>NZ_UNRG01000001.1 GCF_900537115.1 Arthrobacter sp. Alg241-R88
TTTTCAGGGTTTTGGCTATTTGACGAGTGCGGGAGCCGGTGCCTGGAAGGTGGCGCCCGGCGCCAGGCGGGCACGGCGAAGGATTATGGCTCCGATGCCTCCGGAAGTCAGGGCGAAGGCTGTGAGCAGCCAGTACAGACCCGACGGGCTCCAGGCGATCAGTGCCGGGGTGATCAGGGCGAATCCGGATGCGATGAAGCGGGCTGCAGCGATCGTGGTTCCCTGGACGGTGGCCCGGGCATTGACCGGGAAGGACTCCTGGGTCCAGATCTTGTAGAGGGCTTCACCGACAAAGGGGAAGGCGATGTTGTAGAGAACGAGTGCCGTGAACATGATCGGCAGGACGGTTCCGCCGGTGATGGCGATGAGTACCTGGCAGGAGGTGAAGACGGCGACGCCTGCGAAGAAGAACCGGCTTCGCCACTTCGTGTCTGCGATGCGGGTGAAGATGATGGTTCCGACCAGGCCGATGAGGGTGGTGACGAAGGAGATTCCGGTTGCGGTGCCCTGGTCCGTGCCGCCAACGACAACCAGGAAGTAGGTCTTGAAGGAACCAAAGGTGTTGGCAACCAGGCTGAAGAACACGTAGAAGAGCGCCGTGAGGACAATGGTCACGACGAACGTCCGGTTGGTGAAGAGGGCTTTCAGGGGAATGGCGACCAAGGCGTTGACGCCGTTTTCTTCGTGGCGGCGCTCGGATTCTGCTTCGAGTTCACGGAAGGCCGGGTAGAAGGCCCGGAAAGCAAAGGTGGCSACCGCCAGGACCGTGAGCAGCAGGAAGATAATGCTGATTCCCAACGTTCCCAAGCCTGCAACAACAAACCCGAGGGCCGTAGCGACAACGACGCCAACCGTCCACATCACGTGGGTGAACGCCACCAGCCGGCCCTGTGCGCCGACAGGGGCCCGCTCAGACAAAACGGCGATGGAAGTGGGCAGGTCCGCCCCTGCGGCGAGCCCGACAACSACGACGCCGGCCACAAGAACYGCYGCGTTCGGTGCCAAAGCAATCGCCGCCGTACCTACCGCATAAATAAGGATCGTGATGGAAAAGACCTTGGTGCGGCCGAACAGGTCCGCCACCCGGCCGCCGAACAGGGCCCCGATGGCAATGAAGAGMGTCAGTGCGGAGCTCAGCACGCCGACCATCCACACGTCGAGGTTGTAGTGGGTTTTCCAAAGAGCGAGGCCCAGGCCAACAGAAATGATGGCAGCCGAGTCCAGGAATGATGCCATTCCTGCAGCCACGCCCAGTTTCCAGTGCCGGGAGTCGATAGCTGTGGGGGTTCCAGTGTTAGTCACGGAAATCTCCTCATTGAGTCTTGAAAGTGATTGTGAAGCCGAGGTTCGGGGCAGATGCCCAGTTAATGCAGTCTGCGGGCTCCACCCGCGGCCGTTCTTTGCCGCCGTTTTCTGATTGCTCCGTTGGCTCAGTGTGGCGGCCCCCACAACCATAAAACAAAATTGGAACGATTTACAAGACCCAGTGCCCGGACAAACGCCGCCCCATTGGAGGGGTGTAAACCGTTACAATGGGGTTGTCCTCGTGGGAACGGGGTGTTGAATCAGGGAAGATAGGCCAGTGAACAAAGTGACAGTGAACGACGTCGCCTTAATGGCGGGCGTCTCAAAGTCGAGCGTTTCAAACTTTTTCAACAGCCCTGGCCGGCTTTCTGAACCGACGCGTGACCGGATCCGTGAAACCGTCGAGAGGCTGCAGTTCGTTCCAAATGACGCCGCCCGGCAACTGAGGTCTGGTACGAATCCTGTCATCGGTTACATCGCCTTCGAGCTCTCCAGTGCCTTCACCCCCGAAATTGCCCGGTCCATCGAGCAAAAGGTCAGCGCACGCGGGATGCACGTCCTGATGGCCAACGACGACGGCTCCTCTGAACGGGAGCGCAGCTACATCGAGCTCTTTGAAATGCAGCGCGTCAGCGGCCTCATCGTCGCACCGATAGGGGACATCGAAGAACAACTCCTGCGACTCAAACGCCGAGGCACCCCAAGCGTACTCAGTGCCAGGAAGGCCAAAAGCCCCCACCTTGCATGGGCAGCGGCGGACGGTGTCGCCGGAGGATACATCGCGGCAAAGCACCTCCTGAGCCTTGGCCGGCGACGGCTCGGTTTCGTTACCTCTTCACTGGAGCTCCAACAACTCACAGACCGGATGCAGGGAGCGTTGAAAGCCATCCAGGAGGTCCCGGGAGCCCTGTTTGAGGTAATCAACGTTACCGAACGCAGCGTCGCCGCCGGAGCATACGCCGCCGGAAACATCGCTGCCCGCCCCCAAGAAACACGTCCGGACGCACTATTCTGCGCCAACGATCTCCTCGCGATCGGCGCCGTTCAATACCTCACAAGCACCGCAAACGTCAGCGTGCCCGAAGACATAGCAGTCATGGGATACGACGACATCGAATTCGCCCAATCCATGGCAGTCCCGCTATCAACCATCCGGGTTTCCGGCGAAGCCCTCGGAGCAGCCGCGGTCGAGCTTCTGTTCGAAGAAATGGACCTCATCGCCAACACCAAGCGCGGGGAACTGCCCCAAACCCCGAGCCGCTATGTCCTCTTCCAGCCGGAGCTCATCATCAGGCAGTCCACTGCTATTAGGTAGCACTCGTGCCGGTAGAAATTACCCACCAGTTTTCACTCGTCCCATGCGACCGACAATAGCGGCGCCGACAACTGACCTTTTAGCGTCAGGTTCGGGTGTGCCCTAGCTGGACGAATGTTTACCTAGAAAAGCGGCAGTTTGAGCAGTCTTGAGAACAGACCGTTCCGATTTGTTGAGGGTTACGAGCTAGGCGGACCCGTTACTTGAGTCCGCCTAGCTCGTACCTTTAGCGGACTCCGCGCTCTGCAAATTCGAGCCAGGCCGCCGCTTCGGACGCCAGCCGAGCAGGGGATTCCCCGATGTCAAGAACAATTCCTGACTCGCCCTCACCTAGTGGTTCCAGCGTCTCTAGTTGTGACGCCAGGAGCGACGGCGGCATGAAGTGCCCGGGTCGGGCCGACATTCTCGCCGCAAGAAGGCTCGCGGTGCCATGCAGATGGACGAACCGCGCCTCTGCAGCCTCGGAACGGATCAGGTCCCGGTAGGAACGTTTCAGGGCGCTGCACGCAATGACTAGTGAATGACCGCTGTCAGCTGCGAGACGCCGTCCTACTTCTTGGAGCCATGGCTGGCGGTCCTCGTCGTCCAAAGGGATTCCGGTTGCCATCTTCTCGATGTTCGCGGAGGGGTGCAGCGAGTCCCCGTCGAGGAAGACGGCACCGATTTCCTGCGCTAGGAGCGCTCCCACAGTGCTCTTGCCACAGCCGGAGACGCCCATGACAACGACGTGGTGTGTCCTCACCAGTCGTGAACCGTTCCGTCGATGAGGCGGTTGTAGGGCAAGTAGGCCTGCTGGTAGGGGTACGCCGCGGCGGCTTCCTCGTTGAACTCGACGCCAATGCCCGGCTCGTCACCCGGGTGCAGGTAGCCGTCCTTGAAGGTCATCGACTGGTGGAAGACCTCGTTGGTTTTGTCCGAGTGCTGCATGTATTCTTGGATGCCGTAGTTGTGGATTGCCAGGCCCACGTGCAGCTGCGCGGCGAACCCGACCGGGGAGATGTCGGTGGGGCCGTGGAATCCGGACTTGATCTGGTACTGCGCGGCGAAGTCCATCACCTTCTTCAGTGGGGAGATCCCGCCGAAGTGGGTGGAGGCTGCCCGGACGTAGTCGATCAGCTGTTCCTTGATGATGGTCTGGTAGTCCCACACGGTGTTGAAGATTTCGCCGATGGCCAGTGGCGTGGTGGTGTGCTGGCGGACCAGGCGCAGGCCCTCCTGGTTTTCGGCCGGGGTGCAGTCCTCGAGCCAGAACAGGTCGTAGGGTTCCAGCGCTTTGCCGAGCTTCGCGGCCTGGATGGGGGTCATGCGGTGGTGGCCGTCGTGCAGCAGCGGGATTTCCGGGCCGAATTCGTTGCGGACGGCTTCGAACACGGTGGGCAGGTGGCGCAGGTAGGCGCGGGTATCCCAGTCCTCTTCCACGGGGAATGCGCCGCGGCCGGCGGGCTCGTAGTCATACCGCTCCCCGGAGGCCTGGGCCTGGGCCGCGACGCCGTAGAGGGCTTTGATGCCGGGCACGGCAGTCTGGATGCGGATCGACTTGTACCCGAGTTCCAGGTGCTCGCGGACGGAGTCGAACAGTGATGGGATGTCCGCGCCGGAGGCGTGGCCGTAGGCGCGAAGCCCGTTCCGGGATGCACCCCCGAGGAGCTGGTACACCGGCATGCCGGCGAGCTTGCCCTTGATGTCCCACAGCGCCATGTCTACGGCAGCGATGGCCGCCATGGTCACGGGGCCGCGTCGCCAGTACGAGGAGCGGTAGAGGAACTGCCAGGTGTCCTCGATCCGGTGCGGGTCCTTGCCGATCAGCAGCTGCGCGACGTGCTCCTTCAGGTACGCAGCGACGGCGAGTTCCCGGCCGTTCAGGGTGGCGTCACCAATACCGGTAACACCGTCCTCAGTGGTGACCCGGAGGGTCACGAAGTTCCGGGACGGGCTGGTCACAAAGACTTCAGCGGCGACTATCTTCATTTTGAACCTTTCGTGCATAACGGGTGCGCTGAGGCGCGGGGGAGAAAAGGCATTGGAGGAGGGCTGTTACCAACTGCCCCGGAGGCGATGGACGAGGTCCACAACGTTGGTGTCAGCTCCGAGGTCGGCGTTGAGTGTCGTGACGAGGGCCTTGGTGAGGTCCCTGCCGGAGAGCTTTAGGATGTCCGAGAGGCGCTGTGCTTCTGCATCCACCGGCCGTGCACCGTTTTCCTGCCGGTGGAGCAGGAAAGCTGCCCATGCGGCGATGATGCGTGCCGAACCTTCACCGGTGCGCCCCGCTGAACGTTCGGCGATGAGGACCGGGACGGCACGCATACGGAGTTTCGTCGTGCCGTCAATGCCGATTTGTTCCAGCAGGTGCTCAATCCGGGTGTTCCGGAATCGGTTGAGGAGGGCCGCGCGGTAAGCCTGGGTGTTTAGTTCGGGGTGATCGAGATGAGCGGCGGCTTCATCCCAAAAGGCCTCGAGCTCCGCGGCGCAGGAGGGGTCGGCCACCGCGTCTGAGACAGTGCGCAAGCCCCGCAGCTGGCCAGCGTAGGCAAGCAGCGAGTGTGCACCATTCAGCAGCCAGAGCTTGCGCTGCTCGAATGGCACTATGTCGTTAACGAAGAGGGCGCCGGCGTTCTCCCATGCAGGACGCCCGGCGGGAAATTCACCGCTGAGAATCCAGCTTGAAAACGGCTCGGTAATAACTGGCGCAGCGTCGTCAAAACCGGTGGCTTCGCGGACTGCAGTGGCGTCCGCTTCGGTGGTGCGGGGCGTGATGCGGTCCACGGAGGTATCCACGAATGAAACGTTCGCTTGGATCCACTCACAGAGTTCGGCCGACACAAGGCTGGCGAGGCCCTGAATCGCCTGGCAAGCTGCCGAACCGTTGGACGTCAGGTTGTCGCAGGAGACGACGGCGATAGGGCCTGCGTTCCTGCGGCGCCTTGCATCGAGCCCCGGCAGGACGCGGGCGCCCATCGTTGTCAGCTGCGGATAATCACCCTCCACCTCCAGGCTCCCGCTGCTCGCCCACATATCCTTCAGGGCGGCTGTATCGGATGCGACAGCAGCGGACTGTGGATTGAGCAGTCCGTCCATACCGAGGTGGTAAGCCGGTTCCGTGATGGTGATTGTCAGCAGCGAGGTCTCCGGTGCCGACAGTACTTTCGTCAGTTGGGCGAGGTCACCGCCGTCGTACGCTGCACTTATGCGGCACATAATGCCGAACTCATCGCCGTCGTCGCCGCGTTCCACCAGGGTATAGAGCCCATCCTGGGCAGCGAGGATGTCCGCCGCTTCCGGACTGCGTCCGGTGAACGCGGCGATGCCCCACGCATTGTTCGGGTCGGCACGTTCTGTGTACCAGGCCTGATGTGAGCGGTGAAACGCCCCGAGCCCGATATGTACGATCCGCACGGGAGCAGCGGGAGGTGCTCCGGCGTTTGTTCGATTCAATGGTGACACCCGGCTGCGGACGTTCATAGCTTGAAGACCCGGCGGGGTGCGCGGTCGACGACGTCGACAATCAACTCTTCCGCGCGGGCAGGTGTGATGCGGTGCTCGGCCACCATCCGGGCGAGGAAGGACGCTTCGATCCTGCGGGAGGCGTCGTGGCGGGCGGGTATGGAACAGAAGGCCCGGGTGTCGTCGATGAAGCCGGAGGATCGTGAGAAGCCGGCGGTTTCTGTGATGGCCGAGCGGAAGCGGAGCATGGCGTCGGGGGCATCAAGGAACCACCAGGGCGCGCCGATGTAGACGGAAGGGTAAAATCCGGCCAGCGGGGCCAGTTCGCGGGAAAAGACGGTCTCGTCCAGGGTGAACAGCACCAGGTGGAAGTCGGGTGTGGTTCCGAAGTCCTGCAGCAGCGGGCGGATGGCTTCGGTGTAACTCACCGGAATCGGGATGTCATGGCCGGTGTCGCTGCCGAACTTCTCAAAGCTGGGCAGGTGGTGATTGCGATAGGAGCCCGGGTGGATTGTCATGACGAGACCGTCCTGGACTGACATGCGCGCCATCTCATACATCATGTGGGCTTCGAACATGTCGCGGTCTTCGGCTGTCCATTCACCGCACCGCGCACGCGTGAAGAGCCTCTCGGCGTCGGACCGTCCCAGTTTGAGGGTCAGCGGCGTGCGTACGCCGTGGTCTGCTGACACGGCACCGTGCTCCACGAAGTAGCGCCGCCGGTTCTCCAATGCTCGGATGTATCCGGCGTACCCGGCCGCGCCATCGCCCGCGAGGCCGATCAGCCGGTCGACGTTTTCCACCCAGTTGGGGTGGGCGATATTGATGTACGCGTCGGGGCGGAAGGTGGGGAGCACCTTGCCGCGGAAGGTGGGATCAGCGGCGATGGCAGCGTGGTGCTGCAGGTCGTCAAGCGGGTCGTCGGTGGTGGCGAGCACCTCGATGTTGAAGTCATGGAAGAGCTGGCGCGGGCGGAATGCCGGCTCGTTCAGGCGGGCCTGAAGCGCGTCGAAGGTGCTGTCGGCAGTCGCCTCTGAAATTTCTTGGTCCAGTTTGAAGACGTGTTCGAATTCCGAACGGATCCAGTAGCCGGATGCGGTGCCGTCGAACAGGGGCCAGGCCTTGCAGAATTCGCGCCACACGATGCGGGGATCGGCGTTGGCGATCGGGCCCTGGTTGAGTCGGTCGAGCGGGACTCCGCTGGCGTGGATGAGACGGACGACATAGTGGTCCGGGGTAACCAGCAGCGTCGCCGGATCCGGGAAAGGCTCATCCTGGGCCAGTACAGCAGCGTCGACGTGGCCGTGCGGGGAGATGATGGGCAGTGACTCCACGCGGGCCAGCAAATTCCGGGCTGTCGCCCGCACACCGGGTTCGGCAGGCAGGAGCCGATCCGGTTCTGCTGCGAGGGAAGAAAGTGAAGAAGGCATGCGCCCAATCGTTGCCAAGGGGAACGAGCCGCGTCAACGAGTTGCCATTTGTTGGCAACAAGGCGAGGTCAGCTGTTCGTCGGCCTGGTGGAGTCGCGGACGACCAGCCGTGTAGGAAGAACCACCGGCTGGTTGGATCGGGAACGGGCGCCTGCAGCGAAGGCCAGCAGGTTGTTCACGGCCGTAGCACCGAGGGAGTACAGGGGGGCCTCAATCGTGGTCAGGGAGGGAGTGATGAGCGCGGCCCCGTAGCTGTTGTCGTGCCCTACCACGCTGACGTCGCCGGGAACGGATAACCCTTTCTGCTGCAGGGCACGGATGAAGCCAATAGCCATTTGGTCGTTGTATGCGATGACACCGGGGGTGCGGTGGCGCAGCCACTCGCCGGCGACTTCCTCACCGCCCTGAATCGTCGGCAGATGCGACCCTGTCCGGCGAACCGAGAGCTCCAGCTCCATGGCTGCTTCGCGCAGTGAGCGCCACCGCATGCCATCGGCCCAGGACGCCTCGGGTCCAGCCAAGTAGGTGATGCTACGGTGTCCCATCTCCCCAAGGTGCTCGGCTGCGCGTCGGATGCCGCGGGGGTTATCGGTAACCACACTCGCGACGTCCTTGACAGCGCGGTTCATGACGATCAGAGGTTTCTGCTTGGCCATCATGCGGATTGCTGAATCAGACATGCGCGAGCTTGACAGGACAATACCGTCCACCGAGGGCAGGGCGCGCTCAAGCGCCTCGCGTTCCTTCCGCTCCGACTCCTGTGTGTGGGCGAGCAGCATGGTGTAACCCGCTTCTGCCGCCGCGGCTTCAGCCCCACGCACCATCTCCGCGTACACAGGGTTCCGGATGTCCGCGATGACCAGGGCGATCATCGAGGAGCGCTGCCCGCCCGGGTGCTGGATGCCGGCCACGTGGGCTGAGCGGTAGCCCACCTCGATGGCCGCAGCGAAGATTTTCTGTGCCGTATGGTGGCTGACCCGCCCCGGGCGGGCGAAGGCACGGGAAACGGTAGATGCCGACACCTCGGCGACGCGGGCAACGTCGTAGATCGAGGGTAAACCTCGTGAATCAGCCATGATCACCTCCGACGCCCACCATAGACCGGCAAAGGCAATTTTTGGCAACTGCTTGTAACGTGACGTACTTTGTTGGCTCTATGGAGGAAGCCTCCACGTCACAACGTGCAGGTTAGAACGGCCCCATGAGGTAGCACTCCGGGACTCTCGTAGCGAAGTGCACCTACACAACGGCCAGCGTGAGCGCGGATGGCCGCTGAACACCGGAACCACCTGCGTCGTTCAGCGGGCCATAGAAGACTTGCAACAAATGGCAACTCCTTGTTTTCGCGTATTGCCAGCAGCCCCAATTGGTACGACAGCGTCGCCTCGCGACGTGCCCAGAAGCTCATCGACGAGCAGAGAAGGAACATCATGTTGCGCACAAAGATTTTTTCCATGGTGGCTGTTGCCACTGCCACCGCGCTGGCCCTGACCGCCTGCGGCGGCGGGAGTGAGGCCGGGGGAGGGAGCACTGGTGGGGAGAGCGGCACCTTGCGGGTGGCGCTGAACCAGACCGAGGAGCACCCCTCGTTCATTGCCCTGGACAACTTCGGCAAGCGTCTTGAGACCGCCACTGAGGGCCGCTGGAAGATTGACGTCTATCCGAACGAGACTCTCGGCGCCCAGCAGGAGGCCCTGCAGCTGGTCTCCCACGGCTCAGTGGACCTGGCGATCGTTTCGGGCACTCAACTGGAGAACCTCAACAAGGACTTTCGGGTTTTCAACCTCCCCAAGGTCTTCGATGATGTCGACCACCAGATGAATGTCATCCACGACCCGAAGGTCACCGGGGAGCTGTACGCCTCACTGGAGGAGTCGAACAACCTCACCGTTCTGGGTGGGTTCACCCAGGGGGCCCGCAGCATCTACACCAAGGACGCCCCGGTGGAGACCCCGGCGGACCTGGCCGGCAAGAAGCTGCGCGTGCAGGAGTCGGACGTGATGGTAGCGCTGGCTGAGGCGTTGGGTGCCTCCGCAACCCCGATGGCCTTCGGCGAGCTCTATACCGCCCTGCAGTCCGGAGTGGTAGACGCAGCTGAGAACAACGAGGTCTCCTACTTCACGCAGAAGCATTTCGAGGTCGCCCCGCACTTTTCCCAGACCAATCACCTGGTCGGTCTGGACTATCTGATCATCAACTCCGATCTGCTCCCGAAGATGTCCGAGGCTGACCGCGCCGCGTTCCAGAAGGAGTGGACGGCCACGCACGAAGAGCACACCAAGCTTTGGACCACGGCCACCGAGGAGGATATCGCCAGCGCCAAGGCCGCTGGTGCGACCTTCAGCGAGGTCGATGAAGCCGCTTTCAACAAGGTGCTCGAACCGATCGCCGAGAAATTCATCGAGAACGACGCCCAGCAGGCCCTCTACGACGCCGCTCGCGCCGCCGCGAAATAACTAACGGGTGGGGGCGCATCCAGTGCGCCCCCACCACCCCGTGCCATGAAATCGGGCACTCAGATGACAACAGGGAGCAGCGCGATAGTTGCTCCCCAGCGGAGGAAATAATGACCAGCAAGAAGCCAACAGGGGCGGGCCGTGACGCCCCGGCCGTGGCAGGGCGGGATAGCGGTGCTTCAGCCGTGCCGGCACCGGGGGCAAGCGCCGGACAGCGACGCCCCACCGGCGGTCCAGCCGTGGCCGCACTGGAGGCAACGCGGCGTATCATCGACCGGGTCCTGGCCCTGCTGTGCATGGTGATCTTCGCCGCACTGGTCGTCGTGGTCGCCTGGCAGGTGATCTCCCGGCAGGTGCTCGGCGCACCGGCATCCTGGACCGAGGAATCAGCCCGGTATGTCTTCGTCGTCCTGGCCCTGCTCGGCGCGGCGCTGGTGTTCTCCGAGCGTGGCCACATCGCAGTCGAGCTCCTTGTGAAGAAGTTTCCCGAGCCGGTGCAGAAAGTCGTAGCCCTCGTTGTGGAAGCGACGATCATATTCTTCGCCGTGTTCGTGATGATCTTCGGCGGATACGAAGTGGCAATGAACGCATGGAACCAGAACATTTCCACCATGCCGGTGAGCGTGGGCCAGATTTACCTGATCCTGCCCGTCGCGGGCGCACTGATCACCTTCTTCGCGCTGTGCCACCTGGTAGGCATGTTCGCTGGCACGGAGGAGCCCATGCCTGAGATCGACGAGAACAACCAAGGAATCTGAGGCACTATGGAACCCATCACACTCGCCGCGCTCATACTGCTCGGTGGCATGGTCATCGGCATCGCCTTGGGGGTCCCCGTTGCCGTCGCAATGGGCGTGCCCTCGGCCCTTGCCATTGTCGTCCTCCTCGGCTGGGACGGAGCGGCACTCACGTCCGCCCAGCGCCTGTTCGCCGCCAGTAATTCCTTCGCCTTGCTTGCGATCCCCTTCTTCATTCTTGCGGGCGGATTAATGAATACCGGCGGAATCGCACAACGACTCATCGACTTGGCGCAGGTCCTGGCAGGACGTCTGCCTGCCTCCCTGGCCCAGACCACCGTAGTGGCCAACGCCATGTTCGGCGCGGTCTCCGGCGCCTCCGTCGCCTCCGCCGCCGCAGTCGGTTCGGTGCTCTCCCCGCCGATGCGTAAGGCTGGCTACGACCCGGCCTTTGCCGCCGCTGTCAACGCAGCCGCCTCACCGGCAGGAATGCTCATACCGCCGAGCAACACCTTCATTATCTACTCGCTCGTCTCAAGCACCTCTGTGGCAGCACTGTTCATGGCCGGCGTCGGCCCGGGCCTGCTGTGGGCGCTGGTCTGCGTCGTCATGGTCGCGATCTACGCCCGCAAGCACCCCGAGCTCGGTGGCGGGCAGCGCCCCACAGCCCGCGAGGCCGGGCTCGTGTTCCTGCGCGCCGTCCCCTCCCTGCTGATGATCGTCATCGTGATCGGCGGCATCCTCGCGGGATTCTTCACCGCCACCGAATCGGCCGTCATCGCAGTGCTCTACTCCCTCGCCCTCGGCCTGATTCAGAAGACACTGCCGCTGCGCGCGCTGCCCTCAATCACCCTTGAAGCGGCCAAAACCACCGCGATCGTCATGCTGCTCATCGGCGTCTCGGGAATTCTCGCCTGGGTAATGTCCTTCGCCAAGGTGCCCGCGCTCGTTGGTGACGCCCTCCTGGGCCTGACCGACAACACCGTCGTGATACTCGTCCTTATCATGATCATCATGCTCCTGGCCGGCACCGTGATGGACCCTACGCCCGCCATCCTGATCTTCACGCCCATCTTTCTGCCGATCGTCACACAGCTCGGTGTCGATCCAATACATTTCGGCACGATGATGGTCTTCAACATGTGCCTTGGGAATATCTCCCCGCCCGTAGGAAACAACCTCTTCGTGGCGGCCCGAGTAGCCAAGGTGAGCATCGAACCGATGATCACCCGAATCATGCCCATCTTCTGGGCACTGACCGTCGCCCTCTTCCTCGTAGCTTTCATCCCCCAGCTATCGATGTGGCTGCCCACCGTCATGGGCCTCGCCAAGCCATAAGCAACGCATCGCCGAATGCGGAGGCAGCTGGAGTTGATCGCTCCTTAGACGGCATGACTGCACTATAGAAGCGCTGGAGCGCCGCAGGATTTTCAGTTTCCTGCACCTCTCCGGCGCTTTTGTAGTTTCCCGGCCCCACCCCCGTTGCAACTTCCCGCAACTGGAGCAACTTGTGGCAACTTCTAAGAGCCTGGGTTGTTATTCGGGGAGAGTGGAAGAGGCGCTTCATACGTGACCTTTACTTGTGTCCCCAGCGCCAAGCAGCATCCCACCCTCAATGGAGAGCAGACGAATGACTCGTTTATTCAAGCGACTGTCGGCGCGCCAGCGCCTTGCCGCTGCGGTGGCCCTACCCCTGACCCTTACGCTGGGGGTGACTGCCGGAGCGCTGCCGCACCAGGCCAAGTCCCCGGTGGAGACTCCAACGGCCGCGAACAAAGACCAAGGCAACCACGGCAAACCCCCGGTGCTCGGCACCCGAATTAAAGACACAATCAAGGTAAACGGCCGGACCTTCAAGGACCTCAACGCCAACGGCACTCTCGACGCTTATGAGGACTGGCGCCTTCCCGCCGAGGACCGCGCGGCGAACCTCGTGTCGCTCATGACGCTGGACGAGAAGGCCGGACTTATGCTGATCGATACCCTCAACGCCGCGTGCGACGCAGCAACCCAAACCCGCGGCACCCTCGGCCCTTCGGCAAGTGACTACATCAACAACCAGCAGATGCACCGGTTCATCTTCCGCAACGTTGTGACCAGCGAGGATAAGGCAGTCTGCGGCGGCGGATCAGGGGGCTTCGCAGCCAGCACGTCGCTGACCCCGCAGGAAGCCGCAAGCTACATGAACACCATCCAGGAACTCGGCGAAGCAACCCGTCTGGGCATCCCCATGCTCTACAAGTCCAACGCCCGCAACCACATCGATCCGGACGCGCGGGCAGGAATCAACGAAGCAGCCGGCGCCTTTACTGCCTTCCCGAAGGAAGCGGGTATCGCCGCCGCAGCGCTCGGCGAGGAAGCACGGCAGACCGGTCAGAACCCCACAATCGGTGACATGTCCGTCGTCGAGGACTTCGCCACCGTCATGGGTGAGGAGTGGGAGGCGATCGGGCTGCGCGGAATGTACGGCTACATGGCGGACCTCTCCACGGAGCCTCGCTGGTATCGCACCCACGAAACGTTCACCGAGGACGCGGACCTCAACTCCAACATCATGACCCAGCTCGTGCAGACCCTGCAGGGACCGGTTGACGATAACGGAAACTCCCTCAGCCCGGACACTTCCGTAGCCCTGACCATGAAGCATTTCCCCGGCGGCGGGCCACAGGAGCTTGGCCTCGACGCGCACTACTCCTTCGGCAAGACGCAGGTGTACCCCGGCGATGGCTTCGGCTACCACCTGCAGCCCTTCGAAGCGGCGATCAAAGCCGGCGTCTCATCGATCATGCCCTACTACGGTGCTCCCGTTGACGTCACACACGACGGCGTCACGTACGACCAGACGGGCATGGCCTTCTCCAATCAGATCGTCAACGACCTCCTGCGCGGCAAGCTCGGCTTCGCCGGTTACGTCAACTCCGACACCGGCATCATCAACGACCGCGCCTGGGGCCTGGAGGACAAGACAGTCCCCGAGCGCGTCGCGGCAGCAATCAATGGCGGAACTGACACCCTCTCGGGTTTCCACGACGTCAAGACCATCACCGACCTGGTAGACAGCGGGCTTGTCTCCGAGGAGCGGGTCACGCTGGCGGCGACCCGCTTGCTGAAGCCAATGTTCAGCATGGGTCTTTTCGAGAACCCATACGTGGACGCCGAGGCCGCTGGCGCCGTCGTCGGCAATGCTGCTCACCGCGAGGTGGGGCTGGACCTCCAGCGCAAATCGGCGGTTCTGTTGCAGAACAAGGACACAGCTGATGGCGGCAAGACCCTGCCGCTGAAGGACGGATCGGACGTTTACATCCTTGGCGATTTCACACAGAAAACCGTGGAGAGCTACGGCTACAACGTCACCAACGGGAACGTGACGAACCCGGCCGAGCGTCCGAGCGCTGCCGGCAGCGACTACGCACTGATCTCGGTAACGGTCAACAACACCAACACCTCGTCGTACGTCAGCAACTCCCCGACCTCCGGCATGAACCCCGAGCACATCAACCCCGTCACGCTTGAAGGTGTGGCAGGGCTCGACGGTAAGAGCCCGTACGGTGCGGCGGACGCGTGCGTAGCCAAGGGCGCGCCGTCGTGCACGGACAACGGCCTGCGCTTCGGCGGTTCCCTGCCGTGGGAGTCAAGCGTCCTGGACTTCACATCCATGGCCGAGTCGGAGTCCTGGAAGATCACCCCGTCACTGGACACGATCAAGCAGGTCATGGCCGAGGTCGAGGACCCCGAGAAGGTTGTCCTGCAGGTGTACTTCCGCCAGCCGTTCGTCCTGGATGAAGCAAGCGGACTGCGCGACGCCGGCGCCATCGTTGCCGGATTCGGCATGAGCGACACCGCACTGCTGGATCTCCTTTCGGGCAAGGTGGCACCGCAGGGCCGCATGCCGTTCGCGCTGGCGGGCACGGCGAATGCGATCCGTGAGCAGTACAGCGACCTTCCCGGTTACAAGGAGACCACCGACGGAGAGCTTTTCCCCCTCGGATTTGGCCTGACCTACTGAACTGCGACGGCGCCGGCCCGGTTTTCAAGGCCGGCACCGTCCAGTTTTACCGAATGCATTGCACCTATATCCCAATGACGAGAGGACCAACACGTGGGTTTCAATGAGAACAAGGGCAGCGTGCGGACAACGAGTCGCCGCACCGTGCTGACCGGTTTGGCAACCAGTGCCGCCTTGGCTGCCCTGGCGGCGCCGGCGGCGGCGTCGACGTGGACCAAGCGGCCGCCGCAGGCAACGCGGCAACGCGAGCGTGAGCAGCTGAACGAGGGCTGGCGCTTCTTCAGGGGCGACATAGCCAGCGCCTCCAAGAACAGCTTTGACGACACCGGGTGGACGGATGTCACGATTCCGCACACGTGGAACGCACAGGACGCGAACGACGACGAGGCAGGCTACTACCGCGGGCCTGGGTGGTACCGGTCTTCCTTGAAGATGAAGAAGCAGTACGAAGGCAAACGCCTCTTCCTGTACTTCGAGGGTGCCAACCAGGTAGCCGACGTCTATGTGGAGGGTGCACACGTCGGCAATCACGTAGGTGGTTACCAGGCCTTTAGCGTCGAGATCACCGACCAGGTCGCGAACGTCAAGAACGGGCGCGATGCGACGATCGCGGTGAGGGTCGACAACAGCCATAACCTCGACATACCGCCGCTGAGCGCTGACTTCACCTTCTACGGAGGTATCTACCGCAACGTATGGCTTGTGGTCACCGAGCCGGTGCATCTCGACTTGCTTGATCACGCCTCCTCGGGCGTGTACGTGGAAACCCCGCTGGTCACTGCGGCAGCAGCGACTGTCCTGGTGCGCAGTCGGGTGGTCAATGACCTCGACACCGAAGCTGCTATCACAGTGCAGAACATAGTGCTGGACGACAGCGGTAAGACGGTTGTTGAAGGAAAGTCGAAAGTCACTCTGGCTCCCGGCGAAACGAGGGAAATCGAGCAGACGCTTCCGACGATCTCTCGGCCGCAGCTTTGGTCGCCTGAGTCGCCCTACCTTTACACGGTGGCAACCATCGTCGACGGCGGGAGCCGCACCGCTGATCGTGTGGACTCACCTCTCGGTCTTCGTTGGTTCTCTGTGAATGCAGCCACCGGGTTTTACCTGAACGGTGAGCGATACCCCCTGCGGGGTGCGAACCGGCACCAGGACCAAGTCGGGAAGGGCAACGCCCTAACAGACGAGGAACACGTCCGCGACCTCCAGCTAATCAAGGCGATGGGCGCAAATGTCGTACGGCTCGCCCACTATCCGCAGGCGCCGGCCGTCCTGGAGGCAGCCGACGAACTGGGGCTGGTGCTGTGGGAGGAGGCACCGCTGGTCAACGAGATCACCAGGACCGAGGCTTTCACACAAAACAGCATCAACATGCAAATCGAGATGATCCGGCAGCACTACAACCACCCCAGCATCATCTTCTGGGGCTACATGAACGAAATCCTCATTCGCGTCCCTCGGCCAACGCCTGAAGGCTACATCCAGTCCGTCGTCGACCTGGCACAGTCGCTGGAGGACGTGACTCGTGCTGAGGACCGCTATCGGCTCACTGTCATGGCATGCAACCGCGACACCGCCGACAGGTACAACACCTCAGGGCTTACAGCCATACCGATGATCGTAGCCTGGAACCTCTACTACAACTGGTACTACGGCAACCTGGAGGGCTTCGCCGAGCATCTGGACCGCGAACGGGCCAACTACCCTGACCGGCCGCTGTGGGTCAGCGAGTACGGAGCCGACACCGATAGCAGGCTGCACAGGGTCGACGTGGAGCAGTTGCCGGTAAACCCGGAATCGGGCCGTGTGTCTTACCAGGACCAGTCGATCGAGTTCGGTGAACTCTTCCATGAGACGTACGTGCAGGCCATCAATGACAGGCCCTGGCTCGTGGGCACGACGCTTTGGGCGCAATTCGAGTTCGGTGCAGAGCAACGAACCGGCTCGATCCCGCATGTGAACCAAAAAGGGATCATGCACCCGGACCGCACCCCCAAGGATGTCTACTTCTTCTACCAAGCCCAATGGCTCGACACTCCCGTCCTCCGCATCGCGAGCCACGAATGGCAACACCGGGCAGGCACCGCTTGGGACGCCACCCCCGGGGCTGGCGCCCAGCCGGTTCGTCAGCCGGTCAAGGTGTACACCAATCTCAATGCCGTCGAGCTCTTCCTCAACGGAGCTTCGCTCGGCGTTCAGAACGTCGACGAGGATCGGACCGCGGTGTGGGACGTTCCGTTTGTCGACGGTCGCAACGACGTCGTAGCCGTGGGCCGTGACGCCGGCGGGCGGCGGGTGGAAGACAAAGTGGCGGTCACCTTCACTTACAACGCACCTCAACTGTCCGATCCCTCGGTGCCGTTCGAGCGTCTCGCGCTCAGTGCCGGCGCCATCGTGCAGTACACCGATCCTAATCAGCTGGTCTGGATCGAGGACCGTGAATATACCGACGGTGCGTGGGGGGCAGTCGGAGGCAAGACTGGCCTAGCCGGAAAATGGACGAACGGGTCGTCGGAGGACCCTCTCTACCAGACGTACAGGGAAGGAATGTCTGCCTACAGGTTCGACGTGCCCAACGGTCGCTACGAAGTGCGGCTTCGCTTCGCTGATCCCCAGAAGACGTCACCCGGAGAGCGGGTGTTCACGGTGAAGCTAGGCAATTCGGTTCTCAAAGAGAAGCTTGACCTCGTCGCGGTGGCCGGAGCAAGTACCGCATACGACCTGGTAGGCACCACCGAAGTGGCGGACGGGCAGGGACTGATCGTCACATTCGACGCATTGACCGGTTTGCCCGTCGTCAGCGGCATCGACGTCCGGAAGCTCTAGAACATCAGATCCACTCGAGATGAAGTGTGGGCCGGACAGCCGTATTTGTCCGGCCCACTCTCATCATCGACACTGCAGTCCCGTCCGGACAGGCACGTGCATCCGCTCTAATGAAGGCCAAGGGATGCTCACGGTGTTAGCCTTTGGCGGAAGCGAGGTCAGCATCCGTCGGCGGCGACTACAAACCTGCCCGCTCGCACAGGACCTGAACCCGCTTACCGGTCCGGCTGATACCAACTATTGAAGAAGCGTAATTCGTGAATACCTGATGGGCTGTCAGTGATGAAGGTCACTTTGCGGAGCCCTGACGGCCCGTTCCTTCTGCACCCTGATCAGGCAAAGGAAAGATTCAATGAAGAAAAATTCAGCTCAGTGACACAACGCGGCCTGGGCGTGAAACGACGCGTGCTATGACTCAACGACTCAACGACTCAACGTCAGGTCGGGCGATAAGGGCAGCGCACGCCGGGCACAGCCATCGCGACCGGGGTGTCTGTCTAGTTGGTCGTCCCGTCTGAACGCCGATAATGGATATTCCGTCAACCTGCCTCGGCCGGGCAAACCAACTTGCTTGCTGATCACGCGGCCGCAAATGGCGGCGACACTGATCCGTCCATGGCTGGGGTCAATTCAGGTTATCCACGGCTGGGAACCGGGAGCCGTTGGGCAGCTCCCTGGCAGCAGTAGCGGTGGATAACCTACGAGAATTGTCCCCGGCCGTAGGCGGGCGGACCGGACTTCTCGTTCAGGCATAGATCATTTCCCATTGCTCTGAGGACCAAGGCAGGGAGGCGTGCGTCAGGTTGGGTTCACTTGAGTTGACGTACCAAGGCGCCCGGGGCGTCGGATTAGAAACTCATCTTTCGTTCTGATCCGTACCGGCCGGTACTGCAAGATGTTCTTGGCGCAGATTTGCGAGAATCTGATCGGTGAGTGCTTCGATGCCGCCTTCGGATGTCACGGTCATTCCGGCTTCGGCTGTTTCAAGGTTCTCGAGTGTCTCCAGCTGGGAGGTGAGGAGGGATGGAGGCATGAAGTGTCCTGGGCGCTGGGCCAGCCGCTCCTTCAGTACCGAAGGGTCGACCTTTAAGAGGATGAACCTGGTGGAGGGAGCGGCTGCGCGGATAGCGTCGCGGTAGGCGCGTTTGAGGGCTGAACAGGCAACCACGATCCCGTGGGGGTGTTCGGCTGCGAGTTCTGCGCCGACCAGGCGAAGCCATGGCCATCTGTCTTCGTCGTTGAGCGGGACGCCGGCTGTCATTTTTTCGACGTTCGGCAAGGGGTGCAGGTCGTCAGCGTCCTTGAAGGTTGCTCCGAGCCGGGCTGCGAGTGCAGCGCCGACCGCTGTCTTGCCTGCACCACACACGCCCATGACGACAAGAGGGCGATGCACTACAACTCTCCCTGTTGTGCTGTTCCCGCGGGGATCGGAACCATCCGGGTCACTACGACAGGCTTCTCCAGCAGGCCTTCGAGGGAGGCGTTCAGGCGTTTGACCGGCTCACCTTCGCCATGGGCGTCGAGCAGCGCAGCTGATTCCCATTTCTCGATCATGAGGATCTGGTTGTTGGGGGCTTCATGGATCGCGTAGAGCAGGCAGCCGGGTTCCTGGTGGACTTCGCTGATTGCGGGGGAGAGGGCGGCGACGACCTGGTCGAAGGCGCCTTCCTTGGGGCTAAAAGCTGCAGTGACGACGATGGTCATCGTGAGGTTCTCCTAGTGTTACGGGTGCCGCTAGGGCGTGACAGGGTCCTTGGGGGACGCGGCGCGGACCGGCGGTCATAGTCCGTCGGTCCGCGCGAACATCCGCAGGGTTTCCCTGGGACTCAGCTGAGATCGGCGAGATTTCCAGGGGCCGGGCTTTCAGTGGCTCCGGCAGCCCATAGGAATGAGCGCCGGTGGATCAGGATGCCGAAACCGCTTCAAAGGCAAGGGCTTCGGTTTCGCGGCGCAGTTCGAGGGCCTGGGCGAGTGAGTCGTCCATGATGACGTCTTCCCAGCGGACGATCCCGCCCTTGGCTACGTCATTGCGCAGTTCCACGTGGTGGGCCAGTGCGACCGGCAGTGCACCGGTGGTGACGGAGTGCTTCGCGGAAACGAGCTGGCCCCACACGGTGTATCCGCCTTCGCCGTCGAGGAATTCACCGGCTTTGAGGTCCTTCTTGGCCGTGGCGACAACATCGCCGAAGAACCCGATGGGCGAACCCGTGGGGATTCCGCGGAGGACGGCGTTGGCGATGGATACGTTCAGTTCCAGGCCGACGTAGTGGTAGGGGCGGTACAGGGCGGCGTACTGGCCGGTGGGGTCCGGGTGCCAGGGGTATTCGTTGAAGCAGCCGGAGACGTAGGCGTTCGTTGCCTTCACGACGACGAAGACGCCTTCCTGGGTGTTGTGGGGGATCCAGGTGCCGTCGCGCTTGACACTGGACATGACGTCGACAGTGCCTTCGTGCGCGAGGGCTCCTCCGACGTCGGCGGGGCGGCAGATTGAGGCGATTTCCTCAACGTCTCCCGGCGTAAAGGTCAGCCCGGTGTCAGAGGGGACAAGTCCTGCCGCGTTGGCGACGGCGGCCATTTCAATGGAGGCCTTGGTGCCGTCGCGGAAGGAGGTGTGCATGTTGGGGTTCAGCTGTCCGGAGTCGGTGAGTTCCTTGGAGAATTCCCAGTTTTCCCAGACGTTGTCGGGGTTCATCTCGTGGTAGTGCTCAAGGAATTTGGCGCCCTTGCCGGCGCACACGACGTCGAAGCCGCTGGTGCGGGCCCAGTCGACAAGTTCCATGATGAGGGCCGGCTGGTCGCCGTATGCCATTGAGTAGACAACGCCGGCTGCTTCTGCCCGCTTGGCAAGAGCGGGCCCTGCCAAGGCGTCGGCTTCAACCGTGACCATGATGATGTGCTTTTTCGTTTCGATGGCGCGCAGTGCGTGCTTGACGCCAACGATCGGGTTGCCGGTGGCTTCCACGATGATGTCGATGTCGACGTCGAAAAGCTCGTCCGCGTTGGCCACGATCGCGGTGGAGCGGTCCCTCAGGGCGGTTGCTATGTCGGGGGCGATCTGGTCCTTGGGCCATCCAACGAGGTCGAAAGCACCTTCAGCGCGCTTTACGTTGATGTCTGCGATCGCGACGACGTGGATGCCCGGGATGTTGTTTGCCTGGGCCAGGTACATGGTTCCGTAGCGTCCGGCGCCGATCAGGCCGACCCGGATGGGCTTTCCGTCGGCTTCGCGCTGGGTCAGGAGATGGTGCAGATTCATGGGTTGCCTTTCAAGGGATACGGCGCTGTTCCGGAAGGGATGCGGGCTGGTCTGGGTCAGCCGCAGCTTTTGGGGCTCTACTTTTCACCGTGCCGCTGGCCGCCATTGGTAGTGAGGCTCTGCAGACCAAGCGGGATCGAACTAAGGTAAAATAAGTGGAACCGGTACACTTTTATGTCACAGGGGTAGGCCTGAGGTCAAGCCCTAGGCTAAAAAAGGTTCCCAGATGTCCAGGAAGTGCCAGACAAAGGAGTAGGCGTGCAGAAACAACCCACCATCCGCGATGTTGCCCAGGCGGCCGGGGTGTCCGTTGCAGTTGTCTCCCGGGTGCTGAATCCGGGCTCAGGGCCAGTCGCCGCAGCTACCCGAGCCAGGGTCAACGACGTGATGAAGACCTTGGGCTACCATCCCCGCACAGCGGCCAGGGAGCTCAAGTACGGCCCGCCTACTACGCTGGGACTGCTCCTCGCCGATGTCTCCAACCCTTTTTTCGCCCGGCTCGCCGACCAGGTGGTGCAGGAGGCGCACGCCCGCGGAATCCAAGTGCTGCTGATGACCACTCAGGAGGATGACCAGCTGGAATCAGAGCGTCTCGCGACCCTGATCGAACGCAGGGTCAGCGGGATTATCGCGACCCCGACGGGCAACAACCTGGCAACCTGGAAGCAGCTCCAGGATCTGGGCACTGATGTGGTTTTTGTCGACCGATCGATACCGTCGCTCCCCGAAGTGGACGTGGTGAGCATCGACAACTTTGAATCCGCCCGGTCTGCTACGGCACTGCTCGCCGCGCACGGCCACCGGCGCATCGGGATCATTTCCGGTCCGGCTGCCTCCACTACCGGAAGGGAGCGGATCGCCGGCTACCGGCAAGCCCTGGAAACAGCGGGCCTGGAGCAGGATGAGCTCCTCATCCGGCACGCCGCGTTCCGCGGTCCGGCGGGAGGAGACGCCGCGTCCGCGCTTCTCAATCTCGAGGAGCCGCCCACCGCTTTGGTGGTGGCAAACACCGCCCAGGTAACCGAAGTTCTGCGGCGCCTCTCCCACGCCGGAATCGACATCCCTCGCACCCTGTCCGTCATCGTCTTCGACGATTCACCCTGGACCGAACTCATGACCCCGGCCCTGACAATTGTCAGGCAACCCATAGATCTGCTTGCCCGGCACTCCGTGCAGCTCGCTTTGTCCAACACGCAGGGCAAGACGCCGGGAAAACCCAACGTTATACGCGTGGCCGCCGAACTGGTCGAACGGTCCAGCGTTGCCCGGCTGCAGTTCTCGAAGTAACTTCAGACGCACATCCGACTCAAAAGGTTTACAGCCGCGCTCGGCGCGTGGTACAAAAGTGTACCGGTTCCACCGAGGCCGCGATCTTCCACCCTGTTCTGTAGGCCGCGTCTGTAAGGCACTGGGCAAGCGGGACGAGAAAGCAGCAAGAGCAGCCCTTCTCGACATATCTGCATAGCCCAGGACGCTTAACCACCGCCGTCAAAGCATCAGTACCCCTGTCCGTACAGGCCAGGAACCAGCAAGTATTCAAAGGAGAATCAGATGCCAAAGCGCATCCTGGCCACCGTAGCTGTGGCCGTTGCACTCACCGTTACGACTGCCCTCACCGGTTGCGGCGGAGGCGGGGCCGGCGGCGCCGGCGCGGCCAGCACCACCGTGCGCCTCGGCCTCGGCGACCCCGCAACATCTTCCATGGGCGTGAGCGCAAAGCACTTCGCCGACAAGGTTGCAGAGCTGAGCGATGGCAAGGTCAAGGTCGAGACGTTCCCCGACGGCACCCTCTTCGGCGGAGACCAGAACGCCGCCGTCAACCTGCTTGGAAACGGCACGCTGGACTCGACCATCATGTCCACCTCGGTGTACGCGTCCTTCGAGCCGAAGATGAATGCCGTCAGCCTTCCCTACCTTTTCAAGGACTCGGAGGAGGTCACCAAGTACTTTAAAGGCGAGCCAGGCAAGGAACTGCTGGGCTCACTGGACAAGCTTGGCATCAAGGGCGTGTCCATGCTGACCCGTACTCCGCGGCACACCACCAACTCGGTGCGTCCCATCACCCAGCCCGAGGACTTCAAGGACCTGAAGCTCCGCGTACCGCAGAATGACCTCTGGGTTAAGTTCTTCGGCTCAGTGGGCGCCAACCCGACGCCGATGGACTTCAAGGAGGTTTACACCGCCCTGCAGCTCGGCACCATCGACGGCCAGGAAAACCCCCTGGAAGTTCCCGTTAACAACAAGTTCTTCGAAGTCCAGGACTACCTCTCCCTGACCGGCCACATCTCCGACGGCCTCGTCCTCGGGTTCAGCAAGAAGAAGTGGGACTCTTTCGATGAGGACACCCGGAAGGTCCTGCAGGAAGCTGCAGACGAGACCGCTGACTTCAAGACAAAGTACGACACCGATGAAGCCACTAAAACCCTTGAGAAGCTCAAGGGCGAAGGCGTTAAGATCAACGAGCTGACGCCCGAAGCCAGGGAAAAGTTCCAGGCGGCAGCGCAGAAGGTCTACCCCGAGCTTGAGGGCAAGGTTGGCAAGGAATTCGTCCAGTCAAGCCTTGAATTCCTCGGACGTTAAGGTGACGGGTCCAGTGCAGGAGACGAGTTCAGTGCATGATGATGGAACCGCGCAAACCCGGGGCGCCGAACACCAGGCGGCCGAACATAGCATCCAGGTGGTTCCGGTAACCGAAGTCTCCGAACCTCATGGTGTGATCTGGAAGGCCGTGGATGCTCTCCTCTTCGTCGGAATCACCGCGATGCTGCTCAGCCTTGCTGCCCAGATGGTCAGCCGGCAGATGGGAGCCTCGCTGCCATGGACCGAGGAACTGACCCGTTTCCTGTTCATGGACACCACCTTCCTGGGGATGGCAGCGGGCTTCCGGGCCGCCGTGCACCCGCGGGTGAACTTCGCGGTGGCGTGGGGACCAGCCTGGCTCAAGCACGTCAGCATGCATCTCTATGCCATCTGCGGGACCGTGTTCTTCAGTGTCCTGCTCTACAAGACGGTGGAACTGATGCTGCAACAGTACGCCGCCGGAGAGTCCAGCCCTGCCCTGGGACTGAAGATGTTCCTGGTAACCCTGCCCCTTGTGATCAGCGCGGCACTGGCCATCGTCGCCCATATCACGACCGTCTACTTCTCCCCGTACATGCGTAGGCGGATCCTCGAAGGAGAGATGATCGCATGAGCCTGACCCTGCTGGGCATTTTCCTCCTCCTGCTGCTGCTGGGCATTCCGCTCTCAGTCTCACTCGGCATTGGCGTCATCGCCACGCTGCTGATCTTCGATATCCCCCTGGACCTGTTGCCGCAGTCCATGATGAGTTCCATGAACAGCTTCCTGCTGGTTGCTGTCCCCTTGTTCGTCCTGGCCGGCAACCTGATGTCCGGAGGGGGTATTTCGGACCGCATCTTCCGTGGCGCCGAAGTCATCTTCGGCCGCTTCCGTGGCGGCCTTGGCCAAGTGAACATCGCATCGAGCGCGATCTTCGGCGGGATCTCCGGTTCCTCGGTTGCCGACATTGTCAGCCTGGGCAAGATCGAGATCAAGGCCATGACAGACCATAAGTACCCGCGGCCCTATGCCGCAGCAATGACCATGGTCACCGCTACCCTGTCCTCACTGATACCGCCGAGCATCCTCATGATCATCGCCGCATCAACCGCGAACGTCTCGGTAGGCGCAGCACTCGCGGGAGGATTTGGACCGTCCATTGTCCTGATCCTCGTCCTGATGCTCGTGAATTTCTTCCTGTCGGCACGCCATGGTTACGGCGAGGTCTCAAGGACGCCATTCAAGAAGGGCCTGAGGATCGTCCTCGAGGGCATCCCGGCCATGGGCGGCCCGGTGATCATTTTGGTGGGCATGTTCAGCGGGCTCGTCACGCCTACTGAGGCAGCCGCCATCGCCGTCTTCTACAGCCTCTTGGTCGGCGTCTACGTCTACCGGGACATGAAGTGGCGCCAGATGCCCAAAATGATCGTGGATGCTGGCCTCACCACCGGCACCATCCTGCTCATCGCCATGATCGCCGGCGTCGCCTCTTACATCTTCACCATTGACGGGCTGCCGGCAAAGGTCAGCAGCTGGCTGCTGAGTGTCAGCACTGACCCCACCATCGTCATGCTGCTGATCGGCCTGATCCTGATCGTCATCGGAACCGTGATGGACAAAGTCGCAGCCATCCTGCTTTGCACACCGGTGCTCATGCCCGCGGCCGTGTCTTCCGGTGTGGATCCCATCCACTTCGTCGTCTTCCTCGTTGCTGCCCTTGCCGTTGGCCTGGTCACACCGCCTGTCGGCGTCTGCCTGTTCGCGGCGTCCTACGTCAGCGGGCTACCGATGGAGAAGATCGTGAAGGCCGCGGTGCCGCTCTACGTGGTCATGGTGGTTGCCATCGTCATGCTGGCCATCTTCCCGCAGCTCATCCTGTGGCCGTCTGATCTCCTGACCAACCAGTAACACCTGCCCTCAGCTCGTTATCCCATACAGTCACAGAAACAGGAAAACCATGTGTTCCCCCATTCGGAAAACCGTCAGCAGCTACATTGCCGGTCCTGCACGCCCTAATCGCTACAGGATTCCCAATGCCTGGACATGACCACCCAGCCCTTGCCCTCATGGGATTAGGGCCGATGGGGGAACCCATGGCGCGCCGGCTGCTGAAGGGCTACGGCGAGCTGAGAGTCTGGAACCGGACTGCTTCGAAGGCCGAAGCCTTGGTGGGCCTGGGCGCCAGCGTTGCGGCTTCACCTTTTGAGGCGGCCGCCGACATCGTTCTCACCGTGTTGCCGGACCTAAGCCACGTCGAATCGTTGCTTCCCGGAGAAGATGGCCTGATAGCCGGATGGACAGCCAGGGGCATTGCCAGGCCGATACTCGTCGTGCACGGGACGGTTTCGCCGGGGGCAGTGGCGGCCTTTGGCGAACGGATGCTTCGCGAACACGCCGTCCGAGTCCTGGACGCCCCCGTCAGTGGCGGCACCGTGGGCGCCGAAAACGGCACCCTGAGCATCATGGTGGGCGGGGACGAGGACGCACTTCACGCGGTCACCCCGGCGTTCCAGTTCATGGGCAGCACCATCCGGCACATGGGCCCGGGAGGTTCGGGCGCACTCGCCAAAGCCTGCAACCAGATCGTGGTCGCCGGCACGGTCACTGCAGTTTCCGAAGCCATGCTCCTCGCACGCGGCGGGGGACTGGATCCATCGGTGATGCTTGAACTGCTCCGGGGTGGGCTGGCCGACTCCGAGGTGCTGCGCCAAAAAGGGCACAGATGGATCGACGGCGACTTCAATGGTGGCGGCAGCGCCCAAAACCAGCTGAAGGACCTCAACTTCGTGCTGGGGGCGGCTGGGACAGCACACCTGGAGCTACCCCTGAGCACGGTAATCCAGGATCTTTTCGAGGATATGGTCGCCCGGGGCGACGGCGCCCTTGACCACACTGGAATCCTCCGGACCCTTGCCCAGCGCAACAACGCTCTCACTGAGACCTGAAAACCCTCACGAAAGGCGCAAAAGTACGGGCTCCACTACACAACCAGCTTCTCAGGCACGTTCGTCTTCACCCCAGGCGGAGGAACAAGGTCGACGCTGATGCCGAAGAGCGCCTCCAAGGCGGACGTGTAGTCCTCGTGACGACCCGCGGCCGCCATTTCCCTGGCGCGGACCGCGGGCGTATGGAGCAGCTGATGCACAACGCGCCGCAGTGCCATCGTGGTTTCCTCCACCGAGGCAGTTGTTCCGTTTCGTTTTCTGAGGCGTTCTACTTCAGTGTCGAGAACAGTCTGCAGGTGATGGCGCAGGGCGACGATGGCGGCGTCAATTGCCCGCACTGACTCTTGTTGGGAAAAACGGTCTGCTGCTTCGCTGACGAGGGCGCGGGCAAGCTGGAGTTCCGCCGCGTCAGCTTGCGGGGCTGCCTGGCGGACTGTCTCAAGGGTCACCAGGTCGATGCCCGTCAGGTCAGCAACGGCAGAGTCGAAGTCACGGTTGGGGGCGAGATCTACAACCACAAGCGGACGGGTATTCTGCCTTGCTCCAATCATCGTGGCGTCGATTCTCGTTCCGCTGCCGCTGCAGCCGATGATGATGTCCGCCTGGCCAATGGCTGTAGGGAGCTCGGCTGCCGTAAGGGCCTTCACCCCTCGGGCGGCCGCGAATGCCGTTGCACGTCCTGAGCGGGAAAAGACGGCGACAGATGAGCAACGCCCTCTTAGCAGCAGGTCCAAGATGCAGGCGGCGTAGGAGCCGCTGCCGATGAGGACTACGGAAAGCCCAGAGAGCGTCGCCGGCCGTAGTCGGGAGGCGGCCAGTTCGACAGCCACCGAAGCTACCGACCTTCCTGCGCTGCCAAGGCGGGTCCGTGCCCCCACCTCTTTAGCAGTCCGGGAAGTCTCTTGGAACAATCGGATGAGCCGTCCGGTAGTTGTGCCTGCGGCCTGGGCCGTGGCCAGCGCACGCCGGACTTGGCCTGCAATTTCACGTTCACCCACAACGAGCGAATCAAGGCCGCATCCGACAGCAAACAGATGCTCGGCTACTGCTGTACCTTCGCGGTAATCGAACAGTACTTCCAAATCTTGTAAGGGAAGGCCGGAACAGTAGCTCACAGCCTCGAGTGCGTCCGAGCAGGCCCCTGCGGCATCAGATGCAGGCGAAATTTCACAGTAGATTTCGAAACGGTTGCAGGTGGACAGTACGACGCAACCTGACACTGCTGTAGTGGCATCCAACAGCGCTTGAGCAATGTTTTCGGACACTGCTTGCAGCGTGACGATCGAATCAGGGGGGAAATAGCGGTACCGCGCCGTGAGCACCACCAGGGGTGGAGTGCTGACCGTGCCTTGAAAGCTCGGGCTCACTGTACTAAACGTTCCTGCCACTGCTGTTCCCCCCACGAGAAATCCATCTGCTGACGCAGTTAGTGAGACCACCTGCTCCAAGACAGCGTCGTACAGCAACCTTTGGAAATTCTTGGCATATACGTCTCTTCAAGACACCTTCCGCAGTCAGCCCTCCAGGTCGTGTGCACAAAGGCATTGCGAAACCGCCAGCCTGTAAGCGATAGGGGCCACTGTGAACTAATCGCTCTGTCGTCTACACCGCTGATGAAGGATGCCACTAGCGAAGTGCGGATCGAGGCCGGGCGATACTCCCTTAACTGATGAGGAACCCAGTTTTCACACCTTCCTGCACGCTGGCGGCGTCGTGGGTCGCGCCAACGCCTTGGAACCGCACGCAAGGGGGAGCGCCGGGACTAAAGCAAGGACAGGGGAGCCAGCCCTACACAGCATCTGCCGGCCGCCGTATAGTTCACACAATGGCGATGAGCATGCTTGCCACGAAGTTCCATGTTCCGGCCCCGCGGCGCCACGCCGTAGCCCGCCCCAGGCTTGTCGATCCTCTGCTCTCGGAAGCACGCGCAGATCGGAAGCTCACGCTGATTTGTGCCCCGGCCGGCTTTGGCAAGACCACGTTGTTGAGCCAGTGGGTGCATCGCATCCGCGCAGCCGAGCCCGAGGTGCGGGTTGCCTGGTTGTCCCTGGATGCGGGCGACAACGATCCTGCACGTTTCTTATCCCATCTCATCGCCGGGATACACGGCGTGGACGCAAACATCGGGTCAGGCGCCAAAGCGCTGCTCGACGCGACGCAGGCCGCGGTGGCGGAACCGGTTCTGGTAGCCCTCATCAATGACCTCGCCCGGGTTGGAACGACCTTCATTGTTGTCCTCGACGACTACCATGCAGTCGAAGCGCACACTGTTCATGACGCCGTAGCGTTCCTGCTCGACCATTCCCCGCCCCAACTGCAACTGGCAATCGCCAGCCGTTCTGACCCCCCGCTTCCTTTGTCGCGTTTGAGGGCGCGGGATGAGCTGACTGAACTGCGCGCTGCCGACCTCCGCTTTTCGGCCAAGGAGGCTCAGGCCTTCCTTAACGAGTGCATGGGGCTGGGCCTTTCCGCCGAGCACATTTCCGCCCTCGACGCCCGGACGGAAGGCTGGGCTGCCGGCCTGCAGCTCGCGGCGCTGTCCCTGCGCGGAAACGCGGACGTGCCAGCCTTCATCGACGCCTTCACCGGCAGCAACCGCTTTATCCTGGATTACCTCGTCGAGGAGGTACTGCAGCGCCAGCCCGACGGCGTGCGGAACTTCCTGATGAACACCGCCATTCTTGACCGTCTCTCGGGTCCGCTGTGTGACGCGGTCACGGGCCAGGGCGGCAGCAGTGCTGTTCTTGACCGCCTGGAGAGGGCGAACTTGTTTGTTGTTCCCTTGGACGACAGGAGACAGTGGTATCGCTACCACCACCTCTTTGCCGAAGTACTCCGGGCCCGTGTATCGCATGAGGAACCTGAGCTCCTGCAGTCGCTGCACCGGCGTGCCAGTGAGTGGTACCAGCACCATGGCCTGCTGGAGGACGCCCTGAAGCATGCCCTGGCGGCGGGGGACTTCGAGCGGGCGGGGGCCTTGTTGGAGGCGGTGATGCCGGCCATCCGAAAGAGCCGGCAAGATGCCACCCTGCGTGGCTGGTTGAACGCCCTTCCCGACCACATTGTGCGCGCGAACCCTGTGTTGAGCGTGTTTTACGCCTGGCTGATGCTCACCTCCGGTGACCTGGACGCCGTCGAACAACGTCTCCAGGATGCTGAACGTGGACTTGCGGAGGCTTCCCGGGACGGGGAACGGACAAATGAGCTCCGCAGGGGGCTGAAAGCCGGGAGCGAAGAGTTCCGCGCCCTGCCGGTGACCATTGCCGTGTACCGGGCAGCGCTGGCCCAGGCAGTGGGGGATGTGGCAGGGACCGCCGCCCATGCCCGGCGCGCGTTGGTGCTGTGCCGGCCGGGCGATCATCTGTCGCGGGCCGCGGCGGCAGGGTTCCTCGGGCTGGCCGCGTGGGCCCGCGGTGATCTCGACACCGCAGTACCCACCTTCGCCGAGGTGGCCCCGAACCTGCATGCTGCAGGAAATATCGCCGACGAACTTGCCAGCACCATGGTGCTGGCGGACCTGTGGATCGCCAGGGGCAGCCTGGCCGAGGCCCGGCGTCTTCTGGAGCAAGCCCTTACCGCCGCGGACTCTGCAGGCATATCCGCTGGTCCGCCAACTGCCGACCTCCATGTGGGAATCAGCGCCGTGCACGCTGAGACCGGGGTGCTGGCTGACGCGAAAGAGCACCTGGAAGCGGGTGTCGCGCTCGGTGAGGCGGCGTCACTGCCGGAGAACCGGTATCGCCGCTTCGTGGTGATGGCACGCCTTGAGTACCTGTCCGGAGATCCTGACCGTGCCATCGGGCTGTTGGAGGAGGCCGAACGGCGATACCTGCGGGGTTTCTTTCCCGACGTCCGGCCGATCCCTGCGATGAAGGCGCGGATCTGGATCAGTCAAGGGGCTCTGCGGGAAGCGTCGGACTGGGCCAAGGCACGGAACCTCACAGCCGGTGATGAACTGACGTACCTGCGGGAATTCGAGCACCTCACCCTCGCCCGCCTGCTCATCGCCCAACACGAAGCAGACCCAGCTACCGGCTCCCTCGACGACGCCTTTGATCTGCTCGACCGGTTGCTCCAGGCCGCCCACACCGCCGGCCGGGGTGGCAGCGTCAACGAGATCCTCGTCCTAAAGGCAAGGGCGTACCAGGTACAGGGCGGTGTGGGTTCGGCGCTCAAGGCCCTGGAACAAGCACTGAAACGAACCGCAGCCGAAAGCCACGTGCGGCTGTTCCTGGATGAAGGTGCACCCATGATCGCTTTGCTGCGCAAGGCCGCCGTCGAGCGTATCTGTCCCAGCTATGTCAGTCACCTGCTCCACGCAGCCAACACCGGGGAAACGGCACCTGCCACGTCTCCCGGCACGGACGCGATGCCCGTCCAGCTCAGCGAGCGGGAACTCCAGGTACTCCGGCTGCTCGACTCTTCCCTGAGCGGGCCGGAGGTCGCCCGGCAGTTGTTCGTCTCACTCAACACCCTCAGGACCCATACCCGGCACATCTTCGAAAAGCTCCAGGTGAACAACCGGGCCGAGGCAGTTCGCAGCGCACGCGAGCACGGGCTCCTCTAAACGAATCAATTCCATTCGAAGATCACCACCCCGGTCACCACAGGTGGTGATGCTGTGTCACCACGCGCATCCGTAGCTTTGGAACCGTCCCCGGCACCCGCCCAGGACCAACCCAAACAAGGGAGCGCGGAAATGACCATCACCCCGTCCAATCTCAGCGGAGCTGCCGGCGTCGCTGCCATAACTGCCGGACTGCTGTACGGAGGGATACAGTTCGTCCACCCGGTTGAGGAAGTCGCGAACGTCACCGGCAGCGCCTGGGCCATCGTGCATTACCTGACCGTGGCGATGGGTGTCCTCGGCCTTGCCGGCATCACCGGAATGTACCTCAAGCAGGTGCAAGAGACGGGGCTGTTGGGGCTGTCCGGCTTCCTTCTGCTCGGACTGTTCTATCTGACCGTCATAGCGAACTCGTTCGTGGAGGCTTTCGTCCTGCCGCCACTGGCGGAGCAGGCTCCGCACATCGCAACGGACATCCTCGGCATTTTCGGCGGAGCCGCAGCGGACGGGAGCCTGGGCCCGCTGGAGGGCATCAGCACGTTCGCCTTCGCGATCTACTTCCTTGGCGGACTGACCTTCGGCGTTGCCGTCTTCCGCGCCCGGGTTCTCGCCCGCTGGGCGGGCATCCTGTTGGCCGCGGGGTCAGTCTCTACCGCCCTGCTTCCGCTGTTTCCCCACGCTGTGGGACGCTTCGCCGCCCTTCCCGTGGGTATCGCCGTGGCTTGGTTGGGCTACTCACTGTGGGTCAGCACCCGCAAAACGGGTTCCCCGGCTGCCGGGACCGCCGTCCCGGGGCGTGGCCGCGCTGTGGCCCAATGATGATCAGAAACGAGCACGAACCCGGCCACTACGAGCTCCGGGTGGAAGGGCACCTCGATGATCACTGGGTGGAATGGTTCGAGCATCTCGAACTCACCCGCGCAAGTGACGGTACAACAGCTTTCCACGGCCCGGTAGCAGACCAGGCCGCACTCCACAGCCTCCTCAACAAGGTCCGTGACCTGGGCATGGTCCTCATCTCCGTACGAATGATCAGCCCTCCGGTCGGCCCGGACGAGGGTCACTGAAACTTATCCGCCGCACCGCCCTCTTAGATATGAGCCTCAAATGTCTGCAAAAATCACCGCACTCCTACCTGCCGTACTCATCAGGATCTTTGCCTTCGCCGGATTCTTCTCAGCAGCCATACTGCTGGTCAACGCGGCAAAAAGGGCAGGAATCATCCCAACATCACCTTTCACACAGCTCGCTGCGCCGCTTGCTCAAGTCGCCGCCATCGGGCTGGTGATCGGTGCCTATGTGGTGTTGTCCCGCCCAGCTGGCGCCCTGGCAACCTTAGGTGCCGCTCTCTCCGTAACCGCACTGGCCGGCCTCGTCGGGGTTGAATTTGTCCTCAACCTCGTGTTTCCCTACGTTGACCAAGGCGTGATTGCCGTGCTGCGTGCAGGTCCGCTCGGTATCGCGCTGACGGTTGTATCCATGGTGTTCCTGCTCGGTACTGTTGTCTTTATGCTCGCGCTGTGGCGCACTTCAAGTGTGCCCAAGGCTGTGGTCATCCTCTACACGTTGAGTTCAGTTCCGATAGCCCTGCGGACGGTGTTTCCGGAAAGTGTGCTGCAGCTGGGCCTGGTTGGTTTGGCAATTGCCGCCGCTTTCCTTGCCTTCTGGATACTTCGCAATGTCCCTCGTGCAAGCAACAACGTAAGCCAGCAGTTGGCGGAGTCAACGCATAACACCGTTACCGGGAACGTAGGGTAGGAGTCCCACTGGCGGGTACAGCCCGCCTAGGAACCGATCCCGGGTGTGGCCCTCAAGGCGTTAACGGCCCTATCCGCGATGACTTCGGCATCAGTTCCGGAATCAAGGATGGTATTCCGCGCTGATGCGGGATCAACCTTAACGGCCGTGACGGCGAGGGCTTGCGAAGCCTCGGTCGCCAACAGAGCGTCCACCTGGGCCGAGAAGCAGGCGTCACTTGACGTGGAGCGAACGTCCATCGCTACAGCGTGGTTGCTGGAGATGAAGTTGGCCACCCCCGCCATCAGCCGGATGACGACCGGCGTCGCACCCGCAGGCCGAATGCTTTCCGAGTCTATGATCTGGGAAAAGTGGTTGCCGATGACCGAGTTATTGCTGCCGCTGACGCAGAGAAGTCCAGTGAGGTCGTCCAGTCCGTTGTCGACTCCCAGGAAGGGCGTCCAGGGCTCATGGTCACGCAGGAAGTGGTTCGTGGCCACGAGGTTTTCCGAACTGTCCGCGAGAACAACCATCCCCGGGTAGAACGAATGCAGACGGTTGTTGGTGACGCTTGACCGCGTGACGCCATTGAGGTGGACGCTGCTCGCGCCACGCGGAAACACGTTGTTCGCGGTTATCAGCAGGCCGCCATGGTTCTCGGCGTAGATCGAGTAACCCTTAGGGCCTGCTCCCACCAGGTTGTCGGTGATCTTGGATGCCTGCCCCCAGCCGCGCAGCTCGATGCAGCTTCCGCTTTCGGCGATGAAGTTGTCGTGGATGGAAAGCGCGTCCGCATTGTAGATAGTGAGGGCATTCTCAAGGTAGACGAACCCCATGCCGGTTACGCGGAATGAGTCATTGGCGCTCGCGACATAGATGCCGGTCTTGCCGTTGACGTAGGTGTTCTCCGCAGGCATCCCTGAGCCATCCGGGGTGAAGTGCAACCCGTCGATGCAGAAGTTGGAAAACTCCACCGAGCTGATCCGCGGGCTCCCGCTTCGCTCAATGTAGAAGGCGGCTCCCTTGGTTTCCTCCCCGTCCCCGGCGGGGGGAATGTCCACGATGATGCGGCTCCCTCCAGGCCACAGCTCATGCAGGTCCGGCCATTCGTCTTCGGGCACGTTGAAGCGGATGCTCGACGACGTAAAGCCGTGCCCCGAGCCCTCAATCCGAAGGAAACTGATGTCGATTACCACCTGCGTGCGAAGGTGGTAATCCCCGGGCGGAATGTAGATCACCGCGCCCGGCTTTCCGCCATTGTCCACATCGATGCCGGTCTGCCGGCCTTTGATGTCAGCGATGATGCTGTTGATGACTTCACCGACGTCCTTGGACGGATTGCCGACGGGCCACGTCGTCACGTCGTAGTAGTTGCTGCTTGGCATGGTTCTTCCCTGTCTTGTGGTTTCTGTGGCGCTGCGAGGAATTAGGTGAGCGTCGAGACCGTGAGCTTCAGTATCGTTGCCAGGCCGCCCTCAGCCCATACCCGGTTCTCCAGGTTCCCGCTTTCGGGAAAGATGAGATCAGTCAGGACCACCGCACCGCCCTGGGCGAAGACCTCCACCGAGCAATGGTCGACGACGATCTGCAGCTTGAGCAGGCCGTCCTCGAGTACCAGCGGGGCTGACTCCACAGAGGGAAACTTTCGGTGAAAGCCGGTGTTGCCTGACCTCCTGCGGTCCAGGATGAGCTGGGCGCTGGCTGTGTTGTAGCTCAGGACGGCCCCCTCGCTCCCGTCGCTGCTTCCGAAGAGGCGGAAATCAACACGTTCCGCGCTTCCTGGCGCTATTTCCGCCTCGATGATGTGGGCGCTGCCGGGTACCGCATCCGGCAACCTTAGAGGTGAATTCCACAGCTCAAAGGTGTCCGCGTTCATAATATTCGTCCCGGCAGGCAGGATTTCTCCTGCGCAGGGATCCGCCAGGACCGGTTGCTGGATCAGACGGGCCGAGCCGTTGACTGCAGTGAGGCGCACCTCGCGGGCGAGCGTCATCGAGGACCGCCAGGGGGCGGTGGGCAGCTCGTTGGCGTAGTCCCAGTTGTTCATCCAGCCGATGACGATGCGCCGGCCATCCGGGGCGTTACTGAAGGATACGGAGGCGTAGCAATCGCGTCCCCAGTCCAGCCACAAGCACTGCTGCAGCGCTGCCGCGGCAGCGGCGGAATCGCCCAGAGCGCTGACCCCGGCCGGCGCCACAACGGAACCGGGATCGGGGCTGAAGCGGACGCCGTCGAAATGCCCGACAAAGTACTGGCCACCGGAGCCGCCCGCCACAGCGCCCGGATTGACGTTGACGATCAGTACCCATTTGATGTTGTCCGGGTCCCCGTCCACCTTCAGTGGAAAGAGATCGGGGCATTCCCATTCGCCGGCGTCGGCATTGGCCGGGCCAAAGTCGCTCAGGAATTCCCAGGACTTAAGATCTTTTGAACTGTAGAAAACCACCTTTTGGTGCTGCGCTTCAACGGCGACCATCACCCAGCAGGCACCGTGGTCCCCTTGATACCGGAAGACTTTGGGATCGCGGAAGTTCGCGGAATTCCTGTTGAGGACGGGGTTGTTCCCGTATTTCCGCCAGGTCATTCCTGCGTCTGTGCTGTACGCCAGGGACTGCGCCTGGATACCGCAGTGTTCGGACGCGCCCTTGTAGGCACTGGTGTAAACGGCTACGAGGGCAGGTGCCTCGGCCGTGCCGAAACCGGAGGTGTTCGCGTGGTCAATTACGACACTGCCTGAGTAAATGTCCTCTGCCTCGTCGCAGGCAATGGCAACGGGATGTTCTGTCCAGTGCAACAGGTCAGCCGACGTGGCGTGGCCCCAGGACATGTTGCCCCAGACGCTGCCGAACGGGTTGTTCTGGAAGAAGAGGTGGTACACGCCGTTGTGGAAAACCAGGCCATTGGGGTCGTTCAGCCAGGTGTCCCTAGCCGTGAAGTGGATGGCAGGCCGGAACCTGGAGGTCTCTGCCGGCGCTGTTTCCGGGCGTGCAGCATCAAGGCGACTGGACATATCTGGCGGTCCTCTTGGGAAGTGGAAGGGGCTGGCTGCCTACGGCCGCGGAGCCGCGATGGAATCACGGCGCACGAGGGGGCAGCTCAGTATGGTCGGGTGGAGTGCCATGAGGGCAAGGTCGGTCTTCCCCTCGACGGCGTCAATCAGGTGCTCGGTGGCCCAGGCACCCATTTCGTAGTGAGGCAGGGCCACGGTGGTGAGGCCCGGGTGAAGGTTGGCGGCGATCAGTTCCTGGTCATCGAAGCCGACGATTGAAAGGTCGGTGGGGATGCTGAGCCCCAACTCCGCAGCGGCGCGGTAGGCTCCCATCGCCATCCGGTCGTTGTAGCAGAACAATGCCGTAGGCATATCAGCGCGGTCCTCGCGTGCCAGGATCCGCCGGGCCGCCTCGTAGCCGCCCTGCACCTCGGAGACCTCGGACTCGACGGGTGCCGCGGCGCCGTCGAGCCCTGCTTCAGCGAGCGTGGCCCGGAAGCCCCGGAGGCGCTCATGGGTTGCGGGAACGTCGTCCGTGTTGTTGAGGAAGCCGATGCGGGTGTGGCCCGCTGCCAGGAGCGCTTCCACTGCCGTGCGTGCACCGCCCTCCTCGTCCGGAACCACGGCTGTGATGTTTCCGCCGGCGGCCACGGAGTCCACCAGGACGGAAGGCACGTTGCCGAGGTTGGCCGGTAGTTCCACGTTGCGGTGATACATCGTGGCGTAGAGGATGCCGTCCACCCGGCGTTCCAGGAGGGCCTCGACGTCGGCCTGCCGGGATGCCAGGCTTGCGGAGCCGGAGGTGTTGATGATCATGAGGTTGTATCCCCGGGCCTTGGCGGCCTCGTCCGCGCCGAGGATGATCCGGCCGGCGTGGGGCGTAGTGGCGATATCCTCGCTGACCAAGCCCAGCATGCCGGTCCGCTGGGTGCGCAGGGCCTGGGCAAGGCGGTTGGGCCCATAACCCAGCTCCTCGGCGGCGGACCTGACCTTGTCCCTGGTTTCGGGGCTGATCCGTGCATAGGAAACGTCGTTGAGGACGTGGGAGACAGTTGTCACGGACACGCCGGCGGCAACGGCCACGTCCTTGATGCCGATGTTCTTGTTGCTCATCTGTCTCCCACGTCCTTATGGTTTCTGATGCCCCTGGGGGTTACCAGTAGGCTACTCGTTGCTTTGCCTAGCCCTTGACGGCGCCGAGCGTCATCCCTGCGACGATCTTGCGCTGCAGGAGGAGGGTCAGGATGATGACCGGGATGGAGTAGACCGCGGCCAACGCGGTCATGGATCCCCAGTCCAGGCCGAACTGGGTCTGGAAGTTCGCGATCACCACGGGCGTTGTCTGGGAGCGGATCGCTGTCATCAGGAGTGCGAAGAGGAACTCGTTCCAGGACGCCAGGAAGGCGAAGATCGCGGTGACGGCGATGCCGCCGGAGACTACCGGGATCACCACCCGCCACAGGGCTCCGAGCCTGCTGCAGCCATCCACCGTGGCGGCTTCCTCCAGGTCCTTCGGCACCGCTTCGAAGAAGCTGGACATCAGCCAGATCGAGAGCGGCAGCGAGATGGTGGTGTGGGCGATGGACAGGGCGATGGGCGTATCGGACAAGCCCATGGCTGCCATCATCGAGGCCAGCGGAATACCGATCGCGACCGGCGGTACCATGCGGGTTACCAGCGCGGCCATAATGAAGATCCTGCCGCTGAGGGTTTTGTACCGGGTGATGCCGTAGGCCGCCGGCACCGCCAGCACCAGCGAAAGCACGGTGCTGATGATGGCCGTCTGGATGCTGTTGATGAAGGAGGCGACCACTCCGCTGCGGCCCAGCGCGTTGGTGTAGTTCTCCAGCGTCCATTCCCGGGGCAGGATGGTGGGCGGCACCGCGATCGTATCGATGGGTGTCTTGAAGGATGTGAAGAGCAGGTACAGGAACGGGAAACCGTAGAGCACCATCGCAGCCGCGAGGAGGATCCACAGCAGGGTCCTGGTGCTCCGGCGGCCCGCTTCCAGGCCTTCGCGGTTGACGCCCCGGCGCTTGCGGCCGCTGCCGCTTGTGGTGCTTCGGGCGGAAGGCCCGGCAGCCGCTGGAGCTGCCTTCCCGCCGTCGTTCTTAATTCGCTCGGCGACGCGCATCAGTTGTCCTTTCCTGGCCGCCAGATGGTGGACACCGCGACGAACGCGACGGCCAGCATGGCCAGCAGGTAGAGGGTGCCCATGGCGCTGGCCAACCCGGGATCCCCAAAGCGGATCATGGTCCGGTAGATCAGCAGGCTCATGGTTTCCGAGGCGGACTGCGGGCCGCCGTTGGTTTGGATAAGGATGGTGTCAAAGGCCCGGGCCGCGTCGATGCCGCGGACCACCAGGGCGACGGCGATGACCGGACGCAGGAGCGGGAGGATGATGCGGAACAGCATGGCCGGTGCGCGTGCACCGTCCAGGCGTGCTGCTTCGATCAGGTCCCCCGGGATGTTCTGCAGCCCGGCGAAGAGCACCAGGCACATAAACGAGGTGGTCAGCCAGATGTCCGGAATGGCGACGGAGTAGAGCACAATGTTCGGGTCCGAGAGCCAGCCGATCTGGTTCGGGTTGGACAGGATGCCGGCCTGGTGCAGGAGGGTCCCGATGAGCCCGAAGTTGTCGATCATCAGGAACTTCCAGAGAAGGCCTGCAACGATCGGGGCGATCATCAGCGGGTACATAAACACGGTCCGCCAGATTTGGGAGCTTCGTCCCAGAGTGGTGAACAGCAGCGCCATGCCCAGGCCAAGGGCGAATTCGAGGGTGACCACAATCACGGTGTAGGCCAGGGTCCGCCAGCCGGCGCCGATGAAGGCTTCGGAGGCGAAGGCCCGGAAGTAGTTATCCAGGCCCACGAAGTCGCGGGGGCCGCCGGCAATCGGCGAGATCTTGAAGAAGCTGTCCGCAACGAGGCGGAACAGGGGGAAGGCGACAAACACTGCCAGGAAAAGCGCCGCTGGTGTCATCAGGAACAATGCGAAGCGGCGATCGGAGATACGCACGGTTTTCTCTTCCGCTGGTTGGGGGCCGCGGCCGGCACCGGTAGTCAGATGCCGGCCGCGGGGGTCTTACTTGAGGAGGTCCTCGATCTGCTTCTTGGCGTCAGTGAGGAGGGTGGCGGAGTCACCGCCGGCCACGGCCTTTTGCAGCATGGGAACCAGTACCGTGTCCACGATCTGCTGCCACTTCTCGGTGGCTGGGCGGGTGGCGGTGGCCTCGCCGTTGAGGGTCTCGATCAGGGGTCCGAAGCTTTCGTAGCCTTCCTTGTCCTGGTACTTCTCAAAAGCCGAGATGCGGGAGGCCAGGCCGAGGCTGGATTCGATGCCCTTGTCGTTGTAGTCATAGGCGCACTTGACGAACTTCTTGGCGGCATCAGCGTTCTTGGTGGCCTTGGGGACTGTCAGGTACCAGGGTCCCGGAACGCCTCCGACGCCGGCGGATCCGGCGATCATGGGGGCGGCTCCCACCTTGCCGGCTACGGCGGAGTCCTTGGGGATCTGCCGGTAGGCGTGGGCCCAGAAGCGGGTCATTGCGGTCTTGCCCTGGTTGAACAGGTTCTGGGCAGCAGCCCAGTCCACCTGGGCGGCACCTGATGGAGCGGACTTGGCAAGGCTGACGTAGAAGTCCAGGGCCTCCTTGTGCGCGGCGTTGTCGATGACCACCTTGTCCCCATCCAGGACCATCGGAGACCCGGCCTGGAGGACGTGGGCGAGCCATTCAGTTTCCACGCCACCCTTGACGTCGGTGCCGTACATGCCATCCCTGGTGAAGAACTCCGAAATGTCCTGGTACTGCTTCCAGGTGGTGGGGGCAGCGAGGTCGTAGCCGTACCTGGCCTGGAAGTCGGCCTTGTTCTTGGCGTCCTCGAAGAGGTCCTTGCGGTAGAGGATGATTTCGGCGTTGGTCCAGGCGGGCATTCCGATGAAGTGCCCGTCCACGTTGGCTTCCTTGACCAGGGCCGGGAAGATGTCCTTCTTGGCCTCATCGGTGAAGAGTTCGTCGATGGGCTGGACGGCGTCCTTGAAGCTGGGGAGCCACACGGAGTCCAGGGCGGCCACGTCGAAGGAGACGTTGCCGGAGGAGAATTCGCTGGAAAGCCGGTTGAACATGCCGTCGTAAGGCAGTTCGACGAAGTTCACGTCAACTCCGGCGTCCTTTTTGCACTGTTCGGCCACGCCGGTCAGCTCGGCGTGGCCACCGGCCTCGACCAGGACGTTGACGGTGCTGGTGCCGGCGCTACCCGTGGTGGACGGGCCCCCTGCGCCGCAGCCGGTGGCCGCCAGTGCGACGGCGGTGCAGATACCGCCGATGGTGGCGAACCTGTTGATGGTGTTTCGAGTGGACATCGCTGTCGACTCACTTTCTCTCGAACGGAAATGCGAGACAGGAACTGGGGTGAAAAATCGTTTTGCTAAAACGACTTGGCACCTACGATAGGACCCTGGCGTCAGAAGTGTCAAGCATCACATCCGTCGGGATTCAATATGTTGGACGAGCGCCAGCAGTGGCGGCCCGCACCGCGCGATCGCGGGGCAGCTTCAAATCAGTGAAAACACCTGGAGTTCCATCTCGGGAACACCTTCCGGAGGATCGGGGCGTACTCACGCGCAGAAGCGATTGCGCTCGCAAACAGCGGATTGCGTTAAGCCGCTTGACGCCATGTCAGCTCCGTCACAGTCCGCAGTCTAGGATCGGATGTGTGGAACTAGCCGGGAGGACGCTTCAGGCGGCCTCGTTGCGGGAGAGCGGGCCGCAGAAACTACTCGAGAGTATGCATCATGGCTTCGAACATTGACCCTGAATCTGACACTGATGTTGAGGGCGGGCAGTCCGGCGGCGTTCAGTCTGTGGACCGGGCACTTGCGGTGCTGGAAATCCTGGCTCGCGACGGCCACGCAGGCGTCAGTGACATCGCCGAGGAGATGGGCATCCATAAGTCCACGGTCTCGCGCCTGCTCGGCTCGCTGGTGGCCAGGGAAATGGTCCATCAGAACAGCGAGCGCGGAAAGTACCAACTGGGCTTCGGCATCCTGCGCCTGGCCAGCTCCATTCCGGGCAGGCTTAGCCTGGTCCGGGAGGCGCGACCCGTCCTGGAAAGCCTGGCGGAGGAATTCAAGGAGACAGTCAACCTCGCCGTGCTGCGCTCCAACTACGCGGTGAATGTAGACCAGGCAATGGGGCCTTCAACCTTGGCCACGTACGACTGGGTGGGCAACCTGACGCCGCTGCACGCCACCTCCAGCGGGAAGGTCCTGCTTGCCGCGCTGCCGGCCGAGGATCGGGACCGCATCCTGAAGGAGACCGGCCTGCCGTCACGGACTCCCCGGACCATCACCAACCGCAAGGAACTTGAAAACCAGCTGCTCGCCGTCGCCCGCGACGGCTATGGGGTGGTGCGCGAGGAATTCGAGATCGGCTTGACGGCCGCCGCCGTTCCCGTCTACAACCACCTGGGCGCCGTGATCGGGGCCATCAGCATCTCCGGCCCGGCCTTCCGCTTTGATCCTGAGGAGATCCCGGGACTGATCGAAGCGCTGAAGCAGGGCGGGCTGCAGGTCAGCGCCAAGATGGGCTACACCGGCCGTTAAGGCATCAGCGTCCAGGGGAGGACAGGGAAGCTGCCGAACGCCAGGACGCCCATGCCGGCAGCGTTCAGACGTCCTCTTCGAGCCGGGCGGTGAGGATCCGGCTGGCGTTGACCTGCAGGATGCCGAGCGACTCCTGGATCAGTGGTGAGGCGATGCTGCCCCTGCGCACCGCTGCGACAATGCGGCGCGTGGGTTTCGCCTTACCGGTTATGCGTAGCCGAACCACGTTTTCGGCGCCATGCAAGGGCGCCAGCCGGGGCAGCAGGCCGACGCCCAGCCCCGCACCCACGAACGCGATGTGGGTTTCCCATTCAACCGCTTCATGGGCAATCCGCGGTGTCACCCCGACTGCCGTGAACGCCGCGGTGAAGAGGGAATGGTAGGTGGAACCGGCGGCCTCCGTGATCCAAGGTTCCGATGCCAGTTCTTCAAGCGTCGCTGTTTCCCGTGATGCCAGCGGATGGTCACCGGGAATGATGACATCCAGTGGATCGTCGAGCAGAACTCTTTGCTCGAAGCGCGGATCGTCCTCACCAAAACTGTCCGACTGCATGGCGACAATGACTGCAAGGTCGATTCGTTCCGCAATCAACAAGTCGAAGCAGCGGGCCGGATCAGCCTCAAGAACCTGCACCTCCAGCAGGGGCCGTGTTGAGCGCAGGGTGGCGGCCAACGGTGCGAGCAACTGGGCGGCTGCACTGGAAAATCCGCCGAGGCCAAAGTGGGACTGCACCTGATCGCCGGCCTCCATGGCTGCTGCGCGCAGGCTCTCCCACTGGGCAATGAGGGGATCCGAGCCCGCCACGAGAAAGCGTCCCGTCGCGGTAAGCCGCACGCCCCGGCCGTCTTTCGTCAGCAGCTGCATTCCGAGCACCCGCTGGAGCTCCCGCAGTTGCGCGGAGACAGCAGAGGGAGAATAGCCAGTGAGCTCCGCCGTCGCGCCTATGGTGCCGCACCGGGCAAACACGCGGAGGGTGATGAGCCTCGCATCGATCATGCACCCATTGTGCATGGTCATCGTCGAAATCTTGCGCTTTTGTTGCAGCTCTTGTGACCCTAATCTCATCACTACAAGTTCTTCGACCGTGCCGCCCGCACCCGTGGTCAACACGCAACACCCATTACCCAGGCCTCCCGGGAGGAAACCCATGACTGCTTCAGTGAACGTGCCCCTCAATTCACGCGGAAAACTCGCTGCATCATTGCCTGCCGAGCAGCTGGCAGAGATCACCGCGTTGTTTGAGTTCCGGCGCACCGGCTTCTCCCTCGATGCCCCCTTCTACACTGACCGCTCGATCTTCACCATCGACATGGAGGCCATTTTTGGCCAGCACTGGATCTTTGCCGCCAGCACCGCCGAACTGCCGGAGCCGGGCGACTATGTCACCGTCGACTACGGGCCCTACTCCCTGATCGTGCTGCGCAACGATGACGGCGCCGTAAACGTCCTGCACAACGTATGCCGCCACCGCGGCGCCCGGGTTCTTACCGAAGCTGCCGGGTCAACCGGAAACCTGGTCTGCGGCTACCACTCCTGGACCTACTCGCCGGAGGGCAACCTGATCCATGCCTCCGCGCCGGGGGAAACGAAGTTCGACAAGAGCTGCTTCGGCCTCAAGCGCGCCCACGGCCGCGAGGTCGCCGGGCTTATCTTCGTCTGCATTGCGGATGAACCGCCGAGTGACTTCGACGAAACCGCAAAGATCTTTGAGCCCTACCTGGCGCCCCACGACCTCTCGAAGACAAAAATCGCCTACCAGCAGAACATCATCGAAGAGGGCAACTGGAAGCTTGTCATGGAGAACAACCGTGAGTGCTACCACTGCGACGGCCACCCTGAGCTCGCCTGCTCCCTCTTCCCCACCTGGGGCCTGACGGAGGGCCTGATCCCACCCCACCTTGAGGAAGTGTGGAACCGGAACAAGGAAGCCCAGTCCTCCCTCGAGGAGCGTTGCCGCCGTTACGGCCTGCCCTACGAGGTGGTGGAGCAGCTTGACACTCGCATCGCGGGAATCCGCATCTCACGGGAATCACTCGATGGAGAGGGCGAATCGTTCTCCGCCGACGGACGCAGGCTTTCCAAGAAGCTGCTCGGTGACCTGCGCGACTTCCGCCTTGGCCGCTGCTCGATGCACCTGCAGCCCAACAGCTGGTTCCATTTCCTCGGCGACCACGTCATCACGTTCGGTGTCTTCCCCATCAACGAACACCAGAGCCTCGTCCGCACCACGTGGCTGGTGGCTGATGACGCCGTGGAAGGCGTCGACTACGACCTGGAGAAGCTCACCTACACCTGGAAGCAGACGAACCTGCAGGACAAGGCGTTCGTCGAGCTCTGCCAGCAGGGCGCCGGCAGTCCCGCCTACGAGCCCGGGCCCTACATGAAGAGCGAATACCAGGTGGAGGCATTCATCAACTGGTACGTGCAGCGCGTGCAGGAGCACTTGGCATGATTGAACTCCTCACTGAAACGGCAATCCAGGAACCACAGCGTATCCGCGGTCTTGAGATGCCGTGGAACAGGGTGATGGGAAGCACGGAGACACCCGCCCGGGCAGCCCGTGCACTGGGTCCATGGCATCCGCAGGAGTTTATGGCCGAATGCGTCGAGACCATTCCCGAGGCCGGCGCCATGATGACCTTCGTGTTCCGCCGATGCGACGGCGCGCCCCTGGCGTTCCGTGCGGGCCAGTATGTAAACGTCGCCTTTCCCGTGAACGGCGAGGACCAGGAACCGGTGGACCGCAGCTACTCGCTGTCCAGTTCGCCCACCGAGCCATGGACCTTCAGCATTACCGTCAAGTGCGACCCCACGGGACTGGTCTCGCCATGGGTGCACGAGAACATCAAACCCGGCACCGTCCTTGAGATGCTGGGACCGGTGGGAGCATTCCACCTGCCCGACGCCGACCGCCGGGCACGGTATCTCCTGCTTGCCGCCGGCGCAGGCATCACTCCCATCATGTCCATGGTGCGGACCATCCGCTCCCTGCCCGGACACGCCGATGTTGTAGTGCTCTACCACGGCTCGGATGCCGGAGGCTTTGCCTTCCACCGGGAATTGGCCTACATCGCCTCCGTGGATTCGCGCGTCAAGGTCTACTACTCCCTGGGCGACCGCACTGTACCGGAGGGGTGGGAAGGACTGAGCGGACGGCTGACGGCGGCCATGCTCGAGGAGGTGGCCCCGGACGCCAACGGTCGCCAGGTGTACGCCTGTGGTCCCGAGGGGTACCTGAACACCGCCACCGAGCTCCTCAAGAAGGTCGGTGTCGACGACACTTCCATTTACATGGAGTTCTTCTCGGGAGACCGCCAGACGCTCCTTGAATACCAGGCGGAGGTGGCACTTGCAGCCGACTTCGCGGAGGAGATCGCCGAGGATATCGCCGAATCCGCCGAGGACTACTTTGAAAGCCAGCCCGCCGCCTTCGCCCTTTACGAGCCTGGTTACGACGCCGACGGAACCCTGCAGGCCTCGGGGCTGCCCCTGGAAATCGTCGATCCGGAGGCACCCGGCCCCGACCCCGCCGCCGACAGTGCGGGCGGGGAGCCGGAAGCCGGTTCCCCTGATGCCTCGAGCTTCGACACGGTGGGGACAGGCAGCCTCACCATGTCCTTCATGCGTACCGGAATCAATGTGCGGATCGACCCCACCGAGCGGATCCTCGAGGCGGCCCAGCGTGCTGGCGTCAGGATTGGCGCGAACTGCAAGGAAGGCATGTGCGGCTCCTGTAAGGTCGTCAAGCTTTCAGGGGAGATCGAGATGAACCACCAGGGCGGGATCCGGGCACGGGAAATCTCTGCAGGCAAATTCCTGCCCTGCTGCTCCATCGCGCAGACGGACCTCGTGATCGATGCCTGACCCCTGTTCCAGCCCACTGACAAGGCTCAGCCGAAACCCCTGAAATAGGGCTTCAAACTTCGGAAAAACCTTGACAGGTGGTTGTGACGCGGGCCACTCTGTTGCTTATAGCGAGACGTGTTGATCCTTGCGGAACAATCCGAACCGCCAACAAGCAACTGACTTTACTGACGAAATGCCAGTTTTCCGCCCGGTCTGGGGACGCCGGAGTACAGCACAGCCCTTGATTTCAAACCAAAGGACTTGACATGGCTTTGAACAGCGACATCCGCCCGGATGCCCAAACCCCCCTTGAGCCGGAGGAGCCCAAACTCATTCCTGCACCGGAAAACCCTTCTTCCTCCCACGACTCGCAGGACGCGGAGGACACCCAGCAGATCATGCAGGAACTCCGCCAGACCAAGGCCGAGCAGGCCGTTGCGAAGCGGCGGAACCGTAAGCTCACCCTCGACAAGGCAACCTTCGGCATCACCGGCGTCCTCGCCCTGGCCTTCGTGGCCTGGGGCTTCCTCGGCCGGGACAGCCTCTCCGCCACCTCAACTTCCGCCCTCAACTGGGTGATGGAGTACACCGGCTGGCTCTTTATGGTCCTGGCATCGCTGTTCGTCGTTTTTGTCCTCTGGCTGGCCCTCGGAAAATGGGGCAACATCCCGCTCGGCAAGGACGGGGAGAGGCCTGAGTTCCGGACTGTTTCCTGGATCGCCATGATGTTCGCGGCCGGCATGGGCATCGGCCTGATGTTCTACGGCGTGGCCGAGCCGCTCTACCACTACATCTCTCCACCGCCCGGAACGGTGGACGGGCGGACCCCTGCGGCCATCCAGACCGCCATGGCCACCTCCATCTTCCACTGGACCCTGCATCCCTGGGCGATGTACGCCGTCGTCGGCATTGCCATGGCCTACGGAACCTACCGCCTGGGCCGCCGGCAGCTGATCTCCGCGGCGTTCACTTCGCTGTTCGGCATCAGGACGGTGGAAGGGCCGGTCGGCAAGTTCATCAACATCCTGGCGATCTTCGCCACCCTCTTCGGTACGGCGGCTTCCCTGGGCCTTGGCGCCCTCCAAATCGGCAGCGGCCTGAGCTCAAACGGCTGGATCGGCGAGATCGGCACCCCGGTCCTGGTGGCCATCGTTGCCATCCTGACAGCGTGTTTCGTGGCCTCAGCGGTGTCCGGCATCAGCCGCGGCATCCAGTGGCTGTCCAACATCAACATGGTCCTGGCCGTTGTCCTGGCGCTCATCGTCTTCATCGCAGGGCCAACACTGTTCATCCTCAACCTCATCCCGGCCGCGGTGGGCGACTACGCCAGGGACCTGGCCGAAATGTCCTCCCGCACCGAGGCCGTCGGTGACGAGGCCCTGCGCACCTGGATGTCCGGCTGGACCATCTTCTACTGGGCCTGGTGGGTGTCCTGGACGCCTTTCGTGGGCATGTTCATCGCCCGGATCAGCCGCGGCCGCACCATCCGGCAGTTCGTCACCGGCGTCCTGCTGGTGCCCAGCATCGTCAGCGTCATCTGGTTTGGCATCTTCGGCGGAACGGCCTTCAAGATCCAGGAGGACGCGGACAAGGCAGGCGCGGCCGGCCTTGTGTCCATGGCCAGCGGGTCACCTTCCATCGACTTTGACGGAGCCCTGTTCGACCTGGTGAAGAACATGTCCATGCCGGCCTGGCTCACCGCGGCGGTCATCGTCCTCGCCATGGTTCTGGTGGCCATCTTCTTCATTACGGGAGCCGACTCGGCGTCGATCATCATGGCGTCGTTGAGCTCCAACGGATCCTCGGATCCGAAGCGCGGCCTGGTCATCTTCTGGGGCCTCCTCACCGGCGCGGTTGCCGCCGTGATGATGCTGGCCGGCGGAGACGAGCCTTCGGAGGCACTGTCCGGCCTGCAGCGCATCACCATCGTGGCCGCCCTGCCGTTCGTACTGGTGATGCTGCTGCTCTGCTTCGCCCTAGTGAAGGACCTGCGCCGGGATCCGCTGTCCCTGCGGCGGCGGCTGGCTGACTCCGTGGTGGAGCGCGCCATCCGGACCGGCGTGGACCAGCACGGCGGCGTCCAGTTCGATCTCGTTACCAAGCATCAATGTGATCAGCGCTGTTCGGACGGCGGCCCCTGCGCGGCTTCCCCCGCTGACACCCAAGCCCCCGCCAAAAACCAGGAGTAGACCATGACCACAGTCCTCGAAGGCCGCCCGGCCGCCAATGCCACGGCCGAAGCCGGCGCCGTCCCCAGCGTCCGCAGTACCGGCACAGCACAGTATGTCCTCACCCTTGCGTGCCCGGAGCGCCCGGGAATCGTCCGGGCCATCACCGCATTCCTCGCTGATCGCGGCTTCGACATCGTTGAACATCAGCAGTTCGATGACCACATGAGCGGCAAGCTCTACCTGCGCACGGCCTTCACTCCGGGAGACAAGGAAGTCTCCGCTGAAGGCCTCAGCACGGAATTCGCCGCCGTTGCCGATGAGTTCGACATGGAGTTCGCCATCCACGACGGACGCCCCCAGCGCGTGCTGGTAATGGTCTCGAAGTTCGGCCACTGCCTCAACGACCTGATCTTCCGCTGGCGCGCCGGCAGCCTGGGTGCGGAGATCGCCGTCGTGGTGTCCAACCACGAGGACCTCCGCCCCATGGCGGAAGCCGCCGGTTTGCCGTTCATCCACGTCCCGGTCACCGCGGACACCAAGCCGCAGGCCGAGGCGCGGCTGTTGGAACTGGTGGAGGAGTACCAGGCAGACCTGGTGGTCCTGGCCCGCTACATGCAGGTACTCTCTGACGGCCTCAGCAGGACCCTCCGCGGCCGCGCCATCAACATCCACCACTCATTCCTGCCCGGGTTCAAGGGGGCCAAGCCTTACCACCAGGCCTATGACCGCGGCGTGAAGCTCATCGGAGCCACCGCGCACTACGTCACCGCAGACCTGGACGAGGGCCCGATCATCGAGCAGGAAGTGTTCCGGGTGGACCACAGCCTGGACCCCAATGCACTGGTCACTGTAGGCCGGGATGCCGAATCGCAGGCTCTGTCCCGCGCAGTCAAGTGGCACTGCCAGCACCGGGTCCTGCTCAACAACACCCGCACCGTCGTCTTCCGCTAACGCCAACGCCCGCCACGCAAAACAGGAGAAACAAGACCCATGAGCGCATCACCACGCGTTGTCATTATCGGCGCCGGCATTGTCGGAACCAACCTTGCCGACGAACTCGCCACCCGCGGCTGGACCAACATCACGGTGGTGGAACAGGGCCCGCTGGAACTTGCCGGCGGCTCCACGTCGCACGCGCCGGGCCTGGTGTTCCAGAACAACCAGTCACGGACCATGACCGAATTCGCCACCTACACGGTCAACAAGTTCCTCGCCCTGAGCAAGGACGGCCAGTCCTGCTTCAACCAGGTGGGCGGCCTGGAGCTGGCCACCACCCCCGAGCGCCTTGCCGACCTCAATCGCAAGATGGGCGTGATGACCTCCTGGGGCGTCGAAAGCAGGATCGTGGACGCCGACGAATGCGAAAAGATCTACCCCCTCCTGAACACCGGCAAGCTCACCGGCGGCCGTGAAGTCCTGGGCGGCCTGCTCATCCCCACCGACGGCCTGGCCCTGGCCGCCCGTGCGGTGCAGCTGCTGATCGAGCGCACCCGCGAGGCCGGCGTGACGTACCAGGGCAACACCACCGTCACCGGGATCGCCCAGGAGGGCGGCAAGGTGACGGGGGTGGAAACGTCCGAGGGTTTGATCCCGGCGGACATCGTGGTGTCCTGTGCAGGTTTCTGGGGCCGAGAACTTGGCAAGATGGTGGGGCTGGAAGTCCCGCTGCTGCCGCTGGCCCACCAGTACGCCATCAGCACCCCGCTGCCCGAACTCGAGGGAGTCAACGAGCTTCCCAACGGTGCCGGCAAGCCCATCCTGCGCTACCAGGACAAGGACCTGTACTACCGCGAATGGGGCAACCGCATCGGCATCGGCAGCTACGCCCACCGCCCCATGCCGGTGGACATGTCCGCCCTGCCGAAGGTCGCCGCAGAGGAAATGTCGGACCACCGCATGCCCTCCCGCCTGGAGTTCACCCTGGAAGACTTCCTGCCCGCGTGGGAGGACAGCCAGGACCTGCTGCCGGCGCTGCGCAGCTCCGCAATCGAGGACGGCTTCAACGGCATCTTCTCCTTCACCCCCGACGGCGGCCCGCTTATGGGCGAGGCCCCCGAGCTCGAAGGCCTGTTCGTGGCCGAGGCGGTCTGGGTCACGCACTCGGCCGGCGTGGCCAAGGCAATGGCGGAACTGCTGGTGGAAGGCCGGTCCCGCACGGACCTGCACGGCTGTGAGCTGACCCGCTTCGAGAAGGTGCAGACCTCCGACGCGTATGTCAGCGAAACGTCCCAGCAGAACTTCGTGGAAATCTACGACGTTATGCACCCGCTGCAGCCCAGGGAATCGCCGCGCGACCTGCGGGTCAGCCCGTTCAATGTCCGCCAGAAGGAACTCGGAGCGTTTTTCCTGGAGTCCGCCGGCTGGGAGCGCCCGCACTGGTTCGAAGCCAACCGCGGCCTGCTGGAGGACCTGCCGGCAGAGTGGCAGGCGCCGGAGCGGGACGAGTGGTCCGCCATGTTCTCTTCCCCCATTTCCGCGGCCGAGGCGTGGAAGACGCGCACCGCCGTCGGACTGTACGACATGACGCCGCTGAAGCGGCTGTCCGTGGTGGGCCCCGGTGCGCAGGACCTGCTGCACCGGCTCAGCACGGGCAACATCACCAAGAAGCCGGGTGCCGTCACCTACTGCCTGCTGCTCGAGCACGACGGCGGCATCCGCAGTGACGTGACCGTCGCACGGCTGGCGGAAGAAGACTTCCAGCTGGGCGTGAACAGCAACGTGGACTTCGACTACCTCCGGGTGGAGGCCCGCAAGCAGTCGGCCGCCGATCCGGCCCGGTGGGTGCACGTCACCGACATCACCGGCAGCACCTGCTGCATCGGGCTGTGGGGGCCGCTGGCGCGTGAGGTGATCGGCAAGGTCAGCTCCGATGACCTGACCAACGACGGCCTGAAGTACTTCCGCACCAAGGAAATCTCGGTGGGCGGCATCCCGGTCACGGCCATGCGCCTCTCCTACGTGGGCGAGCTCGGCTGGGAGCTGTACACCACCGCAGAGTACGGCCTGAAGCTGTGGGACCTGCTGTTCGAAGCCGGCCAGGAGCACGGCATCGTTGCCGCCGGCCGCGGCGCATTCAACAGCATGCGGCTGGAGAAGGGCTACCGGCTGTGGGGCACGGACATGACCTCCGAGCACCAGCCCTACGAAGCCGGCTTGGGCTTCTCCATCGCCAAGGACAAGACGGGTTTTGTGGGTGCCGAGGCCCTTGCGGCACGCAAGGAGCAGCCGGCCACACGCGCGCTCCGGTGCCTGACGGTCGACGACGGCACGTCCCTCGTGCTGGGCAAGGAACCGGTGTACGTGGCTGGGGAAGCGGCTGGCTACGTCACCAGCGCCGCCTACGGTTACTCCGTGCGCAAGCCGATCGCGTACGCCTGGCTGCCGGCTTCGGTTTCTATCGGTGATTCGGTGGAGATCGAGTACTTCGGCAAGCGCATCGCTGCGACCGTCTCCGCGGAGCCGCTGTTTGATCCGGGCATGGAGCGCCTCCGCGGGTAACCCAGACCAAGGGGCTGAGCCCCGCTCCGTCTTCGAAAACCGGGGGTCGCGAACCGGCGGCCCCCGGTTTCACGCGTGCCCGCTCGTCCAATGGTCTGAGTTACTCAGCGACTTCCCCTTGCAGCCACCTACGGCTGGTGCTTGGCTAATGGGATGGCAGATGACGAGGTTTCCAAGAACACTCCCGACGACGAGCACCTGCGGCAGGATGTCGCTCCGGAATCCGGGGGAGAACCCCAAGGTGCTCCAGACAGCGGCTTTACGCCAGGACAAACGAATGCAGGGCAGCAGGTTGGCGGGCTTGCTTCGGCTACCGGCTACGGCAAGGACCTCGATCCCGAAGCGCAGCCTGACGGAAACAACCCGGTGTAATCAAACCCTGTGATCAAACAGCGACGGCGACATCCGGCACGTGCCGGATGTCGCCGTCGTTGTTCTCTGCCTTGGAACTAGCCCACTGTGGCGGGCTCCGGTTCGCGCTCCCCTGCCGCCTCCACCTCGGCGGCTTCAGCGAGGTGCGGGACAAAGCGGACGAACATGGCCTTGAAGCCGGGGGTGTTGGATTCGCGGGCGACGTTTTCTTTGTGAACCAGGGCGTTGGCTTCGGGGAAGTACGCGGCGGCGCACCCCTTGGCGGTGGGGTAGGCCACGAGGCGGAACTTGTCTGCTGTGCGGTCGCGGCCGCGGAAGGTGCTGACCACGTCCACGAGGTCGCGGTCCTGGAAGCCCAGTTCTGCCAGGTCTTCCGGGTGGATGAGGATAACGCGGCGGCCACCGGAGATGCCCCGGTAGCGGTCGTCCAGGCCGTAGAAGGTGGTGTTGTACTGGTCGTGGCTGCGGATGGTCTGGAGGACCAGGTGCCCATCGGGCGGGGTGAGGTATTCCAGCGGGCTGACGGTGAAGCGCCCGCGGCCGATGTCGGTTTTGAAGGAGCGGGTGTCCCGGGGCGGGTTGGGCAGCACAAACCCGTTTTTGGTCCGGACCCGGGCGTTGAAGTCCTCGAAGCCGGGCAGGACACGTTCGATGTGGTCCCGGATCACGTCGTAGTCCTCGGCCATGGCCTTCCAGTCCACGGAGTGGTCCGGGCCGAAAGTCGCCTCGGCCATGCGGGCCACGATGACCGGCTCGGCGAGCAGGTGTTCCGAAACCGGCGTCAGCCTGCCCTGAGTGGAGTGCACCACGGACATGGAGTCCTCCACGGAGAGGAACTGGGCGCCCTCGGGGTGCTTGTCGTCCTTGTCCGTCCGGCCGAGCGTGGGCAGGATCAGCGAGGTGCGGCCGTGCACGATGTGGGAGCGGTTGGGTTTGGTGGAGATGTGCACGGTCAGGCCGATCCGCTGCATCCCGGCTTCGAGGGTTTCGGTGTCGGAGCAGGCCAGCGAGAAGTTGCCGCCCATTGAAACAAAGACGTCCACCTCGTCCCGTTCGAACGCTTCCATGGCTTCGACGGCGTCGTAGCCGTGGTGGCGCGGGGAGGTGATGCCGAATTCGGTGTCGAGGGCATCGAGGAGCCATTCCTTCGGTTTCTCCCAGATGCCCATGGTCCGGTCGCCCTGGACGTTGGAGTGCCCGCGGACGGGGCAGGCGCCGGCGCCTTGCTTGCCGAAGTTCCCCTGCAGCAGCAGGACGTTGACCATTTCCTTGATCGTGTCCACCGAGTGCGGCTGCTGCGTCACACCCAGCGCCCAGCAGAAGATGGTGGCCTTGGACCGGATCAGCATCCCGGCCACGGTTTCGATCTGGTCCCGGGACAGCCCGGTGGCTTTCTCCGTTTCGGCCCAGTCCAGCTCCGCGCGGGCTTCACGGTAGGCATCGAACCCGTCGGTCTGCGCGGCGATGAAGGAATGGTCGACGACGGTTCCCGGGTTCCACTTTTCCTCTTCAAGGAGCAGGTGGCCAAGGGCCTGGAACAAGGCGAGGTCCCCGCCCACCTTGATCTGCAGGTATTCATCGGCCAGCGGCGTGCCGCCGCCCACCACACCGGAAACGGTCTGCGGGTCCTTGAAGTTGAACAACCCGGCCTCTGGCAGCGGGTTGACGGCCACCACCTTGCCGCCCTTGTCCTTGCATTCCTTCAGCGCGGACAGCATGCGCGGGTGGTTGGTGCCAGGGTTCTGCCCCACCACGAAGATCAGTTCGGAATCATGGATGTCATCCAGTGACACGGTGCCCTTGCCGATCCCGATAGTGGGGTTCAGTGCTGAGCCGGAGGATTCATGGCACATGTTTGAACAGTCCGGCAGGTTGTTGGTGCCCAGTGCCCGGGCGAACAGCTGGTACATAAACGCTGTCTCGTTCGCGGTCCGGCCCGAGGTGTAGAAAACGCACCGGTCAGCCGTAGTGGCCCGGACGTGTTCACCGATCAGCTCGAACGCGTCAGCCCAGGAGATCGGCGAGTAGTGCGTTTCCCCGGCGCGGATCACCACCGGTTCGCTCAGCCGGCCCTGGTTACCGAGCCAGTACTCCGTCTTGGTGGAGAGTTCGGCGATGGAGTGCTTGGCCCAGAATTCGGCGCCGACGGTGCGGAGGGTGTTTTCCTCGGCCACGGCCTTGGCGCCGTTCTCGCAGAACTCGGCGGCCTTGCGCTTTTTGTCCGATTCCGGCCAGGCGCAGCCCGGGCAGTCGAAACCGCCGCGCTGGTTCAGCCGCAGCAGGGACTGCGCCGTCCGGGTGACTCCGGCCTGCGCCACCGCGCGTTCCAGCGCCACCATGACGGCCTTTACGCCCGCCGCCTCGGTCTTGGGCTTGTGGACGGAAAGTTCGTCCTCATTGATGTCCGCAACGGGGGCGGGCTGCTTACCGAACTTCATTGTTCCAACTTCCTTACAGGCATACGTAGTTCTGGCACCAGCAAAGGCGCACCAAGGTTCCTGGCGCGCCTTTGCTGGACACTTCTGTTACTTCGATGGCTACTGGGACACCTTCGCCAGCGTCTCCCGCTCGGCGCCGATGGTGGTGTTGTCGCCATGGCCGGTGCGGACCACGGTATCGGCCGGGAGCGGAAGCAGGCGCTCCCGGATGGAAGCCAGGATGGTGGGGTAGTCGCTGTAGGAGCGCCCCGTGGCGCCGGGGCCGCCGTTGAAGAGCGTATCCCCCGTGAAGACGGTCCCCTCGCTCTCCAGCAGGAAGCAGGTGGAACCGGGGGAGTGGCCCGGGGTGTGGATCGCACGCAGGCTTGCCCCGCCCACGTCGAACACGTCCCCGTCGGCCAGTTCCCGGTCCGGCTTTGAACCTGGGTAGACCTGCTCCCAGAGGACCAGGTCTTCCGGGTTCAGGTAGATCGGGGCATCCACGGCCTCCGCGACCTCACGTGCCGCGCCGATATGGTCGTTGTGCGCGTGGGTGAGGAGGATGGCCTGGACCTTCCGGCCCTGGACCTGGTTGATGATGGCCGTGGCGTCATGCGGGGAGTCAATGATCACGCATTCGGTGTCGTTTCCCACGATCCAGACGTTGTTGTCCACGTCCCACGTGCCGCCGTCGAGCGAAAACGTGCCCGAGGTGACCAGATTCTCGATCCTTACGCTCATGCCGACGCTCCCGCCGCGGGGATTTCAACAACCGAGCGCAGGACCTTGCCCTCGTGCATCTTTTCGAAGGCTTCCTCCACCTGGTCGATGGTGATGCGCTCCGACACGAAGGCGTCCAGGTCCAGGTTGCCCTGCTTGTAGTGGCTGACCAGCATGGGGAAGTCGCGGGAGGGCAGGCAGTCGCCGTACCAGGAGGACTTCAGAGACCCGCCCCGGCCAAAGACATCCAGCAGCGGCAGCTCGAGCTGCATGTCCGGCGTCGGGACGCCCACCAGCACCACCCGGCCGGCGAGGTCGCGGGCGTAGAACGCCTGCTTGTACGTTTCCGGGCGGCCGACGGCGTCAATCACCACGTCAGCCCCGTTGCCGCCCGTCAGGGCGCGGATGGCCTCGATGGGGTCTTCCTTGCTGGAGTCAATGCCGTGGGTGGCGCCCAGGGACCTGGCCATCTCCACCTTGTTCGCGTCAATGTCCACGGCAATGATGGTGGTCGCGCCGGCCAGTTTGGCCCCGGCGATCGCGGCGATGCCCACGCCGCCGCAGCCGATCACAGCCACGGATTCGCCGCGCTTGACTTCACCGGTGTTGATCGCGGCACCGATGCCGGCCATAACGCCGCAGCCGAGCAGCCCGACGGCGGCGGCATCAACCTCGGGGTCGACCTTGGTGCACTGTCCAGCCGCGACGAGGGTTTTCTCGGCGAACGCACCGATGCCCAAGGCCGGCGAGAGCTCCGTGCCGTCCTCCAGGGTCATCTTTTGGGTGGCGTTCGCGGTGTTGAAGCAGTACTGGGGCTGGCCCTTGGCACAGGCGCGGCACTCGCCGCACACGGCGCGCCAGTTCAGGATGACGCGGTCACCCGGGGCGACCGACGTCACGCCGTCACCGACCGCACTGATCACACCGGTGGCCTCATGGCCCAGCAGGAAGGGGAAGTCGTCGTTGATGCCGCCCTGCTTGTAATGCAGGTCCGTGTGGCAGACCCCGCAGGTGAGGATATCCACCAGCGCCTCGCCCGGGCCCGGATCCGGGACCAGGATGGTCTCCACCGACACTGGAGCGTTCTTTTCCCTGGCAATGACTGCCTTGACTTTATGAACCATTAGCTGGGGTGTTCCTTTCCTAGTCCCGGGACTCTGGAGGCGGTGCCCCGGGCAAGTTCGTTCGGCCCGAGTTCAGCCCGACTTCTTATTCTCGTGCCTCAGGCAGCGTGGCGGGTAGTCGGCCTGATTACTGCCAGCGAATTGCGTATTACACAACAAGATGCGCCTAGCGCGTACTCGAAATATGTCAGCCGTCACACGGCGTGTCAATAGAACGTCCGAATGCCAGGCGGGGTCAGCTACTTCTTTGTAATCAACTTTAGTTGTATCCTGCAACTCAAATCCTCTCAGTGCAACAAATGCCATTCACCGGCCCTGCAGTCCGCTTCGGTTGGCCCACCTGCCTCAGTGCTCTGAGTGTCGTTTTGTGAGGCGCGCAGTGACCATTGACTGTGGCCCCCATCACCCTTAGTCTATTGCAACAGCGTTGCGCTGAATGCAACCCCAACAACTTGGTGGATCCATGAGTAACGAAACTTCCTCTCCCGCCCGCAGGCGGGACCGGGGCCCGGAGCTGAACGGCAGCCAGACCGGCTCCACGTCCGGTGCCGGCGCGCCGGGCGGGAACAAACCTGAACTTGCAGACAACGCCGTCAGCAAGGAAACGCGGCGCCGGGTCATCGCCGCCAGCTTCATCGGCAACTTCGTCGAATGGTTCGACTACGCCGTCTACGGCTACCTGGCCGTCACCATCGCGACAGTCTTCTTCCCGGAGTCCGATCCGCAGACCGGACTTCTCCTGACCTTCGCCCTTTTTGCGATTTCATTCCTGGTGCGCCCACTGGGCGGCTTCGTCTGGGGCCACATCGGCGACAAGGTGGGCCGCCGGACGGCACTCTCCCTTTCGATCCTGATCATGTCCGGAGCAACCTTCTGCATAGCGCTGATTCCGGGCTACGACACGATCGGTATCTGGGCGCCCCTCCTGCTCCTGATGATCAGGGTGGTCCAGGGCTTCTCCGCTTCGGGTGAATACGCCGGCGCATCGGCCTTCCTGGTGGAATACGCCCCCGCCAACAGGCGCGGCCTGTACGCCGCCGTGGTCCCGGCCAGCACCGCCGCCGGCCTGCTCCTCGGCTCACTTATCGCCGGGCTGCTGACAACCCTGCTGTCAACCGAAGCGATGCACAGCTGGGGCTGGCGGCTGCCGTTCCTGCTGGCAGCCCCAATGGGCCTGATCGGCCGCTACATCCGGACCAAGCTCGAGGACACCCCCGTGTTCCGCGAACTGGCCGCCGAGGACCAGGCCGCCAAGGCACCCGTGTCCAGCCTCTTCCGGAACCACTGGCGGCAGCTGCTGCAAGCGGTCGGGGCCGTGCTGCTCAACGCCGTCGGCTTCTACGTGATCCTCAGCTACATGCCCACGTACCTGTCCTCGGAGCTGGGCCTGGGTGAAACCGAATCATTCCTGGCCACAACCATCGCGCTGGTCACGTACATCGGTTTTATCTTCCTCACCGGCATGCTCTCGGACCGGTACGGACGCAAGAAGGTGCTGATCAGTGCATCGGTTGCCTTCATCGTCCTCACCGTCCCCGCCTTCGCGCTGCTGGGAACCGGGAACTTCCTGGTGATCGTCCTGGTCCAGATCCTCTTGGGCGCCATGCTCACCCTGAACGACGGCACGCTGCCCAGCTTCCTGGCGGAAATGTTCCCCACCCGCGTCCGCTACAGCGGCTTCGCAGTCAGCTTCAACCTCTCCAACGCCCTTTTTGGCGGCACCGCCCCGTTTATGGCGACGCTGCTGATCGCTGCCACAGCCAGCGACCTGGCCCCCGCCTGGTACCTGGTGGCTGCCGCCGTCGTCTCCCTGATCGCCGTGGCCCTGTCCAGGGAAACCTGCAAAGAGCCCCTGCGCCACGAATAGCTTCCCTCCCAACCACCTGAAGAAACGCACCACAGAAAGGCATCACCACGATGACCATCACCACCGAGAACGCAACCACCGTCGCCGAACTGGAGCGCACGAAGGTCCTCAAGAACGGCGAAAAAGTCACCCTCACCTTTTCCGATGCAGAGTTCGAACGCAGGCTCGCCGGGCTCCGGCGGATCATGGCGGAAAAGGACCTCGACGCCGTCGTCCTCACCAGCTACCACTCCATCAAGTACTACTCCGACTTCCTTTTCACCACCTTCGGCCGCTCCTACGGCATGGTGGTCACCAAGGATGACACTGTCACCGTCACGGCCAATATCGACGCCGGCATGCCTTGGCGCCGGAGCTACGGCGACAACATCGTCTACACGGACTGGCGCCGCGACAACTACATCTTCGCCATCCATGAAGTCCTGCGCACCCGCGGCATCAACCCGCGCCGCCTCGGCGTCGAGGACGACTCGCTACCGCTGGACAACCGCAACAAGATCCAGGCCGCATTCCCGTCCGCAGCCCTCGTGGACGTTGCCCAGGCAGCCATGCGCCAGCGCATGATCAAGTCCGCCGAAGAAATCGAGGTCATCAAGCACGGTGCACGCATCGGAGACCTGGGCGGCGAAGCCATCCGCAACGCCATCACCGCCGGGATCACCGAGTACGAGGTGGCGTTGATCGGCACCGAGGCCATGGTGCACGAGATCGCCCGCACCTTCCCGGACTCTGAAATCCGCGACACGTGGGTGTGGTTCCAGTCCGGCATCAACACCGACGGCGCGCACAACTGGGCCACCACCCGGAAGATCCAGGAACACGACATCCTGTCCTTGAACTGCTTCCCCATGACCTCCGGCTACTACACGGCCCTCGAGCGGACGCTGTTCTACGGCGAACCCGATGCCCGCTCGCTGGAACTGTGGAACATCAACGTCGAGGTCCACAAACGCGGCCTTGAGCTGATCAAGCCCGGTGCGGTGTGCAAGGACATCGCCGCTGAGCTCAACGAGATCTACGTCGGCTACGGCCTGCTGGCCAACCGCACCTTCGGCTACGGACACTCCTTCGGCGTCCTGAGCCACTACTACGGCCGCGAAGCCGGGCTGGAACTCCGCGAGGACATCGACACGGTGCTCGAACCGGGCATGGTGGTTTCCATGGAACCCATGATCACGGTCCTCGACGGCCAGCCGGGCGCCGGCGGTTACCGCGAACACGACATCCTGGTGGTGGGGGAGAACGGCGCGGAGAACATCACCAAGTTCCCGTTCGGGCCCGAGTACAACATCATCGGCGCCTAGTTCCCCTGCCGCGCCCGCGCCTCGAAGACGTGGCGGGGAACGCGGCGGCGTTTGGCCCCATTAGGGGACAAACCGGAAGCGGCGTCATCATCACGGCGCCGCTTCCGGCACCCGCTAAGGAATGATGGGTAACACCATGAGCGCAACAGAACCCGAGACCACAGCCAACGGCGACACCAAGGGCGCCTCCGTGATCGTTAATGCGATCGCCGTCCTCCGCACCTTCACCGCGGACGAGCCCCTGCTGGGCGTCACCGAGATCGCCAACCGCATAGGGCTGCACAAGAGCACCGTCTCGCGGATCCTGGCCACCTTCGAACAGGAACACCTGGTGGAACGTGACGCCGAGACCCGCCGCTTCCGGCTTGGACTCGGACTGATCGCCGTGGCCGGCCCACTGCTGGCGGAACTGGAGGAGCGGCGCGTCGCCTACCCCGTGCTGCGCGAGCTGTCGGAGCAGACCGGCGAAACCAGCGCCCTCATGGTCTGGAGCGGTGATGAATCCATCTGCGTCGAGCAAATCGCCAGCCACCACCAGATCAAGCACACCACCCCGCTGGGCGCCCGCTATAACGATGCCCTCAGCGCCTCGGTCCAGGTGTTCCTTGCGCAGGAACCCGAAGGCCGCGTCCGTTCCCTCCTTAGCAGCGGTGCCATCACCTACCCCGGCTTGGACGAGTCGAGCCTGGACGCCTACCTGGTCCGCCTGAAGGATGACCTCAAGCGCGGCTGGGCCACCAACTACGGGGAAACCTCCATCGACGAGGTGGGCCTGGCGGCACCCGTTTACGATCATCGCGGCGAGGTAGTGGCTGCCGTCCTGATCCCCGCGCCACGGTTCCGGGTATCCCAGGACCGGCTGAAGGCGCTCGGCGAATCCTGTGCCGCCGCGGCAGCCAAGGTCACTGCCCGGTTGGGTGGCAGGGCGCGCGGGACCGCCACGTAGACTGGCAGGATGCGGTTGGTAGCAAGTGACATTGACGGAACGATCCTTGGGCACGATGGAAAGATCAGCGACCGCACCGTCCGCGCCTTCCAGGCCTGCCGCGACGCCGGCGTCGAACTCGTTTTTGTCACCGGCCGGCCGCCGCGCTGGCTCCACCCCCTGCAGGACCAGCTCGGGCACACCGGAACCGTCATCTGCTCCAACGGGGCCGTGGTCTGGGACCTGGAAGCTGAACAGCTTGTGTCCGCCCGTACCCTTGCCATCGATTCCGTGCTGGAGATCCGCCGCATCATCAAGGAGCTCCGCCCGGCCGCCCTCTTCGCCGCGGAGACACTGACAGGCTTCCACCTCGAGCCCGGCTTCATCGAAAACGGCTCCTCGGAACTGCTCTCGGAATTCACCCCGGCGCCGCTGGCCGAAACCCTCACCACGGACGACGCCGTCGTGAAGTTCCTCGCGATTGTCCGGGAGGGGACCGCCGATGACTTCCTGGCGGAGGTGAGGCCCGTCGTCGCACATCTGGCCGCGGCTACGCACTCGTCGCCCGGCGTCTCCATGCTGGAGTTGTGCCTGCCCGGCGTCAACAAGGCCGTGACGCTGGCGGAATACGCCGCCGCGCTGGGCATCGACGCCGCCGATGTTGTGGCGTTCGGGGACATGCCCAACGACATCGAGATGCTCCGCTGGGCCGGCCATGGCTACGCGATGGCCAGCGGCCACCCGGAGGCAATCCGCGCCGCCGGGCAGCAGGCACCGCATTTTGACGACGACGGCGTGGCCCAGATCCTGGAGGCCCGCCTGGCGTCTTTGGGCGTCAAACTTCCCTGATCCCGCCTGCCAGCGGGCAATTTCCAGCTGACGCTCACCTTGTGTTCACTTTTGCTCCTTACCGTGGAGCGAAGGGGACCAAGAGCTCCCCTTTCGGCTCAAGGGGTAACGATGGCAAAAAACGCCAAGCACGACGCTGTTGATGTGCCGCTGCGCAGGGCAACGCCCGCGCCGCATTGGAAGCAATTGCGCCAGGGCGACCGCGTCCGCGTAGTCTTCACGCCCGGCTTCGAGAGCGGCGGCCTGGTGGACGCCCTCACCGGGGACCACACCGCGGTGTGGATAAACCTCGACGGCGGCCGCGGCCGCACGCTGCTGCACTGCAGCGACGGCGTGGAGATCCTTCCCGAGGAGGATTAGGCCGGCCATACCCGGCCCGCGTCCCGGCGGCTCCGGTACGCTCGCAGGGTGAGTTTGCCGTTCTTCAGCAGCCCGGACAATACCGGCGCCCAAACGCCTGTCGCCATGGCCCACCGGGGCTTTTCCCGGGAGGGGCTGGAAAATTCGATGGCAGCGTTCCGTGCCGCCGTGGAACTCGGCTATTGCTACCTGGAAACCGATGTGCACACCACCGCGGACGGGGTGGTGCTCGTCTTCCACGATGACACCTTGGATCGGGTAACGGACGGCAGCGGGCGGATCGCCGCGCTCACCGCTGCTGAGGTGGCCGGTGCGCGCATCAGTGGCCGCGAGGCGATCCCGACCTTTGATGACCTGGTCACCGGGCTGCCCGGGGCCCGCCTCAATGTGGACGTCAAGGACTGGAACTCCGTCCGGAGCCTCGCTGCCGCGATCGAACGCCACCAGGCCCATTCCCGCGTGCTGGTCACCAGCTTCTCGGACCGGCGGCGACGGGCGGTGCTGAAGCTGCTGAGCCGTCCGGTGGCGTCATCGGCCGGAGTGGTTCCGGTGGCCTTGTTTACCGTGCTCGGCCGGGTGCTTCCCGGACCTGCCTTCCGCTGGACTATGCGGTGGGTACTGCGCGATGTCCAGGCACTCCAGGTTCCGGTGCGGCGCGGGATGATCGAAGTGGTGACGCCCGGTTTTATCCGCCGCGCGCACGCCCTGGGCCTGGTGGTCCACGTCTGGACAGTCAATGAGCCAGCGGAAATGCGCCGCCTGCTCCAGCTCGGCGTGGACGGCATTGTGACCGACCGCGCAGACCTCCTCCGGGACGTGCTGCAGGAACGCGGCGAGTGGCCGGGGCAGCCGGAGGACTAACCCCTGCCAGTGCTGGTGGAAGGGTCCTGGTCGCCTTCAGACGGATCTGCGCGCAGCTCATCCGGGTCGCCTTCCGGCAGCCCACCGGTTACGCCGCCGGGGCCACCGCTGCCTGCCGTCCCGGCCCCGCCGGCCGGGGCGGAGGCACTGCCTGCCAGGCCGTCGTCGCCCGTTCCTCGGCCTGCTTCCGCGCTGTCATTGTTCGTTTCGTCTATATCCCCGCCGAGGGGAGCTTCGGAGACCGGGCCGGGGGCCGCGCCGGCCTTGAGGCCGGGAGCCTTTTGCTTTTCCGCCTCCATGGCATTGGATCCCTCGCTGAGGGAGGAGTGGACTTCCACGTCGTCATTGGGATCCGAGGGGTCCGGAACATGCAGTTTCTCAGTGGGCTTGCTTGTCCCTGCCAGGTCCTCCATGGCGTTCTCTGCTGCCTTGCCGATGCTGTCGCCGATACCCATGAGACTGCTCCTTCTGACATTGCGTGCCGGGCGCCCCCAGTGGACTTCCGGAATTACCCTTCCAGAATTATCAGCATGCTTACAATTAGTCCAGAGCTGGGGTACCAGACCACGGCCCGGCACAGGAAGGACGAGTATTGTGAGCAGCTACCATCCGGAAAACGATCCCGCCAACCCTGACCAGCCTGGCAAGAATCCGCCGGGCGTTAACGGGACAGGTGCGGCCCAACAGGGCGGGCGGGACTCCGCCGGCTCGGCGAATCCGGACCCGGCGGCAGGCAACGTAACGGGGCTGGAGCCCGGCGGGGGAGTGCCGCCAGGTGAGACGCCGCCGGCGGAAGACCAGATGAGCGCCGACCAGGGGCACGACGAATAAACCGTCCGCCAGGAACGGCCCGGCGGACACGGCTAGGCCGCGCCGGGCCGGCGCCTGGGTTCCAGCCATCCGCCGGCCGTGCAGGTCCCGGCGGCAGCCGATGGTCAGAGGGAGTCTTTGGGTGGGGTGCTGCCGCCGGACTTCTCGGGGCCGACGAGTTGCCGCTTGAGCCCGTCCATGTCGAGGCGGGTGTTCCAGCTGGCCCAGTCCTGGGGCCGGACGGACGGCCTGCCCAGCAGGTAGCCCTGGCCGGCACTGATGCCAAGTTCCGTGAGGACCTCGAGTTCGCCGACCGTCTCGATGCCCTCCGCCACCAGGGTGGTGCCGATCTGCCCGGCGAAGTCCACGAGGCAGGCGACCATGGCCCTCTGGATGCCGTCCTTGTCCACGTCGCCAATGACATTCCGGCCGACCTTCAGGAAGTCCGGCCGCAGGTGCACCATCCGGCTCAGCGCGCCGGCCTCGGGGTGCGTGTCGTCAACGGCGATCCGCAGGCCCTTCTCGCGCAGGGGGCTAACGGCGGCAATGAACTGCGGGTACTCCTCATCGCTGATGGTCTCCGTCAGTTCCAGCACCACCCGGCTGATGGGAAGGTCAATGTGCTCGAACAGCTCCGGCAGGCGCGGGTCCAGGCATGAAGTGGGCGATATGTTAAGCGAAACGTACAGGTCTTTGGGAAGATCCCTGGCTGCAGCAGCAGCGGATCCGAGGGCCGAAAACTCAAGGTTCGCGCCCAGGCCCACCGCCGCCGCCTCCGCAAACCAAAGTTCCGCGGCAGCGCCGTCGTCGCTGACAAAGCGGGACAGTGCCTCCACTCCCACAACCGATTCTTCCGCAAGCCCGTAAATGGGTTGGAAAGCCGTCATCAGCATCTGGCTGTCAAGCAAAGCGCTGATGCGTGACATGCTTCGAATCGCGTCAATCTGTTCAGCGAGTTTCGGCGGGATGGCGACGGATTCCAGGCGCATTTTCCTGGCGCTGTCCAGCGTCTCAACCGTGTTGGCGTCGCTGCGCCGCGTTTCGAGGAGATACTCCAGCAACGCCCGTTCTGGCACGCCCGGATTCTCGTCGAGACTGTTGCTAAGTCGCTGCCGTACAGCAGCCCCGGATGGATCCGAGTCCGCCAAAACAGCGGCGATGATTCCCCACGCCTGCACACGAACCGACATTAGCTACGCCCCCAGTTGACGAAGTAATGACCCATTGGCCCTTTGTTGTTCAATTTCCAACCGCTTCTGAAGTCCCGTGCTGCTGATCAGCCGCGACATCCACGGCGACGAAAATCAGACCCAGCACGATGATCGTATATCGGGGCGGACAAAAGTGCAGTACTTTTCTGTTACGGGTTAGCGCTTTCCGGCTGGCCTGCCAGGAGTTCCGGAACCTGAGCAGGAGGGACAGGGCGGCTGAAGTAATAGCCTTGCGCGCTGAGACAGCCCAGACTTCGTAATATCTCTGCCTGCTCCGCCGTCTCCACGCCCTCCCAGACCGCCTCCAGGCCGCATGCGCGGACGAGTTGCAGGACGGCGGCCACCAGGGCCGGTTGGGTGGGATCGGTGCCCAGGCCGGTGATGAGGGAACGGTCCACCTTCACCCGGTCCACCGGCAGCCGGCGCAGGTAGCTGATGGATGAGTAGCCGGTGCCGAAGTCGTCGATCTCGATCCCCACGCCGAGGCCGCGCAGCCCGCCGAGCGAGTAGCGGTCCAGTTCGTTGCCCTTGACGATCGCCACTTCCGTCAGTTCCAGGACCACCTGTTCCGGCCGGACGAGGGTTTCCTTCAGGACACTCCGTACATCCTCAATGAACTGAAGGCTTTGCAGGTCGGTGGCGGAGATATTGATCCGAACGGAGAAACGGCTGTCCACAAGGGACTCGTCAATCCATTGCCGCAACTGGTGCACCGCCGTGCGAAGCACCCACAGCCCCAGGACGGAAATCAGCCCCGCATCCTCGGCCAGTGGAATGAACTCATCCGGCATGATGAGCCCGCGGGTTGGATGGTTCCAGCGGACCAGGGCCTCCACGCCTTCGATCCGGCCGGAGCTGAGTTCCACCACCGGCTGGTAGTGCAGCGTCAGTCCGTCGCTCTTAATGGCTGCCCGAAGGTCCTCCACGAGCTGGCTGCGGAGCCTGCGGACCAGCAGGAGGCCGGGTTCGAACCGGTGAAGCTTGTTCTGGCCCTCCGCCTTGGAGGCGTACATGGCGACGTCGGCTTCCATCAGCATGTCCTCGGGGGTCTGCCCGGCTCCGCCAACACTTAGCCCGATGCTTGCTCCGCAGCGGATACTTCGCCCCGGCAGTTCAATCGGTTCGGTCAACGCCGTAAGGATGCGGTGTCCTACGATGGCTGCCTGGTCTGCGGAGACCGCCGGCATAACGATCGCGAACTCGTCCCCACCGAGGCGCGCCACGACGTCGGTAGCGCGTACCGCCCCGCGGATCCGTTCCCCCACCGTGATCAGGACCTGGTCACCGGCAGTATGGCCCAGGCTGTCGTTGATGGATTTGAAGGCATCGAGGTCCATCAGCAGGATGACGGGCCCTTCGTTGGCATCGTCGTCGTCAATCGCGGCGCGCAAAGCCTCGATGAGCGCCGAGCGGTTCGCCAGGCCGGTCAGCGGATCCTGCATGGCCATCTTCTGCATTTCCAGGTGGGCCTCGTGCAGCAGTTGCGTGCGCACCTGCACCCGCTGTTCAAGCTCCTCGTAGATGATCTGAAGGTCCTCGGCCAGCAGGTTCGTGCCCATGATGATGGCGTCGAGCTCATCGCGGGCTTCGGATACCTCGATCCGGGAAGCGAGGTCTCCCGACGCCAGCCGGACAATGCCTTCCAGCAGCTGGGAGAGCCGGGGGTCATTGTCAGCAAACATCAGTCCTCCTTCCCCTGCTCAGTTGGCCTGGCTGCGGTCGGTATCCAGCGGAAGGCTGACGGTAACAGTTGTACCCGCGCCCAGGGTGGAAGCCACATCGATGTGGCCACCATGGCGTGCCACGATGTCCTTGGTGATGGCCAGGCCCAGGCCCGTTCCGGGAATCGCGCCGGACATGGCGTTGGACGCGCGGTAGAACCGGGTGAAGACGTGGTCGATTTCCTCGCTGGAGATGCCGATGCCGTTATCCGCGACGCTGACGGTGGCCCACCGCGTTCCATCCGCCGCGGCGTGGGATTCGCTGCCCACCTCGATCCGGCCGCCGCTGGGGGTGAACTTGATGGCGTTGGACACGAGGTTGGTGAACACCTGCTGCAGCTGCACCTCATCAGCCAGGATTTCAGGATCTTCAGGGAGCGGGTCGACGGCGATGGTTACGTTTTGCAGCTGGGCCAAAGGACGCAGCGCGCCGGCGACAAGGTCCAGGGTGTGCCCCAGGCGCACCGGGGTGAGGTGCATCAGGTTGTCATCGAGGCCGTTGCGGGAAACACTCAGCATGTCTTCGATCAGCGTCCGGAGCCGCTCCGTGTTCCGCACCACGATGTCCAGCATCTGGTGGACCTCGGGGGAGACCGGCTGCTCAGTGCTCTCCTGGATCATGTCCAGGTACGCCATGATGGACGTCAACGGTGTCCTCAGCTCGTGGTTGACCGTGGCAAGGAAGTCTGTTTTCGCCTTGTCGAGCTGTTGAAGCTGCTTAACAACCTGCTGCTGGCTGCTGATGAGGTGGCTTTGGATCAGCCCATGGGCGGCATTGCCCGCCACATGCTGGATCAGCCCCAGCTCGGCGCGGGACCATTGCCGGGGCTGGTCCAGCATCACGATCCAGATAATGCCCAGCGAGGAGCTTCCTTCACCCATCGGCACGGCCAGTAACGACGCAGCCGGTGCAAGGCGCGGGGTGCCGGATGCTTCACCCGGCTTTGTTTCCTCTTCGGACCCGTCAAAGGAAAGTGTTTCAGCAGCCTCCCAGAGCATGTCCGCAGTGTGCCTGGCAGAGTCCTGATCCGGAAGCGCTGCTGCTGGAAGCTTCTCCAGTCCAGGCCTTGTCCACGTAGCTTCAATCGGGGAGACCCGCTCGTCCTCAAAAGTAGAGAGCCGGACGTGGTCAGCCTTGAACGTCCGGCCGAATCCCTCCACCACGAGGCACGCAATCTGCTGCGGATCGTTGGTGCCACGGACGGCAGCGGATACCAGCCTCAGCTGCTCCCGGAGACCTTCGGCTTCCTGCCGCGCCGCTGCCCGCCGGGACACCTGCGTGATGAGTGCAGTGGCGCGATGCACCAGTTCTTTGGGCGGCACGGGTTTAGCGATGCAGTCGTGGATGCCGGGAGGCTGCATGGCTGCGAGCTCGGCGGGGCTGTCCAGGTCCACCATCACAAGGACGGGAGCTTCTGCTTCCACCGCAGACAGCAGCGTGTCAACCACGATGACCGACGGCTCGCCTGCCTCGAGCATGGCGGCAAGCCCGCTCGCATCCCCTGCGGTGCGAACCTCATAGCCGGCATCGCGCAGTGCCTGTGCGTTGACCGCCAGCCTGCCGTCGTCCGGGTCCGCCACAACAGCGGTGCGAGGCACAGTCGAGTCCCACGGCATGTCAGCCGCCACAACGCCCCCCTTTGATCCCAGTTGAGTACATTGTAGGGCGACGACGGCTGGTTGAACCCGCAGAGGGTGCACATCCCGCAAGAGTGACGAAACAACCGGAGCAGGGAGGGGCGGCACACCCAAACGGCACCGCTTGGCTGCTTGCCCTATAGGGCACACCATATATTTGATGCGTGTCCTCCCCAGCGAAATCAGTGCGCTCTGCCTGGCAGAAGTACCTGATGCTCCCCAAACTCGTCCGGCTGTCCCGTTCCGCGCATAAGGACAGGCCCGTGGCGTGGGACAGGTACTGGGCAGGCATCAAGGTGACCGGTGCCGGCGGCGAGGTCCTCTGGGACTCCGGCAGGGACAATGAGTTCCTTGGCTACCGGGATGTGCTGGTGCGCCACCTGGACCCGAAACTTCCCGTGGTTGACGTGGGATGCGGACACGGCAGCTTCACGCGTGCCCTGGCCGGCGTCTTCCCTGCGGTGATAGGGGTGGACGTATCCGTCCACGCTGTTGCCCGGGCCCGCACGGAATCCGCAGCGGACGGCAACATCGCCGAACGCGTCCGTTACGAGGTGCGGGACATGACAGCGCCCGGTGCCGCAAGCGGGTTGGGGGACGAACGCGGAGCCAACGTCTTCATCCGCGGGGTGCTCCACGTGCTGAGCCCTGATGACCAGATAGCACTGGTGGAAAACCTTCGGCTCCTTGCCGGCAGCGGCGGCGCGGTGTTCCTTGCCGAGACCAACTTCCAGGGAAACCCTGTGGACTACGTTTCACACCTGGGCGCAACCACCAGGGGCATCCCTGCGCCCCTTGAGCGGGCAATCCGCGAACTGCCCATGCCTGGCCATTTCGGCCCTGCCGAACGGGTCCGCGTCCTCCCCGAGGACAGCTGGGAGCTCCTCGAGGACGGAGCCGTGGCCATCGAGACGAACCCCATGACGGACGTGGCCGAACAGAGCCGGATCCCCGGCTATTACGCCGTGCTGCGCCCCCGGTCCTAGCCGCAGTTGCCCGGGCGGAGGTACAATCTGCATCCGCACGGCCCCCTTGGCCCTGCCCCTTGACACGGAGGCGGAACCGGAGGCTACATAGTAAGTAGACTTACTAGTTATCTCCAGGGGAAAGGATAGCCACCATGGCACAGGACAAAGGCAAGAAGGGCCGCGAAGCTGAAGCGGAACGGGACGAAGACGACCTGGGCGCAGGCCCGGATGACGGCAAGGTCCGCACGGGTCCTGAATCATCCAAATCCCTGAAGTATTCACAGGAGGTCACCTCAACGGACGACGAACCTGAGCGCGAGGGCCGGAGCCTGGTCACCACGCACCACGAAGTCATTAGGCAGTGGGCGGAGGAGCGCGAGGGCGTTCCGGCCACAGTGGAGGGCACCGAGCACGGTGACCACCTTGGAGTGCTGCGGATCGACTTTGGCGGCGAAAATGACAAGCTCCGCCACATCAGCTGGGAAGAATGGTTCGAAACCTTCGACTCCCGCCAGCTGAACTTCATTTACCAGGAACAGCGCAGCGACGGCCAGCAATCCAACTTCTTCCGGCTGGAAAACCCCGGCCGGGAAGACGCCTAAGCCGCATCCGTCCAGCCGTACCCCGAAAGAGCAGCACCGGACCACCTCCGGCGCTGTCCCGTCGTCGGCAGGCGTAACCACAGGAACAACAATGCGCGAACTTATCCCTTCCGGTTCCCTCCGCGGGATGCTGCTGCCACCAACCTACGGCCGGCACGTCACGGACAACACCGCATTCACCGTCCTCTCCGTCGAAATCTGGGCCACGGGGCTGGTTGTCAACATCCAGCTCGCCTCAGACAGCGAACCGGAGCCCAACATCGTCCTCCAGGACCACTTCGGAACTGAGTATTCGCTGCGCAACTCCGCGAATCTGGGCTCCCGGAACCTGCAGGTCTTTACCCCCTCGGTGCCGCCGGGAACCAGGAGCCTAACGGTGAGGTCGGCGGATGACGCCCAGGCCAGGCCTGTGGTTACTTTTGCCGTCCCGCTCATGGCCGTGCAGGATGCGCCTGCCGGCGAGGACGACGCCGGCTACCCCTCGCGCCCGGAACTCCGCCGCCCCGCCTGACTACCCAAAAGGAGCCACCATGCAGGACACCACAGGTTTTAGCCCCGCCACCGCCATCGTCACCGCATCAGATTCCGGAATCGGCAAGGCCACAGCCGTGGCACTGGCCAAAGCTGGCATGGACGTCGGCGTGACCTGGCATTCGGACAAGGCCGGCGCCGAAGCCACTGCCGAAGAAATCCGGAGCCTGGGACGCAAGGCCGTGGTGCGGCAGCTGGACACCACAGAGCTCCGGGCAGCCGGCGGCGTCATCGAGGAACTGGCCGAGGAGCTCGGCGGAGTGGACGTATTCGTCAGCAACGCCGGGACTGGAGATGGCACCAGGTTCCTGGACCTCGACGTCGACACCTGGATGCAAACGCTGGACACCAACCTCAACGGCGCGTTCGTCTGCCTTCAGGCGGCAGCCCGGCGCATGGTGCAGGCGGGCAGGGGAGGGCGGCTGATTGCCGTCACCAGTGTGCACGAGTTCCAGCCGAGGGTGGGGTCGTCCGCATATGACGCATCCAAACACGGCCTGGGCGGCCTGATGAAGACGCTGGCCCTGGAACTCGCCGAGCACGGCATTACCGCCAACAGTGTTGCCCCCGGTGAGATAGCCACGCCCATGACGGGCCAGGAGGATGAGGACCCGACGGCGAAGGACAGGCCGGGGGTCCCGCTGGGCAGGCCAGGGGACGCGCGGGAAGTGGCTGCCGTCATCGCCTTCCTCGCTTCGCCGGCCTCCAGCTATGTCACCGGAGCTTCCTGGGCGGTGGACGGCGGGATGCTGCAGATGGGCCCCCAGGGCGGCTCGCACATCACCAGCCATGAATGGCGCGAAGGGTAGGCGCGCCCAGTTGAGACTCTGAGGGAGCGCTTGGCCGTATTACGCTACGGGCAAGCGCTTTCCCTTGCAGGGCTGGCATGATGGACCCCATGCGCATTCTTATTGCTCCGGACAAGTTCAAGGGTTCCCTCACGGCTGCCGAAGCAGCTGCCGCCATCGCCGAGGGCGCGCTGCGCGTCTATCCCGACGCCGTCGCCACCCAGTTCCCCATCGCCGACGGCGGCGAGGGCACCCTTGAAGCCGCCGTTGCTGCCGGGTACGAGGAACGGATCAACGCGGTGGTGGGTCCCATCCTCGCCCCGGTCGGTGCTGCCTGGGCCATCCGGAAGGACGACGCCGGCAAGGTCACCGCGGTCATTGAAACGGCGCAGGCTTCCGGCCTGGCAGACATGGAGCCCACCCCGGCGAACGCGCTTCGGGCACACAGCTACGGTTGCGGACAGCTGATAGCGGCGGCCTTGGACGCAGGCGCCACCGAAATTGTGCTGGGGCTCGGCGGATCGGCAATGACCGACGGCGGCAGCGGTGCCCTGCGCGCCCTGGGCCTGAAGCCGCTCGACCGCGCCGGAAACGTGGTCCCGCTGGGCGGCGGCTCACTCGCGGACATCGTGGCGCTGGACTCCTCCGAACTGGACCCCCGGCTGGCCGCCACCAGGTTCCGCATCGCCGTCGATGTACGCAATCCCCTCTACGGAACGCTGGGCGCCGCGCACGTTTTCTCCCCGCAAAAGGGCGCGGACGAAGAGTCCGTGGAACTGCTCGACGCCGGACTTCGCAACTGGGCGTCCCTGCTCCGCGAGGCCACGGGCCGGGACGTCAATATTGAGGGGGCGGGCGCTGCCGGCGGCTTCCCGGCGTCGTTCCTTGCCTTTACCGACGCCGCGCTGGAAGGCGGCTTCGCACTTGTGGCGGGACTGACCGGCCTGGCGGACCAACTGTCCGGAGCCGACCTGGTGATCACCGGCGAAGGCTCCATGGACGTCCAGTCGCTGACCGGCAAGGCACCGATTGCGCTCGCGGACGCGGCCCGGGAACGGGGCATCCCGGTCATCGTGGTGGCCGGCAGGATCCTGGTGACTCCCGAAGACCTGGCCGGGCACGGTGTGGTCGCTGCCGCGCAGCTGCTGGACGTCGCGTCAGGCCCGGAAGACGCGGTGGCCAACGCCGCCAAGTACCTGGCCTGGGCAACAAGCCAGGTACTTGAAGGCGCGTAGCCAGATTCCGGCGCCCGGCGCCTGAACCTAGACGATGGTCTTGTTGCTGCGCCGGCGATTCCAGATGAAGATCACGATGAGCGTCAGCAGGATGACCCCGCCGATGACCCACGGCGTGTTGTCTGTGCGGGTCGACTCATTCTGGGCCGACTCGCCGGTTCCGGGATTGGCCGGGCCGGTGGAGGCGGTATCCCCGGGAGAAGGCGTGGGAGATGCCGCGGAGAGCGCAACGGTGGTCCCCGCACTGTCAGCGGGCATCGAGGCGTGGGCGGCGCCGATTGAAAGTGCCGGTGCGGCAAGCAGCAGCAGGGCTGCCAAGGCAGTTCGCAAAAGTGCTTTCATAGGGTTCTCCTGTCGGTTGTCAGCGGCTGGTTGTCCGGCCGCGTGGCTGGTATCGGGACACATGGTGTAGCTGGGCGGGAACGCGGGTCATGGCTTTCCGTGGCGGGTCCAGGAGGCGCAGGGCTGCCCTGTGCGGGTTTCCAGTTACCTGGCCGCTTCAGCCCGCTTGTTCAGGTGGATGGGGACGTAAACCAGCAGGACCACCATCACGGCCATCAGTGCTCCGCCGGCAGTGAGGCCGGCCGAGCGTCCGGCGGTCACGTCAAAGACCAGGGCGGCAGTGCCGGCGCTCAGCAGCGCGATTCCGCCAAGGGTGATCTTGGCGATGGTGTCCCCACTGGCAACCAGGGTTTCCTTGAGCCGTTTCCGGAAAAGCCGCCGGTGGACACTCACGGGCAAAAGGATGAGCGCCGTGGTCAGTGCAGCGATCACCACGTTCGTCAGGTAGAGGACAATCTGGAAGTCATCAAGGTCTTCAAACCGCTCCTGGAAGGGCAGTGTCAGCAGGAAGCCGGCCAGGATCTGCACGCCCATCTGCAGCACCCGCATCTCCTGGAGCAGTTCAGCCCAGTTACGGTCCAGCTGCTCCTCGCGGGTCTCATTCCTGCCCGTCCGGCCGGTGTAATCCTCCACATCCGACATTGCCTCTCCTTCCCACCTCATCCTGGCCTTGGCTACCTTTCTACTCCCCAGGTACCCAGAAACCGGGACAACGTTGCGCCGCCGCCCACATTTGATAAGTTTACTGATTATTCGCACGGAACGGTGGACTTTGCTCCGCCGGCCGGGATAGCTTCGAAGGGCCGGTGCACGGCGGGGCCTTCGGAAACCGACAGAGTGAGTAGGCGGACTATGAGCGACACGGACAAGCAGACAGACCAGCCGAAGGATCCCCGGGGCGGCTACCACGCGGGCCCGTTCCCGGAGCAGGAGCAGAAGCAGCCCGGCCTGACGGCGCCCATGGAGCCGAAACCAGACCACGGCGAACTCAGCTATGAGGGGCACGGAAAGCTGCAGGGCAAGGCCGCACTCATTACGGGCGGGGATTCGGGCATCGGCAAGGCCGCAGCCATCGCCTTCGCCCGTGAGGGTGCCGACGTTGCCATCTCCTACCTTCCCGAAGAGGAGGAGGATGCCCAGGACACCGCGGACTGGATCCGTAAGGCGGGCCAGCGGGTCCTCCTCTTTGCCGGTGACGGCCGGGAAGAGGAGTTCAGCACCCGGATCGCCAACGAAACGGCGGCCGAGTTCGGCCGCCTCGATGTGGTGGTGCTGAACGCGGCATACCAGAAGAACCGCGAGAGCCTGGAGTCGTTGCCCACGGAGGAATTCGACCGGGTCTTCAAGACCAACCTGTACTCGCTGCTGTGGACGGCGCGGGCGGCCGTGCCCCACCTGAAGGCCGGTGCCTCGATCATCACCACGGCTTCCATCCAGGCTTTCAACCCTTCGCCCGGGCTCATTGACTACGCGATGACCAAGGCGGCCCAAGTGGCGTTCACGAAAGCACTGGCACAGGAGCTTGGCCCCAAGGGAATCCGCGTTAACGCCGTGGCTCCCGGCCCAATCTGGACCCCGCTGATTCCGGCCACCGAATGGCCTGAAAAGCTCCCCAAGTTCGGCCAGGACACACCGCTGGAACGGGCAGGCCAGCCGGCCGAGCTTGCCGCGGCCTACGTCCTGCTGGCCTCGGAAGACGGGTCCTACATCTCGGGGGCCGTACTGCCGGTCACCGGCGGTAAGGGGCTCTGAGCAGCCACCCCCGCAGTTCAATTTCATCCCACGCACACCAGGAGGAACCATGACGCAGGAAAACCAGCACGCCCAGCCGGAAACGGACCCGGGCGGATACGGCACTCCCACCGCCGAGCAGGAACTGGGCGGGGCACAGGCCTCCGCCGGTGGCTCGGACACCGGCAGTACGGGCGACTCGGGCAGCGTCGGCACGAACGAACCGCAGTCCGGTACCAGTGAGGATCCGGTGCCGCGCGACGTGGACCTTCCCTCCGGTGAGGCTGAGCTGGATGAAGGCAACGATGACTCCCGGGGGTCTGCCCCGGTGTCCTCCGAGCCCGGGCAGGAAGCCGCCGGCATCCCGGACGGCAGCGGCAATGACCTGCCGGAGGAGAAATCACCCAACGACGACGGCGGTGAAAGCTTCGACGCCGGGTAACCGCTTGGGTGTCCCGTCGGAGGGCGGTGCACCCACCCCTGAAGGCCTCCGCCCCTGCCGGGATGGCAGCGGGCGGAGGCCTTCGCCGTGCCCGGGCATACATTCCGGTGATGTGGGTACAGAACCAGCGAACCCATTCACTATCAATGCCGAGGCGGCGCCAGGAGGTGGCTGTGAGCAGGAGATCATCAGAACAGTGGGCACGGCGTGTTGAGGTGCCGGACAGTGTGGCAGTTGACGTGCTCGTTCCCACCTGCAACCGCCCGGCAGAACTGGCCGTGACCCTGGCCGGCCTGGCAGGGCAGGCTGACCCAGCATTCCGTGTGGTGGTGAGCGACCAGTCCACTGATACTCCTGGTTGGGAACATCCTGCAGCCGCGGCGATGGTGCGGGTCCTCGAAGCCCAGGGCCGCCCGGTCACGTTGCTCCGCCACCTGCCGCGGCGGGGATTGGCCGAGCACCGCCAGTACCTGCTGGATCAGTCGACGGCGGAGAAGTGCCTTTTCCTTGACGATGACGTTTGGTTGGAGCCGGGCGCCCTGGAGCGGCTCAGCCGGGCACTGGACGAACTGGACTGCGGTTTTGTGGGGATGGCTCCCCAGGGACTGTCCTACCTCGATGACAGGCGGCCGGAGCAAACAGCAGGCTTTGAAGCGTGGGATGGCCCTGTGACGGCGGAACGCATCCGGCCGGGGGCCCCCGGCTTTGATCGCTGGCCGCTTCATAGCGCCGCCAACCTCAGCCATCTCAGCGCTGACCTGTCCCTGGAACCGGGGGAGTGGGTGCCTTACCGCGTGGCCTGGCTCGGGGGATGCGTGCTCTACCGGCGGGAAGCCCTGAACGCTGCAGGCGGCTTCGCCTTCTGGACCAGCCTTCCCGTTGACCACGCGGGGGAGGACGTCGTGGCCCAATGGCAGGTCATGGAAAGGTATGGCGCCGCTGGCATCCTGCCCTCCGGAGCCGTCCATCTGGAGTCCCCCACCACGGTCACGGACCGCCGGGTGGAGGCCTACGACGTCGTCCTAAGCGCACATTCACAGGCGTACTCAGGAAACACCGCAGCCGCGGACTAGGCAACCAAACGCGCTGCCCCTCCCGCCCGCAGGGTGGGCGACGTATTCTTTAAAAATCGAGGTTTTGCAGTAGGCCGACGCGCTCAACAAAGGCGTGGGAACATGGCCGCTGAACCCACAGGGCAGGTTGGCTGGGGACCGCTTCCAATGCCCCCGGAGCCGGTTTTCGACAGTAAGGACGTCGAGACCTACCTCTGGGAAGTTACGCATGATTTTATGGCGGACATCAAGGGCGAAGGCCGCGGTATCGTCTGGGCAGCCACCCTCTTCCGCCTGGGAAAAGGGCACACCATTGCTGCCAGCGCGGAGCAAGCACGCGAAGCGGACCGGGAACAGTGTTCCTTTGCTGACGGACCAGTCATCGAGGCCCTGCGGACCGGCGAATTCGTGCTGCTGTCCGACGTCAGCCGGGACCGGCGTTGGCCCGGGTACGCGAGCGCGGCCGCAAGCCATGGTGTCCAGTCGCTCCTGTCAGTCCCCATCGTGGCCGAGGGCGGGACCAGCGCCGCCATCAACCTGTACGCGTCCTCACCCCATGCCTTCACCAGTGATGACCTTCTCCGAATCCGGAGCTACGTTCAGCAGGTGGCCCGTGCGCTGCGGGTGGTAGTCCGGGTGGCGGAGCGCGCGGAAGCGACGGCGGGCCTCGCCGTCGCCCAGAGCTCCCTGGTCCTGGTGGACCTGGCGGTGCGGAGCCTCATGGACGAGTACGGCCTCTCGCGCGAGGGCGCCCTGCGGTTCCTGCAGCGGGAGGCGTCGCACCACGAGCTGGGGCTCCGTGATGCAGCACTGACCATCGTTGCGCCGGTCTCCGGCAGGGATCCTGCCGGGCCACGGAGGGAGGCCTTCGAAGACGTCGAGGACTTCCGCCTGGTGGCGCCGGCGGAACTGGACCAGCCGCTTGAGGCAGTCGCGGCACCGGAAACGGATCCATCCCCAAGGGCGAGAGGACGGCGGTCATGACTATCCACCAGCAGGAGACGTGGCCAGGACGGCCGCCGGCAGCACGGCACCCCTGGCACCGCTTCGTAGCCCTCGGCGACTCCTACACCGAAGGGGTGGGCGACCCCGAGCCCCTCAGCATCGGCGGACTCCGGGGCTGGGCTGACCGGGCGGCGGAGGAACTCAGCGTTGGCCAGCGTGACTTCGCCTATGCCAATCTTGCCGTGCGAGGGCTGGTGCTCCAGGAGATCCTGGACCGGCAGCTGGAGCCGGCCCTGGCCCTCAAACCGGACCTGGTGGGAATGTCCGGCGGCGGAAACGATGTTGTTTTCCACCGGGGCGATCCCGACAAGCTGGCCGAGAAGATGGACCAGGCGGTGGGTTTGCTGGCCGAAACCGGCGCCACGGTCCTGCTGTTCGCCGGACCGGACTGGGGAAGCACGCCGGTGTTTAGCCAGATCCGGGGAAGGCTGGCCATCTACAACGAACACCTCCACACCATCGGACTGCGCCATCACGCCGTGATGGTGGACCTGTGGTGCCTGCCGGCGCTCCACGACGCCAGGATGTGGGACAGGGACCGGCTCCACCTTTCGCCGCTGGGCCACCAGGCCGTCGCCATTGCCACCCTGGACGCGCTGGGAGTACCGCACTCGCTCAAGGCCCTGCAGCCGCGGCCGGTCCCATCCCATGGCTGGACGCAGGCCAGGGCGGAAGACCTGATCTGGGCCAGGCAATACCTGTTTCCGTGGGTCCTGCGGCGGCTCCGGCCCCGGCCTGAGTCCCTGGCCGCAAAGAGGCCGCAGGCCGGCCCGGTCTTCGGCGTTGGCCTCCCTGGTCCGTTCCCTCCCGGCCACCCAGCCGGGAGCATGGCGCCGGACAGCCTGGGGGATGCGATGACGAGGATCGGTGGCGGGACCGCGGGCACGGCAATGCTGGAGGGCGGGGCGGAGCGGGAGGACGTGGATGAATCCGGTGAAGTCGCCTAGCTCGTTGGCCTAACGCTTCTTCGGTGACCGCTTGGCGTTCATCGTTGCCTTGGCTGCAGGCGGCAGCCCAGCCTGTTCTGTCTCGGGGTCCGCCACCGTTCCCCTGGCCTTCGCGATGGCCTTCATGCCGTGGTAAATGACCAGGGCGGCGGCTGAACCGAGTGCGATGCCCGTGAACGTGAGGTCGCCGATGGTCCACGTGTAGTCCGCGATGCCGATAATCAGGGCAACGGCGGCAGTGGTGAGGTTTACCGGGTTGGAGAAGTTCACCTTGTTCTGTACCCAGATCTTCACGCCCAGGATGCCGATCATGCCGTACAGCATGGTGGCGGCGCCGCCCAGTACCCCCGGCGGAACAGTGGCGATGAGCTCCCCGAATTTGGGGGAGAAGCTCAGCAGGATGGCGAAGACGCCTGCCACCCAATAGGCCGCCGTCGAATAGACCTTGGTGGCGGCCATAACGCCGATGTTCTCGGCATAGGTGGTGGTGCCGGAACCGCCGCCGAAGCCGGCCAGGACGGTGGCGGCGCCGTCAGCCATAAGCGCACGTCCGGAGACGCCGTCGAGGTTCTGGCCCGTCATGGCTGCTACGGACTTCACATGGCCGATGTTCTCGGCAACCAGCACCAGTACAACGGGCACGAACAGGCCCAGGACGCCCACATGGAACTCCGGGGTCTGGAACTGCGGCAGGCCCACCCAGGCGGCTGCCTCCATCTTGTCGTAGCTCACCTCGCCCCGGAGCATGGCCACGAGGTAGCCCACCACCACACCCACGAGGATGCTGACGCGGCCCAGGATGCCGCGGAACAGGACGCTGACCAGGATGATGGTGGCCAGGGTAACGACGGCGGTGACGGGGGCGGCGTCGAAATTATTCTTCGCTGCGGGGGCAAGGTTGAGTCCGATCAGCGCCACGATGGCGCCGGTAACGATGGGCGGCATGAGCCGGTTGATCCAGCCTGCTCCGAACTTCTGCACAATGGCTCCCACGATGGCCAGCGCCGCGCCGGCCAGGACCACTCCGCCCAGGGCGCCGGGCACGCCGAACTGTTGCTGGGACGCCGTGATGGGGGCGATGAACGCGAAGCTTGAGCCGAGGTAGCTGGGCACACGGCCCTTAGTGATTACCAGGAACAGCAGCGTGCCGATGCCCGAGAAGAACAAAGTGGTGGCCGGGGGCATCCCGGTGATGATGGGCACCAGGAAGGTGGCGCCGAACATCGCCACCACGTGCTGCATGCCCACGCCGATGGTCAGCGGCCAGGCCAGCCGCTCGTCCGGGGCCACCACGTGGCCCGGCTTGATGGACTTGCCGGTGCCGTGCAGCTTCCACTTGATTCCGAGCATGCTCATGGGTGGGGGCCTTTCAAAGGGGTGCCGGGGGCGAAGATCGCAACTTGCTCCAGAATACCGCCCACCTTTTATGCCGGTCAGCTGTGCCCAACGTCACCTGCCGTCACGGGAAGAGGACCTGACTACTTGAAGTTGCAACTATGGAAAGCAACGAGGCCGCCCCAGCAGCGGGGAGGCGCAGCGAAAGGTAAGCCCATGACCATTGCCCACGAAGAAGCAGTCATCGATTCGGCCGCCGTCGACGCCATCTTCGCCCAGGCCCGCACCGCCAACTCCTTCACCGGAGAGGTGACCGACGAGCAGGCCCAGGCGATCTACGAACTCACCAAGTTTGGCCCCACAGCCTTCAACTCCCAGCCCCTGCGCGTCACGTACGTCCGCTCGGACGAGGCCCGCGCCAAGCTGGTGGACGCCCTGATGCCCGGAAACCGTGCCAAGACCGCTTCCGCCCCGCTGGTAGCCATCCTCAGCTACGACACCGATTGGGCCGGGCAGTGGGACAACTTCCTCCCCGGCTACAACGCTCCGAAGGCCATGTACGACGCCAACCCGGAATTGGCTGCCGCTACGGGCAACAACAACGCCCACCTGCAGGCCGGCTACTTCATCCTGGCCGTCCGCTCCCTCGGGTTCGCAGCCGGCCCCATGACCGGCGCTGACTTCGGTGCCATCGATGCCGCTTTCTTCCCCGCGGGTGACCAGAAAAGCTTCCTGGTGGTCAACATCGGCCAGCCGGCCGAGGACGCCTGGGGCGAAGCCAAGCCCAAGTTCTCCTACGAGGATGTAGTCCGTACCGTCTAATCCCCCCCCGGACGCTCTCTCACTTAATGCGTCATTTCGGCCATCGCTCTCTCCCCCGTGAGAGAGCGATGGCGTTTAAGGCGCATTATGTGAGAGAGCGTTGGTGTCAGGGCGGTGGGAGACTGGGCTGATGCGGAACCTTATCCTGGTTGCCTTCGTCGAGCCCGTGGCGGACGGGCTGGTTTTCCCGCGGACGCACTGGCCCCTGCACATCACGCTTGTGAGGTTCGACGTCGGCACTGCTGACTTGGCCGAACGGGCGGCAGTCCTCGCGGCGCCGTACGCCGGGGCAGCCTTGGGCGCCCCCCTCACGGTGGGGGCGGACGCCGGTTTCGGCCGGAACGGTTTGGTGCCCGTCAGCCTCATCCAACCTCAGCCGGACCTGCAGGCCCTGCATGAGCAGCTGGTCACCGCCGCCGAGAGCCTTGGCGGCAAGATCCTCACGCCGGCGCACACAATGTCGGGTTACCGGCCGCACGTTTCACACCACGGGGCCAAGCGCCTGAACCCGGGCGACGCCGTCGTGCTTGACCGGATCGCCTTGGTGGACATGGCGCCGGACGGTGACCGCACCGTCCGGCGTGTCCTGCGGCTGTGGAGTCTGGACGAAGCGCCCGGCTAGGCGATGACGCCGTCCACCAGCGCCTTGGCTTCCGCCTGCACCTGCTTGAGGTGATCCCCGCCCTTGAAGGACTCGGCGTAGATCTTGTACACGTCCTCGGTGCCGGACGGGCGGGCGGCGAACCAGGCGTTTTCCGTGACCACCTTGAGTCCGCCGATGGAGGCCCCGTTGCCGGGCGCTTCCGTGAGCTTGGCGAGGATCGGCTCGCCGGCCAGCTCAGTTGCCGTCACGTCCGACGGCGACAGCTTGCCGAGTGCCGACTTCTGCTCCCGCGTGGCTGCTGCGTCAATGCGCGCGTAGACGGGCGCACCGAACTGGTCCGTCAGGCCCTTGTAGAGCTGGGACGGGGACTTGCCCGTAACGGCGGTGATCTCGGAGGCCAGCAGGGCCAGCAGGATGCCGTCCTTGTCCGTAGTCCAGACGCTGCCGTCCTTTTTGTTGAAGGACGCGCCGGCGGACTCCTCGCCGCCGAATGCGCCTTCACCGGAGAGCAGGCCCGGCACGAACCACTTGAAGCCCACCGGGACCTCTACGAGCTTGCGGCCCAGGCTTTCTGCCACGCGATCGATGATCGAGGAAGACACCAGCGTCTTGCCTACCACTGACTCCGGGTTCCAGCCGCTGCGGTTGCGGTACAGGTAGTCGATGGCGACGGCGAGGTAGTGGTTGGGGTTCATCAGCCCGCCGTCCGGCGTGACGATGCCGTGGCGGTCCGCGTCGGCGTCGTTGCCGGTGGCGATGTCGAAGGCCGACTGGCCGGACGATGAAGCGTCTGACATCCGCTTGATCAGCGAGGCCATGGCGGCGGGCGAGGAGCAGTCCATGCGGATCTTCTCGTCCCAGTCCAGCGTCATAAAGGCCCACTGCGGGTCCACGCTCGGGTTAACCACGGTGAGGTTCAGGTGGTGGCGCTCACCGATCTCGCTCCAGTAGTCCACCGCGGCGCCGCCCATGGGGTCCGCGCCGATCCGGACGCCGGCCTCGCGGATGGCGTCCAGGTCCAGGACGGAGGGGAGATCGTCCACATAGCTGCTGAGGAAGTCGAACTTGCCAGTGGTGTCAGCCGCCAGCGCGTCGGCCAACGGGATGCGCTTGACGCCCCGGAGGCCGTTCTCGAGCAGTTCGTTGGCGCGGTTCGCGATCCAGCCGGTGGCATCCGAATCGGCCGGGCCGCCGTGCGGCGGGTTGTACTTAAAGCCGCCGTCGGCCGGGGGGTTGTGGCTGGGGGTGACCACAATGCCGTCAGCCTGCGGAGCCCCGGTACCGGCGTTCCTGTTGTATGTGAGGATGGCGTGGCTCAGCGCCGGCGTGGGGGTGTAGCCGTGCCGGGCGTCGATGAGGACCTGGACGCCGTTGGCGGCCAACACCTCAAGCGCGGAGTTCTGCGCCGGCTCGCTCAGGGCGTGGGTGTCCTTGGCCAGGAACAGCGGGCCTGTGATGCCCTGCCCAGCCCGGTATTCCACGATGGCCTGGGTGATGGCGACGATGTGCTTCTCGTTAAATGACGCCTTAAGGCTGGAACCGCGGTGCCCCGAGGTGCCGAACGCCACGCGCTGGCCGGGGTCACCCAGATCCGGCGTGATGTCGTAATACGCATCGAGAAGCGCAGTGATGTCAACAAGGTCCTGGGGTTGGGCAACTGTACCCGCGCGGCTAGCCATGGGACCAGCATGCCAGACCCGGGCCGCAGCCAAAACGATCCGTCCATAATCCGGCCACTGTGTCCCGCCCTGTGACGGAAGAATGTCATCAACCAAGTAGCGGACCTGAGTACCGGGGCCACAAAGTACTTATATACCGCCGCCTGCACGCCCTGTTATTTTCGAAAAATCGGGCGGAATGTCCGTAAGCAAAGGGCGACGGCGGCCTCCCGCCGTCGTCCTCCGGCAAGGGAAGCAGGGCGGCCATGGGGGCAGGGGACGGGGCAACGGAGCAGGCCAGGCTGGCTGCGGAAAGGGTTGCCAGGCTCAAGCGCCGGCTCGACCAGGCCGAACGTTCCACCCAGGCCTGGGATGCCGGTGCCGCCGGCGGGCACGTGGTGGCAGAGAAGCTGAGCGAACTGGTGCCGCGCGGCTGGTACGTGTTGCACGACGTCCACTGGCCTGGCCGGCCCAAGGCCAACCTGGACCACGTCCTGGTGGGGCCGGGCGGTGTGGTGGTGGTGGACGCCAAGAACTGGACCGGAGAAGTCAAAGTCTCTTCGGGGGTGCTGTGGCAGGGCCGCTACGCCCGGACCCAGGCCGTGGAAGGTGCACTGGCCCAATGCGCTGCCGTCGCCTCCGTGATGGCCCCGCCGCACCGCCGGCTGGTGCGTCCGCTCATCTGTATGGCCGAGCAGCCGGACCTTTTTGGCGTGACAAACTCCGATGTCGCCGTAGCGGGTGCCCAGCGTGTGGTGGGTGCCATCGAATCGCTCCCGTCAGTGCTGGACCAGCAGACCGTAGTGGGGATTTACGCGCACCTCGGCCAGCAGCTTACGCATGAACAGGAGCCCGGGATTACAGCATTCCGGAACGTCCGGCCAGGGACTGTGGTCCAGCCAACGGGTGCCCTGCCGCCACGTGGCCCAGCGGCTGAGGGTGCCACTGGACGGGCAACGGCTGAGGATTCCCGTTCCGAAGGTGGCCCCGGGCCTGCAACGGGCAGGAACACCTCAACCCGGAGCGGGAGCTATGCCCGGCATCCGGCGGGCCGCCACCTCAAGGCAGCCGGGGTAAGACAGGGCCGGAACGCTAAGGCCCACCAGCATCCGGGAGCAGGCGCGGGACGCCTGGCGCTGCTCGCAGCATTCGTCATTTTCGCCGTTTATATCCTGCCGTACTGGGGGTACTAGCCCCAGCGCCGGGCCGTGGTGGCGGCTGTTCCGTGCGTGCCCTGGCGTGGGCCGGAACCAGCAGTTTGCTGCTGGCCTGCCGGACAGTCTCCGTGAAACGGTTGAGCCGTTCGGAGTCCAGCGTCCAGGACTGCCAGTAGAGGGGAACGTCCTGGTGGCTGTCCTCCAGGCGGACCAGGGACCCTTCTGCAATCTCACCGGTGAGCTGCAGTTCCGGGATCATTCCCCACCCCAGCCCGGCCCTGACAGCGGCGAGGAATCCTTCCGAGGACGGAACGGTGTGGGTGGGCGGAAGCGGGTCAATGCCTTTGGCATCGAGCAGCTGACGCTGGAGGGTGTCCTTGGCGTTGAACTTCAGCACGGGCATCGCCGCCCACTCCAGGCCGTCGGGAGTGGTAAACCGGTCATGAAGTCCGGCGGCGGCCACCGGGATGTAGCGCATGTGCCCCAGCAGCTCTACCCGGCAGCCGCTTACCGGGACGGGATCAGAGGTCACTGCGCCCATGACTTCCCCTTCCCGCAGGAGCTGGCTGCTGTATCCCTGGTCCTCGACATGGAGGTCGATGGTGGTGTCATCCCAGCCGGCTGCCTCTGCCAGGACCGGGACGAACCAGGTGGCCAGCGAATCCGCATTGACAGCCAACGGCAGGTGGGTCCGGGACGACCCGCCACTGCCCAGCGCGGTCGATGCCTCGGCCTCAAGCACCTGTACCTGGCGGGCCATGCGCAGCAAGAGCCTGCCCGCGTCGGTGGCAGTGCACGGCGCCCGGCGGCGCACCAGGACCTGGCCCACCGAGGTTTCCAGAGCCTTGATCCGCTGGCTCACGGCGGACGGGGTGATGGACAGCGCGTCCGCCGCGGCCTCGAAAGTGCCCTCGTCAACCACGGCGGTCAGTGCTCTGAGGTGCTCGAAGTTCATGAAGATATTCTAATGGCTTCGCAGAATCCGTTATTTGTCTACATCCTCTGAGTCCTTTAGCGTCGAAGCATGTGGACTGTAGGGATGACCGGACTCCTCACCGGCCTCGCGTTGATCGTGGCAATCGGGGCGCAGAATGCCTTCGTGCTTCGCCAGGGAATCCGGCGGGAACACGTTGGTGCGGTGGTGGCCGTATGTATGGCGGGTGACGCATTGCTGATCCTCGGCGGCACAGCCGGCATCGGCGCTCTGGTCACCCGCTTTCCGGAGGCCTTGGAGATATTGCGCTGGGGCGGGGCTGCATACCTGCTCTGGTTTGCGGTCCGGTCCTTCATCGCGGCGTTGAAGCCCTCCTCGCTGACCGAACAACCTCCGCGATCGAAGCACTCGGTGGTCGGCACTGCGGTCGCCCTGACCTTCCTGAACCCCCACGTGTACCTTGACACGGTGGTGCTGCTGGGCAGCCTCGCCAACCAGCAGGGCGCCGGGACCCGGTGGGTCTTCGCGGGCGGCGCCGTCACCGGCAGTGTGCTCTGGTTCTCCGCCTTGGGGTACGGGGCGCGGAGTCTGGCGGGGGTCCTCCGCAGCCCGCGGACCTGGCGCTGGGTGGACCTGGCCATCGGGGTGTTGATGCTGGTGCTCGCCGTCAGGCTTGTAGTGCACTGACCGGTTCCGGAGGGTGCTTCGGCGGTAGGCTGGGAATCAAAACTCCCAGGGGGAAACCTTGACTGACCAGCCTTCCCAGCGGCCTGAATCCGAACGCCCAGATGGCGCCGCCCCGCCGTCGGGTTCTGAACCGCCCAGGTTTGCGCCGCCCTATGGTGCTGAGCCCCCGACCCAGCAGCAGTTCGGACAGGGCGGCCATGGACAGGGCGGCCATGGGCAAAACCACTATGGAGAACCCGGCCAGTACGGTGCCCCGTATGGCCAGCCGCCAAGCCAGTACAGCCAGGGGCCCTACAGCCAACCCAGCCCCTACAGCCAGCCTGGGTATTACGGCGTGCCCGCTGAGCCGAAGACGCTCAGTATCGCGAGCATGGTGTGCGGCATTGCGTCGGTGATTATGGGCTTCCTCCTCCTGCCGCAGGTCGCCGCGATCGTCACCGGCCACATGGCGCTCAAGCGCGAGCCGTCCGGCAAGGGCATGTCCATCACCGGCCTGGTGCTGGGGTACCTCTGCCTGCTGGGCTACGGCGCGTTCTGGCTGCTGCTCATTATCGGTCTGGCCGTTGCCAGTTCCACCTCAACGAACACCTTCTGAACCCCCGGATGCCCTATCACTTTTGGTACCCAAGGCGCGGTTTTAGGGACCAAAAGTGATAGGGCATCTTCAGTTTTTAGGCTTGGCCGACGGCTGCCAGCGGAACCCTGTCCTCCGCCGGACCGGCCGGATAGATTGATTCGGCGGGCGCGCGGTTGGTGGCCTTCGCCCATGGGTAGTAGATGGCGAGGGTGACTGCGATCCCCACCAGCCAGGAGATGTCGGCGCCGCCCAGCAGCTTGGTGACGGGGCCGGTGTACAGCGCCTGCGCCAGGAACGGGATTTGGACCACGACGCCGATTCCATAGGACGCCAGCGCCGCCGCGTTCCAGCGGCCGTAGCGGCCGTCCGGGTTGTACAGCGCCGGGATGTCCAGCCGGTCCCGGGAAATCTTGTAGTAGTCCACGAGGTTGATCACGGACCACGGCGTGAACACCATCAACAGCAGCAGGACAAAGTTCTTAAAGAGGTTCAGGAAGTCCTTGCTGGCAAACAGTGCGATGAGGACGCTGGCGCTGATGACCGCGATGATAAAGACGATCCGCAGCGTCCTGGACACGGAATCCCTGCGGTTGACGGCTGTGCTGATGGTGACGCCGCACATAAAGGCGCCGTAGGCGTTGAGGCAGTTGACTGTGAGTTTGCCCGTGACGATCACCAGGTAGATGAAGATGGCGATCAGTCCGCCGCCGGCGAGGTCGCCCATGTAGCCCACCTGGTTCTTCAGGAAGTCGCCGCCGAGCTTGGCAGCGGAAAGGCCTCCGGCGATCGCGCCCAGGGTCATGGCCCACTGCGCGCCGCCCACGGATCCGGCGAAGGTGTACCAGAAGGTCTTGCGTTCGGACGTGGTGGCCGGCAGGTACCGGGAGTAGTCGGCCACATAGGGGCCAAACGTCAGCTGCCAGCCGGCGCCAAGGGCGATCGCTGTCAGGAACGTGGGCCATTCGAAGCCCTTGACCATCATTACCTGGGTGACGTCGAACTTCGTGAAGACCGCCACCGTCAGGTACAGGAACCCGGCCAGTCCCACTACGGTGGCGATCCGGCCCAGGGCGTGGATGTACTTGTAGCCGAGGATGGCCAGCAGTGCGGTGGCCGCGCCGAAGATCAGGATGCCGACGGCGGGAGCCTCCACGCCGAGCATAAGGTTGATGGCCTGGCCCGAGAGAACGGTGCCCGTGGAGGCAAACCCGATGTACATCAGGATGACCAGGACCAGCGGGATCACTGCCCCGTAGACGCCGAACTGCGCCCGGCTGGAAATCATCTGCGGAAGGCCCAGCTTGGGGCCCTGCGCCGAGTGGAGGGCCATCACCGCGCCGCCCACTACGTTGCCGACCAGCAGTCCGACAATGGCCCAGAAGGCATCGGCGCCAAAAACAACGGCGAGTGCGCCATCCACGATGGCGGTGATCTGGGCGTTGGCGCCGAACCAGAGCGTGAACTGCCCCCGCGGGTGGCCGTGGCGCTCGCCGGGCGGAATCATTTCAATAGAACGTGCCTCTACGGCACTGCTTGTTGCGGCCATGGCCAACTCCTTGGGTGATAAAACGTAGGTTCCATCACACTGGGTTTGCGGCCCGATAAGAACAGGAAATACCGTCCGGCTGTCCCGTACTCCAGACAGCCCGGCGTGTCGGCGCAAAATTCCCCTCCGAATGGGCTATTCCACCGCGCATTCCGGGGGAATTGACCGTTGGCCGGGGATGAGTTCTCCGCGGTCGCGTGGGCGCCGTCTAACGGAGCAGCTCCACATCCGAGACGAGCTCGATGTGGGCAAGCATGGCCTCTGCTGCCCCTTCCGCATCCTGCGCCCGGATGGCGTCGGCGATCTTGCGGTGTGAGGCGAGGGACTGCTCGGGCCGGCCCGGCTGGCCCAGCGATTCCATCCGTGTTTCCAGGATCATCTCCGCGATAAACGCCATGAGCTGGGCCAGCACCGAGGAATGGGCTGCAGCCGTGATGGCCTGGTGGAAGAGTTCGTCGCCGTGGGTGCCTCGGTCGCCGTCGCTGATCTCCCGGGCCATGACGTCCAGCGCCTCATCGATCGCAGCGAGGTCGTCGTCCGTACGGCGGGCAGCAGCGAGCGCAGCAAGCTTGACCTCCAGCGTGCTCCGCGCCTCCACGATCTCCGGCAGCCGGCTCCGGTGCTCACGCAACCCCTTGATCACGGACGCAACACTGGGCCGCCGCGCCAGGACCGCACCCGTGCCGTGCTGCACGTCGATGACGCCCAGGACTTCAAGGGCCACCAGGGCCTGAGCAAGGGTCGCCCTGGATACACCGAGGCGCTCGGCAAGGTCCCGTTCGGCCGGCAGGAGATCGCCAGGCCTGAGCTGGGCCGATTCGATATAGGCAAGGATCTGCTCCACCAGCTGTTCGTAAAGCCGGGGCCGCGTAACCCGCTCCAATCCCAACCGTGATGTCTTCTCCACAAAGCCCTCGCTACGTCGTCGTTCCCCCAAGACTACAGGGAGCGGCTATTGACAGATAGACTCACTGTCTAGGAGGCTAGTCCAGTGAGCCAGTAACTCACATCACACTTTTCTTTCTTCCCACTGGAGGACCAACGATGTCCGCTCCTGTTTTGTCGATCATCATCCTGGCGGCGATGTTCCTGCTCGCCACTGTCCTGCCCCTGAACATGGGTGCCCTGGCCTTCGTTGGCGCCTTCCTGCTCGGCACCGTGGTGCTGGGTATGTCCACCAATGACATCCTTGCCAACTTCCCCGGCGGCCTATTCCTGACCATCGTCGGCGTCACTTACCTGTTCGCCATCGCCCAGAACAACGGAACCATCGACCTCCTGGTGCGCGGCGCCGTCAAGCTCGTGGGAAGCCGGGTTGCCCTGATCCCGTGGGTGATGTTCGCCATCACCGCGGTCATCACCGCCGTGGGCGCACTGTCTCCCGCCGCCGTCGCCATCATTGCCCCTATCGCCCTTAGCTTCGCTGGAAAGTACAAAATCAGCCCGCTGCTGATGGGCATGATGGTCATCCACGGCGCCCAGGCCGGCGGCTTCTCGCCCATCGCGGTCTACGGCGTCACCGTCAACGGCATCCTGGCCAAGACCGACCTTGCCTTCAACCCCACCGCATTGTTCCTGTCCAGCCTCGTCTTCAACACCCTCATCGCCCTGGTGCTCTTTGTGGTCCTGGGCGGGCGGGCGCTCCTGTCCTCCAAGGTGAGCCACTTCGTGGAGCAGGCCGCCGAAGCGCGGATGGCCGTCAGCGTCGGGGCCAAGGCCGGCGACGTGGCCTTCAAAGGCTTCGGCTCGGGCATGTACGGCCCCCGCGACCCTGCAGGCGACGGCGTTGCAGCCACCAAGGAGCGGTCGGAGCGCATCCCGCAGCTGGTGACCATCGGTGGCCTCATCGCGCTGGCCGTCATTGCCCTCGGGTTCAAGGTTGACGTCGGGTTTGTCTCCATCACCATCGCCATCGTCCTGGCCCTGGTCTCACCGGCCGCCCAGAAGGGCGCGATCAACAAGATCAGCTGGTCCACGGTGTTGCTGATCTGCGGCATGCTGACCTTCGTCGGGGTCCTCGAGGAAGCCGGAACCATCGAGGTTGTCTCCAACGGTGTGGCCAGTATGGGCCTGCCCCTGCTGGCGGCCCTGCTGATCTGCTACATCGGTGCCGTGGTCTCCGCCTTCGCTTCCTCCACCGCCATCCTCGCCGCCCTGATCCCGCTGGCAGTGCCATTCCTCTCGACCGGCGAAATCGGAGCTGTCGGCGTCATCTGCGCCTTGGCGGTTTCGGCCACCATCGTGGACGTTTCACCCTTCTCCACCAACGGGGCCCTGGTCCTGGCCAACGCTCCCGAAGGCGTGGACAAGGACCGGTTCTACAAGAAGATCCTGGGCTACAGCGGCATCGTGATCGTTGCCGGCCCAGCCCTGGCCTGGCTGGCACTCGTCGTCCCCGGCTGGCTCTAGCGGACCGGGACGCCGCCACACACTTCCCCGCCTGTTTGAGAAAAGGAACCAGCGCATGAGCAGAACCGAGAACATCCGAGGCCCCCTCGCCGGCCACCTTGTGGTTGACCTGAGCCGTGCCCTCGCGGGCCCGCACGCCGGCATGATGCTGGCGGACCTGGGCGCCCGGGTCATCAAAGTGGAAAACCCCGGAACCGGGGACGACACACGAGGCTGGGGTCCCCCCTTCGTCGGCCCGGAGGACGATCTGCAGTCCACGTACTTTATGTCCTGCAACCGCAACAAAGAATCCATCAGCCTGGACCTGAAGAGCGCCGACGGACAGGCGGTGCTGCGCGGACTGCTGGAACACGCCGATGTGGTGATCGAGAACTTCCGCCCCGGAGTCATGGACCGGCTCGGCTTTTCGCCCGCGGCCATGCACGAGCTCAACCCGCGGCTGGTCATCCTCTCCATCACGGGCTTCGGCCATGACGGCCCCGAGTCGCAGCGGAGCGGTTACGACCAGATCCTCCAGGGCGAGGCCGGGCTGATGTCCCTTACCGGCTCAGGGCCCAACGACCCCCAGCGCGTGGGCGTCCCCATCGCGGACCTCCTCGCCGGCATGAACGGTGCCTTCGGGGTGCTGGCAGCACTCGTTGAACGGGACCGGACGGGCCTCGGGCAGGTGGTGCGCACGTCCCTGCTGGCATCACTGATCGGGGTCCACGCCTTCCAGGGCACCCGCACCACGGTGGCGGGGGAAGTTCCCAGGGCCCAGGGCAACCACCACCCGTCCATCGCGCCCTACGGCTTGTTTGCCTGCAAGGACGGAAGCGTGCAGATCAGCGTCGGCAGCGAAAAGCTGTGGCTCTCATTCGCGGCGGCCTTCAATCTTGACCCGGCGGCGCCGGGCTTTGCCAGCAACGCCGAAAGGGTGCGGAACCGCGCAGCCGTCATTGCCGCCGTCGAACGCGCCTTCGCGGACTACGGGGCGCAGGAGCTGCTGCAGAAACTGAACGACGCCGGGATCCCGGCAGGCAAGGTGCGTTCGCTTGATGAGGTGTACGCGTGGGAGCAGGTGGCGTCCCAAGGCCTCGTGGTCGATGTGAACCACCCATTGCTGGGCAAGGTCAGCCTGCCGGGCCCGCCGCTGAGGTTCTTTGCCCCGGGCGATGCTGCGGAAACCACCGTCACCGAGCACGACGCGCCGCCGCTGCTGGACGAGGACGGGCAGGCGATTCGCGAATGGCTCGGCCTGGCTTCACTCGCCGGGCAGGTGGCCTAGCATGCCAACAACCGAAAAGGTAAGGCACCTCAGCGCCGCAGAGCTGCTGGAAACTGTGGTGGACGAAGGCTCCTTCGTCTCCTGGGACACGCCTGCCCAGGAGCCTCCACTGTTTGAGGAGTACTTCCGCGACCTGGCCAAAGCGCGGGAACGCAGCGGAACCGACGAATCGGTCGTGACGGGCGCCGGACTCATCCGGGGGCACCGCGTTGCAGTGATCGTCAGCGAATTTTCGTTCCTGGCGGGATCGATCGGCCACGCGGCGGCGCAGCGGATAGTGGCCGCCGTCGAGCGGGCCACCGCGGAAGGGCTGCCGCTGCTGGCCGGCCCGGCGTCCGGCGGCACCCGCATGCAGGAGGGCACGCTGGCTTTCCTGTCCATGGTGAAGATTACCGGGGCGGTGCGGGCACACCGCCAGGCCGGACTTCCGTACCTGGTCTACCTGCGCCACCCCACCACCGGTGGCGTGATGGCCTCGTGGGGATCCCTTGGCCATATCAACGTGGCCGAACCCGGTGCGCTCCTGGGATTCCTGGGCCCGCGGGTCTACGAGGCGCTGCACGGCGAACAATTTCCCGAGAATGTGCAGGTGGCGGAAAACCTGTTCAACAAGGGGCTGATCGACGGCGTTGTTGAGCCTGCGGACCTCGCCGAACTGGTGGGCAGGGCCCTGGACATCCTCTGCGCCCGGCGGGGCCCCCGGCCGGAAGCCCCGGGGACGCTGGTTGTCCGGCCGGCAGCAGTTGATGCGTGGACGTCCATCGGAATTTCCCGGCGTCCCCGCCGGCCGGACCTGCGGCAGCTCCTCAAGTTTGGTGCCGGCGACGCCCTGCTATTGAATGGGACAGGGCAGGGGGAGAAGGACCCCGGGCTCCTGCTGGCCCTGGCCCGGTTCGGCGGGCAGTCCTGCATCGTCCTGGGGCATGCCCGCCCGCTGCGCAAGGACGCGGCCGGGATGGGTCCAGCCTCACTGCGGGAGGCACGGCGCGGCATGAAACTGGCCGAGGAGCTGCGCCTGCCGCTGCTCACCGTCATCGATACCGCAGGTGCAGACCTCTCACAGGAGGCGGAGGAAGGCGGGCTCGCCGGTGAGATCGCGCGGTCGCTGCACGAGCTCATCGGGCTGGGGGCGCCGTCAGTTTCGGTACTGCTGGGCCAGGGGGCCGGGGGAGGAGCCCTGGCCCTGCTCCCCGCGGACAGGACCATCGCAGCCCAGCACAGCTGGCTCTCACCGCTGCCTCCCGAGGGCGCGAGCGCTATCGTCCACCGGACCACCTCGTATGCTCCCGCCATGGCGCAGGCGCAGGGCGTGAATGTCGCTTCGCTTTACGCCAACGGCCTGGTGGACCATATCGTGGATGAGCGGGACGACGCTTTCCTGGAACCCCAGGAATTCTGCCGGCGGATGGCGCTCGCCATCGAATACGAGCTGGGATCTGTTGCGGGGATCTCCGTTCCCGAGCTGGTGGCAGCGCGGGCGGGGAAGTACCGCAACCTCGGGAACTTCTGAGCCCTGGGGGCTCCCTGCTTTTTATGAAGCCTCGGGAGCGCTACCTTCGCTGGCTTGCCCGCGCCCGGCGGGCGTTGGCACGCAGTTGGAGGATGCGCGCGCCGCCTGCCGCGGCCACCAGGACCCCGCCGGTCACGCTGGCGATAAACAGTGCCATGCCCAGTGGCAAGCTTCCTTCGAAGCCCAGGAACCTGACCAGCACGAGGTCCTGGTTCTGCAGGATAAAGATGATCAGCAGGATCAGGAGCGCCAGGGCGGCCACCACTGCGGCCCATACCACGCCGGCGCGGGTCACCTTGGGCTCGCCGGCACCCGCTGGGGCGGGCGGCGTGGTGGCAGGGGACGAGTCTGCGTGGCGCGCGGCGGGTACCCCAGGGGTGCCTGTCCGGTCAGCCGGCGGCGTGCCGTTGTCGCGCGGCTCCAGTGGTCCGTCGGTCCCCGGCGTGTACTGTCCAGCACTCATTCACGGCCCCTTCCAAGGATGCTAAGCATGCTTATGATGCCACCTTAGCCGGGAAGTTTCGCCGGGCACAACGCCACGCCTGCTAACTGCCGGCGATTCGTTGCGCGTGCTCGTGCTCCGCCGTGGTCAGCTCCCCAGCTCGGGTCCCCACAAGCGTCCAGCGGGACAGGGCGCCGTTGGGGCGGGCCAGCGCTCCTGTGGCAAGCGCAGCGTCAATACGACGGCGGACCTCGGCTTCCTGCCGTGGATCGGCTGCGAAGATTGTCCGGAGCGTCACTGACTGTCCCTCCTGCTGGACGGCAGTGTGGTGGGCGGCGAGCGGGCACGGCGGGGGATGCTCCCAGCTGCCGCACAGGGCTACCGTGATCGCAGCTCCTGGCGCCGCCGCGTCGGCGTCGGTGTCAAGCCGGAGGGTGGCTTCGTGTACGTAGAAACCGGGCATGCGTCCATTCTCCGGCAACAGGCGCCCCGCCGCCGGGCCGGAACCTGCTGACCTGGCACTGCCTGACCAACCTCGCACGCAACGGAAGGGCCCCTTGGGGGAGGCCCTTCCGAGGACTTCGGCACTGCGCCGGATCGGCACTCCGCCAGCCCGGCACCGTGTCAGACCCGTTCCCTGCTCCGTTCGCCGGAGGGGGTGCTGGGCCGTGGCGTCCTGCGCCAGTTGGGGAAGGCCCAGAACGTGTAATCCTGTGCCTTGACTTCCTGCTCCGGAGTTTCCACCGGGGTTTCCTGCTTGGCTTCAGGCTGACGGTGGGATTCCTTCTTAACGCCCCACCCGAAGTCCTTGCTGGATGAATAGCACATCGCAGACCTCCTTCTCGTGACTGCCCCTTAATCGTCCTCCCGATGTGCCAAAGAGTCGACACCCTGCAAGCGGCCCGCTAGTAACCCAGTTGGTGGGCCACCCGCAGCAGGAGGCTTTCGGAGCCCTTTGGCCCCACCAGCTGGATTCCCATAGGCAACCCCTGGCCCGGAGCTCCGCCTGTCCAATGCACCGGAACGGTGATGGCGGGAAGCCCGCACACATTGACCACGGAGGACCACGGCGCGAACTCGCACTGCTTCCGGTAGTCGCCGTCGGCATCCCCTGCCCACTGCGCCGACGGCCAGCGCCCATCACCATGGGCTGTCCCGGTGAACCAGCCCACCGGGCGCGGTGTCTGGGCAAGTGCCGGCATCAGCATCAGGTCCCACTGCGCGTACTGCGTCACCGTGTCCCGCTGGAACTGCCGCAGCAAGGCCAGCGCTTCATTCAGCTTCGCCGCGCTGCGCTGTTGGGCCCTGCGCCGGAAGGTCCGGGTCAGCGGCGCCAGCAGCGCTTCGCGGTGGGGGCTGATCCTGGCCGCGCCCACCGGCGCCGTCCAGGCCGTGGTGAAGGCGTCCGGGTAGCGGTTGTCATAGCGGATGGCGGCGTCGCTGAGCGTGTGGCCCGCGTGCTCCAGAAGTTCCTCCCCGGTCCGGAGCGCGTCCAGCGCCTCCTGGTCCGGAGTAAAAGGGAAGGTGCCGGACCAGGGGCTGTCCAGGGTGACGCCGATCCGCAGCCGCGGCGGCTCCTGGTCCATAGCCGCGAGGTAGGCGCCATCCCTGGTATCCGCGGGGGAGGGGGCCAGCGCATCCATCATCAGTGCGGCGTCGGCGGCGCTCCGGGCAAGGGGACCTGCCACCACCAGCCGTGCGGGGTCGCCCAGGCTCTCTCCGGCCGGCACCAGGCCGCGCCCCGGCTTCAGGCCCACCAAACCACAGGCGGCGGAAGGGATGCGGATGGAGCCGCCGCCGTCCGTGCCCGGTGCGAACGGAAGAAGTTTGGCGGCCACCGCCGCGGCGCTCCCGCCGGAGGATCCTCCTGAACTTCTGCTGGGAGCATGGGGATTGCGCGACGGCGGCGCCACGCGGTTTTCGCTGTAGGCAGTCAGTCCGAATTCGGGCACCTGCGTCTTGCCCAGGCAGATCACGCCCGCTTCCCGGAGGTGCGCCACCAGCGGTCCGTCGCTGACTGCCGGTTTGTGTTCCAGGGCAGCGCTGCCGTGGCTTGTCACCACGCCGGCCACGTCTGTGAGGTCCTTGAACGCCAGGGGCATGCCGTGCAGGAATGGCAGTTCGTCAACAGGAGCGCTGCTTCGAAGCGTGTCGGCCGCGCGGGCGTTGTCCATCGCCTGCTCGGCTGTCACCGTGACAAATGCCCCGAGCAGGGGATTGTGCCGTTCGATCCGGCCCATGAAGTGGGCTGCCGCTTCCACTGACGAGACCTCGCCTTTACGGAGGCTGTCCCGGAGGGCGACCGCGGAAAGCTCGTGGAGCTCAGCCAAGGTACCGCGGCTCCAGGCGTTCCTCCTGGGCGCCCTCTGCGTCCTGGGAACGGGTCACGATATAGGCGCCCTTGCCGCGGACTTCGGCCACCGCCTCGGTCAGTGACGTGCCGTGGTAAACCAGCCCCACGCCGTCGTCCGTGCAGTGTGTTTCGCCCAACGTCCCGTCAGCCACCAGCCGGTGCACCAGGGGGCGCCTGCGCTCCTCCGAGTCGTAGTGCACTCCGTTGGCGAAGGGCAGGAACGCCAGCCCGTTGGTCACGGCGCGGAGTTCAGGGCCGAAGGAATCCGTGGTGCCGCCCTGGAACCAGCAGATGGACCCGGCAGAAACGCCCGCCAAAACCACGCCGCTTTGCCATGCCTTATGCAGCATGTGTTCCAGGCCGTGGGCCCGCCACACCGCCAGCAGGTTCACTACTGAGCCGCCGTTCACCCAGACCACGTCCTGGGCCAGCAGGTGCGCCTCGGGATCGGCGTGGTTGGGCATGGTGAAAAGGTTCAGGTGGCTGAAGTCGAATCCCGCCTGCCGCGACGCCTCATCCATTTCGGCGTTGAAGGCGCGCTGGTCACCGGCGGCCGTGCCGATGTGCGTCACCTTTGGTGCCCGGCCGATGACGCCGGATAGTTCGACGGCGTGGTGCAGCAACCGGTCAAACTCGAGTCGGGTGCGGCTGCCGGGCTTGAAGCCGCCCGAGGTTGCCAGAATGGTGGGCTGCTCTGCAGGCAAGGTTCCTCCTAGGGTCTTCCGAGTAGCCTAACTTGCAGTTCTTCCCGGCGGGCAAGGGCCTGCGGGGGCTAGGCTTAACGCTGAACCCGATCAGCCAGACAGGACTTTCCATGAGCGATTTTGATTCCGTCCCCGTCAACGACATCCCCGCCGACGCCGCCATCCTGGACGTGCGTGAGGATTACGAGTGGGTCGCCGGGCATGCGGACGGGGCCCTTCACATCCCCCTGGACCAGTTGCCCTCGCGCCTGGACGAACTCGATCCGGACCAGGACCTGTACATCATTTGCCGTACCGGCGGCCGGTCATTCCGCGCTGCACAGTGGCTCACTGGCCAGGGCTATTCCGCAATTAATGTCTCCGGCGGCATGGACCAGTGGCTGGAAGCCGGGAAGCCGCTGGTGTCGGACAACGGGCTGAAGCCGCTGGTTCTCTAGCACCTCCGCTTCGCTTCCGCGTTCCGGGCGCCCTGCCCCAGGGTGCTCACATGCCTTCGAAGGAATACCTATGCCTGCGCCCTCCGCCACCTACGCCTTCCTCGGGCCCGAAGGTACCTTCACCGAGGCTGCCCTGCTGAAGGTGCCGGGCGCCGGCCGGGCTACCCGCCTCCCTGCGTCGAACGTCAATGCTGCCTTGGACAAGGTGCGCGAGGGATCGGCCGACGCTGCGATGGTGCCCATCGAGAATTCGGTGGAGGGCGGCGTCACCGCCACCTTGGACGCCATCGCCACCGGCCAGGAACTGCGGATCATCCGGGAAGTCCTGGTGCCCATCAGTTTTGTGCTGGTGGCCCGCCCGGGCGTGCGGCTGCAGGACGTCAAGCGGGTGTCCACGCACGGACACGCCTGGGCGCAGTGCCGGCTCTGGATGGATGCCCACCTTCCCGGTGCTGAGTACGTTCCCGGTTCGTCCACCGCTGCCGCTGCCATGGGGCTGCTGGAGGACGATTCCCATTACGACGCCGCGATCTGTGCGCCGCTGGTGGCCCAGGAACAGCCGGGACTTACGGCGCTCGCCGAGGACATTGGAGACAACCCCGGGGCCGTAACCCGCTTCGTCCTGGTCAGCCGCCCCGGCATCCTGCCCGAACGCACCGGAGCGGACAAAACCACAGTGGTGGTGCCCCTGCCGGAAGACCGCCCAGGTGCCCTGATGGAGATCCTGGACCAGTTCGCCAGCCGGGGAGTGAACCTCAGCAGGATCGAATCCCGGCCCACCGGGCAGTACTTGGGGCACTATTTCTTCAGCATCGACGCCGACGGCCACCTCGGGGACGCGCGTGTCGCGGACGCCCTGGCAGGGCTCCACCGCATCAGCCCGGCCACGCGTTTCCTGGGTTCCTACCCGCGGGCCGACCACCAGGAGGCAGTGGTGGAGCCGCATACTTCTGATGGCGCATTCGAAGCAGCGCGGGCCTGGGTGGAAGGGCTGCAGCCGCAGGCTGGTGGTCCGGAAATCGGTTCCGCCGCTTCGCCCACAGCGTAGGTGATTGCCTTCCTTACCACTTCCGCGGGCTGTGGACAATGCGTATGCTTACTTGATCCACATTGGGGGATGGCCCCTAACGAAGGGAGCGGGTCATGAGTACCAACAGCTCTGACAACGACGGCCAGGGGATGATCGTTAATCCCCGCCCCACCGCCGACAACCAGGACTGGGACGGCGACGAGGCCGATCGGGCGGACCGCCTGCGCTTCGAAGAGGAACAGGCCATGATCCGTGAGCAGTCCGAGGCCCGCGCCGCCGCCAAGGCCGCCGCCGAGGCACGCAAGGAAGCCCACGCCTGATCCTCCTGCTTTAGACCAGCAAGCCCTGCCCTTTAACCCTGATCAGTAGCGAACGCGGCTCCACCTGCACAGTGACCTTGGTGGCTTCCCCTGCCGTGTCACCGTCGAGTTGCGTAGGCATGGGCTCGGGGCACTTGATGACGATCCTGCCTGACCTGTAAACGGTCATGATGGGCAGTTTGCCGCTGTGCTTGAACATGATTTTTACATACATCAGCAGCCAGCCGATGGCGCTCCGCGGGCTCATCACCACCACGTCCAGCATGCCGTCGTCGATCATGGCCTGCGGAATGAAGTCGATGCCGCCGGGAACCAGCCCGCAGTTGGCAAAAAGGATGCTGCGGATGTTCCTGACCTGGTCCGGGCTGCCGTCCAGGGAGATTGAGATCCTCTTCCGCCGGCCGGGCAGGTGGCGCATGCCGGCCTCCGTGTAAGCGAGCCAACCGAACGTTTTTTTGAGGCCGGCGTTGGTGTCGGCAAGGACTTCGGCGTCCATGCCGATACCCGCGATCACCAGGAATGCGTGCTCGGAGGAATGGCCGGTCCGGGAGTTTTCGATACCCATCCGTGCCGTGTCGATGTACCGCTGGTGCCCGAAAAGTGCGGTTTGCACGCTGCCGTGGAGGTCGTTGACGTCCAGGTCCACGTTGCGGGCCAGGAGGTTTCCAGTGCCCAGCGGGATGATGCCCATCGCGACGCCGGTGCCGGCGAGGGACTCAGCCACCACCCGGACGGTGCCGTCGCCGCCGCCCACCACGACGACGTCGGGCTTGTGCTCCAACGCCGCCTGCACCTGCGAGAAGCCCGGATCCTCCGCCGTCGTTTCGTAAAACACCGGCTCATCCCAGCCTGCCGTCAGGCAGGCACGCTGGATGGTGGCTTTGGCTTCGTCGGAGCGGGCCTTGATCGGGTTGAGGATCACCACCACGCGCTGATCAGTGAGCCCCGGTTTGTGGGCGTCCCCGCCTACGGCGCTGCGCACATGCAGGGCCTTGAGCCTGCGCACTCCCCACCAGCTGGAGATGGCGAAGGCAAGCGCCACCGCAATCAGCACGTAGAGAATCAGGTCGCTCATGGTCCCCCAACAGTATCCCGGCGGGCGGTGCGCCGGTCCTGGGTGCCCGCGGCCGCCGTCGTACTCCTTCGGATTGGATACCCTTGTGTGGTGATCGACGTAAAAGACCTCAGCGAAAACCCGGACAAGTTCCGAGCCAGCCAGCGCGCCCGCGGCGCGGACGAATCAGTGGTGGACGCGATCATCTCCGCGGACTCTGCACGCCGGGCGGCGCTGATCCGCTTCGAGAACCTCCGAGCCGAGCAGAACGTCTTTGGCAAGAAGGTGGCCCAGGCCAAGGGCGACGAGAAGAAGGCGCTGCTGGCCGAGGTGAAGGAACTGGCCAACTCGGTCAAGGCTGCCTCCGCCGAGGCAGACGCGGCGCAGCTGAAGCAGGAAGAGCTGCTGCGCACCATTCCCAACCTCATCGAGGACGGCGTTCCCGAGGGCGGCGAGGACGACTACGTGGTGGTCAAGACCGTCGGGACGCCCCGCGAATTCCCTGACTTCGAGCCGAAGGACCACCTCGAAATCGGTGAACTGATCGGCGCCATCGATATGGAGCGCGGCGCCAAGGTGTCCGGCGCCCGCTTCTACTTCCTCCGCGGCGTGGGTGCCCGGCTGGAGATGGCCCTGCTGCAGATGGCGATGGAGCAGGCTATTGAGGCCGGTTTTGTCCCGATGATCACGCCCACTTTGGTGCGGCCGGAGACCATGCAGGGCACCGGCTTTGATGTAAAGCACGACGCCGAGATCTACCGTCTGGCGGAAGACGACCTGTACCTGGTCGGCACCTCCGAGGTGGCGCTGGCCGGTTACCACGCCGACGAAATCCTCGACTTCTCCAAGGGGCCCATCCGCTACGCCGGACAGAGCTCCTGCTACCGCCGTGAGGCCGGTTCGCACGGCAAGGACACCCGGGGCATCATCCGCGTGCACCAGTTCAACAAGGTGGAGATGTTCATCTACACCACCGTTGAAGAAGCCGCCGCCGAGCACCAGCGCCTGCTGGCCTGGGAAGAGGATATGCTGGCCAAGTGCGAGCTGCCGTACCGCGTGATCGACACCGCAGCCGGCGACCTTGGCACGTCTGCTGCGCGGAAGTACGACTGCGAAGCCTGGGTTCCCACCCAGGGCGCGTACCGCGAGCTGACCTCGACGTCCAACTGCACCACCTTCCAGGCACGCCGCCTGAACATCCGTGAGCGCGTGGTGAACGAGGCCGGTGTTGCCAAGGGCACCCGGGCGGTGGCCACCCTGAACGGCACCCTGGCCACCACCCGCTGGATCGTTGCTCTCCTGGAGCACCACCAGAACGCCGACGGCTCGGTCAACGTTCCGAAGGCACTGCAGAAGTACCTGGGCGGCCTTGAGGTCCTCCCGGTCCTGTAAAAGTTTCCCGCCGGGGTGAATATCCACCCCGGCGGCCGTGTCCGGATGTTTACCAATAGTTCAAAAAATCTGTGGCGCGCGTCCTAGCGGGGTTGGGGGCCGTCTGCTCTACTTGATGGATGACAACGCTGACTGAAACCTCAGTCGCCGGCAACGATGACCGGCGAGAGAACGAAAACGACACCGTAAACCAGAAGTTCATGGTCGCCCTGGACGTGGACGGCACCCTGGTGGACCACGACGGGCACATGTCCCCGGCGGTCCGCGAAGCGGCGCAGGCGGTGGTAGCTGCCGGGCATGAGGTCATGATTGCCACCGGCCGCTCACTCAACGCCATGCTGCCCATCATTGAGAACATCGGGATCGAGCGCGGCTACGCGGTCTGCTGCAACGGCGGCGTAACCCTGCGGCTCCACCCGGAGCTTGAAAAAGGCTATGAGGTCATCCATAAAGCCACCTTTGATCCTGCGCCTGCCCTTCGTGCACTGCGCGAGCGGCTCCCATCTGCCAAGTACGCGCTGGAAGATGAGGACGGAAACTTCCTTTCCACGGAACGCTTCCAGGACGCAAGCTTCGGCGTCGAGGCCGTCGGCGTGGACTTCCACACCATGCTCGAAGCCACCGCTGTGCGCGTAGTGGTGTTCAGCACCGAAAACACGCCGGAAGAGTTCAACGAAGCGATCGAGCATGTTGGCCTTGCCGGCGTCACCTACTCGGTGGGCTGGACCGCTTGGCTGGATATTGCCGCGGCCGGGGTGACCAAGGCCAGCGCCCTGGAAAACCTGCGGAGCCGCCTCGGCATCGAACCGCACCTTACCGTGGCTGTCGGAGACGGCCGTAACGACATCGAGATGCTCAGCTGGGCCGGACGGGGCGTGGCCATGGGCCAGGCTCCGGAGGAAGTGATGAGGGCCGCGGACGAGGTCACCCACTCCGTGTTCGACGACGGCGCCGCCCACGTGCTGCGCAGCCTCCTCTAGCTGCCGGAGCCGAACGGCGGCCCCACGCGAACGCCAGCCGGCGTCCGGGTGGGGGCCCGCCGTCGGGCAGAATGGAAAGCATGACCCTTACGACGTTCGCCCTCATCCGCCATGGCCAGACTGACTGGAATGCGCAGCGCCGGCTGCAGGGTTCCACGGATATTCCCTTGAACGACGTCGGCCGGGCCCAGGCGCGTGACGCCGTCGCCGTTTTGTCCGCTTACGAATGGGACGCCATTGTGTCCTCGCCGCTCAGCCGCGCTGCTGAAACCGCAGACCTGATCGCCGCCGGGCTCGGGCTCACCGAGGTCCGCCGCGTGCCGGAACTCATTGAGCGCAGCTTCGGGCCCGCTGAGGGCATGCAGGCCGGCCCGGAACTCGACGCCCTGCGGATCCCCGGGGGCTTCCGCGGCGCGGAAAGCGAGGACGAGGCAGCAGACCGGGGACTGGCCGCATTGGAGGCTTTGGCTGAGGAGTTCCGCGGACGCCGGCTACTCGTGGTCGCCCACGGGACGCTGCTCCGGGTGAGCCTCAGCCGCGCCGTAGGCAGCACCCTGAAGAGCATCGACAATGCCGTCCTGAACCTCGCGCACCACCACGCTTTTGACGGATGGCAGCTCGAATACTTCAACGGCGAGCCCGTGATGGCCGCCACCCAGCGCTGACCACTGGCACGTTTTAGCGGCCCTGGCTTTCGTTGGAAAGGCCGTTTCAGCGCACTTCGAGAATCAGCCCCAGCAGCCGGGCCGCGGCGGGCCGGGCTGCATGCTCCTCGTTCCACTGCGCCCGGGCCACAGCTTTGCTGACGGCCTGCGTGGTGATGCCCAGTTCGTGGGCCACCGCCTTCTGCTGGCCGCGGACGCCCGGGGTCAGCAGGTCAAGGACCCGCCATTCCGCATCGGACCGGTCACGGACGATATGTCCCAGCAGCCGGAGCACGGCCTCGGCATCATGGGCCACATCGGCCAGCGGCCCTTCCACCGCAACCGGGATCCGCTCCTTGCTGCTGCGGATCCGGTCCACCGCACGCCGGGCGTACACCAGCCCGTGGCCGGAAGCGTCCTTGATCTGGTTGGGCAACGGCTCGTTGACAGGCCCAACCCCGATACCCACGTACCAGGAACCGGAGCGCAGCGCGATCAACGCCGCCTCCACGGCCTGATGCGGGCAGTCCACGATGCCCTGGACCTCGTCCTCCACCGACCGGTCGAAATCCAGGCGCGCAGGAATATGCCGCAGGTCCTTGAGTAACTGCGGCACCCGGTCGCCATCGCGCCGGCTGTCGGTTTGGTTGATTGTCAGCGTGAACATCTGAAACCAAAGACTACCCGCTGGTAGCAGAGGGCAGGCAAGCGGGGTTGCCTCGTCCGGACCCATCTGATGCGATGGACCAATGGCCGCCTTCCGCGGCGAACGCGACGTGAGGATGGTTATGACCAGCAGCATGGGCCAGGACGAGCTCGAAGGTGTAGACCGCTGGTGGCGCGCCGCCAACTACCTTTCGGTAGGGCAGATCTACCTCCGCTCCAACCCGCTGCTGCGCGAACCGCTGAAGGCGGAGCACACGAAGTCCCGGCTGCTGGGCCACTGGGGCACCACCCCGGGCCTTAACTTTGTCTACGCCCACCTGAACCGCGTGATCCGCCGCGACTCCGCCGAGATGCTCTTTGTGGCGGGTCCCGGCCATGGCGGCCCCGCCGTCGTCGCCAATGCCTGGCTGGAAGGGACATACTCCGAAATCTACGGCCACGTGGGCAACGACGCGGACGGCATGGCCGAGCTCTTCCGGCAGTTTTCCTACCCCGGAGGCATCCCCAGCCACGCCGCTCCGGAAACCCCCGGCTCCATCAGCGAGGGCGGCGAACTCGGCTATTCCCTCGCCCATGCCTACGGCTCGGTACTCGACAATCCCCAGCTGGTCACCGCCGTCGTGATTGGCGACGGCGAGGCGGAGACCGGGCCCCTTGCCGCCAGCTGGCACTCGCACAACTTCCTCGACCCCGCCACGGACGGCGCCGTGCTGCCCATCCTGCACTTGAATGGGTACAAGATTGCCAATCCCACCATCCTGGCGCGCATGCCCGAAGTGCAGCTGGAGCAGCTCCTGCGGGGCTACGGCCACGAGCCCCACTTCGTCACCGTGAAGGACCCCGACGACACCGAACAGGCGCACCGGGACTTCGCCGAAGCTTTGGAGGGCTGCCTGGCCGGCATCCGCGCCATCCAGGACTCCCGGCGTACGCCGCAGGCAGGTACGGAAAAAGCCGATGGCGGCGCGCCGCGCTGGCCCATGATCGTGCTGCGCTCGCCGAAGGGCTGGACCGGACCCCGGGAAGTGGATGGCCTGCAGGTAGAAGGGACGTGGCGGAGCCACCAGGTGCCGCTGGCGGAGGTACGCACCAACGAAGACCACTTGCGGCTGCTGGAGCAGTGGCTGCAGTCATACCGCCCCGAGGAGCTGTTCGACGGCGACGGGCGGCTCCGGCCCGACGTCGCCGAAGGGGCTCCCACCGGGGACTTCCGGATGAGCGCCACGCCCCACGCCAACGGCGGCCTGCTCCGCCGGGCGCTGAAGCTGCCTGCCTACCAGGACCACGCCGTCGAGGTTGCCCGGGCGGGCAGCGAGCGGGTCAGCCCGATGGTGACGCTGGGCTCCTGGATGCGGGACGTCATTGAACTCAACATGGAAACGTTCCGGCTTTTCGGCCCGGACGAGACGGCGTCGAACCGGCTGCAGAACGTTTATGAGGTCACGCATAAGGTGTGGCAGTACCGGATTGACGACGTCGATGAGCACCTTGCGCGCTCCGGCAGGGTGATGGAGGTGCTGAGCGAACACCTGTGCCAGGGCTGGCTGGAGGGCTACCTCCTGACCGGCCGGCACGGCGTCTTCAGCTGCTACGAGGCCTTCATCCACATTGTTGACTCGATGTTCAACCAGCACGCCAAGTGGCTGAAGGTGCACCGCAAGCTGCCGTGGCGACAGCCGGTGGCGTCTTTGAACTACCTGCTGTCCTCGCACGTGTGGCAGCAGGACCACAACGGGTTCTCCCACCAGGACCCGGGGTTCATCGACCACGCGGTGAACAAGAAGGCAGAGGTCATCCGGGTGTACCTGCCGCCGGATGCGAACACGCTGCTGTCCGTGATGGAGCACTGCCTGGCGTCCACGGACTATGTGAACATCGTGGTCAGCGGAAAGCAGCCGTCTCCCACCTGGCTGGGACCGGCCGACGCGGCCACGCACTGCCAGCGGGGACTGGGAATCTGGGAGTTCGCCGGCTCCGAAGTCCCGGGTGAGGAGCCCGACGTAGTACTGGCCTGCGCGGGCGACGTGCCCACCGTGGAGACGGTTGCCGCGGCAGAGTTGCTCCGGCTGGGTGCTCCGGGGCTGAAGGTCCGCGTCGTGAACGTGGTTGACCTGATGCGGCTGCAGGACGAGAGCGAGCACCCGCACGGGCTCCCGGCCCGCGATTTCGACGGGATCTTCACCGCCGACAAGCCCATCATTTTCGCCTACCACGGCTACCCGGCGCTGATCCACCGGCTAGCCTACCGCCGCAGCAACCAGGAGGGACTGCATGTGCGCGGCTACAAGGAGGAGGGCACCACCACCACGCCGTTCGACATGGCCATGCTGAACGGCATCGACCGGTTCCAGCTGGCCATCGACGCCATCGACCGCGTTCCCGGCCTTGCGGAGAAGCACTCGATGCTGCGGCAGGAGCTCCAGGACCGCAGGATCCGCGCCCGCGAGCACACCCGCACCCACGGGGAGGACCCGGAGGAAATCCGGAACTGGCAGCTCGGCTAGCTCCTTGGAGTTTTTGTCCAGATATGCGGACTTCCGGGCTTGTTAAGTCTGCATATCTGGACAAAAACTCTCCTAGGCGATGAGTCCGTGGAGGCCGCCCGCGGGCAGGTGGATCCAGCCTTCGCTGCGGGCCGCCGCGGCCTGGACGTCATCCGGGAGCACGGTCAGGCCGACGGCGACTGCGCGGGCGGTGAGGGCTGCGACGACGGCGTCGAACAGGTCATCCGACCCGGCCAGGCGGGCCTCGTGGCCGCCAAGGTCCAGCCACGGTGCCTGCTGGCACAAATTGCGCAGGAGCAGGGAAAGCTGTTCCGTCTCGGCGCTGCCCCGTCCTTTGTAGCCGCGGGCGTTCAAGCCCCAGAGCTTCAAGGAAGCAGCAGGGTAGACCTCGGCCAGGCGGCCCGATCCGTCCCGTGGTTGGGGGCTATGCCTGGCCGCTATTTTCGCCTGGATCACGGCGCATCTCATGGCCGGGTGGGCCAGGCGGTCCGCCGAGACACTCAGCGGGATCAGGCCGGTCCGGGCGGTGACGAACCGGTCCGTATCCCGGTACGCGAGCAAGCGCCTGCCCTCGATGCCGTCGTGTGCCAGGACGGGGCCGGCGTCGAAGTTCCGGTGCCCGGTGAGGAATGGAATCAGGGCCTGCGGCCAGCCCACCGGGCAATCAATGCCCGTCATGTCCGTGGTGCCGAAAAGCTCGGCGATGTGGTGGTCATCCACGTCGAGTGCGAGTTGCGCCAGCCGGGCCGAGCCCTGGCCCCATTCGATGACGGCCACGGCTGTTTTCCTGGCTGCTGCCGCGAGGTCCACTCCGAGCATTCTCACGTGACCAGACTCTACCCCTGGCTTTCCCGGTCCCGTTCTGGACACTGGATGACCCGGTGCTCCTGGTTCTGGGACGCTGGTGCCTGGTGCGCTGTCCCGGCAGACCATGACCGAAAGGATCACCTTCATGCCATGGCTTGATGTACTCGGCAACGACATCCACTACACGGACTCAGGCGCCGGCCGGCCGGTGGTGCTGCTCCACGGCCACGCCTCGGCGGCGGCCTGCTGGGAACCGATCATCACTGAACTGGAGCAGGACTTCCGGGTCCTGGCTTATGACACCTACGATCATGGCTGGTCCTCCAACTCGCCGCGGCAGGGACCGCTGGTGGACCGCGCTGCCGAACTGGAGCACTTCATCAACTCGCTCGGCCTGGAGAACCCAATGATCGTGGGGCAGTCCATGGGCGGCATGACAGCGCTTCGCTGGGCGGTCCGGAATCCAGACGGTGCCGCCGCCCTGGTGGTGTGCGGGATGGGCTGGCCGCTGGTGGTTCCCCCTCCCGGGCAGCCCGGCCAGCCGGAGAAATTCGAGGTGTTCAGCTCACTCGACGCCGACGAGGGGATCTGGCTGGGGGTAGGAAACTCCTTCACGGAGCAGTGGATCGCGGAAAACCCGCGTGATTACGCCCGCTATATCCGCGTCCGTTCCACAGCGGCGGCGATTGAAGCAGCCCGCCACCCGCGCAGCCTCGAACAAAGCCAGGGGGAGTTCCTCAGCGCCGACCCGTCGGACGTCGACTGGTTCCAGCAGGGGCTCGAATCAATAACCAGCCCGCTGGTGGTGATGATCGGGGACGAGGAAAGGCCGCGTATCCGCTGCGGGGCTGAGCACGTTGTGGCCTCTGTGCCCGGCGCGCGTCTGCTGGTTGTCGAGGAGGCCGGCCACAACGCCTACTTCCAGCGCCAGGACATCCTGGTGGACACCATCCGGAACACCGCAGCCACCGCCTAAACCTGCTCGGAGTTTTTGTCCAGATATGCAGGCTTCCGCTGCCCGGAAGTCCGCATATGTGGACAAAAACTCCTGGTCACGCCGCGTGATACGTTAGCGCCCCGGTAATCCCACCCTTGTCGCCAAGTGAGTCTCCCCGGGCGAAAGCAGCCCACAGGCTGCGCAGCTCGCGTCCCACTGCGTTCACGTCCTCCCAGCGGGCACCGGCGATCAGCCCTACGCCGTCCCACGTTTTGCGGTTGCCGAGAAGCAGCGGGAGATCGATGGTGTGGGCAGCACCAAAAATGTTTCCCGGCGCATGCCAGTGCAGGATGTAGCGGTAAGCCTTTCCGCCGGCCAGGGCATGGCGCCGCGCGAACTTCCGGGCGGCCCGGCCGTAGACGGTTTCGGTGACCACCCAATCGATAGCGCGGACGGCGGCGGTCCCGGCGACGGGGATCTTGGCCAGCCGGCTCAGGTACGGGCTTCGCGGCAGGAACAGCCGCGCCTCCTCCGAGGTATGGCCGATCAGCACCTCAATGCCGGGAGCGGAACGGTTCCAGGCTGCCTCTATGGCGGATTCCTCCGGGAGCGGCGCGTGCCCGTACTGGGTGCCGAAAGGCATGGCGGCCAGCATGCCGAACTTCCGGGCCACCTGGGCCACGTGGTCCTCCCGCTCCACCACTTCCATCGCCGGCGTTTCCTCGGTGACGGCTTCGGCAGCGATACCCATTGCGTGGTTCATTTTGTCCCGGCCGCGCGAAATGCCCAACGGCGCACTCTGGATGATGGCCCGCTGGAACAGGGATGGTGCTTCAGGGGTGGCCATGAGGTGGGCGATCGCGTCACCACCGGCCGACTGGCCGAAGGCTGTCACACAGCCCGGGTCGCCGCCGAAGGCTGCAATGTTCCGCTGCACCCAGCGGAACGCCTCGAGCTGGTCCAGCAGGCCGAGGTTGCCCGGCCGGCCGGAGCGGGTGGCGAGGAAACCGAACAGCCCCAGGCGGTAAGTCACCGAGACCGCCACCACCCGGTTTTCGGCAACCAGTACCGCGGGGTCGAAGATGGCGAGGTCACCGGATCCGGTGGTGTAGGAACCGCCATGGATCCATACCATCACGGGCAACCTCTCGCCAGGGGCAAGGTCTGCGGGCATGGTGATGGAGAGGTTTTGGCAGTCCTCGCTCCCCGGAAGTTCGCCGTAGCGGGTGCCCAGGACGTCGTCGAGGAACGGCACCGGACCCTGCGGACAGGCAGGAGCGGGCGAGGTTGCGGGCAACGGTTCGTCCCAGTCCGGCGCTGGAACGGGAGGCTGGAAACGGCCGGCCTTGGCGTACGGGATGCCGGTGGCCCGGACGACGCCGCCGTCCCGCCAGCCGGTGACGGGACCGCAGGGCGGGGTGAACAGGCGGGAGGGCTCAGGCACAAATTTCACAGCACCACCTTTTCACATCCCCTTGTGGAGTTTTTGTCCACGTATGCAGGGTTGGAGGGCGGCGAAGCCTGCATATCTGGACAAAAACTCCGGGAACAACGACGGCGGGCGCCTGGCTCCTAAGAGCCGGGCACCCGCCGTCGTACTGCCAGTCCGGTGGACGGCGGGGATCAGTGGCCGGTGGGCACGTAACGCTTGATGGAAGCTTCGAGCTCGGCTTCGGCGGCGGCACGGTCGCCCCAGCCTTCGGCCTTGACCCACTTGCCGGGCTCCAGGTCCTTGTACCGGGTGAAGAAGTGCTCGATCTCCTTGATCAGGAAGTCGTTGACGTCGCTGACTTCCTGGATGTGGTCGAAGCGGGCATCGACGGGTACGCAGAGGATCTTGGCATCTCCGCCGCCGTCATCAGTCATGTTGAAAACGCCGATGGGGCGGGACTCAACGATGACGCCCGGGTGCAGGTCGAAGTCCTGCAGGAGCACCAGTGCATCCAACGGATCGCCGTCCTCGCCGAGGGTGTTCTCGAAGTATCCGTAGTGCGTGGGGTACTGCATGGAGGTGAAGAGGACGCGGTCCAGGCGGACGCGGCCGGTCTCGTGGTCAACTTCGTACTTGACGCGTGATCCCTTGGGGATCTCGATGGTCACGTCATGCTTCATGGAATGCTCCTCGGCAATTGCAGGGGGTTCGCGGCACACTTGACGGCTCACCAAAATTGAGTCTCCGTGCCGCCGACTATTATTGAGGATATAGCGAGAGGCCCTGGAATCAGGAACTTGTGGGGATATTTCAGGACTTGAGGACCAGCACCAGCATGACCAAACCAACTGCCGCGGAACCATGGCCTGACCGTGCCCGCCACCGTCTCCGGGTGGGCGTCACCGGGCTGCGGAAGTCCTGGCCCTCGGTTTTGCTGACGGCCCTGCTGGTGGTTCTCGCAGTCCCAGCGGCCCTGCTGGTTGCCCCGGGTTTCCTTGGGCCCGAACCCCCAGCCCCCGCTCCGCCGGCACCGGCGTGGCAGCAGGCTCCGGCCACACTTTCGCCCGAGCAGGGACTTGCGCCGCTGGATGACTCGGCGGCCGTGCCGCTCGCGGCCAGCGTCACCGCCCAACTGGAACCCCTGTTGAAGACCGACGGCGGCGGTACTTTCACGGGATTGGTCCAGGATGCGCTCACGGGCCAGGTCCTTTTTGATCGCGGGGGTTCCGAGAACCGGGTGCCGGCTTCCAACATGAAGCTGCTGACCGCGGTGGCAGCTTTGCGCTCCCTGGGTCCCGGTCACCGCTTTACCACCCAAGTGGTGGCCGGTTCGGCAGCCGGGCAGGTGGTGCTGGTGGGCGGGGGCGACGTCCTCCTCGGACCCGGGGAATCGAACGGGGACCTGGTGATGGGCCATGCCGGCCTGGCCACGCTCGCTGTCCAAACGATCGAAGCCCTGTCAGCAGCCGGAACCGCCGGGGAGATCAAGGTCCTCGTGGACGATTCCGTGTTCACCGGCCCTGCCCTGAACCCGGCGTGGGAGAGCGGGGACGTGGCAGCGGGGGAAGTGGCGCCCCTGTACCCGCTGGCCCTGAACTCGGCGCGTTTCGATCCCGCCGTCACCACCGGCCCCCGCCCCCAGGACTCAGCCATCACCGTGGCCGAGGAATTCGCCGCCCGGCTGCGGACGGCGGGAGCGGCCGCGGGACTGACCGTGGCGGCCGCCGTCGAGCGGTCCCCGCAGCCGGCACCAGCGGGTGAACCGGCCGAAGACGCAGGCGGGGAGCCGGCCGTCCTGGCCGGGGTGGAGTCGGCGACGGTGGCCGAGCAGGTGGACCACATGCTGCAGGAATCAGACAACTACCTCGCCGAAGTCCTGGGGCGGATGGCGGCAGTAGCGGCAGGCCAGCCTGGCAGCAACGACGGCGCCACGGCTGCCGTCCGGGCGCAGCTCGCCGACGCCGGAATACCCGTTGACGCCATGAAACTCGTGGACGTGTGCGGACTGGCCATGGGCAACCAGGTCTCGGCCCGCCAGTTCGCGGAGGTGGTGCGTGCCATCACCTCGGGCACGGACAGCAGGCTCCGCGCCGCGCTGGACGGCTTTCCGGTAGCCGGCCTCACCGGAACCCTGGACACCCGCTACGGCGACAATTCAACAGCCCGGGGCGCAGGACTGGTCCGTGCCAAGACCGGCACCTTGAACTCGGTGCTGGCGCTCAGCGGCTACGTGGTTGATGCTGACGGCCGCCTCCTGGTCTTCTCCTTCATCGGCAACGGGCTGATGCCGGGCGCTGCGGGCAACAGGGTGGCTCTCGACCGGGCCGCCACGGCGCTCGCGGCCTGCGGCTGCCGCTAGCGCCCTGCTGCCGCCGGGTTCGCCGGTGAGCGAACTTAAGGACTATCCCCAGCCTGCTGTGTTCTGATGGGAACTATGGAGTCCACTGCAGGTGCGTCGTCAGCCCAAACGTTGTCCAGCCAGGCCTCGGCCCTGATCAATTGGGACCTCGCCGCCTCCACCGCGGCGCGGCTGGCTCCTGCCGGTCCGGTCCTGAACCAGGCCGCCATCGCTGACGCGGTGGAAAGCCTCCGCCGGCTTGCCGACGCTTCGGTTGAACACGTGCATGAGATCACCGGGCTGGAAGCCGCAAGGGACCTCCGGGATTCAAACGTGCTGGTGGTGGACCGGGCCTCGTGGGCAAAGGCAAACACCCAAAGCTTCGCCGTAATGCTGAAGCCGGCCATGGAAAAGATGCTCGAAAACCGGCGCGGAAACCTCACCCCGGCCGCGGCCAGCGTCAGCGGCGCCATCACCGGCAGCCAGCTGGGCGCCGTCCTGGCGTTCCTGTCCAGCAAGGTCCTGGGCCAGTACGATCCGTTTGCCGCCCTGGCCGAAGGTTCCACTGCGCCCTCAGGCGGACGCCTGCTCCTGGTAGCGCCCAACATCGTGGCTGTCGAGCGGGAATTGAACGTCGCCCCCGAGGATTTCCGCCTGTGGGTGTGCCTGCACGAGCAGACACACCGGGTGCAGTTCGCTGCGGCACCTTGGCTGCGCCACCACATGCTGGAGCAGATCGACGAGCTCAGCGCCCACCTGCTCGGCAACGTTGACACCCTGATGGAGCGGGCCACCGCAGCTGCCCGCTCGCTGAAGGACCGCGCCGGCAACGGAAACACCCCCGGCCGCGGCGCCATCCTGGACCTCCTGCAGGACCCGGAGGAAAAGGCCGCCATCTCGCACCTGACCGCCGTGATGAGCCTCCTCGAGGGCCACGCCAACGTGGTGATGGACGCCGTTGACGCCAGCATCGTGCCGTCTGTGAAAACCATCCGGCAGCGCTTTAACGACCGCGGCAAGGACCGCGGCGTGATCGAAAAATTCATCCGCAGCCTCCTCGGCCTGGATGCGAAAATGCGCCAGTACTCCGACGGCGCCCGGTTCGTCCGCGCCGTGGTGGACGCCGCGGGAATGGAAGGCTTTAACAGGGTCTGGGAGTCGGCCGACCACCTGCCTACAGAACCGGAAATCCACGACGCCAAGCTGTGGCTTGAGCGGATGGGGCTCTGATTGCCCGGCGCCAGCTTGCCTGACGCGCCCCCGCCGACGGCACCCGCCACAGCGTCTCCCCATCGCAGCGGCCGACGGCGGCCCGGAAGGCTGGCGCCCGTCGTCGGCACAGCCCGCAAGATGCTCCAGGACGCCTTGGCCCGGGCCGGATATCCCGAGCACGTCATTGTGGCCTGCAGCGGCGGCCCGGACTCCCTTGCCCTGGCGTCGGTGGCCGCCTACTTCGCCCGCCGCGGGCACGTCGACGGCCACCCCATAACAGTGGGCGCAGTGGTGGTGGACCACCAGCTGCAGGAGGGTTCGGCGCAGGTGGCTGCGGAGACGGCCCACGTCCTGCAGGAACTGGGCCTCGCCCCCGTGGAAATCCGGACCGTGACCGTGGCCGGGGAAGGCCTCGGGCCGGAAGCCGCCGCGCGGGAAGCACGGCATGCAGCGCTGGAAGCGGCTGCCGGAAGCCAGGGCGCGGCTGCCATCCTGTTGGGACACACTCTGGACGACCAGGCCGAACAGGTGCTGCTGGGCCTGGCCCGGGGCTCGGGGACCCGGTCGCTGGCAGGAATGAGGCCTGCCCGCGGCATGCTGCTTCGCCCGTTCCTGGGGCTTCGCCGGGCGGACACCGAGGAAATCTGCGCCATCGAGGAACTGCAGCCCTGGCACGATCCCAGCAACTCGGACCCCGCCTTCGCCCGGTCACGTACCCGGGTGGAGGTGCTGCCGCACCTCGAGGAAAAACTCGGCCCCGGCGTCGCGGAATCCCTCGCCCGCTCGGCATCCATCCTGCAGTTGGACGCCGACTACCTGGAGGATGTGGCGGAAGCCACCTTCGCGTCCCTGGTGGAGCGGAACGGCCAGGAACTGAGCCTCCCGGAGGACGCGTTGCGGGCCTTGGCCCCCGCCATCAGGTTCCGCGTCATCGCCAAGGCAGCGGCCGACGTCGGTGGGCAGCAGCCCAGCTACCAGCGCCTTCTGGCCGCGGAAGCGCTGCTGCGGCGGCAGGGCTCTGCGGGTCCCGTTGAGCTGCCCGGGGGAGTGAGCGTGTACCGGTTGTCGCTCGCGCAGCTCGAAGACCTCCCGGCCGCCCGTGGCCCGGCCGCCGCGGATAAGGGCACACCCGTTCCCCGCGGAGGCGCACGCTGTGGGAAGCTAGTACTCCGGCCTCAAAAACCGCCCGCAAAATAGTCGCACCCCGCATCTACACAGGAGCCATTGGTGGATTCAAACGACGTCCAGGCAGACCTCAAGCACGTTCTCTACACCAAGGAGCAGATCCAGCAGCGGATCACGGAGCTCGCTGCGCAGATCGACAAGGACTACGAGGGCCGCGAGATCCTTATTGTGGGCGTCCTCAAGGGTGCAGTCATGGTCATGGCTGACTTGGCCCGCGCGCTCCACAGCCACATTTCCATGGACTGGATGGCTGTTTCCTCCTACGGCTCCGGCACCCAGTCCTCCGGAGTGGTCCGCATCCTGAAGGACCTGGACACGGACCTGATGGGCAAGGACGTCCTGATCGTCGAGGACATCATCGACTCCGGCCTCACGCTCTCCTGGCTGAAGACCAATCTGGAATCCCGCGGCACCGCCTCGGTGGAAATCTGCACTGCCTTCCGCAAGCCCACCGCCGCCAAGGTGGAAATCGACGTCAAGTACGTCGGCTATGACATCCCCAATGAATTCGTGGTGGGCTACGGCCTGGACTACGCCGAGAAGTACCGCAATCTCGACTTCGTGGGAACCCTCGCGCCGCACGTTTACGAGTAGGATTCGCCGGCGCGGACATGCACCACGCCGTCTGCCGGGCGGTTATTGTGGGCGCAATTGATGTCGGTGCCCCCGGTTCCAGGCCCGGTGCGGCCGCCTGCCCAAATGGCGGCGGCCACTACGCCCAGAGGGAACTTTTGCCCGGCACCATGCGTGATCTACTCCGGACGGTGTATAGCTAGAAGCTGACGCAGCACCATCACGCGCGCAGATTTCTCGCCGTGCAGCACTACCAGGAGGGACGGGGCCAGCCCCGACACAGATGAAAGCTAAGAACTTCTTCAAGGGCCCGGGCATCTGGATCGTTGTCGTGATCGGCATGCTCCTGGTGGCTTTTGCAACGCTGGCTCCCGGCGGCGCCGCACGGATTGACACGGACAAGGGCCTCGAACTGCTCGCCGGCGACAACGTTGAGCAGGCAAAGATCTTCGATGGTGAAAACCGCGTTGACCTCGTGCTGAAGGAAAACTACCAGCTGGACGGGCAGGACAAGGGCAAGAGCGTCCAGTTCTTCTTCGTTGACGCCCGCGCCCAGGACGTTGTCCGGGCTGTCACCTCGTCCGCACCCAGCGGGGGCTACACGGACCAGCCGATCGAAAGCAACTGGTTCTCCGGCCTGCTCTCCCTCCTCATCCCGGTTATCCTCCTGGGCGCGCTTTTCTGGTTCCTGATGACCCGCATGCAGGGCGGCGGCTCCAAGATCATGCAGTTCGGGAAGTCCAAGGCCAAGATGGTCAGCAAGGACATGCCGCAGGTGACGTTCGCTGACGTGGCAGGCTCCGACGAGGCTGTGGAGGAACTCCAGGAGATCAAGGAATTCCTGCAGGAACCGGCCAAGTTCCAGGCTGTTGGCGCCAAGATCCCCAAGGGCGTGCTGCTGTACGGCCCTCCGGGCACCGGCAAGACCCTCCTCGCCCGCGCTGTGGCAGGCGAGGCCGGCGTTCCCTTCTTCTCCATCTCCGGCTCGGACTTTGTGGAAATGTTCGTGGGTGTGGGCGCCTCCCGTGTCCGCGACCTCTTTGAGCAGGCCAAAACCAACTCGCCCGCCATCATCTTCGTGGACGAAATCGACGCTGTGGGCCGTCACCGCGGTGCCGGCATCGGCGGCGGCAACGATGAACGCGAACAGACCCTCAACCAGCTGCTGGTGGAGATGGACGGCTTCGACGTCAAGACCAATGTCATCCTGATCGCTGCCACCAACCGTCCCGACGTGCTGGACCCCGCGCTGCTGCGCCCGGGCCGCTTCGACCGCCAGATCGGCGTTGAGGCGCCGGACCTGATCGGCCGCGACCAGATCCTGCAGGTTCACGCGAAGGGCAAGCCCATGGCACCCGGGGTGGACCTCAAGGCCGTGGCCAAGAAGACCCCCGGTTACACCGGTGCGGACCTGGCCAACGTGCTCAATGAGGCCGCCCTCCTCACCGCCCGCTCCAACGCCAACCTCATTGACGACCGCGCCTTGGACGAGGCCATCGACCGCGTTATGGCCGGCCCGCAGAAGCGCAGCCGCGTGATGAAGGAACACGAGCGCAAGATCACCGCGTACCACGAAGGGGGCCACGCCCTGGTGGCAGCCGCGCTGCGGAACTCCGCGCCGGTCACCAAGATCACCATCCTTCCCCGCGGCCGCGCACTCGGCTACACGATGGTGGTCCCGGACAACGACAAGTACTCTGTGACCCGCAACGAGCTGCTGGACCAAATGGCCTACGCCATGGGCGGCCGGGTCGCCGAGGAAATCGTCTTCCACGATCCCTCCACCGGCGCCTCCAACGATATCGAGAAAGCCACCGGCACCGCCCGCAAGATGGTTACCGAATACGGCATGAGCGAACGCGTTGGTGCCGTGCGCCTGGGCCAGGGCGGCGGCGAGCCGTTCCTGGGCCGCGACGCCGGGCACGAGCGCAACTACTCGGACCAGATCGCGTACGTGGTGGACGAGGAAGTTCGCCGGCTGATTGACCAGGCCCATGACGAGGCCTACGCCATCCTCATCGAGAACCGGGATGTCCTGGACCGCCTGGCCCTCGAGCTGCTGGAACGCGAAACGCTGAACCAGGCCGAGATCGCCGACATCTTCCGTGATATCCGCAAGCGCGACTTCCGCGAGGTGTGGCTTTCGAAGGAAACCCGTCCGGTCCAGACCGCCGGCCCGGTGGAATCCCGCCAGGAAAAGGCGGAGCGCGAGGCCCAGGAGGAAGCCAAGCAGGCGCGCCTGGACGAGCCGCTGGACGCCCAGCCGCCGCATCCGCAGGGAGTCCCGGAGGATGCCCCGTTCCAGGGAGGCATCCCCGACTCGGGGCCTGACGCCCTTCGCGGCTAAGCTTTCTACCGTGACCCACTTCGACGACGACGACGTTCCCGCCTCCGCCGTACACCTGGCGGAAGGCGGCGCCCACCACTCCAAACACCAGAAAGTGGACCGGCCCCGGATCGAGGCAGCGGTCCGTGAGATTCTCCTGGCCATCGGAGAGGACCCGGACCGCGCCGGCCTCGTGGACACCCCCAAGCGGGTGGGCAAGGCCTATGCCGAGATGTTTGCCGGGCTGCACCATGATCCGGCCGAGATCCTCGCCACCACCTTTGACCTTGACCACGAGGAGCTCGTCCTGGTCAAGGACATCCCGTTCTATTCCACCTGTGAGCACCATTTGGTGCCGTTCCACGGAGTGGCCCACGTAGGCTACATCCCCTCGCACGACGGCAAGGTGACCGGGCTGAGCAAGCTGGCCCGGCTGGTGGACATGTACGCCCGCCGGCCCCAGGTGCAGGAGCGCCTCACCACGGAAATCGTCGAAGCGATGGTCAGCCACCTCAAGCCCCGCGGCGCGATCGTCGTGGTCGAATGCGAACACATGTGCATGTCCATGCGCGGTATCCGCAAGCCCGGAGCAAAGACCGTCACCAGTGCGGTCCGCGGGCAGCTTCATGACCCGGCCACCCGTGCCGAAGCCATGAGCCTCATCCTCGGAAGGTAATCATCAGACCATGGATTCACTAGCTGCAGCGCCGGGAACCGGCCCCGCAACCTCTCCGCTGCCCATCCTGCGCAAACCGCGGCCGGTGGCCCGTTTTGAAGACCTGCCCACTGACCGCACCCTCGTGATGGGCATCGTCAACGTCACCCCGGACTCCTTCAGCGACGGCGGCAAGCATGCGACGGCGGACACCGCCATCGCGGCCGGCCTCCGGATGTTCTACGCCGGCGCGGACATCATCGACGTCGGCGGGGAATCCACCCGACCCGGCGCCGAGGACGTCAGCCCGGAAGTAGAACAACAGCGCGTGATCCCCGTGATCGAGGCGCTCGTGAAAGCCGGTGCCCTCGTCAGCATCGACACTGTCCGCGCGTCCACCGCCGCCGCCGCCCTCAAGGCCGGCGCTGCCATCATCAATGACGTCTCCGGCCTCACGATCGAACCGGAGATGGCCGAACTCGTGGCGTCCTCCAAGGCCCCGTACATCCTCACCCACCGCCGTGGTGACGCCCGCACCATGAATTCCCTGGCGGAGTACAAGGACGTTGCCGGCGAAGTGGTGGCTGAACTGGTCGGGGTGCGGGACAAGCTCTACGCCGCCGGGGTCAGCCAGGAACAGATCATCATCGATCCAGGCCTGGGGTTCGCCAAGAACGACGCCCAGAACTGGGAGCTCCTGCAGAACCTGGACCAGCTGGAAAGCCTGGGCCACAGGATCCTCGTGGGCGCCTCCCGCAAGCGGTTCCTCGGCACCCTGCTGACGGTGGCGGGTAAATCCGCTGCCCCGCAGGAGCGGGATGCCGCCACCGCGGCGATCACTGCCATCAGCGCCTACCGCGGTGCCTGGGCCGTACGCGTGCACGACGTCGGCCCAAGCCTGGACGCCGTCAAGGTTGCCGCGCGCATGGCCGCCCCAAGAACCAGCCAGTAGGCCCAGCCATGGACAGGATTACGCTGACCGGCGTCACCGCCGTCGGCCATCACGGCGTCTTTGATTTTGAACGCCGCGAGGGCCAGCCTTTTGTTGTGGACGCGGTGCTTTATCTGGACTTCGCCAAGGCGGCGGAATCCGATGACGTCCGGGACACCGCGCACTACGGCGAGGTGGCTCAGCGTATTACTGAATGGATATCGGGGGAGCCGCTGAACCTGATAGAGGCGCTGGCCGTCCGGATCGCGGACAGCCTGCTGAATGAATTCCGGCTGCAGGCCGTAGACGTCACGGTGCATAAGCCACAGGCGCCCATCGAGGTGCCCTTCGGGGATGTGGCCGTCAGCGTCCACCGTGCCCGGAACAACGGGGAGAGTCCAGTCCAGGGGGAAAGACCATGAACTCCGGATATTCCAAGGTGGTGTTGGCCCTGGGCAGCAACCTGGGGGAACGCAACGAGACACTGACCGAGGCGGTTGCGGACCTCGTTGACCCGCCGGAGATCCGCCTCCTCGCTGTGTCGCCCATTGTCCAGACCAAGGCCGTCGGCGGACCGCCCGGCCAGCCAGACTTCCTGAACATGGTCATCACGGTGGAAACCAACCTGACCCCGCACGAGCTGCTGGCACATTGCCAGTCCGTGGAAAACAAGCACCACCGCGTGCGGGAGGTGCGCTGGGGGCCGCGCACGCTCGACGTCGATATCATCACCTACGGCGACCTCCGCAGCGATGATCCGGTTCTCACCCTGCCGCACCCACGCGCCGCCACCCGTGCCTTCGTTCTCTACCCGTGGTCGCTCATTGAGCCGGCGGCCACGCTGGACGGCGAACGTATCAGCACTTTGGCTGCGCGGGCGGAGGATTTTGGCGACCTCGCCCCGTTCGACGGCTTCGGCGACTTTGACGGCCTGCCCACCGCGGGGGCGGTGGAGGACCGATGAAACCCATCAATCCTCTGCGCCTCCTGCTCATCGGCTTCATCCTGGCCGTGGCCGGCTGGTCCGCTACCGTGGTGACCAGCCGCTACAGCATGGCCACGCCCGTCCTGCCGCTCACAGCGCTGGCCACCATGGGCGTTATTGTTGCCATCACCCTGATCCTGGGCATCCGGGTCCTGCGGTGGCGCAACAGCAACAAGCCCAACAGCACACAAAAGAAAAAGGTGCTCGATCCGCTCCTCGCAGCCCGGACGCTGGTGCTGGCCCAGGCCTGCGCGTATGCAGGGACGGTCCTGCTCGGCTGGCATGTGGGGATCTTCCTGGACCAGCTGCGGATCTGGAGCCTGCGCAGCAACCAGGGCATCACCTGGCTGGCGCTGGCGATGGCCGGCGGCGGACTGGTGATGATCGTGGTGGGACTGCTGGTTGAACGGTTCTGCAAGATCCCGCCTGAGGACGGCGACACCAACGGGACAGACGGCAAACCGGGCCGCGCGGTGCGCGGGGAAGCCGCGGGGGAAGGCGAATATGCATACCGAGGCGATTGACCCGCCGGGAATCATCTGGCAGCGGGTGTCACCCAAATACGTCACTGTCCGGCTGGTGCAGTGGGCACTGGGGAACCTGATCACCGTCCTCCTCCTGTCCCTGCCCCTGGTGTTGGTTCTTTTGGACGTCTGGGCCTGGCCGCCGCTGTGGCTGGCCATCACCGTCCCGTCCGTGGCATTCGTCCTCGCCATCTGGCGGCTGGTGCTGATCCCGCGCCAGGTGCGGGCCATCGGGTATGCCGAACGGGACGACGACCTGCTGGTCAGGACCGGCATCTTCTTCCAGCGCACCATGGCCGTACCGTACGGGCGGATGCAATACGTGGACATCGGAGTAGGGCCCGTGGAACGCGGACTTGGCCTGTGCACGCTAAAGCTGCATACCGCCTCGCCCGGAACCAACGCCCAGATCCCCGGGCTGCCTGCGGAAGAGGGCGCGCGGCTGCGCGAGCAGCTCGCTGCCCGGGGCGAAGCCCGGCTGGCAGGACTGTGACGGCAGAGGGGCCGCGCCCGGAGCCGGGGGGCCCTGCCACCGTCCCTGCCGCCGGAAGCCCCGTGCCGCACCCTTCGCCCGGCACAGCGCCCGGCACCGCGGCCGACGGCGAATGGCTGCGGGTGCATCCGGCGTCCCCCTTCGTGCGTGGCTGGGTGGCCCTTGCCGCCATCGGCTTTTTCGTCGGCCGGGATGTCTTTGAGCGGGCGCTGCAGGGCAGGCCCATCCTCGAAGATGAATTTGCCGGCCGGGCACCGTTCCTCCTGGCCGGGGGCGCCGTGATGCTGCTCATCGCGGTGCTGGGCTTTATCCTCACCTGGTACTTCACCAAGTACCAGGTGTCTGGCGGCTACGTCCGGGTCAACACCGGCTTCATTTTCCGGCAGCAGCGCCAGGCGCGGCTGGACCGCGTCCAGGCCATCGACATCGTGCAGCCCCTGCTGGCCCGGATCTTCGGCCTGGCCGAGCTCAAGTTCGAGGTGGCCGACGCCGGGGAGTCCGCGGTCCGGCTGGCCTACCTGAAGATGGACGACGCCCGCCAGCTCCGGGCCACCATTCTGGCCAGGGCCGCCGGGGTGACCCTTGATCCTTCCCGCCCGGAAGAGCCGGCACCCGAGGCGCCGGAGTTTCCGGTACTGTCCGTGCCGCCGTCGCGCCTTGTCGGTTCCCTGCTGCTCAGCGAGCAGAGCGTCATTGTGGTGCTGGGCGCCGCGGCGTCCGTCTTTCTGACTGCCGTCACGGGCAATGCCGCGTTCTACTTCTACCTGATCCCGGCTGCCCTCGGCCTGGCAGCCAGCTACTGGGGACTGTTCAACAAGGGCTACAACTTCACCGCGGCCATCTCGCCCGATGGCATTCGGCTGCGCTACGGACTGCTGGACACCCAGGCCCAGACACTTCCGCCGGGCCGGATCCAGGCTTTGAAAGTTAGCCAGCCGCCGCTCTGGCGGGCGCTTGGCTGGTACCGGATCCAGGTCAACGTGGCGGGCTACGGCATCATTGAAAGCGCCGGCGAGGGCTCGGGCCGGACCACCCTCCTGCCGGTGGGCAGGCTCGATGACGTGATGTCGATCCTCGCCCTGGTGCTTCCGGACCCCGGCACGCCGCAGCCCGCCGTGGTGTTCGGTGCCGGGCTCCACGGGCTGGATTCCGACGGTGGCTTCGTCACCACTCCGCGCTGCGCCCGCCTGCTGGCACCGCTGGGTTGGCGCCGCAACGGATTCACGGCCACGGACACAGCGCTGCTGATCCGTTCAGGCCGGTGGTGGCGGGAGCTCGTGGTGGTGCCGCACCAGCGGACCCAGTCCATGGCATTGCACCAGGGCCCGCTGGCGCGCCGGTTCGGGGTAGCCGACCTGCTGCTGCACACCACCGTGGGCCCGGTCACGCCGCGCCTTCGGCAGGCAGACGTGGGGGAGGCGATGGCGCTCTTTGACGAACAATCCGCCCGGGCCCGGCTGGCGCGCAAGCGGCAGACCACTGAGCAGTGGCTTCGGCAGGTGGCTCCGGGGGTTGAGACTGCAACCCAGCCTGCCGAGACCAAGCCCGCCGAGACCCCAGTCCCAACCCAGGAAGGCCCGCAGCATGGCTAAACCCGGACGCCTCGGCGTCGGAATCGTCGGCGCAGGAAAGGTGGGCGCGGTGCTGGGCGCCGCCCTGCGCGGGGCCGAACACGCCGTCGTCGGTGTCTCAGCGGTTTCCGAAGCAAGCCGTGAGCGCGCGGAAACGCTGCTTCCCGGCGTTCCCATCCTGGAAGTCCAGGACATCGTGGAGCGTGCCGAGCTGGTGCTGCTGGCAGTGCCCGACGACGCCCTGCCGGACCTCGTGGACGGCCTCGCGAAACTGGGTGCGTGGCAGCCCGGCCAACTGGTCGCCCACACGTCGGGCCGGTTCGGGGTGGGGGTCCTGCATCCGGTGCGGGCTGCGGGGGCCGTCCCGCTGGCCCTGCATCCGGCCATGACCTTCACCGGGATGACCCTTGACCTGACCCGCCTGCTGGACTGCACCTTCGGCGTCACCGCGGATGCGGCCATGCTGCCCATCGCGCAGGCGCTGGTGGTAGAAATGGGCGCAGAGCCGGTGGCCATTGCCGAGGCGGACAGGACGCTGTACCACGCGGCGCTGGCGCACGGTTCCAACCATCTCGTCACCCTTGTGGCGCAGGCTTCCGAGCTGTTGGCTGAGGTGGGAGTGGAGGCGCCTGAGCGGATGCTGGGTCCGCTGTTGCGGGCAACCCTGGAGAACGCGCTGGCCTCCGGGGAGTCCGCCCTCACCGGCCCGGTAGCCCGCGGCGACACGGGAACGGTGAAGGCGCATGCCGAGGCGTTGCGGGAGTTCGACGGCGGCGGGCAGGGGGACGTGCTCGCGGCTTACCTGGCGATGGCGCGGGCCACAGCCCTGCGCGCCGAGGGGCGCGGGCTGCTGAAACCTGACCAGTTGCGGGAGTTGCGCAAAGCCTTGGAACCGGAGGAAGACTGAGAATGCCCATCAAACTAGTCACTACTGTTGCCGACCTGCACACGGAGAGCGCCCGGCTCCTGGCGTCCAGGCGCGGGACGTCCCAGGGGCTGGTGCCCACCATGGGTGCGCTGCACCAGGGGCATGCCGCCTTGGCCCGGACCGCCGTCGAACAGAACGATGTTGTGGTGGCCACCATCTTCGTCAACCCGCTGCAGTTCGGCGACGCCACGGACCTGGACCGCTACCCGCGGACGCTCGACGCCGACCTCGCCCTGCTTGAAGGGCAGGGAGTGGACCTGGCCTTTGCCCCGTCCGTGGACGAGGTGTACCCGGGCGGCACGCCGCTGGTGCGGATCACCTCAGGAGTGCTGGGGGAGAAGTGGGAGGGTGCTTCACGGCCGGGCCACTTCGACGGCGCCCTTACGGTAGTGGCCAAGCTGCTGCACTACGGAATCCCGGGGGCAGGGCTGCCCGCTTCCGGCGTGGCGGAGGCGGGCCTGCCCGCCTACCGGGCCTACTTCGGGCAGAAGGACGCCCAGCAGCTGGCGCTGGTCCGGCGGATGGTGGCTGACCTGAACTTCCCGGTGGAAATCGTGGCTGTGCCCACCGTGCGTGCCGTCGACGGGCTGGCGCTGTCCAGCCGCAACCGCTTCCTGTCCGGGGAAGAGCGCGAGGCGGCGCTAGTGCTGTTCCGCGCACTGCGGCTGCTTGAGGAGCGGGCGAAGGCCCGGGAGCCGCTGGATCTCGAGTCGGCGCAGGCGATGGTGGAGTCCCAGCCGCTGGTGGGTTTGGACTACTTCGATGTTGTTGACCCGGCCACCTTGGAACCGCTCGCGGAGAACTGCCGCGAGACGCCGTTCCGGGGCGAGGCCCTCGCGCTCATTGCGGCCAAAGTGGGACCGGTGCGGTTGATCGACAACGTGCCGTTGAGCTCGTAGCTGGGCTCCTTACGCCCCGCGGGTTGGCCCGGCGGCCCTGGCCGGCCGGCCTGGAAGTTAGATGCCAGGCAATTCGCGGTTGACCAACAACTGTTCAAGGAGCGCCCGCTCCGGCCTGCCCGGATTTCTGGCGACGCAGCGCCGGAGCCTTGCCCTTGCCAGCTCTTCGCCGGGTTCTTCCCTGTGCAGCACTTCGTCGATGATTTCCTGGGCCTGCCACCGGAGTGACTCGACGGCGAACTGGCGGATCTCGGCCGGCGTATCGCTGGCCATCCAGGGGTCCGGGTCCGATGGCACGCTCTGGAACATCCGCTCTGCTGACATGAGGGGCCTCCTTGCACCAATCCGAAGTGGCCGGGGCCTCTGCGGTGTCGTACGCACTGCGCTACAAGAAACATTACAGCTGGGGAGACCGGTCTGTCTTTACCGCGGGCGGTAAACTGGAGATGTTATGAACCCAGAAGCGGAGCTTTCCCCGTCCGGGGCGGCGGATCACATACCGCCAGCCACGCCTTCCACGGTGGCTCCTTCACCCATGGTTGCCGAAGCGCCCGTTCAAGAGACCATAACCGCTAAATCCGTTGCCAGGATCATGACCGTTGCCTATGAGCTTTTCTCGCGGCGGGGTGTGCGGGACGTTGGGGTGAATGAGTTGATTGAGCGGTCGGGGGTGGCTAAGGCAACTTTCTACCGGCACTTCCCGTCAAAGGACTCGCTGGTCCTTGCCTTCCTGGAACAGCGGGACAAGCAATGGACCGTGGATGCGATTGTCTCGGAGGCACGCCGCCGGGGAAGCACGCCCGCCGAGCAGTTGTTGGCCATTTTCGACGTCTTTGGCGACTGGTTCCTGCGCGAGGATTTCGAAGCCTGTTCCTTCATCAACGTCCTGCTGGAAATGGGCCCGGCCCATCCGCTGGGCCAGGCGAGCATCGATTACCTCGCAAAGATCCGCGGACATGTGCAGGTCCTGGCCGAAGAAGCAGGGTTGGCCCGCCCGGAGGAGTTTGCCCGGTCCTGGCACATCCTTATGAAGGGCTCGATTATCTCTGCCACCGAGGGCGACATGCAGGCGGCCAAGCGCGCGCAGCAGATGGCCGGCTGGCTGATCGAGCACCACCGGAGCTAGCCCAACCATCAGGTATCGGGGCACTGGCATGTTCCCGTGCCGGCCCAGCCTCACGACCAGGATGCCCTGGAATACTCAGCTTGCTTATTACTTTCCGCCTTCCTAGGCTGGAAACTGTCAGGCAAACAACTCTCGAAGCGGCACCGCCGCGCGCGCATCGCCCAGGCGGCGTCCGCCCCAAGCGAGGAGGAAAGAATGTCAGAACACAGCATCGCAGGCAAGAAGGTCGCATTCCTGTTGACGGACGGCGTCGAACAGGTTGAGCTCACCAGCCCCTGGCAGGCAGTCAAGGACGCCGGCGGGCAACCCCTCCTGGTGGCCCCCAAGAGCGGAAAGCTGCAGGGGTACAAAGGGACCGAAAAAGGTGACACCTTCGACGTCGACCTAACAGTCGCAGAGGCGAATGCCTCCGACTTTGACGCCCTGGTCCTTCCCGGCGGCGTGGTGAACGCGGACCATCTCCGCGTGGACAAGGACGCCCAGAGCTTCACCCGGAGCTTCTTCGAACAGCACAAGCCCGTTGCTTCCATCTGCCACGGACCGTGGCTGCTCATTGAGGCAGGAGTGGTGCGCGGGCGGAACCTCACGTCCTACCACACGCTCCAGACGGACCTGACAAACGCAGGCGCCAACTGGACGGACGAGGAAGTGGTAGTGGACCAGGGCCTGGTCACCAGCCGCAACCCGGATGACCTCCCGGCCTTCAACGGCAAACTGGTGGAGGAAATCTCGGAGGGCCAGCACGCCGGCCAGACCGCCTGACCGCCTGACCTCCGGGGCGGGTGGCGGCCCGCGGGCCTGATCGGCCCGCCGGCGGCCCTTTCTGAATCCCCAGTGTTCCCTCAGGGTTAAAGAAAAGTTCCGCGGGGAGGAATTACTCCAAGCGGTAGAGTGTTGGAGTTTGCAGCGACGCTGATCGCGCACCACTTCCACAACTCCCTGAGGGAACACGCATGTCTACCGAAGTTTCTCCGAACGCCAGCGGCCAGTCCGTTAAGGCTGCAGGAACCAAGCCCTCCTCACCGGAGAAGATGTCCCGCGAATCGGTGACCATCATCAGCACGCTGTTGGTGGCAACGTTTGTGGTGATCCTCAACGAGACCATCATGAACGTCGCCCTGCAGCGGCTCATGGTGGAACTCCAGGTGGACGCGCCCACCGTCCAGTGGCTCTCCACCGGCTTTATGCTCACCATGGCCGTGGTGATCCCCACCACTGGATTCATCCTGCAGAGCCTGTCCACCCGGGCTGTGTTTATGCTGGCCATGGGCCTGTTCGCCGGCGGTACCGCGCTCGCGGCAGTAGCTCCCGGCTTTGAGCTGCTCCTGCTGGCCCGGATCGTCCAGGCCGGCGGTACGGCCATTATGCTGCCGCTGCTGATGACCACCATTCTGACCCTGGTTCCGCTGGCCAAGCGCGGCGCCGTGATGGGCAACGTCAGCATCGCAATCTCCGTGGCCCCGGCCATGGGCCCCACGGTTTCCGGTCTTATCCTTGAGCACTTCACCTGGCGCTTTATGTTTGTGTTCGTCCTCCCCGTGGCCCTCGCCGCCCTTGCCATTGGTGCCAAGTACCTGACCAACATCGGCGAGGTGGAGAAGACAAAGCTGGACGCACTTTCCGTTGTCCTCACCGTCCCGGCATTCGGCGGACTGGTCTATGGACTGAGCCAGATCGGCGGCGGCCACGGCGGCCAGGCCGGCCCCGGCGCCGTCGCGATCACCGCTCTGGTGATCGGCGTCGTCGGCCTCACGGCATTTGTCCTCCGCCAGGTGCGCCTGCAGAAGGCCGAAGCCCCGCTGCTGGACCTGCGCGCCTTCAAATTCCGCATGTTCACCGTTTCGGTCCTGCTGATGGTGGTGGCAATGATGGCGCTGTTCGGCGGCGTCATCCTGCTGCCCCTGTACCTGCAGGAGATTCGCGGCCTGGGCTCCCTGGAGACCGGCCTGGCGCTCCTCCCCGGCGGCCTGGCGATGGGCCTGTTGGGGCCGGTCATCGGCCGGCTGTTCGATAAGGTAGGGCCGCTGCCGCTCACCATCACCGGCTCCATCCTCATGGTGCTGGCCCTCTGGCAGTTCTCAATGCTCGACGCCGGCACGTCCGTGGCGTGGATCGTCACCCTTCACGTGGGGCTGAGTTTCGGTTTGGCACTGCTCTTCACTCCGGCGTTCACAACGGGACTGAACCCGCTTCCGCCGCACCTCTACTCGCACGGGTCCGCAATCATGAGCACCACGCAGCAGGTGGCCGGCGCCGCGGGCACCGCCCTGCTGGTGTCCATCTTCGCGGTCGTTTCCGCGACGTCGGGACTCGTCGCCGGGATGAGCGCCGCCTTCCTGACGGCGACCGTCATAGCCCTCGCCGCCGTCGTACTTTCAGCGATGATGCGCAAGACCGAAGGTGCCGCCCCGGGGCACGCTCCCGGCCACTGACCCACCCCTGGCCCAACTGAGTAGCGCTAAGTGTCGTTTTGACCGCCCAGAACGACACTTGGCGCTACTTACTTGGGTCAGCCGGCGTAGAAGTCCGCGAGTTCCTTGATCAGCCGGTCCGGGGCTTTGATGACGCCGTCGTGGCCGTGGCCGGGCAGGATGGTGTAGCTGGAGCCTGAGAGGACGTCGTGGATCTGGCCGCAGGCCACCCCGAAGTAGGCCGGGCTCTTTTCGCCCACCACGATCAGGGTCTCCAGCGGCAGTTCCAGGAACGGCTCTGCGGGCATGTCCGCGGCGATGATCGCCTTGATTTCCCGGACGCCGGTCCTCATCATCTCGCGCTGCTGCCTGCCCTCGGACGTTCCGGCCGTCAGCTTGTTGGCCAGGGTCAGCATGGAAAGCGGCATGCGGGATGAGAAGGCGCCGCCAGCTTCAAGGCCGCGCTGCAGGACGGCGAGGGCGCGGTCGTCATCCCCGGCAGCGGCGGCGCGCTCGTACTCGGCGGTCCAGTCCGCCTTGACGCTGTGGTTCACGGAGACTGCGGGGTCATAGACAGCGAGCCGTTCCACCGGGAGTGTACGGGCGGCGTGAAGGGCGACGGCGCCGCCGAAGCTGTGGCCGAAAACGTCCGTGCTGGAGGTGTGCTTCATGACCGTCGCCAGGTCCCGGATGTCCACATCGAGGGTGTAGTCCTCCGGCTGCGGCGACGAGGAGCCCCGGCCCCGTCTGTTGAACGTGTGGACCGGCCGGCCCAGCGCTGCGCTGAGCTTCTGCGCGAACCTGGTGTAGTCCGCCGCGGTCACCATTGAGGGCGGGACAATAACAACGCCCGAACCGGCGGAAGCGAATTCCGCGCCTGTGGAGAAGAGCTCCAGAGTGCCGCCGTCGGGGGTCCTGATGTTCTCACGCGTCATGTTCCGAGCCTAGCCGAGCAACCTGAACACAGGCACCATGGACACCGTCAGCCGCCTGGGGCGCACAACGTCCGTCAGCCGAGGCTTTTGATGAGCACGGCGCTTTGTTCGCGAATGGCGGTCAGCTCCCGGCCAAGCCCGCAGAGGATAAGCCCGGCATCAGCCGCCTGCAGCGGCGAGCCGGATGTCGCCATTCCGTCAGCGCGAAGGTTAATCAGGGATTCAACAAGGCGGAAGGCGAGATCGCCCCGATCGTCTCCTAAAGCGACTGCAGGGTCACTGGGGGACAGCGCCGCTCCCAGCTCCCGGTACAGGTTGCGCAGCTCCTGCCGGTTTGCGAGGAAACGGGCGAAGCGCGCGCTGCGGGCCTCGGGCAGGTGGTAGAGGACTCCGAGGTTCCAGCGGGCGCTGCACAGTTGCCTTCCGTCGTAGAGCGCGACGGCGTGGAGCCGGCTTCCGGCCGGAGCCTCACTTGGCGGCAGGGCCGCCACCGCGCGCGCAAACTTCAGCCCGCCCAGCACGGTGCCCTCCAGCAGGTCTTCGAGGATGTCGTCCTTGGTTTTGAAGTGGTGGTAAAGGGATGACTGCCTGATCCCCACGGCATCCGCAATGGAGCGGGTGGACGTGTTGGCGAACCCCTGGGTGGTGAAAAGCTCGGCCGCCGCATCCAGGATTTCGTCACGGGCGGTGGCCCCGGGCCTGGAGGGCTGTTGGCTGCGGGGTCTCCCCGGTCCGGCTGAAGTCACCGCATCATTCTTGCACCCGCATCGGGGCCTTCGCGGCGCTCCGGCTGGAGGTGAGGGGACGGAAATACAGCGGAAACAAGATGTCTATGTGCCTTTTACAGAGGCGAAACTCGTTGGGGACATCACGCTGGAAAACTATCAAGTGACCGGTATTCCGCAGCCATCGGCCGAGTGCTGCATTATCGGCAGGCTCCACCCCAACGCCGTTCCAGCCCCCGGAGAATCCGATGACTTCAACCGTTCTTCCCACCGTCCACGCGGACGATGCGGACCTGACGTCCCTTGGCTACGAGCCCACGCTTCACCGGAAACTCGGCCGCTACGCTTCCTTCGCCGCCGGTTTTTCCTTTGTGTCCATCCTGACCACCATCTTCCAGCTGTTCGCCTTCGGCTACTCGTTCGCCGGGCCGGCCTTCTTCTGGACCTGGCCGGTGGTGCTGGTGGGCCAGCTTCTTGTGGCCCTGAACTTCGCCGAACTCGCCGCCCGCTACCCGCTGTCGGGAGCCGTGTACCAGTGGGCACGCCGTGTGGGTGGCGAGGGCGTGGGCTGGTTCGCCGGCTGGTTCATGGCCATCGCCCAAGTGGTCACCGCGGCCGCCGCTGCGATCGCCCTGCAGGTGGTGCTGCCCCAGCTTTGGGACGGGTTCCAGATAGTGGGCGGTGATCCGGCGCTGAATACCGTGACCGGCGCCGCCAACGCTGTCATCCTGGGAGCAGTGCTGCTGGTGGCCACCACCATTATCAACTCCCTCGGCGTCAAACTCATGGCGCACGTCAACTCCGTCGGCGTCACCTGCGAAATCGTCGGCGTTGTGGCCGTCATCCTCGCACTCATCAGCGCCGCGCAGCGCGGGCCCGATGTTGTTGCGGACACCACCGTGCTCCAGGGCTCGGACCTCGGCGCCGTCGGAGCCTTCCTGGTATCAGGGCTGATGGCCGCCTACGTCATGGTGGGCTTCAACTCCGCCGGGGAGCTTTCCGAAGAGACCAAGGACCCCCGCCGTACCGCTCCGCGCACCATCCTTTCGGCCCTGCTCATCTCCGGAATCGGCGGAGCACTGATGATCATCACCGCCCTGATGGCTGCACCAAGCCTTGACGACGGCCGGCTCGCCACCGAAGGCCTGCCCTACGTCCTCACCGCAGTCCTGGGCACCTTCTGGGGCAAAGTCCTGCTGGTGGACGTGGCCATCGCCATCTTTGTCTGCACCCTTGCCATCCAGACCGCCGGTTCGCGGTTGGTGTTCTCCATGGCACGCGACGGGAAACTCCCGGCGTCGGCGCTGCTGTCCTCGGTCCATCCCACCCGCGGGACGCCCATGTGGCCCTCGATCGTCATCGGCGCCCTGGCTGTTGGCGTGCTGGCCATCAACGTAGGCAACGCGGCCCTGTTCACCACCCTCTGCAGCGTCTGCATCGTGATGGTCTACATCGCCTACCTCCTGGTCACCGTGCCGCAGCTGCTCAACAGGCTCCGGGGCGACTGGAACCGGGTAGGGCAGACGCTGCCGGCAGGACTCTTCTCGCTCGGACGCTGGGGGCTGCCCGTCAACATCCTCGCCGTCCTCTACGGAGCACTGATGGTGGTCAACCTCGCCTGGCCCCGGCCCGAGGTCTACGACCCCACCGGCGAAAACGGCATCCTCCTCTACTCAGCACCGCTCATGGTGACGGTGGTCCTGCTCCTTGGACTCTGGGTCCGGCGCAAGAACCTGGCCACCAACGCCTAAGCCACCCCGAACTTCACCAGCTTTTTCCGACAAACACCACCACGCGGACCAACACAGGACTGACATGATACAAGTAACCGAAAGCCCAGCAGCCGGTACGGCCACCACCGCCGGCGCCCGTGCCCACGCCAGGGAACAGCACGGCAGGACAGCTGACACCATGCGCTTCGTTCCGGCTGCTACTGCCCCGGCACACCTGACAGCGGGCCTTCCTGCAGGCGCCATCGCCGCGCTTTCCTGGGCGGAATCCCTGGCCTTCGGCCGTTACACCACCATGAACCTGGCCCGCGGCACCAGGATCAGGCTCACGGATACCCAGGGGGATGCCTGCGTGCATGCCCTCCTCTACCGCGCCGGAGCCCTGCACGAACGGCTCAACATCGCTGACACCGTGAAGGTTCCCTGGCAGGCCTACCCAGGTGCAGGCCACCCGCTCCTCTCCGACGCCGGCCGGTTGATGGCCACGATCGTCGCTGACAGCTCGACCCGCCACGACGCCCTCACCGGCGCCACCACACTTGAAGGCAACACGGCCAGGTACGGTGCAGGAACTGCCCACAGCGCATCCCCGGCCGCCCGCGAACTGCTCACCCTTGGCGCCCTGAAGAGCGGCCTGGGTCCCCGCGACGTGGCACCGTCGCTGTCCCTGTTCAAGGGCGTCAGCGTTGGCCCTTCCGGCAGCATCACCTTCACCGGAAGCGCCGGCCCGGGCGCCGCCGTCGAACTTCTGCTCCAGATGGACGCGGTGCTGGTCCTGGCCAACACCGCGCACCCGCTGGACCCGCGCACGGACTTCACCGGAACCGCCGTCGACATCGTTGCCTGGCACTCGCCGCAGGACCTCGCTGCACTGGAGGCCGGCACCCTCAACGGCCCCCTGGCTCCCGAACACCTGCAGGCACTGCACAACACCGAACACGACCTGACCGCAAGGAACGCCCGATGAACACCGCCACTTACACCGATCCCATCACGGACGCCCGCCACCTTGCCCTCACACCGGGCGCCGTGGTCCTTGACAAATTCGTCGATGCCCGCGGCCCCTGGTCCGCCGTGATCTCTGCCGGAGACGTCCTGACCATCGTGGACCTGGAAGGCAACCAGGCCGTGGACTGCCTGCTGTACGCCGCAGGTGACCCCACCGTCCGTTACTCCGCCGCCGTCACCATCGCCCGGCAGCAGTCCATCGTCCTGACCACCGGTTCGGTCCTGCGGGCGGAAACGGGAGTTCCCCTGATGACCGTCGTGGCAGACGAGGTGGGCGTCCACGACACCATCGGCGGGGCCTGCTCCCAGGAATCAAACACCCTCCGCTACGGGCAGCACACCCGCGAACAGCACGCCTGCGTGGAGAACTTCCTGATCGAGGGCTCACGCTGGGGACTCGGGAAGCGGGACCTGGTGTCCAACATCAACTGGTTCATGAACGTTCCCGTGGACCCGGACGGTGCCCTGGGCATTGTGGACGGACTCTCCGCTCCCGGAAAGCGCGTGGCACTGCGGGCAGAAGTGGACACCCTGGTGCTGGTGTCCAACTGCCCGCAGATCAACAACCCGTGCAACGGCTTCAACCCCACCCCTGTCCGCATGATCGTCACCCGTCCGGAGGCAGCCCTGTGAGCACTTCTGAAACGATGAACACCGTCGGGACGCAGAACCGCTTTGACACCCTCCTGATCGCCAACCGCGGCGAAATCGCCTGCCGCATCATCGAGTCCGCCCGCAAGCTGGGACTTCGGACGGTTGCCGTGTTCTCGGAAGCGGACCGCGGTGCCAAGCACGTCCGGCTCGCAGACCAAGCAGTGCTCCTCGGGCCCGCACCGGCGAAGGAGTCCTACCTCCGCGTGGATGCGCTGCTGGAAGCGGCCAGGACCACCGGAGCAGGAGCAATCCACCCCGGCTACGGCTTCCTGTCCGAGGACGCCGCCTTCGCAGAAGCAGTCGAGGCCGCGGGCCTGGTCTTTGTGGGACCCACCGCAGAACAGCTCCGCATCTTCGGCACCAAGCACACCGCCAGGGATGCCGCGCGGGCGGCAGGAGTGCCCATGATCGCCGGGTCCGGGCTGCTGGCAGACGTGGACGACGCCGTCGCAGCAGCCCCCGCGATTGGCTTCCCGCTGATGCTCAAAGCCACCGGCGGTGGGGGCGGAATCGGCATGACGGTCTGCCGCACGGAGGCCGAACTCGTAGAAAGCTTTCCGCGCGTGGCCCGCCTGGCCGGCGCCAGCTTCGGCACCGCCGGCGTGTTCGCCGAGCGGTACGTCGAAAACGCCCGGCACGTTGAGGTCCAGATTTTCGGCGACGGCGAAGGCCGGGTAGTCAGCCTTGGTGACCGTGACTGCTCCCTCCAGCGCCGCCACCAGAAGGTCCTCGAGGAGGCGCCCGCACCGGACCTCCCGGAGGAGCTGCGCGAGGAACTTCACCGCAGCTCCCGCGCCCTTTGCGCGTCCCTCAACTACCGCTCCGCCGGAACCGTGGAATTCGTCTACGATTCCGTCCGCCGCGAGGCCTCCTTCCTCGAAGTCAACGCCCGGCTCCAGGTAGAGCACCCCGTCACCGAGGCCGTCACCGGTGTGGACCTGGTGGAGTGGATGCTCCGCCTGGCCCAGGGCGGCACCGGGGCCGCAACGGTCCTCGCGGAAGTACCGGACAGCCTGCCGGTATCGGGCCACGCCGTGGAAGCACGCGTCTACGCAGAGGACCCAGCCCGCGGCTTCCAGCCCAGCGCCGGCACCGTCACCAACGCCGTTTATCCCGCGTCCGGGGATGTCCGCGTGGACGCCTGGGCCGAGACCGGCACCGAGGTTTCCACCAACTACGATCCGCTCCTGGGCAAAATCATCACCGCCGGAGCGGACCGGGCCGAAGCCCTTGACCGGCTCGCCGCCGCGCTCGCCGGCACCCGCATCGACGGAATCGAGACCAACCTCGGCCTGCTCCGCGCCGCAACCGGGCTGGACGTGGTCCGTGCCGTACAGCACTCGACGAGCACTTTGGACAACGTGGGGGACCCGGAACCGCGCATCACCGTGGGCCGCCCCGGCCTGCAGACAACCGTGCAGGACTGGCCCGGCAGGGCAGGGCTGTGGCAGATCGGCGTACCGCCCAGCGGACCCATGGACGACCTGTCCTTCCGGCTCGGCAACAACGCCCTCGGCAACGCGGAGGGTGCTCCCGGGCTGGAGTTCACCATGACCGGCCCCAGCCTGACCTTCACACACCGCACCACCATCTGCGTCACCGGCGCTGAGGTAACAGTGACAGTTAACGGGACGGAGGTGCCCACGTGGGCACCCGTCACGGTCCCGGCGGGCGGAACGCTCGACGTCGGGACCGCCGGCGGCAACGGGCTCCGCGGCTACATCCTGTTCCAGGGCGGCCTGGACATCCCGCAGTACCTGGGCAGCGCCTCCACCTTCACCCTCGGGCAGTTCGGCGGCCATGCCGGGCGGGTCCTTCGCGCAGGCGACGTGCTCCGCGCAGTTGCCCCGGCCGTCTCCGGACCCGCAAATGGTGAAGAAGCGACGGTGGCGGCCGTCCCGCTGGACAGCCGGCCTGCCCTGACCTCAACCTGGGAACTGACCGTGGCGGAAGGGCCGCACGGCGCACCGGAGTTCTTCCAGCGCGAGGACATCGAGGAGCTCTACGCCTCCGAATACGAGGTCCACTTCAACTCTGCCCGCACCGGTGTCCGGCTCATCGGCCCCAAACCGCGCTGGGCCCGGACCGACGGCGGCGAGGCCGGCCTGCACCCGTCCAACATCCACGACACCGCGTATTCCGTGGGAGCCCTGGACTTTACCGGGGACACACCCATCCTGCTCGGTCCCGACGGGCCCAGCCTGGGCGGGTTCGTCTGCCCGGTCACGGTGGTCACCGCGGACCGCTGGAAGCTCGGCCAGCTTCGGCCCGGCGACAAAGTCCGCTTCGTACCCATTCCAGTGAGCCAGGCGCCGTCGGCCAAGGACCTGGGACCGGGCCGGCAGCTGGTGCTGCCGGGCGGCGCAGGCTGGTCCGCGGATATCTCCCGGCTCACGGCAGCAGGCACCCAGGCGTCGGCACCTGCCAGCCGCACTGCCCGGGGGGATGGCGACGACGGCGTGCTGGGCCGCGTGCCGGAAGGTTCCGGCAGGCCCGCGGTCACCTACCGCCGGTCCGGGGACGACAACCTGCTGGTCGAGTACGGGGAGATGGTCCTGGACCTTGGGCTCCGGGCCAGGGTGCACGCGCTGCACCAGCACCTCGAGCAGCTCCGCGTGCCGGGAGTCGTGGACCTCACCCCCGGGATCCGCTCCCTGCAGATCAAGGTGGATCCATCCGTCCTGTCCGCGAAGCGCCTGCTGGACCTCGTCCAGGACGTTGAGGCCGCGCTGCCGGCGAGCTCGGAGCTGGTGGTTCCCAGCCGCACCGTCCGGCTGCCGCTCTCCTGGGACGATCCCGCCACCCGTGAAGCGATCGAACGCTACATGGCAGGTGTCCGCGACGACGCCCCCTGGTGCCCCTGGAACATCGAATTCATCCGGCGGATCAACGGCCTGGATTCCGTCAACGAGGTGTTCGACACCGTCTTCGACGCCGAATACCTGGTCCTGGGCCTCGGCGACGTCTACCTTGGCGCCCCGGTGGCAACCCCGCTGGATCCACGCCACCGCCTGGTCACCACCAAATACAACCCGGCCCGCACCTGGACACCGGAGAACGCGGTGGGCATCGGCGGCGCATACATGTGTATCTACGGCATGGAAGGGCCCGGCGGCTACCAGTTCGTGGGCCGCACCACGCAGGTCTGGTCGCGCTACGCCGACTCCGCCCCCTTTGAGCCGGGCTCGCCGTGGCTGCTCCGTTTCTTCGACCGCATCTCCTGGTACCCGGTCAGCCCCGAGGAACTCCTGGACCTGCGGGCGGACATGGCCGCCGGCAGGGGCCGCGGAGTGGAAATCGAGGACGGCACGTTCTCGCTGGCTGAACACGAGGTGTTCCTCGAGGAAAACCGGGAGTCCATCGCGGCGTTCCGGGAGAAGCAGGGCGCGGCGTTCGCGGTGGAGCGGCAGGCCTGGGCCGACGCCGGCGAGTTCGACCGCGCGGACGCCCTTGCCGCCGTCGTCTCACCGGTGGCAGACGAGGTAGTCGTTCCTGAGGGCGGATCCCTTGTCTCCGCACCGTTTGCTGCCAGTGTCTGGAAAGTCGACGTGGCGGCCGGAGCCCGGGTGGTGCAGGGCCAACCGCTGGTTTCCCTGGAGGCCATGAAGATGGAAACCGTGCTTGAAGCGCCGTGCGACGGCGTGGTGCTGCAGGTCCTGCCAACTGCGGGCTCGCAGGTGGTTGCAGGCGAGGCGGTGGTGATCCTGGGTGGGCTGGATGCCGAAACCGAACCCGTAACGCCTGGCGCAGCCCGGGAAACACAGGAGCTGGAAGCACCAGAACTGGAAGAGGCAGCGGTATGAGCCCGGCAACCATCGGCGCTGCCACCAGGCGGGTCCAGGCCGCTTTGGCCGCATTGGACGCAGTGGACCGCCCCGAGATCTGGATCGCCCTCCGTAGTCCGGACCAACTGCTGGCCGACGCCGCCGCCATTGACACGGCCGCTGCCGGTGGCGCGGACCTGCCGCTTGCCGGGCTCCTTCTCGCCGTCAAGAACAACGTTGACGTAGCAGGGATCCCAACGACGGCAGCCTGCCCCGGGTTTGCCTACCAACCGGAGAAGGACGCCGAAGCAGTGGCCCGCCTCCGTGCAGCCGGTGCCCTCGTCCTGGGGGCCACCAACCTCGACCAGTTTGCGACAGGCCTTGTAGGCACCCGAAGCCCGCATGGTGCAGTCCGCGACTCCCGCCGCCCGGACTTTATCTCCGGCGGCTCCAGTTCCGGCTCCGCGGTGGCCGTGGCCTTGGGGCTGGTGGATATTGCCATTGGAACGGACACGGCAGGATCAGGCCGCGTGCCCGCGGGGCTGCAGGGGATCGTGGGCATCAAACCAACGCTGCATGTCGTGTCCACGGCCGGCGTGGTTCCGGCCTGCCGGTCCTGGGACGCCGTCACCATCTTCGCCCGCCACCTGTCCACCGCCGAGCTTGCCATGGGAGTCATGGCGGGAGGAGCCCGGGCCTGGCCGGCGGACATCCGGCTGGCCGCGCCGGAAAAACCGCGGATTGCGTATCCGGCAACCCTGCCGGGACTGCCGGAGGCCTGGGCAGCGGAATTCCAACGGAACATCAACCGGCTGCGGGCTATGGGACTGGACACGGAAGCCATCGACTTTGGTGCCTTCCTCGAGGCCGCCCGGCTGCTGTACGACGGCGCGCTGGTGGCGGAGCGCTATGCCGCCGTCGGCAGTTTCCTTGAAACAGCCGGTGCCGATGCGGACACCCAGGCGGGCATTGATCCCACGGTGGAACGCATCATCCGGGCAGCGGGCACGGTGCCCGCCCACCGCTACGTCAACGACACCGCGAAGCTGGAAGAACTGAAGCGAAAGGCGATGGCGCAGCTTGAAGGGTTCGACGCCCTGCTGATCCCCACCGCGCCCTTCCATCCCACCCTCGCCGAGGTAGCCGCTGACCCTGTGGGCGTGAACTCATTGATGGGCACGTACACGAACTTCTGCAACCTGTTCGACCTGTGCGCGGTGGCTGTGCCCGCCGGTGAAGTGGACGGTGCCCAGTTCGGTGTGACCGTGGTGGGCAGGACCTTCGAGGACGCTGTTGCCGCCGACATCGCCCGCCTGCTGGAGGCAACCCCGGACGTTCCTGCACTCTTCGCCCAGGGGGCGGCGCCGGCAGCCGGGCAGCCTGCCGGCCATGCGCCGTCGTTCCCCTGGCCGGTGACCGCCGGGGCCGCCGCCGTACCCCTGGTAGTGGTGGGCGCGCACCGCAAGGGCCAGCCGCTGGCGCCGCAACTGGAGGAACTTGGAGCGGCGTGGGACGGCCCGGTGCGTACGGCGGCCCGCTACCGCATGGTGTCCCTGGACACCGTGCCGCCGAAGCCGGGGGTGTACCGCTCGGACGACGGCGGCGCGGAGCTGGTGGGGGAGCGGTGGCTGTTGTCCGAAGCGGGGATGGGCTCTTTCCTGGCTTCCCTCCCCGAACCCATGCTGCTGGGGTCAGTGGAACTTTCGGACGGTTCTACGGCCGTCGGATTCGCCTGTGATGCTGTCGCTGCTGCAGGCGGGAAAGACATCACCCGCTATGGCGATTGGCTCGCAGGCCGGACCGGGCCGGCAGGCGGAGAGGAGCAGCAGGAGGTGCGGAGTCTGTGGCAGAACCTGGGGGACGCGGCCCTTGCCGGATTTAGCAGGGGAGAGCGCACCTGACCGCCCTTTCCTTGGAGTTTTTGTCCAGATATGCAGACTTCGAGGCACTTTAGCCCTGCATATCTGGACAAAAACTCGGGGCCGGGGGCCGCGCCTAGCTCTTGAAGTATTCGGAGATATCGGAGACCAGTTCGTTCACGGCAGCGGGAATGGAACCGTGGAAACCCTTGGGGGAGAGCTCGTAGGTGCTGCCGGGGACGGCCGCGTGCAGCCGCTCAGCCGTTGCCTTGTAGTAGCTGGGGCTCTTGCCGCCGGCCATGAAATGGGTGTTGGCAGGCAACACACTGAAATCCCTGGCGTGGTCCGCCTCTTTGTAGGCGGCCCGCAGCTCGCCAACGCCACTGGGCATCACTTCGCGGAACATCCTGTTGACCTTCGTCCGGGACAACAGGGCCATCAGCCCGGCGAGCACGGGCTCGGGGATCTTCGCCATCGCCGACCCGGGGCTCGTGGCCTTCTTCATGTGCGCGAGGGCGTGGCCAACCTTGCCGCTGTCCACGGCGTCTTCGAAGCCGGACAACCAGGAGGTGTCGATGCTGCCGTCGATATTGACGGCGGCGTCGTACACCGCCAGCTTGTCCGGAACGTAGGAGGTTCCGGTGAACTCCTGCACGGCGTTCAGTGCCACCGAGCCGCCCAGGCTGTGGCCAAGGATATTCCGTGCACCGGTGGCGTCCAGGACGGTACGGACGTCGGCGATCTCCGTGGCCATGGAATAGCCGTCCGGCTGCTCGGAGGAGCTTCCCCGCCCACGGCGGTCGTAAACGTCCACGGCCCAGCCCTCACCCAGGCCCTTGGCCAGCGCGACCGAAAACGGCCGGTAAATCAGGGCAGTCAGGAACGCGCCGCCGATCAGGAGCACCCGGCGTTCTCCCGGCGCATCCTCGGTGCCGTAACTGTATAAGGCCAGGCGGCCGCCGTCGTGCGTTGGAAGGACCTGTTCTTTCACCACCCCATCCTAGGCGGGAGGCCGCTGCCGCCAGCGAAGCCGGGCCAGCCCAACTCCCGGTAAACTTGATGATTGTGACTTCCCAAAACACCCCCTCGCCCAAGAACTCCCCTGAGCCGCTCGACGCCAGCGAGCAGATGCGGATCCGCATGGAGAAGCGCGCCAAACTGATCGAGCGCGGCGCCGAGGCGTACCCGGTGGGTGTGGAGCGGACGCATTCGCTCTCCGAGATCCGTGAAAAGTACGCCCACCTCGAGGCGGACGACACCACCGGCGACGTGGTCGGCGTCACCGGCCGTGTGGTGTTCGTGCGCAACACCGGAAAGCTGTGCTTCGCAACCCTCCAGGAGGGCGGTACCGACGGCAAGGGCACGCGCCTGCAGGCAATGCTCAGCCTTGCCAACGTTGGCGAGGAAGCGCTCGCCGACTGGAAGGCGCTGGTTGACCTCGGCGACCACGTGTTCATTAAGGGCGAGGTCATCTCCTCCCGCCGCGGCGAGCTCTCTGTTATGGCCGAGTCCTGGTCCATGGCCTCCAAGGCGCTCCGCCCGCTGCCTGTACTCCACGCGGAGCTGAACGAGGAAACGCGCGTCCGCCAGCGCTACGTGGACCTGATGGTCCGCGACGAAGCCCGCGAAATGGTGTACACCCGCGCCGCCATTACACGCTCCATCCGCGAGACACTCTTCCGCCACAACTACGTGGAAGTCGAAACCCCCATCCTGAACCTGGTCCACGGCGGTGCCCTGGCACGGCCGTTCGAGACGCACATGAACGCCTTCGACCAGAAGATGACGCTGCGCATCGCCACCGAGCTGTACCTCAAGCGCGCCGTGGTGGGTGGCATCGACCGCGTCTATGACATGGGCCGCGTGTTCCGCAACGAGGGCGTGGACTCAACCCACAGCCCGGAATTCACCACCCTTGAGTGCTACGAGGCGTGGGCGGACCAGTTCGTTATGGCGCAGCGCATCAAGGAGATCATCCTCGACGCCGCCGACGCCGTGGGTGCCGGCCGTGTCCTCCAGACCGAAGCAGGGGAAATCAACCTCGACGGCGACTGGGCTTGGGTTTCCGTCTACCCGGGCCTGTCCGACGCCGTTGGCCAGGAAGTCACGCCGGATACTTCGCTGGAGGTACTGCGCGAAATCGCCGAAAAGCACGAAGTCAAGGTTGACCCCAAGTGGGACGCCGAGAAGCTGGCCGTGGAGCTGTTTGGCGAAATCGTGGAGCCCACCCTGCTGAACCCCACCTTCGTCTACGACTACCCGCCCTCGGCCCAGCCGCTGGCCCGCCCGCACCGGGAGGACGGCCGGCTGATCGAGGCCTGGGACCTGATTATTGGTGGCATGGAGCGCGGCACCGCCTTCTCCGAGCTCATCGACCCGGTCATCCAGCGGGAGCGGCTCACCGAGCAGTCACGCCATGCAGCCGCCGGTGACGATGAGGCCATGCAGCTGGACGAAGACTTCCTGCGCGCCCTGGAGTACGGGGCGCCGCCGATGGGCGGTATCGGCCTGGGAATCGACCGCCTGGTGATGCTGTTCACCGGTGCCGGCATCCGCGAAACCATCCTCTTCCCGCTGCTGAAGCCCGAAGGACACTAATCATGGAATACGTGGCTGTACTCCTGCCTTCGCTGGTGGTGGGCCTGCTTTTCTGGTTTGCCATGAAGTCAATCTTTAATGCGGACAAATCCGAACGGCAGGCAGAGGCACAGGCCCAGGCAGAAGCCGAAGCACGCGCTGCATCACCGGCAGACCGGCAGGATCCGGAAACGAATAGATAAACCCTCAGCTTTCCCCTTTTATCCCCAGGAACCATTTGCCGCTTTGACGCGTTGCCATAAAAAGAGTCATACTTTTAGGGAAACATCCAGCTTTTCTGAAAACCGAACCCTTTCCAAGAGGAAGACTTTAAATGGCACAGAAAGTAAACATCATCCTCGTTGATGATTTGGATGGGGGATCCGCAGACGAGAATGTTAAGTTTGGCCTTGACGGGGTCAACTACGAGATTGATCTATCGGCGGCCAATGCCGCTGAACTCCGCTCCTCACTGGAACGGTTTATTGGCGCTGCACGTAAGGCTTCCGGCAGCAGCGGCGGCCGGGCTGCCCGGACCAAAGCCTCCGGTGGAGGCCGCAGTCACGATTCAGCACAGATTCGCCAATGGGCGCGGGAAAACGGCTATACCGTTAACAGCCGCGGCCGAATTCAGGCCGAAATCCAGGAAGCCTACCAAAAGGCCAATTCCTAGTTACGGTGCCAGTCCGCAAAAAGCCCTGCATCCCGGTTCGGGAGGCAGGGCTTTTGCCGTTTCCAGACCTAAAATGCGGGGCTCTGCACGAATTTCTCCCGCAGGACAGGGACGCTTGGGGCCGGGGCCATGGTGGAGGACGCCGGAGTAAGCCTGTGGCTGCCACGGATCCGGCCGCTGGAAGGCGCTCTTTACCTGCTCCCTGAAGGGGACGGCAGTGCTGCAAAGCGGCGTTGATCGGTATTCCCGTTCCCGGCGCGGTTTCCCCCGTGGCGAACACGCTCCACAAGTCTGGGTCAGCCACGTAGCATCAAAGTACGTCGTAGCTAGGAGTGTGGCGAAATGTTTGAGCGATTTACGGACCGTGCCCGTCGCGTAGTTGTGCTTGCCCAAGAAGAGGCACGCATGCTGAACCACAATTACATCGGTACCGAACACATCCTCTTGGGTCTGATCCATGAGGGTGAGGGCGTTGCCGCCAAAGCTCTTGAGTCCTTGAGCATTTCGCTCGACGGCGTTCGCGAGCAGGTGCAGGAGATTATCGGACAGGGCCAGCAGGCGCCGTCCGGGCATATCCCCTTCACCCCCCGTGCCAAGAAGGTGCTGGAGCTCTCGCTGCGCGAAGCCCTCCAGCTGGGCCACAACTACATCGGCACGGAGCACATCCTGCTGGGCCTCATCCGCGAGGGTGAGGGCGTTGCCGCCCAGGTGCTGGTCAAGCTCGGCGCCGACCTCAACCGGGTCCGCCAGCAGGTCATCCAGCTCCTTTCGGGCTACCAGGGCAAGGAAACCACCGGCGCCGGCGTCGGCTCGGGCCAGCCTGAAGGTGCCCCGGCCGGCTCTGTTGTCCTGGACCAGTTCGGCCGCAACCTGACCCAGGCTGCCCGCGAGAACAAGCTGGACCCGGTCATCGGTCGCGAGCAGGAGATGGAACGCGTCATGCAGGTCCTCTCCCGCCGCACCAAGAACAACCCTGTGCTGATCGGTGAGCCGGGCGTCGGTAAGACGGCCGTCGTCGAGGGCCTGGCCCAGGCGATCGTCCGCGGCGACGTCCCGGAGACCATTCGGGACAAGCAGCTCTACACCCTGGACCTCGGTTCCCTGGTGGCAGGCTCCCGTTACCGTGGTGACTTCGAAGAGCGACTGAAGAAGGTCCTCAAGGAAATCCGCACCCGCGGCGACATCATCCTCTTCATCGACGAGATCCATACCCTCGTGGGTGCCGGTGCCGCCGAAGGTGCCATCGATGCTGCGTCCATCCTGAAGCCCATGCTGGCCCGCGGTGAACTGCAGACCATCGGTGCCACCACGCTGGACGAGTACCGCAAGCACATCGAGAAGGATGCCGCCCTCGAGCGCCGCTTCCAGCCGATCCAGGTCAAGGAACCCTCTGTGGCGCATGCCATCGAGATCCTCAAGGGCCTGCGTGACCGCTACGAGGCGCACCACCGCGTCACCATTACCGATGGCGCCCTGGCGTCCGCCGCCAGCCTCGCCGAGCGCTACATCTCGGACCGCTTCCTGCCGGACAAGGCGATCGACCTGATCGACGAGGCCGGCGCACGGCTGCGCATCCGCCGCATGACCGCTCCGCCGGAGCTCAAGGCCATGGACGAGCGCATCGCCAAGCTGAAGATGGAAAAGGAGTCCGCGATTGACGCGCAGGACTTCGAAGGTGCAGCTTCGCTCCGTGACAAGGAGCAGAAGATGATCACCGAGCGCGCGGAGAAGGAACGCCACTGGAAGTCCGGCGGCATGGATGACATCTCCGAGGTTGATGAGGATCTCATCGCCGAGGTGCTGGCCAACTCCACCGGCATCCCCGTGTTCAAGCTGACCGAGGAAGAGTCCTCGCGACTGCTGAAGATGGAAGACGAACTGCACAAGCGTGTGGTGGGCCAGAACGAAGCCATCAAGGCGCTGTCCCAGGCAATCCGCCGTACCCGTGCAGGGCTCAAGGACCCCAAGCGTCCCGGCGGCTCGTTCATCTTTGCCGGCCCCACCGGCGTCGGCAAGACCGAGCTCGCCAAGGCACTCGCGGAGTTCCTGTTCGGTGAAGAGGACGCCCTCATCACCCTGGACATGTCCGAGTACTCCGAGAAGCACACCGTCTCGCGGCTCTTCGGTGCCCCTCCGGGCTACGTGGGCTACGAGGAGGGCGGCCAGCTGACCGAGAAGGTCCGGCGTCGTCCGTTCTCCGTGGTGCTGTTCGACGAAGTGGAAAAGGCCCACGCGGACCTCTTCAACTCGCTCCTGCAGATCCTGGAAGACGGCCGCCTGACCGACTCCCAGGGCCGCGTGGTGGACTTCAAGAACACCGTGATCATCATGACCACCAACCTCGGTACCCGGGACATCTCCAAGAGCGTTGCCACCGGCTTCCAGTCCGGCACCGACACGCAAACCGGCTACAACCGCATGCGTGCCCGTGTCACTGAAGAGCTCAAGCAGCACTTCCGTCCCGAGTTCCTGAACCGTGTGGATGACGTTGTGGTGTTCCCGCAGCTCACCCAGGACGAGATCATCGAGATCGTGGACCTCTTCGTCACCCGGCTGGAGAAGCGCCTCAAGGACAAGGACATGGGCATCGAGCTCACGCCCGCCGCCAAGGTGCTCCTCGCAACCCGCGGCTACGACCCCGCAATGGGTGCCCGGCCGCTGCGCCGCACCATCCAGCGCGAGATCGAGGACCAGCTCTCCGAGAAGATCCTGTTCGGCGAGATCCACGCCGGCGACATCGTCGTAGTGGACGTGGAAGGCGACGGCGACGACGCCAAGTTCACGTTCGCCGGCAACGCCAAGCCGCGCATCCCGGAAATCGCCCCGAGCGTCTAAAGCACCACCCGAAGGCCCCGTCAGCTCCCAGAGCAGGCGGGGCCTTCCGCATTTAACCCGCACCACCCAAAGGTTGAATCCGTGTGCCTGCCTGGGGCTTGGTGCCTTTCCGTGGCTGAGTCCGTTGCCGGCCATCAGAGATTTCCCGGCGCCTGCTCCTTCGTCGCTCTGACGGCGCCTACATAAATCCCTGATGCCCGGCACCTCGTGCGCGGGGCACCAAGCACAGGTGCCGGGGTCATTTGTGTAGCTTGCGTCAGAGCGACGAAGGAGCAGCAAGCGGCAAATGGCGCCGGGGCCGGAGCGCCCCAGCCGCGGCCGCCCGGTGCCCCGCCGCAGCATTTGCGCTTGGCGTCGAAGAGGGGCACGGTAAGCGTCACCATCGGGTCTTTGTGATGTGGGGCATAGTCGGGTTGAATCGGGGGCATGGCTAATCTGAACCCGGCGATCCCGGACGAGCAACCTTTGACCCCTTTCCATGATCTGGACCATTACCTCTCTATCCCTCGGGTGAGCGGGCTGGCGATGAGTCCTGACGGCCGGCGGCTGGTTACCACCGTGGCCACCCTCAACGGCAAGGGAACCGAATTTGGCACGGCCCTGTGGGAGCTCGATCCTGCAGGGCAGAAGCAGGCGCGCCGCATCACGCGCAGCGCCAAGGGCGAGGCTGGGGCGGCGTTCGCAGCCAACGGCGACGTCTACTTCACCTCAGCCCGGCCCGACCCCGACGGCCCCGAAGGCGACCCCGTCAATGCCTTGTGGCTCCTTCCCGCCGACGGCGGTGAAGCCCGCGTGGTGCTGAACCGTCCCGGCGGCGTCGGTGCTGTGAGGACAGCCGCAGCGGCGGACGCAACGTTTGTTGTAGCGGAGGTTTTGGCGGGCTCGGCGGACGAGGATGACGACGCCGAGCGGCGGAAGTCGCGCAAGGACAACAAAGTCTCCGCCATCCTGCACAGCGAGTATCCGGTGCGTTACTGGGATGCTGACCTTGGGCCGGGCCAGCCGCGGATCTTCGCCGTCGAGCCCGGAAAAGGGAAGGACCCCGGCAAACCCGCCACTGTTGACGCCACGGTGCCGTTGATCCTCCGGAACCTCACACCGGATGCAGGTCCGCGGGTGCGGGAGGCGGAAATTGCCGTCAGCCCCGACGGCCGGACCATTTACGCGAGCTACACCAAACCGCTGGCCAAGGCGGACAGCCGTTCCGTCTTGATGGCCATCGACGTTGCCTCCGGAAACACCAGGGTGATCCTGGACCACGAGGGCATGAGCTACTTCCCCGGCCCGGTCAGCCCGGACGGCAACACCCTGGTGGTGGTGAGCGAAAGTGACACCACTCCACGCCAGGCACCCCAGGTGAAGCTGCACCTCCTGGACGTCTCCGAAGCGTCAACATCCGGCGCTGGGCAGCTGACTCCTCTGGCCCACGACTGGGACCGCTGGGCCAAGCCGGCAGCCTGGTTGCCCGACGGTTCCGCCCTCCTGGTTACTGCGGACGACGACGGCGCATCGCCGGTTTTCCGGATCAGCGTCCCGGCGTCTGCCGCTGAAGTGAGCGTCACCCGGGTGACCCAGGACGCGGCGGCCTACACCGACGTCGTGGTTGCGCCTGAGGGGCGCAGCGCTTACGCCTTGCGCAGTTCTTATGAATTCCCGCCGGAGGCAGTCCGCATCGACCTGCAAACCGGTGAGACCACCAGGTTGCCGGCACCGGCGGAACGGCCCAGCCGCCCCGGCAGACTGGAACGGATTGCGGCGACGGCGGCGGACGGCTCGCGCGTCCCGGCCTACCTTGCGCTGCCTGAGGGCGCATCTGCGGGCTCCCCGGCGCCGATGCTGCTCTGGATCCATGGTGGACCGCTGGGGTCCTGGAATGCCTGGACCTGGCGCTGGAACCCCTGGCTGCTGACGGCGAAGGGATACGCGGTGCTCCTGCCCGATCCGGCCCTGTCCACCGGTTATGGCCAGAACTACATCCAGCGCGGCTGGGGCGAATGGGGCAAAGGCCCGTTCACCGACCTCATGGCGGTAACTGATGCCGCCGTCGGCCGCCCGGATATTGACGCGGACCGTACGGCAGCAATGGGCGGTTCCTTCGGCGGCTACATGGCCAACTGGGTTGCGGGGCAGACGGACCGGTTCAAGGCGATAGTGACCCATGCGAGCCTCTGGGCGCTGGACCAATTCGGCCCCACCACGGACGCCTCGCAGTACTGGCTGAAGGAAATGACTGAAGAGATGGCGCTGGAGAACTCGCCGCATCTTCACGTGGAAAAGATCAGCACCCCCATGCTGGTGATCCATGGCGACAAGGACTACCGCGTGCCGATCGGGGAAGGCCTGCGCCTCTGGTACGAACTGCTGTCCAAATCGCAGCTCGCGGCGGACCAGGATGGCCGGACACCGCACCGGTTCCTGTACTTCCCGGACGAGAACCACTGGGTCCTCCAGCCGCAGCACGCCAAGGTCTGGTACGGCGTCGTGGAGCACTTCCTGGCCCGGAACGTCCTGGACCAGAATGTGCCCTTGCCTGCTGATCTGGGACTCTAGTTCTCTTCGGGCTCGGTCTGGCTACGTCTGGCTAAGTCCGGCTCGGAGGCTGGGACATTTACCGCTTGCTGCTCCTTCGTCGCTCTGACGCAAGCTACATAAATGTCCCAGCCTCCTTCGCCTCGTGCGGCACCTTGCCGGCCAAGGCGCCCGCTACGTATATTTCCCAGCCTCCTTCACCTCGTGCCGGCGGTCCGCTCGGCGCAGGACGCCGGACACGCGCGCTCCCTTGCCGCCTTGGGCCCTGGAATCGCGCTCTGCGCTCTACAAACCCCAGCCTTGCCGGAGCGTCTGAGCCCTACTCTTATTTGGGCTAGGACGCGTCCACTGTTTCCTGTTCCTTGTCCTGGCCCTTCGGGTGGCCTTTTTTGTGGCGGCCGTACTTGTAGTGGAAGTAGGCGTAGCAGGCACCTACGAAGGGGATTCCGAAGTAGAGGGCCGTGGCCTGGGTGGGGTCGAAGCCGATGCCTATCAGGGAGATCAGGCACAGGATGAATGCCGCGATGGGCAGCAGCGGGAACAGTGGTGCTTTGTAGGCCAGGTTTGCGGTGCGGCCTCCTGACTGCAGGAAAGCACGGCGGTGGAAGAAGTGGGAGGCCGTGATGGACATCCACACTCCCACCGTGGCAAAGCCGGCGATGGACACCAGGACCAGGTAGACGGTGGTGGGGGCTACCACGCTGCTGATGAGGGAGGCCAGCCCGCCCAGCATGCTGACGCAGAGGGCGAGGAGGGGAATTCCCCGTTTGGTCAGCTTCCCGAGTGCCTTCGGGGCGTGTCCCTCGTCCGCCAGCGAGAAAAGCATGCGGGCGCAGGAGAACAGGCCGCAGTTTCCGGCCGACAAAAGGGCGGTGATGATGACGAAATTCATAACGTCGGCGGCATAGGGAATGCCGAGCTGCGAGAAGACGGTGACAAAGGGGCTTGCCTCCACCGAGGTCTCCTCATAGGGAACGGTGCAGGCAATCACCGTAATGGCGCCAACGAAGAAAATCAGCAGGCGAATAACGGTAGTCCGCATCGCTTTCGGAATATTGACCGCAGGGTTGGCAGTTTCACCCGCAGCTACCCCAATGAGTTCGGAACCGGAGAAAGCGTAAAAAACAGCAAGCGTGGTGATGAGCACTCCGGTAATTCCATTGGGAAACAAGCCCTGTGGCGTATTGAGGTTCTCGCCCAGGAACGGGTAGCCGTTTTCAGCAAGAGGATGAAAGCCGAACAGGGCTGCGCCGCCCAAGACAATCAGCCCGATCACGGCAGCGACCTTTATCAGCGCAAACCAAAACTCCGATTCACCAAAGACCCGCGAGGAGATCGCATTTAGTGCGAACAGGATGGACGCAAAAACAAGGCACCAGATCCAAACGTCTACCTCGGGAAACCACCGCTGCATCAAAAGGCCCGCGGCCGTAAACTCCGAGCCCAGGGCAACTGCCCAGCAGAGCCAGTAAAGCCATGCTGTTGCAAAACCGGTGGCAGGACCAATCGACCTCGCGGCGTAGATGTGAAAGGCGCCGGAAACCGGATAGGCAACAGCCAGTTCACCCAGGCAGGCCATCACCATGTAGACCACTGCAGCGCCGATGAGGTAGGCGATGATTGCGCCCAGCGGCCCTGCCTGCGCAATGGTGTAACCCGAGCTGAGGAACAGGCCTGATCCGATGACCCCTCCCATCGCGATCATCACCAGGTGTCGGGCCTCCATCGACCTTCGAAGGCCGCGTTTCTCATTCTGCTCCAGGGATTTCTCGGTGAGCGTGGGGGAGCCTATGGCCATTTTTCCTCCGGGGTTGGGCGCCGTTGCCCATTGGCGTGACGGGGGTAACATCCGAAACACTGCTCGGTCGGCATCCACCTGCGCAAACGCAACCGCGGTACGTCTCACATCCCTGCGCAGTCACACCCGAATCCAGCTCCCGAGCATAAGCAAAGCTTCAACTCGACGAGCACATGACGAACCACGACTGCTGGTCAAACACGCTGGGAGCTGTGCCTGTATGCCGAGCGAAGGCACCGGGGCTATTTGTGTAGCTTGCTTAGGGCCCACGCTGGCGGGGTTCCCTGACCGAGCTTGCGAGGTTAGGGGGCCAGCGGGGATGGAGGAGCAGCAAGCGGCAAATAGCGCCGGTGGCGAAGCGGACGAAACCAGAAGGTGGTGCCAACGCGGACGCGACCAGAGGTGCGGTCGAACTAGGATTGCCCTGTGACTGACTCCTTCCATATCCGTCCTGCGCGCACCGGCGATGTTTCCGCCATCAAGAAACTGGTGGCGCCGCTGGCAGAGCAACGGATCCTGATGGCCAAGGAGACGGTGGCCTACTACGAGAGCTTGCAGGAGTTCCGGATCGCCGAGTCCTCGGATGGCGAAGTTATTGGCTGCGGGGCGCTCCACGTGATGTGGGAAGACCTTGCAGAGGTCCGGACCCTGGCCGCTTCCGAGGACTGGCGGGGGAAGGGCGTAGGGCACGTGCTGGTGGAGAGCCTGCTTGAGGAGGCGCGTGCCCTGGGTGTTGCCCGCGTGTTCTGCCTTACCTTCGAGGTGGACTTCTTCAAGCGTCACGGCTTCGAAGTGATGGCAGACCAGTCAGCGGTGGATCCCGTGGTGTATTCGGAACTGCTCCGTTCCCATGACGAAGGTGTAGCCGAGTTCCTGGACCTCGCGAGGGTGAAACCCAACACGCTCGGAAACACCCGCATGATCAAGTTCCTCCGACCCAAGCCTTTTCGATCGAGGCTGCGGGACGCCCGTCCTGGTGGGCGGCGCCATAAATGACTTTTGGGTCTCCTCATCCTCTTTTCCCACGGCATTTTCCTGGTGACGTCATGGCTGCGGCCAGGTTGGCTTCCGGCTGCGGGATGGGATAGGCGTGACGCGGCCACAACAACAGCCCAGGTAGTGCTGGCAGAGGCCTGACCAGCACTTCCTTTTACTCGATTTGATGGATAAACTGGTTCTGGCCGGGATGGGGGGCCCAGGGAAAGGGACAGTCATTGGGGGCTGTCCCTTTTCTGTATCCGGCAGGACGGGAGCCCTACCGCCGGCGCGCTGCCCGGTAGTAGGGTCGGGAATGTCACCCTCCAGGAAGCAGACCAGGAGTACCCCATGAAAAAGCTCATCAACGATCCGAAGGCGGTAGTTGACGAATCTGTGCAGGGCTTCGGCCAGGCACACGCAGACCTCGTCACCGTCAGCGCAGATCCCACCTTCATCACGCGCAAGGACGCGCCTGTCAGTGGGAAAGTAGGCCTCGTCTCGGGCGGCGGCAGCGGCCACGAGCCGTTGCACGCCGGCTTTGTGGGGCGGGGAATGCTCGACGCCGCCGTGCCGGGGGCGGTGTTCACCTCACCTACGCCGGACCAGATCCTTCCCGCAACGCACGCCGTGAACTCGGGCGCCGGCGTGGTGCATATCGTCAAGAACTACACCGGTGATGTCCTGAACTTCGAAACGGCGGCAGAACTCGCCGAAGCGGAAGGCGTTAATGTCCGCACGGTCCTTGTCAACGATGATGTTGCCGTTGAGGATTCGCTGTACACGGCGGGCCGGCGCGGCGTCGGAGGGACGGTGCTGGTGGAAAAGATCGCCGGAGCTGCCGCCGAGCGAGGGGACGGCCTTGATGTGGTGGCCGCCATCGGCGAACGCGTCAACAGCAACGTCCGCACCATGGGCGTGGCGCTGAGCGCGTGCACTGTTCCCCATGCGGGCTCGCCCAGCTTCGACCTGGCCGAGGATGAAATCGAGATCGGCATCGGGATCCATGGCGAGCCGGGCAGGCATCGTATTCCGATGGAAAACGCTGACGGCATTACGGACCGCCTGCTGGCGCCGGTGCTGGCAGACCTGGGAATCAGTTCCGGGGACAGGGTGCTGCTGTTCGTAAACGGAATGGGCGGCACCCCCTTGAGCGAGTTGTACATTGTCTACCGGCGGGCCGCTCAGGTGCTCGCGGACAGGGGAGCCGCCGTTGAGCGGTCCCTGGTGGGGAACTACATCACAGCCCTCGAGATGCAGGGCTGCTCCATCTCAGTGCTGCGGCTGGATGACGAACTGACCGAGCTGTGGGACGCTCCGGTCCACACGGCGGCACTGCGCTGGGGCGTGTAGTTGTGGTTTTGGACGTGAACTGGACGGTAAAGTGGCTGACCCTGTGCGCGCAGGCGATGGCTGAGCACAGGGTTGAGCTGATCGAGCTGGACCGGGCCATCGGGGATTCTGACCACGGCGAAAACATGGACCGTGGCTTCCAGGCTGTCCTGGACAAGCTGTCCGAATCCCCGCCGGAAACGCCGGGCGCCGCGCTGAAGTTGACGGCGATGACGCTGATGTCCAAGGTGGGCGGCGCCGCCGGTCCGCTCTACGGGACGGCGTTCCTGCGCGCGGCAACTTCGCTCGGGGACTCTGCGGAGATTGCTCCTGCCGCGTGGGCCGGTGCCTTGGCTGCGGCACGGGACGGGATAGTGGCCCGGGGAAAAGCGGAGCCAGGGGACAAAACCATGGTGGATGCCTGGACGCCGGCGGCAGAGGCAGCAAGTATGGCTGCGGCAGACGGCAGTCAGGATGCGTTGAGCGTTCTGGTCGCCGCGGCAGAGGCTGCCGAAGCCGGGGCCGTGGCTACCGATCCCCTGGTAGCCCGGAAGGGACGCGCAAGCTACCTGGGCGAGCGAAGCGCCGGGCACCGTGATCCCGGCGCCGCTTCCAGTGCACTGATTCTCCGGGCGGCCGTGAAGGCGGCTGCGTGACCGTCAGCATCGTGGTGGTCTCCCACAGCGAAAAGATAGCCGACGGCGCCGTGGAGCTTGCCGCGCAGATGGCGCCGGACGTCGTTCTGCTGGCGGCGGGCGGCACCATGGACGGCAGGATCGGAACCAGTTTGGAGAAGGTTCTGGCGGCGCTGGACAAGGTGGCCGGCGGTGACGGAGCGGTAATCCTGACTGATCTTGGTTCTGCCGTGATGACGGCAGAATCCGCACTGGAATTTGCGGAGGACGCCGCGGAGCTGGTGCTGGCGGACGCGCCCTTGGTGGAGGGGCTCGTCGCCGCCGCCGTGGCTGCACAGGGCGGCGGGGATGTGCAGGCGGTGAAACGGGCGGCGGAAGCTGTGGGCGGCCCTGCCCGGCAGGCTGAAAGTCCTGCGCTGCAGGAGGTCGGGGAAGGCTCTGTCACCGGTTCCGGTCCCGATTACACGGGTGACTTTGAGCTCGTCAACCAAGCCGGTATGCATGCACGTCCCGCCGCAAAGATTGCCGGCGGCCTGTCGTCGCTGGATGCCGAGGTGCAGGTCAACGGGGTTGACGGCGCCTCCATGACGGCGCTCATGACGCTGGCGGCCGGCAGGGGGTCCGTGCTGCACGTGGAAGCGTGGGGAGCGGACGCGGAGCGGGCGGTGAACTACGTGGGCGGGCTGGTGCAGGCAGGCTTCGGCGAACCGTAGCTGCCTCAACAATCCGAATGAAGACCGGGCGGTGTGTTCCCAACGCCGCAGCGGCTTTCTGCGAATATGCTCGATGCCATGGAACGGCTCCACCTTGAAGACAACTCCCCGGATATTGAAGTGCTGGATGGGCAGCTGTCCGTTGAGGAACTCCTCGCAGAGCTGGGTTTCGAGTGGCGGGCTGAGTCAGAGGCCGCGGGAGGCCCGGGCGAGGCTGCAACGGAGGAGAGTTTCACCCAACCGGCGCTGTTCTAGCTTCAGGACTGTTCATGCAGGCCAGCAGCGTCGAGCAGCACCGATGCGCTGATAAACCTGCCGCACTGCTCGCCGAATGGATAGTCGCCGCGGGGGCGGAAGTCCAGGGTCTGCACAGGCAGGGGTGATCCGTCCGGGGCCGTTGCCGATGCGGTTACCGACATGGGCGATTCGGTGAGGGTTTGGAGGAACAGGTTGGCGAATTTCGTACCGTCGGGGGAGGCGGTGGCGGAGCACACGCCTTCCGGGGTGCAGCCCTGGTCGATCGACGCGGTGCCCGGGTGGAGTTCCACGTCACCTTCGGTGCACTCGCCGTCCTGGCAGGCCAAAAGGCGCAGTGCCGCCATCTGGGGCGCGTAGCTGGCTGAAACCGTGACGGAAACGGCGGTGGCTTGGGCGATGGCCGGGCACGGGGCCGCGCCAGGGCCGGGGCCGCACGCAGCGACGAGTCCCGCCGTCGTCATTAACGCAAAAAGCAGCCCGGGCTTGCCCATACTTCAGGGTACGGCCGGGTCGCTGCCTCCACGCCGTCAGCGGAGAAGTGATGCAGACATCGTTATGCTGCCGCGCTCAGGGCAGCGGGAAGACGCCGATAAACCAGAACAGCGCGACCGCGAACACCGCGAAGAACGGGATCAGGCAGCCCATTGCTGTCTTGGGGGCGGAGGAGACCTGGAGTGACTCGTTGGGGTTGGTGGGGTTGTAAGCCACCTCAATCAAGGACCCAGGCACCGGCTTGCCGGCGAAGGATACTTCGGATTCACCCGCGAACAGGGTGCCGTGGGGATCGGTGAACTGGTAAGTGGGGAAGAAGCGCCGGCTGCGGCTGGATCCGCCGCCGCCGCTGGTCCACCCCGCGATGCTGCCGGTGACGGTTGCCTGAACCTTTGGCCACGCTGCCGTCAGCTGGTCCCGGCGCCTGGTTTTGCGGACCGCCCGGACGATGGCGAAGAGCGCGGCCACAACAAACAGGGCCCAGATGATGTACAGAATGATTCTCACGGTTTCCCCCGGTTCCGGTCACCAAGAAGTATGCCATTCCAACCACCAGTCCCGGCGCCGCTGGCCGGACGGGTGCTCAGGCGGGAAGCCGGTACCCGCCGCCGTGCAGCTCCGCGAGACCGTCGGCGAGCAGCCCTGCAAGCGCCCGTTCCAGCTGTTCAGGAGCAGAATTCAACCTATGCAGGGCGCCCAGCGGTACGCCGATCCCCGCCGGCGCGAAGCCCAGGTCGGCCGGCTCCCGCTGGAACATCTCCGGCGGCACCGGCGCGTCGGCCTCGCGCAGCACGGCGATCACGGCCCCGCGGACCTGGCGGTCGGTGCCGTGCCACGCCTGGCCCTTGGGGACGTACGACGGCGGCGGCTCGCCGGCTGCCCGCCACGCGCAGGAGTCCCTGACGGGGCAGTCGCCGCACTTGGGTGCGCGGGCTGTGCAGATCAGCGCCCCCAGCTCCATCACCGCAGCGTTCCAGCGGACGGATGTGTCGTCGTCGTCCGGCAGTAGCCGGGCGGCGAGCCGCATTTCCGCGGCGGTCAGCGCCGGGGCGGGAAGTGCCGCCCCGGTAACAAGCCTTGCGTGGACCCGCCTGATGTTGGTGTCCACTACTGTTTCGCGGCGTCCGTAGGCGAAGGCGGCCACCGCCGCCGCCGTATAACTGCCCACGCCGGGAAGCGCCAGCAGTTCGGCATAGTTGTCCGGAACCTTGCCACCGTGGTCCTGGACGATGGCCGCTGCTGCTGCGTGCAGCCGCAGCGCCCGGCGCGGGTAACCCAGCCGGCCCCAGAAACGCACTGCCTCTCCCGCAGGTTCACCCGCGAGGCCCGCCGGTGTGGGCCAGCGCTTCAGCCACTCCAGCCAGACGGGCAGCACCCGGACCACAGGGGTTTGCTGCAGCATGATTTCGCTGACCAGCACGCCCCAGGGTGAACAGTCGGGCTTCCGCCAGGGCAGGTCCCGGGCGATTTCCGCGAACCAGCCGTTGATCCGGCCGTGCAGCATCTGCAGTTCCGCCCCGGAGGGAAAGAGGGCAGGCGAAGCGGTGGTGGAGGCTTGAGTATCGATCCCAACACTGTAATTGATCCGCTTGGCGGGCCGGAAACGTGATGTGACCAGAGCGTTGTCCGGGCGGCGGCGTGGTGGCGGAGCAGATCCGCGCCCGTTCTCTAGCCTAGAAGAATGGGCAGGCAAGGAGATTCAGCATCACGTGGCAGGGCGACTACATCCGGTTCCAGCACCGTCCGCAAGCCCAGCCCCGCTGTGTACCGCCGGCGCCGGCTGTTCCTGGGTGCGGCGCTGCTGATGGTGATTGCACTGATTGCCGCAAGTTTTGCCCTGGCCGGGGCCTTCAGCGGCAAGTCCGATCAGGCGTCGTCCACGGACGGTGCCGGCGCAACAGCGTCCGCTGATCCCTCCACCCAGGCATCGCCGTCGGCCTCGGCGCCGGAACCCACGCCCACGCCATCGGCCACCCCTTCCTGCAACCAGAACCTCGTGACGGTCTCTGCCTCCACGGACAAGGCCGCGTACGGGCCCGGGGAAAACCCGCTGCTCACCCTTAAGGTGACAAACGGCGGCACCATGCCGTGCGAGGTCAATATCGGAACGTCGCAGATGGAGTTCCTGGTGACAAGCGGCGCGGACCGCATCTTTTCGTCCCGGGACTGCCAGGCAAAGAGCGAAGACCTGGTGAAATTCATCGCCCCGGGCGCCAGCGAGACCGCCAACTTCCCGTGGCCGCGCAACCGCAGCGTTGAAGGCTGCCAGCCGGTGGAAGCTAAGCCCGGGGGTGGCGGCGCGTATTACATCTTCACGGCGAAGCTTGGCTCCAAAGCCAGCCCCAAGGCAGTTTTCCAGCTGGCCTGACCAGTCCTGCCAGGCTCTTAGAGGAACCGGTCCAGCAGGCTTGCTTCCGCCATCCGGCTCAGGCCTTCCCGCACTGTCCGGGCCCGCTGGTCGCCGATGCCGTCAACGGTCATGAGGTCGTCGATGGTGGCTGCCATCAGGAACTGCAGCCCGCCGAAGTGGTCCACCAGGCGGTCCGCGACGGCTTTCGGGACTGCCTTCAATCCCGAGAGCAGCCTGTAACCCCGGGGCTGCACCACGGCGTCCAGGTTTGCCTCGCCGCCCGCGAAGCCGACGATTCCGGAGATCTTTCCGAGGTCGATCAGCTCGGTGGGTCCCAGGTTCACCAGGGCGCTGACGGCCTTTTCGATGTCTTCGGGCGAAGCGTTGGGCGAGGCGTAGTCGCGGATGATGACGTCGCTTCCGGGGCCGCGGCCCACGGTGAGCTCATCAAGCTGGAGGGAGAGGAGGCGGCCGTCTTCGCCCAGTTCCAGGACGTACTGGGAGATTTCCTCGGAGATGCGGCGGACCATTTCCTGGCGCTGGAGGGTGACGGCCACATCGCGAACCGTCACCATCGCCTCGATCTCCAAAGCGGACAGTGAGCTTGTGACCTGGTCCAGGCGGGAGCGGTAGCGCTCCAGGGTGGCCAGTGCCTGGTTGGCGCGCGCCAGGACCTTCTCCGAACCCTCCAGGACGTGCCGCAGGCCGTTCACGTAGAGGGCAATGATCTGCATGGACTGGCTGACGGAGATGACAGGCACGCCGGTCTGGATGGCCACGCGTTCGGCCGTGCGGTGGCGGGTGCCGGACTCCTGGGTTTCGATGCTGGAGTCAGGAACCAGCTGCACTGCGGCGCGGAGGATATTGCCGGCGTCCTTGTCGCAGATGATTGCCCCGTCCATCTTCGCGAGCTCGCGCAGCCGTGTGGGGGAGAAATCGATGCCGATGTCGAACCCGCCGGAACAGATGGAGTCGATGGTCCGGTCCGAGCCCAGCACAATGAGGGCGCCAGTACGGCCCCGGAGGATGCGTTCCAGGCCGTCCCGGAGCGGGGTTCCGGGTGCCACTCTGCCCAGAGTTGCCCTCAGAGATTCTTCGGGGCTCCGCGCCATCAGGTGTTTCCCTTCACAGTTGCGGACCTTCGTCCGCAGGAATGCCGGCTTTAAGGCTTGGCCGGCAGGATCAAAAAGTACTCATTTCCCGCAAGCTCAATGATAGGGGTAAGAAACACCTGATTCCGCACGGGTAAGCCCTAAAGTGCCCCATTAGGGGAGGGCAGGAAGAGGCGCAGGAACGCGTTCGACGGCGGGTGGCGGGGCGGCACTTTCCGGTCCGGAGCAGTCAAAGACAGTGCAGCCGGACTCAGCGTGCCCGCTCGCGCAGCATCCGTTCCAGCTCCCTGCTGACTTTGCTGAGTGACGCTGCGCGAAGGGCCCGTTCGTCCACAACCACCTTCTTCCGGGGCCGGACCCGGGGCTCCTTTGCAGCGAAGCCGTCTCCACCCGAAGCGGACCCAAGCCCCTGCTCTCCTGGTGCTTCAGGGGCCGCCAACGGATCAAAGAACAGTTTGCCTGGATAGGAAGTGCAGCCTGCCGCTTCAGATATTTTCGGCGGCGCAGGGGACGTGCGGGGCGTCATCATGCGGTCACGGTAGCCCGCACTCATTTCGCCGTTTTGAAGCGCGGGTTTCGCCGGTGTTAAGCAGAGCCCGTGGTGGTGCTCCAAGCTGCGATAAACTGGGAACTTGGCTGTCCGCCAGCCCGTCTCCCCTGAAGCCTGTCCAATGCCAGGGGCAGCCCAAACCGCAGCGAAAGTAGCACCGTGTCCCAAGATGTCCTCACCCCCGCCCGGATCTCGGAGATTCACAAAGAGGCGGGCCGGCGTCGGACCTTTGCTGTCATTTCCCACCCCGACGCCGGCAAGTCCACGCTGACTGAGGCGCTGGCCCTGCACGCCAAGGTGATCGGCACCGCCGGTGCCTCCAGCGGCAAGGCCAACCGCAAGGAAACAGTCTCGGACTGGATGCAGATGGAAAAGGACCGCGGCATCTCCATCAGCTCCGCGGCGCTGCAGTTCTCCTACCGGGACACCGTCATTAACCTCCTGGACACCCCCGGCCACGCGGACTTCTCCGAGGACACCTACCGCGTCCTCGCCGCCGTCGACTGTGCAGTGATGCTCGTGGACGCGGCCAAGGGCCTCGAAACCCAGACCATGAAGCTGTTCGAGGTCTGCAAGCAGCGGAACCTGCCCATCATCACCGTCATCAACAAGTGGGACCGGCCCGGCCTGGACGCGCTGGCCCTGATGGACGAGATCACCGAGCGCACCGGGCTCCAGCCCATGCCCCTGACCTGGGCCGTGGGCATCTCCGGCGACTTCCGCGGCGTCTGGGACCTCCGCAACGACCGTTTCGCACGCTTCCAGCGCAACAACGCCGGCGCGCAGATCGCCATCACCGAGTACTTCACCCCGGAGGAAGCAGCGGAAAGCCAGGGCAGCAACTGGTCCGACGCCGTGGACGAAGCGGGCCTGGTGATCGAATCCAACCTGGAGTTCGACGTCGAAAGCTTCCACGCCGGCAAGGCCACCCCCATCCTGTTCAGCTCCGCCGCGCTGAACTTCGGCGTCAAGGAACTGCTGGACGCGCTGGTTGACTTCGCCCCGCCGGCAGCCCCGCGTCCGGACGTGGACGGCACCCCGCGTCCCGTCGCATCGCCGTTCTCCGGATTCGTGTTCAAGGTCCAGGCCGGCATGAACAAGGCCCACCGCGACCACGTGGCCTTCATCCGCGTCTGCTCCGGCGTCTTCGAGCGCGGCATGGTGGTCACCCAGACCCGCACCGGGAAATCCTTCGCCACCAAGTATGCGCAGCAGGTGTTCGGCCGTGAACGCGAAGTGATCGACGAGGCGTACCCCGGGGACGTGGTGGGCCTGGTCAATGCGTCCTCCCTGCGCGTGGGGGACAGCCTCTTCCTCGAGGACCCGGTTGAATACCCGGCCATCCCGCTGTTCGCCCCGGAGCACTTCCAGGTTGCCCGTTCCAAGGACCCCAGCAAGTTCAAGCAGTTCCGCCGGGGCATCGAGCAGCTCGAGCACGAAGGCGTGATCCAGGTGCTCCGCTCCGACGTCCGCGGAGACCAGGCGCCGGTGCTTGCCGCCGTCGGCCCCATGCAGTTCGAGGTGGTGGAGGACCGGATGGCCCACGACTTCAGCGCCCCCATGCGGCTGGAACGCCTGCCCTACTCCCTGGCCAGGATTTCGACGGCGGACGCCATGCCGGCGCTCGCCAACGTACCGGGCGCCGAGGTGCTCCTGCGGTCCGACGGCGAGTACCTGGCCTTGTTCAATGATGTTTGGGCCCTTCGCCGGATCGAGAAGAACCACCCGGACCTCACCCTTGTCCCCATCGGTACACACAACCCCGCAAAGTAGGAACCGTGAACGCAGTTCAACCCCGTGCGCTGATCACGGGCGCCGGCACCATCAATCCGCTTGGTTCGTCTGTGGCCGAAACCTGGTCAGGCCTGGTGGCCGGAAAGTCCGGCATCGCCCCGCTTGGGGAGGCCTGGGCGGAGCAGCTGCCCGTGAAGATCGCCGGACAGGTCAACGCTGACCTTTCCGGGCACCTCAGCACCCGTGAGATGAAGCGCATGGACCGCTGCGGGCAGTTGGCGCTCATCGCTGCCCGGGAAGCCTGGAAGCAGGCCGGTGCCCCGGAGGTGGATCCCGAGCGCTTTGCCGTGGTGATCGGCTCTGCGTACGGCGGGCTGGGCTCCACCCTGGAGCAGGACCGGACCCTTGCCGAATCCGGCCCCCGCAAGGTCTCGCCGCACACTCTTACCCGCCTTATGGTCAACGGCCCGGCGGCGTGGGTTTCCATCGACCTCGGTGCCCGCGGTGGCGCCCGGACGCCGGTGAGCGCCTGTGCCTCCGGGGCAGAGGCGATTGTCCAGGCAGCGGAGATGATCCGTTCCGGGGCGGCCGACGTCGTTATTGCCGGCGGTGTTGATGCCTCCATCAACGACCTGGTGATCACCGGCTTCTCCCAGATCCGTGCGCTGTCCACCCGCGTCGGGGACCCGCAGCGTGCATCCCGCCCGTTCGACGGCGGCCGTGACGGTTTTGTCCTCGCGGAGGGCGCCGGCGTGGTGGTGCTGGAGAGCGAAGAGCACGCGCGCGCCCGCGGCGCAGCGGTGCTGGGGGCCGTGGCAGGCGGAGCGGTGACCTCGGACGCGAACGATATCGTGGCGGCTGATCCTGCGATGCAGCGGCGCGTCATGCAGAAGGCGCTCGAATCCGCAGGCCTCACGGCCCGGGACATCGGGTTTGTGCACGCCCACGCCACATCCACCCCCGTGGGGGACCGGCTTGAGGGCCAGGCCATCAACGCGATCTTCGGCCCCGACGTCCCGGTCACCTCCACCAAGGGCCACACCGGCCACCTGCTGGGCGGCGCCGGTGCGCTCGCCGCCGTGGTGGTTCTTGAAGCCCTGCGCACCGGGATGCTGCCCGGGACCCTCAACGTTGAAGAGCTGGACCCGGAGGTGGACCTTGACGTCGTCACCGAAGACGCGCGCCAGCTCCAGCCGGAGAATGCTTCCGCCGGCCTGGTGAACGCCTTCGGCTTCGGCGGGCACAGCGTTGCCCTGGTAATCACCGGCCAGTAACGCAGACGCCCGGGACGGTTTTCCCGGCCCGGGCGCTGGAACAGTGCGGTGACGATTGCGGCACAATCGCCTCATCACTAGGCCCGGCTGGGGACCGGAGCCTCGACCGGCAGTTCGCGAACTTCAGGCGCTGCATCATTCCCGCTGCGGCGTTCCTTCAGGAAGTACACCAGGCCTGCGGCAATGGTGGAGGCGGCCGCCAGTGCAAACAGGCCGGGGATGACGCTTCCCGTCTGTTCCTTGATGATGCCGAAACCGAACGGTGCAACGAATCCGCCCAGGTTGCCCAGCGAGTTGATGATGGCGATGGCCGGAGCCAGGACCAGCGGGTGCAGCCCGGACTGCGGAATGGTCCAAAACAGCGGGGAAGCGCTCTTGAAGCCCATGGCCGCAACGGCCAGGAATACCAGGGCCATAACCGGCGAGGCGATGGCTGCCGCGAAGGTGCCAACCGCGGCCACCAGGAGTGCAACCACAAGCAGCGGCTTCTTGGACCGGGCCTTGTCCTGCAGCTTTGCCGCGAAGTACATGGCGAAGACGGCGCAAACCCACGGGATGGAGGACAGGAAGCCGACGGTCAGGTCCGTGGTGCCGGGGATCTGCTTGATGATGCTGGGGAGCCAGAACGTGTTGGCGTAGATGGACAGCTGCACGGAGAAGTAGATGCCGCACAGCAGCAGGATCTGCGGGTTCAGGAGCATTTTCCAGCGGTTGATCTTTCCGCCGTCGGCCGTGGCGTGCTGCGCGTCCTCATCGGCGATGGCGCGGGACAGGGCGTCCTTTTCAGAAGCGGTAAGCCACTTGGCGTCCCTGATTTTGGCGTCCAGGAGGAAGAACACGGTGATGCCGACGACGACGGACAGGGCGCCTTCGAAGCCGAACAGCCACTGCCAGCCGCGCAGGCCCAGGGCACCGTGGAGGCTGAGGAGCATCCCGGCGATGGGGCCGGACAGCGCTGCGGCGATGGAAGAGCCGGCGATGAAGATTGCCGTGGCTTTGCCGCGCTCGCCGGCGGGGACCCAGCGGGCGAAGTAGAAGATGACGGCGGGGAAGAACCCGGCCTCTGCGGCACCCAGCAGGAACCGCAGGACGTAGAACATGGTCTCGCTCTGTACGAACGCCATGAGGAAGGAAACCGTGCCCCAGCTGATCATGATCCTGGTGAGCCAGACCTTGGCGCCGTACTTCTCCATCATGACGTTGCTGGGAAGCTCGAAAATCGCATACGCGATAAAGAACAGCCCGGCCCCGAACCCGTAGGCGGCGGCACCGATGCCAACGTCTGCCTGGAGGTGGTCCTGGGCGTACCCGATGTTTGACCGGTTCAGCTGGTTACAGACCAGCATGACAAGCATGATGGGCAGCACGCGCTTGAAGAACTTTTTCGTGGCTGTCGCCACGTCCGAGACAGCATTGTCCACAGACTTCATTGAATGTATTTCCTTTGGGTTAGATGAAGCAGGCCGGCTGCGGGGCCCAAAAATGCGGGGCACAGGAAAGTAGTGGGGCGCGCCACGGCGACCCCACTACTTTACCGAAGAGTGCTGCCCGTCACTGCTGCCGGACGGTGCTGCCGGACGGCATTACCGGACCAGGCAGGGCCGCTTCGGATCGAAGGACCAGCCATCGATGTAGTACTGCATGCCGATGCTGTCATCACGGGCGTCGAGGCCGTGCGCCAGATACAGCTGGTGCGCCTTGTCCAGGGCTTCGCGGTCCAGTTCGATGCCGAGGCCGGGGGCGTCCGGAACCTCGATGGCACCGCCCTTGATCTGCAGCGGTTCCTTGGTGAGGCCCTGGCCGTCCTGCCAGATCCAATGTGTGTCCAGTGCGGTAATTTCGCCGGGCGCCGCGGCGCCGGTGTGGGTGAACATGGCAAGCGAGATGTCGAAGTGGTTGTTCGAGTGTGATCCCCAGGTAAGGCCGAACTCGTGGCACATCTGCGCCACCCGTACCGAGCCGTGCATGGTCCAGAAGTGCGGATCCGCCAGCGGGATGTCAACCGCGTTGCTGCGGATGGCGTGCGACATTTCCCGCCAGTCGGTGGCAATCATGTTGGTGGCCGTCTTCAGGCCGGTGGCCCGGCGGAACTCGGCCATGACCTCGCGGCCGGAGAAGCGGCCCTCAGCCCCGCAGGGGTCCTCGGCGTAGGCAACGACGCCCTGCATCCGCTTGCCCAGCCGGATGGCTTCATCCAGCAGCCAGCCGCCGTTGGGATCCAGCGTCACCCGTGCGTCCGGGAAGCGCTTGGCCAGGGCCGTGACCACGTCCACTTCGTCGTCGCCGGACAGCACGCCGCCCTTGAGCTTGAAGTCGCTGAACCCGTACCGTTCCTGGGCGGCTTCAGCCAGGGCGACGACGGCGTCCGGAGTCATTGCCTCCTGGCGCCGAAGCTTCTCCCAGCGGTCCGCCGGTGCGTCCTCCACCAGGTAGGGCAGGTCGGTGCGGGAATGGTCACCGATGAAGAAGAGGTAGCCGAGCATCGGGACGGAGGAGCGCTGCTGGCCGTCGCCGAGCAGTTCCGCCACCGGGACGCCGAGGAACTGGCCGTGCAGGTCCAGCAGGGCCGACTCGACGGCGGTGACTGCATGGACGGTGGTGCGAAGGTCGAAGGTCTGCAGGCCGCGGCCGCCGGCGTCGCGGTCGGCAAACTCGGCCGCCACTTCGCGCAGGAGGGAGCGGTAGCGTGCCACCGGCTTGCCGTTGATGAGGGCGCCGGCTTCCTCGATGGTGGTGCGGATCTTCTCGCCGCCGGGAACCTCGCCGAGGCCGGTACGGCCCTCGGAATCGGTGATGATGACGACGTTGCGGGTGAAGAAGGGGCCGTGTGCTCCGCTGAGGTTCATCAGCATGCTGTCATGGCCGGCTACAGGCACTACTTCCATCCGGGTGATGGTGGGCTGGTTGCTCATGCGCCGACCTCAGCTTTCTCTGCAGCGGGGACCACTTCGCCGTCGATCCGTCGGTTCAGGTGCCAGGGGTTGGCATCCTGCAGCGCCTCCGGGAGGAGTTCCTGGGGGAGGTTCTGGTAGGCGACGGGGCGCAGGAAGCGGTTGATGGCGAGTGTTCCGACTGACGTGGTGCGGGAGTCGGAGGTGGCGGGGAAGGGGCCGCCGTGAACCATGGCGTGGCCGACTTCGACCCCCGTGGGCCAGCCGTTGACGATGATGCGGCCCACCTTCTGCTCCAGGACCGGCAGGAGGCGTGCCGCCGTCGGGTAGTCCTCTTCCGTCAGCTGCAGCGAAGCGGTGAGCTGGCCTTCGATGCGGTTCGCGGCCTGGAGGAGGTCCTCCACCGAGGCGTAGCGGATCACCAGGGATGCGGCGCCGAAAATTTCCTCGTGCAGGACGTGGTTGCTGGTGAATTCCGTGACGCCGGTGCCGAAGATCGTGGGGGCGGGGGCGTTTTCGGTGGGGCCGGGAGTGCCCTGGCCGATCACCTGGACGCCGCCGGCGCTGCCGAGGGCTTTGGTACCGGCGTTCCAGGAGTCGGCGATCCCCGCGGTGAGCATGGTCTGGCCGGCACAGGCGGAAACGGCACGGCCGACGGCGGCGGCGAGTTTGGCCCCTGCCTCGCCTTCAGGGGCGAACAGCAGTCCCGGGGAGGTGCAGAGCTGGCCGGAGCTGCCCGTGACAGAGGTGACATACTGCTGGGCCAGCGCGTCGACGTCACCTTTGAGGGCGCCATCGAAGACGAAGACCGGGTTCAGCGACGACATCTCCGCGTAGACCGGGATCGGCTCGGGGCGGGCGGCGGCGGTGCGCATCAGTGCGATGCCGGCGGACTGGGAGCCGGTGAAGCCGACGGCCTTGATGGCGGGGTCGGCCACGAGGGCCTGTCCGATGCTCGCGCCCGGGCCGTAGACCAGGGAGAAGACGCCGGGGTGCAGCCCGTTGTCCTTGACGGCCTTGGCGATGGCCTGGCCGACGAGTTCGCTGGTTCCCGGGTGGGCGTTATGGGCTTTGAAGACGACCGGGCAGCCGGCGGCGAGGGCCGAGGCGGTGTCTCCACCCGCCGTCGAGAAGGCCAGCGGGAAGTTGCTGGCGCCGAACACGGCGACGGGGCCGAGCGGGATCTGTCGCTGGCGGATGTCTGCGCGGGGGAGGGGAGTACGCTCGGGCAGCGCGGGGTCGATGCGGACGCCGCGGAAGTCGCCCTGCCGGACCACCGCCGCGAAGAGGCGCAGCTGGCCGGTGGTACGGGCGCGTTCGCCTTGGAGCCGGGCGGAGGGCAGGCCGGTTTCCTGGCCGGCGCGGACGATTAGTTCCTCGCCGATGGCGTCGATGTTGTCCGCGATCGCTTCCAGGAAGGTGGCGTGCGCTTCCGGGTCAAGGGTGCTGAAGGATGCGAAGGCCTCGGAGGCGGCAGCCGTTGCTGCCTTGAGCTGCTCCTCGGTGAGCAGCGTGTATGTGGGCTCCAGCGCCTGGTTCGTTGCCGGGTCGAAGCCGAACGTGGTTTTGCCTTCGCCGGCAGTGGGCTGTCCGGCGATCAGGGAGTGTCCGGTAAGGGTCACAGTGGTTCCTCCTAGTAAAGGGTGGATCAGGAGACGGTTGATCAGGAGACGGCCGCGATGAGGGCCTTGAGGTCCGCGAGGTCCTGCTCGGCGAGGTCCTGCAGCGGCGGACGGACCGGCCCGGCGGAGCGGCCGATGGCGTCCAGGCCACCCTTGACGATGGACACGGAATATCCTTTCACACGGTCGCGGATGTCCAGGTAGGGGATAACAAAGTCGTTGAGCTTCTTGTTAACGGCAACCCGGTCGTTGTTGCGCACGTCCTGGTAGAAGTCCAGGGCGAACTGCGGAACGAAGTTGTACATGGCGCTGGAGTAGGTGCTCATGCCGAGCTGCAGCAGCGGCAGCGCGAAGGTTTCGGCGGTAGGCAGGCCGCCAAGGTAGAAGAGCCGGTCGCCGAGCTTGGCGTAGACCCGGGCATCGTGCTCCAGGTCGCCTACGCCGTCCTTGAATCCGATGAGGTTTTCGTGGCGGTCAGCCAGGGTTGCCACCGTGGTGTCCTTGTAGATGGCGTTGGCCCGGTTGTAGATGATGACACCAAGGGAAGTGGCCGCACATACTGCGCTCACGTGTTCGGTCAGCCCGGCCTGGTCCGCTTCAGTCAGGTACGGGGGGAGGAGCAGGAGACCGTCCGCGCCGGCCGCTTCGGCAGCTTTCGCGTTCTCGATCGCTTGCGCGGTGGAACCGCCGGCAGAGGCAAGGACAGGAACCTGGCCGCCCACTTCATCGACGGCGGTGCGCACTACGCGCTCTGATTCGGCCGGGGTCAGTGAGAAGCCTTCGCCGGTACCGCCGGCCGCGAAAAGGCCTGCTACCGGGAAGCTCGCCTGCCACGCCAGGTGCTTGCGGTAGTTCTCCTCATCGAACTGCAGCTCGGCGTCGAATGAGGTGACAGGGAAGGACAGCAGGCCTTCCTTGAGGGTGTCCGCCAGTTCCTGGGGTGAGTACTTTGCCACGGTGTGGTCCTCCGGTGTGTGCGCCGCGGGCGGCGGGCTGATGATTCCTTCCCAGACTAGGAGTGACGCTGATGCCTGTCTAAGTGCAATTTTGTATGTATTGATACCTTCCAGGCATTACGGGAAATGGTCCCCATCTATTCCATGGCGAACTCAAGGTCCCGCAGCAGGCGCTCAAGGGCAGGGTTCGTAATCCTGCGGTTCCAGATGGCGTGCAGCTCCACCTGCTCCCCGTCGCCGCCTGCGAGCGGGAGGAACTCCACGCCCTTGATGCCCAGCAGGGTGGCGGAGTGGGGCACAAAGGCCACCCCGCGCTTTGCTGCAACCAGCGACACCATGGTCAGGATCTGGCTCACGGTGTGGACAACGTTGGCATGGCTGAAGGGGAGCGTCCGGACCACAAGGTCGTAGAAATAGCGGGCCTGGGTGGCGGAATGCATAATCAGCGGCTCCTCTTTGAAGTCCTCCGGCGAGATATCCCGCGCCAACAGCGTCAGCGGATGGCCGGACGGCACGGCCAGGACCATGGACTCGCGGTAAAGGAGGTGGGAGTCGAAGGTTTCTTTGTCGAACGGAGGACGCGCCAGCCCGAGATCCAGTTCGCCCGTCAGCAACCCGTTGAGCTGCTCGCCTGTCACCAGCTCCTGCAGGTCCACATCCACATCGGGAATGATTTGTGAAAGCTCCTCCAGCAGCGGCCCCAGGATGCTGAAGCCGCTGGCCGCGGTAAACCCGATGCGGAGCATGCCCGACCGCCCCGAAGCGATGCGCCGCGCCGTTACCGGTGCGCGTTCGGCAAGGGCCATGAGGCGGCGCGCCTCCTCCAGGAACGTCTGCCCAGCATGCGTCAACTCCACCTTGCGGTTATCCCGCTCAAGCAGTTCCGCGCCCACGATCTTCTCCAGCTTCTGGATCTGGCGGCTTAGCGGGGGCTGCGTCATGTTGAGCCGTTCCGCTGCCCGTCCAAAGTGGAGCTCCTCCGCTACGGCGATAAAGCCGGCAAGCTGGTCAAAAGTAAACATGATGCCTTCCAGGTATCAAATGATGCAGATTTGGGCTTAGACATGCATCATAACCACTCCCTACACTCGACAAAGCGAACGGGGTGACCCGCTTCACAGATGTTCCGGGCCCCAACGCCCGCCGTGCCAACTAGGAGTTCCAATGAAGCACTTCCCCACACGCCGCACGATTCTCGGAGCGGCATCAGCCGTTACGCTGCTGGCGCTGACGGCGTGCGGCAATGTCGCCGGCGGCGGCGCGGCCGACTCGGCCAAATACCCGTCCGGCCCCGTCAACCTCTCCGTGGGCCAGGCTGCCGGTGGCAGCACCGACCTGATTGCCCGAGCCCTCGCCGAAGGTGCCGCCAAGACCCTCGGCCAGCCGATGCCAGTGGTCAACAAGCCTGGCGCCAACGGCGCCCTGGCCACCAAGGAGGTGGCCGGCAAGCCCGCCGATGGCCAGGAATTGGTCCTGCTCAACGCATCCCTGATCACCATCACCCCGCTGGCCGTCAGCGCCGATGAAGCAGTGAACATTGATGACCTGGACATCATTACGGGCTTGTCCCAGGACGACTACGTGCTGGTGGCCAGCGCCGAGTCCGGATTCAAGACCTTCCAGGATGTAACCGCAGCAGGACGCAACGTCACCTTCGGCACCACCGGCGTCGGCACGGGCAGCCAACTTGCCCAGACCGTGCTGTTCAAGCAGGCTGACGTCAAAGGCACGGACATCCCCTTCGACAGCGGCAAGCCGGCCCTGACCGCAGTCCTCGGCAACCAGGTGGAGCTCGCCACTATCCAGCTGGGCGAAGCCATGCCGCAGATCGAGGCCGGAAAGGTGAGCCCGCTCCTGGTCTTCTCGGAAGAGCGGAACAGCTTCCTTCCTGACACGCCCACGGCAAAGGAAGCCGGTTATGACGTTCCGGTTGCCCAGTACCGTGCAGTGGCCGCTCCGAAGGGCACCCCCCAGGAAGTCAAGGACAAGCTGCTCGCCGCGTTCCAGGAGTCGTTCAAGTCGGACGCCTACAAGGAGTTCAACAAGAAGAACATGCTGACCCCGAAGGAGATTTCCGGCGAGGAAGTCGTGACGGAATGGAAGGCCTACGCAGCGAAGTACAAGGAACTGGTGGAGAAGCACGACATTAGCCTGAGCGGAAATAAGTGATTTCTGTGAAAGGAACCCCCGCAGGACCCGCCGGAGGCAGCAGTGCTACTGCTGCCTCCGGCGGGGACGCCCCCCATACCTTCCCCGATGAAGTCCTGGATGACCTGACCCCAGAGCAACTCGCAGCACAGTGGGAGGAAGAAAAACCTCCCGCAGCCGGAGCCCTCGCCAACGCTGCATCATCATTAGTGGTTCTTGGTGTCGGTGTTGCTGCGGCCATCCTCGCGATGGCAATGGGGCTGGGCACCCCGTCCGCACCGCAGCCCGGCCTGTGGCCGTTCATCATCAGCTGCGTCATGGTGGCCCTGGGCCTGTTCCAGCTGGTTGCCGGCCGGCACAACCGGGACGCGGAAAAGTTCACGCGCATGTCCACCTCGCCGCTCACCGGCCTGGTGACCCTCGCTGCCATGGTGGCCCTCATGCCGCTGATTGGCTTTGAACTGCCTGCCCTGGTGCTCTGCATCATCTGGATGCGCTTCCTGGGCGGCGAAACCTGGCGCTCCACGCTGGTGATCAGTGCGAGCGTCGTCATCGCTTTTTATGCCATCTTCGTCCTCGCGTTGAACACCTCCGTTCCCCACCTCTTCTAGGAGACCTCCCGTGGATTTTCTCAATCCCGTTATCAACGGATTCGCGGTAGTCCTGGAGCCCACCAACCTCCTTTACTGCCTGATCGGCGTCGTGATCGGCATGCTGATCGGTGTGCTGCCCGGCCTGGGGCCCGCGGCAACCATCGCCATCCTGCTTCCGCTCACCTACAACGTGGAGCCGGTCACCGCCATCATCATGCTCGCCGGAATCTTCTACGGCGCACAGTACGGCGGCACCATCACTTCCGTGCTCCTGCGCCTGCCGGGTGAAGCTTCCTCGGTGGTTACCGTGTTCGACGGCTACCAGATGGCGAAGCAGGGCAGGGCCGGCACGGCGCTGGGCCTGGCCTCCATCGGCTCCTTTGTGGGCGGCACCGCGGCCATTATCGGCTTGACGTTCCTCGCCCCCCTGGTTGCCAGCTTCGCCCTGGACTTTGGTGCACCGGAGTACACCGCCCTGGCGATGCTCGGCATCCTCCTTGTAGCAACCATCAGCAGCGGGTCAAAAGCCAAGGCGCTCATCGCCGCGGCGCTCGGACTTCTCCTCGCAACGGTTGGCCGGGACATTTTTACCGGCGAAAGCCGGTTTACGTTTGGCAGTCTGCAACTGGCTGACGGCATCGACTTCGTGCCCATCGCCATGGGCATTTTCGGCCTCGGCGAAATCCTCTACAACCTTGAGGAACGGCACCGGGCCGCCAAGGCGCCGTCGAAAGTCGCCAATGTCTGGCCGTCCCGCAAAGACCTCAAGCAGGCGTCCGGTGCCATCGGCCGCGGTTCTGTGCTGGGCTTTTTCCTGGGCATCCTGCCCGGTGGTGGCGCCACCATCGCCTCCATGGCCTCCTACGCCATGGAGAAAAAGCGGGCAAAGCAGCCGGAACGCTTCGGCAAGGGTGCACCCGAGGGCGTCGCCGGGCCGGAAACCGCTAACAACGCTGCCGCCACATCGTCCTTCATCCCGCTGCTGACGCTTGGCATCCCCGCCAACGCCACCATGGCGCTGATGTTCGGTGCGCTGCTGATCCAGGGCGTCACCCCCGGTCCGCAGCTTGTTGAACAAAACCCGGAGCTCTTCTGGGGAGTGGTGAACTCCATGTACATCGGCAACATCCTTCTGCTGATCATGAGCCTGCCGCTGGTGGGGATCTTCGTGAGGATCCTCCGCGTCCGCGCCGCCATCCTGGCCCCCGTCACGGCACTCATCACGCTGTTGGGTGCCTACACCATCAACAACAGCATGTTCGATGTGACCCTGGTGGTGGTCTTCGGCATCATCGGCTACCTCATGAAGAAGTTCGGCTTCGAACCGGGCCCCCTGGTGCTGGCCTTTGTGCTCGGTGAACTGCTGGAAAGCTCGATGCGCCGCTCACTGCTGATGTTCGGCGGCGAGCCCCTCGGCTTCTTTGGCCGTCCCATCTCTGCCACGCTGCTGGTGGTCTTCGTCCTGGTGGCCGCGCTTCCTGCCATCCGCAAAGCCATCGCCAAGCGCAAGGGCAGTTCAGCTGCCACCACACAAGCCGTCACACCGGACATCAAGGAGAAGGTATGAGCATCATCGTCGGATTCGTCCCAACGCCCGCAGGACAGGCCGCACTTGCAGCAGGCATCGCCGAAGCAAAGCTCCGCAACGAGGACCTGGTGATCGTCAATTCGGCGCGCCAGGGAGCCCTGGTGGACAAATCTGTGGCCCCGGAAGACGTTTTGGCGCAGGCCGCCAAGCGCGCTGCCGACGTCGGAGTAAAGGCAACTGTCATCCAGCCGCCCTACCAGCACGATCTGGCCGATGAGTTCCTCGATGTTGCCAGGGAAGTTGATGCCTCGCTCATCGTGATTGGCCTGCGGCACCGCACCCAGGTAGGGAAGTTCATCCTGGGCAGCCACGCCCAGCAGATCCTGATGCAGGCGGACCGCCCGGTCCTGGCCGTCAAAGCCGACGGCGGGCACTTCTAAGGCAGATGACGGGAAGCTCCATGTACAAACACAATCCCGCCCGCCGCAGCCCGGTGCCTGCAGCTGCGCCCATCCCTGACTGGTCCAAACTGTGCAGGAACGATCACGTTGAGGTGCGTACGGCGGGTGGGGCCGTGATCTCCGGAACCATCGACATGATCGCCGCAGATCGCAGCGTTTTCTGGATGATCAGGAACGACGGCGCCGGGAGGACCATGCTCTGTTCCCTTGACGGCGTTACGGTCATCAAGGTAGCGCAGGACGGGGCATCTGCAGGGATGTACGCACCTTCACAAGTCCAAGCGCGGGTCGGACCGCCGCGCGGACAGGCGGCTGCTTGACGCCGGTCCTATGACTGCCCGCGGACGTGTTCCGCCAGGGCATCAAGGACTGGCAGTTGGCCCTTGACCAGCTTGAGCCGTGCTTCCTCCTCGGGAAACCAGCGGGCGTCGTCGATTTCCGGGTAGTGCTGGATCCGGCCCGAACCCTTGGGCCACTCCAGCGGGAAAGTGTTGCTGACAATCCGGTCCGGCTGGAAGTCCTGCTCTGCAGTAAATACCGTGATGATCTTGCCGGACGGTTGCCGGAACTGCCCGAGCTGCTGGTAGTCCGCGGCCGGGGCAGGCGAGCCCATTTCTTCGGCGAACTCCCGCAGGGCGGCCGCCAGCGGATCTTCGTCCACGGTGTATTCGCCCTTCGGCACTGACCAGGCATGTGTGTCCTTGCGTGCCCAAAACGGGCCGCCCATGTGGGCTATCCAGACCTCCAGGCCGCCGGGGTTTGCCCTCCTGTACAGCAGTAGTCCTGCACTGAAAACCGGCATCTGTCCTCCACCTGCTGACATTTCAGAACGAACGGTAGTTGCCGTCCAACGTTAACCTGCAGTTCACGGCGCTGCTTTAGGTTATTCCTTCAGGCACTCTGCTCGAAGGGACCGGTCATGGCCAACATCGCTGAGGTTTTGGGACGGCTTACGCCGGAAGAACTTGATGAGCTCCGCATTCTTGGCCCGCAGGGCCACCTGCCGCGGCACCTGGTTGACGCCCTGGACCGTGCGGCGGGCGGACCCGGATCCGGCCGTGGCTATTACGTGCCCACAGGAAACGTCAGCGCCACCGGCGGCCCGCTCCTGGTGCTGCGCAGCGACGTTTCCGGCTGGCTTTTCAATTCCCACAAGGAAGATCCCGATTCGTTGTCGCAGCACGGCTAATCCGTTGCTGGAGTTCGGTCCGGCTGGCCGGCCGCGCAGGCCGGCCGCGAGGATGCTGGCCACCGGGAACCCGGCAGGCTGGGCCTAGCCGGTTGATGGCTTAGTCCTCAGCACACGGGATCATGAAGGTTGCGGTGGTACCCGTGCCCGGGGTGCTGGCAAGGCTGATTGACCCGCCGTGGGCTTCAATGATCGTTTTGCTGACCGGCAAGCCCAGGCCGGCGCCCGGGATGGCGGTTTCACGGGACCGCGCCGATCGGAAGAACTTCGTGAACGCCTGCTCCTGCTCTTCCGCGCTCATGCCCACGCCGGTATCCGTAATCGAACAGACAAGCTCTTGCCCGTTCCTCCGCGCCAGCACAGTGATCCGTCCGGCCGCCTTCGAATACTTGATGGCGTTGGAGAGGAGGTTGCCGAGCACCTGGCGGATCCGGCCCGGGTCAACACGGACGGGCAGGGGCTGCTCGACGTCGAGGACCAGTTCGAGGCCGTTCATGGCTGCCTTGGGAATGGTCGCATCAACCACTTCCGTCACCAGCTTGGCCAGGTCCGTGTCCTCCAGGGACAGCTCCACGCGCTCCGACGCGACGGCGATGAGGTCGTTGACTAGGCCCAGCAGGTGTTGGGCATTCCGGTGCACCACCAGGAGCTCAGGCTGGATCTCCTCGTGGCCTGGCTCGTCCAGTACCAGCTCAAGGTAGCCGAGGATCGATGTCAGCGGTGTCCGCAGCTCGTGGGAAACGGTGGCAACAAAGTTGTCCTTGGCTGCCAGCGCGCTGATCAAGCGCGTCACGTCCACGAATGTCAGGACCGAACCGCCGTCCTTCCCTTGGCTCGCAGGGATGCCGTGGGCGCCCACGGAATAGGCACGTTGCCGGGCCTGGTCGTCGGGGTCGCCGGTCCAATACAGCTCATCGGAAATGGTGGAGCCGCTGATGGCACGCGATACCGGCGACAGGTCCGGGGGCACCGGAGAGGACCGGTCTGCCAGGAAAAGCCCGCCATGGCCGGCCGCTTCAGTAAGGGCGGCCAGCGCGGGATCGGCCTGCATCGCCTTATTCGTCAGGACGGTCCTGCCCTCAGCATCCACCACCCAGACTCCTATTCCTACTGCTGCCAGCACTGCGTCCAGAAGGCGCTGGCGGCGCACGTTCTCCGCGAGCGTCTGTGCCAGTTCATGTTCGCTGTGCAGAAGCCTCTCGCGTTGCCGCAAAACGATGCCGGCAACCGCATACGCTGTAACGGCGATTGCTGACATCACCAGGGGCAGGAATATTGTCCTGATCATTGCCCCCGGAGCCTGAGCCGAGACGGCGACGGCAGTGGGGACCACGGTGCTGAGCACCACCCCAAGGATGGCAAGGAAAAGCATGTACCGGCGGCGGCGCACCGACAGCCAAATGACGGGAAACACCAGCAACAGGCTGAGGACGTTGAAGGCCGGCCCACCGGCCTCCCTGGTAAATCCAACGGCGATGCAGTCCAGGACGGGAATGGCTGCAGACGCACCTGCCGGCAGCCTCTCCCACGGAACGGCGAGGCAGGCGGCGAAGATCGCCGCGTGGGCGAGCAGCGCCACGCGGAACATATCGCTTGCCAGGCTCGCCGGGCTGAACGCTGCCGCAGCCGCCACCACGAGGCAAACGGTGATGGTGAGGGGCAACTGGGCCAGTGCAACCCGCCCCCGGACCCCAAGCCTTCCGTATAGCGCATCGACGCGGTCTGCAAGGGGGCCGTTGATGGCCAGTTCTCCGGCACTGCCAAGCGCAGCCCTGTCCGGTTCTTGACGTTGCTTCACCAATCTGGCCCCCCAGCGCAGAAATAATAACCCTCCGGCTGCCTGAAAGTAGCTTCAGAGTACCGGTGAAAGCAAGGTATCGCTGGTGTTTCCCACCCGCAAGCTCTACCCATGCTGCATGCCCTTATCCAATCAGCAGGCTTAGGGCTTCCGTCAAGTGCTCCACTTCACGCACCGAGAAACCGGCCGGAACCGGCCCCGGCCCCGTATGGCTTGCCGGAACCACCGCGTGGGTGAATCCCAGCCGGTGGGCTTCCTGGATGCGCTGGTTGATGCCGGGGACAGGGCGGACCTCGCCGGCCAGGCCCACCTCGCCGAAGGCAACCAGCCGGATGGGCAACGGCTTGCGGGCCTTTGCCGAGGCCACGGCAAGGGCAACAGCGAGGTCCGTGGCGGGTTCGCTCAGCTTTACCCCGCCCACCGTGGCCACGTAGGAATCATCCTTATGCAGCAAGGTACCCGCACGTTGCTGCAGCACGGCCAGCAGCATGGAAACCCGGGAACTGTCGAGGCCGCTGGTGGCCCGCCGCGGCTGGGAGTTGGGACTCTCGGCGAGCAGGGACTGCACCTCCGCCAGGAGCGGACGCCGTCCTTCCATGGTTACGGTGATGCACGTGCCCGACACAGGATCCTTTGTGCGGCTGACAAAGAGCCCGCTGGGATCGGCGAGCCCTTCGATGCCGTTTTCGTTCAGGTCGAAGCAGCCCACATCGTCGGTGGGCCCGTAGCGGTTCTTGACCGCTCGGAGCAGCCGGAGCCGGGAATGGCGTTCACCCTCAAACTGGCACACCACGTCCACCAGGTGCTCCAGGAGCCGCGGACCGGCGATGGAGCCATCCTTGGTCACGTGACCCACCAGCAGGGTGGTCATGTTCCGCCTTTTGGCCGCGGCAATGATGGAAGCTGCCACTTCCCGGACCTGCGAAACGCCGCCGGCGCTGCCATCCACGTCGGCGCTGCTGAGGGTCTGTACCGAGTCCACGATCAGCAGCCGTGGCTCAATCTTCTCCACTTGCCCGAGGGCCTGGCCCAAGTCCGTCTCCGCGGAGAGGTACAGCGATTCCGCGACGGCGTCGATCCGCTCGGCGCGCAGCTTCACCTGCGCTGCGGACTCCTCGCCGGTCACGTACAACACGTCCTGCGCTGTCCGGGCAAACTTCGCGGCTACGTCCAGAAGCAGCGTGGACTTGCCCACGCCGGGTTCGCCGGCGAGCAGGATGACGGCACCAGGTACCAGCCCTCCGCCCAGCACCCGGTCCAGTTCGTCAACGCCCGTTGGCAGGTAGGCGGCAGTGGTGGCGTCTACCTCCGCGATCCGGCGCGCCGGCTCCAGAACGGTGGTGGCCGCCGTCGTACGCGCCACTGCGGTGCCGGTTTCCTCCACGGTGCCCCACGCCTGGCACTCGCCGCACCGGCCCACCCACTTGACAGTGGTCCAGCCGCATTCGGCGCACTTGTAGGCGGGCGCCTTGGATGCCCGGGAAGTCTTGGTAGCCATGCGTTCCACCCTAGTGGCGGGCACTGACATTCCTCCCCACCCGCACCCTAACCTCGCAAGGCCGCACCGGCTCACTGCCCTCGCAAGCTCGGGCCGGGGCCCTCGCCGGAGCGGCTCCACGGCCAGGGAACCCTGCGCGCGTGGGCCCGCTCGGCTGGCACCCCGCCCCAGCCCACCCGGCGGGAAAGCACTTGCAGGTGACCTTCGCCACCTGTATAGTCTTCCGTCGAAGGCAATTTCGCCTACAGGATTGTTACCCGAACGGGGCAAGACCTGAGAAGCACACTATGTGCGTCTCGGGTCTTTTTTTGTGCCCAAAAATGGACAGAGAGGTCTGACATGGCAACTGTGGACTACCGGTCGCTGGCCGGAGACATTCTGCAGGGCGTGGGCGGCGAGAAGAACATCGCCAGCGCCACCCACTGCGCTACCCGGCTTCGGCTTAGGCTGCGGGACGACGCAAAGGCTGACACCGCAGCCATCGAAAAACTCCCCGGCGTCATCACGGTCATGAAGGCCGGCGGCCAGTACCAGGTGGTCATCGGCAACAACGTCCCTACCGTCTACGCCGAACTCGGCAAGATCACCAGGCTCGGCGAAGACGCAGGCACCAACGAGGAACCCGTCGCGCACGGCAACCTCTTCAACCGCTTCATCGACCTCATCTCCTCGATTTTCTCCCCGGTCATCTGGCCACTTGCCGCAGCCGGCCTGCTCAAGGCGTTCCTGAGCATGGCAACCCAGTTCGGCTGGCTGGATCCTGCATCGCAGACAAACGTGATCCTGGCAGCCACCGCGGATGCCCTCTTCTACTTCCTGCCGATCTTCCTGGCCGTCACCGCCGCCAAGCGGTTCAAGACCAATCAGTTCACGTCCATGGCCATCGCCGGCGCACTCGTCTACCCGAGCATCGTGGCGCTCGCCGGACAACCGGAACCCGTCAACTTCGCCGGCATCCCGATGGTGATGATGAACTACACCAGCTCCGTGCTGCCCATCATCGTGGCAGTCTGGCTGCAGGGTTACCTGGAGCGCTTCCTCACCCGTGTGCTGCCGTCCGCCATCCGGAACTTCACCACCCCGCTGCTGACACTGCTGGTCATGGTGCCGCTGGTCCTCCTGACCGTCGGCCCGGTCACCACCTACGCCGCCCAGGGCCTCTCCACGGCCATCAACGCAGCCTTCACCTTCGCGCCCTGGCTGGCCGGCGGCATCATGGGCGGCTTCTGGCAGGTCTTCGTCCTCTTCGGCCTGCACTGGGGCCTGGTCCCGGGCATGCTGAACGAGATTGCCACCCAGGGCTACTCCCTCCTGATGGGTCCGCTGCTGGCGGCAGTCCTCGGCCAGGCCGGCGCAACCCTCGCCGTGATGTTCCGCACCCGCAACAAAGCCCGCCGCACCGTTGCAGGCCCCGCCGCCCTGTCCGGGTTCCTGGCCGGCATCACCGAACCCGCCATCTACGGCGTCAACCTGCCCCTGAAGAAGCCTTTCTACTTCGGCATCACCGGCGGTGTTGTGGGTGGTGCCATCGCGGCCGCCGGCGGAAGCGGTGCCACATCCTTCGTGTTCCCGTCCCTCCTCGGCCTGCCTGCGTTCAGCACCGTTGGCAACTTCGCTCTCCAGCTGCTGGGCACCGGCGCGGCCATCCTCATCGCCTTCACCCTGACCTTCTTCTTCGGCCCACGCGAGGAGGCAGCAGCGTCCGACGCCGGCACGTCCGTTCCTGAAACTTCTGCGGCTACCCCGGCAGCAGGGGAGCCCGTCCCGGCTTCCCCGGCACATGCCGCCACCATGTCCGGCACCGTTGACGTCCTGGCCCCCGTCGCGGGGCAGGCCGTAGCGCTCGCCGATGTCCAGGACAAGGTGTTCGCCTCCGGCGCCATGGGCAAGGGCCTGGGCATCATCCCCGCGGACGGCCATATCTACTCGCCGATATCCGGTTCCATCAAGGCGGCCATGAAAACCGGCCATGCCTTCGGAATCAAGTCCGAGGACGGCGTGGAAGTCCTGGTGCACATCGGCATCGACACCGTACAGCTCCAGGGCCGCGGCTTTGAATCCGCCGTAACCCGGGGCCAGCAGGTCCGCGCCGGTGACCTGCTCGCCGTCGTCGACCTGGACGTCGTCACCGAAGCCGGGTACGACACCACCACCCTGGTGATGGTCACCAACACCGCCCAGCTCGCCGCTGTGGATCCGGTGGCCGGCGGCACGCTCGCCCAGGGCGACACCGCCATCACCGTCCAGGTCTGAGCCCACGTCCCTCCACTTTCCAGTCCTACCGATGAAGGAATGATTACTGTGACCACCACTTTCCCCGACGGATTCCTCTGGGGCGGCGCCACCGCCGCCAACCAGATCGAAGGCGCGTACAACGAGGGCGGCAAGGGGCTCTCCATCCAGGACGTGATGCCAAAGGGCATCACGGAGACGCCCACCGAAGGTCCGACGCCGGAGAACCTCAAGCAGGTGGCGATCGACTTCTACCACCGCTACGCAGAGGACATCGCCCTCTTTGCGGACATGGGCTTCAAGGTATTCCGTTTCTCCATCGCCTGGAGCCGGATCTTCCCGCTCGGCGACGAGGAAACCCCCAATGCCGAGGGCCTGGCCTACTACTCCCGGATCCTCGATGAACTCGAGAAGCACGGCATCGAACCCCTGGTGACCATCAGCCACTACGAAACCCCCCTCCACCTGGCGCGGAAGTACAACGGCTGGACCAACCGTGAACTGATCCGCTTCTACGAGCGCTACTGCCGTGCGTTGTTCGAGCACTTCGGCGGCCGGGTGAAGTACTGGCTGACGTTCAACGAGATCAACTCGGTGATCCATGAGCCGTTTCTCTCCGGCGGCATCCCCACCCCCAAGGCACAGCTCACCAAGCAGGACCTCTACCAGGCGATCCACCATGAGCTCGTGGCGTCGGCCCGTGCCACGAAGCTGGCCCACCAGCTGATGCCGGACGCCCAGGTAGGTTGCATGATCATTGCCCTCCCCACCTACCCGCTGACGCCGGACCCCTCGGACGTCGTTGCGGCGATGCACACGGCCCAGGACAGCTATGCCTTCGGCGACATCCACTGCCGCGGCGAGTACCCCGGTTACCTGCTCCGGTACTTCCGCGACAACGGTATCGAGCTGGACATCACCGCCCAGGACCGCGAAGACCTGAAGAACACGGTGGACTTTGTCTCGTTCAGCTACTACATGAGCATCTGCGAGACCGCTGACCCGGCCAAGAAGGTCAAGGGGCCAGGCAACATTATGGGCGGCGTCCCCAACCCCACCCTGAAGGCTTCCGAATGGGGCTGGCAGATCGACCCGCAGGGGCTTCGGGTGGCGCTCAATGACTACTGGGACCGCTGGCAGAAGCCGCTCTTCATCGTGGAAAACGGACTGGGCGCGGTGGACCAGTTGGAAGAAGTCGACGGCGAAAAGACCGTCAACGACGATTACCGCATCGGCTACCTCAATGATCACCTGGTGCAGGCCCGTGAAGCGGTTGAAGACGGAGTCCAGCTGATGGGCTACACCTCGTGGGGATGCATCGACCTGGTCAGCGCCTCAACGGCCCAGATGAGCAAGCGCTACGGTTTCATCTACGTGGACCGCAACGATGATGGCACCGGCTCCATGGAGCGCTACCCCAAGAAGTCCTACGGTTGGTACAAGGAAGTTATCGCCAGCAACGGTGCCAGCCTGAAAAACTAGCACCTGCACCAGCGGAGTTTTTGTCCAGATACGACGACCAAAAGAGCCTTAAAGCCTGCGTATCTGGACAAAAACTCCCTGGATCCGAACCAGATCCGCTCAACGACGAAAGGAGGACGACGTGGAGGTGTTGCGCGTTTTCAACAACAACGTCGTCCTCGCCCGCGCCGCCGACAGGGGAGAGGTCATCCTCACCGGCCGCGGCCTCGGCTTCCAGGCCAAACCCGGGCACCAGGTGGACGAAACAAAAGTGGTAAGGGTCTTCGTCCCCGAGGACGGGCGCAACGCCGACAACTTCGGTGCACTGGTGGCGGCAATTCCACCCGAACACCTGACCCTGGCCGACCAGGCGCTGGAAATTGCCCGCAACGGAATGACAGGACCCCTCAACTCCACCACCGTGGTGGCGCTCGCGGACCATTTGAGCTTCGCCATTAAGCGGCTGCGCCAGGGGCTGAACATTGAATACCCGCTCCGGGCCGAGGTTGCGCACCTGTATCCGGACGAGCTGCGGATGGGGCAGCAGATCGTTGATTTCGTGAACGGCAAGCTCGAGGAACAGCTGCCCCGCGACGAGTCGGTTGCCGTGGCACTCCACCTGGTGAACGCAGGATTCGCCAGCGGCGACCTGTCCTACACCTACCAAATGACAGGCGTCTTCGCCCAGCTCTTCGAGGTTTTGGAACAGGCCTACGGCCGCGCCTTTGACCGGGAGACAGTCAACGCCGCCCGCTTCATCACGCATTTGCGGTACTTCTTCGTCCGCGCCCACACCGGCCGGCAGTTGGCGGAAGGAGCAACCGGCCTCGGCTCAGCAATCCGCGAGGCCTACCCCGAAGCGTTTGGCACGGCACTGAAGCTGCAGGCGGTGCTGGAACTGCGGCTCGGCGAGCCGCTGACGGATGATGAGGTGACCTACCTGACGCTCCACGTCGCCCGGATGGCGGACGACCTGCGACTCAGCCAAAGCGCCGAAACTGGCAGGTAAGGCAACCAGGCTGCGCTGCGGCAACATCTCAACTAGAGCGCAGGCAGCACATCGCGGGCTTCGCGCGCGTCCATCCCGGTGGCCTCCAGCAGGTCAACCATCAGCGGGCGGTACAGCATCACCACCGTTTCGCCTTCCAGCCGCTGCACCTCCAGCAGCTTCGGATGCAGGCGCAGGGCGATCTCGCTCAGGTCCCGCCGGGCGGTGCGCAGGTGGGCGCGGCGGACGCCGTCGTGCGTTTCCGCCAGGCCCAGCGAAAGCTCATCAATCGCGGCAGCGGTCTCCTGCAGTACCTCCGCGATGTTTTCCGTCGCCTCGTCGGAAAGCGCCGCGTGGTTGATGGCGCTGGTGAGCCGCCGTGCGAAAACCCGGCTGTTCCTTAGCGCCAGGTCAATGAAGTCGAGCGACTGTTTCAGCTGGTCGAGCTCTTCCCGGTGCCGCCTGTAGGCGGGCGCGAGGGTGGCCACCTCCCCGGACGCGCGGAGGGACTGGCGCATTCCGTCCACCAGCGGCTGGCAGTTCCGCCCCCGGATGAGGGCATGCCAGGCCTGGGTGGAGTCGCTCTTAACCAGGGCGTCCCCGCACTCGCGCAGCACCTCGGCCAGTTCATGCAGCAGCTTCTGCACGTCCTTGCGCGGCTCCCGGCGCGGATCCTTGGGGATAAGGATGGTCACCAGCAGCGCGCAGAGGCCGCCGACGACGGCGTCGATACTTCGGGTGAACGGTCCGCCGGCCGGCGCAGGCAGCAGTACAACCAGCAACGACTGCAGCCCCAGTTGCGTGGTGAAAATTGTGCCGCTGTCCAGGAAGCGGGCCAGCAGGATGGAGAAAAGAAGGACGACGGCGGCCTGCCAGATCCCGCCGCCAAGCCAGTGCAGGAGCAGATCACCTACGGCGATGCCGATGGTGCAGCCCAGGCCCACCTCCACTACCCGGCGCAGCCGCGGTTCCCGGGAAAAACCCAGCGCAATCAGGGATGAAGTGGCGGCGAACAAGGGCCCGGAGTGGCCCAGCACATACTCGGCGAATGCATACGCACCCACGGCACAGACAGTCATTTGGATTGCAGGAACCAACGAGTTCCGGCTGCGGATGAGCCCGGTGCGGATACGGCCGCGCAGGAACCGCCTGCCTGCTGAAAGTCCTGCTGCCGAAGCCATGCGTTCCAGTGTATTTGCTGGACGTCCACTACGGCCGGACATGTGATCTGCGCAATGGGAACCCGGCACTTGTAAGCCATTATCCCGCCGTCGTTAATGTTCCGTTCACTTTGGACAGCCCATCCCGTTACCTGCGGCCCATACCTTCGATAAAAGTACAGAACGTACGCATCGCGCTGCAGGGTTCTCCGTCCCTGCCCGCACCTGAATAACCCTGGAAGGGGTACATCTAGTGAAGGCACTCCGCTTCGGCCGCCACGCGGCTATCGCTGTTCTCGCAGCCGGCGCACTCGCGCTCACCTCCTGCGGTTCAGACAACGCCACGGGCACCACCCCCGCCGGCGAACAGACTTCCGGCGGCCCGAAGGTCACCGGCACCCTCACCGGCATCGGCGCATCCTCCACCGGCGCAGCCATGGACGCCTGGAAAGCCGGTTTCGCTTCCGCAAACCAGGGCGCCACCGTGCAGTACTCCCCGGACGGTTCCGGCGCAGGCCGCAAGGCCATTATCGACGGCTCCGCTCAGTTCGCCGGTTCGGACGCTTACCTGAAGGACGAAGAGCTCGAAAGCTCCAAGGCAGTGTGCGGTCCCGACGGCGCCATCAACATCCCCGTCTACATCTCACCGATCGCCGTGGCCTTCAACGTTCCCGGCGTCACCGAGCTGAAGCTGGACGCAGCCACGGTTGCCAAGATCTTCCGCGGCGAAATCGCCAACTGGAACGATCCCGCCATCGCCGCCCTGAACGAGGGCGTCACCTTGCCGGACCTCAAGGTCACCCCGGTGAACCGCTCGGACGATTCCGGCACCACCACCAACTTCACCGACTACCTGGCCTCCGCAGCACCTGAGGTCTGGACGGACGCGTCCTCCGGCGTCTGGCCTGCAAGCCTGCAGGGCGAGAACGCCAAGGGCACCTCCGGTGTGGTCAAGACCGTCACCGACACCCCCGGCGCCGTGACCTACGCGGATGACTCTGCCGTGGGCGGCAAGCTCGGCACCGCGTCCATCAAGGTGGGCGAGGAATTCGTCAAGATCTCCGCCGGCGCCGCCGCCAAGGCCGTGGAAGCAGGCAACCCCGTCGAGGGCCGCGCCAGCAACGACGTAGCCATCAAGCTGGACCGCAAGACCACCGAATCCGGCGCCTACCCGGTGGTCCTGGTTTCCTACCACGTGGTCTGCAGCGCCTACGACAAGCAGGAAACCGTTGACCTGGTCAAGGCCTTCGAGAACTACGTAGTTTCCGAGGAGGGCCAGCAGGCCGCCGCGGATTCCGCGAAGTCCGCCCCGCTCTCCCCGGCCCTGGCCGAGAAGGCCACCGCGGCCATCGAGTCCATCAAGGTCAAGTCCTAATTACCGCTCTGAATCCGGGTTCCCCGCCTGCCGACAGGCAGTGCGGGGAACTTGGCTTTGAAAGCCACCCTTTCCAGTTCCAGTACCACCACGATCGAAGGGCCGTCGAATGACCGCCACCTCCCTGACCAGCACCCAGGGCGCCGGCCGCGCCGGGGACAAAATCTTTTCGGGTGCCGCGCTGGCCGCCGGCTGCCTAATTCTCGCCGTCCTCTTCGGCGTCGCACTGTTCCTGGTGGTACAGGCCATCCCGGCGCTGACCGCACCGGCCGCCGACATCCAGGGCGGTAAAGGCTTCTTCGCCTACATCTGGCCCATCGTCATCGGCACGCTCATCGCCGCGGTCATCGCACTGGTCATCGCCACACCCGTCGCCATCGGGGTGGCACTGTTTATCTCGCACTTTGCCCCGCGTGGCCTCGCGTCGGGGCTGGGGTACGTCGTGGACCTGCTCGCCGCCATTCCGTCCGTCATCTATGGCGCCTGGGGTGCAGCGTTCCTGGCCAAGGAAATCTCCCCGGCCTATAACTGGCTGGCGGAAAACATGGGATGGCTGCCCATTTTCCAGGGCCCAGCCTCGGCCACCGGCAAGACGATCCTGACTGCCGGCATCGTCCTCTCAGTCATGGTCCTGCCCATCATCACATCCCTGTCCCGCGAGATCTTCCTCCAGACCCCCAAACTGCACGAGGAAGCCGCACTCGCCCTGGGCGCCACCCGCTGGGAAATGATCAAGATGTCGGTCCTGCCCTTCGCGCGCCCCGGCATCATCAGCGCCATCATGCTGGGCCTGGGCCGCGCACTCGGTGAGACTATGGCTGTAGCCCTGGTGCTGTCTTCCGGCGCCCTGACCGCAAGCCTGATCCAGTCCGGCAACCAGACCATCGCAGCCGAGATCGCCCTGAACTTCCCTGAGGCCAGCGGACTCAAGGTCAGCACGCTGATCGCCGCCGGCCTGGTCCTGTTCATCATCACCCTGGCCGTGAACATGATCGCGCGCTGGATCATCACCCGGCACAAAGAATTCTCGGGAGCCAACTAAATGACCTCCACGCTTACTCCGGTCCGCAGCAAGCGCTCGGCCCTGACCAAGGGCCAGCTGCCAAAGTACGCCCCCTATGCCGTCCTGGCCGCCGCACTGATTGCCGGCGCCGCGATCCTGGCCCTGATCGGCTTCAACCCGTTCGGCTGGGGCATTGTCTCCGCGATCCTGTTCGCCATCGGACTGGTGTCCTGGAGCGCCGCCGTTGAGGGTTCCCGCAAGGCAAAGGACAAACTCGCCACCTGCCTGGTGGTGGGATCCTTCCTGGTGGCGCTGCTCCCGCTCTTCTCAGTGATCTGGACCGTGCTGGCCAACGGCGTTCCCGGACTTATCAACCCGGGATTCCTTACCACCTCCATGAACGGTGTAACCGGCGTTTACGACAACAAGGCGGTGGAAGAAGGCGCACCCGTCCTGGGCGGCATCTATCACGCATTCCTCGGCACTGTGCAGATCACCCTGCTGGCCACCGTCATCTCGGTTCCGGTGGGCCTGCTGACCGCCATTTACCTGGTGGAGTATGGCCACGACGGCCGGCTCGCACGCGCCATCACCTTCTTCGTCGACGTGATGACCGGCATCCCGTCCATCGTGGCCGGCCTCTTCTCCGCGGCTTTCTTCTTCGCCGTGGTCGGCCCCGGTACCAAGACCGGTGCCGTTGCCGCCGTCGCGCTTTCCGTGCTGATGATCCCTGTGGTGGTGCGGTCCAGTGAGGAAATGCTCAAGATCGTTCCCAACGAACTCCGCGAAGCGGCGTACGCCCTGGGCGTGCGCAAGTGGCGGACCATCATCAAGGTTGTCATCCCGACGGCGATCTCCGGCATCGCGTCCGGCGTGACCCTGGCGATCGCCAGGGTCATTGGTGAGACTGCTCCCATCCTGGTCACCGCGGGCTTTGCCACCAGCATTAACTCCAACGTGTTCAGCGGCTGGATGGCCTCGCTGCCCACGTTCATCTACACCCAGATCCTGAACCCCACGTCGCCGGCGAACCCGGACCCGTCCTCGCAGCGGGCCTGGGGCGCCGCCCTGGTGCTGATCATCCTGGTGATGGTCCTGAACCTGGGCGCCCGGCTGATCGCCAGGATCTTCGCCCCCAGGACGGGCCGCTGAGGCACAGCTCCTTCCGGTCCTTTGGGCCGGACCATAGACTTCAATCCATACCCAGTTAGTGAAGGAACACCATGTCTAAGCGCATCGACGTCAAGGACCTGAACGTGTACTACGGCGATTTCCTTGCCGTGGAGGACGTCACCATCAACATCGAGGCCAAGTCCGTCACCGCGTTCATTGGTCCGTCCGGCTGCGGAAAGTCCACCTTCCTGCGCACGCTGAACCGCATGCACGAGGTGCTTCCCGGCGCCCGCGTGGAGGGCGAAGTCCTGCTCGACGGCGACAACCTGTACGGCCCCGGCGTGGACCCCGTTACCGTCCGCTCGCAGATCGGCATGGTCTTCCAGCGGCCAAACCCGTTCCCCACGATGTCCATCCGCGACAACGTGCTGGCCGGCGTGAAGCTGAACAACAAAAAGATCTCCAAGGGTGAGGCCGACGTCCTGGTGGAACGCTCGCTGAAGGGCGCAAACCTGTGGAACGAGGTCAAGGACCGGCTGGACAAGCCCGGTTCGGGACTCTCCGGCGGCCAGCAGCAGCGCCTCTGCATCGCGCGGGCCATTGCCGTGGAACCGCAGGTGATCCTGATGGACGAACCCTGCTCGGCCCTGGACCCCATCTCCACCCTGGCCATTGAGGACCTCATCAACGAGCTCAAGGACCAGTACACAGTGGTGATCGTGACCCACAACATGCAGCAGGCCGCCCGCGTCTCAAACCGTACGGCCTTCTTCAACATCGCGGGCACCGGCAAGCCGGGCAAACTGATCGAGATCGGTGATACCCACACCATCTTCAGCAATCCCACACAGAAGGCAACTGAGGACTACGTTTCCGGCCGCTTCGGATAAATACCGAACCAGCGGGCACAAGGGGCGGGTGCGGCTACTCCGGCACTTCCAGCTGGAAACCACACCGGCAGCGCAGGACCCTGGTGGGAAGTGAGACAGAGCTGAGGGCGCCACCGCCGGTACTGCTGCGGTAGCAAAGGCGCTCGATTTCGAACTCGGCTTCCTCCATGGGGAAGCCGCAGTGGATGTATTCATCACCGAACATGATGACTTTCGCCATCCAGCGCACCTGGTGCAGGGCCGCGGCCACGTCTGCCGCGTACGCAAGGTGTTCGTGGAAGCGCCGGCAGTCATTGCAGGTGTAGGAAACTGTGACCAGGTCGCCGTTGGCCGCACCCATGGCCATGATGGCGTGGATGGTCAGGTGATGTTCCGTTCCACAGACTTCGCATTCCATATGCCGTGGCTGGGGCAGGGAGTGCAGGGGATTCGAGTTAGCCACGATGCCTGCTCTTTTCCACACAAGGTGCATCCAGGCCGCCGATATGCTGCAGCGGCGTTCGTCCGCGGCCCTGCACCCGGCGGCGGATATCATCCCCCGGCAATAGTGCGTTGGAGGCGTACTTCCGAATTTACGTCACATGGATCGGCCTGTACAGGCCGTCAGCGGCGGACAGGCTATGGGAAGGGTGGAGGCCCGGCCACCGCGGCGCCGTCGCTGCCGCCGGCAGCCAGACGACCGGAACCGCCTATCCAGCCACCGGGGAAAGTGCCAACGCCAGGACAAATGCCAGGGCAGCCGTTGCCGCAGGCGTCAGGACCCAGAGGCCCACGATGCGGATCACGAGCTTTCGGTTGGTCACCGAAAAATTCTGGTTCTCGCCTGCGCCCAGCACGGCCGAGGTAACGGTGTGTGTAGTGGAGAGTGACCACTGCAGCCCGATTGCGCCCACAAACAGCATGACGGCACTGAAGATCTGTGCCACCGAGCCGCGCAACGGATCAACACGGGTGATTTTGTAGCCGATGGTGTGTGAGATCCGCCAGCCCCCGTACAGCGTGCCGGCGGTAATCATGACCGCAGAAAGCAGCGCCACCCACACGGGGACGGTCCCGCCGTCGGAATATCCTGCTGCCAGCAGGGCGAGGAGCAGCACCGCGTTTACCCGCTGGCCGTCCTGCAGGCCGTGGCCGAATGCCACCGCCCCGGCAGCTATGGACTGGCTTCGGCGGAACCGCTGGTTCACCACACTGGGCTGCGTATAGCGGGCAGCCCACGTGGCCGGGTAAACCAGCAGGAAGGACCCGCTGTAGGCAACCAGCGGCGACAACACCAGTGGCAGGACGACCTGCAACAGCAGGGAGCGGTCCACCCCACCCACACCGGTGCCGCCCACTGCAAGGCTGGCGAGCCCGGCACCGGCAAGGCCGCCTACCAAAGCGTGTGTGGAAGAGGCCGGAATGCCCCGCCACCACAGCAGGATGCCCCAGGCAACGGCGCTGCCCAAACCGGCGAGCAGTATGTTGAGGCCGTCCGTGCCGCCGGGAAGGTTGATCCAGGTTTGGCTGACGGCGACGGCGAGGAGCGCGCTCAGCAGGGCGCCGAGGAAGTTGAAGAAGGCGGCCAGCAGAACGGCCACGCTCGGCGTCAGCGCCCGGGTGCGCACGGCAAGGGCAACAGAGGTGGAGACGTCGCGGAAGCCGTTGACGAAGGCGAACACGGCCGTCAGGACAACCACCGCGCCGAAGATGACTGCTGTCACTTCAGGATTCCTTGACGATGATGCTGCCTACCTGGGTGGCGATGCGCCGCATGTCCTTTGTGACTTCCACCAGCTGGTTGGCAACATCACGGTTGCGTGAGTACTGCGCCCACTTCATGTCGCTGATCATGTCCGCCACCCAGACCCGGTGCGTCCGTTCAGCGCGTTTGGCAAGCCGCAGGATTTCGATCCAGTAGTCCTCAAGGTCATCGAGGTTGTCGAGCCGGCGCATGGCGTCCACCGTGAGCTCGGCCTGCCGGCTGATGACCTCCAGCTGGTCCGCAGCCCGTTTGGGCAGCCTTTCAAGCCGGTAAAGCGCCACCAGCTCCGCCGCGGCATCCAGCTTCTCGATGGCCTCGTTGAGGTAGCGGGACAAGGCGTACATGTCTTCGCGGGGGAGCGGGTTCACGAAGCTGGTGCGCATGTGGGTCAGGAGGGCGAAGTGCAGTTCGGCGGACCTGGCTTCGTGGTTGTGCATGTCCTCCACGAGCTTGCCGTGCTCGTCGGCGGGGACGCCGAGGATCTCCGCCAGGGTGGCAGTGGCCAGCACGATTTGCTGCGCCATCTGGGATAAGAGGTTCAGCCCGGCGGGCTCCTGGGGAAAAAGGCGCAGCTTCACGTAGTTACCGGTCTCCGGGATAAGTACAGGGCGGGAGTTGCCTGCCGTGTGACTTGACCCCGGCGCGCAACTGACGCTAACTCTACCGGCCCGGAACTGCACCCCTGAAATGGGAAAACAGGAAAGCGGGCAACAGCAATTGGGCAGAAAAATGGTGCCGAACCGGATACGCCTCTCGGCGGTAGGCCGCTCTAGGCGGCTGAATGTTGAAGCCCGGGGGTTTCGCGGCTCGGCACCAGTTTCAGTGTTCTACGTTGGTTGGCCCAAGTCAACATTGACAGATCCGGGGTATTGGGTCAGTCGAGTTCGCCCAGGCGCCACGCGTTGGCGGCGTGCTCAAGGTCCTCGGCGGTTTTAACCAACTGGTGGGAATTGCGGGTCAGTTTGCTGGCGTGCGCCTCGTTGCCGTGTTCGGCGCCATCGGCGAGAGTCGCCTGGCCGAGCGCCACAACCCGGCAGAACGCGGCGGAACGCTCCAGCGCGACGTCGAACTCGCCGTCGAAGGCGCCGGAAAGGATGGCATCAGCCATCGCTTTCATCTCGTCCGCGCCGGGAGGCTCAGCGGCTCCGGCCACCACGTTGGAGACCTGTGCAGTGTCCTTGCCCGCGCGGAAGTACACCGAAATGCGCTCCGGGTCCTGGACCGTAGCCGCCCGCAAGGCGTACAACCGCCACAGCGCGCCGGGAAGGGAACGGGCGGGGCTCTCTGCCCACATCTCTGCGATGGCTTCCAGGCCCTGCTCGTCCGCAAGCTTGACCAGCCGGTCGGTCACTACGGGATCATCGCTGTCCCGGCCGTGGCGGACCAGCGCCTGGGCAGCGAGGTGGGCGGCTTCGGATACGCGGGCGGGATCGGCGCCGCCGGCGAAGGGTTCGAAGTCCACGGGCGCGAAAGGCTTCGGCTTGTGGTGCCGGTTGGCGCCGCCGTAATGGCTGGGACCTGTTTGCTCGCTCATGCCCCCCACGCTACTCCTGTGCCCTGCGGGAAATCGAGCATCCGGACAATGCCGGTCGGCGCCGCAGATTGTCCGACGGCGTGACCAGACATGCGTGCGAATGGTGCCGTGACCATGGGTTAGAGTATTAACGTCCAGAAATGGACTGGGCCGGGTCGGCCGGTACATTGTGCCGAAGCAGCCCGGCAGGGGCCTTTAGCTCAGTTGGTAGAGCATCGGACTTTTAATCCGTGGGTCGTGGGTTCGAGCCCCACAGGGCCCACCGTTTAAGCAGGTCAGAGGCATCTAGCCTCTGACCTGCTTGGGTTTTCGGGGCTTAACCCAGCGTTTCATCGGATTATTAGTACTCTTTTTGTTCCCGGAGCGGTTCAGCGCCTTCTCCGGGCGTGGGCACACGAGCCTTCACCAGCCACCCTGGATTGGGGGTTTTATGGGTAGGACCACCCCCTTCCGCTCACGGCCGTGAAGACGTAAATTGTCCCAATGAACCGCCTTGAACAACCCGCGACGTGCGTGTCCGCGCGTTCGCCGCGATGTTCCTTTCCGTGGCCGCTCTCCTCATGACTGCAGCGATGCCTGCCTTTGCAGCACCGGCCATGCCCGGAGATACGGGCCTGAAGGCACACTCTGCTGCGCTGGGCGATTCGCATGCCTGCGGCCTTGGGGCTGACCCGCCCTACGCGGCTCTCCTGGTGCCGGCCCGCGCAGTGCTAACCGGGGAACGTCACCCCTAACATCCCGGATCCACGCCACATGGAAGGAGCTGAAGAGCGGAACCCTGATCACCCCGACTGGGTGGAAATGATCCCGCAAACAGCAGTTGCGAAATTCTCATCACCGAACAGGTGCTGACAAACCAGGCGGCGTATAACCGAAGCCGTAAAAGGTGTGTCGAGGAAAAATAACTCATGTCCATGGCGCTGTACAGGGTTCCCCTTGACAGGCCAGACAGTCTGCAGCGGAAACACCGAAAAACTGGGCTGGCTCTTGATCAACTCTCCAATCGTCCGATGGCGGTTCCAAGAGTTCCGCGCTGGCGGCGACCCAAAAGGGAACATGCATGCGGATCGGGAAATGCCGCTCCTGTTGCGTCCATCAAGGGGACCTGCCCCTGACTTTCCCAGGGACAGCCCGGGACATCAAAGCCTCGGCGTGCCGGCTTGTCTGCCCTTTGATTTGGATGGCATGAGAACCAAGGACCCTCGCTGGGCAGGGACCGCCACTGGAAAATTTTCGAACGGAGCCAGTTATGCAGATAACACCGATGTATGTCCAGCGACTCACGCGCATCGTATTAGCCCTACTCCTGGTAGCTGGCACAGCACTCGCCGCCCCGACGGCCATGGCCGCCCCTGACCCCCTCACCTGTGCCGGTTATCCCGAAAAGCGCCACTTCGTGGATGCCCAGTCCTGGTGGTTGCCCACCGAGGGTGCGAGTCCGGCCGGTACCAACCATGGCCATATCCACGTTGGTGCTTGTATACCCGAACGCGAAACCGTGACAGGACCATTTACGCTTGATATCCGGATGGTGCTACATGATCCTGGCCGCCAAAAGGTCAATACCGGCAGTACCTCAACGCCATACGTCTCGGTGGTCATGAAAGATAAATCCATCGAGAAGGTGCAGTCCAAGATCTTCCAAACCGGTTGGACGTGTCCCACCCCGGGTACCTGCACCCGCTGGGGCCAAGTTACCGTCAACCCATCCGTATTCTCGACCGATGGTCTCAAAGAAACGCGCCTGCGCTTCTTCTCTGACGTCGATGACGCTGCTGCGGGCGGCAAGACAGCTGCAGCCAGTATGACCGCCAACCTCAACTTCCAGTATTACGTTGATCTGTCGCCCACCCGCGCCAATAGCGACGTCTCCCGCGATCCTTACTTGCGCGGTAAGGGATGGTACTCGGCCCCCGGCCGCAACCTGGCTGTAGGCGGCTATTGTGAAGCCGACCTCGTGACCGTTCCAGCCCCGAATACTCCCGTTAGCGGCATATGGTCGCCCGCCGTCAAGATGGTTTGGCACGGCAATGCGCGCGACCCGCACGTCACGGCCCATGAAGTCCGCATCGACCCGGACCTCCATAACAATAATCCCGGTATAGTCGTTCGCCGGGCGGTCGGGGAGTACGACGGCCCGATCAGTATCGACACCACGCAGCTGGCGAACGGCAAGCACACGCTGTTCCTGCGCGCCGATTGCAACGACCAGTACGGCCGCAACTCCACCACCTCGGGCGTTCTGATCGTGCCATTTGAGGTCAGTAACGGCATCGGGTAAGTCCTGCCACCTATCTGTGGGTGGTGTGTTCGGGCCCTGCCGGGCCTACCCTTTGAGCGAAGAACCGGACAATCCCCGGCGGCCCCTTCCAGGCCGCCGGGAAAATCCTTGGTGTTGGCAACCGGCACAATGGGGACATGACAAAAAGCAGCACCGGGCGGCTGCCGCGCCTTGAGGACGTTGCGGAACTTGCCGGCGTCTCCCACCAGACCGTTTCCAGGGTGGTCAACGGCCATCCCAACGTCAGCAAAACGACCCGCGAAAAGGTTGAGGCGGCCATCGCGGAGCTGGGCTACCGGCGCAACACCGCGGCTCGAAGCCTGGTGACGAGGCGCTCGCAGACCATCGGTGTGCTGGGCAGTGAGCTTTCCCAGTACGGCCCGGCCAACACCATGCTGGGCGTGGAGCAGGCAGCGCGGGACGCCGGTTACTTCGTCAGCATCGCCGCGTTGCGTTCCGTAAGCAGGGACGCCATCTTGGATGCGCTGAGGCACTTTCTGGACCAGGCGGTGGACGGGATCGCCGTCCTGGTGCCGCACACCGAAACCTTGCGGATCCTGGAGGAGTTCAACCCCGGTGTGCCGGTGATGGCTGTCGGTTCGCTGGGCAACGAGGCCGTCAGCGGAGCGATGGTGGACCAGAAACGCGGGGCTGAGCTCGCCGTCGGGCATCTCATCGAGTTGGGGCACAGCAGGATCGGCCACGTTGCCGGCCCGGCGGACTGGATTGATGGTGCCTTGCGCACCGAGGGATGGCGCGCAGCGCTGCAGCACGCAGGCCTCCAGGATGACCTGTTATTTGAAGGCGACTGGAGCGCGGGGAGCGGCTACGCGATCGGGCGGCAACTGGCGGCGGAACGAAGGGCAACGGCCGTGTTTGTGGGCAATGACCAGATGGCCCTCGGCGTGCTCCGCGCCTTCAACGAGGCGGGGGTCCGGGTGCCCGACGACGTGTCCGTGGTGGGGTTCGACGACCAGCCCGAGTCCAGCTACTTCACCCCGCCTCTCACCACGGTACGGCAGGACTTCGCAGAGCTTGGCAGGCGCTGTATGGACACCATGCTGAAGGAGATTGAGGCGGGCGCCGCCGTCAGCTCCACAGTGGTAACTCCGGAGCTGGTGCGCCGGGAAAGTGCGGCAGCGCCAAGGCATTAGCGGTTGCCTCGCTGTGGCCTGACGCCACGCCCCAGCCTGAAGCGATACCCGTCATTATTCTTCCGCCCGGTACTAAGCGGCGCGGGAGCTCTGGCGGTCCGTGGAACTGCGCCGGGACCAGCCTGTAAGCCGGGGCCAGTAGTTGATGGCCGCGTACGCTGCCAGCGCCGCGGCCATGTGCAGATGGAGCATCAGGTGGAGTGAATGGGCGGCGGGCGCAGCCGCTTCGCCGGCCGGCGGCACGTCCTGGGTAATTCCACCGTGGCCGTGCACAGACAGGCCGCTTCCGGAGCCGCCGGAAAAAACCGCGAACCCGAGATGAAGCAGTTGCTGGGCCACTCCGCAAACGAGCAGCAATAACCAGCCCGGCATCGGGACGCGCCCCAGGATGGCGGCGGCCATACCAAGCAGCGCGGCGAGCGCCAAGAGGATGAGGAGGCCGGGCGCGGGACCTCCGGCCGCCAAGTGGGCCGCCAGTCCGAGGCCAGTGGAGATGGGGCCCGCCAGCCACGCGCCGGAGCCGGCGCGGACCTGTGGTGTCGCGTCGTCCACGGAGCTCCTTCCGGTTGGTCACGGTTCATCCTGTCCTTACCCCGTTGGGGAGCGTTCCCACACTTTCGCGATCGGCGTCCTGCCTCCGGCAACTATAAAAGGACCCGGCGCCGGTATTGACACCGCTGTTGTTAGCGCTCACAATCGAAAGGGTCGCGGAGCTGCGGCAGCTATTGGAGGAACTTTCTATGGACGTCAAAGTGGACACGGACAGCTACGTCATCGGTGTGGACTATGGAACGCTCTCCGGCCGGGCCGTGGTGGTCCGTGTCCGGGACGGCAAAGAGCTTGGCAGCGGTGTGTTTGAGTACCCGCACGCGGTGGTCACCGATGCCCTTCCGGCAGACGTCGCGGACCTTTCCGGTGAAACAGCCGCACGGCTTCCCGGCGAATGGGCGCTGCAGGTGCCGAACGACTACCGCGACGTCCTGCGCACCGCGGTTCCCGCCGCCGTTGCCGAGGCAGGGATCGACCCCGCCGCCGTCGTCGGAATTGCCACGGACTTCACCGCCTGCACCATGGTGCCGGTTACGGCGGACGGCACCCCGCTGAACGAGCTCCCGGGATTCGGAAACCGGCCCCATGCCTATGTGAAGCTTTGGCGCCACCACGCGGCCCAGGGCCAGGCTGACAGGATCAACAGGCTCGCGGCGGAACGGGGCGAGGAGTGGCTGCCGCGCTATGGCGGACTGATCTCTTCGGAATGGGAGTTCGCCAAAGGCCTGCAGCTCCTGGAGGAGGACCCCGAAGCCTATGCGGCGATGGACCACTGGGTTGAAGCTGCTGACTGGATCGTTTGGCAGCTGTGCGGCCAATATGTCCGGAACGCCTGCACGGCCGGTTACAAGGGCATTTACCAGGACGGCCGTTACCCGTCTGAGGACTTCCTCGCAGCCCTGAATCCCCAGTTCAAGGACTTCGTCAGCAGCAAGCTCGAGCACACCATCGGCCGTTTGGGCGAGGCCGCCGGCTACCTCACCGCTGAGGCTGCTGCCTGGACGGGGCTGCCCGAAGGCATCGCCGTGGCGGTGGGCAATGTGGATGCCCACGTCACCGCTCCTGCTGCGAGGGCAGTGGACCCGGGCCAGCTGGTGGCCATCATGGGCACCTCCACCTGCCACGTTATGAGCGGCACCGAACTGCGCGAAGTGCCCGGCATGTGTGGTGTGGTGGACGGCGGCATCGTGGACGGACTGTGGGGCTACGAAGCCGGCCAGTCCGGCGTCGGAGACATCTTCGCCTGGTTCACCAAGTACGGTGTGCCGCCGGAATACCATCAGGCAGCCGAAGCTGCCGGCTTGGGCATCCACGAATACCTCACCGAGCTGGCCTCCCGCCAGGCCATCGGCGCGCATGGCCTCATCGCCCTCGACTGGCACTCGGGCAACCGCTCCGTGCTGGTGGATCACGAGCTCTCCGGCATCGTGGTGGGGCAGACCCTGGCCACGCGCCCGGAGGACACCTACCGTGCACTCCTGGAAGCCACCGCCTTTGGCACCCGGACCATCGTGGACGCGTTCCGCGACTCCGGCGTTCCGGTGAAGGAGTTCATCGTTGCCGGCGGCCTGCTCAAGAACCCGCTCCTGATGCAGATCTACGCGGACGCCACCAACCTGCAGCTCTCCACCATCGGCTCCACTCAAGGCCCCGCCCTGGGCTCCGCCATCCACGCCGCCGTCGCTGCCGGAAAGTACTCGAATGTCCGTGAAGCGGCCGCCGCTATGGGCTCCCAGCCGGGCGAGGTGTACACACCCATTCCGGAGAACGTGGCCGCCTACGAGGAACTTTTCCAGGAGTACAAAGCCCTGCATGACTACTTCGGCCGCGGCAGCAACCATGTGATGCACCGGCTTAAGGCCATCCAGCGCAGGGCGGCGGGTTCGCTTCCGGCCCCCGCTGCGATTGCTTCCGAGGCTGCCGTGGAGGTGTCCGCATGAGCATCCTGGACACGATCTCCCGCGTCCGGGAGGAAGTGTGTGCCCTGCACGCCGAGCTGACGCGCTACGTGCTGGTGGTGTGGACGGCAGGCAACGTCTCGGCCCGGGTCCCAGGCCAGGAGCTGATGGTCATTAAGCCCTCGGGTGTTTCCTACCAGGACCTCACTCCCGAGCAGATGGTGGTGACGGATCTCTACGGGGTGCCCGTGGACGGGGATGCAACAGGTACGTGGGGCAATCCGCCGTTGTCGCCGTCGTCGGACACTGCAGCCCACGCCTATGTCTACCGGCATATGCCGGAGGTGGGCGGGGTAGTGCACACGCACTCCACTTATGCCACCGCGTGGGCGGCCCGCGGGGAGGCCATTCCCTGTGTGCTCACCATGATGAGCGACGAATTCGGCGGATCCATCCCCGTAGGGCCGTTCGCGCTGATCGGCGACGATTCAATCGGCCACGGGATCGTGGAGACGCTGAAGAACTCCAATTCCCCGGCCGTGCTCATGCAGAACCATGGGCCATTCACCATCGGCAAGGACGCGAAATCCGCTGTTAAGGCGGCCGTGATGTGCGAGGAGGTGGCCCGCACGGTGCACATTGCACGCCAGCTGGGCGAGCCCCTCCCCATCGACCAAGGCCACATCGATTCGCTCTACGCCCGCTACCAGAACGTTTACGGGCAGTAACTGCCGGCCCTTTTTTACGGATCACCAAAGACTTACTCCCGAAGGAGAACCATGAGCACCGCAGCAAACACTTCCCTTGACGGTTACGAGGTCTGGTTCCTCACCGGCAGCCAGCACCTCTACGGCGAGGACGTCCTCAAGCAGGTGGCCGCCCAGTCCCAGGAAATTGCCAACCAGCTGAACGCGTCCTCCTCGGTGCCTGTGCGGATCGTCTGGAAGCCGGTCCTGACCGACTCCGACGCCATCCGCCGGACTGCGCTTGAGGCCAACTCGGACGATTCCGTCATCGGCGTCACGGCCTGGATGCACACGTTTTCGCCGGCAAAGATGTGGATCCAGGGCCTGGACCTGCTCCGCAAGCCGCTGCTCCACCTGCATACCCAGGCCAACCGGGACCTGCCGTGGGCGGATATCGACTTCGACTTCATGAACCTGAACCAGGCCGCGCACGGTGACCGCGAGTTTGGCTACATCCAGTCCCGCCTGGGCATCGCCCGCAAGACTGTGGTGGGACACGTCTCCAACCCGGAGGTGGCCCGCCAGGTGGGCTCGTGGCAGCGCGCCGCGGCTGGCTGGGCCGCCGTCCGCACCCTGAAGCTGACCCGCTTCGGTGACAACATGCGCAACGTCGCCGTCACCGAAGGCGACAAAACCGAGGCGGAGCTCCGCTTCGGCGTCGCCGTCAACACCTGGTCCGTCAACGAGCTCGCCGACGCCGTGCACGGTGCCGCGGAGGCCGACGTCGACGCACTGGTTGCCGAGTACGAGGACCTTTACGACGTGGTCCCCGAGCTGCGCGCCGGGGCCGCACGGCACGACTCCCTCCGTTACGGGGCGAGGATTGAGCTGGGCCTGCGCAGCTTCCTCGAAGCCAACGGCTCGGCGGCGTTCACCACCTCCTTCGAGGACCTTGGCGCGCTGCGCCAGCTCCCCGGCCTGGCGGTGCAGCGGCTGATGGCCGCCGGTTACGGCTTTGGTGCCGAGGGCGACTGGAAGACCGCCATCCTGGTCCGCGCGGCCAAGGTGATGGGCGGTGACCTGCCCGGCGGGGCGTCGCTGATGGAGGATTACACGTACCACCTGGAACCCGGGGCCGAGAAGATCCTGGGCGCCCACATGCTGGAGGTCTGCCCCTCGCTGACCGCCGGGAAGCCGCGCCTGGAAATCCATCCGCTGGGCATCGGCGGCAAGGAAGACCCCGTGCGCCTGGTGTTCGACGCCGATGCCTCCCCGGGGGTCGTCGTCGCCCTGTCCGACATGCGGGACAGGTTCCGCCTGGTGGCGAACGCCGTCGATGTGGTTCCCCTGGACCAGCCCCTGCCCAACCTTCCCGTGGCACGCGCCCTGTGGCAGCCAAAGCCTGACTTCGCCACCTCCGCGGCAGCCTGGCTCACCGCGGGCGCAGCCCACCACACCGTACTGTCCACGCAGGTGGGGATGGATGTCTTCGAGGACTTCGCGGACATCGCCAAAACCGAACTGCTCACCATCAACGAGGACACCACCATCCGGCAGTTCAAGAAAGACCTCAACTGGAACGCGGCCTACTACAAACTGGCCGGCGGCATCTAAGCCGCCTCGCCTGGCAGCAGCCCCGGAACGTGTCTTCCGGGGCTGCGTCCAGTTTTGGGGCTGTTGCCCCTTCCTGCAGGCCTTCCTAGTGGCCGAAGTGTGCGCGCGGAGGGCCCTCGGGCAACCGCTCGAGGATGTCCTCCGCCACCCTGCGGACCTTGATGTTCCGATGGCTTGATGCCTTGGCCAGGATCGAGAAGGCCTCGTGGTACGAACATCCGTTCTGGGCCATGATCACGCCGCAGGCAACGTTGATGGACGTGCGGCTGTCCAATGCCAGACGCAGGTCCGACGCGGTGGACCTCGCGGTGTGCAGGTCAAGGGCCATCTGCAGGCTCTTGGCCGCAAGGCCGGCGAAGGATCGGGCCTCTGAAATCACCTGCAGGGGGAATGCCTTGGCATCCTGGGCGAAGAACGCCAAGGCTGCGCTGGTCGGGCGGACCGGTGTGCCATCATTCCGCGCCTCCCCGGCGCCCTGGTCCACAGCGAGCCGTACGCCGAGGACGCTGCCCAGGCGGGCCAGCTGCAGCTGGTTGCAATACCGCGGCCAACGGAAATCGCCGCTTCTTTGCAGCACAGCCACGGGATGGCCGCCGGACAGAACCTCGCTGACCGGCCCTTCACCCTCGTGCTGCTCCCACTCCAACAGCCGGATGACGTCCGGCGTCGTACCGGTGATGGCCGGAGTTCTCTTGGGCTGGCGCACCACTACAGCGCATTCGATGACCACGTCCGTGGTGCGGACGACGGCGCGGGCGGACGCCGCGGCCAGCAGCTCAAGGGAGTCGTGCAGCGTCTCAGCGCCGGTCATGAGGTCCAGCAGGATTCCATCCGGCTTCGCGGCTGACGAAGCCGCTGTCTGCGGCTGGCCCTGCCGTGCCGGTGCGGGATGGCCCAATGGATTCCCGTGTGAGCCGTGCGCCGGCGCGGCAACCCCCTGGCGGTGGTGGCCTGAACCTGGCGCGGAAAAGAGAGGGCCGGCGACGGCTGGGGGAGAGGCCTTGGTCTCAAAGGCCTCCTCGTCGCCGGCCCCGCTTAATGCCCGAGTCCTTCGGACCGGGAAGTTGGAGCTTGCGTGTCTCGCATGCATTACGTCTCACACCCCCTCGTGAGTCAAGTACCGCGAGCCGGAAGATGGCTTGTCTCTGTGAAAAACCTAGTTCCGTAGCCGCCCGGGGAGAACGCGTAACCGGTACTTGTCTTTGAGATTAGGTATTACTTGGTTTTTGGCCTGCGCTGCCTGGTTTTCGATGTCCTCGCAGGTGGGTGCCCCCTTTCCCGGCCCTTGCCGCTGCAAAACACTGCCGGGGGAGGCTGCGGCCCCGGGCTTGACTCCTGACGGGCAACCCCCAACAATATTTCTATAACGTTGTAAAAATCGAGCAGAACCCAGGAACGAGGACGTTTTCGTGGCAGCAACAGAACCGGCCGGACCCGCCGTGCCCAGCCAGGCAGGACCGGCCGCAGCAAAGATCACCATGGATCCCGCCTTTGTGGTGGGACCCGTCCGCCGCCGCACTTTTGGTGCCTTTGTGGAGCACCTGGGACGCTGCGTCTACACCGGCATCTTCGAGCCTGAGCACCGCACTGCAGACGAGGACGGGTTCCGCGGGGACGTGCTGGAGCTGACCCGGGAACTGGGGGTGTCCACGGTCCGCTATCCGGGCGGCAACTTTGTTTCCGGCTACCGCTGGGAGGACGGCGTTGGCCCCGCGGACAAACGGCCGGTCCGCCTTGACCTCGCGTGGCACTCCACGGACCCCAACCTGGTGGGTGTGGACGAGTTCGCCAAATGGTCGGCCAAAGCCGGCGTCGAAACCATGATGGCGGTGAACCTCGGCACCCGCGGCACGCAGGAAGCGCTGGACCTGCTGGAGTACTGCAACATTGATGGCGGCACGGCCTTTTCGGACCAGCGCAGGGCCAACGGTGCGGAAAACGGCTACGGCATCAAGATGTGGTGCCTCGGCAACGAGATGGACGGGCCCTGGCAGATCGGGCACAAAAATGCCCAGGAGTACGGCCGGCTCGCTGCCGATACCGCGCGCGGCATGCGGATGATCGAGCCTGACCTGGAACTCGTGGCCTGCGGCAGCTCCGGCCCCACCATGAGCACCTTTGGCGAATGGGAGCGCGTTGTGCTCTCCGAGACCTACGAGCTCGTGGACCTGATCTCGGCCCACCAGTACTTCGAGGACTTCGGCGACCTGCAGGAGCACCTTTCCGCAGGCCACCGGATGGAAGCCTTCATCCACGACATTGTCAGCCATATCGACCACGTGAAGTCGGTGAAGAAGTCCGCCAGGCAGGTGAACATTTCCTTCGACGAGTGGAACGTGTGGCACATGAGCCGGGACGAGTCCCGGGCTCCGACCGGCAAGGACTGGCCGGTGGCCCCCGTCCTGCTCGAGGACACCTACACGGTGGCGGACGCCGTCGTCGTCGGCGACCTCCTGGTCACCCTGCTCAAGAACACCGACCGCGTCCACTCCGCCAGCCTCGCGCAGCTGGTCAACGTGATCGCCCCCATCATGACCGAGCCCGGCGGCCGCGCGTGGAAGCAGACCACCTTCCACCCGTTCGCGCTGACCTCCCGGCACGCCTCCGGGACAGTGCTGCAGCTCGCCGTCGAGTCCCCGCTGGTCAGCGGCGGCAAGACGACGGACTTTGCCGCGGTGTCCGCCGTCGCAACCTACGACGCCGGGAAGGGCGAGGCCGTGGTGTTTGCCGTCAACCGCTCCGCCACGGACGCGCTGGGACTGGATGCCGTGGTGTCCGGGCTGGGCAACGTGCGCGTTGTGGAAGCAGTCACGTACGCCAACAAGGACCCGTACTGGCAGACTACCGCTGATGATTCGACGTCCGTCCTGCCGTCGGAGAACGTCTCCGTCAAGGCCGACGGCGGCCGGCTCACCGCCGAGCTGCCGGCCGTGTCCTGGTCCATGATCCGGCTGGCCGTGGGCGGCTGATCCACAGGAAGTTTTTGTCCAGCTATGCAGGCTTACGTGGCATCAAAGCCTGCATAGCTGGACAAAAACTTCGGGGGAGGGGGACGGCAGCCGGGCATGGAAGCAGTGTTTCCGGCGCCCGGCTGACGCACCTGCCAACCTCTGGGAGGATGGACGGCATGGAACTGCACATCACGGGCGATCCCGCCGCGGACAAGTTGTTGAGCGAGGACGCCTTCGCACTGCTGACGGGCATGCTGCTGGACCAACAGGTGACCATGGAATCTGCGTTCGCCGGTCCCGAGAAAATCAAGAGCAGGATCGGGTCCATGGAGCCGGAGGCCATCGCCTCCCAGGACCCGCAGGCCTTCGTCGAGATGTTCAAGGAACGGCCCGCCGTCCACCGTTTCCCGGGTTCGATGGCCGCACGCGTGCAGGCGCTGGCCGAAACCGTGCAGAACGAGTGGGAGGGCGATGCCACCGCAATCTGGACCAAGGGCGACCCCGACGGCCAGGAGGTGCTGCGCCGGCTGAAGGCCCTGCCCGGATTCGGCGAGCAGAAAGCCAAGATCTTCCTGGCACTCCTCGGCAAGCAGCGCGGTCTCCAGGCGCCGGGCTGGCGCGAAGCGGCCGGACACTATGGCGAGGAAGGGGCCTACCTGTCGGTTGCCGACATCGTGGATCCGGAGTCGCTCACCAAAGTGCGGGCCAGTAAGCAGGCCGCCAAAGCCGCGGCGAAGGCAGCAAAAGCCAAGGACTGACGGGCCCCTGGCGCCCTTTGCGCCGGGCCGGTTCCCGTACGGATGGCATGGTCTGCAACGATGTATGCCAGGAACAGCGGAACCACAAGAAGGAGCCATGATGGCGGTCACCATGAACGACGTAGCAAGGGCGGCTGGTGTCTCGCTGAAAACGGTGTCCAACGTCCTGAACGACTACGAGTTCATCCGTCCCGCCACGAAGCAGCGGGTCCAGGACGCCATTGTCGAACTGGGGTATGAAGCCAACCTGACGGCCCGCAGCCTTCGCTCCGGCAAGACACGCATGCTGGGCCTGGTCCTGTCCGACCTTTCCGCGCCCTACTACGCGGAACTCGCCTCCCGGCTGATGAAGGCCGCTTCACTGCGGGGCTACCGGGTACTCGTGGAGCAGTCGGACGCAGTGGCGGAGGTGGAACTGAACGCCCTGCAGGGGCCGTTCCGGCAGTTGACCGACGGCCTGCTGTTCACACCCCTGGTGATCGACGCCGATGCCATCGCAGCACGCCTGGGCAAGAAACCCCTGGTGATGCTGGGCGAACACATTTTGGATCCCCGGTTCGACCTCGTCACCATGAAGAACGAGGAAGCCGCCGCTGCCCTGACCGCCCACCTCCTGGCGGCCGGCCGCCGTCGGATCGCTGTAGTGGGTGCCCGCCCGGAGGAGTCCACGGGGAGTCCCGGCCTGCGCCTCAACGGCTACCGGAAGGCGCTGGAGCAGGCCGGGGTGCCGTTCGATCCGGCGCTGATCGCACCGTGCGAGTGGCGCCGGGACAACGGCGCGGCTGCCGTGGCTGGGCTGCTGGACAAGGGCGTGGCGTTTGACGCCGTGTTCGGCCTCAACGACGTTCTCGCGCTGGGAGCCTTGCATGAACTGCTGATCCGCGGGGTCCGGGTGCCGGACGAGGTGGCCGTGGCAGGCTTTGACGACATCGACGAGGCCCGCTTTGCGTCGCCGTCCCTCACCACCGTCTCCCCGGGGATGGAGGAGATCGCCCAGCGCTCCATCGCCCTGCTGCTCGACCGGATCGAGGGGCAGGAGACGGCCGGCCAGGGCGTGCACGTGGAGGCGGGGTTCCAGCTGAAGGTCCGGGAATCCGCGCCCTAGGTTTCGCCCGGCCGGCCTCAGGGTACCTTTCCCGCAGAGCTCAACGAGGGAAAGGTGCCACATGATTGCACTTCTTGTCATCGACATGCAGAACGCGTACTTCGAGGCGCCGGAACTGGCGGCCCAACAGGAACAACTGGTGGCCTCCTGCAACAGATTGCTCGAAGCGTTCAAGGCAAGCGGACACAAGGCGTTGATGGTGGGAACCGAGCACGAGCGGGACAAATCCACCTGGACCCTGAACATGCTTGACGATGACCAGGGCTTCATTTTCCGCGGCAGTGAGCAGACCCGCGCCGTGCCGGGCCTTGCCATCGACGGCCTGCCCCAGCTGAACAAGACGCGGGACAGCGCCTTCGTTGGCACAAACCTGCTGTCCCGGCTGCGCAACTGGGGCGCCAACGAGGTGGTGCTTGCCGGAGTCTCCACCCACAACTGCATCGCCCAGACCGGCGCCGATGCGTTCGCGCACAACATTCGGGTCACGTACGCCAAGGACGCGATGGCCTCGGAAGACAACCAGGACGCAAAGGACATGCTGCGCATCCTCTCCACCAGTTACCGCCAGCCGGTCCAGTCCACGGACGAGATCCTGGCCCGGCTCAGCCGCTGAATCTCCCCACCTTTAAGGACGGACGACGGCGTGTCCCGGGGACGCGCCGTCGGCATCGCCTTTCCCGCGTTGAAACCTGGGGAGATTCAGCGCGTCGCCGGAGACCGGAGCGCATTCCAGGGGGTGAGAGCCGGGGATAACAAACCTGAAACGTGGCGGAAACCTCTGCCCCCTACTGTGGGTCCCACGCCGTCCGCTGGCCGCCGAAGGGACCCTCATGCATTTGATGCCACGTGAGCAGGAAAAGCTCTTGATCGTGGTGGCCGCCGACCTTGCCCGGCGGCGCCAGGCCCGCGGACTCAAGCTCAACTATCCCGAAGCCGTTGCCATCATCAGCTACGAGCTGGTCGAGGGCGCACGGGATGGCCGCACAGTTGCTGACCTCATGAGCTACGGCACCACGCTGCTGCGCCGGGAAGACGTGATGGAAGGCGTGCCCGAGATGATCCACGACGTGCAGATTGAGGCAACCTTCCCGGACGGCACCAAGCTCGTCACCGTCCACGATCCCATCCGCTGAAGGGCAGGCCATGATTCCAGGAGAGTACGTCCTCAGGCCGGAACCGGTGACGGCGAACGCCGGGCGGGAGGCGATTGACGCCGTCGTGGTTAACACCGGTGACCGGCCCGTGCAGGTGGGGTCGCACTTCCACTTCGCCGAAGCGAACGCGGCCCTGATGTTCGACCGTGACGCCGCCTACGGCCGGCGGCTGGACATTCCCGCCGGCACCGCGGCGCGGTTCGAGCCAGGGGACTCCCGGAACGTGCGGCTGATTGAACTGGCCGGCGCCCGCGAAGTGTACGGGCTGGGCAACGCCGTCAACGGTCCACTGACAGCGGTCACGGAGTCCGCAGGCACACGGTCCGAAACGAAGGAAGGCGGCAAATGAGTTTCGAGATTCCCCGCCGGCAGTACGCCGACCTGTACGGCCCGACGGCGGGTGACGCCATCCGCCTGGCTGATACCGACCTGTTCCTCGAGATCGAGAAGGACCTCACCGTCTACGGCGAGGAGGTGGTGTTCGGCGGCGGCAAAGTGATCCGGGACGGCATGGGCCAGAACGGCCAGGTGACACGCGACGGTGTTGGTTCCGGCAGTGTTGGTTCCGACAGCGTTGGTTCCGGCAGCGGAGTCCCGGACACCGTCATCACCAACGCCGTAATCCTGGACTACACAGGCATCTACAAGGCTGATGTGGCCATCAGGGACGGACACATCTTCAAAATCGGCAAAGCCGGCAACCCGCAGATCACCGACGGCGTGGACATCGTAATCGGGGCGAGCACGGAAATCATCGCCGGCGAGCGCAAGATCCTCACCGCCGGGGGAGTGGACACCCACATCCACTTCATCTCCCCGGACCAGATTCCCACCGCACTGACCAGCGGCATCACCACCATGATCGGCGGCGGCACCGGCCCGGCCGAAGGCACCAAGGCCACCACGGTGACGCCCGGAAAGTGGCACATCCAGCGGATGCTGCAGGCGGCCGAGGGCTTCCCCATGAACATCGGGCTGTTCGGCAAGGGCCATGCTTCCGCCGTCGAACCCCTGGCTGAGCAGATCCGCGCCGGTGCCATCGGCCTGAAGGTCCACGAGGACTGGGGGTCCACCACGTCGTCCATCGACACATCCCTGACCGTCGCCGATGAATACGACGTCCAGGTTGCCATCCACACTGACACGCTGAACGAGTGCGGCTTCGTGGAGGACACCATCCGCGCCATCGATGGCCGCGTCATCCACACCTTCCACACCGAGGGCGCCGGCGGCGGGCATGCCCCGGACATCATCAAGATCGCCGGGATGCCCAACGTCCTGCCCGCCTCCACCAACCCCACACTGCCCTACACGCGCAACACCATCGAAGAGCACCTGGACATGCTGATGGTGTGCCACCACCTCAACCCGGACATCCCCGAAGACGTCGCGTTCGCTGACTCGCGCATCCGGGCGGAGACCATTGCAGCAGAGGACGTGCTGCAGGACCTCGGCATCTTCTCCATCACCTCCTCCGACTCCCAGGCGATGGGCCGGGTTGGGGAGGTAATCACCCGCACCTGGCAGGTGGCGGACAAGATGAAGAAGCAGCGCGGCGTGCTCGTGGACCCCCGGGGGGACAGCGTTGCCGGCGCCCACGGCTCCCCGTCGGGTTTGGGTCCGGGCAGCGACAACTTCCGCCTCAAGCGCTACGTGGCCAAATACACCATCAACCCCGCCATCGCACAGGGGATTGCGGACTCGGTGGGCTCGGTGGAGGTGGGCAAGTTCGCGGACCTCGTGTTGTGGGATCCGGCCTTCTTCGGCGTCAAGCCGGAGCTGGTGCTTAAGGGCGGCCAAATCGCCTATGCACTGATGGGGGATGCCAACGCCTCCATTCCCACCCCGCAGCCGCGCACCATGCGCCCAATGTTCGCCGCGTTTGGGAAGGCCCTTCAGCAGTCCTCCATCACGTTCCTGTCCCAGGCAGCGATCGACGCCGGTGTCCCCCACGAACTGGGCCTGGAGAAGGTCATCCGGCCCGTCTCGGGAATCCGGACCCTGACCAAGGCCGACCTGAAATACAACGACGCCATCCCGGAAATCCAGGTGGACCCGGAAACGTACCAGGTAAAGGTCGACGGCGAGGACGTCACCTGCGAGCCGTCCGACGTCCTGCCCATGGCCCAGCGCTACTTCCTCTTCTAACTTCCACTGGAGCACGACGTGATCATCGAAAAAGTCCTCGGCAACCTGCACGAACTGCCGGACCCGCACGCCTACGCCAACCTGCACCAGGAGAAAGTGGTGCTGCCCAGCGCCCAACTGGTCAAACGCATCCAGCGCGCCACCACAGACCACGGCAAGGAGATCGGCATCCGGCTGCCGTCCGGGTCTGGCGACTTGCGTGACGGCGACATCCTGCACCTGGCGGACTCCAACATGATCGTTGTGTCCGTGCTTCCCACCGACGTCCTGGTGATCGCGCCCCGGACCGTCCACGAGATGGGCGTCGTGGCCCATTCCCTCGGCAACCGGCACCTGCAGGCACAGTTCTTCGACTCTGCTTCGGAATATGGGGCCGACGTCATGGTGTGCGCCTACGACCACACCGTCGAGGACTACCTCGTCCATGTGGGTGTGCCTTACTCCCGCCAGGAACGCGTTATGCCTGTGCCTTTCCGCCATGCTGAGCACTCGCACTGACTCTCCCGCGCTGCGCGCTTCAATTGGTGCGCGGGCTTGGGACGCCGCGAGGGATATGGGGCCGTGCCCGCTCCGCGGTGCCCGCCACGCCGCGGCCCCATATCCCTCGCGTCGCTTGCTCTTCTCACCTTTGGTGCGCCTGCAGTGAGCGGTTATCAGCTTGCCCTGCAGCAATTAGTGGACTCCGCTTTGCCTACTGGGGCTTTTGCGCACTCTCTTGGCTTTGAGACCTATATCGACGCCGGTGTGATCGCTGATGAGGCTGGTTTTGCGGTGTGGCTCGGTGCTTACATCTCGCAATCGCTTTCTTACTCTGATGGGCTTGCCATCCGGTTTTTTTATGAGGGGGTTGATCTTGGGGAGTTGGATGAGCTCTTGTCCGCCTCTCTCCTGGCCCGGGAGGTTCGGGAGGCTTCCGTGAAGATGGGGCTGCGGTTGCTGGAAATTGGGGGCGAGGTCTTTCCCTCGCCTCAGCTGGGACTGTACCGGGACCTGGTGAGTGGGGGCCTTGCCGCCGGACATCAGCCGCTGGCTTTCGCCGTCGTCGCCCGCTCACTGGGCGTGCCGCTCAACGAGGCGCTCGCCGCCTACCTTTTCGCCGCGGCCACGTCCCTGACGCAGAACGCGGTCCGCGCCATCCCGCTGGGCCAGAACGCCGGCCAGCGGCTGCTCCGGCAAGCTGCCGACGACGTTGCTGCCGCCGTCGAACGGGTCTCCCACCTGACGCTGGACGACTTCGGGGCCGTCACTCCCGGACTGGAAATTTCACAAATGCGGCACGAGCATCAACGTGCCCGGATGTTCATGAGCTAACTGCGCTTTTACCCAGGAGGACAGAATGACTGAACCCATCAAAATCGGCATCGGCGGACCGGTCGGCGCCGGCAAAACCCAACTGGTGGAGCGGCTCACGCGGCACATGAGCGGCGAAATCTCCATGGCCGCCATCACCAACGACATCTACACCATCGAGGACGCCAAAATCCTGGCAGCCAACGGCATCCTCCCCGTGGACCGGATCATCGGCGTCGAAACCGGCGGCTGCCCGCACACCGCTATCCGCGAGGACACCTCCATGAACACCGCCGCCATCGAGGAACTCAAAGCCCGGCACCCGGACCTGCAGGTCATCTTCGTCGAATCCGGCGGCGACAACCTCTCCGCCACCTTCAGCCCCGAACTCGTAGACTTCTCCATCTACATCATCGACGTAGCCCAAGGCGAAAAAATCCCCCGCAAAGCCGGCCAGGGGATGATCAAGTCCGACCTCTTCATCATCAACAAAACCGACCTCGCCCCCCACGTCGGGGCGGATTTGTCAGTAATGGAACGGGATTCCAAGGAGTTCCGCGGTGCAAAGCCCTTCTGCTTCACCAACCTCAAAACGGACGAAGGGCTCGACAAGGTCATCGATTGGATCCGACACGACGTCCTGATGCTCGACCTTGCTCGATGACGACGGTTTCCCAAATGGCGCCGGAAGGTGAGGCGACCGCAGAGGCGGCGAGGCCGGATTTGGGGGCCGCGGCGTGGTGGGCACCGCGAAGCGGGCACGGCCCCAAATCCGGCGAAGCCGCCGGAGCTGACCACGGACAGGCACCCATGGGCGTGCTTGAACTGCAAGTCGCCGTCCGGCAGGGACGGTCAGTAGCCGCGCACCAATTTCATCAGGGCGCCCTCAGAGTGTTGCGGCCGCACTATTTGGATGACTCCGGGCAGGTTTGTTACGTCGTTGTTAATCCTGGCGGGGCTTATCTTGGGGCGGATCTCTTTGTGCTGGACGTGGAAGTTGGGGACGGCGCTGATCTGTTGTTGACCACGCAGTCCGCTACGAAGGTCTATCGGACTCCCGGGTCTTTTGCTGAGCAGCGGATGGGTGTTCGGCTGGGGGAGGGGGCCCGGCTGGAGCTCATGCCTGACCAGCTCATCGCCTACCGGGAGGCCAGCTACCGGCAACGGACGCACGTAACTCTCCGGCCGTCGTCGAGCCTGGTCATGGCGGAAGTGGTGACCCCTGGCTGGTCGCCGGACGGGGCCGCCTTCCGGTACGAAGAAGTCCGGCTTCGCAACGAGATCCGGGTGGAAACTGGCGACGGCGGGACGTCCGAACTCCTGGCGTTGGACAACCTGCTCATCCGGCCGCCGTCGGGGGATGTTACCGGGATGGGGTTTATGGAGGGCTTTAGCCACCTGGGTTCGCTGATCGTGGTGGACGCCCGGGTGGACCAGGCGCTCGCCGATGAGCTGCACAGCCTCACGTCGGCACGCGATGCCTTGACCGGAATTTCGCTGACCCGCAGCATCGCAGGGACCACCGGGCTGGTCCTGCGCTCGCTGTCCAACAGCACCGGGGAAGTGAACCTCCTTCTGGGCGCCTGCACCTCCCTCCTCCGGGAGCGGTGGCACGGGCAGGAACCACTGAACCTGAGGAAGCACTGATGACAGCCGTTACCAACCTCACCGCCCTGTACCGCGGGCGGGATGCCTTGCCGCTGCGGACCCGCCTGCTGTGGATGTTCGGTGCGGTGGCCGCCCTGCACGCCGCCGCCGTCGTATTTCTTCTCGCCGGCGGAGCAGCCAATGCAGGGGGAACCGGTGGCCAGACCCTCACCGGTGGCCTGGTCCTTACGGCCTATCTCGCGGGTGTGAAGCACAGTTACGACTGGGACCACCTGGCGGCCATTGACAACTCCACCCGAAAGTTCGTGGCGGGCCGCCAGGACCCGGTCAGCGTCGGCTTCGCCTTCAGCCTTGGACACAGCTCCGTGGTGACCCTGGCCGGTGTGCTGGTCATTGCCGGCGCCACCGCCATTGGTGGATTCATGCAGGACGGATCGGCCGGCAACCTGGTGCTCGGACTGATCGGCAGCGGGGTTTCCGGCCTTTTCCTGCTGGCCATGGGCCTCTTCAACGGGTCGGCCTTCGCCCGCTCTGCGCATGCCTACCGCAGGGCCCGGTCCGGCGCGGCGATTGATCCCCAGGATCTCCAACCCACGGGACTGGTAGCGCGGCTGCTGGCCCGGCCGCTGGCCAGGGTGCGGCGGCCGCGGAACATCTACGTGATCGGCTTCCTGTTCGGGCTGGGCTTTGACACTGCGACCACCATCGGGCTGCTGATGATGACGACGGCGGCGTCGCTGGCCGGGGTGCCGCCCATCGCCCTGCTGGCACTGCCGCTGGCGTTCACCGCTGCCATGACCCTGTGCGACTCACTGAACGGGATGGCCATGATGCGGATGTACCGCTCGGCGCTTGATGACCCGCAGCGGAAACTAGGCTTCAACGCCCTGGTGACCGGTATCTCGGCGGCGTCCGCGCTGTTCATCGCGGTGATCACGCTGGGCGGCTTCGTCAACGCCGCCTTCGCGCTGGAGGACCCCCTGACTGCGTGGCTGGGATCGGTAGACCTGGGCGACGCCGGCCTGCTCCTGGTGGCGCTGCTGCTGGCAGTCTGGGGTGTGGCTGCCTTGAAAGTGCGGCTGGGATGCGGCCCGCGGCACTAAGAAGGAGCGGGTCAGGCCGCCATCCGGCCCCTGCCCTTCCGGTGCCCGCGGTTCTTCGCCTGGTCCGGAGCACCTGCCTTCGAGCCCAGCAGCACCTGCCCGCCGTCGGGAACCCTGCTGTCCGCGTGCAGGTGCACTCCGTGCTCGATGAGGACGCTGGAGCCAATGCGTGAATGGCTGCCGATGTGCACCCGGTTTCCGATCACAGCACCCCGGCCTATCCGCACACCATCGCCGATGACCGCCCGGTCACCGATGGTGGCATCGCGGTCGATCCAGCTGCCGTGGCCGATCCTGCAACCCGAGCCGATCCGGGCGCCGTACTCCACATAGGTCATCGGGCCGATGCGTGAGCTTTCGGCCGCTGTGGCACCGGGAGCGACGAGGCCGCCACCATTGGCATGGCGGGCGTAGCGGGTAACCTTCCCGGCGTCATCTTCAACTGATACAAACTTCGCGTTCATTCAATCCCTCGTTAACGGTGGCAGCCTTTTCAGCCGCACATTCAGTTAACGGTTCGGAACTCAAAGGGATTCCCGGGAACCGGGACGAGAACGGCAGGCGGCCTCTGAAGCCTGCGCCCTCAGGCCACGAGGTTGGCAGCGGCGCTGTCCATGTGCGCGCGGATGGTCTTCCGGGCGAGTGATGCGTCGCCGGTTTCGATCGCCGCCACGATGTCACGATGCCGGTCGACGCTCATGTTCTTAACGCCCTTTTCCAGGCCGCCGAACATGATGGACATCCGGATGGACCCTTCCAGGGACTCCCAGGAGTGAAGCAGGGTTTCATTGCCGGTCAAGCGGCAAAGAGTGCGGTGGAAGTTCATGTCGGATTCGATCCGCTCTTCCAGGGACAAATCCTGGGCTGCTTCCATGACGTCAATGGTCTGGCGCAGGGACTGGATAGCGTGGGCTCGGTCCGGGAGTTCGCAGAGGGTGCGCGCAGCCAAGGATTCGAGGGCTGCACGTACAGCGAAGATGTCCCGAATTTCCTTTTCATCCAGGTGCCGGACTGACAGCCTGCCGCGGGGGCCTGCGGACAGCAGCCCCTCCTGTTCAAGCTGGCGCAGAGCCTCGCGGAGCGTTCCCCGGCTGATCTGCAGCATCTCGGAAAGTTCTGTCTCCACCAAATGCCGCCCGGGTGCGAGTTCACCGCTGGTGATGGCGGTCCTCAGCGCTGAGAGTGCCTGCTCACGCAGGCTCTTCTTTTGCAGTCCCAGCAACGGGGCTGTCAGTCCGGCCATGGCGTCTGTCCTCGATGTTGTAAGTCGACTGTTTACAGTCGGTCGTAGTTTCGATAGTACGGCAGAAAGCACGGCACCGGGCAGGACCGGTGCCGTGCTTCCCACATTCGCCGGAGCCGCGCTAGCCGAGCTCCGCGAGCACCTTTGCCACGATGCGGTCCACGGCCAAACCGTAGCGGTCGTGGAGGGTGGGCAGCGCCCCGGCGTCGAGGAACTGGTCCGGCAGTGCCACCGGGACCACGCGCTTGCCAACGCCGGCGGTGACGACGGCGGAGGCCACCGTTTCAAACAAGCCGCCCACCACGGAGTGGTTTTCCAGCGTCACGGCCAGGCGGTCGGTATTGATCTCGGCCAGGACCGTGGCGGCGTCGAACGGCTTGATGGTGGGGGTGTGCACCACGGCGGCGTCCACATTGTGTGCCGCGAGGGCCTTGGCTGCCTGGAGGGCGCGCATCGTCATCAGGCCGGAGGAGATAAACACTACATCGTTGCCGCCGCGCAGGACCTTGGCCTTGCCGAGTTCGAACGTGTAGTCGTACTCGTCCAGGACGGTGGGCACGTTACCGCGCAGCAGGCGCAGGTAGGTTGGCCCGTCACTGGCTGCCAGCTGCGGGACGGCCTGTTCGATGTCGATAGAGTCGCAGGGGTCCACGATTGTCAGGTTGGGCATGCCGCGGAAAATCGCCATGTCCTCGGTGGCCTGGTGGCTGGGGCCATAGCCGGTGGTCAGGCCGGGCAGGCCCCCCACAATGTTGACGTTCAGGTTGGGCTCGGCCGCATCCAGGCAGAGGAAGTCGTAGGCGCGGCGGGCAGCGAACACCGAGTAGGTGGACGCGAACGGCACCAGCCCGGTCTCGGCCAGCCCGGCAGCCGCGCCGAAGAGCAGCTGCTCCGCCATACCCATCTGGAAGAAGCGCTCCGGGAAGGCTTTGGCGAAGATGTGCATGTCGGTGTACTTGCCCAGGTCCGCGGTGAGGCCAACAATTTTGTCGTTCTCCTGCGCGGCCTTCACCAGCGCGTGCCCGAACGGCGCGGACGCCGTCTTCTGGTCCGGGTCGGCGAAGGAGGCGATCATCGCCGAGGTTTTCAGCTTTGGCTTGGCGGCTGTTGTTGTATCGGGGGCCTCGGTAGTGGTGCTCATGCTGAAGCCTTTCCTTCGTAGCCTGCGGTCAGTTGCTCGCGGCAGGTCTGCCATTCGTGTTCTTCGATGCGCATGAAGTGCGCCTTTTCGCGGTTCTCCAGCAGGGGAACGCCCCGGCCTACCTTCGTGTCGCAGAGGATCACGGAAGGACGTCCGACGGCGGCGGCCTGGGCCGCTGCGTTGTCGAACGCTTCCAGCAGGGCGGCGACGTCGTTCCCGTCCACGCGCTGCGTGTACCAGCCGAAGGATTCCCACTTTTCCGTGACCGGCTCGGTGCGCAGCACGGTGTCTGTCTTGCCGTCGGCCTGCAGGGCGTTGATGTCCACCATGGCGGTCAGGTTGCCCAGCTGGTGGTGGTGGGCGCCCATGGCCGCCTCCCAGGTAGAGCCCTCGTCCAGTTCTCCGTCGGAGAGGAAGTTGAATACCCGGGCGCTGGAGCCCTGGAACCGCAGGCCCAGGGCCATACCGACGGCGATGGTCAGGCCGTGGCCCAGGGAACCGCCGGAAATTTCCATGCCGGGGGTGTAGGTGGACATTCCGGACATCGGCAGCCGCGAATCGTCGGAGCCGTAGGTTTCCAGTTCTTCCACCGGGACAGTCCCGGCTTCGGCGAGGGCTGCGTAGTGGCCGATCGCGTAGTGGCCGGTGGAGAGCAGGAACCGGTCCCGCGCCTCCCAGTGCGGATCCTCGGCCTTGAAGCGCAGCTGGTCGCCGTACACGGTGGCGAGCATGTCCGCAGCGCCGAGGGCCTGGCCCACATAGCCTTGGCCCTGGACCTCGCCCATGTTCAGGGCGTGGTGCCGGATGCGGTAGGCAGCAGCGCTGATCTTGACGATGCGGTCCTGCGCGACGCCGGTGGCCACCTGCCTTTCGTCGGCCGAGAACTGGACAGTATCTGTTGCCATTGCTTGCTCCGTGTTTGTTTCGTGTGTGGCAGTCATTAGACGCTCACCGTGTTGGGGGTGCTTTTAGTGGCCTCGTCAGCCAGCTCGCGCTCCCGCTTGCCCCAGGTTTCCCTGGTGACAATGGCGGCCCAGAGGCCAACGGCGGCGTAAAAGCTGAAGAGGAGGGCCGGGCCCATCCAGCCCAGGGCCACGAACAGCAGGGTGGTGACGAAGGGGGTGAAGCCGGAGACCATGGCCGAGATCTGGTAGGCCAGCGAGGCTCCGGAGGAGCGGGTCTTGGCCTGGAACAGCTCCGGGAACCACGGACCCTGTGCGCCGGCAAGCGAGTTCTGGCAGACAGCGTAGGAGATGACGATGGTGGCAATGACGAAGATGAACAGTCCGGTATTCACCAGCAGGAACATGGGAATGCCGAACAGAGCGGCGAAGGCGCAGGACCAGACGTAGAGGGGCCGGCGGCCGACCTTGTCGGTGAGGCGGGCCCACGCCATGGTGGCGAAGATTCCAATGAACGAGGCGATGCAGAGGGCCACCAGCGTTTCGGTCTTGTCCGCCAGTTGCTGCGTGTGGAGGTAGGAAATCATGTAGGTGACGGACACGGCGTAGCCGGCAGTCTCGGCGATCCGCAGGCCGATGCCCCGGACAATGCTCCGCCAGTCCGTCTTGATGACCTCGATGATGGGGTTCTTGACGATGGAACCGCTGTCCTTGACTTCGTCGAAGACCGGGGACTCGGGCACCTTGGAGCGGATGACGAGCCCGACAGCGACGAGCACGATGCTGGCCAGGAAGGGAACGCGCCAGGCGAGCTCACCGCCGAGGTTGACGCTCACCAGGAAGACGAGGTTTGCCAGGAGGAGGCCCACCGGGAAGCCGGCCTGCACGATGCCGGTGTATTTGCCCTTGGACTTCCATGGCGCGTGCTCGTAGCTCATCAGGATGGCGCCGCCCCACTCAGCACCGAAGGCCAGGCCCTGGACCACCCGGACGAAGACCAACAGTGCGGGTGCGAGCAGGCCGACCTGCTCGTACGTGGGCAGGAGGCCGATGAGGAACGTGGCCACGCCCATGAGGATCAGGGAGGCGACCAGGACGGGTTTCCGGCCCACCTTGTCGCCGAGGTGTCCGCCGATGATGCCGCCCAGGGGGCGGGCAGCGAAGCCGACGCCGAGGGTGGCAAAGGCTGCCAGCGTTCCGGTGACGGGGTCGCCGGTGGGGAAGAACGCCGTCCCGAAGTACAGCGCAGCCGCGGTGCCGAAACCGATGAAGTCGTACGTCTCAATCACAGCGCCCACACCGGAGCCAATCGCAACGCGCTTGGCGTCCTTGGTGCCGTGCACGTGGCCGCGCATATTCAGAGCTTCGTTGCTCATGGTGGTTTCCCTTTCGATGTGCGGCCCAAGTAAGCATTGCCGCTGTCGACTGTTAACAAATGATATAGCAAGCGTGACGGAGATCATTAGCACTGTCAACAGTCGACTTGTGAGGTTGACTGTTGACAGTAGAGTCCAATAGTGTGGTGCCAGTCACTTTGACTGAGTCTCACCGACGCACTCACTCATTGATCCAAGGGAGCATCATGACCACCATCCAGCGCACTGCCGTCCTCACCGGAGCAACTTCGGACCGGGGCATCGGCATCACCACCGCCCGCCGCTATGCACGCGAAGGCTGGGGCATCGTCGTCCTGGACCTCGACAGCGAAAAGTCCGCCAAGGTCGCCGCCGAGATCGGCAATGAGTTCAACGTCCCCGCCTTCGGTCACGAGGTGGACGTTGCCAACGAAGCGTCTGTTGCCGCTGCCCAGGCAGCCGTCGCGGCGGAGGTTGCCGCCGGCAATTTGCCGCCCGTGGGTGCCCTCGCCAACATCGCAGGTATCACCTCCCCGGTCCCGTTCCTCGAGACCACCCTGGAGCTGTGGCACAAAGTAATGGACGTCAACGCAACAGGCACCTACCTGGTGACGAAGGCCTTCCTCCCGGACATGATCGACAACGGCTGGGGCCGGATCGTCAACATGTCCTCCGTCTCGGCCCAGCGCGGCGGGGGAGTGTTCGGGAAAGTCCCGTACTCAGCAGCCAAGGCCGCCATCCTGGGGTTCACCAAGGCCCTCGCCCGCGAACTCGGCACCACCGGCGTCACTGTCAACGCAATCACCCCGGGTGCCGTGGACACCAACATCCGCGTAGGGAGCACCGAAGAGCAGGAAGCCGCCATCAACGCCGGAATTCCGCTGGGCCGCAACGCCACCACGGAAGAAGTGGCGGCCGTCATTACCTTCCTGTCCTCGGAGGACTCGGCCTACCTCACCGGCACAACCATCGACATCAACGGCGGAAGCCACCTCCACTAAACGCAGCAGCGGCAAAGCCTGGTTGGAGAACGGGTGGATTGGGGCAGCGCGATGAAGCCGTATCGCTACCATGACTGGAGTCGGCTGATCGGAACACCGGTGGAGGTCCGCAGGGATTTCGAAATTGTGCGCGCCGGCGTTGTGGACGATGCCATGGCGGATTCGTCTGCCTTGTGGCTGGCTGCCGACGCAGGAGGAGGCAGGGCCCTTTATGCTGCCGCAGAGGGTTACGAGGTGTGGATTCGGCCCATGGAGCTTGGCGGGAAGCTCTGCTTCAAAATGGCGGCGGCGCAACTCTCAGGGCCGCGGCAAGGAAGCAGGTCCTGGTAGACAGGCTTGTGAAGGGGTGGGCTTCCCGCCACGCGGTTCCTACACTGGGGTGATGATTACAGTCACCGGAAGTGTGGAAACCAAGCTGCCCGCCGAGCAGGCCTTTGCCTACATGCGGGAGTTCGAAAACACGAGCGAGTGGGACCCCAGCACCCCGGTGATGGACAAGCTGACCCCAGGGCCCGTTGCTCTGGGGCACAGGTACCACGCCGAATCGGAGTTCCGGGGCAAACGCCAGACCCTTGAATACGAGGTCATCGAGCTGACGGAGAACCACATCAAGCTGCGCGGCGAGAACAAAACGGTCACGGCTTTCGACTCGATCGACGTGAGCTCCAATGGTGCGGGTTCGGTGGTCAAATACACGGCGGAGTTCAGCATCAAGGGCCCGGCCAAGATCATCCAGCCGCTGCTGAAGCCGGCCTTCATGTCGCTGCGCGACCCCGCGCTGAACGGGATCAGGGACACGCTCAACTCCCGCGCCGGAGAATAACCAGAGCGCCCCGGCGATGAACGGAGCCTGTCAGTCGCCGGAGGGGAGCGCTACAGTCCCGTAAGGCGGGAGCATGCCTGCCATAAACGCCTGCGGGCTTCGGGATCCGAGCCCATGCCCGGCGTCGGGAGTTCCTTCCGCTTGGCCCAAAGCTTCCCGGAAACCTTCGCTGTTTCCGGTGCGGTGGCAAGCCAGACCGCCGTGTCTGCCGCCTTTTCGGCGGGGGCACCGAAGATATTGGTGACCCAGCGGAACGGGCCCCCGACGTCCTGCAGCAGTGCCGTGTTCTTGACGAGGCCGGGATGCACGGCGTTTGCCACCACTCCCGTGCCGCGCAGGCGCTCGCCAAACTCCTGCGTCAGGAGGACGCGGGCAAGCATTGTGGGCGGTGTGGAGCGAAGGTAGCTGTAATTGCCCTTTGCTGTTTGAAGGTCGTCGAAGTTAAGTGTGGTGTTGCCATACCTTGAAGCAACGTTCACGATTCGTGCCGGAGAGGCCGCCGGACCAGGCGTGCCTGCGGTTCCCGCGTTTGCCTTTCCTTCACGCGCGGCGCGCTTGAGTGCGTCGAGCAGCAGATTTGTCAGCAGGAAGTAGGCCACCACATTCGTAGCGAAGGTCAGTTCCAGCCCGTCCGGAGTAACATGGCGTTCCTTGCGGAAGACGCCTGCGGCGTTGACAAGTACATCCAGCCTCTCGTGGCGGGCCAGGACCTCGGACGCCGCCTGCCGGATGGAGGACTGGGACGATAGGTCGCACTCCAGCGGTTCGAGCCTGGCATCCGGAACGAGCGCCCTGATGTCCGCCATTGCTGAGTCCGCCCGGGCAGCCGAGCGTCCGACGACCACGACGGCGGCTCCCTGGCGTGCCAGGCCCGTAGCTACGGCTTTGCCCAGCCCGCCCGTCGCGCCAGTCACCAGCGCCAGGCGCCCATCCATTGATCCCACCGCCGCCTCCTCAGCACCCCGGCCTTCCGCCCTCAGGCATAGCTCCTTCGACGGGAACCCAAGAGGTCCGGACCTCAAGACCCAAGACCCCAAGCGCCTTCAGGTTACGCCGTCGCCGGGCCTCTTCCTACTGGCATCCGGGCAATGTCGAAAGACGTCCTGGAGGTGTAGGTAGACTGGTCTACCTACACCTCAAAACAAGGAGCGCCAGTGACCCCGCCTGATGTGTCTGTGCCGCCAAGGAAGTCTGCCCGCGAACTCTTGCTGACGGCAGCGGCACGGCTCTTCTACGCCCAAGGGGTCGGAGCCACGGGCATTGATGCCATCACTGCCGCGGCGGGGGTGGCAAAAAAGAGTCTTTACAACAATTTCGCTTCCAAAGCGGACCTGGTGGGCGCATACCTGGAGTTCCGGCACGAGGAATGGCTTGGCCTCTACCGGAAGCGCGCGGACCTCGCGCGAGGGCCGAGGGAGCGCGTGCTGGCCATCTTTGACGCCTACCTCGATCATGCCCGCTTTGCATACGAACATGGATTCCGGGGGTGCGGACTACTCAATGCAGCCGCGGAACTGCCGGCAGGCAGCCCAGGGCGGATGGCGGTACGGCGGCACAAGGAAGAAGTGGAGGACCTCCTCGCCGCGCATCTGGCGGAGCTGCTCCCGGGCCAGGAAGAACCCCGTAGGAGGCTGGCCAGCCATCTGGCCTTCCTGCTGGAAGGTGCCATGGTCCGCGCAGGACTCGAGGGTGGGGACGCCCGGCTCCTCCAAGGCCGAACCATTGCCGCGCAGTTGCTGGACGAGCTGTGACTGTTTCAACCGGCCTCGCGTCCGGTCCGTTCCGGGGCGCTGTTTTTGTGCTCGCCGCGTCGGTGCTGTGGGGCACCACAGGAACTGCAGCCACCTTTGCCCCCGCCGTCAGCCCGTTGGCCATCGGTGCGGTTGCGATGGGAGTGGGCGGGTTGCTGCAGGCCCTGTACGCGGCCCATCCCATCAGCGCGCAGTGGCGACTCCTAGTGAAGCGATGGCCGTTGCTGTCCCTTGGGGCGTTGGCGGTTGCGGTATATCCCCTGGCCTTTTACACCTCAATGCATCTTGCCGGCGTGGCCGTGGGAACGGTGGTGTCCATCGGCTCCGCCCCGGTGGCAGCCGCGGTCATCGAGCGCCTTGTTGACCAGAAGCCACTCACCTGCCGGTGGATGGTCGGGGCGCTGATCACCGTGGGCGGCGCCGTGCTGTTGTCTTTTGCCGGTCACCAGTCCGACGGCGGGGGCGCACGTCCCGCGGCGGCGTCCGCTGAGTCCTGGGCCGGCACGTCCTGGGCCAGCGCGGCGGGAATAGCCCTGGGCCTGGTCGCAGGGACGACCTACGCGCTGTACTCGTGGGCGGCCCACCGCCTCATCGGCGGTGGCGTGTCCTCCCGGGCCGCCATGGGCACAGTGTTTGGCGTGGGCGGTGTCCTGCTGATGCCTCTCCTCCTTTTCACCGGCCGCCCGCTCCTTGAGACCTGGACGAACTTCACGGTCGGGGCGTACATGGCGCTCGTGCCGATGTTCGCCGGGTACGTCCTGTTCGGGTGGGGCCTGGCGCGGGTGCGCGCCAGCACCGCGACAGGTCTTTCCTTGGTGGAAACTGTGGTGGCAGCGGTATTGGCTGTCCTGGTAGTGGGGGAACGGTTGCCGGCAGCGGGCTGGATCGGAGCCGCCACCGTCCTGGCGGGCCTGTTCTTCCTGGTCCCGCGTGCTTCACCACAGTGGCAACAGAGGCTGAACGGCCCAGGGCTACGTGGGCTGCCCGCGACGGCGGCGGCGACCGAGGGGATGCTTGTTCAGCGCGAGGTAAGCCCCCAAAACCATCAGGAACAGCCCCGAGACAGCTACACCGATGACCTGGCCGCTGGCTCCCGCGATGAAGAGCACAAGGCCGAGCAGGCCCGCGGCTGAACCGTAGTAGAAACCTGCACTGAACCGGCGGGAGGGGTAGCCGGACAGCAGTTCCATGGCGAGGTGGGGATCGTCGGCGATCAGCCCGAGCTCCAGCTCCTTGAGGAGCCTCCGCTCCTCTTCGGACATTGGCATTGGACGCCCTTGAAATCTAAGTCGGGAGTATCGATATAGACCGTAGAATTCTTGTCCTGTTGAGTCAAGGGTTAGGTTTCCCCGGTTGTGGCGGCTTATCCCGTGACGTCATATCTCAGTGAACTTCCCAGCACCCTGACGCCTTGAGTCGGGACATGGGTGATGGGCCGGGAGCGGGGCATCAGATGTTCCACGGGAATTCCGGCCAGGAGGACGCAGTGGTCGGCGATGAGCCTTCGGTGGCATCTCCACCAGAGGGTTTCGCTGCACATGATCGCAGTGGGTTGACCCTGTGCGTCTGCCATCAGGCGTTCCGCGGCCGCTTCGAACTCCCCGGTGCGCATGTAGGCGGCGTAGGCCCGGAAAGAATCGTTGCGGAGGGCCGTGTCCGGTGATTCCAGCGGAAGCTTGCGGAAACCGCCCAGGCGCTGCTCCCACCGGTAACTGATGCCGGCTTCCGGCAGCCAGGCGACCATGCTGTCCTTGCCAAAGTGGGGGTGCTTGCGGCTGCCGGGCCCGATGCGCACGTCCACAAGGGATGTCACGCCGGCGCTTTTCAGCAGCTCCTCGAAGTCAGCCTGGGAGGCTGTCCCGTGCCCCACCGTAAAAAGAACGCCCACGGCAGCCATGATAGGCACGCGGGCATCTCCTCAGTAGGAGCATCCGCAGCAAGGAGCCGCAGCCGGGGCTCCGGCAGCAGGAGGCAGGACGACGGCGGGACTGGCCTAACGCCGTCGGAGTTCCGCGAACTCAAGGGAGGGGACGATGGCGCCGGCGTCCCGCTCCACGAAGTTGGTGCCGGGCGGTACAACGTCATCGATCGCGTCCAAAACCGACTCGCCCAGCCTGACTTCGGCCGCCCGCAGGTACGCCGCAAGGTGATCTTCGCTGCGCGGCCCGATAATTACGCTGCTGATGGCCGGATGCGCCAGGGCGAAGCCGACGGCGAGGTCCACCAGCGAGAGCTCCAGCTTGTCCGCCAGCCGGGCCAGGGCATCCGCCGCGTGCAGCTTGCGCTCGCTGGAGGGCCCGGAGATGTCGTAGCGGCCGGGAAGTGAGTGCACGCGGGTGGGCGGCTTTCCGGATTCCAGGACAAAGCTGCCCGACAACCAGCCGCCCGCCAACGGGCCGTACGCCAGTACGCCGAGGCCGTACTGCTGGGCGATCGGGAACACGTCCCGTTCGTTGGCGCGCACCAGCATGGAGTACGGCACCTGGTTCCCGAGCGGCGGAATCAGATGGTTGGTGGTGGCGAGCCACTGCGCCTCCACCAGCTGCGCCGGCGTGAACACCGAGGTCCCGTAGTAGAGGATCTTTCCCTGCCGGATCAGGTCATTGAGGGTGGTGATGGTTTCCAGGACATCGGTGTTGTAGTCCGGCCGGTGCGCCTGGTACAGGTCAATCCGGTCGGTCTGCAGGCGGCGGAGGCTGCCCTCGACGGCCTGCGTGATCCAGCGCCGGGAATTGCCGGCATGGGCAGGATTCGGGCTCATCTGGCCGTGGAACTTGGTGGCGAGGAAGGCGTCGTCGCGGCGGCCCCGCAGTGCACGCCCCACCACTTGCTCCGATTCACCCTGTGAATACACATCTGCCGTGTCTATCGCAGTGATGCCGGAGTCCAGCGCGGACTGAATGATGCGGATGCTCTCCTCTGCTCCGGTGGGCGCGCCGGGAGCTCCACCGGCCCCCTCGCCGAAGTTCATGGTGCCCAGGGTCAGCGGGCTGATAGGGGTGCCTGATCGCCCGAACACCCGCAGTTCGCTGAGGCTCATCTCCGGTCTCCTCTGGTCATTGCCGGCACGATGCGTGCCCTTGATCGTCACGAGGCTACACAGATCGGCCGGCGCGGCGGCGGTTTCGCGCCTCAGGGCTTCTCTTTTCGACTCGCGAAGTAATGCAGCCGGCGGGTATGACGTTTTATGGAGCAGGCCGGGCGGCGCAGGCGTGGGGAGATGCCTTGACCATCCCGCTGCGGACATCCCGGCCCGGGCGGGATCGGCGTGGTCAACACCCACTTCGAGTCCTGGGCCACTTCCACGGGGCATGCCGGGTTTCGCCTCTGCGCCGCCCTGCAATAATCTGAACCAACGGTTGTGCGCGGGGGTGCAAGCGCCCGGTACAACAAGCAGCACTGTAAGTTCGGGCCACATCACACCAGACGAGGCGGACACGCATGACGGCTTCAGACCAGCAGCACCCACAGCAATCACAGATGCCCGCGGATCCGCCCGGCCTTCCCTCCGCTGCCCGTGAAGCTGCCACGGGCGCCGTGGACCCGCACCTCCTCCAGCAGTTGGCGGACGCGCATGGCGTGGGAACCTCCTTCCAAGGCTGGGACGGGCTCCCGCACAGTGTCGCCGAAGAAACACTGATCAAGGTCCTGGCCTCCCTGGGGGTGCAGGCCCACACCAACCAGCTCATCGAGGCGGCACTCGCGGAAGCGGAACTGGCGCCGTGGCGGCGCATGCTGCCTCCCGCCGTCGTTATCCATCAGGGCGAGCCGGCGCAGGTCCCGGTCCATCTGCGGGATGGAGCCACTGCAGAGGTGACCATAACGCTTGAAGGCGGCGCAGGGACACGGGATGCCGTTCAGCAGGACCTCTGGGTGCAGCCGCGGGATGTGGACGGGGTTGCCACCGGCCGTGCCACCTTCGCCCTTCCCCAGGACCTGCCGCTGGGCTGGCATACACTCCACGCGGAATCCGAAGGCGCTACCGCGTCCACAACCCTGGTGGTGGTGCCCGCCCGGCTGACCACCGCCGCACCGCTGGAAGCCCGCCGCGGTTGGGGATTGGCTACCCAGCTGTACTCCGTGCGTTCCAAGCGGTCCTGGGGCATCGGCGACTTCTCCGACCTGGCGGACCTTGGCGCGCTGAGTGCGGCCCACGGCGCAGACTATATTTTGGTTAATCCGCTGCACGCTGCCGAGCCGGTTCCGCCTGTCCAGCCGTCGCCGTATTCACCGTCCACCCGGCGGTTCTTCAACCCGCTGTACATCCGCATCGAGGCGATCCCCGAACTGGCCTACCTTAAGGCGCGCAAGCGTGCCGCAGTGGAAAGGCTTCACGAGGAAGTGGCTGCCCTGAACAAGGAGGGCGCCCGGCTGGACCGCGATTCCGTCTACGCGGCCAAGCTCCAGGCCCTGGAGATGCTCTACCACACCCGCCGGTCACCCGCCCGGCAGGCTGCCTTCGACGAATTCTGCCGCATCTCCGGCAGCGGCCTCGACGACTTCGCCCTCTGGTCCGCGATCCGGGAGGACCTGCCGGCCGGGGACCCGTTCTGGTCGGACCCCGCCTGTGCCCTTGGCACGCCGCAGACCGAGGCACTGCGGGAAAGGCTTGCGGACAGGATCGGGTTCCACCGCTGGCTGCAGTGGATCTGCGACGAGCAGCTCGAAAACGCGCAGCGGGCCGCGCTTCGGTCCGGGATGCGGCTCGGCGTGGTCCACGACCTGGCGGTGGGCGTGGACCACAGCAGTGCCGACGCCTGGACGCTCCGCGACGTCCTGGCTCCCGGCACCAGCGTGGGTGCGCCGCCGGACATGTACAACCAGCAGGGACAGGACTGGGGCCAGCCGCCATGGCATCCGGCCCGGCTCGCGGAGGCAGGCTACATCCCGTTCCGCAACATGCTGGCCACCGTGCTGCGGCATGCCGGCGGCGTGCGTGTGGACCATATCCTGGGCCTGTTCCGGCTCTGGTGGATCCCATCCGGCAACGCCCCGGGCGACGGCGCCTACGTGAGATACGACCATGAAGCGCTGATCGGCATCCTCGCCCTGGAGGCGCAGCGTGCCGGGGCAGTGGTGATCGGCGAGGACCTGGGCACGTTCGAACCCTGGGTCCGCGACTACCTTGCCGCCCGCGGCATCCTGGGCACTTCCATCCTTTGGTTCGAGTACGACGGCGATTCGCCCCTTGCGCCCGAGAGGTACCGCACGCAGGCACTCGCCAGCGTGAACACCCACGACCTTCCGCCCACCGCCGGGTACCTCGCCGGTGACCACGTGGCGCTGCGCAGCGACCTGGGCCTCCTTGAGCGCTCCGAGGCGGAGGAGCGGGCCGAGCACAACGCCTCCCTGGAGAAGATGCTTGCCCTGGTGCGCGAGCGCGGCTACCTCCCTGATGGTGCTTCCGGCGCTCCGGGGGCCAGCGAGGAGCGGACTATTGAGGCGCTGCACCTGCTGCTGGCGCAGGCGCCGTCGGTACTGCTGGGCGTTGCCCTGGTAGATGCCGTGGGGGAGCGCCGCGTCCAGAACCAGCCCGGCACCACCGAAGCACTGTATCCGAACTGGCAGGTACCGCTCGGCGGGCCGGATGGCAAGCCGGTGTTCCTGGATGATCTTCCCGCCAATGCACGGTTCAACTCCCTGCTGGCGGCGGTGGAGGAGGCCCTGCGCGGCTAAGTCAACAGTCAGGAGAGCACGATGGGTGAGGGACCAGTACTGGTAGTAGGCGGCACCGGCATGCTCGGCGGCCAGGTGGTGACGGAACTGCTCAACCGGGGAAGGCAGGTGCGTGCCCTGGTGCGCCCCGGCTCCGATGCCTCCCGGCTGGAATCGGCGGGTGTTGAGATTGCCCGCGGGGACATGATGGATCAGGAATCGCTGCTGCACGCCATGGCCGGCGCGGATGCGGTTGTCACTACGGCTGCCGGCTACACCCGGCACCGCAAAGGCGACACCCCGGCAACCGACACGGTCGGCAATTCGAACCTTGCTGAAGCGGCGAAGCGTACCGGCGTCCGCAGGTTTGTGCTGACCAGCATCCTGACCTGCGACCAGACACCCCGCGTCCCGCATTTCTGGCACAAAAGGCTTATGGAGGACCGGCTCCAGGCGCTGGGCGTCCCCTTTGTCGCGCTGCGGCCCGGAGCATTCCTGAATCAAGTGACCCGCTTCGGCGGCGACCCGGTCAGCAAACACAAAGTCATGTGGTTCGGCTCGGCAGGAATCCCGCTGACGTTTGTGCTCACCGCGGACGTCGCCGGGTACTTGGCCGCCGCCGTGGATGCTCCGGATGTGGAGGGCCAGCGCATTGATATCGGCTGGGACAGGCCCATCTCCCTGCAGGAATTCGCTGACCTTACCGAACGGCTGACGGGCGAAGAGATGCGCGTCCGGTCGGTTCCGGTTGGCCTCCTGCGGGCGGCAGGGCGCGTGCTGGGGCCGGTGAACCCCATGGCCAACGACCTGGCAGCAATGATTTCGTGGTTCCAGACTGGCCGGTACGTGGCTGACACCACCCGCCAGAGTGAGGTCTTTGGGGCTCCGCCCACTGCAGAGGACGCCGTGCGCAGGCTCATCACCGGCCTCGGGCACGCCGTGCGAAGCTAGGCCTTCGTCCCGGCGGGGAAACCCCGGTTTCGGCACAATAACCCCATCAACAGCGGGGCCACCTGCCGCTTCCCCGGTTCGGGATGGCGGCAGGTGGCCCTTTGCTGTGGTGGCAGGAAAGCTTTAGCCCGCCGTGATCAGGTGCGTGAAGTGGTCGTAGCGGAAGGTGACCGCTCCGCCGTCGTGCTTGAACGGAATGTCGCCGCCGGTTGGCGAGCCGTTCGCGCCGTAGCTGACGCCCCAGGAGCGGTCCAAAGCTGCCTTGAAGTCGTAGTTGCCGGCCGCAAGGTTGGGAACAGTCAGCTTCCATACGAGGTCAGCCGGATCCAGCACCAGTTGTGCCTGGTCGCAGGCCGGCTCCCAGTCCGATGCGCAGCCCAGTTCAGTGTTCAGGCTGCCAGCCACGGCGACCGCCGAGGGCTGCTGGGACGCGTACACGGCACTCATGACGTGCGTGCTGTTGTCATAGCGGAACGTCACCTTCCCACCGGGGTGGTCAAGCACGATGTTCCCTCCATCAGCCGAGCCGCCGGCTCCGTAGCTCACATCCCAGGTGCCGTTGAGCGCGGCCTTGTACTCGTATTGTCCCTTCGGCAGGTCCGCCGTCAGGCGCCAGATCTTGTCCGCGGGGTCCAGCTTCAGCATGGCCTGTGCGCAGGATGGCTGCCACGGTTCGGTGCAGCCGATCAGCTGGTTCATGGATCCGGCCACCGTCACCGAGTCCGGCTGCGGAGCGTCACCGACTGTCACGGTCCGCGCGTCGCTGACCACGTTGAAGCCGGGCCCAGTCATGGAAGCGCGGTACCGGACATTGATGCCGTCCGGTAGCCCTGTCACGTCATCCTTTACCGAGTAGACGGGCGACGAATCGTCGGTTCCGACGGCGGTCCAGTCTCCTCCGGCTACGCTGCGCTCAAAAGACACCACGTGGCTGGCCTTTTCCGGGTCCACGGTGGCGCTGAGCTCCACCGGGCCTTTGGCACTGCTTCCCTCCACCGGCTTCTGCAGGGTGAGGACCGGGGCGGGAACCGCGGCCGTGCGCGGCTGGCTCGTGGCGGTGTGGCCGCCGTTGTCCAGCACCGTGGCGCGGTACTCCACGCCAGTGCCGGCCTCCAGCGCCGCCACGTCGTGGAACACCTGGTACGGCGCCGTGTCGTCGGTGCCGATGGGCTGCCATTCGCCGCCTGCCGTCTTGGCCTCGAAGGTGACCTGGTAGAACGAGGAGCCTCCGACGTCGGCCGTCACCTTAAGGCGCCCGTTGTCACCTTGCGCTGCCGCCGGCTCCTGGAGGACGACGGCGGGCGCCGCCTTGGAGTGCGGAATCCTGCCGGACGACTGGTACACCACGGCAGAAAGCGGGGGCACGGTGACTGCGAGCTTGCCGTCCGCGGAGGTTGCGGCCTCGTTGGCGCCTTCACCGTAAACGCGGGTGTAGTTGCGCTTGGCGATGTACGTTGGCACCTCTGCGCTCTGCGTCTGCTCGCTGTTGTTCAGTGCCACGACGTACTCGCGCTGGTCTCCGGCGTCCGTGCGGGAGAAGGCGTAGATGCCTTGACCTTCGGAGGCGTAACGGTGCTGGTGCGCGCCGTCACGCAGTGCAGGGTGTTCCTTCGTCAGGCCTGCGAGCTGGCTGATCTTCGCATAGAGCGGGTGCCCGGGGTTGAAGTTGTCCGTGGCGTGGGTGGCGTCGGAGCCCAGCAGGTTGTCGTCGAGGTATTCCGGCACCTGGCTGGCGAAGAGTGTCTGCCGGGCATCCTGGTCACCGCCAGGGCCTGTGAAGCCCTGTTCGTCACCGTAATAGATCACGGGATTGCCGCGGGAGAAGTACATCAGCTCGTGGGCCAGCTGATCGCGGGCCACCTGCTCCGCGTCGGTTGAACCGGGGTTGTCGGTGGCGATGAAGCTGCCGATGCGGCCCATGTCGTGGTTGCCCAGGAAGGTGGGCAATTGGTAGACGTTGGAGTCGGCGTCGGTATACCAGTCATCGCCGGCGAAGAAGGTTTCCAGGTTTCGTGCGTCCTGGCCCTTCGAAGCGAAGTTGCGGGCCGCGTCCTGGAAGGGGAAGTCCAGCACTGACTGCATCTGGTTGCGGGTGGTGAACTGCGACGTGAAGCTCTTGGTGGTGTCAAAGACCTCGCCGAACATAAAGAACTCGTCCTTGCCCTGCTCCTTGGCGTAGTTCAGAACGTCAGGGCCGAAATCCTGCCAGAACTCGTTGTTGACGTGCTTCATGGTGTCGATCCGGAAGCCGTCCACACCGAAGTCGCGGATCCAGGCCGTATAGATCTCTTTCATGCCGTCCACCACCTTGGGGTGCTCGGTGAAGAGGTCATCCAGGCCGAAGAAGTCACCGTAGTAGGCATCCTCACCGGCGAAAGTGGTGTCACCCCGGTTGTGGTAGAGGTTGGGATCGTTCAGCCAGCCCGGAACCTTCAGATCTTCTTCGCCGGTTTCGAGGACAGGTACGTAGGGGAACGACTTGGTGGGGTCCAGTTCGGGAAAGCTTTCCGAGCCCGCGTAGTCCCTGTCGTCGAAAGCCTCGCCGTCCGCAGTCTCGTAAGGCACTTCATCCTTGGACGCATAGCGCATGCGCGGGGCGTCCTCGTAGCCGATGACGTCCGCGGTGTGGTTGGTGATGATGTCGAAATACACCTTCATGCCACGGCTGTGGGCTTCGTCGATCAGGGCCTTGAGCTCGGCATTGGTGCCCAGGTGTGGATCGATTTGAGTGAAGTCCGTGATCCAGTAGCCGTGGTACCCGGCCGATTTGTCCTCCGGCTGTACGGCCTTGTTCTTGAAGCTCGGTGTCAGCCAGATGGAGGTTGTACCCAGGCCCTGGATGTAGTCGATCTTGTCCAGCAGGCCGGCGAGGTCACCGCCATTGTAGAAACCTTTTTTGGTGGGGTCGAAGCCGGACACCATGGGGTCGTTACCCAGGCCGCCCTGGTCGTTGGCCGTGCTGCCATTGCTGAAACGGTCGGCCATGACGAAGTAGAAGTTTTCGTCTGTTACCGGGCCGCGGAGGCTGTGCAGGGCCGACCCTGCGCCTGGGCCCTTAGGGCCGGGAGTTGCCTGCGCGGGAAGGGCTGACGCTGAAACGGCCACTGCGGCTGCTACTGCGGCTGCCAGCAACGCACCGGCCGTGCGGGCTGTGGTGGTGCGGGTTGTGGTGGTCTGAGCTGTGAGGGTCTTAGCTGTGGTGGCGTGGGACGCCGGGGGTTGAGGTGCTGAAGTGGAAGTTGTTTCTGTGCTCGTTCTTGCGTCTTTTGTTGTGCTTCCCTTGGCGCGTTTTCTCACGCCTGTTCTGTCGCTTGGGGGCATGCTCGAGGGGGTGCGGAATTTCAAGGCAGGAGACCTTTCCTGGTAGCTGCGCTGCTGTACAGGCTTGCCGGGGCAAGGGGGGTGGCGTGGGGATGCCAGGTTCATCGGGCAACCCAGCGGCCCTGTGAACCAAGTCACAACTGTAAGCGCTTGCACTGAATAACTCCAGCGTTTAGGAAATGCCGCTTGTAGGTTTGCGCGCTATGTCTGCTGTTCGCGATGAAGCGGGCTCTCCCGGTCCTGATGCCCGGGCCGCCGAAGTTTATCCTGCGGGTACCAAAGCGGTGGGGGAGCGCACCTCCAGGTTGTGGATCATGGCCATGGGCAAGCCCGTGGCGGGGTCCAGCTCAAAAGTGGCTATGTTGTCCGAACGTTCGTGGGCCACGTGGAGCCAGCGGCCCCTGACCAGATGATGCCGCGGCCAGTTTCCTCCACTCGGAAAGTCGTGTACCGGCACCAGTTCCGTCCCGTCGGCTCCGACCTCCAGCACGCTTACCAGGTTGGAGCCGCGCACGCCCACATAGACGTGCTTGCCCTCGTGGCCGAGGCAGATTTCTGCTGCGGAATCATCCGGCTGGCTGGCGCCTGATGTGGCAGGGCCCCGGAAGACGAGTTCGAACGTCCCCGCTTCCGGCCTGACAACGAAGACTTCAACCGAGTATTCAGACACCACAAACACGTTGCCGCTGGGATGCTGCACCAGGTGTCGCGGGCCGCAGCCGAAGGGGAGGGCCACCTCGTGGTCCGCCACTAGGCCCGACCCGGGCACATAATTCCAGATCCGGAGGGTGTCGTGGCCCAGATCCGTCGTCATAATGCGACCGTCCGTCAGCATCAGGCTTGCGTGGGCACGGCTCTGCCGGGGCTCGCCCGGGGTCTGGCTGGCGTGCGGATCCACCGAGGGCAGCGCTGGGAAGCGTGCCGTGATGCCGCCGTCGGAATCCAATTCGTACAGCAGGACCTGGCCGTCCCCCCAACAAGTGGCGGTGAGGAAGCGTCCCTGCGGGTCGACCGCAACGTGGCAGGTCGCTTCTCCGGAGGGTTGCGGGTCACCAAGCGGCTCCAGCCCGAAATCTCCGGTGCGGCGAAAGGCCCTGACCATTTTGCGCTGCTCGGCCACCGCGTACACCACGGGCAAAGTGGGGTGAACGGCGACGAACGATGGCGAGTCGGTCTTGACGGCCGTTCCCAACCATTCGAGCGAGCCGTCGGGGCGGGCCGACAACGCTCCGATCCCTTCCGCGCGTCCGCCGCCGTCGGGGGTGTAGGTGCCGATCCAAATCAGGGAGTGCGGGCCAGGGGAAGTCATAGCTCTATCCTGCCAAGAAAAGCCCACCAAACCGGGGAATTGCGGATTAGCATTGGACTCCTGCGGTTGAAAAGAGGTGGGTCCGATTCCTGCTTCATCCGTTTCGGGTGGCTCCTATTGTGCCGTTCGGGCCTCTTGGCCTGGTAGAGAGGGAAGGCCCCGGATCACCGAAAGGCGTTGTATGCCCGCTGCTGATTCACTTGCTTCGCCCACTCTCGCGGAGCTCGTGCCCATGCTGCGGGCGGCTGGCTGTGTCTTCGCCGAAGACGAGGCGCAGCTGCTCCTGGCGGAAGCGTCCAGTCCCGCCGAGCTTTTCGAATGGGTGGAGCGCCGCGTTTCCGGTGAACCCCTTGAATACATCGTGGGCTGGGCGGAATTCTGCGGTCTCCGGGTAACCGTTGACCCAGGTGTTTTTGTGCCGCGACGACGCACCGAACTGCTCGTCTCGGAAGCTGCCTCGCTGCTGCGGGAGAGCTTGACGCCGCCCGGCTCGTCGGCATCCGCCGTCGTTGTGGACCTGTGTTGCGGATCGGGGGCAGTGGGCTTGGGACTAGCCTCCCGAGTTTCCGTGAGGGAACTCCACTCGGCGGATATTGATTCAGCTGCAGTGCAGTGTGCCCGACGAAACTTGTCACCGCTGGGCGGGTACGTCCATCAGGGTGATTTGTATGCTGCACTTCCTTCCAGGCTCAAGCGGCAAGCGCAGCTCATCGTGGCGAACGCCCCCTACGTGCCCACTAGCGTGTTGCCGACGATGCCGCCTGAAGCCAGGATCTACGAACAGCAGATCTCGCTCGACGGTGGTCCCGACGGGCTGGACCTGCACCGGCGGGTGATCGAAGAAGCTTCAGAATGGTTGGATCCAGCTGGCCACCTCGTCATCGAAACCAGTGAGCGCCAAGCCGCTGGAACCGTTGCAATCATGGTTGCTGCAGGGCTTGGGGCGCGGACTGTCCACTCCGACGAGCTGGACGGCACGGTTGTGGTCGGAACTGCACGGGCATAGTCCGCATTCCGGAGTTCAGCGCCATCTCTTGTGGGCCCGGAACTTTCCAAGAACCGGGGCCGACACTCCTGCAGTAACTCGTGCAGTAACTCGTGCAGTAAGTCCTGCAGTAACTCGTGCAGCCTATACAGCAGTAACTCGTGCAGTAACCGTGGACGCGGCAACCGAGGGGAAAGATCCTGCAGGTTCCCGGCCTCGACACCCGCGGCGGGAAGCGGCAGAAGCGGGTTGATTGTTGGCTGAACGACTTATCAGGCCCAGCGGCCCGGGTTCATTCCCGGGGTCTTGGTGGGGGTGGTGGTTTGAAGTAGGTGTTTTGTTGGGGTTTTTGGTGTGGGTCGAGGTGTTTTGGGGGTGTGTACCAGGGGGTGTTGTTGATGATGGTGATGGTCCATTGTTCTTTGTGGATCAGGTGGTGGTGGCCGGAGCAGAGGAGCGCGCCGTTGTCCGTGCTGGTGGGGCCGCCGCGGGACCAGTAGGTGATGTGGTGGGCTTCGCACCAGGGGGCGGGGACGGTGCAGTTGGGGAAGGTGCAGCCTTGGTCGCGGGCGTTGAGGGCTTGGCGTTGGGCGGGGGTAAAGAGCCGGGTTTTGCGGCCGAGGTCCAGGATTTCGCCGTGGGTGCCGAGGAGGGCGGGGATGATGTCGGCGTCGCAGGCGATTTTGCGGATTGTCGCGGCGGCGACGGGGCCGGTGAAGGCGAAGTTCCCAGTACCGGTGCCGGGGGCTGTACCACTGGGGCGTGTGTGGTGGGGGAGGAGGTCCTGGTAGTTGATGGTGGCGATGATTTGGGGGCGGTTGCCGCCGGTGGCGGGCAGGGTGTTGGTGGCCAGGGCGGTTTTGACGGCGCCGATGATTCCCTCGAGTTGTTTCTGCGGCCGGGTGCGCCGGTCCAGGTCCACGTCGCCGTCCCGCCAGGAATCCTGATCAGTACCAGCGCCATTGCCAGGGCCATCACCAGCGGCAGCGCCAGCATCAGTGCCAGTGCCGGTGCCGGCGTGTGCACTGGTAGTGGGTGGGGTGGTGCGGGGGTTGGTGGCGGTGTTCATGACGGTGAGGAGGTGTTCGTACTGGTCGGTGGTGGCGAAGATTTCGATGTGGTGCAGGCCGTGGCGGGGTTTGCGGATGAAGGCGCCTTGGGTGTGGCGGAGGGCTTCTTCGCTGGGTTCGGTGCCGTCGGCGTCGATGGTGTCGGCCCAGCGGCGGGCGACGCGGACGAGGAAGTCCGGGTCGGCGGTGGCGGCTGTGGTGGTGAGGTTTTCCTCGATCAGCTCCAGCCGTTCGGGTGTGACGAGGTGGCCGAGCCGGTTCAGGGTCATGGCGATGATGGTCCCGGCCCGGGAGGAGACCACCGGGCCGGTCGTGGCCTGGCTGATGGTGGCCGTGTCCTCGGCGGTGTTCTCGGTGTCCGTTGTGTCCTGGAGGTTGCTGGCGGTTGCTGCTGCGGGTGTGGGTGTGAGGGCGGCGGCGAGGTGTTCGCGGGTGGCTGGGACGGTGTCGCCGGTAAGGGTAGTTGTGGGCAGGATGTCCGCTGCGAGGGCGAGGCGGCGGTGGGCTTCGCTCTTGCCGATCCGCAGCCGCTGCCGCAGGAACTCTGCGGTGTTCGCACACCCGTCATCAGCCGGCGAGGTGACCACCCGGGCGGGGGAGCTGTCCGACTCGATCTGCGTCCGCGAGTCTCTCACGGCTGACACGCTGGCCAGTGAACCGTTGGCCGCTGACCCGCTGGCCGGTGAACTGTTGGGTGCAGAGTCTCCGGGCCAGGCGGTGTCGGTTTCGTTCAGGATTTCCACGCCGTTGTCCCAGCCGGTGACCCAGCCCTTGCCTGTCCGGGAGCGGCTTGCCCGGGCGGCGTCCGCCGCGGCAATGGCCTGCGTGCGGGTGCGGTCCACCGTCCCGGCGGCCAGGACCTGCAGGTACTCCACGGACCGGGAGAGGTCCTCGACCTTCCCGGCATAATCGGCGGCCTCGACATAGTCAGCGGCCGCGAGAATCGTGGGGGCAGCAGCCGCGGCAGCAGCCAGGAGTCTGCCGATCTCCTCCAGACCGAGTGGCACTTGCGGACAGTACGGGTTGTCAGTCGGGAGGGGTGCCGCAGCAAAGGGCGCATCAACACCGGACGGGTTGTCAGCGGGGAGCGACTCCGCAACAAGGGGCTGATCAGGACTGGGAGGGCCGTCCGATGGGAGGATCTCCGATGCATGCCCCGCCGCAGGAAGGGGCTCAGCCGCGTCGGCCTCGACCGGGCCGGGAACGGCACGCAGCGGGCCCGCAAAACCCAGTCCGGGGTCGCCGTCGAACGCCTTAGAACCACGGGAGGAGATGCTGCCAGCCCGCGTCAGTACGGAGGTAGAACCGCCGTACTCCGCAAGCTGCTCCCCATTGGCTTCCATAGGACAACTCTGCCAAAGACCACTGACAAAAGTGCCGGCCACAGACGCTATGTGGATAAGCCGCCCTCGTCCCGGATATGCGGGAGTTTCAGCTTGATCGGGAGAACGGGACGCACTGTCGGTGGGCCAGACGCCGCTGGCCGCCGCGTCCCCCAAGGATCGCGACGGCCAGCAAAGCCATTCAGTTGTAGCACATTAGCGATGCGGCCTCATGTCACAAAGGAGGACAAGGGGAACCGCCGCGAAATGGGTGGCGCGTGACTACGCTTTGGAGTCCGGTTCGTCGCTGGTGGTTCCCAGGTTGTGGGTCTCGGGGTGCGTGCTGTGGGCAGGAATGTGGTCCTCGCCGAGCTCTGCGTCGCTGAGCGTTCCGGACGTCCCCGCGGCACCGGTTGTACCGGCTGTACCCAAGGTGGCCGATGTCCCGAGCGTATCCGTCGTAGCGGCCGTGCCGGTAGCGCCAAAACCGCCGGAGGTCCCGGTAGTCCCAGCCGTGCCAGTGGAGGTGTCCGATGTCGCGGCGTCGCCGGACGAAGAGGACTTGCTGTCCCCGGACGAGCCGTCACGGTGCATCGCGGAGCCGATGACGGTGCCTGCACGGCGGGCCGCCTCGGTTAGCTGATCCGCAACTTCCGGGGCTTTCTCCTTGATGGCCTCCGTGGCCACGGACACCTTGTCCTGGACAGGCTTGCTGTCCCAGATGCCGGCGGCCCGGGCCTTGAGTTTGTCGTAGGCTGCCCGGCCGGACCGCGACCCAAGAACGTACCCGGCGGCGATTCCGACGCCCAAAAGAAGTTTGTTTTTCATGATGAACTCCTGCTCCGTGAGAAGGTTTCAGTTCCGGCCAGAGAGGCCGGAGATAGGGAAAACCGGCCAGGGGATGTTGTCCCCAGACCGGTTTTCCTGGCTAGCGCGGCAGTTAGCTGCGCACGCCGCGCTTGGTGATCATGCCGTACACCAGCAGCACGATGAGCGCGCCGCCGATGGCCAGCAGCCACGTCTGCAGGGAGAAGAACTCCTGCAGTCCGCTGCCGAAGATCATTCCGCCGATCCAGCCGCCGAGGAGTGCCCCAACGACGCCCAGGACGAGGGTGATGATCCAGCCGCCACCCTGCCGGCCCGGGAGAATCGCCTTAGCGATCGCACCAGCAATAAGTCCGAGAATCAGAAATGCAATAAATCCCATTTTTCGTTCCTCTTCCTAAGTAAAGGAGGCCTCCGGATCCCGGAAGCACTTCATCCTTCTGCCTCAATAGTAATCATGCTTACTATCTATTTGCCAACCCCGTTTTCCAGAAAAGCCGCATTTCAGGGCTGATTAGTGGCCGGTGATGTCCGAATCGTTGCCCGCGTTGGGACCCTCGTCGAGGATGGCCAATTCCGCTAGATCCTGCGCATCCAGGGCGAAATCGAAGATGTCCAGGTTCTCCCTCATCCGCTCCGGATTCGCCGTTTTGGGAACTGTCACAATTCCGTTCTGGACATGCCACCGAAGGACCAGTTGGCCGGGCGTTTTGCCATGCTTTTCCGCCAGTTGCGACAAAATGGGGGCGCCCAGCAGGCCGGCGCCGTCCCCTCCCAGCGGGCTGTAGGACTGGGTCACAATCCCATGCTTGTCATGGAACTCGCGTTCTGCCGTCCGGGTGATGGCAGGGTTCAACTGGATCTGGTTCACCGCGGGCACTACCTCTGTCTCCGCCATCAGACGCTCCAAATGGGCGGGCTTGAAGTTGGACACCCCGATGGAGCGGACCTTGCCCTCCGCCTGCAGCCGCTCGAAGGTCTTCCAGGTGGAGACATAGTCATCGCGCTGGGGAAGCGGCCAATGGATCAGGAACAGGTCCACGTAGTCGAGCCCCAGCCGCTTCAGCGCCCCGTCCAGCCCTTCAACTGCGCGGTCGTTGCCTTGGAACTGGCCGTCAACCTTGGTGGTGATGAACAACTCCTCCCGGGCCACGCCGCTGGCCCGGATACCATTGCCCACGCCCCGTTCGTTGCCGTACTTTACGGCCGTGTCGATGTGCCTGTACCCGGCTTCCAGGGCCTGTACGACGGCGGTGGCCGCCTGATCGTCGTCCAGCGGCCAGGTGCCGAGACCCACCTGCGGAATGGAGTAACCGTCGTTGAGTTTGATCAGCGGTACAAGTGTCATTGCAACAGTCTCTCCCTTATGTGGTGCCCGTCCTAGTCCCCAAACGCCCGCAGGATGTTTTCGGCGTTGTAGGTCAGGGCCACGCGTGCGGTGTCCGATACCTTGTCGGGGCCCTTCTGCTGGCCCAGGAAGTCCGTAAAGCGCTGCAGTGCCTGCCCGGCCCGAGCTTCGTCGCCGTCCTCAACTGACTTCGCCGCCTGCTGGATGCTCGCCGCCAGCTGGCTTCCTACCGGCCCTGTGACGTCCCCTGACTCGACCAGGTCTTCCAGGACGTGCTTCAGCGCCTTCACGCTGCCCGGCAGCCATGCCGCCCGCAGGGGCACGTCAGCGAAGTCCATGTCGGAGGCAAGGTAGAAGTCCGTGTAGGCCGGCTGGTTGTAGGCGGTGTTCTGCCGGGCAACTTCTGCGCGGTACTGGGGATCGTGCATCAGCGTGTACAGCTTGTGGTTTGTCACCTCGGTGCTCAGGTACATCCGCAGGGCCGAGCTGTCCGCGGTCCTTACCAGCAGTTCTTCCCGCCAGTCACCCACCACGTCCGCCACCAGGCTCGGGTTGCCCTTGGTGTCGTTGTTGGTGCGGGTGCCTGTAGCAGTAAGGAGCCGGCCGCGCTTCCAGTCGTCGATCGAGGGCGTCTGGTCCCTGGAGCCGTTGACGAGCTGTGTGGTCATGTCCGCGGCCCACTTGATGTTCATGTTGGTGCCAGGTCCCGAAGAGGAGAGCTTGCGGCCGTCGGCTGACTGCATGCCGATGGCCCAGTTCTCGATGCCTGGGACAGTCTTATCTACGTCGCCGATCATGCCGCGACCGGTGTCCCTGCCGGAGTAGGCGCCGAACAGCACCTCGCCGGTAGCGGCGTCGCGCATGGCATAGCCGTAGGGGGCAAAGGTGCCGCCCTCGTGCACGCTGAAGATCTCCTTGCCCGGACGGGCGGGGTCAATGTCGGTGACGTGCATGGCGTCGCCGTGGCCCAGGCGGGCTTCCTCGCCGGGCGTGGCGCTGCCGGCCGGCATGGTGTCGAAGGAGCTGTAGAGAAGCGACCCGTCGTCGTCGATTGTGGCGGAGCCGTAGACGATCTCCTGCTTGCCGTCAGCGTCCACGTCCGAGGCACTCAGGGAGTGGAAGCCCTGCGTGGTGAGCTTCCCGAACTCCGGATCGGTCCCGTCGCGGCCGTGCGGCGAATCGTTGAACGGGTTGGTCATGGGGGTCCAGCCGGAGTCCACGTTCCACACGGGGGAGAGGTTGGAGCCGTCCCAGGTGTAGGCAGCCAGCGTGCTGCGCGTGTAGTAGCCACGGGCGAACACGGCTGCCGGCTTGGTGCCGTCCAGGTAGGCGACGCCGGCGAGGAAGCGGTCCACACGGTTGCCGGGTTCGATACGGGCCATGGCGTAATCGCCCCACATGAGGCCGTCGTCGTGCCTGCCGGGCTCGTAGGCGACCGTCTTCAACTCCTCGCCCGTGGCGCCCTCAAAGACGGTGAGGTATTCCGGCCCGGAAACGATGAAGCCCTCGAAGGCGCGCAGGTTGTTCCGGGCGCTGCGCGCCGGGGCGTAGACGTCCATGAAGTAGTCGGTCAGTGCTTGGGCGTCGGCCTGGGACAGGGGGTACTGGTACTTCGGGGCGATCCCAAACGCTTCCTCCAGGGTGGCTGGCCAGTTGCCGGCCTTCACTTCCGGATGTTCGGTCCAGCCCTGGAACGTCTTCACCATGTGCTGGTAGTAATCAGCGGCGCTCATCCGGTAGTCGTCAGAATGGGCGTAACCGGCGTTGATGTCGGACTGCAGCAGTGTGATGAAGCTTTCCGAGGCAACGCTGCCGTCGGCATTGAAGTTGGTGCTCTTGGTTCCCGGGGCGGTCTTCATCATCATCTCCGCACGGCCGTCGCCGTCGAAGTCGTTGACCAGGAGCTGGGTGTAGTGGGCGCCCGAGCGGATGTTCACGCCGAGGTCGATCCGGTGGAGGAGGGTGCCGTCAGCCTTGTACGTGTCCACGTAGGTGTTGCCCGTGTAGCCCACCTGGGAGACGTCCTTGGAGTTGTTGGGGTCCCACTTGACGATGAACTCGTACTGGCCGTCGCCGTCCACATCGCCCACGGACGCGTCATTTGCGGTGTAGGTGTACGCCTGGCCCGTGGGGGGTGACGCCGTCGGCGGGCTTCTTGAGCGGGATGTCCTTGAAGTTGCCGCCCCAGGAAGTGGCGCTGGCGCTGCGGTCCAGTTCAACGCCGCCGACGACGGCCCGCACCTGGTATTCGGACGCGGTTGTCCCAGCGGGGTCGAGGAAGTTGGTGCTGTCCGTGACCGTGGCCAGCTTCTGGCCGTCACGGTAGACGTTGAAATCCGTGCCGGTCAGGCCCGTCGCGGAGGATCCGGTGGCTTCGTGGCCCAGGAGGCGCCAGCTCAGGAAGACACCCTCTGAGGTTTTGGCGGCCACCAGGCCGCGGTCAAGGTGGTCAAGCTGGATGCCGGGGGTGCCGGGCTTAGGGGAACGTTCGACGGCGGATGCCGGGGCGGAGAGGCAGCCGAAGGTGAGGGCAAGGCCCAAGGCACCAGCTGAGAGAAGGCGGGCAGAGTTCCTGCTCGGATTCATCGATGAATCCTTTCAATTCTAGATTGGGAAAACGCTTCCCCAGTAACCTAGTGGGGGGTGGTGGGTTAAACAAGCCCTTGCGGCGCGCTTGGAAACCCGCTATTTAGAACGTTGTAGAGGCCCCGCCCGGAAAAGCCGGGCGAGGCCTCCTGGAGGGTCAGGCGCCGCGGCGGGCCCAGCCGGTCAACCGGTCACTGAGGTCCATAAACTGCTGGTCAACAACCTGCAGTCCGGGATTGGCGTCGTACCAGTCCACGATTTCCCGGGCTCCGTCAGCAAACGGGATGGTGGCGCAGTAGTCCGGCACCAGGGACTTGATCTTGGTGTTGTCGAAAACCACAGAGTGGGAGCGGTCGCCCAGCAGGTTGGGTCCAAGTTCGTCACTGTGCGCGGCAATGGTTTCAGAAGCCACGTGCACCAGCTCCGGCTCCGGCACGCCTGCCGCCCGGGCAAACAGTTGGTAGATCTGGTTCCAGGGCAGGTATTCATCAGAGGTGATGGTGTAGCTCTCGCCAATCGCTTGGGGCCTGCCCAGCAGCCCTACGAAGGCCTTCGCGAAGTCCTTGCTGTGTGTGAGGGTCCAGAGGGACGTGCCGTCCCCATGCACCATGACGGGAAGCCTGGACCGCATTCGGTGGATGTCTGTCCAGCCGCCCACCATGGCAATCTTGGTGCGGTCATAGGTATGCGAGGGGCGCACCACGGTGAGCGGGAAGTCCTGTTCCCGGTAAGCCTCGTAGAACAGCTCCTCGCACGCAATCTTGTCCCGGGAGTACTGCCAGAACGCATTCTTCAGCGGCGTGGATTCGCGGATCGGCAGCCGGGTTGGGGGCTTCTGGTACGCGGACGCCGAGCTGATGAACACATACTGACCGGTATATCCGGCGAACAGGTCCAGGCTGGCCTTGGCCTGGTCCGGCTTGTAGGTGATGAAGTCTGCGACAGCATCGAACCCGCGTCCCGCCAGCGCTTCCCGGACTGCGGAGACGTCCCGAACGTCCGCGCGCAAAGTTTCCACCCCTTCCGGGACCGGCCTCGTGGACCGGCCCCGGTTGAGGATTGTCAGCCGGTGCCCCAGCGCGACGGCGCGTTCCGCCGCCGCCGCGCTGATGACCCCGGTGCCGCCGATAAAGAGGATGCTCCTCGGCGCCGCCGTGTCGGCTTCGCGAACGAGTGGGTTCACCACGCGTAGTCTTCCGGCGCCGTGCGGTGGCCGGGGAAGATGTCGTCGAGGCGCTTGAGCGCATCGGCGTCCAGCGTGACGTCCAAAGCGCGGATGCCGGCGTCGAGCTGTTCCTGGGTCCTCGGCCCGATGATGGGCGCCGTAACGGCGGGCTGGTGCAGCAGCCAGGCGAGGGCGACGTCGCTGGGCTCCTGGCCCAGTTCCTCGGCGAAGTCCTCGTATTGCTGGATCTGGTCCTGGTGCTTCTTCAGGGTCTCGGCTGCACGGCCCTCGGTCCGGCGGACGCCCTGCCGTTCCTTCTTCAGCACCCCGCCCAGGAGTCCGCCCTGCAGCGGCGACCAAGGGATAAGGCCCAGCCCGTAATGCTGGGCCGCCGGAATAACTTCCAGCTCCACCTGGCGCATAAAGAGGTTGTAGATGGACTGCTCGCTGACCAGCCCTGTGTAGTTGCGCCGCTGCGCGGCCTCCTGCGCCTGGGCGATGTGCCAGCCGGCGAAGTTGCTGCTGCCCGAATACAGGATCTTGCCCTGCTGGACGGCCACATCGATGGCCTGCCAGATCTCGTCCCAGGGGGTGTCCCGGTCAATGTGGTGGAACTGGTAGATGTCGATGTAGTCCGTCTGCAGGCGCTTCAGGCTCGCATCCAGGGCACGGCGGATGTTCAGCGCGGACAGCTTTGATTCGTTGGGCCGGTCCGTCATGGTTCCGTAAAGCTTGGTGGCCAGCACCGTGCGCTCGCGGCGCTCGCCGCCCTTTGCGAACCAGCGGCCGATGATCTCCTCGGTCCAGCCGCGGTGCCCGGCACCGCCATACACGTTGGCAGTGTCAAAGAAGTTGATGCCGTGGTCCAGTGCGGAGTCCATGATGCTGTGGGCGTCGGACTCCTCCGTCTGCGGGCCGAAGTTCATGGTGCCCAGGCAGAGCCGGGAAACCTTCAGGCCGGAGCGGCCCAGATGGGTGTACTGCATTTGTGGATCCTTTCGTTGCAGAGCCTGTCGGGGCCCTGGCTCAGCTGGGTGGGCTACAGCTGGATGGACTACATCTGGGTGAAGGAGGCGACGGCGGGATCCGAGCCCTGCCGCGCTCCGGACTCGAGCGCGGTGATGGCCGCAAGCTCCTCATCCGAAAGGTCAAGGGCCGAAGCTGCGAAGTTTTCCCGGATCCGGGCAGGCTGGCTGGACTTGGGGATCACGATGTTTCCGGCCGCCAGGTGCCAGGCGAGCACCACCTGGGCGGTGGTGGCGTTGTGGGCGTTGGCGATGGCTGTCACGGCATTACCGTTCAGGTCGGCGCCCCGTCCAAGCGGGCTGTAAGCTTCCACCGCGATGCCCAGGCGCCGGCACTTGTCTGCCAGTTCCGCCTGCTGGTAGCTGGGGTGGAGCTCGATCTGGTTCACGGCCGGGACAATCTCAGCGGACTCCAGCAGGTCGTCCAGGTGGCCGGCAAGGAAGTTGGAGACTCCGATGGCACGGATCTGGTTGTTTTCGTACAGCCGCTCCATCTCCTTCCAGGCCTGGACGTACAGGCCCTGCGACGGGACCGGCCAGTGGATGAGGAACAGGTCGACGTAGTCCAGGCCAAGTGCCAAACGGCTGTTCTGGAACGCTTCCTGTGCCCGGTCCTGCTCGCCGTTCCGGAGCTTGGTGGTCACAAAGATGTTCTCGCGGGGGATGCCGGTAGCCGCGATCGCTGCTCCAACGCCGGCCTCGTTGCGGTAGGCGGCAGCGGTGTCAATGTGGCGGTAGCCGGCCTCGAGCGCGTCCTCCACGGTCCGCTGGGTGTCTTCGGGCGGTACCTGGAAAACACCGAAACCCAGCTGGGGGATGGTGACGCCGTTGTTCAGTGTCAGCTCTGACATAGTGGGGCTCCTTGAAAGGTGCGGGTGTGGGTGCCGGTGGCTCGACGCCGAGAAAGCGGTTTCCGCTGGCTCGTTATTGAGCCTATGCACTTTTGGCTCCGATGTCAGTAAGCAAGGCTGATCTTGTTTTTCCTAGGACTGCCAGTCCTACCTTCGTTGTAGAAGATGCCGGACAGCGCGGGTCACAATGGTTTGCATGGGTCAAAGCGCCGAGTTCGGAAAATTCCTCAAAGCCATGCGGTCCCGGCTGAGCCCCGAGGATGCAGGGGCAGGGCCCACCTCCGGGACCCGCAGGGTGCCAGGACTTCGGCGCGAGGAAGTGGCAAGGCTGGCGGGAGTCAGTACCGATTACTACGTCCGCCTCGAACAGGGCCGGAACATCCACCCCTCGCGCACAGTGCTGGACGCCGTGTCCCGGGCGCTCCGCCTCAGCAGCAGCGAGCAGGCACACATGATGGATCTGCTGGAGAACTGCGCTGCTAACCCGCGCTCCGCCGGGCAAACGGCGCAGGCGGTCCGCCCGGCCCTTCGCCACCTCCTGGAAGCCGTGGGAGACGTGCCGGCGATGGTGTTGGGGCGCCGGAGCGACGTATTGGCCGGGAACCGGTTGGCGTTCCTGCTTTTCACCGATTTTCCGGCGCTCCCGGTAGCGGAAAGGAACCTGACCCGCTGGCTCATCCTCGACCCCGCAGCCAGGGAGCTGTTCCGGGACTGGAAGACGGTGGCTGCAGAAGCCGCCGGAGCCCTTCGCGTTGATGTTGGCCGGCACCCCAACGACGCCCAGGCCAACCAACTCGTAGGTGAGCTGGCGGTCAACAGCGAACACTTCCGGCAATGGTGGGCGGGGCATCGCGTGGCAACCAGGTCCGCAGGAGCCGTCCGTCTGCACCATCCCGCGGTCGGGGACCTGGAACTGAACTTTGAGAACCTTGTCCTCCCGGAGGACCCCGACCAGACGCTCAGGGTCTATTCCGCCCGGCCCGGGTCGCCGTCGGCTGATGCCCTTGCCTTGCTCGGCAGCCTCGGCGCGGTGTCGAATCCGGAGCAGCCGCGCAGTTCCGTACCGGACGCTCCTGCAACCGTTGCCGAAGGCGGCGCCTAGCTGTTGCTGTGCCGCCTCCGCTGTGCGTTTGACCAGCCGTACGGGCGGATTCTGGCCACGAGCCCATTGGGCAGGAAAGGAAGCTTTCCTAGGCTGGAGGAACAAGTTCTTACTCCAAGGATGGTCTCAAAGATGAAACGCATCGCCCTGCTTAAGGAACGCCAGGCTGCCGCCGCCGTCGGTGCTCCCTCTACCGCTACCGGTTCGCACTGCCCGGTGTCCGGCCTCTGGAGCCCGGACCAGGACCCGCACACGGTCCTGTCCTTCTTCGAGGGCCACGTGTTCCCGGCGTTCGACGGCGTCCCCACCGTGTGGCGGCGGCGCTCAGCAGGTGCCGTTTCAGCGAATTAGCCTTGCGCTAAAGCCGAACTGGCCCGCAGGTAACGTCCCAAAATGGGTGTTAGCTGCGGGCCAGTTGTGCTTGGACTAGTGGTCTTCCAACCGGAAACCGAGCTTGATGGTGACCTGCCAGTCAGCGACTTTGCCCTCTTCCAGGTGGCCCCGGATCTCCTTGACCTCGAACCAGTCAAGGTTCCTCAGGGTCTGGGATGCCTTGGCGATTCCGTTCCGGACGGCGTCGTCCACTCCCTGATCCGACGTGCCGACAATTTCAGAAATGCTGTACGTGTGGTTGGACAACTTCGCTCCTCGTGATTGCCTTGGGGCTCCCGGTTGCGGGCCTTCTTGAAGACTAGTGGCACTTCCGGAGCCTTGACCAGCCTTTATTCACCCGGCCTTCCGGACGTGCCGCTGGGCCGCTCCCCGATAAGGAACGGCCCAGCGCCTGACGAATCAGCGGAGGAGGCCGGAGCCTGCGCCGCGCTCAACCCGGTTTCGTGCGGCCGGTGCAGGTTCAATGGGCAGATGAGGTCCGGGCAGGCCCGATACCTCCGGAGTCAGGGACGCGGCCGGATTAGCCGAGGTGTAGGCGGCCAGTACGTTGACATGGCGTCCGTTCACCCACGTGCCCTCTTCATCGATTCCAGTGCCGCCAAAGTTCTGGATGATCCGGGCAGGAGGAATGCCGGCCGCCAGCTCAAACGTGTTGTTCCGCGCAATGATGCTCGACTCCACGCCCACGCCCCAGGAGTACTGGTAATGGTCAGGGTTGCTCACTTTGTACACGTTGTTGTAGACGTGTGCTTGCCCAAAACGGACCCGGGGTGCGCGCTGCTCAAGATCCACTAACTCGTTGTGGTGCAGCGTGACGCGGAGCTTGCCGCGATCCCGGGTGGCACCGTCGCCGTTGCCCCACAGCAGCGATTTGTCATGTCCCACCATCCTGCTCCAGGAGATGGTGACCAGGTCTGCCTGTCGGACGACATCCAGGAGGCCGTCATGCCGCAGGAAGGGCTTACCGAAATAAACGGGCTGCTCGGCGTCAACAGTCCCCCCGTCGTCAAGCGTCAGGTGGTCCAGCCAGACATGGGTTGATCCCGAGACCACCAGGTTGTCCCACTCGGTTTTCCAGGTGTCACCGTTCCAGGCCGGGAAGCAGTCGTAGGCGTCGGAGAGCTGGAGATTGCGGACAATTACGTTGTCTACCCGGTCAATGTTCAAGGTGAAACCCGTGAGCTGGGCGTCTCCCACACCAACAATGGTTGTGTTGGCGCCGACGTCAATCCTGATTTGCTTCCGCTGGTTTGCGCTTGATGCCTTGCGGGCATCTTCCAAGGGGCCGGATGCGGTTCCTGTCCAGTGCAGGGGGTCGAACGCTGCGAGGTAAGCGGCAAGCGAATAGCCGTCCACTGCATAGTCCTCACAGGCGATCGGAGAGCCGTCAGATGCGGTATTCGCGTCGATGTGCTGTTTTACGTACACAATCTTGGGCTTGTTTCCCGCCACTGCTGCGGCCAGTTCATCCCTCGTTGAAACCTCATGCACGTCTTCGGGTGCCGCATTGGCACCACCGGTGGTCCCGCCGTCGGCAGATGCCCATCCGTCACCGTCGGCAAGCACCTGGTGGCCCAGCTCGCTGGCTACGGGAGCGCCGTCTGCATGCTCCGATGCTCGAAAGGGAACAGACGGCGTGAAGGCAACGGCGGTTGCTATCGCGATGGAAAGCGGTATGGATAGCATCACTGATTCTCCTCGGCGTGTTGTCTGCAGGCCATCTCAACCACGCCCCGCCGGGGTCCAGTCACCGAGGAAGGCTTCCTTGGTGAACTTGTTGGCCTCTTCGGGGGTGAGTTGGGGGTGGAACTCGTTGACGTGGGCGCCGGGTCCGCTGTTGTTGTACTCGGCGAAACGGCCCTCGGTCCAGGAGTGGCCGCTCATATCCGCCCAGCCGCGGACTGCGATGTGGCTGCCCAGCACGGAGTCCCGGATCACGGCCATTGGATGTGCGTCAGGATCACTGCTGGCGAACCAGGGGCGTCCCAGGCTGACCGTTCCCGCAGCGGCGTTGGAGGTGAGGTTGCTGTCCACGATCAGGATGCCGTACGGATTGGAGTTCTTGGTGCTCGGAGCCACGATGTAGCCGTTGTTGGTTGCACTGCCGCGGTCCAGCGAGTGGATGGTGCAGCCATCCAGCACCGCCGTGCCGCGGCCGTAGATGAAGTCCACGTCGCCTTCGATGTAGCAGTTCTTGAGGTAGGTTCGAGCGGTGGCATCGCGTCCGGTGGTATCCGCCAGGTAGGTGTCCTGGTTGCCAAGGAAGCGCGTGCCGTCGAAGGTCACCTTGTCCGCCACGCTCCGCACAGCGAGCGCCTGGCTGCCTCCGTTGGCGGCCTCGTCGTAGGTGTTCTCCACCGTCAGGTTCCGTACGGTGGTTCCCTCGGCGAGGACGTTGAGGGTGGCACTTCCGCCTGCGCCCCAGGTGCCGCCGAAGAACTTCACGCCGTTGGCCGGCAGGTCGTAGCTGACCACGACGTCGGCCGGGTTGGCAGTTGCACCCTGGATGGTGAGGTTGGGGCGGTCCGCCCAGATGTTCACCGATTCGCGGTAGGTGCCGGGTTTGACGGTGATGGTGCGGGGCAGCGTGCTTCCGCTGGGGATGGATCCGATCGCTGCCTGGAGGCTGCCGAAGTCGCCGGTGCCATCCAGCGCAACAGTGATTTCTGTTGATTTGTTCGGGGCGTTGTCCTCCCGTGGGCCTGCGCCGGCGGCAACGATGTCCGGAACGCGGGCGGCGTCGTCCTTCTGGTAGGCGTAGTTCTGTGCGGGGTCGAAGGCGGAGCCTGCGTTGTCCCTGCGGCCGCGGGTGCCGTTAAAGACGTTGTCCCGGTTGACCACCTCGGTGCCGGGATCCTTGGCGACGATGGGGTCCTGCACGGTGCTGAAGCTGTTGCCCTCCAGGACCACCTTGGCGGCGTTGCGGCCCATCATGCCGTACTGGCCGATGTCCTGCAGGTAGTTGTTGTAGACGTGCGCCGCGGCGGTGTTATCAAGGCTGAAATTCCGCTGCGTGGTGTTGCGGATCCAGTTGTGGTGGATGGTCATCCGGGTCACCGCGTTGGAGGTCCAGCCGACGCCCAGGGCTTTGTTGTTGTCCGCGAAGACGTTCCAGGAATAGGTGATGAGGTCGGAGTCCTTGCGGGTGTCGATCAGGCCGTCGCCCATGCGCTGGATCTTCATATGGTCAACCCAGACGTGGTGGGTGGTGTCCAGCTGGATGCCGTCGCGGTCGTTGTCCGGGCGCTTGCCGTCCCAGTCGCCGGGGATGTAGGAGTCCCGGATAGTGAAGTTCCGGAAGATCACATTGGAGACATTGATGAGCTTAAAGCCTGCGTTTACCACTTCAGAGCCGGCACCCGCCCCGATGAAGCTTTTGTTGGCGGCGACCGGGATCTTGATGTAGTCCCTGGCTGTCAGGCTGCCGCGGATGAAGATGACCAGCGGTTCGGCCGCTGCTGCGTAGTTGGCCAGTTCCTCGATGGTGGATGCGGTGACGATGCGGCCGGCCTGCCCGCCGGTGGTTCCGGCAAGGCCGTAGCCTGGCAGCGCCGCAAAACCATCGGGCGTTTGCTTCCACATCGCTTCGGGGGTGGCATCGGCAGCCGGTATCAGGGTGGCGGGCAGGGCGGTGGACGGTTGTGGGGCTCCGGCAGGGGAGGCGGTGGCGGCAGGAACCGCCGTCAGGCTTCCCAGCATCACGACGGCGGTGGCCGCGCCGAGCAGGCGTCGCAGACTCATACAAAACTCCTTTGTTTTTGTGCCTGGGCAGCCTCCAGCCCGGGCACGGGTAATCAGGGATGTTCAGTGATGATGCGTAGGAGAAGGTGGTGGCTGCTGCTTCCAGCCTCGGGCTACTTCAGCCCGGTGGTGGCGATTCCGTTGATGAGGTATTTCTGGCCGGCGATGAAGAAGCCGATGATGGGTGCGATGGACACAACGGACATGGCGAACATTGGCCCCCACATGCTTTGGCCTTCGGAATCCATGAAGGCACGCAGTGCCAGCGGCACGGTGTAGAGGTCCTGGTTCTGGATGTAGAGCAGGGGGCCAAAGAACTCGTTCCAGGTGGAGATGAATGTGAAGATGGCCGTAGTGGCCATCGCCGGAACACACAGGGGCAGGATGACGCGCAGGAACGTCCGGAAGGGGCCGCACCCGTCGATCTGGGCGGCGTCGTCCAGCTCCTTGGGGAGGGCCTTCATGAACTGGACCATAAGGAAGATGAAGAATGCGTTCGTTGCCATGAAGTTCGGCACGATCAGGGGCAGGTAGGTATCCAGCCATCCCAGTTGCGAGAAGATGATGTACTGCGGCACCAGGAGCACGTGGCCCGGCAGCATCAGGGTTCCCAGCATCAGGGCGAAAAAGAGCTTCCGGCCGGTGAACTCCATCCGGGCGAAGGCGTAGGCAGCCAGGGCACAGGAGAAGATGTTGCCCACGATGGAGAAGACCACCACGATCAGGGAGTTGATCAGGTAGACGTGGAAGGGCTGGTTCAGCGCCGTCCAGCCCTGCTCGTAGTTGCTGAAGTCCCAGTTTTCCGGCCATAGTCCGAGCTGACGGAAGATGTCGTTGCTGGGCTTGAACGAGCTGGAGACGAGCCACAACAGCGGGTACAGCATCACCAGGCCAACCAGGCACAGGATCAGGTGCCGTGAGAAGCGTGTGCCGGTGGTCCCGGTGAGCGCGTCCTCTGCGGGAACGTCCTTCTTTTGCTTGTTCTTGAGGGGTAGTTCGAGGAGAGCCATAGCGGTGCCTTAATTGTCGTAGAAGACCCAGAACTTGGATGCGATGAAGTTGATGGCCGTGAAAATCGCAATGATCATCAACAGCAGCCATGCCATGGCCGAGGCATACCCCATCTCGAACTCCGTGAAGCCCTTCTGGTACAGGTACAGGTTGTAGAACAGGGTGGAATCCGCCGGTCCGCCGGTTCCACCGCTCATCACGTAGCCCTGGGTGAAGGTCTGGAAGGATCCGATCAGTTGCATGATGAGGTTGAAGAAGATGATGGGGCTGATCAACGGCAGGGTGATGCTCCGGAACTGCCGCCACCGGGACGCTCCGTCGATGGAGGCGGCCTCGTAGTACATGGCCGGCACCTGGCGCAGGCCGGCGAGGAAAATTACCATCGGCGAACCAAAGGTCCACACGTTCAGGACGATCAGGGTGCTCAACGCGAACTCAGGGTCCGTGACCCATGCCGGGCCCTCGATCCCGAGGAGACCCAGGAAGCCGTTGACGATTCCGTCATTGCCGAAGATGTAGCGCCAGAGCATCACAATCGCGACGCTTCCACCGAGCAGGGACGGCAGGTAGTAGACGGAGCGGTAAATCGCCAGGCCTTGCAGGCCACGGTTCAGTACCAGGGCTATCAGGAGGGCCACGGCCAGGGAGATGGGCACGGAAACGAAGGTGTAGATGAATGTGACCTTGAGCGACTGCAGGAGCCTCGGGTCCTCGAACATCGCCTGGAAGTTTGCCAGTCCCACGAAGTTCGGCTCAGTGAAGAGGTTGTAGTCCGTAAACGCCAGGTAGAGGGAGGCGAAGAACGGGATGATCGTAAACAGCATGCCGATGAACCACGGCAGCAGGAAGAGGTAACCGGAACGCTGATTGGTGCGCTTTCCGCGTGCCCGGCTGGGTTTCCCGCCCGGCGCGGCCAGGTTGGCGGCCGCGCCGGAGGCTTGCTTGGTCAGCACTGACATGCGTCAGGCTCCTATCTGGGTAACGAAATATCTGGACGTGGGCAGTTACTTGTTGATGGCTGCATTGCTCTTCTCGAGGAAGGTTTTTGCTGCATCGGCAGGGGTGATGCGGCCGAACTCGACTTCTGTCGCCAACTGCTTGAGCGTGTCCGCGACAACACTTGCACCCTTGGGGTAGACGTAGGCCGGTGCGAGGTCGTCCTTCTGGATGTCGGCGACCATCTGCACAAACTTCGTGTCATCCTCACCGAGCTTGGGCATAATGGCCTCTGTCACTTCGGGGTTGATTGGAACGCCGCGCTGGGTCAGCGTCTCCGCAGCGCCGTCGACGTCGTTAATCAGGAAGTTCAGCAGCTTCGCCGCTTCCTTTGGGTGCTTCGACTTCGCGGCAATGGACCAGAGCATGCTGGGATCGGCGGAGTATCCGCGGCGCTTTTCGGTGGTTTCGCCCGGCATGCGTAGCAGGACCACGTTTCCGCCGGCGGCCTCGTTGTATCCCTTGTAGTTGTTGATCGGGATGATCTGGGAGGCGACGGTGCCCTTGGCCAGGTACGACTGGGCAGGGGAGCCGCCAATCTGCTCGAAGAAGCCTGCGGGCGGATAGCCTCCTGCAGCCCGCAGGTCAACGCTGTACTGGAACCAGTCGCGCATGGTCTCTTCGCTGACACCAAGCTTGTTGTCCTTGGTGTAGAAGTCCTCACCCCGCTGCCTTGCGAGGAGGATGGGGCCCGTTTCGGTGGCTACGTCATAGCCGGCGCCGTAGATTTTGCCGCCGGTTTTCTGCGTGATCTCGGTGGCGAACTTTGCATAGTCTTCCCAGCTCCAGGTTTTGTCATCCGGAATGGTGACCCCGGCCTGGTCGGTAATGGTTTTGTTCACCACCATGCCGATGAGGTTGACTCCGGTTGCCAGGCCGTACAGTTTTCCGTCAACCTCGCCGCGGCTTTGGATTGTAGCGGGGATGCTCTTGAGGTCGATCTCCGGGAAAGACTTCAGGTCAGCGAGGGTGCCCCGCTGTGCGTATTCAAGGAGCGTGCGGTTGGCCATGTTCAGGACGTCAGGCGGGTTTCCGCCGGCGAAGCGGGTAGCCAGTTTGTCGGCGTAGGGGCCGCTGTCCTGGTATTCGCTCTTGACAGTGATGCCGGGGTTCTTCTCCTCGAAGATCTTGATTGCCGCGTCCGTCATCTTGGCCCGGTTGGAGTCACCCCAATAGACAAAGTTCAACTCCACGTTGCCGCCGCCACCCGCAGCAGGTGTCGAACCGCCTCCACAGCCGCTCAGCGCCAGGCCCGCGGCCGTAACCGCTGCGCCCAGGACCAACCTGCGGGAGATGGGGGTGCTGACAGTCTTCATCATTGAATGACGCCTTTCTAGGGTTGCCCACTGCTAGTCTGCGGGCTTCTAATCTTAAAGAATTTCAGAAAGTTTCTGTTTCAGGTACGGTGGCGTCTTCGCTGGACAGAACCCGCCGGAACAGCGAAGTAACCCAAACCAAAACTCGGTAAACGATTTCTAGCAAGGATCAGCTGTGCCTGTCAACGCAATTTTGAAAACCGCAGCTGAAGTGAGAACAGAAAGTTTCCATGCTTCTTGCTGGCTCTTTCTGATCTGGCTATGCTGAACCCCACATCCCTTGAACTGCCCCTACTGGAGGTCGGCTTGGCCCACTACACCCAACCCGCTGAAGCGCCGGGTCCAACCCGGCGGGAGCACCCTCCCGCCGCCCACAACACCGCTCTTCAACAGCCGGCCAACCTTGCGCCCCGGCCGTATCTTCACCCGGTACGTTCCAAGGCAGGCGTTGTTGTCACCGATGCTGAACCGGCTGACCACCGGCACCACCTGGGGCTTTCCATCGCCTTCTCCGACGTCAACGGAACCAATTTCTGGGGCGGGTCGACCTATACGGCCGGCAATGGACCCATGCTCCTGGCCAACCACGGCAGGCAGCTTCCGCGAGAGTGGCAGTCAACGCCGGAGGAAGCATCCGGCAAGGTCTCCTGGTTGTCCAAGGACGGCGGGGAACTCGCCGTCGAGCACCGTCGCATCCGGTACTTTTCCCACACGGGCCCCGGGACGTGGGGCCTTACGTTGTCCTCGGTGATTGTCCCAGCGGCAGGCGTGCAGCGGCTGGAGGTATCGTCGTCGGCCGTGAAAGGGCGCAAGGGTGCCGGATACGGCGGCGTTTTCTGGCGCTTTCCCCACGGCGGCAGCGCGCCGCTTGTCCTGTCCAACGGCGGCAGCGGTGCCGATGCTGCCCACGGATCACTCTCGCCCTGGCTTTCGATCGGCATGGTGGTCGATGGCAGACCTGTCAGTGTTGTGCTCGCACAGGAGCCCGGCCAGCTGCTTCCGTGGTTCATTCGGGCCGAAGGCTACCTTGGCGCCGGACCGGCCGTGGCATGGGCGGAACCCGCCGTAGTGGACCACAGCAACCCGCTCAAGCTTTCCCTGCACGCCCTTATCCATGACGGCCAGGTGTCCACCGCCGCCCATGCCTTGGCCCTCCTAAGCCAGCACCCCCTCGTAAGCCGCAGCTCTCCCGACAGGACGTCATGACTACCCGGATCCCCGCCCCCGCCTACCGCAACCCGATCCTTAACGCCGACTGGCCGGATCCGGATGCGGTGCAGGTGGACGGCGTCTACTACCTCATCGCCTCCAGCTTCAACCGCGTCCCCGGCCTGCCGGTCCTTCGCTCGCGGAACCTCGTGGATTGGGAGCATGCCGGTCACGCGCTCACCGAGCTCCCCCAGACCAGCCACTACTCGCTGGTGCGCCACGGCAGCGGCATCTGGGCTCCCTCACTCCGGTACCACGACGGGCGCTTCTGGATCTTCTACCCCGATCCGGACCATGGCATCTTCGTGCTGAGCGCCGAAAAGGCTGAGGGCCCGTGGACCACCCCGCACCTCCTGTACCCCGGCCGCGGGCTCATCGATCCCTGCCCCTTGTGGGACGACGACGGCCAGGCCTACCTGGTGCATGGCTGGGCCCAGAGCCGGGTGGGCGTGAAGAACCGGCTCACGGTCCACCGCATGAGCCCGGACGCCGGCAGGCTGCTGGACCACGGCACGCTTGTGATCAACGGGGCCGACCTCCCGGGCTACAGCACCCTGGAAGGTCCCAAGTTCTACAAAAGGGACGGCTGGTACTGGATCTTCGCCCCGGCGGGCGGAGTGGCCACCGGCTGGCAGTCAGTATTCCGGTCCAGGTCCCCGTTCGGGCCCTACGAGGAGCGGCGCGTCCTCGAACAGGGAAACACCGAGGTCAACGGACCCCACCAGGGCGCCTGGGTCACCAGTCCCCGGGGCGAGGACTGGTTCCTGCACTTCCAGGACCGCGGACCCTACGGCCGGGTGGTGCACCTGCAGCCCATGGGGTGGAGTGAGGACGGCTGGCCCTGGATGGGAGCCCGGACTCCCGACGGCGGACCGGGAACCCCCGTGATCAGCCATCCCTACCCGGTAGGTACTGCCGCCGAAAACATCGCACCGCCGGCCAGCGACGACTTCTCGTCACCACGGCTGGGGCCGCAGTGGCATTGGCAGGCGAATCCGCAGGATGACTGGGCGCACCAGTGCGGCGTTGGGCACCTCGTCCTCAAGCCCAAGGCCAACGATCCAGTGAACCTGCGGGAGCTCCCGAACCTGCTCGGGCAAATCCTGCCCGGAACGCCATCCACGTTCACCACGTCGCTTGAGCTGCAGGACGTCCCGGTGGGAACCCGCGCAGGCGTGGTGGTGCTGGGGCTGAGATACGCCTGGCTGGGCATCGTCAGGACAACTGAAGGCTATGTCCTGGGCGATGGCACCGGGGGAGAGGGGCCCCACGAGCAGCGGCTGGGCAGGCAACGTGTCCTGCCGGGTTCCCGGATTGAACTGCAGATCCGAACCGACGGCACACCCCGGTCCACCTTTGCCTGGCGCTGCGGACCCGGGGAACCGTGGGAAGTGCAGGGCTGGAACTTCGACGTAGTGAAAGGCCAGTGGATCGGCGCGGAGCTGGGCCTCTTCGCGGCCTCACCACTGGGCTCGGAGGAGCGCGGCAATGTTATCGTGGGACCGGTCCGGGTGGACGTTGCGCCGGCCCGGCGTCCCACCGCCCCACAATACGCCGCCGTAACTACATGACTCCGAGGACCGCCCCTGTGACCGCCACTCCGCGTCCCAAAATTGCTGACGTCGCGGCTGCAGCGGGCGTCTCCGTACCTACGGTGTCCAAGGTGCTCAACGGCCGGACCCACGTCTCCGAGGCCACCCGCGCCAGGGTACAGCAGGCACTCGAGGAGCTTGACTACTCGAAGCGCGCCGCGTCGGTTACCCAGCCGGGAGTCCTGCAGCTGGTGGTGAACAACTTCGACTCTCCCTGGGTCCTGGAGACCATGGCGGGAGTGGAGGCGGCCGCGGACCGGCTGGGCTATGCCGTCGCCTACGCGCGCGCTGAGCATGCGACCGCGGAGCGCTGGCGGAAGCTGCGCGAGCCGTCCGTCAACCGGCTCGACGGCGTGCTGCTGCTGGCGCCGCGGAAGGATTCGCGCCTCGTCACTGCGCTGCGGACCCTGAAGATTCCCGCCGTCGCCATCGACCCCGAAGGAACCGAAGGGCTGGCAATCCCCAGCGTCAGCCCGGCGTCGTTCTCCGGCGCCCTGGCCGCAGTGAGCCACCTGCTGGGCCAGGGCCATCGCAGGATCGGCATCATCACCGGTCGCAAGCACAGCCCAGGGCATGGCCGTGCCCGCTACGCCGCCTACGCGGCTGCGCTACACGAGGCCGGGCTGCCCGTCCTGCCGGAGCTCGTGCAGGACGGCGACTTCAGTATCGAGTCGGGAATGCGGCTGGGCGGGGAGCTGCTGGACCTGCCCCAGCCGCCCACCGCCATCTTCACGGGCAGCGACCTGCAGGCCCTGGGCGTGATGAACGCGGCCGGCCAGCGCTCGCTCCACGTCCCCGAAGACCTGAGCATTGTGGGCTTTGACGATATTGCGCAGGCCGCGTTGACGTCGCCGCCGCTCACCACGGTCCGGCAGCCGCTGGCACAGCTTGCTTCCATGGCGGTGGGAATGTTGACGGAGCAGCAGGACCAGTCCGGTACCGCAGTTCCCACAGCCCTCGAAGTAGCGACCGAACTCGTGGTCCGGGGAACAACGGCCCCGCCGGCGCGCTGACAATCCGGAGTTTTTGTCCAGATATGCGGACCTCCGAGCCCCGGAGGTCCGCATACGTGGACAAAAACTCCAAGGGCGCCAGGGTTTATTTTGCCTCGAGCACCAGGTTTTTGAGGTCATCCAGCGTCTGCTGCATGTGTGCGTCCATAGCCTCCCGCGAACGCGCAGCATCACGGGATTCCAGTGCTTCGGCGATGTTCTGGTGATGACCGATGGCGTGCACCTGGATCTCCCGCACCGCTGACGTTTCGGTCCGCCGCTTTTCCAGGACCCGGTGGAGCGGTTCGAAGAGAACGGCCACAAAAACGTTTTCGGAGGAATGCAGGATCAGGTCGTGGAACGCGAGGTCCGCTTCCACGAAGGCGGCGACGTCGTTCACCTCGTGGGCGGCACGCATGGCGGCCACGTAGCCGTGAAGGGCCTGGATATCGGCGTCGCTGATGCGCCCCGCAGCGAGTTCGCAGGCGCCGGTCTCCAGCATGCGGCGGAGTTCGATGAGCTGGATGGACGCCTCCGCTTCGTTCTTGCCCTCGGAGGCCGCGCGCAGGACTGCCTCCAGCGAGGCCCACCGGTTGAGTGGGTTCACAAAGGTGCCGCGACCGCGCTCGACGCTGAGGATCCGCTGCGCCTCAAGCGTTTTCATTGCCTCGCGGACAGTCATCCGGCTGACTTCATGGGCGGCGCTGAGTTCGTGCTCGCCGGGAACAGTGGCGCCGGGGGGAAATTCGCCCGCGATGATGCGGTCCAGGAGTTCGTCCGCCACCTGGCCTACCAACGACTTCCTTGCCATGCTGCCCCCGTCAGTGCCCTTTGCGGATATGTCAGACAAATCTACTTGCGCGTCTTTATGTCCTATGCCACACTAGCATCAGATGCAAGATGTCAGACATCTTACAGATACCTTTTACATCAGGATCCGCCCGGATCTATACACAACGGAGTGCACTGTGACGCTTGAAGCAGACGTTCTGGCCGACTACCCGGCCGAGGTCCGGATTCCCGCCGAACTGGTGGCCAGCACGCTGGCTGCCGCCAACGCGGAGACCCCGCGTGTCCTGGTAGTGCTCGACGACGACCCCACCGGAACGCAGTCTGTGGCAGATTTGCCCGTGCTCACCCGGTGGGAAGTGGAGGACTTCATCTGGGCCTTTGGCCAGGCCAAGCCCGCCGTCTACGTCCTCACCAACACCCGCAGCCTGGACCCCGCCGAGGCAGCCGCCCGGAATGAGGAAGTGGTCCGCAACGCCCTCGCCGCTGCCGGCTCGCCGGACGGCGGTGTTGGTTCCAGTCTCCGGCTGGGCTTCGTCAGCCGCAGCGATTCCACCCTCCGCGGCCACTACCCCCTGGAGCCGGACGTCATTGCCGCCACGGTTGCCGACGTCAGCGGCGAGCAGACCGACGGCGTGGTGCTGGTTCCTGCCTTCCCGGATGCCGGGCGGATCACCATCGGCGGCGTCCACTACATGCGCGGCACAGGTGATGCTGCCGGCACTCTCACCCCGGTGTCCGACACCGAATTCGCCAAGGACGCCACCTTTGGCTTTACGACGTCCGTGATGGCCGACTACGTCCAGGAAAAATCCCAGGGCCGCTTCGCTGCGGATTCGGTGGTCGTCCTGGACTTGAACATCATCCGCGCCGGCGCTTCGGCCGCAGATGCGTCAGACGGTGCACAGATCAGCGCCAACGCCATCGCCGACGCCATCGAGGCGGCCACGGACTCCACGCCGATTGTGGCCGACATTGTCACGGAGAATGACCTTCGCGCGCTGTCCCTCGGACTGGAGGAAGCCGAGCGACGCGGCAAGAAACTGCTCTACCGCGTGGGCCCGCCGTTCGGCCGTGCCCGGATCGGCCAGGAGATCCGCACCGAACTCAGCGGCGCCGAGGCATACGCCGGCAACACCCCGTCCGAGGCCGGCGGGCTCATCGTCGTCGGCTCCCACGTGGGCGTCACCACCCGCCAGCTCAAGGCCCTGACCGAACAGCACAGCGCGGCCCGGATCGTTGAGATCGACGTCGAAAAGCTCCTTGGCGCCCACGCTGACAGCCACCTGGACCACACCGTGGGGACCGTCGTCGAAGCGCTCCGCAGCGGCGACGTCATCGTTCACACCAGCAGGCTGCTGATCAAGACGGATGACCCCGCTGAAAGCCTGCGGATTGCACGCACCGTTTCGGCCGCCGTCGTCGCCGTGGTGAACCGGACCCTCAAGACTTTCCCGCCGCGGTTCGTCATCGCCAAGGGCGGGATCACCTCCTCCGACGTTGCTGCCCACGGCCTTGAAATCCGCCATGCCATCGTCCGGGGTCCCATGCTCCCCGGCATCGTGAGCCTGTGGGAACCGGTGGACGGTCCCGCCAAGGGCATCCCGTACATCGTCTTCGCCGGCAACGTGGGCGACGAGCAGTCCCTGGCCGACGTCACCCGCAAGCTCAGCAACACCTTCTAATCCCCACCGGCTCCCAACCCTCGCAAGCTCGGATCGGGGCCCTCGCCGGCGTGGGCCCAGCCGCTACCAATCGCAATGTCCAGCACACATTCAATGGAGAACACCATGACCAGTAACTACACCGTCACCGTCCTGGGCCTCGGAGCCATGGGCCTGCCCATGGCCACCCGCCTGGCCTCACAGCTCACCGTCCACGGCTTCGACATCGCCGAACCCCGCCTCAAGCTCGCCGAAGAAGCAGGCATCGCCACCTTCGCCACTGCCCGCGAAGCCGCCAAGGGCGCTGACGCCGTGCTCCTGGCCGTACGGAACGGCGAGCAGCTCAACGATGTCCTCTTCGGCGAGAATGGTGTGGCCTCGGTGCTGGAAGCCGGCGCCGTGGTCATCCTCGGCAGCACAGTGGGCACCGAGGCCATCCCTGCGACGGTCGCCAAGCTGGCCGAATACGGCGTCGAACTGGTGGACGCCCCGCTGTCCGGCGGGCCCAAGCGCGCCGGCGAAGGCGACCTGCTGATCGTCGTCGGCGCTTCCCCCGAAGCCCGCGAAAAGGCGGCTCCGGCGCTGGAACTGCTGGCCTCCACCCTGACCGTCGTGGGCGACAAGCCCGGCGACGGCCAGGCGCTCAAGACCGTCAACCAGCTCCTCTGCGGCGTCCACATCGCCGCCGCCGCCGAGGCCATGGCCCTCGCCGACGCGCTCGGACTGGACCAGGCCAAAACCCTTGCCGCCCTCGAAGCCGGTGCCGCCGGCTCGTTTATGCTCTCCAACCGCGGCCCCCGGATCCTCGAGGCCTATAACGAGGAGGGCGCCGAGGTCCTCAGCCGCCTCGACATCTTCGTCAAGGACATGGGCATCGTAGGCAAGGCAACCCGTGCGGCAGGACTGGCAGCACCGGTTGCCGCCGCTGCCGAACAGCTTTACCTCCTGGGCCAGGCCCAGGGCCTCGCCGCCGCCGATGACTCCGCCGTCATCAAGGTTGTTGCCCCCACCAAGCGCACCAAGTAGCACATTCCTTCCCCCACAGAACGTACGACGGCGGCGGTCCCCCCTCCGCCGTCGTCGTACCCACCCAGCTCGCTAGGCTTAACTAGCGACGTCAAAGGAGACACACGATGAGCGCACTAGCTCTTCTGGCCATAGCAGTGGCGGGCGTCGCCCTGCTGCTCGTGGCCGTCATCAAGTTCAAGATCCCCGCTTTCCTTGCCCTGCTCGTGGTCAGCGTTTCCGTGGCGCTCGTGGCAGGGATCCCGCTGCCGGATGTCATCAAAACCGTTACCGAAGGCATGGGCGGAACCCTTGGATCCGTAGCCATCCTGGTTGGCCTGGGCGCCATGCTGGGCAAAATGATCGAGATTTCCGGCGGCGCACAAGCCCTCGCCGGCAAATTCACCCAGCTGCTTGGCCCCCGCAGGGTCATCGCCGCCTTGACCTCCGCAGCCTTCCTGCTGGCCATCCCGGTCTTCTTTGACGTCGGATTCATCATCCTGATCCCCATCATCTACGGATTCGCCAAGGCCGCCGGGGTCAACCCGGTCAAGATCGGCCTGCCGGTTGGCGGCATCATGCTGGCCATCCACGTAGTTGTCCCGCCGCACCCCGGCGTCGTCGGTGGCGCCGGAATCCTCGGCGCGGACATCGGCTGGACTACCATCATCGGCCTTGCCCTCTGCATTCCCGTCGGCGTCCTGGGCTACTTTGTTGCCCGCCGGCTCAACCGCCGCGACTTCACCATGCTGCCCGCCACCGCCGAGCAGTTCCGCCTCTTCGGGACCGGCACCTCACAGGTGGAGCAGGAAGCTGCCCAGGGCACTTCCAGCGTTGCGGTCAAGAGCGAGGTCAAGACCGCTCCCAGCCCGGCGATGATCATCACCCTGATTGTCCTTCCGATCCTCATGATCATGGTGGGAACTGTCGGCGCCGTCATCCTGCCCAAGGACAGCTTCGCTTCCCAGCTGGCTGCCTTCATCGGCGCCCCGCTGATTGCGCTCCTCACGGCCCTGGGCCTGGCCTACTACTTCCTGGGAACCCGCCGCGGCTGGTCTTCCCAGCACACCGGCGAAGTCATGGACTCCGCACTGGCCCCTACCGCCATCGTTATTCTGGTCACCGGCGCCGGCGGCGTCTTCGGCAAGGTGCTCACTGTATCCGGCATCGGCAAGGCCCTGGCGGAAGGCCTGCAGACCGCAGGCCTCCCGGTTATCGTTATGGCCTTCGTCCTCGCGGCCATCCTGCGGGCATCACAGGGGTCCGCAACGGTGGCCATCATCACCACGTCCGGCCTGCTTGCAGCCTCCGTGGCCGACGGCGGCTTCTCACCGTTTCAGACGGCACTCATCCTCGTAGCCATGGGCTTCGGAGCGTTTGGCCTCAGCCACGTCAATGACTCCGGCTTCTGGATCGTTACCCGTTTCCTCGGCCTCTCGGTGGCAGACGGACTCAAAACGTGGACTGTGCTCACCACCATCCTGGGCCTCGCAGGGTTTGCGCTTACGTTCCTGGTCTGGATCCTTACCGGCGGACTCACCGTCTGATGCGCACCCGACTCGACCACCTGGTCACCTCCGCCCTCCAGCAGGGGTCAGCCGTCCCGGCCTTCACCTGCTACGACTTCACCACTGCACTGGCCGTGGTGGGCGCTGCGGAGGAGGCCGGCCGCGGCGTCATCCTCCTCGTGGCGCCCAAGACCGCCGCCACGTCCAACGGCCTGCGCCTCATCGGGGCCCTCCGGGGCCTGACTGACGCAGCTTCAGTGCCCGTTGCCGTGCAGCTTGACCACGCGGCGGACCTTCAGGTGATGTCCGACGCCGTTGCGGCAGGGGCGGATTCCGTCCTCGCCGACGGTTCGTCCCTTCCCTATGAGGGCAACATCGCGCTGGTCGTGGCTGCCCGTAAGTTGTTGGGGCCCGACGTCGTGCTGGAAGCCGAACTGGGCGGACTCGCCGGTGATGAGGACCGTGCCTTTGGCGCCGACCAGTCCGGTGTGGCTGTGGCCGGGCTGACGGATTCGGCCCAGGTGGAGGACTTTGTGTCCCGGACCGGCGCGGAACTGCTGGCGGTCGCCGTCGGGAATGTCCACGGCAAGTACAAGGGTGAGCCGCAGCTGCGCTGGGATGTCCTGCAGGACATCGCGGTGCGGACGCACATTCCGCTGGTCCTGCACGGAGCCTCCGGGATCCCTGCCGAGGAGCTGGTGAAGGCCGCATCCATGAACGTTGGCAAGGTCAACTTCAACACCGAGCTCCGCACCGGCGTGCTCGCCACCCTGCAGGAGCAGCTGCCCGGGCACCGTTCCGACGGTGAAAACCTGCAGGGGCTCCTGGGCCACTGGAACCAGTCCGCGGGCAGCTTCGCCACAACGGCCCTGGGCATGCTCACGCGCTGACGTTCCCTGGAGTTTTTGTCCAGCTATGCAGGGTTTAACCCGCGGGAGGCCTGCATACGTGGACAAAAACTCCGGGAGGGGGAGGCTAGGATCAAGCAATGATCCTGGCCTCCCTCTTTTTTGCCTTCCTGGCAGCCGCGCTCCACGTCTATATCTTCTCCATGGAGTCCCTCACCTGGACCAGGCCGGCCACCTGGAAGCGCTTTGGTGTGGCATCCCAGGCTGACGCCGAAACCACCAGGCCGCTCGCCTACAACCAGGGGTTCTACAACCTGTTCCTGGCGCTTGGGGCGTTCATTGGCGTCGGTTGCGTGGTGTGGGGAGCGGAGGGATCGGCGCAGGCCGTTGCAGGCTGGACTTTGATCTTCAGCTGCTGCGGCTCCATGCTGCTGGCCGCAGTTGTCCTGGCCCTGACCGGGCGCAAGTACCTCAGGGCCGCCGCAGCCCAGGGTACTGCGCCGCTGCTCGCCGTCGTGCTGGGCCTCATCGCCTTGGCGGTTAGCTTCCGCGGGTTCTCCTGGCGCTGGAACCGCTGCGAACCGGGGCGGTGTGCTTTGCCCTTGCCCTAGTGATGGTGAAGGGTAAGCGGGGGCATTGCCAGCGGGCTGAAGTAGTGCCAGTGTCGAAGCATGACCGAGAACACGATGTCCACCGAGGATAGGTTCGCTCCCGACGTCTCACTAAGGCGCAACGACGCGCATCACCGGTATGAGCTGCATGTGGGCGGCAAGCTGGCCGTCCAGTCCTTCTACCAGGACCTGCCCGGCCATATCGACTTCAGCCACACCGAAACGTCGCCGGATTTTGAGGGCCAGGGCCTGGGCAAGGTACTGGCCCACTTCGCCTTGGATGACGTGGTGGCAGCAGGAAAACGGATCATCCCGCACTGCCCCTTCATTGCAAGCTACCTCCGCAAGCACGAGGGCTACGAGCAGTGCGTCGACTGGCCGGAGAGCCCGGCTATTAGCGGTTCGGGAGCCTAACGAACCGGCACTGCTCCGAGGCGCAATAGAACTGCTTTTCCCGGAACCCGGGCTGCGCGTTATTGTGCCGCAGCGCCGGGTACCTTTCCTGAGCGCGGTCTTGCAGAGGGCGCACGCAGTTGAATGCGCCCCCTTTTTCGGGAGCAGCGCACACCGGGGAAGGAATCCTGGATGAATCACCAAGAACAGCTATTCGACGTTGCCGTCATCGGCGGGGGACCGGCAGGATTGAGCGCCGGCGTTGCCCTGGCCAGGGCGCTGCGCTCCGTAGTGGTCATCGATGCCGGCGGGCAGCGGAACCTGCGTGCGGAAGGAGTGCATGGCTTCCTGACCCGCGAGGGCATGAGCCCCAGCGAGCTTCTTGCCGCCGGGCGGGCGGAACTTTCAGACTACGGCGGGCAGAACATCACAGGTTTTGTTGAGTCTGCCAGGCGGGACGGCGACGGGTTCGTGCTCTCGCTTGAGGACGGCAGTACCTGCACGGCACGCCGGCTGCTGATTACCTCCGGAATTGAAGACGAGCTGCCCGACCTGCCGGGTGTGGCCGAGCGCTGGGGCAGGGACGTGCTTTACTGCCCATACTGCCACGGCTGGGAGATCAGGAACCGACAGGTAGGGGTGCTCGCTTCTGATGCCCACGCTGTCTCGCAGGCCCTGACCTTCCGGCAGTGGAGCCCGGACGTGACCCTCCTGCTCAATGACAAACTGGCGCTCAGCCCTGGCCAAGCGGAACAGCTGGGAGCGCGGTCCGTCAAAGCGGTGGATGGCCGGGTCCGCAACGTGGTGGTCCAGGGCGACAAGCTCACGGGTGTCACGCTCGACGACGGATCAGCGGTACCGCTCGAGGTGCTGGTGGTCAGCCCAGCCACGGTCAGCAAGGCCAACATGCTCCAGGACCTCGGGCTGGAATTGGATGGCCTGGAAGAAGGCCCGGGAGCGCGGCTGGCCACCGATGAGTCGGGGCTGACGTCCTGCCCGGGGGTTTGGGCCGCCGGCAATGCCACGGACGTCTCGGCCCAGGTGATGACGGCCGCAGCCGCCGGACTGAAAGCGGCCGCGGCCATCAACGCGGATTTGGTGCTGGAAGATACGCGACGGGCGGTGGAGGCCGCGAGGACTACTGCAGTGCATTAGCGCGCTGCTTGGTTCTCTGGCCGGCTGGTTTGCTGGTTTGCGGGCGCCTGCTTACCCACCAATGGCCCCGCAATACAGCCCGCTGCGAAACGGCAGGAGGTTGCGGCCAGCTGCTCTCCAGTGGTCAGCTGGCCAGGGCGTGCATGCTGGCAGCCGGGACATCAATAGTGAAACCGCAGGCACAGCGGTAGGTTTCCACACTGGCGGGCGGGGAGCCGACGCCAACGGGAATGACCGTTGCTCCGTCAACGTGAACGGGCAGGTACAGGGACAGTGCGTCCGGATCCACACGCTGCATCGGGGCACGGCAGTGCATTCTTGAATTCAGGGTGACCAACAGTCCCAGGTCAACGGGAAGGGTGGAGCTCAAGGGCGCCTCGGCTCCTGTTTCGGGCTCCGCGGGAGCCACTGGCTGATCTTCTGTAACGATGGTCATGATGTTCGTCCTTGGGCTTCTTCACGGTACTGCCGGCGTTGGCAGCCCCGCCGCGACTGCTTGCGGAGGTTCATTTACCCCATAACCTAAGCATGCTTACTAATAGTTGGGCAAATCCGCTTGTGATCCAGGGAACGCCGGCAGCCCGGCAGCCCTGTCGGGCCGCAGCGGGTCCCGGCTGCGCCGGCGCTGCGGGTTCCAGTCATCCGTGCGCCGCCCCGACTCTAGCCGTGCCGGCGCTGCCACTGGAATGCATGCCAGAACAGCAGGCAGATGGCAGCAGCAAGCCCGGCGACGATCGCATAAGGGGCGAAGGTGAACATCAGGAAAGACGCCGGCATCCCTGAGGTCGTCGGGCCCACCATCGTATTCGCATTGAGGAAGATCAAGGCTCCACCCCCGATGAGCAGGATCGCGAGAAGCCACAGAGCCACAATGAACGGGTTGACTGCGGGCGCAGGGCTGCTGGCAGAGCCTTCCCCCGCCCCGGACCGGACCGCCTCCGGTACCTGGTTTCCGTCCTGGTCCACTTCCCGGAATTCGATCGCTCTTCCTGGCTGTTCCATGTTTCCCCCTGTGATTTCTGCGTTGCCCGGCGGCCGGTACGCGCCAACCCTGGCCCGGGAGTTCGCGCCGTTTTGTCATGCGCAGCCGTCCCGGAGGGGCCATTCTGCAGGACGCGTAGCCCGCGCCGCCAGTCAATGACGGACTCGGCAGCGAAAAAACGGCAAATTGCAGAGCCTCGGGACAAATACATCACAAAAGTTTGCTTAAAAGGCTGCCCTAAGTAAGTCTTACCTTTGCAACAAGCCGGAACCCCCGACAGAAGGAAGACCAGTGCCCCCTACGCCCCGCCTTGACGAGTTACGAGTGGATGGCCCTCGCCATCAACAGCAGGCCCCAGGCCAGGACTTTGGCTCCCGCGTGGAACTCGCACTTGGGGCCACAAACCATCTCCTCAACGCCCGCAACTCGCCCCGCTACGTGGCGCACGTGCTGCAGGGCGTCACCGCCGTGGCCACCAAACTGGAGCGCACCACCCGGCCGTTCACCGGCGTCGGGCCTTCCCAGCTGAAAGTCCGGGTTGACGCGGTGGACCTTGAAACGCCCCTTCAGGACACGGCGGCGGCACTCCAGGAACTCGAAGACGTGTACCTGCGCGACGCCATCTACTTCCACGACGCTAAGTACGCAGCACACCTCAACTGCCCCGTGGTCATTCCGGCGCTGGTGGGGGAAGCCATCCTGTCCGCCGTGAACTCATCGCTGGACACCTGGGACCAGAGCGCCGGTGCCACCATGATCGAACGCCGCCTCATCAACTGGGCAGCAGAACGGCTGCACCTCGGGGATAACGCGGACGGAATCTTCACCTCCGGCGGCAGCCAGTCCAACCTCCAGGCCCTGCTGATCGCCCGCAACCACGCCGTGGCCGGCCTCCGCCAGGACCCGTCCCGACGCAACCTCCGCCTTCCGGCCCTCCTGGACACGCTGCGGATCTTCACGTCCGAGGACAGCCATTTCAGCATCCAGAAGTCAGCCTCCATGCTGGGCCTGGGCTTCGACGCCGTCATCACCGTTCCCTGCACCCCCGACCACCGCATGGATCCTGCTGCCCTTGCCGAGGCCATGGCCGAAGCGCGCGACGCCGGCCTGTCACCCATGGCAGTTGTCGCCACCGCCGGGACCACCGACTTCGGCGCGGTTGACCCGCTCGCAGACCTCGCCGCACTTGCCCGGGCCTACGGCGCCTGGTTCCACATCGATGCAGCATACGGCGGCGGCCTGATGGTGTCCGGCCGCTACCGCCACCTGCTGGACGGAACCCGCCTGGCGGACTCCGTCACCGTCGACTTCCACAAAACCTTCTTCCAGCCGGTCAGCTCGAGCGCCCTCCTGGTCCGGGAGTGCGCCATGCTGCGCCACATCACCTACTACGCGGACTACCTGAACCCGGAAAGCGCGGCGCTCGCCGAGATCCCCAACCAGGTGGACAAGAGCATCCAGACCACCCGCCGGTTCGACGCATTGAAGCTGTGGCTCACCCTGCGGATCATGGGTGCGGACGCGATCGGCGCCCTGTTCGACGAAGCCATCGACCTTGCCGCCCGCGTGGGCACCCTCCTCGCTACCGAGGACGACTTCGAACTCGCCGCTCCGCCGCAGCTCAGCACCTTGGTCTTCCGCTACCGGCCAAGGCTGGAAGGCGGCGGACGGCTCTCCGAGGACGCGGCTGACGCCCTCAACCCCGCCATTCGTGCCGCCGTCTTCGCCTCAGGCGAAGCAGTGGTTGCCGGGACCAAAGTGGGCGGCCGGTACTACCTGAAGTTCACCCTCCTCAATGCCGAGGCCACGCTGGAGGACATCGCCGGCATCGTCCACCTCCTGCGCCGAACCGGCGCGGGGCTGCTGCAGAGTGAGGTATCCGCATGAGCACCCCGGACAACCGCAGGATTTACGACTTTGTTGCCGTCGGCGTCGGGCCCTTTAACCTGGGGCTGGCCGCACTTAGCGAGCCGGTGGAGGGCGTGGACGGGATCTTCCTGGAACAGCGGGCGTCCTTTGACTGGCACCCGGGCATGATGCTCGAACCCGCCCACCTCCAGGTCCCCTTTATGGCCGACCTCGTTACCCTGGCAGACCCCACCTCCCCCTATTCTTTCCTGAACTTCCTCAAGCAGACGGGCAGGTTGTACCGCTTCTACATCCGGGAGAACTTCTACCCCCTGCGCGCGGAGTACAACCAGTACTGCCAGTGGGTGGCCGGGCAGCTGCCCTCCGTTCGTTTTGGCACAGCCGTGCTGGACGTAACGCACGACGACGGCGTGTACCGGCTGTCCGTTTCCGGTCCCGTAGGGCCGGAGGTGCTGCTGGCCCGGCGGCTGGTGCTGGGCACCGGCACCTCCCCATACGTGCCGGAGGCCGCGGCGGATATTGTTGCCCATGCAGCAGCAGGACGCGGCGGCGTGGCCTTCCACAACGCGGACTACTTGGCGCGGAAGGCGGAACTGCAGCAGCAAAGCAGCATCACCATCCTGGGCAGCGGCCAGAGCGCAGCCGAGATCTACTATGAGCTGCTCCAGGAATCGGAGACGCACGGCTACCAGCTGAACTGGGTGACCCGCTCCGGCCGATTCTTCCCGCTGGAATACACCAAACTGACCCTCGAGATGACCTCTCCCGAGTACGTTGACTACTTCCACAGCCTCCCTCAGCACCAGCGCGACCACCTCAACAAAACCCAGAAGAATCTCTACAAGGGCATCAACTCCGATCTCATCGACGCCATCTACGACCTGCTCTACACCAGGAGCATCTCCGGAATGGTGGACACGCAGCTGCTGACCCACTCGTCACTGACCGCTGCCCAATGGGATCCGGACGCCGGTACCCACACCCTGCACCTCCAGCACCGCGAGCAAGGGACGTCTTACACGCTGGATAGCGAAGCGGTGGTGCTCGCCACCGGCTACGGCTACCAGGAACCCGGCTTCCTGGCCGGCATCCAGGACCGCATCGCCCGGGACAGCGCAGGAAGGTTCGCTGTGGACCGAAACTACAGCACCGGCGTCGAACCCGGGGAGATTTTCGTCCAGAACGCGGAACTGCACACGCACGGATTCGTCACCCCGGACCTGGGAATGGGCGCGTACCGCAACTCCTGCATCCTCCGGGAAATCACCGGGGGCGAGGTCTACCCGGTGGAGCGCAGTATCGCCTTCCAGCAGTTCGGGTCACCCGCCGGCCTGGGCGCGCAGTCAGACGTTGAAACCGGGACAGGGGTGCCGGCATGAGGTTCACTTTCCGCTGCCTCGACGCCAAGGCGGACGCGCCACTCCTCCACAGCTGGGTGACCCAGCCGTACGCCTCGTTCTGGGGGATGCTGTCCGCCGGCGTGGACGACGTGGTGGAGGAATACGTCAAAATCCAGGCCAGCGGCCACCACCACGCGCTGCTGGGGCTCGACGGCGGCGTCCCCGCCTTCCTGATGGAGGAGTACCTTCCCGCGTCCTCGCCGCTGGCGGCGGTCTATCCTGTCCTGCCCGGCGACGTGGGGATGCACCTGCTGGTGGCGCCGCCGTCGTCAGGGCCACGGCCTGGTTACACCGCCGCCGTGATGGACGCCGTCCTGGACCGGCTCTTTGCCAGGCCCGGGGTGGACCGCATCGTGGTGGAACCGGATGCACGGAACACGAAGATCCACGCCCTGAACGATCGGCTGGGTTTCCAGCCCGCCGGCATCGTGACCCTTCCCGACAAGGACGCGCTGCTGAGCTTCTGCGGCCGCGACGACTACCTGGCCGCCCGCACGGCACTCGACACTCTTTCCAAACCCGTCCCGCAGGGAGCCTCACTGTGACCATCCATCTCGACCCCGCCGCCCCCGCTGTCAGCGCCGCCCCACCCTTGCCCGCGAACGCTGCCGGCACCAGCACTGCCGCCGTACCGCACCTCACCGGAGAACGCTGGGACAAGGCCAACCGGCATGTACTGCGCAAGGCGCTCGCCGAGTTCTCGCACGAACGTATCCTCGCCCCGGAGCAGTGTCCCGACGCCGGGGCCAACGGAGTTGCCGGCGCTGCTGCCGGGACCGGCAGCTACCGGGTGTGCAGCGACGACGGGACGCAGGAGTACCGGTTCACCGCCAGGGTCCTCGAACTCAACCACTGGTCCATCGACGCCGCTTCCATCCGCTGCTTCCACGACGGTACCGAAATGCCGCTGGACGTGCTGGACTTCATCACGGCTTTCCACCGCACCTTGGGCATCAATCTCCAGATGCTCCCGGTGTACCTCGAGGAGGTCAGCAGCACGCTGGCAAGCCATGCTTACAAGCAGTGGGCCGGCCAGCCGTCGGCCGACGAACTCGCGGCCGGAGTTACCGGCGGCGCGGACCGGGCCGCTGACTTCCAGGCCATTGAGCGGAGCATGACCGAGGGACATCCGTGCTTTGTTGCCAACAACGGACGCCTGGGTTTCGGGATCACCGACTACCGCGCGTTCGCTCCCGAAACCGGCGCCCCCGTCCAGCTGGAATGGATCGCCGTCCACCGCAGCCACGCCGTTTTCACATCCTCGGCCGGGCTGGACTACCGGGGCCACCTGGACGCCGAGCTTGGGCCCTTGTTGGGCAATTTCGACGCCGAACTGCAGGTCCAGGGGCTGGACCCGGACCAGTACTACCTGATGCCCGTGCATCCGTGGCAGTGGGAGAACAAGCTCACTGTCACGTTCGCGGCGGAAATCGCCCGGCAACGCATCGTCCACCTGGGCACCGGCACGGACATCTACCAGGCGCAGCAATCCATCCGGACATTCTTCAACACCACCGCGCCGGCGCGCCACTACGTCAAGACCGCCATGTCCGTACTGAATATGGGGTTCATGCGCGGCCTGTCGCCGCAGTACATGAAGGCCACGCCGGCCATCAACGACTGGCTGCGGAACCTGATCGAGTCGGACGCTGCACTCCAGGCGCGCGGTTTCACCATGATCGGTGAAACCGCAGCCATCGGTTACCACAACAGGAACTACGAGGCCGGGTCCGCGAACGGTTCGCCCTACCGGAAGATGCTGTCGGCGCTGTGGCGCGAGAGCCCGCTGCCGCTCCTGAAGGACAGGCAGCAGCTGGCCACCATGGCGTCCCTCCTGCACGTGGATGCCGGGGGCAGGCCGATGGTCTCCGCCCTCATCGAGCGTTCCGGACTGGCCGCGCAGGACTGGCTGCGGCGCTACTTCGAGGCCTACCTGGTTCCGCTGGTGCATTGCCTGTACCAGTACGAACTGGCGTTTATGCCGCACGGCGAGAACGTGATCCTTGTCCTCGAGGACGGAGTGCCGGTCCGGGTCATCATGAAGGACATCGCCGAGGAAATTGTGGTGATGGGCGACAGGCTGGACCTGCCCGAAGAGGTGTCGCGGATCAAGGCGGCCATCCCGGACGGGGAGAAGGTGCTGGCCATCTTCACGGACATCTTCGACTGCATCTTCCGCTTCCTGGCTTCACTCCTCGCAGAGGATGGCAAGCTCAGCCAAGAGGAGTTCTGGCGGACGGCCGCCGCCGCCATCCATGACTACCAGGCCCAGCACCCCGGGCTCGCAGACCAGTTCGCCCGGCACGACCTCTTCGCGCCGGACTTTGAACTGTCCTGCCTCAACAGGCTCCAGCTGCGCAACAACCAGCAGATGCTGGACCTCGCGGATCCCTCCGGTGGCCTGCAGATGGCCGGGCGCCTGGCGAACCCGCTGGCGAAGCTCGCCGGAAAATAGCACCGGGACCAGCAAGGCCGGAGACTGCAGCCGGGACACTGCAACCGGACAGTGCAGCCACAAGCCATCAGGTGATCGTTAGGCTTGCAGCATGACTGCAGAGTCCTCCGGAACAACAGCCCTGATCACCGGTGCCAGTGCAGGACTGGGCTCCGAATTCGCGCGCCAGCTCGCCGCCCAGGGCTGCAACCTGGTGCTGGTGGCGCGGAACCGGGCCCGCCTCGAGGAAACCGCGGCGGGCCTGGAACGGCGTTACGGGATCACGGCTGAGGTGCTGCCCGCCGACCTGACCGACGACGCCGGCGTGGCAGCCGTCGTCGCACGCCTCTCCGATCCGCAGCGGCCGGTGGGAATCCTGGTCAACAACGCCGGGATCGGGTTGCTGCACAACTTCGAGGACAACCCCATCTCGGAGGAGAAAAAGCACCTGAAGCTGCACGGCGAGACGGCCATGGAGCTCACCCACGCTGCTCTGAAAGGCATGCTGGAACGCGGCGGCGGCCGGATCATCAACGTGGCCAGCATTGCCGCTTTCCTCCCGCGCGGAACCTACTCCGCGGCGAAGGCGTGGCTGGTCAGCTTCAGCCGGTGGGCGAACCTTGCCTACCGCCAGCGGGGCATCAAGGTCACCGCCGTATGCCCTGGCTTTACCCATACGGAGTTCCACGACCGGATGGGCATGGACAAGTCCGTAGCGCCGTCGTGGGCCTGGCTGCACGCAGAGCGGGTGGTGCGGGACGGCCTGGCGGACAACGAGCGGGGCAAGGCGGTATCCATCCCGTCCAAGCGGTATAAGGTACTGGCGGCCGTTGCACGGGTGGCGCCGGCCAAACTAGTGGCGGGCCCTCCGCGGAAGCCCAAATAGCGGCCCGAGCCCAAGCAATGCCCGCGGGCTGCGGGTCCCGGACCGGCGGACGGCCACAACCACCGCGATGCCCACCAGTGCACCAACCAGCGTCTCGACGCCGCGCTCCAGGATCAGCAGCGCGGGGTCGATGGGTGCGGCGAGCTGGGTAATCAGCAGGATGACCGGGGTAAACGACACCATGGCCAGGCCGTAGTGGCGGGCCATGAACAGCTCGGTAGTGAACTGGAAGAGGATCACCAGGAGGGCAAGCATCACGGCCTGCCGGCCCGGGAACAGCCCGGCCAGCGACCAGGGGCCGGGAAGGATAACGACGGCGGTGACCGCCAGGCCGAGGAATGTCCCCACGATGCGGTGGATCCCGCGGCGGACGCTGCTGGGGAGGTCGGCCCCGGCAAGGGGTACCGCAGCAGCGGCCATGGCCCAGTGCGGGTGGCCGCTGCCGGACAGGACGCCTGCGGTGCCGGCAGCTCCCACGGCCAGAACGTAGCGGGCAGCGTGCACCAACACTTCAGTGCGTCCGGCCGGGTGCATGGCGGGAACGCTGCGCACCGCGCCGCGCTGCCAGGACCTGCTGCGGATCCAGCCCCCGAAGCCCACCAGAATGGAGAAGGCGGCGGACCCTGCGGCGATCAGCATGGCCACCTGCCAGGGAACCGCCGCAGGTACCGAAGCGCATGCCCCCAGCGCGAGGATGCCAAAGAAGGGCCCGTTGGGTTTCAGCCGCACCCGGTCCGCGAAAACCGACCCCACACCGGCCAGCACCGCTTCAACAGCGACGAGCCACCAGGAGTGGAGGTGGTTGACGGACAGGAACAGGCCTGCCGCAACGCCGCCGAGCAGGACCACCGCGGCCTGGGACTGGTGCCGGAGGCGGAGCTGGTGCGGCTCGGAGCGCCCGTACATGCCCGTCAGCGCACCGAAGACGGCGTACATGATGAGGTCTGTGCGGCCGGCGGCCAGGAGCAGAAGCGAGGGAACTGCAACGCTGAGGGCTACGCGCAGGGCTGCGAGATGGTCACGGTTGGCAGGTTCCAGCCGGTGAAGGGCGCGCACCTGCTCCATCAGAAGCTTCATGCCGCACCTTTCCTGCTTGTTTCCGGATCCCTTCTTCGGGCCCTCGGAACGTATCACCGGCTGCGCGGATCAAGCCATTTCCCTGGGCGTCAGGGGACATAAATCGACATCGGGGGCGGGCGTGGCACGGCGAGGGCCCGCCCTGCTCAGCTTCCCCAAAGCTGTGCAGGACGGGCCCTGGAGCGTTGCTGCAAGCCCTGCCCGCGGGGGAGTGGCTGGGTGCCATCTCCTGCCGGTTGCCGGCGTGCTAAACCCGGGCGGGAACCTTGTCGGCTGCACTCGAATCCGTGATGTCCTGGGTTTCGAACGGGAGTTCGTCCAGGTCGATCAGCGGGTTCTCGTCCTGCGTGGCCACCAGTTCGCGGGCCTCTGCCTGGGTATCCACGCTGGGCATGGAACCCGGCAGCGGGCGCTGGGCCGATTCCTTCAGGAAGTAGATCGCAACGGCGCCCACCAGGGAGGTTCCCATCAGGTAGTAGGCGGGCATCATGTCATTGCCCGTGGCGCTGATCAGGGCCGCCACGATGAAAGGCGTCGTTCCCCCGAAGATGGCCACCGAGAAGTTGTACGCGATGCCCATGGCGCCATACCGGCTGGAGGTGGGGAACTGGGCCGGCAGCGCGGAGGCGAGGTTGGCCACATAGAACGTCACCGGGAAGGCGATCAGGGAAAGCCCGGCCAGCGTGGACCAGATTTCGCCGATGCCGATCAGCAGGAAGGCCGGGGTCGCCAGGACCACTGTGCTCAGCGCACCGATCCACAGCACGGGGCGGCGGCCGATCCGGTCGGACAGCTTGCCCGTGAGCGGGATGCAGAGGCTCATGACTACCAGCACGGGGATGGTCAGCAAGGTACCGTGCACCTCGTCGTAGCCCTTGGACTCGGTGAGGTAGGTGGGCATGTAGGAGGTCAGGGCGTAACCCGCGGTGTTGGCGGCTGCAACCAGGATCATCGCCACGATGATGGAGCGCCAGTAGGCCTTGACGATTCCCACCGGGCCCTTGGCCGTGGCTTCATCCGAGGCAGCGGCGTGCTTGGCGAGGTCTTCCTGGGCGTCCAGGGTCGCCTGGAACTGAGGGGATTCCTCAATCTTGCTGCGGAAGTAGACGGCAATCAGGCCCAGCGGACCGGCCACCAGGAACGGGATGCGCCAGCCCCACTCCTCCATGGCCGCCTGGCCAAGGGTGAGCTGCAGGGCGGACACCAGTGCCGCGCCGAGGGCGAAGCCAAGGTAGCTGCCCATATCGAGGAAGCTTGCGAAGAAGCCGCGGCGCTTGTCCGGGGCGTACTCGCTGACGAAGGTGGTGGCACCGGCATATTCGCCGCCGGTGGAGAAGCCCTGCACGATCTTCAGCAGCACCAGCAGGCCTGCTGCCCACAGCCCGATCTGGGCGTAGCCGGGAAGTAGTCCAATGGCGAAGGTGCTTGCCGCCATGATCATCAGCGTGGCGGCGAGGATCTTCTGCCGGCCCATCTTGTCGCCCATCCAGCCGAAGATGACGCCGCCCAGGGGGCGGGCGATGAACGTGGCGGCAAAGGTACCCAGCAGGAAGAGGGTCTGGGTGGTGGGGTCGGACTCCGGCAGGAAGACCGGACCCATGGTGGTGATGAGGTAGCCGAACACGCCGACGTCGTACCACTCCATGGTGTTGCCCACGATGGTTCCGCCCAGGGCTTTCTTCAGCATGGGCTGGTTAACAACGTTGACGTCCGACTCCTTGAGCCGGCGGCGCTTCAGAATTTTTGGCTTGCGTGGTCCCCTGGCAGCCGCGGGTGGGGTGCCTGGGGGTGTAGCTTGGTTGGTTCCGGCGGCGTTGTATACGCCTGCGGAAGAGTCGGTGATGCTTCGGTCTGTGGGCATTTGGGCGACTCCCGTGGAGGTCATTTGCTTGCGACTTGTAGCTGCCCCGCTCCGGGCAGGCCTTCAATTTTACGCGAATGCCGTAGCGCCTGCTCGCTTTATGCCGTAGTATCACCTCTTTTTGGGGCTTTTCGTGCCGGTTCCTTGAATTTTCTTTCCCGGCTTTTCCCGCGCCGTTATGGGGATCTGCGGGGTCCAGCGCCCTTGTCACCGAATTTTTTTCGCTGTGGGCTCCCCTTGCCGTCATTTTGGACGTTTCATGGGCGAAAAAGTGATGCCGCCCACGGCTCTGCAGCCCTCCTCCAGCACCCGGCAGGGCCGCCGTCGTCCTTTTCTGCCCACCTCTTTGAGGAGGGGTTCACAGGTGCCCGGCGCTTCCCTAAGGTTGTGCCATGGGAACACTCTCTTTTAGGTAGGCGGACGCCTGCGGCCAGGCCTGGCCGGCCGCTCCGACAGTCACAAAAAGGCCCTGACTGGCCTCGATTGGTAGCACTTCATTTCATTGCGTTGCGGGAAAGGAAGAACAAATGGCTGACGAAAACAACAAGCACATCGCGCCGGAGCTGGCGAGTCACCTGGCGGAGGCAATGGACGCCCCCGACATGCCTGGTGCGGCGGCCCCGCTGTCTCCCACGGGAGCAGGCGGGCAGCAAAGGTGGCCCGACGGCAACGGGAAGCGGCGGCATCCCAAGGAACGCGGTTCCGGCCTTGGCCGGATGGGGCAGGGGGCTGCCGTCACGGCGCTCCACCGCACCAGCCGGCCACAGATGCCGCACTCGTCCTGACGCTGAGACAAACGGAGGACCCGACGTCGTAGGACCGTAAAGGAATGGGGACACCGATCCGGTGTCCCCATTCTTGTGCCGGCCGTCGGGCGAGCCTCGGCTCCGATTGAGCTCCCCAGGAGTCAGAGGGCGGCCGCCTTGGCGAGCAGCACAGCCTTTTGTTGTTCGTTGGCCGTGAGTGCGGCTGCCTGAAGCAGTTCTGATTTGGCCTCGTCGGTTCTCCCGAGCTTCGTGAGCAGCTCTCCCCGGATGCTGGGCAGCAGGTGTGAGCGGCGGAGGGCGCCCCCGGCAACGAGGCGGTCCACGATCCTCAGGGCGGCGGCCGGTCCGGTGGCCATGGAAACCGCTACGGCGTGGTTGAGTTCGACGACGGGGCTGGGTGCCAGGCGTCCCAGGGCTTCGTAGAGCAGCACAATCCTGTTCCAGTCGGTTACTTCGAAACTGCCGGCGGTGGCGTGGCATTGGGCGATGGCAGCCTGCAGGCAGTAGTTCCCCCTTCCGCGGCCGAGCGCATCGGCACGGGCCAGGGAGGTAAGGCCACGGCCGATCTGCGTCCGGTCCCAGCGTGACCTGTCCTGGTCAGCGAGCAGAATTGGGCTGCCGTCGCGGTTGACGCGCGCGGCAAACCGGGACGCCTGGAACTCCATCAGCGCTACGAGTCCGTGAACTTCAGGCTCCCGCGGCAGCAGGCCGGCGAGCACGCGGCCAAGGCGCAGGGCCTCATTGGCCACCTCGGTCCGGATCCACCGGTCACCCGTTGTGGCGGCATAGCCTTCGGTGAAGATGAGGTACAGCACGGCCAGTACCGCGCCCAGGCGCGCGTTCCACTCGTTGGGGTCGGGGGTGTCAAAGGGCACCTGGGCGGCCGACAGGGTTTTCTTTGCCCGTACGATGCGCTGCTGGACGGTGGCAACGGGAACAAGAAGCATCCGTGCGATCTCCTCGGTGGTCAGGCCACCGACCGTTCGCAGCGTCAAGGCGACCTGCCCCTCACGGGAGAGCACGGGATGGCAGGCGATGAAGACGAGCCGAAGCACGTCATCGGGGATCGGCTGCCACTGGTCCTCGGTCATCTCCCTGAGGTCGTGGGCAATCGCGCGGTAGCGTTCGTCGAGCCGCTCCCGGCGGCGCCACGCATCTATGGCCTTGCGTTTGGCCACGGCCGTGAGCCAGGCGCCCGGGTTATCCGGGACGCCCGACCCGGGCCATTGTGTCAGGGCATCGATCAGGGCTTCCTGGGCAAGGTCTTCAGCCAGGCCGACGTCGCCAGTCACCTTGGCAAGCGTTGCGACGATCCGCGCGCTTTCGATCCGCCACACGGCGTCCAGGGTGCGCGGGATAGCCGGCGTGGGCAGGTCCTTGTCTGCCATGTGGCTAGGGCTGGTTCAGTTCTTCGCGCCAGCCGGCTTCCTTTTGCAGGAACTCGTTGTCCGAGAAGTCCTCGAAGTCGCTCATATCGGTCACGCGGCGGACTTCGAGTTTGTTTCCCGGGCCCAAGGGGCAGCGGCTGGCCCACTGGACCGCCTCCTCCTTGCTGGCAGTCTGGATAATCCAGAATCCGTTGAACAGTTCATGGGTTTCCCCGTACGGGCCATCGGTAACAATGGGGTTCTCACCTGAAAAGTCCACAACGAAAGCTTCGCTCATGTCATCGGCGAGCCCGTCACCGGCGAGCAGGACACCGGCCTTGATGAGGGATTCATTGTAGGCCCCCATAGCGTTGATGATCTGTTCGATGTCCGCCTTTTCGTAGGCCTTCTTTGCCTCATCCGTAGCGCGCATAATCAGCATGAACTTCATAGTTCTTCTCCTTCGTACTGAGAACGCCTCGTGCGTCCTTCTACTATCGCGTCGAACGGGCGGGCATGGGATCGACACGGACCAGGAAAATTCTTATTCAGGAAATGCCGCATGGCCAAAGTGTTTCTGCGCGGGAGCCTTTTAAGGCTCCTGCCGTGCTGAGTATCGGGGCGAACCGCTCGACTGGCGGGGCATAAGCGTGGGCAGGGATTTCCGGATCCTGGGTTCCTTGCCGGGGTTCACGATGAGGTCGATCGCATTCGCTGCGATCTGGTCCAGGGGCACCCGCACCGAAGTGAGCGGGGTTGAAAGGCGGGAGGCGAGGGGTATGTCGTTGTAGCCGACCAGGGCCAGGTCTTGTCCCACGGTGATGCCGAGGCGGTGGGCGGCGGCGATAACCCCCATGGCCAGGTTGTCGTTGGCGGCAAACACCGCGCTGGGACGTTTTTCGGAGGCGCCGGACAATAATGATTCCGCGGCGGAGAACCCGCTTTCGATGCCATAGCCGGCGGCAATCAGCCAGTCTTCCCGGGCCTGAATGCCTGCACCCTCCAGCGCTTTGCGGGCGCCGGCGAGGCGGGCTGTCCCGGTAGAGGTAAAGGACGGTCCGGTCACTACCCCGATGTCACGGTGCCCAAGATCGATCAGGTGCCGGACCGCCAGGTATCCGCCCACCTCGTCGTCGCCAAGAGCCGAGGGGCTGACCCCGTCGGTGCGAAGGACCAGAGCGTGCGCCACGCCCCGTTCACGCAGATGCTTGGGCAAGTCGTCGTCGATTCGGGCCGTGGCCAGGATCAGCCCGTCCACATTGCGGTCCAGGAGGGTTTCCGCTGCCCGGCGTTCGTCGTCGGGATCATCGCCGCTGGTTGCAACCATGGCAAAGTATCCGCGGTCCGACGCCGCCCGCTCGAGTTCCTCAAACATCAGCGCCATTACCGTGTCGCTGAGCCGCGGCACGAGCACGCCGAGGGTCCGGGTCTCACCCCGGCGCAGGTTGGATGCGAAGGAGTTGCGGCGATAGCCAAGCTCCTCGGCTATTTTCCTGACATGCGCGGCTGTTGCGGAACGCGACGTCGTACGTTCATCCAGGGCGCGGCTGGCGGTGGAGATGCTCACGCCGCTGGCCGCAGCAACGTCCTTGAGGGTGACGATTGTGCCGGGAGCCGCCGGTTCCATGCTGGTTCTCCTCTTCGAAAGGGGCGTACCAGACACTCTATTCCTCCTTTTTGCAAACGTTCCCTTGACAGTGAGATGGAACACGTTGCAATATTGAAAACGTTCCCGCAAACGTTCTCAATAAGGGATGCGAAACACCAGCGGGACTGCCGACCATCAATGAAGACAAGAAGGTAGCTGTAATGACACTCGATCTCCGCGGACTCAGCCCCGCACCTGTCACCCCGTTCACCGAAGATGGCGCTGTCGACTTCGCTGCGATCCAGCGTCTGGGTTCGTGGCTCGGATCGATTGAGGGCGTGAAGAGCCTCGTCGTCCTGGGGCACGCCGGCGAAGGCACGTTCCTTACCGAAGAGGAGCAGCTGGACGTTATCCGCGCGTTCGTGGCGTCCACCGACGGCCGTGTACCGGTCGTGGCGGGCATCACGAAGGAAGGCAACAAGACCGCGGCCCTCGAGGCCAAGAAGGCCGTCGAGGCCGGCGCGTCAGCTGGTCTCGTCTACCCCTCGCACGGGTGGCTGCGCTTCGGATACCAGGAGGGCGCTCCGCAGTCGCGCTACCAGGAGATCTATGAAGAGTCCGGCCTGCCGCTGATCCTCTTCCAGTACCCCGACAACACCAAGGCGACCTACGACCTCGACACTCAGCTGGAGATCGCCGGCCAGGAAGGCGTCTTTGCCACGAAGAACGGTGTCCGGAACATGCGCCGGTGGTACACCGAGATCCCCGCGCTGCGCGCCGCGTACCCCGAGCTGCAGGTGCTGTCCTGCCATGACGAGTACCTGCTGCCGACAATGTTCGATGTCGACGGCCTGCTCGTCGGCTACGGCAACATCGCCCCCGAACTGCTCGTCGAACTGATCGAGGCCGGGAAGGCGCAGGACTACAAGCGTGCCCACGCAATTCATGAGCGGCTGCTGCCGGTGACCAAGAACGTTTACCACCGCGGGTCCCATATGGAGGGCACCGTCGCCTTGAAGTGGGGCCTCGTGAACCGCGGCATTCTGGACCACGCCACAGTCCGCACCCCGCTCCTGCCCCTGCCGGAAGGCGCCGAAACCGAAATTGCGGAAGCCTTCGCCGCCGCAAACATCGGCAAGGTCACCGCCCCCGCTGCCGTCTGACTCCACCCATCACGGGTCCTCACGGGTGGTGGGCCCCTTGGCCCTCCGCCCGTGCCCCAGCCTTTACTCTCCATCCGGTCGATGACCGCCCCCAGCAATGTCGCTGTATAAGGAGGACTCGCCGATGCGCGAGCAGAATAAGACCATCACCCGTCCCGGACACAGGGAAGACCAGATGGCAACCCAGCAAGGAAACCCGGCCCAAGGCACCACAAAGAAGCACCGTACTTTCCTCGGCTACCTTGCCTTGATGGGGCCGGCCTTCGTCGTCGGAGCCTGGCAGTTCGGCCCCGGAAACCTGACCACCGCCGTCCAGGCCGGCAGCCGCTTCGACTACAGCCTTGTGTGGGTCATCGCCGTCTCCACCCTCCTGATGATCTTCTTTACCGATATGAGCGTCAGGCTCGGCATCGCCACACCCACGTCCCTGATCACGTCCATCAAGGACCACCTCGGCAAGTGGGTGGGCGTCCTGGCAGGCTTCGGCGTCTTCGGCATCACACTGATGTTCTCCGTCGGCAACGCCGTCGGATCCGGGCTGGGACTTTCCCTTATTTTCGGCGGATCCCCGGTGCTGTGGACCGTCGTTTGCACGGTCGCCGTCGGCTTCGTCCTTGCCTTCAGGAATGTCTACGGAATCGTCGAAAAAGCCCTCCTGGTCATCGTGGTCCTCATGGGCATCGCCTTCATCGCCAGCACGGTCGTGGCCCAGCCCGACTGGTACCGGTCCATGGAAGGCATGGTCCCGCAACTGCCCGCCGGGAGCGAGATCCTTATCGTCGCGCTCGTGGGCACCAACTTCTCCATCAACGCCGCCTTCTACACCTCCTACGGCATCAAGGAACACCGCCGCACCCGGGCCGACTACCGCGACATCACCCTCGTCGACACCATCCCCGGCATCGTCGCCCCCGGCATCATGACGGCCCTGGTCATCATGGTCGCCGCAGCAGTCCTTGGCAAAACCGGAGCCGAGGCCGGAACCATCAACGCCCTCGCCTCCATTTTCACGCCGCTGGCGGGCCCCGTCGGCGCGATGCTCTTTGCCCTCGGCCTCTCCGGAGCAGCCTTTTCATCCATGATCGCCAACGCCACTGCCGGCGGCACCATGCTCTCCGACGCCATGGGCCGGGGCGCCGAAGCCGGATCGCCTGCCGCCCGCATCGTCACTGGCATGATTCTTGCCTTCGGCCTGATCATCACCCTGTCATTCCAGTCCTCACCCGTGGCCCTGATCGTCATCGCCCAGTCCCTCACGGTCCTCATCGCACCACTGCTGGGCGTCCTGATCGTCATCATGGCCAACAGGCGCACCGTCATGGGGGATCTCCGCAACAAGTGGTGGCACAACCTCTTCGGAGCCATCGGCCTCATCGCGATTATCGCCTCCTCCATCAGGCTCATCACCACCTTGCTTGGCTAAGAGCCCGGCGCCGAGTCACAACATAAGGAGCGCCCCCTGCAAAAGCAGGGGGCGCTTCTGCAGCTGTCAGGCTTCGTCCACCACGTCTGCCGGGTCCTTGTCCAGCCGCCAACCGCGCCACACCGGATGCCGAAGCCTGCCCGTCCCGGTCCATTCGCTGTACGTCACTTCACCCACCAGCTGGGGGGCTACCCAGTGCGCATCCGCCGCATCCTCGCGGGGGACCTCCTGGAACGGGGAGGTTTTCCTGGCGAGGCGGTCCACAGTCTGCCGAAGTTCCGTCAGTTCGCGGAAACTGAAGCCGCTGCCCACCCTGCCTACATAGCGCAGGTTCCGTCCCTCCGGGATGCCCACCAGCAGCGAACCCACCGAGTCCCGGCGGGCGCCCTTGCCCGGCCGCCAGCCGCCCACCACCACCTCCTGGGTCTGGTCGAGCTTGAGCTTGATCCAGGTCCGCGTCCGTTGCCCGCTGACGTAGCGGCTGTCCGTGCGCTTCGCCATGACGCCCTCGAGGCCCAGTTCCTGCGCGCTTTCCAGGATGTGCTCCACCCGGTCTTCCAGCACAGTGGAAATATCCACCGGGCAGTCCGACGGGCTGAAGAACTCCTCCAGCCGCTGGCGCCGCTTGGCGAGGGGCAGCCTGCGAAGGTCCGTACCGGCGTCGTACAGCAGGTCAAAAAGCATCAGCCGGACGGGGATGGCCTTGCGCGCTTTCGTGACGTCGCCGGGCCGGGTGAGCTTCATGCGCCCCTGAAGCAACCCGAAGTCCGGCCTGCCCGAGGGCGCGATGGCGATGATCTCACCGTCCGCGACGAACGGCTGGGGTGGCCAGCAGTTCCTGTCCGTGAACTCGGGGTAGGTCTTGCTGACGTCGTTTCCGTTGCGGCTGAAGATCCGCACTTCATCCTCGTCCGCAACGAGGATGGCACGGACGCCGTCCCACTTGAGCTCGAACTGCCAGTTGCTGCCGTGCAGATCGGCTGTTGTCCCTGAGGTGGCCATCATGGGGCTGTAATCCTCGGGAGATGCGGAAGCGGCGGCTGAAGGGGGCGCCGGAGACGTTTCTTCAGCTTCCTGGTTGTCCTGCTCCTGGACATCCTCCGGCTCCTCTGACTGCTCCGGCTTTACAGCGTCCGGAGCCTCCTCACCCACCTCGGCAGCCGCTTCAGCCTCGTCTTCAGTTTCCTCGGGCTCCTCCTCCCGCGCCGGCGCATGGCGGTGCCGGCTACTGCCATGGTCCTTGTCCATGAGGTGGATCAGCCACTGCCCTTCGGAGTCCTTGCCCTGCCCCCGGCCCGTATGGATCAGCGCGAACTTCCGGGTGCCGCCCAGCCCGCCGCCTTCGGAGCCGGTCAGGGTAACGATGACTTCCCTGCCGTTGATCCACTTATGCAGTTCATAGGTGCCGGTGTCCCAGATGGTCATCTCACCCGCGCCATACTCCCCTTTGGGAATGGTGCCCTGGAAAGTGAGGTAGTCCAGCGGGTGGTCCTCGGTCTGGACGGCCAGGTGGTTTTTGCCGCCGGATTCCGGCACGCCCTTGGGCAGGGCCCAGGACACCAGGACGCCGTCGTGCTCGAGGCGGAGGTCGAAGTGAAGCCGGCTGGCGTGGTGCTCCTGGATAACGAAGGCGTCGCCGCTGCCGGCAGTGCCGGAGAAAGGCTCGGGTGTTTTCTGCGGGTCCCGCATGGAGCGGTACTTGCCAAGGCGGGGGTCGCCGTCGTGATGTTCGTTGCGTACCTCGGGGTCGCGGCCGGAGGCGCCCACGACGGCGGCAAAGGGGTCCTTGCCCTCCTGCACCCGCTGCAGCACCTCCTTATAGTCCAGGTGCCTCAGGCCCGGGGAGCCGATCTCCTGCCAGGTCCGGGGCGCGGCGACCATCGGGGTGGGACGACCGCGGAGCGAGTAGGGCACGATGGTGGTTTTGGCCGCGTTGTTCTGGCTCCAGTCCACCAGCACCTTGCCCTTGCGCAGGGTCTTTTTCATGTCACTGACCGCCAGGTCCGGATGGTCCGCTTCCAAGGCGCGTGCCAGCTCACGGGCAAAGGCCGAGATCTGATCCGAGGTCTGGCTCCGGTCCAGGGGTGCGTAGAGATGGATGCCCTTGCTGCCGCTGGTTACGGGGACGGGATCCAGGCCCACGTCCTCGAGGATTGAGCGGGCCAGGAGGGCCACTTCCACGCACTCCTCCAGGCCGGCGCCTTCACCGGGATCCAGGTCCAGGACAAGCCGGTCCGGATTCAGCTGGTTGCCGTGGGAGTCCACCTGCCACTGGGGAACATGGATTTCCAGCGAGTTGATCTGGCCGAACCAGGTGAGTGTAGCGGGATCGTTGACCATCGGATAGTGGATGGTCCGGTCCTTGTGGATAATGGCGGCGCGCGGCAGCCAGCCGGGAGCGGAGTCCTCAAGGTTCTTTTGGAAGAACACCTCGCCGGGCTTCCCCGCAGTACCGACGCCATTAACCCACCGCTTCCTGGTGGCCGGCCTGTTGGCGGCAGCCGGGATCAGGACGTGTGCCACCGCGGCGTAGTAGGCGAGCACGTCCGCCTTGGTGGTGCCGGTCTCCGGGTAGATGACTTTGCCCAGGTTGGTGAGGGTCAATTCCCTGCCGGCAACCCGGACACGCTCCTTAGCTGCGGCCATGGGGCTTCACCTCCGGGGCTGCGTGATGTTGACTTAGGGAATGAGAGCCATCTGGAAAGGTGCCATCGCGTTCGGCCTGGTCAACGTGCCGGTGAAGGTCTACAGCGCAACCGAAGATCATGACATCAGTCTGCACCAGGTCCACAATGCCGATGGCGGCCGGATCCGCTACCAGCGCAGGTGCGAAGTGTGCAGCCAGGTCATCGACTATTCGGACATCGAAAAGGCCTACGAGGAGGACGGCCGGACGGTGATCTTGTCCAAGGACGAGCTCAAGGCCATCCCGGCAGAGAACAGCCACGAGATCGAAGTGGTGCAGTTCGTCCCGTCCGAGCAGCTTGAACCCATGATGTTCGAGAAGAGCTATTACCTGGAACCGGACTCCAAGTCGCCCAAGGCCTACGTGCTGCTGCGCCGGGCGCTGGAGGACACGGACCGGGTGGCCATCGTCCAGTTCGCCCTGCGCGAGAAGACGCGGCTGGGCGCACTGCGGATCAAAGACGACGTCCTGGTGCTCCAATCCCTGCTCTGGCCGGACGAGGTGCGCGAAGCCAACTTCCCTTCCCTGGACGCCTCCATTAAGATCTCCGCCCAGGAACGCGACATGTCCGCGGCGCTGGTGGAGTCCATGGCGGCCGACTTTGATCCCGCGCACTTCACCGATGACTACCAGGTGCAGCTGCGCCAGCTCATTGAGGCCAAACTGGAGCAGGGCGACTCCCTGGATACCGAGGAAACCTTCGGTGTGGAAGCCGGCGAAGGCGGCAAGGGCGAAGTCATCGACCTGATGGAAGCACTGAAGCGGAGCCTGGACCGGAAACGCGGGGGCGGGGCTGATGCCGCCGCGGATGCGGGTGGCGGGGACTCGGGCGATGAAGCCTCCAGTGACGACGAAGAGGCCGCCAAGCCGGCGCGCAAGAGGGCCACTGCCAGCAAGTCCTCTGAAGCCACGTCGGGTGAGAGCAAGTCCGGCGCTGCGACGTCGACGGCCTCGAAGACCAGCGCGGCGAAGACCAGCACAGCGAAGGCGGGTACGGCAAAATCCGCCACAGCCAAGGCCGGCACAACAAAGTCCACGGCGGACAAATCCACGGCCGCCAAGTCCACTGCGGCGAAGTCCACCTCCAAACCGGCCGCCAAAACCACCACCAGCAAGGCAACGGGCACCAGGGCGCGCAAGCCGGCGTGAGGATCCATGGCCGGCGGCGTCTGTTCCCGGGGTTAATGCCATGACTACGAAACTACTAAGCTTGCTTGCTTTTCGGTAGCCGGCACGGGTTCACCAGCGGTCTGCCTGCGCGGCCTTCCGCAGCTGGCTCCCTTACGGTTGCTCTCTTTACAGCCGGGTTCGGCGAGTTCACAATGAGTCGCATCGCAGCCTCCGCTGTGGCCGCAGCGCGCTGTTCACTCACTGACGAACCATCACAGTAGAGAGGCACAGTCATGGACGACCAAACAGATGTCCTCGAGGCGGACCGGGCGCTCAAGCAGAAGCATCGCGCCATGTGGGCATCGGGAGACTATCCCGCGCTGGCGAGCGAGCTGCTCCTCGAGCTCGGGGCCATCCTGGTGGAAGCATGCGGCGTCACGTCCCGCCAGCGGGTCCTGGACATCGCCACCGGAGCCGGAAACGCTGCCATCCCCGCCGCCATGATGGGCGCAAAGGTCGTGGCAAGCGACCTCACCCCCGAACTGTTCGACGCCGGCCGCCACCAGGCAGCGGACCGCGGCGTGGAGCTGGAATGGCAAGAAGGGGACGCGGAGGCGCTGCCTTTCGCTGACGACGAGTTCGATACCGTGATGTCCTGCCTCGGCGTGATGTTCGCGCCCCATCACCAGCGGGCAGCCGACGAGCTCCTGCGGGTGTGCAAGCCGGGTGGCACCATCGGACTTCTCAGCTGGACACCTGAAGGCTTCATCGGCAGGATGTTCGCCACCCTGAAGCCCTTTGCCCCGCCACCGCCACCGGGTGCCCAGCCGGCACCGCTGTGGGGAAGCGAGGACCACCTCCGCGAACTCTTCGGTGACAGGATCACCGAAACCAACGCCCGGAAAAAGACCTTGGCGGTGCACAGTTTCCACCAGCCGGAGGACTTCGTGCGCTACTTCAAGTCCCACTACGGCCCCACCATCTCCGTCTACAAGTTCATCGCCGAGGACGCGGACAAGGTCAAGGAGCTGGACAAGGCGCTGACGGACCTGGCCGAGTCCTTTGGCGACGCCCATGGTGACACCCCATTCCAGATGGAGTGGGAGTACCTGCTGTTTACCGCCAAAAAGGCCAAGGGTAATGCCGGGTGATTACGTCGCCACGTCCTCGGTCACTGTCGAAGCACCGCCCGCCAGGGTGTGGGACGTCATCACGGACCCGGCCGCCACGCGGGATTTTATGTTCGGCACCGAGCTCAGCACGGACTGGACTGTGGGCGGACCCATCACATGGAGTGGCAGCTGGGAGGGCAAGGACTACCAGGACAAGGGAGTGGTCCTTGAAGTGGAACCCGGCCAGAAGCTGGTTTACACCCACTTCAGTCCGCTGGGAGGCCAGGAAGACAAGCCGGAAAACTATCACACGCTGACCTGGACGCTTCAGGACCAGGGCGGCCGCACACTGCTGGTGTTGTCGCAGGACAACAACGCCAGTGCGGAGGCTGCCGAGCACTCAAAGGGTATGTGGGACAAGCTGGTGGCGGACGTCAAGAGGCTCTCCGAGCGCACCTGACCCCCCGCACCCAACTAAGTAGCGCTAAGTGTCGTTATGGGTGCCCAAAACGACACTTAGCGCTAGTCCGAAAATGGGGTGACGTGGCTTTGTTGGTTGGGCGTGGTTGATCGTTCGGGCCACGTTTGGGCTTATGCGAGTATGTGTGGTTGTCAGGCTACCGGGGTGAGGGTCACGGTGTAGCCGAGGGCTTCGAGTTGGCGGATGTGGTTGTGCTTCCTGGCGTCCGGGTTGGTGCGGGCATGGACGTAGTCGTGGCCCAGATCCTGGAACCTGGTGTCGGGGTCTTGGAGGATGTGCCAGGTGGCGACCAGGATGGATCGTCCGACGGCGACAATTGCACGCTTTTTCCCGCGGCGTCTGGCGATCCGTCGGTAGCGTTCGCCCAGGAAGGTGTTGGTCCTGCCGGCGATAACGGCAGCCTCGCCCAGTGCACGGGCGAGGTAGCGGTTGCCGTGTCCGCTGGAACCGTTGCCCTTGGTTTTCCCGGCGGAGGAGCTGATCCCCGGGCAGAACTTGGCCCAGGAACACAGGTGCCCGGCGGTCGGAAACTGTGACATGTCGACCCCGATTTCGGCGATGATGATGGCGGCGGCTACAGGGCCGATGCCCGGGATGTCATCCAGGCGTTCCGCCGCCGCGGCGAAAGGGGCCAACTGCACCTCGATCTGCTCATCGAGTGCAGCAATATCGGCGTCGATGCCGTCGATCCGTGCCAGCATCCGGGCGAGCAGGAAACGGTGATGGTCATCGAAGCGGCCGGTGAAGGCCTCCTCAAGGTCGCTGATTTTGTTCCGCATGACCGACCGGGCCAACTGGGCAAGGACTTTCGGGTCGCGTTCACCCGCGATCAACGCAGCCATCATGTCCCGCCCGGACACCCCGAAGATATCCGACGCGACGACCGAAAGTTTGATGCAGGCGTCCTCGAGGAGTTTCTCGACCCGGTTCTTCTCCGCGGTGCGTTCCCCGACCAGATCGATCCGGTAGCGGGTCAGGTCCCGCAGCCGGCGAATCTCCACGGGCGGGACGAAGCTGGGCCGGAGCATCTGCCGTTCAGCGACCTTGCACAACCAGACCGCATCCAGCACGTCGGTCTTGGGCCGTCCGGGAAGGTGCCTGACATCCCGGGCGTTCACCAGCCACGGCTGAAGCCCGTGGGCCTCGAGGAGATAGAACACCGGCTTCCAATAGTCGCCGGTCGCCTCCATCACCACCCGCTCGATACCAAGCCCGACCAGACGGTTCGCCAGCTCTCCCAGCGAACGTGTCATGGTCGAGTGCGTGCTCACTTCCTGCAAGCGTTTCTTCCGGTTTCCCTCTGCGGGAATCCGAACGCAGCACACCAGCTCGGCCTTGCCGATATCCAGTGCAGCGACCCTGGCAATAATCTCTTCCTCATCTTGGGACTCAGCCAGCATGGACTCCGTCATCTCCTCCCGAACGCGCCCGCCGAACATAACAGCGGCCGCCTGGGGAATCACGAGGGAAAGGAAAATCTAGTCCTCGTTCTCAACAACGGAAACAGTAAAGGGCTCACGTCATGATCCCCAACACCTGGCTACCTAACGGCCTCAAGGAACCAAAGAACCACGGCTTCGACAGGCGACCACACGCACATTTTCAGCCCGGAACGGGCGCCCCGCAAGGGACACAAAGGCTACCTAGTTGGGGGGCCATCGCAAGAACTTAGCCCGGCAGCTCAGCCGACCACCCGCCGTCGTCCATCCTGAGCCTTTTCCAGCCCACAGTTTTCCAGCCAAGATAGGACAGTGCGCCGGTATAGGGCACTGCGCCGAAGACGCTGGGAGCCAGCGTGGCCGGCAGGACCACGGACGCCATGATGATGAAGGCCACTACAGCCACTTCCGGGCATCAGGCGATGCCCAGGGCGACGCGAACAAGTGCAGGTGGACTAGGCGCAGCCAGATTCGCCGTTGGCCGCGATGCAGGTGGATAGGGTCCTTGCCTCGCTGGGCATCAGAAAGACCTCCACAGGCTTGATCTGGCCCGCAATCTCAAGGGTCAGGGTGCAGCCGGCAGACCCAACGCATGGGCGAACTGACCAATTTTCGAGGATAGGCGCCAGGTCCTGGCCCATGAGGACATTGCGCCCTTCCATGTCCCAGGGGGTACCGGACTCAATCAGCGCCTTGTGCTTTGCGCAGACGAAGGCCTCGCGATAGCCAAGGGCCGCGCTTTGATTGCCCGCCATGAAGGCGGAGCCGGGATTCACACACCGGAGGACTGAGCAAGTAAACATGCTGCGACGATACTGAGTTGATGCTGGAGGAACCCTGTACGTGGAACCTTGGGGTTTCCTAGTCTTGAAGGTCAAGCCGAAGGGTGGCCTCTCCCTTGACTGGGGATAGGCCACCCTCGGCATGTGGCAGCACGCTGGCGGCGTACTTCCGGTCACTCAGGCGTTCGTGGAAGTCCTGGCCTCCTCGGACAGTACTTTCCTGGCGTTGGCCCGGAAACGGAACAGTTTGAACGCCAGCAGGGCGCAGGCAGCCAGGAGGCCCCCTGTGGTGATGGCAAGGGTCGCGCTGCCCGGATCCGTGACAAGGTACTGGGCCAGGGCCGCCAAGGTGACCGCCGTTGCGGTACCGATGGGGCCCCCGAAGGGTGCTGCTCCGGGTACCTGTGCCAGCGGTTGATCCGCCACGGGTCCTGCTTCCGATTGCTCCGCCAGGTCCTGGTTGAAAGCGCGGCGCTCGTCTTCTGTGGCACCGGGGACAACAGGTTCGCTCAGTTCGGAGAACTGGGGTTCGCTGCCGCCGTCGGCTGGGGCAACCTGGAATTGGTATGCGGCACCGTTCTCCAGGCCGCGAACTACCACTCTCGTGGCGCCGGGTTCTGAAGTCAGGATCTCTCCAAACTGGGCCCCAGTGGAATCAACGGTCCGGACAAAGAAGCCGCCGGTCACTGCGGCCGACACCGGCACTGGTGCGGGGTTGGCAGGTGCCGGGTTGGCAGGTGCCTGGTCCACGGGTGCCGGGTTCGCAGGTGCGGGGTTCACAGGTGCCTGGTCCACGGGTGCCGGGTTCGCAGGTGCGGGGTTGGCAGGTGCCTGGTCCACTGGTGCAGTGTCCGGAACAGGCTGGGTGCCCGGCGTCGGCGGGACAACCACGATGACCTCGCCATCGCCCGGGATGACTTCGTCAATCCCGTCATTGGCGCCGCCGTCGGCACCTTCGCCTTCACCGTCCTCGACCTCGTCAACCTCGTCGACGTCGTCTTCGACCTCGTCGACGTCATCCTCAACCTCGTCCTCACCGTCGTCCACGCCGTCGGTTCCATCGCCGAAGACGAGCTGTTCGATGTTGCGGAGGGTGTCGGTGCCATCATCGCCGTTGATGTGCTGCACGGTGGTGACAGCGCCCGGTGAGCCCATGGTGCCGTCTCCGCCGGTTGTGGTGATGGTGTAGTTGAATTCGAAGTCCGAGAAGACCGCGGTATCGGTTCCTTCCGAGGAGGCCAGGATTTCCCGGACGACGACAATGTTGCCGGGGTCGACGCTGCCTGCGAACACCGCCTGCTGGAGCGTCGGGCCGGTCAGTGTGCCGTCGGAATTGCGCTGGTACCGGGCGTTCATTCCCGTGGCGCTGCCGATCTCAGTGGCCGCGTTGTTCGGGTCTGTACGGACGCTCAGCCGGACGTTGAGGTACCGGTCGCCGTCGATGATGTCATCGCCGCCGCGGCCCTCGATGAGGTCGTTGCCGCCGCCGCCCAGCAGGATGTTGCCTTCGCCCCACACCTGGGGGCCGCTCAGCACGGGGCATTCCTTGGACGCCGAGGCATTGATGACATCGGCCAGGGGAGTCGGCAGTGATGTGATGAGCTGGCCGAGTCCGGTGATGCTGTCAACACCTGACTGGTCCAGGGCGTCGCAGCCGATGAAGCCTCCACCACCCATTTCCTTGGGAATGTTGTCGTCGCCGCGCAGCTTGTCGTCGAACGGACCACCGGAAAGCGCCTCGACTTCGTTGTACCTGTCGCGGACGCCCACCTGGAGGATGTCCAGCGGTTCGATCGGAAGTTCCAGGTCTGCGTCCTGCGGCTGGGGATCGTAGGCGCCGATTTCCCAGTCGTAGCCGGACGCGCCGGCCACCTTCTCCACGCCGGGTCCAGCGATGCCGACGTCGTCCCCGCCTTCCATGTCGTAGTCGTCGTCGCCGCCCTGGCCCACCAGGACATCGTTGCCGGGCTTCTGCGAGTCGTCCAGGAAGAACAGGTTGCTCGAGTCGCCGATCAGCAGGTCGGGGCCGTCGCCGCCTTCTGCCCAGTCGTTCCCGCCGCCGCCGAATACGGCGTCCAGCCCTTCACCGGCGATTACAAAGTCGTCGTCTTCGCCGGAGAAGGTCTCGTTCGAGTTCGCGCCTCCGTTGATGAAGTCCTTTCCGTCGCCGCCGAGGAGGAGGTCCAGGCCCGGGCCGCCGTCGATCGCGTCATTGTCCGGCCCGCCCTTCAGTATGTCGTCCCCGGCGGAGTCGGTGATGATGTCGTTGCCGTCGCCGCCCAGGACGGTGTCGGCGCCGTCGTTGCCTTCGATGACGTCCTTGCCCAGGCCGCCCCACATGGTGTCGTTGTCCACGCCGCCATGGATGCGGTCGGCGTTGACTGATCCGTTGTACACGGCCTGGCCGTTGATGCCGGCCGGGTCCACCGAGTTGGACGCCCGGTACTTGATGGTGCCGTCGGGCATCCGGATCAGCAGCGCGGATTCGTTGCACTCCGACGAGGGGTCGTCCGCGACGGCGTTGCCTGAGGATGCGAAGCCCTGCACCGTTCCATTGAGGTTCTTCAGCTCGAACTTGCAGTCAGCCGTGGCGAAAGCGTCGGCCTTCAGTGCCTGTGCATTGGTGTTGCGCATCATCATCTCCGCGAAGGAGTTTCCTTCGAGCTGCGCCATCAGGTTCATGCCGGGCGTGCGCGCCAGGTAGTACAGCCGGTCACCGTTCTGCAGATCCGTCATCTGGCTTTCGAAAACGTAGTTGAAGGTGCTGCCGAGGAGTCCGCCGAACAGGTTGGTCCGTTCAGCCAGGCCGCCCATCCACAGGTCAATGTCATCCAGTCCGGTGGTCGATGAGTTTCCGTCGTTGGCCCAGGCATCCGTGCTGTTCATAAAGGCCACGGCGTCCTCGGGAGCAACCTCGCCGGCCAGCGCGTCCGGGCTCACGATCAACCGGGCTGCTTTGCGCTTGGCCTCCAGCGTGGTGGCTTCCAGGATGGAGGGGTGCTTGCCGTAGGCGGCCACGAAGTTGACCAGGGACTTGGGGTGCTTGATGTTTTCGCCGAAGTCGATCCAGTTGGTGTACGGCTTCAGCTGGCCATCGTTGGTGGCGCCGTGGATTTCCCTGCGCAGGTTGTTCAGCGTGGGCAGGCCTTCGGACCGGGCGCGGGTCAGGTTGATCGCCGCGAGGTCCATGGGCAGTCCCAGTAGCTTGTTGCGGAGGGTATCGGTAACGAACTCGTCCAGTTCGCTGCCCACCTGGTCCGACATTCCCATGATGATGCTGCCCGCGGCTTCCTCCGAAGTCAGGGGGCCGGCGGGGCCGCCGTCTGTGTAGGCAGGCGGATTTAGGAAGCCCTCGAGGAGGGACACGTCGTTCTGGGAGCCCCTGACGTCGTCGGACGTTCCAAACATGTTGTCCGCGCCCGGGCTGTCCTCGTTGCGGCGGGAAATGGTTTCCGTGAGCATCGAATGGCCGAAGCGGTACACGGCGTGTGCGAATTCGGCGCTGACCGCCGGATTGATGTCCGTCTGGGCGAAAGCGAATGGTTCGAAGATGTTGAGGGCAGGCTGGATCTTCCGGGCGAACTCCTCAAACACCAGGTGCTGGTACTGCATCTCCGTAACGAACCGTGCCGCCTGGAAGAGCCGCTCGCCATTCCAGCCATCGGCGCCTTCGGCCAGCTTCCACTCGGCCAGGGCGGCAACGCCCCTTGCCGAGGTGTCGTTGCTGAGGACCCGCTTGATGTCCGCGGCCAGGCGGTCGTGTTCGGAGTGGAAGACCTGGTGGATGGCGGTCAATCCGATGTTCTCGTTGACCCTGCCGTCACCGGCGATGAAGTGCGCGTTGAGCATCTCGTCGTCGTAAGTGCCGGGGGCCTGGCTCATAAAGTCGGCGGAAGCGGTCTTGTCTGCGTCCGGGGCCGGGGCTGCCGGCGGTGTGGCTGGATTGTGGTCGGCGTCCTGCGGTGACGGGTCGGCGTTGTGTGCGATGTCTGTCAGGAAAGGAGTGCTGAAGTACAGCACGTCCTGGGGCACGAGTGTTCCCCGTCCCTCGTCCGCGGTGCGGTCGGCTTCTACCAGGCCGGACTTGGTGACAAACTGCGGAAGCCCGTTCTTCGGCCCGGGAATGAACTTGCCGTAGGCGTCGGCGGCCAGCATCGGGACATTCAGGACGTCCTTGTCCAGCAGCTGGATGCCCAGCAGTTCCTGTGCCTGCTTCTTGGTGTCAGCCCAGGTGGCCATGCCGCCCGCCGTGGGCGTACCCTCCGGTCCGCCCAGCATCTTGCCCGTAGACACCGGCCGCCCGGAGGAGTTGTCGGCGTACTCGCGCAGGAACACCTGGTGCGAGGAGTGCGATGAGTAGGTCTGGCTCTGGTCCACCCACGGCGAGTTGGTGTTCAGGGCATCCTGGACATCGTCCGCCGTTCCCAGCTTCCCGTCCTGCCCCGGCTGGTTCTGGCCCCGGGTCAGGACCATAAAGCGCATCCTCGGATTAAGGTCATCGGCGTTGCCGAAGACATGGTCCGGTCCTGCGATCAGCGGGTCATCAGCCTTGAGCGGCACATAGACCGTGCCGCCGCCCTTGACGGTCTGGTCGATGCCGTGGTCAAAGAACTGGCCGAAGAGGGTGAACAGGGAGTTGTAGGGCGGTGAAAGTCCGACGTCGGTAGTCACGTTGGGGATGAAGAGCGTGTTGTGCGAGGGGACGCAGCCGTCCGGCGCGGCTTTGACCGGGGGAGTCGCCTCAGGATCGGGGTCCGTGGTGCAGGGTACAACGCCCTCGTTGCCCTGCGTCCGGGCCGGGAAGCCGGCCGCGGCCACAGCTGCCGGGTTGGTGGACGTCTGATCGGCGATCAGGTTGCTGATGGTGCGCGGCCGCGAATCGAAGACGCTACCTGATTTCTGGGTGTAGCTCGTGGCCATGGGCGGTCCGCCGAAGGACCCGCTCTCAGCGGCACCGAAGGACTTGGACCCCAGCCTCGGGAACACCTGGTCCGATGCGCCGAAGGTCTCCTGCCCGGGCTGAAGGTTGTTGCAGCTTCCGTCAACCGTACGCAGCCCGTGGGACAGCAGGGGGCTGGCAAGCTGGTTCGGTCCGGTACCCACGAGGGCCCCGCAAGGGCCGGTTTCTGACGTGGTGTTGGCTACGTGCGCTTCGGCGATCTTGATCTGCTTCAGGATGAAGGACAAGTCGGCCGGCGTTACGGTGAAGCCGGCGCCTACAGGAGCCTGCACTGCGTTGGCGGCGATGGGCGGCAAGCCCATGGACGCGGCCAACGCCACTGCCCCCGATGCAGCCAGGAACCGGAGGCGTGGGCGAGTGCCGGTTTTTTGTGTTGATTTACGCGATGAGGCCTTCATCCTGCAATCTGCTCCCCATGTAGGGCCAACTCCCCAGTAGAGTCGGCGAAACAAGGCAATGCTGCAGGGGCGTCCTAGGGAAAACCTTGGTGCGGACCGTCAGGCGCTACCGCTCACCGCCTTTGTCGTCGCCTGGCTCGTCATCAGAATCGTTGTCGTCCCTGAGGCCGCCTTTGTCGTCGCCGGGCGGGTCGTCAGAAAGGCTGTCGTCCCTGAGCCCGCCTTTGTCGTCGCCGGGCGGGTCGTCAGAAACGTTGTCGTCCCTGAGCCCGCCTTTGTCGTCGCCGGGCGGGTCGTCGGAAACGTTGTCGTCCCTGAGCCCGCCTTTGTCGTCGAACTGGTCGTGGGTGGGGCCGTCAGATGGCACCGCTGCCAAAGTCTGCGGTTCTGCAGTGACGAGCTGCGTTTCCGGGGCTGACTGGTCGGGGATCGCGGTGATGCTGGCGGTGGGGGTTGACGTGGGAAGCACGTCCGCCGAATCCTCGGTCGCGACGCTGACGGGCGCCACCACGCCGGGAGAGACTTCTGGGGGCGGGCCGGCGTTGGCCTGGCCCCAGACCGTGAGGCTCGCAGCACCTACTACGGCTGCGATGGGAAGATACCAGTATTTCTTCATCGGATCACCTTTCTTGGTTGTGTTCCTACCCTCCCGGGCCGCGGTGAGAGGGGGATGAGACTTTTATGAGAGACCTCTCATGAACCGGATTGAGGCTGGGAAGGGGCCGCGGGGACGGCCACAAAGCGGTAACCGGCGCCCCGAACAGACAGGAACCTTCCGGGGCCAAGCTTGTTGCGCAGGTATCCCACGTAGACATCCACCACATTGGAGGACCCGTCAAAGTCGTAGCCCCACACCCGGCTCAGCAGCTGTTCGCGGCTGAGCAGCCTGCCCTCGTTCTCTAGGAACGCCCGGGCCATGGCGAATTCACGGGCGGACAACGGCACCGTGCGGCCGCCCACTTTGGCACTGCGAAGGTCAACATCCAGGGTTACGTCGCCGGAGGTTGGGTCCGGTGCCCCCTGGGCCCCCGGGATATCCCTTAGCCGCAGGCGGATCCGTGAGAGCAGCTCCTCGAACCGGAAGGGTTTGGTCATGTAGTCGTCCGCACCGCCGTCGAGCGCTGCGAGGGTGTCCTGAAGCGAATCCTTGGCCGTCAGGACAATCACCGGAACCGTGCACTTCATGGCCCGTAGGGCCTGCAGCACAGCTAGCCCGTCCATTCTGGGCATGCCAATGTCCAGAATGAGCAGGTCAAATTCCCCGGAGCTGCCGTAGTCCAGGGCCCGGATGCCGTCATCCACCGATGTGGTGGTGAAACCCGCCGCCGTGAGCCCCTTGGTGATGAAGCTGGCGATCCGTGGCTCGTCGTCGGCGATCAATATCCGCGTCATGCCGTTCCTCCCGGAAGTGAGAGCACAAAGCGGCTCCCTTCATTTACCCGCGAAATCACCCGAAGTGTTCCGCTGTGTGCTTCGGCAATGGCTTTGACGATCGGTAGCCCCAGGCCCGACCCTTCTTTGCCCCGTGATACCCCGGCCCTGGCAAAACGGTCGAAGATCCGTTCCTGGTCCGCGGGGCTGATTCCGCAGCCCGAGTCAGCCACCCAAATTTCGATATCGCCAGGGGACGGTTCCTGATGTCCGGTCGGTGCCGTACCCCCGGAAGTCCCGGTCCACGCTGCGCCAAGGGAGATAACGTCATGCCGCCGCGTGGCCTGCACTGCATTGGCTGCCAGCTGTTCCACCGCCTGGGTGAGACGGTTTCGGTCTGCACGAAATTGGCCGCCCGGCATGCTTTCGATCTGCCACCGTCGGTCCGCCAGGACCTTGATCCTCTCCATGGCGGCTTCAAGGAAGGAATCGGCGTCGATCCAGTCCAACCTGACGAAGTCCGGGCGCCCGCTTCGGGCCAGCAACAGGAGCTCATCCACAAGGGACTGCATCCGGTCCAGTTCCTCCAAGAGCAGCACCTGGGTTTCGCTGACATCCTTGGGGTCTCCTGCCTGCAGGAGCTGCAGATGGCCGCCGATGATCGTCAAGGGAGTCCGCAGTTCATGGCTGGCATCGTCCACAAACTGACGCTGGTCCGCGATACCTGTTTCCAGCCGGTCCAACATCCGGTTGAAATCCGTGGCCAGCTGCGAAACGTCGTCATCACCGGAGGGAATGAGGACGCGGGTGCTCAAGTCCTCGAACGTGATGGACTCAGTGGCCTGGCGCAATCGCCGGACAGGAACAAACAGACGGCCGGTCACCGCGAAACCCACGGCGCCCGCCAGCAGCAGCGTGGCCAGCGACGCCCCGGCGAAAGTGCCGAAGGACGCGATCATCTGCTCCCGCTGCCGCCCGATTTCATTTGCCGCCACCAGCAACCCGCCGGGGCTTCCATCGCCCAGCGATACCGAGGTGATGGCCAGACGCACCGTCCGCCCGTCCAGCGACATGTCATGGAAGACTGTGCTGTTCTCAAGATGTTCTGCCCGCACTGTTTCGAGCACCTGGGGAGTAGCGAGATTGCTGGGCTGCGCCGCCGCGGGCAGGAACGTCTTGCCGCCGTTGACGGTGGCCATCACCGATTCGTACCTGCCGGGCGCGTCACCCTGGAGGAACACGGTGAACAGCCCATCAAGTGAAGTAACTGGCCCTCCGCCCGGAACACCCTGTTCCACAATGTTTTGAAGCCGGGCGGACTGCAGCAGGAGCTCTTCGTTAACACGGCTGTTGAGGTTGCGTAAGTCGAGGGCGAGCGTGGTGACGCCGGTGACCAGCAGGCCGGCTGCCAGGAAAGCCAGGACCGTGGCCAGGACCCGAACACGGACAGTACGCAGTTCCGCCCGTACGCCGGACCAGGCCTGCCTATATGGCGTGGTGGGCACGCTAACGGAGACTTTGTGGGTCTCTGCGGTCCGCGGTGTCATCTGATGTCCCGTCACATTGGCTGCCGTACCAGGGTTTGTACTTGTTCTGTACAAAATTAGGTAGGCCTGCTTGGGGAAATCTTCGGCAGCCGAATAACCTCCTGTGCCGTGATACCTAGGGTTTTCCCAATTTTCGACGCCGCTTATCCATTCCGAGGTTCACCAGCGGAAACGTTTCCCGCGAGGCTACGTTGCCCGGCCTGACCATTCATGTCCTCCGCATGGTGTCTGCGTAAAGCCTGCAGGACCAAGTAGTGAGCGGCTACGAAAGTGAGTAATCACCACTGTTGTTCGTCTTTTCCCGTACCTCTTCAATAAGGACCACGCACCACCGAACAACCTGGGGGAATCCACGTGATTACTTTGGAACTGCCAAACAACACCGTCCAGACTGGCCTTGTTCCGGAAGTGCCGCCGCAGACGCCGGCGCTTTCGATTTCGGTTTTCGGCCCGTTGACGATCCGCCGGGGCGACATCGAGCTGAGCGCGAACGACCTTGGCGGACCGAAGCCCCGCCAGGTACTCGAAATTCTCCTGATGAATTTTGGCACGGCAGTGTCGAAGTCCCGGCTGATGGATCTGCTGTGGGGCGGCAACCACCCGGCCGTTGCTCTGCCCACCCTTGAAAGCTATGTCAGCGTCCTTCGGCGCAACCTGCAGCCCGGCACCGGGCGAACAGGCCCCCTGCGGACGGTCACCGGCGGCTATGCCATCGATCGGTCACTGGTGGAACTGGACCTGGACCGTTTCGAGACACTGACCAAAATGGCCAGCCAGGCCGAGCCGCGCAGGGCGCTCGCATTGCTGACCGAAGCACTGGACCTGGCTTCCGCTCCGCTGCTCGGAGACGAGTTGCTTCCGGCTTGGGCAGAAGAGGAGCGGGCCGCGCACGCAGCGCAGGTGGGTCTTGCCCGCGTCCTGGCCGCAGAAACCGCGCTCTCCCTTGGGGAGGTAAGTAAGGCCATTGCTTGGGGTGGCGCGGCGGTGAAGGAGGATCCCCTCAACGAACGGGCATGGACGGCGTTGATTCTGGGGCTTGAGCAAAATGGCGAGAGTACGGAAGCCTTGCGGGCCTACGACCGCTGCCGCAGGATCATTGACCAGGAACTGGGCTGCGCCCCGGGGCCGACGCTGAGGGAGGCGCAAACCAGGCTCTTGAGGAGCACCGCGGCAGCATGCCCGCCGGCGGAGCCCGTTGGCCCCATCCAGGTGGTCACGGAAAGCCGTCCCGTTGCGAGGGTGACCCCGCAGGAAACGGGACGCCTGCGAATCCTGATCGTTGATGACCACACCACCTTTTCCGATCTTTTGGCAGGGGCGCTGGACCGCGAGCCGGACCTGCAGAGTGTAGGAGCGGCGAAGTCCGTGGCCTCTGCGGTGACGATGTTCCGGGACCTTGGGCCCGACGTCGTCATTATGGATTTGTACCTTCCTGACGGTTCCGGGCTCAAGGCCGCCGAGTGCATCCTTTCGGAAGCGCCCGAAACCCGGATCGTTATGCTGACAGGTAACCCGTCGCAGGAAGCCCTGCGCGAGGCCGCCCGCATGGGTATCTGCGGTTTCCTGCCGAAGGACGGAGCCTTGGGGGTCATGCTGGACACCCTGAGGCACGCCCATTCCGGCAGCATGATTGTGAATCCTTCCCTCGTGGCAAAATGGGGCGGCACCGTCTCGCCGGCTGCTGGGTCCTCGGCAAATTGACCCGGCAGATCCCACAGTGAACAGAATTTTTGCGGGGAAGCCCGCCCACGCCGCCCCTTTTGACCAAGGCGTGGCAGAGCGGCGCGAGGTGAGGGCTGCTGTTGCCCGATTCCTCATTGCCGGTTTTGCCGCGCTCGTCCTGGTTGCCGTCCCCGTTTCCTTCTGGGTCCAGGCGGAAGCGGAACGGCACGCCTTGGCTAATGCCAGGGACATCACCCAGCGCCTGGCAGATAATGTGGTGGGGCCGCTGATAACTGACCAGCTCCTTGCCCGCGACCCGGCTGCGCTGGAACTGCTCGACCAGCGGCTTGCGCCGTGGCTGGCTGAGAGCGGCGTGACCAGGATTAAGGTGTGGGACGAGCACGGCCGCGTAGTCTATTCCGATATCGAATCGCTTATAGGGCAGGATTTCGAGCAGGAGGAATGGGCGCGCGAGCTCCTTGAAGGCGGCCCGGCGACTGCAACCTTTGAATCCCAGACTGAGGCAGAGAACGAGTTTGAGGCGGACATCGGCGAACTCGTGGAAGTCTATGCACGCTCCGCATCCGCAAGCGGAGCCCCGATGATCTTTGAGACCTACTCTTCTGGGGACGGTGTCCGCCGCGAACAGCAGGCAGTCCTGATGGGCATGGTCCCGCCCATGGCGCTGTCGTTGGCCGTACTCCAGCTGACGCAACTGGTTCCGGCGGTCCGCCTGGCCCGGAGGATGCAGTTTCACCAGGCGGCGCGCAACGCAATGCTGCGGTGTGCCATCGAGGCATCGGACCAGGAGCGCCGCCAAATCGCCGGCGAACTCCACGACGAGGTGATCCAGGATTTGTCCGGGCTGGCTTACGCCTTGGAGTCAGAGGAGCGCCGCGGCCCGCTGGAGCTGCAGCCCGTATTTGTAAATGCCCGGACCATGCTGCAGAACAATATCCGCACTCTCCGGGCCATGACCTCTGAACTTTATCCCCCCGACCTGGAAGAGCTGGGGCTCAAGGCTTCCCTCGTGAGGCTGGAGGCGCCCCTCGTGGAGCGGGGAATACATCTGACTGTCGAGATTCCGGACAAGCTCGTGTTGGACCGGGACCGGGCCGTCCTGCTCTACCGGGTGGCACGCGAAGCCTTGGTGAATGTGAGCAAGCATTCTGCAGCGCAGTCGGTTGGCATTCGGGTGTGGCAGGCCGGCCAGCGCACCCAGATCACAGTGTCTGACGACGGCGTGGGCTTCAACCCCGCGGAACCCCGCACGGAAGGCCATCTTGGCCTGCGGATCCTTGGCGACACCATTCAGCAGGCCGGGGGAACCTTTGAGGTCCGCTCGACGCCGGGGGCCGGAACTTCCGTTACCGCCACCTTCGGCATGGCTGTGCCTGCCGTCAGCTTCGCCGGCAGGCACGCTGCCGCAACCTCCCGGCAGAAGACTTCCGTACCAAGTGCCATGCAGGCGTAGTTCCCGTTGAGGTTGTAAAGAGTTTGGCGTGAATTAAGGGGCGAGGGCCTCCAGTACCGAATGGGCGATCACGCTCATCCCGGTCAAGGAGGCCCTCGTTTCGTGCGTTAACCCTTGATCAGCCGCAGTTGATGTGGCGCGGACCGGCCACACCATCTCGGCCGGCCATGGGTTTGCGGATGAGCCCTCAGCCTCCCAGCAGACATCATGAGGCCGTCAGCAATTGGTTGATAGCCGTTGTACATAGTCCAGGCGCCGGTAACCCGGTTCCATGAAACCATTCGGTGCGGCAGGCTACGGGCCTACCAGAAGCAGCGCCGGCGAGACTTTCAACACTCGTGGCGTTCCCCGCACAGGGGACAGTACGACCCGCGCGATCACCAACTGCTGAGGCTGCGGAGATTCGCCAGCACCGTCGCGGCAGCTTGCAGAAGCACGACGGCCGGGTTCTTGAGGTACGACGACGGCAGGTTACCTTCCTGGGAAGGTAACCTGCCGTCGTCGAACGTTCCCCTGGCCCAGCCAGTGACGCGACTGTCGCGGGACGCGCCAAGGCCCGGTGGCTTCCGGAACGTTACCGGGAGCCACCGGGCCAGGGTGGGGCTTTTGTCTACCTGTTGGTAACCGACAGCGGTCCGGCAGTGCCACCCACGGTGGACTCAATCCAGACAGAGCCTGGGTTGGTGGTGCCGGCAGCATTGTCGCGCAACCGCAGGCTCCAAGTGCCGCCGGTGGCCGGCGCGACTGCCGCCGCAACGTTCACCCGGCTCAGGATCCGGCCCTCAGGGCCGCCAACCCTGATGGTGATGGTGGCGCCAGGAACGCTGCCGCTTCCGCTGACCCTCATGTCGCCGGGCTTCCACGTGGCCGAGGCGATGGTGACCTTGTCCGGAACGGGTGTCACCTTGACCTCATCCGTCCGGACCGTCGTGCCGACGGTGACCGTCAGCTTGAAGGTGAGCGGGTTGTTGGTCATCGTGGAGTTGTAGACCGGCAGGCTGAAGGTTGGCTTCAACGTGTCGGATGCGGTCAATTTGACTGTGTCCGCCGATGTGACTCCAGTGAGGTTCTGCTCCCACTTGTAGGTGGCTCCTGCAGTGGTGGAACCGGTGCCGTCCAGGGTAACCGTGGTTGCCGTGGTGCGCCGGGCGACGTTCTGATCCGGTCCGGCAACCGCCACAACGGCACCTTGAACGGTGACAGGAGCGCTCTTGGCCGGGGCTCCGGCACCGTTGGTGTTGCTGGCCGTGACGGTGAACCAGTATTCGGTGTCGCCGTTCAGCCCGTCGTAGAGCAGCGTAGTAACGTCACCGGCCACCGTCTTGGGATCGCCGAAGGCTGCATCACCGGTGTAGGCCTGGACCGAGTATTCGGTGATGGTGAGTCCTTCAGCTCCGGCATCGGGTGCCGTCCAGGAAAGTTCCGCCGTTCCCAGCCCTGCCTTCGGCGCGCTGGCGATCACCGGAGCGGCCGGGACGGGATCGTTGGTGATCTTGAACTCGATGGTCTTTTTGTCGGAGGCATTGCCCGACGGATCGATGGCGGAATAGGTGAAGGCCGTGTTTGCGGTGACCTTGATTGGGCCTTCGTAAAGTACTGCGCCCTCAACGCTGGTGCCACCGGAAACCGGGTCGGTTCCGTCAAGGGTGTAGTAGATATCGCTGCCCTGTTCGCTGGCTGTCAGCGTCAGCTCCTGCGCAGTGGAGAAGGTTCCGCCGTTGGGCGAGGCGGTCACGGTTGGGGCTTCGGTGTCCGTTTTCGCGAAGGCGTGGGGAGCCGGGAAAGTCTCACCGACGCTGCTAACGGACACCACGTAGACGTCATACTCTTCGTCGGCAGACAGGCCCTTGATGGTGGTGCTGGCGGCCTTCGGGTCGCTGATGCGCACACCGGATTCCACCCGCTCGGTTCCGTTTGCCGTCGCGGCAACAGCGGTGACCCGGTAGCCGGTGATTGCCGGCGTTCCGGGGACAGCCACGGCGGGAGCCCAGTTCACTTTCAAGTCGCTGTTGACCTTGGCCGCTGAGATGTCGGTAGGCCCTGCAGGCCCGGAGCCCAGGGGCCCATTCGGGCAGCCGCCCATTCCCGGGCCGCCAAGCTCGCCATACTCGGCGATGGTCAGGCCCTGACGGTTGTCGTCCGCATCGCTCTCTTCCCAGGCCATGGAGCGCGCACCGCCAGCTGCGGCCGCTATTTCGGCGGCGGCCGTTTCATCGAATTCGTAGGTGGCGGTGAAGGTATTCGGGCCGTCCAGGCCAAATTCCAGCCTTGAAGTGTAACCGTCGTCCCCTCCCGGCGCTCCGGCGACCGCGCGGGCGTCGCGGCGCCCCACACTGGTCTCCTTCAGGGCGGGCTCCACAATGCGTTGTTCCATCTGGTCCTTGTTGACGCCCTCAGCGACATGACCCTTAACCACCACGGTGTTGCCGTTGAGGATGGAGGGAGCATTGACGTAGGTGTCCTGGACGGTGGTGGTTCCTGCCTCGGTGGTGCCGAATTTGATGGTCACTTTGTCGCCGGGCTTGATGTCGGGGGTGACCTTCACGTCAGTCCCGTCGCCCCAGCAGACTCCGCCCGGGTGGTTGATTTCAAAGGCCACGTCCCCGGCGGCAACGACGCTCTTCGCGGAGCCGACAATCCCGATTCCGGGGCGGTGGACCTCGACGGTGGCGGTCTGGCCGACCCTGTCCTGGTAGCCCTCAATGGTGACGAAGTCCCGGTCGGGGAAGACCACCACGTTGTTCGGGAATGCCGGGACGGCCGCATTGGCGGTGGGGATGGCGAGCAGGGAAGTGGCACAGAGTACGGCGGAGACCGACCCAATAATGCCGGCCCTACCAAAACTATGGACGCGGACTCCCCGCTCTCCTGGTCCGTGTAGTGCAGATTTCATAAGAACCTCACTGATCCTGGGTGCGCAAGGGGTTCACGCACAGTCACAACGTAGGAAGTCCACCTTGTGGAAACGCTGGCTGCAGTCCTGCTGAACAGGACGCAAACACCCGCCGAGGGACAGGACGGCTGGTTTTTCCCAAGAAACGGAAACGGCTCCTAGGGATTCCCTAGGAGCCGGCAGCCGGGCAGTCACAAGCCCCTGCCCGCCGCTATCCCACGCTTGGTGCGACGACGCCGGGCAGGGGCTTGGCAATCAGATTTTCCTGATTCGGCCCGAGCGGAAGAACGCGGCAATGCCTGCGGCGAGTCCCAACAGCCCGGCCGCCAAGGCCGCCCAGACCGGCCCGGGCATGGGCGCATCAGAGTTCACTGCCGCTACTGTCTCAGCGGCTTGCTTTACCGCAGCGGTGCCGACGTGGCCATGCTGTGCCGAAGCGGCGGCAGTGGTCACAAAGGATGGGGCGGGGTCCTCGGGTTCGCCCTGGCCCTCTACCACCGGATCATCCCAGTTCCGGACGGTGCCGTCGGAGTAGGACTGCGCCACCGGCAGCATCACGGTGGTCCCGGCCTCCGGAAGCCGCCCGACATACACGGAGAACATCTGGTAGTGATCGATGGTCAACTGACTCGATGCGTCGATGGCGGTCCAGGACACGGACAAGGGCGCCTCGGTGATGGTGGCACCGTTCACGGTTACCGGCTGGGGCAACGCTCCTTTAATGACCTCAGCGGTCCAACCCGGAACGGGCTTTACCCGGACCGATGTGAACGGAGTAGCCGTTGGCAGATCCACCTTGATTTTCGTGGTTGTGGCGGTCGCGGACTCGCTGGGAACCCTGAAAGTCACCTGTGTGGAGGCGCCTTCCGCGGGGGCGTCCGGTGTAACGGTCACGTGGGCGGTGGCCGCACCGAGGCCAAAAGTCATAAGAGTGGCCGTGGCTGCGCCAATGGCAGCTACTTTGGGGGAAATCATGGTCTTGGTTTTCATGGGAAAAGTCCTTTGCTGGTGCCGCCCCGGATCAAAAGATATGGCGGGCAGCGGCGTGCGGGATTGACGGCTGCAGCGTTCCCTTGACCCGCCTGTGCACTCAGATAGGCGAGGTGAAAGGAACGCACTGCACCGGCGGCCCCCGGATGCCGTCAGCACGGTGGTTTCGCAAGGGGGTAGGTACTGGCCCGGATCCGCATTCACCACGGGAGGGGCCGGACGCAAAAATGGTAACGGGCTGGAGGGCCTGCGTCAGGGGGCGAAACCAAGCGACGAGCCGCCAAAGTGCTGCTTCTGCCCTGCCTAATAGGGCCGCAGTTACAGCAGCGCCAAGAACGTGCGCCAGCGACATGGCTAGCCCCGGGTCTGCGGGAAGGAGGACTTCAGGTGTCCCGGTCAGGCAGGCGGCGGGGGCGCCATGGTGCCAGCCGTGCGGCGAATTGACGCAGGGGGTTTCCTGGGCGAGGAGGCTCAGAGCTTGGTGAAGCACCACCTGCCCGATTCCAACGACGGCGGCGATTCTCCCCAGGGACAAGCGGCGGCCCAGCACCATCAGGACGGCCAGCAGAACCAGCGCGATCAACGCCGTTGAGGTCTCCGCATCCGGAAGCGTACCTCCACCGAGGACATGAGAACCGGCCGCAAGCAACCAAACGGCTGCGGTAACCAGCAGAGGACGCAGGAGGCGCAGCACAGGTGCACCTATTTCGCAGGTACTCGGGCTGCGCTGGCTGCCTGCCCTACCTGCTGGTTCTGTGCACCCTGGCCGCCGCGTTTGCCGGCCATCCCGGCTGTGATGGCGAGCGATATGGCCGCGATGGACCACATGATGGTGCCGCCCAGTTCCGGGGCGGCAGCCGCTGCCAGGCCCCACGGTTGGCCCACCGAGGTGTACCAGGGCATTTCCATTGCCGGTGCCTGCTCCGTCAGTTTCCACCCGCCGAAAGCGTAGACGCCGGCCATTCCTGCCAGGACAAACAGCCGCTGGCGTGCTGCGTTGCCGGTGCCGTGGTCCGGCGCCGCGGTGAGCGCGGCGGTGGGCAGAGAGCCGGTGAGCAGGGCGAGCAGGGTCATGGTGCTGTAGCCGATCTGGCCCACGGCTGCCCACTCGAGCAGGGGGGTGTAGTAGATGACGAGCAGGGACGCGGCGAGGATAAAGATGGCCAACACCGGATCCCTGCGCAGCGCTGCCAGAACCGGTTCGACGGACCGTTCCAGGAATTCCTTGACCCCGGCGCTGCCGTCTGTTCTGGCCCTGATGGCCAGTTGGGCCATGGTCAGCGGCGCGGCCGGGACGAGCAGCAGAGGTACGACGGCGGTGAGCATCATCTGGGTCAGGACGTGGGCGTTGAAGAGGTAGCCCTGGTAGAGGTGCACGCCTCCGTTCGTGACAACGAACAGCACTGCCATGCCCGCAAGCCACGCCGCCGTTCGCTGCGCGGGCCAGGTCAGGCCGCCTGCCCGGAGCCGCCGCACCCCGGCCAGGTACGCGAAGACGGCGAAACCGCAGGCCAGGCTCCACAACGGGTCAGGAGCCCAGCCGGAAAGGTACTCCCAAAGGCCCGGCTTGGGCAGCCCGGCGGCGAAGTCCGCGGCAAACGTCTTCCCGGATCCGGCGGCCTTGGGTGGTTCTGTCCGGGCAAGCGCCGCGGCCATCCCGGAAGCGGCACCCATGACTGCGAGTTCGACGGCTGCGAGGGCGGCGAAGTGCCTGCCACCCCGCGCCGGGTGCTTATCAATCCGGCCCAGCAACCAGCGCCGGTGCAGCGCCCCGAACAGCCCGAGCACGATGAAGACTCCGGCCTTGGCCAGGACAATGACACCGTAGGGGCTTAGCAGGGCCTCGACCGTACTGATTCTGGTGAGGGCGCCCAGGAATCCTGAGACTGCGAGGGCGATGAAGCTGATCAACGCCAGCGTGGAGTACCGCCGTACCGTCACGCCCAGCTGGCCCGCCGGCAGCACCGGCCTCAGCACGACCAGGGCCAGCAGGCCGCCCAACCACACTGCGGCGGCGGCCGCGTGCACGAACAGGGTGATGGTGCTGTCCGCGTGGTCGGTGCCGCCGGCCGCGTGGGACTTCATGACCAGCGGCAACAGCCCTGCGAAAGCCGCGGCGGCGGTGACGGCAAGAAGGCGCGGTTTCCTAAGCCGGAAACACGCGCAAGCTACGGAGGCGGCTATCAACGTGCTCAGGGCACCTGCGCGGCCAGCATCGATCCTGGACAGGTACATCCAAAAGGCCTCATCAAGTCCGGCTGTAGGCGCCCTGTTGGCCAGGAGCAGGAAGCTTGCTGACGTGTGGACCGCGGCGGCGCCGGCCCAAACAACCGCCGACCATCCGGCAAGCCGAAGGGCGCGTTCATAGGCGGTCCCGCCGTGGGGGAGGGCGAAGGCTGCCAGGACCAGAGCACCGATGGTGCCGGCGCTGGCCAGGTTGAACACCAACTTCGCTGCAGGCAGCCCCCAGGTCACGGCCGGGCCTGCCCGGTCCAACAGGCCCGGGTCCGCGCCGCCGCCGTAGATGTAGGCCCAGACCAGCGACAGTATCCCGGCCGCCAGCAGTGCCAGCACTGCCACTACCCGTGTTCTCAGCGACATCGTGCCCCTTCCGCCGCTCTACTGGCCCTGATCCCGCTCGCACGGCAACGTGGCCTCTTAAGTCATGCCAGCCTGGCGTGACCCGCTTGGGAAATCCTTGGCATCACCGGGCCCCAGATTTCCCCAACGTTTTCGCACCGTTGTTCCTCCACCCTTTGTTTATGTCGATTTCACGCCGTCAGGCACTGCAAATAGGTGGTATCGGAATCATCGGCGCCTTTGGGCTTGCCGTACCGTTGCGATCGGTGGAGGCAAAGTCAGCGAGCCAGCTGGCTGCCGGCAACATGCCCAGGCCCTACCAGCGGGCTCTGACTATCCCGTCGGTACTTCAGCCCGCACGAACAACGGTGGATGCCGACGGCCACAACAGGCACCACTACCGCATAGAGCAGAGGCTCAGTTCGGCGAATATCGTGCCGGGACTGAGCACACCGATCCTTGGCTACAACGGAACGTTCCCGGGTCCCACCATCAAGGTGAATCAGGGCGACCGCATCACTCTCATGATGGACAACGTGCTGCCGCTGCTCCATCCCCAGTGGGGGTACCGGCTTGATACGTCCACCCACCTGCACGGTGCGGCCTCATTGCCGCAGTTCGACGGGTACGCCAACGACCTGACCGGACTCGGCTACTGCAAGGACTACGAGTACGGAAACTTCCAACCGGCGCGGACCCTCTGGTACCACGACCATGCTGTCCACAACACGTCGCAAAGTGTCTACTCCGGGCTGGCGGGCCATTACCACCTGCACGACGAGGTTGAACGAAGCCTGCTTCCCCAGGGAAAGTTCGACGTGCCATTGACCGTTTCCGACGCCATGTTCGCCGCCAACGGCTCCCTCGCATATGACGACAACACCCACTCCGGCCTCTGGGGTGATGTCATCCTGGTAAACGGCGCGCCGTGGCCGGTTATGAAGGTCCAGCGGCGAATCTACCGCTTCCGCATCCTCAATGCTTCCATTTCCCGCTCCTACCGTTTCTCCCTCAGCACCGGGGACCCCGTGACCATGGTCGCTACGGACGGCGGCCTGATGCCCACAGCACAGCAGGTGACGTCGTGGCGGCACAGCAGTGCGGAGCGCTACGAGGTCCTCATCGACTTCTCCAAGTACCCGGCTGGAAAACGCGTGGAACTGCGCAACCTGTCCAACGACAACAACATCGACTACGACAACACCGGCAGGGTCATGGCCTTTGATGTGACGGATGAACCGGTGGACACGTCCGGGCCGGCCGCAAAGGTGATGCCAAAACTGCTCGCACCAAGCACCGCCATGAGCCTGACGCCCTCCCAATCGGTTAACAACCGGCACATGCGCGTGAAGCGGGACAACGACATCTGGACCTTCGGCGGCATGACGTGGGACGAAGTGGTGGAGAGCGGCTACCGGAAAGTGCTGGCAGACCCGGACCTGAACGATGTTGAAATCTGGACCATCGAAAACAGCTCAGGGGGATGGTTCCACCCGGTCCACATCCACCTGGTGGATTTCCAGATCCTCAGCCGCAACGGGAGGGCACCCTTCAACTACGAACGCGGGCCCAAAGACGTGGTGTACGTCGGCGAGGGCGAGACGGTCCGGCTGCTCATGAAGTTTGAGCACCACCGCGGCCGGTACATGATTCACTGCCACAACCTCCCGCACGAGGATCACGACATGATGGCCCAGTTCAGCGTGGGCATCGACACGAACGATCCCGACCCCAACCACCCCATCGACGCCTCGAAGCCGCATCCGATCAACCAGACCGTACCGGTGGAGGAACCCACGGACGAGCCGACAACGGAAACGCCGGAACCAACCACCAGCGCAACCGCAACTGCGGAGCCAACCGATACTGCCACCAGCCCGGAGGCAACACCGACGGCGACAGCCACCGCGACGGCGCAGACCGACGTTCTGACCATCACCACCGCGCGGCACCGCCTGAATAAGGACATGGACGTCACGGGAACCTCCAGGATCGACGGAGCCGTCCCGACCGGTTCAGCTTCGGTGAAGGTCTATGACATAACGTCCGGACGTGCCGAAACCCTGCTGGGCACCGTCTCCATCAACTCCCTTGGCGGATGGTCCCTGCAGGCCAAGCCCGGCCCGCGTCAACAGGTCACATCCGTAAGGGCGGTATCCAGCCGCGGGGGAACGGCCACGAGCCAGGTGCGCCGGGACTGAATCCTAGGATTCCGCATCCCCCCGCCGCTAGTATCTGAGGCAAGACAAGGTCACCCTAGGCAGGGGTCAGCAAGAATGGTCGAAGCAGCAACGGCAGCGGTTTCCACGGTGATCCGCCGGAACAACGTCACGGTGTCCGGGCGGGCTGACGGGCCGGTGATGATGTTTGCCCACGGCTACGGCTGTGACCAGGATATGTGGCGCAGGCTCCTGCCCTACTTCGCCAACGATTACCGGCTGGTGCTTTTTGACCACGTGGGTGCGGGCCATTCTGACGTCAATGCCTATGACCGGGAAAAGTACGGGTCCCTGGATGGCTACGCCGCGGACCTTCTGGAGATCTGCGAATGCCTGGACCTGAAGGACGTCATCCTTGTGGCCCACAGCGTCAGCGCGATGATGGCGGTGATCGCTGCAACGCACGAACCGGAGCGGTTCTCCCGGCTCATCCTTGTTGCCCCGTCGCCGCGCTACACCAACGACCCCGCGGAGGGCTACGTGGGCGGGTTTTCACAGGACGACATCGAGGGCCTGCTCGCGTCCCTGGACAGCAACTATTTTGCCTGGGCTGAAGCGCTGGCTCCGATGGCAATGGCCAACCCGGAGACTCCGGAGCTGGCCGAGGAACTGCGGAGCAGCTTTTGCCGGACCAACCCGTCCATTGCCAGGCACTTTGCCCGGGTTACCTTCCTCTCGGACACCCGGCAGGTGCTGGGGAAAGTGCCAACGGACAGCCTGATCCTGCAGTGTTCCGACGATCTGCTCGCGCCGCCGGAGGTAGGCACGTACGTGCACCAGCACCTGGAACGCAGTTCCCTAGTGCACCTGCAGGCCACGGGCCACTGCCCGCACGTCAGTGCACCGCAGGCCACGGCCGACGCCATCCTGCAATATCTCGCTTCCAGTCCGTGACAGACACCCCGGGTCCGGACCCGGCCCACCTCGAAGCGCTGTTCAACCAGGCACCATGCGGCTACCTGGTGACCGACGACGGCGGCCGCATCACCGCGGTCAACGATACCTTCGTGAACTGGACGGGTCACAGCCGCTCAGACCTGCTCGGGTCCACCCTGCAGTCCCTCATGCCAGTGGGGGACCAGATCCTGTATTCGACCCACTGCATCCCGCAGCTGGGGATAACGGGCGCTGTGTCGGAGATCGCGGTCGAGATCATCGGCGCGGACGGCCAGCGCCGGGCGGCCCTGCTCTCGGCGTCGCGGTCCCCGGCCTCAGACGAGGAGCCCGCCGCCGTCCGCGTGGTCATCTTCAGCGCCCACGAACGCCGGATGTACGAGAAGGAACTCGTTGCAGCCCTTCGCGCGGCGGAGGAAGCCGAGGCCCGGCGTGCCGAGGCTGAAAAGGAACTGCACCGCCTCGCGCTGCACGATGCCCTCACCGGCCTGCCCAACAGGGCCGGGCTCAATGTGGGACTGGACCAGCTTCCCGCCGGCGGAACTGCCGGAACGCGCAGGCTGGCGGTCCTCTTTGTAGACCTCGACCATTTCAAGGCCGTTAATGACAGCCTGGGGCACGCCGCGGGGGATGAGCTGCTGATCTCCGTCGCGCAGCGCCTGACGTCGCTGGCCGCAGGATCAAACAGTGTGGCCCGGCTTTCCGGGGATGAGTTCGTTGTGGTGGGCGCCTTTGCCGGCCCGACGGAAGCCACCGCCCTCGCTGCCGGGCTACTGGAGGTCCTCCGGACACCGATGCAGATCGAGGGGCTGGAAATCGTCACATCCGCGAGCATAGGAGTGGCTGTAGCCGAGGATGGCGGCGAAACCCTTGAAGACCTGATCCGGCGCGCCGACATCGCGATGTACCGGGCCAAGGAACTGGGACGCAGCCGCTGGGAGCTGCATGAGCCCGCGGAGACGGATCCCACGGTGGACCGGCTGCGCGCGTTGGGCGAGCTTCGGCGTGGAATCAGGGAAGGCGCCCTCCGCGTGCACTACCAGCCCCAAATCGACCTGCGCACCGGGCGCACGAGGGGGGTGGAGGCGCTGGTCAGGTGGCAGCACCCCACGCGCGGCTTGCTCCCGCCGTCGGAGTTCATCACCATGGCCGAGGAATCCGGACTGGTGCGGCCGCTGGGCGCCTGGGTTCTGGGCGAAACGCTGAAGCAGGCAGACAACTGGCGGCGGCAGGGCCGCCCCAGCAGCGCCCTTGAGTTCGCCGTCAACCTTTCTGCCCGCCAGCTCAACGACCCCGAACTGGTCCCGATGGTGGAAGCCGGCCTCCGGCTGCGGGGCATCGATCCCGCGCTCCTGCTGCTGGAAATAACCGAGACAGCCCTCATGGCCGATCCCGCCGCCGCACTCGCATCGCTCACGGCTCTCAAGAACCTGGGCGTAGGGCTTGCTGTTGACGACTTCGGTACGGGCTACTCGAGCCTGACGTACCTGAAGAAATTTCCCATTGACGAACTGAAAATCGACAGGTCCTTCATCAACGGACTCGGTTCGGACTCCGGCGATTCGGCCATTGTGGGCAGCTGCATCGACCTGGCGCACGCGGTGGGTATCCGGGCAGTCGCCGAAGGCGTGGAAACCTCCGGCCAGGTCCACATGCTCAAGGCCATGGGCTGCGACCTCGCGCAGGGATACCACTTCGCCCGGCCGCTTCCGGCCGGCCTCCTCAAGGAATGGCTGGACGCAAACGGCGGCGGCTAACCGGGTCCCCGTGCGGGCGTTCCCTCAAACCAAGAGTGCAGCTACCCGTCTATTCGGATACAGCTGCACTCTAAGTTTGAACCAGGAAGAAAAGAGTCTGTGGCTGGCACTCTGGCCCGATTGTGGGCGCTTCGGGTGCCTTGCCTGGAAGCTTTTAGGCGGCGATCAGTGCGCGCCTTGCGGGTGCGTGCTCCCGGCGCGGCGCCAGGACGCTGATGGTACAAGGTGCCTGCTGCGGATCGATCCTGGCCGGCAGGTGATGCGTTTCGGAAGCGGTATAGAGCATTTCGAGGGCTTCTGCATCAACCATTGCGTGGCTGATGTCCAGCTTCAGGTCCAGGCCTTCCCTTAAGGAATTGGCCCGCTTAACTACTACATAAAGTGCGTTCACGCTGTGAATGGTGATGTGCCCCTTTGCAATCACCAGAGCTTTGGCGTGGTCGAGATCTACACGGACAACGATGTTGAGCTTGGAATTCAAGTTGTAAAACCTTCCCCGGCATTGGCTGCGACGCTGCAGCTTCTTGCTTTGGCCTGTTTCTTAAGCCTCATCCAGAGTAAGGGGCAGATGTGACCCACGCAACAGTTACGTATTTATTACACCGATTAGGATGCTGATCCTGTGACGCTCCGTGGCCCGCATTTGCTGGAAGCCGCACGCACGCAGGAGCCACGGGCGGCTGAAGCCGCCGCCCGCCGTCGAACTGTCCCACCACGAACCGGCTCAGCCCACCGCTTCAGGAAGCCGTCCGGTTAACACTGACACCGGCGCCGATGACCAGCGCTCGCGCTCGGGCTCATAGGAGATCACCACGGAGGTGTCCCTGTCCCGAGCCTCATCCATCGCGAGCAGCAGGGCGTCCTCAATGTGCCGCGCGTATTCGAGCCGCTCGGCCAAGGATCCCTGAAGGTCGCCGTCATCGATCAGGACATGGCCCTTACCGTCCACAATGACCTTCAGCGAATACCCCTGGTCCTCATGGAGGGATCCCCGCGTTGTTGAAATCTCGGTGACCCGGTCTGCCCGGACCAGCCCGTTGCCGAGCGTTCGGATCCACACTTCACCCATGGAAAAACCTCCCCTTTGGCAGTGGGCGCGAATCAGCACCCCATAAGGCAAACGGTAGTCCTTCGCAAGGGTTTTGTGACCCCCAAATGTTTGCTTTTCCTTCCCCTGCTGCAGGCCACCCTAGGATAAATCTGATGACTTCCCCGGATGACTCCCAGCCGTTCAGCCTGCGCGCCATCGCGGTGGCCGCTTTTGGCCCCACCTTGCTCTTCGGGATCGGCCAGGGAGCGATTCTTCCGGTGGTGGCGCTGAGCGCCCGCGACCTTGGTGCGTCCGTTGCAGTCGCGGCGCTGATCGTCACGCTGATTGGACTGGGTTCGTGGTTTTTCAACCTGCCCGCATCGCTGGTCACCCTCAAATTCGGCGAACGCTGGGCCATCGTGGGCGCCGCTGTCGCGGCCGGACTGGCGCTCGCCGCAGCCGGTTTGTCCTCCCTGATCCCCAACGGACTGTGGCTGCTCGCGGTGGCGATGGCCGTCGTCGGGATGTCCGGCGCGGTCTTCGGACTGGCCCGGCAGAAGTACCTCACCGAGGCCGTTCCCGTGGCGTTCCGGGCACGGGCGCTGTCCACCCTGGGCGGTGTGAACCGGATTGGTGTTTTCATTGGCCCGTTCCTGGGCGCTTTGGTGATGCAGTTTTCCGGCATCGGCGGGGCGTACTGGGTGGGTGTGGTGGCGATGGCCGCCGCCGCGCTGCTGTCCCTCACCATCCCGGACCTTGCGTTGGCGGACACGCACGACGGCGGGAGTGCCGGCCCGGAGCCCACCCTCCGCAGTGTGGCCGTTTCCCATGCAGGCGTCTTCCTGAGCGTGGGCGCCGGGATACTGCTGCTCAGCGCGCTGCGCTCGTCCCGCCAGGTGGTCATCCCGCTGTGGGCGGACCACCTGGGCATGGACGCGACGTCGGCCTCCCTGATTTACGGACTCTCCGGAGCCATCGACATGCTGGTCTTCTATCCGGCCGGCAAGCTCATGGACCGGAAGGGCCGGCAGTTTGTAGCCGTGCCCTCCACCCTGCTGATGGGTGCTGCACTGCTGCTGATTCCGCTCACAGGATCGTTTGTGGGGTTGCTCCTGGCGGCGCTCTTGATCGGATTCGGCAACGGGATCAGTTCCGGGCTGGTGATGACGCTGGGTGCGGACTTCTCGCCAAACCGCGGGCGCGGCCAGTTCCTGGGGCTCTGGCGGTTTATGGCCGACGCCGGTTCCACCGGCGGGCCTGTCCTCCTCTCCGGGGTGACGGCTCTGGCATCCCTGGGGGCGGGGATCTCAGCCACGGGCATACTGGGGTTCGCGGCGGCGGCCGTGTTCGCCGTCGTCATTCCCCGGCTGAAGCACCGGCGGAACTACTGATTCCGGGAGGTTGCGCTATCACTTTTGGTCCCCAAACCGCGGTTTTGAGAGCCAAAAGTGATAGGGCAACGGGTGTGGAGGATATCCTCAACAGATGAGTGAAACGGGAACGCCCACTCGAATCAGCCCGCTGCAAAAAGGCGCGTGGTGGCTGCAGGACTACCTCTACGCCGGCGTCTGGCAGGTACGCGGCATGCTCTCCCGCGTGCAGCCCGGCTCGTTCCACCAAGGCCACCGCGCTCCCGTGGTGATCATCCCCGGCGTGTACGAAAACTGGCAGTTTATGCTGCCCCTCATCCAGTGCATCCACGACGCCGGCCATCCGGTTCACGTGGTGACCGTGCTGCAGCGGAACAGCCTGGACGTGCCCGCTGCCGCCAGGCTCGTGGCCCAGCACCTGGAGGAAGCGGGCCTGCGGGACGCCGCCATTGTGGCGCACAGCAAGGGCGGGCTCATTGGGAAATACGCGATGCTGAACCTCGATCCGGAGCACCGGATCGACCGGATGATCGCCGTGTGCACGCCGTTTTCCGGGTCGCGCTACGCCAAGTACATGCTGCTGCCCAGCCTGCGCATCTTTTCCCCGCGCAACGCCTTGACCCTCCAACTGGCCCGGGAGGAGACCATCAACAGCCGCATCACCTCCATCTACGGGCCGTTCGATCCGCACATTCCCGAGGGCAGCGTGCTGCCGGGTGCCACCAATATCCAGCTGCCTGTCGCCGGGCACTTCCGGATCCTCGGGGATTCTGAAACGTCGCGGATCATCGTGGAGCAGTTGAACCTTCCGGCGTGACGCTTCGCTCCCGCCAACGGCCGGGATGCAGCCTTCCGGCCGCACCTTTTAGGCTGGTCATGGGTTGGCGACCGAAAGGAGAAGCACTGTGACGTCCACTGGCGACGCCGGCCGCAAGCGGGCCGTTCCGGAAGAGCCGGACCACTCGCGTTCCAGCAGTGCGGTGGAGCGCCGGCAAAGCAGGTGGGCCACGGTCCTCGCTGTCCTGCAGCGGCTTCTGTACCTGGTGGTGACCATAGCCGTGGGCTGGGCTGTCTACTACTTCCTGCTCGCCCGGCTGTCGCGTGGGCCGGAGCAGGCATGGGTGTTCCTGCCGGTCTGGCTGATCCTGGCCTACGCGCTGCTGCCGCGCATCCACAAGATCCTCAGCAGCCTGTACATCCCGGACTACTTCATCGGGCGGACTCGAACGGGCGACGGCGTACTGGGGGATCCCGTGAACCTCGCCGTGGTGGGACCCCAGGAGGAGTTGCGGCAGGCGATGCGGACGGCGGGGTGGGTGGAAGCGGATCCCATTACCCCGGCCACCGCCTGGCGCACCCTGACCTCGACGGTCCTGGGGCGCAGCTACCCGCAGGCGCCGGTGAGCTCGCTGTATGTGTTCGGCAATAAGCAGGACCTTGCGTTCCAGCGGGAAATCGACGGAAACCCGCGCAAACGGCACCACGTCCGGTTCTGGAAATGCCCGGCCGGCTGGATGCTGCCCGGCGGACTGTCCGTGGACTGGGTGGGGGCGGGGACCTACGACCGTAGCGTGGGGTTGTCCCTGTTCACCTTCCAGATCACGCACAAGATCGCCGACCGCACGGACGAGGAACGCGACTTCATCATCGAGACCCTCCGCTCAGCCAACGCCGTTGAGTCCGTGCACGTTATCCTCAACTACTCCAGCGGATACCACCACCGCAACGGCGGCGGCGATGCCATCCGCACCGACGGGCACCTGCCGATCATCGACCTGCACCCGCCGGACCGGCTGCGCAGGTCGGGTTCACCGGCCTCCTAGGCCAACGCTTTGCCGGAGTTGTTTCGTGGGTTCCGTGGGCGCGGGGCACGTCAACGGCCGCCGGGGCCGCCTGGGCTGGTGGCTGTGCCCAGGATGTGCGCGACGGGAGGGACCAACGGACCTGCCGAGAAGCCGAACCGCCGGCTGGCCTGCACCGTGAATCCCGCCGCGGTGATGGCCCGGAGCGTGTCCCGGTTGGGGTGGCAGCCGCCGGCCATCCGCTGCCAGGCCGGGGTGAGCAGGTCTTCGGCTTCGGCCAGCAGGCGGTTGTGGGAACGGACGTGCTCGTAAAAGGCCAGCATCCCTCCGGGGCGCAGGACCCGACGGATTTCGGCGAGTGCAGTGGCCTGGTCGGCCACGCTGCACAGGACGAGGCTGGCCACCACGGCGTCCGTGCCGGCATCTTCCGCGGGAATCTGTTCGGCGGTGCCGGCCCGGACCGTTATGGGCACCCGCGCGGAGGACGCCCTGGCCAGGGCGAGATTTCGGAGATAGTCGTCCGGTTCGATGGCCAGGACCTGGGTGACCGATTCCGGGTAAAGCGCGAAGGCCGAGCCGTCACCGGCGCCGATCTCGATGACGGTCCCGCTCAGGCCTGCAAGGATGGCTCGCCGGTGTTCCGTGCCGCCGCGGCGGTTCATCTCCTCCACAGCCCGGGCATAGGCCCGTGCGAAGCGGGGGTGCTGCAGGTCCGCCGGCCCGCTCCCGCCGGAGGGTCCTTGTTCCTGCCTGCCGGCGCCGGTCATACAGTCCTTCTTCCGCCTGGTCCTAGCGATCCTAGTCTTCGTTGCTCGTGTGCGTTGCTAGTCTGCGTTGAAGGGGCTGCTGGTGTCCGTGGCGAGTGTGCCGCTGTTGGCCGTCAGGACGCAGCCTGAAGCTTTTCCGGCAATTTCGAGGTCAGGGAAAGCGGCGAGCCCTGATGATGCTGCCCGCATAAGAGTGCCCTTGATGGTGCAGTTGGACTGAAGCATGATCTGCGCGGAGCTATCCACCCGGTTGCCGAAGGCGTCCAGGACATGGACGGTCACCGGCGGCGTGATGGGCGTATTCTTCAGGACGACGGCGGGAATGGCATCAAACGTGAGTCGCCCCGGTGCTGCGGCGGTGATGGTCGCGGTCACTGGGGCGGGAGCCGCCAGCCCTTGGGAAGCTGCGGTGATGGCTGCGGTGCCGGCTCTGGTGTCCCCGTAGAAGAACGACGCCGACGAGGACCCGGCGGGGATGGTCACCGTGGAGATCTTTGCGCCGTTTGCGGTGGCAGCAAAGATGGTGGCTCCGGCGGAGCTGGTGGCGAGCGAGACGCTGGAAGTTCCGGCAGTAACGGCGTTGCCGTAAGCATCCTGGCGTTGAAGGGTCACCGGGCCAAGGGTTGCCGCACTTGAGGCCGCGCCCGTAAGGACTGCGCCGCTGGTGACTATCAGCTTGCTGGCTGCGGCCGGAACCACCGTGAACGCGCTGCTGACGGCGCCGGCGTAACCAGGGCTGGAAGCGATTAGCGTGTAGCCCGAGCCCGCCTTGTTGATTGAGAGGCCGCTGAACGTGGCTGTGCCCCACCCATCGGTGGTGGCGGTGAGCGTTCCGGAGAGCGTCCCGGCCGCGGGGTTGGCGCCAAGGCTGATGGTGACCGGGACTCCGCGTCCCCACACCTCAAGCCCGAATGCGGTCCGCAATTGCACCCTGAAAGAAGTAATCGGCGAGCCGGAAGTCACGGTGCCGGACGGCTGCGAATCGAAGGAGAGGTCACGAAGGCTGGTCACCGCAACGGTTCCGCTGACGGGGCCTGCTGCTGTCCACGAGCGGTGGACCGCCGTTACCTGGTAACGGTGCGTGCCCTCCGGCACGGACGAGTCCGTGCACGTCGTGCCTGCGATCGGAGCGGCCGGGCTGGAGCCGCAGGCGGGCAAGGCTGTGGAACCGCTGATTCGGGTGACGTAGTAGCCCGTCGGGACCACCGCGCCGTTGGACCCTGTCCAGCTGACGGCAACGTTTGAGTTGTTGCTTGCCGGCACCGAAACGTTGGTGGGCGGAAGCAGCGTGGCGACTGACGCCGTCGTACTTCCGGAGCCGGAAGCCCGCCAGTGTGCTGAAGCGGGAGCAGCGCCCGCGAACGTGGCAATAAAAAGGACCACGACGGCCAGCACTCCGGCACGCAAGAGCCAGTTAAACCAAACCAGCTCCCGCCGAAGCCGGGGGGTGGCTTCGGGGGAGCTGGCGTTTGTGGGCACGGGGACCTTCCGGAAAAATCGAGCTTGATAGCGGTCAGGCGGACTTCATCACCATTGGGCTACGAAGCTGATGGACTGCTTCAGGAAGGTGACTCCTTGCCCCCTTCAGCTGGCCGCGAAGTGCAGGGGCACCGTGGCGCCCTTGCAACCGTCCTGGTTCTCTGCGCTGTTGACCATCTGAAGAGTTACCGTGCCGGTGGCAGTGCCACCGGGCTCAAGTTCTTTGGCAGTAAAGTCGTAGTCCGCTATTGCGAAGTCGGCCGTCTTGCAGCCGGTCGATGACGTCCACGTGGTGCCGTCGGTGTTGGCGACTTTGACATCAACTTTCGAGACCTTCTGAACGCCGGTGCCGGGGTTTTTCACGGTGAAGGTGACCTTCTGCGTCGGCCCGCCCGGGGAAAGTTCGCCGCCTGTAGCTGTACCGGTGATCTCGAAGCCGGTAGTGGTGCCGGCCTTGGTGGTAGCGCTGCCTGTTCCCGTAGCCGTCCAGTAGGCGAAAGCCGCACCGCCGCTGATAGCTACCAGCGCGGCAGTGGTGCCGATGATGCGCTTCTTACGTCCAGCAACCTTGCTCACGTTCTACCCCTAAAACTTTGCGGTAACCGCAGAGACCTTGTGAGCCTGTGCGGCTCCGATAGGAATAGCTTGGTGGAGCTGGCTCAAATTACTCATGGGTAATTCGTCAAGGTTTTGTCAAGTGTTCCTCGGTGTTTGCGCAGGTCAGCCGCACGTAGGCCGGGAAGGTGCCACTGGGGCTATTCGCGCAGACCGGGGTGTGCGAACCTTTGGTGAAGGGAGCCGTATCGCGGTGGCAGGAGGGCCGAAGTGAGAATTGCGTGCGGGCAGTTCAGCGCCGGCAGCGAACCCCAGCGGAACCTGGTGCAGATACAACAGCTAATGGAAACTGCCGCGCTGAACAACGCCGACCTGCTGGTGCTTCCCGAGTCCAGCCTGTATGCCGGCACCGAACCCCCAAGTGTCCTCGCGGAAGTGGCAGAGCCCTTGGACGGTCCATTCATCAGCGGGATCGCGGCGCTCGCAAGAGGGCTCCACCTGCCCGTGGTGGTGGGAACCGCTGAGGCCAACCCCGGTGGCCTTCCGTTCAACACCCTGGTGGCTCTTGACTCGGAGGGCTCAGTTCAAGGCACGTACCGCAAGGTGCATCTCTACGACGCCTTTGGCTACCGTGAAAGTGACGGAACCAGCCAGGGTGCCATCGCCGAGCCGTCCCTGCTCTCCTTCGGGCAGCTGCGCCTGGGCATGCTGACCTGCTACGACCTCAGGTTTCCGGAAAGCGCCCGTTACATGGTGGACGCCGGCGCGAACGTCCTGCTGCTGCCGGCCATGTGGATCGTAGGCCCGGGCAAGGAAGACCACTTCAACACCTTGGTCCGTGCCCGTGCCATCGAGAACACCACCTATGTGGTGACGGCCAACCAGTGCGGGCCGTTGGCCACTGCTTACTCGATCGTGGTTGATCCCTTCGGGGTGGTGATCGCCAACGCCGGCGAGGCACCCGGAGTCATTTTTGCCGAGCTCGAACCCGAACGGATCGCGGCAGTCAGGACCCGTGTGCCGTCCCTGCGCAACCGCCGCTTCACCGTGGTACCCCGGGACCTTCACTAAGCCCCGGAAGTGTGACCTTCTTGACACCTGCATTTGACCTCCACGAAACATTCAGTGCCTTCCGCCGCCATAAAATTGGAGGCAGAGAAATTTCCCGGAAGGACCACTGTGCAGACCACCGACGCCGCGATGAAACCCATCATCGGACTCACCACGTACCTGGAGCAGGCTGGGACCGATGGTTGCGGCACGGTCAGGGCGGCATTCCTGCCCGAGACGTACCTGAACCCCATCATCGCCGCAGGCGGCGTGCCCATCCTGCTGCCACCCCAGCCCGTCATGGCCGGGATGATCGAACTGCTTGTGGGCAGGCTCGACGGCCTGGTGGTTCCCGGTGGCTGGGACGTGGACCCGTCCCTCTACGGACAGGAAGCCCACCCGGAAACCGACGCTCCGCGCCCAGAGCGTGATGCCTGGGAGCAGGCCCTGATCCAGGAAGCGATCCGCCAGGACGTTCCGCTGCTGTGCATCTGCCGCGGCGAGCAATTGCTGAACGTCACGCTGGGCGGCAGCCTCCACCAGCACCTGCCCGACGTCATCGGGAACGCCCAGTACCAGCCCGGCGGCTACAACTTCAACAGGATCCCGGTGGAGATCAAGCCCGGCTCCAGGCTTGAGCAACTGATCGGTGCCAACCCCGGACCAGTGCCGGTCTCCCATCACCAGGCCGTGGACAAGCTCGGCGAAGGCCTTATTGCTGCAGCCTGGAGCGAGGACCAAGTGGTGGAAGCCATCGAATACCCCGCGAACACCTTCACCATGGGCATCCAGTGGCACCCGGAGGAGCTGCCCGAGGACTTCGGCCTTTTCCGTGGTTTCGTCGAAGCAGCCCGGGCGAAGTTCCTGTCGCGCCTCCTGCCGGCCACGCCGGCGTCGGCCGTCACCGCGGAGATCAATGCCAGCCTCGCTGGTCCGCCGCTCGTCTGAGCGTAATAACCGCCCCGGAGGTGGCCAAGAGCTCCTGAAAAAGGGCCAATGGGACGCCCCGAAGCAGCGCAAGATGCGCCTTGTTTCGGGGCGTTTTCGCGTGTTTTGCCTTGCGGACAGGAAATAAGCATGCTTAGTATGTTCTAACACTGAGGTTAAGCCAAACGCTTCATGGTTCTATCCAGGAGTCATAATGGCTGGTTTCCGAAACGTTTTTCCTCTTGCCCACGGACGAGTCCCACGTAAGGGAGATGCCGGCCCAAAGGGGCAGCGCTGATGCGCCGCCTGGGTGTGGAGGAAGAGTTCCTCATCGTCGACAATGCAAGCGGGCATGCCGTGCCACTGGGCGAACTGCTGGACCGCCTGAGTGATGATGACGGGCTCAGCAGTGAAATGAAGCAGGAACAGATCGAAGCCTGCACGCTGCCAAGGATCAGCCTGGACGAGCTCGCGCAGGACCTCACGGCCCGGCGGGTGAGCGCGGATTCCACCGCCCGCGCAGTGGGAGCACGCTCGGTCGCCCTTGCCACGTCGCCCTTTCCGGTGCAGTCCACTGCAGCCCCGGGCGAGCGGATCGAGCGGATGATGCAGAAGTTCGGCGTGACGGCGGCTGAGCAGCTGACGTGCGGCTGCCACGTCCACGTGGAGATCGACTCCGACGAGGAAGGCGTTGCCATCCTGGACCGGATCCGGATCTGGCTCCCGGTACTGATGGCCCTGACAGCGAATTCCCCGTTCTGCAACGGTGTGGACACCGGCTACGCGAGCTACCGCTCCCAGGCCTGGAACAGGTGGCCCACCGCGGGTCCCAGCGAAATCTTCGGCTCCGCTGAGGGTTACCACGCCCACATCCAGGAGATGCTCCGCTCGGGCGTGCCCATGGATTTGGCACAGATCTACCTCGACGCCAGGCTTAGCCACCATCACCCCACCGTGGAAATCCGGGTGGCGGATGTGTGCCTGTTCGCCGACGACGCCGTCCTGCTCGCGGCCCTGGTGCGCGGCCTGGCGGAGACAGCCGCCAGGCAGTGGCGCGCGGGCGTGCCCCCGGTGCCTGCCTCTGCAGTACAGCTTCGACTCGCCTCCTGGCAGGCGGGCCGGTTTGGGCTCGACGGCGAACTGGTGGATCCGCTGACAGGCCAGCCCCGCGCCGCCTTCGACGTGGTCATGTCCCTGCTGGACTTCATCCAGCCGGTGTTGAAGGAGCAGGGCGAGTTCGACGTTGTGGAATCCCTGCTGTTCCAGGTCCTGACCAGGGGCACCGGTGCTGCAAGGCAGCGGGAGGCCTACGCCAAAGCGGGCAGCCTGTGCGACGTCATCGCTGACGCAGTCCACGCCAGCAGCCTGCCCGCAACAGCGCTTCGGCAGCTGACTGATTCGCCGCTGCTGGCCAGCGACCAGAGCTTCTAGGCAAGGATCCGGGAGGGTGCATATGGACCAGAATGAGGCGCCGGTGCTCGATGCACTGGCCGAACACCAGAAACTGGAAAGGTACGGATTCACTCCGCCTGCCCACCGGCAGGGCCGCGGCGTCGATCCACGCGTGCTGGAGGTATTGGGCGAGCAAAGCTTCAAGTCCGACGTCGTTGCCTCCTCAGGGCTCGACGACCGGCAGTCCTCCAACGGCTACCTGTCCAAAGCCGAGCAGCTGATGGCCGAAGCCGTGGGTGCGGACATGGCCTTCTTCACCACCTGCGGCAGTTCCCTCTCCATCAAGGCCGCCATACTGGCGGTGACCCGCGGCGAGGGCGAGCTCCTCATCAGCCGGGACGCCCACAAGTCCGTGGTCTCGGGGCTGGTGCTGTCCGGGCTGCAGCCGCGGTGGATCAAACCGCGGTGGGACAACGAACTGAAGCTGAGCCACCCGCCGTCACCCGAAGCGGTGGAGGAGATGTGGCAGCGGTATCCGGACGCCTCCGCCGCCCTGATCGTCAGCCCCACGCCCTACGGCACCTGCGCGGACATCGAGGCCATTGCGGAGATCTGCCACAAGCGCGGCAAGCCGCTGATCGTGGACGAGGCGTGGGGCGCGCAGCTTCCTTTCCACCCGGATACGCCCACCTGGGCCATGTCCGCCGGGGCGGACATCTGCGTGGTCAGCGTGCACAAAATGGGGCTGGGCTTCGAACAGGGTTCCATCTTCCACCTCCAGGGAAACCTCGTGGACCCGGTCCGCCTGAACCAGTGCGCCGATGTCCTCTCCACCACCAGCGCCAACACGCTCCTGTACGCGGCGATGGACGGCTGGCGCCGGCAAATGGTCCAGGAGGGCAAAGCCATGATCGAAAAGGCCCTGGAACTGACGAAGGGACTCCGGCGGGACATCGAGGCTCTCCCCGGCCTGCACGTCCTCGAAGACGAACTGGTCCACGCCGAGGCGTCCCACGACCTGGACATCCAGCACATCATGATCGACGTCTCGAACCTTGGCATCAGCGGGTTCCAGGCCACGGACTGGCTGCGTGAGAACTGCCGCATCGACATGGGCACCACGGACCACCGGCGGACCGAAGCCGTGATTTCAGTGTCCGATGACCAGGAGACAGCTAACCGGCTCCTGGACGCACTCCGCGCCCTCACCGAAGCCGCCCCGGACCTGCCCCGGCCACCCGCCGTCGTTATCCCGGACGAGGAGGACCTCTACCTGGAGACGGTGATGCTTCCCCGGGACGCGTTCTTCGGGCCGGTGGAAGTGATCCCGTGCGAAGAGGCACCCGGCCGCATTGCCGCCGAAATGGCCACGCCCTATCCTCCGGGCATTCCCCTCCTGCTGCCCGGCGAACGGATCAACAAAGCGGCCATGGATTACCTCCGCAGCGGCGTGGAGGCAGGCATGGTCCTGCCGGATCCCGCCGACCCAACGCTCAAGACCATCAGGGTGGTCCGCGAAGAACCACACCGATCGCAGTAAAGGCAAGGAACGAGGACAGCACCATGTGCGGAATAGCCGGCGAAATCGCCTTCAACGGGAGAAAGGCCTCCCAGGAGTCGGTTCTGAAAATGATGGGGGCAATGACGTCGCGGGGGCCTGACGGGCGGGGGAGCTGGGAGTCGGGCTGGGTGGCACTGGGGCATCAGCGCCTCAGCATCATTGACCTTTCCGAGGCAGGGGCGCAGCCAATGCTGGACGACGGCGGCCTGGCGGTCACGTTCAACGGCTGCATCTACAACTACAAGGAACTGCGCCGGGAACTGGAGCCGGAGTTCACTTTCCGGTCCAACAGCGACACCGAGGTGATCCTGAAGGCCTACCGGAAGTGGGGCGACGACTTTGTCCACCACCTGGTGGGAATGTTCGCGGTGGCTCTTTACGATCCGCAGCGGCAGGAAGTCCTGCTGGTCAGGGACCGTCTGGGCATCAAACCGGTGTACGTCTCCCAGCTCCCGGGAAGGTTGCGCTTCGCTTCCAGCCTGCCGGCGCTGGTGGCTTCGGGCGGGATGGATACGTCCATTGACGAGACGGCCTTGCACCATTACCTGAGCTGGCACTCGATTGTCCCCGCGCCGCGGACCATCCTGCGCGGCATCCAGAAGCTGCCGGCCGCAACCATCCGGACCATCCGTGCCGATGGAACCTGGCACGACCGCGAGTACTGGAAACCTGACTACACGCGCCGCGCGGAGCACGCGGACTGGTCCGCGGCGGACTGGCAGGAAGCCGTCCGCGGTTCCCTTCAGACGGCAGTACGACGCCGGATGGTGGCGGACGTGCCGGTGGGCGTCCTTCTCTCCGGGGGCCTGGACTCCAGTCTCCTCGTTGCCCTGCTCGCCGAGGAGGGACAGCACGGACTGTCCACGTTCAGCATCGGGTTTGACGGCGCCGGCGGGGACTCCGGAAACGAGTTCGCCTACTCGGACCTCGTTGCGCGGGAGTTCGGTACGCGGCATGAGCAACTGCACGTCAGCACCTCCGAGTTCGCGCCGTCCATTGATGGGGCCGTGGGTGCGATGTCCGAACCCATGGCCAGCCACGACGTGACGGCGTTCCACCTGCTCTCCCGGACTGTCGCCGAGCATCTGAAGGTGGTGCAGTGCGGCCAGGGCGCGGACGAGGTCTTTGGCGGGTACGGGTACCACCAGCCGCTTGCTTCGGTGGGCCGTTCGGAGGCGCTGTCCACGTTCACCTCACGTTTTGTGGACCATAGCCATGAAGAACTCCTTAACATCCTGGAGCCCGAGTGGTACTGCGCCACCGATGTGAGCAGCCGGGTCCTGGCCGCCCACCTGGACGCCCCCGGCGCGGACACCGCCCTGGACGCGGTGCTCCGGCTGGATACCCACCTGCTGATGGTGGACGATCCGGTCAAGCGGCTGGACAACATGAGCATGGCCTGGGGCATCGAGGCCCGGGTGCCGTTCCTGGACCATGAGCTGGTGGAGCTCGCCGCGTCCTGCCCGCCGGAACTCAAGGCGTCCCAGGGCGGAAAGGGCATTCTGAAGGATCTGGGCCGGCAGATGCTGCCCACAGCCGTGGTGGACCGGCCCAAGGGATACTTCCCGGTCCCGGCCCTCCGGCACCTTGAGGAACCGTTCATCTCCATCGTCCGCGACGCCCTCCATGCACCGGAGGCAAAGCAGCGCGGACTCTTCCAGCCGGACTACATCGACGGCCTCCTGGCAGACCCCAACACCCAACGGACAGCCGTGAACAGCAACGTCCTTTGGCAGTTGGCGCTGCTGGAGATGTGGCTCCAGCACCACGGGGTGGGCTGATCATTGAGCCTGCCGGACACCTCCACCTCCCTGTTGCCCGAGCTGCGCCAGGCCGTCGCAACGGACTTCACCTCCGCCGTCGGCCAACTCTCGGACCTGGTCCGCATTCCTGCCATGGCCTGGGACTCCTTCGACCCTTCGGAGCTGGATAAGGCAGCCCGGCACGTGGCGGTCCTGTTCCAGGAAGCCGGGATCACCGACGTCGGCATCCTGCAGGCCCCGAGGCCCGACGGCGCACCGGGAGCGCCGGCGGTGGTGGGACGGAGGCCTGCCCGGAACGGCAAGCCCACGCTCCTGCTGTACGCGCATTACGACGTCCAGCCGGCCGGGGACCTCACCCTGTGGGAGAGTCCGCCGTTCGAAGCGGTGGAGTGGGACGGCCGGTTGTGGGGCAGGGGAGTGGCCGACAACAAGGCAGGGGTGATGTTGCACCTGGCCGCCTTCCGCAACGCGCTGCGCGTCCTGGGGGAGGAGCTGGAGCTCGGCGTCACCATATTCATCGACGGCGAGGAGGAGGCCGGTTCGCCCAGCCTGCCGCTGCTGCTCCAGCAGCACGGGGACCTGCTCAGCGCCGACGTCCTGGTGGTTGCCGACTCCGGAAACTGGAAGGTGGGTGTCCCGGCCCTGACCACCAGCCTTCGCGGGCTGATCCTGGGCACCATTGAGGTGCGGGTGCTGGACCACGCCCTGCACTCGGGCACCTACGGGGGTCCTTTGCTGGACGCCGTCACCGTGCTCTCGCGCCTGATTGCCACGCTGCATCACGACGACGGCAGCGTGGCGGTGGAGGGGCTTCTCGCCTCGGATATACCCGGGCCTTTGATGGACGAAGAGGAGTTCCGGGCGGATTCCGGCGTCCGGCCACGCGTGCCCCTGGCCGGTTCGGGCTCGCTGACATCGCGGCTGTGGACTAAGCCAGCGCTGGCGATCATCGGGATGGACGTGCCCTCTGTTGCCCTGTCCTCGGACACGCTGCAGCCAGTGGCACGGGCGAAGTTCAGCCTCAGCCTTGCACCGGAGAGCGATACCGCCGCGGCCATGGACGCCGTCCGCCGGCACGTTGAAACGCACACGCCCTTCGGCGCCGACGTCACGTTTACGCCCGCCGGCCGGACCGAGGGCTTTGCCGGTGACGCTGCCTCACCCGCTGCCCGGGCCATGCTCTCGGCGATGCAGGAGACCTGGGGTGTGCCGGCGGTCTGCATGGGGGTTGGCGGTTCCATTCCCGCGGTCAACATCCTGACCAGGCGGTATCCGCAGGCACAGGTGCTCATCACAGGGGCGGAGGATCCGGACTCCCGCGCCCACGGGGCCAACGAATCAATCCACTTGGGCGACTTCGAAAACGCCATCGTCGCCGAGGCTCTGTTGATTGCCCGCCTTAACGCCCCGGACTAACCTTCCCTGTTCCCCACCCAACTAAGTAGCGCTAAGTGTCGTTTTGACGCCTCAAAACGACACTTAGCGCTACTTAGTTGGGGGTCCGGGGGAGGAAGTAACGTCAGCGCCTGGGGGAGCCACGCCGCCGTGCGGCGTACGCGAACAGGGCGGTGGTGGCAACGGTGGCCAGATACCCGGCGATCACGATCAGCGAGATCCCGGCCCAGAAATAGTTGGTGGTGCTGACCTCCTGCCAGGGACTGGGCGCGATCCGGACCAGCGAATACATCGCCACCGCAGCCGACGCCAGCCCGATCAGCACCGGCAGCGTGAGCCAGATCCGGGCCGACCCGATGTGCCCGCCAAAGCCGTCCCACGCATTCCACGCCCCGCGGCGGATGATGAGCCAGCCTGCCGGAATCATAAAAGCGCCCACCAGCAGGAACGCGGCCACCACGTCGGCCGGCCGGTGCCACTGGTTGATCAGCGTGGACACGCCGGAGGCAATCGCGAATGTGCCGCCCACAAAACCGGCCATCGGGCGCCAGCGGGGCGAGGCCATCAGGAACACCGCGGCCGCCGCCGACGCCGCCAGGGTAGTGTGCCCGGACGGCAGCGAGTTCAGCTCCAGCGTCACCACGCCCTTGTCCGGCCGGGCCGGCAGCACATCCTTCAGGACCTGGGTAGCAATATTCGCACCGATGCAGGCAGTCACCGCGATGCCGGCTTCCGTCCAGTGCTTCCGGATCACCGTGACAAAGAGCACCACGACGGCGGCCATCACCAGTGAGATGGTGGGCAGCAGGTCCAGGAACCTGGTGGTCGCCTTGCCCGCCGGCCCGTGGATATCGACGGCTTCCACCAGCGCGGACTCGTCGATGAACTGGCCCGTAGTGGTCTGGACGAAGTAGTAGTACGTGGCCACCAGCCCTGCAACGCAGGCCAGCGTGGCGAGCACGAAAAAGAAACCCGAGCCCTGAGCGGGGCGTGCTGGGGTCCTGGTGGGTGCCTGCCGTTGAGAAGTCATCACTTCAAGGTTGTCACAGAAAGCTGGGATCCCGCCGCAGGTGCGGGGGATGCCGGCTTAGCCGGGCCCCGGCCCGCAGTTACCCCAGGCTCCGGGCGAGTTCCTCGATCAGTTCGAACTGCTCGCGCACGCCGCCCTCCATGCCGGACTGGGCAATCATGTCCCGCACCTCCTTGCTGCCTGCGTCGGTGCGGATGCTGACCAGGGTGGCGCCGCCGTCGGCATCGCTGAAGGTGACGGTGTTGACCACGGACCCCTCCTCGCTGTCCGGCGACGCACCGGACGTCTCCATGACCTCCGTGTGCACGATCCGTTCGTTGGGCACGATCTCGCGGTACGTTCCGTGGAAGGCCACCTCGAACTCACCGTGCGCCACCATCACGTAGCGCCATGCCCCGCCCACCCGGAAGTCCATCTCGGCCGTGGTCATCTCGCCCCGCCGCCCGGGCCACCAGCGCTTGACCAGTTCAGGTGTGGTCCAGGCCCTGTACACGAGGTGCCGTGGTGCGCTGACGGTCCGGGTGATGAGGATTTCCCGGTCGCTGGGAAAGGTCACGTCCATGGTGCCTGTTTGTGTCATTGTCCTGATCCTTCGTCTTGCGTGTCTTCCTGTTTGAGGTCGGCGAGCACGTCGTCCAGCAGTTCGAAGCGCTCGTCCCAGAGGTGCTGGTAGCCGGAGACCCAGTCATGGATGGGCTTCAGCGCCTGGGGGTTGAGCCGGTACAGCCGCTGCCGGCCTTCATCCCGCACATCCACCGCCCCTACCTCGCGCAGCACCCGCAAGTGCCGCGAGACTTGGGGCTGGGCCAGGCCCAAGAGTTCCACCAGCTCGTTCACCGGGCGCTCACCCTGGGTAAGGGCGTCCAGGATTTCCCGACGGCGGGGTTCAGCTACCGCGTTGAAAGTGTCCGTCGTCGTCGCTGCCCGTGCCATGCGCTTATCATATACCCATATGGATATGTGTGCCTTGGCTCCTGCACGTTTCCTGCCGGGCCGGTCAAACTGCGTGCTCGGGCACCAGCGGTTTTGCCTTAAGGGTGCTTAGCAAGGCGGCAAGTGAACCGTCCATCGGCAGCAGCTCGCTGATGCCCGCGGCGGCTGCCTGCCGGCGCCACTCCGGCGTCGGCGCCTCCACCAACATCACGATTCGGGTGGCGGGTGCAGCAGCAAGTACGCGCTTGGCCGCACCCAGCCCGTCGTCGTCGCGCAGCCGGTCGTCAAGAATGACGACGTCGGGCGTCAGCTTGCGGACCAAATCAATCCCCGATTCCGCAGAGTCGGCACCTCCCAAATGGTGCAACTCCGGTTCGCGATCCAAGGCATAGGCAAGCAACTCAGTTATGGTCCGCTGACTATTGATGACCAGGACGCGAATTCCTTGCGACTCTGCAGTGGGCCTGACCCGGGGCACCGTAAAGTCGGCGGTGGCCTCCAGCAGGCGGGAGTAAATGGCCCGCAGGGCGGGACCCGGCGCACAGCCCATCTCCCGGTCCATAATCCGCCTGCACTGGTCGAACGCACGCAAGGCCTCCGTGGGCTTGCCTCCACTTTCCAGTGCACGGACCAGAGCCGTCCAGGCCTGCTCGCTGAGGGGATCATCCGCAAGGGCCTCCCTTGCCCAAACCGAGGCCAGTTGGGACTGGCCCAACGCCAGGGCTGACTCCGCCGCCAGTAGCCGGGCATTGAAGACACGCGCTGCATGACGAATTCGCTCCGCTTCGGCCCAGGACGGCAACAGCTCATCGCCCAGTAGCGGGCCAGAAGCCAGGTCAAGAGCCTCCCGGAGCAGGACAATGGCGTGTTGGGGCGCTGCCAATTCAGCCCTGCGTACCAGTGCCTCGAAGCGGTCCAGGTCCAGGTCCACCAGCGACGTGTCCAGCACGTAGCCGCCGGTCACCGTCCGCAAAGGGCCGTCCTTGCCCCTTCCGGGCTGCAGATGGCGCCGCAGCACACTGACATAGCTTTCCAGGCTGGGGAGAGCCTCCGCCGGGGCCTGCCCGGCCCAAAGGACGTCGATAAGGCGGTCTTTGGAAACCGGTCCGCCCAGGTTCAGCAGAAGGAGTTCGAGAATTTGCCGGGGCTTCGGGCCGCCCAGTTCCCCATAGCCCAGGACTGTATCCCCGCGCCGGATCCGGAGCGGACCGATGATTTTCGCATCGAGCCGGCAGGGACCCGGCCCCGTGAGGACAGCTGGCATGGTGACATCTGAAACTGTCAGATTTACTGAGTTCATCCGTGAACCTTTGATCAGTTGCGAATTTCTGCCCAAGTGTTGCTGTTTCCCAGGCCCGGGACACGAGTAGGGGCTACCTGTTGACGGAGGAGGGCTTACCTGTTGGCCGCTCGGGATACCTATGTCCGATGAGGCTAGTGGCTTCTTTGCCGGTCGAAATTCGCTTGGGCAACGGCGGTTGTTGTTTCATCCGCATTCCCTCAGGCACTGTGTTTGCCCTGTTCAGCGCTTGGCTGATTAAGGTTTTTTAGAGGTGGCCGCTGCACCATGACTCATTCCATCCCTCCTAACGGCAGGCATGTCATGAGACCCTCCAATTGGGCGCCCCTGGGCCCGGACGACGGTAGGCCGTCCGCGCCTCAACACAACGAAGAAAGCAATTTCCACGCCAGACGCGGGCGCCACACGGCCATCCGCCCGGCACGTGAGAGGCCGGCACGTATCCGGCTGGTTGCGGCCATCGCCGCTATAGTCATGCCCGTTGGCATAGGACTTCCCGTCGTCGCCGCCAACGCTGTCACGGCGCCGGTAGGCCAGGGATTCACCGTAACCCCTTCGGATCTGGCGTTTATCCTGAAGCAGATCAAGATTGCCGAGGCGCACGCTGCAACGCGGTCCCCGGAGCATCCGTGTGACACCATGGTTGGCACCGGCCCTGATCAGATCGCGAGCCCCCTCGTCTCCATGGGGCTGCGCACAGTGGACGGTTCCTGCAACAACCTCGTGCCAGGCCAGGAAACGTTCGGCGCCGCCGACCAGGTATTCCCCCGCCTGACCACGCCGGTATTCAAGAGTGCCGAGGACTCACCTCCCGCGTTCGGCCCTTCCCAGCCGACCTCGTACGCGCAGAAGAAGGGCTCCGTTTTCGACTCTGAGCCCCGCGTCATCAGCAACCTGATCGTGGACCAGACCTCAACCAACCCGGCCGCGGTGGCAGCAGCCGGTAACCCGGTCAGGTCGCAGGGCAACGAGGGCATCGTCCCATGCACGACGGATCCGGATCCCTCGGCTACGCCGCCGATCGACGAAATTCCTGCGGGCTGCGTGCCGTCGCACCAGACCCTTTTCATCCCGAACGTGACCACCGACGTCGGCCTCTCGCCGCCCTACAATTCGATGTTCACCCTGTTCGGCCAGTTCTTCGATCATGGCGTGGACCAGACCGTTAAGGGCGGAGGCACGGTGTTTGTGCCGCTGAAGGACGACGATCCACTGATCGCGGGTCCGGACCACGTCCTGGGCAATGGCGACGACCTGGCCCCGAACCTGCGCTTCATGGTGCTGACCCGGGGCCAGAACCAGCCGGGGGAAGATGGTGAGCTGGGTACCGGGGATGACATCCAGGATGCCCTGAACACGGACTCGCCCTGGGTGGACCAGAGCCAGACCTACACCTCCCACCCGTCACACCAGGTATTCCTCCGCGAGTACGTCGACAACAGCGACGGCAAGCCGGTGTCCACGGGAAAGCTGCTCGGCGGTCCTGCGGGTCCCACGGCTGGCGGCATGGCCACCTGGGCCACCACCAAGGCACAGGCTAAGGAGCTGCTCGGTCTTGACCTCCAGGACGCAGACGTAACGAACATCCCCATGATTGCCGCAGACCCCTACGGCAAGTTCCTCCCTGGTCCCAGCGGTCTCCCGCAGTACGTGACCACAACCGGCATGGTGGAGGGCAACATCGGCTCTCCGGTTCCTGTTCCCGCGAATGCGCTGCACTTCGAAACGCCGTTCCTGACGGACATTGCGCACAATGCGGACCCCACCCCGGTGGATACCGACCACAACCCGGGTACACCACCGGTCGCTCCGGTCCCGGACGAAGACAACGTGGCCTCGGCCGACTTCGCCAGCCAGCCGGCGGGAACCTATGACGATGAAATGCTCAACGCGCACTTCATCGCCGGCGACGGCCGTGTGAACGAAAACATCGGCCTGACCGCCATCCACCAGATCTTCCACTCCGAGCACGACCGCCTCGTCGGCGACATCAAGAATGTGCTCACCGGCGACACTTCAGCGGCCGGCGTTACTGCGCTCGCCGAGTGGAAGCTGACCCTGGGCGCGGCAGACTGGAACGGTGAGCGCCTCTTCCAGGCGGCACGGTTCATCACCGAGATGGAGTACCAGCACCTGGTCTTCGAGGAGTTCGCCCGCAAGGTTCAACCTGCGATCAACCCCTTCGAGCCGTTTGCGTTCACCCAGACGGAGCTCAACCCCGCGGTCAAGGCTGAATTCGCCCACGCCGTGTACCGCTTCGGCCACTCGATGCTGACCGAGACGATCTCCCGCAGGAATGAGGACAGCCCCGGTCCCGACAACGAATTCGGCACCTCCGACGACGAACTGGGAAGTCAGAACGACATCTCCCTGCTCGAGGGGTTCCTCAACCCGCCGGAGTACACCAACGGCGGGCCTGCCGGTCCGCTCACCTCCGAGGAGGCTGCGGGCAGCATCATCATGGGTATGTCGGACCAGGCCGGTAACGAGCTCGACGAGTTCGTGACGGACACGCTCCGCAACAACCTGCTGGGTCTGCCCCTGGACCTGCCGACCGTCAACATGACACGAGCCCGCTCGGAAGGAATTCCGCGGTTGAACGTCCTTCGGCGCGAGCTTTACGGCTCGACCAACGACGGCCAGCTGAAGCCCTACATCAACTGGATCGACTTCGGCGAGAACCTCAAGCACCCGGAGTCGCTCGTCAACTTCGTCGCAGCCTATGGCCAGCACCCGTCCATCACCGGCGCTACTACGCTGGCGGGCAAGCGGGAGGCTGCACGACTGATCGTCAGCCCCAACTCCGGGGACGTTGCTCCTGATGATGCGTCTGCGTTTATGAACAGCACGGGCGCCTGGGCCAACGACGGCACCCTGTCGATCACCGGCCTGGACAACGTGGACCTCTGGGTCGGCGGTCTCGCGGAGCAGACCGTTGTGTTCGGTGGCCTGCTTGGCAGCACGTTCAACTACGTCTTCGAGAACCAGCTGACCGACCTGCAGAACGGCGACCGCCTGTACTACCTGGCGCGCACGCCGGGCATGAACCTCCGCAGTGCACTGGAGGGCAACTCCTTCGCTGAACTGATGATGCGCAACACGAACGTGCACAGCCTGAAGGCCGATTCGTTCGCCACGGCGGACTGCAAGTTTGAACTGAAGAAGCTGGCAGGCACCACCGCCGGCTTTACAGCCTCCGGCAACACCGTAACGGATGACCCGGACTCAGACTGCGATGAGGCCGCCCTGCTGATCCGCATGCCCGACGGTACGATCAAGTACCGCGCCAGGAACACCGTGGACCCCTCCGGGATCAACGGACAGAGCGTCTACAACGGCACCGCCGGCGCGGACCGCATCTTCGGCGGGAACGACAGCGACACCTTCTGGGGTGGTGCCAGCAACGACATCATCGAAGGTGGTGACGGAGCCGACGTCGCACTCGGCGGCGAAGGCGAAGACATCATCACCGACCTCGCCGGCGACGACGTGCCCAAGGGCGGTCCCGGAAACGACGCGATCGACGCCGGCCCGGGCCTGGACATCATCATGGGTGGAGATGGCAAGGATTTCACGAACGGTGGAGCGAATGCCAACGAGACGTTCGGTGGAACCGGCGACGACTTCATTATGCTCGGTCAAGGCATCGATGCCGCGTTCGGCGATAGCGGCGACGACTGGGAAGAGGGCGGGGACCAACCTGACCTCATGATCGGGGACAGCAGCAACCTGTTTTTCCTGGATGACTCCCAAAAGCCCGGACACGACATCCTGATCGGCCAAGGCGGCGACGACGACTACGACATGGAGGGCGGTGACGACGTCGGCCTCGCAGGACCCGGCGTTGAGAAGGTCGCGGGAGCCTCGGGATACGACTGGGAGATCGGCCTTCAGGATCCACAGGCACAAGACGCGGACCTGAACCTCCAGATCCCGCCGCTGGATATCCTGGAAGTGGGAGTCCGGGACAAGTTCAACGAGGTGGAAGCACTCTCGGGCGGGAACCTCGATGACACCCTTCGGGGCGATGACATTGTTCCGAGCGGCGTCGGCGGTGCCGGATTCATCGGATGCGACGTGCTGGACCAGGCAGGCGTTGACCGCGTTGCGGGCCTTGACCCGTTGGTACCCGCGCTCGCCACTCCGGCGGATACAGTCATTGGGGCATCTGCATCCAGTAACTGCCCGCTGCTGGTCCCGGGCAGCAATGTCTGGGGCGATGGCAACATCCTTCTCGGCGGCGGCGGCAGTGACCTCATTGAAGGACGCGGCGCCGATGACATCATCGACGGCGACAAGTACTTCAGTGTCCGCCTTAGTGTCCGCACGGACGCGAACAACCCCGCTTCGGAGGTTGGCAGTGCGGCCGGCATGACCACCCAGTACCTGCGGGACGGCGCCGGCAAGCTTACCGGCCCCACTCTCCAGGAAGCCGTGTTCGCGGGAACCGTGAATCCGGGCAACGTCGTGGCGATCCGCGAGATCCTGGCGGGCTCCGGTGGCACGGACACCGCGCTCTTCTCGGGCCCGCGGTCCAACTACACGATCGTGGCCACTCCGGCAACGGAAACCGAGTTGGCCAAGGTGACGGTCACCCAGACCGGCGCTGATGTGGCCGGCCAGCGGGCCAGCGACGGGACCGACACGCTGCGGAACATCGAGCAGCTGCGGTTCTCCGATCAGGTGGTTGCCCTGGCTGTGCCTGTTGCACCGGCCATCGGCACGGCGGCTGCTGGCAACGGCTCCGCCACGGTCGGCTTCACGGCACCTGCAGCAGGCGGGTCGCCGATCACGGGCTTCGAGGTGGTCGTCAGCGCTGGCGGCTCAGCAGTCCGGACAGTCACCGGTGTTCCTGCGGCGGCCACCAGCGCCGTCGTCACCGAGCTGACCAACGGCACCGCGTACACCTTCCAGGTGCGCGCGATCAACGAGTTCGGCGCGGGCGCACTGTCGGCCGTGTCCAACGCCGTCACGCCGGCAGCTGGGGCTCCGGGTACTCCCACCAGTGTGGCAGCGACTGCCGGAATCAACTCAGCGACGGTTACGTGGACAGCTCCTGCGAATGACGGCGGGTCCCCTATCACCGGCTCCCAGATCGAAGTCCGCACGGGAACCACGGTAGTCACTACTGCCACCTTCACTAACGCGGCCACCAGCCAGGTGGTTACCGGACTTACCCCGGGCACCACTTACAGCTTCGTGGTCAGGGCCGTCAACAACACCGGAGCGGGCGCGGCATCGGCGGCATCCAATGCGGTTACGACGCCCAACCGGCCGGGCGCTCCGGTAATCGGGAGGGCAAGGCAAGGCGACAACCGCGGGCCTGTGACAGCCTCGATCGCCTGGACACCCCCGGCCACCACGGGCGGCTCACCGATCACCGGCTACAAGGTCACCGCCCTGCGGATGAGCTCGGCGGCAAACAACGCCACCGTGGTTTCAAGGACGGACTCCGCGGTCCTGCCGGCGACGGCCAGGAACCTGGAGATGACCCTTACCGGCAGCAACTACCGTTTCGTGGTGGTTGCCATCAATGCGGTGGGCACCAGCCCGGAGTCCGCCCGCTCGGGCAGCGTGGTGGCGCGGTAGGAAAGGCATAGCGCAGCCAGCACCTGCAGCTGGCAAGTGAAGGGGGTGGCCGCGAGGCCACCCCCTTTCGCTGTGCCTGCGGACCGTGGTGGGCCGCCATCGGAGACGCGCCACACTCTGCGGGCCGTCGTTGCAGGCACAACGGCGGGGTCAGGCCGGCTAGGATTTCATCCCAACCGATCTGGCCCCGTCGTCGCAATTTGGGGTGCTACTGGAGGTGCAGCGGTTCCCTTCGGTTCAATGCCCGTGTACGGGTTCCCCGGTCCCGGCACTGCCGGCCTCAACCGGTTCGTTGTCCATCTCCACGCCGGTTCCGGTGCCCGACCGGGGGCGCACTTTGACGGCGTCGGCAGTGGTCCCCGAGGCCCGCGCAACGCCCCGACGGACGGCCTCCACCGTCTTGTCGCTCAGCAGAGGCCCGGTGTAGCCCAGTTCCAGCTCCTTGTCGCCGGCACGGGCCTCATAGTTTCCCAGGGCATCCGCAAGGATGCCTTCCAAAGCTATGCCATCCGCCACTGCCTGGGCCTTCGCCGAGTTGACCGCGAACCGGAGATCATGAACGAGTACCTGGGCCACGCGAACCTGGTCCAGTCCCGTAAACGCGAGGTCGTGGCCGAAGGCAAGGTCAACCAATTTACCGCCATGAGCACTGGTGGCATCACTGGGCAGGGCAACAATTATCTCGGGCACCGTATCCTGCAGCACGCTGGCCCCGAGCACGTCCGGAGATATCTGCGACACTGCCAAGCCAAGGCTGCCCGCGGCAGTACTGAGGGCGGTGCGAAGCTTGTCCAGGTCGGCGTCCGGTGTGGGGTAGACGGCCACAACAATGCGCCGACGGACCATCAGCCCGTCATAGCTGACCCGGGGCCGACCATTGCCCAGCTCGGGACCAGACCCGGCCGTCAGGACCACGCCGGACGGGTCGGAAGGAGGTGAACCTGGCGGCGCTCCGGCAGTGCAGCCGGCCAACAAGGAAGAAGCCAGCACCACCGAAACGGCAACGGCAGCCCCCTTCATCTCAGGTACCCGCCGGGTAGCCTGGCTGGTATTTCGGAACAAAGAAGTTGGCGGCCAGGGTGTCCGGGACGGCCGGGTCCGAGGTGACCGGATCGTTGTTCCGAAGGTCACCCACGGAGAACTGGACCATCATGTCGTGGTCCTCGTGCACAAGGTTGTGGCAGTGCACCATGTAGCGTCCGCCCGTGTGGGCTCCGGTGTCGAACTGGGTGAGAAGGGTGACGGACTCGTTCTCCCCGGCGTAGAAGACGTCCTTGGGGCCAGTCTCCCAGGCGAACGGTTTCCCGCCGTTGGTGTTGCGGCCGATGATCTTGGCATCGATCAGATGAATGTGGACCGGATGGAACCAGCCACCGGATCCGTTGGTGATGGTCCACTGCTCGACGTCGAACGGTTGCGGGTTGCCCAACACTTTGGTGAACCCTGAGTTCTCCACATCGGCCCACGTGACGCCGCTGATCACCCATTCTCCGTGCTCGCGTTCCACCCTCAGCTCCCGCTTGGCCACCACCAGATCCGGTGTCAGGCTCATGGTGGACAGGCCGCCGCGGGCGGCATTCGGCGAGCCGCCGTCGTCGAGCAATTTGGGAATTGCGGAAAGCGTCCCCTTCCCCGAACCCGAACTGCGCACAACCTCGAACTGCATGATCTTGTCGGTATTGGCAAAGTCGACGTTGTTCTTGTTGCTCAGGTTCCGCAGCTGGATCTTCTGCCCCGCCTTGTACTTCCGGAAGTCGATGAGGATCTCGTAGCGCTCGGCAGTTCCCTGCCTCCATGACTGGACTGCCTGGACCTTCGGCACCATGCCGCCGTCAGTGCCGACGATATAGACCGGCTCGCCCGTGGAGAGTGTGGGCCGGTAGGACCGGGTAATCGAGGCAACCAGCACCCTGAAACGGTAAATACGCGGCTTCACCTTCATGGTTGGCCACGGCACGCCGTTGACCATAATGATGTCGCCCCACAGGCCGTCGTGGTCGTTGTCGTTGTAGCCAAACGAGCCGTCGGCATTGAACAGGGCATCCGAGATCATCAGCGGCACATCAAACTCGCCCTGCGGCAGCTGGTTACGCTCGAATTGATCGGACAAGGGGTAGAAGCCGGCCAGCCCGGAGTACACGTTCTGGGCCGTCACGTGGTGTTTGTGATCGTGGTACCAGAGCGTCCGCCCGGTTTGCCAGTTCGGGTAGCGGTAGTTCTTGACGTACCCGGGCGGGGTGGTGTCGTTGGCGTACCCGTCGTACTGGGGGAGCGACGCAGAGCCGTGGAGGTGGGTGACGGTCTGGAAAGCCATCGGATGCAGCAGGCCAAGCGCCGGGAAGTCATTGCGGATCCGCACCTCCGTTCGAGTCCCCTGAACGGCCCGGATAGTAGGGCCGGGGAAAATGCCGTTGTACCCGGCAAGAGTGGTGGTAAGCCCGGGCACAAACTGGGCTTGTCCAAGCTTCTGGGTCAGCGCGTACTTGGCATACGGGCGGCTGCGGTCACCGTCGTCGAAGCCGGTTTCGAAGGGCTCCAGCACTGGCGGCCGGCGGAAAACGCCGGCAAACGGTACGGGCGTGTTTTGAGGCGCAAGCTGGCTCGTCGTGATGGGCGGCGCCGTGGGAGGAGGAACGGTGAACGGGGTTTCCGTCCTCCCCAGGAGACTGAACGCCCCCAGTGTTCCGCCGAGCTTTAGGACTTCCCTGCGAGTTGTCATGACGTCTCCTCAGTGGCGAGTGATGCCTGCGGCTTACGAACCACCGCAGAGGTGCCCGATGGCTCAGATCAAGCCGCCCGGCGACGTGTTGGCCGTTTCCTCTTTCTGCATGGATCACGGCTGGCTCAATCCTGTTCTGATGATGCCTTGGGCAGCTTGTAAAAACTCTGCCCAGAGGTGGCCGATAGAGTGAAACCATGCCCGCCCACCCCGAACATCAGCCCCGGAACGGGTTTCAGAGCATTCCTTCCGTGGAGCAGCTCGTTAGGTCAGCGCACGTGGTCAGCCTGCCCATGCGCGTGAAGTTCCGCGGCATCATGGAGCGCGAGTCCCTGCTGCTGCAGGGTCCGGCAGGGTGGGGCGAGTTCTGCCCGTTTCCCGAGTATGACGACGTGGAGGCCTCCCGGTGGCTTGCCGCGGCGATCGAGGCGGCCTGGACGGGGTTTCCCGCTCCATTGCGTCCGGTGATTCCCGTCAACGCAACCGTTCCCGCCGTTCCGGCTGACCGGGTTTCGGAGGTTTTGGCGCGCTTTGGCAGGGTGGACGCTGTGAAGGTCAAGGTTGGCGAGCGCGGCCAGACGCTCGACGACGACGCCGCCCGCCTCGCCGCCGTCCGTTCCGCCCTTCCGGATGCGGCCATCCGGGTGGATGCCAACGGGGGCTGGGACGTTCCGGCGGCTGTCGAGGCGCTCACGCGGCTGGCCAACGTCGGCCTGGAATACGCCGAACAGCCGGTGCCCACCATCGACGGGCTGGCCGAGGTGCGGCGTGCCTTGCGGGCCGCCGGAACACCCGTGCTGATCGCGGCGGACGAGAGCGTCCGTAAGGAATCGGATCCCCTGCGCGTGGCGCGTGCCGGCGCGGCCGACCTCATCGTGGTCAAGGTGGCGCCGCTCGGGGGAGTACGGCGGGCCCTGGACATCGTGGCGCAGGCCGGACTTCCCGCCGTCGTGAGCTCAGCGCTGGACACCTCCGTGGGGATCCGTGCTGGCCTTGCCCTGGCGGCGGCGCTTCCGGAACTGCCCTACGCGTGCGGGCTGGGTACGGTGTCCCTGTTCGAATCCGACATCACCAAGGATCCGCTCGTGGCCGACGACGGCGCCATCCGCCTCCGCGACGTCGCCGCCGACGAGGGGCTGCTTGAGCAGTATGCGGCTCCGCCAGAGCGCCGGGACTGGTGGCTGGCCCGGCTCCGCCGCGTCCATGCCCTCCTCACCGCCTAGACGCTCTCTCACTTGATGTTGGTCTAATCCGGACCCTCTCTCACTTCTCGGGCTTTTTCGGCGAACGCTCCATCACCTCCCGCCCCTTTTCTGCGAACGCTCTTTCTCATCCCTGCAGGTCACGAGCGGTTAACCGGAGCTTCACCTTGTTGACTACTGCGCGTAGAAACCGGCTGACAGGGTGAGGGAACCGCATCGATTTTCCCTGGAGGCCCCCATGTCTGAAACGACTGCCCGCAAGTTCACCCTGCTGCCGATGCTCGGCCATACCAAGGGCAAGCGCAGTGCCGTAACCTGCGCCCTGAAGTGCGACAACGCTTGCGCAGGCGACGTCTGTAACACCAGCTCCAACAGCTACTTCCGCGACATCGCCTCCGCCACAATGTCCCGCCGCGCCGCCCTCGGCTTCGGCGCCGCCGGTGCGCTCGCCGTCGTCCTCGGCAGTGCCGTCACTTCGCCGGAATCCGCCAGCGCTGCCGGCCTCTCGAAGGCTGCGAAGGAAGGCTTCGGCAAGTCCAAGCTCCAGTTCACGGCCATCCCGTCGATTGATGCCGCCGTGGACGCCGTCACCGTTCCCGAAGGCTTCACCTGGCAGCCGGTCATTCGCTGGGGTGACCCCATCTTCAACGACGCGCCGGAGTTCGACCTGAACAACCAGACGGCCGCCGCGCAGGAAAAGCAGTTTGGCTACAACAACGACTACACGGACATCCTGGAGATCCCGGGAAGCAAGGGCCGCCGCGCGGTGCTCTTCTCCAACCACGAGTACACCAACGAGAACATCATGTTCCCGGCCACCATGCCTGCGGACCAGATGCGTGCTGTGGGGGCAGCCGCACACGGGCTCACTGTGGTGGAGCTGGAGCGCCAGAACAAGAACAAACCGTGGACCTACGTCAAGGGTGCGCCGCTGAACCGCCGGTACCTTAATAACACCGTCTACGAGCTCACCGGCCCGGCCGCCGGCTCAGCCCTGGTCAAGACGAAAGACGATAAGGACGGCCGCTTCATCAAGGGCACGCTGGGCAACTGCGCCGGCGGCACCACCCCGTGGGGCACCATCCTCTCCGGCGAAGAGAACTTCAACGGCTACTTCGTCGCGCCGGGCACCTCCGCCGAGGACAAGCGCTACGGCCTGACCAACAAGGCCACCGCGCGTAAGTGGGAGATAGACGAGAAGCGCTGGGACACCCGCAACGCCGGCTACGAGAACGAAGCCAACCGCTTCGGCTGGATCGTGGAGGTTGACCCGTTCGATCCCGATTCCACCCCCAAGAAGCACTCCTCGCTGGGCCGCTTCAAGCACGAGGGCGCCAACGTGATCGTGGCCAAGTCCGGGCACGTGGTGGCTTACTCCGGTGATGACGAGCGTTTCGACTACCTGTACAAGTTCGTGTCCAAGGACAAGTACCGCGAGGGCGACCGCAAGCACAACATGACGCTGCTGTCCGCAGGCAACCTGTACGTCGCCAGGTTCACGGGCAACTCACCTGCCACTGAGATCACCGGCACTGGCGCCGTTCCTTCCGATGGTGCTTTCGACGGCATCGGCGAGTGGCTGCCCCTGGTGGTAGACGGTAAGTCAGCTGTTCCGGGCATGTCCGTGGAACAGGTACTGGTCTACACCCGCCTGGCCGCCGACATAGTTGGCCCCACCAAGATGGACCGCTGCGAGGACGTGGAGCCCAGCCTGCACACCGGCAAGGTCTACGTGGCGTGCACCAATAACTCCAACCGCGGCACGGGTTCTAATGAAAAGGCCACTGAAGTCAACCCGCGCAACGAGAATCGCGACGGCCACATCGTGGAAATCACCGAGACCGGCGACCAGACCTCTACCACGTTCACCTGGAACCTGCTGATGGTCTGCGGCGATCCCGCCCAGGGCGACGTCACCTACTTCTCCGGCTTCCCGGTGGACAAGGTTTCGCCCATTTCGTGCCCGGACAACCTCGCGTTCGACTCCGTGGGCAACCTGTGGATCTCCACCGACGGTGCCCCCTCCGGCATCGGCCGGGCGGACGGCCTGTTCAAGGTCACTTTGGACGGCGCCGAGCGCGGCAAGGTGGAGCAGTTCCTCGCCGTCCCGCGCGACGGCGAAACATGCGGCCCCATCATCCACGACGAGGAGCGCACGGTGTTCGTCTCCGTGCAGCACCCGGGCGAGGACGGTAAGTTCGAGGCGCAGGTGTCCTTCTTCCCGGATTACGTCAAGGAAGGCACGACGCCGGCTCCGGGCCAGGCGCGCGCGCCGCGCCCGTCCGTGATCCAGGTGTTCCGCACCGACTCCTAGGTCCCCTCCCGCCCTGCGACGCTCTCTCACTTAACGCGGGTAATTCCAGGACGCTCTCTCACTCTCTTCAGGAGAGTGATAGAGCGTCCCGGGTTAAGGCGCATCAAGTGAGAGAGCGTTGGCCGTTAAGGCGCATCAAGTGAGAGAGCGTTGGCCGTTTTGGCGCATCAAGTGAGAGAGCGTCCTGTTTTAAGGCGCATCAAGTGAGAGAGCGTTGGCCGTTTTGGCGCAGGAAGTGATGGGGCGTCGGGGGTGGCAGACTGGTTTGGTGACTTCGCACAACGATTCCGCCCAAGACGCTTCAGATCAAGACGCCCCCCACCAGGACGCATCCGCTACCGACTCTTCCCCCGCGGGGACTTACCCCGCAGGCGCTTCCGACGCCGCGCCTTCGTTGAGTGCCGTGGCGGCGGCGCGGATCGCCGTCGGGGTCTTGGTCGACGGCGGTGTGCAGCACGTGGTGGTGTCGCCCGGGTCCCGGTCCGCTCCCATGGCCTACGCGCTGGCGGAGGCCTCGGCCCAGGGCAAGGTGGAGCTGCTGGTCCGCATCGACGAGCGTTCCGCCGGCTTCACGGCGCTGGGCCTGGCCCTGTCCACCGGCTCGCCCGCCGCCGTCCTGACGACGTCCGGGACCGCCGTCGGGAATCTCCTCCCGGCGGTGATGGAGGCAAACCACGCGGCCGTCCCGCTCATCGTCCTGTCCGCTGACCGGCCGGACGAGCTGCGCGGCACAGGCGCCAACCAGACCACCATCCAGCCCGACATCTTCGGCGAACAGGTGCGCTTCGCCGTCGACGTCCCCGCAGGCACTGACCCCGAACGCGCCATCCGGACCGGCCTGTCGGCGGCCACCGGAGCGTTCCCTGACCTGGCCCCCGGCCCCGTCCAGCTCAACCTGGCGTTCCGCGATCCGCTGGTTCCCGAGGCCGGGGCGGAGTTGCCGGCGGCGGCAGAACGGCCGCGATACCGGCTGGCCAGCGAGCCGCTCGTGATGAACCTGCCGCCTGCATCCGGGAACCTGCCCGAACGACGCACGGTGGTACTCGCAGGGCACGACGCCGGCCCGGTCGCCGAGGCCTTCGCCCGCGCGCACGGCCTGCCGCTGCTGGCCGAGCCGTCCTCCAACGCCCGCTTCGGGCCGAACGCCGTGGGCCCGTACCGCCTTCTGCTGGAGCACTTCGGAGCCGGCGCCGCAGCGCCCATTGAGCGGGTTGTCCTGTTCGGCCGGCCAACGCTGTCCCGGCCGGTCGCAGCCCTGCTGGCCCGCGCGGACGTTCAAGCCGCTCTCTACCAGCCGGTTCCGGTGGCCTGGTACGAGCCCGGCCGGCGCACTGAGCTGCCCCTGGAAAGCCTTGCGGACCTGGCAGATTTTGCCGGCCGCGGCCCGGCAACATGGCTGGATACCTGGCTGCTTGCCGGATCGGCCGCCCAGCACGCGCTGGACCGCATCCTGGCTGAGGGAGCGGCGGCCACCGGTCCGGCCGTCGGCTCGCTGGTGTGGGAACACGCCCGGGGCCAGCTGCTGCTGGGCTCCTCCAACGGAATCCGCGACGTGGACCTGGCCGGCCTGCCCGCTCCTGAACCTGCCGCCACCGTTTATGCCAACCGCGGCCTCGCCGGGATCGACGGCACCATCTCCACGGCCACCGGCATTGCACTCGGCGGGCGGCAGGAAACCACCGTCCTGCTGGGCGATGTCACCTTCCTGCACGACGCCGGCGGCCTGCTCCTGGGCACCGGGGAGGAGGAGCCGCACCTGCGGATCGTTGTGCTCAACGACGCCGGCGGGGCCATCTTCGACTTGCTGGAGCACGGCGCGGTGCGTGAGGCGGGAACGTATGGTGACGCCGTCGAGCGCCTCTTCGGCACCCCCCATACCGTGGACATTGCGGCACTTGCTGCAGCGTACGGCGTCGGGCATTGCTCGGTAAGTACGACGGCGGCACTCGCCGAGGTGCTCACGCAGCCGATCGAGGGCCGCAGCATCATTGAAGTCCGCACCGACCGGCAGGGCCTGCGCGCCCTGCACGGCCGGATCAAAGAGGCCGTGGCCGCCGCGGTCGGGGGAGTACTGGTGCGGTAGCCCACAAGCGGTGAGCGGAGAAGGCCATCAGCCCGTCGGCGGCGTGAACTGGCTGGCGCTGAACGTTGCTCCCTGCGGATCCCGGATCAATGCCTCCCGCGTCCACCCGGTGTCGTACTGCCGAAGGATTTCGGCCCCCAGCCGGATAGCGTCAGCAACAGTCTGGTCCCGGTCGGCAACGGCGAACGTCACGTGCCAGTGCGGCGGTTCGCCGGCGGCAGTTGCTACGACCCAGGCGATCGCGTCATCGAAGCCGGGTGGGGCGGCGATTTCTGAGTGCTCGATCCTGATGTCCGGGTAGATGGTCGCCTCAAGGTGGTCGCCATAACCCGGCCGGCGAACCATCAGCCCGAAGCCGACGTCGTCCACCTGCCAGCCGAACGCGTCCTCGTAGAACGCAATGCCCCCGCTGGGGTCAGCCGTACGCAGGTCGCTGAAATTCCAGGCTCCCGGCTGATTGACCGCCTGCGCCCCCAGTCGCCGCTTCGGCTGCCAGATGCGGAAGTTGACTCCTTCCGGATCGGCCAGCAACGCTCCGCGGCCGCCTTCTCCCGCGTCTGCCGGTGGGGCCAGCACCTTTGCCCCGGCGGTCACCAGCCGCCGGACTGCAGCGTCGGCGTCATCGACTGCTATGTAGGTGTTCCATGCTGTTCCCTCCGCGCTGCTTGCTATCCCGGCGACGTCACGGCCGCCCAGCTTTGCTATCAGATACCTGCCCGGCTCCCCGGGCGGCATTACATCCTCGAAGGTCCAGCCAAAAAGTCCGCCGTAGAAATCAGCAGCCGCGTTTACGTCCGGCTGCTCGGTGTCCACCCAGCACGGGACACCCTGCGGGTAGGTCCGTTGGTTCATGCCTCGCTCCTGTTCATGCTTTCCTTCATTGCGGCTTCGAATGCAGGCAAGCTGCGTTCGATCATGTCCTCGTTGGCAGTGAGGGAGATCCGGAAGAAGCCGGGCGTCTCGAACAGCACACCCGGGAAAACAAAGACATCCCGGCGGACGAGTGACTCGGTGAATGCCTCGTCGTCCGGAATAGGGGAGGTGGCAAACAGGTAGAACGTGCCCTCCGGCCGGTGGACGCGGTAACCCATGCCGCCCAGCGCGTCCACCAGCCGGTCCCGGCGCCGCTGCAACTGCCCGACGTCGATGGTGAACGTCTCCAATTCGGGAAGCGCGTGCTGCAGCAGCGCATTCGGGTACACCCACCCCATCGCCACCTGCAGGCCAGTGATGGCGGGGCGCATCTCCTCCCGCTGCGGCATCGTGGGCGGCAGCGCCAGGTAGCCCACCCGCTGGCCCGGAGAGAGGTGGGTTTTGCCGTAGGAATAGGCCAGCAGCGTGTGCGCATAGAACTCCACGGGACTGTGGAAGCGGAGGCCATCGAACACAATCCGGTTGTAGGCTTCGTCTGAGACCAGGTAAATCCGCCTGCCGATCCTCACCGAGGCCGCCTCCAGCATTTCCGCCAGCCGGAGCAGCAGCTCGGGAGGGTAGATCCGCCCCGTGGGATTGTTGGGTGAATTGACGATCACAACCCTGGTGCGCTCCGTAATGGCAGACTCAATTGCGTCCAGATCCAGGTCGAACGTTGCCGTGCTGACTTTTACCTTCACCGGGACGAGGCCTGCTTCAAGGATCAGCGGCTCGTACAGGAACCACGGCGGCAGGCTGAAAATCACCTCATCACCCGGATCGCCGACCGTCTTCAGCGCCAAGGCAATGGCGGCAAAACCTCCGGTGGTCAGATAGATGTCCTCCGACCTGAACGGCACATCCAGCAGCCGCTGAAGGGATTCCGCGGCCGCCTCCCGGGCAGTTTCGCCGTTGGTCTGGTACGCGAACCACTGGTCGTGCTGCGGAGTAAGGGCATCCCGCAGCGTATTGACGTACCGGTCGGCCGGCATCTGGTGCGGGTTTCCGAATGTGAAATCACAGACGTCCGACTGGTCCTTCCGGCGCAGGGTGGCGGCCGTGAGGTAGGCGTCAACCCGTTGGAACGAGGGAATTGATGCCAATTGTGCAGCGCGGACTGATACAGCCGAGGTTGGCCACGGTGTGGTTGTCGGGTCCGTCATGCCAGCGCTCCTCTTTTGGCCGGCCCGGCTGGGACGGCACGGCGGATGGGCAGCACGTTGCTGAGCCAGGGCTGTAATGGGACCTATTGTGTGCCGGGGCACCGCGGAAGTAAATGCCCGGGCACTAAGCGCGTGCCGCCGTCGAACGCGTTACGAGTGGCGGCGCGCAAGCCACCCCCAACGCAGAAATTCCCTGCCGCCGCGGATACATCCGGGCGCCAGGGAATCTGTGTTTCGAAACTGGAGGGAAGGTTACTCCTCGATATCGATGTGCGTCGGGTCGAGCACGCGGCGCAGGAACTCCTTCGTGCGTGCCTGTGTGGGGGCGGAAATGACCTGCTCGGCCACGCCTTCCTCCACCACAATGCCGCCGTCCATGAACACCACGCGGTCGGCCACTTCACGGGCGAAGCCCATCTCGTGGGTGACCACCAGCATGGTCATGCCCTCCTTGGCAAGGTTTCGCATCACGGAGAGGACATCGCCCACGGTCTCGGGGTCCAGGGCCGAGGTGGGCTCATCGAACAGCATCAGCTCCGGATCCATGCTCAGCGCGCGGGCAATGGCCACACGCTGCTGTTGGCCGCCGGAGAGCTGGTCCGGGAAACGGTCCGAGAGGTGTCCCAGTCCCACGCGCTCCAGGTTGTGCATGGACACCTTGTCCGCCTCGGCCTGGGACCGCTTGAGGACCTTCGTCTGGGCGATGGAGCAGTTGCGCTTGGCGTCCAGGTGCGGGAACAGGTTGAACTGCTGGAACACCATGCCCACCTTGCGGCGCATCTTGTCGATGTCCACATCGGGATCGGTCGCCTCGAAGCCGCCCACGTGGATGCTGCCCTGGTTGGGCTGCTCCAGCAGGTTCACGCAGCGCAGGAGGGTGGACTTGCCGGAGCCGGACGGCCCGATCAGGCACACCACTTCGCCGGGAGCCACGTTCAGGCTGATGCCTTTCAGGACCTCATTGGATCCGTAGGACTTTCGCAGGTCCTTGATCTCCACGCCGGCGGCGTGGACGGTTGCCGTGCCACCGCGGGAGTTGTTTACGACGTCGTTCATGGTCTTCGCTGCCTATCGGTTTGACCGCGCGGTGCGGCTTTCGAACTTCCGGGCCAGGAAGCTCAGGGGGATGGTGATCACCAGGTAGAAGGCTCCGGCCACCAGGAGCGGGGTCAGGCCTGCGCCGAGGCTGGAGATGCCGTCGCGGCCGAACTTGGTGAGCTCGTACTGGGAAGCGGTGAGGCCCAGGACGTAGATCAGTGAGGAGTCCTTGGTCAGCAGGATGACCTCGTTGGTCAGGGGCGGCAGGACGATCTTGAACGCCTGCGGGATGACGATGGTGACCATGGCCCGCCACTGCGGCATGCCCAGGGAGCGGGCTGCTTCCAGCTGGCCCTTCGGTACGGCCTGCAGGCCGGCACGGAGGGTTTCGGCGATGTAGGCCGAGGCAACCATGCCCAGCGAAATCATCACGATCACGGTGATGTTCCACGAGACGCCGAAAGCCAGCGGGACCCCGTAGCCGAAGGCGATGAAGACCAGCAGCGCCGGGATGCCGCGGAAAAACTCGATGTAGCCGGTGGCGATCCAGCGGTACAGCGGGAAGCTGGAGAGCTTCATCAGGGCCAGCAGCAGGCCGCCGGAGAGGCCCACAATGAAGCCGAGGAAGGTGTAGATCAGGGTGTTCACCAGGCCGGTCACGAAGATGCCGGGGAACATGGGGCCGATCTTGCCGAAGTTGAAGACGCTGTTGCCGATGGTCTCCCAGTCGGTGGCCAGGATCAGCGCGGCGATGGCCACAACAAAGATTCCGGCCTGGACGTACAGGCTTACTCTGGCTCGCTGACGTGCGGTCATTGCCATGGGTTGCTCACATTCGTTGTGCGTGGCAGAGGCCCCGGACGGACTGCGGCACAGCTCGTCCAGGGCCCCGGCTTCGTAGTTCTCAGGGCCGTGACAGAACCAAGGCGGGGGAGCCTCAGGCCTGCACGGCGACTACTTGGCGGTGGTTGGCTACTTGGCGGCTTCGCCGAACCAGGTGGTCTTGAACTTCTCAAGGGAGCCGTCGTCGGTCAGGCGCTTGAGGGTGCCGTTGACCTTCTCAGCCATGGCGGTGTTGCCCTTCTTGATGGAAATGCCCAGCTGTTCGCCGGTGGCAAATTCCTCAACGCTCTTGAACTTGGGCTGGTCCTTGATGGCGTAGCCCAGGACGGACTGGTTGCCCAGGGCTGCGTCGATGGTGCCGGCCTCAAGGGCCTGCACCAGGAGGCCCGTGTCCTCGAACTGCTGGGCGTCGAGGCCCTGCTCCTGCGCGTAGTCGGCGCCGGTGGTGGCCTGCTGGACGCCCACCTTCTTGCCCTTGGCGTCGGCCAGGCCGTTGATGCCGGAATCCTCGCTGGCTACCAGGGCCAGGTCGTCATCCAGGTAGGGGGTGGAGAAGTCCATGACGGCCTTGCGGGTGTCCGTGATGGAGATGGAGGAGATGCCCAGGTCGCACTGGGTCAGGGCGGTGCCGGTTTCGATGGCCTCGAAGGAGCTGTCTACGATGCTCAGTTCGGCGCCGAAGTCCTTGGCGAGCTCCTTGGCGATATCCACGTCGAAGCCGACCGTCTGGCCGTCCTTCTCGAATTCGAACGGCTCGTAGGGGATATCCGAGCACACAGTGAGCTTGCCGGAGTTGATGAGCTGGATGCCGCCTTCGGAAGCTGCCGGAGTGGAGCTTCCGCCGCCGCAGGCCGTGAGGGTGAGGGCGCCGGCGGCGAACAGTGCTGCTGCCTTGGCGGTGATCTTGGCCGTGGCCAGGGACTTGAGCTGCATGTTTCTTACCTTTTGTTGCAGGAGTATGCGGTACTAAATCGGTTCATAGTGTAGCGCCGTTTAGGAGATGTGCATCACACGAAACTTAGATTCACTATTGGATAACCAAGTTACTGCTGTTTTCAAGCCTAGGGGAAGGGGAGTGTCTTGGATGCCGGACATTCTGGCCAAAGGGAACCTAGTTGCTGATTCCGAGCGACTCCAGCATCGGCCGGAACTTCGCCCAGGTCTCGGCGAGCTCGGCTTCCGGCAGCGAGCCGTCAACTATGCCACAGCCGGCGTACAGCCGAACCGTGTCCTGGGACTCGATGACGGCGCCACGCAGGGCGATGCCCCATTCTCCGTTTCCAGCGGCGTCCAGCCATCCCACCGGCCCGGCGTAGGGCCCGCGGTCCAGGTGCTCCAGCTTGCGGATCAGCGCCCCAGCCACCTGGGTGGGGGTTCCGCAGACGGCAGCAGTGGGGTGCAGGGCATTGATCAGCGCCAGGCAGGTTGGGACGTGCCCCTCCACCTCGGTCAGCTCCGCCTTGACGTCCGACGCTAGATGCCAGACATTGGGCAGCTCCAGGATGAACGGCTCGTCGTGGGCGTTCATGGCTTCCGAGAACGGCGCCAGCTGGGACGTCAGCGACTGGATGGCGATCTCGTGCTCGTGCCGCTGCTTCTCCGATCCCGCCAGCACACGGGTGGCGTAATCCATGGGAAGGCCGTCCTCCCCGTGCGCATCGCGGCGGTCCAAAGTGCCGGCCAGCACGCGTGCCTGTGCCGTGCGCCCCTCCACCTGGATCAGCATCTCGGGTGTGGCACCCACCAGCCCGTCCACTCCGTAAGTCCAGCATTCGCGGTACCGGCTGGCCAGCTCGCGCAGCACCTTGGCAGCGTTCACGCCGGAGGGAACAGTGGCCACAACATCCCGCGCCAGCACCAGCTTCTCCAGCGCGCCGGTCTGGATTTCGGCCACTCCCGCGGCTACGGCGGCCATCCAGTCCTTCTCACTCAGCGAGCCTGTGTGCAGGGTTGCGCCGGCCGCCAGGGGCAGGGGACGTACGACGGCGCCGCCCGCCTTTGCATTAGCGGTGCCCGGGGTGCCGTTCCCGGCGAAGTCCGCTGCCGCCGTCGTGCTTCCCGCCGCCGCGCTGCCACCGTCGGAATCGCCCCCCAGCCAGCGGTCCAGCGCGGCGAGGGCGCCCGCCTCGGTGAGGGGGCCGTCGTCGAACGTCAGCTGGGTGACCCAGACCTGTCCGTCACGGACGCCCACCACAACCTCGGGCACGATCAGCCGGGACTGGTGGGCTGACGTCTTAGAGAAGGCGAAGGAGCCAAAAGCCACGGGACCGGTGCCGGGGAGTTCCACGGAGTCGATGATGTCGGCCTCAAGGACCAGGTGGCGCCACCAGATATCGGCCTCGAGGAAGCGTTCCGGGCCGGTGGCCGTGAAGCGGGAGATCTCGCCGAAACCCACCAGTCCGGCCTCGCGGCGGGTCCAGCAGAGGACATCGTCCCGGACCAGAAACGACGGCAGCCCCCCGGCGAATTTTTGGCCATCAAGGGGGACTGTCAAGGTGCGGAACGTGCTGGTCATGATTGCTCCACGGTACTCCTTTTTACCCGTCGTAAAGCGCACAAGGGAGTACCGTGGGCTGCGCATACCCCAGAACGCACGCCCGGCGTAGCCTTCAGTAATGGACTCCGAGGTCCGCATCCTGAAGCTTCCCACAGGGATTACGGTGCCGTGCCTGGTGCACGGTGAGCCGCCAGCGAAGCCGTTGCTGCTGCTGCACGCGTGGGGTGAATCGCGCCGCAGCTTCGACCGGCTGATCCCGCTCCTCGCCAATTTCCGGGTTCTCGCCCCCGACCTGCGCGGCCAGGGTGAGGCGGACAAACCAGTTGATGGCTACTCCCTTCAGGAACAGGCTGAGGACGTTTCGGCGATCCTCGACGCCCTGCACTTGACGTCCGCGTCCATCCTGGGCTCCTCCAGCGGCGGCTACATTGCCCAGCAGCTGGCCGTCAGTCATCCGGAACGGGTGGACGCACTGGTCCTGGTTGGCGCGCCGCTGACCCTTAACCGCAGGCCGGCGTTCGCGGACGAGGTGGAAGCCCTCACCGAGCCCATTGACGAGGACTGGGTGCGGCAGTCCCTCCTGTGGTTCCAGCTGGGCAGGCCGGTTCCGCAGTGGTACCTGGACGACCGCGTGCGCGACGGCCTCAGCATGCCCGCACACGTCTGGAAATCCGCTCTTGCAGGGCTTTGCCAGGCCACACCGCCCCTGGACCTGGGAGCCATCCGCGCGCCCACCCTTATCCTGCGGGGTGAACAGGACCATCTCCTGCCGCAGGCCGACCACGAAGTACTTGCTGCCCGCATCCAGGGCTCGCTCCTGAAGGTCTATCCCGGCGTCGGCCATGTGGTCCTGTGGGAGGATCCGGAGCGGGTGGCGGAGGACACCAGCGCGTTCCTGGACTAGCTTGGCTGGCCAGCTAGGACCGCTGGGGCAGGGCTTGGTCGGGACCCTCCTGAACATTTGAGACAATGACATGGTGAACCGAGCATCCTTGGATAAGCGTCCGGACGAAGTAGCCACGATGTTTGACGACGTCGCCCCCAAATACGACGTCGTCAACGATGTCCTGTCTTTGGGGCAGACCCGCCGCTGGCGCAAGATCGTGGTGGACGCGATGGAAACCACCAAGGGTCAGCGAGTCCTGGACCTGGCCGCCGGAACGGGTACGTCCAGCGAGCCGTATGCCGATGCCGGCATAGACGTAGTGGCGTGCGACTTCTCCCTCGGAATGCTCAAGGTGGGCAAGCGCCGCCGGCCGGACATCGACTTCATCGCAGGGGACGCCACCAACCTGCCGTTCGCCGACAACACCTTTGACGCCACCACCATCTCCTTCGGCCTCCGCAACGTCAACGAGCCGAAGAAGGCGCTGCAGGAGATGCTCCGCGTCACCAAGCCCGGCGGCCGCCTGGTCATTGCCGAATTCTCGCAGCCCGTGGTTCCGCTGTGGCGCACCATGTACACCGAATACGTCATGCGCGCCCTGCCGGCCATCGCCGTCAAGGTCGCCTCCAACCCGGATGCCTACGTCTACCTGGCCGAGTCCATCCGCGCATGGCCGGACCAGGACCACCTTGCTGCCTGGCTGGAGGAATCGGGCTGGGAGAAAGTCACCTACCGGAACCTCACGGGCGGCATCGTGGCGGTGCACCGTGCGTTCAAGGCTCCGGAGTCAACTGCAGGCGCTCCCGGGGGAACGGCTGCCGCCATCGCCGCGCACAAAGGCCCCGTGGCCAAGCTGCGCCGCAACATCACCCGCTGACCTGTGAAGGTACTGATAGTCGGCGCGGGGCCGGCCGGCTCCACTGCCGCGTACTACCTCGCCAAGGCAGGCATCGCCGTCACGGTTTTGGAGAAGACGAGCTTCCCGCGCGAGAAGGTTTGCGGCGACGGCCTCACCCCCCGCGCCGTCCGCGAAATCCAGAAACTGGGCCTACCGCACCCTGAAGATGACGGCTGGCGCCGCAACAAGGGCCTGCGCCTGATCGCCGGGGGCCGGACCATCGAGCTGCCCTGGCCTGAGGTTTCCGACTTTCCGCAGTACGGCCTGATCCGCACGCGGCTGGGTTTCGACGAGGAACTGGCCCGTCACGCCCAGTCCGCGGGGGCGGAAATCCTTGAGCGGCACAGCGTGACTGAGGCCCTTCGAAACGGCGACGGCCGGGTCACCGGCGTCCGCGCCGCCATCCTTGACGAGGCCGGACGCAAGACGGGGGAGACGCGCGAGTTCAGTGCCGACGTCGTACTCGCCGCCGACGGAAACTCCACCCGCACGGCCGTATCCCTCGGCATCCAGAAGCGCGACGACCGCCCGCTCGGAGTTGCCGTCCGCACCTACTTCACCTCGCCGCGCACGGACGATGACTGGATGGAAGGCTGGCTGGAGCTCCCCGGCCGCGACGGAAAGCTGCTGCCGGGCTACGGCTGGGTGTTCGGCGTGGGCGACGGCACCTCCAACGTTGGCCTCGGCATCCTGAACTCCTCCAAGGAATTCGGCAAGCTCGACTACAAACAGGTCCTCCGCGAGTGGACCGCCGGCATGCCCGCCGAGTGGGGCTTCACACCGGAAAACCAGGTGGGCGAAATCCGCGGCGCCGCGCTGCCCATGGGCTTCAACCGCACCCCGCACTACTCGCCCGGGCTGCTCCTGCTCGGTGACGCGGGCGGAATGGTCTCCCCGTTCAACGGCGAGGGCATCTCCTACGCCATGGAGTCCGCCCGGTTCGCGGCCGAGTTCATCATCGACGCCTCCTCCCGTGCTGCCTCCTCGGGCGGAACGTACGACGCCGACGCGCACCTCTCGCGGTACGCGGAGTATGTGCGGGACCAGTGGGGATCGCACTTCACGTTGGGGCGGGCGTTCGCAGCGCTGATCGGCAAGCCTGCGGTCATGAAGCTCGCGCTGCGGACCGGCATGCCCATTCCGGTGCTGATGCGGTTCGTGGTCCGGCTTTTGGCCAACCTCACGGATCCCTCCGCGAAGGGCTTCGAGGACCGGGTGATCCGGGTCCTGGAGTCGCTGGTTCCGGCCACATCCAATACCCAGTCGGTTTCGAATCAGCGGTATCCGCAACAAAAAGTTAGGGTTAACCAGTGAACAACCCCGCAGACCACAGCTGGACGCACGCCGGACACGGCCTGCCGGACTCCGAACCCAGCCTCAACACCACCGCCATCGCAACGGGTTTGCAGCTGCCCGCGGGCTTCGCTGCCATCGCCGGGGATGCCGAGCTGGGGCCGGCCATCACCAACAACCTTGCCCGGGTGGAGAAGAAGCTCCGCGAGGCCATTGCGAACTCGGATCCGCTGGCTGACGCGACGTCGCGGCACCTTGTGGAAGCCGGCGGCAAGCGCATCAGGCCTCTGCTCACCCTGCTGTGCGCCCACCTTGGTGACGCATCGCTTCCGGCCGTGGTGCAGGCCGCCGTCGTGGTGGAACTGACCCACCTGGCCACCCTGTATCACGACGACGTGATGGACTCAGCCCCGTTCCGCCGCGGTGCGCCCACGGCCCACGAAGTGTGGGGCAACTCGGTGGCGGTCCTGACCGGCGACCTCATCTTTGCCCGGGCCTCGATCCTGGTTTCCGAACTCGGTTCGCGGGCGCTGGGGATCCAGGCCCGTACCTTCGAGCGGTTGTGCCTGGGCCAGTTGCACGAAACCGTGGGGCCGCGTCCGGACGAGGATCCCGTGGAGCACTACCTTTCCGTCATTGCGGACAAGACCGGTTCGCTGGTGGCGGCTTCCGGCCAGCTTGGTGCCATCTTTGCCGGGGCTGATCCTGCCTACGAGTCGGTCCTCGTGGAGTACGGCGAGAAGGTGGGCGTCGCATTCCAGCTTGCCGACGACGTCATCGACGTCACCGGGATCAAGGTTAAGTCAGGCAAGTCACCGGGGACGGACCTGCGGGAAGGCGTTCCCACTCTGCCGGTCTTGCTCCTGCGCCGGGCTGCTGCCGAGGGTGACAGCTCCGCCGTCGAACTTCTCAAACTCATCGATGGCGACCTGACCTCGGATGAAGCCTTGGCCGAGGCGGTGGCGGCGCTGCGCGGGCACCCGGTGACTGCGGAGTCATGGGTTGTGGCGCGCGAGTGGGCGAACGAGGCTATTGCCGCGCTTGCCCCGCTCCCTGAAGGTGTGGTCAAGGAATCGCTGTCCAACTTCGCGCTGGCTGTGGTGGACCGCGCCAGTTAGCCCTTGCGGTGTGTGGAAGCCCGGCTCCGTGAATGGTGCCGGGCTTCTTCTTTTGGGGCGACAATGCCTGGTACTGGCGTTTCAGTTGCTGTCCCAGGGTTAGCCGTTAAACGGGATAGCCCCGGTCCGCAGCAACGATACGAGTCATACGTTGCCGTGAACCGAGGCTATCTCTCCGTTCGCATCAGACCCGCCGGAGGCGTTTAGCGGATCCGTGAATAGTGTATGACAGATTTGTCACAAGATGCAAGTCCTCTGTTACTGAAGGTGTCAAAGACTTTCCCCGCTGAAGTTCCCCACCTTTGGCTGTGACCCCTCTCGGAACGTGCGGCGGGTTGGTGGGACACGCCGTTGAGCAGTCCCAAAGCCGGGGAAACTCAGCGGGAACGTTGTCCACATAGGCGGCCGCCGCTCTGCCCCAGCCACCCTTAGATTGGTGTGCTGGCCCTATGGAACTCGTTGATTTCCTCCATCACGCTGGTTCCGTTGCCCGCACTGGGACGCTCCTACAGGCTGGCTTCAGCGATCGCAATATCCGCGACGCCGTGGCGTCCGGGAGAGTGGTCCGTCTTCGGCAGGGTGTAGTGGCCCTGCGGGATGCTCCAGCAGACCTGACGGGTGCCGTCATGGCTAACGGCCTGTTGACGTGCGCCTCAGCCGCCCGCCATCGGCAGCTATGGGTGTTGCACGAGCCGCAGGTGTTCCACCTGCTCTGTAAACATGGCGGTCCTCGCGACGCAGTGGTTCATCGGGAGTCTTTGGTGCCCTCTGTTGGACCGAAGCCGGTGGCAAGTACTACTGACATCCTGATCCACAGCCTGCGATGCCTTCCGGCAGTTGAAGCAGCCGTCATGGTGGAAAGCGCTCTGCGGCAAGGAGTGACTACCCTCAACTACCTGCGGAAGCGGCTGCCCGGTAACCGCAACGGCAGCGCCAGGAGCGTGCTGGACTTGGTGGATGGGACGGCGGACTCGGCTATTGAGGTGGTGGCACGCCTTCTCTTTCGCAGCGAAGGCATCTACACCGAAACCCAGGTGGAACTGCCGGGCATCGGGTTCGTGGATTTTCTCCTGGAAGGATTCCTCATTGTCGAGATCGACGGCCGCAGTCACCTTGAACCGCGGCAAGTGAAAAAGGACAGGGCGAGGAACAACTCAAGCATCCTCACCGGCTACGCGGTACTCCGATACGGCTATGCAGAGGTGGTGTACAACCCTCAAAAGATCGTCGATGAGGTGTGGCAGGTGTTACGGGGTAGGGTCGTGCGCTGAATTTCCCCAGGTTTCAGCGAGTACCCCCCGCAGACATGCAGTAAATATTGGAGACTCGCCATGGTGGACTCCCAAAGGTGGGGAGATTCAGCGGGAAACTCAGAAGAACGCCCCTAGCCTTCTTCGTCCTCGAAGGCCCACTCGAACATGTCGAACACGAACTCCGAGAAGGTGCCTTCTTCGGACTTCCACTGGCCGCGGGCGTTGTTGCGGCGGTACACAATGGGGTCAGGGACGCTGAGGTCGCCTACGCGGAAGCCCCAGGTGTATTCCTCTTCTTCATCCTCGAGGAACATCAGGAAGCCTTCGTCGTCGACTTCGAGTTCGTCGGGGTCCCAGAAGTAGTGGTAGGCCTCCATCAGGTCCTCGCAGCCGCCGATGGCCAGATAGAACTCGCGGAGGACCAGGGGAATCTGGAATTGGTGGTCGGCCAGGGCCTTGTCCAGCTCCTCGGGAGACAGCCCGTCCTCTTCCTGCCATTCGTCTTCGAGATACTTCGGAACAAGCGCACGGAATTTCTCGAGGAACATGTCAGTCATGGTTCATATCCTAGCTAATCGCGGGCACGCGATTCGCCGCTGTCAACCCCTGCACGGTGCCATCCGTTGACGGCCAACGGGATGTACCAGGAGCGCCGCCACGCAACCACCCGGAAGGCAAAAACGAGGGCGGCCACCACACAAGCGGTCACCGCATTAAAGGATCCGGTGACCCACAGCACCGTGGTCAGGGCGGCCCCGGTAAAGGCCGGCAGGGCGTAGAGGTCCCGGGAGTTGAACAGCTGGGGCACCTCGTTGGCTGTGATGTCCCGCAACAGGCCCCCGCCCACCGCTGTGGTGACGCCCAGCAGGACGGCCGCCACAGGATTGACACCGAAAGAAAGCGCCTTCAACGTGCCCGTGATGCAGAACAGGGCCAGCCCGCCGGCGTCGAACAGGACCAGCAGCGACGTGAAGCGTTCCACGCTGGAAAACAGGAAGTACACCAGGAAGGTGGCCAGCATCGGAGGGACGAGATACGCGGGGTTGCTGAAGGCCGCGGGGGGCGTCGCGCCGAGGATGATGTCGCGGATAACACCCCCGCCCAGGGACACGAGGGAGGCCAGCAGGAGCGAACCCACAATGTCGAACTGCTTCCGCGCGGCCAGGAGGGATCCCGAGACAGCGAAGAAGAAGACACCTACCAGGTCCAGCCACACCAGGGCGATGTCAAAAGGGAATGTCATTGAGCGTCCCGGCGGTTTCAAAGAGGGCGGACAGGGCGGCTCCAACGTTACGCTAGCCCCTATGAACAGCCCCATCATGATCGCCTGCGCCCATGGGACATCCAGCACGCAAGGCGCCGCCGAGGTCAATGCCCTGCGCGACGCCATTGCCGCGCTCCGCCCGGGCCTCGATGTCCGCGAAGCCTACGTGGATGTCCAGCAGCCGGACCTGGTGGACGTGATGGCTGGCCTGCCGGAGGGGGAGTCCGCGGTGGTTGTGCCGCTGCTGCTGAGTGTCGGCTACCACGTGAAGGTGGACATCGCGCGGGCCGTGAAGAGCCGTCCGGGCAGCGCGGCCGCCGCCCCGCTCGGACCGGATCCGCGCCTCGCCGCGCTGCTCGACCAGCGCCTGCTCGAAGCCGGAGTGACGGACCGCGACGTGATTGTCCTGGCGGCCGCCGGCTCGTCCAACCCCAGGGCAGCCGTGAGTGTTGAGGAGCTGCTGGGCCAGCTCCAGGAGCTGCGGTCTAACAGGATGGTCGCCGCCTATGGGGCGTCTGCCACGCCGTCCGTGCCCGACGCCGTCGCGATGCTTCGCGAGGAGCTGGAAGGGGGTGCCGGGGCAGGCGAGTCAGCAGGGGCTGTCGACGTCGGCGGGCGGGTGGTGATTGCCTCCTACCTCCTGGCGCCGGGCTACTTCCACGACCAGCTCGCCAAGGCGGGGGCCGACCTCGTGACGCAACCGCTGCTGCCGTCGCCGGTGGTCGCCGAGATCGCGTTGGAAAGGTACGATGCCGCCGTCCCGAAGGCCCGCGAAATCGCAACCGAAAAAGCAACGGAGTCAGCAGTTAAGGCGCCTGCCAGCGAGCCTGCCACAGCGCCCGCGGAAGCCGGGCCAGATGCACAGCAGGGTGGCTTCTTCAAGGCCGTCCGGCGTTTCGTGACGAAATATTTCCCTAGGTGACTTAGCGTTTCCGGGCCTTTGTGACGCTATTCGGGCGGGACCTACAGTCGATGCATGACTGATACAGCTCTAGCCGGAGCGTCCGCGGACACCGCCGCCCCGAAGCGTCCGGCCCGCACGTCCCGACCCGCCGCAAAGCCGCACGGGCAGTGGAAAGTGGACGGCAAAACGCCTTTGAACGCCAACGAAACCTGGAAACAGGAAGACGACGGCCTTAACGTGCGCGAGCGTATCGAGTCCATCTACTCCAAAGAGGGCTTCGACGCCATCCCCGGTCAGGACCTGCACGGCCGGTTCCGCTGGTGGGGCCTGTACACCCAGCGCAAGCCCGGGATCGACGGCGGCAAGACCGCAACGCTTGAGCCGCACGAGCTCGAGGACAAGTACTTCATGCTCCGCGTGCGGATCGACGGCGGTGCGCTCACCACCGAGCAGCTGCGCGTCATCGGGCAGATTTCCGTTGATTTCGCACGGGACTCTGCCGACCTCACTGACCGCCAGAACATCCAGCTGCACTGGATCCGCGTGGAGGACATCCCCGAGATCTGGACCCGCCTTGAAGCTGTTGGCCTGTCCACCACCGAGGCCTGCGGTGACGTGCCCCGCGTCATCCTCGGTTCGCCCGTGGCCGGCATCGCCAAGGACGAGATCATCGACCCCACTCCGCTGATCGAGGAGCTGGGGGAGCGGTTCATCGGCAACCCGCTGCTGTCCAACCTGCCGCGCAAATACAAGACCGCCATCACCGGCCACCCCAGCCAGGACGTGGTCCACGAAATCAACGACTTCGCCCTCGTGGGTGTCCGCCACCCTGAACTCGGTACCGGCTACGACCTCTGGGCCGGCGGCGCGCTGTCCACCAACCCGATGCTCGGCAAGCGCCTGGGCGCCTTCGTGACGCCGGAGCAGGCCGCGGATGTATGGCTCGGCGTCACCAGCATCTTCCGTGACTACGGCTACCGCCGCATGCGCACCAAGGCCCGCCTGAAGTTCCTAATGGCCGACTGGGGTCCGGAGAAGTTCCGCCAGATCCTCGAGGACGAGTACCTGGGCTACAAGCTGGCCGACGGTCCCGCCGCGCCCAAGCCCACCACGCCGGGCGACCACATCGGTGTCCACGAGCAGAAGGACGGCAAGTTCTTCATCGGCGCCACCCCGCTGGCCGGCCGCCTCTCCGGTGCCGCGCTGGTCAAGCTTGCGGACACCCTCGAGGCCCGCGGCTCCTACCGGCTGCGCACCACCCCGCACCAGAAGCTCGTGGTCCTGGACGTCGAGAAGGACCAGGTGGAGCCGCTGGTGGCCGAACTGGATGCGCTGGGCCTGTCCGCCCGCCCGTCCGTGTTCCGCCGCGGCACCATCGCCTGCACCGGCATCGAATACTGCAAGCTGGCCATCGTGGAGACCAAGCACACGGCCGCCACCGCCGTGGCCGAGCTGGAACGCCGCCTGGCCGACCTCGCCGAATCCGGCGACCTGCCGCACGCGCTGTCCCTGCACATCAACGGCTGCCCCAACTCCTGCGCCCGCATCCAGACCGCGGACATCGGCCTCAAGGGCATGATGCTGCCCACGCCCGACGGCGACCCCTCCCCGGGTTTCCAGGTCCACCTGGGCGGCGGGCTGGCTTCCAACGAGCGTGAGGAAGCAGGCCTGGGACGCACTGTCCGCGGGCTCAAGGTCTACGTTGACGACCTGCCCGACTATGTGGAGCGCGTTGTCCGCACGTTCGTGGCCCAGCGCGCCGAGGGCCAGACCTTCGCAGAATGGGCCCACGCAGCAGACGAGGAGGCACTCCAGTGAGTCCCCAGCCACTCCCCAACCTCGCAAGCTCGGCCGGGGACCCCGGTGGCCATGGGCCCAAGCACGCAGCTGGCATCAACCCGGTGGTCCCACCAGCCGAAGCCGCCGCGCAGGTTGACGCTACCGTGGCGGCAGCAGCCCCGAAGCTCCGCAGCAAGGAAGAGCTGAAGGCCCTCGCCGAAGCCGGTGCTGCCGAGCTCGGCTGGGACGCCCCGGCCCGCGACGTCATTGCCTGGGTGGAGCGCAACTTCGATCTGCCCGCCGTCGCCGTCGCCTGCTCCATGGCCGACGCCGTCCTGCCCGCCCTGGTCGCGGACCAGCTGCCCGGCGTCGACGTCCTCTTCCTGGAGACCGGCTACCACTTCCCGGAAACCTATGCCACCCGTGACGAGGTGGCCGCAAACCTCCGCGTCAACGTGGTGGACGTTCTCCCCGAAAACACAGTGGAGCAGCAGGACCGGCTCCTGGGCAAGGACCTCTTTGCCCGCGATGCCGCCCAGTGCTGCGCCCTTCGCAAGGTGGCTCCGCTGCGCCGCACCCTGTCCGGCTACGAACTCTGGTTCACCGGCGTCCGCCGCGAGGAAGCACCCACCCGTACCAACACCCCGCTGGTGACGTGGGACGAGGCCAATGGCCTGGTCAAGGTCAACCCGGTGGCTGCCTGGACGTTCGACCAGCTAGTCCAGTACTCGGACGACAACCTCCTGCCCGTCAACCCGCTGCTTTCCCAGGGTTACCCCTCCATTGGCTGCCAGCCCTGCACGCGGAAGGTGGCGCCGGGCGACGACCCCCGCGCCGGCCGCTGGGCTGGCTCCGACAAGACAGAATGCGGACTACACGTATGAGCACTTCCCTAACCGAGGAGACCACGCAGGTGACTGAAGCCGCCGTTTCCACGCGACTGAGCAGCCTGGACACCCTTGAGTCCGAGGCCATCCACATCATCCGCGAGGTTGTTGCCGAGTTCGAGAAGCCCGCGCTCCTGTTCTCCGGCGGCAAGGACTCCGTGGTGATGCTGCACCTGGCCACCAAGGCATTCTGGCCCGGCAAGGTCCCGTTCCCCGTGCTGCACGTGGACACCGGGCACAACTTCCCCGAGGTCATCGACTTCCGCGACCGGACAGTGGAGCGCCTGGGCCTGAAGCTGGTGGTGGGTTCGGTGCAGGAGTTCATCGACCGCGGCGAGCTCGCTGAGCGTGCCGACGGCACCCGCAACCCGCTGCAGACCGTCCCGCTGCTGGACGCCATCCAGCAGAACAAGTTCGACGCCGTCTTCGGCGGCGGCCGCCGTGACGAGGACAAGGCCCGCGCCAAGGAGCGCATCCTGAGCCTGCGCGACGAGTTTGGCCAGTGGGACCCGCGCAACCAGCGCCCTGAGCTGTGGAACCTCTACAACGGCCGCCACACCGTGGGCCAGCATGTCCGCGCGTTCCCCATCAGCAACTGGACCGAGCTGGACATCTGGCGTTACATCGAGCGGGAGAACATCGAGCTGCCCGGCCTGTACTACGCCCACGAGCGCGAGGTCTTCGCCCGCGACGGCATGTGGCGCGCAGTGGGCGAGGTGTCCCAGCCGCTGCCGCACGAGGACGTCATCACCAAAACCGTCCGTTACCGCACCGTGGGGGACATGTCCTGCACCGGCGCCGTCGAGTCGGACGCGTACACCGTGTCCGATGTCGTGGTTGAAGTCGCCGCCTCCACCCTGACCGAACGTGGCGCCACCCGTGCAGATGACCGCATCTCCGAGGCAGCCATGGAAGACCGCAAGAAGGACGGGTATTTCTAATGAGCACCGACACAGTTTTGTCCGGCGAAGCCGGTGGGCTGGAGACAGCCCTGCCTACGACTCTCTTTCGGTTCGCCACCGCAGGATCGGTCGACGACGGCAAGTCCACGTTGGTGGGCCGGCTCCTTCACGATTCCAAGGCCATCCTCGCCGACACGCTCGACGCCGTTGCCCGCACCTCAGCGGACCGCGGCTTCGGCGGCGAGAAGGGCGGCATCGACCTGGCGCTGCTGACCGACGGCCTGCGCGCCGAGCGCGAACAGGGCATCACCATCGACGTGGCCTACCGCTACTTCGCCACGGACCGCCGCAGCTTCATCCTGGCCGATTGCCCGGGGCACGTGCAGTACACCAAGAACACGGTGACCGGCGCGTCCACTGCGGATGCCGTCGTCGTACTCATTGACGCCCGCAAGGGTGTGCTGGAGCAGACCCGCCGGCACCTGTCCGTACTGCAGCTGCTGCGCGTGGCGCACGTGATCGTGGCCGTCAACAAGATCGACCTGGTGGACTTCAGCGAGTCCGTGTTCCGCGAGATCGAAGCCGACGTGCAGCAGGTGGGCCGCGAGCTGGGACTCGGTTCCGATGGAATCACCGACCTGCTGGTCATCCCCGTGTCGGCGCTCGACGGGGACAACGTGGTGGACCGCTCCGAGCGGACCCCCTGGTACACCGGACCCGCGCTGCTCGAGGTGCTCGAGACCCTTCCGGCCGCTGACGAGCTGGAAAGCCACCTGGAAAGCTTCCGCTTCCCGGTGCAGCTGGTCATCCGGCCGCAGGGCGCCCTGGCTCCCGACGCCGTCGCCGCCGGCCTGGATGTGGAGGCCTACCGCGACTACCGCGCGTACGCCGGCCAGATCACCGAAGGTTCGGTCAAGGTGGGGGACAAGGTCTCCGTCCTGACTCCCGGCCAGGACCCGCGAACCACCACGGTGGTGGGCATCGACTTCGCCGGCGCCTCGCTGGAGGAAGCGGCCGCGCCGCAGTCCGTCGCCATCCGCCTGGCAGAGGAATTCGACGTCGCCCGCGGTGACACCATCGCCGCTGCCGGCACAGTCCGAGAAGCTTCGGCGGACCTGTACGCCTCGCTCTGCTGGCTGTCCCCGAAGCCGCTCCGTGAAGGCGCCAAGGTGTTGGTCAAGCATGGCACCCGTACCGTCCAGGCCCTGGTGCGCAACGTTGGCGGCAAGCTGGATCTGGCCTCCTTCAAGCTGGAGCCGGCGTCCACGCTGGAATTGAACGACATCGGCCACGCGCAGCTCCGGCTCGCCGCGCCGCTGCCGCTCGAGAACTACCTGCACCACCGCCGCACCGGCGCCTTCCTGGTGATTGACCCGCTGGACGGCAACACCCTCGCCGCCGGCCTGGTCAAGGACCACCCGGGCGACCACGAGGACGAGCGCTACAGCATCTAGGTTTCGCCCAAGTCGCCGGAACAGTGCGTGGTAGCCGAAGCTGCCGCGCACCGTTCCGGCGATTTCGTGGTTAACGGTTGGCTTACCGCCCGGCTTCGAGGACGGATTTGAGCTTCTGCAGGTCCTTCCGGGTTTCCCGCCGGATCATCGGGGCCATGAAAAGCCCGGCGAGTTTGGAGAAGCCTGACGGCTTGCCGGTATTGCCGAGAGTCATGCGGGTCCCGCCTTCGGCATCGCTCCAGGTGTACGTGGTCTGCATGGGGAAGGGGCCCTGCGCGGTACGCATCACCAGCTTTTCACCGGGGATGTACTCCACGAATTCGTAGGTGTAGTTCAGCTCCCGGCCCAGGAACTTCGCAGTGAAGGCGACTTTGGCGCCCGGCGCCACCGGACCCGTCGTCAGCCGTTGCGACCTGTGGATGTTCACGTACCAGCGGGGCGCGTTGTCCGGGTCAGCCGCGTACTCCGCCACCTCGGCGCGAGGCCGGCTGATGAGGATCTCGGTCTGGACGTTCACCATGGTTGCGTCTCCTTGTTGGGGTGGGACACCCTTCCGTTAGGCGGGTGGGGTTAGCCTAGGAACCACGTTAGTCCTCAGCCGTGAGTGGGAGGCCCTGCATGGAAACCATCAACAGCAAGTTGCTGAACTGGGCTTCGATCCTGGACGGCCAAACGCGGGAGCAGGCCGTGATGACGTCCACGCTCCCGTTCATCTATCCGCACCTGGCGCTGATGCCCGACGCGCACCTGGGCAAGGGCGCCACTGTCGGTTCGGTCATCCCCACGCTGCACGCGATCATCCCGGCGGCCGTGGGGGTGGACATCGGCTGCGGCATGATCGCCGTCCGGACGCAGTATTCGCTGAAGGACCTGCCGAAGGACCGTAAAAAGCTCCGCGAAGACATCGAGCGCGTGATTCCGCTGTCCGCCGGGCACAACAACAAAAAAGTGCTCCCGACGGCGGAGCCCCGGATCGCGGAACTGAAGGAACTGGCGGCAAAGGCGGGCTTCAACCCCGCCCAGTACGTTGCGAAGTGGGAGCTGCAGCTGGGATCGCTGGGCTCGGGCAACCACTTCATTGAAGTTTGCGCAAACGAGGCCGACGACGTCTGGCTGTTCCTGCACTCCGGCTCGCGTGGCATTGGCAACAAGATCGCCCAGCACCACATCGGCGTCGCCCAGCACGTCTCCCGGAAGAACCAGATCCACCTGCCCCACCCGGACCTGGCCTACCTCGATGAGGGCACGCCGCAGTTCGACCGGTACATCGCGGAGCTCCGCTGGGCCCAGCACTTCGCCCTGCTGAACCGGGAAGAAATGATGGACCGCGTCAGCATGCAGTTCGGCAACTGGGTGGGCGGCCCGGTGCAGGAACGCGAGCGGATCAACTGCCACCACAACTTCACGCAGCAGGAGACGCACTACGGCAAGTCCCTCTGGGTGTCCCGGAAGGGGGCCATCAAAGCCGCGCCGGGCGATCCCGGACTCATTCCCGGTTCCATGGGGACGGCGTCGTACGTGGTGGAGGGACGTGGCAACCCCGCATCCCTGAACTCCTCACCGCACGGGGCAGGCCGGGAGTACTCCCGCAACGCTGCCCGCAAGGCGTTCTCCCTCGAGGAGCTGAAGAAGGCCATGCGGGGCATCGAGTTCCGTGCCTCCGAAGCATTCATCGACGAGATCCCGGCTGCTTACAAGTCGATTGACCAGGTGATGCAGGACGCCGCCGACCTCGTCACCGTGCGGCACAAACTTCGGCAGCTGATCAACGTCAAAGGCAACTGACGCGGATGGACCGGGCGGTCCTGTTCGTAAGGGTCAGGATGCTTCAACGGCCGGCGCTGCAGCCCGGATCCGTGCGGACTGGAGCCACGCCCTGGCGCTGGCCGGGTTGTCAGCCGTTCCGCCGTCGGCCCTCAACTCCAGCGCCCGGTCCAGGTCGCCGGGACACGTCAGGGGCCAGACGTGGACCTCCAGGCCCGCTGCGTGCAGCTGTTCCACGTGCACCGGCATGAGGTGCTCGAATCCCGTGTACAGCGTGCCGGCTCCCGTGGTGATGAGGACGTCTTCGAGTTCCTCCTGCTGCCGGCGCGTACTTGGAAAGCTGCTGACTATGAGTCCCCGGGGAACCGCAGGCAGGTGCAAAGCGAGCAGGAAAAGTGCCTCCGGGAGGAAACTGGAGAACTTGATGCGGCGGGTGCAGGACGGCGCTTGGCCCAAAAGCGCGGCAAGGGCAGGCACCGCGGACGGGTCCTTGATTTCCACTTGGAGCGTGACGCTGGTCAGTTCAAGGATGTCAGCAAACGTTGGAACGGGCTGTCCTGAATCCAACAGAACCTCGTGCAGCTGCGCCAGCGTCAGCTGGGTCACCGGCGTGGCCAGGCAGGGCCCTCCCGCTGCCAACCGCTCAAGGGTCGGATCGTGAAGGACGATGGGGACGCCGTCGGCAGTAATGCGGACGTCCAGTTCGATCTCGTCAACGCCGGCGGCTTCAGCCATGCGGAATGACGCCGCACTGTTCTCCGGTGCAAGGGCCATGGCCCCGCGATGGCCGACCACCGCAAAATCCGCAATGAGCCGGTCGGTCCGAGTGGTGCTGTCCGTAAAGTCATGTGGAAGCTGCAGAGCGGAAAGCACCTGGTTATTGGTCACACCCAGAACCTACGAAGGCAAGGTCAACAGAAAGTTGGAGCGACCTTAACGGGGTAAAAACATCCGCTCAAGAGGCCGAGGCACCGGAAGTACGGCGTCCTGGACACCCGCCGGGGCCGACGGAACGTCAGCCAAGGTCCGGTTTCTGTTTAAGCGTTGCCTGCAGCAGGTACGTCGTTTGGCGGCCACACTGTTTGATCCGTCGGAGGTGCTCCGCGGCCAGGTGCGGCAGTGCAACGGCAGGGTCATTCTCGCGGGTTTCGTTGCGGAGGGCACGCTCCAGGTCGATGGCCATCTCGGCAAGGCGTTCAGCGCCCACCATCTGGCTGGATGTCTTGAGGCTCAACACCGCATCCATTGCTCCCCGGGAGTCCCCGGTTGTCAGGGTCTGCCGCAGCCGTTCAATCCGTTCGGGCAGGTACCCGATGAAGTTCTGCACGAATACCCTCCAGACTCCCTCATCGCCTTCCAGCTCCTCGCGAAGCCTTTCCAGCACGGCTGGATCAAGGAGGGGCGCGTAGCCGTCGCCCTGGGTCACTGTTGCCCCCCGCGGCAAGCCCACCCGCCGGGCAGGGCCCAGCGACACAACCGTCGCCTGCATCGCTCGATACCCATGACGTGCCCCTGAAAGTCAAAACACCTGTGTGCCTCCCAGCAGGACCTTAACTGGACGCTACGTGCCGGGGGATGGCGAGGCACGAGTAGTGAGTACTCGAATCTCTTGGCATGGGGAATTCCGGGCTCACAAGTGGTGGGACGCCGTCGTCGAAATATGACGCTAAATGAACCCGCGTGACCCCCCGTTTCCGCTTCATTGAACGGCTTTCGGCCACTCCCTATGGTGAAACAATGACTAGTTCCAAGCCCGGGATGACCCGCATCGTGGCAGGCGAAAGCGCGGTCCCCAAGCGCAGGCGTGCCATCGAGGCTGCCCTGGCTGTTGGGCTGGTCCTGCTGATCGTGGTTGGGGCAGTGGTGGCATCCACCGTTTCGCGTAACACTGAGGCGCAGGCTGTTGAACCCACGCCCGCGGCGGACCTGAAGCTGGGATATTTTGGCAACGTCACGCACGCGCCCGCACTGGTAGGCATCAAGGAAGGCTTCCTGGCTGAAGCCCTGGGCGATACCGCCCTCAGCACTGAAACTTTTAATGCCGGGCCGGCGGCCATCGAGGCGCTGAATGCGGGCGCCATCGATGCTGCCTACATCGGCCCCAACCCGGCCATCAACTCCTTCGTGAAGAGCCAGGGCGAGTCCGTCAGGATCGTCGCCGGGGCTGCTGCAGGAGGTGCCCAGCTGGTGGTCAAGCCTGGGATCACATCCGCGGCGGACCTCAAGGGAAAGACCCTCGCGTCGCCGCAGCTCGGCGGTACCCAGGACGTGGCCCTCCGCGCCTGGCTTGCGGACCAGGGCTACAAAACCAACGTCGACGGCAGCGGCGACGTCGCCATCAACCCCACTGAGAACGCCCAGACACTGAAGCTGTTCCAGGACGGAAAGCTCGACGGCGCGTGGTTGCCTGAGCCTTGGGCGTCCAGGCTGGTGCTCCAGGCCGGAGCGAAGATGCTGGTGGATGAAAAGGACCTGTGGGATGGCAGCAGCACCGGCAAGCCGGGCGAGTTCCCCACGACGGTCCTGATCGTGAACCAGAAGTTCGCGGCCGACCATCCGGATACGGTGAAGGCGCTGCTGGCGGGCCACGCAAAGTCCGTCGCCTGGCTGAACGAAGCACCGGCCGGGCAGAAGGCCTCCGTCATCAATTCGGCACTGCAGGAGTCAGCAGGCGCAGCATTGGCCGACGACGTCCTCGCACGGTCCCTGGCCAACATCACCTTCACCCTCGACCCGCTGGCCGGAAGCTACCCCAGGCTGCTGCAGGACGGCGTGGAGGCCGGCACCACCAAACAGGCAGACATCAACGGCCTCTTCGATCTTCGCCCGCTCAACGACGTCATCGCCGGCGCCGGCACCCAACGGATCCCGGCTGCCGGCCTCGGCCGGGACTGACCCCTTTCCATCACTACCTAAGGACGGCACCATGCCAGTCGTACTGGAACACCTGGGCAAGCGCTTCGGCGACGGCGCCCCGGTACTGGACGACGTCAACGCCAACATCGGCAAGGGCGAGTTCGTTGCCCTCCTCGGTGCCTCCGGCTGCGGCAAATCCACCCTGCTGAACATCATGGCGGGACTGGAGGCGCCGACGTCGGGCGCCCTCGAAGTGCCCAGCGACGGTGCTGCCTTTATGTTCCAGGACGCGGCACTGTTTCCTTGGCTCACCGCCCGGGAGAACATCGAGCTGGCCCTGAAGCTCCGCGGCGTTGGCAAGGCCGAGCGCAAGGCCAAGGCACAGGAGCTCCTCGAACTGGTGCACCTTGGCACCGCAGGGGACAAGCGCCCACACGAGCTGTCCGGCGGCATGCGCCAGCGTGTGTCCCTGGCCCGGTCGCTGGCCCAGGACCGGCAGCTGCTCCTCATGGACGAGCCGTTCGCCGCCTTGGACGCCATCACCCGCGATCTGCTGCATGACGAGCTTGAGCGCATCTGGAAGGAAACCGGGCGCACCATCGTCTTCGTGACCCACAACGTCCGCGAGGCCGTGCGGCTGGGCCAGCGTGTGCTGCTTCTGTCCTCCCGCCCCGGCCGCGTTGTCCAGGAATGGGCAGTCACCGAGGAACACCGGACCGATGCCGGGCTTGCCGGCCAGCTGACCGGGGTCATCACTGCCCGGCTGCGTGAGGAGATTCGCCGCCATGCCAAGTAAGTCCCTGTCCAGCTCCGCGCCCGATGCCGCCCCCGCCCCTTCGCCGGAAGGCCTTCGTCCTGCGGACGAAGCGTCCGGCTCCGACAGGCCCGATGCCACTCCCTGGGCGGCATCGGGCGCTGCGCCTGCATCCACTCAGCACGTCCATGCCGCTTTGACAAGAAGTTCGACGGGCAGGGAGGACCTGCGGGAACTGGAATCCGGCCTTGACTCTCTTCAGTCCGACGCCGACCGCAAGCACCGGATCGACTGGAGCCGCGTGCTCCTGCCCATCGCGGCCCTGGTGGTCCTGGTGCTCATCTGGCAGTTCTACGTATCGCTCGGAGTGAAGCGCCGCGACCTGGTGCCCGGCCCCATGGACGTGGTGACGCAGATGGGCGTCCTCTGGAACGAGGGCAAACTTCAGGAAGCCGTCTGGACCTCCATGCAGCGGGGGCTGGTTGGCTTTGTGATCAGTGTGGCCATCGCTACTCCCGTGGGCCTGTTGCTGGCCCAGGTGGCTCCGCTGCGCCGTGCTTTCGGTCCGCTGATTTCCGGCCTTCAGGTGCTGCCTTCGGTGGCCTGGGTGCCTGCCGCCATCATCTGGTTCGGCCTCACCGACGCCACCGTGTACTTCGTCATCTTTATGGGCGCCATTCCCTCCATCATCAATGGACTCATTTCCGGGGTGGACCAGATCCCGCCGCAGTACCGGCGCGTGGGAACGGTCCTGGGTGCCTCCCGGCTGGAGATGGCGCTGCAGATCATCCTTCCCGCCGCCCTGCCCGGATACCTGGGCGGTCTCAAGCAGGGCTGGGCCTTCTCCTGGCGATCACTCATGGCCGCGGAAATCATCGCAGTGGGCGGGACCATCGGGTTCGGCCTCGGCTCCCTGCTCGACCAGGGCCGCATCCTGTCCGACATGACAGTGGTGATGTCGGCAATCCTGCTGATCCTCGCAGTCGGCATCCTGATCGAACTGCTGGTGTTCGGCCCCATTGAGAAGCGCCTCCTCCGCAGCCGCGGCCTGCTCTCCGGCAGCACCCGCTAACCCGCACCACTACAAGACCGCAAGCAAAGCCCGACGGCGACTCCCGCCGTCGGGCTTTGCTGCGCTTCCGTTCCTGCCAGTACCCAGCCGGGACACTTTGGCACGGACACGCCGCTGATTGCGCCTGTTCCGGCTTCAACACCCGCCAATGCCCCCACGACGGTGGCCAACCGGTATGTGACGCAGCATTACCTTGCGTGAACTGGTGTTGCTCGGCCTTTGTTGGCGATTGTGACGCGGCCCTACCGTTGATTCATGGCAATTCAGGATATCTACCCCACAGCGTTGCGGTTGCTCGGCCGCCCCGTGCTGGTGGTCGGCGGCGGCCCGGTGGCAGCACGCCGCGCCAAGGGTCTGCTCGACGCCGGTGCCCAGGTCACCGTCGTGGCGCCGGTTGCCTCCGCCGCGCTCCGGGAGCTCGCCGACGCCGGCCTCCTCTCTTGGGAGCCCCGCACCTACGCTTCCTCCGACGTCGACGGCGTCTGGTTCGTCCAGACGGCCACCGGCGATTCCGCAGTGGACGCCCAGGTCTCTGCGGACGCCGAGGCGCAGCGCATCTGGTGCGTCAACGCCTCCGACCATGAAGCCTCCGCAGCCTGGACCCCCGCCGTCGCCGAGGTGGACGACATCAAGATCGCCGTGAACGCCGGGGGAGACCCGCGCCGCGCCATGGCCGTCCGCGACGCCGTCGCCACCGCGCTCGAAACCGGAGACCTGCCGCTGCGACGCCGCCGGGCGTCTGCTGGAAGCGTTGCCCTCGTAGGCGGTGGCCCCGGCGACACCGGCCTCATCACCGTCCGCGGCCGCCGCCTCCTGGGCCAGGCCGACGTCGTGGTGGCAGACCGCCTGGGCCCCCGCGAACTCCTGAACGAACTGGCCCCCGATGTCGGCGTGATCGAGGTGGGCAAGACCCCCGGCCACCACCCCGTGCCGCAGTCAGAGATCAACCGGATCCTCGTCGAGGAAGCCCTGAAAGGGCACCGCGTGGTCCGACTCAAGGGCGGCGACCCGTACGTCCTGGGCCGCGGCGGGGAAGAAGCCGAGTACTGCCGGCAGCACGGCGTCGAGGTCGAAGTGGTCTCCGGCGTTACGTCCGCAATTTCCGTTCCCGCCGCCGCCGGCATCCCTGTTACGCACCGCGGCCTGGCCAAAGGCTTCAGCGTCGTGACCGGCCACGAGGAACTGTCCGAAGTTCCGGCCCGCGCGGACCACACCGTTGTCCTGCTGATGGGCGTGGGCCAGTTGCGCGAATCGGCGTCCGCTCTGGGCAAAGCCGGTCTGCCCGGTGACACCCCGGTTGGTATTGTGGAAAACGGCTATTTGCCGAACCAGCGCGTCACCATCGGCACGCTCGGTTCCATTGCGGACCAGGCGGAAGCCGCCGGCGTCGCAAACCCGGCAGTCATTGTCATCGGCGACGTGGTGCGCGTGAGCCCGTTTGCGCCATCGCACTTCAAAACCGCTGACTACAGCACCATCACCCCGAACAAGCCCCGAGTCCTCACCACCTAGCCCACCATCCCAACTAAGTAGCGCCAAGTGTCGTTATGAGCCCTCAAAACGACAGTTAGTGCGACCTAGTTGGGACGGACCGAAGAAAAGGAACACAGCCGTGTCATCAAGCACCACCGTAGGTTCTGCCGAACGCCCGCTGCGCGTCGCCGTCGTGGGCTCCGGCCCGGCAGGCGTCTACGCCGCGGACATCCTCACCAAGAGCGAAGCCGTCAAGAGCGGCGAGCTGACCGTGAGCATCGACCTCTTTGACCGCTACCCGGCACCCTACGGACTGATCCGCTACGGCGTGGCACCGGACCACCCCCGCATCAAGGGCATCGTCAACGCCCTGCACAAGGTCCTGGACCGCGGCGACATCCGCTTCTTCGGCAACGTGGACTACGGCACCGACCTCACCATCGAGGACCTCCGCACCCACTACGACGCCGTCATCTTCGCCACCGGCGCCATCAAGGACGCGGACCTGAACATTCCCGGCATCGAACTGGACGGCTCCTACGGCGGCGCCGACTTCGTCTCCTGGTACGACGGCCACCCGGACGTCCCGCGCGAATGGCCGCTGGAAGCCAAGGAAATCGCCGTGATCGGCAACGGCAACGTGGCCCTGGACGTGGCCCGTGTCCTGTCCAAGCACGCCGACGCCCTGCTGGTCTCCGAAATCCCGGACAACGTCTACGCCGGCCTGAAGGCTTCGCCCGTCACCGACGTGCACGTCTTCGGCCGCCGCGGCCCCGCCCAGGTCAAGTTCACCCCCCTGGAACTGCGCGAGCTGTCCCACTCCAAGGACGTGGACATCATCCTGTACCCCGAGGACTTCGAGTTCGACGAGGAATCCGACCGCCAGATCCAGACGAACAACCAGACCAAGACCATGGTGGGCACGCTCACCAACTGGATCGCCGAGCAGCCCGAGGACCTTTCCGAGCTCAAGGCTTCCCGCCGCCTGCACCTGCACTTCCTGCACAGCCCGGTGGAAATCTACGACGACGCCGAGACGCCGGGCAAGGTGGCCGGCATCAAGTTCGAGCGCACCGAGCTGGACGGCACGGGCAACGCCCGCGGCACCGGCGAGTTCGTGGACTACCCGGTCCAGGCCGTGTACCGCGCCATCGGCTACTTCGGTTCAGCCCTGCCGGAGATCGAGTTCGACCACACGAAGGGTGTTATCCCGAACGACGGCGGCCGCGTCCTGGATGCCGCCGGCACCCACGTGCCGGGCATCTACGCCACGGGCTGGATCAAGCGCGGACCGGTCGGCCTGATCGGCCACACCAAGGGCGACGCCCTGGAGACCGTGACCTACCTGCTGGAAGACCGCGAAAACCTGCCGGTTGCCGCCGTTCCCGGGGCGGAGGCCGTCGTCGACCTCCTTGACGCCCGTGGCGTGAAGTTCACCAGCTGGGAAGGCTGGCTGGCACTGGATGCCCACGAGCTCTCCCTCGGCGCTGCCGCCACCGAGGCCGGCGGTTCGCACGGCGTTGAGGTCAAGCGTGAGCGCATCAAGGTGGTGCCGCGCGAGGACATGGTGGCCATTTCCCGCGACGGTGTGGCCGCGCAGGTCTAAGACACCGCAAGCAACGCGAGGTCACTTCGCGCCCATCCTCACGGGGTTTCGGGCCGCGATGTGGCCTCGCGTTTGCTGTAACCTGCCGGTGCTACTTTCCGGCCCCGCCGGCCGCCATCAGCTCCAGGCGCTTGAGCGTCTCGCGGTTCCGCACCGTGATCATCGGGTCCCGCATGACCCTGGGCACCTTCTTGCCCGGCCCGCGGATCGCGTCTTCCGCAATGGTGACAAGGCACTGGCCGCCCTGGTCCTGGAGCGTGATGGCCACCTTCGCTTCACCCATCGGCCAGCCGCGCGCCACCAGTTCTAGCGACTTTCCGGCTTCGACGGCGGTCACCCGGGTGCTGTCGTTGATGAGCAGCGGCCAAGCACCCACGGAGTGATGCAGGCGTGCCCCGGCCTGGGGCCAGGTGTCATCCACCGCCCGGATCCGGGACGCGCCCACCACCCAGCCGGAGTACAGCCAGCCGTCGGCAATGACCCGCCAGACGTCGGCGGCTGGGGTGTTGAACAGCTGGGACACAGTAGACATGGTGTTCCTTCCTGGGATGGCTGGGCTGGTGTGGTTCCCCTCCGGAGGGGGAGCGGCGGCAGAATGCGCGACGGCGGGCGGCGGGGATTGCTGCGCCGCCTGGTAGGAACGCTCCCGCAGGCGGCGGGTCCAGTCGTAGGCCTGTGTGCCGGGCGGCTGGTTCTCGAGCGGATTGAAGCGCAGGGGAGTGTCGGCCGGCTCAGGGGAGGCGCGCAGCCGCAGTTCGCCGCACTGCCGCCACGGTCCCGCGGGCGTGGCCCAATACAGCCCGAGCACCCATTCACCGGCCGTGATCGACCCCGCCGGCAGGCTTAAGCTCCGAAGCCCCAGCAGCACGGGACCCTTCCGTCCCCGGTAGGGCATCAATGTGGTGAAGGTGGCCGAGGAGACGTCGAGCCTGGGCTGGAGCAGGAACCTCCCGGGAAGCTGCCAGCCTGTGGAGGCGAAGAGGACGTCGGCAGCGTCGCCCGGGCCGCCGTCGGCAGCACCGCCGTCCGCGCCGATGTCGAGCGTTATGCCGGAAGCGGAGCTCCGGGAGGGCGTCACCCGGAGTGCCAGGCCCAGGACGTCCGGAAGCATCTGAGGCAGCCCGGCCGAACGCGAAAACCGGGCCACAACGGAATCAATGCCGGGAGCGTCGAGCCAATCAAGGCCGCTCGGCTCGCCGGAAGTCCCGGTCCTGGTCAGTTTCCCGGCCAGGCCAAGTCCCTTGGGATGGATCGGACGGTCGGGGCGTGCCACTTTGAGGAGCCGGAATACCGCAGTAAAGGCGCGGCCACCGGCCTCGGTGACCGCAGGGGCCACCCGTTGCGGGCCGCCGTCGGCCGTTTGGTCCCTCAGCACGTGCTGCGTCATGCTTCCTTCCTACCCACATCCAGGGGGAACTACATGCGTCCGAACCGGGACCGGATCAGGGCGAAGATCCCGTAAGCGATGAATCCTGCCCCGATGGCGACCAGCACATACGGACCGAACGGGTGGTCCCGCAGGGCTTTGAGGCCGCCGTCCAGTCCCGTGGACTCCTCCGGACTGTGTTTGGCGGCGGCGATCACAAAGAGCAGGCCGGTGAGGCCCAGGGCAGCCCCCTTGGAAATGTGGCCGGTGACGCCAAGGGTATCGATCAGCCGGCCGCGCCGGGTGCCGTCAAAATGGAAGAGCTCCTCCTTGAACCCGCGCCGCACGCCCTTGAACACAAAATAGATGCCGATCCCGACGATGGTCAGGCCCAGCGCCACCAGCGCCCACAGCCCCAGCGGTGTGGCCATCAGCGAGGCGCTGAAGTCCTTCGTGCTCTCGCTCGAATCCCCGCGCAGGCCCACGGCAAAACCGGCGAAGCTGAGCCCCACGCTGCTGTATGCAATGGCAAGGAAGCCTGATGAGATCAGTTTGGACACGCGTTCCTTGCGGGGCAGCCGGCGTGCCCGCAGGGTCGCCTCGCTTGCCTGCCACAGCCCTAAACCGATGCATGCCGCCACACACACCCACATCACCAGCGGACCCCAGGGGTTGGCGGCCAGTTGTTCAATGGCACCCGTGGGTTCGGCTTCACCGGGCTGGCCGAAAGCCACGGCGATGGCAATGGCACCGATAATGACGTGGAGCAGGGCCATGACGGCGAACCCCGTGCGGGCCAGGACGTCCAGGGCGGGGTGGTTGGAGGCCTCCTCGACGGCGTCCGCGGCATGGCTGATGGTGGAGTCGCTGTCCGACATTGCTCAGCCGTTCATGGGCCCTTCGGCACGAATCTTCTCCGCGCCGGGTCCTTCGACGTGAACGGTGCAACGGACCACCAGCTTTCCGGGTGCGTTGTCCAGCTCCACCAGGGAATCGTCCGCGCTCAACACCGTGAAGACCTCAGTGCCTGCCACGACTGCCACCCCCTTGGCTTTCGCGGTGTCCCTGGCATTCCCGAATGCCTCCCGCTGAAGCCCTTCCACGTAGCTGTCGTCATCTTCACGGGCTGGGTCCCCGAAGGCCCAGCCGAACAAACTGCCTGTAGTTCCCATGGCGACGATATTACGCGGTCTGCCCGCGCAAGACGGGCTTTCGTAACATTAGTAAGTGTGCTTACCATAGGCGGACCATGACCTCAATGGGACACGGCAAGTGAAGTCCGCAGGCGCGGCACGTCAACCAGTTCAACGTTAGGAATGCACATCATGGCAGGAAATCTCATTGCCCGGTCAGTTCACGATCTGACGGCAGCAGCGTGGTTCGGTGGATCTTTGATGGGTGCCATCGGCTTGAACGGTGCGGCCGCGGCGGCCAAAAATCCGTCCGAGCGTACGCGGCTCTCCAGTGCCGGATGGATGAAATGGGCGCCGTTCCAGACGGCAGCCTTTGCCTCGCACCTGGTGGCGGACCTCGCCATCGCCTGGGAGAACAAAGAGCGCATCGCCAAGCAGGACGGTGTGGCCAGGGACACCGTGATCAAGACGGCGGTGACGGTGGCTGGCGCAGCGGTGACCCTTTACTCAGGAATCCTGGGCAAGAAGGTTGAAAAGCTTGCTTCCGAGGGCGCCGAGGGTGCCACCGAGCCGCGGCCCGATGCTTCGGACGAGTTGAAGGCCGCCCAGCAGCAGCTCAAGATGCTGCAGTGGGTCATCCCCGCGTTCGCGGGGCTGGTGGTCATCCTGGGCGCCAAGCATGGTGAGATGCAGCGTCCCAAGAATGTGTTCGCAGGCCTGCAGCGCTAACCCATAACGCACGACGACGGTCCGGCACTTAGGTGCCGGACCGTCGACGTATGTGGGGGTCGTTGCCGCCGGTGGGCAGGCTAGACCGGCTGGCTGTTCCGGGGCGGCAGGTCCGGGTTCATGTCCTCGAGTTTCGGATCCTCTGCCGTCCACACCTGGATGATGGCCCAGGCGACGGCGGCCAGCGGCACGGACAGCACGGCACCTACAATGCCGGCCAGGATGGTTCCGGCGGTCAATGCCATGAGGATCACCAGGGCGTGCAGCTGCAGGGACTTGCCCATTACGATCGGCTGCAAGAGGTCGCCTTCGAGCTGGTTGACCGCAATGACTACGGCTACCACGATCAAGGCCACTACGGGACCGTTGGCCACCAGTGCCACCAGGGCAGCGAGGATTCCGGCAACAGTGGCGCCCACCAGCGGAACGAAGGCGCCGATAAAGACGATAAGTGCCAGGGGGAGGGCCAGCGGAACCTGCAGGATCAGTAGGGCGGCCCCAATGGCTACCGTGTCCACCAGAGCCACGATCGCCGTGCCGCGGACGTAGCCGCCAAGCACCTCAAGGGTGCGCTTGCCCACCCGGCGCAATTTGGCCTCACGTTCCCCGCTGAACGGGCGGAGGAAGAAATTCCAGATCTTGGCGCCATCCTTCAGGAAGAAGAACAGGATGATGATCACCAGGCCCGCGCCGGCAAGGAACTCGGTCACCACGGACAGTCCGGTGATGGCGCCGGAACGGACCTGGCTGCTGGTGGCGAACTGCACGATGCCCTCGCGGGCCTGGTCCAACTGCTCCTGCTCGAGGGGAATGGGCCCGGTGAGCAGGAACCGCTCCAGCTCGTCCAGCCCGGAGGCAGCCTGCTGGGCCAGTTCGCCCCACTGGTTGCGGACGGAGTAGTAGATAACTGTGCCAACGCCACCCAGCACCAGGAGCAACCCGATGAACGCGATGCCGGTTGCCAGCCCGCCCCGCAGTCCACGGCGGCGAAGCATATTAACGAACGGACCGATGGCCGCCGCCAGGATGAGTGCGATCAGGATCGGTATCACCAGGAGCTTGATCTGCATCAAGGCGTACACCGACACCACGGCGACGGTCAGGATCAGCAGGACCTGCGCCGAACGGATGCCCACCCGGCCCAGTCCGTCTGCCCACAGTGCGCTCGGGGGCTTGGGTTCCTGTTTCCGTGCAGCGCCTGCCTGGGCCTGCTGCAGGGCTGACCCGGCGGCAGGTGCCGGTTGCGGGGTGTCGCTGCCTGGCCCGTGGTCGGCCACGCGTGTTGCTCGCGCCATGGGGACTCCTCATCTCGGCGGGTGCCCTGGCGCAGTGTGCACGGCAGGGATTACTACCTTTGTCAGATAGTAAGCCTACTGACAGTTTAAGGAGGGGCGAAACCCCGAACATCGAACTACGCGGCGAGCCACTCGGCGCAGGAGTTCAGGTTTGCGTTGACGGTGGCAACGGCGGCGTCCTCGTCCCGCTGCTCAATGGCCGCCAGCAGGACGTCGTGTCCCTCGTGCTGGAGCCCGTCGAATCCCGGCCGGCGCAGCTGCTTGAGCAAATCCTCGTGGACCACGGCGCCGAAGCTCACGTACAGCTCGTGCAGCAGGGGATTGCCCGATGCCTGGGCCACCCGCTCATGGAAACCCCAGTCCGCCCGTGCCCAGGCCTCGTAGTCCTCCGAGTTCCAGGCTTCATTCCTGTCGGTGAGGAGAACACGCAGGGCTGCGACGTCGCCGGCTGTTGCATTCCGCGCCGCTAACCGGGCGGCCTGGGTGTCCAGGCCGAGCCGGACTTCCAGGATGTGGGCCTCGGTGTGGTCCTGGTACATGCGGCGGGCAGCGCCGGAGATCTCGCTGGTTGCCCGGACGTACGTGCCATCGCCGCGGCGGACTTCCAGCATGCCGCTGTGGGCGAGTGCCTTGATGGCCTCGCGGAGGGTGCCGCGCGAGACGCCCAGGTCAGCCATCAGTCCGGTTTCGGACGGGATGCGCTGGTGGAGGGGCCACTCGCCGGACTGGATCATGGTCCGCAGCTTCGCGGTGACTTCGTCCGCGAGCGGCGGGCGGTGTGAGGGGCTCAGTGCCATGGCGGCCTACTTCCCCTTCCCGGCAGCGCCGGAAACGCCCCGGGTCATCGCGCCACCGGTGATCAGGTGCGCCACCACAATCTGCACCAGCGCCAGGGCCAGCAGCAGGGCGAGGGGCAGCGTCCAGCCGCCGGTGGCGCTGTGCAGGAGGCCCATCCCGAACGGGCCGGTGGTCGCGAGCAGGTAACCCGTGGACTGGGCCAGGGTGGACAGCGCCGTGGTCTCGGCAGTGCTCGCGCCGCTGCGGCTGATCATCACCATCACCAGCGGGAAGATGCCCAGGCCGAAGCCCAGCAGGACCGCAGGAACCATGGCCAGGCTCACGGGCAACACCAGGAGCAGGGCCAGGCCCACCGCCATGGTGATGCTGACCAGGTAGAACGCGGGGCGCAGCATCCTGGGACGGGAACCGATGGCGATGAGCAGCATGCCCGCGGGGACGGACACCAGCTGCATCAGCCCGAACATCAGTCCGCTCCCGGAGGCGTCCATCCCCATGGTGGTGAGCATGTACGGGAACCAGCTCAGCAGCGCATAGGCCAGCAGCGCCTGAAGCGTGAAAATGGCCGTCAGCAGCAGCCCTTTCCTGGTCCGCAGAAGCGGCCAGGGGGACACATGCCCCGCCGTCGAACGCGTGCTGTTCCGGTGCGCATGCAACGCCACGGGAAGGAAGCCCAGGAATGCCGCCACGGCAGTAATGCCAATAGCGCCGACGGCGGCGGACGGGGACCCGAGGGCCTGCGCCAGTGGAACGACGGCGACGGAGGTGACAGTTGCTCCGGTGGTCATGGTCACCGTATAGACGGCGGTCATGAGGGACGTTCGGGCGGCGAAGTGCTCCCGGATGAAGGACGGCATGGCCACGTTGCAGACGGCGAGCCCGGACATTCCCACGACACTGCCGGCCACCAGCATCCCGGTTGCGGGAATACCTCGCATCAGGAGGCCGCCGGCCAGCATGGCCAGGGACAGCAGGATCGCCTTCTCCACCCCCAGCTTGCCGGTCAGCCAGGAGGTGCCGGCACCCGCCAGGGCGAAGCACAGGGTGGGAATGGACGGGATGAACGCAGCCACCAGCGGCCCGTAGCCCAACACCGTCTGCAGGTCATGCAGCAGCGCCGATGCCCCGGTGATGCCCGCCCGCAGATTGAGCCCGATCAGCACCAGCGCAATAACGCCGAATACGACGGCGGATCGCGGCTTGGTGAGCGGGCCACCGGAGGCAGGTGCGGACGCAGCACGCGCCGGCGACGGCATGTCGGGCGCGGGCGAGGGTGCCGTGAAGACTACGGAGGGTGCGGCAGTAGGGGCGGGGGGAGTGGCGGGCATTTTTCTAGGCTAAAGGTTAGACGTTTGATGTCTCCAGTTTTGTGGCCAAGCTCTCCCGGCCCGTCCTACCAGCGCAATAGACTTCCACCGAGGGCATGGATGCCATCCGGCCCGCAGGCAGCACCAACGCGGAAGGACGGCTGTGAAGGCTTCCCAGGGGATCGAGATCGAAAAGAAGTACGACGTCGGCAATGACGCCACAGTGCCCGCGCTGGAACAACTGCCCGGCGTTGCCCGCGTCGGAACGCCCCATACCGCTGTGCTGGAGGCCGTCTATTTCGATACCGACCGGCACGCGCTCACATCCCGCCGCATCACCCTGCGGCGCCGCACCGGCGGGATCGACGCCGGTTGGCACCTGAAGCTGCCCCCGGAAGCCCGCACCGGCTCCGGAACAGAACCCCAGCAGCGCCGGGAGCTGCACGCCCCTCTTGGCCAGCCCGACGTCGTTCCCGGCAGCCTGTTGGCCCACGTGCAGGCGTACCTCCGTGGAACGGAAGTGGCTCCCGTGGTCCGGCTTGAAACCCGGCGCACCACCCACCCGCTCTACGGGGAGGACGGCGCTCATCTGGCAGACCTGGCGGACGATGAAGTGGAGGCGACACGCCTGCACCACCAACCCGCGGATGAACAGCCGCAACGCTGGCGGGAGTGGGAACTGGAACTCGTCAACGGCAGTCCGGACCTGTTTGGCCCCGCTGAGCAACTCGTCGCAGCCGCCGGCGCCCGTCCCGCCGGCCACGCATCCAAACTCGCGCGGGCACTCGGCAGCGCTGCCAACGGGAGCGGAGAACAGGAAACGGAAAGTCCCGCTGCGCTCCTGGCCGGAAAGAAGGCCCCGGCAGCCGCCGTCGTCACGGTCTATGTGGCGGAGCAGCTGCGCCAACTCTTCGCGGGGGATGCCGGCGTCCGGCTGGAGGAGCCTGAGGCCGTCCACGATATGAGGTCCGCAACGCGGCGCATCCGCTCGGTGCTGGCCGCCTACCGCAAGCTGTACCGGGCCGTCCCGGTACGTCGCCTTCGGGACGAACTTGGCTGGCTCGGCCACCTGCTGGGCGAACCCCGTGACGCCGAAGTCCTGCTGGGCCGGCTGCGGGGCCACCTTGCTGAGCTGCCGCCGGGCGATGGAACGGACGCAGCGAGGGAACAGGTGGAGCGCAAGGCCGGTGCTGCCTTCGACGCCGGATACCGCCGGCTCCAGGCGGCGCTGCAGTCGGAACGCTATTTCCGGCTGCTGGACGATCTTGAGGACTTCTGCCGCCAGCCGCCGGTGCTGTCGCAGGCCGTTGCCCCTGGGCGGACCATTTCCGCAAAAGTGGTGGAGAAGTCCGCCCGCCGGCTGCGCCGCTCGCAAAAGGCTGCAGCACATGCCAGGCGCGGGACGGCCCACGAAAACGCCCTCCACCAGGTGCGCAAGGACGCCAAGCGGCTTCGCCATGTGGCCGAGTCGGCAGGGCTGGTACGCGGTAAACGTGCGCGGAAAGTGGCCAAGGCCGCCCACCGGCAGCAAAGGATCCTGGGTGATTTCCACGACGCCGTGATTGCACGGAACCTGCTGCAGACACTCGAAGCAGGTCACATGCTGCCGGAGCCCACGGCCGAGGCCCTGGCCGCGCTGCGGATCCGCCAGACGGAACTCATGGATAGGGCCGAGGCCAAGTACCGCAAAGCCCGCAAGAAGTCCCGCGGCCTGCTGAAACCCCGGGTCATCTAATCCCCGGGCGCTCACACCAAGCGGTGCAGCGGCTACTTGCCCTGGCGTGCGGACAGCCGGGCCACCGCCAGTGCCAGCCACAGCTGCACGCGGTCGGTGGTGACGGCGGGATCATAGCCGGTCAGTTCGGTGATCTGCGCCAGCCGGTACCGGACCGTGTTCCGGTGCAGGGTGAGCTCCTCGGCGACGGCGGCCACGGAGCCGTTGTTGTTGAGGTAGCTTTCCAGCGTGGTCATCAGTTCCGCACCATGGGCCGCGTCGAACATCCGGAGCGGATTGAGGGACTCGTGCGCCATATCTGCCAGCGGCACATCCTCACTCGCCAGCAGCAGCGACGTCAGGCTCAGCCGCTCCGGCTCGTTGACGGGCAGCCCGTGGCTCGCCGCGTCGCGCGCCTCGAAGTAGCTCCAGCGCAGGCCGTTCGGCTTCGTGTACGCGCCGCCGATGCCGATGGTCGCATGGATGCCCGCCTCGGCCAGGTGGTCGCTCAACTTCCGCGCCAGCGCCGGTGCCGCGCCGCCGTCGTCGTTCAATACCAGCACCAGGTCCTTGCCCACGACGGCGGCAACCGCCTTCTCCAGTTCCCGCGGCACCGAGGTGCTCACCAGGGCTTTGTGGTGCGCGGCTGAGACGGCCAGCAACACCACATTCTTGCGGGTGCTGTTCACGCCGACGCCGGCCAGGCGGCGCTGGGCCTCGCTGGTTTCCAGCGCCCCGTGGATCACATCCTCCAGCACCTGCCCGCACAGCGCACGCTCGGCCTGGCGCTGCTTGACCATGTTGTTCAGTTCAACGCTGATCAGGTTCTGGGCATACCCGATGATGCCGGTGTCCTCGAAGGGCTTGCGGACCCACAGCGTGCAGGCGTCGCGCCGGCCCGTGGGGATGGGGTAGGAGGCCCAGGTGTCAGCCTGAGGCGTGTCCTTGCTGCTGTTGTACAGCTGGGCCGTGAACTGCGTGAGGACAATGTCCGCCCGGAGCATGCCGCCCAGATGCTTCAACAGCTCGGCCAGGCCGCCGCCCGTCAGCAGGGCACGGGCCAGCACCTGGTGTCCTGCGATCAGCCGCTCCAGCTTCGCGTAGTGGTCCGCGGACTGGGCATCCGCCACGAGCTTGCCGATAGCAATGAACGGAGTTTCGTACGGGACCTCCACCACGGGCAGGCCCCAGCGGTTCGCCTCGGCGAGCAGCGCAGGCGGCACTGCCTCATGGGAAAGTCCCACACCAAAACCGATACCGACGGCACCGGCCCGCTGCACCTGCCGGACAAACCGCCGCTGCTCGGGTGCGGACTTCAGCCGCAGGCCCGTGGTGAGGATCAGCTCGCCGCCGTTGATGAACCGCTGCGGATCCTCCAGCTCGGTCACTGCCACCCAGTTGATGTCCTGGTGCCACGTCGTCTCGGCAACCCCTGCTTTGGACAGGTTCAGGGATTTGACACCCAGGAGGGCAGCAAGGGAAATGGCCATGGACCAAGGATAAACGGCTGCTAGTCAACCGCACTAAAAAGCAGCAGAAAGGGTGTGCAGGTGGCTATTCACGGCGCAGGGGTGCTGGCATAGGCTCAAGGCAGTCAAATCCATCCGCCTTGCCGCCGATGGCCCCCAGGAAAGAGGTTGCACACCGTGGTCCAAACCTTGCAGAACTTCATCAACGGCACGTTTGTCACGCCTGCCGGCACCGGCACGCTGGACATCGTCAACCCCACCAACGGTGACGTTGTGGCGCACTCGCCCATCTCCGTCCAGGAAGACGTTGACGCGGCCATGGCAGCCGCCAAGGAGGCCTTCAAGAGCTGGAAGCACGTCACGCCGGGCCAGCGGCAGCTGATGCTGCTCAAGCTCGCAGATGCCATCGAGGCCAACAGCGACGAACTGGTGGAGGCGCAGCACCGCAACACCGGCCAGGTGCGTTCCCTGATCGCCTCGGAGGAAATTGCCGCCGGCGCTGACCAGCTGCGCTTCTTCGCCGGAGCCGCGCGGATCCTCGAAGGCAAGTCCGCCGGGGAATACTTCGAGGGCCATACCTCCTACGTCCGCCGGGAACCCATCGGCGTCGTGGCCCAGGTCGCCCCGTGGAACTACCCGTTCCTCATGGCCATCTGGAAGATCGGCCCGGCGCTCGCCGCCGGAAACACCGTAGTGCTCAAGCCCTCGGACACCACTCCCGAGTCCACCCTGGTCCTGGCCCGCCTCGCCGGTGACATCCTGCCCGCCGGCGTCCTGAACGTTGTGCTCGGCACCGGCAAGACCGGCGCCATGATGGTGGACCACAAGGTCCCGGGACTCGTGTCCATCACCGGCTCCGTCCGCGCCGGCATCGCCGTCGCCTCCGGTGCAGCCAAGGGCCTCAAGCGTGCCCACCTGGAGCTGGGCGGCAAGGCTCCGGCCATCGTCTTCAAGGACGCCGACATCAAAAAGAGTGCCGCAGCGATTGCCGAGTTCGCCTTCTTCAACGCCGGCCAGGACTGCACGGCCATCACCCGCGTGCTGGTGGAGGAATCCGTGCACGACGACGTGGTGGCAGCCATGGTGGAACACACCAGGACCCTCCGCACGGGTTCCCAGAACGACGAAGACAACTACTTCGGCCCGTTGAACAACGTGAACCACTTCAACCAGGTCACCTCCGTGGTGGAAAGCCTGCCCGCGCACTGCCGGATCGAAACCGGCGGGCACCGGGCGGGGGAGAAGGGCTTCTTCTTTGAGCCCACCATCATCACCGGCGCGAAGCAGTCGGACAGCATCGTCCAGCAGGAAACGTTCGGCCCGGTCATCACCGTGCAGAAGTTCAGCACGGAGCAGGAAGCCGTAGAGCTGGCCAACGACGTTGACTACGCCCTGGCCTCCAGCGTGTGGACGTCCAACCACGGCACGGCCATGCGCCTGAGCCGCGACCTGGACTTCGGTGCAGTCTGGATCAACACCCACATCCTGCTCACCGCCGAAATGCCCCACGGCGGCTTCAAACAGTCCGGCTACGGCAAGGACCTCTCCATGTACGGCGTCGAGGACTACACGCGCATCAAGCACGTGATGTCTGCGCTCGACGCCTAATCCTGCCCCCTAACCTCGCTCCGCTTCGGCCAGGGAACCCTGCCGGCGTGGCCCCACCCAGCAAGGAAAGAATCATCATGACCACCACCGCATCAGACATCACCTTCCGCCTGGAGCAGAAGCGGCGCGTCCAGGCCGACTTCCCGGGCCCCAAGTCGCTGGCCCTGGCGGAGCGGCGCAAGGCCGTCGTCGCCGCGGGTGTCGCGTCCGGCGTCCCGGTATACGTTGCAGACGCCGACGGCGGCATCATCCACGACGTGGACGGCAACTCCTTCATTGACTTGGGTTCAGGCATTGCCGTGACCAGCGTAGGAGCCTCCGATCCCGCCGTCGTGGGCGCCGTGAAGGAAGCCGTGGAGCACTTCACGCACACCTGCTTCATGGTCACCCCGTACGAAGGCTACGTGGCCGTCGCCGAGCAGCTGAACCGCCTCACCCCGGGCGACCACGAGAAGCGCACCGTCCTGTTCAACTCCGGCGCCGAGGCAGTGGAGAACGCGATTAAGGTAGCACGCCTGGCCACCGGGCGGGACGCCGTCGTGGCATTCGACCACGCGTACCACGGCCGCACCAACCTCACCATGGCGCTGACCGCCAAGGCCATGCCGTACAAGACCAACTTCGGCCCGTTCGCGCCCGAGGTCTACCGCATGCCCATGAGCTACCCGTACCGTGAGGAAAACCCGGAGATCACCGGTGCCGAGGCCGCCAAGCGCGCCATCACCATGATCGAAAAGCAGATCGGCGGAGAACAGGTCGCCGCAATCATCATCGAGCCCATCCAGGGCGAGGGCGGCTTCATCGTCCCGGCCGAGGGTTTCCTCCCCGCACTGGCTGACTGGGCCAAGGAGAAGGGCATCGTCTTCATCGCCGACGAAGTCCAGTCCGGCTTCTGCCGCACCGGTGAATGGTTCGCCGTCAACCACGAAGGCGTCATCCCGGACATCATGACCCTGGCCAAGGGAATCGCCGGCGGCATGCCGCTGTCCGCCATCACCGGCCGGGCAGACCTGCTCGACGCCGTCCACCCCGGCGGCCTGGGCGGCACCTACGGCGGCAACCCGGTAGCGTGCGCTGCTGCCCTGGCCTCCATCGGCACCATGGAGGAATACGACCTCGCCGGCCGTGCCCGCCACATTGAGTCCCTGGCCACCACCAGGCTCCGCGAGCTGCAGACCGAGCTGGCCGGCGCCGGCACAGGCGTGATCGGCGACGTCCGCGGCCGCGGCGCGATGCTGGCCATCGAACTGGTCCAGGCCGGCTCCAAGGAACCGAACCCGGAACTGACGAAGGCTGTTGCCGCCGCCTGCCTCAAGGAAGGCGTCATCATCCTGACCTGCGGCACCTACGGCAACGTGATCCGCCTGCTGCCGCCGCTGGTCATCACCGATGAACTGCTCAACGACGGCCTGGACGTCCTTGCTGCAGCCATCAAGGCCAACGCATAACGGCAGCCAACTAGAGTTAGCGTCCCCTCGCAACGGCGCGAACAAACCCCCAGGCCCCGGAACTACCGTTCCGGGGCCTGGGGGTTTAAACTGCGGTCTGTTCTTACGCCGCTATCTGACGTCGTTGTCCGGTCCGCCGATGACCACCTGCGCCGGGCTGTGCAGGACGTACCCGTTGAGCCAGGAAAACAGGGCACGCACTTTCTGCTGGAATCCGGACAGGAGGGCAAGGTGGACCAGGAGCCAGGACATAAAAGCCAAGGACCCTTGAAGCTGGACGCGCTTGCGGCCGAGCTCAGCGACGGCGGCGCCCCGGCCGATCATGGCCATGTATCCCTTGTCCGTGTAGTGGAAAGGCTGCCGGGTGCCGCCGTTGAGGTCGGCGTAGACGTTGCGGGCAGCCCACTTTCCGGCCTGCTGGGCCACGGAGCCAAGCTGCGGCAGTTTCGCCCCGGTTGAATCGGTGATGTTGGCTGCGTCGCCGATGACGTAGACGCCTTCTGCACCGGGAGCAGTCAGATCCGTGCGGACGTCGATCCGTCCGCCTTTTCCCTGGGGAAGCCCCGAGCCGGCCAGCAGATCACCGGCTTTCAAACCGCCGGCCCAGACCACGATGCCGCCCGGGATGTCCGTCCCGTCGGCAAGGGCCACGCCGTTCGCCCGCACCTCGGTCACGCCCACTCCCATGTGCAGTTGGACACCGATCTTCGTCAGGCGCTGCCGGGTGTATTCCTGGGACTTCGACGAGAACATGGTCAGTACCGTCGGGACCATGTCCACCAGGTGCACGCGGCACCGTGCCGCGAGCTCAGGGGAAAAGTACTTGGCCACCACGAATTTGATGTTTTCCGCCAGGGCTCCGGCGGTCTCCACGCCGGTAGGGCCGCCGCCCACCACCACCATGTCCACTTTGGCGCCTGGCTCCCTGTCGGCCCGGTCCAGCAGCCGCGTCACGCTGGTGCCGAGCCGGGTGGCGTCCGTGACCGAATACAACGGGAAGGCATGTTCCTCCGCGCCGGGGGTATTGAAAAAGTTGGGCACCGCACCGACGGCGATCACCAGTGACTGGGCCCGGAAAGTATCACCCTCGGCGGTGGTGACGGTGTGGTTCCCGGCATCGATTGCGGCCACGTCCGCGGTCAGGACCCGCACGTTGCGAAGCCGCCGGAAAACGGAGCGAATGGGCCGGGCAATGGCAGAGACGCCGATCTGCGACGTGGCCACCTGGTACAGCAGGGGCTGGAACTGGTGGTAGTTGTTCGAATCAATAAGCAGGACGCGCACGCCCTTGCGGCCAAGTTCCTTCGCTGCCGCTATGCCTGCGAAACCGGCCCCGACCACAATCACCTGATATGAGTCCTCCATCCGAGCAACCTACTCCACAGAGGTTCCCGGCAACAGTGCCTAGGAAGACTTCAGTAGGGAGGCTTCATCACCCCGGCCGAAAGCGTCCTCCTTGCGCTACTTTTGTATGGTTTCCGTGGCGCTCGCTGGGGCGGCTACTCCCCGTAGTCACCCTAGGTATTACCTAATTCCCCTATTCCTAGAGGAATTAGGTAATCCCTAAGCATCCGGAAGTCAGCTCTCCGCAAGTACTCCTAAAGAAGTTTTTAGGGTACCGGATACTCGTGTTTGGGGTTGGCGGCCGCCCGTACCTTGGACGCGGGCGGGTAGGACGACGGTGTCCTAACGCCATCACTGAGGAGATTCGCATCATGCAGACCCTCGAACCTATCGAACAAAAAGAAATGCAACCGTTAAAAGCGGAACGACTCCCCAGAGGCGCCTTGGGCTGGCGGCGTAGTGCAGTGGACTTGGAAGTTATTATTCCGGCTTATAACGAAGCCGGTCGGTTACCTTCTACCCTTAGCCACACCGTTGATTTTCTCAGGACGCAAAGCTGGGATTCCCGCATAGTCGTCGTTGACAACGGCAGCGCCGATGACACCGGCTATGTGGTGCGCCGGATGTCCGCTTTGAAAAGTAAAGTTCCAATTTCACTCATCGGTTGCTCCCGGCCGGGCAAGGGTGCTGCGGTTAGAAGGGGTGTGCTCAGTGGAACTTCCACCTACACCGGCTTTTTCGATGCTGATCTGGCAACGCCGCTCAACACACTGACGGTTGCAATGGAGCACCTAAAGCTGGGCGTTAGCGCCGTAATTGCCTCGCGTCACTCGCCAGGTTCATCGTTCGTTCAGCGGCAGCAATTCGGGCGCAGACTGGGCGGTGCAGCTTTCCGTGTAATGACCAGTTCGATGGTCCATGGCATTTGCGACACCCAGTGCGGCTTCAAATTTTTCGAGCGTGGAGCAATTACACGGTCAATGGTGCAATGCAGGACAGGGGGGTTTGCATTTGACGTCGAGTTGCTTCGGCGGCTTCAAGACGAAGGCGGGCGGATCATCGAAATCCCCGTCGCGTGGACGGACTGCGCTGGTTCGACGTTTCATCCGGTCCGTGATGGCGTAGCCAGCTTCGCGTCCCTCGTCCAAATGCACCGGATGCTGTAATGCTCCACCCTAAAAGCTCGGCTTTGAGTTATCTTAAGGGCAAGCACGTCCTCGTGTTGAACTGGCGTGACATACGCCATTCACAAGCGGGTGGGGCCGAGCAGTACATGCATGAGATTTCAAAGCGCTGGGTTGAAGCCGGCGTTGATGTCGCTTGGTTTACGAGCCGGGACGGGCACCAGAGCGCGACGGAAACTATCGACGGCGTCCGCATATTTCGCAAGGGCGGGCCGTTGACGTTGTATTGGCATGCGGCACTGCGCCTTCTCAGGATGCGGCGACGTATAGATGCAGTCATTGACTGCCAGAATGGTATCCCCTTCTTCTCGCCGTTGTTTGTTAGGAGGAACACTCCTGTTGTGCAGGTAGTGCATCACGTCCACCAGAAGCAATTTGGGACACGGTTTTCGCCGCCGGTCGCGGCCCTCGGCAGATACTTGGAGGGCAACGTAGCTCGAACCATTTACGGCCAGCGTGCGATCGCTGCCGTTTCGCCATCAACGAGGATGGAACTGCGGAAACTGGGCTACCAAGGACCGATCCATGTTGTTCCGAACGGCACGGGTAAGGTTCCGAAAACTGTCGGACGACGGGATCCTGACCCCTTGGTTACGATTGTCAGTCGTCTTGTGCCCCATAAGAGGATTGACGTCCTCATCGGCGAGATTGCCGAAGCGACAACACGAATTCCAAACCTCCGGGCGGAAATTGTCGGGGAGGGTCCGGAGCGCTTCCGTTTGGAACAGATCGTGTTGGACTTGGGTCTGTACTCCAACGTCACCTTCCACGGACATCAGCCCGACCACGTCAGGGATGCCCTGCTCGACCGCGCCTGGCTGACCATGAGTGCTTCCGACGCTGAGGGATGGGGGTGCTCCGTCATCGAGGCCGCAGCAAGGGGTGTGCCGTGCTTGGCCCTGCGGACACCAGGGATCCGAGACAGTGTGGTGGAAGGGAAGACCGGATGGTTGGTCGACTCAGCAAAGGACTTGGGGGTGGAGTTGGTGGAACGCCTGGCCGAGCTGGGCGATGTGGCGACGAGAAGCCAATATTCCTCGGCGTGCCGAAAATGGGCTCGTTGCTTCAACTGGGACCGAAGCGCCGAACTTCTGGCCGGGGTGCTGATGGAGGAAACAGCCGGACGTCTACGCCCTCGGGGCCGCAAACGGGCACACACGCGACGGGACATGGCTACCGTGGCACGATTCGATCTACCGCAGGGTGCCGAGCTTTCCAGCATCCTGAACGCAACAGACGAGGTTGCCGAAGACGGCGGAAACATAGTCGCAATCCTCAAGGGTTGCGACGAGTTTGAAGCATCTGTTGTTCTGAAAAAGATCGGCGTGGACGACGCAGTGCTCTGGTCAGCCTCCAGGAGTGACCTCCTGGCGGGTCCGCCGGGCGCTTTTTGAAGCTGAAGGGGACAGAAGATGAACGCCGTCGAGAAAAGGGCAACTAGGAATTCTGCCACCGCTGACGTCGTAGGAAGAGAACTTTCTTTGCGTATCCTTCATCTGGGGTTTGAAGACCCGATGATGCCGGGGGCAGGAGGAGGATCGGTCCGCACCCACCAGATGAACAGGCGCATTGCATCCAAGGGACATGCAGTCACGGTCCTAACGACCAGGTATCCAGGATGGACTGCCCGAGTGGACGAAGGCGTTCATTATATTCCCCTCGGATTTGGCCAGGGACGGACACGTGTGACGCGGTTGCTCGGGTATTGCCTTCGGCTGCCGGTGGAAGTATGGAAACGACGCTCGACTGTAGACCTCGTGGTGGAAGACTTTTTTGCTCCGTTTTCGACAATGGCTGCCCCGATGTGGACTGGGAAACCAACTTTGGGGGTAGTGCAATGGCTGCACGCGCTCGAGAAGGCGCGCGAGTACAAACTCCCGTTTCACTGGATTGAACGAGCGGGGGTTCGCAAGTACCGCCGCTTGATTGCGGTTTCGGACGGCACAGGGGAACAGTTGCGGCGGATCAACCCTGAGGCGACGATCGATGTGGTCGCTAACGGAGTAGACACGCGGGCATTGGACATTCCGTGGCAGCTGGGGGCAGATATTGTCTGTCTAGGGAGGCTTGAGTTTGAAGGTAAAGGGTTAGACCTCCTCCTGAAAGCCTGGGGCAAGGCGATGAAGAGGATAGACGGAGACCTTCTCATCGCAGGCAGCGGCCCCGACGAGCAAAAGATCAGAGATGCCATTGCCGCTTCGCACCTTAGCGACCGGGTGCGCCTGATCGGTTGGATAACTGGACCGGAAAAGTTCGCAGCACTGGGTGCGGCGAGGCTGGTTGTTGTTCCTTCCCGGGCGGAGACTTTCGGGATCGTGGCAGTGGAGGCTCTGGCTTCGGGCACGCCCGTCATCGCCTTCGACATTCCGTGCCTTAGGGAAGTCGTGCCGCCCCGTTGCGGTTGGCTCGTTCCTCCGTTTGACGTCGAGGGACTGGCAGATGAAATCGTTAAGAGATACAAGGACGTTGCGGATCTTCCCGCTGTGGGGAAGGAAGGCCGAAAGTTTGCGTCGAACTTCGACTGGGATGCCCTCGCCGGCAGGCAGTTGGACGCGTACTACGAAGCATTGCCTGACGCGAGTGTCCGCACCCGAAGATCAGAGGGAAACACGTGAAGTCCGCCCCGCCACAATCCCTTGCCCAATCCCTGTCGACCAGCGAGCCGTGGCTATTTCTGTCGCCTCACCTTGATGACGCCGTTCTGTCCTGCGGTGCTCTCATCGCGTCACAGGTCAGCAGGCGAGACATTTCGGTGCTGACCATTTTTACGGAATGCAGCCGTACGCCGCATTCGAGAGCCGCAAGGTCCTTCCTTCGACAGTGTTCCGCTCAGGATGCGCGTTCACTTTACGAAGCACGTCGGAAAGAGGATGCCCTTGTTCTCGAGGGGCTCGGCGTCCGGCTCCGGCATCTTGGGGCCCCAGATGCGCTATTCCGAAAGCGGCGGGAGGTCTTTCCCGGCAGTGCCAAGTTGGGGAAGGCCCTGCCCGAACTGGTGCATCGCTATCCCACCTACCGGTTCGATATCGCGTTGGGACGTGTTTCAAAGGGTGATAACGCCTTGATAAAGGAGTTGCAGGGCACAGTGGCGCAGCAGATTGAGGAGCTTAAGGCAGGGTTGGTATTCTGCCCAGTTGGAGTGGGCAAACATGTTGACCACTTGATAACCCGGATGGTGGGGGAAGTATCAGCGGAACGAACAGTGTTCTATTCTGATTTTCCGTACAACCAGAATCAGCAGCCAGACGAGGCCTTCTTGCGGAACCGGTCGCTCACGGAATGGCATTGGGGCGACGGGATTAAGTCCAAACATCAGCGTGTGCGTCAGTACGCCACACAAGCACGCGCACTTTTTCCCGATGGAAGTATTCCTGTCGCTCCAGAAATCTATTATGCCTAGGCGTGCGCGAGACGTTCGGGCGAGCTTTTGCGGAGTGAGCGCAGCATGTCCACGGTCAGGACGAGCAAGGCCACCCAGACCACGCCGAAACCGATCCACCGGTCGAGGGTCATCGCTTCCTTGAACACCACCAGTGCCAGGACGAACTGCAGCAGGGGTGCGAAGTACTGGAGCAGCCCGATAGTGGTCATGGGGAGCCTGCGCGCCGAGGCCCCGAAGAACAGCAAAGGAACAGCGGTGATCACACCGGAGGCCAGCAGGAGCCAGAAATGGCCCGGGCCCTGGGTGGTGAGGGTCGCCGTACCCGTTAGGGCGAGGTAGACCATGGTCACCGCCGCGAACGGGGCCAGCACCATGGTTTCCACACTGAGGCTGGTGACGGCGTCCACCCTGGGGCCAACACGTTTCTTGACGAAGCCGTAGAGGCCAAAGCTGAAGGCCAGCGTCAGGGCGATCCAGGGCAGCTTCCCGTAGGAATAGGTGAGTACGCCCACCGCAACAAACCCGATGCCTACCGCCGCCCACTGGAGCGGGCGCAACTTTTCCTTTAGCACAAACACGCCCAGCAGGACGGAGACCAGCGGGTTGATGAAGTAGCCGAGGGAGGCCTCCACTGCCTGGCCGGTGGTCACTCCATAGGTGTAGGTCAGCCAGTTCACGGCGATCAGGAACGCGGCCAGGGCCAGGGAGCCAAACACGGCGCGGTTCCGCAGCGCACCGGCCAGAGCACCCCATGAACGGGTGACGGTGATCAGCAGCGCGCAGAACAGCAGCGACCACACCACGCGGTTCGCCACGATTTCCACGGCGCCGGCCGGCATCAGGACAAAGAAGTACAGGGGGAGCAACCCCCACAGCCCGTACGCCCCGATGCCAAAGAGGATTCCCGCCGTCGTCTCCTTGTCCACTGCCTTGGGCGGCGCACCCTTGCTGCCTGCCGCGGGCGTTGCCGCTGGCGCCGGAACTTCCGACGTCGGCGCGGAGGGCGATGCTGGAGGTGCGGACGGAGCAGGGACAGGCGAGGAGGATCCATCGGGAGAAGGCACGATATCCATAACATCAGTTCCAGGGCAGGTATTCCGGCAAATAGTCAGTAGGCTTGCTTTTATGATATTTGCCGACCGGCGGAAGACCACCCGATGAGGCTCCGGCGCAGCAACGCCTCGGGCCGCGGATACCGCCGCGTCGCCGCAGGCAAGGGCTTCAGCTACCGGGACCTCGATGGGTCAACACTGCCGCCGGGCCCGGTCCGTGAGCGGTTGGAGAGCATCGGAATCCCGCCGGCCTGGACGGACGTGTGGATCGCACCGTTCGAAAACGGGCACATCCAGGCCACCGGCGTGGATGCTGTGGGCCGGCGGCAGTACATCTACCACCCGGAATGGCGGGAACGGAAGGACCGGGTGAAGTTCGACCGGGCCCTGCAGCTGGCCGAATCGCTTCCCGCCGCCCGCCGCCGCGTCACCATGGACCTCCGCGGCGAGGGGTTCTCCCGCGAGCGCGTCCTCGCCGGAGCCTTCAGGATGCTGGACAGCGGGTCCCTGCGGGTGGGGTCCGAGCGGTACACCAACGAAAACGGCAGCCACGGGCTCGCCACCCTGCTGTGCGCCCACGTCCAGGTGCGCAAGGACCGGATCCATTTGAGGTTCCCGGCCAAGAGCGGCAAGGACTGGGAGTCCGAAATCCGCGACGCCGACCTCGCGGCCCTGCTGCGCCTGCTCAAGCGGCGCGGCGCCAACGCCAGGCTCCTGGCGTATAAGGAAGGCCGGCGTTGGCGGCCCGTCACCAGCGCGGACATCAACGCGTACGTGAAGGAGCGGACCGGTGCGGATTTCACCGCCAAGGACTTCCGGACCCTGCGCGGCACGGTGGCGGCTGCCGCAAGCCTGGCCCGCACGGGCCCCCAGCGGACGGCGGCCAAACGCAAGCGGGCCATCAGCCGTGCCATGATCGAAGCGTCCGAAGTGCTGGGCAACACCCCATCGATTGCCCGCAAGAGCTATGTGGACCCGCGCGTGCTGGACCACTACCACGAGGGTGAAACCATTGACCCCAAGCGTCCTGACTCCGCCGAATCAGAGCTGCGGGCGCTGCTCTACCGCGAAGGCAACGTGGTGCCTCTCGCCAAAAGCGGCTAGGGCCCGGCGTTACGGGCAGCAATATTTCGCAGAAACGGACAATTAGAATAAGTGACTGTGCGCTGCACCTGCCGCGTATCGTCATCGGCCAGAAGGGTCCCAGGTGTCCAACCACGGTGAAACAACCCCCGCACGTCCCCTCCGCGTAGCGATTGTGGGCGCGGGACCTGCCGGTGTCTACGCTGCGGACATCCTCACCAAGTCCAGGGGCGTCAAGGACGGCGACTTCGAGGTCAGCATCGACCTCTTCGAGGCCTATCCTGCCCCGTACGGGCTGATCCGGTACGGTGTGGCACCGGACCATCCGCGGATCAAGGGAATCGTCAACGCCCTGCACAAGGTCCTGGACCGCGGTGACATCCGGTTCCTGGGCAACGTGACCTACGGTCGGGACCTCACCCTGCACGATTTCCGTGCGTTCTACGACGCCGTCATTTTCTCCACCGGCGCCGTCAAGGACGCGGACCTGGCCATCCCGGGCATTGACCTGCAGGGCTCCTTCGGCGGGGCGGATTTTGTTTCCTGGTACGACGGGCACCCGGACGTCCCCCGCGAATGGCCGCTGGAGGCGAAGGAGATCGCCGTGATCGGCAACGGCAACGTGGCCCTGGACGTCGCCCGGATGCTGGTGAAGCACCCGGAGGAGCTGCTCTCCACCGAAATTCCGGACAACGTGTACCAGGGGCTGAAGGCTTCGCCGGTCACGGACGTGCACGTCTTCGGCCGCCGCGGCCCGGCCCAGGTGAAGTTCACGCCCCTTGAGCTGCGGGAGCTCAGCCACATGAATGACGTTGACATCGTGCTCTATCCCGAGGACTTCGAGTTCGATGAGGCCTCCGATGAAGCGATCCGCAGCAACAACCAGATCAAGACCATGGTGAACACGCTCACCAACTGGCTCGTGGAGGAGCACACCGAGTCCGAGAACCCGTCCTCCCGCCGCCTGCACCTGCACTTCCTGCACAGCCCGGTCGAGATTTACGACGACGGCGGCTCGGGCAAGGTGGCGGGCATCAAGTTTGAGCGCATGCAGCTTGACGGCACCGGCAACGCCAAGGGCACGGGCGAGTTCATCGACTACCCGGTGCAGGCCGTCTACCGCGCCATCGGCTACCACGGCTCGGCCCTTGATGAGCTGGAGTACGACGCCAAGCGCGGGGTCATCCCCAACGAAGGCGGCCGCGTACTGGACGCCGAAGGCAACCCGGTCCCGGGAATCTACGCCACCGGCTGGATCAAACGCGGACCTGTCGGGTTGATCGGCCATACCAAGGGGGACGCCCTGGAAACCATCGGTTTCCTCCTGGAGGACCGGCTCACGCTCCCGCCTGCCCAGAATCCTGATCCGCAGGCCATCATCCGCCTGCTGGAAGAGCGCGGCATCGAATACACCACGTGGGAAGGCTGGAACAGGCTCGACGCCCACGAAGCAGCCCTTGGTGCTGCCTGGACGGGGCCGGAAGGCGCGGACCATGTGGTGCGCGAACGCATCAAGGTGGTGCCGCGCGAGGAGATGATCCGCATCTCCCGCGCCTGACGTTCCCGCCTCCACCTCTCCCTGGAGTTTTTGTCCACCTATGCCGACATAAATGCCCTTTAAGTCTGCGTATCTGGACAAAAACTCGGCTAGGTGGGGGAGGAGGGCCGCGTTAGAATGGCGACCACCCCTTGGCCGGCTGAGATGAAGCCGCGCCCGCAGGCAGCAGCAGGAGTTCAATGAGGAACCTGATCCAGCCAGGCCCGGCAGCCGACGCCGAACCGCGCCAGCGTGCCGCCCTCGCCGGGCATGAATACCTGGACAATAGCTTCCGGGACATCAATTTTTTGGAAAGCGCCGCGGTCTCGGAGACGTCGGAGCTCCCCGGGCTGCGGAAACTCATCAGGGAGTCCTGGCAGCGGTCGGCCAGTTTCAAGGCGGACCCGGACAACGCCGCAGCCCCGCTGGCGATCGACCGGGACGAGCTCGAGGACTACCGGCGGCAGCATCCGCTGGCTGCCATCATGCCGGTCATCAACAAGCTCCTGGTCCAGCCCAGCCATGACAGCGGACTGCTGGTTGCCGTGGGGGATGAGGTAGGGCGCCTGCTGTGGGTGGAGGGTGACCCAGGCCTCCGGCGGCGTGCCGAGGGCATGATGTTTGTCCCCGGCGCCGACTGGTCCGAGGCGACCGTGGGCACCAGTGCGCCCGGTACTGCCCTCGCCCTTGGCCGCGGCATCCAGATCGCCGGTGCCGAACACTACCAGCGGGCCGTGCACCCCTGGAGCTGCACGGCTGTTCCGTTTCACGACCCGGACTCCGGGGCGGTCCTGGGAGTTGTGGACATCACTGGCACGGCCACCGCCGTGGCACCGCACACGCTGTCCCTCGTGGAGGCAACGGTGGCTGCCGCCCAGGCACAGCTGCGTGTTGAACGCCTCCAGCGTGCGGCCGAAGCCACGGGCAGGCCTGCACGACGGCGGTCGCCACGTGCCGCGTCCCGGCCACCGGGCGAAAGCACCACGGATGGCAGCCTCTACCGGAACAGCCTTCAGCTGCTGGGCCGCGACCAGGCCTTGCTCAGCCTGGGCGGCAGGACCGTTGCGCTGTCCGCCCGGCACAGCGAAATCCTTGCCCTGCTGAGCACCCACCCGGACGGACTCAGCGCCGAGGAGCTCAACCTCCTGCTCTACCGCGGGGATGGTTCCACCATCACGCTCCGTGCCGAAATGGTGCGCCTGCGCAAAGTTCTGCAGCAACTCAACCCGGACGCCGTTCCGGGCTCCCGGCCGTACCGCCTTCCCCTCGACCTCGTCCCGGACAGTGCCCAAGTGCTGAGCTGCCTGCAACGCGGCGCCCACCGGATCGCCTTGGAGATTTACCGCGGCGCAGTGCTTCCCCGCTCCGAGGCGCCGGGCATTATCGAGCTTCGGAATAAAGTTTCGTCATTGCTGCGGGAAGCAGTCATGACGGACGGCAGCGCCGAGTCGCTGCTGAGGTACGCCGGGCTCCCGGAGGCAAGGGACGACGTCGGCATCCGCCGTGCCGCGCTGCGCCTCCTTCCGCCCCGCTCGCCCAAGCGGGCCGCCGTCGTCGCAGACCTCGAGCGGCTGGAAGCCGAACTGCACGCCTAATCCCCACCCGCTCCTCAAGGTTGCAACCTTGTTGCAACCTTCCCGCTCCTACGCTGGCTCCAACGGCGAAAGCCTGATCTGCACAGCAAAGGAGCTAGCAATGACTGTTTACGCACAGCCCGGAACCGAGGGCTCGAAGGTCACGTTCAAGGACCGCTACGAGAACTGGATCGGCGGGGAATGGGTGGCCCCGGTGAAGGGGCAGTACTTCGAAAACATTACGCCGGTAACGGGCAAGGCCTTCTGCGAGGTGGCGCGCGGCACGGCCGAGGACATTGAACTGGCGCTTGATGCCGCGCACAAGATTGCCCCGTCCTGGGGAAAGACTTCGGTGGCCGAGCGCGCCGCGATCCTGAACAAAATCGCGGACCGCATCGACGAGAACCTGGAAATGCTGGCGGTGGCCGAGTCCTGGGACAACGGCAAGCCCATCCGCGAAACCCTCAACGCGGACCTTCCGCTCGCCGCCGACCACTTCCGCTACTTCGCCTCGGCCGTCCGCGCCCAGGAGGGCAGGCTGTCCCAGCTCGATGACGACACCACGGCCTATCACTTCCACGAACCCCTGGGCGTTGTCGGCCAGATCATCCCCTGGAACTTCCCCATCCTCATGGCCGTGTGGAAGCTCGCCCCAGCGCTTGCGGCAGGGAACGCGGTGGTGCTCAAGCCGGCCGAGCAGACGCCGTCGTCCATCCTGGTCCTGATGGAACTCATCGGGGACCTGCTCCCCGCCGGTGTGATCAACGTGGTGAACGGCTTCGGCGTGGAGGCGGGCAAGCCACTTGCGTCCAGCCCCCGGATCCGCAAGATCGCGTTCACCGGCGAAACCACCACGGGCCGCCTGATCAGCCAGTACGCCAGCCAGAACCTCATTCCTGTCACGCTGGAGCTGGGCGGCAAGAGCCCGAACATCTTCTTCAACGACGTCGCCCAGGACAATGACGCGTTTTACGACAAGGCACAGGAGGGGTTCGCGCTGTTCGCCTTCAACCAGGGGGAGGTGTGCACCTGCCCGTCCCGCGCGCTGGTGCAGGAGGACATCTACGAGTCGTTTATGGCCGACGCCGTCGCCCGGGTGGAAAAGATGGTCCAGGGCAACCCGCTGGACACCGAGACGCAGGTGGGCGCCCAGGCCTCCAACGACCAGCTGGAAAAGATCCTCTCCTACATCGACATCGGAAAGCAGGAAGGCGCCAAGGTCCTCACCGGAGGTGGCCGTGCGGAACTGCCGGGCGACTTGGCCGGCGGCTACTACGTCCAGCCGACCGTGTTCGAAGGCCACAACAAGATGCGCATCTTCCAGGAGGAGATTTTCGGGCCGGTCGTCGCCGTGACGAAGTTCAGCGACTACAGCGACGCCATGGGCATTGCCAACGACACCCTTTATGGGTTGGGTGCAGGTGTGTGGTCCCGGAACGGCAACGTGGCCTACCGCGCCGGCCGCGAGATCCAGGCCGGGCGCGTCTGGGTCAACAACTACCACGCCTACCCGGCCGGGGCCGCGTTCGGAGGGTACAAGTCTTCCGGCATCGGGCGTGAGAACCACGCGATGATGCTGGACCACTACCAGCAAACCAAGAACCTGCTGGTCAGTTACAACGAAAACAAGCTGGGCTTCTTCTAGGCCATGTATCTGAGAAGCGCGATCGACGCCGCGGTGACGCTGCCCGGGGAGGACTTTTCCCGGGTGGCGCTCACGCCCGAGGCCGCGGAACTGTTGCGGAAGCTCTGGCTCCGGCACGGACCGCTGATGTTCCACCAGTCCGGCGGGTGCTGCGACGGGTCATCGCCCATGTGTTTTCCTGTGGGCGACTTCCTCACGGGTGACTCCGACATCCTGCTGGGCCTGTTCGATGTCTCCGATGGCCTCGAACCCCGGCCCCTGGAGTTCTGGATGTCCCGGGAGCAGTTCAACTACTGGAGCCACACGCACCTGACCGTTGATGTGGTGCCGGGTCGGGGCAGCGGTTTCTCGGTGGAAGCGCCGGAAGGCAAACGCTTTTTGATCCGTTCCACGCTGATGGACTGGCCTGCCTAGCAGTTCGATAGAAAGCACTTGGGACCCTCCGTTTGGAGGGTCCCAAGTGCTTTCACAGAATTGGGTTCGGCCGGTTGGCCGTCTCACGATTCGGGACAATTGGGACCGTCCAGTGGATGGACACTATCGTTGATAGGTCTGTTTCCATCAGAAATCAGGATAGTGATCCCCTTATGAACCTTCTCCGGACCAAATCGATCGAGCAGTCGATGGCCGACGCCGATGAACCCGGACGCAAGCTCAAGCGGTCCCTCAGCACCTGGGACCTCATGATCATGGGCGTTGCAGTGGCCGTGGGCGCCGGTATCTTCTCCGTCGGCGCCAAGGCAGCAGCCAACTTCTCCGGCCCTGCCGTCACGCTGTCCTTCGCGATCGCCGCCGTCACCTGCGCCCTTGCCATCATGTGCTACGCCGAGTTTGCCACCGCCATCCCCGTGGCCGGCTCCGCTTACGTCTTCACCTACGCCACGATGGGTGAACTCCTGGCTTGGATCATCGGCTGGAACCTGATCCTCGAGCTCTTCACGGCAGCCGCGGTTATCGCCAAGTACTGGGGTATCTACCTCAGCAAGGTCTTTGCCCTTATGGGGGCCGACATCCCGGCGGCACTCTCCCTCGGCGGCGTGGACCTCTACTGGGGCGCCTTCCTGATCGTTGCCGTCTTTACGGTGCTGCTGGTGCTGGGCACCAAGCTGTCCGCCCGAGTAGGCAACATCTTCACCCTGATCAAGATCGGCGTGGTCCTCTTTGTGATCATCGTCGGCTTCACCTACGTGAAGTTCGAAAACTACAGCCCCTTCATCCCGGCTGCCGAACCGACCGGCGGCACCGGCACCGCAGATGTCCTGAAGCAGTCGTTCTTCGGCTTCCTCACCGGCGCCGCCCCTGCACAGTACGGCACCCTCGGCATCTTCGCCGGCGCGGCCCTGGTGTTCTTCGCCTTCATCGGCTTCGACGTGGTGGCCACGTCCGCCGAGGAAGTCAAGAACCCGCAGAAAACCCTGCCGCGCGGCATCTTCGGCGGTCTTGCCCTGGTGACCCTCCTCTACATCCTGGTTTCCCTGGCCCTGACCGGCATGGTGTCCTACACCCAGCTGGCCGAGGCGGAGAGCCCCACCCTCACCACCGCTTTCGAAGCTGTGGGCGACACGTCTGCGGCCAAGGTCATTGCCTTCGGTTCCCTGGTGGGCCTGACAACCGTGATCATGGTGCTCCTCATGGGGCTGTCCCGCGTGGTCCTTGCCATGAGCCGCGACGGCCTCCTGCCACGTTCACTGTCCAAGACCAGTGACAAGCGCTCCACACCGGTGCGCCTCCAGGTCATCTGCGGCGCCGCCGTTGCGCTGGTGGCCGGCCTGACCAACGTGGACCTGCTTGAGGAAATGATCAACATCGGTACGCTCTCCGCGTTTGTGGTGGTGAGCCTGGGCATCCTGGTGCTGCGCAAGAAGCGCCCGGACCTGAAGCCGGCCTTCCGGGTCCCGTTCGGCAAGGTCCTGCCGATCGTTTCCGCCGTGCTGTGCCTCTACTTGATGACCAACCTGGCGGTGGAAACCTGGATCTTCTTTGCCATCTGGCTGGTGATTGGCCTCGCCATTTACTTCGCCTACGGGCAGCGCCACTCCAGGCTGAACGAACGGTTCGTTGAGGCTAACACGGCCGTCAACGGCGCTCCCGGTGCATCATCGAAGGATGACGAGGACGAGCTGACCCGCGCATGACGCCGTAAAAGTTGTTCAACCAAGCTATGCCAACCGCCCGCTGATTCCTGATCAGCGGGCGGTTCTGCTTTCTCCCACCCGATCGCGCTAGAGAATTCACGTGCAGCCCAGGCGACTTTGGAGTTCAATAAAAGCTGGACCTGAGGCGGGCCCAGGGACGCCTATGGGAGGAAGCGGGCGCTATGGAGAGCACCATGGAGTCGGTGGCAAGGGCTTTTTCAAGCCACCGGTTTGAGGATTCCCTTCCCCAGCTGGACGACGACGTTGCCTGGGAGCTTGTGGGCGGTGAAGAGCTGAGAGGCAAGGCTGCCGTTGTGGATGTCTGCACCTCCCTGGCCCGGGACCTCGAGGACGTGCAAACAAGTTTTGACCAGTTCAGGGTGGTGGTGGCCCCTGACTCCGTTGTGGTTGACAGCGTTGCCAGCTACCTCGCCACGGACGGCAGCATCAGCAGGGTTGCGTCCTGCGACATCTACGACTTCGCGGACGGTCGGGTGGTCCGGATCCGCTCCTACAATGTGGAACTGGCTCCCGACACTGCGGGCTGACGCTCACGGCGCGGCGTAACGGCCAACCCAGTCCACCAACGGCCGCAGTTCATCCCACAACGCCCCGATCTCCTGGACTGCTGCAGGCGTGTCCAGCCAGCCCGGGCGGCCCAGGTCCCTGCTGGCCGCGAGGGACTTGTGCTTCAGGAGCTCGCCCCGCGGATGGTCCCGCGGGTACCCGCGCGGGACAGTCTTGAGCTTCTCTCCCTCCACCGCGAAACCAGCAGCACCGACGGCGTCGATGATATGCCGAAGGGATTCTCCTGTTCCGGAGGCGTCCACCGAGTTGCGGTACCTCACCAGCTGCGCGGGCGTGTGGGAATGGTAGCCGCCGCCCACCAGCAGCCCCTCGGCACTGACTTGCAGGTAGTAGCCCATCCCCTCCTGGACGGAAGCAAAAGCACCCTGTGCCGTTTTGTACGGCGATTTGTCCAGGGAGAACCGGATGTCCCTGTTGGGCCGGAAGATCCTGCCGGGGCCAAACCGCGGTTCCAGCTCCGCGAGCAGGAGCGTGATCGGTTCACGGACCAGCTCCTGGTACCTGTCCTTATGCTCCAGCCACCACTCACGATTGTTGTTGTCCTGCAGCTCTTTGTAGAACTCGAAGGCGCCGGCGGGGATGCCCTGGAAAGTTGTCATGCGTCGATCCTAGGGACGGCTGCCGGCGGCGGCTATGGGGCTGAGTGCCTATGTGGAAAGCGCCCCTTATGTGGAAAATTAAAAAACCACCCCGCCACGGGAATCCGAGGCGGGGTGGTTTCAGCAGCTAAGGCCAATTAGCCGATCTTGTTGGCAGCCTCTGCGTCGGAGGACGGTGCCGATGCAACAGCTACGGCGCCGAGGTTGGCGCGGAGCTTTGCGCCGAGTTCGGCGTCAACGTTGGTCCAGTACTGGATGGCGCGTTCCTTGATGCCGGGGCTCTTGACGCCGCCCACTGCGCCGGTGATGGTCTCGAGCAGTCGGGCCTTGGCGCCGTCGTCGTAAACCTCGCGGTACAGGGTGCCGGCCTGGATGAAGTCGCTGTCCTCGGCGTGGAGGGAGTGCGCGGCAAGGGTCAGCTCGCCGTCGTTCTCCCAGCCCCCGGCCGGGTTCTGCGGCTCAACTGCAGCCGGGCCACCAACAGAGTTGGGGGCGTAGACCGGAACGGAGGGGGCGTTGAAGTGGTAACGCCCGGCGCCGTCCTGGCTGTAGTTGTTGACCTGGTTCTTCGGCTGGTTCACCGGGATCTGGGCGTGGTTGGTGCCCACGCGGTAGCGGTGCGCGTCAGCGTAGGAGAAGATGCGGGCCTGCAGCATCTTGTCCGGGGAAGCGGCGATGCCTGGCACGAAGTTCGAGGGGGCAAAGGTGGCCTGCTCGATCTGCGCGAAGTAGTTCTCCGGGTTACGGTTCAGCTCCATGGTGCCCACCTTGATCAGCGGGTAGTCGCCGTGCGGCCACACCTTGGTCAGGTCGAACGGGTTGAAGCGGTAGGTCTTGGCGTCCTCGTACGGCATGACCTGGACGTGCAGGTCCCAGGACGGGAAGTTGCCGGCTTCGATGTTCTCGGACAGGTCGCGGATGTAGAAGTCCGCGTCCGAACCGGCCAGGGCCTCTGCCTGCTCGCTGGACATCGAGTTCACGCCCTGGTTGGACTTGAAGTGGTACTTCACCCAGAAGCGCTCGCCTTCGGCGTTGATCCACTGGTAGGTGTGCGAGCCGTAGCCCTGCATTTCGCGCCAGGAGGCGGGCAGGCCGCGGTCACCCATGAGCCAGGTGACCTGGTGTGCGGACTCGGGGGACAGGGTCCAGAAGTCCCACTGCATGTCCGCGTCGCGCAGGTGGGTGCCCGGGAGGCGCTTCTGGGAGTGGATGAAGTCCGGGAACTTGATGCCGTCGCGGATGAAGAACACCGGGGTGTTGTTGCCCACGAGGTCGTAGTTGCCCTCGGAGGTGTAAAACTTCACGGCGAAGCCGCGGGGATCGCGCCAGGTGTCCGGGGAACCGTTCTCGCCGGCCACGGAGGAGAATCGGATCAGCATCTCGGTTTCGACGCCGGGCTGGAGGAAGGCTGCCTTCGTGTACCTGGACACGTCCTCGGTGGTCTTGAACGTACCGAATGCACCGCCGCCCTTGGCGTGCACTACGCGCTCCGGAACCCGCTCGCGGTTGAACTGGGCGAGCTTTTCCACCAGGTAGTGGTCAGTCAGGATGATGGCACCGTCGGCACCGACTGACTTTGAGTGTGCGTCGGATGTAACGGGGGCACCTGACTGGGTTGTTGAAATGGCAGTCATTGTTCTCCTATTTCTCTATTTCTTCTGAGGGACGATTGGAAGGAAGTTGTTGGGACTGCTGGCAGTCCTGGCAGATGCCCTGGTACATCACATCGGCGATCTGGATGGTCATGGGCTTGGCGTTCTCGTCCCAGTGGGGCGTGAGGCAGGGGGCGTGGCCCACGGCGCAGTCCACGTCCTCCACCCGGCCGCAGCTGATGCAGATGGCGTGATGGTGGTTGTCCCCGACACGGGTTTCGTACAGCGCGGGGGAGTGCGGGGGTTCGAACCTGCGAAGCATGTGCAGGTCCGTCAGGTCTCCGAGGACCACATACACGGACTGGGCCGTGAGTTCCGGAAGCTCGGCGCGGGCCGCGGCAAGGATGCTTTCGGCAGGAGAGTGGGGATGGCGTTCGACGGCGGTGAGCACCGCCAGCCGCTGTTTGGTCACCCTGCGGCCATGGGCGCGCAGGGCGGCAGCCCATGCCTCGTGGCCGTCAAAGTGCTCTGTCATGACACTATTGAAGCACTTATTATGAACATCTCACAATAAGGCTGTGCTTACCTCGTTGGACCCTTTGGCAACTTCTGCACCACGAGGGGATTCAGGGCATGGACCTGCGCTCTTTAGAAGAGCGCACGGAACCCTGCCCCGTGGAAAGCCGTTCCCATAGAAGAGGGAGGATGAGAAGTGCACAAACACTACAACGGACTCAAGACGGCCGCGCTGTTCGGCGTCCTGTGGGCGGTACTGCTGGGCCTCGGGGCGCTGATCGGCGCCAGTACCCGCAGTTCTGCGCCCATCTGGATCATGGCGCTGGTGGGGGTGGCGACGACGGCGTACGGCTATTGGAACAGCGACAAAATCGCCATCCGGTCCATGCAGGCCTATCCGGTCACCGAAGCGCAGGCTCCGCAGCTGTACCAGGTAGTCCGGGAGCTCTCCGTCCGCGCTAACCAGCCGATGCCCCGCATTTACCTCTCACCCACGATGAATCCGAACGCGTTTGCCACCGGGCGCAATCCGAGGAACGCCGCCGTCTGCTGCACCGAGGGAATCCTGCAGCTCCTGAACGCCCGTGAACTCCGCGGAGTCCTCGGGCACGAACTCATGCATGTCTACAACCGGGACATCCTCACATCCTCGGTGGCGGCCGCTGTTGCGGGCGTCATCACCTCGGTGGGGCAGATGCTGCTGTTCTTTGGCGGCGACCGGCGTAACTCGAATCCGTTGGCGATGCTGGCGATGGCGCTGCTGGCGCCTTTCGCGGCGTCCCTGATCCAGCTGGCCATCTCCCGGACCCGGGAGTACGACGCCGACGAGGACGGCGCACAGCTGACCGGCGATCCGCTGGCGCTCGCCTCAGCCCTGGGAAAAATCGAGCGGGGCGTGGGCATGGCGCCGCTTCCGCAGGACCAGCGGCTGGTGAACGCCTCGCACCTGATGATCGCCAACCCGTTCCGCGGCGGAGCAATGAACAAGCTGTTCGCCACCCACCCGCCCATGCGAGACCGGATTTCGCGGCTGGAGCGGATGGCGGGGCGACCGCTGGTTTAGCTGGGTATTCGTTGGTTTAGCTGTGGCCTTGTGGGCGACGCGCGGATACACCGCGAGACGCAAAGAGGCCGGCGACGCCCGCTATTTGGACGTCGCCGGCCTTTGGCTTAGCGGCTAGTTGCAGGCGCGTCGAAAACGACGGTCCGCTGCTAGCTGCGGAAGTTCACAAACTGCAGGTCGGCCTCGTCGAAGTCCTTTAGCAATGCCATGGTGGCCTGCAGATCGTCGCGGGACTTGGACGTGACGCGCAGTTCGTCGCCCTGGATCTGGGACTTCACGGACTTGGGGGCTTCGTCGCGGATCAGCTTGTTGATCTTCTTCGCCAGGTCCTGGGCGATGCCCTCCTTGATGGAGGCCTCGAGGCGGAACTCCTTGCCGGAGGCGTAGGGTTCGCCGGTGTCCAACGACTTCAGCGAGATGCCGCGGCGGATCAGCTTTGACTGCAGGACATCCAGCACAGCCAGGACGCGTTCCTCGGAATTGGCCTTCATCAGGATCTTCTCGCCGCTGAAGTCCACCTCTGCGCCCACGCCCTTGAAGTCGTAGCGCTGGGCCAGTTCCTTCTGTGCCTGGTTGAGGGCGTTTGCCACTTCCTGCTTGTCCACTTTGCTTACGACGTCGAACGTTGACTCGCCTGCCATGACTCTCCTTGTGCTGGTGGGTGCCCCGTCCGCGGACAGGGCTTGGGTGGCTGAATTCAAGCCTAATACGGATGCTCCCGTTGAGGGGTGAGCCGTATTCACAGTTCCCTCTCAGCGGACGCTCCGGGGGAACGAAGGAGTCCCGCACAGAGTTGTAGGAGTTGGAAAGCTGCACGAAGGGAACACCATGCACCGCAATGCCGTCCGATATGTCACACGCACTACCTCGGCGGCGGCCGGCGCGGTGGCCACAGCAGCAACGTCGGTGGCGGCAGCGGCGGTGGCTGCCTCCATCATCTTCAGCCCGGTGGCGGACGCCTCCTCCCGGCTGGAGGGCGTCCACGCTGACCTGGTCCGTGCCGTGCAGCTGAACCAGATCACCGAGGAGCAGGCATTGAAGTTCGAGGCCCGGCTCGCCGGAAGGATCTTGGGCGAAGGCTGACTGACGCCTGCTCCGGACGCTCTGGAAGCCCCAAATCCCGCGCCGTTGCCGGCTTTCCGGTGCCGATTCGATTCTTCAGCGGAAGTTCTGTATTGTTGTGTTGCCCGCGGTTACTGGAAGCGGAACGGTCCGGAAACGGACGGTTCGCAGACTGCAGCCGGGGGTGATCTTCTTTTGAAGTTCGGCAGATTACCCGAGCGGCCAAAGGGGGCTGACTGTAAATCAGCTGGCAACGCCTACGGGGGTTCGAATCCCTCATCTGCCACAATCCCGGATTTCCGGGAATTTAGACCCGTTCGGATCTCTTCGGAGGTCCGGGCGGGTCTTTCTTATTGGCCGGTGACCACACTTGTGAGCACACCTTGGCTTTTCTTTGACGCCTGCAGCAGTGAAGAGGCACGCTCAGCGGCGTTCCTCGGGACGCCTCCCAGCATGTGCGCGTACAGGTCAGGAGCGATCCGGCTCCCCGAAGTGCTCAACAGCGGACGCGTATGCACGCTCACCACGTCCGGATTACTTCCCTGATCCACTCGTAAATGCTGACGAGGATGCACACCAGCCCACGGCCAGGATCAGCATGCCAACCAGTGAGAGCAGCGTATAGAGATCCTCGTCGCTGCGGTACTGCTCCTGGCTGGATCGTCCGCCCAGTACTTCAAATAGCACCCACCCGATGGGCAGCAGCCCAAGGCCGAGCAGGAATGTCCTCACACGCGCATCTTCCATATGTCCCTCATGTTGAAGACCTTCACCGTATCTGCCGCCGGAAGCGATCGCTCCAGCACGCGGGCGCAACAGCAATTAGGCCGAACCTACGCATGCCTACAGACAGGAACCATTGAGGGCGCCCGATGGTGAAGCAGCCCGTCGGCATTATGAACAAATGGGCTCCCACGGCAGTTCTCGCGTCACAGAGTCAGCATTTAGCTGCGCCTATCCTCAGGTGTCACAGCAGTAACATATGCTCCTCCTATCACTTCCGCTGCGCCTTTGCAGCACTATGAGAAAGACACAACATGGGGGCCTCTCAGAGGCGGCTTCTCGCCGCCGCAGCTTCTCTCGCCATCGCAGCATCCGGACTCGGATCTGCCGTACCGGCTATCGCAGCAACACCGCTCACTACCGTTACAGACGAGCAGCTAGCAAAACCCACTAGCTCACCTACCGGGACACCCATTGTTCCCGTTGAAACCGCGGCAGCGCCCGCTCCTACGGAAATAGTCGTTCCGTCACCAACAGCGGAGCCGAGCGCTCCAGCGGTCCTGACCGCGGAAAAGGGCGGGGCGCCTGAATCGGTTGCACCTGGCAGTTACCCAACCTCCGGTGCAATCGGTGTTAAGTACGCCACCGCCTCCGCTGTCCTAGGTGCCGCCATATCGCCGGAGTTCACCAGCCAGCGTTTCGGTGGCGCGTACCAACTCTTTGAGAACGGCACAATCGCCTACCTTCCGCAGCACGGTGCCTACATAGTTATCGGCGGCAACAACAGCGTTTGGCAGTCCATTGGTGCGCAGGACAGCGACCTCGGCTATCCGACGTCTGATGAGTATGCAAATGAGAATGCACTCACGGCCGGGGGTGCTACGCAGAACTTCCAATTTGGCAAGATCTCATGGACCTTCTTTGATGGCGCGAGGATTACTAAGGGCGGCATTGGTTCCACTTGGGATAGTGCAGGGGGGCCTCTGAGCGACCTCGGCTACCCGACCACAGACGAATATGCTCCCATGCCCGGTGGCGTTATGCAGGGCTTCGAGTACGGCAAGATTTCCTGGAACGCGGCAACTGGTTCCCGCATCACCAAGGGTGGCATTGGCGCGACCTGGGACTCCGCCGGCGGCCCCCTCAGTGGCCTTGGCTACCCCACAACGGACGAATACGCGACCGCTAACGGCGGAGTCACCCAGGACTTCCAGTACGGGCAGATCGCCTACTCACCGGCAACGGGATCACATATCGTCAAAGGCGCTATCGGGGCGATGTGGATCCTCGTCGCCGGACCTCGAGGGCATTTCGGGTACCCGACGGCCGACGAGATTACTGGCCTGACGGGCGGTGGGGCCAAGCAGTACTTCCAGTACGGTGAAATTGTGTGGTCCCCAAGCGTTGGTACCAAGCTCATCTCCGGCGGCATTCGATCCGCGTGGGCTGGTCAGGGCTCTGAAGCGGGACGCCTCGGATATCCGACCAACAACGGTTACGGGGTCAGCGGCGGCGGCGTCGGCCAGGATTTCCAGGGTGGCCGAATCATCTGGTACCCCGGTAGCACCAAGGTCGAATACGCCTCCGGCGCGTATCAGCCAATTCCCGCAGCACCCCAGCCCTACTAGGCCAACTGCGCTGCAGCTCGAAGGCCCTGTCCCTTGTAAGGGGCGGGGCCTTCCTGCCGCTCGGGTCCCTGAGGTCGGCGCCTCAACGACGTACGCTGACGGGCTCGTCTGGCACCCGTTGCTACGTCGAGGCTCCGGAAGGCAGTCTCGCCACGGCCGCCGCCGCCGTTCCTGCTGCCCGCCAAGGCAAGCTGTCCGGGGACCTGCCGGATAACGTCGCCGACTGGGTGCCGGCACACGGGGCGGAAATCACCGCCTAGGACGTGGAGCTGGTCATGGAGGCCGTAGGGCCGGGTCGCAGGGGAGGAACCCAAACTGGCAGAGCTGTGGGACGACGCCGACGAAACCGAATGGTGCGAATTCCTCGAAGTCCCTTCAGAGAGGCTCCGCGGTCCTGCGGTAGGGTCGGCGCCGGCGGCAGCCGGCTATGTCTAAGCTGCCCTTTCATCGGAGCTCTGGATCTCGACACTCTGGACTGCGCGCCTGACGTCGGCTGGCGGCCGGCGCCGGCCTTTGACCAGAACAATCAGCATGGTCAGGACGGTGACCGTCCAGGCAATCGCGGCCAGGAACACCAGACCGATTGCCACTAAGGGGTGCATGCCGAAAGTCTAGGACTGTGGCGCTTTGATTGTCGGACGCAACTCCGCAGCATCAGACCCTTAATTTGCACAAGCAGGGACCGAAGCCAGCGGAAATACGTGAGGCACTAAAGTGGAGCCCTTTGATGCCCGACCCGCCGCGGCTACCTCTGCCTTTCCGTCACCCAGGCAGGAGCTCGTTCAGCTTCGCGAACCGCCGTCGACATCGCCGCGGGGCCGGGCGTAGGCTGGCAGCATCGGCGCACGTGCCCCGATGCCCTGCGTCGATAAACCAATCGATGAAGGAGGACCAATGAGTGCCGTACGTGAGTTTATGACTACGGACGCGCAGTGTATTAAGGAAAAGCAGTCCCTGGCAGATGCCGCCCGGATGATGATGGATCTGGACTGCGGATCGTTGCCGATCTGCGGTGACGACGGCAAGCTGAAGGGCATGATCACCGACCGCGACATCGTGCTCAAGTGCGTGGCGGCCGGACGTGATCCGCGGGAGATGATGGCCCGCGACCTCGCCTCGGGCAGGCCCTACTGGGTCGACGCCGACGCGAACGTTGATGCCGCCATCGAAATGATGGAAAGGTACCAGGTCCGGCGGCTCCCGGTTATCGCCGACCACAAGTTGGTGGGAATCATCAGCCAGGGAGACATCGCCCGCAACTACTCCGAACAGCGTGTTGGTGAGCTCGTGGAGCACATTTCGGAACGCAAACCGATGAACGCATAGCCGGGATTGACCGTTAGGCTCATCCCGCAATCAACGCCACGGAGTCCTCTCCGTGGCGTTCCTTGTTGCCCGCCCATAGCCTTGTCCGCAGCTCCCCGCCCTGAGGGTTGGGAGCCGCGAACAGGCCTGCGAATCCATTGTGCGGTTCTGCATCCTCAGTTCAGGGCGATCAGGAGCATCTGGGTTGTCCCGGGAATGCACGTCTGCAGGATGGCCCGGGGGAAACCGCCGAATACCGCGATGACGTCGTTGGTGGTCCCTGGGTTGGGTACCTGGCCCCTGGCAGTTACGGTGTACGTTCCGTAGCCCGGGATGCTCACCGTCTCGCCCACCCCGATTCCGGAGAACCGTCCCCAGCCGCCGCAGAAATCGTGCTCGGTGATGAAGAGCGAATAGCCGTCGTTGGGCGTGTAGTGGATGGGCCCGATGCAGGCGTCCACCATGGCTTGCCCGCCGGCGCCGGCCACGTAGATTGTGCGGATTGCGGGAGCGGCCGCTACGAAGGCGGGGGCTGCCGCCGGCGGCGGAGCCGGAGCGGCAACGGGCGCGGCAGCCGGCGCGGGAGCACCGGCCTGGACTGGTGCCGCCACGGGCACGGCAACGGGTGGACCCGTCAGGACCAATGTCTGGCCCGGGACGATGATGCTGAAGGGGCTTAGGCCGTTGGCAGCAAGCATTGCGTTCATGTCCACGCCGAACCTGGCGGATATAGCACCTACGGTATCCCCGGGGACCACCGTGTACAGGTTGGGGTCCGCGGCAGGTGCTGCAGGTGCCGGCTCAGGGGCGGGTGCAGGTTCGGCAGGCGGCGCCGGAGCTGCCTCCGGCGGCGTTTCCGCAGCAGGCGGCGCAGCTGGGGGCACCTCCGCTGCGGGTACGTCCGCTGGCGCTGCCGCCTGCTCCTGAACAGTGCCGGAAGAATCGGTGCCGGACCCAGCCTGGGCTTTGGCTTCAACACCGGCCTGACCTTCGGGGGCCGCCTCCGCAACGGGAGCAGCCGCCGTCGTATCCTGCAGAACCATGGGGGCTGGTGCAGCCAGGGCTCCGACACCCACGGCGGCCACCACGGCTGCCGTGGCCATCCCGGCCCATAGCTTGTTGCTGACGGTGCGGCGGCCCACCGTCAGGTCGGTGCGGGGGACATAGGTGGCGAAACTGCGGCTTGATGGATCTGAGGCTTTGAGGTTCAGCTCGTTCATGGGTAGCCCATCGAGGTTCGGTCCAGCCGGGGCAGGTGCAGATGCACGACGCGAAGACGGGACGGATCGAGGTGTGATGCGCTGGCGGCCCGGCGTCAAGCCGGGCCGGTCACGGCGCATGATGGAGGCGTCCGTACACCCAGAAATACGGAAGCTCCGCGAGGAGGCGCTGCCATCGGAAGCCACCCGGTGAACAGGCCACACTTGTTCGGTCCTAGGAATCCCGAGTCTAGGAACCCTGCCTAGGTCACGGCACCAGTAGGGGTTACCCGAATATTTAGGCGCGGTACTTGGGACGTCCCGGACCAATACTCAAAACCGGACCGGCCCGATACCTGCTGCGGCCCCGAGCGGAACTAGCGGCTGTGCCGGTCCTTCAGCTCCGCAATCTCGCGGCGGAGCAACGCCATCTCCGCTGCGAGTTCCGCCACCCCGGCCCGGACTGGCTCCTCGGCATCCGACACCGCTTCGGCCGTGTCCTCCACGCGCTGCACCAGCCAGGCCGCGATGGAGGCAGTGACTACGCCCAGAACGGCGATTCCGCTCATCATCAGGGCCGCGGCGACCATCCGGCCGATGGGCGTTACAGGGTACATGTCCCCATAGCCAACAGTGGTGATGGTGGTCATGGCCCACCACAGCGCATCACCGAAGGTGACGATCTTTGCGTCCGGGGCGGACTGCTCCGCATCGAGGACGGCGAGCGCACCCACAAATACCAGCATCGCGGCCGATCCCGCCACGTACGTCACCACGCGTCCCCGGAGCGTGTCACCCAGGGTCCGGTGCAGCACGGACAGCAGCGTCACCAGCCGGAGCAGGCGGAGCGGCCGAAAGAACGGCAGGGCCACAATGAGCAGTTCATGGAGGTTCCGGACGAACCAGCCGCTCCGGTCATCGGCCAGCCAAAGGTTGACGACATAGTCCACGGCAAAAATGCCCCAGGTAGCCCACATCACGGCTTCAAGCCACAACGCGCCGCTGCCTTCAATGCGGCCGATCACTTGCCATGCATACGCTGCCAGGAAGATGAGCGCAGTCATCGTGAGCGGCCAGTCCGCCAGGTCCCGGTAGCGTTGTTGGGTCATGCAGGAAATCCTACGCGGACGGTCTCCGGTTGCCCGCTGATGCCATCTCATGTTACCCGCGGGTAACATAGGTTCATGCATCTGCTTCTCCGAACCCTCCTGCTGCTGTTCACGTCATCCCGCCGCCCGCCATTGACCGTCTGGGATGGATCCTCGCTGCCGTTGCGGGTGCTGCCCACGGACATCGACATTGCCATGCACGTCAACAACGGCATGTACCTGTCCCTGATGGACCTGGGCCGGTTCGACCTGATGGTTCGCAGTGGCGTGTGGAAGCGGATGCGACGCCGGGGCTGGGGTCCGGTGGTGGCCGCAGAAACCATCGCCTTCCGGAAATCCCTCCAGCTGTGGCAGCAGTACACCATCGAAACCCGCATCATCGGACTGGACGCCAAGGCCATCTACTTCGAGCAGCGCATGGTGGCCGACGGCGAAATTTACGCGCGTGCCTACATCGCCACCCGCCTGGTCCTCAAGGGCCGGCCCGTCAGCCAGGAGGAGATACTGCGGGAGTTTGGCCAGCCGCCGGCGGACCTGGTGCTCCCTGACTGGGTTTACGAGTGGCGGGCGTCCAGCGCGCTGCCGGGGAGCCGGACGCCTGCGCCGCACCTATGGAGTTAGCCTGTCCTCCTCGCAGACACTCGCCGCCTTCCTAGCTTTTCTCTGCCTTCATCGAGGTTCGCAGCCGCCTGGCCGCCAGAACAGCCCGTTTGACTCCGTAGAACAGGCGAGGTGAGACCCGGACCAATGCTGCTTTGGCGGCAGCTTGGGCTCTACTTCTGACCCAATAGGCGAGAGGTGGGGTGCCGAGGGATTCGATGATCTGAAGGTGGGTTGCGAAGTCGAACTTGTAAGGTTCGGCGCCCTGAAGGAGATCAAAAGACTTGTGGCCTTTCCGGTAACTGTCCTCCAGCATGCGCAGGAGGAGTTCTTTCCCGACGCCGTACTTTGCAAACGCAGGATCATAAGCAGGGATGAGGGCCAAATAATCTCCACGCCACAGGAATCCGGCCTGGACCGCCACGTATTGATCGCGGATCTTGAGGGACGATACAACGAGGTGTCCGTCCTCGAAGAGGTGTCGCAACATCGCCAGTGCACGGGGATCTTGGAGGGTTTCATGGCCTCCCTCGTACTGCTCCCGTTTCCAGGTGAAGAGCATCTCCAGGGCTTCGATATTGCGATCGTCGAACAGGTAAGCCGGCACCCCATGCTCGCTTAGGAGCTTGGCTCGTCGCCTGCGCATAACCCTCAGCAGTCCTTTGTCACGTTCCTTGAGGAGCTCCTCGTAGGCCTCCCAAGTTGAAAAGCCGCTCCAGACGATGAGCGGCGCGGGGTCTTGGCCCGTCCCTAGTTGGTACCCGTTCGGTTTGGGCCCAGCCAGGGGGATTGTTGAAGTCACGACGCTGGGGATGAACTTCAAGGCGCCATGCGTTGCGCCATGGTTGGACGGAAGGGGCTTCACATAGTCATAAAAAGGGCCGGTGAGGATTGTCCGTCTGCCATTTATTTCCGCCAGACGTACGATACGTCCATCTATCTCGTAGGTCTTAATCAGGAAGTCTTTGGCATGGTGGAATTCCTTGGCCAGCGAGGTGAGGAAGGGTTCAGAGGCGAAGAAGTCCATCGAGGGTCTCCTGCAGTTGCCCGTTAGTAAGTGGGAAGGCTCGTTTAGAAAGCCCAGTATGGGGCCGGGGCCGCTGGTCTGCAAGCAGACGACACCGCCTTGGTTACGCCAGTTACCCAAGTGTTCGCGCGCTGTAGAAGCGAGTACCAAATACTCGTGCCGGGTTTTCCTTCCACCCGTTAGGCTGTCGAGACAAGCACGCGACCGCGTAGAGTATTTCCGCGGGCCCGCAGGCGGGACTTCCCTCGGTGGGCGGAAGATCACAAGGGGGTAGCGCGTGACGATCCGTCCCACTCCTGAACTTGAATCTGGATTCCCTCCATCTGAAGCCACGGCTCGGAGCCGGCAAGTCCAGGGAAGCGTAGCAAGGCACGGCGTCCTTTTGTCCGCCTCAGCAGCACTGGTAGGAGTGCTCAGCTACACATGTACGCTCCTCATGACAAATGCGCTGTCGCCGGTTGACTTTAGCCAGTTCGCAGCGGCCCAGATGCTGCTGGGCATGGTGGGTATCGTCACTTCGGCATTAGTTCCGCTGCCTTTGTCCCGCGCGGTGGCTTCGTTTCCGCCGGGCTCCGAGGGACGCCGGGACGCTATGGCGTTCGCAGTTCTGATCTCGGTCATGGCGGGCCTGGCGGCTGCGGCCGTTACAGGGTTTGTCACCGCCGGCCTAAGCTCACCATTAACCGCTGCAATCGTGGGGCTCTCGTCGTTCGTCCTCTTCCTGGGCGCGTCACCTTCCGGGTGGTTCCAAGGCGAACTGCGCTTCGTGCGGTACACGCTGAAGACCGTGGGCGAGATCTTCACCCGGTTTGTTTTTTCCCTTCTGGTGGTCGCCTTTTCCTGGGGAGCTCCGGGAGCAGTTCTGGGGTTTGCGATGGGCGGCCTGGCGTTGTTCATCACCCCGAGGGCCTTCCTCCACGACCTCACCTGGCGGCCACGCGTCCTTGCTCAAAAGTGGAGGTGGGCTGAGACCGCTGACATAGCAGTCACACTGTGCATTGTTTCCGTTCTGGTTGGCGTGGATGTGGTCATTGTGGCATTCCTCGACGGCGGCTCCATTGCCACTGCCGGCTTTCAGGCCCTGGCTTCCATCGCCAAGGCACCCGTCTACGTAGCAGCAGGAACAGTCATAGTGATGTTTCCCCTGCTACGCCGGCCCGGCGTTGACATAAAGGCCGTCCTGAGCGCATCGCTCCGTTCCTTCGGCCGGATGGCGTTCTTCGCCTGCGCTGTGATAGCAACCGCTCCCCATGCCTTGGTGGCATTGGTACTCCCGCAGAGATATCACGACTCAATCCTGATTCTGCCTTGGCTCGCTTTATCTGGTCTCGGTTATGCCTCCCTAACGGTTCTCGTTACCATCCTCCTTGGGGTAAGGGCGAACCGGCGTTGCCAGTATGGACTGGTTTTGGCCTGCATCCTGATTTCGGGTGGTTTGTTCCTTGGTTGGGAAGCGCAGGGAGTCACGGGCTTGGCCATCGGCTGTGCGGCCGGTGCGATGACGGCCGCCGCAGCGCTTGCTTTCATAACCTTCCCGGTGCTTCCCTCGGGCTCGGGACGCTTGGCAGCCCAGGGGCTTTCTATGGCGGCGGGGCTTTACTTGGTCCTCTGGCTGGCGGCAGGACAGGCAATTATCTGGATACTCATTGTTGTCACATCCGGCCTGTACGTCTTGGCGCAACTAGGCAACGGACCAGCGACGGCGATCGGACGAAGGATGCGAAAAGCCGCCCAGACAGCCACCGGAGCAGCCAGGATACTTTGGAAGCGGCAGGCAGCTCTAACACAAGGACATGCGCGGATAGTAATCCTAGCCCGGGCTCAGGCACTTGGTGCTTTTACTGCTTGTGTTGCCGCAGCGTTTGGTGTTCGAGCCATCGGCCTTACCGGAGGCTTTGAACTCTGGGTGGACGAAATTCTCTACGCCCTTCTTGGCCAGTCCGTGAGCAGTGGACAGATGCTGCCCGTGCTGCCGGACGGCCCGTTCTTCCTGCATCCGCCTGGGTTCTTCTGGATTGAGGGCGTGATTATCAATCTGTTCGGAGTAGCTGGAAACAATCTTGATCTTGTTCTGCAGATGCGGTGGCTGAATGCCGTTCTGGGGGCGGTGACAGTAGGGCTGGCATTCCTCATAGTCAGGCAGGCGGGGAACAAAACCGCCGCCCGTGTGACCGCAGGCTTGTTGGCCTTTGAGCCCTTCGTGCTGCGCAGCAACAGCCATGTGTTCCTGGAAACACTGGCCATGGCAGCGGTCCTGGGGGGATTGCTCATCATTGTTAAACAGGTGAGCCTCGGCTTGAGCGACAAGCGTGATCTCCTTCTTTTCCTCGCCGGCCTCCTGCTGGGGTACGGTGTCCTGACCAAGGACTTCTTTGCCCTATGCACAGTGGCGCCCTTGGTCGTAGCTGCACTCTGGCGCAAGACTTTGCGAGTGCATGATTCCGCGAGGGTCCTGTCGGCCATGCTTTTCCCGTACCTGATATACATGTGCATCGTCGTCGCGGAGGGGATGTTTCCGGATTGGCTGCAGGCCAAAACCGCCGGAATCAATCGCCTGATTGGCCTGGAAAAGACCACTGGCTTCTCGGCCGAAGGTTCACCGAGCCTCGTTTCCCGTCTGATCGATAACGCTGGTCACTTCGGTTCCAGCTATGTTCTGCTCGGACTGTGCCCTGTGGCTGCTGCGCTTCTGTGCCTCAGCGTCCGCCCTGAGCGCCGTTTCATCGGCCTGGTCAGCCTTACGCTTGGAATCTACGGCGTCTACAGTGCGGTGTTTGGGACCTTCGAGGAGCAGTATGGCTACGGCGTCATGATCGCCGGGGTGCTGAGTGTCGCCGTGCTGAGCGTGGAGGTTCTTGAGCGCAGGCCCCGGTTCCGCAAGCCCATCGTCCTAGGCAGCGTCATGCTGCTGCTCCTCACGACGGTCCTTGGGGTACGGCTGGAAACGTCCAATGACAACGGCTTTCAAGAGGCCAGGCGGTGGGTTGAGGAGAAACTTCCCGCAGACGCCAAAGTGAGCGTCACAAACAGCACCGCTGAGCTGGCCTTCGCAGACGACAGACGCTTCGGAGTATGGCCCTCCACAGCCCTGATGCTGGAAAGTGGAGCCAATTACATCCTTACCCAGTCACTCCCCACGAGCCAAGGATACGGGTACATGGAACCGGGGATGTTGCCGTGGCTGGAAGAGAACGCGACGGCGGTGTTCTCGCATCCGGGCCTGACGAACGGAACAACTACCCTCTGGTTCGTCGACACGGCGGCGCTCGGTGACGGGGCCCGTTCTGGAATTGGAACGTGGTCTTCACCGCACGAAACGGGCCTGTAGGGCCTGTTGGGCTCTCACAGCGTCCAATTACTGCTCACAGGAAGCCTCGTTACGTGCTACGAGGTTCTTTGGACCATCCGCCACTTTGAAGTCACCGCTGCGGCAGAAGCGGTTGTCCACCACTTGAATATTTTCAAGTTGCCCGGAGAAACTGGTCGATGCGCCATCCAGGTCGACAAAGAAGTTGCCTCTTACAATGACGTCGTGCACTGCCTGGCTTTCGCCGTCGTAATACCCCGTTCGGATTCCGGAAGGAGAACCCCAGAACCGGTTATTTTCGATGGTGATGTTGTAGATCTCCTTGCCTGACACGGCGAGCTGCATGCCCGCTCCGTGCGACCCGCCGCGGACGTCGTTATCGCGGTAAACCACGTCATAGACCGCTGAACCGATCGTTTGGGCCACGAGGCCGTCGTCGCCGTCCTTCCCCTGGCGCTGGTCAACGTGGTTGCCCACCACCAGCCCGGAGTGCGAGTCCGTGATGTGGATGCCGTCTAGTTGGTCATACTCACCATTGGATGTGGCGACTGTTGAATTGTTGCGTACGCAAAAATTGCTGCTTCCCACTACGGCAATTGAGTAGGTGAAGGGGTTCTTAGTTGCTACCGCTTCCACCACCGCGTTGGTGGAGTGCCGGACATCCACTAAGTATTCCTTCAGCCGACCAGAGACATTTCCGTCGAGTACGTCCCCGCTCTGGTCGGCTGTCAGGTCCGCTATTGTGACGTTTTGCGCTCCGTAGGTGGTGATCAGCGGGTGGCCGCCGAGCGGCCCCTTGGACCTGAGGAAGCGCGGCGACGCCTTGAGCACTGTTCCCGGTCCGGATCCCTTAAGAGCGACATTGCTCTTAAGAACCAGGGGCTCATGGATGTCGAATTGCCCCGCGGACAGCTGGACGATTCCTCCGCCCCCGGCTGCCGCATTATCGATTGCCTTCTGGACAGTAGCGCTATCCCCGGCATTCAAAGCATTGAGCCTGGTTACACTGGCGGCGCTGCTGCCCGTCGCTGTACACGGCGTGACATCTGTCCGACCTTGGCTAAGGGCCGCGACGCTTACCGTGGTTGCCGCAACCACCGCAGCAAAAAGGAGGATCGCTTGAGGTTGGGAGGGCCTCATGAATTAAACCTTCGCTCGCGCCGGATCTATCTTTCCCGCTCATGGGCGTCCAACTTCGTTGGGTTGAACGCCAATGCAACCTGGTTATGCGTAGTGCAGGCCGTACTTTTCGTCCCTTCAGGATAGAGGACCAGCCCCTTGTCCGGGTTATTCCCGATGACGCGGGAAGCGAACAAACGGCCTTGGCCGCGACAATTACGGGCCGTCCCGCGTACCGTTGACACATGGCTACCGTTGACATCACAGGTGAACAGTTCGCATCGACCATCGAGGGCAACGACATTGTCCTGGTGGATTTCTGGGCAGAATGGTGCGGCCCCTGCAAGCAGTTCGGACCCACGTACTCGGCCGTCTCCGAGAAGCACCCGGACGTCCTCTTCACCAAGGTGGATACAGAGGCTGAGCAGCAGCTCGCCGCCGAGGCAGGCATCTCCTCCATTCCCACGCTGATGGCTTTCCGCGAAAAGGTGCTGGTGTTCTCACAGCCCGGCGCGCTGAACTCACAGCAGCTCGAACAGGTGGTTGACGCCGTGAAGGCCCTGGACATGGACGAAGTCCACGCCCACGTGGCACGCCAGCGGGAGGAAGCTGACGCTGCAGCCAGCAAGTCAGCAGGGCCTCAGGACGGATCCCAGATCCCGGATCTCTAGACCCTTTTTAACTGCAACGCGGGCCCACGCCCGCGCGGGTTCCCTGGCCGAGCTTTTGAGGCTAGGGAGCGGGCGGGGAGGGTCACTTGTCGCCCAAGAACACGGTTCTTTGGCGACAAGTGACCCCGCGTTTCTTTTAAACGGGCTTACAGCCGTTCGAGCTTGACGGGCTCGGCCAGGAGAGCGCTCAGGGATTCGTTCAGGTCCTGCACCGCGATGCCGTTGGAGTGCTTGGCCAGGTCCTCCTCCGACGCCCACTGCTCGGTGAGGACGAGCTTTTCCTCCGTGGCTTCGGTGAGCTCGTAGCGGATGCAGCCGGGTTCGTTCACCACCTCGTCGATGGCGATTTCGAGGGCCAGCTTTACGCGGTAAAACTCTCCGTCGTTGGGGATGAACGTTGCCTGCAGGTCAATGGGTGAACTCATGGATTTCACAATACCGGCCGCCGCCTGCCGGACCGTTCCTGTTGACGCTGGCCGCGGGACTGTTGCGCTTCTTATGTGCTTCTATTGCCCGGGTCCTGTTGGTAGCGTGCCATCATGCGTGCTTACACAGCCGGGAACACTGACGTTCCACTACTCGAAGAGACCATCGGCGGGAACTTCGAGCGGGTGGTGGCGAGGTTCCCGTTCCATGACGCCCTGATCGAGGCGGGTCCGGTGCCGGGCGCCGACGCTCGGCGCTGGAGCTACACCAAGATGAACGACGACGTCGACCGGCTGGCGCGTGCGCTCCTCGCCCTGGGCGTCGAAAAGGGTGACCGGGTGGGGATCTGGAGCCCCAACTGCGCCGAGTGGACCCTGCTGCAGTACGCCACCGCCAAGGCCGGGGCCATCCTTGTCAACGTCAATCCCGCCTACCGCAGCCACGAGCTGGAGTTCGTGGTGAAGCAGAACGGCATGCGCATACTGGTCACGGCGCCCTCGGACCGGAACAGTGATTACGTGGGCATGGCACGGCATGCGCTCGCAGAGTGCCCGGACCTGCGTCAGCTAGTGTTCCTTCCCGCTCCCGGCGGAGAGGGGCCCGACGGCGGGGTCCCGCTAAGTGACGCAGAGCTGACCTACGCTGAGCTGCTGAGGCGGGCGGACGACGTCGGGCATTCCGGGCTGCGGGCGCGCATGGCTGAACTGAGCCCGCACGATCCCATCAACTTGCAGTACACCTCAGGGACCACGGGTTTTCCCAAAGGCGCCACGCTGACCCACCACAACATCCTCAACAACGGTTACTCGATAGGGGAACTGCTTGGCTATACCGAGCAGGACCGGGTGGTGATCCCGGTGCCGTTCTACCACTGCTTCGGGATGGTGATCGGCAACCTGAACGCGCTCAGCCACGGGGCGGCTACCATCATTCCGGGCCGCGGCTTCAACCCAGCCGCCGCGCTGGAGGCAGTGCAGGACTTCGGCGGGACGTCCCTGTACGGCGTGCCCACCATGTTCATCGCCGAGCTCGCACTGCCCGACTTTGCCTCCTACGACCTGTCCACCCTCCGTACCGGGGTGATGGCCGGATCGTTGTGCCCTATTGAGGTGATGAACCGCGTGATCTCCGAGATGAACATGGTGGACGTGGCCATCTGCTACGGCATGACCGAAACGTCGCCGGTGTCCACCATGACGCGGAAGGGCGACAGCCTGCAGCACCGGACGGAAACTGTGGGCCAGACCATGCCGCACCTGGAGAGCAAGATCGTGGACCCGGGGACCGGGGAAGTCCTGGAGCGCGGGCAGATCGGGGAGCTGTGCACCCGCGGCTATGCGGTGATGGCGGGGTACTGGAACCAGCCCGAGAAGACCGCCGAAGCGATTGACGGTGACGGCTGGATGCACACCGGCGACCTCGCCCGGATGGACGACGACGGCTACGTGGTGGTCGAGGGCCGCATCAAGGACATGGTGATCAGGGGCGGCGAAAACATCTATCCGCGCGAAATCGAGGAGTTCCTTTACACCCACCCGTCCATCCAGGACGTGCAGGTCATCGGGGTGCCCGATGGCAAGTACGGGGAGGAACTGATGGCCTGCATCATCCTCAAGCCCGGCGCGGAGCCGCTGGACGCGGACGCCGTCGCGGAGTTCTGCCGGGGCAAGCTGGCCCACTACAAGATTCCGCGCTACGTGGACGTCCGGGACAGTTTTCCCATGACTGTTTCGGGGAAGGTCCGAAAGGTGGAGATGCGGGAGGAAGCCGTGGCCCGGCTGGGGCTCTGACTGCGGCGCGTCCCCCGCTCAGTTAAGGTTGCGGTTGATTGCCTTCACCCCCACAACGAGCCCCACGGCGGCTGTCACAGAAGCGGCGAGCAGGCCCAGGAGGGTGTCAGTCCCGACGCCGCCGGCGAACAGTTCGCGTTCCGCGTTCACCAGGTAGGTCAGCGGGTTGAACAGGCTGGCGGTCTTCATCCACGCCGGCCCGGCCTCGATGGGAAGCATGATGCCGGAGAGGATCATGAGCGGAAAAAGCAGAGTCTGCTGGACACCCCAGAAGATCCACTCCTTGTTTTGCGAAACGAGGGCCAGCGCGTAGGACAACGCCCCCAGTCCGATCCCGAAGATCCCCAGGATGATCAGCCCGAGCAGCACGTGCAGCGGGTAGAAGACGAAACCGAACGGGATACACACCAGGGCGATGAGGAGCCCTTGGACAACCAACGGCGCCCACTCCTTCAACGCCCGGCCGATCATCAGCGACGAGCGGGACAGCGGTGTGGCGAGGATCCGCTCGTAGAAACCGGTCATCAGCTCGTACTGCAGGTTGGAGCCGGTCATGGATGTGCCGAACAGCGCGATCATCACCACGACGCCGGGCAGGAACCACTGCAGCGTGGACTGGCCTCCGAACGCCGGCGCCCCCACGGCCGCGCCCAGCAGCGGGCCGAACAGGCCCAGGAAAACCAGCGGCTGGATCAGCGAAAAGATGAGCGAGAACGGGTCACGCAGCGGCAGCAGCATTTCACGCCAGAACACGAACCGGGTGTCGTGCAGGACCTGGCCCAGGCCGGGCTTTTCCCGTGCCTCAGCGGCGGTGGCCTGTGTGCCCATCAGCGGTTTGCCCCTTCCCTCAGGTTGCGGCCGGTGAGTTCCAGGAACACGTCGTCCAGCGTGGGCGGCTTCAGCTCCAGGGACTGGGCGGGAGCACCGGCGTCGTCCATCTCCTTTAAAAGCGCCGGTGCCAGCCGCGCGCCCTCCGGTAGCCGGAGGCGGAAGCGGACAACGCCGTCGTAAGAATTTTCGGAGACCTCCCCGCCGGCCGCGGCACGGCCCAAGAGCCCGCGGACCCCGGACGCGCTGCCCGCCGCGACCTCGACGGCGAGCAGGTCACCGGCGAGGTTTGCCTTCAGCCGCCCGGCAGTGTCATCGGCGATGATGTGGCCGTGGTCGATAATGATCACGCGCTCGGACATGGAATCCGCTTCGTCCATGTAGTGCGTGGTCAGGACAATCGTTGTGCCGTGTTCTGCGCGCATCCGCATGATGTGCTCCCACAGGTTGGCCCGGTTCTGCGGGTCCATGCCGGTGGACGGCTCGTCGAGGAACAGCAGCCGGGGTGAGTGCATCAAGCCCAGCGCCACGTCCATCCTGCGCCGCTGCCCGCCGGACAGTTTCACCACCGTGCGCTTAGAAAGGTCTGCCAGGTCCAGGGATGTGAGGAGCTCGTGCGCCCGGGCCAGCGCGTCAGAGGAATTCATGCCGTAGAAGCGGCCCTGCATCACCAGCTCGTCGATGACCCGGAAGCTGTGTCCGCCGCCGTTGCCCTGGCCGATGTAGCCGATACGCGCCCGCACCCCTGCCGGATCTGCGGTGACATCAACACCGGCAACGGAGGCGGTCCCCGACGTGGGCCGGAGCAGGGTGGTAAGCATCCGCAGCGTAGTGGACTTGCCGGCGCCGTTCGGGCCGAGGAACGCCACCAACTCACCGGGGGCAACATCAATGTCGACGCCCTTGACGGCTTCTACTGTTTCCTTCTTGACGGTGAAGTTTTTGGTGAGTTTTTCCGTGTGGATCATGGGTGGCTCCAGAGGATGCGGGCTTACCGGGGCTCTGGACGGGCTCCCTGGCGTCACGCTATACCCATCGCCGGCGCGCGTCCACGGAAAACCGCATGGATGCGGCGGGCGCGGCTGAAACTAATGCCGGCGGTGGTCCTGGATGGTCATCCGGGGGCCAAAGGTTGGCTTGCGGAAGCCGCTGCTCTGGATCATCCGCACCACGCGCTGGCGGTGCCCTTCCCAGGGAGCAAGCAGGCGGAGCATGCCGGCGTCGTCCGTCCGGCGGCCTGTGAGTGCCGCGCCCACATAGGCAGCGAGGTGATAGTCGCCCACGGAAATGGAGTCCGGGCAGCCGTGCGTGCGCTGTACCACCTCCGCCGCTGTCCAGATGCCGATTCCCGGGATTGTCTGCAGCTTCGCTGCGGCCTCCAGCGCCGGCAGCGCTGCCAGCCGTTCGAGTGCGACGGCGGACCGCAGCGCCTGCATGACCGTCGCCGACCGCTGCGGCCCCACCCCTGCCTTGTGCCACTCCCAGCTGGGGACCTGCAGCCACTGTGCGGTTGTGGGCGCCAGCACCAGACCGGGCGGCGTGAAGGTGCCGGCCAGCGGGGCCGGTGTTCCGTACCGGCGCACGAGGTACCGGTAGGCGCGCCGCGCTTCGATGACCGTCACCTTCTGTTCCAGGATGATGGGCACGAGCTGGTCAATCATGCGCCCGGTGGAGGGAAGCCGCAGTGCCAAGCTCCGCCGTCGTGCCTCCCGGACCATGCGGGGGAGGGTGGCGTGGAACGCTGGCTCATCAAAGGCCCGCCAGTCGTCGCCCGCCCCCAGGAGCCGCGGGACTGACTCGATGGCAGCGGCGGCGCCGGGGCCCCAGGCCTGGGCGTCGACGCGGTGCTCCAGCTCGGTGCTGCCGGCCGGGCTGAGCCTCACAGTGGCGGGGCCCTCTTCTGTGGTGAAAGCATGCCAGATGACACTTCCCTGGACGCTGAAGGATGGATCGCTGGTGCCGCGCAGGAGCGGGCTGAGGGTCCGGGCCAGGTCGTAGGGGCCGTCCGGATACCACCGGAGCGAGGCGTCCGCGGCGGCCGCCAGCCGCGCGGGTGCCTCTGCGATCGTCATGCACCAATCGTCCCACGGCGGGCTGACAACGTGCCCGCCCTGCCGGTTTGGCCCGGGAGTTTTTGTCCACGTATGCAGGGCTGCGCGCCTCGGAAGTCCGCATATCTGGACAAAAACCCGGCTCATCCCGGGCCCTTAACGGGCAGCGGACCGAGGACTAGACTGCACCGTGTGGTGCGGAAACACTGCACCGAACGCTCGAAAAACCAGGAGGCAACAATGGGTGGAGTAGTGCATTTCGAAATTCCTGCGGACGACCAGGAACGGGCCAGGAGCTTCTACCGGGAGGCCCTCGGCTGGCGGATCGATCCCGTCCCGGGCATGGATTACAACATGGTGATCACGACGCCCATGGACGAGTCCACGGGGCAACCCACGGAAGCGGGCGCGATCAACGGCGGCATGATGGCCCGCGAGGCAGACCTGACGAACCCCGTCCTCACCGTGGACGTTGAGGACATTGAGGCAACGCTGAAGACAGTGGAGTCTTTGGGCGGCGCCGTGCTGCGGCCGAAGGAAACCATTCCCGGGATGGGCTCCTTCGCATATTTCAAGGACACCGAAGGGAACGTCATGGGCCTGTGGGAGAACCTACCCGCTGAGGAGCAGGCACAGGCCGCCGGGTAGCGGAATGCACCTGCGAAAGCGGTAGCTTTGTACTCATGAAGTACGCCCAGTCCGTCCTGGACCTCATCGGCAATACCCCCCTTATCAAGCTCAACCACGTGACGGAGGGCGTCAAAGCCACAGTCCTGGTCAAACTGGAGTACCTGAACCCGGGGGGATCCATCAAGGACCGCATCGCGGCGAAGATGGTGGAGGACGCCGAGCGGGACGGCAAGCTGCAGCCCGGCGGCACCATCGTTGAGCCCACGTCCGGAAACACGGGTGTGGGCTTGGCGCTCGTGGCGCAGCAAAAGGGCTACAAGTGCATCTTTGTGGTGCCGGACAAGGTGGGCGAGGACAAGCGCGCCGTGCTGCAGGCCTATGGCGCCGAAGTGGTGGTGACACCCACCGCCGTCCCGCCGGACAGCCCGCAAAGCTACTACGGCGTGTCGGACCGGATCGTCCGCGAGACGCCCGGCGCGTACAAGCCGGACCAGTTCTCCAACCCCGCCGCACCCGGCAGCCACTACCTCACCACCGGCCCCGAAATATGGCGGGACACCGACGGCAAGGTCACGCACTGCGTTATCGGCGCCGGCACCGGCGGCACTATCACCGGCACCGGCAGGTACCTCAAGGAAGTTTCGGCGGGCCGGCCGGCGTCCGACGGCGGGACGGTCCGGATCATCGGCGCCGACCCCGAAGGTTCGGTCTACTCCGGCGGCACCGGGCGACCGTACTTCGTGGAGGGCGTGGGCGAGGACATGTGGCCCGCCAACTACGACAAGTCCGTCCCGGACCAGGTGATCGCGGTCAGTGACGCCGACTCCTTTGCCATGACCCGGCGCCTGGCCCGTGAGGAGGGCCTGCTGGTGGGCGGATCCTCGGGCATGGCTGTGGTGGCCGCGCTGCAGGCGGCGCGGGACCTGCCGGAAAGCGCCGTCGTCGTCGTGATCCTGCCTGACTCCGGCCGCGGCTACCTGGCCAAAATCTTCAACGACCAGTGGATGCGGTCCTACGGCTTCCTCTCCGGCGGAGAGGAGACCTCCGTGGGCGAGGTAATCAGCTCCAAGAACGGCGAACTGCCGGACCTGGTGCACATCCACCCCAACGAGTCAGTCCGCGACGTCATCAACATCATGAACGAGTTCGGCGTCAGCCACATCCCGGTCCTGTCCCAGGAGCCCCCGGTGGTGATGGGCGAGGTGCTGGGTGCGGTGGATGAGCGCACCCTCACCGCCAAGCTGTTCCGCGGCGAAGCGAAGCTGACAGACAAGATTTCCGAGCACATGGGGCCGAAGCTGCCGGTGATCGGTTCGCTGGAAACCATCTCGGCAGCCAGGGAGCTGCTCTCGGACGTGGACACCGTGATGGTCACCTTTGTGGGCGCTCCCGTGGGCATCCTCACCCGCCACGACCTCCTGGCCTACCTCAGCAACTGAACTGCAACACCGCCGATAAAGGAGCATCATGTCCTTCTCCGAGAACCAGGGCTTCAACACCCGTGCTGTCCATGCCGGGCAGGATTTCGAGCCGCGCACCGGTGCAGTGGTGCCGCCGCTCCACTTCAGCTCAACCTACGCGCAGGACGGCATCGGCGGGCTCCGGGACGGCTATGAGTACGGCCGCGGCGGCAACCCCACCCGTGACGCGCTGCAGGAACAGCTGGCCGCGCTGGAAGGCGGCACGCACGCCTACAGCTTCAGTTCCGGCCTGGCCGCCGAGGACTCCCTCATCCGTGCCCTGACCCGCCCCGGGGACCACATCGTACTGGGCAACGATGCGTACGGCGGCACCTACCGGTTGATCAGCCGGGTGCTGGGCGGCTGGGGGATCGGCAACACTCCAGTGGACATGGCAGATCTCGACGCCGTTCGGGCGGCGGTTGCCGCCAACAAGACGCGCTTCGTCTGGGTGGAGACCCCGTCCAACCCGCTGATGAAAATCACCGACATCGAGGCCCTTGCCGCAGTTGCCCACGACGCCGGTGCCCTCCTGGTGGTGGACAACACCTTCGCTTCCCCGTACCTCCAGACCCCGCTGGCCCTGGGTGCCGACATTGTGGTGCACTCCACCACCAAGTACATCGGCGGACACTCGGACGTCGTGGGCGGCGCTGTGGTGGTCAAGGACGCTGAGCTGGCCGAAAAGATCGCGTTTGTGCAGTTCGCCGTGGGCGCCGTTTCGGGTCCCATGGACGCCTTCCTCACCACCCGCGGCCTCAAGACCCTGGGTGTGCGGATGGACCGGCACAGCCTCAACGGCCAGGCCGTGGCGGAGTGGCTGCTGGAACGCCCCGAAGTGGAGGCTGTCCTCTACCCGGGGTTGCCCACGCACCCCGGCCACGAGCTCGCCAGGAAACAGATGCGGAGTTTCGGCGGAATGGTGTCGGTGCAATTCAAGGGGGGCGAAGCTGCCGCACGAAAGGTGGCAGAGTCCACCAAGGTGTTCATCCTGGCGGAGTCGCTGGGCGGTATTGAGTCGCTCATGAACTACCCGTCCGAGATGACCCATGCCTCGGTCAAGGGCACCGAACTGGCAGTGCCGGTGAACCTCCTCCGCCTGTCCTGCGGTATTGAGGACGTGGAGGACCTGATCGCGGACCTCGACCAAGCATTCTCCTCCATTCCCTAGATGAAGGCGCGGCTGGAGGTATCCGATTCCGTAGTCACCAGGCCTCATCGACGGCCCCGTCGCTTTCACCCTGCGTGGACCGTTGCCGCCGTAGCCTTCCTTGCGCTGGTGGGTGCCGCCGGTTTCCGTGCTGCACCAGGTGTCCTGATGGTGCCGCTGCAGCAGGAGTTCGGCTGGTCCACCACCGTTCTGTCGGCAGCTGTCAGCATCAACCTGGTCCTCTTTGGGCTCACAGCGCCGTTCGCCGCTGCGCTGATGGAGCGGTTCGGCATCCGGGCAGTCACGGCTATCGCGCTGGTCCTGATCGGCACGGGCAGCGCCCTCACCGTGCTGGTGAACCAGTCCTGGCAAATCCTGCTGACCTGGGGCCTGCTGATCGGCCTTGGGACCGGATCCATGGCGCTGGTCTTCGCCGCCACCGTTGCCAACACCTGGTTCGTCAAGAGCCGCGGGCTGGTGATCGGCATCCTGACCGCCGGCAGTGCGGCCGGCCAGCTGGTCTTCCTGCCGTTTATCGCGATGCTGGCCCAGGATCCGGGCTGGCGGCAGGCGTCCCTGCTGATCGCCGCGGGAGCCCTGGCCGTGGTTCCGCTGGTGCTGAAGTTCCTGAAGAACTCCCCGGCCGACGTCGGCGCCTTGCCCTACGGCGAAACTGCGCCTGCCGGGGGAGCGCTGCCTGCCGGTGAAGCGCTGTCCGAGTCCCCGGTGGACGAGGCCGGCCCGCGAAGCAACGCCGCGGTGCGCGCGCTGCAGGTTCTCAAGAGGGCAAGCCGCGTCCGGACGTTCTGGGCTTTGGTGGCCGGGTTCGCGATCTGCGGGGCCACCACCAACGGCCTGATCGGCACCCACTTCATTCCCTCTGCGCACGACCACGGCATGCCCGAAACCACCGCCGCCGGCCTGCTCGCCGTCGTCGGCATCTTTGACATCGTGGGCACCATCGCCTCCGGTTGGCTGACCGACCGGTTCAATCCCCGGATCCTGCTCGCCGTCTACTACCAGTTCCGCGGGATCGGCCTGCTGGTGCTGCCCCTGCTCCTCAGCTCCGAAGTCCAGCCCAGCATGATCGTCTTTGTGGTGATCTACGGCCTCGACTGGGTGGCAACTGTCCCGCCCACAGCGGCCATCTGCCGGGAAACCTTCGGCGCGGACGGCAGCGTGGTGTTCGGGTGGGTCTTCGCCGCCCACCAGCTCGGAGCAGCCGCGGCAGCATTGGGCGCCGGCGCCATCAGGGACGCCACCGGCCAGTACACGTACGCATGGTTCGGCGCCGCCGCAATGTGCACCATCGCGGCGGTCATCAGCGCCACCATCCGAAAGCACGGCAGCTCCCGCGAAACCGTACCGGCCGGCGCCGCAGCCTGACCGGGCCGCAGCGGAGCGGCCAGTACGCTGATCCCATGGAAACCCCTGCCGAAGGCCCTGTCCGTAACGTAGCCCTGATCACCGGCGCGGGCCGGCTTGCTTCCATCGGCGCCGGCGTCGCCCGCCAGCTTGCCGCCGAAGGCTGGGACCTGGTGCTGGCTTACTGGCAGGACTACGACGCCCGGATGCCGTGGGGGAGCGAGCCGGACGACGTCGTCCGTTTGACCGCGGAGCTGGAGGCGATCGGCGCCCGCGTCCACTCGCTGCCCGCAGACCTGGAGGACCCGGGCACAGCCGATCAACTCCTGGCTGAAGCGGTGCGGCTGGCCGGTCCGCTGCAGGGCATGGTGCTGAGCCATGCCGAATCAGTGGATTCCGGTGTCCTGGACACGAGCCTGGAATCGTTCGAACGCCACTTCGCCGTGAATACGCGGGCCAGCTGGCAGCTGATCGCCGCCTTCGCGCGGCAGGCAACGGCCGACGGCGGTGCGATCGTCGCGCTGACCAGTGACCACACGGCCTTCAACCTGCCTTACGGCGCCTCGAAGGGCGCGCTGGACAGGATCGTGATCGCCGCTGCCCGCGAGCTGGGGCCGCTGGGCATCTCTGCCAACGTCCTCAACCCGGGGCCGGTGGACACCGGGTGGATGGATGATGAAGTGCGAAAGGCCCTTGCCGAACGGCAGCCCACCGGCCGTCTGGGCACCCCTGCCGACGTCGCCTGTACCGCGGCGTTCCTGCTCTCGCCCGCGGGCCGCTGGGTCTCCGGCCAGCTCATCAAAGCCGACGGCGGCTTCTCGGCCTAACGCCTTTTCGACCCGGCCCGCCTCCCCGCATCCCGCCCAACTAAGTAGCACCAAGTGCCGTTTTGACCCCGCAAAACGACACTTGGCGCTACCTAGTTGGGGGAGTGGGCGCTGGTTTGCCCGGCGGGAGTCTTGCCGGTGAAGTAGCCGCGGGTCGCGGGCAGGAACCGGCAGACGACGGCGAGCACCACTCCAAGTGCCAGCAGCACCACACCGCTGATGAACGCTCCGCCGACGCCGAAAATCTGGGTGTCGCCATAGGCCGGGTCCCACATCTGCACGGCCGAGATAAAGAAAGCAGCGGTTAGGAGCAGCGCGCCCACCAGCGGCAGGATGCCGCGGAGCCAGAGGTTGCGTGCCGACTGCCGCAAGGTATCCCGGAAGTACCAGAAGCAGGCGAAGCCGGTGAGGGCATAGTAGAAGGCGATGAACAGGCTGATGGCGCTGATGGAGTCGGACAGCAGGTTTTCGCTGAGGAAGCTCATGGCAACGTAGTAGGCAATCGCTGCCGCCCCCATCACCTGTGTGGAGAAACCGGGGGTTTGGTTCTTCGGGTGCACCTCGCCGAACTTGGCCGGCAGGGCGCCGTGAACTCCCATGGACAGAGTGCCGCGGGCAGTTGGCAGGATGGTGGTCTGGGTGGAGGAGAGCACCGAAGCAAGGACTGCGACGACGATCAGCCAGCCCCAGGGGCCGAGCACCACGTCCTTCATGGCCAGGAAGACGTCGTCCTGGTTGGCCTCGTTGCCCAGCCCGATGCCTTCTGTGCCCACAGTCGCGTACATCATCACCAGGAGCGCCACGGAGACGTAGATGGCCACCAGGATGAAGGCGGAGATCACTGCACCGCGGCCGGGGGTGGTGGACGGGTTTTCGGTTTCCTCGTTGACCGCCAGGCAGGTGTCCCAGCCCCAGTAGATAAAGAGCGCAAGCAGCGCGCCATGGACCACTGCGCCGGGATCGGCGAAGGCCCCGGCGGGGTTGAACCAGTCAAAATCGAAAGGCTGCCCCTCCGGCGCGCCGCTGACAATCCGAATGACGATGGCCAGCGCAAAGATGCCCAACGCTATGTACTGCACGTAGGTCAGTACCCGCTGGACGTGTTCGCCCAGCCGGATGCCCCGGTAGTTCACCAGCGTCATTACGGCGATGAACAGCACGCCTGAGGCGGTAACAATCACCTTGTTTTCTGCCAGTGAGCCGTCGCCCACCAAAAGCCACAGGTACTGGCCCGCCACCTGGGCGAGATTGGCCAGGACCACGATGCCGGCGAGCGCAACACCCCAGCCGCCCAGCCAGCCGGCCCACGGGCCGAACGCACGCCGGGACCACGTGAAGGTTGTGCCGCAGTCCGGGATGGCGCTGTTGAGTTCGCGGAAGGCAAAGGCGATGAACAGCACGGGGATAAAACCGAGCAGCAGGATCAGGGGAGTGTAGTTTCCGTTGACCGCAACGATAAGGCCCAGCGTGGCGGCCAGCGAATACACCGGCGCCGTTGAAGCAAGGCCCAGCATGACCGAGTCGCCAAGGTCCAGGATGCCGGCGCGGAGCCCCTTGGGCGGAACGGAGGTGCCGGGCCCGCCGCCCGGGCCTCCCGCCGTCGTGGTTTCCGTGCTCATGGTGTCACCGGGCTCATAGTGCGATACCTGCTTTGCTGGAGTGGGCCGCGGCCGAGAGCGGGGCCGGAGCGTCAATGGTGTTGGGCACGAACCTGCAGAAGTAGTCGGTGATGGGGCCGTCCGATTCGCGGATCCCGCAGCCCACGGACTCACCGTCCACCACCCACAGGCCAAGGACGGGATGGTTGCCGTCGAAATCCGGCAGCGGCTGGTACTGCTGGTAGCACCAGCCTTCGCGGCCGTATCCGCCGGGTTGTTCCAGGCTGATGCCCTGGGCGTGGATCTTGATGTTGTCGCCTTCGCGGCCGTGCAGGGGTTTGGCCACCCATTCCTTGAGCGGCCCCGGTTCGTTCAGGTACGCCGGCAGCAGGTTGGGGTGCCCGGGGAACAGGTGCCACAGTGCCGCGAGGAGCGCCTTGTTGGAGAGCAGCATCTTCCAGGCGGGTTCAACCCAGCGGGGATTGTGGGCCCGTTCCAGCAGCCGGGGCCCGAAGGGTTCCTTCATCATCAGCTCCCACGGGTACAGCTTGAACATGGTGCTGATCATGAAGTTGTCCAGGTCCACAAAGCGGTTCAGGTTGGGGTCCCAGCCGATATCGGACATGTTGATGCCGATGGTGGTCCACCCCGCCTGGCTGGCCACGTCCCGCATGTAGGCCGCGGTCATCCAGTCCTCGCCGGACTCCTCGACCTCCGAATGCGCCACATGCAGGGTGCTCATGCCGGTGCGGAACTGCATCTTCTTCCACTGCCGGATCAGCGCTTCATGGATGCCGTTCCACTGGTCCTTCCCCGGGAAGACGTCCTGCAGCCAGAACCACTGGGCCACGGCGGCCTCGATCAGGCCGGTGGGGGTGTCTGCGTTGTACTCGAGCATCTTGGCGGGGCCGCCCTGCCCGTCGTAGATGAAGTCGAACCGGCCGTAAACATCGAGATCGCCTGCCTGCATTGATTCCGCAGCCAGCTCGAGGGCCTGCGGGCCGATGCCAATGTCCCCCATCGCGCCGGTGGCCAGGAACCGGGCGGCCTCCAGGCACATTCTGTGCATATCCTCGGCCGTACCCTCGAGGGTCTCCACCTCGTCCAGGGTGAACTCGTAGTAGGCGGCCTCGTTCCAGTATTCGATCCTGCGGCCGTCCGGCATCGTGGTGGTGGAGAACACCAGGCCCTGTTCTTCAATCTTCTGCTTCCACCCGGGCCTGGGCTCAGACAACAACCGCTTCACGCCTAACCCCCCGAAACCTTGCCGCCGCCACCACTGGTGCCGCTTTTGGCGCTGGTGCCGAAGCCGCCCCGGCTGACGGTACCGCCCTTGGTGCTGTAGCCGGTGGAGGCTTTCGCGCCGCTGGGGACCGTCCGCGTGTAATTGGGGGCGGTGGAACGGTTCTGTCCCACTGCCGGGACAAAGGCGCCGCGCGAGAAGAAGTACCAGGCGTAGATGCCGCCGCCACGGCCGGCGGAGCTGTTGCAGTTGGTATCCTCGACGCGCTCGCCGGTTTCGTCGTTGAAGCACACTTGCGCGTACTCCGGCTCGTCCTGGTTGCTGGCCACAACTGCTGTGATGGTGCCGGCCAGCAGGGCGGTCACGCCCAGGCCAACGACGACGGTGCGCCGCTGGGAGCGCTTCTTCCGCGCCGCCCCCTCGGCCTGCTGCTTCTCCCGGTCCCGGGCAAAGGGGTCCACCGGTGTGACTGGTTCGTTCAGGAGTTCCGGGCGCAGTTCCGGTTTGGGTACCTGCCACGGGGGAGGTTTGGGGGCGTCCGGCGACGGGGTGCCGTCCGGTGCAGCACCGGAGCCGCCCGCTGCGCCGGCCTGCTGGCCATCGCGCCTGGCTGGATCGTGCTCCGGGTCCTTGTTCGGGTCCACGGCGTCCCCCTCAGTTGTCCACGTGAATTGGGCACAGCGCTGCACCCCCAATTGCAATCCTCAAATCAGCGTAGTCCCTGCGGCCTGCTGCTGCGAGCAGGAAAGCCGGGAGAACTCCCCATGGCGGCGTAACGGCCACGGGCAGCGCCGGAAATCTACACTGGTCCCATGGAAACCGCTTCTGTGCTTGCCGTCTGCCGTGTCCACCAGCTCGTTCCGGATGCCTCCAGCGTGGGTGTGACTGCCATCGACAAGCGTGCGGTGGAGGGGCCGGTGAAGGTGCACAAGCTGGGCCTGCAGGGCGACATCCAGGCGAACCGGGTCCACCACGGCGGCCCGGACCAGGCCCTCTACGCCTACTCCCAGGCGGACGCCGACTTTTGGGCGGGTGAACTCCAGCGCGACCTGCCGCCGGGAATTTTCGGCGAGAACCTGCGCGTGAACGGGATCGACACCACGGGGGCGGTGATCGGCGAACGCTGGAAAATCGGCCTCGACGTGGAAGTGGAGGTTACGTCCCCGCGTACACCCTGCGCCACCTTCCAGCGCCGCCTCGGTGAGCCGCAGTTCGTCAGACGCTTCACCGGCGAGGGCCGGGTGGGCGCGTACCTCCGGGTGATCCGCGTTGGCACCATCCGCGCAGGGGACCATATCCACCGGACGTACGTTCCCGGGCACGGGGTAACCGTGGGCAAGTGGTTCAGTGAACCTGATTTGGGGTCGATGGAAGCACTCCGTGACGCCGACGCCGACGGCGAGATCCGGCTGCAGCAGCCTGAGTTCAAGCAGAAGTTTGCGGCGCTGGAGCGGCAGTTGGGCCGGTAACAGCCCACCCGGGTGGCTGGGAGGGGAGCCGTGTGGGCAAGCTCACCGCCGCCGTCGTGCTTCCAATTACCGCTGGGGCCGGTGCGTGCCCTACACTAGAAATATCCCCCACTCCGGAAATCCCTTATTCCTGCCCAATTTTTGAGGCAGGACTGGCAAGTGTTGGGGCCCGCACATGCGATGCGGGCATTTTCATAGGGAGAGCCGGCTAAAGAAAACGCTGTACAGACTGCTGGGATAGCAGCCAAGAGATGCAGCGGGAAGTCCTGCCACGGGATTGCGAAAGCGCCGGACTTCTATGTGACCGGCCGGTCAACGTTTGCCCGGCGCCCACGGCACACGTACTGCGGCTCCGCTCACCTCGGGTAGTGCCGCCTGGCCCCCTATGGATGAGGAATATTTCCCTATGCCCGAAAATCAAAACGACTCCACCTTCGAAGCGGCAACCGTCGAAACCGCCGCCGTCGAATTCACCGAGGCCGCTGTCCCCGCAGCAGAGCCCGCCCCCGCAGCCGAAGCTTCCGTTGAAGCACCGGCCGCCCCCGCAGCAAACGCTGAGGAAGCTCCCGCAGCCAACGCTGAGGAAGAAGAAGGCATTAAGTTCGCCGACCTCGGCATCGACGGCCGCGTGCTCGCCGCCCTGCAGGACGTGGGCTACGAAAAGCCGTCCCCCATCCAGGCAGCAACCATTCCGCTGCTGCTGGAAGGCCGCGACGTTGTTGGCCTCGCCCAGACCGGCACCGGTAAGACTGCAGCATTCGCAGTACCGGCTTTGTCCCGCCTGGCTGAACTTCACGACCTCAACGGCCCGTCACGCAAGACCCAGGCCCTGGTGCTGGCTCCCACCCGCGAGCTTGCGCTGCAGGTGGCGGAGGCCTTCACCTCCTACGCCAAGCACATTGACGACTTCACCGTCCTGCCCGTGTACGGCGGCTCCGCCTACGGCCCGCAGCTCGCAGGCCTGCGCCGCGGTGCCCAGGTTGTTGTGGGTACCCCCGGCCGCGTGATCGACCACATCTCCAAGGGATCCCTGGACCTGTCCGAACTCCAGTACCTGGTGCTGGACGAGGCTGACGAGATGCTGCGCATGGGCTTCGCTGAAGACGTTGAGCAGATCTTCCAGCAGACGCCGTCGGACCGCCAGGTGGCTCTGTTCTCGGCCACCATGCCGAGCCAGATCCGCCGGATGTCCAAGCAGTACCTGAACAACCCGGCCGAGATCTCCGTCAAGTCCAAGACCACCACCGGCGCCAACACGCGCCAGCGGTACCTGCAGGTCATGGGCCCGCACAAGCTCGATGCGATGACCCGCATCCTCGAGGTGGAAGAGTTCGACGGCGTTATCGCCTTCGTTCGCACCAAGATGGCTACAGAGGACCTGGCTGACAAGCTGAAGTCCCGCGGTTTCCAGGCTGCCGCCATCAACGGCGACATTCCGCAGCAGCAGCGTGAGCGCACTGTGGACGCGCTGAAGGAAGGCCGCATCGACATCCTCGTTGCTACCGACGTCGCCGCCCGTGGCCTTGACGTGGAGCGCATCAGCCACGTCATCAACTACGACATTCCGCACGACACCGAGTCCTACGTCCACCGCATCGGCCGCACCGGCCGCGCAGGCCGCTCCGGCGACGCCATCCTCTTTATGACGCCGCGGGAGAAGTACCTGCTGCGCTCCATCGAGAAGGCAACCCGCCAGCCGGTGGAGCAGATGCACCTGCCCACCGCGGAAACCGTGAACACACTCCGCCTGGGCAAGTTCGCAGAGCGCATCACCGAGACCCTCGCATCCGAGGACGTCGCGGCGTTCCGCGACCTCATCGCCTCCTACGAGGAAGAGCACAACGTTCCGGCTTCGGAGATCGCAGCAGCCCTCGCCGTTATGGCGCAGGGCGGGCAGCCGCTGCTGGTCAAGGAACTGCCCGCAGCTCCCGAGTTCCAGAAGCGCGAGCGCTCCAAGGACGGCTTCGGCTCCCGCGGGCCGACCCGCACGCTCACCGAGGGCAATGCCACCTACCGGATTGCCGTGGGACGCCGCCAGCGCGTTATGCCCGGCTCCATCGTGGGCGCCATTGCGAACGAGGGCGGCATCTCCTCGGCGCAGATCGGCGGCATCGACATCCGCTCGGACCACTCCCTGGTGGAGCTGCCGGCGGACCTCAGCCCCGAGCAGCTGCGTGCCCTGTCCCGCACCCGGATCGGCGGTGAGCTGATCCACCTCGAGCTGGACAACGGCCGCAAGCCCTCCGGCGAGCGTGGCGCGTACCAGGGCAACCGTGGCGGCGACCGCGGCGGCAACTTCAAGGGCAACGGCGGGTTCAAGAAGGAGTTCCGGAAGAACGACGGCGAGCGCAGCTCCGCGGACCGCGGCGGCCGCTCGTACAGCGAGCGTTCCTTCAGCGCTGACAGCGGTGCCACCCGCGGCCAGGCCAGCGATTCCCGCTTCGCCGGCCACGGCGACGGCTCCCGCAAGCCCCGCCACGGCAACGAGGGCGGACAGCGCGACTTCAACCGCAAGGGCAAGTGGTAAACCGTCAGCTCGTCTGACACGTTCCCCCGGTGGGCCGGCTTTCGAGCCGGCCCACCGGCATTTAACGGCCCTTTGCGGACGACGGCGGGGGGCGGCACAGTGCCGTCCGGTACCTCCGCCCCGCCCCTCCTGTGAGTTTTTGTCCAGATATGCGGACTTCGAGGGCGGCAAAGCCTGCATATCTGGACAAAAACTCATGGGGGAGTGTGGGGATGAACACATCCCTGTTCCTGGTCCTTTGGGAAAGGCGCGAAGCCGGGAACACATAAGGAGTCAAGGGCTCCGTTTTCCTTGATTTTCCGGCATTTTCCGGCCGTTCGAGCGCAGTTTGGGCAATGGTTTTCGCCCCTGTTGACCTGCCCGGACGCCGATTTGTTGGTGGTGGAATCTTCCGGTAGAGTATTTACTCGTTGCCCCCCTAGCTCAGTGGTAGAGCGCGTTCTTGGTAAGAACGAGGTCACCGGATCGATTCCGGTGGGGGGCTCTGGATGAGGGCCTGTGTCAAGGCGGTTTTGACCGGCTTGACACAGGTTTTTCTCATTCGTGGCGGTGTAGCTCAGTTGGTTAGAGCGCACGACTCATAATCGTGAGGTCGGGAGATCGAGCCTCCCCACCGCTACAGAAACAGCAGGCCAGAGGCGTAGCCTCTGGCCTGCTGTTGTTTTCCCCCCTTGATCTCCCGGATCCTGTGCCCTCGCAATCGCTGGCGAGAACAACGGGACGCAGTGAGGCCGCTGACTGGGGCCGTTTATACACGTTTGCGTGAATACAGCTTCGGATGTACATTCTGGACATGGAAACACTTACGCAGGCGCCAGTGCTTGCCCGGTTCGGTTACGCGGTCTCGGATCCTACCCGCGCCGGAGTCTTGCTGGCTCTTTCAGATGGTCCGTCCTATCCGTCTGATCTGGCCGATTCCCTGGGCGTAAGCCGGCAGAGTATGTCCAATCATCTGACCTGCCTGCGGGGCTGCGGGCTGGTGGTTGCCGTCCCTGATGGGCGGCGGAGCCGGTATGAGCTCGCCGACGCGCGGCTGGGCCATGCGATTAAGGACCTGATCGGTGTAGTGCTCGCTGTGGATCCTGCCTGCTGCGCCCCTGACGGGGAGTGCCTCGTATGACCGCACTGCTGCAGGCTCCAACATCTCGACGCCGGGCGGTCCTGAACCGCCGTATCCGGCTCTTTGCTGCCGCGACCATCACGTACAACCTCATTGAGGCCGTCGTCGCGCTCTGGGCAGGCAACCTCGCCGACTCTGCTGCCTTGATCGGTTTCGGGCTGGACTCGGTCATAGAGGTGACCTCCGCGCTGGCACTGTCCTGGCAGTTCTCCGCGCAAGACCCCGAGCGGCGTGAGCACCTGACTCTGCGGATCATCGCCATTTCCTTCTTCGCCCTTGCCGCGTTCGTAAGCGCCGACGCGGTGCGTGCACTGATGGGCGGGGAAGAGGCCCAGCACTCCACCGCCGGCATCGTGATCGCAGCGTTGAGTCTGGCCATCATGCCGGTCCTGTCCTGGGCCCAGCGCAGGGCGGGGCGGGAACTCGGGTCCCGGGCGGCCGTGGCCGATTCCAAACAAACCCTGCTGTGCACCTACCTCTCGGCGGTCCTGCTCGTTGGCCTGGTCCTGAACAGCACCCTGGGCTGGTGGTGGGCCGATGCCGGTGCTGCCCTGGTCATCGCCGGGATTGCCGTCCGTGAAGGCCTCATAGCCTGGCGAGGGGAAGCATGCTGCGCCCGCCCCCACATCGACGACGCCCATGACCAAGAGGACGATGGCTGCTGCGCACCCGGAACCACCGCGTCACCCGCAGCAGTATCGGAAGCTCCTCTGCAGCCAGCGCAAGGGGGCGCCTGCTGCGTCGGCTGCCAGGCCGACGCCAAGCCCGCGCCTGTGACCCTGACCCTCGGAACGAAACCGGCAGATCATTGAGCGCCGTCTCCACAGGACGGAATGTCCGGATCGCCATCTGGGCCATCCTCGCGGTCCTCCTCGCCTCCGGCGTGATCTGGTACGCGGTGTTCACCGCGAACAAGCCAGCACCCGCCGCGCCTACGGCCGCCGTCGACGCGCAACTGGTCAGGGAAGACAGCCACCGCGTCACAAACCCAGCCATTGAGAAAGCCCAGCTGGTTGAGTTCCTGGACTTTGAATGCGAATCCTGCCGCGCCGCCGAACCCCTGGTGCGGGAGCTCAAGAAGGAGTACGGAGACAGAATCACCTTCATCCACCGCTACTTCCCCCTGCCAGGGCACGCCAACTCCGGCGCTGCGGCCCTGGCCGTGGAAGCGTCCGCCCAGCAGGGCAAGTACGAGCAGATGACCGCCAAGCTCTTCGAAACCCAGCCGCAATGGGGCGAAAGACAGGACTCCCAGGCGCGGCTGTTCCGGACCTTCGCCGAAGAACTGGGCCTGGACATGAGCAAGTACGACGCCGCCGTAGCAGCCGAGGAAACCAAGGAACGGATCCGCAAAGACCTCGCCGACGGCAAAGCCCTCGGTGTAACCGGAACCCCCACCTTCTTCCTCGACGGTCAAAAGCTCACGCTGAACAGCGAGGAACAGTTCCGCCAACTCCTGGACGAAGCAGCGCGATAACCTCATCCCGCCGGCCCAGGTGCGGCCCTCCGCCGCTGCCTGGGGGTGCCCGGGGCGGGACCGTCTTCAGAACGTCGTCAAAACATCATCCCAGGTACACGCGGAAGCAACCCTGTGCCGACACAATGGGGCCAGGGGGAGCCCTTCAATAAAGGAAAGGACGGGTCATGAACAGCAATGACCAGTTTGTTGGCGGTTCTTGTGATGAGCTCTCCGCAGGAGACGCCATCGAAGCGTTTTACGGGAGCACTCTGGTGCACCGCGGTCCGGTCACAGAGGTGGCGCTGGACCAGGGACTGCTCTGGATTCTGGACACTCTGACCGGCAGCCGCCGCCTTCTCGATATGTCGGAACTCGAGATCGTTCGTTTGCCGGCGCACTACCATGAAGTCCTGGTCGGCGCGCCTGCCCGATAGGAATGCGCGCCATTGACCTGAGCAATAGTGCGTGACAAGTTCCCCGTTTCCCCGTAGTTTTGCCGCATCCACCGATGGGGGAAACGCATGGACTTCTTTGACGCGGTCATGGTCCCGTTCAGATGGCTGGTGTCCGCCGTTATGGTCGGCTTACACGAAGGGCTGAGCGCCGTCGGCATGCCCCCGGCCAGCGGCTGGACGTGGACGCTCTCCATCATCGGGCTGGTTCTGTTGATCCGGGCCGCCCTGATTCCCGTGTTTTTGAAGCAGCTCGACGCCCAGCGCCGGATGCGGCTCCTGCAGCCGGACCTGAAGACGCTGCAGGAAAAATACAAGGACCGGACAGACCCGCTCTCCCGCCAGTCAATGGCGCAGGAGCAGATGGCCTTGTATAAAAAGCATGGGACCAACCCCTTCTCCGCCTGCCTGCCCATGCTGATCCAGGTGCCGTTCTTCTTTGCCCTGTACCAGGTTCTCTCCGGCATCAGCTCCCGGGCAGCGCAGGGTGAGGGAACAGGCGCCATGAGCCACGACCAGGTGGTGCAGTTCGACCAGTCCAGCATCTTCGGCGCCTCATTGACGGCATCAGTGCTGCACGGCGGCAGCGGCAACCAGACAGCCGTTATGGTGCTGACCATCCTGATGATCCTTGCCATGACCGCCGCGCAGGTTGTCACGCAAAAGTTGATCCTCGCGCGGAACCCGTTGCCGGGGGACACCGGGAGTCCCTTTATGCGTCAGCAAAAAATCGTGCTCTACACGTTGCCGGTGGTGTTCGCGCTGGGAGGGGTCTTCTTCCCCATCGGCGTCCTGGTCTATTGGACGGTCACCAACGCCTGGACCTTGGCCCAGCAGTTTTTCGTCCGGGAGCGGCGGACATCCGGAACTGCCTAGTCCCGCCGGAACGGGGACACAGTCTTACACCAAGCCCGAAGTGCAGGCACAATGAGCCCATGGCTGAGCTTATCTACACGGGCATCGCATCCTTGGACGGCTACGTCGCCGACCGTCACGGCAACTTCGACTGGAGCGCCCCCGACGAGGAAGTCCATGCCTTCGTCAACGACCTGGAGCGCGACGCCGGCACGTATCTTTTGGGCCGGCGCATGTACGAGGTCCTGTCAGTCTGGGAGACCCTGGGTGGAAGCGACGATCCGCCCGTGATCCAGGACTACGGGCGAATCTGGCGGGCAGCAGAGAAGGTGGTCTTCTCCGGGTCATTGGAAAATCCAGTGACTGCGAGGACAACAATCCAGCGCTTTTTCGATCCCGATGCCATCCGGGACCTGAAGGAGCGCAGCGAAGGCAGCATCGGCATCGGCGGCTCCACCCTGGCTGCCGGCGCACTCCAGGCTGGGCTGGTGGACGAGTGCCGGATCTTCCTCAACCCGGTGGCGGTGGGAGGAGGCCTGCGGTTCCTTCCGGACGGGCTGAACCTGCGGCTTGAACTCCAGGACGAGCGCAGATTCCGCAACGGGGTGGTGTACCTCAGTTACCGCACTGTCCTTTGATTTTGGCAGGGGTCGAACGCGCGGTGATGTGGCGTCTGCGGGATGGGGGAGCAGAATGGGGCAATGACCCGAATCGCAATCATCGGCGGCCACGGCAAAGTGGCCCTGCACCTGTCCACCCTGCTCACGGAAGAGGGCCACGACGTCACCTCGTTCATCCGCAACCCGGACCACGCGGCGGACGTTGCTCAAACGGGCGCAACGCCGTCGGTCCTTGATATCGAGAACTCCACGACGGCGGCCATCGCCGAGGCACTAAAGGGCCACGATGCTGTCGTCTGGTCAGCAGGAGCGGGCGGCGGAAACCCCGCCCGGACATTCGCCGTTGACCGGGACGCGGCCATCCGTTCGATGGATGCCGCAGTACAGGCCGGGGCGGACCGCTACGTGATGGTGTCCTATCTGGGAGCCCGCAGGGACCACGGTGTACCGGAGAGCAACGGCTTTTTTGCCTACGCCGAGGCGAAAGCTGCCGCTGACGAGTACCTTCGCGGCACCGATCTCTCATGGACCATCCTGGGGCCGGGCACCCTGACCAACAAACCCGGCACGGGTTTGATCAAGGTGGATCCCAACCCGGGGGAGGGGGACGGCGGGACGTCGCGCAGCAACACTGCCATCGTGGCAGCAGCCGTGCTGGACCTGCCGGAGACGGCGGGCCGGACGATTGAATTCTGCGACGGCTCGCTTCCGGTTGCCGCCGCTCTGGAGTCACCGGCGTAATTTGCCGGCGGAATCACAAACCTCGGCTCTGGTGCCGCGGATCATCCGGGGCTGGGCACCTCCCGGGTGAACCGCGTCAGGAAACGGAATGCGCGGGTTTCGGCAACGAAGCGGGGTAAAGGCCCAGTGCATGCTCTTCGACATAATCCAGGGCAAGGCGGATGGCACCGATAGACACAATGCCATCCCCGAGGGAGGAGGCTTCCACCCGGGGCGGAGTGAAAGTGAACTTCGGCAGCTGCTCCTCGATGACCGGGATGAGGGCGCGGGCAGAGGCTGCGACACCGCCCGCGAGGACGACGAGCTCAGGGTTTACCAGCGTGCTCAGGGAACCAATCACGCGTGCCATGCGGTGTGCGACACGGTTGAGCACTTCCTGCGCGGCATTGTCGCCGTCCCTGGCCGCGGCGAACACCATCTCGGCTGTGAGGCCGTCCGGTGTGCTGCCGCACAGCTCATGCAGCCGGGTTTTTGCATTGGAGGCGAGCGCTTCCTGGCCCCAAAGTGCCACATAGTGCGCAATGCCGATGGTATCGCCGACGCCTTCGACGTTGGCCAGGTATCCCAGCTCGCCGAAGCCGCCAAGCTGTCCGTGGAGCAGGCGGCCGGATTCGAGTACGCCGGAGCCCAGCCGGTCCCCGGCAAGCATAACGATGAGGTTGTCAACGCCTTGGGCCGTCCCCTGCCAGCGTTCGGCAAGGGCAGCAAGATTGGCGTCGTTCTCGAGCAGCACGTGCCAGCCATGCCGCTCAGAGACAAGCCGGCGGACATCAAAAGACTTCCAGAATTCCTGAACCGTGAGGACTTCGCCGTTACGACTGACCGGAGCGGCGACCCCAACGGACACGGCAAGAACGGACTCTGCGGACACGTCTGCCTTCTCCAAGGCCTCCGCGGCGATCCGGTCCAATACATCGGCGCGCTCGTTAGCGGGAAGATTGTGCGCCCGGAAGGGTGTCGTGACCCTGGAGAGGGCCTTTCCCGCCATGTCGGCGACGATGGTAGTGATCTTGTTGGCACCAATGTCGATGCCCAGAACGCTGGCGGCACGATCGTCGAAAACGAATCTGCGTGCCGGCCTGCCTTTGACATAACCTTCGGCGCCCCGTTGGTTTTCCAGCTCCTCAAGCCATCCGAGCCGGACGAGCTCATCACAAATCGAGATAACGGTGGCCCGGGAAAGCCCAGTGGCAGCCATAAGGTCCGTGCCCGTCATGATGCCTGCCCCGCGCATTGCCTTAAGCAAGGCACTGGCGTTGACCCTCCGCAGCAACTGTGTCGACGGTGCAGTCTCATTCATCAGGGGCTCCCCATTCTTCCGGGCTGCCACGGGACGTTGACCAGCCCTTCTAAATTTAGGCCATAAATATAGCCGGGGAAACAAAGTGGCATGTGCTTGACGGTGTGACCCACGGCACTCCATACTATCGATAGGAGCTAAATTTATAGCTTGTATAAACTCGGCAGGGCGAGCATCAGCCAGTCCCGCCGTAGCCGCGGCCCTATCGCCGCACCACGAAAGGACGAGGGTGTCTTCGAACTTGACGCGCACACTACGCATGGCAGTGCTGGGTCTTTGCCTGGCTTTGCTCGCCGGCCTCCTCTCAGGCTGCACGGGAGATTCCGGCAAGGAAACCATCCGGTTCACCTTCAGTAAGCGGGAGGCCATCGGTTTCATGACGAAACTGGTCGCCGACTACAACGCTTCGCAGGACAAAACGGAGGTCGTTATGGATACCTCCGGGGTTGACGTGGTTTCAGCCAGTTTCGTCCGGGGCAATCCGCCGGACATCGCACTTGCGAACTACAACATGGAAACGGCCAGGTTCGTGCAGCGCGGCGCGCTGAGTGACCTGTCCGGAACGCAGGCCTCAACCCGTATCCGGAAGGACCTGCAACCTCTGATGGACCAGTACGGCTCGTATCCAGGCCGGACCAGCGCACTGCCGTACTCGATCATGGCGTCGTCCGTCATCTACAACAAGGAGATCTTCGCTGCGCACGGCATCGATGTGCCTAAGACCTGGAGCGATCTCATCGCGGCGTGTGACGCCCTGAAAGCCGCCGGGGTGACGCCGTTCTACGCAACGTGGAAGGACGACTGGACGGTTGCCCAAGGTTGGTTTGACTACTCTGTGGGCGGCCAGCTCGACACCATCGACTTCTTCCACAAGCTTTCTGAAGCAGGCACGGAGGTCGGGCCGGATTCACCGGCGTCATTCGAAAAGGACTTTCAACAGCCCGTCGCGAAAATGCTGGAACTGGCGGGCAGCTATGTCAACAAAGACGCCGCGAGCCGAGCTTATGGCGACGGCAACCTTGCGTTTGCACAAGGTAAGGCAGCAATGTATCTGCAGGGCCCGTGGGCTTTCGGCGAGATCGCGAAGAGTGCTCCCGATCTCCAGCTCGGAACCTTTCCGCTGCCGATGACGGACAATCCCGATGACCTGCGCGTCCGGGTCAATGTGGATCTAGCCGCCTGGATTCCCGAAGGATCCAAGCACAAGGACGCTGCACGCGACTTCCTCGAGTACCTCTACCAGCCGGAAGTCATCGAAGCGTACAACAAGTCGCAGCTGGGCTTCACGCCCACCATCGATGCCGCCGGAGCTCCGGACCCGCGGATCGAGGGGATGGTCGAGTACTACGAAAAGGGCCAGGTCTATCAGGGTCCGTCGGTGCTGGTGCCGCGCACTATCCCCATTATGAATCACGTCCAGGCGCTCGTGTTGGGCGCAGATCCTGCAGCCACCTTCCGCACACTCGACGCAGACTGGGCGCGTCTGGCGTTCCGCCAGTAACGCTCACAAGGGAGCCAGATACATGTCCATCACCACAGCAACAAGACCGGGGCAGGACCGCCCGCAGACCCGCAGAAAGCGGCGGGTCGAACCGATCTTCTACCTTTTCCTCCTGCCAAGCCTCGTCCTCTTTACCCTGGCGATCACGGTTCCGGGCCTTGTTGGCATCTTCTTCAGCTTCACGAACTCCATCGGAATCGGCGACTGGGAGTTCGTCGGACTGACCAACTATGTTGCAATTTTCAGCGATCCTGCCATTCTGCAGAGCTATCTGTTCACGTTCGGATTCTCGATCGTCACCGTGCTCGTAGTGAACGTCATCGCTTTCCTTCTCGCCGTGGGGCTCACGTCGCAGATCCGCATGAAAACCGCGTTGCGGACCATCTTCGTCATCCCCATGGTGGTCTCCGGCATCATCATCGCGTATGTTTTCAATTTCCTGTTCTCGAACTCGCTGCCCTCCGCAGGTGCGGCAGCCGGGATTTCCTGGCTGGAGACGAGCCTCCTGGCAAACCCTGACCTTGCCTGGGTCGCCATCGTGGTGGTTACCGCCTGGCAGGCGGTGCCCGGGGCGCTGCTGATCTATATCGCCGGACTCGTCTCGATCCCCGGGGAAGTGTATGAAGCCGCGGACATCGATGGCGCGAGCAAGTTCCAGCAGCTCCTGAAAATCACCGCTCCGCTCGTGGCCGGCTATGTGGTGATCAACATCATTCTCGGATTCAAGGGCTTCCTCAACGCTTACGACATCATCGTCGGCCTCACCAACGGCGGCCCGGGCACCTCAACACGAAGCATCGCGATGACCGTCATCGCTGGCTTCAATGGCGGCGACTATGCCTACCAGATGGCCAACGCGACCATCTTCTTCGTCGTCGCTGTCCTCATATCTCTCCTGCAGCTTTCGCTGACTCGCGGACGGAACACACTCTGATGACCACACCATCCACCCTCACCGCCGGGGATATCTACCGCACCGAACCAGCACCTGCCGAAACCGGACGACGACGCGCAGGTTTGAAGGTAGAGCGGGTGAACTGGCCGGCTACCACCATCCTGGTTCTCTGTGCGGTCACTGTACTGCTTCCGCTGTACGTGACGCTCTCCATGGCCTTCAAAACCCAGGGGCAGGCTGTGGACGGCAACGCATTTTCATTCCCTGCGCCGCTAAGCATTGACGGCTTCGTTCAGGCGTGGACCTTGACCAACTTCCCCGTCGGCGCCGCAATGTCGTTGCTGGTGACGGCAGGGACCGTGGCCGCGACGATCGTGCTAGCCGCGTTCGCCTCGTACGCAATCGTGCGCAACTGGGAACGCAAGTTGTTCCGGTACTCCTTCTACTATCTGCTCGCAGCGATGTTCATCCCGTTTCCGGTCGTCGCGCTGCCGCAGATCCAGTTGACCGGCCGCCTGGGCCTGGATAATCCGCTGGGCGTGATTCTCCTCGCCACGATGTTCCAGTTGAGCTTCAGCGTGCTGCTGTTCACGGCATTCTTGCGCTCGATCCCGATGGAACTGGAAGAGAGCGCCCGCATTGACGGCGCTACCACCTGGCAGACGTTCTGGAAACTGATTTTTCCGCTGCTGGCGCCGATGAGCGCCACGGTGGGCATCTTCGCCTTCCTCTACGCCTGGAATGACTTCATGATGCCTTCCTTGATCATCTCCGACCCGGCGCTGCAAACCCTTCCAGTGCGGCAGAACCTGTTCCAGACCCAGTTCAGCAACAACTACCACGTTTCCTTTGCGTCCTACCTGATGGCCATGGCTCCGGCCATCGTGGCATATCTCTTTACCCAGCGGTGGGTTATGGCAGGCGTTACCCAGGGCGCCGTCAAGGGCTGAGGCTTGTCACTGGCAGGCCAGCCCGCAGCGAGCAAAAACGCAAGCAAATTCAGCATGCACGCAAAAACTCCAGCCCCAGAAAGGGGAAACCGTTTGTCCATCATTTCGAGCCAGACGCCCGATGCCGACACCTGGTCCACATCCGCCAGCAATTGGTGGCGCCAGGCTGCGGTTTACCAGATCTACCCGCGCAGTTTCGCCGATTCGAACGGGGACGGGATCGGGGACCTGAACGGCATCACCGGGAAGGTGCCGTACTTGAAAAGCCTTGGTATCGACGCCGTGTGGCTTAGTCCGTTCTACCCCTCCGCGCTGGCTGACGGCGGCTACGACGTTGATGACTACCGCGACGTTGATCCCAGGATCGGCAGCCTGGCGGATTTCGATAAGATGACCGCGGCTCTGCATGCCGGGGGCATCAAAGTGATAGTGGACATTGTCCCGAACCACTCCTCCAACCGGCACGTCTGGTTCCAGGAAGCCTTGGCTGCGCCGAAGGGTTCACCTGCCCGCCAGCGGTACCATTTCCGGGACGGCAAGGGCGGCAAAGGCGAACTGCCGCCGTCCGACTGGACAGCAGCTTTCGGCGGGCCGGCCTGGACCCAGGTGGACGACGGGCAGTGGTACCTGCACACCTTTACCCCGGAGCAGCCGGATTGGAATTGGGACAACCCTGAGGTCCGTGAGGACTTCCTCAAGACCTTGCGCTTCTGGGCTGACCGGGGGGTGGACGGCTTCCGCGTTGACGTGGCCAACCTTCTGGTCAAGGACCTCCGTTCCGAACTGCCCAGTAGGCAGGAACTGGATGCCATGGACCGTTCCTCCGGGACCCACCCGCTCATGGACCGCGACGAAGTCCACGAGATCTATGCCGAATGGCGCAAGGTATTCAACGAATATGACCCGCCGCGCTTTGCTGTGGCGGAGGCCTGGGTGGAGACGGCCTCTCGGCGGGCCAAGTACGCCTCCCCTGAAGGCCTGGGCCAGGCTTTCAGTTTCGACCTGCTCATGGCCGATTTCAACGCCAGCCAGTTCCGCGCCATCATCACCGACAACCTCGAACAGGCCCGCCTCACCGGCTCCACCACCACCTGGGTATTTTCCAACCATGACGTCACGCGCCACGCCACCCGTTACGGCCTCGAACCGCTCAACGGGCGGCCGGGGAAACCGGGGGTGGACTGGGTCAAAGCGGGCGGTCCCCGTCAAGCACTGGACGTCGAAGGAGGCATCCGCCGAGCCAAGGCCGCCACGTTGCTCATGCTCGCCCTTCCCGGCTCCGCGTACCTCTATCAGGGCGAGGAACTGGGCCTGCACGAGGTGGCGGACATCCCCGCTGACCGGCGCCAGGACCCGTCGTTCTTCCGGGGCGCGGAGTACGACGGCCTGGGCCGGGACGGCTGCCGGGTTCCCCTGCCTTGGGAACCCTCCGGACCTTCCTTCGGTTTCGGTGCCAACGGTGCCCATCTGCCTCAGCCGGACTGGTTCGCCGGATACGCAGCCAGCACGCAGGAGGCGGACAACGCCTCAACCCTGAATCTCTACCGCAAAGCCTTGGCATTGCGGCACGAACTTCAGGGCGCCGAGACCCTGGAATGGAAAGACGACGGGAACGAACAGGTGCTGGAGTTTGTGCGCCCAGGAGGCTGGCACGTCGTTGCGAACTTCGGTACCGCCGCCATCGAACTTCCTGAAGGCAAGGTCCTGATCTCCAGCGCCGGGATCGAAAGCGGCAAACTCCCGGGCGAGGCAACCGCCTGGTTCAGGGCCTAAGGCGACGTCCAGCCCAGGCAACGCGGCGTTGTCTGTTGACGTTCGCCTCGTTGCCCGCACATACTGGTCGACAAGATAATTTAGATGCTAAATAAAAGGAGTGTTGTGAGCACTACCGCCACCTTGGCAACCCTGTCCGATTCCGACCACCTGGCCGACCCGAACTGGTGGCGCCAGGCCTCCGTGTACCAGATCTACCCCCGGAGTTTTTCAGACTCCAACGGTGATGGCATCGGTGACCTCAAGGGCATCACCGCCAAAGTGCCTTACCTGAAGTCGCTGGGAATCGACGCCGTGTGGCTTAGCCCGTTCTACCCCTCAGCCTTGGCGGACGGCGGCTACGACGTGGATGACTACCGCGACGTGGACCCCAAGCTCGGCACGCTTGCGGACTTTGACGAGATGGCGGACGCGCTGCACGGGGCCGGCATCAAGCTGATCGCCGACATCGTTCCCAACCACTCCTCGGACAGGCACAAATGGTTCCAGGAAGCTCTTGCCGCGCCCAAGGGATCACCTGCCCGGGACCGCTACATCTTCCGCGACGGCAAGGGCCCCAACGGGGAGTTCCCGCCGTCAGACTGGGACTCCGTCTTTGGCGGCCCGGCCTGGGAGCGCATCACTGAATCGGACGGCACCCCCGGCCAGTGGTACATGCACATTTTTGCCAAGGAACAGCCGGACTTGAACTGGTCCAACCGCGAAATCCGCGAGGACTTCCTCAAGACCCTGCGGTTCTGGTCCGACCGGGGCGTTGACGGGTTCCGGGTGGACGTGGCCCATGCCCTCACCAAGGACCTCACCGAGCCCCTGCTGTCCAAACTGGAACTGAGCCAGCTCAACACCGGGGTGGACGGCTTCGACGACGGCACCCACCCCTTCTGGGACAGGGACGAAGTCCACGAGATCTACGCCGAATGGCGCGAGGTGTTCAACGAGTACAACCCGCCGCGCACCGCCGTCGCTGAAGCATGGGTCCACGCAACCCGCCGTGCCCGCTACGCCAGCCCGCAGGGGCTGGGCCAGGCCTTCAACTTCGATTTGCTGCAGGCGGACTTTGACGCCGCCGAGTACAAGGAGATCATCACCCGTAACCTTGCCGAAGCGGCCGCCACCGGCGCCTCGTCCACCTGGGTATTTTCCAACCACGACGTGGTCCGCCACGCCACCCGCTACGGCCTGCCCCAGGTGTCCAAGGGCAAGGAACGCACCAAGGGCCAGGACGGCAAGGACTGGCTGCTGGCCGGCGGCCCCAAGGAAGAACTGGACGTGGAGCTCGGTGAACGCCGTGCCCGCGCCGCCACTTTGCTGATGCTGGCCGTCCCCGGTTCCGCCTACCTGTACCAGGGCGAGGAACTCGGGCTGCAGGAAGTCGCCGAAATTCCCGAATCGGAGCGCCAGGACCCCTCCTTCTTCCGCAACAAGGGCGTGGAAGTCGGCCGTGACGGCTGCCGTGTGCCGCTGCCCTGGAAGGTGGAGGGAACCTCCTTCGGCTTCGGCGACGGCGGCGCGCACCTGCCGCAGCCGGACTGGTTCAGCAAGTATGCCGTTGAGGCACAGGATGGCACCAAGGGCTCCACGCTGGAGCTCTACCGCGCCGCCCTGAAGCTGCGCCGCGAACTGCAGACCGACGAAGAGCTGGAATGGGTCGAGACCGGCAACCCGGATGTCCTGCACTTCCGCCGCCCCAACGGCTGGCAGTCAGTGACCAACTTCGGGGACACCGCCGTGGACCTTCCGGCCGGAACGGTCCTGGTCAGCAGCGCCCCCCTCGAGGACGGCGAGCTGCCTGCCAACACCACGGCATGGCTGCGCTAATGTCCCCGTGCCTTCCGGGGAGGCCGGCCTGATGCAGGAACTGATTTATGGCTGCATGGGCCTGGGTGGCAGCTGGTCCGACGAGCCGCATGCCGGCGAGCATGTGGACGAGGCCGCTGCCGCCGTCGAGGCCGCGCTGGATGCCGGTATCACGCTGTTCGACCACGCGGACATCTACCGCAGCGGCAAGTCGGAGGCCGTCTTCGGCGAGGTGCTGAGCGCCACGCCGGGCCTCCGGGACCGCATCCGGCTTCAGACCAAGTGCGGCATCAGGCTGAACGAGCGCGGCCTGCAGACGCACTACGACCTCAGCCGTGAGGCCATCCTGGAGCGGGTCAACGAAAGCCTGAAGCGGCTGCGGACGGACTATGTGGACATCCTCCTGCTGCACCGCCCGGACCCCCTGGCGGACCCTGCGGAGGTGGCCGCCGCCGTCGGGCAGCTGATGGCGGAAGGCAAGGTCCGGCAGCTGGGGGTGTCCAACATGTCCGGGGCGCAGATCGAGGCGCTGCAGGACCGGCTGGAAACTCCGGTGGTGGCAAACCAGCTGGAGATGAGCCTGCTCAAGCGGGCATGGTTGGAAAGCCAGGTGCTGGTCAACCACGCCGAGCACCTGGACTACAGCTTCCCGCACGGCACTCTGGAATACTGCACCCGGAACTCGATCACCCTGCAGGCCTACGGCTCTCTGGCCCGCGGCCTCTACACGGGGGCGGAAGCGGACGGCTCGACGTCGGCCGAAGCCGCCACGGGGGAACTGGTGTTGGAGCTGGCCGGGAGGTACGGCAGTTCGGGCGAGGCAGTCCTGCTGGGATGGCTGATGAAGCACCCGGCGGGCATCGCCCCGGTGATCGGGACGGTCAACCCCGGACGGATCCGTGCGTGTGCGGACGCTTCTCGCGTGGCACAGGAAATGAGCCGGGCCGACTGGTACCAGCTGTGGGTGACGGCGCGGGGCAGCAACATCCCCTGACCTCCCCAACTGGGTAGCAGCAAGTGCCGTTTTGGAGCCCCATAACGACACTTGCCGCTCCCTGCTTTCATCAGGATTAAGTCATATGGGGTTTAGTTCGTATTGAACCTCACAAGCGGGCCGTTTTCTTCCTCGTGCTGCTTCCAAGACGGATACGGTAGATACATGACGTCTACCATCGCCACCGAGACCGTAAGGCCGGAACGCAATATCCCAGCAGAGATCGCCCGTTCATGGCTCCTTGTTAATGCCATGAAGACCGAGCTTTTTGACCAGTCGGCCGTGTCCCGCGCCGACTCGATCATCCTGGATATTGAAGATGCCGTGGACCCTTCCCAAAAGGACCAGGCCCGGAACCACGTGATTGACTGGCTGACTGCAGGCGGCAAGGCCTGGGTCCGGATCAACGACGCCACGAGCCCGTTCTGGGCAGACGATCTCGCGGGCCTCCGCGGCACGCCCGGCCTCCTTGGCGTCATGCTGGCCAAAACCGAATCCGCCGACCAGGTGACGGAAAGCTTCCACCGCATGGACGGCAAGACTCCCGTCATCCCTTTGGTGGAATCCGCCGTCGGCATCGAGGAAGCCAACCAGATCGCCAAGGCACAGGGCGCCTTCCGCCTTGCCTTCGGCTCCGGTGACTTCCGCCGCGACACCGGCATGGCCGCCACAGCCGAGGCCATGGCCTACCCGCGCGCCAAGCTCGTGGTAGCCAGCCGCGTCGGCAACCTGCCGGGCCCCATCGACGGCCCCACCGTTGGCACCAACCACCCCATCCTGCGGGAGCAAACCGGGATCACCGTGATGATGGGCATGACCGGCAAGCTCTGCCTGGCCATCGACCAGACCCCCGTTATCAACGAGGTCATCAGCCCCACGCCGTCCGACGTCGCCTGGGCCACCGACTTCATGGCCGACTTCGAAGCCAACGGCCGCGTCATCCGTGACGGCTCCGACCTGCCCCGCCTGGGCCGCGCCGAGAAGATCATGAAGCTCGCGGTAGCCTTTGGGGTGCAGCCCGCGCTGTAGCACCTACAATCATTTCAGGAGACCCCGTGACCGATACCCGTTATCTGGTCCACGGGGTCTTTTGGCCCGCGCCGCCGGCTTCCTGCCCGGTCCTGCGGCTGCAGGCCCCGGACGGCGCCTTCCGCGAATTAGCGCTCGACGGCGGCGCCCGCCTGGGCTTCCGGCTCGCCGCCGAAGGGAAGTCCTGCCTGGGCCACCACCGAGTGCACGGTCCCGACCACCGGGACCACGTCCTGTGCGCCGGCCAGTCACCGGCGGCCCGCGGGCACCAGTGTGAGCGGTGCTTTGTGGCGGACGATTTCCGGCTTATGCACGACTTCCACCGGGACGGCCGCGTTCCGCCGGGCCTGCGCAGCTACCTGATGCAGCCGCACTGGCTGTACGTTGCCACCTTCGCTGCCGGAGCAACCAAGGTGGGCACGGCGTCGGATCTTCGAAAGTGGCAGCGGCTCGCCGAACAGGGCGCCGTGGTGGCCAGCTACGTCGCCCGTGCCGCTGACGGGCGCGTGGTGCGGCTCCTGGAGGACCTGGTGACGCGCGACGGCGGGCTTCCGCAGCAGGTGCGGTCTGCCGCCAAGGCTGCGGCCCTGGCCACTCCGGCTTCTGCATCCTGGCTCGCCGAACGCAATGCGGCGCACGCAACCACCGCACGCGAGGTCATTTCCGCAGCAGGGCTGAACGGTTTCGAGGTGGTGGACGAAGGCTGGAACCGGCCCGGACTTGCGCACCGGCTGTGCTCCGGAACCGCCAGGCACGCCTACCCCCACACGCTGGCTTCCGGGCAGCACGGGTTCACCATCCGGTCCGCGGCCGGAAGCTTTGTCCTGGCAGCCCTCGATGACGCCGACCTGGAATTCGTGGTGGACCTTGGCCAGCTGAAAGGCCGCACCATTGAACTTGGCCAGTACAGCTCCGAGGTGCCGGCAGTCCAGGAGGCGCTGTTCTGACTCCGGCGCTGCTGCCCGCCCGCCACCGGGCCCGCCGGCGCCGGTGGCACGTCCCGGTAGAATGGCAAGGTGCTGAACGAATTCTGGGCCACCGCGCCAACCCGCTACAAAGTCCTGGTCTTCGGCGCGATGGGACTGATCGCCGTCGGCATCATCCTGAACCTGGTGGGCAACACCAGCGGCAACTCCGCCCTCGCCACCGCATCCCTGCCGCTGATCGGGCTGGGGCTCGTTCTGCACATCGCCGGGATCGTGGTCCGCGGCCAGAGCATCCGCAAGAACCTGCGCCGGTAACCTTTCGGGTGGCTCCGGAGCCTGACGATAGGCTTGAGCCCATGACTATCAATCCGGACCTGCAGGGCAGAAGCTACCCTGCCGCAGAGGTGTACGACGTTGGCCGCGAGAAGATCCGCGAATTTGCCCGCGCCGTCAAGGCCACCCATCCTGCACACTTCGATGTCGATGCCGCCAAAGCCCTGGGCCACACCGACCTGGTTGCCCCGCCAACGTTCGCCATCATCATTGCCCAGCGCGCAGACGCCCAGCTCATCGAGGATCCGGAGGCCGGGATCGACTTCTCGCGCGTGGTCCATGCCGACCAGCGCTTTACCCACCACCGGCCCATCCTCGCCGGGGACCGCCTGGTTGCGGAGCTTCACGTGGACGGTGTCCGTGCCATGGGCGGCGGCGCAATGATCACCACGCGTTCGGAGATCTTCGCCCTTGGCACGGATGACTCCCGGGAACCGGTCACCACCACCACGTCGTCCATCCTGGTCCGCGGAGAGGGACAGTAACCATGAGCCCCACGTTCAACGAACTCAGTGCCGGGCAGGAAATCGGCAGCCGCACCATCGAGGTCACCCGCACCGACCTGGTCAAGTACGCCGGTGCTTCCGGCGACTTCAACCCCATCCACTGGAACGAGGCCTTCGCCACCGGCGTGGAGCTGCCCGGCGTCATTGCGCACGGCATGTTCACCATGGGCTCCGCCGTGCAGCTGGTCAGTGACTGGGCAGGCGACCCGGCCGCCGTCGTCGACTTCCAGACCCGCTTCACCAAGCCCGTCCTGGTCACCGACACCACCGGGACCCCCGAACCCGGCGCCACCATCGAGGTCAGCGGCACCATCGGAAAGCTCGACGCCGAGGCCGGCACCGCGCGTGTTGACCTCACCGTGGTTTCCGCCGGGCAGAAAGTCCTGATGAAGGCCCAGGCCGTCGTCCGCCTTTCCTGAGGCCCCACTGCTATCGGGGGCAACTGTACAAAAGGACTGAGGGAGCTGCCCCGGGGCAGCTCCCTCAGTCCTTTTTGATGAATTGATGCCCGGGTTCAGGAAGCCGAGGCGGCGGCGTTGTAGGTCGTCTGAATGACAGAACCCCAGTATGGTCCGTACATCTTGGTGGAATTGCTCCCGTAACCGTAGCTGTTGACCGAGTTTTGGTACCCGCCGGACGAGCTGCCGATGAACCAGGGACCACCTGAGGAGCCGCCGGTCATGTTGCAGGGGATTCCCTGGGAGTTGAACTGCGGGTTGTAGGGATCGTTGGTTGCTGTGCCCGTGCAGCTCTTGAGGGATTCTCCATTGAAGGGTGCTGCTGCCGGATAGCCGAATGCCTTGTAGCTGAGGCCGCGGGCGGCATTGAACCGGACGCCGGAGGCTCCGACGACGTCTGCAAGGTTGCGGCCGTTCAGCTGTGACATAACGGCGAACCCTGTGTCGTACTGCATGCTGCCCGACGAGCTCCACTGGGTGGGAGCATAGAGGGCTTTGGCCGTCCACTTGCCGTAGGGTGCTGAGCCGTTGAGGTAGGCGGGTACGAAGGTGAACCTGGTTGCGAATGCGCCAGGGCCTTCGTTGAGGCAGTGGCCTGCTGTGGAAACGGTGTTTCTGTTGGTGGAGGCCACGGAGTTGGCGGAGCAGACATAGTCCGCTCCGCCCAGGGTAAAGAACACTTTGCCAATGTGCGGCACCGGGTTCTCACTGGCATTTGCCAGCGGCTGGACTGAGGGGTCCGAACCCTTGATTCTGCTTTCAGCTCCCTTATCGGCTGCTTCGTCGGCGTGCGGAGCGTTGGCCTTCTGCCGCGCCAGTGCCTTCTTCGCGAGCACTTCGCCGGGTATGGCTGCCCGCATCCGTTCCGACGTCCAGTAGTCGGGGTCGCCAGTGCCGGCAGTCCTGGTACTGCTCACGGCGTGAGCTTCCTTGTGATCCGGAGCAGGGGGTGCCGCCGTGGCGCCGGCTGCTGAGGCGAGGGTGAACAGTGCGGCTGTGGAGAGGCTCATAAGGCTTGTGGCCAGAGTCCTGGTAATTGTCATAGCTGTCCTATGCGTTTGCGGGGAAGCGAACCCCTATATGTGATCCGCTGGGGTTGAAGCTACGCAGATATGACAGATTTGTAAATATCAAAGACGACATTTGTTAGTTAATTGTCGCACTTGTTAAAAGGCGATCGGGGTGATGGCGGCGACGGTGGCGCCACGAAGCCGCTTTGGTTTCACTAGTAAGGTGGTCTGGTGACTCCCACGATGCTTTCCGAACTGACCACGGCCGCCGTCGGCGGCCCGGCCGGCGCCTACATCGAGGCCCGGACCGAGGCTGAGATCATCAACGCCGTCCGCGCTGCGGATGCAGCCGGTGAGCCGCTGCTGATCCTTAGCGGTGGCTCCAACCTGCTGATTTCCGACGACGGGTTCCCCGGCACGGTGGTGAGGATCGCCTCGGAAGGGTTTACCGTCAACGCGGAGGACTCCTGCGGAGGCGTTGCCGTGGTGGTTCAGGCCGGGCACAACTGGGACAAACTGGTGGAGCACGCCGTTCTTCACGCCTGGTCCGGGATTGAGGCCCTCGCCGGCATCCCGGGCTCAACCGGCGCAACCCCGGTGCAGAACGTGGGCGCCTACGGCTCGGACGTTTCCCAGACCATCGCTGTTGTCCGCACCTGGGACCGGGAGCGGAATGCCGTGAAAACGTTCACCAATTCAGAGCTGAAGTTCGGCTACCGGGACTCCATCCTGAAGCAGACCACGGTAAACGGCTCGCCCCGCTATGTGGTTCTCACCGTTGAGTTTCAGCTGCCCCTGGGGCGGATGAGCGCCCCCGTCCGGTACGCGGAACTGGCGCGGGCGCTGGGGGTGGAGCAGGGCAAGCGTGCCTACTCCACGGACGTGCGCCGGGAAGTGCTCCGACTGCGTGCTTCGAAGGGCATGGTTTTGGATCCCGAGGACCGGGACACGTACTCCACGGGTTCCTTTTTCACCAACCCCATCGTCCCGGCGGAGGCTGCCGCGGCGCTTCCGGAAGGGGCGCCCCGGTACCCCGCAGCCCAGGACGGGCTGGTGAAGCTTTCCGCTGCGTGGCTTATCGACCAATCCGGCTTCAGCAAGGGCTTTGGCCTGGAGCCCGGCAGTGTCAGCGGGGGCCGCGCGTCCCTGTCCACAAAACACACCCTGGCCATCACCAACCGCGGCTCGGCCAGTGCGGCGGACGTGGTGGCAGTAGCGCGCGAGGTGCGTTCCGGCGTCGAACAGCGCTTTGGCATCACACTGCACCCGGAACCGCTGCTTATCGGCTTGGAACTGTAGCCTGCGCCTCCGCTGGTGCACCGTTTGAAGTTTCGCCCGTTGCCTCGGTGCTGAGTCCCATAACTGCGGAGGCCCAGCCGGCGCTGGCCAGGTAGAGCCCCATAAACAGCCAGACGAGCAGGCCGGGGGCCAGCGGGTTCATGGTTCCGGCCACCACGCAGGTCGCCAAACCGCCGGCGGCGATGGCGAGGGACAGCACCCAGAGAATCCTTCCGGCCCGGGGGTGCCGCCGCCAGTCGCGGAATACCCGCAGCCCGTTGCGGCTCGCACTGATAGCCGGGAAGAGCACCGCGTAGCCGCCGCCCAGGCATAGGGCCAGGGACGGTAAAAGGAGCAGGGGATCGGAGCTGCCGCTCTCCACAAAGCCGGGCAAGGTGACCACCCCCAGGCCCGTTCCCGCCAGGACGGAAACTGTCCCGCCAAGCATCCACTGTTTCGTTTTTGAATCAAGCAACTGCCACAAACTCCCCAAAGTCATGCCTCTACCCTAATGGTCCTGCCAGCGGGACGGTGCGGCGCCTAGGATGGGCCCATGGCTGCGAGGGTGGGGAACCGTGTTGACCGCCGAACCATGGGCAGGCTCCGGCTGGTGTCCCAACGGCTCGTGCCGCTTCCGGCCGTGCCGCCCGCCCTTGGCGGCTCCGGATCCGTAGCCGCGACAGTCCGGTGGATGACGGCAATGCAGGCCCAGGACCTGCAGGCAGCGATCTGGGCTGTGGGCGCCAGGGTACCGGGAGCGGGTTTGAGTGATGTCCGGTCCGCCCTCGATTCGGGTGCTGTGGTCCGGTCGTGGCCGATGCGCGGCACCTTGCACTTCGTGGCGCCTGAGGATCTGCACTGGATGCTGGACCTCACGGCAGAGCGATTAACGAAGAGTATCGCCGCCCGGCACCGCGAATTGGGCATCACCTGGGCGGACATCGAGAAGTGCCGGGGCATTGCGCTGGAACGGATCGCCGGGGGCGGGGCTGCCAGCCGGGCGGAGCTCTTCCAGGTGTTTGACGCCGCGGGGCAGCCCACCGAGGGCCAGCGGGGCATCCACATCCTGGGAACCTTGTGCCGGCACGGCTGGCTGGTGCAGGGGCCGCTGGCCGGGAACCAGCAGCTGATGGTGGGCTTCGAAGACTGGATCCCGGTATCGCGGAAACTTGAGCGGCAGGAGGCCATCGCGGAGTTCCTGCTTCGCTACTTCCGCAGCCATGGCCCGGCAACGATCCGGGACTTCGCCTGGTGGACTCAAATTCCCCTGACCGAGATCCGGGCGGCGTTCGAGGACGTTAAAGGGCAACTCGTGGAGCTTGAGTTCGAGGGCACAAGCTACTGGCTTTCCCCGGAGACGGCGTCCCTGCTCGACTCCGGTCTACCCGGCCAGCGGTCCGTGCTCCTGCTGCCTGGCTTTGACGAGTTTGTGCTGGGCTATACGGACCGGAGCCTGGTCCTGGCGCCCGAGCACGCCAACAAGATCGTCCCTGGCGGCAACGGCGTCTTCAAGAAAACCCTGATGGCCGGGGGAGAGGTGATTGGCACCTGGGCCGTCGAGGGCAGAGGCCAGCGGGCCGCCGTCGTGCCTGAGCTGTTCGACGACGCCCGGCCGCTCGGTCCGGCAGCGCAGGCCGCCTTCGACCGCGCAGCCCGAAGCTACCTCAAGTTCCTCAACACCTGACCGGCTGCACTCACGCGCGGCCCTGCCCCGCATGAGCGGTGCTGGGCAACACCGTTCAAGCGGGGCAGGGCTGTTTTGATATCGGAGCTGCGCCGGTTGTCCACATTTCGCCGGCAAAGGCTGTCATGAGTATTGGACTGCAGCGAGTCTTAGACGATGAAACCGGAGAAGCTCCGGGAATCGGTAGACCAGCGTTGGCCCGGATTCCCGTTGGCTGAATCGGCCGGCGACATGCTGGTCAGGCTCCTGCTGCACATTGGGTATAAAAGGCTTCGTGCCCCAAGTCGAGATTCGCACTCCTGCAGGGCTCTTCCGCGCCGACTTTGCCGACCCGGGAGCGAGGATCACCATCGAGTTCAATGGCGCCGGCAAGTACACGGACTACCGGCCCACGGACGAGGTTCTCCTTGCCGGGCGGCGCCGGGAAAACGCGCTGATTGAAGGGGGCTGGCTGGTTCTAAGGCTCCAATGGAATCACCTTGACCGGCCTGCAGAGCTCAAACGTCGGCTCCAGGACATGTTGGAGCGTTCCCGTAGGCTGTCCGCCTGACAGCAAAAGCGGCCCTGCCCCGCATAAGCGGTCCCCGGGCGGGACCGTTCGTGCGGGGCAGGGCCGCTATTCGGGCAGCTGGTGGGTTACAGGTTCCCGGTGGCGATGTTGAGCATGCGGCGCAGCGGCTCGGCGGCGCCCCAGAGGAGCTGGTCGCCCACGGTGAAGGCGCTGATGTACTGCGGGCCCATCTCCATCTTGCGGATGCGGCCAACCGGGATGTCCAGGGTGCCTGAGGCGGCAACGGGAGTCAGCTCCGCCATGGAGGCTTCCTTGGTGTTCGGCACCACCTTGGCCCATTCGTTGTCCTCGTCCAGGAGCTTCTCGATCTCGGCGACGGACAGGTCCTCGCGGAGCTTGAGGGTGAGGGCCTGGGAGTGGGACCGCATGGCGCCAATGCGGACGCAGAGTCCGTCCATGATCACGCGGTTTTCCTCGCCGGTGCCCAGGATCTTGTTGGTCTCAACCCCGGCCTTCCACTCTTCCTTGGACTGTCCATTGCCGAGGTCGGCGTCAATCCAGGGGATGAGGGAGCCGGCAAGCGGCACGCCGAACTGGGTGGCATCGATGCCGGTGCGCTGGTGGGCAAGGACCTTGCGGTCGATGTCCAGGATGGCCGACGCCGGGTCGTCCAGTTCCGTGCTGACCTCGGCGTTGAGCGTACCGAACTGGCTGAGGAGCTCACGCATGTGCCGGGCCCCGCCGCCGGAGGCAGCCTGGTAGGTCATGGAGGTGCCCCACTCCACCAGCCCGTTCTTGAACAGGCCGCCGAGCCCCATGAGCATGCAGGACACGGTGCAGTTGCCGCCGATGAAGTCCTTGGTGCCGTTCACCAGGCCCTTGTCGATGACGTCCCTGTTGATGGGGTCCAGGACGATGATCGAATCGTCGTTCATGCGCAGTGTGGACGCGGCGTCGATCCAGATGCCGTCCCAGCCGCGGCTGCGGAGCTCACCGTGGACCTGCTTGGTGTAGTCGCCGCCCTGCGCGGTGACAATAATGGGCAGCTTCGCGAGGGTGCCGATGTCGAACGCGTTCTCGAGCTTGCCGGCGCTGCCTTCTGCTGTACCAGCCAGCGAAGGCGCGGCACCTCCTGCGTTCGAGGTGGAGAAGAACACCGGGTTGATGTTGGCGAAGTCGCCCTCGTCCTGCATGCGCTGCATCAGGACGGAACCGACCATGCCGCGCCATCCGACCAGGCCGACGGAAGGGGTAGCTGCTGTAGTCATCCGTCCAGTTTAGACGCCGGAACAGGCAGGGCGCAGTCGGTTACGTCACTACCGCTGGTTAGTTCAACGGCAACATACGACGGCGGAACCCGCCAAGGTGCCTCCTACCAGTCGAACTGGCGGGCGGTGGGTTCGGGGACTCCCCGTACCGCCCTCAGGCGTTTGGCCCTCGAAGCTACATGCGCCATCCGGATGGCGTAAAGCGCGCCGCCCAGCCCGGCCGCGGTCAGGAACAGCGCACTCCACATGGGGGCTTGGCCCCTGCTGGTTGGGCCGGCCACCAAAAGGATGGAGAAGACTCCAAGGGCAGCGAAGACAACCGCCATCAGAAGGAAGCCGACGGCGGACCGCACCTGGGGCTGGGAGCTGGCAGTGACCACTCCGAGTTCATCCTTAGCGTAGCTGTGTAGGCTGCCGTGGACAGTGCGGAACAGGACGCGCTTTTCACCTCGTGACAGCGCGTATTCGTGGTCGGCGCGGATTTGATCATCAAAGTCGGGGCCGCTACCCGCATTGCTGCCTGGATTACCGTTCTTCACGCTAGTCCTGTCGAATCGATTGGATGTTGTCCAGCACCTGGGCAACGCTGAGGCTCATGGCTGGCTTCCGGCTCACTGCGAGACATGTCCTGCGCCTGGTTCCGGTGCCTGCCGCTCTTTCCTCAGCTTTTTGGCCCGGTACTCGTCCCTGGCCATGCCAAAGGTGTACCAGGCGCCGAAACCACCCAGCACGATAGCGAACAGTGCGCCCCACTCCGGGTCTCCACCCTGCCCGAACGAGGCAAGAAACATCACCGAAGAACCAAGGAACAGGAGCCCCAGAAAGGCAGACACAATGCCCATGCCCCACCAGGACCTGACCTGTACCTGGCCTCGGCCGGGAGAAAAACCGATTTCGTCACCGGGGTAGCTGTGCAGTTCGCCGGCGTCGGTTCGCCGCAGGACGCGCTTCTCTCCCCGGGCAAGCGCCGCTTTGTGCTCGGCATATACATCATCGTTGCGGCGTTCACGATCGCGATCGAATGTCATAGTCAGTCCTGACGGATGGTGCGGATCTGGTCAAGCAGGGCAGCGTCGTCAAGGCCTGTGGTTTCAACAATGTCCTTCTGCTGCGCGTTGGCGGTGCCGATGGTCCATGATCCGCCTCCGCCATTTTTCACGTAAAGGGTCTGCCCCGTGGGCTCCTCGCGGCGACGAATTGTTGCGCCCCCCTGCGGGTTATTGTGCAGGTGCTGCCTGATGACCATGCAATTGGCCTCGGCAGCTGTGACATCCGGTCTCTGCGCCATGACCCACCAGGTGAAGTAGGAGCGCGGCTGGAACAGCAAGTGGATGTCCTCACTTTCCATGGCGATCACGCTGTCGCCCCCTTCTGCGGTGAGCAGTGAGATCTCCATGCGGCGACTGGCTGAAGAGAGGACGGCGGCAACTGCCGCGGTGGGTCCTGCCACCGCGAGAAGCCCGTCGCTTTCGGCGGTTGCCAGGCCGCGGGCAACCAGGGAGGATGCGCCCGCGCTCACCATATCCGTATCGCCAAGGTAGTTGCCCACCCGCAAGGCCTCCGCGCTGAGTACTGCTGCGTCACCGCCCCGCAAGCTCGCCAGGGCGGCCATCTCGGCAAATCCATAACCGATGGCGTCGGGGATGGCTTGTGCTGTTGTTTCAGTCATCGTGAGTACCTCTCGTTGTGTGCTCAGAATCCGAAGAAATCGCCGACGTTTTCGGCCGCGTCCCCGGCACTTTCCCATGCCGCCTCGGCACCATCAGCGATGGATCCGCCGATAGCATTGACAGTCTCCTTGACGATGGGGACGTTGTCGTAAATGGCCAGCGCGCCCGATGCGACCATTGCAGCAGTTCCAATGGGCGGCGGCGCGAAGCCTGCTACGCCCAGTCCCGCCTTGACCGCCGAATACCAGGCTCCGCCGTTGTCATCCGGGTTGCCGTTGGTGAAGTTGTTAAACGCGTCGAGGCTATCGAGTCCAACCCCCACCACTCCGACGGCCTTGCCGCCGAACTCGAAGAAGGTAGCAGCCTTGCCGCCATCAACGAGGTTCAAGGCGGTGTCCCACCTGCCGTCGAACAGCTCAGACGACGTGTTGAAATACTGGCTCAGGATGTTTGAATCCTGGAATGCCTTTGCTACCTCGCGGAAGTCCTTGGAGAAGAATTCGCCGATAGAGTCGGCCTTGCCGATGAAAGCGCCAAGATCGAACAGGCCTGCCCGCAAGTTGGGGAAGGCCTTGGTCAGGTTGTAGATGTCCCAGCCGTCCCGGAAGGGCGAGTCCGGGTCTGCGAGCCAGTCCGGTCCCCATGGATTATTGGATGGCGGGCGGCCCGTGCCCCGGCCACCGACGCTGCCTGGCACGCCCGTACCGGGTCCGCCCGTGCCAGGCACGGCGCTCCCGGTGCTGCTCGCCCTGTCCTGTTCATCGGCGTTGGCGAGCAAGAGCTTTGATTCCTGATTCAGGCGTGACGCCGTCTTCTGTAGGAGCGCCCGGTGGCTGCCGTTCCAGTCCGAACGGAAGTGCTCGGCGTCCTGGCCCTTCCACGCCGGAGTGTTGTTGATCTGGCCGCTCAGCTGCGTGGACTGCTGCAGCAACAGGTCTGCCGTCTTACTGAACTGCCGTGCCAGCGTGCGCAGCTGGTCAACGTCGGCACCCCACAGATTTCCTGACACCTGGCTTCCCCCAATATTCGAGCAGCTCCTGACGGCTGCAGGCCCAGCCTAGTAACAACCTGGTTCGGGCGCGATGGGGTGGCCTCCCCATGACCCGGGCAGTTGCGTCGGCTAGTGGCGCTCCGGTTTCTCCAGTACGGCGGCTTTCCGGGCCCGCAGGGCAAAGAAGGCACCGAAGGCGAACGCCTGGGTCACCACCACCAGCACGATGGCTCCGGCGATTTTGTTGCCGCCCAGGATCATGGTGAGCCCAACGATGGCGGACAGCAGCGCCAGCAGGGGGAGCAGCATGTAGCCCAGCACAAAAAGGGTTTCCGGTTTCTTCAACATTCCTAGCCCTCAGTCCTTGACCATTTAGTAAACCTGTAGCGTGTCCCATTGGCGGCCGTGAGCCACCCGTCCGGCGGGACCGAGGCGGACGCTTCCCAGCTGGTGCCAAGCTCGGGGGCGAAAGTGTCGCCGTCGGCATCGACGTCGATGGTGGTGACCACCGCGACGTTGGCGAGCTCGGTGGACTGGCGGAAAATCTCGCCGCCGCCCAGGATCCAGACGGTTTCGCCGCCGTCGACGAACTGGGACTCAAGCAACGCGTCATCAAGGGAGGGGACCACGACGGCGCCCTCCGCCTCGGGCGTGTCCGCCCAGCTTTTCTGCCGGGTGATCACGATGTTGGTCCGGCCGGGCAGGGGGCGGTACTTCTCCGGAAAGGACAGCCAGGTCTTGCGGCCCATCACCACAGGGTGGCCCATGGTCAGCCGGTTGAAGTGCTTGAGGTCCTCGGGCAGGTGCCAGGGCATGTCGCCGTCTTTGCCGATGACCCCGTCGGGAGTCTGGGCCCACACCAGGCCCACGCCCGTTACCGACGCGGCCAGTTCCTCGGTGAAGGACTGCGGATCGGTCGAATTCTCCGTGCTCATACCGCGATCGGAGCCTTGATCGTGGGGTGGTGCTGGTAGCCCACCACTTCGAAGTCCGCCACGGTGTAGTCGAAGATCGAGGCCGGTTTCCGGATGATCTTCAGCTGCGGGTACTCGTACGGCTGCCGGTCCAGCTGCTTGAGGACCTGGTCCATGTGGTTCTCGTAGATGTGCACATCGCCACCGGTCCAGACGAATTCGCCCGGCTCGAGTCCCACCTGCTGTGCCACCATGCAGGTGAGCAGCGCATAGGAGGCGATATTGAACGGCACGCCCAGGAACATGTCCGCGGAGCGCTGGTACAGCTGGCATGAGAGCTTGCCATCGGCCACATAGAACTGGAAAAACGCGTGGCACGGCGGCAGTGCCATGTCATCGAGTTCGGCGACGTTCCAGGCCGAGACGATGTGACGGCGGGAGTCCGGATTGGATTTCAGGTTCTTGACGAGTTCAGCGATCTGGTCGATGTGCCCGCCGTCCGGGGTGGGCCAGCTGCGCCACTGGACGCCGTAGACGGGTCCCAGGTCGCCGTCGGCATCGGCCCACTCATTCCAGATAGTGACGCCCTGGTCCTGCATCCATTTCACGTTCGTTTCGCCGCGCAGGAACCACAGGAGTTCTACTGCCACGGACTTGAAATGGACCCGCTTAGTGGTGATCAGCGGGAAACTCCTGCCGAGGTCAAAGCGCATTTGGCGCCCGAAAACGCTGGTGGTTCCGGTTCCAGTGCGGTCCGATTTGTGCGTGCCGGAAGCCAGGACATCGCGCAGGAGGTCTTCATAAGGCGTTGGGATGCTCACGGCTCAAGTCTACTTTGGTTGCCACCGCCGGCAGCCCAGCCGCACCTAGTCGTCAAAAGGCTTGAACTGCTCCACGGCAACAATCCGGTTTTTAGCGCCCGGAGCCACATGGCACACCACCAGTTCGCCGGGGGACAGGTATGGTTCGTCCGCCGGCAGGAGGGCGCTCAGGTGCGACGGCATGTGTTTGGCCAGCTGCCCGAACACGGTGGGCAGCGCCGGGCGATGGGTGCAGACGGCGACTGGACGCTGCTTATCGAGCAGGGCCTCGATGACTGCCGCGGTCTTCTTGGGACTCCGTTGGTGCCGGTGCTCGGTGAGGGCTTCGGCCAGCTTCACCTTCGCGCCGGTTGCCTTGGCATACGGCGCAACCGTGGCGACGCACCGGAGCCACGGGCTGGTGACAACCCGGGGCGGCTTCCACGCCTGAAGCAGCCGGCCGACAGCCTGGGCCTGACGCGTTCCGGTGGCAGCCAAGGGCCGCTCGCCTTCCGCCTTGGTCCATGACGAGCGGGGTTTCGCTTTGGCATGGCGGACCACCAGGAAGGGCCAGGTGTCCAGTTCCCCGCGCTCGTGGGCCTGGCGCAAGCACTCAAGGGGCTCGACGTCGGACGGATTGGAAAGCAGCCTGGCCGCCTTTTCCGGGGCGCACCACATCACACTGTCCACCTCTTTGCCGTCCGGCACCAGCCTTCCACCACCGTTGACTTTGATGGCCCAGTAATGCACCACCTTCAGGCCGGACGCCACGTGGTAATGGATGGGCGGCAGGGGAATCCCCAAGGGCGCGTCCAGCCCGATCTCCTCCCGGACTTCCCGGACGGCGCATTCGGGGACGGTCTCGCCGTCGTCGATCTTGCCCTTCGGCCAGGACCAGTCGTCATAACGGGGCCGGTGGATCAGCAGGACTTCAAGCTGGTCCTTCGTGACCCTCCAGGGCAGGGCGCCGGCAGCGGTGACTGCTACCGGTTCTCCTGGGTGGTCTGTCTGGTCTGCTACGAGTGCGTCGCTCGACAAAACAGCAGCCCTTACCGTCGGCTCAGGCTGCGCTGCCGAGGCCGCGACGCCAACAGGAAGGACTGGACGTCCTCAAGTTTCCTGCCGTCGTCGGCCAGATGGTGACGTGACCAGTTCCCCTCGTTGTCCAGGTGCCAGCTCGCGGTTTCCGGGGCCATGTAGCGGCGCAACAGGTCCAGGACATAGTTGATGTCATCGGGAGCGCCCAGCTGGACCAGGGCCTCCACCCGTCGGTCCAGGTTGCGGTGCATCATGTCCGCGGAGCCGATATACACCACCGGATCCCCGCCGTTGGCGAAGGCGAACACGCGGGAGTGCTCCAGGAACCTGCCCAGGACGGAGCGGACGGTGATGTTGTCGCTGAGCCCCGGCACTCCGGGGCGCAGCGAGCAGATGCCGCGGACCACGACGTCCACCTTCACCCCGGCCTGGGATGCCCGGTACAGCGAATCGATGATGGCCTCGTCCACCATGGAGTTGACCTTGATCTGGACGCGGGCCGGCAGCCCGGCGCGGGCGTTCCGGATCTCGGTTTCGATCCGGTCGATCAGCCCGGAACGCACCGAACGGGGCGCAACCAGAAGCCGCTTGAAAGTTGACTTGGGGGCGTAGCCGGAGAGCTGGTTGAAGAGCTTGGAAAGGTCCTCGCCCACCTGGTCGTTCGCGGTCAGGAGGCCCAGGTCCTCGTAGTAGCGGGCGGTGCGCGGATGGTAGTTGCCTGTCCCGATGTGGCAGTAGCGGCGCAGCCCGTCCACTTCCTGGCGCACTACCAGTGAGAGCTTGCAGTGGGTCTTCAGGCCGACGATGCCGTACACCACGTGCACGCCGGCCTGTTCCAGCTTCCGGGCCCAGGAGATGTTCGCCTGCTCGTCAAACCTTGCCTTGATCTCCACCAGGGCCAGGACCTGCTTGCCGGCCTCGGCCGCATCGATCAGGGCATCAACGATGGGGGAGTCGCCGGACGTGCGGTACAGGGTCTGCTTGATGGCCTGGACCTTGGGGTCCGCTGCGGCCTGCTCAAGGAAGGCCTGGACCGAGGTGGAGAATGAGTCGTACGGGTGATGGAGCAGGATGTCCCGGCGGCGCATCGCCGCAAAGACGTTGGCGGCCTTGGAGGTCTCGGACTCGTTCAGGTACCGGGAGGTGTGCGGAACGTGCTTGGGGTAGTGCAGGTCGGCGCGGTCGATACCCGCAATCACCGACAGGCCCCGGAGGTCCAGCGGGGCTGGGACCGAGTAGACTTCGGATTCCTCAACGCCCAGTTCCCGGATCAGCAGCGCCCGGATGTTGGGGTTGATGTCGTTGGTGACCTCCAGCCGCACAGGGGGGCCGAAGCGGCGGCGCAGCAATTCCTTTTCGAGCGCCTGCAGCAGGTTCTCGGCGTCGTCCTCTTCGACCTCCACATCCTCGTTCCGGGTGACCCGGAAGGTGTGGTGCTCCAGGACCTCCATCCCGGCAAACAGCTTGTCCAGGTGAACGGCAATGACTTCCTCAAGCGCGATGAAGCGCGCCACCCGGCCTGCTACCGCTCCGGCACGCGGGCCGTCGATGGAGATGAGCCGCGGCAGCTGGTCCGGCACCTTGACGCGGGCGAACAGTTCCTTGTCGCTGACGGGGTTCCGCACCACGACGGCCAGGTTCAGGGAGAGACCCGAAATGTAGGGGAACGGGTGCGCCGGGTCCACCGCCAGGGGCGTCAGGATGGGGAACACCTTTTCGGCGAACATCTGGCTGAGTTGCTGCTTGGCCGCATCATCGAGTTCGTCCCAGTGCATGAGGTGGATGTGCTCGTACGCCAGGGCCGGGCGGATCTGTTCCGCGAAGACCCGCGCGTGGCGCTGCTGAAGCCGGTGGGCTTCCTCCCCGATTTTTTCAAGCACTTCCACCGGGCTCAGGCCCGCGGGTGAGGGGACCGCCAGTCCGGTGGCGATGCGCCGCTTCAGGCCGGCCACGCGGACCATAAAGAACTCGTCCAGGTTTGACGCGAAAATGGACAGGAAGCTGACGCGTTCCAGCAGGTGCAGGGACGCGTCTTCGGCGAGCTCAAGGACCCTGGAGTTGAAGCTGAGCCAGCTCAGTTCCCGGTCAAGGAACCGGTCCGGCCGGATGTCGCCCTCAGGTTCCAGGTTCGGCGCAAAATCCGGAATGTCGATCCGGTCCTGCGTGGCCCGCGACGCCGGAACCTCCGAGGAGCCGAATCGGGCGCGCACGGGGACTGGAGTCTCTTGGGACGTGGCTGCTCCGGAAGGTTCCGGGTTCATGGCATCTCCTTACCTGGCGCTTGATACTGCCGTTTCCGGCCGGCGCGGTTCTGTTTCAACCATACAAGCATTCAGTGCCCGGGGGCCTTTGATTTAGCGCCTTTGGACGCCTGCGTCAGGGGATTGGACTAACCCGCAGCCGGGCCGTACATCACGTCCATGTCCCAGCGGGTGAAGCCCAGCCGGCGGTACAGGGAGACAGCCGGGGCATTATCGGCATCGACGTACAGCATGACCGCGTGCAGCCCCAAGTCCTGCAGGTACTTGATGCCCGCCACCGTCAGGGCTTTGCCCAGGCCTGAACCCTGGGCTTCCGGGGTCACCCCCACCACGTAGATTTCACCGATCGCCGGGTGTGTGCCGTGGCTCGGATGCACCTTGGTCCAGTGGTATCCCAGCAGTCGGCCGTTCCCGTTCACCGCAAGGAGGAAGCCCGCGGGGTCAAACCAATCCTCAGCCATCCGGGCATCAAGGTCCGCGCGGGTGAGGCTGCCCTGCTCCGGGTGGTGGGAAAAGGCGGCGCGGTTGGCCGACAGCCAGGCATCCTCATCCTGGCCGGGAACAAAGGCCCGGATCACGACGCCTGCCGGAAGGGCGACGTCGGGAAGGTCCGCCGCCGCCGTCGTCATCCGCATCTTCCACAGCTCCCGCACGGGGACGTAGCCGTAGCGTGCGGCAAGGTCGGCCGCCGCTTCATGGTTGCCGTGCGACCACGCCTTCAGTCCTTGCAGCCCGCGCCGGTCCTGAAGGGCACCAACGAGGCGGTCGGCGACACCCTGGTTGCGGTAGCTGGGGTGCACGGCGATTTCCACCACGCCGTTGCCGTCCGGCTCTTCGATCACAGCGGCGAAGCCTGCAAGGTCCTGGCCGGAAGACGGATCAGAGTCCTCGTCCGGGGCATAGAGGGCCAAGGTCAGCAGCTTGTGTTCGGCGGAATCGCCTGCGCGCATGCTGATGAGGGTCTGCTCTGAGATGGATGGGTTGCCGTCCGACTCTTCCGCCGCCGACAGGAGACCGATGCAGTCCTTCAGGAGCTGCCGGTCAACACCGCCTTGCACAACATGGACGGGCCACTTCTCAGGGTGCGCTGGAGTCATGAGGCAAGGCTATACGGGTTCGCCGGATGCCGGACCGCGAAGCCCGCGTCAGGCTTCCGTCAACTCGTCTTCCTGCTGGCGCACGAGGGTGAGCCGGTAGCCAACGTTGCGGACAGTGCTGATGAGGTTTTCGTGGTCGGCGCCCAGCTTGGCGCGCAGGCGCCGGACGTGGACATCCACGGTACGGGTGCCGCCGTAGTAGTCGTAGCCCCATACTTCGGTGAGCAACTGCTGCCGGGTGAATACGCGGCCGGGGTGCTGCGCCAGGTACTTCAGGAGTTCGAATTCCTTGAACGTCAGGTTCAGGGGTGCCCCGTTCACGCGGGCGGTGTAGCTCGCCTCATCGATGACGACGCCGGCGGCGCGGATCTCGGACGGCGTGTCCTCCTGCTCCGGGACGGCACGGGCGACCGACAGCCGGATACGGGCCTCCACCTCGGCGGGGCCGGCTGATTCCAGCACGATGTCGTCCACAGCCCAGGCAGAGGAGACAGCAGCCATGCCGCCTTCGGTGAGGATCAGCACCAGCGGGGCGCTGAGCCCGGTGGCCTTGAGGAGCTGGGTGAGGGAACGGGCGCCGACCAGGTCCTTGCGGGCATCCAGCAGCACAATGTCGCAGGGGTCGGTCTCCAGCAGCGCTGTTGGCTCGGCGGGGAGGATATGAACGCGGTGGTTCAGCAATTCCAGGGCAGGCAGAATGTCCACCGAAGAACCGGTGCTGTTCGTCAGTAACAGGATGTGCGACATTGTTCCTCCAAGGGCCGTCCGCGCATCGTTGGGCGACTGAACCGGATTTTCACCGGCCGGTACTGGCTCCCTGCCACGGTTTGGGCCTCTGCCAATGGCAGCGGTCCGGCCACTTCAGCAGGGAACGTAGCTGAGCTCCGAGTATACCCGCAGGCCCTGCCCGCACCATTGATTCAGCCCTGGCGGGGGTACGTTTTGCGACATAACCCGTTCATATAGGGCAGGATTGTGGCAGGGCCGGATGCCCTGCCGCCGAGGGCGGACCGCCCTCGAAGGTCAACGCAGGATGGGATGCATCGCAGTGAGTGCACAGACTAAGCCCGGGCCGGGATCCGTATGACGGCGGACCTGCAGGCGCCCGCGCGCTCCCTGGGCTCGTGGACCATCGGCGTGGTGGGCATCGCCGGGCTGGCAGCCATCATCGCGGGGGTCTACACGTCCCGCGAGGCCCTCGTCGCCGTTGCCGTGGCCAGCGCCGCTGCGGTAGGCATCGGCTGGCCGCACTTCCTCCGGATTCCTGCCAAAAAGACGCTCGCGGCGGTGATTGCCCTGGCCGGGGCCGGCTCGGCGCTCGCTGCCGCGTACGCTCCCGCCCCCGGCTACCTCGACTGGACGCCCCCCTTTATTGCACTCGGTATGATGGCCGTTTTTGTGGTGCAGCTCATCCGCGGAACAGGGCAGGCGCAGCGGCTGGAGTCAACTCTCGGCTGCTCGGCAGGAGTGCTGCTCGCCTGCCTGGGCGCGGGCTGGATCGCCGGCGCCCGGTTCAACGGGGTGCGAGAGATGCTGCTCGTGGCGGCCATCAGCGCGGCCGTTGCCTTGCTGGCAGGATTGATCAGGTGGCCGGACAGTATTATTGCGCCCCTGGGCATCGTTCTCGCGGGACTTGCCGGTCCGCTCGCCGGGCTGGTGCTCTCGGATATCGCGGTCCTGCCGGCCGCCATCTTTGGTGTGGTGGTAGGTGCGGTCCTGGTGAGTTTCCGCCGGCTCGTAACGCTGCGCGGCGCTCCGATTAATGTTCCTGCTGCCTTTAGCATGGGCCTGGCGCCTGTCTCGGCGGTGGGTTCCCTGGCTTACTTCATAGACAAACTACTCATCTACTAACGCGTTAGGATGGCATCATGTCCGTACTTGCTTTTGAAATCTTCTTCCTTGTCCTGCTCGGCATCGCCAGCCTTTCCATGGCATGGTTTGCCGGCTTTGTGGTCTACCGCCTGTTCAAAGGCCAGAAGTAGACCCTTTCCGGAGCTAGCCGTTTTCCGAGGTAATTGCTGTGCCGATTGAGATTCCCACCGACTTGACCCCAGAACTTGTCCCGCTTTCCTGGCTCATTGGTGAGTGGGAAGGCCGCGGCCGGCTGGGCACAGGGGACGAGGGCTCGGAGCACTTCCTGCAGCGTGTGTCCTTCACCCACAACGGGCTGCCCTACCTGCAGTACCGTGCGGAGAGCTGGCTGACGGACGACGACGGCACACGCCTGCGGCCGCTGACCGTCGAGACCGGCTTCTGGGCGCTGGAGCGCAAACAACTGGATGCCGACGGCGGCCCTGGCCTGATCCCCGCGGACATCGTTCCTGCATTGAAGAGCGCCGATGAGGTGGAAGCCCTCCGCAACAGCGAGGGCGGCTTCGATATCTCGGTGTCCATCTCGCATCCCGGAGGTATCTCCGAGCTGTACTACGGACAGATCAAGGGACCGCAGATCCAGCTCACCACCGACATGGTGATGCGCGGGAGCCACTCCAAGGACTACAGCGCGGCCACGCGCATATTCGGCCTGGTGGACGGCAACCTGCTCTGGCGCTGGGATGTCGCCGTTGGTGGCAAAGAGGGCAAGGGACTGGAAGCACACGCCTCCGCCTTCCTCCAAAAAGTCTCCTGACCCTACCCGGTCCGGAAAACGAAAGCGGGTCGCGGCACGTGAAAGATCCCCAGAACGTTCAGGCTTCCGGAAGTCCACGGGACTACAGCGACCTGAAAGCCGTTTTTTTCAACGGGACCTTGAAGAGGTCGCCCCAGACCAGCAATACGGACGGGCTGATCAACATCAGCCGGCTCATCATGGAAAAGCAGGGCGTCAGCACCCGTGTGATCCGCACGGTGGACCACGATATTGCCAGCGGCGTCTACCCGGACATGACCCAGTACGGCTGGCCCACGGATGAATGGCCTCAGCTGTATCCGGCGGTGCAGGAAGCGGACATCGTGGTGGTGGCCGGGCCCATTTGGCTCGGCGACAACTCCTCCCAGACCAAGAAGCTCATCGAACGCCTCTACGCCCACTCCGGTGAACTCAACAGCAAGGGCCAGTGGGCGTTCTACCCGAAGGCGGGCGGCTGCCTGATCACGGGCAATGAAGACGGCATCAAGCACTGCGCCATGAATGTCCTGTACAGCCTGCAGCACATCGGCTTCAGCATTCCGCCGCAGGCGGATGCCGGGTGGATCGGGGCTGTTGGTCCGGGCCCGAGCTACCTTGACGAGGGCTCCGGCGGTCCCGAAACCGACTTCACCAACCGGAACGCCACGTTTATGACCTGGAACCTCCTGCACCTGGCCCGGATTCTCAAGGACGCCGGCGGATACCCGGACTACGGCAACCTCCCCCAGGAATGGGCAGCAGGGACGCGCTTCGATTTTGAGAATCCGGAATACCGCTGACCTTCAAGGACTTCTAATACATATGACTACACCCAGCCCCCTGTTGTCGCGCCCAGGAGCCATTGAGGCATCCGGCGCGGACGCCGGCGTCGCCTCCCACTATGGCGAGCCGCTGCGCGAGCAGCGCGCACTCGCTGCCGGTACCGCCGTCGTCGACCTTTCCCACCGCGGCATTGTCACAGTCAGCGGGCCGGACAGGCTGAGCTGGCTTAACACGCTGTCGTCGCAGCAGGTTGCCGGCCTCCAGCCCGGGGAATCCAGCGAACTGCTCCTCCTGAGCGTCCAGGGCAGGATCGACTTCGACGCCCGGGTGATTGACGACGGCGCCACCACCTGGCTGATCGTTGAGGCCGCCGAAGCAGCACCCCTGGCAGAGTTCCTGAACAGGATGAAGTTCATGCTGCGGGTGGAAATTGCTGATGTTTCGGCCGACTGGACCGTCGTGGGCAGCACCAGGGCAATTCCGGAGTGGTCGGAGCTACTGGTGTGGCAGGACCCTTGGCCCAACGTGGCAGCGGGCGGCTATTCCTATGCCACGGTTCCCGAAGCCAGCCATCCCGGGCTGGAGCGGCCATGGTTTGAGTACCTGGTACCGGCCGCGGACCTGGAACAGCGGGTAGCCGACCGCCAATTGGCCGGAGTCCTCGCCGCGGAAGCGCTGCGACTGGCGGCCTGGCGCCCCCGGATCGGTGCTGAAACGGACGATAAGACCATCCCGCATGAGCTGGACCTCCTCCGCACGGCCGTGCACCTGGCCAAAGGCTGCTACAAGGGACAGGAAACCATCGCGCGCGTGCACAACCTCGGGCACCCGCCACGCCGGCTCGTGTTCCTCCAGCTGGACGGCTCGCAGCACACCCTGCCGCAGGCCGGAAGTCCGGTGCTGTCGGGGGAGCGGAAGGTGGGGACGGTCACATCGGTGGCCCAGCATTACGAGATGGGGCCGGTTGCCCTGGCAGTCATAAAGCGTTCGGTGGGCGCGGATGAAATACTGACGGTCCTGGACGGCGAGGAGCCTTACCCTGCTGCCCAGGAACTTATCGTTGCTCCCGACGCCGGCCAGGTAGTGGGGCGCCAGACCGGATTCCTCAAGGGGCCACGCTAATGACTGACAACGCCGGAACCAACGCAGCGCCGTCCGCCTCATCGGCAGGCCAGGAAGGGCCCGACGACGAGGCGCTCGCTTTGGCGCATACGCTCTTCCAGGCGGCCAGGGAAGGGGACACGGCGCTGCTGCGTGCCTATCTCGACGCCGGCGCTCCCGCCACCCTGACGAATTCCGCCGGCGATTCCCTCCTGATGCTCGCTGCCTACCATGGCCACGCGGAGACCGTTCAGCTCATCCTGAAACACGGCGCCGAGGCCGACACCGCTAACGACCGCGGCCAGACTCCGCTGGCCGGAGCGGCGTTCAAGGGCTACACCGACGTTGCCCGCGTCCTGCTGGATGCCGGTGCGGACCCGGACGCAGGTTCGCCGACAGCACGCGCTGCCGCCCAGATGTTCGCGCGCAAGGAGATCCTGGATCTCCTGGCCTAGTTGACGCGGCCGTAGTGCTGTACTTTCTGAAGCCCCAGCCGGTTTAGGGCTGGGGCTTCAGCGTGTTTGTCCCGTCACCCAAGGTGGACGCTGGTCTGGATTCCGCCGGCTGACAGGCCTAGCTTCCGGGCCAGCGCCAAGGACCCGGTGTTGCTGACGTCTGTCCGCCACTGCAGCGTGAGGCCCGCCGCCAGCGCCTCATGGGCTGCGATGGACACCGCGAGCGAACCCAGGCCCCGGCGCCGCCATTCCGGATCCACCAGGACGCCCAGGTGGGCCAGCAGGCCCACCCACTCTGAGTAGGCCCCGCAGGCCAGAGGGACGCGGCGCCCGTCAACTTCGTGGACGATGGTGTAGCGGTTTTCGAGGTCAGACAGGCCAACCTCGTTGACGTCGTCCGGCGGGCAGCGGCCCTCCAGTTCGATGGCCTCGGGGTTGCCGTGGGAGACCGTCATCTCTTCCGAGGGCTGCCTCAGGGGCAGGTCGTCGGCGAAGAACAAGGCCGCGGCGCCCAGGCCGTGGCCCCCGTGCGACCGGGTCAGCGTCAGGAGCGTGACGTGCTGGGCCATTTCCTCATCGGGGATGCCGGCCGCGGCATCAATGATCCACTGCGGGCCCACCAGTGCCGAGCTGCCAAAAAGCCGCACAAACTCTACGGTCCGCACCGATTCGTCGGCCCGGACGATCCGCTCCCCGGAGGCCAGGGCGGTTCCGAAGGCGTCGTCGTCGAGTCCCAGGCGCCGTGCCCAGGCAAGCTGGATGATGGCGGCGGAACCGGGGTCAAGTGTCATACTCCCAGCCTAGGGTGGGCAAGTGGCCCCGCCGAGCAGGACACCTTAGCTGACCGAGACAACTCAGCCGAACAGGACGGCGGCTTCGTCGTAGCGCTTCTGCGGAACGGTTTTGAGCTGGCCGAGCGCTTCCTGGAAACCCACGTGCTCAATGTCCGTGCCTTTCAGTGCCACCATGGTGCCCCAGTAGCCTTCCACCACCGAGTCGATGGCCGCCATGCCGAGCCGGGTGGCCAGGACGCGGTCGAAGGCGGACGGTACGCCGCCGCGCTGGATGTGGCCGAGGATCGTGGCGCGGGTTTCGATGCCGGTGCGGGCTTCGAGTTCCGGGGCGAGCTGGTCCGCGATGCCGCCCAGGCGGGGCCGGCCAAAGGTGTCCAGGCCGCGTTCGGAGTGCGGGGTTTCCATGTGCTCGGGAACGAATCCTTCGGCCACGACCACCAGGGGCGCGCGGCCACGGGCGTGGGCTTCCTTTACCCATTCGGTGATCTGGTCGATGCTGACCTTCTGCTCCGGGATAAGGATGGCGTGCGCACCGGCCGCCATGCCGGCGTGCAGCGCAATCCAGCCGACGTGCCGGCCCATGACTTCGGCGATCATGCAGCGGTGGTGTGATTCGCCGGTGGTCCGGAGCCGGTCGATGGCTTCGGTGGCGATCTGGACAGCGGTGTCAAAGCCGAAGGTGTAGTCGGTGGCGTCGAGGTCGTTGTCCACCGTCTTGGGAACACCCACGATCTTGAGGCCGGCGTCGGTGAGGCGCTTCGCAGCGGCCAGGGTTCCCTCACCGCCGATCGCGATGATGGCGTCGATGCCGAGGCGGTCCATGTGGGCTTTGATGACCTCGGGGCCGCCGCCGTTTTCGAAGGGGTTGGTGCGTGAGGTGCCTAGAATGGTGCCGCCCTGTTTGGCGATGCCGCGGACCATGGTGCGGGGGATGTCGATGATGTCGCCCTCGACGACGCCGCGCCAGCCGTCAAGGAAACCCACGAATTCGTGACCGTGGATGGCAATGCCTTTGAGGACGGCTCCGCGGATCACGGCGTTCAGTCCGGGGCAGTCGCCACCGCTGGTGAGAATTCCAATTTTCATGTCTCGGCTCAAATCCTGGAGAGAAGGTGTACAGGCAGAGCGCCACGCTGAGCTCACATAGAGTCTAGTGGGGGGTGTGGGGTACGACACAAACCGGTTACATAAGGGCCGGGTCGGGGATCAGGCAGCGCACAAGAAAAAGTGCCCCCGCTCGCAGGGTGAGCGGGGGCACTTTTCTTGTCGGTTTCTCAGGGACGGTTCAGGGACCGGCGGTCAAGGAACGTCTGAAGCGGGATGACGTTCCGCTGGTCCGGCAGGACCACCCAGGCCAGGAGATAGAAGATCAGGGCCGGCCCGGGCAGCAGGGCGAAGAGGAGGAATGCGATGCGGACGTAGGCCACGTCCACGTTGAGCTTGGCGGCAATGCCTCCCAGAACGCCTCCCAGCCAGCGCTGCGGTCCGCGTTTCAGGCCGAGGCCCCTGACGATGCTGAAGAACTTGTCCATGGCTCAAGACTTCCCTGTTGTAGGACTGTTGTCACGTTTCCGGGCTGAGAGGAGTCCGCCGATCACCAGGGCGGCGCCGGCTCCGATCATGAGCCCGATCAGGACGTAGGTCCCGTTGAGGGTGACGATGCCAAGCTGCGCGACGATGATCAGGGCGGCGAGGGCCAGGACGATCAGTCCCCAGACCACCGTTCCCACCCTCGCCCCGGATGGAGGGGCAGAGTCGGTGCGTGCCGCCGTCGTGCTGCCCGGAACGTACGGGTCCGGGTCCGGAGTGTGGCTGCTCATGTCAGTTACCTTCCTTGATGGTGACGTTGCTGACGGTGCCGTCGATCTGGATCACCAGGTGGCTGCCGGGCTTGTCGGTGTTGTAGCTGCTTTCCCGTGTGGTGGTCCCGCCACGCTGGCTCCCGCCTTCGTTCAGGTTGCCAAGGGTCATGTCGGCCCGAATGTCCACCGGCACGGTGTCGGGAATGACCACCGTGACGTTGCTGGCGGTGAAGTCCAGTGGGACCAGGACCTCTGACTGGAGCGGGGCACTTCCAGCCAGTTCGGTGAGGTCGACGGTGCCGCGTCCTGCCGTGATGTTGAGCCCGTCGCTTGCCTGCTGGATGCTCGTGGGCGTCCAGTCAACCTGCTGGAACCGGACCCGGTCGCCGTTGTTGCCCACCACGTTGAAGATTCCGCCGATGACCAGGGCCGCCACCGCGAAGAACGAAAGGATGCCGGAGGTCCGGCCGCGGAGGCCCAGGATGAGGATGCCGATGCCCAGGACGGCCGCTGCGCTTGCCCAGGCGATGGCATTGGTGGAATCGCCGAGGTCGATCATGTTGGTGACGTCCAAGGCTTTCAGTCCCGCGCCGACGATCAGGGCGCTGCCGGCTGCGATCGCGACGGCGGGGGCGCCGGGACCTGCGGGACGTACCTTCGGTGCAGGTGGGGGACCCTGCGGTTGCCGGGTGCCACCGGCGCCTCCGTTGTTCCAGCCACTACCGGACCCGCTGTCGCCATACCCGCTGCCGCCGTACGGGCTGTCTCCGTACGGGCTGCCGGTGAAAGGACCGGTGCCCGCAACGTCTGAGTAAGGGGGAGTGGTGCCGGCGGAAGTAGATGCGGAATATGCGGTGGTGCCGGGGTACGCGTTGGTTGCGTAGGAGGTGGTGCCGGCCGATGCGCTCGCCGGTGTTCCAACTGCCGCCTTGTTCCGCTGCGCCAGGTAGTAGATCAGGTAGATGGCGCCGCCAACCCAGAAGATGGTCCAGAGGAAGGCGCCGAAGCCGTGGTTGCCCCAACCCCAGAAACCGCCGCCCAGTCCACTGAAGCCGAGGATGACGGCGATGAGGGAACCTGTCATGCCGCTGGTCCACCGGCCGGCGCCGGCCTCCTGGACGTGGATCCTCCCATCGGGCTCGGGCAGGAAGGCCCACGCCAGGCCGTAGGCAAGCACGCCGATGCCGGCGAAGAGGGTGAGGACGATAAAGACGCCGCGCACGATCAGCGGGTCGATGCCCATGCGGTGGGCGATGCCGCTGGAGACGCCGCCGATCCAGCGGTCCTGGCCGCGCGTGATGCCGTGGCTGCGGACCCAACCGAAGAAGTCCGTCTGCTGGCTGGGGATTCCCGCATAGGCGTAGCTGCCGGTGTTCTGGCTTGAGCTGCTGTGCCTGGAGGAGGGTCCGTCCGACGGCCCTTGGTAAGGCTCATCGGAGCTGTCCTGCGCCGGGTAATCCTGTGTCGCCGGGTAATTCTGGCTGGAGTCCTGCTTGGATTCCTCCGCCGGGTTCTGGTCTGATGCTGATGGGGTGGCAGGCGGCACCACGGGCTCCGTGGGGTGTTCGTTTTCGCGTTGGGGGAGGGGCTCCGTTGGCTGGCCGTCGTCTGGGGTGGGGGTTTGCGAGTTCATACCTCGATCCTTCCGCCTGCCGGTCTTTGGCTCTACTGGGGGACACCCTGAACGGCCCCTGAGTGGCCCCCGGTTCCGGCCGGATTGCGGTCCGGGGAACCCTGATCCATGCTTGGATTGATCCATGACAACCGTCCCCGGCCGCCCCCCGCTGGTCCGCCGCAGCGACCGCTTTATCGCGGGCGTGTGCTCCGGCCTTGCCGCGCATCTGGGCTGGCCGGTCCGCAACGTACGGGTGGCGATGGTCCTGGCTTCACTGGCCGGCGGGGCCGGCGTCGTCTTCTATGCCTGGTTGTGGATTATGGTGCCCACCGCGGACGAAAGCGCCCGGCGGCAGGCGCGCCGGCCGCCGTCGCCCATTGCCCCTGCCGTGAGCCGCGAGCCTGTTCCGGGGGCCGTTCCCCGGGCCACTGCCGCGGCTGGCCCTGGTGTTGCCCTTCCCGGAGCGGTCGACGGCGGCCCTGGCGCGGCCACTGCCCCTCCCGCTTCCGGCGGTTACCCGGCAGCAGGGGAGGCCGCGGGACAGGCTTCCGAGGCTGCCCGGCCCTGGTTCAGGTTCCGGGACATGCGCTACGGCAAGGAGATCCTGCTCGGCGTGGGGCTGCTGTTGGTGGCGGGTATCCTGGTCGCCCAGCTCCTGGGCGTGGACGTTCCCCTGGGCACACTGATTCCGGCGGCGGCAGTCCTTGGCGGCGCTTCCATTGCCTGGATGCAGCTTGATGAAACCCGGCGTGCAGGGCTCGTGGACAAAACCAAGGCGGACCAGGCCGGCGGCTGGGCGCGGCTGGCGGCGGGCCTGGCGCTGGTGGTGGCGGGCGTCCTGGTGATGGTGTCGGGGTCCGGTTCGTGGGAGCAGACGTGGCTGGCGCTGCTGGCCTCCGTTGCGGTCCTCGGCGGCGTGGTGCTGGTCCTGCTCCCGTGGGCGCTGAAGTTCTGGCGTGACCTGGAAGCGGAGCGCGCCGGCCGCATCAGGGAAACCGAACGGGCCGAAATCGCCGCCCACCTTCACGACTCGGTGCTGCAGACGCTGGCCCTTATCCAACGGAGGGCTGCCAATGAGCACGACGTCGTCCGGCTGGCCCGTGCCCAGGAGCGGGAGTTGCGGGGCTGGCTGTTTGAGGACCCCGGCAAGGACGCCGGGCAGTTGTCGGACCGGATCAAGGCGGTAGCCGCCGAAGTGGAAGACCTGCTGGGCAACGCCGTCGAGGTGGTCAGCGTGGGGGACACGGCCGTCACGGAAGGCCATGAAGCTCTGATCCAGGCGAGCCGTGAAGCCATGCTCAACGCTTCCCGCCACGGCGGCGGGACGGTCTCGGTCTACCTGGAGGCAGCCGCCGGACGTGCGGAAGTCTTCGTTAAGGACCGCGGCCCGGGCTTTGAACTGCAGGACGTTCCGGAGGACAGGCTCGGGGTGCGGGAGTCCATCATCGGCCGGATGAACCGGCACGGCGGCACGGCGGCGATCACCAGTACCAGTGAAGGCACGGAGGTGCGGCTGGGCTTCCCCGTCGCGCCGCAGGACAGCACGGAAGGCAAACCATGAATGCAGCGCAGGGAGCCGGTACAGGTCCCGTCCGAACCGCCAGGTCCGCCCGGGTGGTGATTGTGGATGACCATGCGATCTTCCGCTCCGGCCTGAAGGCGGACCTTGATCCCAGTATCCAGGTGGTGGGCGAGGCGGCGACGGTAGAGCAGGCCATCGCCGTGATCGCCCGGGAGCGCCCGGACGTGGTGCTGCTGGATGTCCACCTTCCCGGCGGCCTTGGGGGCGGGGGGCGCGAAGTCATCGCCGGCTCCGCTGCCCTGCTGGCCACCACCAGGTTCCTTGCCCTCAGCGTCTCGGACGCGGCGGAGGACGTTGTGGCGGTGATCCGGGCCGGAGCACGCGGCTACGTCACCAAGACCATCTCGGGGGCAGAAATCACCGACGCCGTGTACCGGGTTGCCGGTGGGGACGCCGTCTTCTCGCCGCGGCTCGCTGGCTTCGTCCTGGACGCTTTTGGTACCGCCCCCGCAGACATCGCCGACGACGAACTGGACAAGCTCTCCGCCCGGGAACTTGAGGTCATGCGTCTCATCGCCCGCGGCTACAGCTACAAGGAGGTGGCCAAGGAGCTGTTCATCAGCATCAAGACCGTGGAGACGCACGTGTCCGCCGTGCTCCGCAAGCTGCAGCTTTCCAGCCGGCACGAACTCACCAAGTGGGCCGCCGAGCGCCGCCTCCTCTAGCCGCCACGCTCTCTCACTTGATGCGGCCTAAGCCGGAACGCTCTCTCACTTAATTGGGCATTAAGCCGGAACGCTCTCTCACTTAATTGGGATTAAGCCGGAACGCTCTTTCACTTGATGCGCCTCATACCCAAACGCTCTATCGCCTTCCGGGCCTCCAAACCGAACGCTCTATCACTCTCCTGAAGAGAGTGATAGAGCGTTTGAGTTTTTCCTGCGTTAAGTGAGAGAGCGTCCCTACTGGGCCTTGCCGAGGAAGTCCTGCAGGCGCTGCACCCCGGTGGCGAGGTCCTCGTCGCCAAGCGCGTACGAAAGGCGCAGGTAGCCGGAAGGCCCAAAAGCCTCGCCCGGAACCACTGCCACCTCAACCTCATCCAGGATCAGGGCTGCGAGCTCGGCGGAGGTCTGCGGCGTGGCGGTACCCGACGCCGTCGGGAATTCCTTGCCCAGCAGCGCGCGGACGTCCGCGTACACGTAGAAGGCGCCCTTCGGCGTCGGGCATTCCACGCCTTCGATGGCGTTCAGGCCGGCGACGATGGCCTTGCGGCGGCGGTCAAAGGCGACCTTCATCTCGTCCACGGCGGTCAGCGGTCCGGACACGGCGGCGAGGGCGGCGACCTGGGGAATGTTGGAGACGTTGGAGGTGGCGTGGGACTGCAGGTTGGTGGCGGCCTTGATGACGTCGGCCGGGCCGATCATCCAGCCCACACGCCAGCCGGTCATGGCGTAGGTCTTGGCCACGCCGTTGAGGATAACCACTTTGTCGCCCAGCTCCGGGGCGGCGGTGGCGATGGAGGTGAACGGAACGCCGTCGTAGGTCAGGTGCTCGTAAATCTCATCCGTGACAACCCACAGGCCCTTGGCCGCGGCCCACTTGCCAATCTCCGCCACCTGCCCAGGTGAGTAGACGGAACCGGTGGGGTTCGACGGCGACACGAACAGCAGGATCTTCGTCCTGTCGGTCACCGCTGCTTCGAGCTGCTCCACCGTCACCAGGTAGTCCTGCTCCGGGCCGGCAAACACCTCCACGGGAACCCCGCCTGCAAGCCGGATGGCCTCCGGGTATGTGGTCCAGAACGGGGTGGGCACAATGACTTCGTCGCCCGGATCAACAAGCGTGGCGAATGTGTTGTACACGGCCTGCTTGCCGCCGTTGGTCACCAGGACCTGGGAAGCGTCCACCGCGTAGCCGGAGTCCCGCAGGGTCTTCTCGGCGATGGCCTTCTTCAGCTCGGGCAGGCCGCCCGCGGGGGAGTAGCGGTGGTACTTGGGCTGGCTCGCCGCTTCAATGGCCGCCTGGACGATGTAGTCCGGGGTGGGGAAATCCGGTTCACCCGCGCCGAAACCAATGACCGGCCGCCCAGCTGCCTTCAGCGCCTTCGCCTTGGCATCAACGGCAAGGGTTGCGGATTCGGCAATAGCGGAAATGCGCTGGGAAACGCGGGCGGCAGACATGGCAGGTCCGTTCTTCGCTTGCAGCCCGGAGGCTGGAATGTGGGTTTCGACGTGATCTACTCTATGCTGTTCACCGGACCCTCCGGGTTGCCGGTTTTGATTTGTGACTGCCTGCCAGTCAAGGTCAAACCCGGCCAGCGGGAAGGGCCGGAAACGGGCTGGTTCGACGAACGCGAAGTTGTTGCGTAGACTGGTTCACCGGTGTTGAAAACACGGATGATGACGTGCGCCCCAGTGCAAGCTGGTGGTTAGTCGTCGGAGCGTGGAATTCACTCCATAGGGTAGTGGCGCAATTGGTAGCGCAGCGGTCTCCAAAACCGCAGGTTGCAGGTTCGAGTCCTGTCTGCCCTGCGCAAGCTGCCCCGGACAAAAATCCGGGGCAGGCGCAGCAACCATGGTTCTGATCAGGGCCGGGTAATCCAACATTGCAAAGATGAGCGAGGACCAGGTGACCGAAACAGCTGCCAGCAGCTCCAAGGGCCGCCCAGCTAAGAAGGACGCCAAGGCAAACTTCTTCGCCCGCATTGCGCTCTTCATCCGCCAGATCATCGGCGAGCTGAAGAAAGTTGTTGCACCAACCCGCAAGGAACTGATCAACTACACGCTCGTGGTGCTGGTGTTCGTCGGCATCATGATGATCATCGTCAGCCTGCTGGACCTCGGTTTTGGAACCGCTGTCAGCTGGGTCTTCGGCGGTAGCGTCCCCGGGGACAGCTAAGGCTGAACCGTCCGCAGGCCGCGTGATCCGTCCGGGAAACCGGAGGGAAGCACCGGTGTGCGGAATTGAGCCATTTAAATAGGCATGTTAGGCAATGAGGAAGCAGGAGACCAAGTGTCTGAGCAGGAGCTCGAGGTAACCGAGACTGAGCTGGAAGAGTCCGCGGACATCACGGCAGAAGCCGGTGACGAGTCTGAGGTTGAATCCTCCGCGCCCGAAGCCAGCGACGCCGAGTCCGAAGACGCTGAGGCGGACGATGCCGGCTCCGAGGAAGAGTCATCTGACGCCCTCGCAGCCGCCGCCGCCAAGGCCGATGTTGACCCCGCCGAGGAATTCAAGGCCAAGCTGCGCCGCCAGGAAGGTGACTGGTACGTCATCCACTCCTACGCCGGCTACGAAAACCGCGTGAAGGCCAACCTGGAAACCCGCATCCAGACCCTGGACATGGAAGATTACATCTTCGAGATCCAGGTGCCCATGGAAGAAGTCGTTGAGATCAAGAACGCTCAGCGCAAGGTCATCAACCGCGTCCGCATCCCCGGCTACGTGCTGGTCCGCATGGACCTGACGGACGCCTCCTGGGGCGCCGTCCGCCACACCCCCGGGGTCACCGGCTTCGTGGGCAACGCCCACAACCCAGTGCCGCTGCGCCTGGACGAGGTCTTCTCCATGCTCGCTCCCGTTTTCGAAGAAGAGCAGGCCGAGAAGGGCAAGCCGGTCAACAAGCAGAACCAGGCTCCCGTGGATGTCGACTTCGAGGTCGGCGAATCGGTCATCGTCAAGGAAGGTCCGTTCGAGACGCTCCCCGCTACGATCTCCGAGATCAAGGTCGAATCCCAGACTCTCGTGGTGCTGGTTTCCATCTTCGAGCGCGAAACGCCGGTCACCCTGGCGTTCAACCAGGTCACCAAGATCTGACAACCCCAAGAATTCGTCCCGGTGCTGCCTGCTTTAGCGGCACCGGAACGGCCGGCCGCCTCGCCATGGCGGCCAAAAACCTGAGGCACGCTCCTGTGTCCCAGGACGTTATTGAGAGAAGGACCCTACATTGGCTCCCAAGAAGAAGGTCACCGGCCTCATCAAGCTGCAGATCCAGGCAGGTGCCGCTAACCCGGCTCCGCCGATCGGTCCTGCGCTTGGCCAGCACGGTGTCAACATCATGGAATTCTGCAAGGCGTACAACGCTGCGACGGAAGCCCAGCGCGGAAACGTCATCCCCGTGGAAATCACGGTCTACGAGGACCGTTCCTTCACGTTCATCACCAAGACCCCGCCGGCTGCAGAGCTCATCAAAAAGGCTGCAGGCGTCGCCAAGGGTTCGGCGACCCCGCACACCGTCAAGGTTGCCAAGCTGACCCAGGCACAGGTCAACGAGATCGCTTCCACCAAGATGGAAGACCTCAACGCCACCAGCCTCGAAGGCGCAGCGAAGATCATCGCCGGCACCGCCCGCTCCATGGGCATCACCGTCGAGGGTTAATTCCCCGCTGCCACTGTCGGGTTCGGGAAACCGATCACGACGACGGGCGGCACCGCCGGGCAACCGGCACCACTGCCGTATAAGCGGCACAAACCGACAATGTTGGGAACCGGGCACGGATAACGAGCCCGCTCACCAACTGTGGCAGGGCCCAGCGCGGTCCGCAGACCACAACTGCACAAGGAGAAATAAGCAGCATGGCAAAGCGCAGCAAAGCATATGAGGCAGCAGCCGCCAAGATCGACGCGGAGAAGTTCTACGCGCCGTTCGAGGCAGTAACGCTGGCCAAGGACACCAACCCGTCCAAGTTCGACGCCACCGTTGAGGTTGCATTCCGCCTCGGCGTCGACCCCCGCAAGGCTGACCAGATGGTCCGCGGCACCGTCAACCTGCCCCACGGCACCGGTAAGACTGCCCGCGTCCTGGTTTTCGCCACGGGTGACAAGGCTGAGGCAGCAATCGCTGCCGGAGCCGACTTCGTTGGTTCCGATGACCTGATCGAAAAGATCGCAGCCGGCTGGACCGACTTCGACGCCGCCGTCGCCACCCCTGACCTCATGGGCAAGGTTGGCCGCCTCGGTAAGGTCCTGGGCCCGCGTAACCTGATGCCGAACCCGAAGACGGGCACCGTGACCCCCGACGTCACCAAGGCCGTCAACGACATCAAGGGTGGAAAGATCGACTTCCGCGTCGACAAGCACTCCAACCTGCACTTCATCATCGGCAAGGTGTCCTTCGACGCCATCAAGCTGGCCGAGAACTACGCAGCAGCACTGGAAGAGGTGCTTCGCCTGAAGCCGTCCGCTTCCAAGGGCCGCTACATCCAGAAGGCCACCGTTGCCACCACCTTCGGCCCCGGCATCTCCGTGGACCCGAACGTCACCAAGGTTCTGACCGAGGCCTAAATCCTCGTGTGAAGCAACCGCAGCGGATCCTTCCACTGCAAACAAAAAACCGCCCGGCATCCGTGCCGGGCGGTTTTTGTTTAAGTTTGGAAACCATGCCCGAAGCGGCAGAGTCTTGCCTAAGCTGTAGAAATGGCCGAACCGGATGTGGATCAATCCCCGGAAGAATCCGTTGTCCTGGCAATATCCGAGGTGGACGTCATGCAGCCCGGCGGCGAAACAGCTGCGGGGGACCGCCAGGTTACCGCCGAGTTTGAGGAATGCCACGCCTTGCGGGTGGCCCACGAACTCGCTGCCTGGGGCAACCTGGACCGCTGCCCCACGCTGCAGGAAGCTGCCGAGTTCTGGCAGGGCAACGAATATGAGGAACGGCACCTGTACCTGGCGAGGCTCGGCGCGGAAACTGCTGGCATCTGCTCAGTCACACTCCCAATGCACGAGAACACCCACACCGCTGGAATCGATGTCCTGGTTGCTCCTGTCCACCGGCGCCGAGGACTGGGCCGAGCCCTGCTCAAGCACGCCGAGGCCGTTGCCCGGGAACGTGGCAGGACGTCCCTTGACGCCTATCACGAGGTGCCGTTGGAAACTGCGGACGGTGGAGCCCTGCTGCCCGCGAAATCCGGCGCCGGTGGACTGCCGCTTGACGAGCCCGCGGTGGCCTTTGCGGTTGCTGCCGGCTATGAGCTGGAGCAGGTGGAACGGTCCAGCCGACTGGCCCTGCCTGTGCCGCCGGAACTGCTGGACCGGTTGGAGGCCGACGCCGCCGCCCGGGCCGCGGAATACTCCATCATCGGCTGGAACGACAGCTGCCCGGAAGACCTGCTGCAGGCGTATGCCCACCTGAAAGCGACCATGAGTACGGACGTCCCCATTGCCGGGCTTGATTGGGAACGTGAGGACTGGGATGGTGCCAGGGTCCGGGAGGAGGAGAATACGCTGATCCGCAGTGGAGTCCAATCAGCGGTGACGGCGGCCCGGCACCGGGAGACAGGGCAACTGGCCGCCTACACAGTCCTGAACTGGCGTCCCGGCGTGCCGGACTCCATCGTGCAGCAGGACACCCTGGTCACGTCCGAACACCGCGGCCGCCGCCTGGGCATGCTGACCAAAGTGGCGAACTTGCGGCGGGCCCAGAGCCGGTGGCCGGCGGCACGGTCAGTGTTGACATGGAATGCCAACGAAAACCAACATATGCTGGCCATAAATATTGCACTTGGATTCAAGCCCGCAGGTTATGAAGGCGAGTGGCAGAAACGGCTGGGATGATTCGCCTATGGCAAAAGACGTGAAGATCGAGCAGCTTTGGATTCCCGACTCACTGGACGCGCCGGACGCAGCGGACTTCCTTGCCGCCGTCGAGGTGGGGCGGAAAGTGAGGATGCAGACCTGGGGGAGTGATGACCTCGCCTATGGTCCCTTGGAAAAGCTGCTCGAGTTCCAGGACCCGTACGAGCGCCAGCTGATTCTCGTAGCCAAGGTGGACGGGGAGATCGTGGGAACCGTCGATATCGCCCTGCCCCTCACTGACAACCTGGACCTTGCCGAATTCACCCTCGACATCCTCCCCGAGTTCCAGCGCCAGGGAGTGGGCCGCCGGCTCCTCCAGGCCGCCGAACAGCTGGTCCGCGGCGAGGGGCGCACCATGATCCTGGTGGATACGAACCACCCCGGGGCCTCCCTCCATGAATTCGAGCGCGCCCAGTTGGTTCCGGGCTCGGGCCAGGGCTTCGTACCGTTGGAGAGCCGCGAAGTGGAGTTCGCCCAGCGGACCGGGTACACGCTTCAGCATATTGAGCAGTTCAGCTCGTGCGCGCTGCCGCTGGACACAAAGCTGGTGGCCGACCTGCAGGCTGAGGCGGATGAGGCCAACAACGGCCGCTACCGGCTGCACCACTGGACGGACCGCTGCCCGGACCAGTGGCTGGAGGCCGTCGCGGCCCTTGAGAACCAAGCGGGGGCCGACGTCGATCCCGCCCTGGACCCGCCGGTTGAGCAGGACATGGTGCTCGACGGCGCCATCCTCCGGGAAGCTGAAGAGGTTGCCATCGCGCAGGGCAGGCGGACCGTGGTCACCGCAGTCGAACATCTTGCCTCGGGAACGCTCGTGGGCCTGACCACCATCACGGTACTGGCGCACCGTGCCGACGTCGTTTTCCAGGACGACACCCTGGTGCTGCAGGAGCACAGGGGGAACAAGCTGGGCCTGCTGATCAAGGTGGCCAACATGGAACGGCTCACCGAGCAGTTTCCGGACGCGCGGGTCATCTATACCTGGAACGCCCCGGAAAACCGGTACCTCCTGACCGTGAACCAGCAGCTGGGTTTCCAGACTGCCGGGGTCACCGGGATCTGGCAAAAGGAGCTTCCGCACGTGCACACCAGCACCAGCTAACGGCCCGATTTGGAGGACCGGCGGCTCTCCCCGTAGACTTGAAGGACCAAAGACCGTCGGTTGTTGGAAATCCACTCTCTCGAACATGGCTCAACTCTGCAGTTGTGCGCGGGAGACGCAGTGGCTTTCTGGACGAAGGACCCTCAACGTAGGGCGGCCGGCGCAGGTGAACGAAGCAAAAGCTCCATGGAAACATCTGTGTTGAGCCAAGCCCCGTGCATCTGCGCGGGGCGTTTTTAGTTTTAGCTCATCCGAGCGGGGACCGTCGCATACCGGCACTATCCCCGGAAGGAGGGTTATGGCAACGCCTACTAAGGTTTCAGCAGTAGCTGAGATCACTAACGATTTCAAGGAATCGAACGCCGCTGTCCTGACCGAATACCGCGGGCTCACCGTTGCACAGCTCAAGCAGCTGCGTGTTTCTCTCGGCCAGGACACCAAGTTCGCGGTCGTCAAGAACACCCTGACCGCCATTGCAGCCAAGGAAGCCGGTGTTGAAGCATTCAACGACCAGCTCTCCGGCCCCACTGCAATCGCGTTCATCAAGGGTGACGCAGTTGCCGCTGCCAAGAGCCTGACGGATTTTGCCAAGGCCAACAAGCAGCTGGTCATCAAGACCGGTTACTTCGAGGGCAAGGCACTGGACGCCAGCGAGGTTGCCGCGCTGGCAGCGCTCGAGTCCCGCGAGCTGCAGCTCGCCAAGGTTGCAGGCGTCCTCAAGGCCCCTGCTGCCGCAGCTGCACGCATCATCGACGCGCTGCGCCTCAAGCTTGAAGAAGAGAACGGTGCACCGGCGGCTGCCGAAGCGCCTGCCGCTGAAGAAGCTGCTGCTGATGCTTCAGCTGAAGCCCCGGCTGAAGCTCCCGCAGCCGAAGAGAACTAATTCTCTTTACCCCACAAGACTCCGGTGTGAAGCACGGCCGCGTGCCGCTGATCACCACAACAGGAAGGACGCCTACCATGGCGAAGCTCACCAACGAAGAGCTCATTGAAGCTTTCAAGGAACTGACCATCATCGAGCTCTCCGAGTTCGTCAAGCTCTTCGAAGAGACCTTCGAAGTTACCGCTGCTGCGGTAGCTGTTGCCGGCCCCGCCGGTGCTGCTGCTGAAGAGGTTGAAGAGAAGACTGACTTCGACGTCGTCCTCGAAGCTGCCGGCGACAAGAAGATCGCAGTGATCAAGGAAGTTCGCGCCATCACTTCCCTGGGCCTCAAGGAAGCCAAGGACCTGGTTGACAGCGCTCCCAAGGCTGTCCTCGAAGGTGCAACCAAGGAAGCTGCCGAGAAGGCCAAGGAGCAGCTCGAGGCTGCAGGCGCCACCGTTACCCTCAAGTAACAACGCGCTTTTCCTCAAAAGCCCCGTCCACGTTTGTGGGCGGGGCTTTTGCGTTTCCAGCCCAAGTAGGTAGCGCTATGTGTCGTTTTCAGGGCTCAAAACGACACATAGCGCTACCCAGTTGGGCCCGGGGGATGTCAGGCGGGGTCGCTGATGTCTGCGACGACGGCACCCAGGGCCGCAGTCAGGGCGTCGGCGTCAACGAATGCGCTGTAGCCGTGGGCTCCTGCGCCCATTGAGATCCGCCGGCCGGTAATGGTGGCGTCCGCGTAGACGGGCCAGGGTTGAGTGCTCCCCAGCGGCGTGATGGTGCCGCGTTCGTATCCGGTGGCCTCAAGCGCCACGTCCGCGGGCGGCAGCGACAGTTTGTTCACGCCCACGAGGGTCCGCAGCTTGGGCCAGGAGATCTGGCGGTCTCCCGGGATGAGGGCGAACAGGAACGAGCCGTCCTTGTGCTTGACCACCAGTGACTTCACGATGTCCCCGGGGCTGATGCCCAGGATCCCGGCCGCCTCTTCAAGACTTCTGGCGGCCGGCCGTTCCACCACCTGCACCTGCAGGCCCCTGGCGGCTGCATCCGCCAGGAACCGTTCGCGTCCGACGCCGTCCGTTCCGTTCGCTGGTATGCCCGCCATCAGTCGCGGTACAGGAGGAGGGCTTCGCCCTGTCCGCCGCCCCCGCACAGGGACACCGCGGCTTTGCCTGTTCCGCGCCGTTTGAGTTCATGGGCGGCATGTACAGCGAGCCGGGCCCCGGATGCGCCGATGGGGTGGCCCAGGGCGATGGCACCACCATGGATGTTGCACTTTTCGAGGGGGTAATCGAGGTCCTGCAGCGACTGGACTGCCACGGAACCGAACGCTTCGTTGATCTCGATAAAGTCCAAATCGGCAGTGGTCCAGCCCGCACGCCCCAAGGCGTTCTTAATGGCGTTGGACGGCTGGGAATGCAGGGAGTTGTCCGGCCCGGCAACCTGCCCGGGCTTGCCGACAACCGCCAGGTATTCGAGTCCGTTCTCCTCGGCAAACGCGCGGGAGGAGAGGACCAGGGCCGCGGCTCCATCAGACAGGGGAGAGGAATTGCCGGCGGTAATGGTGCCGTCGGTGACGAAGGCGGCCCGCAGCCCGGCGAGGGACTCAACGGAGGCGTTGGGGCGGACACCTTCATCCGTGGAGACAACCAGGGGATCGCCCTTGCGCTGCTTGACGCTGAGGGGAACGATTTCGTCGTCGAAGGTGCCGTTCTTGGCGGCCAGCGCGGCACGCTGGTGCGACTGGGCGGCCACATTGTCCTGGGATGTCCTGTCGATGCCCAGCGTGAGGTTACGGGTTTCGGTGGACAGGCCCATCGACTGGCCGTCAAAGGCATCCGTGAGTCCATCGTGCGCAGCCACGTCCAGTGCCTGGATGGAGCCGTAGGTCCACCCTTGCCGTGAGCCGGGCAGCACGTGCGGTGCCCGGGTCATGGACTCCTGCCCGCCGGCCACCACCACGGCCGCCTCACCGCCGCGGATCATCCGGGCAGCGTCGATCACCGCGGTCAGACCCGAGAGGCAGACCTTGTTCACGGTGACGGCAGGAACATTCCAGCCGATGCCGGCGCCGATGGAGCTCTGCCGTGCGGGATTCTGGCCGGCACCCGCCTGGAGCACCTGTCCCATGATGACGGCCTCCACCTGCCCGGCGTCGATCCCGCTTGCCTTCAGGGCCGCCTTGATGGCGTGGGCCCCGAGGTCGACGGCGGTAAAGCTCGCCAGCTGGCCGTTGATACGGCCTTGGGGAGTACGAACTGCTGCGAGGATGACAACGTCAGTGTTGTCCGCGGAGTTGCCCATGTTTATCTCTTCCGATCTGATCCGTTGTAGGCCACTAAGGCTATCGTGACGCTGGTCACCCATATATTCAAACGCCCCGGCCGCTATGTGCATTCCGGCCGTGCCCCTGACCCCGAGACGGCAGCGGCGGGGGAGGACTCCCCATCCCCGGGACGTGCGCGACGACGGCGGCCTGCGTAGGGTGGACGACGGACACTTTTGCAGGGGGACAGCAGGTCCGTCCCCCGGGGACGCTTGGAGCAGCACCGTGAAAAAAATCCTGGCGATGGCAGCAGCCATCGGCTTTGCGTCACTGACGGCCTGTTCCGTTTCCACGCCGGATCCCAATGCCGCCTCAACGGCGCCGGCCGCGGATGAGCCAAGCCGGGCAAACTCTCCCCGCGCTACCGGCTCCGCTGGAAGCGCCACGAACGCGCCGCCGTCGTCGGCTTCAGGGGAAGCGGCTTCAGGGGGAGCCGCAGCGGTGGGAGCAAAAGGTACCTGTGAACTCTTCAACGAACTGATTGCGGAGTACAAGGCCGTCCCGGCCGATGACCCGGATGGCTTTGAGGACATCTACCTGCGGGCCGAAGACGCCAAGGACTCAACAGCCGGTGACCTCCAGGGGCTCTTCGCGTCACTGAGCCTGCTCGCCATCGACCATTCAGCCGCGGCGGAATCCGGCGGCGTGCCGGCGCAGGAGTCCCGGGACGCAGTCAGGGATGCGGTGTTTGCCAACGCCGGGACGTGCACGGGCGAAGGTGTCACCCTGCGGCTTTAGTTCCGCCTCCCGCAAGCAGCCCGGAAAACCGGTGCTTGCAATCGGGCCGGATGTGGGGTAGACATGTAGGTTATTTTGCCGTATCGTAGATATTTGCGTCTTCCCTGTTTACCTTCAGCCTTCATATAGCGGTGGGCTTTCGCCTGGCAGCTGGCAATCAACGTGCCGTCAACAACGTCACAGCATGGTCAGCACCGGCCCCGGGTCATATAGCGGAACCGGATGGTAGCACTGCGGAGCATTCCGCAGGGTGCACAGCGGGGGAGATCTGAAAACGCCTGAAGGTCTGTGGAAGGATCCCTCTTGGTCGCCTCGAGCACCTCTAATAACGAAACCGCTAACACCGCCGACAGCACTGATGGTGCCACTCGCCGGCTCTCATTCGCAAAGATTCACGAACCTCTTGACGTTCCGAATCTGCTTGCCCTCCAGACGGACAGCTTCGACTGGCTGGTTGGAAACGAACGCTGGCAGGCACGCGTAGCGAAAGCTGTCGAAGAAAACGATCTTAGCGTCGCCACCACGTCCGGTCTTTCGGACATCTTCGAAGAGATCTCTCCGATTGAGGACTTCCAGGGCACCATGTCCCTGAGCTTCTCCGATCCCGAGTTCGCTGACCCGAAGTACACCATGGCCGAGTGCAAGGACCGGGACGCAACGTACTCGGCTCCGCTGTACGTCAAGGCTGAGTTCATGAACAACAACACGGGTGAGATCAAGCAGCAGACCGTGTTCATGGGCGACTTCCCGCTGATGACCGAGAAGGGCACCTTCGTGGTCAACGGCACCGAGCGTGTCGTCGTCTCCCAGCTGGTCCGTTCCCCGGGCGCCTACTTTGAGCGTGCCGCCGACAAGACCAGCGACAAGGACATCTTCACTGCGAAGATCATCCCGTCCCGCGGCGCCTGGTTCGAGCTCGAAATCGACAAGCGCGACCAGGTCGGCGTTCGCCTCGACCGCAAGCGCAAGCAGTCGGTCACCGTCCTGCTGAAGGCCCTCGGCTGGACCGAAGGCCAGATCCTCGAAGAGTTCGGCCAGTACGACTCCATGCGGGCAACCCTGGAGAAGGACGCCACCGAGACCCGCGAAGACGCGTTGCTGGACATCTACCGGAAGCTGCGCCCGGGCGAGCCCCCCACCGTCGAGGCTGCCCAGTCGCTGCTGGACAACCTGTACTTCAACTCCAAGCGCTACGATCTGGCCAAGGTTGGCCGCTACAAGATCAACCGCAAGCTTGGCATCGACCGCTCCCTTGGCGACAAGGAAGCATCGGTCCTGCACGTTGAAGACATCGTGGCCATGATCAAGTTCCTCGTCGCGCTGCACGCCGGCGAGAAGACCATCAAGGGCACCCGCGATGGCCAGGAAGTGGACCTGCGCGTCGAAATCGACGACATCGACCACTTCGGCAACCGCCGCATCCGCGCCGTCGGCGAACTCATCGAGAACCAGGTCCGCACCGGCCTGTCCCGCATGGAGCGCGTTGTCCGCGAGCGTATGACCACCCAGGACGTCGAGGCCATCACGCCCCAGACCCTGATTAACATCCGCCCCGTGGTTGCAGCCATCAAGGAGTTCTTCGGAACCTCCCAGCTGTCGCAGTTCATGGACCAGAACAACCCGCTCTCGGGCCTGACCCACAAGCGCCGCCTGTCGGCCCTTGGCCCCGGTGGTCTGTCCCGTGACCGCGCCGGCATGGAAGTCCGTGACGTACACCCGTCCCACTACGGACGTATGTGCCCCATCGAAACCCCTGAAGGCCCGAACATTGGTCTGATCGGTTCGCTGGCATCCTACGGACGCATTAACCCGTTCGGCTTCATCGAGACCCCGTACCGCCTGGTCAAGAACGGCGTCGTTTCCGACGACGTCCAGTACCTGACGGCCGACGACGAGGCTGAGGTGCTCATCGCCCAGGCCAACGCGCCGCTGGACGAGAACAAGAAGTTCGCCGAAGACACCGTCCTGGTGCGTGCCCGTGGTGGTGGAGGCGAGCCTGTGCTCGTACCCGCCGAGGACGTCGAGTTCATGGACGTTTCCCCGCGCCAGATGGTGTCCGTGGCTACCGCCCTGATCCCGTTCCTCGAGCACGACGACGCCAACCGCGCACTCATGGGTGCCAACATGCAGCGCCAGGCCGTGCCGCTGGTCCGTTCCGAGGCTCCCTTTGTGGGCACCGGCATGGAGCGCGCCGCAGCCGTCGACGCCGGCGACGTTGTCATCGCCAAGAAGGCCGGTGTGGTCACCGAGGTTTCCGCCGAGCTCGTCATCATGCTCAACGACGACGGCACCGAGACCAACTACCGCATCAACAAGTTCGCCCGCTCCAACCAGGGCAACTGCTACAACCACCGTGTCCTGGTGAACGAAGGCCAGCGCCTGGAAGTTGGCGGCATCATCGCCGACGGCCCGGCAACGGACCAGGGCGAGCTCGCCCTCGGTAAGAACCTGCTCGTGGCATTCATGTCATGGGAAGGCCACAACTTCGAGGACGCCATCATCCTCTCGCAGCGCATCGTTGCCGAGGACGTTCTTTCCTCCATCCACATCGAGGAGCACGAGATCGATGCCCGCGACACCAAGCTCGGTGCCGAGGAAATCACCCGTGACATCCCCAACGTGTCCGAGGAAGTACTGGCAGGCCTGGACGAGCGCGGCATCATCCACATTGGTGCCGAGGTTGAAGCAGGGGACATCCTGGTTGGAAAGGTCACCCCGAAGGGTGAAACCGAACTGACCCCGGAAGAGCGCCTGCTGCGCGCCATCTTCGGTGAGAAGTCCCGCGAAGTCCGCGACACCTCCCTGAAGGTGCCCCACGGCGAGTCCGGCACCGTCATCGGAGTGCGCGTCTTCGACCGCGACAACGACGACGAGCTGCCCCCGGGCGTGAACCAGCTGGTCCGCGTCTACGTGGCTGCAAAGCGTAAGATCACCGACGGCGACAAGCTCGCCGGCCGCCACGGCAACAAGGGCGTTATCTCCAAGATCCTCCCGATCGAGGACATGCCCTTCCTTGCCGACGGTACCCCCGTTGATATCGTCCTGAACCCGCTGGGTGTCCCGGGCCGTATGAACGTGGGCCAGGTGCTTGAGACGCACCTCGGCTGGGTTGCCAAGACCGGTTGGAAGATCGAAGGCGAGCCCGAGTGGGTCAAGCAGCTGCCGAACCTGCCGCGCGAGAGTGGCCAGACCACTGTTGCAACGCCGGTGTTCGACGGCGCCCGCGAAGAGGAAATCACGGGCCTGCTGGACTCCACCAACGTGACCCGTGACGGCGAACGCCTGATCAACTCCTCCGGCAAGACCCGTCTGTTCGACGGCCGCTCCGGCGAGCCGTTCCCGGATCCGATCTCGGTCGGCTACATGTACATCCTGAAGCTCCACCACCTGGTGGACGACAAGATCCACGCGCGCTCCACCGGCCCGTACTCCATGATCACCCAGCAGCCGCTGGGTGGTAAGGCACAGTTCGGTGGCCAGCGCTTTGGTGAAATGGAAGTGTGGGCGCTCGAAGCTTACGGCGCTGCCTACACGCTCCAGGAACTCCTCACGATCAAGTCTGATGACATCCACGGTCGTGTGAAGGTCTACGAAGCCATCGTCAAGGGCGAGAACATCCCCGAGCCGGGCGTTCCCGAGTCCTTCAAGGTCTTGATCAAGGAAATGCAGTCGCTGTGCCTGAACGTGGAAGTCCTCTCCACGGACGGAACCACAATTGAAATGCGTGACTCTGATGACGCAGTCTTCACCGCTGCGGAAGAACTGGGCATCGATCTGTCTCGTGCAGAGCCCAGTTCGGTAGAAGAGGTCTAGCAGAGCGTCCGACGGCGGGTGACCACCCGCCGTCGGGCCTCTCCCTCTTCCCGTAACCAAGACTTCAGAATTTAGAGAACAAGAGAGAACAGGGACCATATGTCCAGCGAATCCTCCTTCGGCCTCATGCAGATCGGCCTCGCCACCGCGGAAGACATCCGTGGCTGGTCTTACGGCGAGGTTAAGAAGCCGGAAACCATCAACTACCGCACGCTCAAGCCCGAGAAGGACGGACTCTTCTGCGAGAAGATCTTCGGCCCGTCCCGGGACTGGGAATGCTACTGCGGCAAGTACAAGCGCGTGCGCTTCAAGGGCATCATCTGTGAGCGTTGTGGCGTTGAAGTCACCCGCGCAAAGGTCCGCCGCGAACGCATGGGCCACATCGAGCTGGCCGCACCCGTCACGCACATCTGGTACTTCAAGGGTGTTCCCTCCCGCCTGGGCTACCTCCTTGACCTGGCACCGAAGGACCTCGAAAAGGTCATCTACTTCGCTGCCTACATGATCACCAGCGTCGACGAAGCTGCCCGCCACGAGGAACTGCCCAACCTGCAGGTTGAGCACGACATCGAGAAGAAGCAGCTGATCGACAACCGCGACTCCGACATCGCGGCGATCGCCCGCGACCTCGAAGGCGAAATTGCCCGCCTTGAGGGTGAAGGCGCGAAGGCTGCGGACAAGAAGAAGGCCCGCGACTCCGCCGACCGCCAGATGGCCAACGTGCGCAAGCGTGCCGACGCCGACATCGAGCGACTCGAGCAGGTCTGGGACCGTTTCAAGAACCTCAAGGTCGCCGACCTCGAAGGTGACGAAGGCCTGTACCGCGAACTGCGCGACCGCTACGGCATGTACTTCGAAGGCTCCATGGGTGCCGAAGCCATCAAGAAGCGTCTTGAGAGCTTCGACATGCAGGCCGAGTCGGACCTGCTGCGCGACATCATCGCCAACGGCAAGGGCCAGCGCAAGACCCGCGCCCTCAAGCGCCTGAAGGTGGTCAACGCGTTCCTGACCACCAACAACAGCCCGCTTGGCATGGTCCTCGACGCCGTCCCGGTGATCCCGCCGGAACTGCGCCCCATGGTCCAGCTGGACGGTGGCCGCTTCGCGACCTCCGACCTCAACGACCTGTACCGCCGTGTGATCAACCGCAACAACCGCCTCAAGCGCCTGCTTGACCTGGGTGCTCCGGAGATCATCGTCAACAACGAGAAGCGCATGCTTCAGGAAGCTGTTGACAGCCTCTTCGACAACGGCCGCCGCGGCCGTCCGGTCACCGGACCGGGCAACCGTCCGCTGAAGTCCCTGAGCGACATGCTCAAGGGCAAGCAGGGCCGTTTCCGCCAGAACCTCCTCGGCAAGCGCGTCGACTACTCCGGCCGCTCGGTCATCGTCGTCGGCCCGCAGCTGAAGCTGCACCAGTGCGGCCTGCCCAAGCAGATGGCCCTGGAGCTCTTCAAGCCGTTCGTGATGAAGCGCCTGGTTGACCTCAACCACGCCCAGAACATCAAGTCGGCCAAGCGCATGGTGGAGCGGTACCGTCCGCAGGTTTGGGACGTGCTGGAAGAGATCATCACCGAACACCCGGTGCTGCTCAACCGTGCACCTACCCTGCACCGCCTCGGCATCCAGGCGTTCGAGCCGCAGCTTGTTGAAGGTAAGGCAATCCAGCTCCACCCGCTGGTTTGTGGCGCCTTCAACGCCGACTTCGACGGCGACCAGATGGCAGTCCACCTGCCGCTGAGCCCCGAAGCGCAGGCTGAGGCCCGCATCCTGATGCTGTCCTCGAACAACATCCTGAAGCCCTCTGACGGACGCCCGGTCACCCTGCCTTCGCAGGATATGATCATCGGCCTCTACCACCTGACCACCAAGCGTGTGGGTTCAGCTGGCGAAGGCCGCGTCTTCGGTTCGGTTGCGGAAGCCATCATGGCGTTCGATGCCCGTGAGCTGCACCTGAACTCGCAGGTCAAGATCCGCCTCGAAGGCTTCGTGCCCTACGCCGGCTGGGAAGCTCCGGAAGGCTGGGAGCCGGGTCAGCCCGCGCTCGTCCAGACCTCCCTGGGCCAGGTTCTCTTCAACGAGACCCTGCCCGAGGACTACCCGTGGGTTGAGGCTGTTGCCGACAAGGGCGAGCTGTCCCGCATCGTCAACGATCTCGCGGAGCGCTACCCGAAGGTTGTCACCGCGGCAACGCTGGACAACCTGAAGGATGCCGGTTTCTACTGGGCCACCCGCTCAGGCGTCACCGTCGCCATCTCGGACATCGAGGTTCCGGCCGCTAAGCCGGCCATCCTCGCCGGTTACGAGGAGCGGGCTGCAAAGATCCAGGGCCAGTACGACAAGGGCCTGATCGACGACGACGAGCGCCGCCAGGAACTGATCGAGATCTGGAACAAGGCAACCAACGAGATCGCCCAGGCGATGCGCGACAGCCTGTCGCCGATGAACACCATCAACCGCATGGTGTCCTCCGGTGCACGTGGTAACTGGATGCAGGTCCGCCAGATCGCGGGTATCCGTGGCCTGGTGGCCAACCCGAAGGGTGAAATTATTCCCCGTCCCATCAAGTCCTCCTACCGCGAGGGCCTGTCGGTTCTGGAATACTTCATCGCCACGCACGGCGCCCGTAAGGGTCTTGCTGACACCGCTCTGCGTACCGCCAACTCGGGTTACCTGACCCGTCGTCTGGTGGACGTGTCCCAGGACGTCATCGTCCGCGAAGAGGACTGCGGCACCGAGCGCGGCCTGGTCACGCCCATTGCCGTCGCCGATTCCAACGGTGAGCTGGTGCTGGACGAGAACGTCGAGAACAGTGCATACGCACGTACGCTCGCCGTCGACGTCGTGGACTCCGAGGGCAACGTCCTCGCAGCCGCCGGCACCGACTGCGGTGACGTAGTGATCGCCGAGCTGTTCGCGGCCGGCATCACCGAGGTCAAGGTCCGCTCCGTACTCACCTGTGAGTCCAGCGTCGGCACCTGCGCCCTGTGCTACGGCCGTTCGCTGGCCACCGGCAAGACCGTGGACATCGGTGAGGCCGTGGGCATCATCGCCGCACAGTCCATCGGTGAGCCCGGTACCCAGCTGACCATGCGTACGTTCCACACCGGTGGTGCAGTCTCCGCCAGCGGCGGCGACGACATCACCCAAGGTCTGCCCCGTATCCAGGAGCTCTTCGAAGCCCGTACTCCGAAGGGTGTTGCACCGATTGCAGAAGCAGCCGGCCGCATCACCATCGAAGAGTCCGAGCGCCAGATGCGCCTGGTCATCACTCCTGATGACGGAACCGAAGAGATCGCCTACCCGGTCCTGCGCCGTTCACGCCTGCTGATCGAGGATGGCGACCACGTCACCGTCGGCCAGAAGCTGATCAACGGACCGGTGGATCCCAAGCAGGTCCTGCGCATCATGGGTCCGCGTGCGGCACAGAAGTTCCTGGTGGACGAAGTCCAGGGCGTGTACCGCAGCCAGGGCATCGGTATCCACGACAAGCACGTCGAGGTTATCGTCCGCCAGATGCTGCGCCGCGTCACGGTCATCGAGTCCGGCGAATCGGACCTGCTGCCCGGCGAGCTCGCCGAGCGCAGCCGCTTCGAGGACGCCAACCGCCGTGTTGTGTCCGAGGGCAAGACTCCGGCTTCCGGACGTCCTGAGCTCATGGGCATCACCAAGGCGTCGCTGGCCACCGAGTCCTGGCTGTCCGCGGCTTCCTTCCAGGAGACCACCCGCGTCCTGACGCAGGCGGCCATGGAAGGCAAGAGCGACCCGCTGCTCGGCCTCAAGGAGAACGTCATCATCGGTAAGCTGATCCCGGCCGGCACGGGCCTCCCGCGCTACACCGAGGTCACCGTCGAGCCCACTGAAGAAGCAAAGGCCAACCTGTTCACCGGCCCCAGCGCATTCAGTGACTTCTCGTACGACACCCTGGGCGGCGACGGAGCTCCTGAGTTCCACGCCATCCCGCTGGATGACTACGACCTGGGCAACGACTTCCGCTAAGGAAGTTCCGCTGATTGGCTGAAGGCCCCGCCTCCACGTTTGTGGGGGCGGGGCCTTCCCCTTTCCCAACTGGGTAGCAGTAAGTGTCGTTTTGACCTCCAAAACGACACTTACTGCTACCTACTTGGGGGAGCGGGACGCCGATTAAGGCATGGACAGCGTCCGTGCTAGACTTGTTACCAATTGTTATTGTGGCAGTGGATGAGTGCGCCGGTTCCAGCTGAAAGGCTGAACCAGAGCGACGTTTCCGGTTTGCAGGGTTCTTGTGCAACGTATGCCACATTTTTGCATGCCTAGGGACCATTGAAGACGCGAGTCAGGTCATTCCCTGCGTATGCGATCCGACTATTAAGGCTTCGCCTTCGCCGCCTTGGAGATCTTCTTCAAGGCCCAGGCGGCGGGGCAACGCAAAGGAGAGTGGCTGGAAGCGGCCACTCCGGATAAAACGGAGAACACGAGAGTGCCTACGATTAACCAGCTGGTCCGCAAGGGCCGCACGCCTAAGGTCTCAAAGACCAAGGCCCCCGCGCTTAAGGGCAGCCCCATGCGCCGCGGTGTTTGCACCCGCGTCTACACCACCACCCCGAAGAAGCCGAACTCGGCTCTGCGTAAGGTGGCACGTGTGCGCCTCAACGGCGGCGTTGAAGTGACCGCCTACATCCCCGGTGTGGGACACAACCTGCAGGAGCACTCCATTGTGCTCGTTCGCGGTGGTCGTGTGAAGGACCTCCCGGGTGTCCGCTACAAGATCGTCCGTGGCGCCCTCGATACCCAGGGTGTCAAGAACCGTAAGCAGGCCCGCAGCCGCTACGGCGCAAAGATGGAGAAGAAGTAATATGCCTCGCAAGGGTCCGGCCCCCAAGCGGCCGCTCGTACTAGATCCCGTTTACGGCTCCCCGCTGGTTACCCAGCTCATCAACAAGGTGCTCGTTGACGGCAAGAAGTCCACGGCAGAGCGCATCGTCTACGGTGCCCTCGAAGGCGCACGCGCCAAGTCCGGCGGCGACCCCGTAGCAGCCCTCAAGAAGGCCATGGACAACGTCAAGCCTTCCCTCGAGGTCCGCTCCCGCCGCGTCGGTGGCGCCACCTACCAGGTTCCGGTTGAGGTCAAGCCGGGCCGCTCCACCGCACTCGCCCTGCGCTGGCTGGTTGGCTACTCCAAGGCCCGCCGCGAAAAGACGATGACCGAGCGCCTCCAGAACGAAATCCTGGATGCCTCCAACGGTCTCGGTGCCGCTGTGAAGCGTCGCGAAGACACCCACAAGATGGCCGAGTCCAACAAGGCCTTCGCACACTACCGCTGGTAATACTTCCCGTACGCCGCCGGCTCAACCGAGCCGGCGGCGAACGTGTAGTCCATCCCAAAAGGAGACCCCGTGGCACAGGACGTGCTTACCGACCTTAGTAAGGTCCGCAACATCGGCATCATGGCCCACATTGATGCCGGAAAGACCACCACCACCGAGCGCATCCTGTTCTACACGGGTGTGAACCACAAGATCGGCGAAACGCACGACGGCGCTTCGACCACCGACTGGATGGAACAGGAAAAGGAACGCGGCATCACCATCACGTCTGCCGCCGTGACCTGCTTCTGGGAAAACAACCAGATCAACATCATCGACACCCCCGGCCACGTTGACTTCACCGTTGAGGTTGAGCGCTCCCTGCGCGTCCTCGACGGTGCCGTCGCCGTTTTCGATGGCAAGGAAGGCGTTGAGCCGCAGTCTGAGACCGTTTGGCGCCAGGCTGACAAGTACAACGTCCCGCGCATCTGCTTCGTCAACAAGATGGACAAGCTCGGTGCCGACTTCTACTTCACCGTAGACACCATCATCAGCCGCCTCGGCGCCAAGCCGCTCGTTATGCAGCTGCCCATCGGTGCCGAGAACGACTTCATCGGCGTCGTGGACCTGCTCTACATGCGTGCACTGGTGTGGCCCGGCGATGCCAAGGGTGACGTCACCATGGGCGCGAAGTACGAGATCCGCGAGATCCCGGCTGACCTCCAGGAAAAGGCCGAAGAGTACCGCGCAGCGCTCGTTGAGACCGTTGCAGAGTCCTCTGAGGAACTCATGGAGAAGTACCTCGAGGGTGAAGAGATCTCCATCGACGAGCTCAAGGCCGGCATCCGCAAGATGACGATCAACTCCGAGCTCTACCCGATCTTCTGCGGTTCCGCGTTCAAGAACCGTGGCGTTCAGCCGATGCTCGATGCAGTTGTCGACTACCTGCCGAACCCGCTCGACGTCCCTCCGATGGTCGGCCACGATCCTCGCGACGACGAGAAGGAACTGACCCGCAAGCCTTCCTCCGAAGAGCCGTTCTCCGCTCTCGCATTCAAGATTGCGGCGCACCCCTTCTTCGGCCAGCTCACCTTCATCCGCGTGTACTCCGGTCACGTGGAAGCAGGCGCGCAGGTGGTCAACTCCACCAAGGGCAAGAAGGAGCGCATCGGCAAGCTGTTCCAGATGCACGCCAACAAGGAAATGCCTGTTGAGGGCGCTACCGCCGGCCACATCTACGCAGCGATCGGTCTGAAGGACACCACCACGGGTGACACCCTGTGCGACTCCGCCAACCAGATCGTCCTCGAGTCCATGAGCTTCCCGGAGCCCGTGATCTCGGTTGCCATCGAGCCGAACACCAAGGGTGACCAGGAGAAGCTCTCCACGGCTATCCAGAAGCTCTCCGCTGAGGACCCCACCTTCCAGGTGTCCCTCAACGAAGACACCGGCCAGACCATCATCGCCGGCATGGGCGAGCTCCACCTGGACATCCTGGTGGACCGCATGCGCCGCGAGTTCAAGGTCGAGGCCAACGTTGGTAAGCCCCAGGTTGCCTACCGCGAAACCATCAAGCGTGCCGTGGAACGCCACGACTACACGCACAAGAAGCAGACCGGTGGTTCAGGTCAGTTCGCAAAGATCCAGATTGCGATCGAACCGCTGGACACCGCCGAGGGCGAGCTGTACGAGTTCGAGAACAAGGTCACCGGTGGCCGCGTTCCCCGCGAGTACATCCCGTCGGTTGACGCTGGTATCCAGGATGCCCTGAACGACGGCGTCCTGGCCGGCTACCCGGTTGTGGGCATCAAGGCCACGCTGGTTGACGGCGCCTACCACGATGTTGACTCCTCGGAAATGGCGTTCAAGATCGCCGGCCGGATGGCTTTCAAGGAAGCTGCCCGCAAGGCGAACCCTGTTCTGCTCGAACCGCTGATGGATGTCGAGGTCCGCACCCCTGAGGAATACATGGGTGAAGTTATCGGTGACCTCAACTCCCGCCGTGGCCAGATGCAGTCCATGGAAGATGCACAGGGCGTCAAGGTCATCCGTGCGCACGTTCCGCTGTCCGGCATGTTCGGCTACATCGGTGACCTGCGCTCGAAGACCCAGGGCCGCGCTGTGTACTCCATGACGTTCAACAGCTACGCCGAGGTCCCGAAGGCAGTTGCCGACGAGATCATCCAGAAGACCCGCGGCGAATAGTCTTTCGGACTTTCGAAGCGAACAAACTCGGGTGTGCTTCCGGTAGACGGAGGCCCGCCTGGTGCAGGTGGCCGGTTTTCCGGCCGGATGCAGTCCGGCCAAGCCGGGTTCCGGCCATCTGCACGAACAGGCTCGAGGGACTAGTATTAGTTCCTGAATCTGCAATTTCACCAATCCAAAGCCCCCCAAGTAGACTTACCTGAGTTTCTGCCGCGACAAGCGCGGCTGAAGGGTATGTCATTTGAAAACGTTCTAGGAGGAACCTGTGGCAAAGGCAAAGTTCGAGCGGACTAAGCCGCACGTTAACATCGGCACCATTGGTCACGTTGACCACGGTAAGACGACGTTGACGGCCGCCATTTCCAAGGTGCTGTACGACAAGTACCCGACTCTCAACGAGAAGCGTGACTTCGCGTCGATTGACTCTGCTCCCGAAGAGCGTCAGCGCGGCATTACCATCAACATCTCCCACGTTGAGTACCAGACCGAAAAGCGCCACTACGCACACGTAGACGCCCCCGGTCACGCTGACTACATCAAGAACATGATCACCGGTGCTGCACAGATGGACGGTGCAATCCTCGTGGTTGCCGCCACTGACGGCCCGATGGCACAGACCCGTGAGCACGTTCTGCTCGCCCGCCAGGTTGGTGTTCCCTACCTGCTGGTCGCGCTGAACAAGTCCGACATGGTTGACGATGAGGAACTGCTGGACCTCGTTGAAATGGAAGTTCGTGAGCTCCTCAGCTCGCAGGGCTTCGATGGCGACGAAGCACCGGTTGTCCGCGTTTCCGGCCTCAAGGCACTGGAAGGCGACCCGGAGTGGGTCAAGTCCGTCGAGGACCTGATGGCTGCTGTTGACGAGTCTGTTCCGGACCCCGTACGTGACCGTGACAAGCCGTTCCTGATGCCGATCGAGGACGTCTTCACCATCACCGGCCGTGGCACCGTTGTTACGGGCCGCGCCGAGCGTGGAACCCTCGCCATCAACTCCGAGGTCGAGATCGTCGGCATCCGCCCGGTCCAGAAGACCACGGTTACCGGTATCGAGATGTTCCACAAGCAGCTCGACGAAGCATGGGCCGGCGAGAACTGTGGCCTCCTGCTCCGCGGTCTGAAGCGCGATGACGTAGAGCGTGGCCAGGTTGTCGTCAAGCCGGGTTCCATCACCCCGCACACCGACTTCGAGGCTAACGTCTACATCCTCTCCAAGGACGAAGGCGGACGTCACAACCCGTTCTACTCCAACTACCGCCCGCAGTTCTACTTCCGTACCACGGACGTAACCGGCGTTATCACCCTGCCCGAGGGCACGGAAATGGTTATGCCTGGCGACAACACTGAGATGACCGTTGCGCTCATCCAGCCCATCGCTATGGAAGAGGGCCTCGGCTTCGCAATCCGCGAAGGCGGCCGCACCGTTGGTTCGGGACGCGTTACCAAGATCAACAAGTAATTCTTGTTTGAACTGAAGAACAGCCCCGCTGCTACTGCAGCGGGGCTGTTCTTTTTGGTTAACTCCTGCCTGATACTGTTGCTGGACCGAAAGGAGTTCATCATGGGATGGCTTATTTTTCTGATCATCGTTGTCGCCGTGGTCGCCGGTGTCTTCTGGGCCAAGAAGCACTTCCGCCACGAAATCGATCGCGCCAAGCGGATCAACCGGGCGAACAAAAACCAGTAGCGGAGCGCGGGCCTAGCCGGCCGCCGCCCGCCGAGCCTTGCTGAGTGACTGGTACCAGTAGAAGGACTGCTTGGGCGTGCGCTCCAGCGTTTCGAAATCCACGTGGACCAGGCCGAAGCGCTGGGAGTAACCGGCCGCCCATTCGAAATTGTCCATCAGGGTCCACACGTAGTAGCCGCGCAGGTCCACGGCCGAGGCCATCCCGCCGGGCGAGGTGGCGTCCAGTGCTGCGCGCAGGTGCGAGGCGATGTAATTCAGGCGGTCCTCATCCTGGACGGGCCCGGACACTTGGTCGGGCTCGGGGTAGCTGGCGCCGCCTTCGGTGATGTAAACCGGGGGGAGTGCAGCCCCATACCGGTCCTGGAGCTCCTTGAGCAGGATGCCCAGGTGCTCAGGAGCCACAGGCCAGCCGAATCCGGTGCTGCTGTATTCCGGGTAGCCCACCTCATGGAAAGGAAGCCGGGCTACCGCCTTGTGCGTATTGGCGGGAATAGGCGTCACCCCGCGGCCCAATGCAACCTTCACCGGGAAGTAGTAGTTGAGGCCGTAGAAGTCCAGTGGCTGGTGGATGGTCTGCAGGTCAGCGTCGGAAATCCGGCCGATTGACCGCAGCCACGGCCTCGCGTACAGGGGAAGGTGCGGATAGCGGCCCAGCAGTACGGGGTCGGCGTAGATCCTGTTCATCAGGAGGTCGTACAGCTTCGCCACCAGCCGGTCTCCGACCTTTCCGCTGGCAGGCCGGACAGGGGAGTGCAGGTTCGTTACACCTACGTCTCCCTTCACCCCTGCCGCACGAAGGGCCTGCGCGCCGAGGCCGTGGGCCAGAAGTTGGTGGTGGATTGCCGGAAGGGCATCGAACATCAGGGTGTGGCCCGGGGCGTGCACGCCCAGGGCGTAGCCGTTCAGGGTTACCGACAGCGGTTCGTTGAGTGTCACCCACTGTGACACGCGGTCCCCGAAGCGTTCGCCGGCGGCAGCGGCATACTCGCCAAACCGTTCCGCTGTTTCACGGTTCATCCAACCACCGCGGTGTTCCAGCGGCAGGGGAGTATCCCAGTGATAAAGGGTGGCCATGGGGGAGATGCCGGCCGCCAGCAGCTGGTCAATCAGCCGGTCGTAGAAGTCCAGTCCCTCCGCGTTGAGTCGCCCCTGGCCGTCGGGCTGGATCCTTGGCCAGGACAAGGAGAAGCGGTAGGAGTCCACGCCCAGCTCCTGCAGGAGGGTGATGTCCTCGGGCAGGCGGTTATAGTGGTCGCAGGCCACGGCGGGGGAATGCCCGTCCATAATGCTGCCGGGCTTCTCGGCGAAGGCGTCCCACCCGGACGGGCCCCGGCCGCCCTGGGTCAGGGCTCCTTCGATCTGAAAGGCTGCGGCTGCGACGCCCAGGGTGAACGACGGCGGCATGCGGCTGGCCAGTTCGGTCACGGATTCGGTGCTTTCCAGCGTCATGCCCCTATCATCCATTCCGGTGTTGCCGAAGGCAATGATTCCTCGGACTGGCCCCTCGAATGGGCCAATTCGCTTCTGGCTGCAAATTCCGGCATACTAGATGAGTTGTTCAAGCGCTTCTTCGTGTCCCGATCCGGATAATGCCGGGTGCCAGGGTCCAAGTGGAAGACCAAACATAACCCCCTCCCCATGGAATTGCGGATTTGTATGCGTGCCAAGCGCGACACGCCCGACCGCGGGGGTCGGTTACGCCGGCAAGGTGAGGAACCCGGATTCATCCGGATTCAGCTTGTGCGGCGGATGGTGGTTACGACCTCAATTGCTTCGGCAGCCATACAACGAGTAAGTGAACAGGGCAGCCCCAACCAGGGGAAGCACAGACTGAAAGAGAGTCAGGCGACATGGCGGGACAAAAAATCCGCATCCGGCTGAAGTCATACGACCACGAGGTCATTGACGTTTCAGCACGGAAGATCGTTGAGACGGTCACGCGCGCAGGCGCAACGGTAGTTGGCCCCGTGCCGCTGCCGACGGAGAAGAACGTGTACTGCGTCATCCGCTCTCCGCACAAGTACAAGGACAGCCGCGAGCACTTCGAAATGCGCACGCACAAGCGTCTTATCGACATCATCGATCCCACGCCGAAGGCTGTTGACTCGCTTATGCGTCTCGACCTGCCGGCAGACGTGAACATCGAAATCAAGCTGTAGGGAGGTGCTGAGAGACTATGACCGCAACCCGTAACGTAAAGGGCCTGCTGGGCACGAAGCTCGGCATGACCCAGGTCTGGGACGAGAACAACAAGCTCATCCCCGTCACTGTGGTCCAGGCAGATTCGAACGTCATCACCCAGCTGCGCAACGCAGAAGCTGATGGCTACGTAGCCGTACAGATCGGCTACGGCCAGATCGATCCCCGCAAGGTCACCAAGCCGCTGGCTGGTCACTTTGAGAAGGCAGGCGTCACGCCTCGCCGCCACGTCGTCGAACTCCGTACCGCAGATGCTGCTGAGTACGAGCTGGGCCAGGAGCTCTCCGTAGAGGTCTTCGAAGCCGGCCAGAAGATCGACGTCATCGGCACCACCAAGGGTAAGGGCTTCGCCGGTGTTATGAAGCGTCACGGCTTCCACGGCGTTGGAGCTTCCCACGGTGCCCACAAGAACCACCGTAAGCCCGGTTCAATCGGTGGCGCATCCACCCCGAGCCGCGTCTTCAAGGGCATGAAAATGGCCGGCCGCATGGGCGCCGTTCGTCACACCACGCTGAACCTCACGGTTCACGCGGTTGACGTCGAGAAGTCGCTGCTCCTTATCAAGGGCGCCGTTCCCGGTGCCCGCGGCCAGGTCGTACTCGTACGCACCGCCGTGAAGGGAGCCTAGTTCAATGGCTAACACTGTCCAGGTTGACCTGCCTGCAGAGATCTTCGACGTTCAGACCAACGTGCCGCTGCTGCACCAGGTCGTCGTTGCCCAGCTCGCTGCTGCTCGCCAGGGTACCCACAAGACCAAGACCCGCGCTGAAGTTTCCGGTGCAGGACGCAAGCCGTTCAAGCAGAAGGGCACCGGCCGCGCCCGTCAGGGTTCCATCCGTGCTCCTCACATGACCGGCGGTGGCATTGTCCACGGTCCCACTCCGCGTGACTACAGCCAGCGCACCCCCAAGAAGATGATTGCTGCTGCACTGCGCGGCGCACTGTCTGACCGGGCGCGTAACGGACGCATCCACGTTGTTGCCGAACTGGTTGAGGGCTCCAAGCCGTCCGCCAAGGGTGCACTTGCAACGCTGCGCGGCGTTTCCGACCGCAAGAACCTGCTGGTTGTCATCGAGCGCGCCAACGATGTTGCTGCACTGTCCGTGCGCAACCTCGCCGGTGTTCACGTTCTGTACGCAGACCAGCTGAACACCTACGACGTTCTCGTGTCTGATGACGTTGTCTTCACCAAGGCTGCCTACGAAGCATTCGTTGCCGGCAAGGCAGTGGCAAAGAACGAGGAGGATGCCAAGTGAGTGCAGCCACCATCAAGGATCCCCGCGACGTCGTGCTTGCGCCCGTCGTGTCGGAAAAGAGCTACGGCCTGATCGACGAGGGCAAGTACACCTTCCTGGTGGACCCCCGGTCGAACAAGACCGAGATCAAGCTGGCCGTGGAGAAGATCTTCTCCGTCAAGGTCGAATCGATCAACACCATCAACCGTGCCGGTAAGCGCAAGCGCACCAAATTCGGATGGGGTACCCGCAAGAACACCAAGCGTGCGATTGTCACCCTCAAAGAAGGCACTATCGACATCTTCGGCGGTCCGCTCGCGTAGCGGAGACCACTTTAACGAGGAAATAAATTATGGGAATCCGTAAATACAAGCCGACTACCCCGGGCCGTCGTGGCTCGAGCGTAGCGGACTTCATCGAAATCACGCGGTCGACGCCGGAAAAGTCGTTGGTACGTCCGCTGCCCAAAAAGGGCGGCCGTAACAACACCGGTAAGATCACCACCCGTCACAAGGGTGGCGGACACAAGCGCCAGTACCGTCTGATCGACTTCCGTCGCCACGACAAGGACGGCGTTGACGCCCGCGTTGCTGAAATTGAGTACGATCCGAACCGTACGGCTCGCATCGCCCTCCTGCACTACGTTGATGGCACCAAGCGCTACATCATCGCGCCGAACAAGCTGTCCCAGGGTGACTTCGTAGAGGCAGGTGCCAACGCTGACATCAAGCCTGGCAACAACCTGCCCCTGCGCAACATCCCGGTGGGTACCGTTATCCACGCAGTTGAACTGCGCCCGGGTGGTGGCGCCAAGATGGGCCGCTCCGCCGGTGCATCCATCCAGCTCGTCGCCAAGGAAGGCCGCTTCGCCCAGCTGCGTCTGCCTTCCGGTGAAATCCGCAACGTTGACGTGCGCTGCCGCGCAACCGTCGGCGAGGTGGGCAACGCCGAGCAGTCCAACATCAACTGGGGCAAGGCCGGCCGCATGCGCTGGAAGGGCGTCCGCCCGACCGTCCGTGGTGTCGCCATGAACCCGGTTGACCACCCGCACGGTGGTGGCGAGGGCAAGACGTCCGGTGGACGTAACCCCGTCAACCCGAACGGTCAGCGGGAAGGCCGCACCCGCCGCCCCAACAAAGAGAGCGACAAGCTTATTGTTCGTCGCCGTCGTACTGGCAAGAACAAGCGATAGGAGCCTGGACACATGCCACGCAGCCTGAAAAAAGGTCCTTTCGTTGACCAGCACCTCTTTGTGAAGGTAGCCAGGGAAAACGAAAAGGGCACCAAGAACGTCATCAAGACCTGGTCACGCCGTTCGATGATCATCCCCGACATGCTCGGGCACACGATCGCCGTACACGACGGACGCAAGCACATCCCGGTGTTTGTTACTGAGTCGATGGTCGGGCACAAGCTCGGCGAATTCGCTCCCACGCGGACATTCCGCGGCCATGTCAAGGACGACCGTAAGGGCAAGCGCCGCTAGGCGCCTGCACTTACGTCAAAGACGAGAGAAGGAAAGCAATGGAAGCCAAGGCAATTGCGCGCCACATCCGCGTAACGCCTATGAAGGCCCGGCGCGTCGTCAACCTTGTTCGTGGTTTGCAAGCGAATGAGGCTCTGGCAATTCTGAAGTTTGCCCCACAGGCAGCTTCAGAGCCGGTATTCAAGGTAGTTCAGTCGGCAATCTCCAACGCCCGGGTCCTCGCGGACCGCGACGGCGTGGCGTTTGACGAAGGCGACCTCATCATCAGCGAAGCGTTTGTTGATGAAGGCCCGACCATGAAGCGGTTCCAGCCGCGTGCCCAGGGTCGTGCATTTCAGATCAAGAAGCGCACCAGCCACATCACCGTGGTAGTCGCTACCCCGGAGAAAGAGGAGGCTCGCTAAGTGGGACAGAAAGTAAACCCGCACGGGTTCCGACTCGGCATCACCACCGATCACGTATCGCACTGGTTCGCTGACAGCACCAAGGCCGGCCAGCGGTACAAGGACTTCGTTCGCGAAGACATCCGTATCCGCCAGCTCATGTCCACGGGCATGGAGCGCGCCGGTATCGCCAAGGTTGAGATCGAGCGCACCCGTGACCGCGTCCGCGTGGACATCCACACGGCCCGCCCGGGCATCGTCATCGGCCGCCGTGGAGCAGAAGCAGACCGCATCCGCGGCGAGCTCGAAAAGCTCACCGGCAAGCAGGTCCAGCTGAACATCCTCGAGGTCAAGAACCCCGAGATGGAAGCACAGCTTGTTGCCCAGGGCGTTGCTGAGCAGCTGACTTCACGTGTGGCTTTCCGCCGCGCAATGAAGAAGGCCATGCAGTCCGCACAGCGTGCAGGTGCCAAGGGCATCCGTATCGCCTGCTCCGGTCGACTGGGTGGCGCTGAAATGTCCCGCTCGGAGTTCTACCGCGAAGGCCGTGTGCCCCTGCACACCCTCCGCGCGAACATCGACTACGGCTTCTACGAAGCCAAGACCACCTTCGGCCGCATCGGTGTGAAGGTTTGGATCTACAAGGGTGACGTCACCGCCAAGGAACTGGCCCAGCAGGCCGCTTCCGCCCCGTCCCGTGGCCGCGGTCCCAGCGACCGTCCGGGCCGCCCGGGTGGCGCTGACCGTGGTGACCGCCGCCGTCGCAACGACCGTCCGGCCGCTGACGCAGCTCCTGCTGCCGAGGCTCCGGCAGCTGAAGCTGCTGCTCCGGCAGCAGAAGGAGGACAGGCTTAAATGCTTATCCCACGTCGAGTCAAGCACCGTAAGCAGCACCACCCGGGTCGTTCCGGCGCTGCTACGGGCGGCACCAAGGTCACTTTCGGTGAGTACGGCATCCAGGCCCTGAGCCCGGCATACGTCACCAACCGTCAGATCGAGTCCGCCCGTATTGCCATGACCCGCCACATCAAGCGTGGCGGTAAGGTCTGGATCAACATCTACCCGGACCGTCCCCTCACCAAGAAGCCTGCCGAAACCCGCATGGGTTCCGGTAAGGGTTCACCGGAATGGTGGGTCGCAAACGTCAAGCCGGGTCGGGTTCTCTTTGAGATCTCCGGCGTCGAAGAATCGGTAGCACGCGAGGCCCTGCGCCTGGCAATCCACAAGCTCCCGTTGAAGGCACGCATTCTGCGTCGCGAAGGTGGTGAATAGAAATGGCAGTAGGATCCAAGGATCTGGCTCCCGCACAGCTGGACGGTTTCGACAACGAGCGTCTCGTTGAAGAACTCCGCAAGGCCAAGGAAGAGCTGTTCAACCTGCGTTTCCAGTCCGCCACCGGACAGCTGGAGAACCACGGTCGTCTGCGCGCGGTAAAGAAGGACATCGCCCGCATCTACACCGTTCTCCGTGAGCGCGAGCTGGGCATTCGTGCCGAGGTTGCCGCACCGGTTGTGGAAGCCAAGGAAGAAAAGAAGTCCAAGAAGGCAGCAACCAAGAAGGCCGACAAGGCTGAAACGGTTGAGACCGAGGAGGATGCCAAGTGAGTGAAAAGGACGAGAACGTGACCGAAACTGCTACCGCAGCCACGGCTGAGCAGCGCGGTTACCGCAAGACGCGTCGCGGCTACGTGGTCTCTGACAAGATGGAAAAGACCATCGTTGTCCAGGTTGAAGACCGCGTGAAGCACGCCCTGTACGGCAAGGTCATCCGCCGTACCTCCAAGGTCAAGGCTCACGACGAAGAGAACACCGCCGGCATCGGCGACCTCGTTGTCATCGCCGAGACCCGTCCGCTGTCCGCCACCAAGAACTGGCGGCTCGTGGAGATCCTCGAGAAGGCCAAGTAGCACCTGCTGCTTCGGTATCCGGAAGCCCCTGCTCCCTTTGGGAGCGGGGGCTTCCGCGTTTAACAGCCGCCGCCGGGCACGCTTTGGGGACCGGACGACGGCGGTGCCGCGGTTTCCTGCCCACGTGGCATCCAGGGTGGGCCAAAAGGCTGCCGTGCGTGACGCCGTCGTCCCCCCTCGACGCTCTCTCACTTAACGCCTGTTTTTGGCCGACGCTCTCTCACTTCTCCCAGAAAAGTGAGAGAGCGCTGGCCAAAAAGGCGCATTAAGTGAGAGAGCGTCCCAGCGTGCGGGAGGTGGTGGGGCTTACGACGGCGGTGGCGCGTCCTGGGGGAGTGGCACCCAGAGCGGGACAAAAGGCTGAGGTGCGTGACGCCGTCGTCCGTCTTGCGGGGGAGCGCCGGCGGTGATATGGGGATGGGCGGAAAACGTGCTAGGATATTGAGTTTGTATGGCGCCTTCAGTGTGCCGACATCAACCTCGTAAACAAGCGTGCCACGGCATAGTGCCCCCTTGCGCCCAGGATCTCCTGGACCGGATGGGAGCAACTGCTTCTGGCACGGGCGTTTAGGCCTGGTCTGGCAAAATCCAGGCAGGTCAAGAGACACCCCGATCAACCGTTCCGCAAGGCTCATTCCGTAGGAAGATTTTCGGTCTGAGAACCGGCGCGACGCAAGGAGTAAATAGTGATTCAGCAGGAGTCGCGACTCAAGGTCGCCGACAACACGGGTGCTAAGGAAATCCTTACCATTCGCGTTCTCGGTGGATCCGGCCGTCGCTACGCAGGCATCGGTGACGTCATTGTCGCCACCGTCAAGGATGCAATCCCCGGCGGCAACGTAAAGAAGGGCGATGTTGTTAAGGCAGTCATCGTCCGTACCAAGAAGGAACGCCGCCGTGCGGATGGTTCCTACATCAAGTTTGACGAGAACGCAGCTGTGATCCTGAAGGGCGACGGTGACCCCCGCGGTACCCGTATCTTCGGACCGGTTGGTCGTGAACTGCGTGACAAGAAGTTCATGAAGATCGTTTCTCTGGCTCCGGAGGTGCTCTAGTCCATGGCTAAGATCAAGAAGGGTGACCTGGTTCAGGTCATCACTGGCGCCAAGGCTGAGCGCGGCGGCGACCGCGGCAAGCAGGGCAAGGTCCTGCGCGTGTTCCCCGAGACCAACCGCGTGCTGGTCGAAGGCATCAACCGCGTAACCAAGCACACCAAGGTCGGTCAGTCGCAGCGCGGCACCAAGACCGGTGGCATCGAAGTTGTTGAAGCTTCGATCCACATCTCCAACGTGGCTCTGGTTGACCCGTCCACCAAGAAGCCCACCCGCGTCGGTTTCCGCACCGAGACCGTAGAGCGCAATGGCGTGAAGCGTGAAGTGCGCGTGCGCGTGGCCAAGAGCTCAGGGAAGGACATCTAATGACTGAGACTCTCGAGACTCCGGCAACGAAGATCGTTCCTCGTCTGAAGACCAAGTACGCCGATTCCATCAAGAGCACGCTCATCGAGGAATTCAAGTACGAAAACGTCAACCAGGTTCCGCGCCTCGTGAAGGTCGTTGTGAACATGGGTGTTGGAGATGCCGCCAAGGACTCCAAGCTGATCGACGGCGCTGTCCGCGACCTCACCCAGATCACCGGCCAGAAGCCGCAGGTAACCAAGGCCCGTAAGTCGATCGCTCAGTTCAAGCTGCGCGAAGGCATGCCCATCGGTGCACACGCCACACTCCGTGGCGACCGCATGTGGGAATTCCTGGACCGTCTGGTCACCCTCGCACTGCCCCGTATCAGGGACTTCCGTGGTCTCTCCGGCAAGCAGTTCGACGGTAACGGCAACTACACCTTCGGTCTGACCGAGCAGGTTATGTTCCACGAGATCGACCAGGACAAGATCGACCGCGTCCGCGGTATGGACATCACGGTTGTCACCACTGCCAAGACCGATGACGAAGGCCGCGCGCTGCTCAAGGCGCTTGGTTTCCCGTTCAAGGCCGAAGATTAATCTAACTACGTAAAAGGTCCGGCGGTCCGGCTCCTGAATCCGTTCAGGCAAGCAGCACCGCGGAAACCGTTATGAGGAAGGGCAAGAGCCCACAATGACAATGACAGATCCTGTCGCAGACATGCTTACGCGTCTGCGCAATGCAAACTCGGCATACCACGATTCCGTGTCCATGCCGTACAGCAAGCTCAAGGCACGCGTTGCTGACATCCTCAAGGCCGAAGGCTTCATTGCCGGCTGGAAGGAAGAAGACGCTGAGGTTGGCAAGAAGCTGACCATCGAGCTCAAGTTCGGACCGAACCGCGAGCGTTCAATCGCTGGTGTTCGTCGTATTTCCAAGCCGGGACTGCGCGTTTACGCAAAGTCCACCAACCTGCCGCACGTGCTGGGTGGCCTGGGTGTCGCAATCCTGTCCACCTCTTCCGGCCTCCTGACTGACAAGCAGGCCGGCAAGAAGGGCGTGGGCGGCGAAGTCCTCGCTTACGTCTGGTAACGGGAAAGGAAGAGAATAATGTCACGTATTGGACGTCTCCCCATCACCGTTCCTGCCGGCGTTGAGGTCAAGGTTGACGGCTCTGTCGTCAGCGTCAAGGGTTCCAAGGGCGAGCTGAACCACACTGTGGCCAGCCCGATCGAGGTCACCCTGGATGCAGACACCCTGACTGTCGCCCGCCCGAACGACGAGCGCGCCTCCCGTTCACTCCACGGCCTGACCCGCACCCTGATCTCCAACATGATCGAGGGCGTTACCAAGGGCTACGAGAAGAAGCTTGAAATCGTCGGTACCGGTTACCGCGTTCAGGCCAAGGGATCTGACCTTGAGTTCGCTCTCGGCTTCAGCCACCCGGTCAATGTCTCCGCACCGGAGGGCATCACCTTTGCAGTTGAGACCCCGACCAAGCTCTCTGTTTCAGGTATCAACAAGCAGCAGGTCGGCGAGGTTGCTGCCAACATTCGCAAGCTGCGGAAGCCGGACCCCTACAAGGGCAAGGGCATCCGTTACGCCGGCGAAGTCATCCGCCGCAAGGTCGGAAAGGCTGGTAAGTAACCATGGCCATCTCAATTAACAAGAAGCGTACGAACAAGAGCAAGTCTGCCCAGCGCAGCCGCCGCCAGCTTCGTATCCGTAAGCGCATCTCCGGTACGGCTGTACGTCCTCGTCTGGTCGTCAACCGTTCCGCACGCCACGTATTCGTCCAGGTTGTCGATGACACCAAGGGCCTGACCGTAGCGAGCGCCTCCACTCTGGAAGCCGACCTTCGTGCATTCGACGGCGACAAGACTGCCAAGGCCAAGCGCGTTGGCGAACTCGTCGCAGAGCGTGCCAAGGCTGCCGGTATCGAAGCTGTTGTCTTCGACCGCGGTGGTAACAAGTACCACGGCCGGATCGCCGCCGTCGCTGACGGTGCACGTGAAGGTGGGCTGTCACTGTGACGGAAGCAAACAAGGAAAAGGACACTGTGTCTGCAGATCAGAAGGCTACCGAAGCCGTAGCTGCCGCTGAGACCACTGCCCCCGCAGCTGCCGACGACCGCCGTGGTGGCGCTCGTCGCGGTGAGCGTGGCGACCGTGGCCAGGGCCGCGGCGACCGTGGTGGCCGTGGCGGCCGCGACGGCGGCCGTGAAGCCGAGAAGAGCCAGTTCGTAGAGCGCGTTGTCACCATCAACCGCGTCTCCAAGGTGGTCAAGGGTGGTCGTCGCTTCAGCTTCACCGCTCTGGTCGTCGTCGGTGACGGCAACGGCATGGTCGGCGTTGGCTACGGCAAGGCTAAGGAAGTTCCTGCCGCTATCGCGAAGGGCGTTGAAGAGGCCAAGAAGTCCTTCTTCCGCGTTCCCCGCGTTGGCAGCACCATCCCGCACCGCGTCCAGGGTGAGGCTGCCGCAGGCGTCGTTATGCTGCGTCCGGCTTCCGCCGGTACCGGTGTTATCGCCGGTGGCCCGGTCCGTGCAGTACTGGAGTGCGTGGGCATCCACGACATCCTCTCCAAGTCGCTCGGTTCCTCCAACGCCATCAACATCGTTCACGCGACTGTTGATGCCCTGAAGCGCCTCGAAGAGCCGGCAGCAGTGGCAGCACGCCGCGGCCTGCCCCTCGACGAGATCGCTCCGCCGGCACTGGTGAAGGCTCTCCTGAATTCGAAGGCGGGTGTCTAGTTATGGCTAAGAACCTGATTCCCTCCGACGTCCAGTTGGAGATCACTCAGATCAAGTCCGCCATTGGCGGCAAGCAGAACCAGCGCGACACCCTGCGGTCGCTCGGCCTGAAGCGGATCGGACACACCGTTGTCCGCACCGCCGACGCCGTCACCGTGGGAATGCTCAACACGGTTCCGCACCTGGTACAGGTAGAGGAGGCGAAGTAAATGGCAGAGAACACTGCTGACAAGGCACAGAGCGCCGCTGCTGAGAAGCAGAACGCCCTGAAGGTTCACCACCTGCGTCCCGCCCCGGGTGCCAAGACCGCCAAGACCCGTGTTGGTCGTGGTGAAGGCTCCAAGGGTAAGACCGCCGGTCGTGGCACCAAGGGTACTGCAGCCCGCTACCAGGTCAAGGCTGGCTTTGCCGGCGGCCAGCTGCCGCTGCACATGCGCCTGCCGAAGCTGCGCGGCTTCAAGAACCCGTTCCGGGTTGAGTTCCAGGTTGTAAACCTGGACAAGCTCAACGAGCTGTTCCCGGAAGGTGGCGCAGTCACCGTGGAGAACCTGGTCGAAAAGGGTGCCGTTCGCAAGAACCAGCCCGTCAAGGTGCTGGGCACCGGCGACATCACCGTCAAGGTTGACGTCACCGCCCATGCATTCTCGGCCAGCGCCGCTGAAAAGATTGCTGCAGCAGGCGGAAGCACCACCGCTCTCTAGAGCCGGTGGGCGCCAAGCCCGTTGTTGAACTCCCGGTATCCGGGGCCCAGGCCCTGGAGACCGGGAGTTTTTCACATCCGCCGGGCGTATTTTTCCCGCCACCCGCCGCATGCGCGCTTTCCCGGATTGTTCGCATGGCGCATCCAACCGTTAGACTCGGTTGTTGGGATTTATAGATCCCCATCACAACTCTTATTAACACCACCAGGAGGACGCTTGCTTAGCGCATTTGGCCGGGCCTTTCGCACGCCTGATCTGCGACGCAAGTTGTTGTTCACGCTGGGAATCATCACCATCTTCCGCTTGGGTGCTTTCATTCCCTCGCCAGGTGTGGACTACCAGAATGTCCAGCAATGCTTGCAGAACGGTCAGACCGCAGGTGGCCTGTACCAGCTCGTTAACCTGTTCAGCGGCGGCGCGTTGCTCCAGGTGTCCATCTTTGCCCTCGGCATCATGCCGTACATCACGGCAAGCATCATCGTCCAGCTGCTCCGGGTGGTCATTCCCCGGTTCCAGCAGCTCTACGAAGAGGGCGCGTCCGGGCAGTCCAAGCTGACCCAGTACACGCGGTACCTCACCATCGCGCTGGGCCTGCTGAACGCCACCACGCTGGTCTCCCTGGCGCGGTCCGGGCAGCTTCTTCCCGGCTGCAACCTGCCGATCATCCCGGACACCAGTGTGATCACCACCATCCTGATCATCATCACCCTGACAGCCGGCACCGGACTGATCATGTGGATGGGCGAGCTCGTCACCGAGAAGGGCGTGGGCAACGGTATGTCCCTGCTCATCTTTACGTCCATCGCCGCCACGTTCCCCACCTCCCTCGGCGCCATCTGGAGCTCGCAGGGTCCCGGAACGTTCTTTATGGTCCTCGCCATCGGCCTGCTGACCGTGGCCCTGGTGGTCTTCGTTGAGCAGTCCCAGCGCCGCGTGCCCGTGCAGTACGCCAAGCGCATGATCGGCCGCCGCACCGTGGGAGGTACCAGCACGTACATCCCCATCAAGGTCAACATGGCCGGTGTTATCCCCGTGATCTTCGCTTCCTCCATGCTGTACCTGCCGGGCCTGATCTCCCAGTTCAACCAGCCGCGGCAAGGCGAGCAGATCCAGCCTTGGGTGGAATGGATCAACAACAACCTGGTCCGCGGTGACCAGCCCATCTACATGGTGCTTTACTTCGCCATGATCGTTTTCTTCACCTACTTCTACGTCGCGATCACCTTCAACCCTGAAGAGGTCTCGGACAACATGAAGAAGTACGGCGGCTTCATTCCAGGTATCCGCGCGGGCAAACCGACCGCTGACTACCTGCAGTACGTGCTGTCCCGGATCACCCTGCCAGGCGCCCTGTACCTGGGCTTCGTGGCGCTGATTCCGCTGGTGGCACTGGTACTGATCAACGCGAACCAGAACTTCCCGTTCGGTGGCACCTCGATCCTGATCATGGTGGGCGTTGGCCTGGAGACCGTCAAGCAGATTGATGCGCAGCTACAACAACGTCACTACGAAGGGCTTTTGCGATGACGAGAATGCTGATTATTGGACCTCCCGGTTCCGGAAAAGGAACGCAGGCAGAGCGGATCTCGGAGCGCCTCGGCGTTGTGGCGATCTCCACCGGCGATATCTTCCGTGCAAACGTAAAGGGCGAAACGCCGCTTGGCATTGAAGCCAAGAAGTACATGGACGCCGGCGACTTTGTTCCGGACAGCGTGACCAACAAGATGGTGCGCGACCGCCTGAGCGAGTCCGACGTCGAAAACGGCTTCCTCCTGGACGGCTACCCCCGCACCACGGCGCAGGTGGACTACCTCGACGAGATCCTTGCCAAGGGCGAAGAGAAGCTCGACGTCGTCCTGCAGCTGACTGCCGACGACGAGGAATTGGTACACCGCCTCCTGGGCCGGGCCAAGGAAACGGGCCGGAGTGACGACAACGAAGCCGTCATCCGCCACCGCCTGGACCTGTACCACGAGCAGACCGAAGCCGTGGTGGCCAAGTATGCCGAGCGCGGCATCCTCACCCAGGTGGACGGGATCGGCCCCATCGACGAGGTCACGGACCGCGTCATGCAGGCCATCAAGGCCGCACAGGCAGCCTGATCCAGGCAAAGCATTTCCGAGGCTCCTCCCGGTAAACGGGAGGAGCCTCAGCCATTTGAAAGGAAACACCATGGCCTTTGGCCAGCCCCGCATCGAATACAAGACCAACGCCCAAATGCGCACTATGCACGAAGCAGGCCTGGTCCTGAGCCGTGCCCTGGATGCAGCCGTTGCAGCAGCCGTGCCCGGAGTCACCACCAAGCACCTGGACGACGTGTTCGCTGCTGTGCTGAACGAAGCCGGCGCGAAGTCCAACTTCCTCGGCTACCACGGGTTCCCCGCCACTATCTGCACCTCCGTAAATGAGGAGGTGGTGCACGGCATCCCCGGCAGCCGCGTGCTCCGGGATGGCGACATCATCTCGATCGACGGCGGCGCAATTGTGAACGGCTGGCATTCGGACTCGGCGCGCACAGTTATCGTCGGCACCGCGGACCCCGAGGACCAGCGCCTCTCCGACGTCACCCGCGCAGCCATGTGGCGGGGCATCGCCGCGCTGGCCACGGGCAAGCACGTGGGCGACATCGGCGCCGCCATCGATGATTACGTATCCTCCGTGCCGGGCAAGCCGCTGGGCATCCTCGAGGACTATGTGGGCCACGGCATCGGCTCCGAGATGCATATGCCCCCGGACGTACTGAACTACCGCACCAGCCACCGCGGCCCCAAGATCCGCCCGGGCCTTTGCCTGGCGATCGAGCCCATGCTGGTCCGCGGCACCATCGACACAGCCGTGCTCGAGGACGACTGGACCGTCGTCACCACGGACGGCAAGCGCTCCTGCCAGTGGGAGCACTCAGTGGCGGTCCACGACAAGGGCATCTGGGTGCTGTCGGCGCCCGACGGCGGCGCGGAGCACCTGGTGCCCCTCGGCGTCACCCCCGTCCCGATCCCGTAATTTCCACTCGCCCAGCCCAACTAAGTAGCGCCAAGTGTCGTTCTGACCCTTCAAAAGGACACTTGGCGCTACTTAGTTGGGGGAGGGGGAACAATGGGTGCCATGGGAGCAATCACTGACGTGCCGGGCATCCGCGTTGGCCACATCCAAAAGACCGACGCCGGCTGGCTGAGTGGCGTAACGGTGGTCCTGCCCCCGCCGGGCACGGTCGGGTCAGTGGACGTCCAGGGCGGCGGACCGGCCACCCACGAAACGGATGCACTCGATCCCACCACCCTGGTCGGTGCGGTGGACGCCGTGGTGCTGACCGGCGGCAGCGCGTACGGCCTGGTGTCCGCGTCCGGCGCCCAGCGCTGGTGCGAGGAAAACAACCGGGGCTTTGCGGTGCCCGGGGGAGTAGTGCCCATCGTCCCGGCAGCCGCGATCTTCGACCTTGGCCGCGGCGGCAACTTTTCAGCCCGTCCGACGGCGGAGATGGGTTACGCCGCAACCGCCGCCGCCGCCGCGCAAAAGGAAGGGCACGACGTCGGACGCGGCAACGTGGGTGCCGGCACCGGGGCAGTGATCGCCAGGACGTTCAAAGGGGGAGTGGGCACCGCGTCGGCCACCCTCGAGAACGGCGTGGTTGTAGGGGCACTTGCTGTGGTGAATGCACTGGGGCTGCCATTTGACCAGACCAAACCCGAAGTACCAGCGCCGGTGCAAGCAGCCACCACGACGAACACCACACTGGTTGTGGTGGCAGCTAATGCCGTTCTTGATGTGGCCGAGTGCAAACGGACTGCTTCTGCCTCCCATGCCGGGATCGCGCGGGCCCTGAATCCGTCCCATACCCTCGCTGACGGGGACATCGTCTTTTGCCTCTCAACCGGGGCTGTCCCGCTCGACCGCACGGACGAAGCCGCCCGGCAGGTCAGTCTCATTACGCTGCAGAGCGCGGCAGCCGACGTCGTCCGTTTGGCCATCCTCGATGGCGTGGCCAGCGCGGAAGCCGTGAGCACTCCGGCCGGTGATTATGGTGCGTACGGCGCCCGGTAGGTTACTATTGCCGATTTAACTTTTACAGCGATACAGAGTAGTGTTGTTTGTTGGTTGTCTGGACTGCCACGCCCTTTTGGGGCCTGGAACTGACAATCGATCCAACAAAAACGTTCGTGGTCATGCCCGGTGCAATCCGGCAGGACTGCGGCAACAACAGTTAGCGGAGGGTATGGCCAAGAAGGACGGGGTCATTGAGATCGAAGGCGTTGTGACTGAGGCGCTGCCTAACGCGATGTTTCGCGTTGAGCTCACCAACAAGCACATCGTACTGGCACACATCTCTGGAAAGATGCGTCAGCACTACATCAGGATTCTCCCTGAGGACCGCGTAGTGGTGGAGCTGAGCCCGTACGACCTCACCCGTGGTCGTATCGTCTACCGCTACAAGTAAATTGCTGGGCGGCTCAGTGCGAACTGATGTCCGCTCCAGTTGACCAACTGTTACACGCAAAGGAATGCCATGAAGGTCAAGCCGAGCGTCAAGCAGATCTGCGAAAAGTGCAAAGTGATCCGCCGTAATGGCCGGGTCATGGTGATCTGCGAGAACCCGCGCCACAAGCAGCGCCAGGGCTAATTTCCCTTCATCGGGAAATCCTGGGTTGCTAACCCACGCAAGTAAATAAAGGCAGCACAAGCTGATCTGGAACATTGAGCTCGAAAGAGTCCGGACAGCTAACCCCCGGTCGGAGGCTGGGGCCGTACAGAACGTGCGGGTGTACTGCCTACGACCTCCGGTTTATCAAGGAGTACTGCCACTATGGCTCGTCTCGCTGGCGTAGACATTCCCCGCGAAAAGCGGCTGGAAATTGCGCTTACTTACATCTACGGCGTGGGCAAGACCCGTGCACACGAAACCCTGGCTGCCACTGGCATCAGCGCTGACGTTCGCGTCAAGGACCTGACTGATGCACAGCTGGTTGAGCTGCGTGACTACATTGAAGGCAACTACAAGGTTGAGGGTGACCTTCGCCGCGAAGTAGCAGCAGATATCCGCCGCAAGGTTGAAATCGGCAGCTACGAAGGCCTGCGCCACCGCAAGGGCCTGCCCGTACGCGGACAGCGTACGAAGACCAACGCCCGTACCCGCAAGGGCCCGAAGCGCACCGTCGCCGGCAAGAAGAAGGCCCGTTAAAATCCCCGCCGGGATTAACGGACTTTCCCCCGATAACTTTCTGTAGGAGAAATAATGCCCCCGAAGACTCGTGGCGCGGTTCGCAAGCCGCGTAAGAAGGACAAGAAGAATATCGCGCTTGGCCAGGCGCACATCAAGAGCACTTTTAACAACACCATCGTTTCCATCACGGATCCGAGCGGCGCTGTTATCTCTTGGGCTTCCTCAGGTGAGGTTGGCTTCAAGGGCTCGCGTAAGTCCACTCCGTTCGCTGCCCAGATGGCTGCCGAAGCCGCTGCCAAGCGCGCCCAGGAGCACGGCATGCGCAAGGTTGACGTTTTCGTCAAGGGACCGGGATCCGGACGCGAGACCGCGATCCGTTCGCTGCAGGCCGCAGGCCTCGAGGTTGGCTCCATCCAGGACGTCACCCCCGCTGCGCACAACGGCTGCCGCCCGCCGAAGCGCCGCCGCGTCTAAGGCTTTCCACGCCGCATGAGCTTGCCCGGACCGTCGATGGTCCGGGCAAGCCCAGCGCGTTAAGTCTTCAGACCGAATTTCCACCACCTGTGTTGCGTCATATAGCGGATGCTCGCCGAAAGGAAACCTAAGTGCTCATTGCACAGCGCCCCACCCTCTCTGAAGAGGTAGTTTCAGAAAACCGTTCGCGTTTCATCATTGAACCGCTGGAACCGGGCTTCGGCTACACCCTCGGAAACTCCCTCCGCCGTACCCTGCTCTCCTCCATCCCCGGTGCTGCCGTAACCAGCATCCGGATCGATGGCGTGCTGCACGAGTTCACCACGGTTCCGGGTGTCAAGGAAGATGTCACTGAGATCATCCTGAACATCAAGAGCCTCTCGGTTTCCTCCGAGCACGATGAGCCGGTTGTCGCTTACCTGCGCAAGCAGGGCCCCGGAGTCGTCACCGCCGCGGACATCGCTCCGCCGGCCGGCGTCGAATTCCACAACCCGGATCTGCACATTGCCACGCTGAACTCGAAGGGCAAGTTCGAACTCGAGCTGACCATCGAGCGCGGCCGCGGCTACGTTTCGGCAGCTCAGAACAAGTCCGGCGATGCAGAGATCGGCCGTATCCCGGTCGATTCCATCTACTCGCCGGTGCTGAAGGTTACTTTCCGCGTGGAAGCAACCCGTGTTGAGCAGCGCACCGACTTCGACAAGCTGATTGTCGACGTCGAGACCAAGCAGGCCATCGCCCCGCGCGATGCCGTCGCTTCCGCAGGCACCACCCTGGTGGAGCTCTTCGGTCTGGCACGTGAGCTGAACACCGCAGCTGAAGGTATCGAGATTGGCCCGTCGCCCACCGACGCTGCCTTGGCAGCCGACATGGCCCTGCCGATCGAGGATCTGGACCTCACCGTCCGTTCCTACAACTGCCTCAAGCGTGAGGGCATCCACACCGTGGGTGAACTCGTTGCCCGCTCCGAGGCTGACCTGATGGACATCCGCAACTTCGGTGCCAAGTCCATTGACGAGGTCAAGGCAAAGCTGGTTGAACTGGGCCTGTCCCTCAAGGACTCGCCTCCCGGTTTTGACCTCGCAGCACGCGCCGCAGCAATCGAAGAGGACGACGCCGCCTTCGGCGACGACGAACTCTAAACCAGACCTTGGCCGGCGGGCAGGGCACCATGGTGTGCCCGGCCCACGGCTTCCATTTGAGGAGAAACAATTATGCCTACCCCCACTAAGGGTCCGCGCCTCGGAGGCGGCCCGGCTCACGAGCGCCTCATGCTCGCGAACCTGGCAGCATCCCTGTTCGAGCACAAGCGGATCACCACCACGGTCACCAAGGCCAAGCGCCTGAAGCCGTACGCAGAGCGACTGGTGACCTTCGCCAAGCGTGGCGACCTCGCTTCCCGCCGCCGCGTGCTCGGCCTGATCAGCAACAAGGGCGTCGTCCACGAGCTGTTCACCGACATCGCCCAGGCTGTGGAGAACCGCGACGGCGGCTACACCCGCATCACCAAGATCGGCAACCGCAAGGGCGACAACGCTCCCATGGCTGTCATCGAACTGGTTCTCGAGCCGGTTTCCGCTAAGCAGGCCGTAGTTGCTGAGGCTACCGCCGCTGCCAAGCGCGATGCAGACAAGGCTGCTCCGGCTGCCGAGGAAGCTCCCGAGGCTGAGGTTGCCGAGACCGAAGCTGCTGAGGCTCCGGCCGAAGCTCCTGCCGAGGACGCTGCAACTGAAGAGGCTGCAACCGAAGAGGCTCCGGCCGCTGAGGAAGCTCCCGCAGCCGAGGAAAAGGACGCGAAGTAATTCGCTGATTTTCTTCGCTTAGACTTAAGTCTATGAACGACCAAAAACCCGCGGCCCCCGTAATGGGGGGCGGCGGGTTTTTGCGTGTCCGGCTTGATGTGTCTTACGACGGCGGGCCCTTCAGCGGGTGGGCCCTGCAGCCGGGACTCCGGACAGTCCAGGGCGTCCTCGAGGAGGCCCTGCACATGCTCCTCCGGCGTTCCGTCCGTGTGACTGTTGCCGGGCGCACCGACGCCGGCGTGCACGCCCGCGGCCAGGTGGTCCACCTGGCCGTGACGGAAGCCGAGTGGCTGGGCCTGCCGCGCGGGCACGAGCTGGATCCCGCCGTCGCCATGCTCCGCAGGATCCGCGGCGCCCTGAGCCGCGTGCTCGGCGACCTTACCGGCGCTGTGGAGGTGCATCGAATCTCGCTGGCGCCCCCCGGCTTTGATGCCCGTTTCTCGGCACTGTGGCGGCGCTACAGCTACCGCATCGCCGACGGCCCTGCCCTGTGGGACCCGCTTGGCCGGTACTCCACGCTGTGGCACAAGAATCCGCTGGACGTTTCGCTGCTGAACGAGGGTGCTTCCAAGCTCCTGGGGCTCCAGAATTTCCTGTCGTTCTGCAAGCCACGAGAGGGTGCCACCACCATCCGCGAGCTCCAGCGTTTCGAGTTCGCCCGGGCGGAAGACGGCGTCATCGTGGCCACCGTCCAGGCGGACGCCTTCTGCCACAACATGGTGCGCGCCCTGATCGGCTCGGCCTTATACGTGGGGGAGGGCGTGGAGGAACCGGGCTGGCTCCACGAACGGCTGCTCGCCAGGAAGCGGGATGCCAAGTCCGTGCTGGCCGCCCCGCACCCGCTGGTGCTGGAGGAAGTGGCGTACCCGTCCGACGACGAGCTGCTGGCCCGCGCCGAGCTCACCCGGGCGCTGCGGGAGTAAGCCCCACCCGCCCCCTAGCCTCGCAAGTCCATGCCGGCTCCCTGCCCTCGCAAGCTCGGGCCGGGGCCCTCGCCGGCTTGGCTCCACGGCCAGGGCACCCTGCGGGCGTGGGCCCAGTTAGAACGACGGCGGTGGGCCCTCCGCCGGCAGGGTCAGCGTGAAAGTGCTCCCCTGACCTTGCCCGCTGACACACGAGATGTGCCCGCCGTGGCGCTCAACAATCATCTTGGTGATGGACAGGCCGAGGCCGGCACCGGCGATGGCCGCGCCCTTGGCGGACTCCGTTCGGAAGAAGCGCTTGAAGACCCTGGTGGTGTCCTCGCTGCTGATCCCCATTCCGGTGTCGCTGACACTGAGCTGTACCCACTCGTTGGTGCTACGGGCGCTGATACTCACATTCCCGCCGTCGGGCGAGTACTTGATGGCGTTGGACACCAGGTTGTCCAGTGCCTGCCCGATCCGGAGCGGGTCCGCGTAGGCCCACAGGGGCGAGGGAACGTCTGCCGTGAGCCGGATGTTCGCATGCTCCGCCTGCGCCTGGGCAGAACCGATGCTGGTCTCCACCAAGCTGGCGAGGTCCGTGCGTTTGGGGTGGACGTTGAGTGCGGCCGACGCCGAAGCGGACAAGTCCGCCACGAGCGCCAGCAACCGCTCAGCGTTCCGCTGGACCACGAGCAGACGCTGGGCCACCTGGGGCGGCAAGGCGGCGACGTCGTCGAGTACCAGGTCCACGTTGCCGATGACGGAGTTCAGGGGCGTCTTGAACTCGTGCGTGACGTTGGAAACCAGCTCCTGGTTGGCTGCCAGGGCTTCCACCCAGCCGGTGACGTCGCTGTAGACCACCACTGCGCCGGTGAATTGGCCGTCCTCGCCGACGAGGGGCCGGGCCGCCGTCGAGACGGCGCGTTGCTCCGTTCCCTCTCCGGCCCACACCAAGTAGTCCGCGAAGGACTCTCCGGCGATGGCGCGGCTGATGGGACGCTTCTCGGGCGGCAGCAGGGTCCGCCTGTCCTGGCCGAAGATCAGTTGGTGGCCCTGGCCGGGCACGGCGTCGTCGGCTCCCGTTGCCCGGCGGAAGTTCCGCTGCCGGTCGTTGGCCACGAGGAAGTGGCCGGAGCTGTCGACGGCGGCAATCCCGACGTCGGTGGCGTCCAGGACCGTCTGAAGCAGTTTTTCACGTTCCCGGCTCTCACGAAGCAGCTGCCGAAGTTCCTTGTCCTTCTGGGCCAGTTCGCGCTGCTGCAGCCGGACGTGCACGCTCGCGAACCTGATGGCGAGGGAAACCGAGAGCATCATGAGGGGGAAGAGCAGCGTGGTGGTGATGTCCGAGGGCGTCAGGTTGGGGAACCGCCCGGCCAGCGAGGGAACCATGATGAGCATAGGGCCGAAGAAACTGAGGACAAGGCTGCTCCTGGCGAGCATGCCTGAGGCGGAGAGCCAGATCACCGGGAACACCGCCAGGACGGCAAGTCCCGGGAGGAGGGGCGCGGCGCCGTTCCGGAGAAGCCCAATCGCGACGAAGTCGAGGATGGGGATCAGCAGGTAGGGGCGGTGCGCCAGCCGCTCCCACGGCACCAGAAGGCAGCCGAGGAAGAGGATGCCGGAAAGGAGGATCCCGGCCAGGAAGAGCGGACTGTGCAGCAGCGTGGGCCACGCGAAGGGGGTGGCAATGGCAAGGGCCGCCACGATCAGGGTCAGGGGCAGTTGGCACAGGGCAACCTGCGACCGCGGCCCTAGCCGCTGGAAGAAGCGGGCGGGCCCTCGTGGAAAAAGCCGCTCAGCCATGACCCCGGCTACGGCCGCCGCCCAGGCCACGGTGGATTGTCACTTGGATATTCACCGCCTGGGCACCAGAATTCCCGCTGGGCAAGGTGGCACATCCTCTCCGGCTCGTAATCCACATACTTGTCATAATAATTGACTTTTCAAATGCAATGTTGAAACAGATGTGATCAGCACGGCTTACTTGTAGCGTATAAAGGGTTGGAGCGGGTATGGCATTAGCGCTGGGCTGATGGGGGGCCATAACCGCCTGGCGCAGGGATATCAATGGACGATCTTGGTGTGGCTGTAGTAATCGAAGACGACGCCGACGTGCGCAACCTCCTCGAAGGAGTGTTGAGCCAGGCCGGCTTCGAGGTGCATACAGCGGTTGACGGGCGGGCCGGAGTGGAAGTGGTCCGCGCCAAACAGGCGAACGTGGTGACACTGGATATCGGACTGCCGGACATCGACGGGTTCGAAGTGCTGCGGCGGATCCGCAATTTCAGCAACGCTTACGTGGTGATGTTGACCGGCAGGACCGAGGAGCCGGACCTGCTGTCCGCCCTAAACGCCGGTGCTGACGACTACATTGCCAAACCATTCCGGCCCCGCGAGTTGAGGGCGCGAGTGGCGGCGATGATGCGCAGGCCCCGGCACGAGGTCGACGGCCAGCAACCGGCGTCATCCGTGTGGGGAGCAGCGCCCGTTGCGGCTGTTGCTGCGGCCCGGTTGGAGGACTCCGCTGTCCTGCACCACAACGGCCTGGCGCTGAACCACCGGACCCGCACGGTGGAAATCAACGGGGAGCCGCTGGGACTCACGCGAAGCGAGTTTGATCTGCTCCACGTCCTCCTGCGCGGTGGCGGGGCGGTCTGCACCCGGGCCGACCTTGTCCGCGCTGTGCGGGGCGATTTCTACGGTGAGGACACCTACATCAGTGAGGCGGACGAGCGGGCCGTTGAGGTCCACATCGGCAACCTGCGGCGGAAGCTTAAGGAAGATCCGGTGTCGCCGCGCTGGCTGCAGACGGTGCGGGGAGTCGGGTACAGGTTGGCGCCCAGCAGGCCGGACACTGTTTAGGCCGTTTTGCAGAGGCCGGGCTTCGGGTCAGGCTAGCCGTTTTTGAGGATGTACGTGGCCTGGAGTTCGGATACCGTCTGGCCGCCGTCCTGGGCAACCCGCTTCATCAGTGCCTGACCCTGGCCGAAGTCGCCCCGCCGGATCAGTACTTCCAACAGTTCAGCCAGTTTCGCGAGGCGCATTCCGCCCACCATGGCGGAGCTGATCTTCAGGCTGATGACGGCATCGAGGGCCGACTCGCTGTCCTGGCTGTCCACCGCTGCCGCAAGCCGTGTGCAGCGCTGGTCCCACATGGCGGCATAGTCGCGGGCGAAGCGCTGGGCGAGGCCGGAGCCGGCAAGTTCGTCTTCCAGCTCCTCCAGCACGGCTGCGTCAACGAGCGGCAAGAGCCCGGCCGCTTCCTGTGAATACCCGGAACCGGTAACCGCTGTGATCCCGGGCTGCGGTGGATTCGCAGGTGCGCTCCTGTCGCTGGAGCCGGGATCTGGACTTTGCATTCTTCAAGGCTACTTCCTGGAATTAGTCGTTTGTCCTATTTCGGGTGATCCTGTGTAAACCTTGAGCGATCCTTTAGCGGGACTGCGGGGTCCTATTGTCCGCTGAAGGTCACTATCGTGTTGATGACGGCCGGTCCCAGAATTGCGATGAAGAGGACCGGAAATATGAAGAACAACAGCGGAAACAGGATCATTACCGGGAGCTTCATCGCCTTTTCTTCGGCACGCTGACGGCGCTTTACCCGCATGACTTTCGCTTGGACGCGGAGCACCCTGCTGATGGCGATGCCATACGTGTCTGCCTGGACCACGGCCTGCACAAAGCTGCGCAGCTCCGGAATGTTGGTCCTTTCCGCCAGCGCAAGGTAGGACTCGCGGCGGCTGCGGCCTACCTGCATGTCCTGCAGGGTGCGTACCAGTTCCTCGGCCAGCGGGCCCTTGCCGTTTTCCCCGGCCCGTGCCATGGCACCTTCGAAGCCGAGGCCGGCTTCGACGGAGATCAGCATCTGGTCCAGGGTGTTCGCGAGTTCCAACTGCATCGCCTTCTGGCGTTCGATGCCTTTGCTGTAGAGCAGCAGGTCCGGGATGAAGTATCCAAGGACGAGCACAAAAACCCCAGCCAGCTTCATCAGCGGCGTGGTCCCGATCGAGCTTAGATAAACCCCCAGACAGGCACCGGCCACACCGAGAGCGATTTTGCCGCCGAGGACCTTCTCGAGCGGCATTGACAATGGGCGGCCGGCCAACGACAGCAAGCGGTCCAGCTTCCGAACGTAGGCCGGGGGCGTCAGCCGGAAACCGATCCCTGCCAATACGCCGGAGGTCTTCTTCTCAGCGGCTTCGGGAACCTGCCGACCCCGATTAAGGAGGGCAACCGTGGCCGTGCGGGACTTCCGGTCAACGGAAAGGACAGACCATGCAAGCCACCCGAGGGGACCGGAAACCAGGACCAGGGAACACAACACCATGGGGCTCATCATCGCCTCAGAACTTCAGGTCAATGATCTTGCGCATCCACAAGCTGCCGATTGTCATCAGGACAACCGAGGCCCCGATCATTGCCCAACCGAGCGGGTGCGTAAACATTGAGTTCATGTATGTGGGGTTCACAGCCATCAGCATCAGCACAATGCCGAAGGGCATGGCAATAAGGATGTAGGCGGAAAACTTCCCTTCGGCCGCGAGGGATTTTATGTGTCCTTTGATTTCGCTGCGCTCGCGGATGGTTTCATTCACCTGGTCCAGCACCTCAGCCAGGTTTCCGCCCACCTCGCGGTTGATCTGGATAGCTTGGGCGATCCACACGAAGTCTTCATTCCGCATGCGTTCTGACGTGTCGGTCAAGGAGGCCAGCAGGTCCCGGCCCAGGCTTGTCTCGGTGATAACGCGGCGCATCTCTTCCGATGTAGGGCTTTGGGATTCCGCGGCGGCCGCGTCAATGGCACGCAGGATGCTGTGTCCTGCCCGCAGCCCGCCGGAGAGCAGCTGCAAAGTGTCGCCGAGTTGGCTATCAAACTTTGCCCGTCGTTTCCCGGCCAGGAACTCCAGCACAAGGTGCCCCACGAACGGAGCCAAGACGACCAGCAGCACCGAGACGGCTGGCAGGCCGATCACCATGCCAACCAGGGCACCAACGATGGCACCGGCGATGACCAGCACGGTATATTCCGTCTGGCTGAACCGAAGGCCCGCCTTTTCCAGCGCATCCCGGTTGTAGAGCCGGATGTTCCTGCCTTCGAAGAACCGTCCCAGGCTCCCCACGGTGGCATCTGCGAGTCTGGTAAGGGGCGACGGTGGATCCGCCTGATAGGGACGGCGGCGATCCAAAGCGATCTCCGGGGTACGCGGCATGACCAGCGCAACTACGAGCAGGACAGGGGCGACAAACAGCAGTGCGGCGCCAACAAAGATCAACACTCTGGCCTACGCCTTTCCGTGGTTGGCTGAGCCTGCGGCAGGTTGGCCCAGGTTGACCGGGGTGGCGAAGACAGCAGGTGATACATGGATCCCCAGGTCCTCGAAACGGTCGATGAAGCGTGGCCGGATGCCGGTGGCCACGGGCTTGCCGAGGAAGCGCCCGTGCTGGTCAACGCCGGCGGAGTAGTCGAAGACGAAGGCATCCTGCAGGGTCACGATGTCCCCTTCCATGCCTTGGACCTCAGTCACGTGGGTGATGCGGCGCGAGCCGTCGCGCAAGCGAGAAATTTGGACGATGAGGTTCACGGCGGACGCGATCTGCTCGCGGATTGCGCGCAGCGGCAGGTCCATGCCGGCCATGAGGACGAGGGTCTCCAAGCGCGCCACGGCGTCACGGGGCGAGTTGGAGTGCACGGTGGAAAGAGAACCGTCATGGCCGGTGTTCATGGCCTGGAGCATGTCCAGGGACTCACCGCCGCGGACCTCGCCCACCACGATCCGGTCAGGGCGCATACGCAGGGAGTTACGGAGGAGCTCGCGGATGGTAACTTCACCTTTGCCCTCAGTGTTGGGCGGGCGGCTTTCCAACCGGACCACGTGGTCCTGCTGGATTTGGAGTTCCACTGCATCCTCGATGGTGACGATGCGTTCATCAGCAGGCAGGAAGGACGAAAGGACGTTGAGCAGCGTCGTTTTTCCCGTGCCTGTACCGCCGGACACGATGATGTTCAGTTTTGCCTTGACGCAGGCATTGAGCAGTTCGGCCATCTCCGGTGTCAGTGTGCCGAAATCAATGAGGTTCCGAACCGTTAGCGGTACCTTGCTGAATTTTCGGATTGTCAGGGACGATCCGCCCACAGCCAGCGGAGGGATGACGGCGTTCACACGCGAGCCATCTTCCAGGCGCGCATCAACCAGCGGGGAGGATTCGTCAATGCGGCGGCCCACCTTGGAGACGATGCGCTCGATGACCTTGCGCAGGTGCTCCTCCGAACTGAAACGTGTGTCTGCAAGGGTGAGGTGGCCTTTGCGCTCCACGTAGATCTGGTCCATGCGGTTGACCATGATTTCCGTGACTGCCGGGTCATCCAGCAGCCGCTGCAGTGGACCGTAGCCCAGGACGTCATCGGCAACGTCCTGGATCAGGCGCGTGCGCTCCTCGGGGGTGAGCGGCACCTGCTCCGCGTCGATGATCCGTGTCAGCTCATCACGGGCTGAGGTCTTCAGCTCCTGTTCCGTGATGGCGGAGTCATTAAAGCGTGCCCCAAGGTGCTCGAAAAGGGCCGTAGCCGCCCTTTCCTTTAGGGCAGCGAAAACGTCCACGGGCTGGGAAGCCTTTGGGCGCGCTTCCTCATGACGGGCGGGAGGGCCGACGACGGCGGCAGGGGGCGCCGTCGTCGTGCGTTGCTCAGGGGTCTGTTCAAACCACTGCACGCGCTGGGCAGCTACTTCCGGGCGCGCCTGGGTGAGCGTGGCAGTGGCTGCCTTCGCGGGAAGCTGCTGAACAGCTGGCTGGTTTTTAGCCTGCGCGGCGTTGATGCGCTCTGAAAGTTTCATCTAGACCACTACCCTTCGGTGTAGTTTGCGCTGGGACTTGGCCCGCCATGCAGGGTTGAAGCGCTCCACCAGCTGGTTCAGGCTCTTGGTTGCAGGGTCCCTCACCGGTTCCTGCAGGATGGGGATTCCGCGGTTCGTGGAGAGGGAGACCGCCCGGGAACGGGGGATGCTGACATCAACGGGCGCGCCGATGGTGGATTCAAGGTCCTGGACTGTGAGGCCGTTCTTTGCATCGGCCATGTTTAACACCACGTGGCGGGTCTCCGGGAGCACATCCAGTTGGCGGAGGATGTCCAGGCCGGCGCGCAGGCCTCTCACGCTGGGGATGTCCATGCCGCTGACCCAGACCACGTCCGTGCACTTTTCCATTGCGGCGAGCCCGATCTCCGGCAGTCCCGGCGCAGTGTCCACCACAACGTACTGGAACTGCTCGGACAGCTGTTCAAGCAGGCGGCTAATCTGTTCGGGGGTGATTTCGTCCGCGTCCACCGGCGTCGGGGGAGCGCACAGCGCGTAAATGCTGCCGGGGTGCACGGTCAGGAATGCTTTGAGCACCAAGGAGTCCTGGCTCGCGGCGGGAGTGACTGCGTCCGTGACCGTGTGTTCGGGATTGAGGTACAGGCCGGAGGCCACGTCCCCGAACTGCAGGTCCAGGTCCACGATAACCACGCTCATGGGTGCAACTTTGCCCAGCCCGATGGCGATGTTGGTGGCAACGGTGGTCTTGCCCACGCCGCCCTTGGGGGAAAACACTCCGATGACCAGGCCCTTGGTGGTTTCGGGCGCTTGTTGCGGCACGGCTGCCCGGTAGCGGTGCGTGAAGGATTGGCTTGCACGTTCCAGTAGCACACGAAGCTGCGCGGCGTCCGAGTTGGGGGCAACGATGTCCCGGATGCCTGCCCGCATGGCGTGCAGGAGGAATTCGGGGTCGGGCTCGGCGGCCACCACCACGGTCAGTTCAGGGAAACCGACGTTGAGGACGGTGGCGAACCGCAGTGCTTCATCCAAGGGCACATCCGGCCCTAGGACCAGTACTTCGGGGTGCTCCTGGTCGAGGCTGGCGAAGAGGTCGTGGGGATCCGCGGGCAGCAGGCTGGTGAAGAAGGTCTGCACGCCGCCCTGGAGTCCGCCGGCAACAGCCTGGCGGAGGCGGGAATCGAAATCGACGTCCGGGGTGATGAGGACAAAGCGGCTCATTTGTAGAGGTCCTGCCTGGTCATGACACGCGGTCCGCTGTCCTGTGCATCGAGCGGTTCCTTGCTGAGCCAGAGGGCGGCAAATTCGGAGGCAAAAACGATCTTGTCCGCGTTGATGTCGTTCACGGCAACGGTGACCATCAGCAGCCCGGTGGGAAGGTTCACGTCGCGCGGATCCGGTGCCGGTTCCGCGCTCGCCGACGGTGCCGGTTTGGCAACCGCTCCTTCGGGGGCCCTTTGAACGGCGGTGACCAGTGCCTTGTGGATGGAGAGCTGGACGGTTTCCTTGTCCGGCTTCGCCTCCAGGCCGCCGTTGGGCATGGTGATGAAGATACCTACGGTGTCTCCGGCTGCAAGGCGGCCGCCTACAACGCGCTGTGGTTCGAGCTGAAATGAGACTTCCTGCAGGCCCGGCGGGATGGGGACCGAACCCAGGGTCTTCAGGTCTTCAGCTGAGATGAGGCGTTCCGCGAGGAGCTGTTCGCCGGGAACAAGGTCAGCGGAGGTGACTTTTCCTGCAGCTCCCTCCAGCGTGTTCAGGGCCGTTTTGGCCACGGCGGTGCCGGGCAACTGCTGGAGGGCAACTGAGGCCTGCAGTGTCTCCGCCGATGAACCCGCCGGGACGGCTTTGGTGACCACCAGGACGTTCACCGGATCGAGGCCGCTGACGGCTCGCTGGTCCGCGCCTTGGGCGTACGACACCACGATCACGGCGCCCACCATGGCCAGCACGACTGCGACGACTCCTGCCAACAAACGTGACTTCACTGACTGCTCCTGTGTGTTCGAAAATCATGGTGTTGCCTGAATTAACTGCCGAGCGCGACGACAGTGGCACCGTCGGGATTGATCGGCCCCAGGGCGTAGCCGTTGGCCAGGGAGACGTACTTGACGAATGTTCCGATGATGCCGCGGCAGGGTTCTTTGCATTCAAGAGCTGCGGGCACGTCCGGCGCCCTGTTGCGGAAGGTGTAGGGCAGGCCCGTGCTTCCGACTTTCCACCCTGCGACTTTGAAAGCGGCGAAGGTGGTGAGCCCGAAGACCGCGTTGGTTCCTGTGCCGGTCACACTGTTGAAGATGGGGAGCAGAAGGATGACGTCCTTGCCTGCGTTTATGTCAGCCGCCCACGAATTGAGCGTGGCATCACAATTAGGTGGAGCATTGTTGCCTGTATCACCGCCTGCCGTGCTGGTGGAAATATCGATGAGCGCGCCGCACGCACCGGGGTCCTGCTTGAGTTCACCGAATCCGCCTTCAACTGCAGCTCCGGACGGGCCGTAATTGCAGTCGGCGTTGGCGTTCTTGCCGTGCAGTTGGAGGAGCTGCATCACGTCGGTATTGTTGCGCACCTGGCAGACCGAGACTGTGATGGGGAATGGGGTTGGTCCTTTTTCTGGGCTGCCCCAATGGACAGTGGCCGGTGCGGTTACTTCGGTGGTGTTTATGCCCAGGGCTCGGGCGAAGAAGAGGGATACTTTGTTGGGGGAGTGGCCGGCTTCCTGTGCGGAAGCTGTAACAGTTATTGTCCGGGTAGCGGTGTCCAGGACGGCGGACTTGATGTTGCTGAGTCCGTCAACGGCATTGCGGTTGGTGAGCCCAGCTGCCAGGGTCGACGTGGCGGAGCAGTCCGGGTCGCTTTCACTCTTGGCGCATTTTTGGGCTATGGCGAGCGCGGCGGCATCGGCACCGTTACGGAGTTGGGTTCGTTCGGCGTACAGCATGCCCACATCAACGGCGATCGCGCCGAAGCCCAACAGCGCCAGGAGCATAAAGGCGACGATGACGCTGACGGCACCGCGTTCACCGTCGTGGTCAACATGTGTGAAACTCAACCGCCGCACAGCATTGCTCCTTTGCCCGTCATCTCGAACGGGCCGGCTATGCCCGTCATAGTGGACAGGCTGTAGGTGATGGTGATGGACACCCGGTGCCCGGGTGCACAGTTGGCGGCGCCGGTATCGAGGTTCTTGAAGTCGATGTTTGAATCAACCAGTTGCGGCTGGAGGGAGACAGCCGTGCTTTTGGCTGCGCTTCGGGCCGCGGTCATGTTGTTTGAGATGGCCATAACCCGAACGCCTTCGCGGGCGGCAGCGGCCAGCGATGCCTGAGCGTTGTAGGCACGGCTGAACTCCATGATGCCCAGTAGCAGCATGACCAGGATGGGGGCCACAATAGCGAACTCGACCGCAACAGCTCCGCGTTCCGATGCCCTGGACATGGTGGTGCCTTTCAGCAGTGAAGATCTGGGGTGGAAAAGCGGAGTGGCGGCGGCTGATTGCCGCCGCCACTCTCATAGGTGGTTCTGCGCTGCGTGCCTCAAGAAATAAGGCTCCGGCCTACTTTGAGCACGAGGCTAGAACGGCGGTGGTGCCCGTTCCGCTGGCAGGCGTATAAACTCCGCCCTTGAGCTGGCAGTTTACGGTGTCAAACATCGCGTCCAGCTGGCCACCGAGAAGGCTGACGGCGACGATAATGACGACTGCGATGAGGCCGACCATGATGCCGTATTCGACGGCGGTGGCGCCCTTTTCGTTGCGCTGGAGGCGGACTGCCAGGTTGGTGTAGAGAGAAAGCATTTGAGACTCCTGAGCGAGTGGGGAAGCTGGTCCTGCACCAGCTCTGAAATCAAGTTAGCAACGCTTGATTCGACATCGACGCGATCTTGGAGCATCCTGTGACAACACTTCTCAACCTGCACTCTTCCTGCGCTTTTGCTTCGTGCGTATTGCGCTAACGCTGGGATTCCGAAGTCAGTGGCCACGCAAACGGACCCCCTCGGTTCTGGGTGCCGAGGGAGTCCGGTATTGGGGGCGCCAGATTGCGCCGTTGCGGGGGATTCGCTAAGGAATGCCTAGTGCGGTCTTCACGCCAGCGGTGAGGAAACCGAAAACGGAACTGAGTGAGGTCCCGAACAGACCTACACCGGCGACTATAACCATGGCTATGAAGCCAGTCAGGATGCTGTACTCCGTGGCGGTGGCGCCATATTCCTGATGACGGAAGGCCGTGAGTATGTGGGACGCGCCGTTCAGAAGCCGTGTTAGGTAATTCACTGGTTCTCCTAGGAAAAGGCTGCGATGATGTTCATGACGGCCGGCCCCAGCAGGATGATGAAGAGGGTCGGGAAGATGAAGAAGATGAGCGGAAACAGGATCTTCACCGGAATTTTCATCGCATGTTCTTCTGCACGCTGGCGGCGCTTCAACCGCATCTCGTTGGCTTGAACTTTCAGGACCTTGGCTATAGCGATGCCGTAGGCGTCTGCCTGGACAATGGCCCGAATGAACGAGCGCAGGTCGGGCACGTCAACGCGATCGGCCATATCCAAATAGGCCTCTTTTCGTGAGCGTCCTACTTGCATGTCCTGAAGCGTTCGGGTCATCTCATCCGCCAAGGGACCGCTACCGTTCTGTGCTGTTCGGGCCATCGCAGCTTCAAACCCTAAACCTGCCTGCACGGAAATCAGCATTTGATCCAAAGTATTGGGCAGTTCCTGCCGAATCTTCGCCCTGCGCTTTTCGGCGTTGCTGCGCACCAAAAGGTCAGGTGCAAAATAGCCGAAAGCTATGGCGGCCAGCAGGATTGCAAAGCGCGCCGGCGATGGCGAAGAAAGGAAATGCAGCAAACCGAGGATGCCTGCCCCTAGAGCAAGAAGGGGCTTTACAACCAGGAGACGCTCCAAGGGCCATTCCTTCGGCCGGCCTACAGCTGCAAGCTGCTTGTCCAGCCAGGCAACATAGTTTGCGGGCGTTATCTTGCGTGCGACCTCACTGAACTGTGCGGAAAGGTTTTGCGGTGCGGCGTCGCGGGCACGCTGACCAAGATTGGCTTGTATATTTCGCAAGGCAACCCGGTCAGTCGCCGCGACGGACCAAACCAGATACGCAATGGGTAACACTATGGCCAGTATGGCTCCGAGCGCTATCGGGGACATGACGAACCTCTCTCAGTATTTCGGCTTGATCAGTCGGCTGAGCCAGAAGCCACCCGCGGTGAGCATCAGAGCCGCGGTACTGAGCATCAGGAAGCCCGGAGCTGTGCTGGTAAAGGTCGTAGCGTACTGATCATTGATGAGGATCAGGGCGAAGAAGAGCACAATTGGGAGACCCATGAGTACACCGGCAGACATCTTTCCCTCAGCACTTAGCGCCTTTACTTGGCGGCGGATTTGGTTTCGGTCACGGATTGTTTCACCGACGTGGTCAAGCACTTCAGCGAGGTCACCACCCACTTCGCGATGGATTTCGATTGCCTGTGAGATCCAGGCGAAGTCCTCGCTGCCCGTGCGTGCGGAGACATCGATCATGGACTCCCCAAGGTCCCTGCCAATCCTGGTTTCGTTCACGATTCGGCTCAGCTCCTCGGACATTGGAGCATCCGATTCGCGTGCAGAAGCGTCGACCGCCCTTAGAAGGCTGTGTCCCGCCCGCATGCTTCCGGTCAGCATTTGCAGCGTGTCCGGAAGTTGCTCGTCGAACTTGCTTTTTCGCCTCGTTGTCAGCAGCGAGATGTAAGCAAGCATGCCTGCCGGGACAACAGCAGTCAGCAGGATGGCGAAGAACAAACCGCCCATTGAAAAACCGAAGACAGTACCGGCTAGCGTCCCCGCGCCTATCATGAGCAGGAAGTCTGCTGGCTGGGTCTTTAGTCCTGCACGTTCAAGTTTTTCCCTGCTGACCAGGAAATCGTTCTTGCCTTTTAGCTGTTTGTTGATGGCCCCGACCGCAGAGTCTGTCAAAACGGTCAACTTCGAAGCGCCTCCAACAACGTCCGGCCGTCGCCTTGATAACGGAATGGCGTTCCGCGGCTTTAGGACAACCACGAAGAAGACCATGAGTGCGCCAAGAACCATCGACACGCCTGCGAGCAGCATCACAATGGAGGCTTCGGAAGACTCCATCACCGTCCCCTGACTGCTTGTGCGCCAAAGACCGCCGGCGATATCTTGATTCCTAGCTCTTCGAATCTGTCAGTGAAACGTGGCCGGACCCCTGTCGGTATTGGCTTCCCCAAGAAGCGGCCATTGGCGTCAATGCCTGCCGAGTAGTCGAAGACAAAGGCGTCCTGAAGGGTGACGATGTCTCCTTCCATGCCCTGGACTTCCGTTATGTGCGTTACTCGCCGAGAGCCGTCACGAAGCCGCGAGATGTGCACGATGAGGTTCACCGCTGATGCGATTTGTTCCCGAATCGCTCTCAGCGGCAAATCCATGCCCGCCATGAGGACCAAAGTCTCCAAACGGGCTACTGCATCCCGGGGGGAGTTAGCATGCACCGTCGAGATCGAGCCGTCATGGCCAGTGTTCATTGCTTGAAGCATGTCCAGCGACTCGCCACCACGTACTTCACCCACCACAATCCGGTCAGGCCTCATACGAAGCGAGTTGCGGACCAAGTCACGGATCGAGACTTCGCCCTTACCTTCGATGTTTGCGGGCCGGCTCTCCAACCTCACCACGTGATCCTGCTGCAACTGCAGCTCGACCGCATCCTCGATCGTCACGATGCGATCTGTGGCAGGTATGAAGGAGGACAGTACATTCAGCATGGTCGTCTTTCCCGTGCCGGTGCCGCCCGAGACGATGATGTTCATCTTCGCCAGAACGCATGCCTGGAGAAGTTCGGCCATCTCAGGGGAGAGGCTGCCAAAGCTGATGAGCTTTTGAACCGTCAGAGCCTCTCGTCCGAACTTTCGAATGGTCAATGAGGCACCATTCACGGCGAGGGGTGGGATGATGGCGTTGACGCGTGAACCGTCTGCCAACCGCGCATCAACCAGGGGCGAAGATTCGTCAATACGGCGTCCGATTCTGGTAACGATCCGTTCGATCACCCGACGGAGTGCTTCTTCGCTGCTGAACTTGGTATCAGTGAGAAACAGGTGACCGTTCCGCTCCACATAAATCTGGTCAGCACGATTCACCATGATTTCTGTAACAGAGGGATCATCCAGGTACCGCTGCATCGGGCCGTGGCCCAGGACGTCGTCAATGATTTCGCGCGTCAGGCGCTGGCGCTCGCCTTGCGACAAGGGAACCTGTTCTTCATCGACAACCGCCTTCAGCTCATCCTTGACGAACTGATGCAGTTCAGATTCCTCCAATGAGGAATCTGTGATTCGAGAACCAAGCCGCTCGTACAACGCCTGGCTGGCGCGTTCCTTCAAACCAGCCAGAGCTTCGCTCGCGTTCCCTGTTGTAACCTGCACAGCTGAGGGGGCTTGTGCTTGTTCCGTAGCTTGAGCTTGCTGAATGGTACTGAGGGTGGATGGTAAGGATGGTGAGGTGGAGGCGACCGGCAGATCAAAGCTGTTACCTTCGTCGCCCCGCAACTTAGCGAATCGGTGTGAGAGAGTCACTGGACTACCGCCCTTCGGTGCAGCTTCTTGCGTGGGGCTTCCCAGTTGGGTTTGAAGCGCTCCACCAACTGCCTTAGACCTTTCGCTGCCGAGTCTCGGCTCCCGTCCTGGAGGAGGGGAACGCCCTTATTGGTGGAAAACGGAACAGCACGCGAGCGGGGAAGAACAACGTCAACGGGAGCGCCGATCGTCGCCTCCACGTCCTGAACCGTGAGCCCGGTCTTTCGGTCAGCCATATTGAGGACCACGTGTCTGTTATCGGGAAGCAGATCCAGTTCCGAAAGAATTTGGAACCCAGTCCGCAAGCCGCGGATGCTCGGAATGTCCATACCGCAAACCCAAACAGCATCAGTGGCCTGTTCCAAGGTGGCCAGCACGTGCTCACCAAGCCCCGGGGCTGTATCCACCACCACATATTGGAATTCGGCGCGCAGCTGGCGCAGCAAGTGGCTGATGTGCTCGCCGCTGATTCTGTCCATGTCGATGGGATTGCGGGGCGCGCAGAGGACGTACATATTCCCTGCATGCAGGGACAGGTAGGTCTTCAGGACCATGGCATCTTGGCTGGCTGCTCCAACCACGGCATCGGTAATGGTGAAATCGGGTTCGAGCATCAATCCACTGGCTATGTCACCAAACTGGAGGTCAAGGTCTACTACGACCACGCTCATCGGTGCTATTTGTCCGAGTCCAATCGCCAGGTTGCTCGCGACCGTCGTCTTACCGACTCCGCCCTTGGGCGACATGACCGCAATGACGCGCCCGCCCTCTGCCGTAGGACGTTCAGCGGTATTAGGACCCAAACCTCGACGGCGTCCTGCCGCGGCCAGGCTCGCTCGCTCCACCAGAGCACGCACCTGGTCCATGTCAGCGGCCGGTGGAATGAGATCCCTGATGCCGGAACGCATGGCGTTCAGGGCGAGGTTTCCATCATCGTCTGCGGCCAAAACGATGCTGATTTCCGGGTACTGAAGGTCGAGGACCGCGGCGAACTTAAGCGCCTCATCCTGCGGAAGCCCCGGGCCGAGGATCAAGACCTCTGGGGGCTCACCGGCCTGCTGCCTGAGGATGTCTTCCGGAGAATCGGGCAGGTAGGCGGCCTGAAAGTACTGGAGAGATCCGCTCAGCGGGGCCACTGACGCTCGCACCTTGCGTTCATACTCCACGGAGGGTGAGATCAGAATGAAACGGCTCATCGGAATACCTTTGTCTGGTTGACGACTCCGTTGGTGCCCTCGGTGGCGTTAGCCGGCTCCTTCGAGAGGTAGATCTTCCCGAATTCTGCGGCGTACACGAGCTTTTCGGCGTCAACGGCGTTCCTGGCGAATGTGATCAGGTAGGAGTCACTTGAGGTCTGCTTGTCCTGGCTGTCTGCATTCAGTGCGCCTTGGGAGCTGGCCTGTGTTGCCTCGCCCTGCGTCTGAGCTGCTTGACCGGAGCTGAACTGGACCGCCGTAACCAAGACTTTGTGGAATGTCAGCTGCGTTCCGCTGCCACCCTCGGCTTCTGTCCCACCGGCATCGCCAAGGGAAATAAACACGCCGACCGTGTCGCCGGCCTGAATTTTTCCACCGACAACACGGTCGATGCTGAGGCGTACGGTGATCTCCTGAAGGCCTTCTGGAACCTCGACCCTGGCTGGCCCCAGGAACGCATTAGCGTCCACCATGCGGCTGGTCAGGAGCTGTTCGCCTGGCTCTAGGGCTATTGAGGTTACTTTCGAACCCAGCGAGCCAAGGTCGTCAACGACTCCTTCGGCCACTGCGGTTCGCGGAACAGTCTTGGTGATGAGGTACTGGCCGAGCTGGCTGGCCGGGGTGCCGGCAGCCACCTCCTGCTTTACTACAAGGACGTCTTCCGTTTCGGTGTTGGCAAGCGCGCGGCGATCCGCGCCTTGTACGTAATTGAAAAGAAGGACCGTGCCTATGATTGCGACAACCAATGCGGCAATGCCTCCCAGTAGGCGTGCTTTCATTGCTTTCCCCTTAGTAATGGTTACTTGATTAGGTGGGGCGGCAGTTCGGCGCCGCCTCCGGAGTAGCCGCCGTCGCCGTACGACGCAGGATCGGCGACCCAACTGACGAATTTCCCGCGGACGCCTCGATCACTTCCTCCGAGACCGGTTAGGTCACCACCAGAGGCGCCTGGAAAGCTGTACCCCAGCAGCAGAAAGGCGGCGTAACCCTTGATGTAGTACTTCCCGCCGGCCCCAGTACCCGTTGCCGGTGTGAAGACTGGGAAGAAAATCACCTTGTTGAGGTACGTGGGAATGACGTCTTTGCACTCGGACGGAATACTCAGGCCTGTATTAGTCTTCGCGTACGGGTCCACCACGCTTGCCGTGGACAGATCATCCGGGTACACGGTCGCCTGGCATTTTCCTGGGTCGGGCATGAGCCACTCGAACCCACCTGGAATAGCTGCGCCCGACGGGCTGTCGCTGACGCAAGTTTCGCTTCCATGCGTAAGGATCGTGTGAACCGCGCCGTCCACGTCGAACTGACAAGGCGCAAAAGTGATTGGAAGGGTGGCGGGCCCAGAACCTGGATATCCCCATGCGGCCGTCGAAGTGGCTCCGACAGTGACGGGCCCTGTGTCGAGGGCACTTGCAAACATTTTCGTCAAAAAGCTTGAGGACCCATTTCTGGTCGATGTTGTGACGGTAACTTGGCCAGTAACACTGAGATCTACTGCTGCGTCACTGGTGTTGTCATTGGAATTAGCATTCGCCAACGGGCCGGCAAGCGACGGTATGCATGGTCCCGGGTCGCAACTTTCGGCAACAGCCAGAGCCCCGGCGTCTGCACCGTTCTGTAGCTGCGAGCGCTCAGCGTAAATTTGACCGACATCAACGGCCATAGCGCCGGCGCCGATGAGAACAAGCATCATAACCGCCACCGTTACACCTGCCGCGCCGCGTTCACCTTCCGTGCCCCTTGCCTTCATATTCAGCCGCCACATTGCATGGCCCCCTTGCCGGTAACTGTGATTGTGGACCCAAAAAATCCCGTCAAGGATGGACCGCTGTACTGAACAGTCACTAGGGCGGTTGAAGCCGGCGTTGCCGCGGGACAGGTTGCCGCCGAGTAGTCGAAGGTGAGGAGCGATGAGTTGATCGAAGGCGCTCCGGCCTTGCCGGCTGCAGTTGCCTTCGTCGCGTCCTTGGTGATGGCCATAGTCCGGGCAGCCTCCCGGGATGCCTGTGTCACCGACACTTGGATGTTGTAGGCGTTGGAGAATTCGACGATGGCGATAATGATCGCGACCAGGATCGGGGCAACAAGAGCGAACTCGACGGCAACTGCACCTCGCTCGTCACGTTTCCGAGTTTTATGGCTGCTTTTCAACGGGTCCCCCTGGACGGTTGCAGCGTGAAATAAGTGCGGTGTGCCGCGCTGATAGCGCGGCACACCCTTGCTTAGAGTTACCAGCCGCTTACGGTGGTACCGAGCGTGCTGAACCAGGTGTTCAAGGTGGTTCCGAAGAACCCAACGCCCACCACGAGGACCAAAGCAATCAAACCGACAAGGAGCGAGTACTCAGTTGCGGTCGCACCCTTCTGAGACTTGAACTCCGTTTGGAGCCAGGCCTGCAAGCTACGACTGAGAAGAAGCAAGTTCTTCATCGTGGAGCTCCTATTCCTGGTCGAGTTACCAGCCGCTAACGGTGGTCCCGAGAGTGCTGAACCAGGTGTTCAGGGTCCGCCCGAAGAAGCCGACCCCTACCACCAGGACAAGCGCAATGAGACCCACCAGCAGTGAGTACTCCGTGGCCGTGGCGCCCTTTTCGGATTCAAACCGATCCTTGATGCCGGCGATAAAAGCCATCATCGAGACCATAAGTGAAGTCATTGTAATTTCCTTTAATTCGGTGAAATGGGTAAATTGATTTCAACGAATTTCCAGCTGCCCCCATAAATCCTTTAGCGGCTGGACTTCGCTAAGAAGAGATTGTCATTCGGGGGCAAGGGCAACAATGCGTAGTAGTACTCGACTTTTTACCAAGGCGCTAAAAGTACCTACTTGAAAGGTGGGGCTAGTACTCAGAAAGGCAAGCGAGTACACGTGCCTACTACTTGGACTTGAGACGCGCTTGACCGGGCCGGGGCCCGGAAAATCGCCTGAGGAAGCTAGGTGAGGAAGAGGGCGACAGTTGCCGTAGCGCTGAGCATTGAGGGGCCGTGGGCCACTTCTGTGGCTTTGTTTCGGCCTTTTCTGCTCAGGACCAGTATCGTGACGAGGCCGTTCAGGATGAAGCCCAGGAGTCCGCCGTAGAGCAGTTGACTCCAGCCTAAGTACCCGAGGTAAAGGCCGACGGGTGCCGCAAGTTTCACATCGCCCATCCCGATGCCGCCGGGGGAAATTAGGCGCAAAATGAGGTAGCCAACAAACAAAATGACGGACCCGAGCACCGAACGCAGAAGGTCCTCAGCCTGCTTATTGAATAACCCCGGAATTAAAAAGAGTAAAAAACCGCCCGCGAGCAGCATTAATACGAGCGGGTTCGGCAGCAAATGCTGCGCGACGTCGATTCGCGCGAGCTGCACGCCCAGCGCGGCCAGAAATATAAAAGCCGGTAAAGCAATGCTCATTCCAAACCGCAAAGTAAAGGCCGCGCACGCGAGGCCGGTAAGTGCCGCCGTCGTGATCCGGACGGAGAGGGCGGGGAGGCCGCCCAGCCGGGGAAGATGCTTGGCGATAAGCAGTTCGATGACAGGGGAGAGGGCCGATCCAAAGATGCCGGCACCAAGGACCACGAGCCAGTAAGCAGTACCCTCGTTACTCGTTGCAAACACTGCGACCCCCTATGTCCGTCGGGCCGGCAGGTACTGAGGCAGCCTCCGGTTACCCCATTTTGACCCTGAACCCCTTAACGCGCTAATCTTGGTAGTCGTTGTGCGTGTCCTATTCCGATGGTGCGTGCCCGCTGAGAATCCGGTTGCAGGATGACTCCTCAACGTGCACATTCGGAACCACAGGATGACTGGTTACATAGAGCCCTCACCTCTGTTCCGGTAGCGCGCAGATAGTAGGTGCCCACCCCTGAGTGGCTCCTAAACAAGAACGCCAGAATAAGAACGAGGCAAACACCGTGCGTACGTACACCCCGAAGCCCGGCGATATCAACCGCCAGTGGCACGTCATTGACGCCACAGACGTTGTCCTTGGTCGTCTCGCGAGCCAGACCGCAATCCTGCTGCGCGGCAAGCACAAGGCCACCTTTGCATCCCACATGGACATGGGCGACTTCGTCATCATCATCAACGCTGAAAAGGTTGCCCTCACCGGCGCCAAGCTGGAGCAGAAGCGCGCTTACCGCCACTCCGGCTACCCGGGCGGCCTGACCTCCGTCAACTACGCGGAACTCCTGGAATCCAACCCGGTCCGCGCCGTTGAGAAGGCCATCAAGGGCATGCTCCCGAAGAACTCCCTCGCTGCTCAGCAGCTGGGCAAGCTGAAGGTGTACCGCGGTGCTGAGCACCCGCATGCCGCCCAGCAGCCCAAGACTTTCGAAATCACCCAGGTCGCCCAGTAGTCCTGGCCACCAAACAACTTATCTATACAAGGAGAATCGTGGCTCAGAACGAAGAGACCACCGAAGCCGTAGAGGCTGAGGAAACCCTGACCAGCTACACCTCTGAAAGCTCAGCTGCTGACGCCGCTGCGCCGAAGAAGGAGCGCCCGGCACTGACCGTTGCCGGCGCAGCTGTTGGCCGCCGCAAGGAAGCCGTTGCACGCGTTCGCGTTGTTCCCGGCTCCGGCAAGTGGACCATCAACGGCCGCGCGCTGGACAACTACTTCCCGAACAAGCTGCACCAGCAGGACGTCAACGAGCCCTTCAAGATCCTCGATCTCGAAGGTGCCTACGACGTTATCGCCCGCATCCACGGCGGCGGCATTTCCGGCCAGGCCGGTGCACTGCGCCTCGGCATCGCCCGTTCGCTGAACGAGATTGACGTTGAGAACAACCGCGCCACCCTTAAGAAGGCCGGTTACCTCTCACGTGACGCCCGCGTCATCGAGCGTAAGAAGGCCGGCCTCAAGAAGGCCCGTAAGGCTCAGCAGTACTCCAAGCGCTAAATCCGCTTGCACAGAAGCCCGTTCCGCCATTGGCGGGACGGGCTTTCCTGCGTTTGGGTTCTACTTGTCTATAAGTCGGTACACGGTGGTATCGCCTAACTTTTCGGACTGAAAGTTCCCTTCAACCCATGCGGAGATCGCAGTTGAGGCTGACTCTGTCGCCTGAACTTCAAGGAAGGCCTCCTGCTGCACGAAGTAGCAAATGTTCCCTGCTTCGACCTCATTTATAAATTCTTCAAGAGTCGGCGACGGGTCGCTTCCAGCAAAACCTCCTAGGGGCATTACCGGGCGGCCGGACTCGAGTTGTAGGCGGGCGGCGGTCTGGCTGGCGTAACTTGCAGCGGACCAGGTGCAGCCTCTCGTTCGCGCCAGCGCGTCGATTACTTCTCGGTCGGGCACACGTCCATAAGCTATGTCGTGACCCCATTCGATCTCATTCTTTCGGAGCGACTCCAAGAGATGACTTATGCTGGCGGGGTTTTTGGACATCACGCCAGACAGGGGATTAGACCCATTGAATCCAACGGTTACATTGTGAACAGAAGTCATGACCGGTCCGACCAAGACAACTCCAGCCAGAGTCGCAGCAGCGACCATCTCGATTCGCTGATTGGGCGGGCGAATAATGAGTGCAGAGATAGCGATTATGCCGGTTGTGAGAACGGTGATGGGCAGCCAGGCGGGCCATTCAGAAGTTCCGGTAAGGATCAGCCATGTTGTTAGTAACGCGGCTAAAGCAGAAAATGCGCCACCTAAACGTCCGACTACCGAGGACCGGGCAATGAGGACTGAGTGAAGAGCAACTCCAAGGACTAGTGCCAGGGGTGGCGCGATCGCAGCAGTGTAGTACGTATGAATTTGATTGCCCATAAAGCTGAGCAAGAGGAACCCCGTGAGGAGCCACACGCCTGTTATGAGCACCAGGGCGCGGAAGGGCGAACTTGTCGGCAAAGCGTTCCATCGAACGACGAGAAAAATTAGCGCAAGAAGTCCGGCGAGCAAAAGCCATGAGGCCTCTTGATTGTAGTTTGCGTTGAATAACCGGAAGATGCCAGCGTCGCTATCGACTGGGCGGAATTGGCTTGGGACTTGCATGGCGGCGGGAACCAGCTTGCCGCCAACTATTCGTTCCACTCCGTTATAGGCAAGTGTCAATTCCAAGACGCTGTTTGAAGCTGACCCACCTACGTAGGGCCGTGCATCTTTGGGTATGAGATCAACGATGGTCATCCAGAGGCCACCAGTAATTATCAGTGCTAAAGCAGATGAAGCTGCCGTCCGAAATCTTCTTGGCCAACTGATTGGGCTGTAGACCAGATATGACAACCCAAGAGCAGGGACACTCAGCATCCCCTGCATTTGCTTCGTCATGAATGCAAGCCCCAGAAGAGCGCCGGCCACGACGAAGGGGCCTCCGTGCCCTGTCTCGATGCTACGCAGGACGAACCATGCTGCTGCCACCATTAGCAAAAGCATTAGCGGGTCCGGATTGTTATAGCGAGACATCAAGGTGACTATCGGTGTGGTGAAGAAAACCGCTGCGCCGAACAGGGCTGCTGGAGCAGAGGTATGCCGCCGCAGGATCATGTAGATCAGGAGTGTAGTCCCGACGCCCATCAATACTTGGGGTGCCAACATTGCTACAGGATTGAAGCCAAATAGCCTAACAGAGATGCCCATCACCCAAAGGCTCAGCGGAGGCTTGTCCACTGTTATTGAATTGCCCCAGTCCGACGACCCAAAGAAGAATGCTTTTGCGTCCATCGTCCCCGATTGAACCGCAGCGCTGTAAAAAAAGTTCGCCCAACCGTTGATACCCAAGTTCCAACCATAGAGAAGCGCATTCGTTGCCAAAAGGGCCAACAAGGCGGGGCGCTCCCACGCAGGATCCTTCAGAGGGCCGCGCCACATTTGGGGAACGACGGTTGTCACTTTCGACCGGAGCCCAGACCTGGTCACCTGAGACCGATAACCCTTCAATTTATTCCCGAAGATCGTAGAGAGTGACACCGTCTATCACCTGCTTCACAAAGTGTTGGTCCACCCAGTCGGAAATTGCCACGGTATGCAAGCTAAGGCCTCCGCGGTCCAGCAGATCCTGTTGGCGGATAAAGTATCCAATACGACGCTCCGATACTAGGGCCTTGAACTGCTCCAGCGTCGGTGCAGGATCGCTCCCGAGCCAGCCTCCCAGAGGAATGATGGCGCGGCCAGAGTCAAGTTGATACAGAGCAGCATTCTGAGCCGAATACGTTGCCGCAGCCCAGTCCTGGTTAGACGTCCCGGTGCGCAGCAGCTCTGTAACGGTTGCTGACGGTGGAGCTCCCAGTGCTGTCTGTCGGGCCCACGGAATCTCTCCCTCTCTAAGCGCCACCATCAGCCTAGATAGGGAGTGAGGGTCATTGCCGACGGGACCTGACATTGGGTTCGTCCCCGTTCGGGCTGTCCCAATTGTGAACAGGTTCGCAGCTGTGGGGGCGCTGAGGAGGCTGATTAGGAGAACGACTGACGTTACTCTTGGCATCTTGACCGAGAGAGCTGGCACTAGCCATAACGCGGCACCCGCTGCTCCAGTAAAGACAACGGAAACCCTGGCCCAAAATGGCCACTCATCGCTGTATTCCATGATTCGGAGAACCATGTACGCGGAAGCAACGAGAAGTGTTGCACCGAAGACACGCATTGCTCCGCGATGTCTGAGCTGCCACAAACAGGACAATCCGACTGCCACAACCAAGGCAAGGGGTGCAGCGAGGGAATACGTGTAGTACGTGTGAATCATGGTGCCCATGAAACAAAGCACCGATAGAACGCTTCCAAACCACAAAACAGACACCGCCGCTACGGCGCGCTGCTCAGATGCTAAGTCCAAAGAGTGGAACAGGACTGCTATCGCAAATGCGCACACCATTGCTACGAAGAGCAGCCAGACGATCTCTTGGGCGAAGTTGGCATTAAAGAGTCTTGGGAGTCCGCCAGCATATGGGATAGCGTCGTTCTGTCCATCCGATGCGCGACCGCCTTCGGCATTCATCGGAATTTCCACAAACCGCGCAAGACCGTTGTAGTCCATTGTGAGTTCGATGGCGCTATTCGTAGCGGAGCCGCCGATGTATGGTCTCTGCGAGGCCGGAATCAGATCTACGGTGACCAACCAGGCCAAGGATGTAGCAATCAGAGTTCCCGCGGCGATGATCAACTGGATTAGCCGCCGTGAAAACTGACCATGGCTAAAAGCCAGGACAGCCGCACCCAGAGCGGGAACCACAAGCAGTGCCTGAACCTGCTTGGCCATGAACGCGAGCCCCAGTAGAACTCCTGCAAGTGCGAAATTCTTGAGCCGGCCGGATTCCATGGCTTTGAGTGTCAGAAGGACGCAGGCCACGGTGAGCAAGCCCATCAGCGGTTCTGGGTTGTTGAAACGGGACATTAAGACCACTACGGGGGTCGTGGCATAAACGGCGGCGCCGAAGAGAGCCGTTCGCGGCCCAAAACCCCGTCGAATTATCTTGTAAACCAGGTAGCTGGTAGTAACACCCATCAATGCCTGAGGGACAAGTATGCTCCAGCTGCTGAGGCCAAAGAGCCGCACGGATAGAGACATGACCCAGATGCTGAGAGGCGTCTTGTCCACCGTGATGAGGTTGCCCCACTCGAAGGACCCGAAGAAGAAGGCCGTCCAATCCTGTGAGCCGGCTTGTGCTGCAGCTGAGTAGTAAGGGTTGGCCCATCCGTTGGCATCCAGTCCCCACAGGAACAGTACGGCCGTTCCGGCCAGAAAGGCCAAGAGTGAGGGCCGCTCCCAGCGTTCGTCTTGTTCCGGACCACGCCAAAACCTGCGCACCAGCGACAAGAGATGATGAGTTGGCGTGAGGTCTTCCTCACGTCCTACCCCTAACCCACCCAGACGCTCGGTCTCCTTTGCTGCGGGGCCGTCGAGAACCGCGCTCACAGGACACTTCCAGTCGGCGCAAGGGTCGACGCAACCGAGATTCTGGAACCGTCACTGCGCCGTACACGGAATACCCAAAGCCTCAGCAGCACGAACCTGATAAGGGTGGCGAAGATATTGGCCGCTGTCAGCGTCATGAGCTCCAGGTTTGGCGCCGCGTCGGGGCTCGCTGCATGGAGGATCAACAACGACGAGGACGTTATGGTCCAAGCCAAAAGAAAAACAATCAAACCCTGGAACTGCTGGGTGAAGATTTTCTCAGGACCACTAATGCCGAAGGTGAACCTGCGGTTTGCGGCAGTATTGCCAACAGCCGTTAGGAGCAGGGCCAGGAAATTGGCCTCCTGGGCCCCGAACGGGCCCTGAAGCACAAGGTATAACAGGGCAAAGGCAAGCGTGGAGACAGCCCCGACCAGTCCAAAACGGAGAACCTGGCCAAAGAAGCTGGGCCGGCCCGACGGCACAATTGGCCGGCGACCCAATTCAGCGTAGATCGCCTGAACAGGAATTACCCCTTTAACCAAAGACCCGGCCACGCGAACCATACCCCGCAGGTCATCGAGAGCGGTCTTCTTGATGTCTACACGGCTGTCCGGGTCATCCACCCAATCGACGGGAATCTCATGAATACGCAGTCCCGAGCGCTCGGCAATGATCAGAAGCTCAGTGTCGAAGAACCACTCGTTATCTTCCACATGGGGGAGGAGGCGCTTCGCAACGTCCGCGCGGATCGCTTTGAAACCGCATTGGGCGTCCGAAAAGCGGACCTGCATCGTCCGCCGAAGCAGGAAGTTGTACGATCTGGAGATGAATTCGCGTTTGGGCCCCCTGCTCACGCGGGAACTTTGGCCCAGACGAGTACCAATGGAAATGTCGGAATGGCCGGACAACAACGGGGCGACCAGAGGCGGCAGTGCAGCTAAATCGGTGGAAAGGTCCACGTCCAGGTAAGCAAGGACCTTTGCCTCGGAAGCGCTCCAGGCATCCCTCAGGGCATATCCCCGTCCTTTGACCTCAAGGCGGCGATATTCAACGTTCGGCATGTGCTCACTGAGTCGAGCGGCAATCACCGGAGTCCGATCGGTGCTTGCATTATCGGCGATGGTTATTTTCCACGTCGACGGCATTTCGTGCTTCAAGTATTCGGCGAGCCTTGTGATGCTGTTTTCGAGTACCGCTTCCTCGTTAAAGACCGGTACAACAATTTCGAGCGCCAAGCCCCCATAGCTAGGTGTCATGCATGGATCGTAGGGGCGTCAGATTATGGATAGCGAGGCTTTTGAGCAAAGACAGGTACCAGCCCATAAGAACCAAGTAGTCCACATCTTGGCCGACGAGGAGACACAAGTAACGAGTACCGAGGCCAAGTGGCATGAGCGGACTCTACTGTTAGCGGCATGGGGAAAATCGTAAAGGGACCTTCCATGCATCGCTACACTTCACTTGATGGTCTCAGGGGGCTAGCGGCTTTGGTGGTACTGATTCATCACTGCTTTCTTGTCTCGCCGTTACTCACTTCGGCGGTAGAAAGCGGCGGTGATGGGCCGATGCATCCCTGGGTCTGGTGGGCAACGTTCACGCCCATGCATCTATTTTGGGCGGGCGGGGAAGCGGTTTACGTTTTCTTCATCTTGTCAGGTTTTGTCTTGGCTCTCCCATTCATCGGGAATGAGAACCCAAGTTGGGGGGCCTACTTCCCGCGGCGCATCATTCGGATATACCTGCCTGCATGGGCTTCGCTGATTTTTGCGTTAGGGGCAGCATGGGTATTTCCCCGGATATCTGGTCCGAACCTCAGTCCTTGGATCAACCAACACGACGAAGCGCCGGATGTGCTGAGTGACGCCATGCTGCTCTGGGGCGCTGGCAGTCTTAACTCGCCATTGTGGTCTCTCCAATGGGAAATGAACTTCTCTTTACTTCTACCGCTTTATGTCATCATTGCCCTACGCTTCCAGCGAGTCTGGCTGGTAGGTCTCTCCGGACTATTCCTTCTGATCGCGGCCGGAGAAATCCTGCACATCAGCGCCCTGGTTTGCCTTCCAATGTTCGGCGTTGGCGTCTTGATGGCAGTCAGGCGCGACCTCCTCACCGCATTTTCTGCAAAAGTAAGCCGTTCAGGTTGGACGGTCGTAGTGATTTTCTCTACAGCGCTTTTGTGTTCGCGTTGGATGTTCCCCCAGATGGCGGTTGGCACGGCGACCGCAACCATAGGTGGAGCACTCTTACTATTTGCATTCATTGGCTGCAAAGCAGCCCTTACAATGGGGACCTTCCCGCCGGTCCGCTGGCTGGGTACACGATCTTTTAGCCTCTACCTGGTCCACGAACCCATCGTCGTGTCCGTCGCGTTCTGCTTAGAGGAAACTAGCCCCTTTAAAATCGCTGCCCTTAGTGTGCCCCTGACGCTACTTGTGACAGAGGTCTTTTTTCGCACCGTTGAGAAGCCTAGTCAACGCCTGGCTAGAGCGGCTGGGAGCAGGTTTACGGGGCAGGGGCTCACCAAGTCGTTCTCCCACTAGGTGCGCACTCATCGCACGCCGTTAACTCGAGCACGACGCTCGCGAGCCGAGAGAGCGTTTCAAGCCGAACCCGCCCCATCCTCTAGACTTGACCGGTGTCTAGATTATTTGGAACTGATGGTGTCCGGGGGCTGGCGAACGGTCTGTTGACTGCGGAGCTCGCCATGCAGCTGGCCCAGGCGGCCGCCGTCGTACTCGGCCATGACCGCAAATCCAACGGGTCCCGGCCGCGCGCCGTTGTAGCCCGCGACCCGCGGGCAAGCGGTGAATTCATTGCCGCCGCGGTGGAGGCTGGGCTCTCCAGCTCCGGCGTTGACGTTTACGACGCCGGCGTCCTCCCCACCCCCGCAGCGGCCTATCTCGTGGCCGACCTGGACGCTGACTTCGGCGTCATGATCTCGGCCTCCCACAACCCTGCGCCCGACAACGGCATCAAGTTCTTCGCCCGTGGCGGCCAGAAGCTCCCCGACGAGGTGGAGGACGCCATCGAGGCGCAGATGTCCAGGGAAGCAGTACGCCCCGTCGGCGCCGATGTGGGACGCATCCAGCGCTTCTCGGACGCCGAGGACCGCTACATCGTCCACCTCCTCCAGACCCTGCCGCACCGGCTGGACGGACTTACGGTGGTTCTGGACTGCGCCCACGGTGCTGCCAGCGGTTGCTCGCCCCAGGTCTTCAAGGACGCCGGCGCGAATGTCATTGTGATCGGTGCTGACCCGGACGGCCACAACATCAACGACGGCGTCGGCTCCACCCACCTTGGTCCCCTCAAGGATGCCGTCGTCAAGTACGGCGCCAACCTGGGAATCGCCCACGACGGCGACGCAGACCGCTGCCTCGCCGTGGACCATGAGGGCAACGAAGTGGATGGCGACCAGATCATGGCCATCCTCGCCGTGGCGCTGAAGGCGTCGGGCAAGCTCAGGGACGATGTCCTGGTGGCAACTGTCATGAGCAACCTCGGGTTGAAGATCGCGCTACGCGAAGCGGGCATCAGCATCCGCGAAACCGCCGTGGGTGACCGCTACGTCCTCGAGGAAATGCGTGACGGCGGTTTTAACCTGGGTGGAGAACAGTCCGGCCACGTAATTTTCGCCGACCACGCCACTACCGGTGACGGGGTGCTCACCGGACTGCAGCTCGCAGCCCAGATTGCCCTGACTGGAAAGCCGCTCAAGGAACTCGCCACGGTGATGACCAAGCTTCCCCAAGTCCTGATCAACGTCAAGGGTGTGGACCGCGCCGGTGTGAAGAGGAACGAGGTACTCGCTCAGGCCGTGGCGGCAGCTGAAGCCGCTCTCGGTGACACCGGCCGTGTTCTGCTCCGTCCCTCCGGCACTGAGCCCGTGGTGCGTGTGATGGTAGAGGCTGCCGACGAAGAGACCGCCCAGTCCATCGCCGAACACCTGGCCCAGGTGGTTCGGGCAGAGCTCGCGTTGGAACTCATCTCCGAATAGGTCCTGAACAGCAATGCGGCCCGCCTCCATCAGGAGGCGGGCCGTCTTTGCGTTATAACGGTGGTCAGGGCGTGTGGCTCTTTAGCGCGTCCCGGATCTCGGTCAGCAGCGCGATCTGCGGGTCCTCGGCAGACTCCTTTTTCACGTCCTGGCCAATTCCCAGCCTGCGGTTGCGTCGCTCAATCATCAGGTTCATCGGCATCACCACAACGAAGTAGATAGCCGCCGAAACCAGCAGGAAATTCACGATGGCGGTCAGCAGCACGCCAAACTCGATGAAGTTGCCGTTGAAATTCACTCTTGCGAAGCTGTCGAAGTTCGGCGAACCAGTCAGCCCAGCAATGAAAGGCATGAGCACCTTATTCACAAGGGCCGTCACTACCGCGCCAAAGGCGGTTCCAATAACGACGGCGACGGCAAGGTCAACGACATTGCCCTTCATAATGAAATTCTTGAATCCAGTCAGCATAAGAACCAAGCTAGCGCATCGCGTTAGGGATACCCCGGCGCCGGCCCCACACCGAAGTACTCCTCCAGCGTGAAAATTCCACGCGCAGCCATGTCGGTCGCGGCGTCCACGCCGATGTAGCGCAGGTGCCACGGCTCGTAGTAGTACCCCGTGATCGGGTGGAACATCCACGGGTAGCGCACCACGAACCCGAACCGGTGTCCGTTCGCCTTCGCCCACATGGCCGCGGGCTGGTCCGCGAAGCACGGTTGGAAACCGCATGCGCCCCCACCGTCCGCGATGTCAAAGGCCCAGCCGGACTGGTGTTCCGAGTATCCCGGCCGGGCGCTTGCCGTGTCCGCATCGGCTTGGCCGCGCGAGGCAACATAGCCGTTGTAGGTCGTCACCTGCGTGCCGTAGGAGCGGTACGCGCTTGCCAGCACCATGGCCACACCATCTCGCGCGGCCACCGCGAACAGCGCCTCGGCCGCGGCCGCCGTCGTACTGTTCAGCAGGGCTGCCTCGCCGGACACGGTCATGCTCACCGCCGGGCGTACCAGGTCAGCCGGCACATAATCTGCCGGGACCAGCGGCCGGTGCTTGTTGACCACCAGCCAGGGGCTCGCAGGGTCGGTGAGGGAGAACTGCCGCGGCAAAGCCGAGGAGGGCGACGGCGTCGGGGACGGTTCCGGAGGTGGGGGAGCCGCCGTCGTGGGTTCCGGCGTCGCGATGGGAGATGCGAAGGGCGACGGAGAAAGCGAAGGTGAACCAGAAGGGGTGCCGGACGACGGCGCCGCCGCCCCGGGTGCGTTCGGCGTGCAGGCAGCCAGCACAGTGAGTCCTGCCCCCGCCGCAAGGAAACGGGCGAAGGTGCGCCGGCTGGCCGCCGTCCGCCCGAGATCTTCGGATGGAGTGCAGTCGTAGCACACCTGTGCTAAACCTTCCGAAGGAGCATGCGGCGGATGGAATGGTCCGCGTCTTTGGTGAGCACCAGCTGGGCGCGGCCGCGCGTTGGAAGGACGTTCTCCTCCAGGTTCGGCTCGTTGATCCGCTTCCAAATATCCCGGGCAGTGCTCTCCGCCTCCTCGTCGGACAGGGCTGCATAGCGGTGGAAGTAGGACTCCGGCTGCGCGAACGCCGTGGTGCGAAGCTTGCGGAACCTGTCCACGTACCATTCCTCAATATAGGAAGTCTTGGCATCCACGTAGATGGAGAAGTCGAAGAAATCGCTTAGGGCCAGCCCCTGCCGGCCGTCATGGCGCGGCCGCGCCGGTGCCAGGACATTAAGCCCTTCCACAATCAGCACGTCGGGGCGGCGGACCACCACTTCCTTGCCCGGAACGATGTCATAGGTGACGTGGGAGTACCAGGGAGCGCGGACTTCCTCCGCGCCGCTCTTGATTTCGCTCACAAAGCGCAGCAGCGCCCGGCGATCGTAGGACTCCGGAAAGCCCTTCCGCTCCAGCAGCTGCCGGCGCTTCAGTTCAGCGAGCGGGTACAGGAAGCCGTCAGTGGTGATGAGCTCCACATTGGGGGTGCCGGGCCAGCGGCGCAGCATTTCGCGGAGTACGCGGGCGATGGTGGACTTGCCGACGGCGACCGAGCCCGCCACGCCGATGACAAACGGAGTGCGCTGGGTTTGCTCGCCCAGGAAGGTGGTGGTGGCCGCGTGAAGCTGGCCGGCGGCCTCAACATACAGGTGCAGGAGCCTGGAGAGCGGAAGGTAGACCTCCCGGACTTCCTTAATGTCCAGGGGATCGCCAAGGCCGCGGAGACGGTCAATATCCTCCTGATTAAGAGGCTGTTCCATCTCATCGGCGAGCCGGGACCAGGTCTGCCGGTCCAGCTCAACGAACGGGGAGACGCCTTCGCCGTTCGCTTCATTGCGTTGCACAGTCACTTTAGAGATTCTGCCCCCAGCCCGGCTGAGAGCGAAATGCGGGCGCGCACTTACACGGGCGAGCATGCAACAGAAGCGGCTCCCGGCGCCGCTTGGTTTAAGGCTAGGGCACCCCTGCCGATAGTCTTGAGCTTATGTGTGGAATCGTAGGATACGTGGGCCGTTCTGGTAACGGCGGAAGTCACAGTGCGTTGGATGTTGTCCTTGAGGGACTGCGCCGCCTGGAGTACCGGGGTTATGACTCCGCAGGGGTCGCTGTTGTGTCCCAGGGTTTGATTGAGTCGCGGAAGAAGTCGGGGAAGCTGAGCAACCTGATTGCCGAGCTGGAGGCCCGTCCGCTGCCGGAGACGGTGACCGGTATCGGCCACACCCGTTGGGCGACCCATGGTGGTCCGACGGACCGCAACGCGCACCCGCACCTGGCCGATGACGGCAAGCTCGCCGTGATCCACAACGGCATCATCGAAAACTTTGCCGAGCTGAAGCTTGAGCTGCTGGATAAGGGCGTTACGTTCCTGTCCGAGACGGACACCGAGGTGGCCGCGGCGCTGCTGGGGGATATCTTCCGGAACAAGCTGGGCGGGGACACTTCCGACGGCGGCCTGACCCGTGCGATGGAGCTCGCCTGCCAGCGCCTGGAGGGCGCTTTCACCCTGCTGGCGGTCCATGCTGACCAGCCCAACGTGGTCGTCGCCGCCCGGCGGAACTCGCCCCTGGTGGTGGGTCTGGGCGAGGGGGAGAACTTCCTGGGCTCGGACGTGTCCGGCTTCATCGATTACACCCGCCGCGCCGTGGAACTGGGCCAGGACCAGATCGTGACGATCACCGCGGACACGGTGGAGATCACCGACTTCTTCGGCAAGCCGGCCGAGGGCAAGGAATACCACGTTGACTGGGACCCGGCTTCGGCGGAAAAGGGCGGTTTCAGCTCGTTCATGGAGAAGGAAATCCATGACCAGCCCGACGCCGTGGCGCAGACCCTGCTGGGCCGCTCGGACATCAACGGCAAGCTGACCCTGGATGAGCTGCGGATCGATGTTGAACGGCTGAAGCAGGTCAACAAGATCATCGTGCTGGCCTGCGGCACCGCCGCATACGCCGGCACCGTGGCCAAGTACGCGATCGAGAACTGGTGCCGGATCCCCACCGAGGTGGAGCTCGCGCATGAGTTCCGCTACCGCGACCCGATCCTGGACGAGAACACCCTGGTGGTGTCCATCAGCCAGTCCGGCGAAACCATGGACACCCTGATGGCCGTCCGGTACGCCCGTGAGCAGGGCGCGAAGACCATCTCGATCTGCAACACCAACGGCTCCACCATCCCGCGTGAATCCGACGCCGTGCTGTACACGCACGCGGGCCCGGAAATCGCTGTTGCCTCCACCAAGGCCTTCCTGGCGCAGATCACCGCCGCGTACCTGCTGGGCCTGTACCTGGCACAGCTGCGCGGGAACATCTTCTCCGGCCAGATCAAGGACGTCCTCGCGGATCTGAACAAGATCCCGGCCAAGATCCAGAAAATCCTGGACAACGCAGGGCCGTTGCGCGAGCTGGCCCGCAGCATGGCGGATGAGAAGTCGGTGCTGTTCCTGGGCCGCCACGTCGGCTACCCGGTGGCCCTCGAGGGTGCGCTGAAGCTCAAGGAAATCGCGTACATCCACGCCGAGGGCTTCGCCGCCGGCGAGCTCAAGCACGGCCCCATCGCCCTGATCGATGAAGGCCAGCCGGTGTTCGTGGTGGTCCCGTCCCCGCGCGGCCGCGATTCCCTGCACGCCAAGGTCGTCTCCAATATCCAGGAAGTCCGGGCCCGCGGCGCCCGCACCCTGGTCATCGCCGAGGAAGGCGACGAAGCGGTCAAGGCCTACGCCGAGCACGTCTTCTACGTCCCCGAAACCCCCACCCTGCTGATGCCGCTGCTGACCACCGTCCCGCTGCAGATCTTCGCCGCGGAACTCGCCGCAGCCAAGGGCTACGACGTGGACCAGCCCCGCAACCTCGCCAAGAGCGTCACAGTCGAGTAACTGGTTCTGATCCACAGCTGAAGCCCCGGGCAGAGAGCCCGGGGCTTCAGCTTTTTTGGAACCTGTTCGCGCGACTTTTGCTGGCCTCAGGAGCAGGACCCCCGGAAATACAGGGCGGCCATTAAGCTGAGGGCCCAACAACCACGCATTCCTGCCGGGCGCGCTGCGGCACGGGAGCCTGAGGGTGTCACCGTAGAATGGGCCGCATGATCGTTGGCATTGGCGTAGACGTTGTAGACATCGAGCGGTTCGGCCGCCAGCTTGAGCGCACCCCCGGCCTCCGGGACCGGCTGTTCGTCCCCGCGGAGCGGGAGCTGAACACCCGGTCGCTGGCCGCGAGGTTCGCCGCGAAGGAAGCTGTGGCCAAGGTCCTCGGTGCGCCTGCCGGCATGAACTGGCAGGACTGCTGGATCGGCCTGGACCACAATGGACCCACCGTCCAGGTCAAGGGCACCGTGCTGGCGGTCGCCGAGGCCAAGGGCGTCAAGCGCTGGCATCTCTCGATCAGCCACGACGGCGGCATCGCCACGGCTACGGTCCTGGCCGAAGGCTGAACCGGAACCGGCCCGCCGCCCACCGACACACGTGATCAGCGCCTACACCGGAACCCAGGTCCGGGAAGCCGAGGAGCCCCTCCTGGCTGCCGGCCTGGGAAACGTCCTCATGCAGCGCGCAGCCCACGGGCTGGCCAACACCATCATCAGGGAGCTCCAGTCCCGCGGCCGCCGGATCTACGGCTCCAGCCTTGTGGTGCTCACCGGCAAAGGCAACAACGGCGGGGACGGGCTCTACGCCGCCGCATTCCTCGCCGCGCGGGGCATGCGTACGACGGCGATGCTCACCGCAGATTCGGCACATCCCCAGGCGCTGGCTGCTTTTGAGGGCGCCGGCGGACGGGTGCGCCACCTTCCGGACGCGGCACTCGGCGAACTTGCCGCAGAAACGGCCCGGGCCGACGTCGTTATCGATGCTGTGTTGGGAACCGGGGCGAAAGGCGGGCTGCGGGGCAGTGCGGCAACCCTGGTCAATGCCGTCGCCGATGCCTGGACCGGTCAGGCCGCCCCCGGTTTCGTGGTGGCGTGCGACCTGCCCAGCGGCGTTGATGCTGATACCGGGGAGGTGTCCGGACCGGTGCTGCCTGCGGATGTCACAGTGACTTTCGGAGCGGCGAAGGCGGGCCTGCTGGTGGACCCCGGCGCAGATTATGCCGGCAGGGTGGAAGTTGTGCCTATTGGTATCGAGAACAATTTTGAAAGCAGCACCCTGCGGCGGCTCGAGGATGCAGACATCGCCGGCCTCCTTCCCAACCCTGCCCGGCGTGCGCACAAGTACTCCCGCGGAGTCCTGGGAGTGGTTGCGGGATCGGCAGATTATCCCGGCGCAGCCGTCCTGGCATGCCGAGGTGCACTTGCTGCGGGAGTCGGGATGGTGCGGTATCTCGGTCCGCCCGAGGTTGCGGACCTGATCCGGCAGTCCTGCCCGGAAGTGGTGTGCAGTACCGGCACCGTGGCTGAAAACAGGGTACAGGCGTGGCTGGTGGGCTCCGGCATGGGACCCGAAGACCACCAACAGCTGCAGCGCGCCAGGGACGCCGTGGAGTCCGGATTGCCTGTGGTGGCCGATGCCGGTGCGCTTCCCGCCCTTCCCGATGCCCTCGCCCCGAACGTTGTGCTGACGCCGCACGCCGGCGAGCTCGCCGCGCTGCTGAAGCGATTGGGGGCTGAAACGGACCGTGCTGCTGTGGAAGCCGGAACCCTCGCCGCCGTCTGCCAAGCTGCCAAGCTGACCGGAGCCACCGTCCTGCTCAAAGGCGCCACCACCCTGGTGGCCGCACCCTCCGGGGACGTCTACAGCCAAGCGGACGGCACGCCCTGGCTGGCCACTGCCGGCAGCGGCGACGTGCTGGCGGGCGTCATCGGTGCGCTGCTCGCGCAGGCGGGTCCCGACGTCGGACGCCTCCAGGAGTTGGGCATACAAGAGGAGGGACGGTGGGCCGTCATCGCCGCGCTGGGAGCCGCGCTGCATGGCCGGGCCGGGAGGGCGGCGTCGGACGCCTGCTTCGGCGGTCCGATCGCTGCGGGCGGAATTGCCGACTCCTTACCGCAAGTTTGGGGTAAAGTAAGCACGCTTAGTAACGCTGGGGTCCGGAAACGTAATAGTCACACCCAGCCGCTACGGTAGGCATTAGTTCGCACCGGCAGCAGGGGGCTCGTGCCCTTCTGCTGCCGAATCACAAAGAGGAGCATTATGGAAGTCTGGCCTGGATCGGCTTATCCCCTTGGCGCCACGTTCAACGGAACCGGCACCAACTTTGCCCTGTTCAGCGAACGCGCCGAAAAAGTTGAACTCTGCCTCTTTGACGACGACGGCAAGGAAACCCGCATCACGGTGGATGAGGTGGACGGGTACGTCTGGCATTGCTACATCCCGCAGGTCCAGCCCGGCCAGAAGTACGGCTACCGGGTGCACGGCCCCTACGACCCTGCCTCCGGCAACCGCTTCAACCCCAACAAGCTCCTGCTGGACCCCTACGCCAAGGCCGTCCACGGCCAGGTGGACTGGGACCCGTCGCTGTTCACGTACAACCTGGGCGAGCCGGACTCCATCAACAACGAGGACTCCGCCAGCCACATGATGATGGGCGTGGTCATCAACCCGTTCTTCGACTGGGACGGCGACCAGAACCTGCGGATTCCCTACCACCAGTCGGTCATCTACGAAGCCCACGTCAAGGGCCTCACCCAGCTGCACCCGGAGATCCCTGAGGAGCAGCGCGGAACGTATGCCGGCGTGGCCCACCCCGCCGTCATTTCCCACCTGCAGAAACTCGGCGTGACCGCCATCGAGCTCATGCCCGTCCACCAGTTCGTCAATGACGGCACCCTGCAGGACAAGGGCCTGAACAACTACTGGGGCTACAACACCATCGGCTTCTTCGCGCCGCAGAACACCTACAGCTCCACCGGCGATACCGGCCAGCAGGTCCAGGACTTCAAGGCCATGGTCCGTTCCCTGCACAAAGCCGGCATCGAGGTCATCCTCGACGTGGTGTACAACCACACCGCCGAAGGCAACCATTTGGGCCCCACGTTGTCCTTCAAGGGCATCGACAACGCCGCCTACTACCGGTTGATGGAGGGCGATGAGAAGCACTACATGGACTACACCGGCACCGGCAACTCCCTGAACGTCCGCCAGCCGCACTCCCTGCAGCTGCTCATGGACTCGCTCCGCTACTGGGTTTCGGAGATGCACGTTGACGGCTTCCGCTTCGACCTCGCCTCCACCCTGGCCCGCGAATTTTACGACGTGGACAAGCTCTCCACCTTCTTCGAACTCATCCAGCAGGACCCGGTGGTGTCCCAGGTGAAGCTCATCGCCGAGCCTTGGGACGTTGGCCCGGGCGGCTACCAGGTGGGCAACTTCCCGCCGCAGTGGACCGAGTGGAACGGCAAGTACCGCGACACGGTCCGCGACTTCTGGCGCGGCGAGCCCGCCACCCTGGGCGAATTCGCCTCCCGCATCACGGGTTCGGCGGACCTGTACGAGCACTCCGGCCGCCGCCCTGTGGCCTCCATCAACTTCGTCACCGCGCACGATGGCTTCACCCTGGCGGACCTGGTGTCCTACAACGAGAAGCACAACGACGCCAATGGCGAGGGCAACAACGACGGCGAATCCCACAACCGCTCCTGGAACTGCGGCGTCGAGGGCCCCACGGACGATCCCGAGGTCCTGTCCCTGCGGGCGCGCCAGCAGCGCAACTTCATCGCCTCGCTGCTGCTGTCCCAGGGCGTGCCCATGCTCCTGCACGGCGACGAGATGGGACGCACCCAGCAGGGCAACAACAATGGCTACTGCCAGGACTCCGAGCTCACCTGGATCGATTGGGACAGCATTGACCAGCCGCTGGTGGAGTTCACAGCTGCCGTCAACGCCCTCCGCGCCAAGCACCCCACGTTCCGCCGCAGCCGGTTCTTCGACGGCCGGCCCGTGCTGCGTGGTGAAGGCGAGCGCCTGCCGGACATCGTATGGCTGGACCCGGACGGCGAAAACATGAAGCCCGAGGCGTGGGACAGCGGCTTTGGCCGGTCCGTGGGCGTCTTCCTCAACGGCGACGGCATCCAGGGCAAGGACAGCCGCGGCCGCAGGATCACGGACGTCAACTTCCTGATGTACTTCAACGCGCACGACGACACCGTGAAGTTCACCCTTCCCTCGGACGAGTACGCACCTGCCTGGGACGTCATCATCGATACCGCCGGGCAGAACGCCGACACGGAGCCCGTGGCGGCCGGCGAGCCGCTGCCCGTGGAGGCCAAGTCCCTGGTGGTCCTGCGGGCCCACACGGTTCCTGAGGTGGAGCCGGACCATTCCGTGGCTGCGTCCCTGGCAGCGCTGTCCCAGACCGCCAGCAGCGAGAGTGAATCCATCACTACGCCCGCGGTGGCCGAACCCGGGAAGACCACGAAGATCGGGGAGCGGAAGGCGTCCAAGAAGTGAGGGCCCCGGCATCCACCTACCGCCTGCAGATCCGCCGCAGCTTCACGCTGTTTGATGCTGCCGAAAAGGTCCCGTACCTGAAATCGCTCGGCGTGGATTGGGTGTACCTCTCACCCATCCTGACGGCGGAGCAGGGCTCGGACCACGGCTATGACGTGACCGACCCCTCTGCCGTGGATCCGGACCGGGGCGGCCCGGAAGGCCTGCTGGCCTTGTCAAAGGCTGCCCGCGAGCACGGCATGGGTGTCCTCGTGGACATCGTGCCCAACCACGTGGGCGTTGCCACGCCGGCGCAGAACCCGTGGTGGTGGTCCCTGCTGAAGGAAGGGCAGGGTTCGCCCTACGCCGAAGCCTTCGACGTCGAATGGGAACTGGCCGGCGGGAAAATCCGGCTGCCCATGCTCGGCTCCGGTGAGGACCTGGACAAGCTGGAGGTCAAGGACGGCGAACTCCGCTACTACGACCACCGGTTCCCGATCGCCGAAGGGACGTACTCCGACGGCGACACCCCGCAGGAAGTTCACAGCCGCCAGCACTACGAGCTGATCGACTGGCGCCGCGCGGACGCCGAGCTGAACTACCGGCGCTTCTTCGCCGTCACCACGCTGGCCGGGATCCGGGTGGAAACCCCACACGTCTTCGAGGAAGCCCATGCCGAAGTGGGCCGCTGGTTCCGTGAGGGACTCGTGGACGGGCTCCGGGTTGACCACCCGGACGGCCTGGCGGATCCTGCCGGCTACCTGCGCTGGCTGAAGGACCTCAGCGGCGGAGCCTACATCCTGGTGGAAAAGATCCTGGAGCCGGGCGAAGCCCTGCCCCAGGACTTCGCCACCGAAGGTACCACCGGCTATGACGCGCTTGCCGACGTGGACCGGGTCTTTGTTGATCCCGCAGGCCGGCAGGCCCTTGATGACCTGGACGCCAAGCTGCGGGGCTCTGCGGTTCCCGCTGACTACGCCGAGATGATCCGGGGCACCAAGCGGATGATCGCGGACGGCATCCTGCGCTCCGAGGTGCTGCGCCTTGCCCGCCTGGTTCCGGATTCCTACGGGCTTTCCGTGGAACAGGCTGCGGATGCCATTGCGGAAATCATCGCGGCCTTTCCGGTTTACCGGACGTACCTGCCCACGGGCGCCGGCATCCTCAAGGAGGCCTGCGAATCCGCGGCGGCCCACCGGCCCGATCTGGAGGTAGCCGTCGGCACGCTCCTGCCGCTGCTCCTCGACCCTACCAACCCGATCGCGGTGCGCTTCCAGCAGACCTCCGGCATGGTGATGGCCAAGGGCGTGGAGGACACTGCGTTCTACCGCTACACCCGGCTTGGCACGCTGACGGAGGTGGGAGCCGAACCGACCGAGTTCGCCGTTTCTCCGGAGGAGTTCCACCGCCGGATGCTTCGGCGGCAGGAAGACCTTCCGCTCTCCATGACCACCATGTCCACGCACGACACCAAGCGCAGCGAGGACGCCCGTGCCAGAATCTCGGTGATTGCGGAACTGCCGCAAGAGTGGACCGCCACGCTGAACACTCTTCGCGAGCTGGCCCCGATTCCGGACGGGCCTTACGAGAACCTGCTGTGGCAGGCAATCATCGGCGCCTGGCCGGCGAGCAGGGAACGGCTCCAGGGCTACGCGGAAAAGGCAGCCCGGGAGGCCGGCAACTCCACCACGTGGACGGATCCGGACGAAGAGTTCGAGTCACACGTCAAGGCGGCGGTGGACGCTGCGTTCGACGACGACCGGGTCACCAGGGTGGTGGAGGACTTCGTGGCACGGATCGATTCCTACGCCGCGTCCAACTCCGTGTCCGCCAAACTGGTCCAGCTGACCATGCCCGGCGTCCCGGACGTCTACCAGGGCAGCGAATTCTGGGAACGGTCCCTGACCGATCCCGACAACCGGCGGCCCGTGGACTTTGAGCTCCGCCAGCAGGAGTTGGCAAAGCTCGACGCCGGTCAATTGCCTGCTGCGGGCACGGAAACCAGCAAGCTCCTGGTCACCTCCCGGGCGCTTCGGCTCCGCCGCGACCGGCCCGAACTGTTCCAGGGCTACACCCCGGTTGCCGCCTCCGGTGCCGCCGCAGATCACCTGCTCGCGTTCCACCGCGGGGCGGACGGGACTCCCGGAGCCATAACACTGGCCACCCGGCTGCCCGCTGGGCTGGCGGCCGACGGCGGATGGCGGGACACCGCCGTCGAACTCCCTGTCCCTGTGCGGGACGAGCTCACCGGTGCCGGGTACGGGCCGGGCGCCGTTTCGGTGGCTGACGTCCTGGGTACCTACCCGGTGGCTTTGCTCGTACCGGTGGATGGAGAAAAGGCATGACCCTCGTCAATGACGGGCCCGAGCGCTTCGACGTCTGGGCTCCCGACGCCAGTTCGGTGATCCTGGTGGCCAACGGCCGGCAGTATCCCATGCTGAAGAAGGAAACAGCGCCCGGCTCGGAGGGCTGGTGGACTGCTCCCGATGCTCCCGGGGACGGCGATGTGGACTATGGCTACCTGCTGGACGGGGACGGCCACCCGCTGCCGGATCCGCGGTCGCGGCGGCTGCCCGACGGTGTCCACCAGCTCTCCCGGACTTTCGACCCCGCCGCGCATGCCTGGCAGGACGCTGGCTGGAAGGGCAAGGAGCTGCAGGGTTCAGTCATCTACGAACTCCACGTCGGCACCTTCACCCCGGCCGGCACCTTGGACGCCGCAGCCGATAAGCTGGGCTACCTGGCGGACCTCGGCGTCGATTTCGTGGAACTGCTGCCGGTCAACGGCTTCAACGGCACCCACAACTGGGGCTACGACGGCGTGCAGTGGTACGCGGTCCACGAAGGCTACGGCGGGCCGGCGGCCTACCAGCGCTTTGTGGACGCAGCCCACGCCGCGGGCATCGGCGTCATCCAAGATGTGGTGTACAACCACCTCGGCCCGAGCGGCAACTACCTGCCCAAGTTCGGTCCGTACCTGAAGCAGGGGGACGCCAACACGTGGGGGGACTCAGTCAACCTGGACGGCCCCGGTTCGGATGTGGTGCGGGAGTACATCCTGGACAACGCCGCGCTCTGGCTCCGTGACTATCACGTGGACGGGCTCCGGCTGGACGCCGTGCACGCGCTGCGGGATGAGCGTGCCGTGCACATCCTGGAGGAGTTCGGTGCCTTGGGCGATGCCGTCTCAGCTGAGACCGGGCTGCCCAAAACGCTGATTGCCGAGTCAGACCTGAACAACCCGCGCCTGCTGTACCCTCGGGACGTCAATGGCTACGGGCTCGCCGGGCAGTGGAGCGATGACTTCCACCACGCCGTGCACGTGAGCGTCAGCGGCGAGACCACGGGGTACTACGAGGACTTCCAGTCGCTGGCCGTGTTGGCAAAGGTCCTCAAGGACGGCTTCCTGCACGACGGCAGCTACTCCAGCTTCCGCGGACGCCACCATGGCCGGCCCATCAATGCCGCCCTGGCCCACCCTGCCGCCCTGGTGGTGTGCAACCAGAACCACGACCAAATCGGCAACCGGGCCACGGGGGACAGGCTTTCGCAGTCGTTGTCCTACGGGCAGCTGGCAGTGGCCGCCGTGCTGACCCTGACGTCGCCGTTTACGCCCATGCTGTTTATGGGCGAGGAGTTTGCGGCGAGCACCCCATGGCAGTTCTTCACCTCACATCCGGAACCGGAGCTGGGCAAGGCCACTGCCGAGGGCCGGATCAAGGAGTTTGAGCGCATGGGGTGGGACCCCGCCGTCGTGCCCGATCCCCAGGATCCGGAGACCTTCCGCCGGTCCAAGCTGAACTGGGACGAAGCCGCCGGCGGCGACCACGCCCGGCTCCTGGAGCTCTACCGCTCCCTTACGGCGCTGCGCCGGGAGCACACTGAGCTCGCCGGGCTTGGCTTCGGGGAGACGGACGTGACGTTCGACGACGACGCAGGCTGGCTGCGTTTCCGCCGCGGCAGCGTTGAGGTGCTGCTGAACCTCTCGGATGCCAAGGTCCGGCTGGAGGACGTTTCCGGGTCGGTCCTGCTGACGACGGATGAGGGAACTGGCCTTGACGGCGAAGCCCTCGCCCTGGCGCCCTGGAGCGCCGCGATCCTGAAGTCCTGACTATTTCGGCTGGAGAGTTACGCCGCGGGCTGTGTCAGCCTGCGGCGTAACTTTACGGCCATCATCTGTAGCGTCGGTCACAACTGGCAGGATGGAACGTATGACTTATTCCGCGGCGGAAAACCGCTACGACTCCATGCCCTACCGCCGCGTTGGCCGCAGCGGCCTGAAACTTCCGGCGATCTCGCTCGGCCTGTGGCACAACTTCGGCGACGACAAGCGCTTTGACGAACAGCGCGCCATCCTTCGCCGCGCCTTCGACCTGGGCGTCAACCACTTCGACCTCGCCAACAATTACGGCCCGCCGGACGGCTCCGCCGAAACCAACTTCGGCCGTCACCTCAAGGACGACTTCAAGCCCTACCGGGACGAACTCGTCATCTCCACGAAGGCCGGTTACTACATGTGGCCCGGCCCTTACGGTGAATGGGGCTCCCGCAAGTACCTGATCTCCAGCCTGGACCAGTCGCTGCAGCGGATGGGCCTGGACTACGTGGACATCTTCTACAGCCACCGGCCGGACCCGGAGACCCCGCTGGAAGAAACCATGGGTGCACTGGACTACGCAGTGCGTTCGGGCAAGGCGCTGTATGCCGGCATCTCTTCCTACACCCCGGAGCAAACCCTGGAAGCAGCCCGGATCCTGAAGGACCTCGGGACGCCGCTGCTGATCCACCAGCCCAGCTACTCCATGCTCAACCGGTGGACCGAGAACGGATCGCCAAATCTCTATGAGGCACTCGACCAGGTGGGCGCAGGGTCCATCGCCTTCTCGCCGCTGGCCCAGGGCATGCTCACCGACCGCTACCTCAACGGTGTTCCTGCTGATTCGCGTGCAGCCAAGGCCCGGTTCCTGTCCGAGGACGCACTCACGGACGAAAAGCTGCACCGGATCCGTGGACTCCACAGCATCGCCGAAGGCCGCGGGCAGTCCCTGGCGCAAATGGCCGTCGCTTGGATCCTGCGCGACCAGCCCAAGGGCTCGCCTGTCACATCCGCACTGATCGGGGCATCGAGCGTCCGCCAGCTGGAAGACACATTGTCCGCCATCAACAACCTCGAGTTCACGGAGGATGAGCTGAACGCCATCGACGAATTCGCCGTGGAATCGGACATTAACCTCTGGAAGCAGCCCGTCTAGTTTCTTTGCCGTCGTCCCAAGGAGTGGGACAGGGGAACAAGCCCTTGTCCCGCTCTGTTGGGTACTATGAAAAGGCGCCGCGCGGCGCCGGGCCTGCCGGCCGCCGTCGTACTTTAGTCGCAGCGGAACCCGGCCGGCTGACGTTTGTCCTCAAAGGAGTTCCGTGTCTTCACATCCGATTCGTGTTGCAATTGTCGGCGTAGGAAACTGTGCCGCTTCGCTGGTCCAGGGCGTCCACTACTACAAGGACGCAGACCCCAAGGCCACGATCCCGGGCCTGATGCACGTCGAGTTCGGCCAGTACCATGTGGGTGACGTTGAGTTCGTCGCTGCGTTCGATGTAGATGGCAAGAAGGTGGGCGTTGACCTTGCCGATGCGATCCTGGCCAGCGAAAACAACACCATCAAGATCGCCGACGTACCGCCCACTGGCGTCACCGTCCAGCGTGGCCACACCCTCGACGGACTGGGCAAGTACTACCTCGAGACCATCGAGCAGTCCCACGAAGAGCCTGTAGACGTTGTCCAGGCACTTAAGGACGCCAAGGTTGATGTCATGGTGTGCTACCTGCCAGTTGGTTCGCAGGAAGCTGCCGAGTTCTACGCCCAGTGCGCCATCGACGCCGGGGTTGCCTTCGTCAACGCCCTGCCGGTGTTCATCGCCGGTACCAAGGCGTGGGCTGACAAGTTCACCGCCGCCGGCGTGCCGATCGTGGGGGACGACATCAAGAGCCAGATCGGTGCCACCATCACGCACCGCGTTATGGCCAAGCTCTTCGAAGACCGCGGCGTCACCCTGGACCGCACGTACCAGCTGAACGTCGGCGGCAACATGGACTTCAAGAACATGCTGGAGCGCGACCGCCTGGAGTCCAAGAAGATCTCCAAGACCCAGGCCGTCACATCCAACGTAGAAGCCGAGCTGGCCGCCAAGGACGTCCACATCGGCCCGTCCGACTACGTCCAGTGGCTTGATGACCGCAAGTGGGCCTTCGTCCGCCTCGAAGGCCGCAACTTTGGCGACGCCCCCGTTTCGCTCGAGTACAAGCTGGAGGTCTGGGACTCACCCAACTCCGCCGGCGTGATCATCGACGCCATCCGCGCCGCCAAGATCGGCCTGGACCGCGGCATCGGCGGCCCGCTGCTCTCCGCATCGAGCTACTTCATGAAGTCCCCGCCGAAGCAGTTCAACGACGACCTCGCCCGCGAAAAGGTGGAAGCCTTCATCCGCGGAGACCTCGAGCGCTAAACCCCCGATTTACTGCAGTTGCCCTATCACTTTTGGTCCTCAAACCCTTGGTTTGGGAACCAAAAGTGATAGGGCAACTGGCTTTTAAGCGGCCCGGAGTGCCAGCCTTACCTGGTTCGTGGCACGCCGGAAGTCCTGGGCCAGGTCATCCGCATTGAACTTGAAGTACCGCCAGCCCGCCGAGTTGAACGCTTCGTCCCGCCGATTGTCCCTGGACTGCTGTTCCCGCGTCAGGTGGTGGCAACCGTCGTACTGGATAGCGATGCGGTGCGACCGGTATCCCATATCAGCGGCCGGGGAATAGTCATCACCGGGGCTGACCCGCAATTGCAGTTCAGGCTCGGGAAGACCGGCCTCAGTAAGGGCAAGACGCAGGAAAGTTTCAGGGGCGGAGTCAGTGCCCGTACGCATCAATAATGTTGCCTCGCGGGCTTTGACGATCCCCTTCATCTTGGGGTGCCGGTTCAGCATGCAGCGCAACTGCTCCACGGTGTTCCATGGCTGTGTTCGTTCTTCCAAACCGTTTCGTGGTTGTCGGACCAATTGGTCACCCACAGCAACCACATCTCGCAGAGGTAACGAAGTTGCCAGATCCAGCCATGTCCGTGCCGGAGTGGATATGCGGATGCCTTCAAAGACGGTGATTTCGTCGTCGAAAGCTAAGACGGTGTGGCCGACAACACCTTCCCGCCGCACTTGTGGCAGTACTTTTGGCTTGCTGAGGTGCATGATTCTGGAGCCCTGCAGCCAGCTCGGAAGCCAGAGTCCCCACAAGTCTGCTGCCGTTATGTGTGAGATCCATGCCCCCGGAGTTGCGGCGGAAAGTGCGCGGGCCAGCCCGGCAATTTCGAATTCCCAACCGGCGGGCATATAGAGCAGGCGGCCGGCGGATGCCAGGTCAGACGAACGTAGCCGACCGGTGCTCAGGCTCGCCGCCTGCGCCTCATGGACTGTGAAAGGGACCGAAGAAAGATGGGCCGGCAAAGGTGCGGGAGGCTGCATGCGGACCATTGTTACCCGGAGCCCGGTGCGGCCGCAGGAGATATCCACAGGCCTCGTTTGCGCTATCAGCTTTGGTTCCCAAAACCCATGTATGACTGCCAAAACTGATAGGTCAACGAGGGGGCGGTTGATTAGGCGAGGCCAACGGGGTTGCCGGCGTCATCCACGTCCATGCGCATCGCAGCCGGGGCGGCGGGCAGTCCGGGCATGGTCATCACCGCTCCGGTGAGCGCCACGATGAAGCCCGCCCCGGTCTTGGGCAGGAGGTCGCGCACGTGGATGATGAATCCCTTGGGCGCCCCGAGACGCGAGGCGTCGTCCGTGAACGAGTACTGCGTCTTGGCCATGCACACAGGGAGCCCGCCCCAGCCGTTCCGCTCGATGTCGGCCAGCCGTTTCAGGGCCGGGACGGAAAAATCCACCCCGTCCGCACCGTAAATTTCCTGCGCGATGGTCCGGATCTTGTCCTCTACGGGGAGCTCCAGCGGGTAGAGGTGGCGGAAGTCGTTCGGCCCGGCCAGTGCCTTCACCACCAGGGCGGCCAGTTCGTCACCGCCGTCGCCACCGCCGCCGCGGCCCCACACATCGGCGACCGCGGCCGGAACTCCCTCCGCAGAGCACCACGCCAGCAGCCAGTCGAGTTCCTCGGCAGAGTCGGAGCCGAACCTGTTGATGGCCACCACCGGTGGCACCCCGAACTTCTCCACGTTCCGGATGTGCCGCCGCAGGTTGGCCATCCCCGCTTCCAATGCGGCCACATTAGGGGTTGTCAGCTGGTCCTTGGCCACCCCGCCCTGCATCTTCAAAGCCCGCACCGTTGCCACCACCACAACGGCGGAGGGCGCCAGGCCGCCCGTCCGTGCCTTGATGTCCATGAACTTCTCGGCACCCAGGTCGGCGCCGAAGCCTGCCTCGGTGACCACAATGTCCGCCAGCCGCCGGGCCGTCTGGGTGGCAATCAGTGAATTGCAGCCGTGCGCAATATTGGCGAAGGGGCCACCGTGGACCAGGGCAGGGGTGCCGGCGATGGTCTGCACCAGATTGGGCTTGATGGCTTCCTTCAGCAGCAGCGTCAGCGCGCCCTGTACGCCGAGGTCGGCCACGGTCACCGGCGAACGGTCAAAGGTGTAGCCGAAGGTGATCCTGCCCAGGCGTACGCGGAGGTCCGCCAGATCAGTGGCGAGACAGAAAACTGCCATGATCTCGGACGCGACGGTGATGTCGAACCCGTCCTGGCGGGGTACTCCCTGCGTGGGTCCGCCCAGTCCGATGACCACCTCACGCAGTGCCCGGTCGTTCATGTCCAGAACCCGTTTGAAGGTCATGCGCCGGGGGTCGATGTTGAGTTCGTTGCCCTGGTAGATGTGGTTGTCCACCAGCGCCATCAGGGCATTGTTCGCCGACGTCACGGCGTGGAAATCCCCGGTGAAGTGCAGGTTGATCTCGTCCATGGGCAGCACCTGCGAGTACCCGCCGCCCGTCGCTCCGCCCTTCATGCCCAGGACCGGTCCAAGGGAGGGTTCCCGTAGGGCGATCATTACCCGGTGGCCCGCCCGTGCCAGCGAATCGGCGAGCCCCACCGTCGTGGTGGACTTTCCCTCACCAGCCGGGGTGGGGGACATGGCTGAGACCAGCACTACCTTCCCCTGGGGTGGCGGTGCGTCCAGCCGCGCGGGGTCGATTTTCGCCTTGTACCGCCCGTACAGTTCCACCGCCTCCGCGTTGATTCCGGCGGCCGCCGCGATCTCCTCGATGGGCAGGATCCGTGCCGCGCGGGCGATCTCGAGGTCACTCGGGGTAGCAGACATCTTTGTCCTTTGCTGGAGCGGATAGGGCAGCTGGAGCGGATGGGGCGTCAGGGGGCGGGAACCGTTGTCAGGGGCTGCCTTGCATGGTGGTCGACGGCGGTGTGGTAGCTCTCGAGCGTGATGGCAGCCGTGCGCTGCCACCCGGAGTTCTGGGCGCGGATGGCGGCTGCCCGCCCCATGTCTTCGCGGGTAGCGGGGTCGTCGTACAGCGCCTCCAGCGCATCCGCCCAGTCCGAGGCATGGTGGCCGTCCACCAACAGCCCCGTCCTGCCGTCGAAAATGGCCCGCGACAGACCACCGACCCGCGTTGCCACCACAGGCGTGCCGCAGGCCTGGGCTTCAAGCGCAACCAGCCCGAAGGACTCGCTGTAGGAGGGCATCACCACCACATCGGCCGCCCGGAACCAGGCCGCCAGCTCCGGTGCCTTGACCGGCGGAAGCTGCGTGACGACGTCGTCCATCTCCGACTCCGCCACCAGCCGCCGGAGGTTGAATTCCTTGTTTCCGCTTAACGAACCAAGGATGGTGAGCCGCAGGTTGATGTCTGGACGCCGGTGCCGAAGCAGGGCTGCGGCCTTGACCAGGATCTGCGGCCCCTTGAGCCGCTGGATCCGGCCCGCGAAAACCAGGTGGAAAGTCTCGGCACCGATGCCCCGCTCAGTCCGCGACCTGGCCCGGAACGCAGGAGTGAAAGTGCTGAGGTCAACTCCGGGCGGGGCAATGTCTATCCGCTCGTACGATGCCCTGTAGTGCGAGACCAGCTCGGCCGCTTCCGCGCTGGTGTTGGCAATCAGCCGGGCTGCGCCGTCCACGATGCGGTGCTCACCCAGCTCGCGCCGCCGCGGTTCAGGCTGTTCGCCGGATTCAAGCAGTAGGTTCTTGACTTTGGCCATGGTGTGCATGGTGTGCACCAGCGGCACGCCCCAGAGCCCGGAAAGCTCCAGGCCCGCGATCCCGGAGACCCAATAGTGCGAATGGATGACGTCGTAGCGGCCGTGCGGCTGCCGCTGCCTGATCTGCTCGATCTCTTCCACCATGCTGTGGAGAAGGCCGGGAAGCTCCTCCTTGGGGATTTTCCGGGTGGGGCCGGCCAGGACGTTGTGGACGCATACGCCGGGATCGGGGTGCTCGACGGCGGGCTGGCCGGCGGAGGTGGCGCGCGTGAAGATCTCCACTTCCACGCCGGCCTCGGCCAGGGCGGATGCCAGTTCCCGGATATACACGTTCATGCCGCCGGCATCACCGGAACCCGGCTGCTCCATGGGGGAGGTGTGGAGTGACAGTAATGCCACCCTGCGGACCGGTGCCACGGGACCTCCTTCCGGCTCCCGGCGCAGGTTGGCGCGCCGGGTGAGTGCTGGGCATTCGATAAAACACTACTCCTGTGTCAACGCGTACCGCCCCGCCACATCTTCCCCAGGGCTGGAAACGCCTGCTCGTAGCCGGCGAGCAGGTCCGCACCGAGTCCTTCCGACCCCACCAGGGGATGCTGCGCGAAGGCCTGCAGCGCGGCGTCCCGGTCACCCTGCGTGGCAGCCCGCACGGCCAGCCGCTCCACCTTTTTCACTTGGCGGAGCAGCTGGAGTTGTTCCGGCGGTGGAGCCTGCTGGGCCAGCGGCAGCACGCCGTCGGCCGTTACCGTGCAGGGAAGCTCGACGACGGCGTCGGCCGGCAGCCCGGGAATGGCAGCTTTGGGGGCGGCCCGCTGAGCGGTGGCTGGCTCGGGCGCTTGAGGAGCAGCAGATCCTGCTTTCCCAGCCAAAGTGTTGGGTGTGTTCAGGATCAGCTGCGCATCCCCCGAACCCGATACAGCCCGCATGGCCGCCAGCGCCACCCGCTCATAGCCGCCGCCGGCAAGGTCCTCCTCGTTGCGCCGTTCACCCTTCCCACGGGCCTCGGCCAGGTAGCCCTCCTCGCGGGACCTGCGCGCAGCCTCCCACAGGGTGAAAGCGTTACCGTCAGCCGTTGCCAGCCTCGGGTACAGCTCCTGCTGCTGGCTGTGGATGGATTCTCCCCGGGTTTCAGTCATGGCACGCATCGCTTCCCGGGCAGCGTCCTGCTGGTAGTAGTAATACAGGTACTCGTTGGGAAGGGCGCCGAGGCGGGCAAGGAACGGCTGGGAAAACAGCCGGCCCTCTTCGAAGGACTGAAGGGCAACCGGATCGGACAGCAGTGCAGGAAGGACGTCCCGTCCGCCGGACTCCAGCCGGTACAGCCAGCCCAGGTGGTTCAGGCCGTAGTAGCCCACGCCGTCGAGCGTTCCTTCCGGCAGCGTGACGCCGGCGGCGCGCGCCGCGCGGTGCACCAGCCCGCCCGCGGAGTCGCAGATCCCGATGACGCGGCTGCCGAGCACTGGCAGGAGCGCCTCGGTGACCATGCCGGCCGGATTGGTGAAGTTGATCAGCCACGCGTCCGGGCAGTGTTCCTTCATGAGGCGCGCCAGTTCCAGCATGTGCGGGATGGTCCGGAGGGCGTAGGAGATGCCGCCGGCCCCGGTTGTCTCCTGGCCCAGCAGGCCCAGGTCCTGCGCGACTTTTTCGTCGGCCACCCGTCCCGCGGTGCCGCCGGGGCGGATGGCGGCAAACACCATCTCCGTTCCCGCCAGGGCCTCCGGGAGGTTGGTGGTGGAATGGACCGGTAGGCGGCGGCCCTGCCCGGTCGGCATGCTGCGCAGGACCGCTGCCATGGCGGCAAGGCGGGAAGGGTCGACGTCGAACAGCACCAGTTCCGTGACCACCCCAGTGAAGGACCCGGAGACCAGCGCGCGGTAGATCAACGGAACCCGGAAACCCCCACCGCCGACGATCAGAAGCCGCATAATCAGCAGTCTAGGCGTGGGTCTCCGCAGCACCTACGGCCGCCCCTACCGTATGTCTGTGGCAGGGCGTAGTGTGCGGCACATGGAGGCGATACCCGCACGCCCGTTTGACCCCCTGGCTGCCGTCCGCGCGCCGTCGGGCCTCGGATTCGACGTGCTGCTGGCCGGAACGGTGTTCCAGGACATCATTTTCACCGGCCTGCCGCACGGGCCCGAACCGGGCACGGAAATCTGGAGCGACGGCATGGGCAGTTGCCCGGGTGGGGTGGCAAACCAGGCAATCGCCGCGGCACGGCTGGGCCTGCGCACCGGTCTGGCGGCGGCCTTCGGCGATGACGGCTACGGGGATTTCAACTGGAAGATCCTGTCCGGCCAGGAGCACGTGGACCTCAGCCTGTCGCGGAAGATTCCGGGCTGGCATTCGCCGGTGACGGTCTCCTTGTGTGTGGACAAGGACCGGTCCCTGGTGACTCACGGCCATGCTCCACCGGTGACGGCGTCGGAGCTCATCGGGGACCCGCCTCCCGCGCTCGCCGGCATCGCTGAAGTGGGCCTGGAAGTGGAGCCGTGGGCCATGGCGGCGCACCAGGCGGGCGTGAAGCTGTTCGGGGACGTCGGCTGGGACCCCAGCGGCGTCTGGGCGCCGGTCCGGCTGGACAACCTGCAGTATTTCCACGCGTTCCTGCCCAACCAGCGCGAGGCCATGGCATTCACAGGCAAGGACGATCCCTGGACTGCCCTATATGCGCTGGCGGACAGGGTGCCGGTAGCCGTTGTAACCCTCGGGCCACAGGGCGCCATGGCGGTCGACTCGGAAACGGGCGAGGAGGAGTGGGTGCCCTCACTTCCCGTCAAGGCTTTCGATCCAACAGGCGCCGGCGACTGTTTCGACGCCGCATTCATCGTGGGGAGCCTGGCCGGCTGGCCTCTGGGGAACAGGCTGCGCTTCGCCAACCTCTGTGCCTCGCTCGCGGTACAGGAAGTGGGAGGTTCCCTTGCCGCCCCGGGCTGGGGTGACATCGCCGACTGGTGGAAACGTGCCAACGCCAGGCCCGAAAGACAGACCAGCCAGTGGCTGCGGCGCTTCTCGTTCTTGGCAGACATCGTCCAGGACGTTCCGCTGGCCGCCCAGCGCAGGGCTGCCGCCACTATCGCACACCTCTCTGACGCGTAACGCGCCGGGCGACTGCTGGTCTGGTACAACGCCGGAGCGTGGAAGCGAGTCATCGCCTCGAAGGTGTTCTACGAGCACAATTTCCCGCGCCCCATCATGATCCTCATGAATGCAATAGTCGTGCTCTAGCCTTGAATCCATGGACAGGTGGGGAGAAAGGCGGCGTGTAGTCCCTGTTCAGGGGGCGAAGCTGGCAGTTTTTGAATACGGCCCGGACCCGGGACGTGGTGTCCCCACCCTGCTCCTGGTCCACGGCTACCCCGACGACCACAGCGTGTTTTATCCGCTGATCAGCGAGTTGGCACCAACCCACCATGTCATCGCCTATGACACCCGTAATGCCGGACTGTCCTCGGTTACAGGAAAACCCGGGAGCTTTGCGCTGCCCACACTGGTGGATGACCTGTACGCGGTGCTGGCCGCAACGCAGGCGTCCGAGGTTCATGTCGTGGGCCACGACTGGGGATCCATCCAGGCATGGGCGGCTATCAAGGATGTCCGGGCGGCCGGAAAGATCAGCCGGTTCACCAGCGTTTCCGGACCGGACCTGCAGCACTATGTCTGGTGGATGCGGGAACGGCTGCGGCATGCCCGGCAATGGCCGCAGCTGATGGGACAACTACTGCGCAGCCTCTACGTTGCCGCCTTCCAGGTTCCTGTGCTGCCGGAAGCGGTGTGGCACTTCTTCTTGACCGGCGCCTTCGAGAGGACCACCGGGCGCAGGGTGGGCGACAATCCGGTGCGCGGCCTTGCCCTCTACCGGGCGAATTTCCTGTCCGTCGAATACCGCCGGCCGCCGCTTCCGGTATCAATCCCAGTCCGCGTGGTGGTCCCGGTCAAGGACCCGTTCCTTTCGCCGCGGCTGGTCGATGGCCTCGAAGACTGGGTGCAGGAGCTCACAGTGACCTACGTGGACGCCGGTCACTGGTGGCCGGCAACCCACGCCCCTGACCTCGCCGAGTTCCTGCGGACAGAATTCGGGCCCGGCAGCGCGTGATTATTCGGCCGGAAATGCCCGCACTAGAATCACTAAGGTGACTTACCCAGCAACAACCGGTGAATTCGACGCTGCCCCGCCGCGGAGCCCCCGCTATGAACGGTCCGCCGTGATTGACCTCGACGCCATCCGGCACAACGTCCGCCGGCTGGCGGCTGCAGCTTCCCCCGCGAAAGTCATGGCGGTGGTAAAAGCAGACGCCTACGGGCACGGTGCGGTCCCGGTGGCGCGGGCCGCCATCGAAGCTGGGGCCTCCTGGCTGGGGGTGGCCCACATCTCCGAAGCCCTGGCCCTGCGTGCCGCCGGCATCGACGCCCCGCTGCTCGCGTGGTTGCACACCACGGAAAGCAACTTTGGCGCCGCGGTGGCTGCCGGCGTCGACATCGGCTGCTCGGGGTGGGAGCTGGAACGGATCGTGGCGGCGGCCCGGGAGCAGGAGCGTCCGGCACGCGTCCACCTGAAAGTGGACACAGGCCTGGGACGCAACGGTGCCACGCTGGATACCTGGGACAACCTCGTGGGTGAAGCGATGGAATACCAGGACCAGGGCCTGCTGCGCGTGGTGGGCATTTTTTCGCACCTTGCCGTCGCTGACGAACCGGAGCGGCCCGAGACCGACCAGCAGCTCGCGGCGTTCCGCGAAGTGCTCGCCGTTGCCGAGGACGCCGGCGTGGACCCGGAGGTCCGGCACCTCGCGAATACACCGGCCACCCTGTCCCGGCCCGACACCCACTTCGACCTGGTCCGCGTGGGCCTGGGGATTTACGGGCTGTCGCCCTTTGACGGGCAGACGTCGGCCGAGCTGGGACTCCGCCCGGCCATGACACTGCGGACCCTAGTTTCCCAGTGCAAGGAAGTGCCGGACGGGCAAGGCGTCTCCTACGGTCTCCGCTACCACACCAGCGGCCCCAGCACCCTGGGCCTGATCCCGGTGGGCTACGCCGACGGAGTACCGCGCGTCGCTACGGGCGGTCCCGTCCGGGTGGCCGGTAAAACCTACCCGGTGGTGGGGCGAATCGCCATGGACCAGATGGTCATCGACCTCGGCGACACCGGCCCTGCCGGCGCGGGCCTGCTGGGGGCCGAAGCCGAGCTGTTCGGGGACGGCACCGACGGCGGACCCACTGCCGACGACTGGGCACGCGCGGCCGGAACCATCAATTACGAGATCGTCACCAGGATCAGCCCGCGGGTGCCCCGCCGCTTCATCAACGAACAGGCTCCGGCCGGCGTCGTTCACGGTGCAGAGGGTGCCGCATGAACGCGCCCTCCGCGGAGTTAAGGGACACCGGCGGGGTTCGTCCCAACTGGGAAAAGACGTTAACCGCGGCGACGGCGGACCAGACCCATGCGCTCGCCGCACGCCTTGCGGCGGTCCTCGAAGCCGGGGACCTGCTGGTGCTCTCCGGCGAGCTGGGGGCCGGCAAAACGACGTTCACCCAAGGATTGGGGGAGGGGCTGGGCGTCCGCGCCGGGATTATCTCCCCCACGTTCGTCCTGGTCCGCATCCATCCCAACCTGCCCGAGGGGCCCCGTCCCGGCGGTCCGGACCTGGTGCACGTTGATGCGTACCGCCTGGGGTCGGCAGCAGAGATAGACGACATCGACCTCGAGAACACCCTGGACTCGTCCGTGACGGTGGTGGAGTGGGGCCATGACCGGGTGGAGCACCTGAGCGAGAGCCGGCTGGAGATTGACCTGCACCGTGCCATGGGGCTGGGCACTGGCGGCCTTGGTGCCTCAGCCGATGATCCCGGCACCACCGACGGCGGCATGCTGGACTTCGAGGACGAGGACACGGACGAGCCGCGAACCATTGTGATGCGCGGGTACGGTCCCCGCTGGCCGGCTGTTCCGGAACCCGTCGAAACCTTTGAAGGGAAAGCCTGATGCTCATCCTCGCCATCGACACCTCTGCCGTGGCAAGCGCTGCTTTGGTTTCAGACGACGCCCTCGAAGGCGTGGTGGCCAGCTTCTCCACCGAGGACACCCGCAGCCACGCCGAGGTGCTCGCCCCGGGAATCGAACAGCTCCTGGCCGATGCCGGTGTCAGCGGCAGTGATATCGACGCCCTGGTGGTGGGCGTGGGCCCCGGCCCGTTCACCGGGCTGCGGTCAGGCATCGCCACCGCACGCACCCTGTCCTTCGTCTGGGGCAAGCCCCTCCATGGGCTGATGAGCCTGGACGCCGTTGCTTTGGAAGTCGCCGAATCCACTGCCGCCGCCCCCGAATTCCTGGTGGTAACGGACGCGCGGCGCAAAGAGGTCTACTGGGCGCGCTACGGCCTTCCCGAAGGCCAGCTTCCCGTGCTGGAGGACGGCCCGCACGTTGGCTTCGCCGCGGACCTGCCGGACCTGCCCGCCTACGGCGCAGGCGCCGGGCTTTACGCACACACCCTGAAGGCGGACCCGGAGTTCGCGGCGGAACAGCCGGACGCCCTGTACCTTGGGCAGTTCGCGCTGGCGCGGCTCGCGGCCGGTGACGAGCTCCGCGACTCCACCCCCTTGTATCTCCGCGAATCCGATGCGCAGGTCCCCGGACCCAGGAAGAGGGCACTGTGAGCACGGCCCCGGACATCAGCAGCCATGGCGTCTCCGTGCGTGGGATGACCGCTGAGGACGTGATCGCCGTCAGCGTTTTGGAACAGCGGCTTTTCCCGGTGGATGCGTGGCCCCTGCAGATGTTCTATGACGAGCTGTCCCAGCCGGAGACCCGCCAATATCTGGTAGCGGAGAGCAGCACCGGCATCGTGGGCTACGCCGGGCTGATGTGCATTGAACCCATCGCCGACGTGCAGACCATCGCCGTCGTGCCTGAATACGAGGGCCGCGGCATTGGCACCACGCTGCTGACCCGGCTCATTGAGGAAGCGCGCCGCAGGCACGCGGCGGATCTCCTGCTGGAGGTCCGTGCCGACAATCCCCGTGCCCAGCAGCTCTACCGGCGGTTCGGCTTTGAACAGATCCATGTCCGGCCCCGCTACTACCGCGACGGCGTGGACGCCCTCATCATGCGGCTCCAGCTCACCGGGGCAGCCGGCGAAGGAACGGGAGACGCCACGTCAACGGAAGCAGGCCAGCCATGAACCGCTCGCAGCCACTGGTGCTGGGCATCGAATCGTCCTGCGACGAGACCGGGGTGGGCATTGTCCGGGGGACCACCCTCCTGACCAACACGGTGTCCTCGTCGATGGATGAACATGTCCGGTTCGGCGGGGTCATCCCGGAGATCGCCTCCCGCGCCCACCTTGATGCTTTTGTGCCCACCCTCGAGCAGGCACTGTCCGACGCCGGCGTGGCCCTGGACGACGTGGACGCGATCGCCGTCACGTCCGGCCCCGGCCTGGCCGGCGCCCTCATGGTGGGGGTCTGCGCCGCGAAAGCGCTGGCCGTGGCCACCGGCAAACCGTTGTATGCCATCAACCACCTCGTCGCGCACGTAGGCGTCGGACTGCTGGACGGGAAGGAAGGGCAGGTGCCGCAGCTGCCCGAAAACCTCGGCGCCCTGCTGGTGTCCGGCGGCCACACCGAGATCCTGAAAATCAACAGCATCACCGACGACGTAGTCCTCCTCGGGTCCACCATCGACGACGCCGCGGGGGAAGCGTACGACAAGGTGGCCCGAATCCTGGGGCTGGGCTACCCGGGCGGACCGGCCATCGACAAGGTGGCCCGCACCGGCAACGCCAAGTCCATCCGCTTTCCCCGCGGCCTCAGCCAGCCCAAGTACATGGGAACATCCGAGGAACCCGGCCCGCACCGCTACGACTGGTCCTTCAGCGGCCTCAAGACAGCCGTGGCCCGGTGCGTTGAGCAGTTCGAGGCACGCGGGCAGGAAGTTCCGGTGGCCGACATCGCGGCCGCGTTCCAGGAAGCCGTGGTGGACATCATCTCCTCCAAGGCCGTGCTGGCCTGCCGGGAGCACGGCATCAAGGATGTGCTGCTCGGCGGCGGGGTGGCGGCCAACTCCCGCCTGCGCGAGCTGACAGGCCAGCGCTGCGCCTCCGCCGGAATCAGGCTGCATGTGCCGCCCTTGGACCTCTGCACCGACAACGGCGCCATGGTGGCGGCACTGGGCGCACAGCTGGTGATGGCAGGGGTTGGGCCGAGCGGAATCCGATTCGCCCCGGATTCCTCCCTGCCGGTCACAGCGGTGTCCCTCCCCGCCTGAACTCCAGTTGAGCTATCAGTTGTGGTTCCCAAAACACGCGTTTGGGGACCAAAACTGATAGGTCAACGCAATGGAAATCAGGCGGTGGGGCCGTTCCGCATCTGCTTGACCAGGTCCAGGACCACGGCCTGGAGGTCGCCGCCGTGCTCCTCGGCAACCCGGCGCTGGCGCTGGTAGCCGGCGCCCCGGCGGATGATTTTTTCGACGTCGGCCAACTCGTCCGGGCAGCCCAACTTGGCGGCCACGGGCTCCAGCCGGTTGAGGGTCTCCAGCAGGTGGTCGGTGACCAACTGCTCCTTGCCGGCGGCGTCCAGGATGATGATGGCGTCCATGCCGTACCGGGCGGCCCGCCACTTGTTCTCCTGGACGTGCCACGGCGGCATGGTGGGGATGGTTCCCCCGTTGTCCAGGGTGGTGGAGAACTCGTCCACCAGGCACTGGGTAAGAGCAGCGATGGCGCCCACTTCCTCCAGTGTGGCCAGGCCGTCACAGATGCGCATTTCGATGGTGCCAAGGTTCGGTACGGGCCGGATGTCCCACCGGATCTCCGAAAGGGTGTCGATCACTCCCGTGGTGAACATGTCCTGCACATAAGACTCGTATTCCTCCCAGGAGCTGAACTGGAAGGGAAGGCCGGCCGTGGGCAGCTGCTGGAACATCAGGGCCCGCTGTGATGCGTAGCCGGTGTCCTCGCCGCCCCAGAAAGGGCTCGATGCCGACAGCGCCTGGAAGTGCGGGAAGTAGTTGACCAGCCCGTCCAGCACGGGAAGCGCCTTCTCGCGGCGGTCCAGCCCCACGTGGACGTGCACGCCGTAGATGACCATCTGGCGGCCCCACCACTGGGTGCGGTCGATAAGTTTTGCGTAGCGGGCCTTGTCCGTCACCGGCTGCAGCTGCGGGGGGCTGAACGGGTGGCTTCCGGCGCAGAACAGCTCCACACCCATCGGATCCGTGATTTCCCGGACGGCTGCGAGGGACCGGGTGAGGTCCTCCTTCGCTTCCGCGGCAGTCTCGCAGATGCCGGTAACCAACTCCACGGTGTTCAGAAGCAGTTCCTGCTTGATGTGCGGGTGCTCGTCATCTTCGTTGAGTTCCGGGTGGCGGGATGCCACGCCGCGGAGTACCTCGTTGGCTACGGAGGCGAGCTCGCCGGTGCGGCCGTCCACCAGCGCGAGCTCCCATTCAACACCGAGGGTTGATTGCCTCGAAGAAGCGAAGTCAATCTTCACACGTATCCTCACTGTCCGGTTTACTGCTGGCGCACGCCGCTCACAGGCTGCTGCTGGCAGGCGGACGGGTGTTTCAAGTCTAGTGCAGGGGTAGCATCGTATTGATGGCCCCGTTCCAACACCTGCGTGACAGTTTTCACAAATCCTTCCCCGTCCTGGCCGCAGCATCCGCGGCGGTGGCACTGGCATCCTGTACCGCCGCTCCGGCGCCTGGCCGGTCGCAGTCACCGTCCACGCCGGCCGCACCTTCCGCATCGCCAAGTACGACGCCGGCACCCGCCACCGCTTCCCCCTCACCTTCCGTGACTGCCGATCCCGGCTCCCGGCCGCTGGGGTGGGGGCCGCAGCAGCGGGACCAGGACGCCGCAGCCGCTGCGGTGGCGGCGATGTCGCCGGAACAGAAGGCCGGGCAGGTCCTCCTGCCGTTCTTCACCGGGACTGACGCAGGTGCGCATGCCGCCGTCGTCGAACGCCTGCACCTGGCCGGAGCCATCATCATGGGCGACAACGTGCCGCTGGATCCGCAGGGCAAAGTGGACCTCGCCGCCATGGCCGCCATCAACAAGCGGCTCGCAACGGCGGCAACGGCGGACGGCAGGCCCTGGCCCGGGATGATCGGCGTGGACCAGGAGGGCGGGATAGTGGCGCGCCTGAACGCGCCGCTGACGGAGTGGCCGTCTCCCATGAGCTACGGTGCCGCGGGCAGCGTGCCCCTTGCCAAGGAGGCCGGCCAGGGGCTCGCCGGGGAACTGGTGCCGCTTGGTTTCAACACCGACTTTGCCCCAGACACGGATGTGACCATCGGGCCGGCGGATCCCACCATCGGTGCCCGGTCCATGTCCGCCAACCCGGACGTAGCGTCCACCCTCGGCGTGGCATTTACCCAGGGAATGCTTACCGCCGGCGTCCTTCCCGCCGTTAAGCATTTCCCCGGGCACGGGTCCGTGACCACTGATTCGCACCTGAACCTGCCCACGCAGCCGGCCACCGTGGCGGAACTGGCCGCCCGCGACTGGAAGCCGTTCCAGGCCGCCATCGCCGCCGGAGCGCCGATGGTGATGACCGGCCACATCGCCGTGCCTGCCCTGGAACCCGGAGTGCCGGCGTCGCTCTCCCAACCCACGTATGCGGCGCTGCGGGGACTCGGTTTCAAGGGGGTGGCCGTGACCGATGCCCTGAACATGGGGGCGGTGCACAAGCAGTACCCGGCCGGGTCTGCCGCCGTTATGGCCCTTGCCGCGGGTGCCGACCTCCTGCTGATGCCTGCCGACGTTGGGCAGGCCCATGCCGCGATTGTTAACGCTGTCACCACCGGCAGCCTGCCCGCCGCCCGCCTGGACGAAGCGGCCCTGCGGGTGGCGACCATGATGACCTGGCACGCCCGGGCAGCAGCGGGCACCGGCACCCCAACAGGCACCCCTGCCGGCAGCGGGGCCGCGCTCGCCGCCAAGGTATCCGCCGCCGCCGTTACTGTCCTCTCCGGCCACTGCGGCGGAGCCCTTGCATCCGGTGCCGTCCGCGTCACAGGCGGCAGTCCGGCGGACCGGGCCCGTTTCGCAGATGCTGCGGCGCGTAACGGGCTCGCCCTCGGTTCCGGACCCTTGGTGAGCCTCATCCCGTACGGCGGGCGGCCCGCAGGCGGCGACATCGCCGTTGCCCTCGACGCACCTTGGCCGCTGCAGCACTCTGCGGCTCCGGTGAAGGTGGCGCTCTACGGCCGGAGCCAGGGCGCTTTCGACGCCCTCGCCGCCGTCCTGGCCGGGACGGCGCCGGCGCCCGGGAAGCTGCCCGCCGCCGTCGGAAGCTATCCCGCGGGAACCGGCTGCCCCTGATCCCAAGTAGGTAGCGCTAAGTGCCGTTATGGAGGCTCAGAACGACACTTAGCGCTACTCAGTTGGGGGAGTGTGGGTTTAATGGTCAGGTGCCCATTCTGAATAAAGACATGACCCTCTGCATCTCGCTCTCGGCCCGTCCCAGCAACAACGGGACCCGCTTCCACAACCACCTGTACGAGCAGTTGGACCTGAACTGGATCTACAAGGCGTTCGCGCCCACCAACCTGGAGCAGGCCATCGCCGGAGTGCGGGGGCTGGGCATCCGCGGGTGCGCCATCTCCATGCCGTACAAGGAGGACGTGATTGCCCTCGTGGATGAGATGGACCCCTCCGCCAAAGCCATTGATTCGGTGAACACCATCGTGAATACCGACGGGCATCTCAAGGCGTACAACACGGACTACACGGCGATCGAACAGTTGCTGGCCTCCAATTCCGTGCCCACCACCTACTCGGTCCTGGTCCAGGGTGCGGGCGGCATGGCCAAGGCCACGGTCGCTGCGCTCCGTGACGCCGGGTTCGCTGATGTCACTGTCCTCGCCCGGAACGAGGCCACGGGGCGGGCGCTCGCAGAGCAGTACGGCTTCCAGTGGCGTGCAGCGCTCGACGGCGGGACGGCGGACCTGATCATCAACGTGACCCCTATTGGTATGGCAGGCGGTATGGCAGGGGGACCTGACGTGGACAGCCTGGCCTTCCCGCAGGAAACCATCGACGGCGCCCGTGTAGTTTTCGACGTGGTTGCCCTGCCCGCCGAAACTCCGCTGATTAGGGCGGCGCGGGCCGCCGGGAAGCCGGTGATCACCGGAGCGGAGGTGGCCACCATCCAGGCGCTGGAGCAGTTTGTGCTGTACACCGGCGTCCGGCCCACCGCAGAGCAGGTCCGTGCGGCGGAGGAGTTCATGCGCGCCCAGTAGCGCTCTAGGCTGGCTCCACCACGATGGCCACCCGGTCCTCCCCGATGCGGGTCAGGACCAGGGTGGCTGTTTTGTTGCCGCCCTTCCTGCTGCCTGCGTTTTTGCCGGCAGCGTTTTTCCCTCCTGGGAGAAGCTGCTTGCGGAGTTCCTCCGGGGTCACGGCGGTGCCGCGCTTCTTGATGTCCAGCACTCCGATGCCCTCGGCCTTCACCCAGGCCTTGAGCGCCTTGACGTTGTAGGGCATGACGTCCAGGACCTTGTAGGCCCGCGCGAAGGGGGTGTCCACCAACTGCGGCGCGCAGATGTAGGCGATGTGTTCATCCACCAAGTGCCCGCCCAGTTGCAGCGCGACGTCGGCCACCAGCCCCGCACGGATCACCGCGCCGTCCGGCTCGTACAGGTAGCCCTCCACCGGACCCACCTTCGGTGCGGGTCCTGCGCCGAAATCCTCGCCACTGGTCAGTTCGGCCGCACCCTCAGGCCCCAGGATGAGCGCTGCCCTGCGGACTCCTGGGCGCCGGACGGCGTTGAACCACAGTGCCACTTCAGTGACGTCCCCGGACACTGAAACCCACTGGGCTTCGCAGTCCGCCGGCACGGAGTCATGCGGCATCCCGGGCCCCATTTTGACCCCGACCGCGCGGCCGGATGCCGCCAGGGACTGAACAAAGGACAGGGGCGGCGAGAAGGCTTCCGGGTCCCAGATGCGCTTGGTCCCGGAGGTGGAGGTGACCCGCCGCGCAGGATCCAGCCAGACGCCGTCGATCCCGTCCAGCGGAACGGCGGTGGCATCTGCATGGACCACGGTGGCGTTGGGGAAGGGGATGAGGTTCACCGTGGCGCAGGCGGCGGTGGTCTCGTCCATTTCCACCGCGGTCACGCTAATGTCCATCGAAGCCAGCGCCAGCGAGTCCGCGGCAAGGCCGCAGCCCAGGTCCGCCACGTGCTTGATCCCCGCCTCCGCGAACCGCTGGGCGTGCCGGGCCGCCACGCTGAGCCTGGTTGCCTGCTCCAGGCCGGCCTGGGTGAACAGCATGCTCCGGGCGAACTCGCCAAACTTCGCTTCGGCCCTGGTCCGGAGCCTGGACTGGGTCAGGACGGCGGAGACCAGCGCGGGGGAGTGCCCGGCCTTGCGCAGGGCCGAGTTGAGTTCGAACGACGTGTCCTCCTGGTAGGGCCCCAAAGACGCCAAAAGATCCCATCCCTCGGGGGTGAGCAGCGGCGCAATCTGGTCCTGGGGAGCGTGAGACATGCGTTCCAGCCTAGTGGAGGAGCGTCCGGCGGGATGCGGATAGTGTTGAAAGCATGGAAGAGAGCGCAGGTCCCCAGCAGTCCGGAGAACCAACCAGGGACAGGGGCCCCGCCCGATTCGCGCGGCCGGCATTGATCGCGGGAGCCCTCGTGGCGGTGGTGTGCATCGGGCTCCTGGTGGTGATCTTTTTCCTCGATACGTTCAATGCCACTGTCTACTCGGTGGGCGGTGACGACATTGCGGGCGACACCCAGGAAGCGCGGGACATCCGCGGGCTTTACGACGGCGCCCGTGCCGGCAGCATCGCCGTCCTGGTTGCTGCCCTGCTGACGGCGGCAGGGGCAGCGGTCATGCTTTACCGCGGGCGGAATTCGGCCGCCGGCGAGGGCGAAGGCGGGGAAGACGTCGACTTCGACGATCTGGGACGCTGAGGCGCCTTGCCGCCCGCACTGGTGAGCAGCACTCCGGAAATGACCAGGACGCCGCCGATCACCTGCGGCACAGAGATGGGCTGGCCCAGGGCGACAGTGATGACGGCTGTGAACACGGCAATGAGGTTCAGGTAGTTGCCGGCGTTGGCCGCGGTGGTCCGTTTGAGGGCAAGGTTCCACAGCAGGTAGGAGCCCAACGAGGGAAACAGTGCAATGAACGCCAGGGACCAGCCCTCAGAGGGAGTCCTCGGCAGGCCGGCGCCGGCCACGAGGGCGAGCGGGCTCAGGACCACGGCCGCCATCGCCACCTGCACCGCTGTGGAGCTGATGGCGGGGATGCTCAGCCTGCGGGCGATGATCGTGTAAAGGCCCCAGACGGTGATGGCCCCAAGGATCAGCAGCTCGCCCTTGCTGATGGAAAATGTCAGCAGGCGCTGCAGTTCGCCGCCGGTGAGCACCAGCAGGACGCCCAGCAGGCCCAGGCCGATCCCCACCCAGCTCAGCGGGCGCGGCCTGTCCCGGAGCAGGACCACGGCCAGCACCATGATCAGTGCCGGGTTCGCGGCGGTCACCAGGGAGGCGTTTAGGGCAGACGTGTGCTGCAGGGCGCTGTAGAGCAACAGGGTGTAGCCGCTCATGCCCAGGGAACTCAGGAGCAGCAGGACCGGCCAGCGGCGCAGGACAGCGCGCCAGTCCGGCCGCTCAACGGCGTGGGCCAGCACCAGCAGCGGCACTGCGGCCAGCACCCATCGCCAGAACGTCAGCTGGAGTGGCTCCATGGTCTTCATGGCAGCCTGGCCCACCACAAAATTTCCAGCCCAGAAAAGGTTGGCAAGGATCAGGTATACGGCAGCTCGCACCGCTCAAATGTACATGCGGAGGGTTCGCAGATGACGAAACGCTGGCACTCGCCTTGACCGAGTGCTAACCCTTACATAGAGTCTTCATTAGCACTCTCCCTAGGAGGGTGCTAACACATGAAGAGCTGCCAGCCAGGCTGCTGCCGGCACCGCGACGACGGTTTGCCAGCCAGGGCGGAAAGCTTTCCAGTCCACGAATTTGCTGACGAAAAGGAGAGGTCCGAGTGTCGGTCTCTATTAAGCCTCTTGAGGATCGTATTGTTGTCCGCCCGCTCGAAGCCGAGCAGACCACGGCTTCCGGCCTGGTTATCCCGGACTCCGCGCAGGAGAAGCCCCAGGAAGGCGAAGTTGTCGCAGTAGGCCCCGGCCGCTTTGACGACAACGGCAACCGCGTCCCGCTCGACGTTGCCGAGGGCGACGTTGTTATCTACTCCAAGTACGGCGGAACCGAAGTCAAGCACAGCGGCACCGAGTACCTCGTACTGTCCGCCCGCGACGTCCTGGCGATCGTCGTAAAGTAACTCCCCGGATCCCCGTGCCGCTGGTCATGCGTTCTGCTGGTCAGCTGCGCGGGGTTCTGTCTTGAAAGGACAAAACCATGGCAAAGCAGCTTGCGTTTAACGACGCTGCCCGCCGGTCTCTTGAAGCCGGCATTGATAAGCTCGCCAACACCGTCAAGGTGACGCTCGGCCCGCGCGGCCGCAACGTCGTCCTGGACAAGAAGTGGGGCGCTCCCACCATCACGAACGACGGCGTCACCATCGCCCGCGAAGTTGAGCTGGACGACCCGTACGAGAACCTTGGCGCCCAGCTGGCCAAGGAAGTTGCCACCAAGACCAACGATGTTGCCGGCGACGGCACCACCACGGCTACGGTTCTGGCCCAGGCACTGGTTAAGGAAGGCCTGCGCAACGTAGCGGCAGGTGCCGCTCCCGGCCAGATCAAGCGCGGCATCGAGGTTTCCGTTGAAGCCGTTGCCGCCCGCCTGCTGGAGAACGCCCGCCCCGTCGAAGGCACCCAGGTAGCCAGCGTTGCAGCAATCTCCGCCCAGAGCGAAGAAATCGGCGAGCTCCTCGCCGAAGCATTTGGCAAGGTTGGCAAGGATGGTGTGATCACCATCGAAGAGTCCTCCACCACGCAGACCGAACTGGTCCTCACCGAGGGCATGCAGTTCGACAAGGGCTACCTGTCCCCGTACTTCGTCACCGACGCAGAACGCCAGGAAGCCGTCCTCGAGGACGCCCTCATCCTGATCAACCAGGGCAAGATCTCCTCCGTGCAGGAATTCCTGCCGCTGCTGGAAAAGGCGCTGCAGAGCTCCAAGCCGCTGTTCATCATCGCTGAGGACGTTGACGGCGAAGCCCTGTCCACGCTGATCGTCAACCGCATCCGCGGCACCCTGAACGTTGTTGCCGTCAAGGCTCCGGGCTTCGGTGACCGCCGCAAGGCCATGCTGCAGGACATCGCCACCCTCACCGGTGCGCAGGTTGTCTCCCCGGAACTGGGCCTGAGCCTGGACACCGTTGGCCTTGAGGTGCTGGGTACCGCCCGCCGCATCACGGTCACCAAGGACAACACCACCATCGTTGACGGCGCCGGTTCGGCAGAAGACGTGGCAGCACGCGTTGCCCAGCTCCGTGCCGAGCTGACCCGCACCGACTCCGACTGGGACCGCGAGAAGCTCCAGGAGCGCCTGGCCAAGCTGGCCGGCGGCATCGGCGTGATCAAGGTCGGCGCAGCCACCGAGGTTGAGCTGAAGGAAAAGAAGCACCGCATCGAGGACGCTGTTTCCTCCACCCGCGCTGCCCTCGAAGAAGGCATCGTCGCCGGTGGCGGCTCCGCCCTGATCCACGCCCTCAAGGCATTGGATGAGGACCCGGCTGTCAAGGCCCTCGAAGGCGACGCCGCCGCTGCAGTGGGCATTGTCCGCCGCGCGCTGGTCCAGCCGCTGCGCTGGATCGCCCAGAACGCCGGCTTCGACGGCTACGTCATTACTTCCAAGGTTGCCGAGCTTGAGACCAACAACGGCTTCAACGCGAAGACGGGCGAGTACGAGGACCTGATCTCTGCCGGTGTGATCGACCCCGTCAAGGTCACCCGCGCAGCCCTCCGCAACGCAGCCTCCATCGCAGCACTGGTTCTCACCACCGAGACCCTTGTTGTGGAGAAGCCTGCCGAGGAAGACGAGCACGCAGGCCACAGCCACTAGGCTGCAGCCTCCGCAGCACGTCTGCATACACAAAGAACCGGTCCAGCGTCCAGCTGGGCCGGTTCTTTGGTGCCGTCGGACGCTCCATTACGTCCTGCAGCAAATTGGGCAACCCGCCATCACCTTTGGGTGAACCGAAGGCGCCGAAAGCATAGGCCTGCGGGAGCACCGCCGTCGGACTTCATTAGTTAGTGATTGAGCGATGAGCCAAAAGCGGCAGGAGCTGATGGCTCATTTTGTCCTACAACCCTCGGCAGGCGCCTACTTCTTTACGGCGTAACGGACGTGTGTGGCGAGCGTTGAACTGACAGTTTTGATGATTTCAAGGTCGATGTCGCAATCGAAGCCGTCGAACAGGCGCTTGCCGGCGCCAAGGATCACCGGAGCCGTGGACAGGACCAGTTCGTCCACCCGTCCTGCGGCCAGCGCCTGCCGGATCACGTCCGCGCCGCCGCCGATCGACACGTCCTTGCCTCCGGCCTCCGCAATAGCCCGCGCCAGGGCTTCCTCGAGCCCGGACACAAACGTGAACCCGGACGCAGCAGCGGGCTGGTCCTGGGTGCGGTGGGTCAGCACGAAAAGCGGTCCGGGGAACGGGTTGGTCCCTCCCCAGGCTCCGGCAGCGTCATACATGCCCCGGCCAACGATGCCGGCACCCAAGCCGGCTTCCAGCTCCTCGTAGAAGTCCTTGTCGGGGCCGTGCATCGCGAAGTTGTGTCCGCCGTCGTAGGTCCAGGGGCCGCCCATCACCCAGTAGTGCAGGCGTTCGCCGCCCTTGCCCAGGCCGTACCTGGGACCGTCGTCGGGGCCGGTGATGTAGCCGTCTACCGACGTGCTGATGGCTGCGATGATCTTGGCCATTACGTTCCCTGGGTGGCGGGCATGTCCTGCGTCTCAACCTTGCCCGCGCGCTCGTACACCAGCGACACTGCCCCTTTCGGGAAGCTGCGGGCCGGCTCGGCGAGGCGGAAGGATGCGGGGATGGTCCCGGCGTCGAAGAGGCGCTTGCCCTGCCCGAGCGTGACGGGGTAAAGCCAGAGGTGGAGGCGGTCCAGTACATCTGCCGCGAGCAGCGAACGGATGAGGACGCCGCTGCCGAACATGTGCACCTGGTTGTACTCCTCACGGAGCCGGCCAGCGGCGGTGGCGTCCGGCAGGACTGTCGTGCCCGCCCAGGCCGGAGCGGTCAGGGTGCTGGAAACAACGAACTTCGGCACCCGGTTGAGCGTCCCGCCGATGTCGCCGGACTGGTGGGGCCAGTAGCTGGCGAAGATGTCGTAGGTCTTCCGGCCGAGAAGCAGGGCATCGATGAGGCTGATCTCGGCCTCGATGGCAGCCTCAGCCTCGTCGTCGGATACGGGCATCTGCCAGCCGCCCAGGTCAAAGCCGTCCTCGGTGTCCTCTTCGCGGCCGCCCGGTCCCTGGTAGACGCCGTCGAGGGTCAGGAACAGGTTCGCGACGATGATTCCCATGCGTCCAGTCTGGAACTGCCCTCCGGAGCTGTCCAGCATCGCCCGGCATCCCCGCCCGGCATCGGCCGGCGTGGCACACTGGTGCCATGCTGCTCGATGAGCTTGTGAGAACTACGGATGCCGTGGCGTCCACGCGCTCCCGGCTCGCCAAGGTCGATGCACTCGCAGCTCTGCTGCGCAGGCTCGAGCCCGCTGACATTGCCACGGCGGTCGGCCTGTTGACCGCCAGGCCGCGGCAGGGCCGGGTAGGGGTCGGTTGGCGCGGCATGTCAGCGGCCATGGGGGAACCGGCCGCTGAACCGAGCCTGACCATCGCCGACCTCGACGCTGCACTGGACCGGCTGCTCGTCACCTCAGGCGCTGGATCTGCCGCCGAGCGCGCCGCGACCCTCCGGACGCTGACAGCGGCCGCCACCGAGCGCGAGCAGGCCTTCATCGCCGGCGTGCTGCTCGGCGAACTGCGGACCGGTGCACTCGAGGGCGTCCTCACCGATGCTGTCGCCCGCGCCGCCGACCGGCCTGTCGACGCCGTACGCCGCGCGGCCATGCTCTCCGGTGATCTCGGCGAAACCGCACTGCTGGCTATGACGGGCACGGCGGCCCAGCTCGAACAGGTAGGGCTCGTCGTCGGCCGCCCCGTGCAACCCATGCTCGCCTCAACCGCGGCCAGCGCCGGTGCCGCGCTGGAAGTCACGGGGGAGGCATCGGTGGAATACAAGCTCGACGGCGCGCGCATCCAGGTGCATCGGCTCGGCGATGATGTGCGGATCTTTACACGAACCCTGGCCGAGGTAACCCACCGGCTGCCCGAGGTGGTCGAGGTGGTGCGCCGCCTGCCCGTGCGCGATGTGATCCTCGACGGCGAGACCCTGGCCCTCAACGAGGACGGCGGCCCGCGGCCGTTCCAGGAGACCATGTCCCGGTTCGGGGCGGACGCCGCGCGCGACACCCTGCTGCATCCGTGGTTCTTTGACGTGCTGCACGTCGACGGGCGGGACCTGCTCGACGAGCCCCTGATGACCCGCATCGAAGTGCTCGAGCGCATCGCTCCCGGCTATCGGATTCCTGGGGAGATCACGGCGGATGCGGCCGTAGCCGAAGTAGTGGCCCGGGATGCGCTGGCCGCAGGCCATGAGGGCGTGGTGGTGAAGGCCGTTGGGTCGGCCTACGCGGCGGGCCGTCGGGGTTCCAACTGGGTCAAGGTGAAGCCGGTGCTCACCTACGACCTGGTGGTGCTCGCGTGCGAGTGGGGGTCAGGACGGCGCACCGGGCTGCTGTCGAACCTGCACCTGGGAGCCCTCGACCCCACCGGCGAGTTCGGCGAACCCGGGGGTTACGTCATGGTTGGCAAAACCTTCAAGGGCCTCACCGACGCCCTGCTGCAATGGCAGACCGGGCGCTTCCAGGAGCTGGAGGTGCGGCGAACGGCGGGCACCGTCTGGGTGGAGCCCGTCACCGTGGTGGAGATCGCGATCGACGGCGTGCAGCAATCCTCCCGCTATCCCGGCGGAATCGCCCTGCGGTTCGCACGCGTGAAGCGCTACCGCGACGACAAGACGGCGGCCGAAGCCGATACCATCCAGACCTTGCGGGCACTGCTGCGTTCGTAGCGGGACAAGGAGCCCCCCGGGCACGCCAACGACGCCGGAGTTACGGCCAGGGTTGGGTCCGCGAGGTGGCTGCGACGTCATCTGGTCCGCGTTACCTGGCCGGGAAAATACCCCAATTGGGTAGAATTGATGTTTTGCCTATGCGCCTGTGAGGTCTTTTTGTGTCAGTAGCGAGAACAGCGGTTGCAGCCGGACCGCCTTCCGGAGCCGATGCCAAGAGCCGGAAACCAACGTTCCGGCCAGAGGTCCAGGGGCTCCGGGCCCTCGCCGTCCTGATGGTGGTTGCGTACCACGTCTGGCTGGGCCGGGTGTCCGGCGGGGTGGACATATTCCTGCTGATTTCGGCCTTCCTGCTCACGCTTTCCTTTGTCCGGAAAGCCGAATCAGGGCGTCCCTTCGGGCTCCTGGGACACTGGCTGCACCTGTTCAAAAGGCTGCTGCCGGCCGCCGTTGTGGTCATCCTCGGTGTCCTCGCGGGGACGTGGCTGATCCTGCCGCAGAGCCGCTGGCCACAGGTGCTGGACCAGGCCTGGGCGTCGCTGCTGTACAACCAGAACTGGCTGCTCGCTGATACCGCTGTGGACTACTACGCCCAGGACCATGCCGGCGCCAGCCCGCTCCAGCACTTCTGGTCACTGTCCATCCAGGGCCAGGTGTTCATCCTGTGGCCGCTGATCTTCGCCGGCACCGCGGCGCTGCTGGCGCTGGTGCGCCGCGTCCCGGCACTTAACAAGGTGAACTACCGGGGGCTGCTGGCGCTGGTCTTCGGCGCGGTCTTCGCCTTTTCGCTGGCCTACTCCGTAGAGCAGACCGCCACCAACCAGGCGTACGCCTACTTCGATACCAGGGCCCGGCTCTGGGAGTTCGCTCTGGGGTCACTCCTGGCACTTGCGCTGCCCTACCTCAAGCCTTCCCGGGCCCTGCGCGTGGTCCTGGGCTGGGCGGGGCTGGCAGCCATGGTCTCCTGCGGCCTGCTGCTGACGGTGGACCGGTCCTTCCCCGGGTATGTCGCGCTGTGGCCAACCCTGGCAGCGGCTGCGATTATCGTGGCGGGACAATCCGGCAGCCGCTACGGTGTGGACACGTTCCTCGGCAGCAAGCCCCTGGTGGCGCTGGGGGATAACTCCTATGCACTGTACTTGTGGCACTGGCCCGTCCTGGTTCTTGCGCTCGCCGCCACCGGCGTGGACGCACCCAATCTTGCCCAGGGACTGGGGATCGTGGGCGCATCGGTCGTCCTCGCTGTCCTGACCACCCGCTTCGTTGAAAAGCCGCTCCGCGAGTGGCACTGGCCCAAACTCCGGGCCTGGCGCACCGCCGTCGTCATTGTTGCCTGTGGGGCCGTCCTCGCCGGTCCCGTGGCCGTCTGGCAGACTACGCTCACCGCAGAGGAAAGCGCGACGGCGGCCCAGCCGCGGGAGCTCACGCCCGGGGCGGCAGCCTTGAACCCGGAACACGCCCCGCTGCCCGATCCTGACGCCAAGATCATTCCGGGGCCGGCCGCGCTGGACAACGACTGGGCCGGCATCCAAGCCCCCTGCACCGGAGCCAATGCCACCAGTGACCCCGTCCTCGAAGGATGCCGGCAGGAGGTCCCGGAAGGGGAGGTCACCAAACGCATTGTGGTCCTTGGCGACTCCCACTCTCAGCAGTACTTGGGTGCGCTGGCACCGATTGCGGCTGCGCGGGGCTGGGAACTGGTGACGCTGCTGATGCCGGCGTGCCGCTTTGGAGCCGAGTCGGTGGAAAGGAACGCGGAATGCAACGCCTACAACCAGGCCAGCGCCGCCTACGTCCTGGAACACAAGCCCGACGCAGTGTTCACCGTGGCATCACTGACCCATGAGGAAACCCCGTTCGAAACCGAAGTCCCGGGTTACCTGGAGGGCATCCGGCCGTTTGCTGACGCCGGGATCGAGATCATCGGCATCCGGGACAACCCCCGCTTTACGTTCAACATGCCCGAGTGCATCCAGCGCAACGGCCCGGACGCCCCGGAATGCAGCGTGTCACTGGAAGAATCCCTGGTGGACCCATCTCCGCTCGAAAACTACTCGGGCCAGGTGGAGGGGCTGCACCTGATGGATCTGAGCGACTTCATCTGCGAGCGCGGCATCTGCCCGGGCGTGGTGGGAAATGTCTACGTTTACAAGGACGACAACCACCTCACCCGGACCTATGTGGAAACCATGATCCCCATGTTCGAACAGCGGCTCCTGGCCGCGACCGGCTGGAGCTGACGGCTAGGGAGCGGGTGGGGCGTGCGGTTGCTCACATTGCAGGCGTGGAATAGGGGGATCGGCGCGGAGGTTCTAATATTTACTCAACACTTTCTGAACCCGGAGCGCCGCACGCAGTGGTGGTCCCGATCTTCTGCACAGGCCAGTCCCGTAATGACGGGCTGGTCATCGGCTGCAACCCCTACCCGCACAGCAACCATGGTAAGAGGCGCATTCATGACCGAGCCCGAACACAACCCCTTTGGCTTCATCGGCCTGACCTACGACGACGTCCTGCTCCTGCCGGGCCACACCGAGGTCATCCCTTCCGAAGCGGATACGTCCTCCCGGATCTCCAAGCGCATCACCGTGCAGACCCCCCTCCTGTCCGCAGCCATGGACACCGTGACGGAGTCCCGGATGGCCATCGCCATGGCCCGCCAGGGCGGCCTGGGCGTAGTGCACCGCAATCTGTCCATCGCCGACCAGGCGGACCAGGTGGACCGCGTCAAGCGCAGCGAGTCCGGGATGATCACCAACCCGCTGACCATCCGGCCGGAGGCAACCCTGCGCGAGCTGGATGACCTCTGCGCCCAGTACCGCGTGTCCGGCCTGCCGGTGGTGGACGAGGACAACCGCCTGCTGGGCATCGTCACCAACCGCGACACCCGCTTTGTGCCCGAATCCGATTTCCCGCTGCGGCTGGTCAGCGACGTCATGACCAAGATGCCGCTGGTTACCGGACACGTTGGCATCAGCCGCGAGGAAGCCTCGCACAAGCTGGCCACCAACAAGATCGAAAAGCTGCCGCTGGTGGATGAGCAGGGCCGGCTGAAGGGCCTCATCACCACCAAGGACTTCACCAAGGCGGAGCAGTACCCGCTGGCAACGAAGGACGACGAAGGCCGTCTCCGGGTTGGCGCAGCCATCGGCTTCTTCGGGGACGGCTGGGAGCGCGCCATGGCACTGGTTGATGCCGGCGTCGACGCCCTGTTCGTGGACACCGCGAACGGCCACTCTCAGGGCGTGCTGGATATGATCCGCCGGCTCAAGTCCGATCCCGTGGCGGCGCACGTTGACGTCATCGGTGGCCAGGCCGCCACACGCGAAGGCGCCCAGGCCCTGATCGACGCCGGCGCTGACGGCATCAAGGTAGGCGTGGGGCCCGGCTCCATCTGCACCACCCGCGTGGTGGCCGGTGTGGGCGTTCCGCAGATCACCGCCATCTACGAGTCCGCCAAGGCAGCCATCCCTGCCGGGGTTCCCCTCATCGCCGACGGCGGCCTGCAGTACTCCGGTGACATCGGCAAGGCCCTGGTGGCCGGCGCAGATACGGTGATGCTGGGCTCCCTGCTGGCCGGCTGCGACGAATCACCGGGCGAGCTGATCTTCGTCAACGGCAAGCAGTTCAAGTCCTACCGCGGCATGGGCTCCCTGGGTGCCATGCAGTCGCGGGGCAAGAACACCTCCTACTCCAAGGACCGCTACTTCCAGGCCGACGTCTCGGGCGACGACAAGCTCATCCCCGAGGGCATCGAAGGCCGCGTTGCCTACCGCGGTCCGCTGGCTTCCGTGGCCTACCAGTTGGTGGGCGGCCTGCGCCAGACCATGTTCTACACCGGCGCCCCCACCATCCCTGAGCTGAAGGCCCGCGGCAAGTTTGTCCGGATCACCCCGGCAGGGCTGAAGGAATCGCACCCGCACGATATCCAGATGACCGTCGAGGCGCCGAACTACGGTTCCCGCTGACACCGGTCCACACCACAGCCGGCAGGCCATGGAGTTCGCACTCCATGGCCTGCCGGCGTCTGTGCCCGGTACTAGGCTGAATCTATGCCCGCACGAAGCCACCCGGTTGAACTGAGCCCTAAAAGGGAACCCCAGCGCCGCCTGGCCCTCCGGCCCTACGCACGCGCTGTAGCCCAGGTCCTGCGGGTCAGCTTCCGCGCCTCCCCGGGTGCAGTGGTCATGAAGGTGCTCGGCTCGCTGATCTCGGCCGTGCTGCCCCTGGTCACCACCTACTTTGCTGCGCTCACCACCACCGCGCTGGCTGCCGCGTACTCCGGTGATGCCGCAGCCGGCCAGCTCGCGATCGTTTACGTTATCGTCACCGCCGCCCTGGGTCTGTTCTGGGGTGCGTTCACCAGCGTGGACCGCTACATCCAGCAGCTGATGAGCTTCAAGGTGGGGGCCATCGTGGGCGACCAGATGTACGAGCGGTTCCTTGCCCTCGAATTCTGGCGCTACGACGACAAAGAAACCGTTGACCTGTACGACCGTGCCAAGCGGTTCTCCGACTCCTACGCCCGGGTGTTGGACAGGATCGCGGCGATCTTCACCCAGCTCGTCTCGGTCATCCTGGCCGTCGGAGCACTGCTCCTTGTCAGCTGGTGGATCGCCGTGATTGTCCTGGTGGCCATCGTCCCCAGCGTCTACCTGCAGTTCAAGCTGTCCCGGGAGCAGATAGCGCACTGGAACACGCAGGTGGATTCCCGGCGGCAGCGGCGGATGATCGAACAAAACCTCCTCCGGCCGCAGCACATTGCCGAGATGCGCCTCTACGGAATTGTGGGCTTCCTGATGGACCTCCGCTCCCGCCTCCGCGACGCTGACGAGCGCCGCCGTCTTGATTTCCAGCGCCGGTACATCCCCAAGCAGCTCGCCGCCGATGCCCTGCAATACGGCGCCGAGGTGGTCTCGCTGATCTGGGTGGTGGGGCAGATCATCGCCCGCGCGCAGCCCGTCGGCCAGTTCCTCTATGTGCAGCAGATCGTCAGCCGGGCACTGTCCACGGCCAACAACCTGGTGTCCTCCCTCAGCTCCATCGACGAGGACCTGGCGAACCTCAAGGACTACGAACTGTTTATGGCCCTGCCGGTGCATTCCGAGCACGCGCCCCCGCTGCTCGAGCCGCCGAAAACCGTGGAACTGAAGGACATCCGCTTCACCTACACGGGCAGCGACATCGAGGTGATCCGGGGGATCAACCTGACCATCAGCGAAGGCCAGCACATCGCCATCGTGGGGGAGAACGGCGCTGGGAAGTCCACGCTGATCCGGATCCTGGCCGGACTCTACCGCCCGGATTCCGGCCAGGTAATGCTCGACGGCGTTGACCTCGCCGCCGTCGACGTCACCTCCTGGCACAGGCACCTCGCGGTGCTGAGCCAGGAGTTCCTCAAGTACGAGTTCGCCACTGCCGCCGAAAATATCTACTTCGGTGATGTTGACTCACCCCGGGACGACGCCCGCATCCGCGTGGCAGCAGCAGATGCGGAGGCGCTGGACTTCATCAACAAGCTGCCCAACGGCCTGGAAAACCACGTCAGCAACTGGATGGAGGATCCCCGGGGCCGCAAAGGCAGCGGACTCTCCGGCGGCCAATGGCAGCGGCTGGCAATGGCCCGCAACTTCTACCGGGACGCCTCGTTCATGGTGATGGACGAACCGACGTCGGCCATTGATGCCCTCGCCGAGCACCGCATCTTCACCCGTCTCTTCGCAGACCGCAGCAGCACCATCATCGCCATCAGCCACCGCCTGGCAACCATCGAAAAGGCGGACATCGTGTACATGCTGGAAGACGGGCAGATCGTGGAGCAGGGGACCCACAAGGAGCTTGTGGCGCTGCGCGGCCGCTACTTCAGGATGTTCGAATCCCAGCTCACTGTAGAGGAAGCCGAAGGAGTTTGAGCTTGGAGGACCAGGCCTACCGGCGTTCCAGCCAGTTTGTGTAAAGCCGGTCCCGGTGTTGGTGCAGGTGCCTCGAATAAAGCATCCCGGCTGCTACAGGCAACGGAAAGGCAGCCAGGAACGCCAGGACCGGGAGGACGTCAGGGGCAGTTCCCCGCGGCGTTGTGACCATGAGGGCTGCCACGATCAACAGCATGGCCGCCACCATGCCCACCGCCGTCCATGGAACTATCCTGATGTACTGCTCAGCGCGGTTCAGGTCACCAGCCGGGCGCGGATCACTTCGCGTGAAGCGCGGGCCCATGGCCATCAGCCAGCCCGCTCCTGAAATCCCCAGTCCCAGGCCTGCCAGCACAAGGCCGTTCTCCGGGTTCTGACCGGTGGCAGCCAGGACAGTTGCCTGGGCCGCACCAGGGACAGCGAATACCATGCCCATCCACCAGAACCAGAAGACACGCGCCCGCCGATGGGCGTAGCCCAAGGCGAGCTCCGGGAAAGGATCGGTGCGGGGTGGAGTGAGATCCATCATGGCCTGGCCACCAGCAACGTCCGGACCACACGGCCGGGTTGCTCGGTCGCATCCAAATCACGGACGCCCAACTGCCCGTTCTCATCCAAAGGCGCCGAGGCAAGTTGAAGAGGACCGCCGTCGGTGACCTTGATGTTGGCAACGATGGTGTTCGGCGTTTTGGCGCTGTATCGCCTGGTGCTCACCATGCCGCCGCCCTCGTTACGCAAAGCGGCCACCGCGTCATCCACCTGGGCCTGCACGAAATCGAGCAATTCCACGTCGTCCCTGAGCGGAAGGCAAACATACTCACTCAAAGGCCGAAGGAACACGGCAACCCGGCCGGCGGGGGAATCCACCAGATAGCTGGGCGACGCGGACTCCGATCCAATCCGCGTGATGTCGAACCATTGAGTCGACGTGCTGAATATGCGTGCCAAGGTCTTGGCCTCGGCCAGCAGGGTCACTTCCTCGCCGCTGATCTCCACCGTGTTCCTGATGTTCAGGGTCCCCAGGCCCGCCCGCACCAGGTCGTGGTCATCAGCAAGTTCCGCGAGGCCAAGGACCCGGCGGGTCAGGGACGTTCCCGCACCGGGTTCAAAGGCCAGCAACGCCAGAATTTCGTGGCTGGTGATACGGTACGCCACGTCTGGCAGTGCCGGCCCGGCATCAGTTTCCGGGCGGGTAGCTGTAGCTGAGGTCATCATTTCCTTGTCGTCATCAAAGGCGGGCACAGGGTGTTGCAGGTGTTGCCTAGCCGAAACCGAGCTTACCGCCCACCCACCCGAGGGCACCTTCGGCGCCGGAGGCCACATCCTTGACAGCACCCACGACTCCTGCGCCGAAGTCGTAGATTCTCTTGGTGACGGGGACGTCCCCTGACATCATTCCCAGCAGTCCCCACCCAAGGGCAAGGCCGCCCAGGACCACCCCGGCCGGTGCTCCCACAATGGTCCCTGTTGCGGCGAGGGCGGCCACGGACAGGCCGCCGCCGATGACGCCGTCCGCGATCCTGAAGGGGTCTTTGCCATCGATTCCGGAGAGTACGTCCAGGACGCCGATGGCGCCTCCCAGCACGCCGAGCACCTTCCCCGCGCCCTTCATGAAGTCGAAAAACTTACTGGCTCCGGCCTGCACCTGCGCGAGTTCCAGATTCCAGTTGAACTTGTCAGCCACGAACACCAGAGCCGTGGCGATTCCGGATGCTGCGCTGCCGTCATCGAACCCCAGTTTTTCCAGGAGCCACTCAATACCCGAAGGCGCGTGCTGATAGTCCGGGTCAGTAAACGCATCGCCCCAGGTGGGGGCGGGGCTGGAAGCTGGTCTTGAATCCGGGTCTGTGCTCCCTCCGGATCCGGACGGGGCGGAGTGGGAACCACCGCCCCCGCCACTGGCCTGATCCTGCTCGTCAGCGTGCTTCAGCAGCGAAGTGGACTGGCTGCGCAGGGACTCCGAGGCCTTGTGGAGCATCGGACGCAGTGTGGAGGACCACTCGCTGCGGAACCTGTCGCCGTCGGTGCCCTTCCAGGCAGCAGACTGCAGTAGCGAATTCACGGTCGTTTCCACACTTTTCAGGCTCGAACCGGACTTTGCCAATGATGTGGACAGCGTCCGGAGCTCGTTGATGTCAGCCCCATACATTCCCGGCGCCATGGTTTTCCCCCAAATATCTTCCCGGCAGTCCAAACGGTTCCGCTGCCAAACTATGTCATTCTGCAGGCCGCCGCGATGGGCACTTGTCCCCGGCTGCACCCGTGTCCACCACGGTAGTGCGCACCCGCGCCAGGCTCGGCTGCGGCGGCACGCTGCTGAAGCCGAAGGTCACCGCCGGCACGATGGGAGTCAGCACCCCGGCGTCCACCCCGTCCCACTGCACGACGGCGGAACTGATGGTCCGCAGGTCACTTACCCCGTAATACTCGTGCCGGCCGCTCAGGGCGGCTCCCGAGGTACGGGAACCGCCGCTGAGAACGGCGGCAACCGGATTGATCACCCGCAGCCAGCGCGGGTGGACGGCGAGCGGCCGGGGCACTGCCCGCAGCACACTGCCCAGGAGGGTCCTCGGGCCGAGCCGGGCGCGGACAGCCAGGGCGCCGGCGTCGACCGTCAGCAGGTCGCGGGCCAACGTGGTGTTCACCTTCAGCACGCGGACGTCGTCGAAGCAGTAGGTGTCGGAGATGAAGCGGGCCACCTCCGCCGTTGGCGCGAGCAACAAACGGTGCCCGGACGGCTGCTGAACCATTACATCAGAGAACGCGCCGAAGGGGGACTCCTGCCAGACCCCCACCACGGCCCGCAGTCCCGAGGCCGTCCCGAGTCCGGCAATGTGCCCATCAAAGATCCAACGCCTGCCCATCAGGCCACTGTAGCCAAGGACACCGCAGCGGCTGGGATAACCTAGAGCAGTGACTTACGAGATCGAGATCGGCCGTGGCAAGCGTGGGCGTCGAGCCTACTCCCTGGATGACATTGCGATTGTCCCCAACCGTCGTACCCGCGACCCCAAGGACGTCTCCGTCTCCTGGCAGATCGACGCCTACCAGTTCAGCATGCCAGTCATCGCCGCCCCCATGGATTCAGCCATGTCCCCGGCCACAGCCATCGCACTGGGCAAGCTCGGCGGCCTCGGCGTCCTCGATCTGGAGGGCCTCTGGACCCGGTATGAGGACCCGCAGCCCGTCCTCGACGAGATCGGTGCGCTGCAGGACGAGACCAACAGCCCCGCCGTGACGGGGCGGATGCAGGAGCTGTACAAGGCCCCCATCCAGCCCGAGCTGATCACCTCCCGCCTCGCGGAGATGCGCGCCGCCGGCGTGACCGTGGCCGGTTCCCTCACCCCGCAGCGCACGCAGGAGCACTACAAGACCGTGGTGGCCGCCGGCGTCGACATCTTTGTCATCCGGGGAACCACGGTGTCCGCCGAGCACGTGTCCAAGGACCACGAGCCGCTGAACCTCAAGCAGTTCATCTACGAACTGGACGTCCCCGTAATCGTCGGCGGCGCGGCAGGCTACACGCCGGCGCTGCACCTGATGCGCACCGGTGCTGCCGGTGTGCTGGTGGGCTTCGGCGGCGGCGCCACCACCACTACCCGCCGTGCACTGGGCATCCACTCGCCGATGGCCTCGGCAATTTCCGACGTCGCCGCCGCCCGCCGCGACTACATGGACGAGTCCGGCGGCCGCTACGTCCACGTGATTGCGGACGGCGGCATGGGCACCTCCGGCGATATCGTCAAGGCGATTGCCATGGGCGCCGACGCCGTGATGCTGGGCAGCGCGCTCGCCCGGGCCCAAGAAGCGCCCGGCAAGGGCTGGCACTGGGGCCAGGAAGCCCACCACCTCGAACTGCCCCGCGGTGACCGCGCAAACGTCGGTACTGTCGGTCCGCTCGAAGAAGTCCTTTTCGGACCGGGCCACCACACCAACGGAACCTCGAACCTCATCGGTGCGCTCCGCCGCTCCATGGCGACCACCGGCTATTCGGACCTGAAGGAATTCCAGCGGGTCGACGTCGTGGTTTCCCCCTACTCAGGAAACTGACGCAAGGCTGCGCCTAATCGCTCCCTGCCGCCCTGCCCAAGCGTGCCGCAACGAAGTAGTGTGGTTTCACGACCGGGACTAGTGGCACTGGAGGCGTTCGATGAAGAGTGTTCCTGCTAACGGCGGGGCCCTGGGCCCCGCAGCCAGGGAAGCAGCCATCCAACGGCTGCGTGCAACCGCTGAGCCAGGACGGGAACTGGACATCCTGATTGTCGGCGGCGGCATCGTGGGTACCGGTGCGGCCCTTGACGCAGTCACCCGCGGATTGGACGTGGGGATCGTCGAGGCCAACGACTGGGCTGCCGGGACGTCCTCCAGGTCCTCAAAGCTCATCCACGGCGGCCTGCGCTACCTGGAAATGCTGGACTTTGGCCTGGTCAAGGAGGCGTTGCAGGAGCGCGGGCTGCTGCTCTCCGAACTGGCGCCGCACCTGGCCCGGCCGGTGCCATTCCTGTATCCGCTGACCAGGCCCTTCCTCGAGCGCCCCTACGTGGGGGCCGGCATTGCGCTCTACGACGCCATGTCCATCTCCAGCGGCCACAGCAGGGGAGTGCCGTTCCACAAGCACCTCAGCAGGCGGGGTACGCTGCGGGCGGCGCCGAGCCTGAAGGATGATGCTTTTGTTGGCTCCATCCGGTACTACGACGGCCAGGTGGACGACGCGAAATACTGCGCCAACCTCATCCGGACAGCTGCGCACTACGGCGCCCACGCAGTGAACCAGATGGCGGTGGTGGATTTCCTGCGTGAAGGTGAACGCGTGGTGGGGGCCAAGGTGGTCAACCATGAGGACGGGACGCAGTTCAACATCAGGGCCAAACAGGTCATCAATGCCACCGGAGTCTGGACTGACGAAACCCAGGCCATGGTCACCGAGCGCGGCCAGCTGAAGGTCCGGGCCTCCAAGGGCATCCACCTGGTGGTTCCGCGGGACCGTTTCCAGTCCACCGTGGGCCTGATCCTGCGCACCGAAAAGTCGGTCCTGTTTGTCATTCCCTGGGGCCGGCACTGGATCATCGGCACCACGGACACCGACTGGCACCTGGACAAAGCCCACCCCGCCGCGTCCAGCAAGGACATCGACTACATCCTGGACCACGTCAACAAGGTCCTGAAGCGCCCGCTCACCCGCGAAGACGTGGAAGGTGTGTACGCCGGCCTGCGTCCGTTGCTGGCCGGCGAAAACGACTCCACCGCCAAGCTGTCGCGGGAGCACGTGGTGGCACACCCCGTACCCGGCCTGGTGGTGGTGGCCGGCGGAAAGTGGACCACTTACCGGGTTATGGCCAAGGACGCAGTGGATGAGGCAACACGGACCATGGACGAGCGGGTACCTCCCAGCTGCACGGAAACCATCCCGCTGCTGGGGGCGAGCGGCTACAAGGCCGCCTGGAACCGCCGGAACCGCACGGCGGAGGAATCAGGCGTCCACGTCGCCCGGATTGAGCACCTCCTCAACCGTTACGGGTCCCTGACGCCCGAGGTGCTGGCCATCATCGCAGAGAACCCTGCCCTTGCCGAACCCATCCCCGGCGCCGATGACTACCTGCAGGCAGAGGCGGTATACGCCGCAAGCCACGAAGGCGCCCGCCACGTCAACGACGTGCTGACCCGGCGGACCAGGATTTCCATCGAGGCCTGGGACCGAGGTGTGTCCGCCGTGCCGGTAGTCGCTAAACTGATGGGTGACGTCCTTGGCTGGAGCGACGCCCAACGTGAAAATGAGGTCAGGCACTACATTGCACGGGTGGAGGCGGAACGCCTCAGCCAGCAACAGCCGGACGACGAATCCGCAGACGCCGCCCGCCTGGGTGTGGAAGACATCGTGCCCTTGCGCTGAGGGATTCACGGCACCAGCACTGCTGACTGAAGGGATACGCCTTGGCGGAACCACTTGACCGGTACGATGCCGAACTCACCACCCCGGAAATGGTGATCCTGGAGCTGGAGGCATCGGACAAGGCGGACGCCGCCACCCAGCTCGCGGAACGCCTCTTCGCCGCTGGACGGGTATCGGATCTGCCCGGGTTCCTGAAGCATGTCAATGCCCGTGAGCACCAGCTCGCCACCGGGCTCCCCGGCGGAATCGGCTTGCCCCACGCCCGCAGCGAATTTGTGTCCCGCACCTCTATCGCCGTCGGCATCGCCAAGTACGGCCACGCGCTGGACTTCGGCGCCACGGACGGGCCCGCCACGGTGATCCTCCTGATCGCCACTCCCGCGAGTTCCTTCTCCGACCACCTCGAGGTCCTGGCCACCCTGGCCCGCTCACTCTCAAAGGAGTCTTTCCGCGAATCCCTGCGCCGTGCTTACGACGCCGAAGTGATCGCGGAGCTCATCAATTCCAGCCTGGTGTTTTTCGACCACTGACGCCTGGCCACTGCGCCCATTCCCGCCGGCTCCTGCCGCTGGTAAGGACCCCTCCGGCCCCGGGCGTTTAGTTGTTCTACAGCGGGACGAAGTACGGTTAAGACGTGTGGAAAACAGCCCTTAAACCCCGATGGATCGCAGGTTTCATCTTCGCGATCGCCATTTCCGGGGTCTTCGTGCTGCTCAGCCAATGGCAGTTCGGACGCTCCACCCAGCCGGAAGTGCCTGCCAACCCCGCCACCGAGCAGGTGCAGCCGCTGATCCAAACGCTTCAGCCCGGCGACTTCTTCCACGGTACCGACGCCGACCAGATGGTCAGCGCGCAGGGAACCTATGACCCGGCCAAGCAGGTCCTGGTCCCGGGCCGCCTGCACGGCGGCAAGACCGGCTACTGGGTAGTCTCCGCCTTCTCCGTCAACGGCGCGCCCACGCTCAGCGGCGTTGCCGCCTCACCCCAAACCTGGATCCCCGTCGCGAGGGGATGGGTGGCGGACCCAGCCGATGCGCCGGCCCCGCCGTCGGGCATTGTTGAACTCACCGGCCGGCTGCTCCCGTCCGAGGCGCCCGTGGCAGGAAAGGCAGCCGCCCCCGGCGAGGCCACAGCAGTCTCGGTGGCCGAGCTGATCAACTACTGGGAAGTCAGCAGCTATCCGGGCTTCGTCGCCGCCACTGCGGAAATCGCCGATGGCGCGGACGTCAGCCCTGCAGCAGTACCGGGAGATCTGCTTCCCCTGCAGATCGGCCCGCAGCCGCCGGCCCAGCAGATCAATTGGCTCAACCTCTTCTACTCCCTTGAGTGGGTTGTCTTCGCCGGCTTTGCCCTCTTCATCTGGTGGCGGCTGGTCAAGGACGACTACCACCGGGATCTTGAGGAAGACCTTGATGACGACGAGGACGATGCCACCGTCCCCGAAGAAACCCACCCTGAACAGAACCAGCAAAAGGTAGAGCCATGATTGATCCGAAACCGGCCACCCCCGCCGCGGCCCCAGGCACCAACACCGGCAGCAAAACTGCCGGCAAGGCGTCCGGCAAGAAGCGCCGTTTCGGCGGCACCGAAGCGCAGATCCGCTCCGCCCTGAAGTTCTACAAGGTCCTGGCCTACCTTACGGGCGCCATGCTGCTGCTGTTGTGTGCCGAACTGATTGCCCGGTACGGATTTGGAAAGTACCTCTTTGCCGGCGGCACCGACGCCGTCAGCGGCCAGCCGTTCGGCTTTGGTTTCGCGGATGCGGAACCGCAGGGCGTGCTGGGTGGAGTCAACCTCTCCGTCGCCGTCCTCATTGTCCACGGCTGGATGTACGTGGTGTACCTCATTTCAAACTTCCGGCTCTGGGCCCTCATGCGCTGGCCATTCCTGAAGCTGATCCTGCTGGCACTGGGCGGAGTGGTTCCCTTCCTGTCCTTCATTGTGGAGAAGAAGTTCCACGCCGAGGTGGAAGCTGAGCTCGCGGCCAACCCCCAGGCGCCGCAGAGGTACTAAGCAGCCGCTGGAAGTGGGGAGTTCGCTGCGTCACAGCGCAGCTTCTCAAGGTGCGCCGGTGCAACGGCGCCCAGTAGGCTAGTACGGTGACTACTCCCACTGCATCCCAGACTTCCCAGAAGCCGGTGCTGGTTGTTGACTACGGTGCCCAGTACGCGCAGCTGATTGCCCGCCGCGTCCGGGAAGCGAATGTGTATTCGGAAGTGGTTCCGCATACCTACACAACCGAGCAGCTCCTGGCCAAGAACCCCGCCGCCATCATCCTTTCCGGTGGCCCTTCCAGCGTCTACGCTGACGGTGCCCCGAGCGTCGGGGCCGACCTTTTTGAGGCCGGTGTTCCCGTTTTCGGCATTTGCTACGGCTTCCAGGCGATGGCCAACGCCCTGGGCGGCAAGGTGGACAAGACCGGGCTGCGGGAGTACGGCTCCACGGAAACCACCCTTCTCGGCGAGGGTCGCTCGGTCCTGGAGGGCATGCCCCAGCACCAGAACACGTGGATGAGCCACGGCGACTCCGTCCACGAGGCTCCGGACGGTTTTGAAGTCCTGGCGACGACGGCGGGTGCTGAAGTGGCTGCCTTCGCCAACGAGGAGAAGGGCCTGTTCGGTGTCCAGTGGCACCCCGAGGTCAAGCACTCCGCCTACGGCCAGCAGGTCCTGGAGAACTTCCTCTTCAAGGGCGCCAAGCTGGAACCGAACTGGACCACGGGCAACATCCTCGAAGAGCAGGTGGAGCGCATCCGCAAGCAGATCGGCGATGCCAGGGTCATTTGCGGCCTGTCCGGCGGCGTGGACTCCGCCGTCGCCGCTGCCCTTGTCCAGCGTGCCGTTGGCGACCAGCTCACCTGTGTTTTCGTGGACCACGGCCTGCTGCGCGAAGGCGAAGCCGAACAGGTGGAACGCGACTTTGTCGCCGCCACGGGGGTGAAGCTCTACGTGGCCAACGAGCAGGAACGCTTCCTCTCAGCCCTGGCTGGTGTCAGCGATCCGGAAACCAAGCGCAAGATCATCGGCCGCGAATTTATCCGGGCCTTCGAAGAGGCAGAACTTGCCATCATCGCCGAGGCAGCCGCCCACGGCGAGAAGATCAAGTTCCTGGTCCAGGGCACGCTGTACCCGGACGTCGTCGAATCAGGCGGCGGCGAAGGTGCCGCGAACATCAAGAGCCACCACAACGTGGGCGGCCTGCCCGAGGACCTGCAGTTCGAGCTCGTGGAGCCGCTGCGCGCCCTCTTCAAGGATGAGGTCCGCGCTGTGGGTGCCCAGCTTGGACTGCCGCAGGAGATCGTGGGCCGCCAGCCGTTCCCCGGACCGGGCCTCGGAATCCGCATCGTTGGTGAAGTGACCAAGGACCGACTGGACCTGCTGCGCAAAGCCGACGCGATTGCCCGGGCCGAGCTCACCGCCGCCGGGCTGGACAACGAAGTCTGGCAGATGCCGGTGGTCCTGCTCGCCGACGTCCGCAGTGTGGGTGTCATGGGCGACGGCCGCACCTACGGCCACCCCATCGTGCTCCGTCCCGTCTCCTCGGAGGACGCCATGACGGCGGACTGGTCACGCCTGCCGTATGAGCTCCTCGCCAGGATCTCCAACCGCATCACCAACGAGGTGGAGGGTGTCAACCGCGTGGTGCTCGATGTCACCAGCAAGCCGCCGGGAACCATCGAGTGGGAATAGCATCATGAGTGGCCGGCCTCCGGTGAAGGAGGCCGGTCACTGCTGTTTTCCAGTACCGAAAACTCCGCAATTTAGCCTGCTCCAGTGTTGCGGTCTCTCAGTCCGGGCATCGAAGCGGCTACGCTCGAATCTATGCCGGTATGGTCCAGGGCGTCACGCGCAAGCGCAGAAAAGAAGGCAGTAGTGTCAGTTGGTCAAGGCCACCCGGAAGGCTCCGAGGAGCTCCGTAAATGGTTGTCCGGGCTCAAGCCCGTCACCGGGGCGGATACGATGCTGCGCTTCACCAAGACCCCCGAGGGCTCCATTGACCTGACGCACGCGCACCCGTCCGGCCTCGCCCAGCTGATGGCCGGGCGGAAGACCCGGCTTTCCACGCTGATCCGGGACCGCCAGCAGTACGTCGTCGCGGCCAGGGCTTCGCGCAACATCCGGTCCAAGATTTTCGAGCTTGCCAACGACCGCGGCATCGATGCCGGCTATTTCTCGGCGGGCACGGTGGTGTGGACGTCTGCGGTGGGCGGCAAGCCCCAGCGCATCTCTGCTCCCGTTATGCTCACGGCGATCTCGCTCACCGTCCGTCCGGGGGAGGACGACTACGAACTGCAGCTGACCGAGCAGGCCCACATCAACCCGGCCCTGGTGCGGCACCTGAAGAACATCCACGGCATTGTCTTTGACGTCAATGCCGTCACCCGGCTGGCCTACAGCACGGCCCGCTTCGATCCCCAGCCGGTCCTGGACAAGCTGGCTGCCCTCATCCGGCCCATCCACGGTGCGGAGGCGCAGCACAACCTGCTGGTTTCCACCTTCGCGGACCTTTCCGGGAACCTGGACGATCCGTGGATCAACGACTCCAACCCCCTGGTGTCCGCACTGGCCACCGCAGCAGGCGGGGAAGTGGTGGATGTTGAGGAGCCTGACCCGTCCCGTTTCCCGCCGCTGGACAGCAGGCACCCCAGCGAGGAGATGCTCCTGCTGGACGCGGACATCGACCAGCAGTACGTCATTGATGCCGCCCGCGCCGGCGATTCCCTTGTGGTCAGCAGCCCTCCGGGAACCGGCCAGACCCAAACGGCCATCAACACCATCGGTGCCCTGGTGGACGCCGGAAAAACGGTGCTGGTGGTGGGCGACCGCCGTGCCAGCCTCAATGAAGTGTCTGCGCAACTGGAGAGCCTGGGCCTTGAGTCCATCCTGTTCCAGCTGTCCGGGAACGTTACCCCGCAGCAGCTGAAGGGCCAGCTGGTCCGGGCGATTGTCCGCAACGAAAAATCCCTGGAACCCCAGCTGGGGAACCTGCACAACACCCTGACTGAGCACCGCCACGCCTTAATGGACCATGTGGCGTCGCTGCATAACGTCCGCCAGCGCTGGGGCTGCTCGCCCTACCAGGCCATGCAGTCGCTCGCTGAGCTGACGTCGATCCACCCGGCACCCGCCACCACCGTGCGGCTGAAACGCAGTGTCCTGGACAGCATCCGGGACCGCGATGAGCTTGCCGGCAGGCTCCGGCGTGCCGCAGAGCTGGGAAGCTTCAGCAAGGCCTCCACCACCAGTCCCTGGCACGGTGCGCGCCTCCTCACACGCAAGGAGACCGAGGAAGCCCAGGACCTGGTCCGGTCCGTTGAGAAGAGCCTGCCGGCCCTGCGGGAACGCATGAACGCCGTGGCGGAGCACGCCGAGATCCGGCTGGGTGCTTCCTTCGCCGAATGGGGCGAACAGCTCGAGCTCCTGGTGGCCGTACGGGGGAGCCTGGACAAGTTCACCCCCGACATCTTCGACCGCCCGGTCACCGACCTCATTTCGGCCACGGCGCCGTCGGCCTGGCGCCGTGAGCGGGGCATCGAGATGACCTCCATGCAGCGGTCACGCCTGCGCAGGGTCGCCAAGGAATACGTCCGGCCCGGCGTCCACATCGCCGACCTCCACAGCTCCCTGGTCCTTGTCCAGGAACAGCGTGCACTGTGGGCGGGCTATGCCACCACGCAGCGCCACCCGGCAGTGCCGTCCGGACTTGCCGAGATCAGCATGATGTACCGTGCACTGGAACGCGAACTTGCCCAGCTGGGCGAGGCGCTCCGGCACACGGAGGCAGGCGGCTCGCTGTCCACGGTCCGCTATGAAGAGCTGATGGAACGGCTCGAGCGCCTCGTGGCGGACACCGACACCCTCAAAACGCTGCCCGAGCGAACCCTCCTGGTGGAGAACATGCGCGAGCACGGGCTGGGGGAGCTCCTGGCAGACCTGGCGGAGCGGGAGGTTCCGGCAGGCTCGGTCGCGGCGGAACTCGAACTCGCCTGGTGGCAGTCGGCGCTGGAAGCCATGATCAGCGGGGACGATTACCTCGCCATGTCCGACGGCGACGCCCTGCGGCAGCTGGAGGCCGAGTACCGGCTGGCCGACAACGCGCACATCGCCAGCGGTGCTGCCCGCCTTCGGTGGGACCTGGCGGAACGGTGGCGGGCCGGCATCGCGGCCCACCCCCGCCAGGCAGACCTCCTGCGCAGCCTCCTGAAGGACGGCAGGGTGTCCTTGCCAGCGCTGACTGCACAGGCTCCGGACCTGATCGGCACCCTCGTTCCGGTCTGGTCCGTCAGCCCGTACCTGATGACCGGCCTGCTGCCCGCGGAGCAACACTTCGACGCGGTGGTCATCCTGGACGCCGAGGCGACGTCGCTCCAGGCGGTGCTGCCATCCATCGCCCGTGCCCGCCAGGTCATTGCCTTCGGCGACGCCATGATTGCCAGCCCCCGCACCTTTACCGTGGGCGTAGAGCGGCTGGCCGCAGGCGAGACGGCACACCAGCGGGTGGAGAGTGCATTCAAAGCGCTGTCTGCCGTGCTCCCCGTGTGGCGGCTCAACTTCGTGTACCGCGCCGTGGACGAGGACCTGGTCCTCCAGCTCAGCAAGAACTTTTACGACGGCGCCCTGCGCCGCCTTCCGGAGGGCCAGTCCGCTACCGGCCTGGACCGGTCCCTGCTGGTGGAGTACCTGCCGGACGGCACCGGGCTGCCAAGCGCGGACCACGAAGGCGTGGAGTCGGTGGTGGCCGAGGTCAACCGGGTGGTGCAGCTGGTTTTCGAACACGCACGCACGCGCCCCCGCACCTCACTGGCAGTGGTTACGGCCAGCCTCCGCCATGCTGCCCGGATCGGGGAATCCATCCGGCTCCAGCTGCCCAACCACCCCGGCCTGGCCGGATTCTTTGGTGCCGGACCGGAGTCTTTCCGGGTAGTTGACCTGGAACGGGCCCAGGGCCTGGTGCGCGACCACGTCATTTTCTCGCCCGGTTTTGGCCGCACCCCGCACGGCCGCGCCCTGCACAACTTCGGCCCGCTCTCCGCTGAAGGGGGCAGGGAAAAATTCGCGCTGGCCATGACCCGCGCACGCCGGTCGATACACGTGCTGACCTGCTTCCGGCCGGAGGACCTGGACCACACGCGGCTGACGCACGGCGCAGTGGACCTGTACTCGCTGCTGGACCGCGAAATATCGGGGAATACTGATCTGGGAACTCCCGCTTCCCGGGCCGCCGCCAGCGAACAGGCACTTGGTGCCGATCCCCTGGTCGCTGACCTGGGGGACAGGCTCCGGGCACGCGGCGCGCGGGTTTGGCACCAGTACGACGGTGCGATCGACGTCGTGGCGGCCGCCGATCCGCTGAGCACCATGGGCCAGGACGAGACCGACCTGCCCTGGCCGGTGGCCATCGAGTCGGACGGTACCGAGCAGTACCGCACTATGAGCGTGCGTGAACGCAGCCGGCTGCGTCCGCAGTTGCTGGAGCGCCTGGGGTGGCGGTACATGCCGTTGTGGACCATCGAGGTGTTCACTGACCCGTCAGCCTGCGCAGACCGGATTGCCGCCTACCTGGGCCTTGAACGGGCGGTGCTGCGGGACCGGACGTCAACGTCAACAGGGTTCCTTGACGACGACGTGGACCAGGCGCTCAATGGAATCGACGCCGGAGAGCACGCACGCCGCCGGCCGCAGGAGAAAAAATTGGACAGCAAGGAGGCGGTCTCCGTGGCCACTGAACAAAACAGCAACGGCCAGGTGGCCGGGCAGTCCGCCCCTGCCGGTCCGGCCCCCGAAGGCGAACAGGGCCAAGGGGACGCCAAGGGCCAGGGCGTGACGGAAGGCATTCTGCCCACCAAGGCCGCCGAAGACGACCCGCGGCGCTGGGGCGATGCTGACGACGACCACGACGCCTGGCTGAAGGAACAAAAGCCGCCGCACTGGGGCTGAGTGACCGGGCCTGGGTGACGGGGCCTGGGTGACGGGGCCGGCAGCTTTGCGCCGGCTCAGGGCCCAACCAGGACGAAGAACAGTTTGCCCTGGGTGGAGGCCCCGGCCAGCCGGGCAGCCTGCTCTGCGCTTGCCGCCACCACGATAAGCCCGTCCGTCTCGGCGGTGCCCAGCCACTGCCCGCTCTGGCCACCCTTGCCGGACGTCCAGAGCACGGGCACGGATGCTGCCAGGACCTCGGACGGTGCCTGCTGGTCAAAGCCGTTCGCCGCCGTCAGCACTACGTTGACCAGCTGGCCGGGCGAGACGAGCTGGATGGATGACGGATCGGCCATCCGAAGGGGCACGGCGGCCGAGCCGGGAGGCGTGCCGGCGAGCAGCCCGGGACCGAGCAGCTGGGCGTCCGTCAGGAGTTGGCCCTTGCGCAGGGGAGCCGCGAGTTGCTTGCCGGCCAATTCGTTTTCTTCGTCCAGGAATCCCGCGGCCATCATGTCCGGCGGTACCTGCACGTGGGCAAGGTCTGAGGCCGCCATGGCCGAGCCGGCAGGCAAGTCCCTCGCGGCAGCCAGAGCTGTGACGGTGTGGACCGGCGCGGGAGTGAGCTGATGGACGGTGATTGCAGCCGCCGCGCAAAGCAGCAACGCCACAGCGAGCCGGCGGTTCCGGCTCAGCCACCCGCCAAAGCGGACCGCTGCGGGCCGGCGACCGGCACGGCCGGAACGGCGGGGGGTGCGCGGATATCGGGAGGCAGCGCGGCCGGGGCGGAGAAGGTTTGCAGGCATACGCCTACGCTATGGCGACGGTAATACCCGCAACAGGAGCGCGGTGTGCTATGTGGACAAAGCCGGGGGCGCCGGCGTCGGACAGTCCTGCTTAGCTGGCTGCAGCAGCCGCCGGAGCGGACGCGGCAGGTGCCGCTGCAGGAGCTGATGCTGCAGGCGCCGGCGAGACGGTGCTTCCCTTGGAGTCCCGGGAATCGGTGCGGTAGAAGCCGGATCCCTTGAAGACGACACCGACGCTGTTGAACTTCTTGCGCAGCGTCCCCTGGCACTCGGGGCACGAGGTCAAAGTACTGTCAGAGAACGACTGGACGATGTCGAAGGCATGGCCGCAATCCTTGCAGGCGTACGCGTACGTTGGCACTGGTGCTCCTCCTCTTGGGCAAACGAGAGGTCCCGTGCTGCCTGGACGGATGTCCCCGTTAGCAGTCGCAGGGCCTGAGTGCTAATTCTATCATCCCCGCAGCGTTGGGCTGTGGGGCTCAGCGGTGCCCGTCGAGCGGCAGGAACCCGGACGGCGCCAGGATGGCAGGGACGGGGCGGTCGAATTCCTCCTCGGGGATCTCGCCGGCGGGGAGCAGTTCTTCGTCATAGATAACGGCAGCCAGTGGGATGTTCTTCCCTGCGGTGGCGAGATGGCCCAAAAACTTGTCGTAGTACCCTCCGCCTTGCCCAACGCGGTTGCCGGAAAGGTCGACGGCGGTGGCCGGTATGAAGAGGGCGGCTGCCGTTCCGGCCACGTCCGGCCCGTGCCTGTCGCCCTTGGGTTCCAGGATCGGGGCGTACCGGCTTTGCTCGAAGCCGGCTTCGGGGTTCCAGAACACCCAGGCGAGCTCCCGCCCGGGCTCGCAGACGGGCAACAGGACCTGATGGCCGCCGGTATGGAGTGCGCTGATCAGTGGAAGGGTTGGCGGTTCGACGCCCACACCGAAGTAGACGCAGAATGTGGCAGGGGAACCGCCGGCGAGGGATGCAGCCCAGCCTGCGCCGTGGCGGGCGATGGCAGCCCCTGCCGCCTCCAGTTGCTGCGGGCTTAGGGCGGCACGCCGCTGGCGGTGGGCAGTGCGGATCCTGGTCTTGGTTGCCTTTGCGTCCTCAAGCACTGTGTCTTCCTCCATCGTTGCATTGCGGCGTTGGGCCCTGCAGTCACAGGGACCTTCCGCTGCCTAATGATTACTGAATGCTTGACGCTGACGTTAGATTAGTCGGGTGACTACCAGTAACCCCAGAGTTCGCAAAGCCGTTATACCCGCTGCCGGACTCGGCACCAGGTTCCTGCCCGCCACCAAGGCCATGCCCAAGGAAATGCTTCCGGTCGTGGACAAGCCTGCCATCCAGTACGTGGTTGAGGAAGCCGTAAACGTGGGCCTCAACGACCTGCTGATGATCACCGGGCGGAACAAGCGGGCCCTGGAGGACCATTTTGACCGGGTGCCGGCGCTGGAGTCCACCCTTGAAGACAAAGGGGATACGACGAAACTGGCCTCCATCCAGGCTGCCAGCAATCTCGGTGACATCCACTACGTCCGCCAGGGCGACGCCAACGGTCTGGGCCACGCCGTCCTCCGCGCAAAGCAGCACGTGGGCAACGAGGCCTTCGCCGTCCTCCTGGGCGATGACCTCATCGATGCCCGCGACGAACTCCTCAGCACCATGATTGAGGTGCAGGCGAAAACGGGAGGGTCCGTGATTGCCCTCATCGAGGTGGAGCCGTCAGAGATCAGCGCTTACGGTTGCGCCGACATTGCGGAGATTGACGGCGAGGACTACGTTCGGGTCAACCGCTTGGTAGAGAAGCCGGCCACGGACGAAGCCCCTTCCAACCTCGCCGTTATTGGCCGCTACGTACTGCATCCCGCCGTCTTTGACGTACTGGAGCACACCGGTCCCGGGCGGGGCGGCGAAATCCAGCTCACCGATGCCCTGCAGGAGCTTGCGTCCGGAGAGGGCGAGGGGCACGGCGTGTACGGCGTTGTCTTCCGCGGCCGCCGCTACGACACCGGGGACAAGTTGAGCTATCTCAAGGCCTGCGTCCAGCTCGCCATCGACAGCGAAGACCTGGGCCCCGGCCTGCGGGAGTGGCTGCCGGGCTTCACCGCCAGCCTGTCCAAGTAGCACTGTGCGCCCCGGCCCCATCTGGCCCGTGACCCTCGAGTGCGGAGACCTGGTCCTGAGGCCCATCAGGTACCGGGACAAAAAAGAGTGGACGGAAGTGCGCGCCCGCAACAGCCAGTGGCTGGCACCGTGGGAGGCTTCCAACCCGGACCCCGCCGGCGGCCTGCCCGACTACCGGCAAATGGTCCGCTCGCTGAACTCACAGGCCGCCCAGGCAACGGCCCTTCCGTTTGTGATCACCGAGCGCGTTCCTGCCAGCAGGAACCCTGCGATTGTTGGCCAGTTGACTGTTTCATCGATTGTGTGGGGTTCGGCCATGATGGCAACCCTTGGGTACTGGGTGGACCAGGCGCGCGCGGGGCGGGGGATAGCACCCACCTCTGTCGCCCTCGTAACGGACCACTGTTTCCGGACCTTGGGGCTGCACCGGATGGAAATCAACATCCGGCCCGAGAACGGACCCAGCCTGCGGGTGGTGGAGAAACTGGGATTCCGGGATGAGGGATACCGGCCGCGCTACCTGCACATCAACGGCGAGTGGGCCGACCACCGGTCGTTTGCCTTGACCTCAGAGGAAGTTCCCGAGGGGCTGCTGCACCGCTGGCTTGCTTCCAGGCCGTCATAAATCCATTGATTTGCCAGCCGCGCCACGACACACCGGGGCTAATGCGGCTGGAGCCGACGTGATGCTCATACGGTTTTGAGTGTGGACTTCCCCCTTAGCAGCTCAGTGATCCTTGTGGTTGCCGTTGTGCTCTGGATTGTATGGGTTGCCCCCTACGTCCTCCGGAACCGCCGGCACCAGTTCCAACCCGCCGGCGACTTCCTGGCAGACGCCCCCGCCGATGAAATACCGGACCCTCGAGCAGGGCTGGTCTTGAAGGTCGCCGCCCAGCAGGAGAAAGCCATGGACACCAGGAAGAGCACCGGATCCACTGCGGCCACAGCGGCCAGCGCTGCCCCCACGGGCCAGTTCCGGATCCGATACGGCCGCACGGCACTCGCCCTCGTGGGACTGGTTTCCCTGCTGACCGCGATCGTTTCTGCGGCCCTGCTGGCATTTGGGCTGGGATCTCCGGTTCTCCCCCTGACATGCGTAGCCCTGACGGTGGCGTCCGTAGTCCTTCTCCGCTGGCTGGCCGTCCGGGACCGCAAGTCCAAAGTCAACGCTGCTTTCCGCTCCGCGATGACCGCACCTGCCCCCCGGCCCGCAGCCGAGCACGTTCCGCCCAAGCCGGAATCCGCGCCGGTGCGCCCGGAAAGCCCGCTCTTCGACGCGGAGGCCGGCAAGCCCAAGATCAAACCCCTGACAGCCGTGGAACTTCGCGAAGCCGCCCTTGCCGTTGCCGTGGCTGCCGGTGACACCAGTGCAGCACTGCCCGCACCCGCAACCACCTGGGAGCCCGTGGAGGTGCCCAAGCCTGTTTACGTTGAGGCGGCCAAGGCCGAGCGCCCGGCACCCGAGCCGCTGGAGCTGCCGGAAGCACCCAAGGCCACCGGCAAGCCGTCCCTCAAGCAGGGTGCTGCCGCCGTCCCCGCCGTGCCGGCTCCGGAAGCGCAGCAGCTCACCAAGGCCCAGAGCGCCCTCAGCAATCTCGACGACGTCCTGCAGCGCCGCCGCGCCTGACATTGGGTCCCGCGGAAGGTTTCCCGTGACGGCTTCCGGGCGCCGGTTGGCATTGGGCCGGGAAAATTTGTAGCCTAGGTTCACCGGTGCCGCTCCTGTTGACCAAGCGGCTGGTTCCGGGGTTATAGCTCAGTTGGTAGAGCGCTTCGTTCGCATCGAAGAGGTCAGGGGTTCGAATCCCCTTAGCTCCACCCATCTCTCCCTGCCGGAGTACTGCGGCCCTCGCCGCGTGGCGGCCGCCCTACAGCCAGCCCTTCTTCTTGAAGATGACGTACATCAGTGCCGCCGTAGCCACCATCAGCCCAATGGCCATGGGATAGCCCAGCTGCCAGTGGAGCTCGGGCATGTGGTCAAAGTTCATGCCGTAGACGCCGGCCACGAACGACGGCGCGAAGAGGATGGCGGCCCACGAGGAGATCTTCTTTACCTGTTCGTTCTGTTGCGCGCTTGCTTCGTTTTGCCGGTTCGCGGTGAGGGTGCCGTCCAGGGTCAGGGCATTCTGCAACAGGTCGCGGAACGAATCTGCCCGTGAGATCACCCGCTCCACGTGGTCCTCCACGTCGCGCAGGCTGTGCCGGAGGTCGGTTTCCACATCGTACTTTTCAAACCCCCGCTTAAGCTGGTGCATCATGTCCGGCAGGGGGTGGATGGCCCGCTGGAACTGGATGACCTCGCGGGCGAGTTCATAAATGCGGCGCGACACGGTGGTGTCGCCGCTGAACAGCTGGTCTTCAATTTCGTCGATGTCGTTTTCCAGCCCGGCGACCACGGGCCCGTAGTCATCCACCACCCGGTCCAGCAGGGCGTAAAGGACGGCCTCGGGCCCGTGCCGCAACAGGTCCGGCCGGCTTTCCAGGCGCTGCCGCACCCGTGCCACACCAGCAGTCTCGGCATGCCGGACAGTAACTACGAAGTTTTTGCCCGTAAAAATATGGAGCTCGCCGAACTCCACCGTTTCCGTGGCGTCCAGGTACCGCGCAGGCCGCAGGACGGTGAAAAGGTTGTCCTCGTAGCGCTCCAGTTTGGGTCGCTGGTGCGCGGAGATCGCGTCTTCCACCGCCAGCGCATGCAGTCCGAACTCGGTGGCCACCGCTGCCATTTCCTCGGCGGTGGGCCGGTAGAGGCCGATCCAAGCCATTCCGCCGTGCTGCGCAAGGGTCTCAAAAGTTTGTTCCAGGTTTTCGGGTTCGGCGTGCCGCACGCCGTCCACGTAAACCGCATTGTCAATGATGGTCATGGCCGGCTGTCCTTCGCCGAGGGGGTCCGGGTCATCAGGACATCGCCCCGATGATGGCACCTGACACTGTCATGGCCAGCAGGTCGTGGCCGGAATCGATAAGGGTGACGGCGGCAGGCTGGCCCGCGAAGCCGTTGTGGATTACGTGGCCGCCGGCACGGAAGACCAGCGCCAGAACCAAAGCGAACCAGCCGCCCGCCAGGGCAGTGTCCAGCCCGAGCTTGCTGATCAAAACTGCCAGCAGGATGGCCGTCAAGGCCGCCGCCACCATCATGGGCACCCAGATTCCGGCACCGCCACTGATGTTCTTGAGATCGTCCTCGGTTTTTCCGATCGCGGCCATCCACCGGTTGCCCAGGACGGCAGGCATGTACCAGACAAAGCCGATGGCCATGGTGGCGATGAAGGCAAGCAGCACGGCCAGCCAGTTGATCTGTGAAACGTACGAGAGCCAATCCATTCTGAAAATCCTAGCTGTCCGTCTCCACCCCGGCCGCCCGGGAGGGTTTCGCCGGGCCGTGTTGCCCGGCCCCGGCAGCTTTGGCCAGGCCACTGATGAGTGGCTCCGTCCGGTAAGGGATATGTGTGTGCAGCGCCAGGACGGTTTCAGTCCGGATAACCCCTTTAATCCTTAGGACCTGCCGCAGGGCTGCCTGGAGGTTGTGGGTGTCGGTGGCCACCACCCGGCACCAGACGTCACCGCGTCCGGAGATCTCGTGGACCTCCAGGACCTGCGGAATGAGCCTAAGTCCCCCTACCACCCCGTCCAGTTCGCGGTGCGACACCTCAATGGTCACGAACGCCACCACGTCGTAGCCCACAGCCTCCAGGTCCACCTCGCGGCCCCCGGACCGCAAAACCCCGGCCCGGAGCAGGCGCCGGACCCGCGACTGGGCCGTATTGCGGGCAACCCCCAGCGAATCGCTGAGCTCACCGATCTGGATCCTGGGGTCCCGGATGAGCTCCAGGAGGATCTTCAGGTCAACGGGGTCCAGGTTGTTCAAATGATCACTCTCCATCACTTCGGCATCAGAATATTGATGATGATGCTCAATTGTGGCACCACTTTCCGCCCGAAAGAGCAGAAATGCTGCACTCTGGACCTATCACTTATACATCCGCGCCGGGCTCCCACAAGGACCACCTGCCGCGGCAGCAGCAGAGGCGGCACAATGACGGTCTTCAGCGAACTCCGCATGCGTCCGGCTCCAGCCACAACGGCCGGGTGGGACGCGTCGGTTACTGCCCGGCTGGTGCTGGCGGGCGCCGTCATTTTCACGCTGTTGGTTGGTGCCAACCTTGCTACGCCCCTGTACCCCCTCCTGCAGGCGGAACTCGGGCTGTCCCCGCTGGATGTAACCGCCGCGTTCACGAGCTACGTGCTGGCGCTTGTGGCCACGCTGATGCTGGCGGGGCACTGGTCGGACCATATCGGGCGGAGGGCGGCCCTCATCCTCGCCGTTGTTGCCGGTCTCGGCGGCGGCTGGCTATTTGCCGAGGCACACACGCTGGGTGCGCTGTGCGCCGGGCGCGCGCTCCAGGGAGTTGCGGTCGCCCTCGCCACAGGGGCCAGCGCCGCTGCCCTGCGTGAACTGCTGCCCTCACGCCCCGAGTGGGCCTCCCGCTTTACGCTACTGGCTTCAGCGGGGGGAGTGGCCGCCGGCCCGGTGATCGGCGGGCTGCTGTCCCTGCTTCCCGGGGCTACGTCGACCCCGTACTACGTCCATGCTGCCGTCCTCGCCGCGCTGCTGGTCCCGCTGTACCTCCTGCGGGCACGCCCCGCCATCCAGCCGCCCGCAGGCCCCAAGCCGCTGCAGTTGCTCGCACCCCGCCGTCCTTCCGTGACGCGGGCGGCAAGGGGCGCATTCTGGCTGGCAGCCGGCGTCGGCTTCCTCAGCTTCGCAGTGTTTGGTTTCTGCCTCTCGTTGGCCCCTGGCTACTTCGCCCGGATCCTGGCCGTGGACAGCCGACCCCTGATCGGCGTGCTGGCCGGCCTGACCCTCGCGGCATCGGCGCTGACCCAGTTGGTGACCCTTCGGGGCCGCTTCGTTGTCCCGTGCGGGCTGGCGGTCCTGGGCATCTCGGTACTCCTGCTGGGCGGGGCAGGAGTGTGGAACAGCCCGGTGCTGCTGGTGGTTGCAAGCGCTGCCGCCGGTGTGGGGCAGGGCCTCGCCTTCCGCACCGTTTTCAATGATGTTGCCGCCCGGGTGGAGCCAATCCGCCAGGCCCAGACCATCAGCACGGTGTACGTCATCACCTACCTTGGCAGCGCTGTCCCGGTGCTGGGGCTCGGCTGGGCCGCCGGCGTGTTCGGCCTGGCGCCTTCGGTGGCCGGATTCGTGGTGCTGTGTGGCTCCGCAGCGCTCATTTTGGCTGCCGTCACACTCCGTCAGGCTATTCGCACACGGGGCTAGCGGCCGCAGGTCCGGTTACTCCGGGAGTGGCCCGTGGTTGCCCTGGATGTGCTCGAACACCAACGTGGTTTCCGTGTGGCCCACCACAGGATCGGTGGCCAGGTTGTCCAGCACCCAGTCCCGCAGGTCCTCGGTGGTGGCAACGGCAATGTGCAGCAGGTAATCCACCGAGCCCGAGGTATGGAACGTGGACAGCACTGCCGGGAGACGTGGGACGCGCGCCGTAAAGCGGTCGATCTGGTCCCGGTCGTGCGCCCTCAGCCGCACAGCGACCAGGGCCTGGACCGACCTGCCGATGGATGACAGGTTGAGCTTCGCCTCAAAGCCCTGCACGATCCCCCGCTCCGTGAGCGCACGGGTCCGCATCAGGGCTGTGGAGGGGGCGATGCCCACCAGCTCGGCAAGCTGCTTGTTCGAGATCCTTGCGTCCTCCACCAAAGCGGCAAGAAGGCGTTCGTCGATGGCATCAAGGGGCTCCAGATGCACTCCCGGCCTGACGTTCCTGGCATTGGTGCTCACGGCGGCTCCTCACAAAGTTCCTGCGTTTATCCTAGACGCCCGCGGGCCCGCGTTCAGGCTGCGGCGGTGCCCGCTGCCTTCGGATGGACGACGGCGACAGTCACCGCAGTGAGGCAGGCGAGGATCATGACGGCGGCGGCCAGGGCGTTCCAGCCATAGGACTGGAAGAGCAGCCCGCCGGCCCAGCCGATGAGGCTTGATCCCAGATAGTAGGCGAGGTTGTAGAGCGAGGCGGCCTGGGCACGTCCGGTGCTGGCAATCGCACCCGTCCAGCCTGCGCCGATACTGTGCGCGGCAAAGAAGCCGCCCGTGAAAATGACCAGCCCCGCGAGGATCAGCACAAGTGACGGGGTCAGCGTGAGGGCGAGGCCCGCCGTCGAGAGGGCCAGCCCGGCGAGCAGTACGTTGCGGCGCCCGAAACGCATCGTCAGCCCTGCTGCCCAGCGGGAGGAGAAGGTCCCCGAAAGGTAGGCAAGGAAAATCAGGCTGATCACGGTGGTGGGCAGGCCAAAGGGCTCGCCGGAGAGCCGGAACCCGAGGTAGTTGTAGACGGCCACGAAGCCGCCCATCATCAGGAAAGCCTGGATGTAGAGGGCGAGCAGCCGGACGTTGCGCAGGTGGCCGTCAAGGGTACGGGCGGCTCCGCGGAGCCCGGGAGCCTTGGCGGCGGTGAATCCCCGCGCCCGCGGCACCAGGACCAGGAAGGCGACCGCGGCCAGCGTCGCCAGCACGGAAACGGCCAGGGCTGCGGCACGCCACCCCCACAACTCCCCGGCAGGTCCGGCCACCAGGCGGCCGGCCAAGCCGCCAAGCGTGGTGCCTGCTACGTAGCTTCCCGCTGCCACTGCGGCATGGGCCTTGGTAACCTCCTCGTTGAGGTAGGCGATTGCAATGGCCGGGATCCCGCCAAGCGCCATCCCTTCGAGGAGCCGCAGCCCCAGCAGCATGGCGAAGCTGGTGGACAGGGGCACCAGCAGCCCCAGCACTGTTGCCACGGAGATTCCCCACATCATGGCCTTGACCCTGCCTATCCTGTCGGCAAGGAAGGACCACGGGATCACCGTGACGGCCAGTCCTACCGTAGCCAGCGAGATGGTCAGCGCGGCCTCTGCGGCAGTGACGTGCAAGTCAGAGGCAAGGATCGGCAGGACGGCCTGGGTGGAATACAGCTGGGCAAAAGTCGCCACCCCGGCAAAGGCCAGGCCGGCAATGATCCGGCCGTATGCCGTGGAGCCTTTCGCGTGTCCTTCCCAGCCCGGCAGGGACGTTTGGTGCCCGGGGTGCTGCTGGCTGTGTGGCATGTGGCAAGCGTAGACCCGGCCCAATACCTGCTTCCAATGCATCTTTTGTGCCAGACTCATATCAAATCGGGAACAATGCCCCCTTCGCAGCCTTGGAACCAGGAAGGACCTATGGAGCCCGACCACAAGCAGCTGGCGCAGCTTCTTCCGCTCCTGCCGCTGCTCGCTGAACTTGGCCGGACCGAACATGTCACCGAAACCGCCGAACTCCTCGGAGTACCCCAGTCCACGGTGAGCAGGGCACTGGCGCGGGCCAGCGCCGTCGTCGGTACCGAACTCTTGGTCAGGGACGGCAGGGGAGTGCGCCTCACCCCGGCTGCCCGGTCCCTGCTGCCCTACATCGAGCGGGCACTGACGGAGTTCCAGGCCGGGCTGGACCTGGTCCGCAACGAATCCGATGTTGTCCGCGGCAAAATCTCCGTCTCGTTCCAGCACACCTTTGGCGAGTCCACGCTCCCGCTCCTCATCAGCGCGTTCCGCAGCCGCCACCCGGGCGCCGTGTTTACGCTGAGCCAGGGAGCGCGCGACTCCTGCCTCGCCGAGCTGGCGGCCGGCGGGTCCGACCTGGCGCTGACCGCGCCGGTGGCACCTCCCGGTAAGAGCCTTCTGTCCGCCCCGCTCTACCGGGAACCCCTGCGCCTGGTGGTCCACCACACCCATGCGCTTGCGGGCAGGGCTGTGGCGTCCGTGGCGGACATCCGCTCCGAACCGTTTGTGGCACTCGGCCCCGGTTACGGCATGCGCTCGCTGACCGATGCCCTGTTCCGTGAGGCCGGATACCGTCCCCGCATCGCCTTCGAAAGCCAGGACTCCCATACCGTCCGGGGCCTCGTTTCGGCCGGACTCGGCGTCAGCATCCTGCCACCCGGCGGGGATGACCCCGGCCGGAACGTCAGTGCGGAAACAGGCAACCTGGGCTGGGTGGAAGTGCCCCTCGACTCGGCTTTGGCCTTCCGTGAGGTCGGCCTGAGCTGGCGGCAGCGTAAAGCTGAGGTTGAACCGGCTGCCGTCCGGCTGTTCCGGGACATGGTCCTCACCGACGGACCGGAGCTCCTGGCCGGGCTGGTGGAACGGCGGTCCCGGCTGGTCAACACCCGTGACCAGGGACCCGAAACTTCAATGGTCCTGTGACCAGTACCCTTGTGACGTGACGAACACCGAGAATCCATCTGCCCTGCCCGCCCAGACGCTTAACCCCCCGTCGAATCCGCCCGGTGGCGTCATCATTGGCCTGGACATCGGCGGGACGAAAACGCACGGCATCCGGTTTGAAAACGGGATCCCGGTGGCCGATGAGTCTGCTGGGAGTTCGAACGTCCAAAACGTCACCCGTGACGAGGCTGCCCGCAACCTGGCCAGCCTCTTTGGCAGGATCGGCGGGGGAACGGTGTCCCATGTTTACGCCGGATCCGGCGGCATCGATACCGAAGAGGACGCCGCAGCCCTTGCCGGGCTGATCGAACCGCACGTTCCCGACGCCCACATCACGGTGGTGCATGATTCCCGGTTGCTTCTCGCTGCAGGCCACGCCGGGACAGGCGTGGCGGTGATCGCCGGCACAGGTTCGGCAGCCTGGGGCAGGAACGCCGACGGCGCCGAGGCCAGGGCGGGAGGCTGGGGTTACCTGCTGGGCGACGAAGGCAGCGGTTATTGGCTGGGACGGGAGGCTGTGCGGTACAGCCTGCGGCGGATGAACCAGGGCCTTCCAGTGGACCAGCTGAGTGCGGCCCTGCTGGCGTCCTGCGGAGTGGACCATCCGAACCGCCTCATTGCGCAGTTCCATTCCCCGGACACCGGCCGCCGTTTCTGGGCGCAGCAGGCCCGGCACGTGGTGGAGGCGGCAGCAGCGGGCCACCCGGCAAGCCAGGAACTGCTGGAGCAGGCGGGCCAGGACCTTGCCGGGCTGGCCCTGCAGGTGCTGCACCAGCTGGAGATCCCCGGGCCGGTCATCCTGGGCGGCGGGCTGGGCATGAACGTGGTGCCCCTCCAGGACTCCTTCCGCCGGCACCTTGCGGAAGCCGGGGTGACAGATGTCCGGGTCCTGGACCAGGAACCCGTTTTCGGTGTGCTGCAGCTGCTGGCAGAACAGGCCTGACGCGGAGCGTGAGCAGGGCGCCCTCGCCGGGCCGGGTTCCTACACGGACCGCTTCCGCGGAGTAAGCCGTACGGCCGGCAGCGGGGGAGCGGGGATGCGCCCGGCCTCCGGGCCGGCGTCAGGACCGTGCCCGCGGACCAGGCCGTAGCGGGCTGCTGCCATCCCGCCGTCGGGAAGGGCCGCCTGCGCTTCCCAGGCATCCCGGGCCTGCTCGACTTCATCGTGCGTACGTCCCACGAAGTTCCACCACATCAGCAGCTCCTCCTGGAAGGGCTCACCGCCGATCAGGAGGAAACGCGTACCGGGCTTCGCCTGGACCTGAAGTTCCCGCCGGCCGATGCCAAGGTAGCCCAGCGGCCCGGGAGAAAGTTCCTGCCCGTCCAGCGTCAGCCCGCCGTCGAGCACCAGGATGCCGTGTTCGAAGTGCTCGTTGAGGGGGAGTACGGCACTGCCTTCGCAGGAAACATCCGCTCCCACAATCGGGGAATACATCGTTGCCGGCGAGACCGCACTGCCGAGTTCGCCCACCATCACGGTGGCGGTAAAACCTTCGCCGGCCGCTGTGGGAAGGTCACGATGCTGCTCGAACGCCGGCTGCCGGTGCCGTTCCCCATCCGGAAGGGCCACCCAGAGCTGAAGGCCGCGCTGCAGGGGCAGTTCGCCCCCGGGTGGAAGCACTGCGAACTCAGAATGGGAAACCCCGTGCCCCGCCGTCATGATGTTCAGCTCGCCGGGCCGCACCACCACGTCGCTGCCCACACTGTCCCGGTGCCGGATGGTCCCGGCCAGCGGCCAGGTCACCGTTTGCAGCCCGATATGCGGGTGCGGAAGCACGGACATCGCAGTCCGGTCCGGGCCGAAGCTGTCCAGGAAGCACCAGGCGCCGATGGTCGGGAGCCCGCGCTGAGGCAGCGTCCGCTGGACATTCATGGCACGCACCCCGCCCAGCGGTACTTCACGTTCAGGCCATAGCTGCAGGCAGGGGCCCGAGCTCCCTTCCGGCTTCGCCGGCGGGCAAACTTCCTGTTGCGGGGAAACTTCCAAGTTGGTCACCTCCCCACTTTAGGCCCGGATACCACCCCGCGGTATGTCCGTCCCCGCCCCCGGCCCAACCCCTACCCATCCGGCCGGGAACCGGCACCGAATGATTACAGTTAGGGATTCCTTTGCCGGAATTGGGGTGTGCTGCAGGTGTTGCCGCGTCCGGTTTGGGCTACCGTAACTATCAGCGTGCTGTGACAATTTCGCGTTGCTTTCCGAAGCCGTCCAACAGAACAGGTAAGTCCGCATGGACCAGGCCATGATCGAGTTTCAGAGCGTCACCAAGCAGTACCAGGGCGGGCAGCCGGCCGTGGACCAGCTCACCATGTCCATCAGCCCAGGTTCCATCACCGTCTTTGTGGGGCCCTCCGGCTGCGGGAAGACCACGTCGCTGCGCATGATCAACCGCATGGTCGAGCCCACCTCAGGCGTCATCACGGTAGCGGGCAAGGACGTCACCACCGTCCCGGCGCCGGAACTCCGCCGTTCCATGGGGTATGTGATGCAGTCCTCCGGACTTTTGCCGCACCGCTCGGTGCTGGACAACATCGCCACCGTGCCCAGGCTCAACGGCGTCTCCAAGTCCGACGCCAGGAAACGCGCCCAGGAACTGCTCGACGTCGTCGGCCTGGCCCCTTCCCTGGGGAAGCGCTACCCGTCGCAGCTCTCCGGCGGCCAGCAACAGCGCGTGGGCGTAGCCCGGGCCCTCGCCGCAGACCCGCCTGTCCTCCTGATGGATGAACCGTTCAGCGCCGTGGATCCCGTGGTCCGTGACGAGCTTCAGCAGGAACTCCTCAGGCTCCAGAAGGACTTGGCCAAAACCATCGTCTTTGTTACCCACGACATCGACGAGGCCACAACATTGGGCGACAAAGTGGCCGTCTTTGCCACCGGCGGCAAGCTCGCGCAGTATGCCACTCCGGAGGAGATCCTGAGGGCGCCCGCGAACGACTTCGTGGCCTCCTTCGTGGGGCGCGACCGCGGATTCCGCCACCTGGGATTTACGGCGTCCGACGGCGTCACCGTCCACCAGGTGCCGACGGTGGTCCGCGGTCCGGGCGGCAGCCTGGAGTCCAATCCCGCCGCCGGCTGGCAGCTCGTGGTGGATGCCGACGGGCATCCGCTCGGCTGGACCGGCCCCGGAACCGGTGCCGGACTGATTCCCGGCGGATCACTCTTCCGTCCCGGCGAGAGCCTGCGCCGTGCCCTTGATGCCGCCTTGTCCTCGCCGTCCGGCCTCGGCGTTGCCGTGGATTCGGACGGCCGGGTGCTCGGCGTCGTAAGGGGTGGCGAAGTCCTGGCCCTCATCGAAGAGGCCCGCCAGGTACGGCAGGCTGCGCTCTGATGCAGTGGTTCCTGGCCAACAGCGGCATGGTCCTGGAACGGGCCGGCCAGCACATGGTCCTTGCGCTGGTGCCCATGGTGCTGGGACTGGTGGTGGCCATCCCGCTGGCCCAGCTGGCGCGGCAGCATCCCGTGCTTCGCTCGGTGGTGCTCACGGCGTCGTCGCTGCTCTACACCATTCCCTCGCTGGCACTGTTCATCATTCTGCCAACGATCCTGGGGACCAGGATCCTCGATCCACTCAATGTGGTGGTGGCCCTGACCATTTACGCGGTCGCCCTGCTGGTGCGGGCTGCTCTTGATGCCTTCGACTCAGTGGACGGGGACGTCAGCCAGGCCGCCGTCGCCATGGGGTACAAGCCGCTCGCCCGCTTCGTGCACGTGGACCTCCCGTTGTCCCTGCCCGTGCTCTTCGCCGGCCTGAGGGTTGTTTCCGTGAGCAATATTTCGCTTGTCAGCGTGGCCGCCCTGCTCGGAGTCGGCAACCTGGGCATGCTCTTCACCTCGGGTCTGCAGCGGGGCTTTGTGACGGAAATAGTGGTGGGCATCGTTGCCATCCTCGTCCTCGCACTGCTGATGGACGCCATTCTGGTCATCCTTGAGCGGCTGCTGACACCGTGGGAGCGGGCCGGCCAGCGGGGCAACCATGGGCGGGCCGGCACAGACAGGACTGATCCCGGCCGGCTGAGCCTTGCGCCAGCGGGAGGATCGACATGAGCAACGTCTTCTCCGATACCTTCGCCTGGCTGGCCGACCCACGGCACTGGACCGGGAGCGCCGGTATTCCCGCACGATTGGGCGAGCACCTGCAGTACACGGGGCTCGTGATGCTGATCGCCACCGCAATCGCCGTCCCCGTCGGCCTCTACGTCGGCCACACGGGACGGGGGAGAGTGGCCATCGTGGCCCTTGCCGGTGCCCTGCGCGCCCTGCCCACACTCGGCCTGCTGACACTGTTTGTCCTGCTCGCCGGAATTGGCCTGATGCCTCCCGTCTGGGCGCTGGTGATCCTCACCGTGCCGCCCCTGCTGGCCGGTACCTATGCGGGCATCTCCAGCGTGGACCGCAACGTGGTGGACGCCGCCCGCGCCATGGGAATGACCGAACTTCAGGTCCTGTTCCGGGCGGAGCTGCCCAACGCCCTGACGGTGATGTTCGGCGGCTTCCGGACCGGTGTGCTCCAGGTGATCGCCACCGTATCAGTGGTGGCCTACATCAACCTGGGTGGCCTGGGCCGGTACCTGTTCGACGGGCTGGTCCTCAGCGACTTCCCGCAAATGCTGGGAGGATCGCTGCTGATCGCCGCGCTGGCCATCGGCGTCGATCTTGTCCTCGCCCTCATCCAGAGGCTGTTCCTGTCATCAGGGGCCTCGAAGCAGTCCCACCGCGGCCAGCAGGCTGCGGTCGATCTCACCGTCCCCGTTGTTGCGGAGACTGTGGCACAAGGAGGTAAGTCATGAAAGAAAGCCGACCACAAGGTTTTGGCAGGCGGGCGTTCGGCGGCGTGGCCGCTGGAATTGGCCTGGCCATGGCGCTGTCCGCCTGCGGCGGATCGTCAGATCCGCTGAGCAACGCCCCGGCAACCAGCGGCACGGCGTCGGGGGGCGCCACGTCGCTGGTGATCGGTTCGGCGGACTTCCCGGAGAGCCAGATCATCGCTGAGCTGTATGCAGGGGCGCTCACGGCGGCCGGCGTCACCGCCACCACCAAACCGAACATTGGCTCCCGCGAGGTGTACTTCAAGGCTGTCCAGGACGGCTCGGTGGACGTGGTTCCGGACTACACCGGAAACCTGCTGCTGCATGTGGACAAGGAAGCCACAGAGGAATCGGCGGAAGACATCGCCAAGGCCCTGCCGGAGAAGCTGCCCGACGGCCTTGCGGTTGCGGAAGCTTCCAAGGCCGAAAACAAGGACGCCATGGTGGTCACCAAGGCAACCGCGGAGAAGTACCAGCTGAAGTCCATCGAGGACCTGGCCAAGGTCTGCAGCGAGATTGTGGTGGGAGCCCCGGCCACCTTTGCTGAGCGCGCCTACGGGCTGCCGGGCCTGAAGAGCAACTACAACTGCGAGCCCAAGAAGCTGGAGCCCTTTAGCGACGGCGGCGGTCCGGTGACGCTCAAGGCCCTGCTTGAAGACCAGGTGCAGGTGGCGGACATCTACACCACCACCCCGTCCATCACGGACAACGACCTTGTGGTCCTGGAGGACCCGAAGAACAACTTCATTGCCCAGCAGGTCATCCCGCTGTACAACGAAGCAAAGATGACGGACAAGGCGAAGGAAGCGCTCAACTCTGTCTCCAGGATCCTCACTACCGAGGACCTGATCAACCTCAACCGTGCTGTCAGCGGCGACCAGAAGCAGGGTGCCAAGGAAGCGGCCGAGGCCTGGCTCAAGGACAAGGGCATCGTCAAGTAGGAGCCTGCTTACCTGCTGTGCCAGTACGACGGCGGCTGCCGGACTTATCCACGTCCGGCAGCCGCCGTCGTGGTGCCAAGGGCATTTCCTGCCGGCTGCGCCCGACACCGGTGTGGCTGATGTCTCAGCGGAAGCGCATCCCTCCTGTGGCATATTTAGTGGATGGCAGAATTCAAGCAGTCCACGAAGCTCAACAACGTCCTTTACGACATCCGTGGACCAATCCTCCAGGCCGCCCAGCAGATGGAGGCGGAGGGGCACCGGATCCTCAAGCTGAACATCGGAAACCCGGCCCCGTTTGGATTCGAAGCGCCGGACGCCATCCTGGTGGACATGATCCGCCACCTGCCGCACGCCCAGGGCTACAGCGATTCCCGCGGCATATTCTCCGCACGTACCGCCGTCTCGCAGTATTACCAGACCCGCGGGATCCAGAACATCCACGTGGATGACATTTACCTGGGCAACGGGGTGAGCGAACTCATCACCATGTCCTTGATGGCCCTGCTCAATGATGGCGACGAAGTCCTGATCCCTACTCCTGACTACCCCTTGTGGACCGCATCCGTGGCACTCGCCAGCGGGAAGCCGGTCCATTACCTCTGCGACGAGGAATCCGGCTGGCAGCCTGACCTCGAGGACATGGAAGCCAAAATCACGCCGCGGACCAAGGGCATCGTGGTCATCAACCCGAACAACCCCACCGGCGCCGTCTACCCCGACGAGACGCTGAAGAAGATTGTGGCGCTTGCCGAGAAGCACGGACTGGTGATTTTCGCTGACGAAATTTACGAGAAGATCCTGTACGAGGACGCAGTCCATGTGAACCTCGCCAAGCTCACTGGCGACCACGTCCTGTGCCTTACCTTCAGCGGCTTGTCCAAGGCTTACCGGGTGTGCGGCTACCGCGCAGGCTGGATGGCCATCTCCGGTCCCAAGAAGGACGCAGCCGATTACCTTGAGGGCATCAGCCTCCTTGCCAACATGCGCCTCTGCGCCAACGTTCCTGCCCAGCACGCAATCCAGACGGCGCTCGGCGGCTACCAGAGCATCAACGACCTGATCCTGCCGGGCGGGCGACTCCTGGAGCAGCGGAACAAGGCCTACGACATGCTGAACGCCATCCCCGGCGTGAGCACCCAGCAGGCACGCGGCGCCCTGTACCTCTTTCCCCGGCTGGACCCCGAGGTCTACCACATCCGGGATGACGAGAAATTTGTCCTGGACCTCCTCCGGGAGCAGAAGATCCTGGTTTCCCATGGCCGCGCCTTCAACTGGGTACGCCCGGACCACTTCCGCATGGTCACCCTGCCCAACGTCAAGGACATCGAAGAGGCTGTCGGGCGGATGGGGGACTTCCTAAGCAGGTATCAGGGGAACTAGCCTGTGGACACGGGCGATTCGGTCCCGTGAACCTTCGCGGAAAGGATTCCCAATGGCCGGCGTCGTCCAGTTCGATCAGCACCCCTCCGAGACCCTTCGGGCGGGGGAGGGGTTCTCACTGGCAAACGTTGATCCCGACTCCACCCCCGGCTACAGCGGCAGCAAGGTAGACGGAAAGGCCCTCCTGGCGGACCTGGACGACGAGCTGGGCGAGCTGCAGGAAAAGCTGTTTGCCGAGTCGCGGTTCGGAGGCCGGAAGCGGATCCTGCTGATCCTGCAGGCAATGGACACCGCGGGCAAGGGCGGCATTGTCAACCACGTCATGGCAGCCATGGACCCGCAGGGGGTCCAGTTCAAGGCGTTCAAAGCCCCGACGGACGAAGAAAAGTCCTACGACTTCCTATGGCGCATCGAGAAGGAAGTACCGGCCGCGGGAATGGTGGGCGTTTTCGACCGGTCCCACTACGAGGATGTGCTGATCCACCGCGTCCACGGCTGGACCAGCCCCGACGAGATCAAGCGACGTTATGGGGCGATCAACGAGTTCGAGGCGCGCCTGCGGGACTCCGGGACGAAAGTCGTCAAGGTGATGCTCCACATCAGCGGCGAGGAGCAGAAGGCCCGGCTGCTGGCCCGGCTGGATGACCCCGCCAAGCACTGGAAGTACAGCCGGGGCGACCTCGATGAGCGGGCGTTCTGGGAGGACTATATGGATGCGTACCAGGCGGCCATCGATGTAACGAGCACCCCGGACGCGCCCTGGCACGTGGTTCCGGCCAACAAGAAGTGGTACGCCAGGATCGCCGTGCAGCAGCTGTTGCTGGGAGCTCTGGCCGGACTGAACCTTGAGTGGCCCAAGGCCGAGTTTGACGTCCCCACCGAGCGGGAGCTGATCCTCCGTTCCTGACGCTTTACAGCGGCTGGTCGCGGGCAGCGGCCAGCCGCTTCCTGGCGCCTTCCAGCCATTCCTCGCACCGTGCAGCCAAGGCCTCGCCACGTTCCCACAGTGCCAGCGATTCCTCCAGGCTGGCTCCTCCGGCCTCCAGCCTGCCCACCACCGCGATGAGCTGCTCGCGGGCTTCCTCATAGCTCAGTGCTGCGACGTCGTTTCCTGGCTTTTGCTCAGTCATTGCGTTCTCCGGTTTCCGATATGTGCTGTTCAAGCCTGCCCGTGGACGTGGCGCCGAAGCGGCCTTCCGCAACCCGGACCGAGAGCGGTGTTCCCGCCGGCGCCTCCGCCGGGCGGCGCACCACGGCGTGCCCCGAGTTGGCGGAGCGTGCAGCCAGTGCATCGACGAGTTCGACGACGGCGTACCCCCGGTCGAGCGTCTTCTGCGGGGACAGCGCGCGTACCTGGGCCTTCAGGTGCTCCAGCTGGTCGGCAGCCCGCACCACCGTGGAGCTCACCGCCGCGGAGGACCGTCGGAGCAGCCGCTCAATCTCCTCGGAGCGGTTGGTCACCATGCCTTCGGGGGCAGCCATCACGGGCCTTGAGTGAAGGGATGCCAGGCGGTCCGATTCCCTGTCCACGAGGCGCTCCATGCACCGGCGCAACTGCTCCCGGGCCTGGCGGACCCCTGCCAGTTCTTCGGAGACTTCCGGCACGATGCGCTTGGCGGCATCTGTGGGAGTGGAGGCGCGCAGGTCGGCAACGTCATCCAGCAGGGGCCTGTCCGCCTCGTGGCCGATGGCACTCACCACGGGAGTGGAGGCCACTGCCACAGCCCGGATCAGTTCCTCGCTGTTGAAGGGCAGGAGATCTTCCAGGGCACCCCCGCCGCGGGCGATGACAATAACGTCCACCTCCGGCATGGCGTCCAGGTCCCGCAACGCGCGCACCACCTGGGAGACAGCCGTATTTCCCTGGACGGCAACCTCCCGGATTTCGAACTCCACCGCGGGCCAGCGGAGGGCGGCATTACGGAGGATGTCCTTTTTGGCATCGGAATCGCGGCCGGTGATGAGGCCTATGCGATGCGGCAACAGGGGCAGCGGCTTCTTGCGGGAGTCGGCAAAAAGGCCTTCGGCGGCGAGGGCCTGGCGGAGCCGCTCGATCCGGGCAAGGAGGTCGCCCAGGCCCACCGGCCTGATGTCCCTGACCAGCATGTTCAGCCGGCCCGTTTTAATCCAGAACTCCGGCTTCAGCAGGGCCACCACCCGGGAACCGCGTTCCAGCGGAATGTTCTGGCGCTCGAGCACTTTGGTCCACACCGAGGCCGGCAGCGATACTTCCGCGTCAACGTCCCGCAAGGTGAGGTACGCGTTGCTGCCGCGGCGGTTCAGTTCGATGACCTGGCCTTCGACCCAGGCCGACGGCGTGCGGTCGATGTGGGCTTTCAGCTTCTGCGAGAGGAGCTGCAGCGGCCAGGGGTTGTCCGGGGTGGTCTCGGCGGCCGTCGCCGGGAGGGTGGTGGGTGCAGCCAGTTGCTGGCCGGGGACCGGGAGTGAGGCCTGTTCAGACATGCGAAGTCCCTTGCGGGGCTGGAGCTGAGGGCATGGGGTCCTTCGTCTGTTGTGCGGCGGTCATTCAACCTTATCCATAAGCTGTAGCATCCGGGACTGACAGTGGCCGGCCGGGATGCCCGCCTAGGATGGGTTGACCGCCATCGACCTGAAGGACCTGCTGTGCGCACTTTTGTTTCCGCTGCTGCCACCGTGCTGGCCGTACTGCTCGCTGCCGTGGCAGTTCCCGCCATCTGGCTGGACCGCAGCATTGTCCAGGAGCAGGGCTTCGTAGAACTGGCGGCACCGCTGGGCAGGAACCCAGAGTTCCAGCAAGGACTGGCAGCGGCCGCCATCGGCACGATCGACACCAGCGCGGTCCCGGGCTTCCTCTCGGACCTCGTCCGGCCGGTACTGGAGAACGCCGCGGCGTCCCTGACCGGTCTTCCCGGCTACCCTGCTGCCTGGGAAGAAACGCTCCGCAAAAGCCACCGCCTGAGTTTCGCGGGCACAGACGCCAACAATCCTGAAGCTGCATCTGCTTCATCCCTGACCCTCGACGTCGCGCCCCTGGTGGCACTGGGCTCCGAGGAAATCTCACGCGCCACCAGGCTTCCCCTGGACCCGCCGGAGCAGACGCTTATTAATGTGGGCCAGCCGGAGCACAAGGAATGGACGGAGCGCCTGCGCGCCTTTGCTCCCGCCGGCTACCTGCTGGCCGGGGGATCTGCGGTGGCGCTGCTCCTGGCCCTCGTTGCCGCCCGCCGGCGCTGGACGGTGCTGGTGGCCTCAGGAGTTGGCGCGTTGTTGCTGGCAGCTCTCTGGACGTTGGGCGCGCAGGCAGGCTCCGCGGCGGTGCTGGCTACGGACAGCGGTAACGAGGTGGCCAACATGTTCAGGAATGAGTTCGTCGCGGCAGCTTCCGCCGACTTCCAAACGTGGACCTTGTCCGCGGCAATCACCGGCGGGGTACTGGTGCTGGTGGGAATTGTGGCGGGCCTCATATCGCGAAAGCGGGAGCGGGTAACCCGGTAGAATCAAATAATGACCCCCTCAGCTGTTTCCCTTTCGATGCCCACAATCCCGCGTAGGCGCCGCTCTCCTGAGGAAGTAGCTGCTGCAGCCCCCGTCTCCGGAACCAAGAAGGTGCTGCTCGCTGCTCCTCGGGGATACTGCGCCGGTGTTGACCGTGCCGTCATCGCTGTTGAGAAGGCCCTGGAACACTATGGCCCTCCGGTGTATGTGCGGAAGCAGATTGTGCACAACGTCCATGTGGTCAGCTCCCTGGAGGAAAAGGGCGCCATCTTCGTTGACGAGACGGACGAAGTGCCGGAGGGCGCGCTGGTGATTTTCTCTGCCCACGGCGTATCGCCGGCGGTGGTCCAGTCCGCTGAGGACCGCGGCCTGCGCACCATTGACGCCACCTGCCCGCTGGTGACCAAGGTCCACAAGGAAGCTGTGCGCTTCGCAAAGGACGATTTCGACATCCTGCTGATCGGCCACGACGGCCACGAGGAAGTTGAAGGCACGGCAGGCGAAGCTCCGGAGCATATCCAGATCATCAACGGTCCGCACGAAGTGGACAAGGTGACGGTGCGTGACCCGGAGAAGGTCATCTGGCTGTCACAGACCACCCTCAGCGTTGACGAGACCATGGAAACGGTCCGATTGTTAAAGGATCGGTTTCCCACCCTGCAGGACCCGCCCAGCGATGACATCTGCTATGCCACCACCAACCGCCAGGTGGCGATCAAGAAGATTTCGCCCCAGGCAGACCTGGTCATTGTGGTGGGCTCGGCCAATTCCTCAAACTCCGTGAGGCTGGTGGAGGTTGCCCTCGAATACGGTGCCAAGGCCTCCTACCGGGTGGATTTTGCCAATGAAGTTGATGAGGCCTGGTTCGAAGGCGTCGCAACGGTTGGCGTAACGTCCGGGGCCTCCGTCCCCGAGGTGCTGGTGCAGGACGTGCTGCGCCTGCTGGCCGACTACGGCTACGGCACCGTTGAGGAAGTCGTCACGGCCGAAGAAGATCTCCTCTTCTCCCTGCCCAAGGAGCTTCGGGCAACCCTGAAGCAGGCCGGCGATGTCAGCCGTGCCCTGGGTGGACGCCGGCCGCGGAGCTAGGAACGCCGGCGTTCAAAGTTGGGAGCACAGTGAGGGCCTGGCAGCTGCGGCTGCCAGGCCCTTTCCTTACCCGGATTCCTGACCTTGGGAGTTCTTACCCCGAAGCTCTTACCCCGGGGGCTGCCCCTCAGGCGGCCTCGTCCTCGCTTTGAAGTTCAGGGGCGGCCAGGGCGCGCGGTGTGACCTCCACAACCGGAGGAGTCATCAGGCCCGATTCCTCCAGGCTGTTCAATTTCCTGGCAGTGGGAAGGACGCGCGCTTCCAGGGTGCCCACCATGGAGTTGTACCGGTCCACGGACGTCTTCAGCGATGACCCCAGCTTGCTGACATTTTCGCCCAGGGTTCCCATCCGGTCGTACAGCTGCCTGGCGAGGTCGAACAGTTCACGGGCGCTGTCCGTCAGGACGTCCTGCCGCCAGGTGAAGGCCACAGATTTCAGCACGGCCAGCAGCGTGCTCGGCGATGCCAGGACCACGTTCCTCGAGAGCGCATGGTCAAGGAGTTCGGCGTCAGCCATGAGCGCTGCGGCCAGAATCGATTCGGCGGGGATGAAGCAGATCACCAGCTCCGGCGAGTTGCCGGCGATGTCCCAGTATTTCTTGTTGCTCAATGAGTCCACATGGGCCCGCAGCGCCTTTGCGTGGGCAGCCAGGAGCCCCTGCTGGGAGCGGCGGTCTGTGCTCAAGGACAGCCCGGGCTGCCCCGTCCGGGAATCCATGGACGCGCCGAGCTCCTGCGCCTCAAGGTACGCAGACAGGGGGACCTTTGCATCAACCACCAACTGCTTTTCGCCGGGCAGCTGGACCACGAGGTCCGGGCGGACGGAAGACTCACCGCCGCTGCTGTGGACCTGTTCGATGAAGTCGACGTGCCGCAGCATCCCGGAGGCCTCCACCACGCGCCGCAATTGGACCTCTCCCCACTGCCCGCGCGCACTGTTGGACCGCAGGGCGGACTCAAGGGCATGGGTGGACCGGATCAGCTGCTCATCCGAAAGCCGGGCTTCCTGCAGTTGCTGGGCCAGCTGGCCGTACTGTTCCAGCCTGTCACGTTCCAGGAGCGCCACCTGCTGCTGTACTGCCGTCAGCTTCTCGGCCACCGGCGCCAGGGCACGGAGCACGCTGCCGTCCTGGGACCGTGATTCCCCCAGCTCCCGGTTCTGTGCAGCCAAAAGGCGGCGTTCGGCGTCGGCCGCGGCAAACTGTGCGCTCACCTCCGAAAGCCGCGACGAAACGGCGTCGAAGTCCTCTTCCACCGCGCGGCTGTTCTTCCGCAGCGCAAAGTAGGTGGCTGCAGCGCCCGCAAGGGCGCCCAGTAACAGCATGAACAAAGCCAGTATCAGCGCAAAAGCATCCATGTGCTCACTGTCGCACGGGGCTCTGACATTTCCCGGAAGCGACATTTCCGCCCGCCGGCCCGGAACCCCTTGGCGCCTGCTGCGGGTAGAATCAATGCTCGTGGCTCTTACTATTGGCATCGTCGGACTGCCCAACGTCGGCAAATCAACTCTTTTCAACGCACTGACCCGCAACCAGGTGCTGGCGGCGAACTACCCGTTCGCCACCATCGAGCCCAACGTCGGCGTCGTGAACCTGCCCGACCCCCGCCTTCAGAAGCTGGCTGAGATCTTCGGTTCGCAGCGCCTCCTGCCGGCGCCGGTGTCGTTCGTGGACATCGCCGGAATCGTCAAGGGCGCATCCGAGGGCGAAGGCCTGGGCAACAAGTTCCTGGCCAACATCCGCGAGGCCGAAGCCATTGCCCAGGTGGTGCGCGTGTTCGATGACCCCGACGTTATCCACGTGGACGGCAAAGTGGACCCGCGCTCCGACATGGAAACCATCAACACCGAGCTCATCCTGGCCGACCTGCAAACCATCGAGAACGCCATTCCGCGGATCGAAAAGGAAGTCAAGATCAAGAAGCGGGAAGCTGCGGAGCTTGCCGCCATCAAGGCAGCCCAGGTGGTTCTGGAACGCGGCGATACCATCTTCTCTTCCATTAAGAGCGACAAGCTGGAAATGGAACACCTCAAGGAGCTCGGCCTCCTGACGGCAAAGCCGTTCATCTACGTCTTCAACGCCGACGAAGCCATCCTCGGCAGTCCAGAAAAGCAGGAGGAACTGCGGGCCATGGTTGCCCCGGCGGACGCCGTTTTCCTTGACGCCAAGCTCGAAGCCGACCTCGTGGAACTTGACGAGGAAGAAGCGCGCGAAATGCTGGAGATGAATGGCCAGGACGAATCCGGACTGGACCAGCTGGCGCGCGTCGGCTTCCACACGCTGGGGCTCCAGACGTACCTCACGGCCGGCCCGAAGGAAACCCGTGCCTGGACCATCCGCCAGGGCGATACTGCACCGCAGGCGGCAGGGGTAATCCACTCCGACTTCCAGCGCGGCTTCATCAAGGCCGAGGTGGTTTCCTTCAACGACCTGGTGGAAGCCGGGTCCATGGCCGAGGCCAAGTCCCGCGGCAAGGTCAGGATCGAAGGCAAGGAATATGTCATGGCCGACGGCGATGTGGTGGAATTCCGCTTCAACGTCTAGCCCACAGAACTTTTAGATGGGCCCATCTGCTTATGCATATGGGCCCATCTCTGTTAGGGGGATGGGAGCATCCTTCCAACTGAAAAGGCTGTGTCACGAGACTTGGCGCGCATTCCCGATGAGCGAATGAAGCCTGCTTCGTTGCCTGCGCAGTACCGCAGCCATCCAGCCTCAGGAAACCGACCCACGATCGGCTACCAGCAGCACGTGACCTAGGATCTACCCATGACGACTCTTCAGGGTGCGGTTGTTCTGGTAGTCGGCGCCACCGGCGGACTTGGTTCGCGCATCGCTGTCCAGCTGGAGAGTAACGGCGCCATCGTTGCCCGGTCGTCAAAGTCTGCCGGGCACGATCTGCGCGCACCCTCCGTGATCCAAAAGGTCCTGGATGATACGAATGCGCAGTACGGACGCCTCGACGGGCTAGTGGTTGCGTCCGGGGTCGTAGCCTTCGGCGCCGCATCAGGCCTTGAACCCGCCACCGTGGACGAACTCTTCGCTGTGAACACGACCAGTCCGATCCAGCTCATTAGCCAGAGCCAGCCCTACCTCGCGGCCTCGGCACGTGAGGGCCGGGAGCCCTTCGTTGTCACACTAAGCGGCGTTGTCGCCGAGGCACCCGTCGCCGGTCTGGCGGCATACTCGGCGTCGAAGGCTGGGCTCGCGGCCTTCGTTGTCGCAGCGGCGCGCGAGTATCGCCGCGCGGGCATCCGAATCGTGGACGCCCGCCCAGGCCACACTGGCACCGCGCTGTCCGATCATCCGATCGCCGGGTCGGCGCCGCAATTCGGCGCGGGGCTGGATCCAGACCTGGTTGCGGCGCGGATTATCACCGCGATCGTCGATGGCGAGAGGGATCTGCCCAGTACCGCCTTCTAAGCTCGACCGAGTCCTCTAGCCGAGCGCCAAAGAAGCTAATGGACCGGCGAAGCCACGGACCCGGAGGAAGGGCGGGAGCACCGCCGTCGTGCTGAAACGCTGCTCGGCGGCGGGCAGGAGGCAACACGGCTGGTGCGAACGGCGTCGACGATCGCGCCGTCGGACGCCTTATCCTGAGTACAGGGCGTGATCCTGCGAAGTCCAGGAGCCCCTCCCGCAGAAGGAAAACAGGAGGCGGCATGCCGGTCAGGCGTTTGATGCAGTTCATCACCGCAGCGGTAGCTGCAGCCGTAGTGCTTTCGGGCTGCTCGGGCGGGGGAGGTCCCACTCCTGTGGTGGTGGGAGAGGCGAAACGGGGTGGCAGCGCCACCGTTGCCGAGGTCAACGCCTTCTCGTCCTTCAACCCGTACAGCACTGATGGCAACACGGACATCAACTCCAAGATCGGGCACATCACCCACTCAGGGTTCTACTACCTGGACGACTCCTCCACCGTGGTGCGCAACGAAAAGTTCGGACGCTTCGAAAAGGTGTCCGACGAGCCGCTCAAGGTGAGGTACACCGTCAACGAGGGCGTCACCTGGTCTGACGGCGAAGCGATCGACGCCGGCGACCTCCTGTTGAGCTGGGCTGCCGGCTCCGGATACTTTGACGACGCCGATCCACTGGCCGGAACCGGAACCAGGTATTTCTCCACCGCCGCCGATACCAGCGGGCTGGCGGGAACCGTTCTTCCCGAGATCGGCGAGGACGGGCGTTCCATCACCCTGGAGTACGAAGTGCCGTACGCCGATTGGGAAGTGGCGTTCGACGTCGGCCTGCCGGCGCACGTCGTGGCCGCGAAGAGCGGCCTGAACGATGAGGAAGACCTCATCGGCCTGGTCAAGGACTCACCTCGCGGGGATGTCGAAGAACCGGCGGTCAATACGGCCCTGAAGCAGGTCAGTGACTTCTGGAACTCCGGTTTCGACACCAAGGGCCTTCCCGATGACCCCTCGCTCTACCTCTCCAGTGGACCGTACATCGTGCGGGACATCGTCCCCGAGGTTTCCATGAAGCTGGTCCGCAACCGCGACTACGTCTGGGGCCAGGAACCGTGGCTTGATGAGATCAACATCCGGTTCACCGGCGCGTTGCCGGCGGCTTTGGATGCCCTCCGGAACGGGCAGGCGGACATCATCTCGCCCCAACCCTCTGGCGGCAGCGACAATCTGTTCACGGGCCTGGTTGAACAGGGCATCACCATTGAGCGTTACAACCAGTCCGGGTATGACCACCTGGACCTCAGCTTTTCCGGGCCCTTCGACCGCGACGGCGTACGGGAGGCGTTCCTCAAGACGGTCCCGCGGCAAGCCATTGTCGATGCCGTCGTCGGGGACCTGCTGCCGGATGCCAAGCCCCTCGACTCGCATGTGTTCCTGCCTGGGCAGCCAAAGTACGAAGATACCGCGAAGAACAACGGATCCGCGGATTACGCCGAGGTGGACATCGAGGGTGCCAGGGAGCTCCTTGATGGTGAAACTCCCACCGTCCGGATCCTCTACAACCGCGATAACCCCAATCGCGCCCAGGCTTTTGAGCTGATCCGGGACTCGGCAGCCCTGGCGGGCTTCCAGGTTGTCGACGCCGGACAAGGCAACGCAGACTGGGCCAGGGCCCTGGGCGGTGGCGGGTACGACGCAGCACTGCTCGGCTGGATCGGCACCGGGGTGGGCGTCAGCCGCGTTCCGCAGATCTTCCGCACCGGCGCCGGCAGCAATTTCAACGGATTCTCGGACGGCGACGCCGACAAGGCGATGGAAGAACTCGCCCGGACCACTGACCTGGCCAAACAGGACGAGATCCTGGCGCAAATCGATAAGCAGGTATGGGAGAACGCTTACGGGCTCCCGCTGTACCAGACTGTGGGCACAACAGCCTTCAGTGCCCGGATTGCCGGCGTCAAGCCAAGCCCGGGCCCCTTGGGCGTCTGGTGGAATGCCTGGGACTGGCGGCTGGTTTAGAGCCGATTGATGACCTGCCGCGGGGTGCGTGGGGCGGTTCACATTTCCGATTCGCAGTTCCGCCTACCGGCGAGTAGCATGTGACTTGCACAACTTCCGTTGACCGACTAGGCGTTCAGTTCGAGCCGGTCACGGTTTGGCAACGGAGTACCAGCATCTGGACTTTGTGCGGTTAGGCTACTCGTATATGTAGGTTGCGTCACAGTTGAAAGCTGCGTCTCGCCTGCGGGGAAGCACAAGATTCCCCTCGTTTTCTCCCACAACTCATAGGAGGCGGAATGCGTTTTGCGCGCACTTCCAAAGCACTGGGCATCGTGGCAATCGCCGCACTCGCCCTGACCGGCTGCGGCGCTGGAGGCGGCAGCAATGACGGTGCCAGCCAGTCGGCCGGCGACCCCAGTAAGGTCATCACCGCCTACAGCAACGAACCACAGAACCCGCTGCTGCCGGCAAACACCAACGAAGTTTATGGCGGCCGCGTCGTAGAACTTCTCTTCGAAGGCCTGACCAGCTACGACCCCAGTGGGCAGTCAGTCAACGCCCTGGCCGAGTCCATCGAATCCCCGGACGGCCAGAACTACACCATCAAGGTGAAGAGCGGCACGAAATTCACCAACGGTGAGGAAGTTACTGCCAAGAGCTTCGTCGACGCCTGGAACTTTGCTGCACTGAGCACCAATGCCCAGGCCAACAGCAGCTTCTTTGAGTCGATTGAAGGCTACGACGCCGTCAGCGCCACCAAGAAGGAAGGCGAGACCGAGGTCCCCGCCCCCACCTCCCAGACCCTCTCGGGCCTGGTCCTCAAGGACGACACCACCATTGAGGTCAAGCTGACCCAGCCTGAGGCCGACTGGCCGCTGCGCCTTGGCTACACCGCCTTTATGCCGCTTCCGTCCCAGGCGATCGCCGATCCGAAGGCCTTCGGCGAGAACCCGGTAGGCAACGGCCCGTACAAGATGGCCAAGGAAGGCGCCTGGCAGCACGACAGCCAGATTGAACTCGTCAAGAACGAGGACTACGCCGGCCCCCGTGAAGCGAAGAACGGCGGCGTAACCTTCAAGTTCTACACCGATCCGGCTCCCGCCTACACCGACATCCAGGCCAACAACCTGGACGTTACCGACGTCCTTCCGACGAACGCCTTGAAGACCTACACCACGGACTTCCCGGAGAACCACCTGAACAAGCCGTACGCCGGCAACTCCACCCTGAACATCCCGGGCTACCTGCCCGAGTTCCAGGGCGAGGCAGGCAAGCTGCGCCGTCAGGCAATCTCCATGGCGATCAACCGTGACGAGATCACCAAGGTGATCTTCAGCGGCACCCGCATCCCGGCCAAGGACTTCACCTCCCCGGCAGTGGATGGCTACAACGACAACGTCGAGGGTTCCGAGGTCCTGAAGTTTGACGCTGCAAAGGCAAAGGAAGCCTGGGACAAGGCCAACGCCATCAGCCCCTGGCCCGCAGACAAGACCCTCCAGCTCGCCTACAACACTGATGGCGGCAACAAGGAATGGATCGACGCTGTTGCCAACAACCTGAAGAACAACCTGGGTATCCAGGCCGAGGGACAGCCGTTCGCCAAGTTCGCTGAGATCCTTGACCTCCGCAAGGCGCAGACCCTTCCCGGCTTCACCCGGGCAGGCTGGCAGGCCGACTACCCGTCGCTCTACAACTTCCTCGGCCCGCTCCTGAAGACCGGTGCCAGCGCCAACTACGAGGGCTACTCGAACCCCGAATTCGACAAGCTCCTCGATGAAGGACTGGGTGCCAAGTCCACGGACGACGCCAACGCCAAGTTCACCGAGGCCCAGGAGATCCTGTTCCAGGACCTGCCCAACCTCCCGCTGTGGTACTCCGCCCGCCAGGTCGTGTGGAGCCAGAACGTGACGAACGTGGACAGCGGCTGGAACGGTGTCATTCAGTACTACAACATCACCGCGAAGTAGTTCTGAGACCGTCCAACTCAACTAGCTAGTGGGGGCCCGGCAATAGCCGGGCCCCCATAGCCTTGATACCGGCAGGAAGCTGTCCCACATGAATTTCCCCACATCTCCAACGTCTTCGGAGGGTCTGCTGTGATCCAGTTCATTCTCCGGCGACTGCTCCAAGTCATCCCCGTTTTCCTGGGCACAACCCTGCTGGTGTACTTCATGGTGTTTGCCCTTCCCGGGGATCCCATCAGGGCACTCTTCGGAGACCGCCCGCCGAGCGAGGCTGTCATCGCGGCCCTCCGCCAGCAGTACAACCTCGACCAGCCGTTCTGGGTCCAGTACGGCTTGTTCCTCAAGAACCTCTTTACGTTCAACCTGGGCGTCGACTTTACCGGCCAGCCCATCGCGGCAACCCTTGGCCGGGTCTTCCCCGTCACCGTGATGCTCGCCATCGAAGCCCTCGTTATCCAGGCCGTGTTCGGCATCGGCTTCGGTCTCATCGCCGGCCTCCGCAAGGGCAAGATCTTCGATTCGTCAGTGCTGCTCGCCTCGCTCGTTGTCATCGCCATTCCCATCTTTGTCCTCGGCTTCGTGCTGCAGCTGGTCTTCGGCGTATACCTTGGCTGGGCCAAACCCACAGTGGGCACGGACGTCAGCTGGAGTACATTGCTGCTTCCGGCCTTCGCGCTGGCGCTGGTGTCCTTCGCCTACGTGCTCCGCCTCACCCGGGCATCGGTCATTGAAAACTCAACTGCTGATTACGTCCGTACCGCGACGGCAAAGGGGCTGTCCCGGCCGCGGGTAGTGATGGCGCACATCCTCCGCAACTCGATGATTCCCGTTGTTACCTACCTGGGCGCGAGCCTCGGCGGTTTGATGGGCGGCGCCATTGTTACCGAAGGCATCTTCAACGTTCCCGGCGTAGGGCAGAAGCTCTACCAGGCAATTCTCCGCAGCGAAGGCCCAACCGTCGTCGCCATCGTGAGTGTGCTGGTGCTGGTCTTCGTTATCGCCAACCTGCTGGTTGATCTGCTGTACGCCTGGCTTGACCCGAGGATTCGCTATGAAAAGTAACCAAGACACCACGCATTTCGTTGCCCCCATCGAGGAAACCCCTCTGCTGGCAACGGATGCTGTTAAGACGGACCAAGCCCCGCTGAGCCTGTGGGCAGACGCCTGGCGCAAGCTCCGCCGTCGTCCGCTGTTCATCGTCTCGGCAGTGATGATCCTGGTCATCCTGGTTGTGGCGTTCTTCCCGGGCCTGTTCACCCAGACGGCACCCAACGACAACTGCCAGTTGGCCAACTCGGACGGCGCACCATCGGCCGGCCACCCGTTCGGGTTCACCTTCCAGGGCTGCGACGTGTACGCCCGCGTCATTTACGGCACGCAGGCTTCCGTCATGGTTGGTGTCTTCGCCGTCATCGGCGTGCTCATCATCGGTGTGACCCTCGGCGCGCTTGCCGGTTTCTACGGCGGATGGGTCGATTCCGTCATCGCCCGCCTCGGGGATATCTTCTTCGCGCTTCCGCTGGTGCTGGGCGCCCTGGTGGTGACCCAGCTGCCGTTCTTCCGCGAAAACAAGAGCGTGTGGACGGTCATCATGATCATCGTGCTGCTCGCGTGGCCGCAGATGGCAAGGTTGACCCGCGGGGCGGTGATCGAAGTCCGGAATGCGGACTTCATCACGGCAGCCCGTTCGCTGGGCGTGTCCCGGATCCAGAGCCTTATCAAGCATGTCCTGCCCAACGCCCTTGCCCCCATCATTGTGCTGGCCACCATGGAGCTCGGGGTGTTCATTGTGCTGGAGGCGACGTTGTCGTTCCTCGGCATTGGGCTCCCCGGCAGCATCATGTCCTGGGGCAATGACATCTCTGCGGCGCAGTCGTCCATCCGCACCAACCCCGCAGTTCTGCTGTACCCGGCTGCCGCACTGTCCATCACCGTCCTGAGCTTCATCATGCTGGGCGACGCCCTGCGCGATGCTCTTGACCCGAAGAGCCGCCAGCGATGAAGGAGGCACACGTGACTACATCCGATGTCACTATCACCGAAGCCGGAACACCCGCAGACCGGCCGCTGCTGGAAATCCGCGACCTCGCCATCACGTTCAACACCAGCAACGGCGAAGTCAAGGCTGTCCGCAACGCGCACCTGACCATCATGCCGGGTGAAACCGTGGCCATCGTGGGCGAGTCGGGGTCCGGAAAGTCCACCACCGCCCTGGCTGCCATTGGCTTGCTGCCCGGCAACGGGCGGGTCTCCGGCGGACAGATCCTGCTGGACGGCGAAGACATCTCGCACGCGCCCGAAAAGCGGATGATCGAACTGCGCGGCAACACCATCGGTATGGTGCCCCAGGACCCCATGTCCAACCTCAACCCGGTGTGGAAAATCGGCTACCAGGTCAAGGAAACGCTGCAGGCCAACGGGCGTCCGAGTGGCCCCGAGGACATCGCCAAGGTCTTGTCCGAAGCCGGGCTGCCGGACTCCCACCGGCGCGCCAAGCAGTACCCCCACGAGTTCTCCGGCGGAATGCGCCAACGGGCCCTGATCGCGATCGGCCTGTCCTGCCAGCCGAGGCTGCTGATCGCCGACGAACCCACGTCAGCTCTGGACGTTACGGTGCAGCGGCAGATCCTGGACCACCTCGAAGGCATGACCTCCGAGCTGGGCACAGCTGTCCTGCTGATCACCCACGACCTGGGCCTCGCGGCTGAGCGCGCGGACAAGGTTGTGGTGATGTACCGCGGGCAGGTGGTGGAGTCGGGGCCGTCGCTGGAGCTGCTGCAGAACCCGCAGCACCCCTACACAAAGCGGCTCGTCGAGTCTGCGCCCTCCTTGGCAAGCCGAAGGATCCAGGTTGCAAAGGAACAGGGCGTGGAAGCGGCTGATCTGCTCGCTCCGGCCGCCGTGGCACGTGCTGCCGACAACGTCCTGCAGATCCAGGACCTGCGGAAGGTGTACAAGCTTCGGCAGGGCCTGGGGAAATCGTCGGACTTCGCGGCCGTGGACGGCGTAAGCTTCGACGTCCTCCGGGGAACCACGACGGCGATCGTGGGGGAGTCGGGCTCCGGCAAGTCCACCGTGGCCAAGATGGTGCTCCAGCTCGAGAAACCCACCGACGGCAAGATCCTTTTCGACGGCGTGGACACCTCGCTGCTGAAGCCTTCGGAGCTGTTCAAGTTCCGGCGCCGGGTCCAGCCCATCTTCCAGGATCCCTACGGTTCCCTGGACCCGATGTACAACATCTTCCGGACCATCGAGGAGCCGTTGCGGGTCCATAAGATCGGGAACAAGGCCAGCCGGGAGAAAAAGGTCCGTGAACTGCTGGACCAGGTGGCGCTGCCGCAATCCACCATGCAGCGGTACCCGAACGAGCTCTCCGGCGGGCAGCGGCAGCGCGTCGCCATTGCGCGCGCACTTGCCCTGGATCCTGAAGTCATCATCTGTGATGAAGCAGTTTCCGCCCTCGACGTGCTGGTCCAGGCCCAGGTACTGAATCTGCTCGCTGACCTTCAGTCCAACCTTGGGCTGACCTACCTCTTCATCACCCACGACCTCGCGGTGGTGCGGCAGATCGCGGACCACGTCTGCGTAATGGAGAAGGGGCGTCTGGTGGAGACCGGATCAACGGACGACGTCTTCGATGCACCGCAGCAGGAGTACACACAGGCACTGCTTAACGCCATCCCCGGTGCAAAGCTGATGCTGCCGCCGGAAGTGGCTTAGCAGCCCTTCTTATTCACCGGTTGGAGCCGGAGCCTGCCGGCTCCGGCTCCAACTGCTTTCGCCCTGCACTATAGCCGGCTTACGCTCCAGGCCCAGGTCGCGCAGCCTGCGCTCCAGGAGCGCGCCGAGGGCCTGCCGGCCGCTGGGATTCATGTGCACGGCATCGGTGAGGTCCTTGGCCAGGCCGTACCTGGTGAGCCAGTCGCCCACGGAGACGAAGGGCAGGCCATGCGCGGCGGCCACCGATCCCAGCAGGGCATCAACTTCTGTGCGGCGGCCGCCCCCGTTGTTTTCGCCCCGGGCCAGGGTTCCTATCATCGCCATCGGGGTTCCCGGATAGCGTGCCTGCAACTCTGCAATTAACCGACCGGCATTGCCGGTGATCTGGCTGTCGGATGCCCCGCTGGAGGCGTCATTGCCGCCGCCCTGGATAACGATCAGCGCGGGAGTACCGGAGGGAATCAGCCAGTCACCCCGCAGGAGGGCGTCGATATAGTTGCCTGTCCTCCCGTTGGCTGACACGAATCCGGTGCCGCCCTTCCCGCCGAAGTACACCTTGTACCCGGCAGCAGAGAGGCCTTGGCGGGGCCAGCCGTCTGCCGGTTCCGACTGCGAATCCCCGATCAGGAGGACGGTTTTGCTGATATCGGGGACAACGGCTTCGAACCGCCCATTAGCGGCGTTCAGGACGGGGAAGCCGGCACGCACCTGCCCGCCGGGTGCTCCTTCGGGACCGGCGGCCGCAGCGGCCGGAAGAGGATTTCCAAGGGCATGTCCGGACAGGCCGCATCCGGCGAGGGCCAGAACACCAGATAAGGCAATAACCGCGATGCCGCCCGACGCGGCGGAACGGGTCTGGGCCAACGCAGGCGAGGCTTTGCGCATCTGGTGTCTTTCGGGCTTGCACGGTCTGTCAGAGCAATCATGTGGCATACCAACCTGTATGGCCAGTGATATTGCCCACAATTTCTGCTGCGGCGCAACGCCGGGGTGCGCTGGGACCCGCACGCCGCCGGAAAAATTTAGGCCAATAAATGGCACAGAGGCTAGACTTGGGGAAGGTGCCCTGTGCTAAGGGCCTGATCCGTCGTGCGTTCCAGTTGGAAATGTCGCGATACAACAGCTGACTTTCACCACTGAATCGAGCCATTACGCATGTCTGAAACCACCACCAACACCGCGGTAGCCACTGCATCACGCAGTGACCTCCGCAACGTCGCGATTGTGGCCCACGTTGACCACGGCAAGACCACCCTGGTCGACGCCATGCTCAAGCAGACCAACTCCTTTGCCGAGCACAACCACCTTGAAGACCGCGTGATGGACTCCGGTGACCTGGAGCGCGAAAAGGGCATCACCATCCTGGCCAAGAACACCACGGTGGCCTACAACGGTCCGTCCTCCAACGGCGAGACCATCACCATCAACGTCATTGACACGCCCGGCCACGCCGACTTCGGCGGCGAGGTGGAGCGCGGCCTGTCCATGGTTGACGGCGTCGTCCTCCTCGTTGACGCTTCCGAGGGCCCGCTGCCGCAGACCCGCTTCGTCCTCCGCAAGGCCCTGGCCGCACACCTGCCGGTCATCCTGCTGGTGAACAAGACCGACCGTCCCGATGCCCGCATCGAGGAAGTCGTCCACGAGTCCATGGACCTCCTCCTGGGCTTGGCTTCCGACCTGGCCGACGAAGTTCCGGATCTGGACCTGGACAAGATCCTCGAGGTTCCCGTCGTCTACGCTGCCGCCAAGGTTGGCCGCGCGTCCCTGGAGCAGCCCGCCGACGGCACCGCCCCGGAAAACGAGGACCTGGAGCCGCTCTTCAAGACCATCATTGAGCACATTCCGGCTCCCACCTACAACCCGGAAGGTGTGCTGCAGGCGCACGTCACCAACCTGGACGCCTCGCCGTTCCTGGGCCGCCTGGCACTGCTGCGCATCTACAACGGCACCCTGCGCAAGGGCCAGACCGTTGCCTGGGCACGTGCCAACGGTGAGCTCAAGAACGTCAAGATCACCGAACTGCTGGCCACCAAGGCCCTGGACCGTGTCCCGGCCGAATCCGCCGGTCCCGGCGAGATCGTCGCCGTCGCCGGTATTGAGGACATCACCATCGGTGAGACCCTGACCGACGCCGAGAACCCGCAGCCGCTGCCGCTGATCACCGTGGACGATCCCGCGATCTCCATGACCATCGGTATCAACACCTCGCCGCTGGCCGGCAAGGTCAAGGGCGCCAAGGTCACGGCCCGCCAGGTGAAGGACCGCCTGGACAAGGAACTGATCGGTAACGTCTCCATCAAGGTTCTCCCCACCGAGCGTCCCGACGCCTGGGAAGTACAGGGCCGTGGCGAGCTGGCCCTGGCCATCCTCGTTGAGCAGATGCGCCGCGAGGGCTTCGAGCTGACCGTGGGCAAGCCGCAGGTTGTCACCAAGACCATCGACGGCAAGATCCACGAGCCCATGGAGCACATGACCATCGACGTGCCCGAAGAGTACCTCGGCGCCGTCACCCAGCTCATGGCCGCACGCAAGGGCCGCATGACCAACATGGCCAACCACGGCACCGGCTGGTGCCGGATGGAATTCATCGTTCCCGCCCGTGGCCTGATCGGCTTCCGCACCAAGTTCCTCACGGACACCCGCGGCGCCGGCATCGCAGCTTCCATCTCCGAGGGCTACGAGCCGTGGGCCGGCCCCATCGAGTACCGCACCAACGGTTCCATGGTCGCCGACCGCGCCGGTGTTGTAACGCCGTTCGCCATGATCAACCTCCAGGAGCGCGGTTCCTTCTTCGTGAAGCCCACCTCTGAGGTTTACGAGGGCATGATCGTCGGCGAGAACTCCCGCGCCGACGACATGGACGTCAACATCACCAAGGAAAAGAAGCTCACCAACATGCGTGCAGCCTCCTCCGACACCTTCGAGAACCTGACGCCCCCGCGCGATCTCACCCTCGAAGAGTGCCTCGAATTCGCCCGCGAGGACGAATGCGTCGAGGTGACCCCGGAGTCCATCCGCATCCGCAAGGTGATCCTGGACACCAACGAGCGCGCCAAGGCGAACCGCGCCCGCGCAAAGGTCTAGCAACAACGGCCCTGAAGGCCAATGAAACTGCCGGGACGGCAGGCGGATTTCCCGCCGTCGTCCCGGCTTTTTCTTTGCCTCCTGAGAGGTGGGGCGCAGCCGGCCCGCTTTGGCCTGCGCACTCACTCCCGCCGTCGATGCGCTGGGACGCTCCGTGCGCACCGAACTCCGCCTGCACTGCATTCGGCGGTTGTCCACATAGGCGTTCCCGGCGGCTGTGCCGTCTTCCCGGAGCGGGCAGCATGCCCTTATGCGAACTATCACTGATGCGCTGGCCGAAATGGGGGGAGTTGCAAGCACCAGCTCTTTGACGCAGGCCGGTCTCTTCCGCCGGAACATTGAAGCGGGTTTGCTTGACGCGTCCGTCCAAAGGGTGGCGCGTGGCGTGTATGCACTGCCCGACGCCGACCCTTGGCTAATCCATGCGGGCCGCCATCATGCGGTGCCAGGCTGCGTCACAGCCGCCTTTGCAGCAGGGCTGTGGGTCGTCCACAGGCCTGACAAGCCGCACCTTGCTGCGCGGCACGGGAAGCCGATTGAGGGTTGCGTGGTGCATCGAAGCGGCGTTCCACTGACGCACCTGGATCTTGTGTGCCAAGCTCTGCGTTGCCTGCCGCCGCTGGAGGGGCTGACCATCGCGGAATCTGCAGTTAAGAAGGGGTTGGTTCACCTTTCAGAACTGCGCTGCCGGTTCCCGGCTGCACGGGAAAAGGCCTTGCTGGGGCTGGTTGCTAGAATCCGGCCACAGTCCGGGTCGATCATCGAGACCATGGCCCGATATCTGTTGGAGGAGGCGGGGTTAACGGTGGAGCTGCAGGCCAACATCCCCGGGATGGGCCATGTGGACCTCCTGGTTGACGGCCTGCTGGGCATTGAGACGGACGGTTACGCCTACCACAGCAGCCGGGCAGCGTACCGGGAGGACAGACGGCGGTGGAACCTGACTGTTGTCCGGGGGGTTCCCACCCTTCGTGTGACCTTTGAGATGCTGCTCAGCGAGCCCCGGGAGTTCGTGCGGATGGTGCATCAGGCCCTTGCCACGTACCGGCCTGCGCACTGAAGCCCGGGTTCCACCCGCAGAGGCAGTCCCTGCGCAGTGAGATGCCCTTAGGGCGCGGCCCGGCGCCGCGGCTCCGGTGCAGGCGGGACTTCCTTGGCTGCCACAACCTCGCGCAGGGGGATGACGACGTCGGCCTGCCGCGTACGGACGGTGCAGGCACCGCCGTCGCACATCACCAGGTGCCCCAACGCGTCCGTGAAGCCGCCGTCGATGCGGTAGCGCACCACCACCCGGGTGCCAGGTGCGGCGGCGGCAAGGAATCCGGCAGGTGTGGGGGCGGGCAGGTTCACCACTTCATACTAAAGGGCTTCACACAAGGCCACCGGCTAGGTTCGCGGGAACGGGCCGGGAGATAATAGGCTCAGATGTCAGGGTCCGGCCATAGTTGCCGGATGCAAGAACCGGCGGGTCGCCGGAACCAACGTGGAGAGGCCAGGGACGTGACGTACGTAATCGCGCAGCCGTGTGTAGATGTCAAGGACAAGGCATGTATTGAAGAATGCCCCGTCGACTGCATCTACGAAGGTGAGCGTTCGCTGTACATCCATCCGGACGAATGCGTCGACTGCGGGGCATGCGAGCCCGTATGCCCCGTTGAGGCCATCTACTACGAGGATGACACCCCGGATGAGTGGGCCGACTACTACAAGGCCAACGTGGAGTTCTTTGACGACCTCGGTTCTCCGGGCGGTGCCGCCAAGGTCGGGAACACGGGCAAGGACCACCCCATGATCGCCGCGCTGCCGCCGCAGAACCAAGACCACTAACGCAGGCAGGATTGGTGACCGCAGCAGTGAATACGTTCGGCCTTGACCTGCCCGACTACCCGTGGGAGGCCATGGCGCCGTATCTCGCCACGGCTTCCAGGCATCCCGGCGGGGCGGTCAACCTGTCCATCGGCACGCCGGTGGATCCCACTCCCGCCTTGATCCAGGACGCCTTGAAGGCCGCCGCGGATGCCCCCGGGTACCCCACCGTCCACGGCACCCCCGCGCTCCGGGAAGCCATCGCAGGATGGTTTGAACGGCGCCGTGGCGTGGCCGGTCTTGATCCCCGCAACGTCATGCCAACGGTGGGCTCAAAGGAACTCGTGGCCTGGCTGCCGCTGCTGCTGGGGCTGAAGCCAGGCGACGTCGTCGTGCGCCCCAAGGTTGCCTACCCCACGTACGATATTGGCGCCACCCTCGCCGGCGTTACGTCCGTTGCAACCGACAACCTGGACGAACTCGACGACGCCACCCGCTCCCGCGTCCGGCTGATCTGGGTCAATTCACCGGGCAACCCGACCGGCAGCGTGCGGGGAATCGACTCCTTGAAGGCACTGGTGGCCCAGGCCCGGGACATCGGCGCCGTGGTGGCCTCGGACGAATGCTATGCCGAACTTGGCTGGGGCGACTGGGACGTCCAGCGCGGCGGCCAGGCAGTTCCGAGCATCCTGGACCCCCGGGTTGCCGGCGGATCCCACCAGGGCCTGCTTGCCGTGTACTCATTGAGCAAGCAGTCCAACCTGGCAGGTTACCGGGCAGCGTTTGTGGCCGGCGATCCGGACCTGATGCCCAACCTGGTGAACAGCCGCAAGCACGCTGGCATGATCGTGCCCTATCCGGTGCAGGAGGCCATGCGGGTGGCACTGGGCGACGACACACACGTTGAAGCCCAGAAGGACCTGTACCGCGGACGCCGCGAACGGCTGGTTCCGGCGCTGCTCGGCTTTGGGCTGGAAATCAAGGAATCCGACGCCGGACTGTACCTCTGGTCCACGGCGGGGGAGGGCACTTGGGACACTGTGGCGCGTTTGGCAGAGCGCGGCATCGTGGTGGGCCCGGGCGTCTTTTACGGTGAGGCCGGCAACGGCTATGTCCGGGTTGCCCTCACCGGAACCGACGAACGGATCGACGCCGCCGTTGCCCGGCTGGCCGCCACATCGTAACAATGCTGTGACTCGCGCCACATCGGGCTGGTTTTAGGCCAGTTTTGAACGTCCCGGATTAGTGGCACCCGCCAAGGGGCTGTAGCTTTTTAAGTGACTATCAATGGTGGCTTTCTACAAGAAGGCAGCCCGGGTGTTGGAACCTGTGTTCTCAGGCTTCGTGCGCGGCTCACCTGATGTTGGATCAAGCTTTCGACAGAGGCCCAGACGCCTCATGAAGGGGACTCCATGACTGAGACCAACAATGCTGCGACCCTGCACCACGCAGGAGGCGAGCTCAAGCTGCCGCGCATCCAGGTTGTTGAAGGAAACGAAGGCTACGACGTTTCCAAACTGCTGAAGCAGACGGGCGCAGTCACCTTTGACCCCGGCTTCATGAACACAGCAGCCACAACTTCGGCTATCACCTACATCGACGGTGATGCAGGCATCCTGCGTTACCGCGGATACCCCATCGAGCAGCTGGCACAGCACTCCAGCTTCCTTGAGGTGTCCTACCTGCTGATCTACGGCAACCTGCCCACGCCCACCGAACTGGACGAATTCGACCAGAAGATCCGCCGGCACACGCTGCTGCACGAAGAGCTCAAGGGCTTCTTCGGCGGATTCCCCCGCGACGCGCACCCCATGCCCGTCCTGTCCTCGGCCGTTTCCGCGCTGTCCACGTTCTACCAGGACTCGCTGGATCCCTTCAACGCCGAGCAGGTGGAAGTTTCCACCATCCGCCTGATGGCCAAGCTCCCGGTCATTGCGGCTTACGCACACAAGAAGTCCATCGGCCAGCCCATGCTGTACCCGGACAACTCGCATAACCTCGTGGAGAACTTCCTCCGCCTCAGCTTCGGCCTGCCGGCGGAGCAGTACGAGGTTGACCCCGTCGTCGCCAAAGCGCTGGACCTGCTCCTCATCCTGCACGCGGACCACGAGCAGAACTGCTCCACCTCCACCGTGCGCCTGGTGGGCTCCTCCAACGCCAACCTGTTCGCGTCCGTCTCGGCCGGCATCAACGCGCTGTTCGGGCCTGCCCACGGCGGCGCCAACGAGGCTGTGCTGAAGATGCTCCGCCAGATCCAGGCCGAGGGCACCAAACCCGAGGACTACATGGAAAAGGTCAAGAACAAGGAAGACGGCGTCCGGCTTATGGGCTTCGGACACCGCGTCTACAAGAATTACGATCCGCGCGCCAAGATCGTCAAGGCCACCGCCCACGAGATCCTCACCAAGCTCGGCGGCAACGACGAACTGCTGGACATCGCCCTGCGCCTGGAAGAGAAGGCGCTGAACGACGACTACTTCATTCAGCGCAAGCTCTACCCGAATGTGGACTTCTACACCGGCCTCATCTACAAGGCCATGGGCTTCCCCGAAAAGATGTTCACGGTGCTCTTCGCCATCGGCCGCCTCCCCGGCTGGATCGCGCAGTGGCGCGAGATGATCAGCGACCCGAACACCAAGATCGGCCGCCCGCGGCAGCTCTACATCGGTGAGCCGGAGCGCGACTACCCGGTCCGCTGATCCCCACCGGCTCCCAAACCTCGTAAGGCCACTCCGGCTCCCGACCCTCGCAAGCTCGGGTCGGGTCCCTCGCCGAAGCGGATCCACGGTTCGGGGCCCTCGCCAGCGTGGCCCCACAACAACGAAACGGCCGCCCACCTCCAGTAGGTGGGCGGCCGTTTCGTTGTCCTGGGAATCAGGAGTTGTAGCCCTGGGGGTTGTTTTTCTGCCAGCGCCAGTGGTCCTCGCACATTTCATCCACTGTCTTGGTGGTGGACCAGCTGAGGTCTGCCAAGGCGGAGGTGGCATCGGCCCAGAATGCCGGCAGGTCGCCGGCGCGGCGGCCCGTGATTTCGTACGGGATTGGCTTGCCCACTGCCTTCTCGAAGGAGCGCAGGACCTCCAGCACCGAGGAGCCCTTGCCGGAACCGAGGTTCCAGCGGAACACACCGGCGCGGTCCGCCACATGGTTCAGTGCGGCCACGTGGCCTTCGGCAAGGTCGACGACGTGGATGTAGTCGCGCAGGCACGTACCGTCCGGGGTGTCGTAGTCGCCGCCGAAGACCATGAGCTTTTCGCGCCGGCCCACCGCTACCTGGGCGATGAAGGGCACGAGGTTGTTCGGGATGCCCTGGGGATCCTCGCCGATCCGGCCGGAGGGGTGCGCCCCCACGGGGTTGAAGTAGCGCAGCAGGGCTATATGCCAGCGGCTGTCGGCTGCACCCAGGTCCGAGAGGATGTCCTCGATCTGTTCCTTGGTGCGGCCGTAAGGGTTGTTGGCCCCGATCTCCATCTTTTCCACGTAGGGGATGGGGTTGTGCTCGCCGTAGACGGTGGCAGAGGAGCTGAAGACGATGGAGCGGACGTTGTGCCGGTCCATGACCCGGATGAGGTTCAGGGTGCCCACCAGGTTGTTGTAGTAGTAGGTGAGCGGCTCGCGGACTGACTCGCCCACGGCCTTCAGCCCGGCGAAGTGAATCACCGCGTCGATGGTGTCGCCGGCAAACACAGCTTCCACGGCGGCTTCGTCCACGAGGTCGACGTTGTGGAACTCTGCTGTCTTGCCGGTAAGTTCCGCAACCCGGCGGAGCGACTCTTCGCTGGAGTTGACGAGGTTGTCGATGACCACCACGTCATGGCCGGCTTCCTGCAGGGACAGAACAGTGTGGGAACCGATGTAGCCGGTTCCCCCTGTGACCAGTATTTTCATGCCTCCAACGCTATCCCAACTCGGCGGGCTGCCGCCGTTGTGTCCCGGATAACGGGCAGCATGACGGGCGTTTACGGTACTGGCGGCGGGGCGGACGCTTTATTGAGCACGAGTGTGTTAAAAAATGGGGTGCCTAAAATTGTCAATGCCGAAGCCCGGCGCCAGGACGTGGTCGAAGCGGTCTGGCGGATCATCGCAGTGGACGGGCTGGAAAAAGCGTCGCTCCGGGAAGTGGCAGACGAGGCGGGGCTCGCCGTCGGGTCCGTAAGGCACTACTTCGCGGGAAGCGAGGAATTGCTCACCCACTCCTTTGCCACCGTCGTCGACCATATCGTTACCAGGCTGGTTGAAGCCCTGCCCGCCTTGGAGAAGAACCCGCCAGCAAGCCCTGAACACCGGGAGGCGGTTTTAACACTCCTGGGCGAACTGCTGCCGCTTGATGAACGGCGGGCTGTGGAGGCCTGTGTCTGGATGGCCTTTCGGAACGCCGCCAGGATCAGGCCCTTCCTTGCAGCGGAGGCCGACCGCAGCCACCGGGAAGTCGCGGCCATGATGGGACGCGCCGTCACTACCCTGATGCCTGCCGGTGAACCTGAGGAAGTGCTGGTGGTGGAGGCCGAGAGGCTCCTGGCGACCCTCGACGGACTGTGTATGCATGCCCTGCTCCAGCCGGCCTGGATGACAGCCGGCATATGCAGGGAGGTGCTGGAGCGGCACCTGGACGGGCTTGCGGCGTGACTGCCGTTAACGTCGCCGAGCATGGGGAATAGACTGATAACCGGGGGCGTGACACCGGATCAACAGGCCCGGTCACAACGCGCCAGGGAAGGATTTCGGATGCACCAAACAGGCGGTTCCGGCTGGCAGATCACCACCGACACGTCCGGACCCATGATGATCGCCCTGTACGTCCGCGATGCAGCCGGGCTGGACGGCGCCGGCCACCCGGCCCTGTCCCACGCAGCGCCCAAAATCCGCCCTGCAGACCATTCCCACCTCACTGCCGATGTTGGCGGCCTGAGCGGGCTTAAAACCGAGTGGGAGGCCTGGTGGGCGCAGCTACTGAAGGCCCATCCCCAGACGTCGCCGGAACTGTCGCCGCCTGATTTTGAGGCCTTTGGCAATTCGCCCGCGCTGCAGCGTGTACTGCAGGCGCACTTCGGGTCTGCCCTCACCTGGGCGCGGGAGCGCAGGAGCGAATACGCCGAGCTGGAAGCAGAGCGGGCTGCCATCGGTACAGACCAGCTGCTGGAGGACATGGTTGATGACAGGCTGCTGGAGGTAGGGCGGGACGCCCGCGACTTCAAGCTGACCATCATCGAGCTGCCGCTGAATGAGCAGCGCGCCTGGTACCTTGAACCGGACAAAATCATCATGAGCCACCAGCTGATGGGCCAGCCCGAGCTGTTCCGCAGCTATGTCCAGCCGGTGGTGGAAATACTGGCTTAGGACAGCCAGCGGGCTCAGCCCTCGACGCCAACCGGTGACACAGTGATCCGGACCTGGCCGTCAGAGCCTGATGAGTCCTGCCAGCCGTTCCGCTGTCCACGGTCCCAGGTACGTCCAGCCACCTGTACCTGCGTCACTTCATACCCCTTGGCGTTTGCCACGGCCCACTGGGCAACCGACCAGGCCTGGCTGCCGGTGGCTTCCACCACCAGCGTTTGGCCTTCCACAGCCGTGGCCAGTGGTCCGTAGGCCTGGGCCAGTCCGGCCGAAACGGCGCCAGGGTCTCCGGCAGCCACCGCGGAGCGGAGTGTGCATTGAACGGCCTCGGGCGTCTGGCCGGATAGTCCGGAGGCAAAGAAGCGCCCCATCTGCTCATGCTGGGCATAGGCGGTGGGGAAAGCGGACCGCTGGACCCGCTGCGCCGCTTCGGTGATCTCCATCGACTCATAGCCTGGGATTTGGACCAGAGCGTCATAAAAGGCGTTTGCTGCATAGTACGGGTCCATGACCTGCGCCTCGCTGCCCCAGCCCTGGGACGGACGCTGCTGGAACAGCCCCCGCGAATCAGGGCCTGCCTGGTCCCCGTGGTCGATGTTCCGCAGCTTGGACTCCTGCATTGCGGTGGCCAGCGCTATGGTCGCGGCCCTCGGCGGGAGCCCCCGCTGGACAGCGACGGCGGTGATCAGGGAAGCGTAGACCGCCTGGTCGGGTGCCAGCTCTGCCGTTCCTCCGCCCACGACGGCGATGCAGCGTTCCGAAACAAGGGTTTCGGAACGCTGCACAAAAAACACCGCCGCATAGACGCCGCCGATCACCAGTGCGAGGGTGAGCAGCAGCACCAGGAGCCTGCGCAGGCCTCGGCTTCGTGCCATAGGGATCAGTTGGCGTGCAGGGCGTCGTTCAGTTCCACGGTCTGGCCCGCACGGGGGAGGACCTCCACAGCACCGTTGGTGGAGTTGCGGCGGAACAGCAGGTTGGGGACGCCGGAGAGTTCCGCGGCCTTAACGATCTTTGTGGTGTCTTCGCCCACCTCGTCCTTGGGACCAGGTACGCGTACCCGGGTTCCTGCCGTGACATAGAGGCCGGCTTCCACCACCGAGTCGTCGCCGATGCTGATGCCGACGCCGGAGTTCGCGCCGAGAAGCACGCGCTCACCGATGGTGATCTTCTCTTTGCCGCCGCCGGACAGCGTGCCCATGATGGACGCTCCGCCGCCGACGTCGCTGCCGTCACCGGTCACTACACCCGCGGAAATCCGGCCTTCGACCATGGAGGTGCCCAGCGTGCCAGCGTTGAAGTTGACGAAGCCTTCGTGCATGACCGTTGTGCCTTCGGCGAGGTGCGCACCCAGGCGCACGCGGTCGGCGTCGGCAATCCTGACGCCCGTGGGGACCACGTAGTCCACCATGCGGGGGAACTTGTCGATGCCGTACACGGTGACTGCCCCGCGCCGGCGCAGCCGGGCGCGGGTCAGTTCAAAGCCCTCCACCGCGGCGGGCCCGAAGTTGGTCCACACAACATTCGGCAGTTTGCCGAAGATGCCGTCCAGGTTGATGGTGTTCGGCCGGACCAGGCGGTGCGAGAGCAGGTGCAGACGAAGGTAGGCGTCAGCGGTGTCGGCCGGGGCCTCATCGAGGTTGATCTGGACAAAGACCACCTTCTGCTCGGTGCCGCGGTCCTCGTCCGTTCCGGCCTCTGCGATCCGGGTGAGTGCCTCGTCCGCATTTTCCACTGCGCGCAGGTGTTCGGCGGCGACGCCCAGCGAAGGTGCCGGGAACCAGACGTCCAGGACGGTGGCATCACCATTGGCAACGGCAATGGTGGCTACGCCAAAGCCGTAGGCGGAGCGTTCTTCAGTGGGGGCAGTCTGGGTTTCGGGCACAGCGGAGGAAGCAGTCTCAGTCATTGCCCCAGTCTATCGACGGCGGGGGACCTGCTCCGAACTAGACTGGCTTCGTGACTGCCGAAACCGCCCCCGGACCATCCACCCTTCCGCTCGACCTGCGCCAGGACGTTGCGCTCCTGACCGCCGCGATCATGGACATCAACAGTGTCTCCGGCAGTGAAACGGAACTGGCCGACGCCGTCGAAGCGGCCCTGCTGGCCCTTCCGGAACTGCACGTTGTCCGCGACGGCGACTCGATCATTGCCCGCACGGAGCTGGGTAACGCGGAACGCGTCATCCTGGCGGGCCACCTGGACACCGTTCCGCTGCCCCTGGCTGAAGGGTCCAGGGGTACGGTTCCTTCCAGCTGGGAGTCCGGCATCCCCGGGCAAGGCGTGCTGTACGGCCGCGGTGCCACCGACATGAAGGGCGGCGTCGCGGTGCAGCTGGCGCTTGCCGCCACAATGTTCGACGGCGGGATCGCACCCAAGCGGGACGTCACCTTTGTTTTCTACGACCACGAGGAAGTAGAGGCCGTGAAGAGCGGCCTGGGCCGGCTGGTGCGCAACCACGGCCACCTGCTCGACGGCGACTTCGCCATCTTGCTGGAACCAACCGACGGCACAGTGGAGGGTGGCTGCAACGGCACCAGCCGGTTCGAGGCAACGACTGTGGGCGAGGCAGCCCACTCCGCCCGTGCCTGGATGGGCAGCAACGCCATCCACGCAGCGGCACCCATCCTGGCCAGGCTGGCGGCGTACGAACCTGCCACCGTCAACGTGGACGGGCTGGAATACCGCGAGAGCCTCAACGCGGTAAAAATCAACGGCGGCACTGCCGGCAATGTCATTCCGGACCGGTGCGTGGTGGAGATCAACTACCGCTTTGCGCCGGACAAGACCCCGGACCAGGCCGAAGCCGTGGTGCGGGAACTCCTGGAAGGTTTCGACGTCGTCCGCACCGACGCTGCCGCCGGTGCACGGCCGGGGCTCCAGCACCCCGCAGCCGCTTCCTTCGTTGCCGCCGTCGGAGCCGAGCCAAAGCCCAAATACGGCTGGACCGACGTCGCGCGTTTCAGTGAACTGGGGATCCCGGCGGTGAACTTCGGACCGGGAGATGCCCTCCTGGCCCATAAGGACAACGAGCACGTCCATGCCGACGCCATTCGTAAGTGCCTGCAGGCGCTGCAGGACTGGCTGGCTGGCTGATTTAAACGGCAGTGGCCCGGACCAAAAGGTCCGGGCCGCTGCTGCAGGAAGTATCAGGGGACCGGGGCGTTGGCCTTTTCGGGTTCTGCCTTGGCCACGCCGCCTGCCGCCTTCTTGGACCCGCGGCGCTCGATCCACACGGCAATGCGTGAAACGAGGATGTTGATGGCGATATAGATCGCCGCGGCTACGAAGAAGATGGGGAACAGGAACTGCGTACCAAGGAAATCCGCCATCACCTGTACGGCGCGCAGTAGCTCACCGTACGCCACGATGTAGCCGAGGGAGGTGTCCTTCAGGAGCACCACCATCTGGGCTACGAGCGAGGGCATCATGCGCCGGATGGCCTGTGGCAGTTCGATCAGCATGCGGGACTTGAAGCTGGTCAGGCCGATGGCCAGCCCGGCTTCCCGCTGCCCTTTGGGAAGCGACTGGATGCCTGCACGGATGATCTCAGCAAACACTGCCGAGTTGTAGAGCACCAGGCCCGTGACCACGGCAATAAACGGCGAGGTGCCGAAGCCCAGCAGGATGAACAGCATCATCAGGACCACCGGCATGCCGCGGAGGAATTCCAGCAGCACCCGGACAGGGATGCGGATGAAAGCCGCATCTGAGATGCGCAGCAGGCACAACAGGAGGCCGAGCGGGAAAGCGATGACCGCTGCCAGTGCCGCGGCACTGAGGGTTGCGCTCAATCCGTTGCCCATGAGCGTCCACACGTCTGCGCGGGTAAAGATAGCCCACCGGCGCCCTTCAAAAATGCCTTGCTGGGCGAAGGTCATGATGATCCAGGCAAGAAGGCCCAGGATCAGCACGGAACCGACAATGGAACCAATAAGGGATATCCGCCGTGCCTTCGGGCCGGGAACGTCATAAAGTACCGAGGTCATCGGGCAATCGCCACCTTTCGTTCCACCGTGCTGGCGAGGATGCCCAGCGGAACGGTGAGGAGCAGATAGAAGAACGCAACGCCCAGCAGCACTGGGATCACGGCGTCACCGTTGGCGTTGGCCAGCTGTCGGCCGTAGCCGAACAGTTCCAGGACGAAGAACGCGCCGGCCACCGAGGAGTTCTTTACCAGTGCGATCAGGATGTTGATCAACGGCGGGACCACCGTCCGCAAGGCCTGCGGGAGGATGATGAGGTTCAGGACCTGCCCGAAGTTCATGCCGATGCTTCGGGCGGCTTCGGCCTGGCCAACGGGAACACTGTTGACACCCGAGCGGACAGCTTCGGCGATGAACGCTGCGGTGTAGGTACTGAGGGCAATGATGGCTGCCACCTCGAACTGCTCGAAGGTAACGCCGAGCCGGGGGAGGACGATCGCTGCGAAAAAGAAGGCGATGGTCAGCGGGGTGTTCCGGAGCACCTCGACGTAGACCATGCTGAAGCCGCGGAGTGCCGCTACGGGGGAAACCCTGGCCGCCGCGAGCAGCGTGCCAAGAACCAGGGCGATGACCCCGGAAACGGCGGAAAGGAAAAGCGTGCGGAGAAAACCGTTCCAATACAGGGGCAGGTTTTCAAGAATGACGTCCATAAAATCCTTCGGATGTGGGCGTGGACGGGAGTGGAGACGGCGGTTGCCGGGGCCGCGGAACAGCCCCGGCAACCACCGGGGTTACCTAGTAACGGTCGAGCTTGGGCAGCTCAGGGGCAGTCTTGATGACTGAACCTGCGGTAGCTTCCCATGCCTTCTTGTAGGACCCGTCCTCCTGGAATGCTTCCAGCTGGTCGTTGATCCAGTTGCGGAACTCGGTGTCATCGTTCTTCAGGCCGATGCCGTAGGGCTCCTTCGTGAAGGTCTCATCCGAGGCGAGCTTGAAGGCGTCCGGCTCCTTGTCCACGAAACCGGCCAGGATGACGTTGTCGGTGGTGACTGCTTCAACCTGCTTGTTGCGCAGGGGCTCGAGGCAGGCGGAGTAGGTGGCTGCAGGGACGAGCTCTGCCCCGTACTTGTCCACGATCGTCGCGGCGGGGGTCGAACCGGTGACCGAGCAGACCTTCTTGCCCTTGACGTCCTCGGGGGTCTTGATGGTGTCGTTGTCCTTGTTCACCATCAGGGCCTGGCCTGCTTCGTAGTAGGGTCCGGCGAAGCTGACAACCTGCTTGCGCTTGTCGTTGATGGTGTACGTGGCGATCACCAGGTCAACCTTGCCCTGCTCGATGAACGGCTCCCGGTTGGCCGAGACGGTTTCGGACCATTCAATCTTGTCAGCGGCGATACCCAGCTTGGCGGCGATCAGCTTGCCGATTTCAACGTCGAAGCCGACAGGCTTGCCGTCCAGGCCCACCTGGCCGAAGAGGGGCTGGTCGTACTTGGTGCCGATCTTGATGGTTCCGGCCGAGGCCAGCTTTTCCATGGTGGTGCCGGCGGCGAAGGTGGGTGCTGCTTCGACAGAGGGGTCGCTGGTGGTGCCGGCCCCGCCTCCGCCACAGGCGCTCAGGGACAGGGCGAGGGCAGCGGTAGCCGCCACGAAGAATGACTTCCGCCGGGTCATAAATGCCTTCATGACATTCCTTTCATTGGTGGCCGTGGGTCACGGCCTGGGTGCGAACTCGGAGTGTTTGTTCGTAGGTGAATCAGTGGGTCAGGAGCTTGGAGAGGAAATCCTTGGCGCGGTCGCTCTTGGGATTGGTGAAGAACTCCTCAGGGGTGGCGTCCTCGACGATCTGGCCGTCGGCCATAAAGACCACCCGGTCAGCGGCTTTGCGGGCGAAACCCATCTCGTGGGTGACCACGATCATGGTCATGCCCTCCTTGGCCAGCTGGATCATCACGTCCAGGACCTCGTTGATCATCTCGGGGTCAAGCGCAGAGGTGGGCTCATCGAAGAGCATGACCTTGGGCTTCATGGCGAGGGCGCGGGCGATGGCAACACGCTGCTGCTGGCCGCCGGACAGCTGCGCGGGAAGCTTCGGAGCCTGGTGCCCGACGCCCACCCGTTCAAGCAGCGCCATGGCGTCCTTGTCCGCGGTGGCCTTTGCAACGCCCTTGACCTTGATGGGGCCCAGGGTGACGTTTTCGAGGATGGTTTTGTGTGCGAAGAGATTGAATGACTGGAAAACCATTCCGACGTCGGCCCGGAGCTGTGCCAGTTCCTTGCCTTCCGCGGGAAGGACTTTCCCATCGATGCTGATGGTGCCGCCTTCGATGGTTTCCAGGCGGTTGATGGCGCGGCAGAGCGTGGACTTACCGGAGCCTGACGGCCCGATGACCACGACAACCTCGCCTTTGCGGACCTGCAGGTTGATGTCCTTCAAAACGTGCAGCTGGCCGTAATGCTTATTTACGGCGTTCAGGGAGACGAGGGCATCGCCGGGCACATGAGTAGTCATAAGGAAGAATCTAGCGAACAACGGTGCGTTATGACGCGAATCACCGCAAGTTCCTGCGGATCGTGATTCAAGAGATACCTCCCGCTGGCAGGTTAGCCTTGGGGAATGAGCATCAGTGCAGATCCGGCCAAAAACTCCCAGCCGCGCCGCAAAGGACCCCTTGAACTACGCCGCAAGCAGGCGTCTGTGGAGATGTCTGACCAGCATTTGCTTGATACCAAAGGCCTTGGCCAGTTCGTGCACACTGATCCATGGCGGGTGCTGAGGATCCAAAGCGAGTTCGTCGAGGGGTTCGGGGCGTTGGCTGACCTCGGCCCGGCAGTGAGCGTCTTCGGTTCAGCCCGGACCAAGCCGGGCAGCCCCTACTACGAGATGGGCGTCGAGGTGGGGCGGAAGCTGGCCGAGGCCGGAGTTGCGGTGATCACCGGAGGCGGACCGGGGTCCATGGAAGCAGCCAACCGCGGCGCCGTTGAAGGCAACGGGGTGTCAGTGGGGCTTGGCATCGAACTCCCGTTTGAGCAGGGCCTCAACCAGTGGGTGGACCTGGGAATCAACTTCCGGTATTTCTTCGCGCGCAAAACGATGTTCGTGAAGTACGCGCAGGGATTCATCGTCCTGCCGGGTGGCCTAGGCACCCTCGACGAGCTCTTCGAAGCCATGGTCCTGGTGCAGACCAGGAAGGTGACGTCCTTCCCGATCGTGCTGCTCGGCGTCGACTTCTGGGGCCCGATGATCGATTGGATCAGGGGCACGCTCGTGGCTGAGGGGATGGTCTCGGAAAAGGACCTGGACCTGATCCAGGTGGTGGATGACCCGGCGGAAGCGGTGGACCGGGTGCTCCACGTGGCCGTCACCCCCTCCCTGAACGGCGAACAGCGCCCGGAATAACAAAGACGGCCACGTCTGGCACGATGGGAGAGTGACTTTTTTTCTGGTCTTCCTTGCTGTGGCCCTGATCGGCGCTGTCCTCTGGGCCGGTGCAGGGGGACGTTCCGGCAAGTCCGGCGGCCGTGCACTGCCTGCCCTGCTGGACGCAGGACTTGACCAGCCTCCCGCTAACCTTCCGCCGGTCCTCCTGCCAGCCAACGCGGCGCCACAGGACGTGGACCGCGTGCGGTTTTCCCTGGGCCTGCGGGGCTACCGGATGGACCAGGTGGACCAGGTACTCGATGAGTTGAGGGACCAGCTTGCGGCAAGCCGGGACGAAGTCGAGGTCCTGAAGGCCAGGCTGGAGGCCATGGAAGAAACAGGGTCCACCGCCGGACCGGCGGCGGAGCCCGCCGCCGGGACAGGTGCGCAGGCTGAACCGCCGGCGGCGGAAACCCTTGGGCATGCGGATGCAGGGACAGGGGCAGGGACCGGGGAGGACCGGGAGTGAGCACTGCCACCCGGCGGGGAACAGGCGTTGCAGCGTCGGTCCAGGCGGTCGCTGTCCGGTTCCGCGCAACCCTCCGCGGCTGGCCCTGGTGGCTCCAGGTCTCGGCCATCTACATCGCGGCAAGGTTTGTTAGCGGCGCGATTTTTATGGCTGCCGCCCTGCACCAAGGGCCCAACCCCTGGTACCCGGCCAAGCCCGACTACTGGAACTTCATCAACATCTGGGACGCGCGCTGGTACGGCAGGGTTATCGCCAACGGTTATCCCGCCACACTTCCGGTCGATGACGCGGGCAATGTCCAGGAAAATACGTGGGCCTTTTATCCCCTGTACCCGTCCCTGGCAGGAGGGCTCAGCAGACTGACGGGGTTGGCCCCTGCTGCTTCACTGACCATTATCGCCATGCTGTCCGGACTGGCTGCCGCGCTGGTGGTCTATACGCTTTTCCGGCATAAGGCAGCACACGGGCCGGCACTGTGGGCGGTGGCGTTCTTCGCCACCTTCCCTGTGTCCGCGGTGCTCCAGGTGCCATATGCCGAACCGTTGTCACTGTTGCTGCTCGCGGCCGCACTGCTGCTGGTAGTCCGGCGGCAGTACCTGTGGGCGATCCCGGTGGTGGTGATGCTGTGCCTCTCGCGTCCGGTGGGCGTTCCATTCGCGGCCATGCTGGGGCTCCTGTTGGTCCACCGGCTGGTGCAGCGCTGGGGCAGCCGCGAACCGGATCCGCACTCCGTCGGGGACCTGGCGGCCCTCACCGCCCTAACGGCAGTGGCAGGCCTCGCGGCGCTGGCATGGCCGGCCGCCGCCTGGGCGGCAACGGGTGACATCCAGGCCTATACCAAGACTGAAACAGTGTGGCGGGGCCAGGATCTGGTCCCGTTCAAGCCCTGGTTCGACACCGGCGTCGACCTCTTCGGCCCGGTGCTCGGATTGGTGGCGCCTTTCGTATTTGTGGCGCTCTTCGGCGCGATGCTGTACCTGCCGCCGGTGGTTCGGCTCGGGGCCGAACTCCGGCTGTGGTGCGCCTGCTACATGGGTTACCTGGTGATGTTCCTCCACCCGCAGACCAGCACTTTCCGTATGCTGCTGCCGCTGTTCCCACTGGCGCTGGGCGCCGCGCTTCTGTCCCGGTCCCGGGCTTACCGCGGAACTGTTGTGGTGATGTTCGTGTTGTTGCAGATCGTGTGGATTGTCTGGCTGTGGGCGTGGGCGCAGTTGCCTGGCGGCGGGGATTATCCACCGTAGAAATACCGGCTTCTGTGCAGGTCAGGGTGCATATTGGGCCCGCCCACAAATGTCCATCGATTAGCTACGGACGGGTAATTCCGCGATAATGGTAGGTAAGCAAGGACAATAAGCATTCAGAATACGCGCAGCCCCGGCGGTGTCCATCCACTCCGCCATGGCAGCTTGATCTACATGCGGACACAGCCCACCCGGGCTGATCAGTCCTGGGACTAAATGGAGGGGAATTCCTCATGGCGGCTATGAAACCACGCACCGGCGACGGCCCAATGGAAGTCACCAAGGAGGGCCGCAGCCTGATCATGCGCGTCCCGCTCGAAGGCGGCGGGCGCCTGGTGGTCGAACTGAATGCAGCCGAAGCGGCCAACCTCAAGGAATGCCTGGTCGGCGTTACCGAATAATTGTGCCGGACAGGGTCCGCAAGCCTTCGGGCTGCGGATCCTGTCTTATTTTTTGACCGCCACGAGCAGGCCGTCGCCGGTGGGAAGCATGGCTGAGGACAGCCTCTCGTCGTCGCGAATGCTCTTCCCCACCTGGCGCAGGACCACCGTGGTGGCCTCGCGGCCCGCAGGGTTGGCTACCTTGTCCTTGTCCAGTGCATCGTTGATGATCAGCAGCCCGGCGGGCTTCAGGAGCCGGATGGCCTGCTCCACATAACCGGGAAGTCCCGGCTTGTCAGCGTCGATGAACACCAGGTCGTACGCGCTGTCCGTGAGGCGCGGCAGGACGTCGCCAGCGCGGCCGGAGATGGTCCGGGTGCGGTTGGCCGGGCTGCCGGCCTCCGAGAAGGCTTCCCGTGCGGCTTTGAGATGTTCCACGTCCACGTCAATGGTGGTGAGGACCGCGTGCGGACCGAGGCCGCGGAGCAGGCAGACACCGGAGACGCCCGCCCCGGTTCCGATTTCGACGGCGGTCTGGGCCTTCGACGCGGCAGCGAGGACCGTGAGGACGGCGCCCACGCCGGGCCCGATGGGGGTCACGCCCAATTCAAAGGAGCGTTCCCGGGCCCGCAGCATGACCTCATCCTCAGCGGGCAGATCTTCTGCATAGGACCAGCTGGTGGACTTGTCGGCGCTCATGGGTTTTCGCTTTCTGGGCGGCAGGGGGAGTGTCCTGTACAGCCTACTGTGTCGTTCGGCAACAGCCGGGAAGGCGGGCTGTTGCGCCCACGGCTGAAGTTACCCGGCAGTCAGGAAATTCCCAGCCAAGTTTGAAATGATTATTATCTGGTCATCCATAGGGTGGTCGGCGCCGAATCAGAGATGTCAACAGTGTCCGGGCGTAAGCATTCCACGAGGGGAGTGGACGATGTCATCATCAGTTGTGGCACCTGTCCCTGCAGCAAACAAGCCGGAGTCCGAGTGGGTGCGACCCACTTGGGAAGAAGTGGTGACCAACCACTCCGCGAAGGTTTACCGGCTGGCTTACCGCCTGACCGGAAACAAGTACGACGCCGAAGACCTCACCCAGGAGGTGTTTGTCCGCGTCTTCCGTTCGCTGGAAAATTTCAAGCCCGGAACGCTGGACGGCTGGCTGCACCGCATCACCACGAACCTCTTCCTGGACCAGGCGCGGCGGAAAACACGCATCCGGTTCGACGCCCTTGCCGAGGACGCCGAGTCGAGGATCCCCGGGCGGGAACCGGGCCCGGAGCAGAGCTTCGAGCTGAACAACCTGGACCTTGATGTGCAGGCCGCCCTTGAGGAACTCCCGCCGGACTTCCGTGCGGCTGTGGTGCTTTGTGATCTTGAAGGCCTGTCCTACGACGAGGTGGCCGAGGCCCTGGGCGTCAAGCTCGGTACGGTGCGCTCCCGCATCCACCGCGGCCGCACCATGCTCCGCGAAAAGCTGGCCCACCGGGACCCGCGTCCGCAGCAGTCCAGGCCCAAGCTGTCGTTGCCGCGCATCGCCGGCATCCTCTGAACGGCACATGAGGCCCCAGTTTCCGCTCAGCCGCAGGCATCAGCGCACCGCGAGCCATATCCAGTCCTGCCATGAATGTGCTTCAGCCCTGCGCCGGGAGCGGCAGTACCTGGAGCGGCTGCGGGATGCGCCGATCCCGCCGGCCAGCGATGACCTGACCGCCCGGCTGCTGGCCAGGACCCAGGAGTTGGCAGCCCGGCCGCCGGCTCCTGCCCCGCATCACCACGCATCCAGGGCAGCGGTCCGGGTGCTCACCATGACGGCGGGAGGCACCGTCGCCGCAGCGGGTGTGCTCGCTGCCGGCGCTTTCGCCGTGGCCGGTGAACCGCTCCAGGCAGATGGTGCTGCAGCCACGCTCTCGCAGGTCTCCGCCCAGACTCCGGCTGACGGCAGGACCCTGAGCGTGGACCGGTTATCGGGCCTGCGCTCGGAAGGCTGGGTATGCCCCGAGCTTGGGGCCATGGGGTTCCACCTCGAGTCGGCGAAAGCCGTGATGTTCGAGGGCCGCCCCGCCGTCGAACTGAAGCTATCCGACGGAACCCACTACGCCACCATCACGGAACGGCATAACCCCGGGGGCGCTGAAGGGGAACCTGGTTCCGGGCAGGCCGGCCCGCCGCTGCAGATCCTGGCGTCCTCGCCATGGTCCGCAACCTATAGGACGCAGGGCCGCACCTTCACCTATGTCTCCGACCTCCCCGCTGAACAGGCCGACGACGCCGTGCCCATCCTGCAGCGCCTCAGCGAACAGGCGGGCGAAGGTGTCGCGGCCGACGCGCTGGAGGAACCTCCTGCGCAGCATCCTGAACCGGTGGCACAACGCCTGCAGCGCGGCGTCAACAAGATCGTGGCCCTTTTTACGCAGTAAAGCGGACAGTTTCCACCGCCCGTGGGCGGGAATCGTCACTGGCAGCCCGGAGAGGGTAATCTTCCTAAAGTGTTTGGAATCAACGGCCCGGAGTTCTTTCTTCTGCTGATCATTGGCGTCCTCGTGATCGGCCCCCAGCGGCTGCCCGAATACACCCAGAAACTGGCCAACCTTGTCAAGGAAGTCCGCCGCATGGCCTCCGGCGCCCGCGAGCAGATCAAGGAAGAAGTGGGAATCGACATCGATGATGTCGACTGGAAGAAGTACGATCCCCGCCAGTACGATCCCCGGCGCATCATCAAAGAGGCGCTCCTGGACGATGACGCCAAGCCCGTCAGCGCCGGTGCGCCTGCCGCCGTTGCGGCTGTCTCCGGCGCCGCCGCCGTCGCGGTGGCTGATGCCGCTCCGAAGCGGCCCGAGAGGGTGCTTCAGTCTCTTCCGCCAGGCGAAGCTGCCCCCTTCGATACGGAAGCCACCTAGCCACCCCGAGGCGGGGAGGCCTTGGCAGGAAACTCAGCGGGGCTGCAGCCCCAGCTTCATGCCCGCCAAACCCCGGGGTTTTGCTGCCAGCCTTCCAGCGATGTCCGAGAGCGCTTGTGCCGCCGGCGTTCCGGCCTGGCCGAGGACGATGGGTACTCCCGTGTCGCCGCCCTCGCGCAGTTGGATGTCCAGCGGGATCTGCCCCAGCAGCGGCACGTCGGCGCCCACAGTGGCTGTCAGCCGTTCAGCAAGGACCGCCCCGCCGCCGCTTCCAAACAGCTCCATCCTGCCGCCGTCGGGCATTTCCAGGTAGGACATGTTCTCGATAACCCCGGCCACGGACTGCCCCGTCTGGGTGGCGATGGCGCCCGCCCTCTCGGCGACGTCGGCCGCGGCCGCCTGCGGCGTGGTAACCACCAGGATCTCCGCCTTGGGGAGCAGCTGCGCGACGGAGATGGCGATGTCTCCGGTGCCGGGCGGCAGGTCCAGGAACAGGGCGTCCAGGTCGCCGAAGTAGACATCCGTCAGGAACTGCTCAAGGGCCCGGTGCAGCATGGGTCCGCGCCACGCCACAGGCTGGTTGCCGCTCACGAACATCCCGATGGAGATCACTTTCACGCCGTATGCAACCGGGGGAAGGATCATGTCGTCCACCCGCGTGGGCGCCTGGCTGATGCCCATCAGGCCGGGAACCGAGAAGCCATAGACGTCGGCGTCCACGATTCCCACGCGCAGCCCTTGTGCGGCGAGGGCGCAGGCAAGGTTGACAGTCACGGAGGACTTTCCCACCCCGCCCTTGCCGCTGGCCACCGCGTAGACCCTGGTAAGGGAGCCGGGCTCGTTGAACGGGATGCCGCGCTGGCCGCCGGCCCCGCGGAGCAGCTCTTTGAGGGCATCACGTTGCTCCTGCGTCATCACCTTCAGTTCGACGTCGACGGCGGCCACTCCCGGAACTGCCAGCAGCGCCTTCGTCGCATCGGCTGTGATGGTGTCCCGGAGCGGGCAGCCGGCGATGGTGAGCAGGACAACCAGGCTGGCCCTGCCGTCGTCGGAAACATTAATGGACTCCACCATGCCCAACTCAGTGATGGGACGGCGGAGCTCGGGGTCGATGACCGTGGCCAGGGCGGCATTGACTGCCCCGGCCAGCGAGGTGTTATTGATGGGTGCGCTCCTTAGCGGTCCTGGGTGGAATGCCCGGGCTTCACCCGGGGAATCTGTTGGGTGCGGGGGTTCCGCTGCCGGTCACGCTGTTCCTTGAGTTTCTCCCGCACCTTGTCGCGCGGGGACTCATGTTGCCCCTGCCCCGACGGATCATGCGTCCGGAGCTCTTCCTGGGCTTCCAGCATGTCTTCCAACAGGGAGCGCAGCTCGGCGCGGACGTAGTCGCGCGTTGCCACCTCGCGCAGCGCGATCCGCAACGATGCCAGTTCCCGGGTCAGGTATTCGGTATCGGACAGGTTGCGTTCAGCACGCTGGCGGTCCTGCTGGAGGGAGACGCGGTCACGGTCGTCCTGGCGGTTCTGGGCCAGCAGCAGCAGCGGTGCCGCATAGGACGCCTGCAGGGACAGCATCAGGGTCAGCAGGGTGAAACCGAGGTCCCGGGAGTCGAACTGCCAAGCCAGCGGTGCCCAGGTGTTCCAGGCCAGCCAGACGACGACGAAGACCGTCATGTAGACGAGGAACTGCGGCGTACCCATGAAACGGGCGAAGCCTTCGGTGGCGTGGCCGAAGGCATCCGGATCAGGGGAGAACTTTGGCAGGATCCGCTGGCGGCCGCTCAGCGGCGTGTCCAGGCTGCCCTTCGCCGCCGCCTTGGCGGGGGTCCGCAGGTTGGGGTTCTTGGGAGCACCAATGTCAGCCAATGCGGCCACCGAGCCTTCTTATCGGGGCTTCGCCGTCATGGGCTCGCCAGTCGTCCGGCAACAGATGATCCAGAACGTCATCAACAGTCACCGCCCCCACAAGCCGGCCGGCGTCGTTGACCACCGGAAGGGAGTTCAGGTTATAGGTAGCCAGGGTCCGTGCCACTTCGCTGATGTGGGCCTGGTCGGACAGCGGCTCAAGGTTCTTGTCCACCAGGTTTCCGAGCGGCTCGAACGGCGGGTATCGAAGCAACTGCTGGATGTGGACCACGCCCAGGAAGCGCCCGGTAGGCGTCTCCAGCGGAGGCCTGGTAATAAAAATGGACGAGGCGAGGGCAGGGGAGAGCTCCTCCCGCCGCACGTGCGCCAGCGCTTCGGCCACGGTGGCTTCAGGCGGCAGGATGACCGGGACCGGCGTCATGAGGCCGCCGGCAGTGTCCTCGTCGTATTCCAGCAGGCGCCGAACGTCCTCTGCACCCTCGGGCTCCATCAGCTGGAGCAGTTCCTCCGCCTGGGCCGAGGGGAGCTCGCCGAGGAGGTCGGCGGCGTCGTCGGGGTCCATTTCCTCCAGGACATCGGCGGCGCGCTGGACGTCGAGGGCGGAGAGGATCTCCACCTGGTCATCCTCCGGCATCTCCTGGAGGACGTCAGCCAGGCGCTCGTCCTGCAGCTCACTGGCCACTTCGAAGCGGCGCTTGTCGCTCATCTCCTGGAGAGCTTCGGCGAAGTCCGCGGGCTTGAGGTCTTCGTGGTTCGCCACGAACTGGGTGGCGGCCTGGGGCTCGGTGCGGGGCCCCTGCAGGGCGTCAGCCCAGTCGATGATGAGGGTCTCGTTCCGGCGCAGCCGGCTCAGCGGCGAGAGGGAATGGCCCCGCCGGACAAAAAGCTTGCTGACGAACCAGTCGCGGGAGCGGTGTTGGTCCATGGCGATGTCTTCGATGGTGGCGTCGCCGCTGCCGTCCCGGAGGGTGACACGGCGGTCGAACATCTCCGCCACCACCAGGGTTTCGGCGCCGCGCTGCTCGAAGCGGCGCAGGTTGACCAGGCCGGTGCAGATGATCTGGGTCTGGTCGATGGAGGTGATCCGCGTCATGGGCACGAAGACCCGTTTCTTTCCGGGAACCTCCACCACGATGCCCACCACGTGCGGGGCACCCTGGGTGCCGCGGGAGAGCACAACAACATCGCGCAGCCGGCCCAGCCGGTCGCCCAGTGGGTCGAAGACGTCCAGGCCCAGTAGGCGCGCCACGAAGACGCGGGTAGGAGTTGTACTCACTCCTACAGGCTACCGAGTCTGCTCTCTTTTAGCTGAATTTACAGGCAGCACACATAGTCATGGGCAAGAATGGGACTATGGCAAACATTTTTGGCGCTCCCAAGGCTGGCGGGCCCAACGGCGTGGACGAAGCCCGCGCGGTTCCCACCGGCGACACTGTCGGCTCCTACACGTCCTACCTGGACGCCCAGAAGGCTGTGGACTACCTCGCGGACCAGCAGTTCCCGGTCCACATGGTATCCATCGTGGGCAATGAACTGAAGATGGTGGAGCGGGTCACGGGGCGCCTGAGCTACCCGCGCGTGGCCCTGTCCGGGGCGCTGAGCGGCATGTGGTTCGGCCTTTTCGTGGGCGTGATGCTCTCCTTCTTTGCGCCTTCACCGGGGTACTTCTCCATCCTGGCATCCGTACTGATGGGCGCGGCCTTCTTTATGCTCTTCGGCATTGTCACCTACGCCATGCAGCGCGGGAAGCGGGACTTTACGTCCACCAGCCAGGTGGTGGCCACCAGCTATGACGTCGTCGTCTCGCCGGAGGCTGCGCACGAGGCGCGCCGGTTGCTGCAGCAGCTGCCGATGACCCGCTCGGATGCCGCCGCGGGCAATGGCCCCTACACGCAGCGGGACTACCAGAACCAGCCCTACCAGCAGCCCGGCCAGGGCCCTGCCCGCCCCTCCGGCTGGAACGATCCGTACGGCCAGTCTGCCGGCAACCAGGTGCAGGAAAACCCCGCCTACGGCGCGCCGGCCGGGCAACAGGCCGACGCCGGCGCGCAGCAGCAGCCCGCGCCGTCCCCGGCGCGCGCAGTGCGGTACCCCGACCTCCCCGATGGCCGGCCCCAGTACGGCGTCCGGGTTCCCCAGGGTCCTGAAGCCGGGGCCGGCGAGGCCGCGGGCGAGCAGCAAACGCCGGCACAGCAATCTGCAGGACAGCCCGGCGACGGGCAGCCGGCCGGCCAGCGGCCCGTGGATCGGCGCCCTGGTGACGATCAGCGCCCGGACGACTCCCGGCAGTAGCCGGGGCAGAAAAGCACAAAAAAATCGGGGCCACCGGAATTCCGGCGGCCCCGATTTTTTGTGTGTTTAGTTGGCACCCTCGGCTTCGCGGTAGATGCCTGCCATCCAGTTCTCCACATCATCCGCCTTGCGCGGCAGCGCGGCACTGAGGTTCACGGGACCCTCTGCGGTCATCAGGATGTCATCCTCGATCCGCACGCCGATCCCGCGGTATTCCGCCGGGATGGCAAGGTCCTCTTCCTTGAAGTACAGGCCCGGTTCGATGGTGAACACCATGCCCGCGGTGAGGATGCCGTCCAGGTACAGCTCGCGTTTGGCCTGTGCGCAGTCGTGCACATCGAGTCCCAGGTGGTGGCTGGTCCCGTGCGGCATCCAGCGGCGGTGCTGCTGGCCCTCCGGGCTGATGGCCTCTTCGACGCTGACGGGCAGGAGGCCCCATTCGGCCAGGCGCTCCGCGAGGACGGTGGTGGCGGCGGTGTGGATGTCACGGAAGCGGGTGCCCGGCTGCGCCGCGGCGAACCCGGCGTCTGCGGCGTCCAGCACAGCCTCGTACACCTTGCGCTGGATTTCCGAGAACACTCCCGTGGCCGGCAGGGTGCGGGTGATGTCAGCGGTGTACAGCGAGTCTGCTTCCACACCGGCGTCCAGCAGCAGGAGCTCCCCGGCGTTGATCTTTCCGGTGTTGCGGGTCCAATGCAGGACGGTGGCGTTGTTGCCCGAGGCCGCGATGGTGTCGTAGCCCAACTCGTTGCCCACCTCGCGGGCCCGGGCGAAGAATGCACCCTCCACAACACGCTCACCGCGGGCATGCGTCAATGCCCGGGGGAGGGCCTTCACCACCTCTTCGAAACCTTCCACGGTGGCGGCGACTGCGAGCTTCATCTGCTCGATTTCCCACTCATCCTTGAGCAGGCGAAGCTCGGAGAGGGCTTCGCTGAGCTTTTCGTCGAGCGCGTCCAGGACAGCGAGGTCCAGGTTGTCAGGGTCTTTCGCCGTGTTGTAGCGGGCCGTGTCCACAAGGGCGTCGATGTTTTCGTCCACCTTACGCACCAGGCGGATGGAGATGCCGCCGATTTCAGGGGCGCCCACGTCCTTGGTGATGGCAGTCTCGAGCTGGTCGATGTGCGCCGTGGCCAGGCCCAGGCGGGCCTCGAACTCGGCCAGCGTGGGACGGGCACCAATCCAGAACTCGCCGGAGCGTGAATCGGCGTAGAACTGTTCGGTATCGCGCCCGGCGAGCGGCCGGAAGTAGAGCGTGGCGCGGTGGTTGCCGCCGTCGTCGCCCTTTCCTTCGTCGACGGGCTCCAGGATCAGGACGGCGTCCGGCTCGTGGTCAAGGCCAAGCCCGGTGAGGTGCGCAAAGCCCGAGTGCGGGCGGAAGCGGTAGTCGCAGTCGTTGGATCGGACCTTCAGCGGGCCGGCCGGGATGACCAGGCGTTCGCCTTTGAACTGGTCCGAGATGGCCTGGCGCCGGGTTGCGGCGTGGCTGGCAACGGCGTCGCGCGCCGGGAGGTCCTGGCTGGACGGCGCCCAGTTGCTGGCCATAAAGGCCTTGAAGGCATCGGAACTGGGCCGCTGGGAGCGGTTGTTGACGCGCTCTTCCAAGGGCTGGGAAGCAGAATCTGGGGTGTTATCGGCATCGTTCACGGCACCATCGTCTCACCAGCACGAAGCCTTGTGCGAATAGCGCATGAACGGGAGATGCGCGGTCTACTAGGCTGGGAAGGTGAGGATTGACCTGCATGCCCACTCCAACGTCTCCGACGGCACGGAAAAGCCCGCCGACGTGATGGCGTCCGCCGCCCGCGCCGGGCTGGACGTGGTGGCGCTGACCGACCACGATTCCACCGCAGGCTGGGTGGAAGCCTCCGCTGCGGCAGTGGAGCACGGCGTTGCACTGGTGCCCGGCATGGAAGTCTCATGCCGGACAGAACAGGGAATCAGTGTCCACCTCCTGAGCTACCTGCACGACCCCGAACATGCCGGCCTCCTGGAGGAGATCACCAAGGCCAAGGATGCCCGGCACACCCGCGCCGAGCGGATGGTCACCCTCCTCGCCGAGGATTACCCGCTCACCTGGGACGACGTCATCCACCACGTGGCCCCGGGAGCCACTCTTGGGCGTCCGCATATCGCCGACGCGCTGGTGGCCGCCGGTGTGGTGGAGGACCGGTCGGAGGCGTTCGCGTCCATCCTCACCTCCCGGTCCCGCTACTTCATCCAGCATTACGCGCCGGACCCCGCCACCGCCGTCGAACTGGTCCGCGCGGCAGGAGGCGTGCCCGTGTTTGCCCATCCGGTGGCCTCCTCGCGGGGCCGCATTGTGGGGGAGCGCGTCTACCAGGAAATGATCGACGCCGGACTGGCCGGCCTGGAGATCGACCACCGCGACAATCCGGAGGAGGGCCGGAACTTCCTGCGCCGGCTCGCCGCGAAGCATGACCTGCTGATCACCGGCTCGTCCGACTACCACGGCACCGGCAAACCCAACCTGCTGGGGGAAAACCTGACGGGGCCGGACGTCCTGGCCCGGATTGAGGACATGGCCACCGGGACCGCCGTCGTCCGTCCTTAGCTGCGGCCGCCCTCCCAACTGGGTAGCGCCAAGTGTCGTTTTCGAGCGTCAAAACGACATTTAGCGCTACTTACTTGGGAGGGAAAGAGGTGAACTCGGCGTGGGCACCCAGGCGCTTTGCCATGATGTCGATGGCCGGCTGGTTCTGGTCCACGCACACGAACTTCCGGCCGAGCTTCGCCGAGACGGCGCCGAGCGTGCCGGAGCCCGCAAAGAAGTCCAGGCACCAATCCCCGGGCCGGCTTGACGCAGCCACGACGCGCCGGACAAGCCCTTCGGGCTTTTGGGTGGGATAGCCGGTCTTTTCCTTGCCCGTGGGGGAGACGATGGTGTGCCACCAGACGTCGGTGGGCAGCTTGCCCAGTTCGCGCTTGGCGGGCGTCACCAGCCCGGGCGCCATGTAGGGTTCCCGGTCCACCTCGGCGCTGTTGAAGTGGTATTTGGCCGGGTTCTTTACGTAGACCAGGATGTTGTCGTGCTTGGTGGGCCAGCGGTTCTTGGCCCGCGCGCCGTAGTCATAGGCCCAAATGATCTCGTTCAGGAAGCACTCACGGCCGAAGATGGCGTCCAGCATGACCTTGGCATAGTGCACTTCGCGGTAGTCCAGGTGCAGGTACAGGGTGCCGTCCTCGGCCAGCAGGCGCCAGGCCTCGACGAGCCGTGGTTCCAGGAAGGACCAGTAGTCGCTGAAGGCGTCGTCGTAGCGGTGCAGCGCTCCCTTGATGGTGTCGTAGGAGCGCCCTTTGAAACCTACGCGGTCGCCTGTGCCGTCGGCGTTGGCCACCATGGTGGTCTGCTGGCGCAGCTGCGGCCTGCCGGTGTTGAACGGCGGATCCACGTATATCAGTGTGAAGGCGCCGTCCGGCAGCGAGGGGAGGAACTCCGCGTTGTCCGCGTGTACCACCAGGTTGCTGCCGTCCGGCGCCCAGACAGTTTCAGTCATTGAGGGGGTTAGGCCTCGGTGCTGCCAGGCTGTGCCGATGTGTCTCTGCCGGCCACTACCTCGCCGTTGCGGCGGCGGGTGCGCGTACGGGAGCGGCGGACACGGGAGGGCTGCTCGCCCTCTGATGCGGGTGAGGCCGCGGCGGGGGATTCGGCGGCAGCTGTGGGGGCTGCAGCGGAATCGGACGTACGACGGCGGCGCTCCCCCGTGCGGGCTGCAGAGTCACCGCTGCTGCGGCTGTCGTCGCGGTTTCCGCCCCTGCCGTCGCGGCCCCGGCTGCTGCGCTCCCGGCCGTCGCGTTCGCGCGAGGGGCCGCTGTCACGGCCGCCCCGGCTGTTCTTCTTGCCGGTTTCGCCCAGGTCTTCAAGCACCTCGGCGTCGACGCCGGCAAGGACGCGCTTGTCACGCGGGAGGCGGCCCTTGGTGCCTTCCGGGATGTCCAGGTCCTCGTAGAGGTGCGGCGAGGACGAATAGGTTTCGATGGGCTCCGGCACGCTCAGGCCCAGAGCCTTGTTGATGAGGCTCCAGCGCGGCATGTCATCCCAGTCCACGAAGGTCACCGCGGTGCCCTTGTTGCCGGCACGGCCGGTGCGGCCCACGCGGTGCAGGTAGATCTTCTCGTCTTCCACGCACTGGTAGTTGATGACGTGGGTGACGTCATCAACGTCAATGCCGCGCGCGGCGACGTCGGTGGCCACCAGGACGTCCACCTTGTTATTGCGGAAGGCACGCAGTGCCTGTTCACGGGCGCCCTGGCCCAGGTCGCCGTGGATGGCGGCAGCTGCGAAGCCGCGGTCCACAAGCTCCTCGGCCACCTTGGCGGCGGTGCGCTTGGTCTTTGTGAAGATGATGGTGCGGCCGCGGCCACGCGCCTGGAGGATGCGGGCCACAACTTCGGTTTTGTCCATGCTGTGGGCACGGTAGATCAGCTGCCGGATATCGCGCTTGGTGAGGCCCTCGTCATCGGGATCTGCGGCGCGGATGTGCGTGGGCTGCGTCATGTAGCGGCGGGCCATCGCAATGACGGGCCCGGGCATGGTGGCGGAGAACAGCAGGGTCTGGCGTACTGGCGGCGTACCGGCAATGAGGGTTTCGACGTCCGGCAGGAAGCCGAGGTCCAGCATCTCGTCAGCTTCGTCCAGGATGACGATTTTGACGTTCTTCAGGCTCAGGTGCTTCTGCTTGTAAAGGTCGATGAGGCGGCCGGGAGTTCCCACCACGATCTCCACGCCCTTCTTCAGCGCCTCCACCTGCGGCTCGTAGGCACGGCCGCCGTAGATGGTGGTGATGCGGGCGTTGCGTTTGCGGGACGCCGTCTGCAGGTCATTGGCCACCTGCACGGCGAGTTCGCGCGTAGGGACGATGACCAGGGCCTGCGGGGCGCCGGGAACCGGGAGCTTGTCGTAGCCGGGGTCGTCCTGGCCCACCACCCGCTGGAGGGCGGGGATGCCGAAACCGAGCGTCTTGCCCGTACCGGTCTTGGCCTGGCCGATGATGTCGTGGCCGGACAGGGCCACCGGCAGGGTCATGGCCTGGATGGGGAAGGGGTGGGTGATCCCGGCGTCGGCCAGGGATTCCACGATATCGGCCCGGACGTTGTAGTCCGCGAAGGACTTCTCCGCGATTTCGTGGGGCTTCTCGTCCGAGATAATGGTTTCTTCCGGCTCGATGGTCTCGGTGCCGGTCTCGTCGGTCAGAAGCTGGTGGGTATGCAATTCACTCACTGTGGAGTTTCCTTATTCATTTGGGCAGTGGCGCTGCCTGCTCAACGGGCCGGCCAAAGGCTGTTCCGGAGCACGCTCGGGCGCACAAGCAATTCCAGTGGAAGCCGATCGCGGGCTATCTAAATGCTGGCACTGGTGACCAGCGGGTGTATCTCAAGATCGCGTAGGGGCGGGCTTGTTGGTTTCAAATCAAGGAAATCAACGACCGGGCATCCATATCTACCTCTTCAGTCTAGCCGCAGGCGGCCCAAATCCCGGCTTTCGCGGCCGGGTGGCCCTTTTGCGGCACTATTGAACAAGTTCGAAATGGACTTCCCGCGTCACGATATCGGAGGAGACCAGGCGGACCCGGACCTTGGTTCCGGACACCAGTTCCCCGGAGCAGCGGGCGGTCGCAGCGGGGTCTGCAATCTGGATGATTCCCGAACCGCCGTTCCCGTTCTTGCCGTTCCCGTTGCCGTTCTTGCCGTTGCCGTTCTTTCCGTTGCCGTTTTGCGGCTTGGACCCCGAAATGACGATTGCGTCGAATTCCTGCCCGATGTGGTTAACCAGCAAGGCAGCCTCCACGGTGTCCAGGGCCATGCGCTCCATCCGTGATGCCAGCTGGTCGGAGCCTGCCATGATCTCGGGCAGGGACTGAAGCGCCTCCCGTGCCCAGGCCGGTACATTGCCGCCGTTGCACAACGCCTCGCAGATCACCAGGACAAAGCGGTCCACGAGGCGGCGCAGGGGAGCGGTGGTATGGGCATAGGCGGCGCCAATGGCGGACTGGACTGCGTCCTCCGGGACGGAACCGTCAAAAGCCGTATAGGCGGCGCCGCGGAACAGCATGCCGGCAGAGTGCAGAATGGCAAGCTGGCGGGGATCGGTGGAGTCGAGGCTGCGCAGGTATTCGCCGTAGCTGATTTCGCCGTCCCAGGGCTTGCCAAGGGCCTCTGTCTGCAGCCGGAAATGGTGCAGGGAGCGCTCGTCCGGGGATGGCATGGTGCGCAGGATGCCCACCTTCCCCGCCAGCATCAGGCGCGCCGCTGCCATTCCGGTCATAAGGGATATCTGCGCGTTCCAGTCCTCCACCGGAAGCTGGGGAGCGGCGGCAATCCGGTAGCCGCCGTCGGGAAGCTGGACAATCTCCTGTTCCGGCATGTTCAGGCTGGCGCCGCCGCGGGCCCGTTCCAGCTCCACGCGCTTGAGCCCCACTTCCTTAAGGAGCTGCAGCACAGGGGAGGCGGTACCGGCGTCGAGCTCCGCCTGCACGCCTTTATAGCTGAGCTTCGCGCGGCTGCGCATCCGGGCCCGCTTTACGGCCACGGACGTCACCTCGGCGGCGCTGTCCAGGCGGAAGTCCCAGACGAACGCAGAGCAGTCCTGCCCGGGAAGGAGGCTCCCGGCCTGTTCACTGATGACTTCCGGATGCAGCGGGATCCGACCGTCGGGGGCATAGAACGTCTGGCCCCGGCGGCGTGTTTCCGCGTCCAGGGGCCCGCCGGGGGCCACAAATGCGGGCACATCGGCGATGGCGTACAGCACGTGGTAGCCGTCGCCGTCGGCCTCAATAAACAGCGCCTGGTCCAGGTCAGTTGACGACGCCGGATCGATGGTGATGAATTCGACGCCGGTGAGGTCGTAGCCAGGGAGCTGCAGGGATTCGACTGCCGCTTTCGCGTCAGCCACCGCCTCCTCGGGGTAGGCGCCCGGCAGCTCCAGCTCGGTCCGCAGGGCACTCAGCGCTTCCTCAAGCGCGTTGTTGTGCTCGTGGACGTTGGGGGCCAGCCGATGGTGTGACACGAAAATCAGCCTAGCCGGAATCGGCGCCATAATGCAGGCATCCGGCCCGGAGCGGCGTTGTCAGGAGTTGGGCGCATCCAGGGCGGCGAGCAGTGCAGCGGCGGCGGCTGCGGGATCGCCCGCTTCCGTAATGGCCCGGACCACCACAATCCTGCGTGCGCCTGCGTCCACCACCTGCTCCACGTTGCCGTGGTCAATGCCGCCGATCGCGAACCAGGGAACACCGCCGTCGGACTGTCCCTCCTGCTCAGCCGGCCGGGTAGCTTCGGCAGCATACTTCACCAGCTCCAGTCCCACCGCTGCCCGCCCCGGTTTGGTGGGCGTTGACCACACCGGTCCCACGCAGAAGTAGTCCAGCCCGGCGGGGCGGGCGGCCGCACCGAGCGCCGCGTCCACCTGGGCCGGGGTGTGGCTGGACAGGCCGATGGCGGCGTTGCCGTTGAGCAGGGTGCGTGCAGCGTCCAGGGGCAGGTCCTTTTGGCCGATGTGGAAGACGGGTGCCCCGGACAGCACCGCGATGTCGGCACGGTCGTTGACAGCCCAGAGGCGGCCATGCCGCTCTGCCGCTTCCTTGAGCACCGCCAGGAGTTCGAGCTCCTCTGCTGCTTCAATGGTCTTGTCGCGCAACTGGATGATGTCCACCCCGCCGGCGAACGCTGCGTCCACGAACTGGTCGAAGTCGCCGCGGTCCCTCCGGGCGTCGGTGCAGAGGTAGAGGCGGGCGGCGTTGACGCCGTTGCTGATCTTGGCGCTGCTGAGGACGTCGGTGCCGGCGGCAGGGGTGTGGGACACATTCATGGGGGAAAGCCTAGTTCCTCTACACTGGCCTCGTACTGCGGGAGCCCGCGGCAGCTGTCACAAAGCGCCGGGCTGAGAGGGCGTCAGAGCCGACCGCTTGACCTGATCCGGCTAATACCGGCGTAGGGAAGGAGACACATGGGCGCATCATCTGAGCCCCTGGCCATAGACGCCAAGAACACCATCCATGCTGATGTGGCGGTGATCGGCGGTGGAGTGATCGGCCACGGCATCGCATGGGAGGCGAAGCGTTCCGGCCGTTCCGTGGTGGTGATCGATGACGCACCGGGTTCCGGGGCCAGCTGGGCTGCCGCCGGGATGCTTGCCCCGGTGAGCGAGCTGCATTACCAGGAGGAGGACCTCCTGGAATTCATGCTGGATGCCTCGGCCCGCTGGCCGGCCTTTGCCGCCGGCCTCACCGAAGCGTCAGGAACAGATCCGGGATACATTACGACGCCGACCCTCGCCGTGGGTGCCGACGCCGCCGACCGCCGCGCCCTGATGGACCTCCGGTCCGTCCAGCAGGCCAGTGGTCTTTCCGTAGAGCCGCTGACCGTCCGGGGCGCGCGACAGCGGGAACCCCTGCTCAGCCCGGGGATCGCGTGCGCGCTGGACACTCCGGCCGACCACCAGGTGGATCCGCGGCTGTTGGTGGCGTGCCTGCAGGCCGCCCTGGCCCAAGGCACGGACGACGGCGGCGGGAACAGGGACAAAGGTGCGGGACGCGGCACTGCGGCAGCCGGCGTCGTCGGCGGTTTTGCCGTAGCGGCCAGGGCAACCGGGCTGCTGTGGCGCGGGGGAGCTGTTGCCGGCGTGCGCCTGGCGGACGGGGGAACCGTGCTGGCCGCCGAAACCGTGGTGGCGAACGGGCTGCACGCGGCAGCTCTTGAAGGGCTGCCGCCAGGGCTAAACCTGCCACTGCGGCCCGTCCACGGGGACATCCTGCGCCTGGCAGTGCCCCGGCACCTGCAGCCATTGGTGACGTCCACGGTCCGCGGGCTGGTGCGCGGCGTTCCGGTCTACATCGTTCCGCGCAGGGACGGCACGGTGGTGATCGGGGCAACCCAGCGTGAGGATGCGCTGTCCGGCACGGACGCCGTTTCCGCCGGGGGCGTGTACCAGCTCCTCCGCGACGCGCAGGTACTGGTTCCCGCCGTCGCCGAACTCGAACTGCTGGAATTCACAGCCCGTGCCCGTCCCGCAACGCCCGACAACGCGCCCCTGCTGGGGCGGGTTCCCGCCCCGCTGGCAGCGGCGGACGGGGAGCACGGGTACCTTTCCGGCCTCATCATCGCCACCGGGTTCTTCCGGCACGGAGTCCTGCTGACACCGGCCGCAGCAGCCGTCTGCCGGGACCTTTTCGACGGCCGCGAGGACCCCCGATGGGCGGTCTTCAGCCCCGGCCGCTTTTCCCCCAGGGCAGGCGCCCGCCTAACCACCGGCTCACCCACCAACCACTTCCGCCACACATCGCCCACAAAGGAAACAGCATGAACATTACCTTGAACGGAACCCGGCACCCCGTGCCCGAGGGCGCCTCCATCACCGTGCTCGTCAGCCAGGTCACCGGCCGCCCCCTGGCCGCCAATGGTCAGGCAACCGACGGCCAAAAGCTTGGTGTGGCCGTAGCCCACAATTCCGAGGTTGTCCCGCGCAGCCAATGGTTTACCACCGCGCTCGCGGACGGCGACGAGGTTGAACTCGTCACGGCTGTGCAGGGAGGCTGACACCATGACCGAAACCATCACCACTCCAAGCGTGGCGGGCCTCGATGATCCGCTGGTCATTGACGGCGTCACCCTGACATCCCGGCTCATCATGGGCACCGGCGGCGCGCCCAGCCTGGACGGCCTGGGGGCTGCCCTCCTGGCCTCCGGCACCGGGCTGACCACTGTGGCCATGCGGCGGTATTCCACGGCCGAGACGGGCTCGCTCTTCCAGCTGCTCGTGGATCACGGCATCCGCGTGCTGCCCAACACGGCAGGCTGCTTCACCGCCCGGGATGCAGTGCTGACGGCGGAACTGGCCCGTGAGGCACTGGAAACCGACTGGGTGAAGCTGGAAGTCATAGCTGACGAACAGACCCTGCTGCCGGACGCTGTCGAACTGGTGGACGCCACGGAACAACTGGTCAACAGGGGCTTCAAGGTTTTTGCGTACACCAATGACGATCCCGTCCTTGCGCTGCGGCTTGAGAACCTTGGGGCCACCGCGGTCATGCCGCTCGGCGCGCCGATCGGCACCGGACTGGGCATCCTGAACCCGCACAACATTGAGCTGATCGTCTCCCGCGCCTCGGTTCCGGTGGTCCTGGACGCCGGCATCGGAACCGCCTCGGACGCGGCCCTGGCCATGGAGCTGGGGTGCGACGCCGTGCTGCTGGCTACGGCCGTAACCCGGGCGCAGAATCCTGCCCTGATGGGGGAGGCCTTCAAACATGCGGTGATCGCCGGTAGGCTGGCGAAAGCGGCGGGCAGGATCCCGCGCCGCGAACATGCACTGGCGTCGTCGGCCATGGAGGGCCGGGCAGAGTTCCTGTAGCCCGCTCCCGGTGCCGCTCCGCCAGCCATAAGGTGAGGAGCAGCCATGGCCGGCAAGGACATTCTTTCTCCCGAGCGGCTTGAGGACGCACTGGCCGTCCTGAGCGACTGGCGGTACCACCAAGGTGCACTGGTGACGGTATACAAGGCGCCGACGGCGGCTGCCGCACTTGAGCTGATTGCCGCCGTCGGACGCCTTGCCGAGGAACAGAACCACCACCCTGACCTGGACTGGCGGTACAACCGGGTTTTCCTCCTTTACACCTCGCATGACGCCGGGGGCGAAGTCACAGCCCGCGACGTGGGCGCGGCCGAGGCCGTGAGTGAAGCCGCCGCCGCGGTCCACGCGGTTGCCGAACCGGCGCGGCACCCCGCAGCCGCTTAAACGGCTGTGGCCACAACCCCGAAAGGCAGTGGCCACAGCCGTGCTTGAATGTCCGGGCGCTGGTTCCGGCTAGAGCTTCAGCGCCGCCGTAAGCCGTTCCAGATCGTGCCTGGCCCTGGTACGGCCCACGTAAAGGACCGCTGCAACCGCCGCTGCTGCACCCACAACCATGGGCAGGATCCAGGGCAGCCAGGTCATGCCCGGCCGGTAGCCAAAGCCTGCAGCCATCAGGATGATCCAGGTAACAGCTCCCACACCTACGGCAACGCCGGCCGGCAGGACGACACCATATTTAGTGTGCCGCTTGTCATTGGCCCAGACGATGAAACCTGCGGCGGCTGTCACCAGCACCACAATGGTCAGCGAAAGCATGGCTCTCCTTGGAGTACTCGCACCTCAGGTGCGGGGGCTAGAACTGGCCGAACCCTACGCGGCGCTGTTCCTCGGCGCCGATTTCTACGTAGGCCAGGGCCTTGCCGGGAACAATGATCAGGCGTCCCTTGTCATCCTTCAGGCGCAGTTCGCTGCCGGTGGTGATGGCTGCTTCTACAACCTTGGCTACGGAGTCCGGGTCCTCGACTGATTCCAGCACAATTTCGCGGCCAACATTCTGAACGCCGATCTTAATTTCCACAGGGGGCCTCCCAGCCGGTTCACGTTTCTCGGGTTATGTCTTATTTGTAGTCTAGGACTCTTTGGGGAAGCGAGAGATTCCGCGCCAAGCTAAACGGTAGATGAGGTCGCTGGCCACATCGAGGTCCAGGTTCCCGTCGGTCTCGAGCCAGTACCGGGCACTGACCTGCGCCATCCCGGCGAGCCCGCGGCCCAGGAGCTCTGCCTCCAGGTGGGGAAGTTTGGTGTCCTCGGCGATGACGCGGGCAATGGCGTCCGCAAACGTCCGGTTGAAGGTCTCCAGCCGTGAGCTGACGTCCGGATCGTTGATGAGGTCTGATTCGAAAACAAGCCGGTGGGCCTGGTCATCGTTGGCGATGAACCGGAAATAGGCCCGCATCACGGCCTGCACGCGTTCGTCATTGTCAGTGGTGGAGTTCAGCGCCCCCAGCATCAGGTCCGTCAAGGAGGCCAGGTGGCTTTCGAGCAGGGCCAGGTACAGCTCCCGCTTTGAGGGGAAGTGCTGGTACAGGACCGGTTTGCTGACGTGGGCTGTCTCTGCGATTTCGTCCATGGCGGCCCCGTGATAGCCGTTGGCAACGAAGACTTCCTGTGCTGCGGAAAGGAGTTGTGCGCGTCTCTCGTCCCGGGGAAGCCGGGCGGACCGTTGCCCGGCGGGGCGCGAGGCGGTTTGCGGTTCGGCTGCGGACGGGCGGTCAGCCCGTGCTTCATGGACCACAGTTGTCCTTCTTTCCCTTGCAGTTACCCCCACTCTACGTCGGGGTAATATGACCGGGCGGTATCCCGGGGCATACATTGAAGTATGGCTTCGACATTCTCCGCAAATGTTTCGACTATTTCACTGCCTCCGCTGGTTGAACCGGCTGGTGAGCTCACTCCTGACGAGGTGGAGCGCTACTCGCGGCACCTCATCATTCCCGAGATCGGCGCACTGGGGCAGCGGAGGCTCAAGAATGCCAAAGTACTGGTGATCGGCGCCGGCGGGCTCGGGTCCCCGGCGCTGCTCTACCTCGCCGCCGCGGGGGTAGGGACGCTGGGGATCATCGACGACGACGCCGTTGACCTCAGCAACCTGCAGCGCCAGGTCATCCACGGCGTGGCTGACGTTGGCCGGCCGAAGATCGAGTCGGCGCGGGACGCCATCGCCGCCCTCAACCCGCTGGTGGACGTCCGGCTGCATAACGTCCGGCTGGACGCCTCCAATGCCCTGGAGCTGTTCGCGGGCTACGACCTGATCCTGGACGGCGCCGACAACTTCGCCACGCGGTACCTGGTCAACGACGCCGCCGCCATCCTGGGCAAGCCCTACGTCTGGGGCTCCATCTTCCGCTTCGACGGGCAGGTGAGCGTCTTCTGGGAAAAGCACGGACCCACCTACCGTGACCTCTATCCTGAAGCACCTCCGGCAGGGTCTGTCCCCTCGTGCGGTGAGGGCGGGGTCTTCGGCATGCTCTGCGCTGCGGTGGGGTCGCTGATGGTGACTGAGGCAGTGAAGCTGATTACCGGCGTCGGACGCTCACTGCTGGGCAGGGTGGCCCTGTTCGACGCCCTGGGCGGCAGCTGGCGGGAGATCCGTGTCTCCAAGGACCCCGCTGCGGAACCGATCACGGAGCTGACGGACTATGAGGCCTTCTGCGGCATTACGCCCACGGCACAGGCGGACACGGAACACACCGTCACAGCTACGCAGCTGGCCACCATGCTCGCGTCCCGGAAGGCCGGCCTGAAGGACTTTGAGCTCGTGGATGTGCGGGAGTCCGGCGAATACGACATTGTCAGGATCGACGGCGCCGTCCTCATCCCGCAGGGACGGATCCTTGCCGGGGAAGCGTGGCAGGAGCTGCCGCAGGACAAGGACATTGTGTTCCTGTGCAAGGCGGGGACCCGCTCGGCGAACGTCCTGGCGGCGGCGCAGAAGGCCGGCTATCAGCGGGTCAGCCATCTCGACGGCGGCATCCTCGCCTGGGTGCGCGAGGTGGAACCCAACAAACCCGTCTACTAGGCCCGGAGCCGCAGCCGGGGCCGGAGCGCCCCTCCCGCGCGTCATCATCTTCCGCCCCGTTTACGGGACGCTCTCTCACTTAACGCCGGTTTTTGATGGACGCTCTCTCACTTTTTTTATAAGAGTGAGAGAGGGTCGGGGGAAATGACGCATTAAGTGAGAGAGCGTGGGTGGAAAAGACCCGGTAAGTGAGAGAGCGTTGCGCGGGAGGGCGCAGGTGGTGGGGCGTAGGCTGGTCAGGCGCTTTCGAGGCCCTGGTGGTCCACCGGGCACTCGGCCTGGGGAACGGCGCGGGCTGCCGGCTGCTCCACGGTAATGCCGTAGAGGGCCTCCAGTGCGGCGACGTACTCATCCTGCTGGCCGTTGGCGGCGAGCTCGCGTGCGCGCACGGTGGGAACGTGAAGCAGCTGCTTGACCATGCGCCGAAGCGCGAACTCCACTTCTTCAGCCGCCGCCGTGCAGCCGTGCCGGGCACGGACCTTTTCCATTTCCGCGTCCAGGACGTTCATGGTGTGCCGCCGCAGTGCAACGATCGCGGAATCCACGGACCGGGCCTCGCGCTCCTGCTCGAAGGCCTTGGCAGCGCCGCTGACGATGCCGCTTGCCTGGGCCAGTGATTCAGCCTGCTCCTGCGGTGCGGCGAGGCGCACGGATTCCAGGGTCAACAGCTCAACGCCTTCCAGCTCGCCCACTCCGGGGTCGAAATCATGGGTAAGGGCCAGATCGATGGCAATCAGTGGCTGTGGCGAATCTGCGCGCACAAGGGCGAGTTCATCAGCTTCCACCCGGGTGTCCGAGCCGCTGCAGCCGATCATCACGTCCGCAGCAGCGACGGCAGGACGCAGCGTTTCCTCGTCAAGGGCCGTGCCGCCGCGGGTGGCCACAAAGCCCTCGGCGCGGCCGGAGGAAGAGAAGACGGAGATGTCGGTACAGCCCCGCTCACGCAGCAGCGCCATCGTGGCGCCGGCGTAGGCTCCGGTGCCGAAGACCACCACCTTCTTGGTGGACCAGTCAGGGTTCTCGGAAAGGTCGGTTGCCAGATCCAGGGCCACGGAAACGATGGAGAGTCCCCGTGATCCCAGTGCGGTCTGGGCGCCGACGTCCTTGGCCGTCTTTGACGCGGCCTGGAACAGGCGGACGAGTCCGGAGCTGGCGGTTCCCTCGTGCTGGGCGGTGATGAGGGCCCGGCGTACCTGGCCCGCGATTTCACGTTCACCGACGACGGCGGAATCCAGTCCGGCGCTGACGGCAAAGAGGTGCTGGCTTACTTCAGGGCCGGTGCGGGTGCTGAAGGAGCGGGAAACCAGCGGTTCGCTGAGTCCGCTGACATCGCTGATCTGGGCGACAAGCGCTGCGCGGGCGGCTTCAACGTCGTCCGGGTGGGGAGCCTCGCCATAGATTTCGTAGCGGTTGCAGGTGGCAAGGACTACCGCACCCGTCACCGCCGGCGATCCGGAGAGAGCGGATGTGGCGATCCCGGAGGCACCGTTGCTCAACTGAGCAACGGTCTCAAGATCGATGTCGGCGTGTGTAGCCACCAATGAAAAAAGAACCACAGCAGGTCAATCATAGCTTTTTCGTTCCTCGGTAGAACAACCACCCGGCCCGGATACGGCCGGCTGGCGCTGTGATTCCTGCCACGGCGCGGGAAAGGGCCCCTGGCGTGACAGCCTGTCGTTATCTTTTGCTGCTGTTTTTGGGCACAATCAAAGGCATGACTTCCAGCCCTGCCATGTCCGCTGCCGGCGCCCTCGCCACAGACCATCCACTGGTGGATGGACGCACCGCAGACTCGCCGCTGATCACGGCCTACCGGGGCGGAAAGCCATCGCGCCGCCCCGTCTGGTTCATGCGGCAGGCCGGGCGTTCCCTCCCGGAGTACCTCAAGGTCCGCGAAGGCATCGCCATGCTGGATTCCTGCCTGCGCCCCGAGCTCGCTTCGGAGATCACGCTCCAGCCTGTCCGCCGCCACGACGTGGACGCCGGAATCTTCTTCTCCGACATTGTCATTCCGCTCAAACTGGCCGGCGTGGGCGTGGACATCGTGCCCGGAGTGGGCCCCGTCCTGGACAGGCCCGTCCGGACTGCCGCGGACGTTGCCGCCCTCCCGCAGCTGACCTGGGAGGCGCTCGAACCTATCCGCCAGGCCGTCCGGCTTACGGTGGCCGAACTCGGTAGGACCCCGCTGATCGGCTTTGCCGGGGCGCCCTTCACCCTGGCGGCCTACATGGTGGAGGGCAAGCCGTCCCGTGACCACCTCGGACCCCGCACCATGATGCACGCAGACCCGGAGACCTGGCGCGCCCTCGCCAACTGGGCCGCCGATGCATCCGGCATGTTCCTGCAGGCCCAGCTGGAGGCCGGCGCCTCCGCCGGACAGCTGTTCGACTCGTGGGCAGGCTCCCTGGGCCTTGCCGACTACACACAGTTTGTGGCCCCCGCCTCCACGCGTGCCCTGGACCATGTAAGGCACCTTGGTGCCCCGCTCATCCACTTCGGCACCGGTACCTCCGAGCTTCTCGTGGCCATGCGGGACGTAGGCGTGGACGTGGTGGGCGTTGATTACCGGCTGCCGCTGGACGAGGCCAACCGAAGGCTGGGCGGATCGGTCCCGCTGCAGGGAAACATTGACCCCGCGCTGCTGTCCGCCCCCTGGGAAATCCTCGAAGCGCACGTCCGCGCTGTTATTGCCGCCGGAGCAGCTGCGCCTGGCCACGTCCTCAACCTGGGCCATGGCGTTCCTCCCGAGACCGACCCTGCCGTCCTCACCCGGGTTGTAGAACTCATACACTCCATTTCGCCGGAGTAACCCATGGCGATTCACCCGGCTGGCGCCCCGTCCGCGCTGGTGCTGGGCGGTGGGATCTCAGGCCTCCTTTCCGCCCGGGAGCTGGCCGTTGCCGGGCATCCGGTGACAGTCCTGGAAGCCGGCAAGGAGTGGGGCGGCTGCGTGGGCAGCCATGTTGTAGCGGGCCTCACCCTGGATAGCGGGGCAGAGTCCTTCGCTACTCGGTCCGACGCCGTTGCCGGCCTTGCCGGGGAACTGGGCCTTTCGGAGAGGATTGTTGCGCCGCGGCCCGGCGGCGCCTGGGTGCAGCTCCCGGACGGTGCCCGAGAACTTCCCAAGACCGGCGTTTTGGGAATTCCCGCCAACCCCTGGGATCCCGAGGTCCGCAGGTCCCTGGGCCTGCTCGGCTCGCTCCGCGCCTCCCTCGACAGGGTCCTGCCCGCGTCCATCGGCACGGCAGCGGACGTTGTCAGCGTGTCCGCCCTCGTCCGGGCGCGCATGGGACGCCGGGTCCTGGAGCGGCTGGTAGCGCCCGTTGTGGGTGGCGTCCACTCGGCCGACCCGGGACTCCTGGATGTCGACATGGTGGCTCCTGGACTTCGCGCAGGACTTCGGCAGCACGGCTCCCTGGCCGCCGCCGTGGCGTCCCAGCGGCGAAACAGCACCGGACCCGCCAAGGCAGGATCCGCCGTCGCCGGGCTGGAAGGCGGAATGCACACCATGGTCACCGCGCTGGTCACGGATCTGCAGGACCGGGGCGTTACGCTCCTGTCCCGAACGCTCGCAACAGCGGTGTCCCGGACATCCGATGGGTGGCGCGTTGACGCCGCGGGGGAGACGTTCGACGCCGGCCTGCTGGTCGTCGCAGTAGACGGCCCGGCCGCCGCCGGACTGCTGGAAAAGGCAGTGCCGGCAATTGCTGGACAGCAACCCGGTTCCGGGCCTGACGTGCAGCTCGTCACCCTGGTCCTGGACAAGCCTGAACTGGACCGCCGTCCCCGCGGTACCGGCATCCTCGTGGCGCCCCAGACTCCCGGCGTCCAGGCAAAGGCCCTGACGCATGCCACCGGCAAATGGGACTGGCTGGCCGCCGCCGCCGGCGCCGGCAGGCATGTCATCCGGCTCTCCTATGGACGTGTTGACAGCACCGGCAACCAGCCCGGCGGACCGGATACCGACGACGGGCTCCTGGCGGCGTCGCTTCACGACGCATCGGCCTTGCTCGGGGTTGGCATCGGCCGGCAGGACGTTGTGGAGTGGGACGTTGTGAGGTGGCGCGGTGCCCTGCCTTTTGCGGCCGTCGGACACCGCGCCCGGGTTACCGCAATCCGGGAAGCCTGCAACGCGGTGGGCGGCCTGGCCGTGGTGGGCGGCTGGGTGGCCGGGAACGGACTCGCCGCAGTGGTGTCCGACACGAAGAACCAAATCCGGAACCTGGCCGGCTGAACGTCCTCGCTGGTCAGGCCCGTGGAGGCCCGGAAACAGGGCTCTCCTGGACCGCCGTTGGATGCTTTGCTGGTTTTCACTTCGCCGTCCGACATGGTTAGTGTCGATGACTATGGTTCACAACAGGTCCGATTTTTCCATGCCCCGGACCGGTATCCATGGGGGACTCCGACGCGGCGCAGCAGCTGCGGCAGTCGGGGCGGTACTGGTTCTCACCACGGGCGTCCCGGCGTCCCAAGCAAAAGAGGGAGCGCCCGGCCCTGGTGACCCCGGAGCCCCGGCGGTTGACACCCAAACCCTCCCCGTAGTGGCCCCGCTGAAGGGCCAGTCAGCTGTCGCGCAGGAGAATGCGCCCGGCCAGGACCGCGGGGGGAAGAGCAGCAATGGCAACGCTCCTGCGGACAACGGCAAGGGTGCTGATGCCAAGCAGACCGCCAGCCCCAGCCCGGCTCCTACTCCTTCCGCCTCCGCAATCCCGTCTGCCCTCCGTCCCGCAGCGAAGGCCACCCAAAAGCCAGCCGCACCTTCACCTTCGGCCACTGCTACGGCGTCCCCGGTTCCGACAAGCAGCGCGCCCGCAGCCAGCACTCCGACAGCCAGCACTCCGACAGCTACCCGCGCCGCGTCGTCTGCTCCCGTCGGCTCCGCCCCTGCAGCCGGCACTCCGACGGCCACCCGGACGGCGCCGGGTGCTGCGCCTTCGGCTCCCGGCGCCGTGCCGGAAGCCCCGGGAACCGGCACCCCTGCTGCCCCTGCACCAGCAGCGGCAGGCGGGACCACACCGGCCCAGCCTGCCCCGCCCGCATCCACCGTGGCAGTGGATCCTGCCACGACGGCGGCAGGCGAGCCCACCGCCGTCGCCGCCGCAGGCGAAACTGCTACCGCAACTGCGACGGGTGCAGTGGCCGGACAGGGCGGATATGTACCTCTTTACGCCGTGCCACGTACCCAGGCGGGGTGGTCGCCGTATTCTTCAGTCCCGAACGGCAACAGCGTCCGGACCAGCGCGGTGCTGGCTGCGCAGCCGGAGCCGAAGAGTGCCCTGGTGTGGCTTGGCTCAGGGCTGGTAGGCATGGCCGGTGCCGCCGGACTGGTCTTCTTCCGCCTGCGAAATCCCTAGGCGCGGACTTCCGGGGATCCGGGAAAACGGATGCTGCTGTGACATTGAACACTTCTACGGGCTGTAGAACTAGCTGGTTTCGACTTGGCGGGTACGAAGGGGCAAACTTGTAACCATGAGCCACACTTCTGCCGAATCTGTCACTAAAACCGAAGAATCAGCCGAGCAGTTTTTCACCCTCTGGACGGTCTTCAAGCGGTCAGAGGCGCTGGTCCGCAGCGCCGCTGCTGCCACGGACTTCGAGGCCCTGCTGGAACGGCTCGCCCAGGCCGGCGTGACTCACCGCGGCAGTTACGACGTTTCCGCCATGCGGGCGGATGCGGACGTGATGGTGTGGCTCCACGGGCCCAAGCCCGAAGCCCTGCAGCAGGCAATCCGGGACATCCGCCGCAGCACCCTCTTCGCCGGGACCGAGATTGTCTGGTCCGCCATGGGTGTGCACCGCGAGGCTGAGTTCGCCAAGAACCACACCCCTGCCTACTCCCGCGGCGTTGCACCGGCAGAGTGGCTGTGCGTCTACCCGTTTGTCCGCTCCTACGAGTGGTACATCCTGCCCGAGGCCGAGCGCGGCAAGATGCTCCGCGACCACGGCCTGCTGGGCCGGGACTTCCCGCAGGTCATTTCCAATACTGTCTCCTCCTTCGCCCTCGGTGACTGGGAATGGATCCTGGGCCTGGAGGCGCCTGAGCTGGTGGACCTGGTGGACCTCATGCGCCACCTTCGCGCCACCGAAGCACGCAACCACGTCCGGGAAGAGATTCCGTTCTATACCGGTCGCCGCATCTCCGCGGAAGAAGTTGCAGAGGTGCTGGCATGAGCCCCCTCGAAGCGCGCGATCCCGGCAGCGTGGCGGCCATTAACCCCGTGACGGAGGCCGGCCGCATGGCCCCCAAAAATTACGACGCCGTCCTCCTCGCCTCCTTTGGCGGGCCGGAAGGCCAGGAGGACGTCATTCCGTTCCTCCGCAACGTGACCCGCGGGCGCGGGATCCCGGACGAGCGGCTTGAGGAAGTTTCCCACCACTACCGTGCAAACGGCGGCATCAGCCCCATCAACCAGCAGAACCGCGAGCTGAAGGCAGCGCTCGAGGCCGAGCTCGGCGCCCGGGGCATTGACCTTCCCGTGCTGTGGGGCAACCGCAACTGGGCCCCGTACATCCCGCAGACCCTGCAGGACGCGTACGACGCCGGGCACCGCCGCCTGCTGATGCTCACCACGAGTGCCTACTCCTGTTACTCCAGCTGCCGCCAGTACCGCGAAGACATTGGCATGGCGCTGACTGAGACCGGCCTGGACGGCCGGCTGGAAGTGGACAAGGTGCGCCAGTACTTCGACCACCCCGGCTTTGTGGAGCCCTTCATCGAGGGCACCGCCGCGGGCCTCGCGGAGGTCAGGGAAAAACTGGCAGCAGCTGGCACACCCGACGCGCCCGTCCAGATCCTGTTTGCCACGCACTCCATCCCGACCCGTGACGCAGACGCGGCTGGCCGCTCCGAGGGCGAACCCCGCGAATTCGAAGAGGGTTCCGCGTACGTTGCCCAGCACCTGGCCACCGCGGCCGCCGTCATCCAGCGGGTGGAAGAGGAATCAGGCCTTACCGCCCCCTGGTCGCTGGTCTACCAGTCCCGTTCCGGGGCCCCGCACGTGCCGTGGCTCGAACCGGACATCAACGACGCCATTGAAGAGCTTGCGGGCCAGGGCGTCAAGGGAATCGTTATTGTGCCCCTGGGCTTCGTGAGCGACCACATGGAAGTTGTTTGGGATCTGGACACGGAAGCCCTGGAAACCTGCGCCAACCTGGGACTCGCAGCCACCCGCGTCCCCACTCCGGGCACCCACCGCACATTCGTCAACGGCCTGGTGGACCTGATTTCCGAGCGGACCGTGGCCAACAACATCAGCGACCGCCCGGCGGTGACCGCTCTTGGCCCCTGGTACGACGTCTGCCGCCCGGGATGCTGCGCGAACTTCCGCGGCGAGAAGCCTACGATTGCAGGCGCGGACACCACCGTGGGCACCGGCCATGATCCTTATCCGGCGGACGCGGCGGCCAACCAGCCAGGCACGGCCGGGGGAGCGCCGCAGCAGTGACAGTCCGCATCGGAACCCGCGCCAGCAAGCTGGCACTCACCCAGACGCGGCAAACCGCTGACCAGCTGGCCGCCGTCGGAGGTTTCCCGGTGGAGCTCGTCCACATCAGGACCGACGGCGACGTCCTCACGGGCTCGTTGTCACAAATGGGCGGCACCGGTGTCTTTGTCGCCGCGCTGCGCGATGCGCTGCTGCGCGATGAGTGCGACGTGGCCATCCATTCGCTCAAGGACCTGCCCACCGGCGCGGCAGTAGGCCTGAGCCTGGCCGCTACGCCCCGGCGGGTAGACGTCCGCGATGTCCTCTGCGCCCGGGACGGGCTCAAACTTGCCGACCTCCCCTCCGGCGCCACTGTGGGGACCGGCTCGCCCCGCCGCGCAGCCCAACTGCGCACCGCCCGGCCCGACCTCGACATCGTGGATATCCGCGGCAACGTGGACACCCGCCTGGGCAGGGTGCCCGGACTTCCAGGAAACGCAACGGACCAGGTGGTTGCGGGCAAGTCCTGCGACCTTGATGCCGTAGTTCTCGCGGCGGCAGGCCTGGAACGCATCGGCCGGCTGGATGCCGTCAGCGAGTTCCTGGAAACGGACGTCATGCTGCCCGCTGCCGGCCAGGGATCCCTCGCCATCGAATGCCGCACTGCCGACGCGCCGCCCAGGCCGGGCTCCACAGAGGGTTCCAAGGATGTCCTTGCGCAGGCACTGGCCGCGCTGGACGATCCGGACACCCGGCTCGCTGTCACGGCTGAGCGGGCCCTGCTGGCACGGCTCGAAGCCGGCTGCGCAGCGCCGGTGGGCGCGTACGCCTTCCGGAAGGGCAGCATGCTCCACCTGGAAGCCGTGGTTTGTGCCGTGGACGGCACCGCTTCAGTCCGGGACAAGCGGGCAACCGACGGACTCACGGAAGTTGGGGCCACCCTGCTGGGCATCGAACTCGCCGAAGTCCTCCTCGCTGCAGGTGCCGCCGATATTGCAGACCTGCAGGCTTCCTGAGCCGGCCATGGGACTGCCTTCCCGCCGTGTCCAGGACCGCCCTCTTGGGGAGGGGTAGGCGTGGCGGACCACACCGCCAACGGAGCAACCGGGTTCGGGAGCGGGAAGCTGCTTAGGGGGGCCCGGGTACTGATCACCCGCAGCCCGGAACGCTCACTGCCCCTGGTAGCGGCACTTGAGGAGGCCGGCGCCGAAGCGCTCCTGCTGCCGCTGATCGACTTCGAACGTGCCGCGGACCAGCACTCCCTAGACGTGGCCTGCGATGCGCTCGGTGCCGGCGCGTTTGACTGGTTGATCATCAGCAGCGCCACCACGGTCCATGTGCTCACCGCCAAGGCAACCGAACGGGGCCTCACGCTGCGCCAGTGGATACCCGCCGCCACCCGGATCGCTGCGATCGGACCGGCCTGCCGGCGTCTCCTCGAAGCCGCCGGCTTGCCGGTGGATCTGATGCCCAGGGACGAGCAGTCCGCTTCGGGACTGCTCGAGGTATGGCCCGCCAATACCGGCAAAGTACTTCTTCCCCAAGCGGACATCGCGCCTGGACGACTCGCCGAAGGGCTGACGGCGGCAGGCAGCACGGTCACCGCAGTGACCGCCTACCGCACCGTCGATTATCCCGCGGCAGCGGAGCGCAGGCTGGTCTCACCGCCGGAGGATGCGGGGCCGGGGCGGGGCACGCCGTCGTACTCCCTGCTGGCACCGGAAGCAGCCGCCGCCGAAATTGCGGCCGGGCAGATCCAGGCAGTAGTCGCCGCCTCGCCCAGCGCCGTCCGGCGAATCCATGGGCTCTCGCCGCTGCACGGCTGCCGCCTGGTGGCGATCGGAAGGTCGACGGCGGAACAGGCCGCCGCCCTCGGCATGCCTGTGGCTGCAATCGCCGGCGAGCCCACGCCACAAGGGCTGGTGGCCGCCGTCGAAACGGCACTTGGAGCCGGTGGAAATTCCTGCCGGCAACCACCCTGACCTGCCGGAAAACCGCCAACCGGAACTTCCGCCCACCCCTCGAACCATTCCCAAGGACAGGACCATGACTTTTCCGAGCGACCGCCCCCGCCGCCTCCGCACCACACCGGCCATGCGCCGGCTGACCGCTGAAACCCGGCTCGCGCCGGCCGAGCTGATCCTCCCGGCCTTCATCCGGGAAGGCCTCACCGAGCCGAACCCGATCACGTCGATGCCCGGAGTTGTCCAGCACACCACGGAGACTCTCAAGCGGGCCGCGGCAGAAGCTGTTGAGCTCGGCCTTGGCGGCATCATGCTGTTCGGCATCCCGGAGACCCGGGACGCCGAGGGCACCGCCTCCGTTGACCCCGACGGCGTCCTGAACAAGGCCATCCGGGATGTCCGCTCGGAGGTCGGCGACGACCTGGTGGTCATGAGCGATGTTTGCCTGGATGAGTTCACCGACCACGGGCACTGCGGCGTACTGGACGCCGAGGGTTATGTGGACAACGACCGCACCGTTGAGATCTACGCCCGGATGGCCGTGGCACAGGCCGACGCCGGTGCCCACATGCTGGGCCCGTCGGGCATGATGGACGGCCAGGTTGCCGCCATCCGCGCCGCCCTGGACCAGGCAGGGCACACGAATACCTCCGTTATTGCCTACGCGGCGAAGTACGCGTCGGCCTTCTATGGTCCGTTCCGGGAAGCCGTCGACTCCCAGCTCAAGGGGGACCGGCGCACGTACCAGATGGACGCCGGCAACCGCACCGAAGCCCTTCGCGAGGTTGAACTGGACCTCGCCGAAGGGGCAGACGTGGTGATGGTGAAGCCGGCCATGAGCTACCTGGACATCGTGGCCGACGTGGCGGCTATGAGCCCGGTCCCCGTTGCGGCCTACCAGATCTCGGGGGAGTACGCCATGATCGAGGCTGCCGCCGGGAACGGGTGGATTGACAGGCGTGCGGCCATCACCGAATCCGTGCTCGGCATCCGCCGCGCCGGCGCCCATATGGTGCTGACCTACTGGGCAGCGGAACTGGCCGGCTGGCTGAAGGAGTCCCGATGAGCGAAATCCCGCCCCTTCCCACGGCTCCGGTGGCCGCGGACCGGATCCTGATCGGGCTGAACACCTTCGGCGACGTCGGCGAGAACCCGGACGGCAGCCCGCAGCCGCATGCCCAGGTGCTGCGCCAGCTGCTCGAACAGGCTGAGCTGGCGGACGCCGTCGGACTTCACGCCTTTGGTGTTGGCGAGCACCACCGCAAGGACTACGCGGTATCCGCGCCCGAGGTTTTCCTCGCGGCCGCTGCCGCCCGCACCACCAGGATCCGCCTCGGCTCCGCGGTCACGGTCCTGAGTTCGGATGATCCCATCCGGGTTTTCCAGCGGTTCTCCACCGTTGACGCCCTCTCGAACGGCCGCGCCGAAGTGATGCTGGGCCGGGGCTCCTTTATTGAGTCCTTCCCGCTGTTCGGGCTGGACCTCGCAGACTATGAGGTCCTGTTTGAAGAGAAGCTGGAGCTGTTTGACAAGGTACGGGCGCAGAAGCCGGTGCACTGGGAAGGCCGCACCAGGCCGGCCCTTTCCGGCCTGAGCGTCTACCCGCCCCTGGAACGCCACCTGCTGCCCACCTGGATCGGTGTCGGGGGAACACCCGAGTCGGTCCTCCGCTGCGCCCAGTACGGCTATCCCATCATCTTCGCGATTATCGGCGGGCAGCCGCGCTCGTTCCGGCCGCTGGTGGACCTGTACCGGGAAGCCATGTCCAAGTACGGCCACCCGATGCAGCAGGTTGCCACGCATTCGCCCGGCCATGTGGCAGATACCGACGAACAGGCCCGGGAGGAACTCTTCCCGCACTGGCTGAAACTGCGGAACAAACTTGGGGCCGAGCGCGGCTGGGGACCTGCCGGAAGGGGGGAGTTCGACGCCTTGTGCGCTCCCGAGGGAGCCCTGTATGTGGGATCGCCGGAAACGGTGGCACGGAAGATTGTCCGGCTCAAGCAGAACCTGGGCGTGGACCGCTTCGACCTCAAGTACAGCAACGGCCCCTTGCCGCACGCCGCCATGATGCGCTCCATCGAGCTCCTGGGAATGGCAGTGGCGCCCCGGGTGGCGGAACTGCTCGCATCCGAAGCACGGGCTAACTGAGAGAATGGGAACCATGACTTCCAGCAATCCTCGCAACGAGGCACTATTCGACCGCGCCCGCCAGCTGATGCCGGGCGGAGTCAACTCTCCCGTGAGGGCCTTCGGGTCCGTGGGCGGGACTCCCCGCTTTATGGTTTCCGCCAAAGGCCCGTATCTGACGGACGCCGATGGCAAGGAATACGTGGACCTGGTCTGCTCCTGGGGCCCGGCGTTGCTTGGCCACGCACACCCGGCCGTGCTGGAGGCCGTTCACGCTGCCGTGGACCGCGGCCTTTCCTTTGGCGCCTCCACCCCTGACGAGGCGAACCTGGCGGCGATCGTCCAGGAACGCGTGCCGGCGGTGGAGCGGCTCCGGATGGTCTCCACCGGCACCGAAGCAACCATGACGGCCGTCCGCCTGGCCCGCGGCTTCACCGGCCGGAACCTGATCATCAAGTTCGCAGGCTGCTACCACGGGCATCTGGACAGCCTCCTCGCGTCGGCGGGTTCGGGCGTTGCCACGCTCGCCCTGCCAGGCTCGGCCGGCGTCACCGAGGCCACCACGGCCGAAACCCTGGTGCTGCCGTACAACGACCTCACCGCCGTGAAGGAAGCCTTCGCCACCCACGGACCCAACATCGCCGCCGTCATCACTGAAGCGGCGCCGGCCAACATGGGCGTGGTAACACCGGAGGACGGCTTCAACCTTGGCCTGTCCCGCATCACCCGCGAACACGGGGCACTGCTCATCGTGGATGAGGTGCTCACCGGGTTCCGCACCGGCTACTCCGGGTACTGGGGCCTCACCGGCGGCGCGCCGGACGCCGCTGAACCGTGGACGCCGGACCTGCTCACCTTCGGCAAGGTCATCGGCGGGGGAATGCCGACGGCGGCCCTCGGCGGACGTGCCGACATCATGGATCATCTTGCCCCCACCGGTCCGGTGTACCAGGCCGGGACGCTCTCCGGGAATCCGGTGGCGATGGCTGCGGGTGTCGCCACCCTGACGCACGCCACCCGGGACGTCTACTCCTTCATTGACGTCCGCTCGCTGGAGCTCTCCTCCGCCCTGTCCACTGCACTGGACGACGCCGGGGTGGACCACTCAATCCAGTTCGCCGGAAACCTTTTCTCGGTGGCCTTTGGCACCTCGGCCAACGGGGTGCACAACTACGCCGACGCCCAGGCGCAGGAGAGCTTCCGCTACGCGCCGTTCTTCCACTCCATGCTGGAGTCGGGCGTCTACCTGCCGCCGTCGGTCTTCGAGGCCTGGTTCCTGTCCGCCGCGCACGACGACACAGCCATGAACCGCATCTTCGACGCGCTTCCGGCTGCAGCAAAGGCGGCAGCGGCCGCACAAGGCTAGTTCCGCCGTCGGGCGTGTTGTCTCTCTTGAGGGACATCCCGGCAGCCTGACATCAAAGAAATCCCCGGCCGCATTATGCAGCCGGGGATTTCTTTGTGTGCCTGGGCCAGGAGCTACAGAACGTCCGAGAGGAAGTTCTTCAGGCGGTCCGTAGCGGGGTCGCTGAAGATCTGCTGGGGAGGACCGGATTCCACCACAACGCCGGCGTCCATAAACGTCACCGTGTCCGAGACGTTGCGGGAGAAGCCCATCTCGTGGGTCACCACCACCATGGTCATGCCGCCCTTCGCGAGGTCCGTCATGAGCGCCAGGACGCCCTTGACGAGCTCGGGATCCAGAGCGGACGTAGCCTCGTCAAAGAACATGACTTCCGGCTTCATGGCAAGTGCCCGCGCTATCGCCACGCGCTGCTGCTGGCCTCCGGAGAGGTTTGCCGGGCGGGCGTCGGCCTTGTGCTTCAGGCCCACCAGGTCCAGCTGCTCCAGGGCCTCGGCGCGGGCCTGTTCCTGCGGCAGCTTACGCAGCTTCCTCAGGGCCAGGGACACATTGTCCACCACCGTTTTGTGCGGGAACAGGTTGAACTGCTGGAACACCATGCCGATCCGCTGCCGGAGCTCGTCAGGGTTGTCCTTCAGGACCGAACGGCCATCCAGGAGGATATCGCCCTGATCGGGTTCGATCAGCCGGTTCATCACGCGCAGCAGTGTGGACTTACCGGATCCCGAAGGGCCGATGACCGAGGCAGTGGTTCCCTTCTCCACGTGCAGGTCAATGCCGCGGAGAACGTGGTTGTGCCCAAACGATAGGTGCAGGTTCTTGCCGGTCAGGGTTCCGGATGCGAATTCCGTCATGCCTGTGCCCCCTTGCCGATAGGTGCTGCCAGCTCATCCGGTTCCTTCTTTTCCGGCTTGCCGGTACGGAGCCGGTTGTCGATGAAGTTCACGAAGTGGGTCAGCGGAACGGTCAGGATCAGATACAGCACACCTGCGGCCACCAGCGGAGAGAGGTTGCCGGTGTTGGCCATGGCGTCATTTCCGATCCGGAAGATCTCCCGGTCCGAGGCAGCCAGGCCAAGCATGAACACCAGCGAGGAATCCTTCAACAGCGAGATGAACTGGTTCACCAGTGCGGGAAGGACCCGGCGGATGCCCTGCGGCACCACCACCAGGCGCATGGAACTGCCGTAACTGAAGCCCAGCGCCCGGGATGCCTCCAACTGGCCCTTCTCCACGCTCTGGATGCCCGATCGGAAGATTTCACCGATGTAGGCTGCCGCGATGAGCGTCAAGGCCAGGATGCCCAGGGGGTAAGGGTTCCGGGACCCGGTGATTTCCCGCGCGATGGGACTGAGCCCGATGCCGATGACCAGGATCACCAGGATGGCAGGGAGCCCACGGAAGATATCGGTGTAGATGCGCGCCACCCAGCGGGCCCCGGCGTTGCGGGAAATCCCCATCATGGCCAGCGCCAGGCCCAGCAGGGAACCCAAGACGCCGGAGGCCACAGCCAATATCAGGGTGTTGGGCAAACCAACCATAAGCAGGGCGGGAATGACTTTTGCCATTTCCTCCCAGTTGAAGAAGGTGTCAGCCAGTTGATCCAAGAGATCCATGGACGTTGCGGCTCAATCAGCTCTGGGGAACCGTGGCGGCCTTGCTGCCCGGCTTCCAGTCGCTCGGCATCTCGCGGTCCGGGTACCACTCCTTGGTCAGCTTGGACCAGGTTCCGTCAGCGATAACGGCGTCCAAGCCGGAATTCAGCGCGTCGATCAGCGGCTGGTTGTCCTTGGCCACCGCGTAGGCAGTGAAGTTCTGGGTGTTGACGACGGACTCGGCGATGACGGTGCCGTCGCCTTCCTTCACCTGGCCGGTGGCCTGCTGGGACGGGGCGACCCACGCGTCAACCTGGCCGTTGCGCACGTTGGCGTACACGGTGGCGTAATCCGGGAAACGGATCGGCTCAAGCTTCAAGGTGTTGGTGACATAGTCGTCCTGGACGGTGCCCTGTACGACGCCGATACGGAGGTCGCCGGTGAGGTCGGCGAAGCCCTTGACGTCACTGTCGGTCTTGGCAACGACGGCCATGAAGCCGAAGTCGTAGCCGTTGGTGAAACCGACATTCTGGCGGCGGGCGTCCGTGGTGGAGATGGAGGAGGAGCCGACGTCGAACTGTTTGGTCTGCACCTGGGAAAGGAGTGCCGAGAAGTCCGTGGCAACGAACTCGACCTCAAGGCCGAGCTTGCCGGCGATGGCGCGCAGCAGTTCGTTGTCGTAGCCGGTGAACTTGCCGGAGGGGTCAATGAAGATGTTCGGCGGAGCGTCCGAGAGGGTGCCCACCTCGAGCTTGCCTTCAGTGTTGAGGCCGAGCTTGGTCTTGTCGATCTGATCGATCGGGGTGACGTCGGCGGTGGTGTACTTGTCCAGCGTCTGCTGGTCACTGCCGGCGAGGGCATCCGTGGGCGTTCCGGTGGGCTCGGCAGATCCTGAGCCGCATGCTGCGAGGGAAACCGCGAGGGCGAGTGCCACGGGAGCGGTTGTGAGCCACTTCATCGCTTTGATTTTCATCAGGTTGTCACTTTCATTGAGTCATAAGTCAACCGGGCCGCAAGGCTGCGCTGGTGGCGCCTGGCACCTGCCCGGTGCTGGTCAAGCAAGGCCAGGGCAGGGGTGACCGCAAAACTTTATTGTCTCACTTCGGCGTTTCCGGTCCTGATGGTGAAGAAGCGCGGATGGGACGTGACCTTTGGCGAACAAAATTCGGCCCGGGACAGTTTCGCCTGCCCAGCTGGTGCCCGGCAGGGCCGTCGCAGCGAATCCCCGCAGCCTGAAAGCAAGCTGCCTTATGAAGCGATATGACTGTGAAATATATCTCGCAGCGGCAGGCCGGCCCGAGGGCTAGAAGCCGCCGGCACTGGCGTCCTGCGGCGGGAGCACGGGCCAGTCGCCTTCGATCACGGCTGTCGGCTTCGTCTTGCGGAGGTAGCCCTGGAAATCCGCCGCCTGGCTCACGGCCCAGTCCACCTGAAGCTGGTGCAGCTGGCTGGCAGGCATGCTCAATTTCGGAAACTTCCCAGCCATGGCATCCAGGACCTTCAGGGTGGCCAGGGCGTCAGCGGCGGACGTATGGGCATTGTCCAGGACCACGCCGTACTCTTCGCACAATGCAGTCAGGGTTCGTTTGCCCTTGCGGTATCGGTCCACCTGCTTGTTCATGATGTAGGGGTCCAGGACCGGGAACCGGGTCAGTTGCGGGACCCCATAGCGGGCCGACTCGGCTGCGAGCACTGTGAAATCGTAGCTGGCGTTGAACGCGATGACCGGCGTACCGTCGTCGAAAAGCCCCTGCAGCACTGCCGCAAGCTCCTTCGTCACCTCGTGGGCGGGCCTGCCCTCGCGCCTGGCCTGTTCAGTGGTAATGCCGTGCACATCACTGGCTTCGGTGGGTATTTCAATCCCTGGATCGGCCAGCCACTCATGTTCCCTGATGACCTCACCCTTGTGGTCCACCACAGTGACTGACGCCGTCACTATCCGGGCCGCACGCGAGTTGCGGCCGGTGGTTTCGAGGTCGAAGGCTGCTCGGGGAAGGGTGTTCCAGGTGCTCATACGTCCACGCTAACGGCGGCCACCGACAATTCCCGGGAGCGCCACTGCAGCTACATTGGATCAATGCGGATTGAGTATGTGGAGGCGGTACTGGCCATCGTGAGGCTGGTTCCGGCCGGGGCCGCAGTGTCATACGGGGACGTCGCCGAGCTGCTGGGATCTGGCGGACCGAGGCAGGTCGGTTCCGTCATGAGCCACTACGGCAGCGGGGTTCCCTGGTGGCGGATCCTCAAGGCAAGCGGACACGCTCCGGAGGGACACGAAGTGAAAGCCCTGCGCCACTACCTCGAGGAGGAAACCCCCCTCACAGGCGACCATGAAACCTACCTGCGGACGGGGGAGGGATCCTGGCGGGTGGACCTTTCCGCGGCACGCTGGGCGCCGACAGCTGAAGATTTTGAGCAGATCGACGCGGTCTCCGGGGAGTTGGAGCGTCGGCTCCATAAATTGTCGGTGGCTGATGATGGAATGTCGGCGTGACAGTAACAGTTCCCTTCACAGGTCCCCGCGACGAGTACCGGCACGTACCAGCAGCCGGTTTTGAAGCCGAATTCGATACAGCAGCCGGCGCATTGGACGACGGCGGGACCGGGCGCCCTGGCCAGACCGGTTCTCCGGGCCTCAAACTGCTGCCGCCGCGGCGGCTCAACGCCGAAGCCCCGTCGCTGACCTCCGATCAGCAGGCAGTTGTGGACGTGGCACAAGGATCCGGTCCTGTCCTGGTACCGGGGGCACCGGGCACGGGCAAATCCACTGTCCTGATCGAAGCCGCCGTCACGCGGGTGCTGCGGGACGGGGTTGACCCCGAGCGGATGCTTATCCTGGCCCCGGCCAGGCTCGCCGCCGATTCCCTCCGCGACCGTTTCACGGCCAGGCTGGACAGAAGCCTCAGCACGACGCCGGCCCGCACCTGGGCGTCCTACGCCTTTGATGTCCTTCGGCGCGCCAAGGCCGAAGGAGTGCTGCCCCTCTCAAGGCCACCGCGCCTGCTGTCCGGTCCGGAGCAGGACCTCATCATCAAGGAACTCCTCGAAGGCCACCGCCTGCCAGGGCTGGAGCTGCCGTGGCCTGACGATCTTGCGGGAGCCCTGGAGACGCGCGGCTTCCGGCAGGAAGTACGGCAGCTGTTCGACCGCGTTATCGAGTCCGGCCTGACCGCCGCGGACCTCGCCCATCTGGGCCGCCAGTGCGACCGGCCTGACTGGGTTGCCGCCGCCGGGTTGTACGCGGAGTACCGTGACGTCCTGGACCTCAGAATGCCAGAGGCCTTTGATCCCGCTGGGATCATCACCGCGGCACGCCAGATCTTCCAGGACGTCCCGGAATTTCTGGCTGCCGAACGCGAGCGCCTGCAGGTGATTGTCGTTGATGACGTGCAGGAGGCAAACCCTGCCGTCTTTGAGCTTCTGGCGGATATCGCCCGCGGGATGGACTGCTTCATTGCCTTCTCCCCGGACACCGTCGTCCAGGGCTTCCGGGGAGCCCGCCCGGATCTGGTGGCCGAACTGCCGCGCCTGCTGTCGCCGCACGCCCCCGCCCTGGAGCGGCCCCTGCGGTACGCACACCGGCACACCCAGGCGCTGGCAGACGCGTGGTTGGGGGTTGCCGCACGTATTTCGCAGCGTGCCGGCGGGCAGTTGGCAAGGCAACTCGAGCAGCCGGCGGGGGACCGGGCGCAGGGAGTTGTGGAAGCCCATCTCGTGCCGTCAGCAGTGCATGAACTCCGGTATGTGGCCCAGCGCATCCTGGACCAGCACATCAACCACGGGCGGGACCTGGCCGACATCGCGGTGATTGTGCGTAATGGCGGGCAGGTCAGCGAGCTGCAGCGTTACCTGTCCGGCCAGGGGGTCCCGGTTCGCGTGCCTGTGGCCGAGTCGGCTGTCCGGGACGAAGTGGCGGTACGGCCCCTGCTCGACGCATTTGCCGTCGCCCTTGACCCCACCCTGCTGACACCTGAAACAGCTGTATCCCTTTTGACCTCCCGCATCGGCGGTGCCACGTCCATCGAGCTGCGCCGGCTGCGGCAGTCGCTGCGGCGCGAAGAACTCCTGGGCGGCGGAGGCCGCACCAGTGATGCCTTGCTCGTCGAAGCCCTGCTCGAACCCGGGGCACTGTCCTCCCTCGGCATGGAAGGCCGTGCGGCGCGGCGCACGGCAGGCATGATCCAGGCAGGACGCAAAGCTGCCTTCGAGCCGGGTGCCAACGCCGAGTCCGTGCTGTGGGCCCTTTGGAATTCCACCGGTCTTTCCGCTGCCTGGACGGAGACGGCTTTGTCCGGCGGGCCGCACGGTGCCCGGGCGGACCGCGACCTTGACGCCATGATGGCGCTTTTCCACACTGCCGAACGGTACGTAGACCAGATGCCCGGTGCCGGTCCGGAGCAGTTCCTTGAGTACCTGCTGAACCAGGAGCTCCCCATGGACACGCTGGCCGCCCGCGCCCAGTTGGACGACGCCGTGGAACTGATGACTCCCGCCAGCGCAGCAGGGCGGGAATGGCCTGTGGTCCTGGTGGCCGGGCTCCAGGAAGGCGTATGGCCGAACACACGGCTACGCGGTGAACTCCTGGGCAGCACCCTCTACGCCGACGCAGTTGAGCACGGAGCACCTTACGCCCTGCAGCGGGATCCGCTGAGCCGATTGCGGGACATCCGGTATGACGAACTGCGGAGCTTCTCCACGGCGGTGTCAAGGGCGCAGGAGCTCCTGATCTGCACTGCCGTCTCCTCAGAGGACGATCAGCCGTCCTCCTTCCTGGATTACGTCTCACCCCCCAGCCCGGACCAGGCGGGCCGGGAATTCACCCCGGTGGAGCGCCCCATGACCCTGCGTGCGCTGGTTGCCGAACTGCGGCAGTATTCGCAGCTCGACGGAAAGCATGCGGCTGAGGCGGAGGAAGCGGTCAGGGTTCTCGCCCGGCTCGCGGCTGCCGAGCCGCCCGTGGCCGGCGCGCATCCCGGAAGCTGGTGGGGGCTGCCACAGCTGACCTCGTCCGATCCCGTGGTTCCCCCCGGCGGAACAGTGTTTGTGTCGCCGTCGAAAGTTGAGACGGTCCAGAAGTCGCCGCTCGACTGGTTCGTGCAGGCAGCAGGCGGCGAAGCGGCCACCGATTTCGCGAGGAGCCTGGGCACGCTGGTCCACGCCATCGCACAGGAACTGCCGGATGCGTCCGGAGCGGAGTACATCGCGGAACTGGTGCGCCGGTGGCCCGCGCTGGGGATGAAGGACAACTGGGAGGGAAGACTGGATTTCCAGCGTGCGGAGGCCATGGTCCGCAAGCTAGCCCAGTATGTGCTGGTTATGAGGAGCGAAGGCCGGAGCCTGCTGGGGGTCGAGCAGGACTTCGAGGTGGCGCTTCCGGACGTGGCTGTGGACGACGGCACGGCCCGCGCGGCAGTCCTCCGCGGCCAGGTGGACCGCCTGGAAATCGACAGCGAGGGCAGGCTGGTCATCGTGGATCTCAAGACAGGAAAACGCCAGCCGGGTAAAGCGGAACTCTCCACGCATCCGCAGCTCGGGGCCTACCAGGCCGCAGTGCTCGCCGGGGGCTTCAGCGAAAGTCCCGGCGGGAGCACCGCTGCAGTTCCCGGCGGTGCAGTACTTGCGCAACTTGGAACGGGAACAAAAAATCCAGGCATCCAGCAGCAGGATCCGCTTGACCCCCAGGAGAACTGGGCTTTGGACATGGTGAAGGAGGCCGCCACTGTGATGGCCGGCAGCGAATTCCTGGCACGGCACGATCCAGCGAAGGGAAGCCACGGCGGACACGGCTGCCGGCTCCCGGAAGTGTGTCCGTTGTGCGTACGGGGAAGGCAGGTCACCGAATGAGCGTGGAAGCAGCCGTGGCCGCACCCAACGTCCCTGAAGCCCGGTTCACGCCGGAAGAGCTCTCCCTGCTGCTGGGCGAAAAGAACGTGCCCACGCGGGAGCAGTCGGAAATCATCAGTTCGCCGCTGACTCCGCGGCTGGTCATCGCAGGCGCCGGATCGGGCAAGACTGCCACCATGGCCGACCGCGTCGTCTGGCTGGTGGCCAACGGCTGGGTCCGGCCGGAGGAAGTCCTCGGGGTGACCTTCACCCGCAAGGCCGCCGGTGAGCTCGCGTCCCGGATCCGGGCGAAGCTGGCCGCCCTGCAACGGCTGGCCAGCCAGGACACTGCGCACCGGCTGTTCCCGGCACAGCTGGTCAGCAGCGATTCCCTCGAGCCCAAGGTATCCACCTACCACTCCTTTGCCAGCGGCATCGTGTCCGACTATGGACTGCGGCTGGGCGTGGAGCGGGACGTGGTCCTCCTCGGCGGAGCGCAGGCGTGGCAGCTGGCCAGTGAAGTGGTGGAGGCCTACGACGGCGAGTACGCACACTTCCGTTCTGCAAAGTCCACCCTGGTGAAGGCGGTCATCCAGCTGGCCGGGGAATGCGCCGAGCACCTCCAGGAGCCCGAGGACGTGGAAGCCTGGCTGATGGCACGGCTGTCCGAATTCGAATCGCTGCCGTACCAGGCGGGCAAAAAGAAAAACCCGCCCCAGGCGGCGGCCGAGCTTGCTGCGATGCTGCGGACAAGGGCCAGCGTGGCGGACATGGTTGGCCGGTACGCGGCAGGGAAGCGGGCGCGGGGTGCCCTTGACTTCGGCGACCTTGTGGCGCTCGCCGCCAAGGTGGCGCAGGAAGTTCCGTTGGCCGCACACATGGAACGGCAGCGGTACAAAGTGGTGCTGCTCGACGAATTCCAGGACACCTCCTATGCCCAGCTGGTGCTGTTCTCGAGGCTCTTCGGGGGCGGGCATGCGGTGACCGCAGTGGGTGACCCCAACCAGTCGATCTACGGTTTCCGCGGCGCCTCGGCCGGGCAGCTTTTCCACTTTGTCCGGGAATTCCCCGTGACCACTGGTCCCGCCGGGGACGGACAATGGGCTCCTGCCCCCACGTCCTACCTGACATCGGCCTGGCGGAACGGCCGGTCCATCCTCTCGGCAGCCAACGTTATGTCCGAGTCCCTGGGCAAGGCAGCAGCCCAGCGGGGACCGGCCGGCGGGGGAGGGGCGGCACCAGCGGACGTGCCTCCGTTGCAGCCCAGCCCGGGCGCAGTTGAGGGAACGGTGGTGCTGGGGCGGTTCGGGACAGATGTCGATGAAGCGTGCGCAATCGCAGAGGACGTTCTGAAGTACCGGGTGACGGACTTTGAGCTTAAACCCGACGGGACGCCTGTACCGCCTGCCCTTGCCGTCCTCTGCCGCCGCCGCGCGCAGATGGAGACCATCCGGCGCCAGTTTGAAGCCAGGGGAATCCCGTATGAGATCGTCGGACTTGGCGGGCTCCTGGATACCCCCGAGATCGTGGACCTCGTGGCGACGCTGCGTGTGCTTGCCGACCCAGGACGCTCCGACTCGCTGATGCGCCTCCTCGCGGGTGCCCGCTGGCGCATCGGGCCGGCCGACCTGATGGCGCTGCGCGACTGGTCCAGCCAGCTGGCGCGCCGGCGGGGACACGTCGCCGAACGGTCCGTTGACGGGCAACCGGACGACGACATCAGTGAAACGGTCCTTGAGAGCGACCTGACTGACGGTGCCAGCCTGGTGGAAGCCCTGGACTGGCTGCCCCGGGAGGGCTGGACGTCCGCCAACGGCAGGGCGCTCACCCCCGGTGCCCGCAGCCGGCTTGCCCGGCTGTCCTCTGAACTGCGTCAACTCCGGAGCTACCTCGGGGATGACCTCACCACCTTGCTGGGCGAGGTTGAGCGGGCCATGCTGCTGGATATTGAAGTGGCCGCGCGGCCAGGCATCAGCATCCACCAGGCCCGCCGCAACCTTGACGCCTTCCAGGACGCCGCCGCGGGGTTCCTGCGCACCTCCCAGCGTGTGGACATCCTTGCGTTCCTGTCCTGGTTGGAAGCCGCCGCCGCTGAGGAAAACGGGTTGGAAGCGCCGGCCAGTGACGTGAACCGGGAGGCTGTGCAACTGCTGACAGTCCATGCGTCGAAGGGCCTGGAATGGGATGTGGTTTTTGTCCCCGGGCTCAATGCGGGGGCCTTCCCCAGCGACAGGGACTCCCGGTGGAGCAGCGGCTCGGCCGCCCTGCCCTGGCCGCTCCGGGGCGACCGTGCCGACCTTCCCCAGTGGGACCTCGACCAGCCGGACCAGAAGGGCTGGCTGGACGCCGAAAAGGACTTCAAGTCGGCCGTCCAGGCCCACGGGGAGTCCGAGGAACGCCGCCTCGCCTACGTGGCCTACACCAGGGCCAAGCACGTCCTCTGGGCGTCCAGTCCTGCGTGGGTGGGATCCCGGGCAGGGCGTGCCGAGATGTCACCGTTCCTTTCCGGGCTGGAGGCACTCACCAGGGTGTCCGAGGGCGGGCAGCGGCCGGCTGCTAGAGTCCACCCGGGGTCACTGGAGGAAGCCGCTCTACCCGAAAAGAGCCCGCTCACCCTTGAAGCAGAAGTTGCCAACTGGCCGTACGACCCGCTTGAGGGGCCCGTGGATCCGCGCACCGGGAACCGCCTGCGCCTTTCGGGCGGACGGCGGCAGGCAATGGAAACAGCCGCTGCCCGGGTTCTTGCAGCCCTGGGAAACCAGGACAGGGACGCCGCTCCGGTCCTGCATCCACCGGAAGCCCCTCCAGGGCAGGCTGGGCCGGGCAGGGAACTGACCGGGGTGGCACGGGGATGGGCCCGGGAAGCGGCGCTGCTGCTGGAACGGCGCACCAGGAGGAGCGCCGGCCGGGAAGTGCACCTGCCCGGCCACATCTCCGCGTCCACCCTGGTGGAACTGCGGGAGGACCCCGCCGCGGTGCTTGGCAGGCTCCGCAGGCCCGTGCCACGGGAACCGGGCATGTCAGCCCGGAAGGGAACCGCGTTTCACGAATGGGTGGAGGAGTACTTCGGTGCCGCCGGCATGCTCGACCTCGGTGAAGCTCCGGGCTCGGATGACCACATTGATGCTGCTTACGACCTCGACGCCATGGTGGCAACTTTCAAGGCGTCTCCCTGGGCCGAACGGTCGCCGGCGTTCGTGGAGGTTCCGGTAGAGACCCGCGTGGGCGACGTCGTGGTGCGTGGGCGCATTGACGCGGTCTTCCGGGACGCCGACGGCCGGTGGGACCTGGTGGACTGGAAGACCGGACGGCGGCCGTCCGCGGCCCAGCTCAGGACCAAATCCGTGCAGCTTGCCGTGTACCGCCTTGCCTGGGCGCGGCTGAAGGAGGTACCTCTCGAGGAAGTGCGGGCGGCCTTTTTCTACGTCGGGGACAACGAGGTTGTGCGTCCCCACGACCTCGGTACAGCCGGCGAGCTGGAGGAGATTGTGGCGGCTGCCCTCAGTTCTTCGTGACGTCCACGATGGAGATGGCGGCCGTGGACGTGTCGTCCAGTTCCTTCTTCTCCTCCGCCTTGGCCGGCCCACTGTCCACCGCCGTTCCACGGTCCACTGCCTGCCCACTGTCCCCCGCAGGGTCCTTTACGCCAGCCTCAGCCGGGGGCTCCACCGGGATGGGAGTGACGTGGACCGCCGGCTGGACCGGGGCCGGAACCGGCAGCGGGACTACCGTAACGGCCGGCCCCGAACCTGAAGGACCGGCGTCGGCCGCCACGACCGCTGACACCTTCCCGGTGGCTGCGTGGGCACCCGTGCCACCGGCAGCGGACAAACCGGTCGCCGGAGCGCCCGCCGCCGGCTGCGGCTCCACGCTGATCGGCTGCCCGCCGTGCTCCTCGATGTCCCGGGCAAGGGTTCCGAGCATCTCTTCTGCTTCTGAAATCATGCCCGGGTCATCCGAGGCGATCCCCTTCACCAGGTACTGGGCCAGGGCGAATTCGGCGGAAAGTGCTGCCCGGCGCAGGAGGTGGTTGTCCGGGGTGTCCCTGCGGCTGGCCGTGTAGGCGCCCAATACCGCGTCCACGAAGTCCTGCTCGTTGGAGGCAACAAGCCAGGCGAAGTCGTCGGCGGGATCGCCGATCCTCAAGTCGGTCCAGCCGGTGACCGCCGTCACGCGCTGGCCTTCCAGCAGGAGGTTGTCCTCGTGAAGGTCGCCGTGCACTACGCTCGGGTTGAAGCGCCACAGGGATACGTCTTCCATGGCATGCTCCCAGCGGAGCAGCAGGGCGGGCGGGATTTTTCCCGTGGTGGCAGCCTGGTCAAGTTCATTCAGCCGCCGCTGCCGGAACTCGTTGGGGGTGTAGCTGGGCAGGTCGGCATTGCTGACCAGCGAATGGGGCAAGTCGTGGATGGCGGCAAGGGCGACGCCGATCTCCCGGGCGAGGGCATCCGGGCCTGCGGTCAGTTCCTCGACGCTGCGCGTGCTGCCGGCCAGATGGGAGTAGACAAACGTGCTTAAGGTACCCAGGCGCACGCTGCCGGCAACGGTGGGCATCAGGAAGGGCAGTTCGGCCCTGATGGCCGGGGCGAAGGCACGCAGCACGAGGAATTCCGTCTCAAGCCGGGCGCTTGCCTCGGCGTGCCGCGGTGAGCGCACGCGCCACCGCTTGCCCTCGGAATCGAGCAGCAGGGCGGAGTCGAAGTCCGCAGGGTCATCCGGGGCAGAGCTAACGGCCGTCGGGGTCAGTCCGGGGACTGCCGCGGTTGCAACGGCTGCCAGTTCAATCGGTTTTCTTCTCACCGTTCCACGGTAGATTGCGTGCAGTCCAAGACACCGGTCCAAGGACGGCGAGTCTTCAGATATAGTCCAAATCAGGGTAGGCAGGGGAGCACGGCCACGGGGGCGTGGCCCCCAAATATCAATTGTCGGTCCCAGTCAGTACGGTGGACACATGAGCCATACGGAGTCTGCAACACCAGTCCACCTGGGCAAGGCGGCCCGGCTGCCGGCGAACCACCTCATGGACACGGTACTCCCGGTGCCCCCCGCGCTGGTGGACCGCGGATCCGTCGCCCGGGCACAACCGGGAATGGTGGAGGAACTCCTCGCCACACCAGACACCGTGGCGGTTGTCCTCTCCGGCAGGCAGGGGCTGATCCATGCCGGCGGGCTGTTCATGTCGGCGGCCCGGCCACTCCTTAAGGAACTGGCCGCAGCAGGTACGGCGCCGCAGCTAACGGTTTACCTTGGTTCCGCCCTGCCCGATTCGGACCTTGCGCCGGGTACCCAATTGTTGCTTTTCGTCCTGGCGGAGGCGGTGGAGCCTGGAACTGCCGGGATTCCCTCGGATGCTTCATGGGCAGGATTCCGGGACGTTGCCGCCGGGCTCAGTCCAACACATACAGCCCTTTTTGTTGAAGCCAGTGCCATTGCCAACTGGCATGCCACGCACACGCATTGTCCGCGCTGCGGTTCTCCCACGGAAGTGGAAGCCGGGGGATGGGTGCGGCGCTGCCCGGCTGATTCGTCCGAACACTACCCGCGGACCGATCCCGCCATCATCGTTACCGTCGTGGGCCCGGACGGCCGCCTCCTCCTGGGCGGCGGCGGGGCCCGTGATGCCAGGAACTACTCAACCCTGGCGGGGTTCGTGGAACCGGGGGAATCCCTGGAGCAGGCAGTGGTACGGGAAATCCACGAGGAAGTTGGAGTGAGGGTTGCTGCCTGCCAGTACCTTGGCTCGCAGTCCTGGCCCTTCCCTGCCTCCCTTATGCTTGGATTTACCGCCGTCACCGAAGACGCCGAGGCAACACCCGACGGCGTGGAGGTCACCAGGGCGCGCTGGTTCAGCCGGGAGGAACTCCAGGAAGCTGTGCTCAGCGGCGAGATCACCATCTCCAGCCGGCTGTCGATTGCCCGCTCCCTGATAGAGCACTGGTACGGCGGACGTATTCAGGACCGGGTTGGCGCCTGAAGCCCTACTTATCCACCAGACTCCAGCACGCGGTAGTCGAGACGAAAAAGCAGCAAAGTGACTACAGAAAATTTTGACGGCGCAGCGTCCCTGGAGGACCGGATCCTGGGCGGCCTGGACGCCGAGCAGCGCGAGGTTGCCAGCACGCTGAACGGCCCGTTGTGCGTTCTCGCCGGCGCCGGCACGGGAAAGACGCGGGCCATCACCCACCGCATCGCCTACGGCGTGCACTCAGGTGTTTACACCCCCCAGCGGCTCCTGGCCGTGACCTTCACTGCCCGCGCGGCCGCGGAGATGCGCAGCCGGCTGCGGGACCTGGGCGCAGGCAACGTCCAGGCCCGGACCTTCCATGCAGCAGCACTGCGCCAGCTGCAGTTTTTCTGGCCGCAGGCTGTCGGCGGGACCCTGCCCAACCTGCTGGACCACAAGGCCCAGATGCTCGCCGAGGCAGCCCGCCGGCTGCGATTGAGCACGGACAGGGCCTCGATCCGCGACCTTGCTTCGGAAATTGAGTGGGCCAAAGTGTCCATGCTGACGCCCGCCAACTACCTGGAAAACGCCCAGGACCGCGGAGCCCCGGGTGGTTTCGACCTCACCGCCGTCGCCCGGGTCTTCCAGTCCTACGAGGATGTTAAGACGGACCGCAATGTCATCGACTTCGAGGACGTCCTCCTGATCACGGTGGGCATCCTGCAGGAGGACGAAAAGGTTGCCGCCACCGTCCGTGAGCAGTACCGGCACTTTGTGGTGGACGAGTACCAGGACGTTTCCCCGCTGCAGCAAAGGCTCCTTGAACTATGGCTGGGAGGCAGGGACGAACTGTGCGTCGTGGGGGATGCCAGCCAGACCATCTATTCGTTCACCGGGGCCTCCCCGAAGCACCTCCTGGAATTCAAGGCCCGCTATCCGCAAGCCAACGTGGTGAAACTGGTCAGGGACTACCGCTCCACGCCCCAGGTGGTAAAGCTCGCCAACGATCTCCTCGCCGGCAGGCGGAGCAGCGGAGCCGCCGCTGACGCCGCCTGGGCCGCTCCGCTCCAGCTCGTGGCCCAGCGGCCGGCCGGGCCCGCCCCCCAGTTCACCGAGTGCTCGGACGATGAAGCGGAAGCCGCCACAGTGGCGCAAAAGATCAAGGCATTGCTCGACGCCGGGACTCCGGCCAGCGAGGTGGCTGTCCTGTTCCGCACCAACGGGCAGTCCGAGGCCTATGAACAGGCTCTTGCTGCCGCCGGCATCGGCTACCAGCTGCGTGGCGGCGAGCGCTTCTTTGCCCGAAAGGAAGTACGCGATGCCATCCTCCAGCTGCGGGCAGCCACCCGGGCTGTCTCGGCGGAGTCGCCGGAACCGCTGGGCCAGTTGGTCCGGGACATCGTCGCTTCCCTCGGCTATACCGAGGCAGCACCCCACAACGGCGGTGCGCTCCGTGAACGCTGGGAGTCCCTCGCGGCGCTCGTGGCCCTCGCGGACGAACTCGTCCAGACCCGTGGACCGGAGTTTGGGTTGGCCGACTTTGTGAACGAACTCCAGGAGCGTTCGCTGGCCCAGCATGCACCCACAGTGCAGGGCGTCACCCTCGCCTCGCTGCACGCGGCCAAGGGCCTGGAATGGGACGCGGTGTTCCTGGTGGGACTCAGCGAAGGCTTGATGCCCATTTCCTTTGCCGACTCGCCGGAATCCGTGGACGAGGAGCGGCGGCTCCTCTACGTGGGGATCACCCGCGCCCGCGAACACCTCTCACTGTCCTGGTCCACGGCCAGGACTCCCGGCGGCCGGGCCAACCGCAAACCATCCAGGTTCCTTGACGGCCTGCGCCCGGATTCCGTTGCCGGCTCAAATATCAGGGGCAAGGGGCCCGCGCCCCGCCGCAAGGCAGCCGCGCCGGCTGTCTGCAGGGTCTGCGGCAGCATGCTGGCCACCGGTGCGGAACGCAAGGTGGGGCGGTGCAACGCCTGCCCGCCGAGCTACGAGGAACAAACCTTTGACGCCCTGCGGACCTGGCGGCGCGAAGTGGCCCTCGCCGCCGACGTTCCCGCCTTCGTGGTGTTCACCGACGCAACGCTCACGGCCATTGCCGAAGCCCGGCCGGCCTCCCTGGAAGAACTTGCGGCGCTTGCCGGAGTGGGACCGTCGAAGCTGGAACGCTACGGCGAAGACGTTCTGCGGGTCCTGGTGGAAAGCACCTCACTGTGATCACCACCGAGGGCGGCGCCCCGGTCGAGGTGCGGCGCTCCGCCCGCCGGACCCGGACTGTCGCCGCCTTCTGGGAGAACGGGACCGCCGTGGTAGCCATCCCGGCGCGGTTCACAGCAGCCCAGGAAAAGGAATGGGTCCAGCGGATGCTGGCCAAGCTGCACCGGCAGGGGGAACGGCGCTCGGCTTCCGGCCGGAAGCGCCCTGCCTCGGACGCCGCCCTGGCTGCCCATGCGGTCCGGCTCTCCGAACGGTACCTCAGCGGAAAGGCCGTGCCGGCGTCGGTTCGCTGGGTCAGCAACCAGAACTCACGGTGGGGTTCGGCCACCCCGGCGGACGGCACTATCCGTCTCTCGGACAAGCTCCGCCCCATGCCCCAGTGGGTCATCGATTATGTACTGCTCCATGAACTCGCCCACCTCCTGGTGGCCAGCCACAATGCGGCGTTCTGGAAGCTGCTGGCGGCCTACCCGGAGACCGCGCGGGCGAAGGCATTCCTGGAAGGGGTTTCCTTCGCCATGGCCCGCGGCCTTCCGGACAGCGAAACGGGGGACGGAACCGGTGCCGTCCGCCCCGGCGGGGACCGCTGGACGGACGACGCCGACTAGGCCGGCTTAGCTTTTAGGCCCGCCGTCCTGCCCATCAGCATCCGGATCCTCGGCCCGCTTCCCGTCCTGTCCGCCGTCAGCGTCTTCGTTTCCGCTGGAGGGGGAGGGGGAGTCGTCAAACCCGCCGCTCAGCAACTTCTGCAGGGCGTCGTCCACCTCGGTGTCGCTGGCTTCCGCCAGTTTCCGGCGTCCGCTGAACCCGCGGGGATCGTCCAGGTCCTCTGCGGTGGGCAGCAGGTCGGGGTGGTGCCAGATTGCGTCACGGCCTTCAATGCCGCGTTCTTCTTTCAGCGTGGCCCACAGTGTGGCAGCATCCCGCAGCCGGCGGGGGCGCAACTCCAAACCAACCAGCGAAGCGAAGGCGTGCTCCGCCGGGCCGCCGGTGGCGCGGCGGCGGCGAACGGTTTCGCGAAGAGCGCCCGCTGACGGAAGGACCTTTTCCGTGGCCGCAGCAGTGAGTTCATCCACCCACCCCTCCACCAGGGCGAGCGCCGTTTCCAGTTTCTCGAGCGCCTGGTCCTGGGCGGGCGTCCGCTGAGGCATAAATACGCCCTGCGACAGGGCTTCCTGGATGCCCTCGGGATTGCCGGGATCAAGATCCCGCGCCAGTTCCTCAATGCGGGAGGTATCGATATGGATGCCCCGTGCGTAGGCCTCGATGGCGCCAAGCAGGTGGCCCCGCAGCCATGGAACCTGGACAAAGAGCCGGGCGTGGGCAGCTTCCCGAACAGCGAGGAAAAGCCGGATGTCGTTCTCGGGCAGGGAGAGCCCTTCTCCAAAAGCGGCGACGTTGAGGGGCAGCAGGGCCATCTCAAGATCCGCGAGGGGCACTCCGATGTCGGTGGAGCTGACCACATCCGTGGAGAGGGCGCCGATGGCCTGCCCCAGCTGCATCCCGAAAATGGCGCCGCCCATGTTTTGGAGCATGGACGAGGCTCCGCCCATCATGGACTTCATCTCCTCCGGCATCTGCTCGGTCATTGCGGAGGAGAGCGCATTGGCGATGCTGTTGGCGACCGGCTCGGTCAGCCTCTTCCAGGTGCCAAGGGTTGCCTCCACCCACTCCGCCCGGGACCACGCCCGGCCGATCAGGCCCGTGGCGGGAAGATCCGTGACGGGGTCCAGCCACAGTTCGGCGAGCCGCAGGGCCTCGTCCACTTCGCGGGACTGCTGTGAGGTGACCGATGGATCCGCGCTGCCCGCCGCGACCCGCCGCGCATTCTCGTGGGCCAGCTTCCAGTTCACCGGGCCCTCGGACGGCGCGCTCATCATGGCCTGGACCTGGGAGAACATCTGGGCCAGGAGGTTGGGGTCGTCGGGAAGGCCGGCAGCCTTTGCGAGCTCGGCAGGGTCGAAATTCTCCATCCCCTTGCCGCCCATCAAGTTTTGCAGCATCTCTGTCAACGGGTCCTTGGGGGTGTCGTCGCCGTTGGACGGATTAAGTGGGTTGGAGGTCATGATCCCGCCGATCGTCGGTGTGACTGTTGATCAACCTTCACGGTACCCCGGTGGTGGACGGCTGTCTGCCGGAGTGCGTTACCGTTCGCTGTAGGCAAAGAACTGGGCCTGCCGGCACCGCGTAGTGTTGGTTCAGTGACTACAACCCGTGGCGGCCACCCATCCGAGGATCACGCTGCCGAGCTCCCTTCCGGTCCCTGGCACGGGGAATCAGGCGGCCCTGAAGCCGGCGCGCCAACAGGTGCCGCAGGCTCTTTGCCAACGGCCGGCACCGCCCTGTTCCCCGGTGGCCCGCCGCGCCGGGACAGGAAAGTCTCGGCCATGATGATGGCCGGAATAACGGCCCTGGGACTCGGAATCGCGGTGGGCACCCTGCCGGTCCCCTACGTCGTCGAAACACCCGGCCCCACCTACAACACGCTGGGCCAGAGCCAGGGAAGCCCGGTCATCAAAGTCACCGGCCGGGAAACCTATCCGGCCGCGGGCCACCTCGACCTGACCACCGTCTACGTGAGCGGCGGCCCGAACAGCCCGGTGAGCGTCCTGGGCGCTTTCTCCGCCTGGCTCGACCCATCAAAGGCCGTGTACCCCGAGGAATTGATCTACCCCACCGGCACAACCAAGGAGGAGGCCGCAGAACAGAGCTCAGTGGCCATGACCACGTCCCAGGAGAATGCTGTGGCCTCGGCCCTCAACGAGCTGGATATTCCCTTTGGGCAGCAGCTTCAGGCAGCAGACCTCTCCGGGGATTCTGCCGCCGCCGGAAAAATCGAGCCGGGGGATGTCCTCAAGACGATCAACGGCAAGGAGATTACCTCCCTGGCCGTCATCCAGGAGGAACTGGCAGCAGGCAAGGGCGCGGCTGCCACGGTGATGGTGGAACGCGAGGGCCAACAGGTCACGCAGGTCATCACCCCTAAAGACAACGGTGCGGGACGCTTCATCCTGGGTGTCATGCTCAAGTACCTGTTCACGTTCCCCTTCGACGTGGAGATTTCGCTCGAAAAAGTCGGGGGGCCCAGCGCGGGACTGATGTTCTCGCTCGGCATTATCGACACAGTCACTCCGGGGGACCTCACCGGAGGAAAACACGTGGCCGGCACCGGAACCATAACCCCGGACGGTCTGGTGGGGCCCATAGGCGGCATCGGGCAGAAGATGCAGGGTGCAAGGTCCGGGGGAGCCACGCTCTTCCTCGCTCCCGCTGCCAACTGCGGGGAAGTGGTGGGCAATATTCCCGACGGTCTCCAAGTGGTCAAGGTCGAGAACCTCGCGGAGGCCCGCCGCGCCGTCGAGCTTGCCGGTTCCGGCGGGGACACATCCGGCCTGCCGGCGTGCACAAGCAACTAGACTGGGCAGGAACTAAGCATTACTGCCACTCGTGGCAATTAAGACGGACGAAACCAGCGTTTGACCGGTAAGTACGTCGCTCGCACGCACGCTTCGAATATTCTGACGACCAGCTATGAGGTACCGAGTTTGTCCCGTCCCGCCAGCACCATGTCCACAGGTAAACCCCCTTCAAGACGCGGCGCGCTGACGCCCACCCTGATCGTTGTTGCCCTGGTAGTTGTGGGCTTCATTTTCTTCGCCAACGTCTGGACCGATGTCCTCTGGTACCGGCAGCTCGGCTTCATCGAAGTGTTCATCACCGAGAACCTGGCGCGGATCGGGATCTTCGCTGCCGGGTTCGCCATCATGTTCCTTGCGGTCTTCTACGCTATCCGAATCGCCTACCAGTCCCGGCCGGTCTACGCCCCGGACTCGGAAATCCGCGACAACCTCAACCGCTACCAGGCACAGCTGGAACCTGTCCGCCGGGTGGTTATGGTGGGCCTGCCGGTCCTCTTCGGCCTCTTCGCCGGAAGCGCCGCATCCAGCCAGTGGCAGAAGGTCCTTCTTTTCTTCAACCAGGAACCCTTCGGAAAAACAGATCCCGAGTTCAATCTGGACATCAGCTTCTACCTGATGACGCTGCCGTTCCTCGGCTTCGTGACCGGGTTCCTGATCAGCGTGGTGGTCATTGCCGGTATCGCAGGCATCCTGACCCATTACCTCTACGGAAGTATCCGGCTGATGGAACGGGGCGTCTTCACCAGCCGTGCAGCCCAGATCCACATCGCCGTGACGGGTGCCGCCTTCCTGGTCCTCCTGGGCATCAACTTCTGGCTGGACCGCTATTCGGCCGTCCAGAGCAACAGCGGACGCTGGGCCGGCGCCCTGTACACGGACGTGAACGCCGTCATTCCCACCAAGTCCATCCTGGCCGTGGCCGCAGCACTCGTCGCCATCCTGTTCATCGTGGCCGCCGTTATCGGCCGCTGGCGCCTCCCTGTGATCGGCACGGCGATGCTCGTCATCACGTCCATCCTGGCCGGCGGTGTTTACCCCTGGGTGATCCAGCAGTTCCAGGTACGCCCCTCGGAAGAGACGCTGGAGAAGGAGTTCATCCAGCGCAACATCGATAACACGCGTGCCGCCTACGGACTGGATGCCATCCAGGTGGACCGTTACGACGCCACCAACACCGCCAGCACCGGCGCGCTGGCGCCGGATGCCCAGACCACGGCAAACATCAGGCTGCTGGACCCGAACCTGATCTCGGATGCGTTCTCGCAGCTTGAACAGTACCGCCCGTACTACCGGTTCCCGGAGTCCCTCAACGTTGACCGCTATGAAGTGGACGGCCAGATCCAGGACACCGTCATCGCTGTCCGCGAGCTGAACCCCACCAACGTGCAGACAAACCAGCAGGGCTGGCTCAACCAGCACGTTGTGTACACCCACGGCTACGGCGTGGTGGCAGCCAAGGGCAACAAGTTCACCGTTGACGGCAAGCCGGAGTTCCTGCAGTCAGGCATTCCGTCCACGGGTGTGCTGGGGGATGACTCCAGCTATGAGCCGCGGATCTACTTTGGTGAATACTCGCCGGACTACTCAATCGTGGGCGCACCGGACGGCGCGCCTGCCCGCGAGCAGGACAGGCCGTCAGGCGAGGGGGAGACCCAGTACACCTTCGAAGGCAACGGCGGACCCAACGTCGGCACCTTCTTCAACAGGGTGCTGTACTCCATCAAGTTCCAGTCATCGGACCTGCTGCTCTCGGACGGCGTCAACCCGGAATCGCAGATCCTGTACGAACGCAATCCCCGTGAGCGCGTAGAGAAGGTGGCCCCCTACCTAACCGTGGACGGCAATGCCTACCCCGCGGTAGTTGACGGCCGGGTGAAGTGGATCGTGGACGGCTACACCACCAGCCAGTACTACCCGTACTCCCAGCAGGAGCAGCTCTCGGACGCCACGGCCGATTCCCAGACCACTTCCGGCCGTGCAGTCGCCCTGCCCAACAGCACCGTCAACTACATCCGGAACTCTGTGAAGGCCACGGTCGATGCCTACGACGGCTCGGTCACCCTGTACGCCTGGGACGACCAGGACCCGCTGCTGAAGTCCTGGCAGAAAGTGTTCCCCACGTCGCTGAAGCCCTTTTCGGAAATGTCCGGCGATGTCATGAGCCACGTCCGGTACCCCGAGGACCTCTTTAAGGTCCAGCGCCAGCTGCTGGGCGAGTACCACGTGACGGACCCGTCCAGCTTCTACCAGACGAAGGACGCCTGGAGTGTGCCGAACGACCCCACGGTTGATTCGACGAACGACGTCAAGCAGCCGCCGTTCTACATGTCGCTGCAGATGCCGGACCAGGATAAGCCTGCCTTCCAGCTGACGTCATCGTTTATTCCGCAGATCGTCAATGGGAACGCGCGTAACGTCCTCTATGGCTTCCTGGCCGCCGACTCCGACGCCGGGAACCAGGCGGGTGTGAAGGCGGAGAGCTACGGCAAGCTGCGGCTGCTGCAGATTCCACCGGAGATCCAGGTCCCCGGTCCGGGTCAGGCCCAGAACAAGTTCAACTCGGATCCCACGGTTTCGCAGGCCCTTAACCTGCTCCGCCAGGGTGCCTCTGACGTCCTGAACGGCAACCTGCTCACGCTCCCGGTAGGCGGAGGCATCCTCTACGTCCAGCCGGTGTACCTCAAGTCGACCGGTGAGACGTCCTACCCCACGCTGCAGCGCGTCCTGGTGGCCTTCGGCGACAAGGTTGGGTTCGCCCCAACCCTTGACGAAGCCCTTAAGCAGCTTTTCGGCGGCGACTCGGGGGCCGCTGCGGGCGACTCCGGCAACAACGGCAAGACGCCCACAGACCCTGCTGCGCCGGCCGCTCCGGGCGGAGCGGATGCCAAGGCTGAACTGCGGGCGGCCCTGGATGAGGCAAACGCCGCCATCCAGGCGGGACAGGCGGCACTGGCCGCCGGTGACTTCGCAGCCTACGGTGAGGCGCAGAAGCGTATCTCGGCGGCCCTCCAGCGGGCCCTGGATGCGGAGAACAAGATCCCCGTTGCCATTCCCGAGGCAACTCCGGCTCCGGCCTCTACGGCGACAACTGAGGCCACGCCTTCGCCGTCGCCCAGTAGCTGATCATCCAACAGCTGATCACGACGGCGGCACCCGGCACCCGTTCCATCTGGAGCGGGTGCCGGACCGGCGAGACGGAGATCACGCCTTCCCGATTTGGCCTGCTGTTCACCGGCCGGTAAAGTAGTTCTTGCGACGCGGGGTGGAGCAGTTCGGTAGCTCGCTGGGCTCATAACCCAGAGGTCACAGGTTCAAATCCTGTCCCCGCAACTGACGGAAGTCCCGGACACTGGAAACAGTGTCCGGGACTTTTTGCTTTAAGCCTTAAGCCCGGGTTTCGGGACGGAAAGGGCACTGAAGAGGTCGTGTAAAAACCCGCCGCCGAAATAGGGTAGTGTTGATTCTGCGACGCGGGGTGGAGCAGTTCGGTAGCTCGCTGGGCTCATAACCCAGAGGTCACAGGTTCAAATCCTGTCCCCGCAACCATGAGAAGGCCCCGACCGGCAGACAAGCCGGGCGGGGCCTTCTTTTTTCCTTGAATGCCGGTAGTTCCTAGTATTCTCTTTCGCAGAGCCTCACAGATTGTGAGCACTTCGCCAGTCATTCTCGAGAGGAATGTTGCTCGATGTCCACACCCACGAAGAAGCCCGGCACTGCCGCGGGCAAGCGGTCCCGACGCTATTGGGGTTTGCCCGCGGTCCTTGCGGCGCTGGTCCTCGTGGTGTTGATCGCCAAGTGGCTGATGGGTTTGCCCGCCCTCGCCTCCTTCGTGGCGGACTATCCGGGGCATTCGGAGCTGCCGGCTGGGGCGCCTGTGGGTTTCCCTGCCTGGCTCGCCTGGCAACACTTCCTGAACGCTTTCTTCCTCCTGTTGATCATCCGGACTGGATGGCAGGTGCGGACTACCACGCGCCCCAGCGGGCACTGGACCCGCAACAACAAGGGCATGATCAAGACGAAGAACCCGCCCACCAAGATCAGCCTTGAGCTCTGGTTCCACCTCACGCTGGACGCCTTGTGGATCCTCAACGGCCTGGTCTTCGCGGTCCTGCTGTTTGCCACCGGGCAGTGGATGCGGATTGTGCCCACCAGCTGGGACGTCTTCCCCAATGCGTTGTCCGCCGCCCTTCAGTACGCCTCCCTGAACTGGCCCACCGAGAACGGCTGGGTGAACTACAACGCGCTTCAGCTGCTCTCCTACTTCGTGACGGTCTTCATCGCGGCGCCACTGGCCTTCATCACGGGTCTCCGGATGTCGTCTGCGTGGCCGAAGAAGGCCACCGGCCTCAACAAGGCCTACCCGATTGAATGGGCCCGGGCGGTCCACTTCCCGGTGATGATCTACTTTGTTGCCTTCATCGTGGTGCACGTCTTCCTGGTGCTCGCCACAGGAGCGCTGCGCAACCTCAACCACATGTACGGGGTACGGGACGACGACGGCTGGTTCGGGTTCTGGGTTTTCCTCGCCTCGGTTGTGGTCATGGTGGCGGCCTGGTTCCTGGCCCGCCCCATCTTCCTGCGGCCGATAGCGTCCCTGATGGGCAAGGTCAGCCGGTAATACGCCGCAGGGGCCAATACCCCGCAGGGCGGCCCAGCAGCCCTTTAGTCCTTGAGCCTGCTGTAGGTGTCCAAGGCCCTCTCCCGGGTCTCCGGCAACCCAACAAGCGGCGCCGGGTACCCGGGGACGTTGGCGGCTTTCCACGGCTCGTGGATGGCTTTACCGTCAAGGCCGGCAAGTTCCGGGATGTACTGGCGAAGGTAGCCGCCGGCGGAATCGAATTTCCTGCTCTGCGTTACCGGGTTGAAGATGCGGAAGTAGGGGGACGCGTCGGCTCCGGAGCCGGCCACCCATTGCCAGTTGGCGGGGTTGCTGGCGGCATCCGCGTCCACGAGGGTGTCCCAGAACCACTGCTCGCCGATGCGCCAGTCCGCCAGGAGATTCTTGACCAGGAATGAAGCGGCCGCCATCCGCACGCGGTTATGCATCCAGCCTGTCTGCCACAGCTGCCGCATCCCGGCGTCAACGAGGGGATAACCCGTGCGGCCCTGTTGCCAGGCCTGCAGCTCGCCACTGCTGAGCTGCTGCCACTCAAAGCGGTCAAACTCCGGGCGGTAGTTGCGGGTGGCGAGTTCGGGGTTGTTGTACAGAAGGTGCCAGCAGAATTCCCGCCAGCCGAGCTCTGAACGGAAAATTCCGACGTCGGCCGGTATCTTGCGCGGGAACCGTTCCCGGATCTCGCGCCACACCCTGAACGGGCTGACCTCGCCGAAGCGCAGGTGCGGGGACAGGCGGCTGGTACCTTCCACCCCCGGTACGTTGCGGCCGGTTCCGTAGTCTTCTGCCGGTCCGTCCAGAAAATCAGCCAAGCGGCGCAGGGCGCCCTTTTCGCCCGGCTCCCAGGTGTCTGCAAGGCCGCCGCTCCAGTCGGGGGACCGGGGCAGCAGGTTCCAGCTGTCCAGGTCTTCACCGGCAGGAAGTGCTCCTCCTCCTTTCAGTGCGGGGGAGGGAAGCTGGAGCGGTACCTCGTGCGGATCCCGCACTTCGCCGTGGGCAAGGCACGCACGCCAGAAGGGCGTGAACACCTTGTAGGGTCCGCCGGCGCCGGTGCGAATGGTCCAGGGCTCGAACAGGAGGTTTGCCTGGTGGCTGGATACGTGAACGCCGCTGCCATCGGCCCAGGCCTTCACCTCGGCATCGACGGTACGCTCCGGCAGCCCGTAACGCCGGTTCCAGAAGAGGTGCGTAACAGCCGTTTCGGCGGCCACTTCCTTGATCACAGCTGCCGCCGGCCCGCGACGAAGCAGGAGGCGTGAACCTTTGTTTTCCAAGGAGGCGGCCAGCGCTGCCAGGGAATGGTGAAGCCACCACCGGGTTGCTCCACCCAGCGGCCGGATCCCCGCCGACTCCTCGTCCAGAATAAAAACGACGGTCAGGGGCAGGCCCAGCGCTGCGGCCCCGGTCAACGCAGGGTTATCGTCCAGCCGGAGGTCGTCGCGCAGCCAGACGAGGGACGTTGCGTCAGAGGAAGCCATGCCACCACGCTACACACCCCCGGCATTAGGAAGGCCGGGGCATCGGCCCCGGCCTTCCTGCTGTGCTACTGGGGAGGCTGCTCCCTGCCCACTTGTCAGAGCTTGTCGTAGTCGATTTCGGTCGCGGTGGACTCGTCGGAGCTGGCAGAGCCGGCGGCGCCGATGGCAGGCTTCGAGGTGCCACCCGCCTTTAGGGCAGCCAGGCGTGCCTCAATTTCAACCTGCTCACCGAGGTCTTCAAGCTGGTTGAACTGCGCGTCAAGGCTCGACGAGGCGAGTTCCTGCTGCCCGCGGACCTTGGCTTCTTCCCGGCGGATCTTCTCTTCAAAACGGCCCACTTCACTGGTGGGGTCCATGATGTCGATGCTCTTGATGGCGTCGTGGACCTGTGCCTGGGCAGCTGCGGTCTTGGAACGGGCAACCAGTTCGTTGCGCTTGCTGGTCAGCTGGTTGAGCTTGCCCTTCATCTGGTCCAGGCCGGTCTTCAGCTTGTCCACCACTTCGCGCTGCGACATGATGCTCGGCTCCGCACCCTTGGCCTCGTTCTCAGCGGCCATTTGGCGCTGCAAGGCTACCTTGGCGAGGTTGTCGAACTTTTCGGCGTCCGACACGTTGCCGCTGGCGCGGTATTCATCAGCCTTGCGGGATGCGGCAAGGGCCTTGTTTCCCCAGTCGCGAGAGTTCTTGACGTCCTCGTTGTAGTCGTCCTCGAGCATCCGGAGGTTGCCGATGGTCTGCGCGACGGCCGACTCTGCCTCAGCGATGTTGTTGGTGTAGTCCCGGACCATCTGGTCCAGCATCTTCTGCGGATCCTCAGCGTTATCCAGCAAGGAGTTGATGTTAGCCTTTGCCAGCTGCGCGACTCGACCGAAAATGGACTGTTTAACCATGGTGTTACCTTTCGTCCTGCTCTGTGTTGACCACTGAAATCAGTGAACGTTTATGTACTGCGCTGGCGCGCTAGGCCAACAGGCTCAAGTGCCGTTCCGGGCCAGGGATGGTGGCTAACGGGTTAGAAGTCTCCACCGCCGCCGGAGTCTCCGCCCCAGCCGCCCACGTCTCCTCCGCCGCCGAAATCGCCGCCGCCCCATCCACCACCGTCGCTGTGGCCGCCGCCCCAGCCACCGCCACCGCCTCCGTTGAGGATGGAGTTAATCAGGATGCCGCCGAGGATGGCGCCTCCCAGTCCGCCGCCGCCTCCGCCGAACATGCCGCCGCGGCCGTAGCCCTGGTTGGCATAGCCGTCAAAATGGTCAACATCGGCCTGTGCCAGCTGGGCTGCCTGCGCCGCCAGTGCGTGCGCCTGCTGGGCGTAGGTAAGGGCTGTCACCGGATCAGTGCGTGCGATGGACAAGGCGTAATCCAGGTTGCGCTGCGACTCCGCCAGGCGGGTGCGTGCTTCTGTTCCCACGCCGCCGCGGCGGGCGGTGATGTAGTCGGAGGTGGCACTGATCTGGGCCTGGGCGGACATGATGGTCTGCTGAAGTGATGCCTGGGCACGGCGCGCCTGTTCCTGCTGGTCCCTGATGCCGCTGAGTGATTGGTCGAGCGACTGGTGTGCCGTTTCGACGCGCTGCAAGGTGGCGATGGGGTCAATCTTCCCGCCCTGGATCTCTGACTTGACCTGTGCCAGTGCAGCTTCAACGGCCGCCACCGGTCCGGCAAGCTCGGGATGGGCGCCGGATTGGATCATGGCCCGTGCCTGGGCAAGATCCTGGGACGTGTCAACTACCGCCGCTTCAAGTCCGCTCCTGGCCTCATCCAGGCTGGACGAAACTTTGGCGATTGCATCGATGAGGACGTTCGTCTGGTGCAGGCTCTCTTCTGCGGCGCGGACAGCAACGGCGGCCAGGCTTCCTTCGCCCTCAGCCAGCTTCTGCTCCGCAGTGGCGGAGGCGTTCTGGACGAAGGCGAGCCGTTCCTTGGCCTGCAGGATATTGTCTGAAACCTGTGCCAGTGCGCTCTCCGCGTACTTGGCCCTGAGCGCGGTGAGGGACTGCTCGGCGCTGGAGATCTTCGAATCCGCTTCACGGGCCCCGACGTTGACGGCTGCCAGTGCCCGTGGGGCGTTCTTCTCAAGTTCGCGGAGGGAATCGAAGTCTGCCTTTTGCTCCTGGAGCGAGGCGAGGGCGGCCTCCGAACGGCGGATAATTTCGCCCAGCCACGTACGCTGCTGTTCTTCGGTGTCGGGGATGTGGTCGTCCAGCTGCTGCTGCAGCTTGAACGATTCCGTCATGTGGCCTTTGGCTTCTTCCAGCGCCTTGGTGAAGTTGCCGACCGCGGAATCACCGTACTGTGCCTGGGCGAACATCAGTTCCTGCTCGCTGGACTTGATCGCGTCATCGGCCTCGATAAGGAGGGATCCGCTCTTGCGGCGCAGCTCCTCTACGCTCAGGGACACCAGTGGATCAACTTCGGCACCCTGGGGGCCGTAGCTCGCGCTGGATGCCTGGGCAGCAGCCTTCTTGCGCTTGTTACGGAAGTACAGGTAGGCACCCGCACCGCCTGCGGCAACCACGCCGGTTCCCACCAGTACGGCTGCCCCGGCACCGTCACCGGAAGGGACGTTGCCACTGCCGCCTCCGGCAGCATCGCCGATTGCCGCAGCAGCGTTAATTGCTGCCTGGGCGTAGTTGTCATTAGCCAGCTGCGGACCAATGGCCTTGCTCTTGACGTTCTCGAGTTGGGCCGCGGTGATCTTGCTGCCGCCCTTATTCAGGACGTACTGCCGGGTATCTGTGGCGACCGCGAAGATCAAGGCGTTCGGTCCGAGGCTCGCCTTTTCGGCTACGGCGTCCGTCCATGCTTCCCGATCAGCCGGGTTCTCGAACCTCTTGACCGTAACGACGTGGAGCACGGTCGCGTGGTCAGTGCCGAGCTTCTTGATGGCTTCCTGTACTTCGCCCTTTTGGGAACCCAGGACGCCGGCGGAATCGACTATCTTTGATGCCGGATCCAAGGTAACCGGATCTTCTGCCCACGCGGCCGCGGCGGGAACCGCCAGCAGGCCGGTAAGGCCGATCACGGCGAGAATACGTTTGAACTTTGACCGCATGTGCAACCCTTCAGCACGCCTGACACCGATTCGGGACGAACCGGTCGTCTCAGAATGCAGCAGCGCCCCCACGCATGTGTGTAGCCGCAGGTCGCTGTGGCAATCATCTTGATTCTATGGTGCACCCCACAGGCCGTCCATCGAGTCGAATATGCCACCAGCGAAACGCCGCGGTAAGGGCGAAAACAGTCTCCGGAGAAGTGCACAGCAAGCTCTCAGCAAACATCCGAGCTTGTTACAGGGAGGGAGTCCATAGTTAATTCAGACGAGGATGAAAGGAAGTCCCATGACTGAGAACCAAACCCCCGGTGCCGCTCCGGAGAGCCGCGGCCCGGGGCGGCAGGATTCCTGGCAGCAGCACCCAACCCAGCCGGGGAACAATCCTGGCGAGGTTCAGGATGCGGATGGCACGGCCGCCCCGCGTTCCACGGGGCATGCACCCAATGAGGCTCCCGGTCAGGGCCAGTATCAAACTGAAGAGCTGGACCAGACGAACCCGGGGGACAACCCCACCCAGGAACTTCCGGGAGCGCGGCCGGCGTACCCGCAGCGCCAGCCCTATCCGCAGCGCCAGCCGTTCTACGGGCAGGCTGCTCATAGCCAGCACCCAGGCCAGCCTGCACACACTGAACCCCACGGCTCCCAGCCCCACGACGGCTACCAGGGCCAGAGCCAGCTCAATGCCCCCGGCGGTCACCCGGGACTGGCTCCGAATCCGAAGGACGCCCCCCGCAAGAAGGCGTCATTTGGCGTCGGGACCCTGGTGGCCAGCATCCTCGCGGCCGGGCTGGTGGGCGGCGGCGTAGCGACCGTTGCGGGCGGCGAGGCTTTTGACAGCCCGGGCTCCGCTGCCATTACCAGCAGCAACAGCCAGCCTGGAACGGTCATCGTCAACAACCAGGATGCTGTAAATGCCATAACGGCTGCCGCCCTGAAGGCATCACCGAGCGTGGTGACCATCAGCGCTTCAAGCAACGGCGCCGGCGGTACAGGGTCAGGCATCGTCCTGGACGACCAGGGCCATATCCTTACCAACACGCACGTGGTCACGCTGGACGGACAGACGGCCAACGCCGCCCTCGAAGTCCGCACCAGCGATGGCAGGGTGGTTACCGCCAAGCTGGTTGGCACCGACCCGCTGTCAGACCTTGCGGTCATCAAGGTGGACAACGCCTCTGGCCTGACGCCTGCCACCCTGGGCGACTCCGGCAAGCTCAACGTCGGGGACACCGCCATTGCGATCGGCTCGCCGCTGGGCCTGACCGGAACGGTGACGGATGGCATCGTCTCCACGCTCAACAGGACCATCAGCGTCGCCTCAGCCGCAGCCCCTGAAGAGGGCGACAACGCGGAGGGCGACGACGAGGGCGGGTTCCAGTTTGCGCCTCCGGACGGCGGCCAGAGCCAGCAATCGGCGGCACAGGGCCAGATCTCCATCAACGTGATCCAGACTGACGCCGCCATCAACCCCGGCAATTCGGGTGGCGCCCTGGTGAACAGCAGCGGCGAGATCATTGGCGTCAACGTGGCCATCGCGTCGGCCGGATCCGGCTCGCTGTCCTCCTCGAGCGGCAACATCGGAGTTGGCTTCAGCATCCCCATCAACCACGCCAAGCGGGTGGCCAACGAGATCATCGAGACAGGCAAGGCCTCGCACGGACAGTTGGGTGTCAGCGTCAAGCCGAAGGGCACAAGCGCGTCCTCAGAGTTCTCTGTGGGCGCAGACGTCGCCACCGTGGAACCGGACTCGGCAGCCTCTAAGGCAGGAATCAGGGTGGGTGACGTGATCACAAGGTTTAACGACCTTGCAGTTGGTGAACCCGAGCAACTGACCGCGGCTGTCCGTGAGCAGCCCGGCGGTTCCAAAGTGAAGATCACCGTATTGCGCAACGGCCAGGAACAGACGTTCGACGTCACGCTGGGCACCGCAGCGAGCTAAGGGCCGTACGCGGCGCCAACCGCGCAGCAGCAGTACGACGGCGGCGTCCCCACCATTGGGAGGGGGCGTCGCCGTCGTTGTTTTCCGCCCCGTGGAGGAGGGCCGGCACCGGCGTCAAGGGAGTGCTGACACAGGCGTTAACGGAAGACGGCGCACAGGTGCGCCTATATGGTTAGCTAGGAGCTACCCGTACGCCGGGCATTCCGCGGCCATGACCCTACCCGGCTGGCTGTCCACAAGCATGGAAGGCTGCTGTCGATACAGTGGAAAAGACATTGAAGATCATCGTCCTGGTCAAGCATGTACCGGACGCCCAGTTCGACCGTCACCTCAACGGGGAGGGCTACACGACGGACCGTGATGAAAGCATCCTGTCCGAGCTGGACGAATACGCACTCGAGGCGGCACTGCAGCTGGCAGAGGCGCGCGGCGGCAGCAAGGCGGGCAACCAGGTCATCGCACTGAGCATGGGCCCCGCCGGTGCGGTCAACTCGGTCAAGAAGTCCCTTCAGATGGGCGCCACGGAGGGCGTGCACCTGACGGACGATGCCCTGGCAGGCTCCGACGCGGCAGCCACGTCACTGGCACTTTCGGCAGCTGTCCGGTACCTGGGCCAGGATGCGCCCGTGGACCTGATCATTACCGGTATGGCCTCCACCGACGGCGAGACCTCCCTGGTCCCCGCGCAGCTGGCGGAACGCCTTGGCCTTCCCCAGGTCACGTTCGCTTCGTCCCTGGAGGTGGACGGCGGCCGGCTCGTGGCACGCCGCGACGCGGACACGAGCTCGGAAACCGTCGAGGCAGCCCTCCCGGCGCTGGTGTCAGTGACGGATCAGATCAACGAGCCGCGGTACCCCAACTTCAAGGGCATCATCGCCGCCAAGCGCAAGTCCATCACCACCTTGTCCCTCGCCGACATTGGAGTGGATCCCGCCCAGGTCGGTCATGCAGGTTCCTGGACCACTGTGACAAATGCCGAGGAACGGCCGCCGCGCACCGCCGGCACCATCATCACCGACGAAGGCGACGCCGGCATCAAGCTGGTTGACTTCCTGGCCGCCCAGAAGCTGCTCTAAGAGGGAACATCGACATGGCAAAAGTACTTGTTTTCATTGACAACCCCGGCAACTCGCTCAAGAAGAGCAGCCTTGAGCTGCTGACGCTGGCACGTTCCCTTGGGGAAAGCGTTGTTGCCCTGAACGGGGAACTGCACAACGACGTAGCAGCTGCTTTCGGCGAGTACGGCGTCAGCGCTGTCCTTCGCCCCTCCGCGCAGGACCTGGACGACTACCTCGTGGCACCCAAGGCGGCTTACCTTGCTGCCGCAGCGCAGAGCACCGGGGCCACCACCGTGCTGCTCGACAACTCTCCGGAGGGCAAGGAAATTGCCGCCCGCCTGGGAATCCGCCTCAACGCCGGTGTTATCACCGACGTTGTGGGCGTGGAAGCGGACGGCACGGCACACAAGTCAGTCCTCGCCGGTTCCTATAACACCGCGTGCAAAACCACCACACCCGTGTCCGTGCTGACCCTCAAGGCTAACAACGTGGTCCCGGAGCCGGCTGCCGCACCGAGCACGCCGGAAACCGTCACGGTTGACGTGCCGGTGGGCAGCACTGAAGCTGCGGCACGGATTACCGCCCGCGAGCAGAAGGTTGCCAGCGGCCGCCCGGACCTGACCGACGCCCGGATCGTGGTGGCAGGCGGACGCGGCCTCGACGGCGACTTCGGACCCGTGGAGGAACTCGCAGACGCACTGGGAGCGGCCGTGGGAGCCTCACGCGCGGCCACCGACGCCGGCTGGATCAGCCACGACGCCCAGGTGGGACAGACCGGCAAAACCGTTTCCCCGCAGCTGTACATCTCGGCAGGTATCTCCGGTGCCATCCAGCAGAAGGCCGGCATGCAGACCGCAAAGGTCATCGTCGCGGTGAACAAGGACGCCGAATCCCCAGTGTTCGAGATCGCGGACTTCGGCATTGTCGGTGACCTCTTCGATGTCCTCCCGCAGGCCACTGCAGAGATCAAGAAGCGCAAGGGCTGATTATTGACTGCCTTCACTGCACAGGCGGAGAGCCCGTTCAATCCGGCTACGGACCGGATTGGACGGGTGCTCTGTTTTGCGGCCCACCCGGACGACATTGATTTCGGTGCTGCCGGCACCATCGCGGCCTGGACGGCGGCAGGGGTGCAGGTCAGCTACTGCATCATGACCGACGGCGATGCGGGCGGCTTCGACCCGGCGCACCGTGCGGACATCATTGCCATGCGCGACGCTGAACAGCGCCGCGCTGCCGAACTGGTCGGGGTGTCCGACATCCACTACCTCCATCAGCGTGACGGTTACCTCGAACCCTCGCACGAGGTGATGCGTGGAGTGGTGAAGCTCATCCGCGAAATTCGTCCCGACGTCGTACTTGCCATGCATCCGGAACGGAACTGGCGGCGGATCCAAAAAAGCCATCCGGACCACCTCGCCGTGGGGGAGGCCGTGACACGCGCGGTTTATCCGGCGCTGGAGAATCCGTTTGCCTACCCTGAACTCGCCGAGGCAGGGCTGGAGGCGTACAAGCTTCCGTGGCTGTGGCTGTACGCGGGGCCGGACGAACGGGAAAACCACTTCGTTGATGTCACCGCGCACGTGGACGCCAAACTCGACGCCATCCATGTACACGTCAGCCAGCACCCGGACGTCGAGGCCATGGAATCAGCAGTACGCCGGGGCATGCACGCCAATGCTGCCCGTGCCGGACTTCCCGCTGGTCACAGCGCTGAAGCGTTCCATGTAGTGGCGGTCAACGGGCCCGGAACCATAGCTGGTTTCTAGGGACCTGGCGTTCCAATGCACAAAAGCGCGCCCCGCGGCTATCCTTCCGGATGCCGCTGGGCGCCTTTGTGATGCTTCGCCGGGCCGGTGCTAGGCGTCCAAGGCGGCAGCGGCGACGGTGGGCAGGGTGGGGGACTCGGACCCGCCGACCGGCTCGACGGTGATCCCGAGCGCTGCGGCAGAGGAGATGCCCTCCACTACTGCAGGCTTGGAGAGCGCTTCCGCGTCCATCAGCCCCTGTGAGACAGGTGCTGACCCGTCCTTGGGAATCAGCCACATCTGGTAGACCTTGCCCTCGGGCGGGGCAGGAACGTCTTTCATCCTGACCACTGCTGCGTCCTCGGACGAGGAAATCTGGACGGTGGCAGTACCGCCGCCCGCAACCTCCACTGAGGCCTCCCGCAGGTCGCCTGCCCGGACCACCTGGTTCAGGGGGTCGTTCTGGTCCGCAATGTAGGACCCGACGCCAACTCCGCCCAGGGCTATCGCTGCTGCCGCTGCGATTCCAGCGAGCCAGCGGCGGGCGCCGGCCGGCGGGCGTCGTTCCTCACTGCGCCGTTCCTCCCGGCGCTGCCGGGCACGGGCCAGTTCGTCATTGGAATCCTCCCCGACACCGGGGAAGGAGGCGGAGTCGGCGGAAGGAGCGACGCCGGTATCCCGGCGCGCGTCCTGGGCGGGCAATTGGGCCGGCAACTGGGCGGCGATCCGGTCGAAAAGGTCAGCCGGAGGTTCTTCCTCCGCCTTGAACGTGCGCGTCAAAGTTTCCCTGGATTGGCGGACGCGTTCGTAGAAGGAGTCCCGTTCCGCCGCCGGTGCCGTTGAAATGTACTGCTCGATGGTATGGCGTTCCTCATCCGTCACTGCATCCAGCGCGTACAGTTCGGCCAGGTCAACCGCGCGGCCGGAGGCGAGGTCAGCAGAGACGGTATCGCCGAAGGCGCCAGAGCGGCCGCCGCGTCCGTTATTCATTTCGGTCATATCAACTCACCCCCAGGCAGGTCTTCAAGCGGATTAGTCCGTCACGGATGCGGGACTTGATGGTGGGAACTGCGGCGTTCAGGCGTTCTGCGACTTCGCGGTAGGTGAGCCCGCCGTAGTAGGCGAGGCGAACCGATTCCTGTTGCGTCTCCGTCAGCGTGCCAAGACACCGGACTACGGCCTCTGCTTCGAGCCTGCTTCCCACTTCGTCAGACACACTGTCGTGGTCGATGTCCTGGGTGCTGGCACCGTAGCGGGCTTCACGGTCGGTGGCCGACTGGGCCGACCGGACCTTGTCCACAGCACGCCGGTGCGAGATGGTCATGAGCCACGCCAGCGGGCTGCCGGCGGCCGGATCGAACTTGGCCGCGTTCTGCCAGACCTGCAGGAATACCTCCTGTGTCGTGTCCTCGCTGAGCTCAGCGTCCACGAGAACCCTGCGCGCCATACCGTAGACGCGCCGGGACGTGAGTTGGTAAAACTCCGCGAATGCCGTGCGGTCGCCGTCGGCTGTCTGCTGCAGCAGGGCAACAAGTCGCTGGTTGACGTCGGCCGGCGTTTCCGCCACCGTGGCCGGAGCCTCGGAATGAGGCGCGTTGGGAGTTTCCATCACTACCAAGCATAAGTCTCCAGGAGATGAATCCTTAGCAGTGCCGCCGGGGATGCGGTGGCCTGACCTGGAACCTTCCCGGAGAAGTGTCACCTGCCGCTCCTTAATCGCTGTGCAATGTTCTCAGGAGTTATTCGGTGCAGTTGCGGAGGTGGATGGGCCGGGGCCAATATTGTTTAGCCGTGCATTCCGGCAGCATCCTGCCGGGCCGGGTGAAGCAGGCCAAAGCAGACCCGCGGCCTTAGATCCGTGCGCCGGCGAATCCCTGCTGGCGCCAGGCTTCGTAGACCGCGATGGAAGCGGCGTTGGCGAGGTTGAGCGAGCGCAGGGCGGGCAGCATGGGCAGCCGAACGGTGGCAGTGACGTGGGAATCCGTTTTCAGTTCCGGTGGCAGGCCTACGGATTCCCGGCCAAACATCAGGACATCGCCCGGCTGGTAAGCGATGTCCGCGTAGCTGGCGGTTCCGTCCGACGTAAAGGCATAAACGCGTTCCGGTTGGAGGTGCTGCCAGGCGTCATCAATGCTCCGGTGCACGGTGACGACGGCGAGGTCGTGGTAATCGAGGCCGGCCCGGCGGAGTTTCGCGTCCGAGAAGTCGAATCCCAAGGGCTCCACCAGATGCAGTTCAGCGCCGGTAATGGCTGCCAGGCGGATGGCGTTGCCGGTATTGCCGGGGATTTCGGGGGCGTGGAAGAGGATGCGGAACACCATCCCATCCTAGTCAACGCCGTCAGTGCATACCGCGCAGCAACCTGGCCAGTACAGGAACGTTGACAGTGTTGGGAGCCGGACCGGACGCGAGGAACTCCTTCAGGCCCCGGACCATGCCCGCGGCATTCACAATCCGGACGGTCTCCAGCGCGCCGGCCGAACGGCGGTGCTGGTCGATCACCGGCTCGTGCAGATTCCCGCCCGGGCTGTGCACCACCGTCCAGCCGGTGACGTTCAGTTCCGGAAAAATGTCCTGCATGGCACGGACTATGTGCGCCAGCTGCGGTGGGGCAACAGAGCGTCCGCCGTGGTTCAGGGTCCTGCCGTCCCACGCATAGGCACCCTTGGGCAAAAGCATGGAGCCGATCAGCGCCAGCCGGTAGCCGGAGAGCACGGCGTGGTCGATGTGGCTGTTGTCCGCCGGAGACTGGAGCCCGTTGATGAGCCGCGCCGCCGGGATGGCGGGGAGTACCTGGCGGGTCAGGAGCTGGACGGTGCGCATCTCGCGCTGGATCCGCGCTTCGGCCCCGAAAATCCCGCGCTTCCGCGGCATGCCGTGAATCTGCTGACGTGCCTCAGCCAGCGGGATCAGGGGAACTATGTCACCGTCCGCTGGACCGTAGGGCGGAACGTAGACCGGAGGGTCTCCGGCAGTGTTGCGGCTGCCGCCGGTCCTGTGCACGGTGGCCGAAGCCCGGCTGCCCGCTGGCGGTGCATCAAAGTGCGGCTCCGAATCCTGGTTTTCCCCGGCGGTGCCGGCTGCGTAGGAGCGGTCGTAGGCTTTCCGGCGTTGTGGATCAATCAGGGTTTCGTAGGCGCTGGTTACCCGGCGGAAAGCGGCAGCGTCCCCGCCGTGGTCAGGGTGGGCAACGCGGGCGGCGCGCCGATAGGCCACCTTAATTTCCTTCTCGGTGGCGGTGACTGCCACACGAAGCACCTGATAATGCGAGCTGCTCTCGGTCAAGCACTCATCCTTCTGTCGGTATGGCCAGTCCGCGGGGGCAGCGCTGTCGGCCCAGCATATCGGGCCTTGCCCTGACAACGATCGTGCCGGCGTTCAGGGTTCCCGGTCGCCCGCCTGTTGCCCATTCGGACAGGCGGGGACGGCGTTTAGACTCTTGGGGATGGCGGCCGCGGGGGCCGGGCAGGAAATGTAGTGGGGTGCGAAATGCAAAAGCCGACGACGGCGGGCCGGGCCCACAGGGTTCGTGCGGGAAGAGTGCCGCTGGCCGCTGCCGTGCTCGGCGCAGCGTTGACCGGGGGCTGCAGTGTTGGCGTTCCTGACCCGGCGGTGCCGGAACCCGTGGAAAGCGTCCCGGTAGTTGCCACGCCCACCATCACTCCGGGCCATGACGCCGAGGCAGTGGCGGCGCAGGACCTGCCCTTCTCCGCCGGTGGCATCCTGGCCCCTGGAGTACCGGTGGGGATCTCGGACGGCCTGAAGGACGCGCCCGGCTGGACGATGGTGAAGGACGCTGTTGCCGGCGAAAGCCAATATCTAAAGGCGGATGGCTGCCTGGTGGCCGCAAAGGTCCGGACCAACCAATCCGTGCTGGCCAGGGGCGGGGACCACGAGTCCACTGTGGCTCTGTTCGAGTACCTGGATCCCACGATCCTGCCGGACTACCTCAAAGCCGGGACGCTGCGGTGGGGAGGGGATGGCTCCTCCCCGGACCGCACGGTTGAAGTGCTGGTCCTGGAACAGGCTGCGGCGGCCGGAGGCAGGGCTACAGCGGTGTTGGCCAGGCTTTTTGGAACTGCGGAATCATCGGTCTACGTTTCCGTGTCATGCCCGGACCCAGCATCCCTGGCCGCGGCACGCGGTGACGTGGCCAGGTTCCTGCCGGTGCTGCCGCCTTCGGCCTAGCTGCCGGAGGGCTTGTCGGTCCACCGGGACAGCCGGTTGAGGGCCAGGGCGCCGACGAGCAGCCCAAAGTCACGAAGTGCCACGTCGAAGAAGGCTCCGAGCAGCAGCAGGTTGAGGATGATTCCGCCCAGCCAGGCGGCCACGAGGAGCGAACCGAACTGCGGACGGACCGCTACGGCGATGCCGGCAAGAATTTCCACCACCCCGACGATGTACATCAGCGTTTGGGCGGGCAGTGGCACCAGGGCCGTGGCTTGCGGCGCGAGGTACATGGTCCAGTCAGCGAGGATATTCGTGAACTTATCCAGTCCGAAGACGATGGGTGCGACGGTAAAAACGGTCCGCAGCAACAGGAAGGCCTGCCGGGCGGGGGCCCTGGTCGTGGTGGCATTGGCGCGCAGTGCTGATGTGGTTTTCACAGCTGACTCCTTCTAAAAGTAGGTCCTGCTATTTTAGAATCCAGGAGGGTCTATAATCAAGACATCTTGACTTTGGATTGGTGGGCAATGAGCAGACTTCCCTGGGCGGGCCGGATGGCGGCCCTCGCCTCCCTTGGTGATGAAAAGCGCCGCCAGCTTTTTGAGCTCGTTGCGGCTTCCCCGGGGGCCGTAGGCCGGGACGAGGTGGCTGGTGCCACCGGAATTCCCCGCAGCACGGTCTCCTTTCACCTGGACCGGCTGGTCCAGGACGGCCTGCTGGCGGTTGAGTTCCACAAGCCGCCGGGGAAGTCGGGACCGGGCTCGGGCCGCCCGGCCAAAATGTACCGGCCGGTTGCAGGTGAAATCGGGGCATCAGTGCCGGACCGGAACTACGACCTCGCCGGCGAACTGATGGCAGCAGCGATCGAGCGGTCCACCACCGGAGGTGAGTCAGTCGGAGAGTCCCTGCCCGCCGAGTCATTCCGGAAGGGCTGCTCCCTGGCCGAAACGTCGGAGACCCTGGAGGACTTCCTCGTGCAGTCCGGCTACCGCCCGGAGCCGGATGGCGACGGCGGTTTCCTCCTGCCAAACTGCCCTTTCCACCGCCTTTCCGACGGGCATCCGGGGGTGGTGTGCACCATGAACGGTGCTTTCCTGAGGGGCGCCGCAAGCCGTTTCGACGCCTCCTCGGATCGCGTCGCACCTGCCGACCTGCCCGGCCACTGCTGTGCCAGGATCATGCCGCCCGCCTGATTCAGCCAAATGCTGCGCCCCGGACCTGTGGGGGCAGGGCGGCTAGAATTACAGGGTGCCCGTTTACCTCGACCATGCAGCCACCACCCCTCTTTCTCCCGAGGCGTTGGCTGCCCTGACGCGTGAACTTGCCCGCACCGGAAATCCGTCCTCCCTTCACGGCTCCGGCCGCAGGGCACGCCGCACCGTGGAAGATGCACGGGAAGCCCTCGCCGCAGCGGCAGGCGCCCATCCCTCCGAGGTGATCTTCACGTCCGGCGGCACCGAATCGGACAACCTTGCCGTCAAGGGCCTGTACTGGTCCCGGCTCGGCGAAAACCCCGCGCGGCGGCGCATCCTGTGCTCCGCCGTCGAGCACCATGCAGTCATGGACACGGTGGAGTGGCTGGAGCGGCACGAGGGCGCCGAGGTCACCTGGCTTCCGGTGGACGGCGACGGGTTGGTGGACCTGGCGTTCCTGGAGGCTGAGCTTTCCCGTGACCCGGACACAATCGCCCTGGTGACCGTGATGTGGGCGAACAATGAGGTAGGTACCATCCAGCCCGTCGAGCGCGTGGTGGAACTGGCGCATGCGGTGGGTGTTCCCGTCCACTCCGATGCGGTCCAGGCGTTCGGATCGCTGCAGGTTGATTTCAAGGCATCAGGCCTGGATGCCATGTCCGTCTCCGGGCACAAGATTGGCGGACCTGTAGGGGTGGGCGCCCTGCTGCTGGGAAGGTCAGTGAAACTCACCCCGGTCCAGCACGGCGGAGGCCAGGAGCGGGACGTCCGCTCGGGCACCCTGGACACCGCCTCGATCGCAGCCTTCGCCGCAGCGGCCGAAACCGCCGTCGCAAACCTCGGCACTGAATCGGAGCGCATCACCGCACTCCGCGATCGTCTCATCGACGGCGTCCGCGGGCAGGTTCCGGAAGCAGTCCTGCGCGGTGCACCCGCCGGCGGCAGGCTCCCCGGCAACGCCCACTTCACCTTTCCCGGCTGCGAAGGGGACTCCCTGCTGTTCCTCCTGGACCTGGCCGGAGTGGAATCGTCCACCGGGTCAGCCTGCACCGCGGGCGTGCCGCGGCCCTCGCACGTGCTGCTCGCGATGGGACTGGACGAGGAAACAGCGCGCGGCGCGCAGCGCTTCACCTTGGGGCACTCCTCGAAGGCAGAGGACGTCGATGCGCTGCTGGCAGCCCTTCCCAATGCCTGCGCGCGGGCGCGGCAGGCCGGAATGGCCGGCCACGAGTCCTCCATCCAGACGGCCGGTACGGTTGCCCGGCAGGGTTCCGGCGCTCGCTGACGGTGCATTTGCCAGAGGCCTTAGAATAGATAGGCCAAGATCGTTTCCCGGAACCCTGCCTGCGTTTTCGGCAGCACGTCCAGCCAGCACCGTCCGGCACCACACGGCCAAGAGCCGGAAACACCCCCCAACAGAAAGCCAGTATGCGAGTCCTAGCAGCCATGAGCGGCGGAGTTGATTCCGCCGTCGCCGCCGCCCGCGCCGTCGAGGCGGGGCACGACGTCGTCGGGGTCCACCTGGCGCTCTCCCGCATGCCCGGCACACTGCGGACCGGAAGCCGCGGCTGCTGCACCATCGAGGACTCCCGGGACGCCTGGCGCGCCTGCGACGTCCTGGGCATTCCCTACTACGTGTGGGACTTCTCCGAACGCTTCAAGGAGGACGTTGTCCAGGACTTCATCGACGAATACGCCGCAGGCCGCACCCCCAACCCGTGCATGCGCTGCAATGAGCGGATCAAGTTCGCTGCGCTGCTGGAAAAGGCGATCGCCCTGGGGTTCGATGCCGTCTGCACCGGACACTATGCCAAGGTCATCGAGGACGCCGACGGCAACCGCGAACTGCACCGCGCCGCTGACTGGGCAAAGGACCAGAGCTACGTCCTGGGCGTCCTGACGCACGAGCAGCTCAAGCACTCCATGTTCCCGCTGGCCGACACGCCCTCCAAGGCTGAAGTGCGTGCGGAAGCTGAACGCCGCGGACTCTCCGTGGCCAACAAGCCCGACAGCCACGACATCTGCTTCATCCCCGACGGCGACACCGCCGGCTGGCTCGCCGAAAAGATCGATATGACCACCGGCGACATCGTGGACGAAACCGGCACCAAAGTGGGGGAGCACCCCGGCGCCAACGCCTTCACAGTGGGCCAGCGCCGCGGCCTGAAACTGGGCACACCCGCCGCCGACGGCAAGCCCCGGTTTGTCCTTGAGATCCGGCCCAAGGAAAACAAGGTGGTGGTGGGCCCCGAAGCCCTGCTGGCCATTGACGAAATCAGGGGCATCAAGGTGTCCTGGGCCGGCCTGCCCATTACGGAAGTGGAAACGGGCCAGGACTTCGACTGCTACGCCCAGGTCCGGGCGCACGGCGACCCCGTCCCTGCGACGGCCCGGATGGAAGCTCACCAAGAGGGTGCCGGCGCTCAACTGGTAGTTCGGCTGACCACGCCGCTGCGCGGCGTCGCGCCCGGGCAGACGGTGGTCCTTTACCAGGGCAGCCGGGTACTGGGCCAGGCCACCATCGACGCCGCACGCTCACTCCAGCGCGCTGCCCTCTAGAACCATCACTTTCCATACGCCGTCCCGGGGTCAGCCCGGGGCGGCGTTCTTCGTTGTGCCGTCTGCAAACGAGAGCACCGCATCATTCAGGTAAATTTTGTGTCTCAACTCACAAAATCGCCCGTGTTGGGGGTTGACTCTCTGATTGAATCTACGCATCAGCACAGCGCGCTCCTGCCCATGCAAAGGCATCCTGCAGCGACCGGCGGGGCGCGTACTCATCGAACAGAAAGTTCACAGATGACGAAGAGCATCAAGGCACTGCACGGCGCGATCGCGCTGGCAGGCATTTCCGCACTCGCATTGACTGCCTGCACGGGCCCCTCAGGCGGCGGCGGAACCTCCACCGGTGATGCCGGCGGCGGGGCAATCACCTACGGAACCACTGACAAAGTCGTCACGCTGGATCCCGCCGGCTCCTACGATGGCGGCTCGTTTATGGTGATGAACCAGATCTATCCCTTCCTGCTCAACTACAAGCCCGGCACCGCGGATGCAACCCCGGACATCGCTGAGTCGGCTTCCTTCACCAGCCCCACCGAATTCACGGTGAAGCTTAAACCGGACCTGAAGTTCGCCAACGGCCACACCCTTGACTCCTCCGACGTCGTTTTCTCGTTCAACCGCGTGAAGGCCATTGACGATCCCAACGGCCCGGCTTCGCTCCTGGCCAATATGGAGAAAATTGAAGCGACGGACCCCAACACTGTGGTGTTCACCCTCGTTGCCGGGAACGACCAGGTGTTTCCTGGCGTCCTCGCCTCCAACCCGGGACCCATTGTGGACGAGGAAGTCTTCCCCGCGGACAAGATCATGGACGATGACGCCATCATCGCCGCGAAGCCCTTTGCCGGCCAGTACACGATTGAAAGCTACAAGAAGAACGAGCTGGTCAGCTTCAAGCCCAACCCGGACTACCAGGGGATGCTGGGCGCAGCGGCCAACGACGGCGCCACGCTCAAGCACTACGCGGACCCGAACAACCTGAAACTCGACGTCCAGCAGGGCAACATCGATGTCGCAGGCCGCATCCTCACGGCAACCGACGTGGCCGACCTGGAAAAGGACTCCAAGGTCAAGGTCCACAAGGGCCCCGGCGGGGAACTGCGCTACATGGTCTTCAACTTCGACACCATGCCGTTCGGCGCGAAGACTCCCGAGGCCGATCCCGCGAAGTCGCTGGCCGTGCGCCAGGCCATCGCGCACCTCGTTGACCGCGACGTCATCGCCTCCCAGGTCTTCAAAAACACCTACACTCCCGTCTATTCCTACGTCCCCAAGGAATTCGAGGGAGCCGCGGAGCCGCTGAAGAGCCTTTACGGTGACGGCAGCGGAAAGCCCAGCCTGGACAAGGCAAAGAAGGTCCTGGCCGACGCCGGCATCACCTCCCCGGTCGACCTCAAGCTGCAGTACACCGACCGGTACGGCACGTCTGCCGCAGATGAGTACGCCCTCGTGAAGGAACAGCTGGAGAAGTCCGGCCTCTTTACCGTGGACCTCAAGTCCACGGAGTGGACCACCTACACCAAGGAGCGCCGCGCGGATGCCTACCCGGTGTACCAGCTTGGCTGGTTCCCGGACTACTCGGACGCGGACAACTACCTGACCCCCTTCTTCATCCCCGGCAACTTCCTCGGCAACCACTACGAGAACGCTGCCGTAACGGACATCGTCAAGAAGCAGCTGGTAACCACGGACAAGGCGGAGCGGAGCGAACTGCTCGGCCAGGCCCAGGAAGCAATCGCCAAGGATCTCTCCACGCTGCCGCTGCTGCAGGGTGCCCAGGTGATGGTGGCCGGAACGGATGTCCAGGGAGTCGAAAAGACCCTGGACGCCTCGTTCAAGACCCGTCTTGGCGTGATGTCCAAGTAGGTCCATCGACCATCCGGTTCTGACCGCACACGGGGCGGGACGTGATGCGCCTTCAGCCAGGTGCACATGTCCCGCCCCGTCTGCTGGTCACGGTTGCTGCACTCCTGCTGGAGCCGCAGCGCCGGCAACGACAACTTTAGGTACCCATGACAACACTCATTGACGCGCCCCCGAGCGACGCGGACGGCCTCCTCCCGGCCACCAAAAAATCTTCCGGCGGGGGGCTGGGCCAGTACATCCTGATCCGCTTCCTGCTGATCTTCCCCACGATCTTCATCCTGGTGACCATGGTCTTCTTCCTGATGAGGATTACCGGTGACCCTATTACTGCGGCCATGGGCGGCCGGCTGCCTGCCGACCAGCTTCAAGAGCGCATCCAGGCGGCCGGCTACGACCGGCCCCTCCTGGTCCAGTACTTCGAATACCTCGGCCAGCTGGCCACGGGCAACTTCGGCCGCACCCTCACGGACAACCGGGCCGTCGTCGAAATGCTCTCAACCTATGGCTCAGCAACACTGGAGCTGACCATCAACGCACTGCTCGTTGCCCTCCTGGTGGGCATCCCGCTCGGCATGGTCGCGGCGCACCGCCGGGACAAGGCGCCCGACGCCGTCCTCCGGGTCTTCGCCATTCTTTGCTACGCCACCCCCGTGTTCTTCGCGGGCATGCTGCTGAAACTGACCTTCTCAGTGTGGCTGGGCTGGCTGCCGGTTGCCGGCAGGGCCAAAACCTCCAGCGAACTCGCCCTGACATCCCTGGAAGCCCCCACCGGGATCTACTGGCTGGACGCGCTCCGAAGCGGAAACATGGCAGCGCTCGGCGACGTCATGGCCCATTCTGTCCTGCCCGCGGTGGCGCTGGGGCTCCTGACGGCAGGAATCTTCCTGCGCCTTGTCCGGACCAACGTCATCGGCACCTTGGGCAGGGATTACGTGGAGGCCGGCCGGTCCAGGGGAGTGAGCGAATACCGCCTGGTCACCAAGCATGCCTACAAGCCCGCCCTGATCCCGATCATCACCGTGATGGGGCTGCAGATCGCCGTGATGCTTGGCGGCGCGGTACTGACCGAAATTACGTTTGAGTGGAAGGGCCTGGGATTCCAGCTGGCCAACTACCTCACAGCACGCGACTTCGTGGCGGTCCAGGGCATCGTGGTGCTACTCGCCATCATCGTCGCCTTGACCAACTTCATCGTGGACATTATCGCCGCGCTGATCGATCCCCGCGTGAGGTACTGACATGAGCATTCCAGCCGTTCCCGTCCCGATGGAAAGTCCGCGGGCGCCCTGGTACCGGCGCCTGCCGGTCGTCTCGCATTTCAACAAAAGCGTTGGCCTCCAGCGCGGCATGCTGGTGGCAGGCCTGATCCTGACTGGCGCTTTTGTCCTGACGGCGCTCTTTGCCCCGCTGTTGGCGCCCTACGGCTTCTCCCAGTTGTCCGACGCCGACGGCAACTTCCCCACCCAGCAAGCCCCGGGCGGCAAGCACCTTTTGGGTACAACAGTGGGAGGCTACGACGTCCTGTCGCGGGTGATCTGGGGTGCACAGACCGCCATCCTGGTGATCGTCGTCGCCGTTGTTATGTCGATCGTCGTCGGCGTCGTCCTGGGCTTGGTCAGCGGATACCTGGGCGGGTGGCTCGACCGGATCCTGGTGGTCATCGCCGACGCCGTCTACGCCTTTCCGTCGCTGCTGGTGGCCATCGTGATGGCCATCGTTATCAGCGGGGGCCAGTCCAGCCTCATCGGCGGCATCTTCGCCGCCGGCACTGCCATCACGCTGGTATTCATTCCGCAGTATTTCCGCGTCATTCGGGCCGAGACTGTCAGGTTGAAGGCCGAGCCGTTCGTGGAGTCCGCAAAAGTGGTGGGAGCCTCCAACATCCGCATCATGAGCCGCCACATCTACCGCAATGCCACGCGCACCCTTCCGCTGATCTTCACCCTCAACGCGTCCGAAGCCATCCTCATCCTGGCCGGACTGGGGTTCCTTGGTTTCGGCATCGAACCCAGCTCGGCCGCCGAATGGGGCTTCGACCTCAACAAGGCGCTCGCCGACACCACCTCCGGGATCTGGTGGACCGGCATGTTCCCCGGCCTGGCCATCGTGCTGACCGTAGTGGGCCTGACCCTGGTGGGCGAGAGCATCAACGACCTGAATGATCCGCGCCTGCGCGGCCGTAAGAGCACAGGGGGCAGCTCCCCGGCGCAGGTGGACACCGCCGCCATCGCAACAGAAGTGAGGGCATCATGACCGTCAACATCGACCCGCTGTCCGGGCGGGATCCCGACGGCGACCGCCCGGTTCTTGACATCGACCACCTCCAGGTCACTTTCGCCACCGACGGCGGTCCCGTCCATGCCGTCAAGGACGTCAGCCTGGAGGTGCGAAAAGGCGAAGTGCTCGCCATCGTGGGGGAGTCCGGGTCCGGCAAGACAGTTACCGCCAGGACCATCCTGGGCCTGCTCCCGGAAACGGCCAGCAGCTCAGGTGCGGTGGTGATCAACGGGGCTGACGTGATCAGTGTCAGTGCCGCCCGCCTCCGCCAGATCCGCGGCCGCGACGTAGCCATGGTTTTCCAGGAACCCTCCACGGCGCTGAACCCCGTATTCACCGTGGGCTGGCAGATCGCCGAAGGCATCCGGGCACACACCGGCAGCGCAGGAAAGCGGGTTTCTGCCAAGGAAGCCAGGTCCCGGGCCGTTGATGCGCTGCGCAAGGTGGGCATCCCCGATCCGGAACACCGCGTCAACTACTACCCACACCAGTTCTCCGGCGGACAAAAGCAGCGGGTGGTGATCGCCGCGGCCCTGGCACTGAATCCCGGCCTGATTGTTGCCGACGAACCCACCACCGCGCTGGACGTCACGGTCCAGGCAGAGATCCTGGAACTGCTCCGGGACCTGCGGGACAAATACGGCACGTCCATTGTGCTCATCACGCACAACATGGGCGTGGTGGCGGACCTCGCCGACCGTGTGGTGGTGATGTACCAGGGGGACGTCGTCGAGGAGGCGCCCGCACGCACCCTGTTTGCGGAACCGCGGCAGGACTACACCCGGAAGCTGCTCGCTGCGGTACCGCACCTCGGGCACAACTCCGCGTCGCAAGGACTTACCGACCGGGCACACCAGGATGAGGAAGTCGTGGTGGAAGCCAACAACTTGACCATCGAGTACCCGGGCAGGCTCGGGACACCGGCATTCAAGGCCGTGGACCGGGTCAGCTTCACCCTGTCCCGGGGCGAAGTGTTCGGACTGGTGGGGGAGTCTGGTTCCGGCAAGACCACCATCGGACGGGCCATTGCGGGCCTGAACAGGACCACCGGAGGCAGCCTCCGCGTGCTGGGATACGAGATGCTGAACCTTCGGGAGCGAACCTTCAAACCGCTCCGGAAGGACATCGGCTTTGTGTTCCAGGACCCTGCCGCTTCCTTCAACCCGCAACTGACCATCGGGGACTGCATCGCCGAACCCATGGTCATTCACACGAAGCCAAGCCCGGCGCAGGCGCGCAAACGCGTCGGCGAGCTGCTCGAATCAGTCCAGCTGCCGGCGTCGTACGCAGGACGATACCCGCATGAGCTGTCCGGTGGGCAGCGCCAGCGAGCTTCCCTGGCCCGGGCCCTTAGCCTTAACCCGCGGCTGCTGATAGCTGACGAGCCGACGTCGGCCCTGGACGTTTCAGTGCAGGCCAAGGTCCTGGAGCTGTTCAAGGACATCCAGCAGGAGTTCGGCTTCGCCTGCCTCTTCATCAGCCACGACCTCGCAGTTGTGGACATCCTGTCCTCCTGGGTGGGCGTCCTCTATAAGGGCAGGCTGGTGGAGCAGGGGATCGGAAGCCAGGTGATGGGAAACCCGCAGCATGACTACACGCGGCGGCTCATCGCATCCCTTCCCGTGCCGGATCCGCAGGAACAGGCCAGGCGGCGGGAAGAAAACCGGGCACTGCTCGGGATCTGAAGCCCTGAGCCTTGGTTAAGCGCCGGTGCCGGATACCGGCACCGGCGCTTAACACCCGGTCGAAACAGGAGCCCTCCCATAGACTTGAACCATGATGCAGCACAACCTCCACGCTCCTGACTCCGATGACTACGACCCCTCCGCCAGTTCCCTGGCCGGCCAGGTGGATAACTCGGTTATGGCTGAGCTGCTGTCCATCCGCTCCAGCATCGACAACATCGATGCCACGCTGGTCTATCTCCTGGCTGAGCGCTTCAAGGCAACCCAGAAAGTCGGATTCCTCAAGGCCACCCATCGGCTGCCCGCAGGCGACCCGGGGCGTGAGGCCGCCCAAATTGCCCGGCTGCGCAGGCTGGCCGAAGACGCCCATCTGGATCCTGCCTTCGCGGAAAAGTTCCTGAATTTCATCATCGGCGAGGTCATCCGGCATCACGAAGCGATCGCCGAAGACCATGAGGCCGCCTCGGGGCAGCACCCGCAGGCATCAGCACTCGCGTGAGGACCGGAGAACGGCACGAAGCCGGGTCCGGCGCGACACGCGGGAACGAGGCACCGCCGCGGGAGGTAACGGCCACCGGGCTTGGACCCTGGCCCGGCGAAGACCCGGTGGAGGCGGCAAAGATCATCCGGGGAGAGCTGGGCAGCCCCCATCTTCCATTCCTTGCCGAACTGCCGGACCGGGGCGTGGGGTCGGATGCCCTGGGCCGCACCGCTTGCCTCCTTGAAGAGTTGGCCGTGGACGTCCAGCCCTATGGTTGGCGGCTCGTGGACCGTCCCGGCAAGGACTTCCGCCGCGCTGCCTCGGCCCTTGCCACTGACATCAACGTCCTGGCGGATGTGGCCGGTGCCGAGGAGAAGCCTGCTGCGGAGGTCAAGGTCCAGTTAGTAGGTCCGCTAAGCCTTGCGGCCGGCCTCCACCTGCACAACGGCGAGCGCGCCCTCATCGACTACGGCGCCCGGCGGGACCTCGCAGCTTCCCTGGCTGCCGGTGTCGGCGCTTATCTTTCCCGGGTCTCGGCCGCTGCTCCCGGTGCGCGGCTGGTAGTGCAGATGGATGAGCCCGACGTCACAGCCGTCCTGGCTGGCACCATTCCCACCTCCAGCGGTTACCGCACGCTGCGTGCGGTTGCGGCCTCCGAGGCGCGGGAGTCCTGGCGTATTGTCCTGGACGCTTTGCGGGCCGCCGGCGCCGCCGAGATCGTTATCGCCGTTCCCGAAATTGAAGCGCCTTTCGAACAGATCCTCGCGGCCGGAGCCGACGGCATCGCTGTTCCACTGAAGGCGCTGACTGCCCGGCAATGGGAGCAGCTGGCCGGGGCCGTGGAAGCGGATAAACGCCTGTGGATCGGGGCGTTGGACGTAGCGGGGAACTCCCTGCCCAGGGTGGCTGACAGCGTCGAGGCGGTATGGCGCCCGTGGCGGCAGCTCGGCCTGCCCGCGACTGCCCTCAGCACTGTACGCGTCACGCCCTCTGCAGGACTTGCCGGCCGCAGCCCGGCTGAGGCTACGGCCGTCCTGGGCCGGATCACGCAGCTCGCCGATGGGCTGAACCAGCTGGCACAGGGCTAGGAGCCTCAGACCCGGTTTTCCCAGCGGTCCGGCTGCGCGTACCGCGGCAGGAAGCTCTGGGCGGCGCTCCGGCCAGTGTATGCACGCAGCCTGTAGTCGAAACTACCGGCATAGACCAGCACCAGGCCGATCTGGGGCTGAATCACCTTGACCTGGATGTGGTGCTTCCCCTTTCCGCCTTCAGCCGGGTCCCACCACTGTTCAGCGTAGGCTTTGGCGTCCAGGGCGGCAGGAAGGGGGATGCGGAGGGGGCCAAGAAAAAGCCTCGAAGCTTCGGAAACGCCGCGGAGCCGTCCCTGCGCTGTCACGCTCAGGTTCAGGTCCGTCACCAGCCGCCGGTACCTCCCCACGTAGTCAACCAGCCGGGACGCCCCGTTGTGGCGGGCCACACTGGTGGTGTCCTGGAAGATGCGGGTACGCCCCGGAAAGCGGATTTCCCGCCGCGCCGTAAGGCTGGAACGGCCAAAAGGATCCTGGTGCGCGTGGTTTTCGATCCGGAACGGAATGTTCTCCCCGTACTCCGGAAAAAACGCTTCCTCCCCGCCGGCCAGCCGCAGCAGCGGACGCAGCCAGTCCTGGCGGCAGCCCACGACGTCGAACGTGCCCTCGCCCACGCCGTACTGGCCGCTGCCCGGCACCAGGGCAAAGTACTCCTGCAGTTCGGGCTGCAGCCGGCTGAAGTCCGAACCCAGGGCCTGCTGGTAGATCGGTAAGTTCATTGGGACCTCCTCGGGCACGGACAGCGATAGGGACTTCACAATCTACCTGCAGCCTTGAGCCTGATGTACATATCCGCCAGCTGTGGCGGGAGCTCCTGCGGCTCGGCGTCCACAACTTCCACGCCATGGTGCCGGAGTTCGGCGGTGACCGCTGCGCGCTGCAAAAGCGCGCGTTCGGCGGCGGCGGCGCGGAAGACACCGGCGGCGCTGTCACGTTCCCGCAGCATCATCCCGAGCTGGGGGTCCCGGACGGCCGCCACCACCACCACGTGCTGGCGGGCCAGTTGGACCGCAGTGGGGATGAGGCCCTCCTCGGGCGCGCCGCCCTCCAGGGAGGTCAGCAGCACCACCAGGGACCGGTGGGCGGACACGGCGCGGACCTGCCCCGGGATCGCCGACCAGTCCAGTTCGATGAGTTCGGCTTCCAGTGGGGCCATCGCCTGGACCAGCTGGCCCAGGAGATTACCCTGCCCGGCCGATCCCGCCCTGGCCCGCGTCCGGCGGTCAAAGGCCAGGAAGTCCACCCGGTCTCCGCCCCTTTCCGCAAGGACTCCCAGCAGGAGGGCCGCTTCCATTCCGGTATCCAGGCGGGGCTCGTCGTCGATCCTTGCTGCCGAGGTCCTGGACGTGTCCAGAACCATCACGACGCGCCGGTCGCGCTCCGGCCGCCAGGTGCGCACCACTACGGCAGACCGGCGGGCCGTAGCCCGCCAGTCAATGGACCGGACGTCGTCGCCGCGGACGTAGTCACGCAGCGAATCAAACTCGGTGCCGGCACCCCTGATCTGGACGGCGGCCTTGCCGTCGAGCTCGCGGAGCTTACGCAGTTTGGACGGCAGGTGCCGCCGGGAATGAAAAGGAGGCAGGACCCGCAGTACCCCGGGGCAGTCGACGGTCCGCTGACGGGCTGCCAGCAGCAACGGACCGTAGGAGCGGACGGTGACGTGGGGGGCCTTGAGGTCTCCGCGCCTGGCAGGCTGCAGCCGCACACTGGTCCGCCGGCCTTCGCCAGCCGGCACGTTGATGTCCTGGACAGGATTTTGTGCGCCGGCGGAGGGCTGCCACGCATCACGGACGGTCCCGCGCAACCGGCGCCGTCCATCGTTCCGGACGGTAAGCACAGAGTTCGCGGTTCCATGCAGCGTCACGTTGCCGGGCTCCCGGCGCACCACCCGGACGCGGCGCAGCGAGCCGGCCAGGACAAGGTCCACGGCTGCCAGGGCCAGCAGGCAGCCGGCCACGAGGAAGACCGTGCCCCATCCGGGCACCAGCAGGACCGGCACCAGGCCCAGCAGCACCAGCACCACAAAACGCCCGGAAATGGCCATTAGCGCGGAACAGGTACGGAAGCGAGGATGCTGGCGAGGACATCGTCCACCCGCACCCCGTCCATCTGCGCTTCAGGCTGGAGAGTCACCCGGTGCCGCAGGCAGGGCAGGGCCAGCGCCTTGACGTCATCGGGTGTGACGAAACCCCGTCCCGACAGCCAGGCCCAGGACCGCGATGTGTTCAGCAATGCCGTGGCGCCGCGGGGCGAGACGCCCAACTGGAAGGATGGTGCCGACCGCGTGGCCCGGGCCAGGTCCACGATGTAGCCAATAATCTCGGGCTCGACGGCAACGGTGGCCACCGCCTCCCGGGCCCGCTCAAGGTCCGCCGCACCTGCCACCGGCCGGACGCCAGCGGCTGCAAGGTCACGCGGATCGAAACCGGCGGCGTGGCGGCGGATCACTTCCATCTCGTCCCGGCGCTCGGGCAAGGGCATGGTGAGCTTCAGCAGGAAGCGGTCCAGCTGTGCCTCGGGGAGTGGATAAGTGCCCTCGTACTCCACCGGGTTTTGGGTGGCGGCAACAAGGAATGGTGAGGGCAGCGGCCGCGATACGCCGTCCACCGAGACCTGCCGCTCCTCCATGGCCTCGAGCAGCGACGCCTGGGTCTTGGGCGGGGTCCGGTTGATTTCGTCGGCGAGCAGGAGGTTAGTGAACACGGGCCCCTCCCGGAACGAGAACTCGGAGCTGTGGGAGTCGTACACCAGGGAACCGGTGACGTCACCCGGCATCAGGTCCGGGGTGAACTGCACCCGTTTGGTGTCAAGGCTCAGGGCCGCGGACAACGCCCGCACCAACAGGGTCTTGGCCACGCCCGGCACACCTTCCAGCAGCACATGCCCCTGTGACAGCAGGGCAATCAGCAGCCCCGTGACGGTGGCGTCCTGCCCCACCACGGCCTTCGCCACCTCATGGCGCACGTCCAGCAGCGCCTGACGGGCGGCATCATGGGTATTGTCAAGGACCCGGGGGCCGCTGCCTTGTTCGCTCATCGGCTACTGACCTCTTTCTCTAGGGTGTCCAGTTCCTGCGACCAGGCCATAAGCCGTGCCTCGCTGCGGGGACGTTCGTTGAGCAGTTGTTTGATCTCCTGGGAGGGCCGGTCCAGGAACCGCGCCGTGGCTTCCGCAGTGTCGTCCGCGGTGGCACCCGGCCCCAGCCGAAGCTTCCGGGCCAGCCGCACCAGCGTCCCGGCCCGCAGGTTGTCCCGTGCCTGGCCGATCGCATGCGAGTCATGGTAGAGCCGGGCCCTTCCCTCTGCCGTCTCCACAGCCTTGACCACCACGGGCAGCGGCTCGAAAACCAGCGGCCCGTGGCGCCGGCCCCGCCAAAGGATGGCCGCCAGGGCCACCAGGGCGAGCCAGAGGCCAAGGAAACGGGCCCAGTCCGGTGCCAGCTCATCGAGCGTCTGCGGCGAACCGGACGCCTCCAGGTCAGCCACGGACGGCAGGTACCAGACCAGGTCCGCTGAACGGCCAAGGGTCCGGATCGCGAGGGCGGCGTTGCCCAGTTCGTCGAGCCGTTCGTTGCTGAGGATGGCCGTGCTGCCCAGGACCGAGAGGTGCCCGTCGCCGCTTACGGTCAGCAGACCGGCGGCGGAGCCCGTGGGCCGGTAGCAGGACGTCCCGCCGTCGTACACGAAGCCGGCCTCGCCGGAGACGGCACCGGCGGCTTCCGCATCCGGGAGCGCGCAGCCGGGCTCGAGGACTGTTGATGCCTCCGGCACCACACCGGCCTGGCTGATCCCGCTGTCCAGCGCGGCGAGCGTCTGCAGCCGGGGCGATACAACCACCACGGTCTTCGCGGCGCCGGACAGTTCACGCAGCCGGGAGTCATCCAGGAACCCGTCCCGGTCGTACAGCAGGAGCGTGGGGGAGTCGCCGGCGGCAAGGGCGGCCATCGCGTCTTCGAACGTGGCGGCGTCCCGGACGTCAACCCCGTGGCGGCCCAATATTTGGGTGACAGCCCGTGCCCCCTCTGGTCCCGGGTTATGGACGGATAAGGCAACGCCGTCGCCCTTGGGGGCGAGCTGTCCCCAGATGACCAGCCCCAAGGCCACGGCCACGACTGCTGCCACGGCAGCAAGGGCGCGGTGCCGGCGGAGCCACCGAAGCGGATTCCTGCCGGCAACCCCGGTTTCGGCGCTGTGGCGCTCCGTGTCCGCAGCGTCGGAAACCACTCCGGTCATGGCAGCGCCGCCCGATCCTGCTGCTGGGCGTCATTTTGCTGGTCCACGTTCTTGGCAGGCTTCATCGACTCGAGATGTTGGTCCAGGCCGGCAATCGCCCGGTAGTCAGAGCTGCCCGCCGTCCAGTTTCCGTAGCGCACTGCGTCGAAAGTCCTGGCGGCCTGGTGGAGGCGTGCCGCTTCAACCGGGAACGGAACGGACAGGACGAGGACCACTTCGTCAGCGGTCCGGCCCGGCTGCGGATCAACGACCGTACGGTCTTCCGCGGAACGGACCAGCGCGCGGAACCGGTCGACGACGGCGTCCCCCCACTTGCCTGCTGCGGCCGAGGCTTCCGCGCGCAGCCGGTAGTCGGAAGCTGTCAGTTCAGTGTCCGGCTCGAAGACTTCCTTGCGTTGCCGGGTCTTCGGGTTCAGGCGGGGCCGGGCCAGGATCACGGCGACGGCGATGACTACCGCGATGACGATTCCGATGACCGGGCTCGGCACCGGGCCCGCTTCGCCGGCAGGCCCGTCCAGGGACAGCAGCCAGTCCAGGAAACTTCGCCACAGCGAGTCCAGCCAACCCGGTTCGGCGTCCCGGTATTCGGATTTAGCGAGTTCCTCAGTTGCCCACCGCCGGGCTTCCTCAGCCCCCGGGAGCACAGGAGGTTCAGCGGACATTCGGCCAGGCTCCGCCGGGGCTTGTCCCGGGACGAGGGCCCGGCCCCGATGCAGTCATCCCGCGTCCGGGGATTCCTTCCGGATCGGCGCCGGTTTCCAGCAGGCGGAGCAGCGCGATGTCCAGCCCGTCCTTCCGCATCCGAAGATCCATGTAGAGCAACGCCATCACCGACGTTTGGAAGGCATAGCCCACTGCGCCGATCAGTGCACCCAGGACGGCAGTGGCCGCGCCGACTGCAACGGCGATGGTGACCTCCTGCTCAGTGCCGCCGTGCGGCGAGATGAAACCGCCAAGGAAGGTGGGCAGCAGGCTCACCGGGATCGCCACCACCTGCCCGATGATGCCCACCATGATGCTCACCACCAAGGTGATCCCGAAGATGCGCCACCAGTTGGCGCGGGTGAGTGCCCAGGAGCGGCGCAGGCCATCAAGGGCGCTAAGTTCTTCAATGACGACGGTGGCAGGGGCCACCATCAGCTTGATATAGATCCACACAAACACGGCAATAAAAGCCGGCACCAGGGGAATGAGCAGCAGGGCTCCCGTGCCTTCCAGGCCGGCGACCAGCCCCACGGCGACCGCTGCAGTGACCAGAAACCCGAGCAGGCCCGCCACCATCATCAGCGCGGCCAGGCGGATCAGCGTCCAGGTCCGCGAACGTGCCAGGCCCCACATCTGCCGGAAGCCGGTAGGGCGGTTGAGGATGGACCTCGCTACGGGCACCACCATTGCGCCCTGGAGCACGGCCGAGATAAAAAGCGTCAGGACACCTACCAGCAGGATGGTGGCCAGAAAGCCCAGGCCGAGGGAGGCAAGGTCGGCAGGACTGGCGCTCTCCGCCCAGGTTTCAAAGGAGACCAGGGAGGTGGCCGTCACGGCCGTGATCACGGCGGCGAGGATGGCTGCGAGCGATTGCGCGAGGACGGCGGCGCCCAGCATGGCTTTTGCGTTGCGCCGGATCGTCTGGAAGGAGCCGTCCAGGATCTCACCGAACATCAGGGGGCGCAGCGGAACAATGCCGGGTTTGGGCGGGGCCACGTAACGGGGCTGGCCGTAGGGTTGCTGGCCGTAACCCGGGTACTGGTACGGGGATTGCGGTGCGCCCCACTGCTGCTGCCCCGGCCCGGGTCCCCAAACAGGCTGGCCGCCCCATTCAGGCTGTTTGTTCCACTCGGGCTGTATGTTCCACTCGGGCTGGCCGCCTGATTCAGGCTGTTTGCCCCACGCGGGCGCCGCACCCCAGCCCGCCTGGCCATAAGTGGGAGGCGCGGGCTGCACATTTGCGCCGAAGCCCGCTACGCCGTCGTCGCTGCCTCGGCTGCCGGCGCCCGGGCCGCCGTCAGCGCCGGGGCCTTGGGCGCCGCCGTCGTTAGCGCCAGGGCCTTGGTTGCTGGCGCCACCGCCTTTGGCGGACCGGTCCCAGCCCTGGGGCTGTTGCGCGCCCGGATCCTCTTGTGACACCCTTGTTCCTTCCCCCGTAGCTGTGCACCGGCTGTCGGTGCCCGGGCCGCAGCAAACGGTGGGCACCGGGAACGTCCGGCTTCGTCCCAGCCTATAGTTCCGCAGGCGGGCCACCTAGCGTTCCGCCATGCCGCAGCGCCCTGAACAGGACAAAGCCTGCCTGATAAGGGAATATATAACTATGAAGGCACGCATTCTGGTGGTAGACGATGACGAAGCGCTGGCCGAAATGATCGGAATTGTTCTTCGCAATGACGGCTTCGAGCCGGTCTTCTGCGCCGACGGCGCCAAGGCGCTTGACGTATTCCGTTCATCCCGGCCGGACCTTGTCCTGTTGGACCTTATGCTTCCCGGCGTGGACGGCATTGAGGTCTGTCGGCAGATCCGTGCCGAGTCTGACGTGCCCATCGTGATGCTCACTGCCAAGGCCGACACCTCCGACGTCGTCCGCGGCCTGGAGTCCGGCGCCGATGACTACGTGCCCAAGCCGTTCAAGCCGGCCGAGCTCGTGGCCCGTGTCCGCGCCCGGCTTCGGCCCGGTGACCAGAAGGCGCCGGAAACCCTGAAGATTGCGGACATCACCATCGACGTCGCGGGGCACACCGTGAGCAGGGGCAATGAGCGGATCTCCCTCACGCCGCTGGAGTTCGATCTCCTGGTTGCCCTTGCCCGCAAGCCGTGGCAGGTGTTTACCCGCGAACTGCTGCTCGAGCAGGTCTGGGGGTACCGCCACGCCGCCGACACGCGGCTGGTCAATGTCCATGTCCAGCGCCTCCGGTCAAAAATCGAGCAGGACCCGGAAGCCCCGGAAGTTGTATTAACGGTGCGTGGTGTCGGCTACAAAGCAGGGGCCTGACCCCGCAGTTCCCAAGGGGGGACCTGCCAACGCGCCCGCCGCGGGAGATTCTCCCGAATCCCACGTCGGGCCTGACCGGCCTGAGCCCCGCAAGGCCCCGGAGCATACCGATGCCGTAACAGCCGGCTTCCAGAGGCTGTCCTTCCGCGCCCGGATCTGGCGGCGGCGCACCCTGATCGTCACCCTGCGCGTTGCCCGGCTGGTTCGAACCGGGTTCCGGCGGTTCCTGCCGGCGCTCCGGTATATAGGGCGTGCCCTGCACCGGCGGTGGCGCCGGTCCCTGCAGTTCCGTACCGTCCTCACCACCCTGATGCTCGCGGTCACCTCGTTTGCGGTGGTTGGCGCGTACCTGTCCAACCAGATCGCCAACAACCTGTTCCAGGAGCGGCTGACCCAGGCCGAGTCGGAGACCCGCTACAACGTCAAGCAGGTCCAGGACACCTTCGACGGCGCCCAGGTCACCGACCAGTCCAGCGTGATCACCCTGGTGTACGACACCCTCAACGCGGTGGAGGGCCGGGGCTCGGTGATCCAGCGGAGGTATGTCTTCGAGGCCGTGCCGGAACAGACCAAACCCCGCAACCGGTGGGTGGAGTCACGGGCTTCGGACCAGCTGACAGTCAGCGTTATCCCGCCTGAGCTGCGTAAGGCCGTGCAGGAGTCGGGCAAGGACCAGTACTGGGCGTCCACCGTGATCCCGGTTGGCACTGAGGACCGTCCCGGCATTGCCGTGGGCAACAAGGTGACCTTCAATGGCACCGTTTATGAGCTGTACCTTATTTACGATCTGAACACCGCGCAGCAGACCCTCGACGAGATCCAAAGCGTGCTGTGGGCGGGCGGCGCCGTGCTGGTCCTGATGATCGGTGCCATTGCCTGGTACGTCACCCGCAACGTCGTCAGCCCGGTCAGCCACGCGGCGATGGTGTCCGAAAAGCTGGCGGCCGGCCAGTTGCAGGAGCGGATGGTGGTCCGGGGCGAGGACGAGGTTGCCCGCCTTGGCGCCTCCTTCAACCACATGGCAGCAAGCCTCCAGGAGCAGATCACGCAACTGGCCACGCTGTCCCAGATGCAGCAGCGCTTCGTGTCCGACGTCTCCCACGAACTGCGGACACCGTTGACCACCGTCCGGATGGCAGCGGAAGTGCTGTACGACGCGCGGGAAGAATTCGATCCCATCAACAAGCGCTCTGCCGAGCTCCTGTACAACCAGGTGGAGCGTTTCCAGTCCCTCCTGTCGGACCTGCTGGAGATCTCTCGCTTCGACGCCGGCGTGGCCGTGCTGGACGCTGAGCCGGAGGACATCCTGCAGGTGGTGGCCCACGTCATTGAAGGGGCGGCGCCGGTAGCAGCCGAGTACGGCTCCGAAATCATCCTCAGCGCCCCCGGCGGCGCCATCATTGCGGAAATGGATGCCCGCAGGATCGACAGGATCCTTCGGAACCTCATCCTCAACGCCGTGGAACACGGCGAAGGAAAGCCGGTAAGGGTCACCGTGGCAGCCAGCGGGACCGCCGTCGGGATAGCAGTCCGTGACCACGGCATTGGCATGGCACCGGCGGAAGCCGCCCGCGTCTTTGACAGGTTCTGGCGGGCAGACCCTGCCCGTGCCCGCACCACCGGGGGCAGCGGCCTTGGCCTGTCCATAGCGATGGAGGACACCAAACTCCACAACGGCTGGCTCCAGGCGTGGGGGAAGAAGGGCCACGGGGCAAACTTCCGGCTGACACTGCCTCTGCGTCAAGGTGAGGAGATCGACAAGTCGCCGGTTCAGCTGGAACCCAGTGACATCACGCTCCCTGATGAGGCGGACAACAAAAACATGCTCGTGCTGGAAGCCGGCGGAGCGCCGTTTGTTCCGGCGTCCACGTCGAAGGAGACCACATGACGGGCTACACCCCAGGCCGGGCAAAACCCGTGGCTCTACTGCTGGTCCTGCTGGCCGTCCTGCTGGCTGGCTGCGCCCGCATTCCCACGTCCGGACCGGTGGGCAAAAGCAGTGAGGGAAGCGCCGGCAACCTCAGCGCACCCGTGTTCCTGCCGGCGGCGCCGCAGGACGGCGCTACGCCCGAAACGATCATCGACTACTTCTACCGGGCGGGCAGCGGCTATGAGGACGACTACGCGGTGGCACGCCAGTATCTGACCCAGGCCTCATCTGTCTCCTGGAAGCCGGACCAGCGTGCCCTTGTTTACCGTGAAGCACGGGTTGTGCCGGGCGAGGCTGAGAATGTTTACAACTATGAGCTCGACGTCGCCTACACAGTCGACGCCGATGGCATAGCCACCCAGTCACCAGAGGGAACCGTTGAGAAAATCCCGGTGACGGTTACCCAAGTGGATGGGGAATGGCGGATTTCCGCCCTTCCGGATGGCACAGCCATCGCCGAAGAAACCTTCAAGGTCATCTACGGCGCATACCCCATCTACTTCTATGACCCCAGCTTCACGTACGCAGTGCCTGATGTGCGCTGGTTCATCAAGAACAAGACCGTCAAGGCGATGACCAGTGCGCTGCTGGCCGGGCCTGCCCCGTACCTGCGCGGTGCCGTGGCGAGTGCCTTCCCCTCGGGCATCAAGCTGGCCCGGGAATCGGTGCCGGTTGTCTCAGGCGCGGCTCAGGTGGACCTGACAGCCAAGGAACTCACTGAAACCTCGCCCGAAGATCGACTGCGGATGCAGATGCAGCTGACCCTGACCTTCCGCAGCCAGCCGGATGTGGTCAACGTCGAGCTGCGCGCGAACCAGGACCTGGTTCGCGTCGAGGACAACGGCTCGGTCCTCCCGCCGGTGCTGGACAAAAGCGTGCCCTCACGCCAGATTGCCGTCAGCGGCAATGATCTGGTGCGCTACGAAAACAACAGGGTGTCACCGCTGCCGGATATGCAGCCGGTATCTTCCCTCAACCCGCGGTTTCCCGCAGAGTCCCCGGTGTCGCAGACCGCGGCCTTCCTTAATGACAGCCGCACCACCCTCTACAGCATCAATCCCGGCCAGCCGGCGAGGGCACTGACTACACGGAGCACACTGACCCGGCCGTCCTTTGGCCTGAATGAATGGGTGTGGTCGGCAGGGCCGGGAGCTTCGGGGGGAACCGAAGTTGTTGCGTACCGCCCCACCGGCGTGGCCGAGGGAGCCAACGTACCGTCGGTAACCCTGGCGCCCGCCTGGCTGGCGGGTCGAACCGTCAAGGACTTCCGGATCTCGCGGGAAGGAGTCCGTGCGCTGGTGATCTCCGAACAAAACGGGAAGACCCGAGTGCAGGTAACCGGCATTATCCGCGGCGCGGACGGAACACCGCGGGAGCTGACGCCGCCGGTTTCCCTGGCCACCAACAGCGAACCGGACCAGGGCGTCTGGGTCAATGACACCACCGTTGCCGTGATGAAGGGTGCCGCCGCGTCGAACGTCACGCCTGAGCTGCTCTCCCTCACGTCGGGGCAGCCGCAACAACTGGCCCCGTGGCCCGGCCTGGTGGCACTCAGCGCCGGAAACGGGGCTGAGGAAATCTACGCGCAGTCCGCCGAAGGCGTCTTCCAGCGGCTCGGAAATGGCTGGTCCCCCCAGATCAAGGGACCCATCGAGCCGTCGTTCCCCGGCTGATGCCGTTGCCCCGGGCTGCTGTTGCCTCCGGCGGGCGTTGTCCACATAGGCGGGGAGCGTCCTGTCCTCGGAGTACGTGCGGACGCATCCTTATGCGGTGAGCAACAAACGCACTACTGAGGCCGGGGCGGGGAGGAGGGTTCGGCTGGACCCGGACCTTGTACCCGCACCCCAACGGTCCGCCAGCCACCGCTCCCAATATCAGAGTGCACTCCTGCGCCTGCTGGACCAGGCAGCGGGGGCTGCGGCCGACCTCCTTGCGCTTGCTGTTCCGGTGGACTGCGTCTGCTGCGGAGCTGAGGACCGGGCCCTCTGCGGTCAGTGCGACCGCCGTATCCGGCGCCTCACGTGCAACCCCTTCCGTGCCGAAAGCGGAGCGCCTGCCCTGATGGATGTTGGCGGGAGGGTGCTGCTGCCCGTGGTGGCTGCCGGTGTCTACCGGGAGGAGCTCGCCCAGGCACTGTTGTCCTTCAAACGCCACGGCCAGTATCAGCTCAGGAGCAGTCTGGGGCGGGCGCTCGCCGGTGCTGTCCGTTCGGCATCACCCGGAACGGAGGTGAGCTGCCTTGTCCCGGTGCCGAGCAGTAACGCGGCCTTCCTAAAACGCGGCTTCAGCCCCGTCCACCTGCTCCTGCAGGAGGTGTCACGCCAAGTGCCGGGGCTCGCGGTGCAGGACGTGCTGGGAAAGACCGGATCGGGCAGCCTGCAACTGCCAGGCGGGCAAAAAGGCCTCGATCGTGGCGGCCGCGCAAAGCGCGTACGGGGCTCCATGCAGGTCCGCCCACGTGGCCGGAACCAGGTAGCCGGGCAGCGCTGTATCATCGTCGACGACGTCCTCACTACAGGCGCGACACTCGCGGAAGCAGCCCGGGCGCTGCACGTGTCCGGTGCAGTAGTGACCGGCGCAATCGTGCTGGCTGCGACACGCCCGCCCGACTCTTCAGGCTCCGGCGCCGCATCCCCTGAAGGCCGCGGAAGGGAGCATGACTTAGAAAAAAATAAACCAGGAAAGGATGAATAAAGGATGGCTATGAACTAACGTCGGTGGTGGGTACCAAGAACAGAATGTACCTGTCGATGGCGGCTCGGAGAGGGGCTTGACTGTCAAACAGATCGGCCCAGGGAAGTGCTGCCGTCGTGTCACCGAAGTCATTTGGAGGGCACCATGGAGTTTATGATCAGCGGACGAAATCTGACAGTTTCAGACCGGTTCCGCGAATATGCCGGGGAGAAGATCTCAAAGATCGAGTCGCTGGGGGACAAAGTCCAGCGGGTTGATGCGAAGGTTTCCAAGGAGACCAGTTCCCGGCAGACCGGCGACCAGCTGACCGTTGAGGTGACAGTTCTGGGCAGGGGACCGGTGATCCGTGCCGAAGCAAGCGCCGCTGACAAGTTTGCGGCATTCGACCTCGCATACAACAAGCTGCTTGAGCGGCTCCGCCGGGCCAAGGACCGCAAGAAGGTCCATCACGGACGGCACACACCCAAGGCTGTCCGCGAAGCAACTGCCACCCTGGAGCCCGCCAGCGCCCACGAACCGATCTACGTCGAGGCGAGCCACCGGAACGAAACCGCGCCGGCCCCCGCAGAGAAGTCTCCCTATGATGTCGACAACGACATCCCCGCCGGCGATTCCCCGGTCCTGATCCGGCGCAAGGTCTTCCCGGCCGCCTCGCTTTCCCTCGACGACGCCGTGGACAACATGGAACTCGTCGGGCATGACTTCTACCTTTTCGTGGACAAGGCTACGAATACGCCGTCCGTCGTGTACCGGCGCCGGGGCTGGACCTATGGGGTCATCACCCTGGACCACGAATGCGAACCTGGTGACACCGTGGTTGAAGAAAAAATCATTGCGTACCGTTCGGACGATGCAGCAGCAAACGCCTAGGGTGGTGAACACCATCCACAGAGAGGACTGATGTGCCAGCGACGCTGAGCCTGGACCAGGCCCGGCGGATCGCTCTGGCAGCACAGGGACTCGACAAAGGACGGCCCACCGGCCCCGTGACATCACGGACGGTGGGCCGCACCTTTGCCCGGCTCCAGCTCGTCCAGATAGATTCCGTCAATGTTCTCGCCCGGAGCCACTTCCTCCCCTTCTTCTCCCGGCTGGGAAACTACGACCGCAGCATCCTCCAGCGGATGTCAGGCACCCATCCGCGGCGCATGGTGGAGTACTGGGCCCATGAAGCCAGCTATATCCGCCCCGAGCACTTTCCCGACCTACGCCTCTGGCAGAAAAGGGCATGGGTGGGCGCCGCCGGGATGGACCCGGCTGCGCGGTCCACCATCGCCGCCAGGATCCTGGAAACGCTCGCGTCCGCACGCCCGATGACTGCTGCCGAGATCGCGGCGAGGATCGGTCACGTCGAGGAAAAACAGGCGGTCAATTGGGGTTGGAACTGGAGTGCCGTCAAGCGGGTACTGGAACACCTGTTTGAGGAGGGCCTGGTTTCGGCGGCTTCCAGGACTGAACAGTTTGAGCGCAAGTACACCCTGACCAGCAGGGTGCTGCCGGGGGTGCCCATAGCAGGGCAGCGGGAACTCGATTGCACGCCTGCGTTGCACCGCCTCATCGATGCCGCGGCCCAGGCCCACGGCATCGGAACCGTGCGGTGTTTTGCGGACTACTTCCGCACCCCGGTCAAGGCCGCGGCGGCGTCCGTGGAACATTTGGTGGATTCCGGAAGGCTGGAGCGGGTGACTGTCGCCGGCTGGAACCGCGACGTGTTCCGGCACGTGGAGGCCACCCTTCCACGCAAGGCGGCCGGCCGGGCACTGCTGAGTCCGTTCGACTCCCTGGTTTTTGAACGCCGCCGGCTGGAAGAACTGTTCGGCTTCCACTACCGGATCGAGATCTACACACCGGAGCACAAGAGGCGTTATGGGTATTACGTGCTTCCCTTCCTCCTCAGGGACCGGATTGTCGCGCGGGTGGACCTCAAAGCTGACCGCACAGGCGGGAAACTCTTGGCCAAGTCCGCGTTCGCCGAGCCCGGCGCCCCGGAGGACACCGCCGTCGAACTCGCCGCCGAGCTCCGGTTGATGGCGGACTGGCTGGGACTTCCTGATGTGGAGGTGGGTTGCCGCGGCGATTTGGCGGGGGCGCTCGCCAGGGCCGTTGCCGGCTTGTAGCCCGTATCCGCTCTGAGGGAACAAACGGGCCCCGGGGCGGTGACTCTCCCGTAGACTAAAAACGCCAGAATCGGCGGCATAAGACTGGGAGCATCTTCACGTGGCATCACTTATCGAAAAACTTCTCCGCACCGGTGACAAAAAAACCCTCCGGCAGCTGCGGAACTATGCCGACTCCATCAATGCCCTGGAAGATTCGTTCAAGACCTTCACGGATGCCGAACTCCGCGAGGAAACGGACCGGCTGCGCGAACGCCACCAGGACGGGGAGAAGCTTGATGACCTGCTTCCCGAGGCCTTTGCCGCGGTCCGGGAAGCGGCCTCACGGACCTTGGGCATGCGCCATTTCGACGTTCAGCTGATGGGTGGCGCAGCCCTGCACCTGGGCAACATCGCGGAAATGAAGACCGGTGAAGGCAAGACACTGGTGGCAACTGCTCCTGCCTACCTCAATGCCCTCACCGGCAAAGGCGTCCACGTCATCACCGTCAATGACTACCTGGCCGAGTACCAGTCCGACCTCATGGGCCGCGTTTACCGTTTCCTCGGCCTGACCAGCGGCTGCATCCTTGCCAACCAGGATCCGGCCGTGCGGCGCCACCAGTACGCCTCGGACATCACCTACGGCACCAACAATGAGTTCGGCTTTGACTACCTCCGCGACAACATGGCCTGGGACAAATCCGAACTGGTCCAGCGCGGGCACAACTTCGCCATCGTCGATGAAGTCGACTCCATCCTCATCGATGAAGCCCGTACCCCGCTCATCATTTCCGGTCCCGCCCAGGGCGACACCAACCGCTGGTACAGCGAATTCGCCAAGGTGGTCCTGCGGCTCCAGCCGGAAAAGGACTACGAAGTCGACGAAAAGAAGCGCACCGTCGGTGTCCTGGAAAGCGGCATCGAAAAGGTTGAGGACTACCTCGGCATCCAGAACCTCTACGAATCCGCCAACACGCCCCTCATCGGGTTCCTCAACAACGCCATCAAGGCCAAGGAACTGTTCAAGCGGGACAAGGATTACGTCATCCTCGACGGCGAGGTCCTGATCGTCGATGAGCACACCGGCCGTATCCTTGCCGGCCGCCGCTACAACGAGGGGATGCACCAGGCCATCGAGGCCAAAGAAGGCGTGGAGATCAAGGCGGAGAACCAGACTCTGGCTACCGTAACGCTGCAGAACTACTTCCGTATGTACAGCAAACTCTCGGGCATGACCGGTACTGCCGAGACCGAAGCAGCGGAATTCATGGGCACGTACAAGCTTGGTGTGGTTGCCATTCCCACCAACCGCGACATGCAGCGGATCGACCAGTCGGACCTGGTCTTCAAGAACGAGGCCGTCAAGTTCGACGCCGTCGTGAAGGATATTGCCGAACGGCACGAAAAGGGCCAGCCGGTCCTGGTGGGCACCACAAGCGTGGAAAAGAGCGAATACCTGTCCCGGCTCCTTGCCAAGGAAGGAATCCGCCACGAAGTCCTGAACGCGAAGAACCACGCACGGGAAGCAGCCATCGTGGCGCAGGCAGGCCGGAAGGGTGCCGTCACCGTGGCAACCAACATGGCCGGCCGCGGTACTGACATCATGCTCGGCGGCAATGCTGAATTCACTGCCGTGGCGGAGCTGGCGAAGCGTGGTCTTGATCCGGAAGAGAACTCCGAGGAATACGAATCCGCCTGGCCGGCCGCGCTTGAAGCTGCCAAGCAGTCCGTCAAGGACGAGCACGAGGAAGTTCTGAACCTGGGCGGCCTGTACGTGCTGGGTACCGAACGGCACGAATCGCGCCGCATCGACAACCAGCTGCGTGGCCGTTCCGGCCGGCAGGGCGACCCCGGCGAGTCCCGTTTCTACCTTTCGCTGACCGACGACCTCATGCGGCTCTTCAACTCAGGCGCCGCGGAGCGCCTGATGAATAGTTCAGTGCCGGACGACGTCGCGCTGGAATCAAAGCTCGTCTCCCGTGCCATCGCCTCGGCCCAGGGCCAGGTGGAGGGCCGCAACGCCGAACAGCGCAAGAACGTCCTGAAGTACGACGACGTCCTCAACCGCCAGCGCGAGGCCATCTATGGTGACCGGCGCCGGATCCTTGAAGGCGATGACCTGCACGAAAAGGTGCAGTTCTTTATTGAGGACACCATCACAGCCCTCATCGATGCCGCCACAGCGGAGGGCAACGGCGACGACTGGGACTTCAACCAGCTCTGGACCAACCTCAAGACGCTGTACCCGGTCAGCGTCACGGCCGACGAGATCATCGAGGAAGCCGGCGGCAAGTCTCGGCTTACGGTTGAGTTCCTGAAAGAGGAGTTGCTGTCCGACGCGCGGCTGGTCTACCAGGCGCGGGAAGAGGCCATCGGTTCCGAAAGCATGCGCGAGCTGGAACGCCGCGTGGTCCTGTCAGTGATCGGACGCAAATGGCAGGAACACCTTTACGAGATGGACTACCTCAAGGAGGGTATCGGCCTGCGCGCAATGGCACAGCGTGACCCTCTTGTTGAGTACCAGCGTGAGGGCTTCACCCTGTTCCAAAGCATGATGGAGGCCATCCGGGAGGAAAGCGTAGGCTTCCTCTACAACCTCGAAGTGGAAGTCACTCCTGCCCAGGACGTCGTAGTGGCTGACGATGAAGGAGGACACACCGAGCACGTTGAGCCGCAGGTGCGGGCCGCCGGACTGGAAGCGCCAGCCCAGCCTGCCCAGCTGCAGTACACTGCTCCCCGCGAGGATGGCGGCACCCAGACCCGGGTGGAAACCCGGTCCTCCGGCCGCTCAGGAAATCCCGCCAAGGCTGCGGCCCAGGATGCGGCCAGGCGATCTGCAAAGAAGAAAAAGCGCTGACACGCTCGTTGCGAAAAAACTGATAGTCGAATGACGGGCAGGGCCGGGGCATCGTTCCCCGGCCCTGCTCCCGTCTGGCCTTCAATCTGCATGAGCTCGTAACCGCCCTGATTTCGCTGCTGTAAGCCCGTCAGCCGATGACAAGCTCAGTCACCCGCCACACCTGCTTGCCCCGCTCCAGCCGGATGGCCACAGCCCGCGCGCGGACATCGTCCACCACAACGGCGCTGGCTTCATAAATGCCTTCCGCCACTTCGCAAACACGGACCGAGCGGACGACGGAATTCCGATGCAGCCGCGCCAGGGCGGGGTTGCCCGTACGGGTGATTTCGCGCCGGATCAGGCAGGCACGGTGCTGCAAGGCTGCGAGGCAGCGGGGATCAAGCCGCCGGGCCAGCTGGTGGACAGGGCGGATACCCGCAAGCACTTCCATGGCAGCCTGGACTGTGCCGCGGGTGACCGCACGCACCTCTGATAACTCATCAGCCGGACGCAAGACTGGAGACGTCCCGGCCTGGCCGGGTGGGAGAATCCTGGCCGGAGCCTGTGGTGGAATTTGCCGGATTGTCGGACTGCCCGCCCTTCCTGGTGCTTCGACGGCTCGAATAGGTATTGCTGCGGTCATTGCTTTCCCCTTGCTGGTGGCTGGAATTATGGATTGCTTGAAGGCTGTCCGGCGCTATGCCGCGGAGGGCGGCTGAAGTATTTGTCCCGGGAGCAGCACGTCGGGATTCTGCCCGATGATGGCGCGGTTGGCCTCGTACCACCGGGGCCATTGCATGGCGATATCTACGTCCGAGGCCCCCGGTCCCATCGCCTGCGCGGCGATGTCCCACAGTGTGTCTCCCGCCAGGACAGCCACGGCGCCCGCTTCGGTTTTTGCCTCCTCAACTGCGCGTACTGCAGGAGCAGCCAGCAGCCCAGGGCCGGCCACCGGGGCAGCCGGCCGCCAGCCCGGGTCCATGTCTGATGGGGGAGGTGCGGGGTGCTCCGAACGTTGCTTCACTGATAGCGGCCCGGCGCTTGCAGCCGCTGCAACACGGTCCTGCGTGGGAGTCCACTCCGGTCCGGGCAGCATCACGCCTGCATGCGCAGCCGGACCGGACATCAGCTGAACCGAAAGCGCAGCAAGAACGAGCCGCTGCATTAGTGCCGGCGACAGCTTCCGGGTCACTGCCGCCGCCCGGATCCTGCCGTTGCGCTCCAGAAGAGCGGTGGCTCCCGAGAAGACAAAGGCAAGGCACCACCAGCCAACCAGGACGGCCCCGCCGGCCGCCGCGCCTGCGCCAAGCAGGTGCTCCGGGTGCAGCCCCTGCTGCCGGGCGGAGGACTGCTGCCATTGGTCCAGAATCCCGGAACCCGCAGCATAAAGAAGGACACCCAGCAGCAGTATGGCTGCCGCGGTGATGGCGTCGGTGGTTCGCCCGGACTCTGCTGGTTGGGTCATCGGTTTCCTTTTGATGCACTTTGATGCTGTTTGACATTGATAGAGCCAGTTTGCGGTCGTTGTCTTCCTTTGTCCAGACGTTGGAGAGAAAAATCCTCGTTCATTGACCTGGCGAGGTGTGGGCCCTACGCTGGCCGGATGCGCTGGGATGCACTCTTTACTGACCTCGAAAGCCAATTTGCAGAGGCGGAACGGCTGGCCCTTGATGCCGAAGTCAATGAACGGGCGCGGGCGGAGATGGTGGGTCTGGAACTGGCCGACCGGTTGCGGGCGGTTCTGGGCTGCAGGCTAACGGTCCACCTGGCTGCGGGGGAGTCTTTTTCCGGCACGCTCTCACACGCCGGCGGGGAGGCATTGGTGCTGGATGAAGGACAGCACCAGCTACTCATTCCCTACGCGGCGGCGGTGCGCTATGTGGGCCTGGGCCGGCTGTCACTGGCTGAAACGTCCTCTGTGCGCCGGGGGATCGGGCTGGCTAGTGCCCTCCGCGGGCTGGCCCGGGACCGCGCCGAACTGTCGGTCATCATCGGGAACGCCGGCGGAGTGGGCCGGCTTGCAGGAGTCATCGACCGGGTGGGAAAGGACTATGTCGACCTTGCTGTCCTCACTCCCGGCGAGGTGCGCCGCGGCAACCACGTCAATCAGATCGCAACCATTCCCTTCACCGCCCTGGCTGCGATCAGGTCACGGCGGACCAGTGAGCTCTAGATGCTGGGCCCCGGACTGCACCGGCACGTGAAGCCGGAGCGTCCGGTGAGGGGGGTCAGACTGACTTCGACTTGGATTCCTGGATCATGCGGCTTGCTTCGGCGTACCGTTCCTCGATGTACTGCTCAAGCATCCTTTCTTCGACCCGCCACTGGCCCCGGCCGCCAACCTGGATAGCCTTGAGCTCACCGCTCCGGACCAGCGCGTAGGCAGCCGGAGAATTAATCTGAAGCTGCTCGGCGACGTCTGCAAGTGTAAGAAACCTGGGCATACAACCATTTTGCCATTGGGACGCGTAGTTTGCTGCTGTTATCCACAATTTGATCCTGTTTGCACTTTTGACTTTTGTTCCAGCGTCAGTGCCGCAACAATGAGGAGGAGTCGGGACACAGCGGGCAGTCCCGGTGCATATAGGGGGAGAAACGGTAATGGTTCCTGAGTCATCTGCCACGGCGGCAAGGCTGAAACGGCCTTCATGGAAGGACCCACGCTTGCTGGTAGGTGTTCTCCTTGTACTGGCATCCGTGGCAGGCGTCGTCTTCCTGGTGGGAAGCGCCGACCGGACCACGGAGGTCTACGCGGCCCGCGACGGCATAGCGGTGGGTGAAAAGCTGACACCGGAGAACGTCGTTCGGGCCAAGGTCAGGCTGGGCGAGACGGAAGCGCACTACATTACCGCCAAGTCAGGCCTGCCGGACAACGTAGTTGCGGTGCAAAGGATTGGCAAGGACCAACTCGTTCCCAGGGCAAGCCTCGGAGCAGTGGACGAACTGGACCGCAAGCCAGTTGCCTTGACTATCGGGGAGCCCCTTCCAGCGCAGGCCGTGGCAGGCGCCAGGGTCGATGTCTGGGTGGCCCAGCCAGATGCCCGCAACGGCTTCAGCGAACCGAAGCTTCTCCTCCCTGGCGCAGAAATTGCGGAAGTAACGGCCGGTTCCACAGCCCTGGGGTCGTCCCGGAACACGGTGTTGATGGTGCTGGTGGAAGATAGCCAGATGCCCGGCCTGCTTGGGGCACAGGCGAATGAAGCAAAGATCTCGGTGGTCTGGAATCCCGGTGGCGGTGCCCGATGAGCATTCCCGTCGTCACGGTCGGGCAGAGCCGTGAGGATCTGGTCGGCGGGCTGGAGCGCCTGCACGGACCTGTCACAGTGGTCCGAAGATGCGCGGAACTGCCAGAATTGCTGGCCGCGTGCCAAAGTGGACTGGCGAGGGCAGCGGTTGTTGCCGAGGGTTCCGAGGGCCTGACCGCTTCCCTGGTGGACCGGCTTGGAGCGGTCGGTGTGGCCGTCATTGCGTTGACCGATTCGGCTGATGAAGCCGCAAGACTGCGGGGGATAGGAGTGGCTTCCGCCCTGACCGGCGTCGAATCTGCGGTTCTGTCAGACAGGATTGCGGAGGCAGTAGCCCAAGTGACCGGTGGCAGACCCCGGGTAACCCACTCGAGCAGTGCCGCTGACACAGGCGCTGCCCTTAGCCCTGTACCGGCGGAACCACTGAACAGCCAAGAAGAGCCAGGGTTGGGGCGGATCATCGCGGTATGGGGCCCTGCCGGAGCGCCGGGACGAACAGTCGTTGCGGCGAACATCGCCGGCGAACTGGCCGCCGAAGGAAAGTCCGTTATCCTCGTCGACGCCGACAGTTATGGTGCGAGCATAGCCGCTGTGCTGGGCCTGATGGATGAGTCTGCCGGCCTGGCACAAGCGTGCAGGCTCGCTGACCAGGGGCTGCTGGACGCGGACGCGCTAAGGAGGGTGGCCACGCCGGTTGCCACGAAACTCGGTTCTTTCCGGGTCCTCACCGGAATCACCCGCGCGGACCGGTGGACGGAGCTCCGGGCATCCGCCCTTGCCATCGTCCTGGAACGAGCGAAACAGATTGCCGAAGTGATTGTCGTGGACACCGGATTCTGCCTTGAGGCTGACGAGGAGCTGAGCTTTGACACCATGGCTCCCCGCAGAAACGCGGCTACGCTGCGCTCCCTGGAACTCGCTGACACTGTTTACGCTGTCGGTGCCGCGGATCCTGTCGGAGTGCCAAGGCTCGTACGGGGTTTGGCCGAGCTTGAGACCGCCGTTCCACAGGCAGCACCCATTGTCGTGATGAACAGGGTCCGGGCCTCCTCGGTGGGCAGGGGCCCCGAGCGGCAGTTACGGGACGCATGGGAAAGGTTCGGTCCGGCGTCGGAACTTAAGGCTTTCCTTCCGGAGGACAACGCGGCGGCAGACGCAGCACTACTGGGAGGGTCACTCCTGTTGGAAGTGGCACCTGATTCGCCCCTTCGCCGAGCCATTGCAGAACTTGTTTGTGCACCCGTCCAGCAAAAATCCAAAACCTCTGTGTTTTCTTCCACAGCAGGGCGCAAACTAAAAGACTAGGCTCGCCGTAAGAGCTGCAAGGAAGCAGCGAGAATCTTGTGATGGAGGCGTGTGTCGATGTCGTCTGGATCCAGCGTGGAGGATCAGCCCCTTTCGATCGAAGGCCATGAGGGCTTTATCGGGGACTACTATCAGCACCTAGCCGAAGAGGACGCGCGGAGTTATCCGGGAGACGTACTGACCGCACGTGCGGAAGCGCACCGGGACGCTGCGTCGGTGCGGAAACCGGGCCATGCAAACATTTCCATCGTTGATGAGGAAGACAGCAGCGTGGTCTTCGTGGTTACCGACGACATGCCCTTCCTCGTTGACTCGGTCAACGCTGAACTGGTCCGGCAGCACGCAGCCATCAGGCTGGTGGTCCACCCGCTTTTTGTGGCCACCCGCAACAAGGAAACCGGGGCCCTGGTCAAGGTCAACAAGGTTCCCTCCCACCTCGGCATCTCCAGCGGCGACACCGCTGCCATGCCCAACCTGTCCCACCTCATTGCCCAGGGCGAAAACTCCTCGCATATGGAGTCATGGATCGCCGTCGAAATAAACCGCGTATCCGACGAAGCAAAAGCAGCACTGCTGGAAGGCCTGCAGCGGGTACTGAGCGACGTCCGGGCGGCGGTTGAAGACTGGCCCCATATGCGCCAAAAGGCGCTGCAGATCGCCGAGAGCCTGGACAAGGTCGCAAACCCGGCGCAGATCGCTGAGCTCAGGCAGGCTCAGGACCTCCTGCACTGGCTTGACGACGGAAACTTCACCTTCCTCGGCTACCGCGAATACGACCTGGTCAACGTGGGCGGGGAAGATGTCCTGGAACTGCGGGAAGACAGCGGTCTGGGACTGCTGCGCGCAGCCGCTGACTCCCCGCACATCCAGCACCTCACGGATACAGGCCGGAAAAAGGCGCGCGAAAAGCGCGCCCTCGTCATCACCAAGGCCAATTCCCGCTCCACGGTCCACCGGGCGGCATACCTCGACTACATTGGCGTCAAGAGTTTTGACTCTGCAGGCAACGTCAATGGGGAACGGCGCTTCATCGGTCTCTTTGCCACCAGCGCCTACACCGGCTCTGTTCGTAACATCCCCATCGTCCGGGAAAAGGTCGACGCGGTCCTGAGGAGCGCGGGCTTTCCGCCGGATTCCCACTCCGGAAAGGACCTGCTGGGAATCCTGGAGACCTATCCGAGGGATGAACTCTTCCAAATTGAGGTTCCGGACCTCGCATCCACCGCACTCGGCATCCAAAAGCTGCAGGAGCGCAGGCGCACCCGGCTTTTCCTGCGGCCAGACATCTACGGCCGGTTTATGTCCGCCGTCGTCTACCTTCCCAGGGACAGGTACACCACCAACGTCCGGCTCCGCATCGAGCAGGAACTGCGCGAGACGTTCCAGGCTGTGTCCATCGACTATGAGGCGCGCATGACCGAGTCGGCGCTCGCCCGGCTGTTCTTCCGTATCCGCCTGCCCAAGGGTGCCGACGTCAGCAACGTCAACGCCGAGGAATTGGAAAAACGGCTGGTGCGTGCCGCCCGCTCGTGGAGCGAAGGCATCGCAGAAGTCCTGCGCGAAGGGCGGGATGTTGCAGAGGCCAAGGAGCTGGCAGCCATCTGGTCGGAGGCCTTCCCTGCAAGCTACCGCGTGGATTACGAAGTTGAGGATGCGCTTGAAGACATCGCCCGCTTCGAGAAATACGGCGCGGCGGCGGAGCGGACTGCCGGTGCCAAGCAGGAACGGCCGGGCGTGCATGTCTACCTCCCGGAGGGGGCGGGGGCAACGCTGGAGGAAGACGCCCGCGTCAAGCTCTACATGCTGGAGCCCAAGAGCCTGAGCCAGATCCTGCCCTTCTTCCATAATCTTGGCCTCGAGGTGCTGGACGAGCGGCCGTTCGAGATCGAAACTGCCGACCGAAGGGATTTCTTCCTCTACGACCTGGGGTTGAAGTACCCGGCGGGAGTTGATCCTGTGTCGACGGGCCAGCTGCTGGCTGATTCCTTCTCCGCTGCCGTTACCGGCGCCGCTGAATCGGATGCCTTTGACCGGCTGGTCCTGCGCGAGGGACTGCAGTGGCGCCAGATCACGGTGCTGCGCGCATACGCCCGCTATATGCGCCAGATGGGCAATGCCAACTCCTTCGGTTTTATGGCGGACACCCTGCTGGCGAATCCGGAAGTGACCAAGGGACTGAGCGCGCTCTTCGCCGCCCGCTTCGATCCTTCCCTCAACGATGAAGCACGCCTGGAAGCGCAAACTTCCGTGCGCGAAGAATTGGCAGCGGCCATCGAAAAGGTGGCCACGCTCGACGCCGACAGGGTACTGCGGACCTTCCTGAACCTGATCGAGTCCACGCTCCGGACCAACTTTTACCAGTACAAGCCGCACCTCAGCTTCAAACTCGATCCGGCCCGGATTGAGGGGCTGCCCTTCCCCCGTCCCATGTTCGAAATCTGGGTCTATGCACCCCGCGTCGAGGGTGTCCACCTCCGCTTCGGCAAGGTTGCCCGCGGCGGGCTGCGCTGGTCCGACCGCCGCGAGGATTTCCGCACCGAAGTCCTGGGCCTGGTCAAGGCACAGACTGTAAAAAACGCCGTCATCGTGCCCACCGGGGCCAAGGGCGGTTTCTTCGCCAAACAGCTTCCCGACCCCACAGTTGACCGGTCTGCCTGGATGGCCGAAGGCGTTGAAAGCTACAAAACCTTTATCCGCGGCCTTCTCGACATCACTGACAACCTCGTTACGGAGGGTGACGGCGAAAGGCTGGTGCCGCCGTCGGACGTTATAAGGCACGACGACGACGATTCCTACCTCGTGGTGGCGGCTGACAAGGGAACCGCGACCTTCTCCGACATCGCGAACGGGCTGGCCAAGGAATACGGGTTCTGGCTCGGCGACGCGTTCGCTTCCGGTGGGTCCGTGGGCTACGACCACAAGGCAATGGGCATTACGGCCCGGGGTGCCTGGGAATCCGTGAAGCGTCACTTCAGCGAGCTTGACCTGGACACGCAGACCGAGCCGTTCACCGTGGTGGGAGTGGGTGATATGTCCGGCGACGTGTTCGGCAACGGCATGCTCCTCTCGCGCCACATCCGGCTGCTCGCGGCCTTCGATCACCGCCATATCTTCCTGGACCCCAACCCGGACGAAGAAACCTCCTTTGTGGAGCGGCAGCGGTTGTTCGAGCTGCCGAGGTCATCGTGGGACGACTACAACAAGTCCCTCATCAGCGAAGGCGGCGGAGTGTTCCCCCGCCAGGCAAAGTCGATTCCCGTGTCCGCCCAGGTACGCGCCGCCCTGGGGCTGCCCGCGGAAACAACGGAACTCAGCCCGCCGGAACTCCTGCGCGCCATCCTGTTGGCTCCGGCTGACCTCCTCTACAACGGCGGCATCGGAACCTACGTCAAGGCGAGCACCGAGTCCAATGCTTCCGTGGGGGACAAAGCCAACGACGCCATCCGCGTTGACGGCAGGGACCTGCGCGTCAAGGTGGTGGGCGAGGGCGGAAACCTGGGCATGACGCAGCGCGGCCGCATCGAAGCCGCCTTGCAGGGGGTCATCCTCAACACCGATGCCATCGACAACTCTGCCGGAGTTGACTGCTCCGACCACGAGGTCAACATCAAGATTTTTGTGGACCGGATGGTCGCCGCCGGGAAGTTGAGTGCCGAAGAGCGTGCAGGCTTCCTTGCGTCGATGACCGATGAGGTGGGCCGGCTGGTACTCGAAGACAACATCGACCAGAACATCCTGCTGCTGAACGACCGCACCCGCGTGGCCGAGTGGAGCCCGAGCTACGAACGGCTGATGGACTGGCTGGAAAAGAAGGCTGACCTAAACCGTGATCTGGAGGCGCTTCCCACCACGGAGGTGCTGAGGGAGCGGCTGCAGCAGGGCCAGGGCCTGACTTCCCCGGAGCTGTCCGTCCTGGCGGCCTACGCCAAGATCGAGCTGACCTCCGCATTGCGCGACAGCGACCTTGCTGACGACCCCTGGTTCAGGAAGACGCTGCGGGCATACTTCCCGGAGCAGCTGCGTGAACGGTTTGACGCGGAGCTGGACACCCATCCGCTGCGGCGCGAAATCATCGCAACCATTGTGGCTAACGACATGATCAACATGGGCGGCATTACGTTCGCTTTCCGGACCATGGAAGAAACCTCGGCCTCGGAAGTGGCTGTCGCCAAAGCGTTCGTTGCCCTGAGGGAGGTTTACGAGCTCGACGTGATGGTCGAGGAACTGAACAGCCTGCCGGCGTCGTTCCCCACCGAGCACTGGAGCACTGTCCACCTTGACATCCGGCGGCTGCTGGACCGGGCTGTCCGCTGGCTGCTGGGGCAGGGCAGCGTCTCACGGCCGATTGCCGACGTCGTGGGTGAATTCAAGCCCCTCATGGATCCCATGCGTGCCCGCCTGCTCGACTACCTGCGCGGCGATGACCGGGACAGGGTAGCGGGCTGGCTGGAGAAAGCGCGCGAATGGGAGCTGCCGGAAGGACTGGCCTTGAGGTGGGCGGAGCTCTTCGAGAGCTTTGTCCTGCTGGACATCGCAAAGATCGCCCGCGTCCGGAAGGATCCCGTAGAGGAGATTGCGGCCGTCTACTACACCGTCTTCAACCGGTTCCACGCGGACTCCCTGCTGGAGCGCATCAGCAGCCTGCCGCGGCAGGACAGGTGGCAGGCGCTTGCCAGGGCGGCCCTGCGCGATGACTTGTATTCCACCATCTCGGACATGACGACGGCGGTGCTGGACGCCACCGATGCTGCGGACTCGCCGGAGGAGCGGCTGAAGGATTGGGAGGCCCGGAACGCGGAGCAGTTGGGCAGGGCGAAGAGCATGTTTGATGAGGTCAATGCCCTCGAAGCCGACGACATGGCTTCACTGTCGGTAGCATTGAGGCTCTTGAGGTCAATCGTTCGACGCTAGCAAGTCCGGCGTCGCAAATGGAGGTGCAGTGGCAATCTTTACGGACCCTATCAGGGAACATGCTGATTTCGGGCCGGGGGATGCCGAATGGCTGCACCTCCTGGTGGGGGACTGGCAAATGGTCGCGGACCTGGCGTTCGCAGACCTGGCGCTCTGGTTCCCCCACCCGGACCATGGGTACGTGGCGCTGGCGCACGTCCGGCCCTCCACCACGCATACGGTGTTCCACGGCGACTTCGTGGGGGAACCCATCCGCTCGGATCTCCAACCCCTCGTGGACAAGGCCTGGAACAGCCGCTCCATTGAACGCTCCAGTGAAACCAACTGGAGCAGTGACATGGCGTTGCGGGTCGAGGCGGTACCTATGGTCCGGAACGGCCGCACCCTTGCCGTTGTCACCACCCACATGGACCTGTCGAGCTCGCGGATGCCGTCCCGGCTGGAGCTGACGTACCGGCAGTGCGCTTATGACCTTCTGCGGATGGGCACCCTTGGGTTGTGGCCTGACTTCGCCTCTCCCACTGGTTCCCGCCGCGGAGCCCCCCGTGTGGGGGACGGGTTGATCAGGCTCGACGCCGAGGGCATCGTCCAGTATGCCAGCCCCAACGGTGTCTCGGCTTTCCGGCGCCTCGGCGACGGTGAATCCCTGGAGGGCCGCTCGCTGGCCGAGGTTACTGCGAGCCTGCTCAAGGACCGCCGCATGGTGGACGAGACCTTGCCCCTGGTGGTTACGGGCCGGATGCCCTGGCGCAGCGAAATTGAATCCCGTGGGGTGAGCCTGTCCCTGCGGGCGATCCCGCTGCGTGATGAGCAGCAGCGCTTCGGTGCGCTGGTCCTTTGCCGCGATGTGTCCGAACTGCGGCGGCGCGAGATGGAGCTCGTGACCAAGGACGCCACCATCCGCGAAATCCACCATCGGGTTAAAAACAATTTGCAGACCGTTGCAGCGCTGCTGCGCATGCAGTCCCGCCGCATGGTCAGCGACGAGGCGAAACAGGGACTCGAGCAGGCGATGCGCCGGGTGGCCACCATCGCGCTGGTCCACGAAACCCTGTCCCAGGGCCTGACGCAGAGCGTGGACTTCGACGAGCTGATCGGGCGGCAGTTCCGGCTGTCCGCAGAAGTAGCCTCGCCATCGCAGCAGGTCAGGACCGAGCGCTCCGGTTTGTTCGGCGAACTGCCCAGTGACTTCGCCACTCCGCTGGCGCTGGTCATCAATGAACTGGTCACCAACGCCGTTGAGCATGGCCTTGAGGGGCGTACCGGCACCGTATGGCTGCTGGCTGACCGGTCCGAGGGGGACGACGGCGAGGAGCTGACCGTCACCATTGCCGACGACGGTGTGGGCCTGCCCGACACACCCCACGTTGAGGGCCTGGGGCTGCAGATCGTGCGCACCCTGGTGACCAGCGAACTCGGCGGCACTATCCAGTGGCAGCCGCGTGAGGGCGGCGGTACCGCCGTTCAGATCCGGCTCAGCCTGGCCGCGAAGTAGGACATCAAAAAGGCCCTGGCGGCAACCTCGCAGGTTGCGGCCAGGGCCTTTTAAGTGTTTTAGCTTGCGCCTAAGTACCCGATGGAATCAGGAAGCCCGGCGGGCGCGCGCTGCCCGGCGCTTCAGGGCGCGGCGCTCGTCTTCGCTCATGCCGCCCCAGACACCGGCATCCTGGCCCGACTCGAGGGCCCACTGCAGGCAGGTGTCCACTACCGGGCACCGACGGCAGACGCTTTTCGCTTCCTCAATCTGCAGGAGCGCCGGGCCTGTGTTCCCTACGGGGAAGAACAGTTCCGGGTCCTTTTCGAGGCACGCTGCGCGGTTACGCCAATCCATGCTGATCAGTTGCTCCATTTCTGGGAAAAGCCCTTGTGAAATTATTCACTAGTAGCTACAAAGGAAAGGGGCCCGGCAGGGCCCCGTTGGTCATCTGAGTCAAGCCTGTCATGTTAACGCTGTGTAAACAAGGGGTAATAAGGCTTGAAATCCCGGGAACGCTGAGCGATACGTCACAGTGGCGGTACTTGCCCTCACCACTGTCCGACTATGTCCGGTAGGGTGCCAGTGTGTCAAGACCCCCTGTATACCCCACTGACCCGCCGAACCCGTCAGAAGGCCCAGACGCGGAGCAGCCGGCGGGCGGCACCCGCCCGGCACGACCGGCTGCTGTCTTCGTGGTGGCGCTGATAGTGGCGACGGAAGCGACGGCCCTGCTGGCGGCTGCTGCGTGGTACGGCTACCAGTTGGCAGCGGGCAGCCCGGTTCTTTCTTTTTGGGGCGCAGTTTTCACCCTTGCGCTGCTCCTGGCTTTTTCGGCCTGGCTCTATTCAGTGGCGGTGTTTCTTTACCGGGGATACCGGTGGACCAGGGCTGCCGCGCTGGTGGCCCAGTTGTTCGTTCTGACCATCGGATTCCCCACGTTGACTGGTGGTCTTCCTTTGGCTGGCATGGTGATGCTGATTCCTGCGGCCACGGCCATCGTGCTGCTGTTCCACAACAAAGTCATCAGTTTCGCCTCCCGCACCGGAAGCTCGACGCCGGCCCTCTGAGTGCCCGCACCGGGTTACCTTTTTCTGGTCTAGCCGCTGCCCCACATTCCTTCTGACCTCGGTTCGCCGCAGTTGTGGTTGACCGCTGATCCGGCGCATCAGGCCTCGCCCTCGGATCCGGGCGCAGCCCAGCCCACCTGGATGGACCGCGCGAGGCCTTGCGAGATGAAGATCCCCCTGCCCGGTGGTGCACTGGCCTCCACCTCGAACCGGACGCCGAAGAGATCGCCGTCAGACAGGGAACGTGGTGCCAGCAGGAGGCCGGTGCCCGCCGAACGGGAGCACATGATCAGCGGCACGCGTTGCAGGAGCATTGGACTGTAGGTCGCCGTGAGGACCACTGGGTGCCCCAAGGCATTGAAAGCCGACAAGTCCCGGATGGCTTCGGCGGGGAGAAGGTCGGCGTCATCGACCAGCGCCACCGTACCCTTTGATGTTTCTCCTGCTGCCGCAGTGGCAAGCGATTGCTCCCAGAAGTCGCGGAGATCCGTGCCTTCTTTGGGATACAGCCACTGGCGGCCTTCGGAATTCATGAGCGGCAGGGCGCTTATGAAGTTGCTTTTCCCGGCGCCCGGACCGCCCAGGACAGTAAACACCCCTGCCGCCTGAAGCCGGCAGGAGGTTGGCTCTAGTTCATCACCGCCAATGCCAATGAGGATGTCCTGCAGTGTGGTGCTACCCGGAGCGCGTGGTGGTTCGCCCGGCTCCGTCAGGTCCTGTGCGCCTAGACCGGAACGTGTCATGTCCCGTATTTTCAAGGCTGGCACCAACGCGGGAAGTCGATCGATGCGGAAGGGCCGTTTGGAAAGCCGGCTCTCCGAGCTCCCCACGCTCTCCGGGCCGGTCACCCTCTCAATGCCTTCTTGGCCGTTCACCCCCTTAACCCCCTCGTGGCCGCCGGCCGCCGCCCTTGAATCCAAGCGCGGCTGGTTGTACAGCTGGCAAACGGCAGGCACTTCTCCGGACATCGGACCGAACACCACGGCGCGCCCCTTAAGCTCCGCAGTGGCCGGCATTCGTGGCCATGCAATGCGGCTGTCCGCGTTGGAACCGGTGGGGAAGTAGACCCGGTTGGGAAATGCCGACAGTGCCCGGGAATTGACGAGTTCGCGATCGCCGGCGGCAGTCACGACAATTCCTGCCTGCCCGCCATCACGGGCAAGGTCCTGGACGAGATCTTCAGCCCAGGCCAAAGGCCCGGCCCGGAAGGCCGAAACCCAGGATCCCCATCCGGAGATGACGAGTACCAAGGGCACTTCGCCATGGCCGCCACCTTGGCCCAACCGGCGTGCCAGCTCCTGTTTGAGGCGCTCGAGCACGCGGACGGCCCGCCGCAGCTCATGCAGGCCCGCATGTGCGCCAATGGCGGGGTGCGTGGCCAAGGTCAGGAAAGTACCACCCGCATCAAGGATGTAGCAGTGTGCTTCGACCGGGTTGAGGAGCAACTGCATTACAGCCAGTTCGAGCGCTTCGGTGGCACCGGAAGACGGCGCACCGATAAGGGCCAAGTGACCGTCTGCGGCCGGATTCCACACAAGGGGCACCAGTCTCTGCTGGTCCGGCAGGTCCAACAGTCCGAGCTCAATCGCCCAATCCTGGTTCCCGTGGCTACCTGGTGGAGATGCCGAAGTGGTCTCGGGAGGGGCTGGCAGGTTCGAAGGGAGGGGAGGGGCGACCGGTAGCCTCGGGGCCCGTCCCTTCCGCTCACACCACAGGTTCCGCACCAGATTTACCAGCGGGGCTGCTGCCTGGGCAGGTGTTTGCCCGGCCGGGAGGCGACCTTCAGGCCCGCCCCTCTCGGCTGATGCAAGGCAGTCCGCGGCGAGCTCCACCTTAACGGCACCCGCAGGGCGGGAACCACCATTATGGATTGGAGCTAGGGAAGCAGTCTGGAATTCCTGGGGAGCCTCCGTACCGCGAGCCAGGAAGGCGCGTCCCGGCGCGTCAATGCTGATGCCGGCGGCCGCTTTGGAACTGATGATGTCTGTGGACTCCATCTCCGATTGCACCCTCAGGGCAATGCTTGAGGTGACGTTCGCCCGGATGTCTGCTGTGAGGGCCCCCTGCGGCCGTTGGGTGGCCATGACCAGATGAATTCCAAGCGAGCGCCCGATTGCCGCGATCCGCAGCAGTTCGCGGAGTACTTCCGGGGCATCATCCACGAGCATGCGGAACTCATCAATGACGACGACCAAATGGGGGAGGGGGAAGTTCTCCGAAGCGCCGGAGGACCGGTAGGCAGCGAGGTCCGGCACTCGGGCTGCAGCCAGCGCTTCCTCGCGCAGCCGGATTTCCGCGCGGAGAGAGATGAGGGTGCGTTCGAGTTCGTGCGCGGACAAGTCGGTTAGCAGCCCGACGCAGTGGACCAGTTCCGTGAGGGGACCGAGCCCGGCGCCGCCTTTGAAATCGACGAAGAGGAAATTGACCCGGTCGGGTGGATGGCTGAGGGCCAAAGCCAAGGTAAGGGTCCGGAGCAATTCAGACTTGCCGGAGCCGGTTGTGCCCGCGACCAGGAGGTGGGGGCCGTCGGCCTGGAGGTCCAGGATACGCACTCCCGTGGCGCTGAGCCCCAGCGGAACGTGCAGGCCGTGGTTGCGGGTGCTGGCTTTCCATCGTGCAGCAGTGTGGTGCGGAGAGAGCGACAGCACCTCCGGGAGTGAGCACACTTCGGGGACAGCCGGCTCCTCGGCATCCCGCCGCTCCTGATGGACGGCCAGCTGTCTGCAGAAACTCAGGAATACGTCTTCGCGTGCCAGATCCGGGACGAATGCAATGTCACCGGCCGCGAGCCGCAGGAGGGATTTCCGCTCGGTAAGTTCCACATCCCAGGTGCCGGCACTTTCTGCAGTCGAAAACTGGAGGACCTGCCAGCCGAGTGCCGCCGCACTTTCGGCAATAGTGCCGCGGTCATCCTCCGCGTTGGAAGATGCCAGCAGCAGGACTACGCCGTGTTGGTAGCCACGCCCGAAGCCCGCGCTAAGAATGGGGAGGATGTCGGCCGCGGAAGCGGTGAGAGTGACGCTTGGCAGGTATCGGGCAGCCAAGGGCAAGCGGCCTGCTTGGCCGCAAATGACGATTCGTGTGCCATGGCCCCTGGGGTAACCCGCCAACTGCATCAGGAGGGATCGGATGATGCCGTCAGCCACGTGGTCTGACCCGCGGAATGTTGTGGGCCTCGCCGGGTCCAAGGTCACGGGAACCGCGTCCAGGCAGGGAAGGCCCACCGACGTAGCGGCGGGCTCTACTTTCACATTGGCTGGCTGCGGAGCCTCCCCCAGCCGCAGCCAAACCCTGTCCTCGCCGGAGGAAACAGCGGTGATGCCCTGGTTCTGGCTGACAGCCAGGGCCAGGAGTGCCAGGGACGGGCCGGACCGTCGTCGTCGTTGCCGGTCTTCTTCCACGGCGGCTGCAATGGCTTTTCTCAGCTCGCGGCGCTGGCGCCGTTCTGAGGCGAGGGGGACAAGGACGGACACTGCCGAGACGGCGGCAAAGGCGAGGAACATCCACAATCCGGTGAGCACGGCGAGTCCTATTCCGATCAGCAGGGGAAGAACTGCCGTCAACAGGAGCAAAGCCCTGTTGGCCGTGTCCGCACGTCCCGGGACAGTGAGGGGCCGCTGGGTGGAAGTCCCGGCGTCGGCCAGCGTCTTGGCAGCCAGGTCCACAAAAACCAGCGACATCGTTGTGTTGCCGCACCGGATGCTCGACTCGGTGGAGACGACGGCGTTGCGGATCCGTTTGCCGTCGACGTGGATGCCGTTGGCGCTGTCCAGGTCAATGATCATGATGTCCGTCTCGGCGACAACGAGGCGGGCGTGTTCGCGGGAAAGTTCGGGGTCGGGGATCACGATGCGGGTTCCGCTCCGCCCGATGGTGTAGGAGCCTCGCCGCAGGGGCACCACGGTGCCCGCCCCGACGCCGGTGTGCACTGCCAGGGCGAGCGGGGCGTCTTCACCAGGCATCCGTCGTCGTGCCTTCAGAGCGTTGCGGTGGCAAGCCCCATCCACAAGGATGGCACCGTTCACCAGTGGGGCCGTTCCCACGCTCATGGAATCGATGTCTTTGCCCTGGATGGAGATCGGACCAGTTCCGAACCTTTGGATCAGTCGGACACGGATGTCCTCGCCGGTGGTCCCTTCGGGCGCATCGATAGTGAGTTCGAGTGGTGATTCCTGCAGCCCGGACCCCGGGCTGCGGACGAGCGTGCAATGGAGTTTCATCGGTACGGATCCTCACGGCCTTTCAACCCACGCTAGTGAGCGGAACGCCGCGCGGGTTCACCGAGTTTCCGTATGTGGACAACTCCGTGCGCGCCCCCGCGGTGAGGAACGCTACAAACTGCGACCCGAGTTTGCGGTCCTGGGCAATCTCCTGGCGGGCTGGATGAGCGCTTGATTCGACGGGCGCCGCAGTGCCTCGGGTAGGCTAGAGCAGCAGACTTTGGACGACAATGTGCTGCCCGCATACGACACTGGAGATTTTGTGACCGCTGACCTCGTCATCGTAGGGTCCGGCTTTTTTGGCCTGACAATCGCAGAACAGGCCGCTACCGAGCTCGGCTTGAAGGTCGTCGTCATCGACCGCCGCCACCACATCGGCGGCAATGCTTACAGCGAAAAGGAAGAACAGACAGGTATCGAGGTACACCGCTATGGTGCCCACCTGTTCCACACGTCCAACGAGCGTGTGTGGGAGTACGTCAACCGGTTCACTACCTTCACCAACTACGTTCACAAGGTATACGGCGTGCACAAGGGCGAGGTCTACTCCCTGCCGATTAATCTGGCCACCATCAACCAGTTTTTCCGGGCCAACCTCACGCCAGGCCAGGCCCGCGATCTCATCCAGGAGCAGGCTGGCGAGCTTGCCGGAACCGACCCGCAGAACCTCAACGACAAGGGCATCCAACTGATTGGCCGCCCGCTGTACGAAGCTTTCATCAAGCACTACACGGGCAAGCAGTGGCAGACGGATCCCAAGGACCTGCCCGCTGGCATCATCTCCCGGCTCCCTGTGCGCTACAACTACGACAACCGGTACTTCAATGACAAGTACGAGGGCCTGCCGACCAACGGTTACACAGCGTGGATCGAAAAGATGGCAGAACACCCGAATATTGAAGTGCGGCTGAATACCGATTTCTTTGACGAGTCGCACGAGTTCAGCAAGAACAAGGTTGTGGGCACTATCCCTGTCGTGTACACCGGTGCGGTTGACCGCTACTTCGACTACGCAGAGGGCGACCTCTCGTGGCGCACCATTGACTTCGAGGAAGAAGTGCTCGATATCGAGGACTTCCAGGGCACGTCAGTTGTGAATTACAACGACGACGACGTCCCCTACACCCGCGTCATTGAACCCCGCCACTTCCACCCGGAGCGCGACTACCAGACGGAGAAGACCGTCATCATGCGTGAATTCTCACGCTTCGCAGAGAAGGGCGACGAGCCCTACTATCCGGTCAACACGTCAGCCGACCGGGAACGTCTGCTCAAGTACCGCGATCTGGCTGCTACCGAGAAGAACGTCCTCTTCGGCGGCCGTCTGGGCACGTACAAATACCTGGATATGCATATGGCCATCGGTTCTGCACTAAGCATGTTCGACAACAAAATCAGGCCGCACTTCGAAACCGGCGAAAAACTTGAAAGTGGAGGAGTGGACGCATGAGCGAGCAAAGGGAAAGCACCAGCTGGGCACCAATTCAGCGCATCATCCTGCCCTCGCCGGACCAGCCGGACACTGTGTCCCTCTATGTGGATGCCGGATCCGCCAGTGGAATCCGGCTTCGCGAAAATGATGAATTTGCCCGTACACCCAAGTTGCTTGAAGACAAGCTGCACATGTCCAGCTCGGAGAGCCGCGAGGCGCACTTCGAAGATCTTTTGTCCCGTCACTCGATGCGTGTCCGTTCAGGTGAACAGATCTCCTTTGGCACCTACTTCAACGCGTTCCCGGCAAGTTACTGGCGGCGCTGGACCTCCGTGCGCGACGTGCGCCTCGTAATTCAGACAACAGGAACCGGGACCGTTACTGTCTACAAGTCCAACGCCCGCGGCTCTGTGCAGCGCGTCGATGGCAAACACGTCGACGGCACAGCCACCTCAATTTTCGAACTGACGCTGAAGCCGTTCGGGGACGGCGGCTGGTACTGGTTTGACTTGGCGGCAAGCTCCGGCGATCTCGTTATGGAAAATGGGCATTGGGAAGCTTTGGACCGCTCCCGGCCGAAGGGCCAAGTGACCCTGCAGATCACCACCATGAATAAACCTGAATTCTGCCTTAATAACGCCCGAATCCTCGCGGAAAACCTTGACGTGTTGGACAACGTCAAAGAGATCCTGATTGTGGACCAGGGAACGTCGAAGGTCGAACACCAGGAGCACTTCGAAGCTGTTAGGGAATCACTGGGCGGCAAGCTAAGGGTGATAAACCAGGCCAACCTCGGGGGATCAGGCGGATTCGCGCGGGGGATGTATGAGTCGGTGGAAAACGGCAGCGACTACGTACTTCTGCTCGATGACGACATCGTCGTGGAGCCCGAGAGCATTGTCCGGCTGCTGACCTTCGCTGACCACTGCCGTAAACCGACCATCGTCGGCGGCCATATGTTCGACCTCTACAACCGCAGTGTCCTGCATACCTTCGGAGAGGTTGTGGATCCGTTCCGAATCGTGCCGGCGCTTCCGCACGCGGATATGGAAACCAGACACGACTTCAGCGTCACGAATCTTCGCCAGACCCCTTGGCTGCACCGCCGCGTGGATGTGGACTACAACGGATGGTGGATGTGTCTGATCCCAACAACCGTGATTAAGGAAATCGGCCTATCCCTTCCACTCTTCATTAAATGGGACGACGCCGAGTATGGACTTCGCGCGAGGGAGGCCGGGTTCGCTACCGTGTCACTCCCCGGTGCTGCCGTTTGGCACGTTTCCTGGATTGACAAGGATGACCTGGTGGGCTGGCAGGCCTACTTCCACGCGAGGAACCGGCTGATCACCACGCTGATCCATAGTCCGTATCCAAAGGGTGGCCGTGTTTTGCGGGAGTCAGTGCAGGCCGATGTGAAGCATCTTGTGTCCATGCAGTACTTCACCGAGCACGGGCGGATCGAAGCGCTCCGGGACCTCCTCAAGGGGCCCGAAGGCCTTCACAAAGTCCTTGCCACAAAACTGCCGGAGATCAACATGTTGAAGTCCGAGTATCCGGACGCTCAGTTGAAGGACGACGTGGACGACTTCCCTGCGCCGAAGATCGGCCGAGGACCAATGGGCGGCACCGTCGTGGGGATGCCCAGCAAGAAGGAACTGATTCCCTGGGGGATAAAGACGGTTGCCCGGCAGCTGATCAAAGCTCCCGGGCCGGAGAGCGCCGAGCGCCCTCAAGGATATTTGGCCCACCGGGATAACCGATGGTTCCGGGTGGCCCACTACGACAGCGTTGTGGTGTCCAACGCCGAAGGAACGGGTGCTTCCTGGTACCAGCGGGACCCGAAGAAGCTCAAATCAATGCTTGCCGAGGCGACACTGCTGCATGCCAAGCTACTGCGCGAGTGGGACAAGCTCGCCGACCAGTATCGGCGGGCTGTACCGGAAATTAGCTCCTTCGACGCCTGGAAAAAAACGTTCGAAGCGAACGCGAAGGACGACGCCTAGATGGCCGGTCAATCCGACCAGCTGGTAAAACCTGGAAGCGGACGAGGACTTCTCGACGTCTACGGGGATAGGTTCCTGCTCAAGCTGCTGGTGCGCAAGGAAATCAAGGTGCGCTACCGCGGCTCGGTACTGGGCCTGTTGTGGTCCTACGTCAAGCCGTTGGTGCAGTTCCTCATCTATTTCGTTGCACTGGGCATTTTCCTGAACCTTCAGCGTGGCACTCCCAACTACGCTATCTATTTGTTTGCCGGGATTGTTCTGGTGAACTTCTTCACAGAGTCGCTGTCCAACGCAACCCGTTCAATCGTGGACAATCGTGATCTGATTCGGAAGATCTATCTCCCTCGGGAACTGTTTCCCGTGTCCACTGTGTGGGTTTCGGCTGCTCATTTCCTGCCGCAACTTCTGGTGCTGATTGGCGCCTGTCTTGTTGTGGGCTGGACGCCGTCGATCCTGCAACTGGCGGCCGTGGTCCTGATTTTCGGCATGGTCGCAGTTCTTGCCACCGGCCTGGGCCTGATGTTCGGTGCTGTCAACGTATATTTCCGCGATTCCGAAAACATTGTGGATATGATCGTGATGGTCGTGACCTGGGCCTCTCCCGTACTGTACGTCTGGTCGATGGTCGAACGGGTGATGGGACCGTGGTTCTGGGTCTATCAGCTGAACCCCATGACAGTAGCCGTCGAAGTCTTCCACTGGGCGTTTTGGGAACCGACCTTGAAAGCAGATCAGCTGGTCGCCGACACAATGCCGCCCGATCTGCTGACGGTCTGGTTGCCCGTAGCAATGCTGGTGACATTGGCAGTGCTGTTCCTGGGCCAGCTGACGTTCCGCCGCCTTGCCATCCATTTTGCACAGGAGCTTTGAGATGACTTCCCACGGCAACGTGGCCATCAGTTGTGTGGGCCTCAGGAAGCAGTTTGTCCTTCGCCATACGCGGTCGTTGAAGGAAGCCCTTGTCTGGCTCGTTAAGGGCCGCAAGGGGGATCTGTCCAAGAAATTCCTGGCCCTTAAAGACGTCTCCCTTGAAGTGAAACAGGGGGAGACTGTGGCGCTGATGGGCCTGAACGGCTCTGGAAAGTCGACCCTGCTGAAGCTCATTTCCGGAGTCTTGCAGCCCGACGGCGGGACAGTCCGGACGCGGGGCCGGGTGGCCGGACTGATTGAAGTGGGTGCAGGGTTCCACCATGACCTCAGTGGGCGGGACAACGTGTACCTCAATGGCGCCATTCTCGGGATGACTGAGAAACAGATCGATAACATGTTTGATTCCATCGTCGAATTCTCGGAGATTGGCGAGTTCATCGACACGGAAGTCAAGTTCTATTCGTCTGGAATGTATCTCCGGCTCGCTTTCTCCATTGCAGTACATACCGATCCGGAAGTGTTCCTGATCGACGAAATTCTTGCTGTCGGCGACGAACCCTTCCAACGGAAGTGCATCGCAAAAATCAAGGAACTGGCCGATTTGGGCAAGACCCTGTTTGTGGTCAGCCATGATCTGGACCTGGTCGCAACTGTCTGTGAGCGAGGCGTCCTCCTGGAGCACGGCCAAGTCATCATGGACGGAGATGTGCACGACGTGGTTTCGGAACTGCGCCGCCGGTCACTCACCGAGACCTAGCAACAGAAGCCGGTGAATTAGCGTTACCAGGTTTCCTGGCCGGCACCTCAGTATCAGTATCTGTCCCAAATCTCCCGAGAGTGGTGTTCCGTGTCCTGGTGGCAATCATTGCCAATAATCCTCACAGCAGTGTTGCTGCTACTGCTGCCTGGCTTGGCCACTTCGTTGGCTGTACGCATGCGTGGAATTCCTGCTGTGCTGATTGCACCAGCCTTTAGCGTGGGAACCATTGGTTTCCTCGCTCTGATATTTCCATTTGCCGGAATCCCGTGGGCGCCAGTGCCGGTACTCGTTGGTTGCGCAGTTGTCTCCGCTGTGGCGTTCTTTGTGTCCCGGACTTGGGGCTCGGGCTGGACTCGTCCAGCCCGGCGTCCAAGTACGGTCCATTTGTCCCTGGTAGTGGGCGTGGGAAGCGTCGTCACGGCTTTGGTCGTCGGTCTGCAAATGGCGACTGCAATGATCCACCCCGACTCCATCTCGCAGACCTACGACAATGTTTTCCATTTGAATGCAGTCCGTTGGGCCATGGAGTCAAGAAATTCGTCGCCTCTGAACCTGGGAGCCTTTACGGGGATCAGTGCTTATCCCGCAGGTTGGCACGCAATAGTGGCAATCGTGGGGGAGCTCACCGGTGCTGGAATACCTGTCCTCGTGAATTCCACGAGCATTGCCATCGGTGCAGTAGCCTGGCCGCTTAGCGCTCTCTTCCTCACCTTCGCGGTCGCCGGATATCGCAAGGCGACGGCGATTGCAACCTTCGTTTTCTCCGCCGGTTTTGCGACATTTCCGATACTGATGATCGATTGGGGCGTGCTGTATCCAAACCTGCTTTCGATCTCTGTCCTGCCTGCTGCGCTGGGGCTTGCCTTTACTGCGCTTGGGCTGGGTTACCATGACCGTCCGCCGGCGCTGATCGCCTGGCTGAGCCTGAGTGTTGCCGTCGCAGGAGTCGCACTCGCGCACCCCAGTACGCTGATGGCGTTTTTGGCGTTCGCTCTTCCAGGTGCATTGGCGGTCTACTACTTCCGGATCCGGCTTCTTTGGCCGCTACGAACGAAGGACTCCAGCCGCCAGGCGTGGGTTCTGACCGCTGCGCTGCTCGGTGGACTGGCTCTGCTGACAGTCGTTTGGTATTTCCTCCGGCCACCGTCGGATGCAGCGAACTGGAGGGTTGTTGAGACCCCTCCCCAGGCCATAGGCGAACTCCTGTTTAACGCTCCGTTGGGGCGTCCGTCCCAAGAAATACTGAGTGTTTGCCTTCTTGCAGGCATAATTCACCTCTGGACCACAAAGTCCCGACGGTGGTTAATCGGAACCTATCTCATCGGAGCCGCCCTCTTTTTCTTCGCCGCAGGATACAATGCGCCGATTAGGCAATTTATTACCGGTGTCTGGTACTTCGACAGCTACCGCTTGGCAGCATTGCTGCCGGTTGTCGTTTTGGGACCAGCGGTGATTGGCGCCCTGTTCCTTATAGATCTTGTGAGGGAAAAGATCAGGGCGGCTGACGGGTCCGTCCTTGGGAAGACCAGGCTTCCGGGTAAACCCGGTCCCACACGGCAAGCAGTTCTGGCTTCAGCGGTCTACGCCGTTGCCCTTGTGCCCATAGCACCTCAACTGATGCCGGTTAATTGGGCGGCTTACCAAGCACACTGGCAATACCGCAGCGATGCCAATTCCGCGCTGCTGTCCCCGGAGGAAAGGAGACTGTTGGAGCGCCTTCCTGAAACAACTGAGCCAGGTGCCAATATTGCGGGTCTGCCAAGCAGCGGGACGGCTCTGGCCTACGCGTTGTCCGGCCGTACTGTTATACAGCCCCACATCCTGACCACCCACGGGTCTGATATCGACGTTGTAAATGCTGGCCTGAAGGACGCTGCTGAGTTCCCGGCGGTCTGTGAGTCTGTTCGGCGCTTGAACGTTCGATATGTTTTGGACTTCGGCACCAGAACCGTCACGGGAACCCTTGCCGGCTATGGCGGTGTGATGGATCTTGAGGAGAATGCAAGCCTGGAGCTCGTCGATTCGGAAGGATCAGATGCCCGGCTGTTCAAAGTGGCTGCGTGCTGGTAGGGATAAAGGCACAGGCATGCTGGACCGGCAGTGACACCTACATCTCGCCTACCTGACAGATAGGGCTGGCGTACGGCCGAAAATATCCAGTTTATTTCCAGGACCGGGCGGCCTACTTCTCCTGAACGGTACCGAGCAGCGGTTCCAGCTTCTTCCAAGTCTTAACATTGCATTCGTTGTCGCGGCGGAAGCTTGTCCTGACCGACGTGCCATTGATCTCGCCGAAAACGTCCGCAATGTTCGGCTGGCCAACACCTTCGCAATCTTCACTGGTTTCGGCGGGCTCGTACTCCAGGAGGTTCGGTTGCCGGTCCAAAACCCTGCAGGCATCGTCCGCGTCCGGAAGATCTGTTCCTTCCACGGCGGAAGTTCCAACACAAACAAGACGGTGTGTCGACTGTTGCCCGGCATTTCCGCTCAGGGTGGTCACCGTCAGCCGCACGTTTGGTTCCCCGGCTGACGGAGGATACGTAGGGCTGGTGGTCTGGGTCGGTTGAAGCGTGGGTGTGGGCGAGCTCTTGGGGGGTGCATCGGCAATACTGCATGAGCTGAGCGCTGTACCGGCAGCAACTATCGAGAGAATTACTTTGAGTGGGGTTCGCATGATGCTCCTTGGCTGAAGTGCAGCCTTCGCGATAGTGGATCTGATCTGCTGATAGTGCCTGTGGCAATCTTCGTTACTACAGTTTCCAAGGTTTCCCGGCCAGCCGCGGCTCCTTGCGGTCCGACCCCTGCAGGCAGGCCGTATTAGGGGGAGGACGAAGCGTCACTCCTCCAGGAGTTCCAGAAGGTAGGCGCCGTAACCGCTCTTCACCAGCGGCTCCGCGCGGCGGCGCAGGTCGTCGTCGGTGAGGAAGCCCAAACGCCACGCTATTTCCTCCGGTGCGCCAATCTTCTGGCCCTGGCGATTTTCCACTGTTCGAATGAAGTTCGATGCGTCGCTAAGGTCGTTAAAGGTCCCGGTATCCAGCCAAGCGGTTCCACGAGGCAGAATTTCTACTTGCAGATCGCCGCGCTCCAGATACACCTTGTTGACGTCGGTGATTTCCAACTCCCCACGGGCCGACGGCTTGAGGCCCTTTGCGATGTCGATGACGTCGTTGTCGTAGAAATAGAGGCCGGGAACGGCATAGTGGCTACGCGGGGTGGTTGGTTTCTCCTCAAGGGACAGTGCCTTGCCTTCCCCGTCGAATTCCACCACGCCGTAGGCTGACGGATCCTTGACCCAGTAGCCGAAGACGGCGCCACCCTTGATATTCGCGTGCCGGCGCAGTTGGGTGCCCATGCCTTGGCCGTAAAAAATGTTGTCTCCCAGAACCAGAGCAACGGTGTCGTCGCCTATGTGATCGGCCCCAAGGATAAATGCCTGCGCCAAGCCATCCGGGCTGGGCTGCTGAACGTAGGAAAGGTTCACGCCAAACTGCGAACCGTCACCCAGGAGGCGCTGAAACTGGTCCGAGTCCTGGGGCGTGGTGATGATGAGAATGTCCCGGATGCCCGCAAGAATCAACGTGGACAAGGGGTAGTAGATCATTGGCTTGTCGTACACCGGGACCAGTTGCTTGCTGATGCCAAGAGTGATGGGATGGAGCCTGGATCCGGTGCCTCCGGCAAGGATGATTCCGCGCATTAGTCCATCATTGCCTTAGCTTTCGCGCGGGGCAAACCGGGGGGCTAAGCGCGGCACGGTAGAATTGCATGTCAGTGTCAATTCCCATGAGCCGAACCCGGAGCCCGCGTGTCATCAAAAAAAGCCCCTGCAGGACTCCTCCTGGGCAAGCCACTCGATCCCCGGAACAACAGCCTCAACCTCATCCGGCTGATCCTGGCCCTGGCCGTGTTGGTTCATCACAGCTGGCCGCTGACTGGTTCCGCTAACGAGCCGATCTTCGCCGGGGAGACGCTGGGCGGATGGGCGGTTTCTGGCTTCTTTGTAATCAGCGGCTACCTCATCACCGGAAGCAGGTTCAGCCACGGACTAGGTGACTATCTGGTACACCGCGTCGCCCGGATCATGCCGGCGTTCATTGTCTGTCTGCTGACAATGGTGGCCTTCTTCGCACCTATCGGTTACTTCGTCGCTCGGGGAAGCCTGTCGGGTTATTTCAGCACGGCCACGTCACCGTTGAATTTCCTCATTTCCAACCTGACCTTGAAAATGAACCATTACGACATCGCTGGAACGCCGCTCAATGTCCCCTACGCAGGGGCGTGGAACGGCTCGCTGTGGAGTCTCTACTATGAGTTTCTGTGCTATCTCGTAGTGGCCGCGCTCGGGTGCTTCGCGATTTTCCGGAAGTCTCCGTGGTTCCTTACCTTGGTTTTTGCCGCTTCAGTCGTAGCGCAGGCAAATATTGACGTCATCAACCGGTACACCAATGGGAACTTTGATGTAGTGCTGTTGTTGAAGCTCCTGCCGTTCTTCCTTGGCGGTGCTGTCCTCTTCGTTTGGAAGTCCCGGATCGGAATCCATTGGGTTCCGGCCGTCGCCAGCCTCATCGTGTCGCTGCTCATGGTTTCCGCTTTTCCGCTGTGGGGCGGTCAGGCGTCCGGGGTTCTAATTGCTTATGGCACCCTGTGGATTTCAACCTGGCTTCCGCAGCCCAGCCTCATCGCAAAGAATGACGTCTCCTACGGCGTTTACATCTATGCCTTTGCGTTCCAGCAACTGCTGGCAGTCTTCGGGGGCCACGAGTGGGGCCTTGTCCTGTTTTCCTTGGCTGCCGCGGCCCTCACCATCCCTACGGCGATCGCGAGCTGGGTTTGGATCGAGCGGCCAGTGATGCGCAGAGTCCGCAGCAAGGATCACCGGCCCAAAGCCATACCGGTGGAGAGAACGATGGCTGCCGCGCCTATTGAACAAGCGGCCACAAGGGCCGACTCCGTACGTACTTCCTCGTGACCGCTGGGCAGACCCGTCGCAAAACCCAGCGTCGCGATACTCACCGTGCCGTGCCTGGCCGGAGCGGCTGGTTCCTCCAGGCTCCGCGGGGAGCCAAACCAGGCGCCCTGCTGAGGGGAACCGTCGCATTTGTCGCTGCGGCCGCAGTCGTGATTGCCCTGCGCCTTACAGATTTCCTGACCGGTGGCTGGACCATCGGCCTGTTGCTGGCCTGCCTGTTGGCACTCCCTACAGCCCGGACATTTTCTGCGCGCATTGCCCTATCGCTCAGCCTGCTGCTGGGGCTGGTTCCTCTGCTTTGGTGGGTTCCTTCAGGATTGGGCCCGTTGGGGCGGGGAACGCTTGTGCTGGCCGGAGCGGTGGGCGCTGTGGCCTTCGTTGTGGTCCATGGCGGCGTCAAGGCGGGAGTACGCCATCTGGTGCCCCGGTTTTCATGGCTCGATTGCTTGCCTGTCACCGCCGCAGCGCTGTCCGTCTGGGTCCACTTCAACCTGCTCTCGGTACGTGCCTACGAGAAGGCGCTGAGCCTGCTCACCTTGAATTGGGACAACGCTTCCCACTTCGACATCTTCCACATGCAGCGGCTCTATGGTCGGGTTGTACCCCTTTTGGGCGCCTCTCCTGATGGCAGTGACTGGTCCTTCAAGGATTACCCGCAGGGTTTTCACGGTGTGGTAGCCATCTTTGCGGAACTTAAGTTTGCCAAGCCAGCGGGGACACCTGCAGAGGAATTGGTGAATTACGCCAACGGGAGTGCACTTGTCTCCGTGTTGGTGGCAGCGATGGTTCTTGCCGCGCTCGCGTCGGTCCCTGCGTTCCGCCGCCAGCCGCTCATTGGCTTTCCTGCTTTGATGGTGGTGGCAGCAGGCTGGATCTTCGGTCCCGGATCCTCGGCCTCGCTCCACGGCTTCCCGAATTTTTTCCTGGCAGTAGGGCTCGCAGCTGTGGCGATCGTACTCGCAGCCGACACAGGCCGGCCACTGCGCTCGCCAGTACTGCTGTCCCTCGTGGCGTGTGTGGTGGGCGTGGCCCACAACTGGGTACTCCTTGAGGTGCTGGTGCTGAGTGCGGCAGTAATGGTGCTGCTGCCGTGGGACTTGAGGCGGTGGCGTGCCACCCGCGGGGGTTACGTTTTCGCGGTTGGGATTGCGCTGGTGGGCGTTACCGGCATTGGGCTGGCGCTCGGCCAGCTGGCAGGGGTTTCCACGGATGCCGTCCTGTACGGTGTGGGCGGCGTGCCTATACCGGACTTGGGCCAGTTGGCCGTAATCATCACTGGCACCGCAGCCTTGGCGGTTCTTGTATTCTCAAGGTCTGCCCAGCGCTCAAGCGCCACCTTGCAACGACTGCGTTGGTCCTTTACAGGCCTTGCGGCAGCGGTGGTACTGGCGATCTGCATGGCAGTCGCCCAGCTGATCAAGGGCGGGACGCTGACCTACTACTCCCACAAGCTGGGGATTGCCCTGTTCCTCGCTGGGCTCGTGACGCTCGCACTGATGCTGGCCGCCTTTCTGGAGACCGTCCGTACCCGTCCCCGGGCAGCCGTGGATGGAGCTGGGGGAAACGGAGCGGCTGCTGCCTCCCCACTGGACTCCAGGCGGTTCAGTGGAACAGGACTCCTGGCGGCTTCGGCGCTGGCGACTGTTGCAGCAACGCAGGCCTTCGGCTTTATTTTCCCACTGTCAAAGGAAGGCCTGCCGCCTTCGTCCCCCTCGGCTGTGGCCATAGCCAAGGAGTTGAAGGTACTCGAAGAAGTGCCGCGCCCCGTGGATATGCTGATGGCGGCCACCATGGGCCGCCAGGGCCAGCCAGCAGTATACGTCACCACAAGGCCCGCCGACATTGATGCCATCCTGGCCAAGCAGTGGTATGACGGCCTCACCGCGACCTACACCGAAAGAGGCTGGGAGCTTTCGCTAAACATGTTCGAACTCAGCGGGGGCGTGGACAACCTGCGTCTTGTGGTTAACAAGATCATGAAGGCGGACCCGTCAGCCCTGATCATCGTAGATCCCGAAAATCAGGCAGCGCTCAACCACATCCTGGCGACCCTGGACGGGTAGGCAAAGCGTAGACCTTCGTCAGCCCGGGTTTCGGGCAAGGCCTTAAACGCGAACGACGGCGGCACCTTCCGGTACCGCCGTCGCCTGCTGTTCTGCCGGCAACGGGTTAATAAGGCTGAACGTCCGGCTGCGCGTCGATCCATGTGCTGAGCCGTTCAATGCCCTGTTCCAGGTTGTACTGGGGCTTCCAGCCAAGCGTTGCCTTCGCAGCTTCGACGTCGGCCCAGGCATGCCGCACATCGCCCTGACGGTACTGGCCGGTGACGTGCGGATCGGGTGCGCCATAGCGGGCCGCGATGATCCTGGCGGCGGTACCGATGGTTTGGAATTCCCCGGAGCCAATGTCCATAGGCTCTCCCTGAACGGTGGGGGAAAGTGCGCCAGCCACAATAGCCGAGGCTACGTCGTCGATAAGGACGAAGTCACGGCGGACCTCGCCGTCCTCGTACAGCGGAATGGATTTGCCGCCCATGGCCATGCGGCAGAACAAACTCATAATCCCGGTATAGGGATTGATGAGGGACTGACCTGGTCCGTAGACGTTCTGCAGGCGCAGGATAACCGTCTCAACGCCGTAGGACTTTGCCCAAGCCTGAAGGATGTTTTCCTGGGCAAGCTTTGTCGCGCCGTAGACGCTGACCGGAGCGGGGAAGGTCTCGGAGGCCTTCATGGCTGCGGGCGTGGCGTTGGGGAAGTCCCACTGGGCCTTGTCCAGAGTGGCGCTGGTGCGCTGTCCTGGGTAAAACCTGCGGCCCTCAGCATCGTCCCAGGGGCCTTCGCCATAGACCGCGCGGCTGGAGGACAGGACAATTCGCCGGGGGAGCTTGCCGTGGCGGTTCAGTCCGTCAAGCATCTGGGAGGTACCCACCACGTTGACGTGCGCATGCCGAGTGGATTCCTCCAGGGACTGCCCCGTCCCGGTTTCTGCGGCGAGGTGGATGACGACGTCGGGAGCGACGTCTGCGAGGACCTGATCCCAGGTCTGTGCCTCGGTGATGTCAGCAACCACCAATTCGGCACCTTCGTGAAGCCCGCCGGGCCGTTCACCGGAGGCATGGATCTGCGGGTGCAGGTTGTCCACCACCACTACGCGGTTGAAGTTGGCCACGAGGTCGCTTGAGATTGCGCACCCGATGAAGCCGGCGCCGCCGGTCACCAGGACCGTTCCCTGGGACTCGGCTTCGGGGTTCGTTGTTGTCATGATGGGCCTTTCTGAAGCTGACATCTAGTTACCGAATGTGTGGCTAAGGAGGACCTTCGCGGCCAGGAAGTTCCTCCTGCCCACGGCCTTCGGCAAGAGGGCGAGTGCGTGGGCGCGGGACGTCAGGCGCAGATTTGCCGCGCGTGAGGCCTTGGTCCAGCCGTTGAGCCTGGCCTGTTCTGCCGATACCGCAAAGTACTCGCGTTCACCGGCAAAGCGTGATCCGTCAACCAACTTGGTGGAAGAGGCACTTTCCGAGTGCCGGCGGTACGAAAAACACACTGTGGGCTCGAGAAGCAGCTGGTCTCCCCGGTAGACCATGTCCATCACTAGAGCGAGGTCCTGAATGATGGGGAAGCCGGAGCGGAATTCGACGGCACGAATCTTGTCAGTGCGGAAGGCGAGTGAAGGCCAGTAGAGCCAGTCGCCGTGCATCAGGTTGACGGCAAGAGACTCGCCGGAAAGGAGACGCGGCCCCTGGGTCCGGGGCCGGACAAGGTGCTGCTTGGTTATGTCCACCAGGGTTCGCACGACGGTGCCGTCCCCGTCGATGACACGGACGCCGGGTTGGATGATGGCGGCCTCGGGGAACCGCTCATGGGCGGCGTTGATAACCCTCACGTAGTTGGGCAACAGGACATCGTCGCAGCCCAGGATGACCATGACCTCCTCGGTAGCGAGGGCGACGCAGGTCTTGTAGTTCTCAGTAATTCCGGCGTTGTGTTCCTTGCGGATGTATTTGACGCGGGGGTCGTCGATCCCGGCCATGTACCGCTGAATCTCGTGGTCAGGGTAAGCGTCGTCAACCACGGTTAGGAGCCAGTCGTCAGAGTCCTGTTCGAGGACGCTGCGGACCGTCTGCTTCATGTAGTCCGGGTCGCCCCAGTAGGGAATGAAAATATCAAGTGGCATAAGGGATCCAATGCGTTTGGGGCAGTGCGGCTTTAGCCGCGGTCAAGGGGAGCGGGCTCGTTTGCTGGTGGGGTCCGGGAAGGCTCAGCCAATTCGGCGTCCAGCCTGGCTTCCAGCCGTTCGATGTGGGTTCGCAGGATTGCTGCTTCCTCGGCCAGGGTACGGGTCTCATCTTCCACCACAGAGATTTCCCACGAGAGGTGCAGGCAGACGCCCAGCGCCAACAATATGGTCATAGAGAACAGGAGGTTGGAAGGGACCTGGACGCCGAGTAGCCGCGCTGTCTGAGCCAAAAGCTGCGGGAACGCCGCAAGGACCAGTGTGGCCAGGCCGACCACCAGCCAGAGCGCCGCATACTTCTCGCGGAGCTTCTTCCGGCGGAGCATCTCGACAACGAGGACGACGATGACGAGGGCAAGTATGAAAGCAGCCAGAACGGGCAAGATCATGCACTTTCGAGTTGTGGGGAAGTTGTTTGGATCTGCGAGCGTCGCCGTGTCAGGGCGAAGAGCAGGGCAAACACCGACCGGCCTAGGTAGATGGCAGATTTCAGCGGGTTGTGGCTGGGCGTTCCGCCTTGGCGTGCCCGCATCTCCACGGGAACCTGGGTGATCACGCAGCCGGACCTGATGGCCACAACCAGCGAATCGATGGTGTCGCCCAGGTACTCAGCGGGGTAGTGGTCGATAAACTGATCGATGCCACGCCGGTTGGCTGCCTTGAAGCCAGAGGTGACGTCCGTCAGGCGGGTATGGGCCAGGCCGGAGATGACCTTGGCGAGCAGGACCATGGCCCAACGCCGTGGTCCCGTGACCTTGTAGGTGCCGCGGTCCGCGAAGCGGGCGCCGATGGCAATGTCCGCCTCCGCCAAGGCAGCCAGCACCCGGGAAATTTCCTTGGGATCATGCTGGCCGTCCGCGTCCACCTGGATGACGGCGTCGTATCCGTTCCGCTTTGCGTACTTGAAGCCGGCACGCATGGCCCCGCCTACGCCAAGGTTGAAGGGGAGGTCAAGGACTACGGCTCCTGCCTCTCGGGCTACGGCAGCCGTGCTGTCCTGGGAACCGTCATTCACAACCAGAACGTCATATGTCTCACGCAACGCCAGCACTTCGCGGACTGTATTGCCAACGGACTCCGCTTCGTTCCACGCCGGCATAATGACGAGGGCGCGGGTGTAGGGGGGGATTGACATAGCTACTAATCTATACCAGAACCGCTGGCGGGGGTGGCGGGTGGCGCGGCTGCGGGCATCTCCGACGAGGCCGTTTGGGGCTTTCCCACGCCATATGCGGCGCGGATGTGACGGAGGTAGAGATAGGCGTACAGGGAAGGCGTCAGCTTGAGCAACACGGCGCCGGCGCCGATGACTTTGTGTACAGCGAGGGTCCGGTAAAGCATCCGCCAGCCAAGGTCTTTGCGGCACTCGGACACCGTGGCGGCAGCGGCGGGTGAGCCGGTGCCCCGGGCGATTGCGCTTTGGGCCACCAGCAGGATTACCAGCGAGCGCATGCAGTCATAGGCGGCGCCGTACTTGCCCTCCTTGAACCGCTGGTCCAGGTGTTCGTTCAGGTGGTTCATGGCCACCGTGGTGTCCGCTACCGTGGGAACCCTGCCCCAGGTAAGGGAAGCATCCATGATGTAGTACCGGTAAACCGGCGTATCGATGGATCGAACCCTGCGGGACAGCGAGTGCAGAATGACGTTGACAGCCATGTCCTCGAACCGCGCGGCACCTTCGGCGAACCGGACCTTGCTGAACAGTTCCCGCCGATACAGCTTGTCCCACGGGAACGGAGTGAGCTGGTCGCACATGGCCAACCGGCAGGCTTCTGCGCCGTCGAATTCGCCGAGCGCGCGCGAGCCATTGCGCATTTCCGTGCCGTCGGGCTGGACCACGATCCGGCCGCCGACCACAAGGTCCACATCGGGTGCGGTGGCTGCGTGCATGGTTTCGAGGAATGCGGGCAGGTACTGGTCATCGCTGTCAATGAAGCTGATCCAGGATCCCCGGGCCGCATCCAGGCCAGCGTTCCGCGCGGCCGACACTCCCGCATTGGAGGGCAAAGCGATAACTGTCAGATTTCCGAACTCCTCCTCGAGCCTCCTAGCCAGATCCAGCGTTCCGTCTGTGGAGTGGTCGTCCACTATGACCAGTTCGAAGTCTGGGTCCGTCTGGGCCATGACACTGCGCACCGCCCGTTCCAGGAAGCCGGCGGCGTTGTATGCGGGCAGAATCACCGTGGTCCGCGGACTGTCGGAATTGTTCGTCACAGGTCTTCCTTCGTTGGTGGGGTCGGCGGGGGAGAGTGGCGTCAGATCAGGTGGTCGCAGCAGCGGCTGATCTGCCGAGACGCACGATCGAAGCAACGTGGATAGCCGCGCCTGCGACGGGTCCTGCCGCAAGGGCCACAGCTGTCCGGATGGGCAGCGGCAGCGGCAACAGGAGGCAGAGCACGCTGACCACCGTGCCACTGACCCAGCCTGCGGAATAGCCGCGGTGCATGCCCACCGCCAGGGCTGCTGTCCCGGTAAGCGTCAGGACAGCCATGAGCGCGGCGTCGAATGTCAGCGCGGCCAAGAGCCAGGCCGGTACATCGTATTTGCCGGGGAACAGCAGTTCCATGAGCCAGGGACCCAGCAGAGCAGCTGCGATCCCGCCTGCGACACCCACCGCGAGGAAGAGGGCCGCGGGTTTGATCAGCGCGTGGACGCCGCGATCGCGCTGGTTCACGAACGCGGCGATGGCCACACCCTGAAACGCCTGGAGCGGAACCATGATGGGTGCCCTCGTGAGTTGGATGGCGAGGAGGAGCCCGCCGGCCGCGGCCAGTTCCTGCGCGCTGCTGGTGAAACTCAGAATCACAGGGAAGCCTACGATGAGGGCAGCGGTGGCGCTTGAGGAGAGCATGGCGTGGCCGGTCTGCTTCATGTACGCCGTGCGGGGCACATCGGCGCGGGCAATTGCGGCGCGGCGTGCAGCTGGTGAAATTAGGAGGAAAACCAGCCAAAGGATCGCAGCCAGTGCGCAGGCGAGTTCGAGACCCAGGAGTCCGACGCCGAGCAGCGCCACGGCGCCTACGGTCGCCAGGCGGAACGTTGCCTCAGCGCTCATTAATTTGGAGTACAGATTCCAATCCTGGGTTCCTGCTGAGGCGCCTGCCAGGGCGGAATGGCCGGAATAGGCGATTGCGGCGGCAGCCAGGGTGGGCAAAAGCCAGGGGGTGTTAGTGCCGAGGACGGACGGCGCCCACAGCCATGAGGATGCCAGGACAAGGACGGCCAGGATTGCTCCCACCAGAACGCCGTTCGCCAATACCGAGGGGTGCTGTTGTGCGGCGCCGGGGGCTCCGCCCAGGGTTTCCGCCGACCGAACAGCGCGGGTGGTCTCGCTCTGGATGCCGGACAGCACGCCGAAGATGCCAAACAGAGCGCCCCAAAACACGCTGAACTGTGCATATTCTTCGGAGCGAAGGTGGTTTCCGGCAATCACGAGGATGATGAAACCTGCAGCCGCGGAGGCGATGGAGGCAGCGCCGACGCCTGACGCACTTCTGGAGCTGATTGTCCGGTCGCTTGCAGCGTCGGACTCCTCCTCTGGCTGCGCAGAGGCGGGCTTTTTCCAAGGCAAATTCATTAAGGGCTTTCGGTGGCGGCGCGATACCTGGCTTCCCCAGGCGCCTTTCGATCTTACGGTAAGGCTCCTGCTCCGGCCTTAGCCCCCGTTCTTGCGAAGAGGTTGCAAGCGTCCACGGTCAGGTACTGCTTCGGGCCTATAGAATCACCTGCACGAGCCAGTGATATCCCTTGCCCGGCGTTGGGTTCATCTGGAAATTTTCACTTCCACCAAGTAGTCAGGTGAACATGAAGTACATTCGGGTTCCTGCTCTATCAACGGTCCTAACCGTCCTGTGCCTACTGGCCGGACTCCTGGTCGGCACTCCGGTTTGGGCAGCGTCACCGATCCAGGACAAATATCAGGCGCTGGGTGGACCGGCTGGCAATCTTGGCGCCGTCATCGGCGGAGAAAAGTGCGGGCTCGCCGGCGGAGGCTGCTACCAAGACTACCAACGCGGCCAAATCCACTGGACGCCCGCGACTGGAGCCCGTGCCACCTGGGGTGCGGTCGGCGCGCTCTGGCAGCAGCAGGGGTGGGAGCAAGGCCGGCTTGGGTACGCGGTTACGGATGAAGTCTGCGGGCTTGTCGGGTCGGGCTGCTATCAGAGTTTTCAGGGCGGGCAAATTTATTGGTCGCCTGCCAGCGGTGCACAGCAGACGCTTTGGGGAGCCATCAGAAACAGATGGGCGGCCGGAGGCTTCGAATCCGGTCCGCTGGGCTATCCGGTGGCTGCCGAAGGATGCGGTCTTAGGGCAGGTGGCTGCTATCAGGCCTTCCAGGGAGGACAGGTCCATTGGGCGCCGGGCATCGGCGCCTATGCCACCGGAGGTTCCATTGATTACGTCTGGGGAACCCTCGGATGGGAGAACGGGCGTTTGGGCTACCCCTTGACCGAGGAGGTCTGCGGTGCTGCGGGCTGCACCCAGAATTTCCAGGGCGGCACCTTGACCTGGCACCCATCCACAGGCGTTACCGTCACGTACTACCAGCCGGGGGAGTACCAGCGGGTCATCAATAAGCGCAATCCACTCTCGCCCATTGACTATGCGCCTTCCGACATGGTCAATGTCGGCGGGCACCCCTTGCGTTATCAGGCAGCCCTGGGCTTCTGGCAGTTTGCCGATGCTGCAAATGCCTCAGGCGTGCCGATGACCGTTATCAGCGGTTTCCGGAGCTACGCCACCCAGGCGACGCTCTACAACAGCTACGTGGCTATGTACGGGCAGGAACGCGCTGACACGATCTCGGCTCGCCCCGGTTTTTCCGAGCACCAAAGCGGGCTGGCCGTCGATATCGGGAACCCTGGTGGAGCCTGCGGGCTCCAGGACTGTTTTGCCCAAACGGCCGCCGGGAAATTCGCGGCAAATCGTGCCCATGAGTTCGGCTTCATCATCCGGTACCCCGCAGGAATCAGCTACTGGACAGGGTATGCCTACGAACCATGGCACCTAAGGTACGTCGGCAAGGACATCGCCATGGATATGCACCGCCGTGGCATCGCCACCCTTGAGCAGTACTACGGATACCCGCCGGCGCCCAGTTATTGAGCCAAGGCCGATAGGGCCTGGATGCCCGGATGGATGACAAGGGACCAACAGCAAGCCGGTAACCTATGAATATGTCGCGACTCCTCGTAACCGGCGGTGCCGGGTTCATAGGCTCAAACTTTGTCCACTACGTTCTGGAAAATACGGATGACCAGGTCACCGTGCTGGACAAGCTGACATACGCAGGGAACCTGGAGTCGCTGCGGGGACTGCCGGAAGGCCGTTTTGAGTTCGTCCACGGCGATATCGCTGATGCGGAGCTGGTGGACCGCCTGGTGGCGGAGACGGACGTTGTTGTTCATTACGCGGCGGAGTCACACAATGACAACTCACTGCATGATCCGCGCCCCTTCCTGGACACCAACATCATTGGTACCTACACGCTGATCGAGGCTGCGCGGAAGCACGGCAAGCGTTTCCACCACATTTCCACCGACGAGGTCTACGGCGACCTCGAACTGGATGCCCCGGAGCGGTTCACCGAGCAGACCCCTTACAACCCCTCAAGCCCGTATTCCTCCACGAAGGCCGGCTCTGACCTGCTGGTCCGGGCCTGGGTCCGCTCCTTTGGACTGCAGGCGACCATCAGCAACTGCTCCAACAACTACGGGCCCTACCAGCACGTGGAGAAGTTCATCCCGCGCCAGATCACCAACGTGATCGACGGGATCCGGCCCAAGCTCTACGGCAAGGGCGAGAACGTCCGGGACTGGATCCACGCCAACGACCACTCCTCGGCCGTGCTGGCCATCATTGCCAAGGGCAGGATCGGCGAGACGTACCTGATCGGAGCCGACGGGGAGAAGAACAACAAGGATGTTGTTGAGCTGATCCTGAAGCACATGGGCCAGGCCCCGGATGCGTACGACCATGTGGTGGACCGCCCGGGTCACGACCTGCGCTACGCCATCGACTCCACCAAGCTCCGCGACGAGCTCGGCTGGGAACCCCAGTTCTCCAACTTCGACGAAGGCATCGAGGACACCATCGCCTGGTACCGGGACAACGAAAACTGGTGGCGCCCGCAGAAAGCTCAGACCGAAGCCAAGTACAAGGAACAGGGCCAGTAGACGATGTCGATCGAGTTCTCGAAAAAGCTGACCGCACACGAGACGCCGATCCCCGGCGTCGTCCTGTATGACCTTCCGGTCCACGGCGACAATCGTGGGTGGTTCAAGGAAAACTGGCAGCGGGAAAAAATGGTGGCCCTCGGGTTGCCGGACTTCCGTCCAGTCCAGAACAACATCTCTTTCAACGAGAAGGCCGGCACCACCCGCGGTATCCACGCCGAGCCGTGGGACAAGTTCATCTCGGTGGCCACGGGACGCATTTTTGGCGCTTGGGTTGACCTGCGTGAAGGCCCGTCCTTTGGCGCAGTATTTACCACGGAGATGGACGCAAGCCAGGCAATCTTCATCCCGCGCGGCGTCGGCAACGCTTTCCAGACCCTGGAAGACAATACGGCCTACACCTACCTGGTCAACGACCACTGGTCTGCGGACGCCCAGGGCCAGTACACGTTCCTGAACCTCGCGGATGAGACGGCGGCCATCCAGTGGCCCATCGCCTTGGAGCGGGCCGAACTTTCCGACAAGGACAAAGCGCACCCACGCTTGGCGGACGTAGTCCCCATGCCCGGGAAGAAGATCCTGGTGGTAGGCGCCGATGGACAGCTCGGCAAGGCATTGCAGGAGCTTTACGACGGTGACGAGTCCGTAGAATTTGCCGGCCGCCGCGAGTTTGATCTCGCCAGCGAGGACGCCTACACGAGCCGGAACTGGAAGAACTACTCCACGATCATCAACGCTGCCGCCTATACAGCAGTTGACACCGCCGAGACCGCAGAAGGCCGCGCGGCGGCCTGGACCGTAAATGTTGCGGCGGTGTCATACTTGGCGAAGACCGCCGCTGCCCATGACCTTACGCTGGTACACATTTCTTCCGACTATGTGTTCGACGGCGGCCGCAATGTTCACGACGAAAGCGAGCCCTTCACTCCGTTAGGTGTATACGGACAGACGAAGGCCGCCGGAGACGCTATTGTCAGCGTGGTGCCACGGCATTACATCGTGCGGACCAGTTGGGTAATCGGCGACGGTAACAACTTCGTACGGACCATGGCGAACCTGGCCTTGCGCGGCGTCAAACCATCCGTTGTCAATGATCAAACCGGCCGATTGAGTTTCACTGAAGACATAGCTTCGGGAATTCGCCACCTCCTCGAAACCGGCGCTGCTTACGGAACCTACAACTTGACTAACGACGGTGTGCCGCAGACTTGGGCTGACATCGCCGCTGAGGTCTATGAGCTGGTCGGCGTCGGCGGGCAAGCCGTAACGGGAGTCAGCACAGCCGAGTATTTCAAAGATAAATCGGCTGCTCCGAGACCTCTTAACAGCACACTTGACCTCAGCAAACTGGCTTCGCAGGGCTTCTCACCGCGGGATGCGAAGAAAGCTTTGGAAGAATACCTTCATGGGCTGGGACTTCCTGGCGAACGATAGCTTGCCCAAGGACCAGCGGTTCCGCGCTTACCACTGCCCCCTCGTACGCACCACGTGCGCTCCGGAAAGCCGTTTTGGCTAGCCCTGTGCGAGGCCAGGCACCCTACGGTGCAGGTGTTAATTTCAACGCACGCTTCTAGGTGGCGTGCTGGACCCACCGGGATCCTGATCAGTGGGTCGGCGGCGGGAGGCGGCGCCCTCGGCTGCGACAGGGGACGAGTCCGTGCGGGGACCGACGCTCACTGCCCGGTGGCCTTTTTAGCATCGTCATTCGGCAGGAATTGAGAACGCAGGTGGCCGGCAGCGGCAGGGCGCACATTCGGTCCTGATTGGCTGTCCTGTTAAGGGTTTTCTTCGCGTCAGCGCCGGCACGGCCATATCGACTAAGTCCCTGGCTCGAGCACAACCTCCGGTCCTAACTAACCCAAGGGTTTCCTCAAGCTCATCCCCGGATACTTGGCGGCACGGGAAGCCGCGGGTGGAAGCGCTCCCGATTGCGTATTAGGAGATGGTTTCAGATGTATCCGACTAAATTGAGCAGTGCGTCCCATCACGGAGGTCATGGGCACTGGCTTCCCCGGCGATGGCTGGGCAAAACGGCTGCCGGGATGGCGGCGGGGGCAATGCTGGTCGCCACCGTGGCAGTTCCCGCCGAAGCCGCACTGAGTGACACGGGGCCAATTGACCCGAGCCATGGCTTTCCGGCTTGGTATTCCGATGCAGGCAACGTTGCAGCGGGGCTGGGTCCGCTGCAACTCGAGCTGTGCCTGGACGGGCCGCTGTGCCTGGCGACTGATTTTCGCCCCGACCCAGACCAACCGTTGTCCTACCCCGACAACTTCCCGGATGAGGCGTTTTGGTGGGCAGGAGAGGCGTCCATCGAGTCTGGGAATACAAGTGCCTTGCTGGTGATGGCGCAAGAAGCTGCTTTTGCAAACGAAGCAGTTGTCGCGGGTGACCAAGTGGCCTTTAGCCGAATCCGTATTCGCATCGACGGCCTAACTGCGAATTCGAGTTACACGATCACGCACCCATACGGAACCGTCACCCTGTCCGCGGACTCCACCGGCACCATCAACTACACCCTTGATCAAGGCTGCTTTGATACCCCGTGTGGTCAACAAGGATTTGCGCGGGCAGCAAACGGCACCGTCGGCCCGTTCCTGCGCTGGACCTCGGGAGCACCGGAGGGCTATGTCGGTGACCCTGATGTGGAGCATGCGGTGGTCGGAAGCCCTACGGGGAACAACTTCTTCCAGGTGGAAGGGCCAGGTATAGGCACTCTGCGGACAGACCGTTTCGCCATTCAGGGCAAAATCGACGCCGGCCAAGAGCCCCTTGCTGTCCAAGGTTCCATCGCGGCCAAACACGCCACCGTAGCCTCCCTGGTTGGCAACCCGATAGCGGATGAAATCACAGCCCAACGGTTTGGTGGTGGTTACCAAAAGTTTGAACGTGGAACCATCGCCTACCTTCCTGGTTTGGAAGCTTTTGCCGTCGTCGGTGGAATCAACACGGTCTGGAACAGCGTCGGTGCCCAGAACAGTGACCTCGGCTACCCGACGTCGGACGAGTACTCACCGATGGCCGGTGGCGTTATGCAGGACTTCCAGTTTGGCAAAATCTCCTGGAACCCCGTCACGGGATCCAGAATCACTAAGGGCGGCATCGGCGTCACCTGGGACAAGGTTGGTGGCCCGCTCAGCGGGCTCGGATACCCCACAACAGACGAATACGCCACGGCCAACGGAGGCGTCACTCAAGCCTTCCAGTTCGGGCAAATCGTCTGGTCTCCTGCCACGGGCTCCCGCTTCATCAAGGGCGGAATCGGTGCAACGTGGATCAATATCGGCGGCCCGCAGAGCCCACTTGGATACCCGACCTCTGACGAAGTCGGCGGACTCGTACAGGGCGGTGCAAAACAGTACTTCCAGGGCGGGGAAGTTATCTGGTCTCCGGCAGCAGGTGCCCGCGTTGTTACCGGTGGCATCAGGGCCGCCTGGGTTGGCCAAGGCTCCGAAGGCGGGCGCTTGGGCTACCCGACCACCAACGAGTATGCAATCGGTGGGGGAGGCTACGCGCAGGATTACCAAGGCGGCCGCATCACGTGGCGCCCCGGTAATCTCACGGTCGAGTGGGCGAAGTAAGGCCTGCATCAAGGCTTCCTCGTAGCAATTTCGGCGGCTCCGAGGTACTGCTTACGTAAGCGAGGAGCCAAGGAATGCCCCGCTACCCGGAAAGGGTGGCGGGGCATTTCCACGCAATCTGTCAGCGCCGAAAGCTACTGTTGGGTCAAGAAGAGTTGCACGCTCCAGGTGTCCATCTCAAAGATGGAGGGACACCACGCAGCGTCGAGCACCAGGCACCCTGAGCCAGGATGTTGGGCCAGTAAGCTCACCCAACGGTCTTGCATAGCGGCAGACAGCAGCCAATCAGAAGTACTGTGAATCGCACTCGCGTGCCTCTTCCTTGCGACACCTCTGCGCGGACGCCCATCTTGGGCAGTGTCAGCGACGGTAGACGCTCACTCCAGTGGTCGGAGTCCAGATCAGTGACCCTCCCTGGAAGTCCTGCCGACATTCACGCGAAGAGTTGCAGTACTCGTCAGTGTAGGGATACCCGAGCCAGCCGTTTTCGAAGTTTTGACTCGCCCAAACGTACCGGATCGATCCGAAGGGGCTGAAGTGGGCTCCAGTTGTCGATGACCAGATCATCGAGCCGCCCTGGAAGAACTGGTAGCAGCCGCCGTTCTTCAGGCCACATACTTCGTTGCTGACGGGATATCCGGTCTGGCCATTCTCGGAACCAAGCCGCTGGAAGCTTGAACGGATTGCACCTGCAGCGACAGCGTAGGCTCCGGATGAGGGAGACCAATAGATGTCACCTCCTTGGAACGTCTGCACGCATCCTGAAGCGGCATATCCGCACACTTGGCCCGAGGTCGGGTAACCCAAAACTCCGTTTTCGAAGCCCATCGCGGCGTAGCGGTCCCGGATTGGACCCGCAGGGCTGATCTGGATGCCTGTGCCGGTCCAGATGATGGCGCCTCCCTGAAACATCTGGTAGCAACCGCCGCCTTTTAGTCCGCAGATTTCAGGTCCCAAGACTGGATAGCCCAAAGGCCCGTTCTCGGAACCGGACCGCTGATAAGTGCCACGGATCGCTCCGTCGCGTATTGCGTGGGCGCCAGTGGCCGGAGACCACTGGATCGATCCGCCTTGGAAAATCTGGTAACAACCATTGTTGACCAATCCGCACGCTATCGGCCCCCAAGGATTCCCAATCCAGGACTTGGAGGCTTGGTATTCCTGGCTGAAGGCGGCTTCGATGTTTTCCCCGGATCGCGCAAAGCGTTGGAGCGATGCGTAATCTCCGTTCCATACGTTCGAGTCACCGGCGAAAGGACCCGTGCTGCTGTACTGCCAGATGCTGTAGGTGCTCCAGCTGGCTGTGGGAACCGGTCCTGCATTGTTAGTGGGGGAGCTTGGATAGGCAGCAACCCAGAGGGGATAGTCGCCAAAACCGGCAGGATTACCAAGGCATTGATTCCACCAACTCGTGTTGGTGTAGATGACCGGAAGCCGACCCGTAAGCGACTGCATGGTGTTGCCGAAGTCCCTCACCCACGATTGGAGTTGGGCCGGCGACATGTTGTAGCAAGTGTTGCCAAAGTAGAAACCGTTGATGGTCCGGCCTTCGTAGGGGTTGAACTCGAAGTCCAGGACGGGTGGCATGGTATATCCGTCCGCAGACCAGCCCCCTCCGTTGCGGACAAAGTAACGGGCCTGATCCGCTCCGGAGGACCAGTTCGGAATAGCGAAGTGGTACGCACCGCGGATCATCCCGACATTGCGTGAGCCCTGGTATTGCGAGCCGTACGACGGGTTGGTGTAGTAATTGCCTTCCGTGGCCTTTACATAAGCGAACCTTGAACCCATGTTCCACTGCTGCTGCCAGTCCACACTGGGCTGATGTCCACTGACGTCCAGACCCTGGACCCCAAACGTCGGCATCCAGGTGCCTTCGGTTGACAACGACTCGGCACTAAGCCGCCCAGCGGAATTGGAGGGAGTCGATGCCGTGACGCGGGCGGACCGCTGTCCCATTTCCGCTCCGCCGACTCCAACCGCTTCCGCCATCGACTGCGCAGCCTCTGCCGTGGGCGGGGCGGACGGTGTCGCCGTTGGTGCTATCTTCTCGGGGGGTGGGGCCGCCGACGATGTTGCCGGGGAGGGTGAACCAGTCGCGGAGCTGGTACTTGCGCCAGCGGCTGCGGTGGGCGTAGGGGCAGGTTCGGCGGCGGTCGCAAGGCCCGCCAGTCCTGGACCCGCTGCCAGACTGGCAGCCAGAAGCGCTATCCCCAACGACATCATTGCGGGGCGACGGGACTGAGACGGGTTCCGCTTCATTTTTGCTCCGGAGACAATGTGGCGCTCCGCCGAGCGCTCATTTGGTTGCTGCTCGGACGTTTCCCCCCAGGGATGCACCAAGCAGGTGGTATTTCGACAATTAACGCGCCCACCATAGCACTGGAGTTACATCTGCAACTAGTGGTTCAGATGTTGCTGGTGTGATTGCAGTTGGCGCGATGGGGCGGGATACGTGCAGGTTCCCGGCGAAACGTTACTGATTGCTCGAAAGCAGTGGCCATGAAAGCACTTTTTCAGTTGCCCCAGCGATGTCTACCTTCGCTTGGCCTTGCCCGATACAACGGCGCGTGCGGGCTGGGAGCGTGAATGGTTCCCGGCTGGCACGATTGGCCGCCGTCAAGCGGCCAATCGATGCTGCAGACGCCGACTGCGACTAGTACCGGTCAGTCCAGATTCTTCCGTTGGACCAATAAATGATGCCGTCTTCAAAGTGCTGAGCACGCGTTGACGCATTCACCGAATATTCGTCGGTTACAGGACGGCCCATGTAGAAGTAGCCACCGCCACGCTCGTATTCCCATCGGATGGCTCCCTGCAACAGCCGGGTTCCGTATTGAGGAGTGAAGTAGAACGTTCCACCCTGGAAAGCTTGAACGGCGCCCCCTGCGTACCAATAGGTCTCATCCGATACCGGATAGCCGGCTACCCCGGTCTGGCCGCCCTTGTTCCACCATGCCTCCCGGATGCCGGCTCCAATGTAGTGCAGGCCAATCTGAGGCGTGTAATACATCGTTCCGTTCGTGAAGTGCTGTGCGATGGCACCGCCGCCTAACGGTTCCTCGTCTCGAATGGGCCAGCCCGCTTCATGCCCGGCGTACCACTTATTTTCGATTGCACCCCAAAGCGGATGCGCCCCACCCACCGGTGACCAGAATATAATTCCGCCTTGAAAATCCTGCTGGGCTCCTCCGGTTACTGGGTACTCGTCCCAGAGCGGCAGCCCTAACGGTGATGAGGGTCCGCCAATGGACGAATATTTTGCGCCGATTGCGCCAACCACTGCCGGCGCGTAGGCTCCCGCTGCGGGACCGAGGCCTGAAAGAACAATCGCAGCCGCAGCTGCAATCGCTAATTTAGCCTTTAACTTCTTCATTATTCTCCCCATTGCAATTCGTGAATCGGCAGCCCGGTGGGGCTGACGACTCATTATGCGGGAAGTTTCAATGGCCGAACTAACCTCGTCCACGAAATGATCGAGTAACGCCACACGCGTCGCCGCACCGTGTCAGAGATGAAAAGACTTCTGGAATCTAAAGTCAGTTGCAGAGTTCGCCTGTGGCGCGTTGAGCAGGTGCTCAGCACACCCCGAATAATTATCCACAGCGCCCGAGATATGACTTGGCAGCCTGTCGTAGGCTCCTTAGGCTTTACCCAGTTGCACTGCCTCCGCCGGGGGCGGCAGTTGTATTGGGGAACATATGGACGCGCTGGGAATTGTCGAGGACGAAGTCCGCGAGCTTATCCGTCGTCGAGGGCTTGATCCGCTCCACCAAGTGGGAGAAGTCCGGCGCCTTGTAGAGGCAGCAGTCAGCGACTACGACGAGCGGGCACTTATGGGTCCGCTCCCTCCCATTGGGCCTTTGGATGCGGCACGCAAGTTCCTTTTTGATGCTGTCGCCGGATTCGGCGTACTTCAGCCACTCCTGGACGATCCGACCATCGAAGAGGTTTGGATCAACGCGCCCAACGAAATCTACGTCGCCAGGAATGGTGAGTCCGAGCTGACCTCGCTCAGCCTGACGGATCAGCAGGTGCGGGACTTGGTGGAGCGGATGCTCAAGAGTTCCGGCCGCCGCCTGGATATGTCATCGCCCTTCGTCGATGCAGCACTCCCTGACGGGTCCAGGCTCCACGTCGTGATCCCCGACGTCACACGGAGGCACTGGGCCGTCAACATCAGGAAGTTCGTCGTTAAGGCGAGCCGGCTTGAGCACTTAGTTGAGCTGGGCACGCTGACACCGCAATCGGCCCGTTTCCTCGGTGCCGCAGTTTCCAGCGGGCTCAACATCCTCGTCTCTGGAGCAACGCAGGCAGGCAAAACCACAATGCTCAACTGCCTTGCAGCCAGTATTGGGAGCCGGGAACGTGTCATAACCGTTGAAGAAATCTTCGAGCTGCAATTCCCTCTTCGGGACGTTGTTGGGTTGCAATGCCGTCAGCCGAACCTTGAAGGGGAGGGTGAGATACCGATGCGCCGGCTGGTGAAGGAAGCGCTCCGGATGCGTCCCGACCGACTCGTCGTCGGTGAAGTGCGGGAAGCAGAAAGCCTGGACATGCTGATCGCCCTAAATTCAGGACTGCCGGGGATGTGCACTGTCCACGCAAATTCCGCGCATGATGCCGTCACCAAAATCTGCACACTCCCCTTGCTGGCTGGAGAAAATATCTCCAGCCAGTTCGTCGTGCCCACGGTCGCGTCCTGCATCGACCTCGTGGTGCACTGCAGCCGTCGCGCGGATGGGCGCCGGGAAGTGACCGAAATCCTGGCCCTCGGCAGCCGGGTGGAGAACGGCATTATCGAATCATCACCGGTGTTCTCTATGGTGGACGGCCTGCTGCAACCACGGCCCACCTCCATGCCGGCGCAGGAGAAATTCTCCAGGGCCGGATATGACGTCGCCGCGCTGCTGGACCCGCGATGATATCGGCGCTTTTGGGAGTAACCGCAGGGGCCGGGTTCTTCCTGATCTGGTGGTCCTTTTGGGAGTCGCCGAAGTCGGCGTGCCAAAAGGAAAGGACCAGCCGTCTTGCGGACCTCCTTGCCGGGGCGGGAATCGAGAAAGTGTCTGCGTCCGGACTGGTGGGAACCTGCATCGGACTCGGGCTTTCAGTGGCTCTGGTCTTTTTCGCCATAACCCGCTCGTGGCCGATCTCCATCTGTTTCGGCCTCTTCGGGGTCTGGCTGCCGATAACGGTCCTTCGCTGGAAGGCAAAGAAGAGGAGCGCCTTGCTGCGCACGCTCTGGCCCGATGTTGTCGACCACCTACGTTCTGCCATCCGTGCGGGACTGCCTCTGCCGGAGGCACTCATCCAACTCGGCGACAAAGGACCCGAAGAACTTCGGCACGTCTTCCGGGACTTCGGAGCAGACTACCGCGCGGGCGGCAACTTTGAAGCCTCACTCAACCAGCTCAAGCACCGGCTTGCCGATCCTGTTGCAGATCGGATTGTCGAAGCGTTGCGCCTGACGAGGGAAGTGGGCGGCTCCGACCTAGGCAAGCTCCTCGGAACACTGGCTGAGTTTCTGCGGGAAAACGCCCGGACACGCAGTGAGTTGGAGGCGCGGCAGTCCTGGACCGTCAACGCAGCACGGCTCGCCGTTGCCGCGCCCTGGATCGTCATGATGCTCCTTGCGACAAGACCGGAGGCGGTACAGGCCTACAACACACCAATGGGCGCCGCAGTCCTGCTTGGCGGCCTGGTGGTCTCCTTGGTCTGCTACTCCATAATGCTTCGGATTGGTGCACTTCCCCAGGACGAGCGGGTGCTCAGATGATGGAAATTTCACCTCCTGCTGTTGTCTGCGGAATGCTGATGGGCATCGGCCTGTGGCTCGTTATTTTCCGGTCTCCTTTTATGCGTGCCGTCACCCTGTCCCAGCGCATAGAGCCGCAGCTGAAATCACAGATCCTTGAGTCCAGGCTGCTGCGCGCCGGGGAACACAGCCCGACACCCTTTGGGCCGCTGGGAAGGATTCTTCGACCCGTACTTCAGGACGGCCTGGCAACCCTCGCGCGGCTTAACCCGGCGTCGAAAGCTACGGCCCGACGACTGGCCCAGGCCGGAATTGATAAGTCACCGGTTGATTTTCGTGCGGAACAACTATTGTGGGCGGCCGCCGGGTTCGCGGTGTCCATCATCTTCATCGTTTTCGGTGCGGCCTCGGGCAGGTTCAACCCGGTATTGGCTGCCGTTGCTGTCTTGGGGAGTGGCGTCGGAGGGTTTATCTTCCGCGACTACTGGCTCGGTGCGCAGATCCGCCGAAGGGAGTCGAAGATGATGGCGGAATTCCCCGGCCTGGCAGAACTGATGGCGTTGGCAGTCAGCGCGGGGGAGAGCGCTACTGGCGCCCTGGACAGGGTCTGCCGTAGCGCCGAAGGTGAGCTCACGAAGGAGTTCGCAAAGGTCCTTACCGAGACGAGAGCGGGAAAGCCCTTGATCCAGGCACTGCAGGAGTTCTCGGCGCGGACAGACCTGGCACCCCTCGTCCGTTTCGTCGACGGAATTGTCGTTGCAGTAGAAAGGGGCACTCCCTTGGCCGATGTGCTCCGTGCCCAGGCGCAGGACGTACGTGATACGGCAAAGCGTGACCTGATGGAAACCGCAGGCAAGAAGGAAATTGCCATGATGGTGCCGCTCGTATTTGGGGTGCTGCCCTTGACTGTTGTTTTTGCTGTCTTCCCGGGCATTGCCGCAATAAATCTCGGATTTTGAACGCCAAACGCGATCGTACGCATTGACCAATTCGAAGCTGGAAAAAGGAATAGGACGGAAAATGAAAAAATTGGGGATCCGCTCGATGATGCTGTTCCTGTCGATTGCCGCAACACTGCTGGCAGGGGCGGTGGGCGGAACGGCACAGCCAGGGAGGGGCCCAGCGAAGGACCACCCTGAGCGGGGTGATGTCCCTGGCTGGGTGATGATCACACTCATGTCCGCCGTCCTCGTGGCAGCGCTGCTTGCGCTCGCCGGCCCGGCACTCGAAGCCATGTTCAACCAGGCGATGGACAAGGTCGGAAGCTAACAGATGACAGCGTCCACCCGCGGTAGGAACACAAACCGCGCTCTGGACACGCGACGCAAAGCGCCGCGCCCGGGTAAGTCAATCCCGCATCGGGCAACCGAATCCCGGGAGCAGGGGTCTGCTGTCGTCGAATTCGTCCTGGTCGGCAGCCTCCTCACACTGTTCTTCCTTGCGATCATTCAGCTGGCACTGGTCCTGCACATTAGGAACACGTTGATTGACGCAGCGGCATCGGGTGCCCGGTACGGAACCCTCGCCGACCGGAGTGCTGCGGACGCGGAGGAAAGGACACGCAGCCTCATCCATTCCGCCTTGAACGCGGGCTTTGCCCAACAGGTCAGCACCCGCGAAGTGACGTACCAGGGCCTGCGGACCCTGGAAGTGACCGTACGGGCTCCGATGCCCGTAATAGGTCTCATTGGACCCCGGGACCTTTTGGAGGTGAAAGGTCATGCCGCTGTCCAGCCGTGACCCAAGCCGCGGGTCTCTCCGCACCCGGCTGATGGTAGCCCTCTGCCTCGCGCCGGACACTGCAGAGCAAGAGCCCTCGGCCCTGCCCGGGTTACCGCGCCGCGAAGTAAGCAGGCACCGCCGGGAAGGTGTTCACCTGCCGGAATCCATGCAGCGGCCGTCGCGCGACGGCCAGCATGAACGGGGGAGCGCGGTGGTTGAGTTCACCTTCCTGGCCCTCCTGCTGATGGTGCCGCTTGTGTACTTCATCATCACCATGAGCCAGATCCAGGCCGGCTCCTTTGCTGTCGTCGGGGCGGCTGACCAGGCTGCCAAGGTCTACATAGCGCAGCCCGACGCAGCGACGGCCCAGGCAGCAGCCGAACAGGCAGTCGCGATCGCGCTCGCCGACTTCGGCCACCAGCCGGAAGGGGCGCAGGTGGCAACGTCCTGCAATCCCGCAGATTGCCAGGCGGCCGGCAGCACAGTCACGGTAACCGTTAGCCTGACAGTGCCACTCCCGTTCCTGCCGTTCAACGATGATTTTCGCCTCAGCGCCAGTGAAGTCGAGGCGTCGTCCACACAACTGGTGGGCAGGTTCCGGTGAGAGAAGTGCCGCGGGATGAAGACGGTCAGATCATGGTGATGATCTTGGGCTACGTCGTTTTAGCCCTGTTGGTCACAACTGTGGTCATCGGCATTTCGTCCGTCTACCTCGAACACAAACGGCTGCTTTCCCTGGCCGACGGCGCCTCCCTTGCTGCCGCAGGCAGCTACACCCTCGGCGAGGTGGATACCCAAGGAGGCAGCCCCTCTGCGGTCTTGAGCCCTGCGAGGGTAAGGAACGTGGCAGCAGATTTCGTCTCCAGGAGCCCCGCGTCACAGCGTTTTGATGCGCTCGCCGTCACGGAGGCAACCGGCAGCCCTGACGGTTCTACCGCTGTCGTAGTTCTGACTGCTGCGGTACACCCGCCGGTGGTGAACTTCCTGATGCCTGATGGCATAAAGATCGAGGCCTCTTCAACTGCTCGCTCGCGTCTTACCCGCTGACGCCGCTCAGCGCGCCGCAAATGCCCCCGGCACTACCGGCGCGCCGACAGCCCCCCGCCGTACCGGCGCCGACAGCCCCCGGCCTACCGGCGCCGCAACTGCCCCATAGGGCCGCAGGGTCCGGGCCTTCAGCGGGATAGCGTAGGCTTAAACAACCATGGCCAATATTGATTTTTCCGCTGAAATCCGCGCCCTTCGCGCCACCTACGAGTCAATTGAGCGAGTCTCCGACGTAGAAGCACTGAAGGAAGACATCGCCGAACTCAGCGAGCGGGCCGGCGAACCGGACCTGTGGGATGACCCGGCAGCGGCTCAGAAAATCACTTCAAGGCTTTCCCACCGCCAGTCGGAGCTGGAGCGCCTGAACAACCTGGCCTCAAGGATCGATGACCTCGAGGTCCTGGTGGAGCTCGGGCAGGACGAGGACGACGCCGCTTCCATGGGTGAGGCTGCCGCTGAACTGGAGTCCATCAAGAAGGCCCTGAAGGAACTCGAAGTTGTCACCCTGCTGTCTGGAGAGTACGACGAGCGTGAAGCGGTGGTCTCCATTCGCGCGGGAGCCGGCGGCGTGGACGCTGCCGACTTCGCCGAGATGCTGATGCGCATGTACCTCCGCTGGGCCGAGCGGCACGGTTACCCCACCACTGTTATGGACACCTCCTATGCTGAGGAAGCGGGCTTGAAGTCCGCGACCTTCGAGGTGAAGGCCCCTTATGCCTTCGGGACTCTCAGCGTCGAAGCCGGCACCCATCGGCTCGTGCGGATCAGCCCCTTCGACAACCAGGGCCGGCGCCAGACTTCCTTCGCGGCCGTCGAGGTCATCCCCCTGATCGAGCAAACGGACTCCATCGAGATCCCGGACAACGAGATCCGGGTCGATGTCTTCCGCTCCTCAGGCCCGGGCGGGCAGTCAGTTAACACCACTGACTCTGCCGTCCGCCTGACCCATATCCCCACCGGAACCGTGGTCTCCATGCAGAACGAAAAGTCGCAGCTGCAAAACCGGGCGGCGGCCATGCGCGTTCTGCAATCCAGGCTCCTGCTCCTTAAGAAGGAGCAGGAGGACGCCGAGAAGAAGGCATTCGCCGGTGATGTGAAGGCGTCCTGGGGAGACCAGATGCGCTCCTACGTCCTGAACCCTTACCAAATGGTCAAAGACCTGCGGACCGAGCACGAAGTCGGGAACACGTCGGCAGTGTTCGACGGCGAAATCGACGACTTCATCGACGCCGGCATCCGGTGGCGCACGGACAACCGCAACGCCGAAAAATAGGACGCAGGAGCGGCGCCGGGGCTGAAGGGCAAAACAGGATCCGGCGACACGCCCCCTGAAACCAGCCTGATACGCCGGAGTTCCTGCGTATAGTCGAGGGGCCGGGGCCCTACTTCCCCCAAACGAAACCCGTGCGCCGGCTGCAGAACTGGGCTGCATCAGAATCAGCCATGCCCTGCAGGGTACTTAGGGCCATGATCCGATTCGAAAATGTCACCAAGGTGTATGACCAGAAAGCCCGGCCTGCGCTGGACTCCGTCAACCTTGAGATTGACCGCGGCGAATTCGCCTTCCTCGTCGGTGCGTCCGGCTCCGGCAAATCAACCTTCCTCCGGCTGGTCCTCAAAGAGGACCGGGCAACGTCCGGTGCTGTCTACGTAGCGGGCCAGAACGTCGCCAAGATCTCCAGCTGGCGCGTCCCACGGCTGCGCCGCGGCATCGGCGTCGTCTTCCAGGACTTCCGGCTCCTGCCCCAAAAAAACGTCTTCGCGAACGTAGCGTTCGCCATGCAGGTCATTGGCAAGAGCCGCAGCGTCATCCGCGACACCGTTCCCGAGGTCCTTAAGACCGTCGGCCTGGAGGGCAAGGAACACCGCATGCCGCATGAGCTCTCCGGCGGTGAGCAGCAGCGCGTCGCCATTGCCCGTGCCGTCGTCAACCGGCCCGGCATCCTCCTCGCGGACGAGCCCACTGGAAACCTGGATCCCACCACCTCGATGGGCATCATGGGCATCCTGGACAAAATCAACCAAAACGGAACCACCGTGGTGATGGCCACCCACGACGACGACATCGTTAATGAGATGCGCAAACGCGTCGTGGAACTGAAGAACGGTGTCGTTATCCGCGACGAGGCAAAGGCACTGTACACGTCCATGATTCCGGTCGTGGGGCAATCGCGCAGGCTGAAAGACGCCAGCGGCAGGGAAAACCTGGAAACCGGACAGCCGCGGGAAGAGGAGGGACAGCGATGAGGCTCGCCTTCATTCTCAGCGAGATCGGCAGCGGCCTTCGCCGCAACCTCTCCATGGTGGTTTCGGTCATCCTGGTCACGTTTGTCTCGCTCACCTTCGTGGGCGCAGCAGGAATGCTGCAGATGCAGATTAACCAGATGAAGGGCTACTGGTACGACAAAGTCCAGGTGGCCATCTTCCTGTGCAGTGAAGGGTCGACGGCGGCTGGTTGCGCCGGCGGGCCAGTCACCGCCGAGCAGCAGGAGAGCCTCACCGGACTGCTGGAATCTCCCGCCGTTGCGCAGTACATCAACGACTTCCAGTTTGAGTCCAGGGAAGAGGCGTACAACCACTTCAAGGACCAGTTCTCGAATTCGCCCATCGTGGACTCGGTGACGCCGGACCAGCTGCCGGCCTCCTTCCGGATCAACATGAAGGATCCCGAAAAGTACCAGATCATCAGCGAGACGTTCTCCTCGCAGCCAGGAGTGGAAACGGTCATCGACCAGCGCCAGCTGCTTGAGCGCCTCTTCTCCGTGATGAACGGTGCCTCCCTGGTGGCGGTCAGCATCGCCGGCGTCATGATCGTATGCGCCATCCTGCTGATCGCAACCACCATCAGGCTCTCCGCCTTCAGCCGCCGCCGCGAAACCGGCATCATGCGCCTGGTGGGCGCCTCGAAGACCGTGATCCAGCTGCCCTTCATCCTTGAAGGCGTCATCGCTGCGGTCATCGGTGCCGCTCTGGCCTCCGCCACACTGTGGGCTGTTGCGCATTTCTTCCTCGGCGAGTTCATGTCCCAGCAGTACCCGGATACCGCCTTTATCTCGTCCGGCCAGACGCTGATCCTCGCACCCGCACTGATAATCCTTGGCGGATCCTTGGCCGGAATTTCGTCTCTCTTGACCTTGCGCAGATACCTTCGCGTCTAGGTATGCAAACCGAACAAGGAATGCTCATGAAGTTAACGGATCAAAATTCCCCGCGGCACCGGCAGAACAGCCGGGGCAGGGTGCCCCAGCGCACCGGCGTCATCAGCGCTGTGCTCGCAGTCGTCCTCGCCGCCGGGCTGGCTTCCTCCACTCCGGTGGCTTTCGCCGGCGAGCTTGAAGACAAGCAGAAAGCTCTTGAAGCAGAGGCAGCCAGGGTCCAGCAGTCCTTGGAATTCGTCGACTCCCGGATTGCCAAGGCGGCCAGCGACCTGGTCATCTACCAGGGCCAACTGCCCGGCGCCCAGCAGGCGCTCCTGGAGGCCCAGGGCCGCGTGGCGGGTGCTGTCAAGGAAGTTGAAGCGCTCTCCGCCCGGGTGGACATGGCCCAGCAGAACAAGGCAAAAATCACACAGCAGCTTGAGACGGACAAGCAGAAGATCGCCGATACAAAGAAGCTGATCGGCCAAATTGCCACCCAGGCTTACAAATCCGGGGGAGTGCCCTCCAACCTGTCCCTGTTCTTTGGCTCGAACAACGGCGGAAGCCTGACCGAGACCATGGACCTGGCGGACCAGGCCATGCGGAGCCAGAACGCGGCAATGGACAAGCTCTCCCAGCAGAACGCCACCAACGTCAATTCCGAGGCCCGACTGCAGGCAGTGGAAGCTGAAATCAAGGACCTTAAGGCCAAAGCTGATGCCGCCTTGGAGCGGGAGAAGGCCGCCCGTGACGAAGCAGCCGCCAAAAAGGAACAGGTCGACCAGCTGATCGCAGACACCACCCGGCTTGATGCGGAGTTGCAGGCAGCCAAGCCTGGTATCCAGTCGCAGCTCGCCAGCGTCCAGGCGAGCCAGAACGCGGTGGCAGCCGAGATTGAGGAACGTGACCGGAAGCTGCGCGAGGCCTGGGAAGCCGAGCAGCGGAGGCAGGCAGAAGCAGCTGCCGCTGCTGCTGCTGCCGCTGCTGCCGCGGCAGCGGCGGCAAAGGGCCAGGCGCCCCCCCCACCGCCGCCGGTGCAGTCTTTTATGCCGCCCGTCGGATCGCCGTCGGCCTTTGGCCTGCGCCATCCCTTTGACGGAAGCGTGCCGATCACGTCCGGGTTCGGTTGGCGGGCCACCCCGCCAGGCACCATCGACTTCTACGGGCAGGGTGGCTACATGCACACGGGGCTGGACTTCGGAGCAGCCTGCGGCACACCTGTCTACGCTGCAGCAGCAGGGGAGGTCTTCAGCTCCGGCTGGAACTCTGCGGACGGAGGCGGCTGGCGCGTCAAGATCTCACACGGCCTGATGCAGGGCAACACACTGAACACCATCTACTATCACAACGCGAGCATTGTGGTGTCGAACGGCCAGCGCGTCTCGCAGGGCCAGCTGATCGCCTACTCCGGCAACACCGGCAACTCCACCGGCTGCCACGCCCACTTCGAAACCTGGCTCAACGGCAAGCCGATGGACCCGATGAACCTGCTGTAGGGGCGCTCAGCGCTGCCGTACACTGGTATGACTCCGCGCCGGCTGGCCCGGAGGACATCCGATTCTTGAACTGAGGAGCTTTCCCTTGCCTAAAGAAAGTGGCCGTAAAGTGGTGGCCACCAACCGGAAGGCCCGGCACGACTATCATGTGCTGGATACCTACGAGGCTGGAATCGCGCTTATGGGCACCGAAGTCAAGTCCCTGCGCGAGGGCCATGCCTCCATGGTGGACGGATTCTGCACCTTCTACAACGACGAGCTGTGGATGGAAGCCATCCACATCCCTGAGTACAACCAGGGCAGCTGGACCAACCACGCGGCCAGGCGCCGCCGCAAGCTGCTGCTGCATCGCGAAGAACTGATCAAGATTTCGCACAAGGTGCGGGAATCGGGCTTCACCATTGTTCCGCTGCAGCTGTACTTCGTTGACGGCCGGGCCAAGGTTGAAATCGGCGTGGCCCGGGGTAAGCGTGAGTACGACAAGCGCCAGACCCTCCGCGAACAGCAGGACAACCGCGAAGCCCAGCGGGAAATGCGGGAGCGCAACCGCCGCCGCTAGGATGGAATGAATTCCCTGATTGATGCGTTATGATGGGTAGTCCGGTGGGCTTGCCTGCCGGTTTGATAAAAAAATATGGGGATGATCGGTTTCGACGATGTTAGTCGCGACAGGTGAAGCGGGCCGAGGATGCAGAATTATCTCGTAAACGCTTTCTGCAAACCAATAAGTGCCGAATCTAAGCGCACTGACTTCGCTCTTGCTGCTTAACCAGTAAGACAGTCCGTCAGCCCGAGGTTGCTATCGCCCCGGATCCTGGCGTCATTTAGATAGCCACTGCTGTTCACCTCCGTCATCGGGGTGAACGGGACTCTTAGATGACTGGGCCGGGATCAGCCAGCTGTTTGCAGCATGGCTGGGGCCGAGAAAATCCGACGCAAACTGCGCCCGGAGAAGCCCTGACAACACGACATCGGACGGGGGTTCAATTCCCCCCATCTCCACATTTACGATGATCCGGCCCTTCCTTAATTGGAAGGGCCGCATCATCACAGATAGCACCCCGGTCCTCGGACCGGGGTGTTTTTCTTTGTCCGGCCATAAAGGACCCGGCCACGGGCAATGAGGCAGCCGGCCCGGGCCACGAAGCAGCCCGCCCCGGTCCACCGGCCTGACCATGCCCGTGGGCTTTCGTTCACCCACGGCGTAGCGCAGCCGGGACTAGCGGCCCGCCCCCGGTCGTTGTCTCCGGTAGGAGCCCGCACCGCCGTCGCCGCCGGGATCCGCTTACCAGGAGGTGCCCCATGAACCAGGGAAGCGAACCAGCTTCACAGTCGTCCGACGTCGACGCCCTGGACTCGTATTCACAGACAGTAATGCGCGTGGCCGCCACAGTCACGCCGCATGTTGCCGCGCTGGAAATGTCCGCGGCCCGCCGCAACGGCCGGGTCCGGGTCGGTGCAGGTTCGGCTGTGCTCTTCACCGAAGACGGGTACCTCCTGACGAACGCCCACGTCGTGGCCGGAACCCAGCGGGGGCATGCAGTGTTCGCCGACGGCAACCGGATGGAGCTGGAACTTGTAGGGGCGGACCCGCTGTCCGACCTTGCCGTGGTCCACGGCAGGCCGCCCCGGGTGGCGCCGGCGCAGTTCGGTGCCGCGGAGTCCTTGCGGGTGGGCCAACTGGTGGTCGCCGTCGGGAACCCCTTGGGCCTGGCCGGCTCGGTAACGGCGGGCGTGGTCAGCGGCCTGGGACGGGCCATCCCGGTCTGGTCAGGAGGCAACCGGCGGGTCATCGAGGATGTCATCCAGACGGACGCCGCCCTCAACCCGGGCAATTCCGGCGGAGCGCTGGCGGATACACACAGCCGGATCGTCGGAATCAACACCGCCGTGGCAGGTGCCGGGCTCGGCCTGGCGATCCCCATCAACGCCACCACCCAGCGGATCATCTCCGCCCTGCTGGCGGACGGACGCGTACGGCGCGCCTACCTTGGCCTGGTCAGCACGCCGACCCGGCTCAGCCCCAGCGCCGTCATTAGAACCGGGCAGCGGGACGCGCTGCGCGTGGTGGAGGTACTGACCGGCTCACCGGCAGACAAGGCCGGCCTGGCAGCGGGGGACATCCTCCTCGCCGCGGGCGGCCGTCCCGTCAGTGACGCCGAAAGCCTCCAGCGCCTGCTCTTCTCGGACGCCATCGGCGAACCGCTCCACCTCGCTGTGCTGCGGGACGGTACGGAAATCCACCTCACGGCTGTCCCCGAAGAGATGGTCAGCAACGGTAAGTAGGCAGGACTGCCGCCCTAACCCCAAAAGCAGAAGGAGGCCTAGCCCTGCCCCGGCACGTCTGCGATGCCTACGAAACGCGTGCCGACGCCGTCGAACTCGCTGCGGACGTAGCCTTCGCGAACGCGCGGAACGTCCTCGGGGCCGTGGTGGCCGCACACCACGTAGGTAAAGTCGGGCCACCACTTTTTGGGGCGCGCTGCTTCCTCGTAGCCGCAGACGGCGCACTCAAGGTGGACCCAAACAGGCCGCTTTCCGGTGCGGTTGGCGCGGGACTGGACCAGCCAGGGCGGCGGGTTGTCCAGGATTTCACCCAGTTCAGCTTCGGTCATCCATTTTGGTAGGCCGTGGCGCTGGGCCATTTCCATCGGTACATCAAGGGCAATGGCCGCGTCGCGTCTGCTAATCATCACCATCCACGATACGCGAGCCGGCCAAATCGCCTGCTGCAGCGCTAGGAAGCGAGGGCAATCCCGGCCGCAGCAGCTGCAAAGCCGAGGACGAGGTTGGCCGCTACATTCAACACGGCGGAGCCGAACCTTTCTTCAGTCAACAACCGCACCGTTGCCGTGGTCCATGAACTGAAGGTGGTGAGGCCCCCCGCCAGCCCCGTGGCCAGTGCGGTCTGCCATTCCGGGGCCAGCCCCAGCTTCATGGTCGCGGCGTGGGAGGCGCCAATGATGAAGCACCCCGCCACGTTCACCAGCAAGGTGGCCCAGGGCCAGTGCAGCCGTGCCTTGTGCCCGCGGCCGCGCAGCGAACTGCCACGGGAGCCGGGCGCCCGATTGGACGCGTGCTGCGCGAACCAGCTGTCCACACCGAAGCGAAGAAGCGCGCCGGCGACGCCGAACAGGCCCACCAGGGCAGCAGCCATCACGCCCTGCGGCCCGCGCCGGCGTCCTGGCGCACAGCCACCAACGTGCCGAACCGCCAACCCAGACCCGCCGCCGCCAGGCCCAGCAGCACTGAGAGCGCCAGGTACGCTGCCCACGCCGAATGTTCGCCGGCGCGGGCCAACTGGTCCACGGAAAACACCACGGCCGAGAAGGTGGTGAAGGACCCCAGCAAACCCGGTCCCAGCCCGGCCCGTAACCAGAACGGGGTCCGCGGACGGGCCATCCACATGGTGGTCAACGCTGCCAGGACGAAGCTGCCGCCAACGTTGATCACCAGTGTGGCCCAGGGAACCCCACCGGGAACATCCGGAAAAGCCAGCCCCAGTCCGTAGCGCAGTTCAGCGCCGATGAGGCCTCCGGCCGCGACGGCGATCCAGGCGCGCGCCGCCGGCCTGCCGGCAGGCTTCATTCAGCTGTCTCCCAGCAGGCAGCCCGGGTGGGGATGGTCGCTGTGCACCCACAGGGCGGACGTGATTTCGTCGGCGAGGTCGTAGTCCCTGGTCCTGCCCGAGTTCCTGATCCGCACCACCAGGGCGCCGCCGAACGGCTTGCGGCCCACAACCTCCACCTCGGCGTCGAGGTCTATTTCCTCGGCGGAAAGATAGCGGAGCAAATCCGGGTTCTCATCGCTGATCCGGGTGATCCTGCCGGTGTGCCCCTGGTCCAGCTCACCCATTAGGTGGGCGCGCGGCATCAGCACGTTCCCGTCGGCGGTGGGAATGGGGTCGCCGTGCGGATCCCGCTGCGGGTTCCCGAGTTTGGCCGCAACCCGCTCAATGAACGTGTCCGAGACGGCGTGCTCCAGCAGTTCGGCTTCGTCGTGGACCTCGTCCCAGCTGTAGCCCAGCTGCTGGACAAGGTAGGTCTCGATCAGGCGGTGGCGCCGCACCATGGAAAGGGCCAGCCGGACGCCGGCGTCCGTCAATGTGATGGCACTGTAGGGCTTATGGTCGACGAGGCCCTGGTCCTTCAGCTTGCGGACCATTTCCGAGACCGAGGAGTTGGCGACGCCAAGGCGCTGCGCAAGCTGGGAGGACGTGATGGCCTTGTCCTGCCATTCCGTGAAGGAGTAGATGACCTTGACGTAATCCTCAATGGAGGAGGAGGGCGCGCTGGTCTTCACAGCTCCAAGCCTACCCGTTGCCCGTTCTCCGTCATGCCTTGAAGGCCCGCCAGGTCAGCGTCAGGTACGGCAGTTCGAGCTCTTCTTCCAGGCTGTGGCCCAGGTGGTCGTGGAGATACCAGTCCAGGTTTGCCAAGACCTTGGCGCGGGTGGTTTCGCCTGCGCGCAGGTAGTAGCTTCTCGACTTCGTGAGCTCCACCAGGTCCGTGGTGCTGACGCGGTCCTGCCAGTGGGTGACGTGTCCCTCAAGCCCGCGGAACTCGGGCCCCACGACCGGCCGGAAGTCCGGCTTGTACACATCTCCTGCGTGCATGATCCGGGAGAGCCGGTGGACCCAGGGGACAGAGGTGTCCAGCTGGTTCCAGATCAGGCCAAGCGTTCCATGCGGGCGGAGGACGCGCGCCAGTTCGGTGCTTGCGGCCAGGGCGTCGCACCAGTGCCATGCCTGGGCAACGCTGACGACGTCGAAGGCTGCGTCGGGCAGGCCCGTTGCCTCCGCGGTGGCCTGGACCGCCGTGGCGGCGGGATAGTGCGCCCGTAACTGCTCGAGCATGTCGGCAGAGGGGTCCACGGCCGTGACGGCCAGGCCCATGTCCAGCAGCAGTTCGGTGAACTTGCCGGTGCCGGCACCGGCATCGAGCGCCTCGCGGGCACCCGGGGGAACCAGCCAGCGGGCTGACTCTTCCGGGTAGCCCGGACGGACCTGCTGGTAGTGCCGGCCGCCGTCCTGGAAGCTCTCGCCGAGCTCCCGCCGCCGTCCGTGATCAAGCCTGGGGCCACCCCGTACCACGCGTGGCCTCCTTCGTCCGATGCCCTTGGGTATCCTTCGAATTTACCGCACCCGCCGCTGAGGCAAGATCAGTAAGTAGAGTCGGTGCCAACAGCGGACCGCACCGGCCTCAGTCGTCGATGCAGGGGGCGGCCCCGGCGGTCCCCGGAGTGTTCGGTGCCCAGTGCGGGTACGTGCGCGTGTCGTTGGCGGGAACCCAGCGCCCCGCGTCCACGACGTAGTCCCACCCCAGGCCGTTGCGGCGGAGCGAGTCGATGCCGGCAAGGAGCCGTTCTGCATCCTCAAGGCGTGAACCGACGCCGAAACTTGCACGGAGGGAACCGGAAGGAAGCCCGAGCCGCTTCAGCAGCGGGTGCGCGCAGAAGCGGCCGTCCCGCAGGCCTACGCCGTGTTCCGCGGACAGGTAGGCGGCCACCAGGCCGGCGTCGTAGCCTTCCACGGAGAAGTTGACCACGCCGATGGTGTCCGTATCCGGGTTGGTGTCCTTGAAGATCTGGTGCACGGTCACGCCATCAATCTTCTGCAGGCCTTCCACCAGAAAGGAGCGGATGGCCGATTCGTGGGCGTGCCACTGTTCCTGGTCCAGGCCGGCGATCACCTGGGTGGCGCGGGCCAGCGTTGCTGCGCCCAGGACGTTGGGCGAGCCGCCCTCATGGCGGGCGGGGCCGGTGGCCCAGCTGACGCCGTCGAGCCTGGCTTCCTTGACGGCGCCGCCGCCTGCGAGGTGGGGCGTTCCGGCGTCGAGCCAGTCGGCGCGTCCCACCAGTACACCGGTACCAAACGGCGCGTAGAGCTTGTGGCCGGAGAAGGCGAGGTAGTCGACGCCGTCCGCGGCGATGTTCACGCGGCGGTGCGGCGCGAGCTGGGCCGCGTCAACCACAATCCTTGCGCCGTGTTCGTGGGCGAGCGTGGCGAGGGCACGGATGGGAAGAATCTCACCGGTGACGTTGGAAGCGCCGGTGACGGCGAGCAGGCTCACGCCGCCCTGCTCCAGCTCAGCGCGGACGGACTCAATGGTCCCGGCGATGGTGTCAGCGGCAACGATGCTCCGGTGGGGGACACCCTGCCACGGCAGCAGGTTCGCGTGGTGTTCGATGTCCAGGTACAGGACGTCGCCGTCCGGACGTCCGTCCGTCGCGGGCAGGCAGCCTGCCAGCAGGTTGAGGGAATCCGTGGTGTTGCGGGTGAATATCACCGAGTCGTCAGGGCGGCCGCCCACAAAGTCCCGAACAATGCTGCGGGCGTTCTCGTAAACGGACGTGCTGATCTGGGACGCGTAACCGGCGCCGCGGTGGACGCTCGCGTAGAAGGGCAGGATCTCGTTGAGGTAGGCCGAGACCACGGAGAGGGCAGGAGCCGAGGCGCCATAGTCGAGGTTTGCGTACCGGACGTGGCCGCCGGAAATCAGGGGCGCCTGGATTTCCGCGCCGGTGACGGCAGCAAGGGGACGGCCGGCAGCATCGCGGCGGGCATCAAAAAGGGCAGCGGCTTCTGCCTCGATGCTGTCAGGCTGGGCGGCGGCGTTGGGGGAGACGGTGGCAGTTGTCACAGAGACCTCACTTCGAAAAGGACTCCCTGCTCCGGGAATCCGCGCTTGCCGCATCCGTTCCGGACCGGCCTGGTCGTCACCCGGGGCACCCCACCGCGGTTGGAGGGTTGCCGGCCAGCAAACCGGGGTTTCGCGCTGGCACTCGTGACCTGGTTAAGAGCGTAGGACATGGGGCAGGAAGGTTTGAAGCCGGCTCAAATGTTAAGCACTTTGTTACGCTGGCTGAAAAGTGCTGCTTTAGCCGAAGAAACGACGGCGGGCGCTTCCTTTCGGAGGCGCCCGCCGCTGATTCTTCGGTGGAAGTGCTTAGAGAAGATCGTCCAGGTCAGGGTTCAGCCTGCGGAGTACCTCGGAGTGCAGGATGGAGTTGGTGGCAAGCGCGTTGCCGCCGAACGGCCCGTCTTCCCCTTCCAATGACGTGAACCGGCCACCCGCTTCGACCACGATCGGCACCAGGGCGGCCATGTCGTAAAGGTTCAGTTCGGGTTCGCAGGCGATGTCCACCGCGCCTTCGGCCACCATGCAGTAGGACCAGAAATCGCCAAACGCCCGGGTCCGCCAGACGTCTTCGGTGAGTCCCAGGAAGTTGTCCAGGTTCCCGCGTTCCTTCCAGCCGCCCAGGCTGGAGTAGGACAGCGAAGCGTCCGAAAGATTGGCGACATTCGAGACGCGGAGCCGGGTGGCAGCAGCCAGCGACCGTCCCATGTAGGCGCCCATGCCCTTGGCCGCCCACCAGCGCTTGCCCAGGGCGGGAGCGCTCACCACTCCAACAACAGGCTCGCCTTCATCCACCAGGGCGATCAGGGTGGCCCAGACGGGGACGCCGCGGACGAAGTTCTTGGTGCCGTCAATGGGGTCGATGATCCAGCGGCGGGACCCGTGGCCGGTGCTGCCGAACTCTTCACCGAGCACCGCATCACGCGGACGGGAGCGGGACAACTGGCCGCGGATGGCTTCTTCTGCCGCCTTGTCCGCGTCGGTGACCGGCGTCAGGTCGGGCTTGGTCTCCACCTGGAGGTCCTGGGCCTTGAAGCGGCTCATCGTCTGGTCATCCACGGAATCTGCCAGGACGTGCGCCAGGCGCAGGTCATCGTTATAGCTTGAAGCGGGTTGGATCATGGTTCCAAACTACCGTCTGCGGACGGTTCTGCTGGGAACCGGGCGCCGTCAGTTGACGCTGCCCAGTTCCTTCGCCTCCTGCGCCTCCAGCCGTGGGTCCGTGCCCAGGAGGCGCCGCAGGGATGCCAGCCGGGCTTCTCCGGTGGCACCGGCGTGGCCGCCGCCCACCCAGGCGTCCAGGCCGCAGTTCACGGCGGTGGCGGTGTGCTTGCACCCGCGTTCGCAGTCCTCGATCCCGGGGGAGAGGTCCGGGAAGGAGCGCAGGATCCGGTCCGGGTCCACGTGGGCCAGGCCGAAGGAGCGGATGCCCGGGGTGTCGATGATCCAACTGCCGGCGGGTGCGTCGGCCAGCCTCAGCGCCAGCGCCGACGACGACGTGTGGCGGCCACGCCCCGTCACCGCATTGACCCCGCCGGTGGCACGTTCGGCCCCGGTCAGTGCGTTGACCATGGTCGACTTGCCGACGCCTGAATGCCCCAGCATGACTGTCACTTTTCCGTCCAGGTATCCGCGGAGTTCCGCGACGGCCCTGCTGTCCAGGCGTGCGGACAGTCCGTCGTCCGAGCGCGCATCGATCCCCGATGCCATGGAGTCGGCCGTCCGGCTGATGATCACGGGGAAGTCGAGGTGGGTGTAGTTGGACAACAGCTCCGCTGGATCCTTGACATCCGCCTTGGTGACCAACAGGATCGGCTCGATCCCGGCGTCGTACGCAGCCACCAGGGCGCGGTCGATGAAGCCGGTGCGCGGCTCGGGATTGGCAGCCGCCACCACAATGACGAGCTGGTCCGCGTTGGCCACCACGGCGCGTTCCACGGGATCGGTGTCGTCCGCGCTGCGGCGCAGGAGGGTCCTGCGGTCCTGGATCTTGACCAGCCGGGCCAGGGTGTCCGGTTCGCCGGACACATCGCCCACGAGGGAGACGAAATCGCCCGCCACCACCGGGTTACGGCGCAGCTCCCGTGCCCTCGCTGCAATGACTACGCGTTCGTTGCCGGAGTCCTCACCCACCACGGCCGTGTACCTGCCGCGGTCAACGGTGATAATGCGTCCCGTGACGGCATCATCATGGCTGGGCCGGTCCTTGGTGCGGGGACGCGAGCCCTTTTTGCTGGGCCGGATGCGGACATCCGATTCGTCCCAGGAATCAGTGCTCCGCGCCACCGGTTGAACCTTCCGTACCGGTATTGGACGGGCCTGCCTGGGCAAGCATGCCTGCCCACAGCCGGGGAAAGTCGGGCATGGTTTTGGCGGTCGTGGCGATGTCCTCCACCTGCACGCCCTCCACTGCCAGGCCCAGGATGGCTCCGGCCGTGGCCATGCGGTGGTCGGCGTAACTGCGGACGACGCCGGCGTGCAGCTTGGCGGGCCGGATCACCAGGCCGTCGCTGGTTTCCTCGGCATCACCGCCAAGGCGGTTGATCTCGGTGACCAGTGCAGCCAGCCTGTCGGTTTCGTGCCCGCGCAGGTGCGCAATACCGCTGAGCCGGGAGGGACCGCTGGCCAGCGCACACAACGCGGCGACTGTCGGCGCCAACTCACTCGTGTCCGCGAAATCCCCGCCCTTGATCTCCGCTCCCCCGGTTACGGTCAGGACGCCGTCGCGCAGGGTAACCTCTGCGCCCATCTCGGCAAGAATGCTCCGCCAGAGATCGCCCACCTGCTGTGTCTGTTCGGGCCAGCCGGGAATCCGCACCGTCCCGCCGGAAGCCAGGGCAGCGGCAAGGAACGGACCGGCATTGGACAGGTCCTGCTCAATCCGCTGGTCGAAGGCCTGGATGGGTCCAGGGGCAACAACCCAGTGGTTGGGAACCGAATCGTCAACAGCAACCCCGGCGCCCCGCAGGACGGCGACGGTCATATTGATGTGGTCCAGGCTCGGTACAGGTTTCCCTACGTGCTCGAGGTGCAGGCCTTCGGTGAACCGTGCCCCCACGAGGAGAAGGGCCGAAACGAACTGTGAGGAGGCGCTGGCATCGATGACCAGGTGGCCGCCGCGAACTTCTCCGGTGCCCTCCACTGCAAACGGCAGCGACGACGGCGTGCCGCCGCCTTCAGCGGAAACGGCCACTCCCAGCGCCTGGAGCGCTTCGATGATGGTTCCCATGGGCCGCTTCCGGGCGTGCGGGTCGCCGTCGAACAGGCTGGCACCGTTCCGCAGCGCCGCCAGCGGTGGAACGAACCGCATCACGGTGCCGGCAAGGCCGCAGTCGATCCTGGTGGCAGCCGATGCGGCATCGGCCGGCAGCGGCAGGACCTCCAGGTCCGGCCCGAACGCCCCGTCCCCGGGCACCTCGGTGATGGTGGCGCCCAACTGCCGGAGCGCGTCAATCATCAGTGCGGAATCCCTGGAGTGCAGCGGCGCGCGCAGGCGCGACGGGCCGTTGGCCAGGGCGGCAAGGACCAGGTACCGGTTGGTCAGCGACTTTGAACCGGGCACCGTGATGGTGGCATCCACCGGGCGGGACGCGAAGGGTGCGGGCCAGTGGGGGAGGGACGTTCCGGAGTTGTCCTGGGCGGTGGAGGGCGCGGCGGTCATGTCCTGCTTATGCCCCCGTGGCCTGTTCAACGGCGCGGCGGACCACCTTATCGGCCTTGGAGAGCTTCTTGTTGGTGGTCTTCCTGGCATCCGCGGCAAGGTGGGCGGCACCCTTCCGCGCGTCGGCAGCAAAGTGCTCTGCGCGCCACGCCAGTCCCGGTTTGCCTGCCGTGTCAACGGAAGCCAGCAGGGCGCCGCCGCTCAATGAAAGGTTCTTGAGCAGCTGGTTGCGGCGGTTCCCGCGGCCTTCCTTGCTGCTGATGTCCGCGCTGCGCCACTCGACAAAGGTGTTGAGAAGGGAGATGACGGTCAGCACTGTGGCTGAAAGCCGGGAAAACTTCCCGAGCCCAAAGAGGACGCCCGCGCCCACCTGCGTGCCACCGATAACCCGTGCCAGCGTCTTCTCGTCAGTACGGAACGGCAGCGCCGCCGTTGCCTTGCTCAGCAGGGGCGACAACTGTTGGGCGGTGTCATCGGCGTTCTTGAGCTTATCCATTCCGGCAAGAACAAAACTGGAAGCCAGCATGGGCCGTGCGAGTGTGCGGACAAAGGACATGGATTTCCTCCTGGATGGACGAACCGCGTCGGGTGCGGCGAAGTCCGTTCTAGTCTTGCACTTTTGGGGAATATTTGCCCAAGGCCAGGGGTTATTGATGCTGGGTCCGCGAGAGTCGGGCCCGAACCACAAAAGCACCGGACAACAGAGCGGAGTTGGCCCTTGAGGCGGGTGTTGGACGGAATTGAAGCGGCAGGCCCGGTGGCAATGGACTCGTTGGAGGACGAACCCCCCGAGTACGGCTCGCCGCGTGCGCGGAGCCTGACAGTAGACTTGAAGGCAATGAGCACCTTGGATCCGGCCGTTTCGGCCATGTATGAGGCTTCCCAAAGCGAAGCCAAGAGCAGCGCTGACGCACGGCCCGAGCCTTCGGAGCCAGCGGCAGAATCCCTGCAGCCCAACGCGGAAACCACCGAAGAGGTGGTTGAGCTTTCCACGGAATCCGCCGAGGAGCGCCGGGTCCGCTTTGAGCGCGACGCGATGCAGTACGTTGATCAGCTTTACTCGGCTGCGATGCGCATGGCCCGGAACCCTGCTGACGCGGAGGACCTCGTCCAGGAGGCCTACACCAAGGCCTTTTCCGCGTTTCACCAGTACAAGCCCGGCACAAACCTCAAGGCCTGGCTCTACCGGATCCTGACGAACACCTATATCAATCTGTACCGCAAACGGCAGCGCGAGCCGCTCCAGTCCAACTCGGACACCATCGAGGACTGGCAGTTGGCGCGGGCTGAGTCACACACGTCCAGCGGGCTCCGCTCCGCTGAGGCAGAGGCGCTGGATCACCTGCCCGATTCGGACGTCAAGCGCGCGCTCCAGGACATCCCCGAAGAGTTCCGCCTCGCAGTCTACTTCGCGGACGTTGAGGGCTTCGCGTACAAGGAAATTTCAGACATCATGAACACGCCCATCGGTACTGTGATGTCCCGGCTCCACCGCGGCCGGAGAATGTTGCGGGACATGCTCGGGGAGTACGCCGCCGAGCGGGGATTCAAAACGGCCGCAGGTCCGCAGGACGCGGCGGAAAGCACACAACAGGAGAACAGGAAATGAGCGACTGCCAGGGATTGGGCGACTGCGACGACACCCGGATGCAACGCATCTATGAGTATCTGGACGGAGCCTTGACCCGTGAGGACATCACGGAAATAAAGACCCACCTTGATGACTGCCCCGAATGCACGGAGCAGTACGACCTTGAGTGCGTCATCCGCAACATGGTCAAGCGTTCCTGCACTGAGGCTGCTCCCGAGAACCTCAAGAACGCCATCCTGGACCGGATCCATTCGATCCGCCCGGTGGACGCCTAGCCCACGTCGGCTGACAGCAGCCGGCAGGGCGACGAGCCCGTCAATAAGTACAAAGGACCCCGGAAGCCGAGTGGCTTCCGGGGTCCTGTGCTGTGAACCGTAGTACCTGGCCTTGTGCCTAGGTGTTGGGGCGCTTCCCGTGGTTCGCGCCGCCACGCTTACGGTCACGACGCTTGCGTGCACGCTTGCTCATAGCTGGCCTCCTTACTGTTGGTACTCAAAAGAGCTGCCCTCAAGTCTCCCACATGATGCGGCGCCCCGCGAACCGGCAGCCACCGTGTGACCTGCGGTTCGATCTGCGGCTTTGGCGCCGGGCTACTTTTCGAGGAGGGAATTCCGGACGGCAATGCGGGCCTGCTCCAGCACCGTCCTGAGCGTTTCCAGGACCACGGGATTGAGTGGCTCCTTGCCGGCCTGAAGGCGCAGCTCGGTCCGGAGGTCATCACGGAAGGACTGGAGCATCATCTCGGCGTCTTTCAGGGAGCGTTTGCCCTCGGGGGCAGGCCTGCCAGTGGAGGCCGTGAAATCGACCGAACCGGCGGCGGCACGGGCGGCCTCCGCCGTCGCTGCAAGGTCAGCCCGCAGCCCCCGCATATTGCTGCGGATGTCCTCGCGGAGGTTGTCTGCCAGCCGCCGTACGGAGGCGGAAATCTCTTTTTCGACTGCTGCCAGTTCTTCGCGGCGCAGGTTCAGCTCCGCCAGTCCGGCAGGCGTGATGCGGTAGTTGGTGCGGCGCCCGGCCGATTCCGTGGCGACCAACCCCTCCTCCTCGAGTTTGCCCAACCGCGGGTAGATGGTGCCGGCACTGGGGGAGTAGGTGCCGCCGAACCGTTCCTTGAGCGCCTTGATGAGCTCGTAGCCATGCTTCGGGCCGGACTCCAGCAGGGACAAAAGGTAGAGCCGCAGGGCACCGTGGGCAAAGACGGCCGGCATCAGGGCCGTTCTTCCGCGTTCCCGGACGGTCCGCTGTGGAAGATGGATGTTGTGCCTGACACGGAGTTGGTCCTGACGAGCATGAGTTTGGCGTCCGGACCGGCGATCGTTTCCACCTTGCCGCCGGGCACGTGGTACTTCTGCTGGTCGATCACCACTGTTCCGCTGGCCGATTTGGCCACGATATCCACGCCGACGTCGTGGGGGATCCGGATGGTGAGGTCTCCCGATACTGAATTTGCCCCGAAATCCTGGGTGTAGCCCAGCAGGTCGAAACTCATGCCGCCGCTGACCGTGTTGGCCCGGATATGGCTGAAGTTGCCGGACGCAGTCACCTCGCCGGAGACGGTCTTGGCAGTAAGGACACCGCTGTGGTCGCGGGCGCTCACCTCGCCACTGACGGTGTTGACGTGCAGTTCGCCGTCCGTGCCGTCGGACATCACAGAGCCGGAAACAGTGTTCAGGCGCGTGCGGCCCGCCATCCCTGAGACGAGGCCGTCACCGCTGACGGTGCCTGCCTCAACCTCAACGGTCGCCGGAACCGCAATGCTGATGACCGCGTAATTCTCGCTGTTGTGGCTGACCGTTCCCATGAGGTTCTTGAACCAGCCCTGCGGCCCGTGCAGCTGGTGACGGACCTCAAGCCGGCCGTCCTCCAGCGAAACCGCCACGGGGTCGCCCTGGACCTCGGAAATTTCTATCCGGGTGACGGGCTCGTGATGCGCCACCACGTCGAAGCGGCCCCGCACCATGCCCAGCTTCAGGGACGTTACAGAGTGGACGTCGATGGTCTGCGCGCTCGTGACATCCCAGTTTTGCTCAACCATTGGTCCTCCAAGACGATATATCGCGTGATGGAACCAACCTACTGCCGGCGCAGGCAGAGGTCAAGATATATCGCGAATCGCGCCTATTCAGGTACGGCCATCCCCAGCCACTGGAACCAGCCGCGGTGCAGTACCAGCCAGGCCATGAGCCCGTATCCGGCCTGTCCGGGCGTGCCGCCGTTTGCGGCCAGGTCCTGGCGCCACTGTTCGTGGTTCAGAAGGGGAGAAAAAGTGTCAACATAAAGATGCTTGCGGCGCGTGGTGACGTCGGCGAAAGCCGTGTTCAGCTCGTCGAGCCGGCGGTTCTGCGCAGGGTCCAGGGTGGGTGGCGGTCCCACTACAAAGACCCCCAGGCGGTTTTGGGACGCAGAGTCCAGGATATTGGCCAGATTGAGCCGGCTGCGGGCGGTGGAAAGTCCGAACTCGATATCCCGGCCGGACAGGCCTATCACCAGGCGGTTCTCGGCCTGGTCGCTGAACCGCCGGCCGGCCTCGTCCATCCAGCGCGCGGCCAGGCCTTCCGTTCCTTCCTGCGGACAGGGGAGGGCATAGCTTTCCAGGAGCATGCCATCCTGGGGAGTGCGGGCCAACACGCGGCCGAGCCAGCCGAGTGCCCGGGGATCACCGAGTCCGGCCAGCAGTTCATCTCCTACAGCTGCGATACGCAGCTTCCTGTCTTCCACACGTTCCTCTTAACTTCGGTGCTGGCTGCCCGTCGCCACCCGGACCACTTAGGGGGATCGGGCCGGCGCTGTCCATCCCATTAAACAGAACTGCCCGGCCGGAGTCTGGTATTTCGACGTCCGGCCGGGCAGCCTTATTGGTTACTTCCGCGCAAATGCCTGCTTCAGCAGGGCATCCTGCTCCGCGGCGTGGCGCTTCATGGAGCCGGCGGCCGTGGAGGCCGAGGCCGGACGCGACACCAGGCGGACCCTGCGATCCAGGGCGTCCGGGAGGTTCAGGCCAATGAACGGCCACGGTCCCTGGTTGGCGGGTTCGTCCTGCGCCCAGACAACCTCGGCGTTGGGGTACTTGGCCAGCTCGGCTGCGATCTCGGCGGAGGGGAGCGGGTACAGCTGCTCCACCCGGACAATCGCGGTCGTCTTGTCGTCAGTCTTCTGCCGGGTGGACAGGAGATCGTAGTACAGACGGCCGGAGACCAGCAGAACGCGTTCGACGGCGTCTGCGGCCAGCTGCTCATGGTCACCGATGACAGGCTGGAACCCGCCGTTGGTGAAGTCCTCCACGGAAGATGCGGCGGCCTTGAGGCGGAGCAGCTGCTTGGGCGTGAAGATGATCAGCGGCTTCCGCGGGCGGCTGTACGCCTGGCGGCGCAGCAGGTGGAAGTGCGAGGCCGCCGTGGTGGGGTTGGCCACGATCATGTTCTCTTCGGCACACAGCTGCAGGAAGCGCTCGATCCTTGCGGATGAGTGGTCCGGGCCCTGGCCCTCGTAGCCGTGCGGAAGCATCAGCACCAGTGAGGAGCGCTGGCCCCACTTCTGCTCGGCAGAGGAGATGAACTCGTCGATGATGGTCTGCGCACCGTTGACGAAGTCGCCGAACTGGGCTTCCCACAGGACGAGGGCATCGGGGCGTTCCACCGAGTAGCCGTACTCGAAGCCCATGGCCGCGTATTCGGACAGCAGCGAATCGTAGATCCACAGCTTGGCCTGGTCATCGGAGAGGTTGCCCAGCGGCAGCCATTCCTTGCCGTTGGCGCGGTCGTGGAAGACGGCGTGGCGCTGTACGAACGTGCCGCGGCGCGAGTCCTGGCCCGCCAGGCGAACCGGCACGCCTTCCATGATGAGGGAGCCAAAGGCTGCGATCTCGCCGAAGCCCCAGTCGATGCCGCCTTCGCGGGACATCTGTTCGCGCTTCTCCAGCAGCTGCTTCAGCTTCGCGTGGATGGTGAAGCCCTCCGGAGCCTCCAGGTGGGCCTTGCCGATCCGGGCCAGGGTGTCCGCGGAGATGGCGGTGGACACGGGGGAGTTCGTGCTGGAATCGGACTGCTGGGCGATGGGCCGCTCAATGTCCGACACAGCTGCCGAATCCGCGGTGATGATCGGAATCGGGGAGGTCTGCGCTGCATGGGTCTCGGCGAAGACCCGCTCCAGCCGCTCCTGGTAGTCGCGGAGCAGCTGCTCGGCTTCTTCCTCGGTGATGTCACCACGGCCGATGAGCGATTCAGTGTAGAGCTTGCGGACTGAACGCTTGGCTTCGATCAGGTTGTACATCAGCGGCTGGGTCATCGAGGGGTCGTCGCCCTCGTTGTGCCCGCGCCGGCGGTAGCAAACCATGTCGATCACAACGTCCTTGTGGAACCGCTGGCGGAACTCGTAGGCGAGCTGGCCAATGCGGACCACAGCCTCCGGATCGTCGCCATTCACATGGAACACCGGTGCCTGGATCATCTTGGCGACGTCGGTGGAGTACGTGGAGGACCGGGACGATGAGGGGGCAGTGGTGAAGCCCACCTGGTTGTTGACCACGATGTGGATGGTTCCACCGGTGCGGTAGCCGCGGAGCTGGGACAGGTTGAGTGTTTCGGCAACCACGCCCTGGCCCGCGAACGCGGCGTCGCCGTGGACGACGATGGGCAGGACCGGGAACGACTCGCCCTGGTCCAGGCGGTCCTGCTTGGCGCGGACGATGCCCTCGAGGACCGGGTCGACTGCTTCCAGGTGGGACGGGTTGGCGGCCAGGTAAACCTTGGTCTCCTTGCCGTTGTCCGAGGTGAACGTTCCCTCAGTGCCGAGGTGGTACTTGACGTCACCGGAGCCCTGGACGGAGCGGGGATCCTGGGTGCCCTCGAATTCGCGGAAAACCTGTGCGTAGGTCTTGCCGGCGATGTTGGTGAGCACATTCAGGCGGCCGCGGTGGGCCATGCCAATGGCTACCTCGTCCAGGCCGTCATCGGCGGCGTCGGACATGATGGCGTCAAGCAGCGGAATCAGGGACTCGCCGCCTTCGAGGGAGAAGCGCTTCTGGCCTACGAACTTGGTCTGCAGGAAGGTCTCAAACGCCTCCGCTGCGTTCAGCTTGGAGACGATGCGCAGCTGCTCTTCACGGCTGGGCTTTGAGTACGGGTGCTCCAGCTGGTCCTGGAACCACTTGCGCTCGGCAGGCTCCTGGATGTGCATGTACTCGATGCCCGTGGTGCGGCAGTAGGCGTCACGCAGGACGCCCAGGATGTCGCGGAACTTGAGCATCGGCTTGCCGCCGAAGCCGCCGGTGGGCCACTCGCGGTCCAGGTCCCAGAGGGTCAGGCCGTACGTGAGGACGTCGAGGTCCGGGTGCTTGCGCTGGACGTATTCGAGGGGATCGGTGTCCGCCATCAGGTGTCCGCGGACGCGGTAGGAGTGGATCAGCTGCTGGATCCGGGCAACCTTGTTGATTTCGTCTGCCGGGTCCACCTGCTTGTCGGCGCTCCAGCGCACGGGCTCGTACGGGATGCGCAGGGACTCGAAGATCTCGTCGTAGAAGTTCTGTGCACCGAGCAGGAGCTGGTGGACCAGCTTCAGGAACTCGCCACTGCCGGCGCCCTGGATCACGCGGTGATCGTAGGTGGAGGTCAGCGTGAGGACCTTGCTGATGGCGTTCTGGGCGATGATCTTCTCGCTGGCACCCTGGAACTCGGCGGGGTAGTCGAGTGCACCGACGCCGATGATGGCTGCCTGGCCCTTGGAAAGGCGCGGCACGGAGTGCACAGTGCCGATGCCGCCCGGGTTGGTCAGGGAGACGGTGGTGCCCTGGTGGTCCTCAGCGGTCAGCTTGCCGTTACGGGCGCGCTTGATGAGGTCCTCGTAGGTGTGCCAGAACTCGGAGAAGTTGAGGGTCTCTGCCTTCTTGATGTTCGGCACCATCAGCAGGCGGGTTCCGTCGGGCTTCGGCATGTCGATGGCGATGCCGAAGTTGACGTGTGCCGGCTGGACGGCGACGGGCTTGCCGTCCACTTCGTCGTAGTACACGTTCATGGAAGGGAACTGGGAGAGCGCGCGGATGACGGCGTAGCCGATGAGGTGCGTGAAGGAGACCTTGCCGCCGCGTGCGCGGGCGAGGTTGGAGTTGATGACCACGCGGTTGTCGATCAGCAGCTTGGCAGGGATGGCCCGGACGCTGGTGGCGGTGGGTACCTGGAGGCTGGTGACCATGTTGGTGGCAATGGCCTTAGCCGGTCCGCGAAGGACGGAAACAACGTCCTCTTCAGGCGCCGTAGGGGCCTTGACGTTCTTGGGCAGCTGCGCCGGGATGGGCTGCGAGCCCGTGCCGGACTCGGTCTTCTTCGAACCGTCGCGGGCCACGGTGGCAGGAGCCTTCTTCACCGGTGCAGGCGCAGGAGCAGCGGATGCCGCAGAGGCAGGCGGTGCCGCCGGAGCGGGAGGGGCTGCTGCCGGCGGCGCTGCCGGTGCCGCAGGAGCTGTATTCACAACCGGCATCTCCCTCGTTGCAGGGTGGGCAGCGGCATGCCCCGAGTTTCCGTTGGAAGAAGAACTGCCGGCCGAGCCGAAGGATTCAAACAGCGGCCACCATTTGGCGTCGACAGCGTTCTTGTCCTTTTGGTACTGCTCGTACAGTTCGTCAACGAGCCACTCGTTTCCGCCAAATTCCTCTGGTAGACGGTGGCTAGGCTGCTCTGGCACTTGAAATACGCCTCTTCCATGAGTTTGATTTCTCTCCGGCCCACGGTGCTTCAGCACTACGTTTCAACCGGTCTCTGCGTCCTCTGAACCCAGACCAATGCCAGTCTAGTAAGCATCGTGTGGTAACTGCCAATAAGGGTGACCCAAATCATGAAGTGACGCGAAAAGGCCCGAATATGGCGCCTGGCGTGAGGGGAAATAAGGGTTTTACGGCGCCTGCCGGCCGCCCGGGGGGCTGCGGCGGGAGTCGCGGCGGGACAGTCCGGCTCCTGTAGACTGAAATTCTTATGGACAGTAAATCTAGGTGCCGGCCTGGGGGCTGTCAGCGGAGCGCAAAGAGCGCCGCACAGTCCACCCGCAGAGCCGGCAAACCCCGAACACGCGCCCATCACCATTCGCTGGCACAACCGGCGGCAGCTGCAAAGGAAACTGCGTCGGCGTCGGCCGACCACCCTCCGCCGGACCGATATTCCTGGCGCCGCTTCCCGTCTCCAACGCCCTGCCTTGCAGCCACCGCTGTCGGGACGGGATGCTGAATGGAATGGCTTCTCCTCGCAGCTGGTTTGCTGCTGATCGCCGGCACGGGCTTTTTTGTCGCCGTCGAATTTTCCCTTATTGCCCTTGACCAGGCCACCGTCCAAAGGGCCATCGACGACGGCGACGCCGGCGCCGTTCCTTTGCTTGCGTGCCTGAAGTCCCTCTCAACCCAACTCTCCAGCTGCCAGCTGGGCATCACGTTGACCACCTTGCTGACCGGTTACGTGATGGAGCCATCAGTGGGCCGGCTTCTGGAAGCCCCGCTGGCCGCCGTCGGACTTCCCGACGTAGCCGTGGCCTCCATCTCGCTGGTCCTGGCGATGGTAATCGCCACCCTGCTGTCGATGCTCCTGGGCGAACTGGTCCCCAAGAATATGGCCATCGCTCTTTCCTTCCCCGTGGGCCGCGCCCTGGCACGGCCACAGCTGATGTTCACCGCCGTGTTCAAACCCGCCATCGTGGTGCTTAACGGTTTTTCCAATAAGGTCCTGAACGTCTTTGGGCTGGAGGCTAAGGAAGAGATTTCCGGCGCCAGGACACCTGCAGAACTCTCGTCGCTGGTGCGGCGGTCCGCGGAGATGGGTACGCTCGACGCCGGCACGGCCAACTTCGTGGCACGCACCTTGAACTTCTCGACGCGGACGGCGGCCGATGTTATGACGCCGCGCATCCGGGTGGAAACCATCGAGGCGGACCAGCCGGTCTCCGACATCCTTGCTGCCGCACGCCGGACCGGGTACTCACGTTTCCCGATCATCGGTGAATCCGCAGACGACATCAGGGGGCTGGTCCACGTCAAAAAGGCGGTGGCCGTTCCCTGGGACCGCCGGCAAAACCTGGAAGCCGGGGCCATCATGACGGACGTCCTGCGGGTTCCGGAGACCATCCACCTCGACGCCCTGCTGGCGGAACTCCGCGAGGGCAACCTGCAGCTCGCGATTGTCCTGGACGAGTACGGTGGAACCGCCGGCATCGCCACCCTCGAGGACCTCGTGGAGGAAATCGTGGGCGAGGTGTCGGACGAGCACGACAAGGTCCGTCCCGGGCTGCTGCAGAGCGCATCGGGCGACTGGTACTTCCCCGGACTGCTCCGCCCGGATGAACTGTCAGAACAAATTTCCGGCCTGACCGTTCCCGATGAGGCGGCCTACGAAACAGTGGGCGGCTACGTGATGAGCAAGCTCGGCCGGATCGCCATGGTGGGCGACGCCGTCCCCGTGGGCGGCGGAACCCTGAGCGTCACCAGGATGGACGGCCGGCGGATCGACCGGATCTGTTTCCGGCCGGCGGCACCCGAACCGGAGTCCGGGAACAACGACGACGGGACTGAACGATGAGCGACTGGGCCGGAATACTGTGGCTGGTTGTCCTCCTGTTCGGCAACGCGTTTTTTGTTGCCGCCGAGTTTGCGGTGATGTCAGCGCGGCGCAGCCAGATTGAACCGCTGGCCGAAGCCGGCTCCAAGCGGGCGCAAACCACCCTCCGGGCCATGGAGAACGTTTCGCTGATGCTCGCGTGCGCCCAGCTGGGCATCACGGTCTGTTCCCTCCTGATCTTGCTGGTGGCAGAGCCGGCCATTCACCACCTGCTGGCTGTGCCGCTGGAGACGTTGGGCCTGCCGATGGAAGTTGCCGATGTGGCTGCCTTCGCCGTGGCGCTGATGCTGGTGACGTTCCTGCACGTAACCTTCGGCGAGATGGTGCCGAAGAACATCTCGGTGAGCGTGGCCGACAAGGCAGCACTCTTGCTCGCCCCGCCGCTGATGTTCGTTGCCCGGCTGGTCCACCCCGTCATCTCCGTTCTTAACTGGTCCGCGAACCACATCCTCAAGCTGCTCCGCATTGAGCCCAAGGATGAGGTGAACTCCTCCTTCACCCTTGAAGAGGTGCAGTCGATCGTGCAGGAGTCCACACGCCACGGACTGGTGGACGACGATGCCGGGCTCATCACCGGCGCGCTCGAATTTTCGGAGTACAGTGCGGCGGACATCATGGTTCCGCTGGAAAAGCTGGTCATGCTGAAGGCAGCCACCACGCCGGTGGAATTTGAGAAGGCCGTGAGCCGCACCGGATTCTCACGCTTCCCCATGCTTGACGATGACGACCTGCTATACGGCTACCTCCACGTGAAGGACGTCCTGTCCATCCCGGAGGCGGCCTACGAGCACCCCATCGCCGAAAGCCGGATCAGGTCCCTCGCGAACCTGGCCCTGGACGACGAGATCGAAAAGGCGATGTCAGTGATGCAGCGCACCGGTTCGCACCTGGCGCGGGTCATCGGCCCCGACGGCAAAACAAAGGGCGTCCTGTTCCTGGAAGACGTGATTGAGCAGCTAGTGGGGGAGATCCGCGATGCCACCCAGGCCACGGGCGTCCGCAGGCTGGGGCAGCCAAACGGCGCCTGACAGGCCGGGTGCCCCAACGTACGGACAGGGCACCCGGCCTGGCTTATACCTAAATAGGAATCATTCCTATTTAGGTATAAGCTTGAGTGGTTCTTTCCGTTCCACCTGAACTGAGGTTTCCGTGCGCCGTTTCGCCGCTGCCCGAACGTCTTTAGCCGCCCTTGCCGGGCTGGGCCTGATGCTCACCGCCTGCAGCCCGCAGCCCGAGGTGCCGTCCGAAGCTGCGGCCGGAATCAACGTGGTGGCATCCACCAACGTCTACGGGGACATCGCCACAACAATCGGCGGAGACAAAGTCAGCGTTACGGCCATCATCACCAAGACAAGCCAGGACCCGCATTCCTACGAAGCCACTGCGCAGGACCGGTTGGCTGTGTCCAAGGCGGACCTCGTCATCGAAAATGGCGGCGGTTACGACGATTTCCTCCATACCCTGGCGGAGGACAGCAACCTTGACGCAGGCAAGGTGCTGAACGCCGTCGAACTCTCCGGCCTGGCTCACCCGGAGGAAGAGGCCTCGGGCGGGGCCACACCCGCTGAATCGCCGGCAGGGGATGACCACGCGCACGATCACGGCGGGTTGAACGAGCATGTCTGGTACAACTTCGCAGCCATGGGAGAGCTGGCCGATAGCGTTGCCGCCAAGCTTGGTGAGCTGGAGCCTGCATCCGCCACAACCTTCGAAGCGAACGCTGCTGCCTTCAAGTCCGGGCTGGAGGAACTGGCCGGAAAACTTGAAGGGCTGAAGGCCGGAGCGGCCGGGGACCAGGTGGCTGTCACCGAGCCGGTGCCCGTGTACCTGCTCGAAGCTGCAGGCCTGGAGAACGCTACGCCTGAGGACTACACTGCTGCGATTGAGGAAGGCTCCGACGTTCCGCCGGCCGTCCTCAAGGCCGCAACCGACCTGGTGACCTCCAAGTCTGTCCGGTTCCTGGCCTACAACGGGCAGACCGAAGGTCCGCAGACCGAAGCGCTGAAGCAGGCCGCCGAAGTGGCAGGGGTTCCGGTGGTCGATTTCAGTGAAACGCTGCCGGAGGGCAAGACCTACGTGCAGTGGATGACGGACAATGTGAACAACGTCAGCAAAGTTCTGGAGAAGAATAGTTGAAACCCGTGGTCAGCCTCACCGGGGCGTCCCTTGCATTCGGAAAGCGGACGCTCTGGGAGGATCTGGACCTGGAAATCAGGCCCGGCGAGTTCTTTGCCGTGCTCGGCCCCAACGGCAGCGGCAAGACAAGTTTTTTGAAGGTCCTGCTGGGTCTCCAGGACCTGCACCGGGGCAAAGCCAGCCTTGGCGGGCACCCCGTTGAGCGCGGCAGCAGCCTGATTGGCTACATCCCCCAGCAAAAGTCTTTCGCCCGGGATACGCCCATGCGTGCCCGGGACCTGGTGGGCCTGGGGGTTGACGGCCACCGCTGGGGGCTCCGCCTGTCCTCGGCCAAGGCGAACCGCAGGATTGACGAGCTCCTTGAACTGGTGGGGGCAACGGAGTACGCCAAGGTTCCGGTGGGCCAGCTCTCCGGCGGCGAGCAGCAGCGGCTCCGTGTGGCCCAGGCACTCGCCACCCACCCCAAAGTCCTCCTGTGCGACGAACCACTGCTCTCCCTTGACCTGCACCACCAGCAGGCAGTCAGCGCACTGATTAACAAACAATGCCACGAGCAAAACAGCGCCGTGGTGTTTGTCACCCACGAGATCAACCCCGTGATCGACTACGTGGACCGGGTGCTCTACCTGGCCGGCGGGCGCTTTAGGGTGGGCACCCCGGAGGAAGTGATGACCACGGAAGTACTTTCGGATCTCTATGGCAGCCACGTTGAGGTGATCCACGCCAACGGGCGCATCGTGGTGGTGGGCCTGCCGGATGCCACCACGCATCATCACGCGGAAGCCCATGCCCTTGCCGGAGAGGTTGCCTGATGGACGCCGACAGCATTATTGGTGCGATCTTCAGCTTCGAGAACTACGGCGAGTTGCTGGTCCTGGTCCAGAACTCGATTTGGGCAGGAGCAGTCCTGGGCCTGCTCGGCGGGCTGGTGGGGACGTTCGTTATGAAGCGCGACCTGGCGTTTGCCGTGCACGGAATTTCCGAACTGTCCTTCGCCGGCGCCGCCTTTGCCCTGCTGATCGGGGCTGACATCGTTTTTGGTTCCCTGATCGGCTCTGTGGCCGCAGCGCTGCTGCTGGGCCTGATGGGGGTAAGGGCCAGGGACAAGAACTCAATCATCGGCGTGATTATGCCGTTCGGGCTCGGCCTCGGGATCCTGTTCCTGTCCCTGTATGAGGGCCGCGCGGCGAACAAGTTTGGACTTTTGACCGGGCAGATCGTTTCGGTTGACACCGTGCAGCTTCAGGCCCTGGCCGGAACCGCGGTGGTGGTGATGGTGGTCCTCGGGGCCATCTGGCGGCCACTGAACTTTGCCAGTGTGGATCCGGAACTGGCCGAGGCCCGGGGCGTTCCTGTCCGGACGCTCGCCATCGTTTTTATGGTCCTGCTGGGAATCAGTGTGGCTCTTTCCATCCAGGTGGTGGGAGCCCTGCTCGTGCTCGCACTCCTGATCACACCGGCTGCCGCCGCCCTGCGGGTGACTTCCTCTCCGGTAGCGGTGGTCGTGCTCAGCGTGGCGTTCGCCATGACGGCGACCGTCGGCGGAATCCTGCTGGCCCTTGGCGGCCGCATCCCTATCAGCCCCTACGTCACCACGTTGTCGTTCCTGATCTATGTGGTATGCCGCGTGATCGGGTCCGTCCGGTCCTCCCGGGGCATCAACGGCAGGGTACTACAGGCGCACTGATCCTGCTAAGCACTTGCCCTCCATCCGCACGGGGCCAGCAGCAGGGAGAGCTCCCGACGCCGGGCCCTCCTAAAGCTTGCCGGCGGCCCTGAGTGCCGAGCAGTCCGGGCACAACCCAAAGATCTCGACCGTGTGCGCTACCTCGGTGTACCCGTGTTCGCTGGCTGTGCGGGCTGCCCACGTTTCCACGGCCGGAGCTTCCACCTCGACGGCTTTGCCGCAGTTCCGGCACAGGAGGTGGTGGTGGTGGCCGGTGACGGCACAGCGGCGGTATACCGCTTCGCCTTCGCCATTGCGCAGTACGTCCACCAGCCCCTCGTCGGCAAGGGATTGGAGGATCCGGTAGGCCGTGGCGAGGGACACCGATACGCCCTGGTTCTGCAGGATGCGGTAGAGCTCCTGCGTGCTGACAAAATCGTCCAGTTCATCAAGGGCTGCGCTCACCGCCAGCCTCTGCTTGGTGACGCGCTGTTCCTTGCCGGCAGCAGGACCGGACGCTCCGGCAGAACCGGCAACCGCCCGTGTGGTGCCGCCCGAAGCCGGGGCAGAAGCGGGCTTGGTGGAATCAGCCTTGGTGCCGAACGGCATGGATGAACTCGCTTCCCTCAGGATGGTGGCAAAGATCAAGATTACCAGCCGGAGCTTCGTGGACAGGGGTTCGTGCCGGACCCTAGGCTGGCGCTATGAAGCTGACCAAATACACCCATGCCTGTGTCCGGCTCGAGAAGGACAGCCGGATCATCGTGCTGGATCCCGGGACATTTTCGGAATCGGCTGAGGCCCTGGCAGGTGCCGAAGCAGTGATGGTCACGCACGAACATGGCGACCATATCGACGTTCCCGTAGTGGTGGCTGCCTTAAAGGGCAACACGGACCTGGCCGTTTTTGCCCCTGCCGGCGTTGCCGACAACCTGCGCAAGGAAGCTCCCGAAGCCGCGGCCCGTATCAATACGGTCGACCCCGGGTCATCCTTCGAAGTGGCCGGCTTCGAGGTCCGCAGCTTTGGCGGACAGCACGCCTTGATCCACCCGCAGATCCCCGTTGTGGCCAACGTCGGCTACCTCCTGGACGGAAACGTGTACCACCCGGGCGATTCGTTTGTTATTCCTGACGGCATCAGCGTGCAAACACTCCTCGTTCCCCTTCATGCGCCATGGAGCAAGGCCGCCGAGGTGGTGGACTTCGTGATCGGCGTCCGCGCACCCCGCGCCTTCCAGATCCATGACGGACTGCTCAATGACGCTGGCCTGAAAATTGTGGAGGGCCATGTCAAGAGGCTCGGCGCCAAATACGGTACGGAGTATCAGCACCTGGCCGCACGGGAGTCCGTGGAAATCTAGACCTCTGCGCCGTCCCAGCTGCCGGTGTCGAAGAACCGCCGGATCACCGCTTCATACGGCGCAGGGTCCAAGCCATGCGAAGCCAACCAGTCCGGGTGGTAGTAGTTGCCTGCGTAGCGCTCGCCGCCGTCGCACATGAGCGAGACGATGCTGCCCTTCCGGCCCTCCGCGATCATTCCGGCAATGACCTGCCACACGCCCCAGAGGTTGGTGCCGGTAGAGGGGCCGGCGTGGAGTCCGGCGAGCGCGTGCAGGTGGCGCATGGCGGCGACCGATGCTGCGTCCGGAACCTGGATCATGTGGTCGATCACGGATGGCACGAAGCTGGGCTCCATCCTCGGCCGGCCGATGCCCTCGATCCTGGATGGCAGGCCGGTGGCCGGGCCGGAGGTGTTACCGCGCCAGCCCGGGTAGAAGGCTGAGTTCTCCGGGTCCACCACCAGAAGCCGCGTGGGATGGCTGTGGTAACGGAGGTACCTCCCGATCGTTGCGCTGGTGCCGCCCGTCCCTGCGCCCACTACAATCCAGTCCGGGATGGGATGTTCCTCCAGTTCGAGCTGGCCGAAGATGGACTCCGCGATGTTGTTGTTTCCGCGCCAGTCCGTTGCCCGCTCCGCGTAGGTGAACTGGTCCATGTAGTGCCCGCCGCAGGTGGCGGCGACTTCCTCCGCCGTCGCATAGACCTCGGAGGCGTGGTCCACCAGGAGGCATGCGCCGCCGAACTGCTCGATCAGGGCAATTTTTTCGGCGCTGGTGGTGCGCGCCATGACGGCGATGAACGGCAGCCCCAGGAGCTGGGCAAAATACGCTTCGGACACGGCGGTGCTGCCGCTGGAGGCCTCAACAATGGTGGTGTCTTCCCTGATCCAGCCGTTGACCAGCCCGAACAGGAACAGGGAGCGCGCCAGCCGGTGTTTGAGGGAGCCGGTACGGTGCGTGGACTCATCCTTCAAATAGAGCTGTACACCCCAGTGCTCCGGGAGGGGCACCGAGTAGAGGTGTGTATCTGCGGAGCGGTTGTTTTCTGCCGTGATTTTCCGGATGGCTTCATCGGCCCAGTCCCGGCCCGCGGTGCGCTCGATCTTCACCGCACCAGCCTACCCGCGGCCGCCGGAGCTGCCGTTAGAGTGGGAGCGTTGGCTGCCCACCGGAAGGAGCACGATGAATCCCCTCATGGATGTTTCGGCGCTGGAAAAGCGCCTGGCTGCCGGCATGCGCACGGTGCTGCTGGACGTGCGCTGGGCGCTGGGGGACCCGCACGGCCACGACCACTACCTGCAGGGGCACCTGCCGGGCGCCGTCTTCGTTGACCTGGCCGCCGAACTTGCAGACCCTGCAGCTTCCGAGCGGGGCAGGCACCCGCTGCCAACTCCCGGCGCCTTGCAGGAAGCGGCGAGGCGCTGGGGCATCACCCGGGGCGATGTTGTGGTGGCCTACGATGACAGCGCCAATATGGCGGCCGCACGGGCGTGGTGGATGCTGCGGAACGCCGGCGTTCGCGAGGTCTACCTGCTCGACGGCGGCCTGGCAGCGTGGCGTGCGGCCGGCTTGCCGATCGACCAGGGCGAGGTCAGGGCCAGTCCCGGTAACGTCACCCTGGCAGACGGACAGATGCCGGTCCTTGGGGCAGCCGATGTAACCGGCTGGTTGGAGGCCGGGATCCTTACGTCTGGTCCAGCTTCGGAGAGAATTCTGCTCGACGCGAGGGCCGGAGAACGGTACCGCGGCGACATTGAGCCTGTTGATCCCCGCGCAGGCCATATCCCTGGTGCAGTCAGCGCTCCAACCACCGGGAACGTGGACGGTGCGGGCCGCTTCCTGCCTCCCGCCGAGTTGCGCCGGCGCTTCGAATCGCTGGGCATCACCGACGACAGCCGGGTGGGCGTCTACTGCGGTTCCGGGGTCACGGCAGCCCACCAGGTGGCAGCCCTTGAGCTCGCCGGATTCCGTGCTGCCCTCTATCCCGGGTCCTTCTCAGAGTGGTCCAGTAATGCCAATTTGCCTGTGGTGACGGGACCGGAACCCGGCGGCGGCGGGCCGGCTGAGTGGAAACATGGCGAGGCTGAAGGGTAGCGTCGCACTATGACTCCTGGACGTCCCGTGCCGCCGCCCCTCGCAAAACCTGTCACCCCCAAACCTGCCGCTCCTGCACCAGCCGGCTCTGGCGTTATTGCCTCCAACGACGGCGTCCTGGCCGCCGCTTACGGTGCAACGTCTCCGGACAGCGGGCTGGTGCCGCTGACCCTTGCCCGGCGCACTCCCGGGGCGGACGACGTCGAAATCGCCATTGAGTTTTGCGGGCTGTGCCATTCCGATGTCCACGCTGTGCGTGGTGAGTGGGGCGGCCAGAGCTGGCCGCTTGTGCCCGGCCACGAAATCGTGGGTACTGTCAGCCGGGTCGGGTCAGCGGTCACCGACTTCGTGCCCGGGGACCGCGTGGGCGTGGGCTGCATGGTGGATTCCTGCCGCGAGTGCGAAAGCTGCCTGGACGGGCTGGAACAGTACTGCGAAAACGGGATGACCGCCACGTACGGTGCAGTGGACCGGCGGAACGGCGGTTCCCTGACGCAGGGCGGCTATTCCTCCTCCGTGGTGGTGGACCGCCGCTATGTCCTTCGGGTGCCTGAATCCCTGGATCCCGCCGCCGTCGCACCGTTGCTGTGTGCAGGGGTCACGACGTTTTCGCCCCTGCGGCATTTCGACGTCGAAGAAGGCGATGTGGTGGGTGTGGTGGGGCTGGGCGGACTCGGCCACATGGGCGTCAAGCTCGCCAAAGCCATGGGAGCCAAGGTGGTGGTGTTCACCACGTCCGAATCCAAGGTGCCGGCCGCCCTTGAACTGGGCGCCGACGAGGTAGTTTTGTCCCGTGATGAGGCAGCGATGGACGCCGCCAACCGCACCATCGACCTGATCATCGACACCGTCGCAGCCCCGCACGACCTGAACCCGCTGTTCCGCACCCTGCGCGTGGACGGTGCACTCTTCCAGCTCGGCCTTCCGTCCGAAGCTATGCCGCCCGTGAACCCTCGGGCGCTGATCCGGCGCCGGATAGCCTATGCCGGCTCCTTGATCGGAGGCATTGCCGAAACCCAGGAAATGCTGGACTTCTGCGCAGAGCACGGCGTTGTTGCGGACGTTGAAGTGGTCCGGGCAGACCAGCTGAACGAGGCCTACGACCGAATGGTCGCGGGCGATGTGAAATACCGGTTTGTGCTGGACACCAGTACCCTGCAGGTGCCCGCCAAGGAGGCAGACGCATGAGCACGCTCTTCACCAGGATCCTGAACGGCGAAATCCCCGGCCGCTTTGTCTGGCGGGAAGACGACGTGGCGGCATTCCTCACCACGGGACCGTTGGCCGACGGACACACCCTGGTGGTCCCCACGGAGGAAGTGGACCGCTGGACCGACGCTTCCCCGGAGACCCTGGCGAGGGTCATGGAGGTGGCCCGGCGGATCGGAGCCGTCCAGGTGGACACCTTCGGCGCGGCGCGGGCCGGGCTGATCGTGGCAGGTTATGAAATCAACCACCTCCACGTGCACGTGTGGCCTTCGAGGAGCATGGCGGACTTCAACTTCGCCTCGGCAGACCAGAATCCGGATCCGAAGGTCCTGGATGCCAATGCCGAGAAACTGCGGGAAGGCCTCCGGGCCGCCGGGTACGGCGCGTTCGTCCCGGCCTGACGGTTTGCGGCTGGCCGTTCCCGGCCTTCTGTTCCCGGCCTAGGCATACTGCCTAGGCCGGGGCCAGCGCCTTGTTGAGCACGGCGCGGATCCGCTTCTCGGATACCGAATAGGCCGTTCCGAGTTCGACGGCGAAGAGGCTCACCCGGAGCTCTTCGATCATCCAGCGGACCTGGGCCAGTTCGCCGCCCGCCCGCCGTCCCGGAAGCAGGGCGGAAACGGCGTCGTCGTAGTCGTCCTCGAGCCGCTGCACTACCGCCATGCTGAGGGCATCGCGCTGGACGTTGCCCGGGAGGCGCTCCAGCCGCTTTTCAATGGCGGCGAGGTACCTGGGGAGCTGGCTGAGCTGGGCATAGCCGGTGCGTGCCACAAACCCCGGGTACACCAAGTGCTCCAGCTGGCTCTTGATGTCATTGAGCGCGCTGATGAGTGCGAGGCTGGTAGTGCCCTTGAGCTGCTTTTCAATTCGCCGGGTAGCGGCAAGGATGCGCTCCACCACGGCGGTCACGCTGAACACGGTATCGATCAGCTCGGCCCGGACCACTTCATAGAGCGCATCGAAGGACTGCCGGTCCCAGGGCAATTCTGCCGGGGTGAGTTTGTCGATGGCTGCCAGCGCGCAGTCGGCAATCAGCGCTGCGACCGAGCCGTGCGGGTTCTGGCTGAATGTCAGCTTCTCGGTGTTGCTCAGGTGCTCCAGCACGTACCGGTCGGGAGCGGGAACGCGCAGCGCCAGCAGCCTGATCACACCGCCGCGCATGGCGTCCTGCTGCTCGTCCGGGGTCTGGAAAACCCGGAGTGCCACCGACTTGCCCTGGTCAACCAACGCCGGATAACCGGTGACAGTGTGGCCCTTGACCATGCTGCTGACCTGGCGTTGGACGGTGCCAAAGCTCCACTCGGTCAGGCCTTCCTGCTCCCGGAATCCGGCGGGGCCGGAGCCGGCCGGGACGTTGGCGGGCGCCTGCACCCGGCGATTCCCGCCGTCGTCCGATGCGCCCCCCGTACGCGCTGCCTTGCTGCGCGGCCCGGTAGAGGCAGGCGTGGCACCGAGGGATTCGGCAATGGCCCGCCGGGTGGCGGGTGCAAGCTGTTCCTGCAGGGCCGCGAGGTCCTTGCCCTCGTCCAGGACCTTGCCCTTGCTGTCCACTACCTTGAAGGTCACGCGAAGGTGCGGGGCCACCGCGTCCCAGTTCCACGAACCGGGCGGGATGATGCTTCCGCGGATGCGGCGGAGCGCAAGTTCGAGGGACGGTTCCAGTTCATCCGAGGCCGGGTCGAAATCGGACTCAAGTACCGCCACTGCCTGCCGGGCTACGTCCGGGGCAGGAACAAAGTTCTTGCGGATCTGCTTCGGCAGGGACTTGATCAGGGCCGTCACCAGTTCCACGCGCTGGCCGGGGATCAGCCACCGGAATGCCTTGTCGTCCAGCTGATTCAGGAAAAGGACCGGCACCTCGGCAGTGACGCCGTCGTTCGGGTTGGGCGGCGAGCCGGGGGCGACCGGGTGGAACTCGTAGGTCAGCGGGAGTTCAAAGCCCTTGTGCAGCCAGGTCTTCGGGTAGGCGGATTCGTCGAGCTCGTCGGCGTCATTGTTGAGGAGGAGCGACTTGTCATAGTCCAGGAGGTCCGGGTTCTGGTGCCGGGCGTCCTTCCACCATTTATCAAAGTGCCGTTCGGACACAACGTCCTGCCCCACCCGGGCGTCGTAGAACTCAAACAGCGTCTCGTCGTCCACCAGGAGGTCCCGGCGCCGCATCCTGGCTTCGAGTTCCTCAACCTCCTGCAGGAGGGCCCGGTTGCGGTGGAAGAACTTGTGGTGGGTTTTCCAGTCGCCCTCCACCAGGGCGTGCCTGATGAAGAGTTCCCGGGCGACCACCGGGTCCACCCTGCCGTAGTTGATCCTGCGCTGGGCGATGATGGGAACACCGTACAGCGTGACCTTTTCGTAGGCCATGACCGCGCCCTGGCGGGTGGACCAGTGGGGTTCGCTGTAGCTGCGCTTGACGAGGTCCGGGGCCACCTGTTCTGCCCAGGCGGGATCGAATTTCGCTGCAACCCTGGCCCAGAGCCGGCTCGTTTCCACCAGCTCCGCCGCCATCACGAAGGTGGGCGACTTCTTGAACAATGCAGAACCGGGGAAGATTGCGAAGCGGCTGCCCCTGGCCCCGGCGTACTCACGCTTGCGCTCATCCAGGATGCCGATGTGGCTCAGGAGCCCGGACAGGAGGCTGATGTGGATGCCGTCGTGGTTGCCTACCGGATCGGCCAGGCGTTTGTTGTCCAGGCTGATGCCCAGGGGCCGGGCAAGCTGGCGCAGTTGGGCAAACAGATCCTGCCACTCACGCACCCGAAGGTAGTTGATGAATTCGGCCCGGCACAGGCGGCGGAAGGCCGACGACGACAGCTCCTGCTGCTTCTCCTGGATGTAGTTCCACAGGTTCAGGAAGCCGGTGAAGTCCGAGTTCTCGTCCTTGAACCGGTTGTGCTTTTCCGCCGCGAGCTGCTGCTTGTCCGTAGGGCGCTCGCGGGGGTCCTGGATGGTGAGGGCTGCTGCCAAAATCATGACCTCACGGACACAGCCGCGTTTTCCCGCTTCCACGATCATCCGGCCCAGCCGGGGATCCACCGGGAGCTGGGCGAGCTTTTGCCCGACGGCGGTGAGCCCGCCGCCGCTTTTCGCGCCGCCCGTGCCGTTCTGGGGCTGTGCGGCAGCCAGTGCGCCGAGCTCGCGGAGCAGTGTGACGCCGTCGTTGATTGCCCTCGTTTCGGGAGGTTCCACGAAAGGGAAGTTTTCGACGTCCTTCGGTCCCCGCGCCACTCCCATGGCTGTCATCTGGAGGATGACGGCCGCCAGGTTCGTGCGCAGGATTTCGGGATCGGTGAAGCGGGGCCGGGACTCGAAGTCCTCCTCCGAGTAAAGGCGGATGGCGATGCCGTCGGACACGCGGCCGCACCGGCCGGAACGCTGGTTGGCCGATGCCTGCGAGACGCGCTCGATGGGGAGCCGCTGGACCTTGGTGCGGTGTGAGTACCGCGAGATGCGCGCGGTGCCTGTGTCGATCACGTACTTGATACCAGGCACTGTCAGCGACGTCTCAGCCACGTTGGTGGCGAGCACGATCCGGCGTTTGTTGCCGGGATGGAACACCTTGTGCTGTTCCTGCAGGCTCAGGCGTGCGAACAGGGGGAGGATTTCAGTTCCGGCCAGCCTTCTATTGGACTGGATCCGGGACTGGAGGGCGTCGGCGGCATCCCGGATCTCGCGCTCGCCGGAAAAGAATACGAGGATGTCGCCGGGTGCTTCCGCAGCGAGTTCATCCACCGCGTCACAGACGGCGTCGAGCGGGTCGCGGTCTTCCTCGAGCTCGTCGTCGGAAGCGTTCTCTTCATCTGTCCCGGCCGGTGCCTGAGACAGTGGGCGGTACCGGATCTCCACCGGGTACGTCCGCCCGGAGACCTCGATGATGGGGGCAGGGACGTCCGGAGTGCCGAAATGGTTGGCGAACCGTTCCGGATCGATGGTGGCGGAGGTGATGATCACCTTGAGGTCGGGCCGCTGCGGCAGGATCCGCTTGAGGTAGCCGAGAATGAAGTCGATGTTGAGGCTGCGCTCGTGGGCTTCGTCAATGATGATTGCGTTGTACTTGCGCAGCAGTTTGTCGCGCTGGATTTCCGCCAGCAGGATGCCATCGGTCATCAGCTTAACCTTGGTGTTCCGGCTGACTTCGCCGGTGAAGCGGACCTGGAAGCCGACTTCCTGGCCGATATCCACGCCTAGTTCCTCGGCGATGCGCTCCGCAACCGTGCGGGCTGCAAGCCGGCGCGGTTGGGTGTGGCCGATCAGGCCGTTTTCGCCCAGGCCAAGCTCGAGGCACATCTTGGGAATCTGGGTGGTCTTACCGGAGCCGGTCTCGCCGGCGATGATGGTCACCTGGTTCGCTGCGATGGCGGCCATCAGGTCTTCGCGGCGCTCGGAGACCGGGAGCTCGGCAGGATAGGAAATGTGAAGTGTCATGGCTGCTGACAGTCTACTGCGGGAGCCCGGGCTTCCCGCCTTCGACTGGTTGCAGCCCTACCCGGTGCTTGGGTGGTTGGGTTGGGTGGTTGGGGCTAGAAAATGCGGAGCGTGTAGTTGGTGCTGGGAAGGTCCAGGGCGGACCAGGCTTCATGCGATTCGACGGGAGGCGTGTGCCCCCGCCCGTCACGCAGGAGGGCCGACACAGTGGCGGCAAATACGAGGAGCAGCAGGACGATGAGGGCGGTTGTGAGGATTTCCATGCCTCCATGCTTCTCCTCTTTGCCATCCAGAAAAAGTGGCAGAAATGCCCAAAAAGGGATAATTCCTGCCACAATGGAAGCATGCTGAAAACAGTAGCCGTCATCGTGGTTCCCAACTTCTCCATGTTCGAATTTGGCACTGCCTGCGAAGTGTTTGGCATCGACAGGTCCGGGCGGGGGAGTGGTGTGCCGGCCTTTGACTTCCGTGTCTGCACACCGGTCCCGGGGGACGTGCCCCTCAAGTCCGGGCTTTCCATGAATGTGAGCCTGGGGCTGGAGGCCACCGCCGATGCGGACCTGGTGATTATGGCTCCGTACGGCCGGGACGATGACTTGCCGGAGTCCGCCCTCCAGGCGCTTCGGGCGGCGGATGCAAGGGGAGCGTGGGTCATGTCCATCTGCTCAGGAGCTTTCGCCCTTGCCCGGGCCGGCCTCCTGGATGACCGCCGCTGCACCACGCACTGGCACTATTCGGGCCAACTGGCTGCCGAATACCCCCGCGTGCACGTGGACGAAAATGTCCTGTACGTGCAGGACGGGAACATCATCTCCTCCGCCGGCACGGCCGCCGGGATAGATGCCTGCCTGCACCTGGTGCGCGTGGAACTGGGAGCGCATGTGGCCGCCGCGATTGCCCGCGACATGGTGGTTCCCCCGCACCGTGACGGCGGCCAGGCACAGTTCATTGACCGGCCCATGCCCACGTGCGGCTCGGCGCCGATGGAGGAACTCCTTCGCTGGATGGTGGAGCACCTGGACCGTGAACACACTGTGGGCGAACTGGCTGCCCGCGTGCACATGTCCGCGAGGACTTTCGCACGGAAGTTCCGGTCGGAAACCGGTGCAACGCCGGCGGCCTGGCTCAATTCCCAGCGGGTGCTTCGCGCCCAGGAACTTCTGGAGTCCACCGACCTGAACATTGACGAGATCGCGCGCGAGTCCGGATTTGGGCAGCCGGTGCTGCTGCGGCACCATTTTGCGAAAGTCCTGGACACCAGCCCGCAGTCCTACCGGCGAGCCTTCCGCGGACAGCTGGCAGAGGTTGGTTAGCTCCGGGCTTTACGTATCCGGCCGCTGTGCCGCGCGTGACTCCTCAGCGGCTGCCCGCGTGGTGTCCACCAGCACCCGCCAGGGACCGGTGACTGCCTGCTCCGGCAGGGCTGCCCGGTGCTGGCCCGCACGGATGGAGTAGATGAACCGATCCGGCTGGGACCCTGAGTATTCCGCCGCGGCGGCTCGCGGTGTCCTGGGTACGGCGTCCCAAGGGCATGCTTCGACGATGGGCTGCCATTGATTTCTGGCCTTTTCGGACTCGGCGTTTACCGTCCAAACCCTAGTCATCGCCGCGATGCCGCCGGTGCGCTCCACACTGATCTTCATGGCCTGGTTCCTGGCTGGTTCGAGCCTGGTGGCCCAAAGTACGGCAGCCAGGCGACCCGTTAAAGCTTGACCTTCACAGTTTCCCACGCGTTCCGCACGGCGTCATGCTCTTTTGAGTCAGAACCGAAAAGCTCCGCGGCCGTAGCCGCCGTGGCGCGCGCGAATACGGTGAAGGTCGCGCCGGTGGGCAAATCGCCGCTGGTGAGCGTCTCGTACCAAATGCGCCCGGGGGAGTCCCAGGCGTTCCCGCCCAGCGTTTCCGCCACCAGGTAGAACGCCCGGTTCGGAATGCCCGAGTTGATGTGGACACCACCATTGTCGGCGCTGGTTCTCACGTAAGAGTCCATGGAATCCGGCTGGGGATCCTTGCCCAGCACGTCGTCGTCGTACGCGGTTCCCGGGGCTTTCATGGAGCGCAGGGCGCGCCCCTCCACCTGGGGCGTGAACAGGCCCTCGCCTATGAGCCAACTGGCCTCTGCCGCTGATTGGTTCTTGACGTACTGCTCCACGAGGGCACCGAAAACATCCGACATCGACTCATTGATGGCTCCGGCCTGGTTCCGGTAGACCAGCGCGGCCGAGTACTGGGTAACCCCGTGGGCAAGCTCGTGCCCGATGACGCTGATGGACCTGGTGAACCGCTCGAAGACCTCCCCGTCGCCGTCGCCAAAGACCATCTGCGTCCCGTCCCAAAACGCGTTGTCGTAGAGTTTGCCGAAGTGCACCGTGGCGTTCAAAGGCAGCCCCCGGCCGTCGATCGAGTTCCTGCCGAAGACGTCGGCGTAGAGGCGATGCGTGTGGCCCAGCCCGTCATAGGCCTCATCCGTTGCAGGATCCCCCGTGGCGGACTCGCCCTCCTTTCGCACGAGTTTGCCTGGAAGGACTTCTGAACCGCCGGCGTCGAAAACCGAGCGGTTTGAGGGTCCTGGTTTGGCCTGGCGCACTCCCGCCGGGACATCGGGGGCTGCTTGCGTGCGGGCCGCGTGGACCGAGCGGACGTGTCCCAAGGCTTCTTTGGCGGCCCTTGCTGCCGCAGAAAACTCCGGAGCGTCCTGCCTGGCCAGCCGCCTCAACAGGTAGGGCGGAATGATGGAACAGAACGGAACGTGCATGGCGTACCCCCTCAACTTGGTGACTACAGACTACGAGGGGGCACTGACAAAGCGGCGGAGGCGGCCGTTGTGGCTGCATTTGCTGCATGATCACCGGGAGCTGCAGCCCTATGGGAAATTGCCCGGGCAATGAAAAGCACCCCGGTCAGTGGACCGGGGTGCTTCTGGTGATGGTGCCCTCGATAGGATTCGAACCTACGACCTTCTGCTCCGGAGGCAGACGCTCTATCCCCTGAGCTACGAGGGCAATCCGGGGAATCCTGCCGTTGCTGGCGGGACGTCCTAGAGCTTAGCAGTAAGGTGGCCTGCAAGGGAAAATCGCCACTCCCACGCCCACCTGAACGGTAGTGAACGCCCAGGTCAGTAGCCCGAAAACGAGTCCACGTGAACCCGCCTCGCCCCGGCTTCCTTTGCCGCGCGGCGCAGCGAAGCGACACTCGCAGGTGAGCCCGAGATAAAAACCTCGCGCTCGGCGATGTCGGGAATCACCGCACTGAGAGCTTCGCCGTCCACCCTGGCAGCATCGGCCGGGAAAGCACTTATATGCGACGGCGGTTGGGAGCCGTCGGCAATCCGGGCCACCACACGAGCCCCGGCATCCTTCAGTTCTTCCGCATAGGCAATCTCGTCCGCACTTCTGGCCAGCAGCAGGAGGACCGCGTCGCGATCCCGTAAGCCGCCGGAGGAGATATGTGAAAGGAAAGGCGTGATGCCGATTCCTGCAGCGATCAGCAGGACCGGCTTGCGGGGGTCGCGGGGGAGGACGAAGTCCCCTCCAACGGCAGTGGCTGCCAGTTCGTCGCCAGGCTTCAGCGAAAGAAGTACCCTCTTGGCCGCGGACACAGGCTCAGCAGTCCGCACGCCGAACTTAACCAGGCGGTCAGCCGGGGTGCCCGTCAAACTGAACACCCGGCGTCGTCCTTTTCCGTCCGATTTCGCATGCGGAAGGTCCAGTTCCATGAATTGTCCCGGCACAAAGCGGACGGGCCGGGAGGGCTCGAAGGAAAATTCCGTGGTGCTGGGCGTCAGCGGCCTGGTTCCGTTGAATTTCAGCTTCACGCCGCCCCGCTGGCCCACCATAAAGGCGAGAAGATTGCCCAGCAGCAGCGCGGCCTCAGGAGAATTCGCGAGGAAACCGAAGTTGTAGGGGGCCGCAAACACCACGCCGACCACAGCCGCGAGTGCCAGTTGCTGCCACCTGCGCGGGGGCAGTGTCAGCGGCTCGGTGAGCATGAACCCCACAAAGAACAGCAGCGGCCGCTGCGCCAGTGACTGCCACAACGCCATCCCAACGGACATGCCCGACTGAAGGAGTTCCGCCGTGATGATGGCGCAGGCCACGATGAGGAAGATCGAGGCCATCTGGAATTTGCGCGTGCGGTACAGGACCAGGAGAACGCCGGGCACCAGCAGCCACAGCATGGCAGGGGTAGCTGCCCACCAGGTGGCAATGTTGAGCCCGGTGAGCCCCACCACGAAGGCTCCCGCAGCGGCGGGGTTGAAGACGTGGCGGCCGCGCCACGCGAGCGCATACTTTGATGCCGATGCCAGGACGCAGGCCAACGCCACGCCGGCCAGATCCATCGGCGCGAACGAAGGCCAGAACAGGAAGTACAACAGCAGGCCGGTGATGAGCGAGGACTCCGAGTGGGGCCGCACGTGGAATATTGCTGCCAAAGCCCTGTTGGAGGCATAGGTCAGGCCAAGGCACAGCACCAGGTGCGCCAGCATTTCGGGAATGCCAAATGTCAGCCAGCCCAGGGCATCGAGCAAGAGACTGTAAAGGGCCAGGCCTGCAAGGACCAGGAGGATGAGCCGGTACATGGTGAACCGGCCAAGCATGGTATCCAGCCGTGCAGCCACGGAGGGGGCGGGCCGGGCTTTCGGTGTTTCCACAGGGCTCATGTGAACAGTCTCCCTTCAAACTCCCCGGAGTGGGCCGCGCTCCCGTCGGAGAATACGGTCAGCCAGGAGAAATCGAACTCTTGCTCCAATCGGGCGCCTGGGGCGAAGAAAAGCGCAGTAGCCAGGGCGTCGGCCAGCATGGCGCTGTCCGCGAGGGCCCAGGTGGCGACGGCGGTCCTCACCGGCTGCCCGGTTGTTCCGTCCAGCACATGATGCAGGCCGTCCCCCCAGGCTCGTCGGTTGGACGCCGAGGCACAAAGCGCCCGTCCCGCGAGGGGAATGACTCCGATGGCCTGGGCCGGATTGTAAGGATGCTCCAAAGCCACCTGGGTGGATCGGGGGCCCCTTGCAAGCAGGTCCCCGCTGCCGTCAATGACGAAGGAATCAATCCCTTCAGCGCCCAGTTCATCGGCCAGCAGATCCACCAGCAGGCCCTTGCCTGCCGCCCCGATATCCAGGAGCACAGGCGAAGTGGTGGTGATGGTGGTGCCCGTCCACTCAAGGACCCCGTTCCAGCGGGGTGCCGGCAACGGGGAGCCTGAGGGCGTGAGGGAGTATCCGGCGTCGTACCCCAGCCGCTCGAGGGAGGCGCCGATCAGCGGGGTCATGGCCCCGTCGGTCAGTCCATAAAGCGCCCTGTACAGCGGGCCAAGCCTCTCGGCCTCCTCCGGAAACCCATACCGCCCGGGCTCCCGTGCCATGATGCTGACGCGGGAATCGGATCGGAAACGGGACCAGTCGGCGTCGAACTTTTCCACCCGGCCAAGGAGCCGTTTCCGCAGTGGCCCGTCAAGCGGAAGAGGCGTGGAGATTTCCCAGTGCGTGCCGATTCCCTCGAACGCAAAGTCCTCCCAGTCCGCGTCCGGCACCGTCTACTGCGCCTCCGACTTAATCTGCTCCACGGCCTGGTTGAATCCGCCGCTGGTCAGCGAGGAACCGGCGACCTTCGAGACGTTGAGTTCGTCGATGCTCTTGCCCACTACCTGATCGGCGATCCCGCCGGCGAACTCACCCTGGAACTTGCGGGTGTTGGGGTTCGAGGGATGCTGGGTGATGTCGACAGCCGTGACCGTACCCCCTGCGAGGGTAAGTTCAACCCCAACCGTCTCGGTGCCGTTCGGGGAGACGTAATTTCCGTCGGCGCTGTACGTGCCATCTTTGTACGTGGAGCCACTGGTGGCCAGGGACGAGGCTCCTGCGGAGGGCGCGGCGGCGGACGTTTCCGCACCGTTGCCCGAGGCTGCAGGCGTGCTCTCGGTGGCGGACGGCGCGCAACCGGCCACCGTTCCGGCGAGGGAAAGGCCGGCGATTCCGGCGAAAACACTTTTACGGACTGACGGTCTCATAGGAAGGCTCTCATTTCGGTTAAGTGTTTGGGACGGTGCTTACGGTGGTGTCAACGATGAACCCAGCGTATTGGTTCAACTTGTAGCTGGCTTGTGGATTTCCTGTGGAACCGCTGTGGCGCAGGAAACGCTCCCAATTCTTTTGCTGTCACTGGCCCCCGGTAGGCTAGAGGGGTGACTCCCGAAGAACTCTCCCTCGCCATATCCGCCTGCCTGAAGGACGCCGTCGACGCCGGTGAGATTGCCCTTTCGTCATCAGCAGTGCCAGACGAGGTACGCGTGGAGCGGCCCAAGAACCGGGACCACGGCGACTGGGCCACCAACATCGCCCTGCAGCTTGCCAAGCAGGCCGGCACCAACCCCCGCGAATTTGCCACCGTGCTGAGCGCACGGCTGAAGTCGATCGACGGCGTCTCTGCCGTGGACATCGCGGGGCCCGGGTTCCTGAACATCACCGTGGATGCAGCAACGGCCGGCGCCCTGGCCAGGGTGATCGTCGAAGCCGGGCACCAGTACGGAACCAACAACGCGCTCGCCGGCCACACAGTCAACATGGAATTCGTCTCGGCCAACCCCACCGGACCCCTTCACATTGGGCACACCCGGTGGGCCGCCCTGGGCGATTCCATCGCCCGCGTGCTGCGCGCCTCCGGTGCCGACGTCACCGCTGAGTACTACATCAACGACGCCGGCTCGCAGATGAATGTCTTCGCCAACTCGGTGTACTCCCGGCTGCACGGCCTGCCCGTTCCTGACGGCGGCTACCCGGGACAGTACATCGCAGACCTGGGCCACGAGGTCCTCACCGAACACCCCGACATCCGCGAACTGACCGAAGTTGCTGCCCTCCCGGTCATCCGCGCAGCCGCCTACAAGGCGCAGATGAAGGACATCAAGGCCACCCTCGCGGACTTTGGTGTCGAGTTCGACGTGTTCTTCTCAGAGCAGGAACTGCACGACGCCGGCGCGATTGAGAGTGCCGTTGCCCGCCTTCGCGAGCAGGGCCACGTGTTCGACGACGGCGGTGCCGTCTGGCTGCGGACCACCGACTTTGGCGACGACAAGGACCGGGTGATGATCCGCGCCAACGGCGAGCCCACCTACTTCGCAGCGGATGCCGCCTACTACCTCTCAAAGAAGGACCGCGGCTTCACCGAAAAGATCTACCTGCTCGGCGCCGACCATCACGGCTACATTAACCGGCTCAAGGCCATCGCCGCCTGCGCCGGGGATGACCCCGAGGTGAACATCGAGGTGCTGATCGGCCAGCTGGTATCAGTGAACGGCGCCAAGCTGTCCAAGCGCGCAGGCAACATCATCGAGCTGAAGGACCTGATCGACTGGCTCGGCAAGGATGCAGTCCGCTACTCCCTGGCCCGGTTCCCGGCAGATTCCCCCCTGACGCTGGACCCGGAGCTGCTGAAGAAGCACAGCAACGAGAACCCGGTGTTCTACGTGCAGTACGCCCACGCCCGGTCCCGCGGTGCGGCCCGCAACGCCGTCGACGCCGGCGTGGAGCGGTCCGCTTTTGACGCCTCCCTTTTGGACCACGCCACGGAGAACGAACTTCTCTCGTACCTGGGCAGCTACCCGTCGATCGTCGCGAAGGCCGCGGAACTGCGGGAACCGCACCGGGTGGCACGGCACCTCGAAACCATCGCCGGGGCCTACCACCGCTGGTACGACGCCTGCCGCATCGCCCCCATGGGCGACGAGGCGGTGACCGACGTCAACCGCACCCGCCTCTGGCTCAACGACGCCACGAGCCAGGTGCTGGCCAACGGCCTTGACCTGCTCGGCGTTTCCGCGCCGGAACGGATGTGATCGGGATGAACGATTCGCACAAAGGCGCAGCCTCGCCGCTCGCCCCGGAATGGCTCGCCGTTCCGGAGGATCTCAACGCGCTGACCCCTTCCATGTGGGCAGAGGACGTTTTCCGGACCAGCGCGGGCCAGCTGACCATCGACGGCATTTCGGTCGCCGAGCTGAAGGAACAGTTCGGCACGCCCCTGTTCGTGATGAGCGAGGCGGACTTCCGCACCCGTGCGCGGGGGTTCAAAGACGCGTTCGACGACGCGTTCGCGGACATCTGCGGGGGAGTCGACGTCTACTACGCCGGTAAGTCCTTCCTCTGCACGGCAGTGGCAACCTGGGTGGCTGAGGAAGGCCTCCGGCTCGACACCTGCTCCGGCGGCGAACTCGCCGTAGCTGCCCGGGCGGGCATTGCCGGCGCCCACCTGGGCCTGCACGGCAACAATAAGTCGGACGCCGAAATCCGCCGTGCCCTCGACATGCAGGTGGGCCGCATTGTGGTGGATAGCCTCGACGAGCTGGACCGCGTTGCCAAGATTGCCTCCGGGCGGGGCGAAACCGCAAAGGTCATGCTCCGGCTGACGCCGGGCGTCCATGCGCACACCCATGAATTCATTGCCACTGCGCACGAGGACCAGAAGTTCGGGCTCTCCATGGCCGGGGACACCACGGATGAAGCAGGCCTTTCAGCTGCTGAAGAGGCAGTTGCCGCTGCGACGGCCTACCACAGCATTGAGCTGCTTGGGCTGCACTGCCACATTGGCTCGCAGATCTTCGAACCGGACGGCTTCGCGCTGGCCGCGGAAAAGCTCCTGACCTTCCTAGACGCCATGCAGCGCAAATACTCCATTGTCCTTCCGGAGCTGGACCTCGGCGGGGGCTACGGCATTGCCTACACCCCTGTGGACACCCCGCGCCCGCCGGCCGAGATCGCCCAGGCGATGGCCGCCGTCGTGCGCTCCACCTGCGCAAAACTCGGCATCGACTCGCCCCGCATCTCGATCGAGCCGGGGCGCGCCATCGTTGGCAGCACCACCTTCACCCTGTACGAGGTGGGGACGCTCAAGACCGTTCGTGTGGACACGCCGGCCCCGGCCGACGCTGGTGACGCCGACGACAACGTTACGTATCCGCGGCGCTATGTGTCGGTGGACGGCGGCATGAGCGACAACGCCCGCCCGGTGCTCTACGACGCGGATTATTCGGCTGTCGTGGCTTCCCGCGCATCTGCCGCCGCACCGCAGCTGTCCCGCGTGGTGGGCAAACATTGCGAGAGCGGCGACATAGTTGTTAGAGATGTATATCTGCCCGAGGACGTGGCAGCCGGTGATCTGCTTGCTGTACCGGGGACCGGCGCCTACTGCTGGGCCCTGTCAAGCAACTACAACTATCTGGCCCGGCCGGGCGTTGTCGCGGTGCGCGACGGATCTGCCCGGCTGATTGTCCGCGGGGAAACCGAAGAAGATCTGCTGAACCGCGACATGGGAGTCTGAATGACTGAATTGCGAACCCTGAAAGTGGCCCTGCTGGGCTGTGGCAACGTTGGGGCCCAGGTTGCGCGGATTCTCATTGAGGACGCCGACACCCTTGCCGCGCGGACGGGCGCGAAGCTGGAGCTGAGCGGCATCGCCGTGCGCAACGTCCACACGAAGCGCGATGTGGACCTTCCGCAGGAACTCTTGACCACCGACGCCGACACCCTCGTCAAGGACGCGGACCTCGTGATCGAGCTGATGGGCGGCATTGAACCTGCCCGCACACTGATCCTGTCCGCCCTTCGCAATGGTGCCTGCGTTGTCACGGGGAACAAGGCGCTCCTGGCACAGGACGGCCCTATCCTTCATGAAGAGGCTGACAAGGCGGGCGTGCAGCTCTCTTATGAGGCCGCCGTCGCCGGAGCCATCCCCATCCTGCGGCCCATCCGCGACAGCCTCGCCGGTGACCGGATCACCCGGGTTCTAGGCATCGTCAACGGCACCACCAATTTCATCCTTGACCAGATGGACACCACTGGCGCCCAGTTTGCAGACGCCCTCGCTGAAGCGCAGCGGCTCGGTTACGCGGAGGCGGACCCCACTGCCGACGTCGAAGGCCACGATGCTGCCGCGAAGGCTGCCATCCTTGCCTCGTTGTCGTTCCACACCCGGTTCGCCCTGGAGAACGTCCACTGCGAGGGGATCAGCTCCGTCACCGCGGCGGACATTGCTGCCGCCAAGGACGCCGGCTTTGTCATCAAGCTGCTGGCCATTGCGGAAAAGCTTCCCGCCGCAGGCACGGACACAGGTACGGAAGCAGACGGCGGCGACGGCGTCTCCGTCCGCGTGCACCCAACCCTGCTTCCCCGCGAGCACCCGCTGGCTGCCGTTCACGGCGCGTTCAACGCCGTATTCATTGAAGCCGAGAATGCCGGCGAACTGATGTTCTACGGCCAGGGAGCCGGCGGTACCCCCACAGCCTCCGCCGTCCTGGGTGATCTGGTCTCCGCCGCGCGCAGCCTGGTCCTCGGCGGCCCCGGCCGAACGGAAACCACCACCGGACACGTTCCGGCGCTGCCGATCGACGCTGCCGTCACCAGTTACTACATCGGGCTGGACGTCGCTGACCAGCCCGGCGTCCTGGCCAGGATCGCCCAGCTCTTTGCCGAGCACGGCGTCTCCATCGAAATCATGCGGCAGACCATCCACCGCGACGCTGAGTCCAACGTGGAGTCCGCCGAACTGCGGATTGTCACCCACCGCGCGTCAGAGGCTGCCCTTGCAGCCACCGTCGAGGCCGTGAAGGGCCTGGACGTCATCAATTCAGTTACATCCGTTCTGCGGGTAGAAGGAGTCTAAGTGGCTCACCAATGGCGCGGCGTTATCCGCGAATACGCTGACCGTCTGCCCGTGACGGAATCCACCAGGGTGATCACCCTGGGCGAGGGCGGCACCCCGCTGGTGCACGCGCAGAAGCTCTCGGAGCTCACCGGCTCCAAGGTGTACCTCAAGGTGGAGGGCATGAACCCCACCGGCTCGTTCAAGGACCGCGGCATGACCATGGCCATGACGGCCGCCGTTGCTGCCGGAGCCCAGGCCGTTGTATGCGCCTCCACCGGCAACACGTCCGCTTCTGCCGCTGCCTACGCCACGGCCGCAGGCCTGAAGTGTGCCGTCCTGGTACCCGAGGGCAAGATCTCCATGGGCAAGCTCAGCCAGGCCATCGCCCACGGTGCAACCCTGCTCCAGGTGGACGGCAACTTCGACAACTGCCTTGATATCGCACGCAAGTTGGGGGAGTCCTACCCGGTCTTCCTGGTCAACTCCGTCAACCCTGCCCGTATCCAGGGACAAAAGACCGGTGCGTTCGAGATCGTTGACGCACTGGGCGACGCTCCGGACATCCATGTCCTGCCGGTTGGCAACGCCGGAAACATCACGGCCTACTGGAAGGGTTACAAGGAGTACTCCGCTCCGTTCGAGTCCGAAACCGCCGGCACGCTTCCCGCTGTGTCCACCAAAACGCCTGCCATGTGGGGCTTCCAGGCAGCAGGGGCAGCACCTTTCGTAGCGGGCCACCCCATCACCGAGCCTGACACCATCGCCACTGCCATCCGGATCGGCAACCCTGCATCCTGGGACGGCGCCATTGGCGCCCGGGACGAATCCGGCGGGCTCATCGATGCCGTAACCGACGAGGAAATCCTCAACGCCCACCGCTGGTTGTCCTCCCGCGAAGGCGTCTTCGTTGAACCTGGTTCCGCCGCCGGCGTTGCTGGCCTGCTGAAGAAGCATGTCGCGGGCGAGGTTCCGTCCGGGAAGACGATCGTCATCACCGTCACCGGCCACGGCCTCAAGGACCCCCAGTGGGCCCTGCGTACCGAGGACGGCAGCGACGTGCAGCCGGTCAAGGTTTCCAACGACGTGGTTACCGTTGCTGCTGAACTGGGACTGGAAGAAAAATAACCTTGGACACCACCTCGCAGACCGCCGTCGGACTGCAGCTTATTGAGCCCGGACAACGGGTTACCGTCCGGGTTCCCGGCACCACAGCCAACCTTGGTCCCGGTTACGACAGCCTGGGCCTGGCCCTGGCGCTGCATGACACGCTGACGGTGGAGAGCCTTGAATCCGAGGAGCTCCTGTTCGATCTTCGCGGCGAAGGCGCAGACACCCTTCCGCGGGACGCCAGCCACCTGGTCATCCGCGCCATGGAAGCGGCTTTCGAACGGCTGGGCTTCCGGCACGGCGGTCTGAAGGTGACGGCGGACAACGTCAATCCCCACGGACGGGGGCTGGGCTCGTCCGCATCGGCCGTGGTGGCAGCCGTTTCCGCAGCGAACGCGCTGGTGCCTGAGGCAAGCCGCCGCGGGAAGGACTGGATCCTTCAGCTCACCAGCGAGCTGGAAGGGCACCCGGACAACGTGGCACCGGCCATTTTCGGCGGTCTGGCGCTCTCCTGGCAGGACAGTGACCAGTACAGCAGCACCAGCGCGACAGTGTCCGAAACGGTGGTTCCGGTGGTGGCCGTTCCCGATTTCGAGCTGTCGACGGAAGCTGCGCGTGCGTTGCTGCCGGCCTCGGTAGGGCACCACGCCGCTGCCATGAATGCCGGACGGGCGGCCCTCCTGATCCATGCATTGACCAGCAAGCCCCAATTCCTGCTGGCCGGCACCGAGGACTACCTCCACCAGAGCTACCGCGCAGAGGCCATGCGTCCCAGCGCTGCATTGATTTCGGCGCTTCGTGCGGCCGGGCATGCAGCAGTGGTGTCCGGCGCCGGGCCCACCGTGCTGGTACTGGCAGACGGACAGGCTCAAGCGGCCGCCGTCGTTGGTTTTATCGAGGAGTTCACTGCAGCAAACACGCCGGACATCGGGTGGCGTGTTCTGAAGCTGGCAGTGGACGTTGAAGGTGCTAAGGTGGAGTTGCACCGGCGGTAATTCCGCCTATCTGATCTGCTATTGCACTTAGTTGCCGCTTGGTCTCTTACTGCGCAATGTATTCCGGTGCCACCTGCTTGGTCTGTCGCAGGAATCTGCAGCACTCAAACTGCCCCTGAAGCGTCAGTCCGGCGTTCCACCATTGCGGAGCGCAAGGTGAATTAGTATCCGGCCCTGCTGGCCGATATCCAACCGGCAAGGCCGAACAATCCGGCTGCAGATCTGAACTGCAGCCCAGATCAAATCATCGCGTCCAGCTCCCAGTCTGGACGCCGTCGAGGGGGAAGGATCCTTCGTGACCGAAACCACTGAGCTGTCGCCAGCTGTGGAACTATCATCTTCTGCTGCCGAATCACCGGCCGCACCCGCCAAGAGCAGCGGCCTTGCCGGCCTCAAGCTCGCCCAGCTGCAGGCTCTTGCCAGCCAGCTCGGCATTTCGGGCGGTTCCCGGATGCGCAAGGGGGACCTGGTTTCAGCCATTTCCGCCCACCGCGCCGGTACACCCATGACCAAGGCTCCGGCCAAGGCCGCTGAAAAAGCGGTCGAGAACGTGTCCGCGCCGGCAATTGTTCCGGCAGTGTCGGCTCCGGCTGCTGAGGCAACCGAAGCTCCCGCGGAAGGAACGCGGGCCCGTGGCCGTGGCCGCAGCCGCCGTGCCGTCAGCGATGGAGTGGTAGCACCCGCAGCCGCCGAGCCGGCTGCCGCGGAAACCAGCACCGCCGCCGCGGCTGAGGCTCCGGCCGCCGTCGAGGTCCCCGAAGCCGAAGGCTCAGCCGAGCGTCGCCAGCCGCGCACCCGTAACCGCCGCCGCGGCGAAGCAGCCGCAACCGCGCCGCAGGGCGCCGAAGGTGTGGAGGCCCCGGCAGAACAGGCCGACGGCGAGCAGCGCGCCGGAGCGCAGGCAGCCGCAGAACCGCGCACGGCAGAACGCACCGAGCGGACGGAAGCTGAAGCCGGCGAAGCCGGGCAGCGCACCGACCGCCGCGAAGGCGGACGCACCCGCGGCCGTGACAACGCAGCACGCGAGAACGCCGACAGCGGCCGGGACAACGCAGGCAGCCGCGAGGCCGGCCAGCGTGAAGGCGCCCGCCGCGATGACAACCGCGACGGCGACGACACCGATGGCGGCAGCCGCCGCAACCGGCGCAACCGCCGCGACCGCAACGACCGCAATGACCGCTCCGGCGGCCAGGACCGTGACAGCAGCTCACGCAACGACCGCTTCCGCGACCGCAACGACCGCCGTCGGGGACGCGCCCAGGGGCCGGACGTCGACGACGTTGAGGTCACCGAGGACGACGTCCTGCTGCCGGTTGCCGGCATCCTGGACGTCCTGGAGAACTACGCGTTCATCCGTACTTCCGGCTACCTCCCGGGCCCGAATGACGTTTACGTCTCCCTCGCCCAGGTCAAGAAGTACAACCTGCGCAAGGGCGACGCAGTGGTTGGCGCCATCCGCGCTCCGCGTGACGGCGAAGACCGCAGCCAGCAGTCGGCCCGCCAGAAGTTCAACGCCCTGGTCCGCGTCACTTCCGTCAACGGCAAGACCTCCGAGGAACTCAAGGACCGTGTTGAGTTCGCCAAGCTGGTACCCCTGTACCCGTCGGAGCGCCTGCGCCTCGAGACCGACCCCAAGAAGATCGGCCCCCGCGTCATCGACCTGGTTGCCCCGATCGGCAAGGGCCAGCGCGGCCTGATCGTCTCCCCGCCGAAGGCCGGCAAGACGCTCATCCTGCAGTCCATCGCCAACGCGATCACCACCAACAACCCTGAGGTCCACCTCATGATGGTGCTGGTTGACGAACGCCCCGAAGAAGTGACGGACATGCAGCGCACGGTCAAGGGTGAGGTCATCGCCTCCACCTTCGACCGTCCCGCCGACGACCACACCACCGTGGCCGAGCTCTCCATCGAACGCGCCAAGCGGCTCGTGGAAATGGGCATGGACGTGGTGGTCCTGCTGGACTCCATGACCCGCCTGGGCCGCGCCTACAACCTGGCAGCACCGGCCTCCGGCCGTATCCTGTCCGGTGGTGTGGATTCCGCAGCACTGTACCCGCCCAAGCGCTTCTTCGGTGCAGCCCGCAACATCGAAAACGGCGGCTCGCTCACCATCCTGGCCACCGCCCTCGTGGAGACCGGTTCCAAGATGGACGAAGTCATCTTCGAAGAGTTCAAGGGCACCGGCAACATGGAGCTCCGCCTGTCCCGCCAGCTGGCAGACAAGCGCATCTTCCCGGCCGTGGACGTCAACGCGTCCGGCACCCGCCGCGAGGAGAACCTGCTCTCGCCGGAGGAAGTCAAGATCATGTGGAAGCTGCGCCGTGTCCTCTCCGGACTCGAGACCCAGCAGAGCCTTGAACTCCTGACCAACAAGATCCGGGAAACCCAGAGCAACGTTGAGTTCCTCATGCAGGTTCAGAAGACGACGCTTGGCGCGAAGTCGGATAACGACAAGTAGCTGAGTTCGGGGCGGGGTGCGGATGCCTCGCGTGGTTCGCCGCGCGGGTTTTCCGCCCCCGCCTTCGTCGTTCGGTTTTGCCGCCCCCGCCCCTACGCTGGGCGGCTTCCGATCTTCGATCGTTTGCCGCCCAGCTCCGGCAGGCCCGATGCCACTCCCGGGGCGGCAAAACCGAACGCCTCTCAGTAGGGTCACCTTCCCGGTTCCCCACCTTTGTCGCCGCATTACTAGACTTGTACAAGTCGAAAGAGGTTTATAGATGTTTGAGTCCGTACAGGGCCTGCTTGATGAGCATGATGCTATCCAGGCGCAGCTGGGTGATCCTGCTGTTTATGCTGATCAGCGGCTTGCCCGGAAGCTTGGGCGGCGTTCGGCTCAGCTCAACGGCATCGTCGAGGCGTATCACAAGTGGGAAGCCATCCGTGACGACCTTGCTGCTGCCCAGGAGATGGCTTCAGAGGATCCTGAGTTTGCGGCTGAGGTGCCTGAGCTGGAGGCTTCGCTTGAGGTTGCTGCTGCGAAGCTGCGCCGGCTGCTCATTCCCCGCGACCCTGACGATGCCCGCAACGTGATCCTTGAAGTCAAGGGCGGTGAAGGTGGCGACGAGGCTGCGCTCTTTGCCGGTGACCTGCTGCGGATGTACACCCGGTACGCGGAATCGCGCGGCTGGAAGACTGAAATCATCTCCGCCACCGAATCCGACCTTGGCGGTTACAAGGACGTCCAGGTCGCGGTGAAGGGCAGCTCGAATGACCCGGCCGAGGGCGTTTACGCCAGGCTGAAGTTTGAAGGCGGCGTGCACCGGGTGCAGCGCGTTCCCGTGACCGAGTCGCAGGGCCGCATCCATACCTCTGCTGCCGGCGTGCTGGTCCTGCCCGAAGTGGATGAGCCTGAAGAGCTTGAGATCAACCAGAACGACCTCAAGATCGACGTTTACCGTTCGTCCGGTCCCGGCGGCCAGTCCGTGAATACCACCGACTCTGCCGTGCGCATCACCCACCTTCCCACCGGCATCGTCGTGGCCATGCAGAATGAGAAATCCCAGCTGCAGAACCGTGAAGCGGGCATGCGGGTGCTCCGGGCACGCATCCTCGCGCACCAGCAGGAGCAGATCGAGGCCGAAAACTCCGCCCAGCGGAAGTCGCAGATCCGCACCATGGACCGTTCGGAGCGCATCCGCACCTACAACTACCCCGAAAACCGGATCGCGGACCACCGCACCGGCTACAAGGCATACAACCTGGACCAGGTAATGAACGGTGACCTGGAGCCTGTTATCCAGTCCGCAATCGAGATGGACGAACAGGCCCGCCTGGACGCCATCGGCGACTAGCCGTTTCGCCGTATGACACTCGGGCCAGGCCAGTCGCTCGCGGATGCCGTCAGCGCGGCAACGGACATCCTGCGTGATGCCGGCGTACCCAGTCCGCGGGTGGACGCCGAGATGCTCGCCGACCATCTGCTGAACGTTGGGCTGGGCCGCCTGCGGGCAATGATGCTGGGGGACACTCCTGCGCCGGAGGGCTATGAGGCCCTGGTCGCAGAGCGGGCCAGCCGGATTCCGCTGCAGCACATCACCGGAGTGGCGCATTTCCGTTACCTGGAGCTGGCCGTGGGCCCGGGCGTTTTCGTGCCCCGCCCCGAGACCGAATCCGTGGCGCAGCTGGTGATCGACCACGTCAAGGACATGCCGCACCCGCGGATCGTCGACCTCGGGACCGGTTCTGGCGCCATCGCGGGCTCCATCGCCCACGAAGTGCCGGGCGCCGAGGTGCACGCCGTCGAGTTCAGCCCGTTCGCGCACGCCTGGGCAGCAAAAAACCTGGCCCCGTTGGGCGTCCATCTCGTCCTCGGGGACCTGCGCGACGCGCTGCCGGAACTCAACGGAACCTTCGACGTCGTGGTTTCCAACCCGCCGTACATCCCGGCCGAGGCCGTTCCCAACGAGCCGGAAGTGGCCCTGCACGATCCCCCCGAAGCGCTGTACGGCGGGGGAGCGGACGGCATGGAACTTCCGGCGGCGGCAGCGGCCTCGGCTGCCCGCCTGCTGCGGCCCGGCGGCTACTTCGTGATGGAACATGCAGAAGTCCAGGCAGGCTGGATCTCGGCCATGCTGGCCAGGACCGGAAACTGGACCACTATCAGGACGCATCTGGACCTCAACGGCAAGCAACGCGCCACCAGCGCCCTGCTCGCGGATCCTGACCCAGGGAATGAAAGAATAAGCGAGTGACCACAACCTATAACTGCACCAGCGACGACGAGCGCGCCCAGGGGCTTGAACACGCGCAACGGGCCATCAGCGAAAAGAAGTGCGTGGTTTTTCCCACGGATACCGTGTACGGCATTGCCGCAGACGCCTTCTCGCCGCAGGCCGTCACTATGCTCCTGGTGTCAAAGGGACGCAGCCGCACCATGCCGCCCCCCGTGCTGATTCCACGCGTGAACGCCCTCGACGGGCTGGCCACCGACGTGTCTGCAGACGCACGAAAGCTTGCCGAGACTTTCTGGCCGGGCGGCCTGACCCTCATCCTGCACGCCCAGCCGTCCCTGGACTGGGATCTTGGCGAGACCAAGGGCACTGTGGCGCTGCGGATGCCCGACGACGAAATCGCCCAGGAACTGCTCACACTCACCGGGCCGCTGGCTGTTTCATCCGCCAATCGCACGGGCCATGCTCCTGGACAGACAGCAGCCGCCGCCCGCGAGCAGCTGGCGGACTCCGTGGAGGTCTACCTGGAGGGTGGCTTCCGGCCGCTCGAAGGTGAGGCAGCAGTACCTTCCACCATTGTTGACGCCACCGGACCACGCTTGCGCGTCGTCCGTAACGGCGCAGTGAGCCTCGACCAGCTCCGCGAGCATGTGCCGGGTGTCTTGGGACTCGGCGAGATTCCCATGGCGGAAGAGGAACCGGTGGCGGAGACACCGGTTGCGGAGACACCGGTGGAAGCAGCGCCGGTGGCAGAGACACCGGTCGAAGCAGCGCCGGTTGCAGAGACACCCTCGGGTTCATCGGTGGTAGAGCCCGAAGCCCCGGGAACAGCAGACGCCACCGCCGCCCCGGCACCAGACCGGGACTCCCGCCCTTGATGACGCTGGACCGGCAGCGGATTCCCGTCCTGGAGGTTGACGCCACACCGCTGCGGGTTCCTGAACTCGTAGAGGAACTCGACCGATTCGTTCAGGAGGGGTCAAAGCGGACGATCCTGGGCCACAACCTGCACAGCGTCACGCTGACCCTCTCGGATGACGGCTTCAGCAAGTTATACCAGCGGAGCGACGTGGTCCTGCTGGACGGTGCCCCCGTGCTCTGGTTGTGGGGGAGAACCGGCAAGGCCGAAGGCCCGGTGATGGACTACCGGCTGGGCTCCACTGACTGGCTGCCCGCCCTGGACCAGGTGCAGGGGCTCGAACGGATCGCCGTGCTGGGTGCCGGGGCCGAGGCGAACGCCGGAGCCGTCCGGAAACTCCAATCCATCGTTCCTGGTGCCCGTGTCTCGGGCTTCCCCGGCGAGGGCTGGAATGGGGAGCTCGAAGACAAGGCAGTGGCATGGCTTCACCTGCAGCAGCCGCAGCTGGTTCTCCTTGGGCTGGGCATGCCGCTGCAGGAAAAGGTCCTGGAGCGGCGCCTTGGCGACATGCCGCCGGCCATCTACTGCGCGGTGGGCGGAGCCATCGAACAGTTGGCCGGATTCCAGAAGCTCGCACCGCGTTGGCTGGGCCGAATGGGACTTGAGTGGGCCTGGCGACTGCTGCTTCATCCACGCCGCGTTGCCTACCGGGTGCTCGGCGAGCCCTGGGTCCTGCTGTGGCTCCTGGCCAGCCGCCGGTTGAAGCGGCAGATGCTCAAGCGCCGGAAGTAGAAGCGCCGAAACTGGCGGTGCCGGAACAGCGGGCTGCAGCCTAGAACCTCTGATCCTCCAGTGGCGCGAAGCCTTTGCCGCGGAGGCCGGTGGTAAAGGACCTGGCCCAGCCCAGGAACCCGGGAAGGTCCCGACGCTGGGCAAAATAGCCCAGGTAGCCGCCGACGTCGGCCACAAAGGACCGGACGCGGAAATAGCGGCGGATCAGGTAGCCGCGGTTCCGGTAGTAGTAATACCGCTTGAAGGCGGACTCCGGAACAATGACGTGCCAGCGGGCCCCGAATACGTGCTGTGTCTCGGAAAAAGCGTGCGGATGCGTGATTGCGGTTGTGGTCACCGTGCCGAAGCGGACGCCCGCCTTGCGGAGTCGGATGGTGAAATCCACCTCGTCGCCCCGGATGAACAGGCGCATGTCCGGCAGGCCCACCTTGAAGAAGACGTCAGAACGGATCAGGGCGCCGTTAAAGAAGTGTCCGTCGTTCGGAAGGAAGCCGATCTTCTCCACCTCGGCACGGCTGTGCGTGACCTTGCCGTCCAGGCGGAAGAAAAAGGAAAGCCGGTCCGGCTGGCCGGGCGCTGTCACCAAGGGGACTACCGCCTCCAGGTCGCGCGCCTCAGCCTCCAGGAGCAGCGTCGCGAGGCATTCAGGATCGGCCGGCTCGGCGTCGTCGTCCATCATCCAGATCCATTTGGCGCCGCTGGCAACCGCCTTGAGCGCAGCCAGGGAGAAGCCGCCCGCGCCGCCGAGGTTTGCTTCGGAACGGACGTAGTCAACGTTCGGATGCTTCGCGGCCACGTCCAGTGCCGGGGTTTTGCCGCTGTCCACCAGGCAGATCGTGTCCACCGCTGCCGTCTGGTTGTTGATCGAATCCAGCAGGACAGCAAGTTCTTTCGGCCGGTCAAACGTCACGGCGGCAACTGCTATGCGGGGGGTCATGGGGGGTCCTTTCAGCATGGCTGACAGGGATTTCCCCGCTCGCGATGCGCCAGTGTGGCGCGAAGCCATGATGCTGTTGGCGCTAGTATCTTTGACTAGAGTCCACTGTAATACAGCCCTGTAAGGCACCGCGTACAAGAAAAAACGCACTGCCTGCTGCGCGCTCGGCGACGGAGAAGTTTCATTTATCGAAGAACAGATTCCCGGCCAGTGAGCCCATCGACCACGGACCATCCACACACACGGTTGTCCGGCTTCAGCAACACCTTTGAAACGGCCATCGCCCCATGATCATGTACCTGTTGATGGGGCTCACCGCTGCGGTGGTGTCCTATTTTGCCACCTGGGGTGCCCGGATCGTCGGCCACCGGCTCGAGCTGCACCTGCCCATCCGCAGCCGGGACATGCATTCCATTCCCGTGTCGCGGCTGGGGGGCGTGGCCATCTTCCTTGGAATCCTGGTGGCGCTCATCGTGGCCAGCCAGTCCTTCTTTGTTAAGGACATCTACCGGAACAACTTCTCGCCCTGGGGCGTGCTCGCCGGTGCGGCCGTCATCGTCCTGGTGGGCGTTGCGGATGACCTGCTGGACATCCGCTGGTGGGTGAAGCTGATTGGCCAAAGCGCCGCGGGCCTCACAGTGGCCATCTGGGGAGTCCAGATGACCATTGTCCCGTGGGTTCCTGAGCCCATCTACCTGGAAAACGAGACCCTCCGGGTAGTGCTGACCGCCGGCCTCATCGTCACCACCATGAACGCCTTTAACTTCATTGATGGCCTGGACGGGCTGGCGGCCGGAGTGGCGGTCATCGGTGGTACGGCCTTCTTCTTCACGGCGTATTGGGTCCACCGCAACGCCGTGCTGCTGGACTACTCGGATCTCGCCACCTTGATTACCGCTGTCCTGGTGGGCAGCTGCCTGGGCTTCCTGCCCCACAACTGGTTTCCGTCCAAGATCTTTATGGGTGACTCCGGGGCAATGCTGATCGGTTTGCTGATGGCCTCGGCCGGCGTGGTGTCCACAGGCCAGATCACCTCGGGCCTTTACGACCGGGCCAACGGTATCTCCACGGTGATACCCATCCTGCTTCCGTTCGCAGTGCTCTTCCTGCCGCTGCTGGACCTTGGCTTAGCGGTGGTCCGGCGCACTGCCCGGGGCCGTTCGCCCTGGTCCGCAGACCGGGGCCACCTGCACCACAAGCTGCTGGACATCGGCTACTCGCACCGCACCGCCGTCATCCTGATGTACCTCTGGACCGGCATCCTGTCCTTCGGGGGACTGGCCTTCGCGATCTTCCCCTGGCAGATCGTGCTGTCCGTCGACATCTTCGCCACGCTGGTGATGGGCCTCATCACCGCCTGGCCGTATCTTTCCCGGCGGGGCGAGGAAACCCGGGCGTAACCCCTGTGCAGAAATATTTCTATCTCATGTAGAATTTAGGGGCAGCCAAAGCTGCCCCTCCAACCTGCCTTCTGGCTAACCGCCTCTTGGTGCCGACGATTGGGATCGAATGACCTCCAACGCCGAGTCCGGACCTGCGTCCGGCAACTCACCCGTTGGTGCTTCCGGACCCACCAAATCGCTCTGGCTGCATCTCTTGCGGGTCAGTGCCCTCGCCGGCGCGGCAGCGTTAGTTGTCTGTTCCGTGATCGCCCTTCCGCTTAACGGCGCTAAAGGGGCTCTGTCCAGCGCCTTCGGGGGAGTGCTGGTGATGCTGTTCTTTGGCATCAGCCTCCTGGTAGGCCACTACGTCGGCCGGAACAATCCGTCCGGTGCTATCGGCGTGTTCGTCGCCACCTATTTCATTAAGGTCGTGGGTTTCGCGGCGGTCCTGTTTGTCATGGGCACCCCGGAGTGGCTGCACGAACGCTGGTTCCTGATCGGCGCCGTCAGCGCTGTTGTCCTGTGGCAGGCTGCCGAAATTTGCGGTTTCAGCAAAGCCCGCCTCCAGATCTACAACGATCCAGAAACCAAGGAAAACCGCGATGCGTGATCCAGGCAAGCCAAGCGAAGGCACCAACGGCACGGGCCGGTCATCCGGCTCTGCCCCCGGTGTATCACGCGACGGAACCAGCGGCGGATACAACGCCGGCATGGCCGTGTTCAGCTACATCATTGGCGGAATCATCGTCTGGAGTTTGATAGGGTGGGGACTGGATTACGTGTGGGGAACGCGCTGGATTGTGCTCGCAGGCGCTCTGCTTGGAGCCGTCGGAGGTTTCTACCTTTCCCACATGCATGGCCTTACCAGTTCTCGCAAAAATGCTGGGGAGCGCCATGCTGCCAGCGGGCCGTCCCAGGACGGCGACACTAATGCCAAATAATTTCACAGGGGGAACAGCAGGCCGTCAGGCTGCCGGTCCCCGCCCAACGCCCAATGATGGACACTGCAGAGAGGAAACGCGTTGATCGCGCTTGCGCTCCCGGCCCAAGATTCAGGAGAGTTTACTCCTCCTGGTATTAACGAAATGCATTTGCCGGCAATCCTGCCGTGGGGTGCCGCAGAAGGATTCTCCAAGCAGATGCTGCTGGTCCTCCTCTCTGTTGTCTTTATCGCCGTCTTCTTCGTGCTCGCCGCACGCAAGCAGCAGCTGGTACCCGGCAAGCTCCAGTTCGCCGGCGAAGCCGCCTACGGCTTCGTCCGCAACGGAATCGCCAAGGACATCATCGGCGGCAGGGACTTCATCAAGTACGTCCCGCTGTTGTTCAGCCTCTTCTTCTTCATCCTGGTGAACAACATCTACGGCGCCATCCCGTTCTTCCAGCTCCCCACGTTCTCACACGTCGGCGGCGCGTATGTGCTGGCGGGCATCGTCTACTTCACCTGGATCGCCATCGGCGTCAAGAAGAACGGACTCCGTTACTTCAAGCTGGCCACCGTGCCCTCCGGTGTCCCCTGGTACATCCTCCCGATCGTTATCCCGATCGAGATCATTTCCAACTTCATCGTCCGTCCGGTTACGCACAGCCTCCGTCTGTTCGCAACCATGCTCGCAGGACACCTCATCGTGATGATCGCCGGCTATGGCATCGAGTTCCTTATCATGCAGGAGAACATCCTGCTCAAGGGAACCTCGCTCCTGGTCCTGGCAGGCGCCATCGCCATGTACATGCTTGAAGCCCTGATCATGGTCCTGCAGGCCTACGTCTTTACCCTGCTGACAGCGATCTACATCGAAGGCGCACTTCACGCCGACAGCCACTAGGCACCCCTAAGCTTCCCCTCGCGGGGATGATAGCAACCCAAACAACCTGCCACATGGGTGGCATCTTGAAAGGAAGAAAAATGGAAGGCACCATTAACGGCTCCCTCAACCTCATCGGCTATGGCCTCTCGGCCATCGGCGGTGGTATCGGTGTGGGTCTCGTGTTCGCCGCTTACATCAACGGCGTTGCCCGCCAGCCGGAAGCACAGCGCGTGCTGCAGCCGATCGCATTCCTCGGCCTTGCGCTGACCGAAGCCCTCGCCATCCTGGGTCTCGTCTTCGCCTTCGTTCTTAGCTAGTCCTTCGGAACTTAGCGAACATTCAGAACCGAGTAGATAAGGACGGGTGAAATATGAATCAGCTGATCATCTCAGCCGCCACTGAGGGCGAAGTCAACCCCCTGGTTCCCAATGTCTGGGAAATGGGCGTTGTCCTCGTGGGCTTTGCCATCCTCATGTTCATCGTGGTCAAGTTCGTTGTCCCGATGTTCGAAAAAACCTTCGCCGAGCGTGCCGAGGCAATCGAAGGCGGCATTGCAAAGGCTGAAAAGGCCCAGGCTGAGGCGTCTGCTGCACTCGAAGAGTACAAGCAGCAGCTGACCGACGCCCGCGCCGAAGCCAACCGCATCCGTGAGGAAGCCCGCGCCGAAGGTGCCCAGATCCTCGCGGATCTCAAGGAAAAGGCAGCTGCAGAGTCTGCCCGCATCACGGCCCAGGCCCATGCCCAGATCGAATCCGAGCGTCAGGCGGCCGTTGTGTCCCTGCGTTCGGAGGTCGGCACCCTGGCCACCACCCTTGCCGGCCGCATCGTTGGGGAATCACTGAACGATGACGAGCGTGCAGCACGGGTAGTGGACCGCTTCCTGGCAGATCTGGAGACCCAGAACGCAGGTGCAGCTAAGTAATGGCAGGCGTATCGAGCGAATCGCTGGCAACAGGGCTGGCCGAGTTGGAAGCCAAGCTTCCGACGGCGTCACTGCAGCTGGCAAAGGAACTCTTCGGAATTCTGGGAATGGTGGACAGCTCGGCTGGCTTGCGCCGCGCCCTGACTGACCCGTCCCGCAATGGTGACGAAAAGTCGGCGCTGGTCAGGCAGCTGGTTGGCGGAAAAGTCTCCGCTGATGCTGCAGAGATCGCGGGCGGACTGGCCAGCTCACGCTGGGCAACCGCACGGGATATCGGCGATGCACTCGAGACTCTTGCCGCAACGGTGGTCATTTCCGTTGCTGAAAACAAGTCGGCCGTTTCTGCCTCCGGAATCTCTGGCCTGGAGGAGCTGGAGAACGATCTGTTCTCCTTCAACCAGGCCGTTGCCTCCAACCACGAGGTACAACGTGCTCTGTCCGAACCGCAGGCCAGCGCTGCAGCCAAGGCAACCCTGGCCGAGAAGCTGGTGCCCGGCGTGAGCGAGGAAGCAAAGGTCCTCATCACGCAGGCGGTCACCCAGCCCCGCGGCATCAAGCCCACCCGGCTGGTGGAACGGTTCGCCGAACTGGCGGCCAAGCGGCAGCAGCGTTGGATTGCGACGGTCAGCGTGACCCGTCCCCTGACACCGACGCAGCTTGCACGCCTCCAGGCGGGCCTGAATGCAATGTACGGGCGGGAACTGAAGGTCAACGTCAATGTTGACCCGGCACTCATTGGCGGCATCCGCGTCCAGGTCGGTGACGAAGTGCTCGACGCTTCGGTCATCACCCGCCTGGGCGAGCTTCAGCGCCAGCTGGCCGGCTAGCCGGACAAGCACAACAAAACTGATAGAAACCCCGGTCATCGTGAACAACGGTGATCACAAAACAGGAGAGCAGGGACTGCAGATGGCCGAATTGACCATCAACGCCGACGACGTCCGTAATGCGCTGAACGAGTTCGCGGCGTCCTACGAACCCGGAAACGCAGAACGCGTAGAGGTCGGCCGCGTAACCACCGCTAGTGACGGCATCGCCCGTGTTGAGGGCCTTCCCTCGGTCATGGCGAACGAGCTGCTGCGTTTCGAGGACGGCACCCTGGGCCTGGCCCAGAACCTCGACGTCCGCGAAATCGGCGTCATCATCCTCGGCGACTTCACCGGCATCGAAGAAGGCCAGGAAGTACACCGCACCGGACAGGTTCTGTCCGTACCCGTGGGCGACGCCTTCCTCGGCCGCGTTGTTGACCCGCTGGGCGTGCCCATCGATGACCTCGGCGAAATCAAGGCCGAGACCACCCGCGCACTGGAGCTCCAGGCTCCCGGCGTGACCCAGCGCAAGTCGGTGCACGAGCCGATGCAGACCGGTCTCAAGGCCATCGACGCCATGATCCCGATCGGCCGCGGCCAGCGCCAGCTCATCATTGGTGACCGCCAGACCGGCAAGTCCGCTATCGCGATCGACACCATCATCAACCAGAAGGCCAACTGGGCTTCGGGCGATGTGACCAAGCAGGTCCGCTGCATCTACGTGGCGATCGGCCAGAAGGCGTCAACCATTGCCGCCATCCGCCAGACCCTTGAGGACAACGGCGCACTGGAGTACACCACCATCGTGGCGTCTCCGGCTTCCGACCCCGCCGGCTTCAAGTACCTGGCACCGTACGCCGGTTCCGCCATTGGCCAGCACTGGATGTACGGCGGCAAGCACGTCCTCATCGTGTTTGATGACCTGTCCAAGCAGGCTGAGGCCTACCGTGCAGTGTCGCTGCTGCTCCGCCGTCCGCCGGGCCGCGAGGCCTACCCGGGCGACGTCTTCTACTTGCACTCCCGCCTTCTGGAGCGTTGTGCAAAGCTGTCCGACGAACTGGGTGCCGGTTCCATGACGGGCCTGCCGCTGATCGAGACCAAGGCCAATGACGTTTCGGCCTACATCCCGACCAACGTGATCTCCATCACCGATGGCCAGATCTTCCTCCAGTCGGACCTCTTCAACGCCAACCAGCGTCCTGCTGTTGACGTTGGTGTGTCGGTGTCCCGCGTAGGCGGCGCCGCGCAGGTGAAGTCCATGAAGAAGGTCTCCGGTACGTTGAAGCTGGACCTCGCCCAGTACCGCGACATGCAGGCATTCGCCATGTTCGCCTCGGACCTGGACGCCGCTTCCCGCCAGCAGCTGACCCGCGGCGCACGCCTGATGGAACTGCTCAAGCAGGGCCAGTACTCCCCGTTCCCGGTGGAGAACCAGGTCGTGTCCATCTGGGCAGGCACCAACGGCTACCTCGACGACGTGCCGGTTGAGGACATCAGCCGCTTCGAGTCGGAGTTCCTGGAGCACCTCACGCACAAGTCCTCGATCCTCACCACGCTGGCCCAGACCAACGTGCTGGACGATGACACCGCAGCAGCGCTGAAGTCCGCCATCGTGGACTTCAAAAAGGGCTTCTTCGGTGAGGGTGACAACCACTTGGTAGGCGCCGGCCACGAGGAGCACAGCGCTATCTCCGAGGGCGACGTCGACCAGGAAAAAATCGTCAAGCAGAAGCGCTAATTCCACCGACCGGGTGTGCCGGGCCCACAGGGTCCGGCACACCCGGTCTACGGAATGTTAGGAAAGGATAAGTATGGGAGCCCAGATTCGGGTCTACCGCCAGAAGATCAGCTCGACCACGTCGATGCGCAAGATCTTCAAGGCGATGGAACTGATCGCTACCTCGCGCATTGGCAAGGCCCGTGCGCGCGTAGCAGCTTCACTGCCTTACGCGAACGCGATCACGCGCGCCGTTTCTGCTGTCGCCAGCCAAAGCGAAATCGATCACCCGCTGACCACTGAGCCGGAGCAGATCCGCCGCGCCGCCGTCCTGGTAATCACCTCGGACCGTGGCCTGGCCGGATCCTACTCGGCAAGCGTGCTCAAGCAGGTGGAGGGTCTCAACGAGCTGCTCCACGCTGAAGGCAAGGAAGTCAAGACGTACCTCGTCGGACGCAAGGCGCAGGCCTACTTCGAGTTCCGGAACCGTGAGTACTCACGGGTCTGGACCGGTGGGACCGACGCACCCGAGTTCACAACCGCGCGCGAGATCGGCGAAGCACTGCTGGCCGATTTCGCAACCGACTTTGAAGAGGGCGGCGTGGACGAAATCCACGTGGTGTACACCCGCTTCAAGTCCATGGTCACCCAGGAGCCCACGGTCATCCGCCTGCTTCCGCTGGAAGTAGTGGAGGAGCAGGCTGCTTCTGAGTCGGAACTGTTGCCGCTGTACGAGTTCGAGCCGGAAACCGAGCGCGTTCTTGACGCTCTGCTGCCGCGCTACATCGAGTCACGCATCTTCGCGGCCATGCTGCAGGCAGCGGCTTCCGAGCTTGCTGCGCGCCAGCGGGCCATGAAGTCCGCAGGCGACAATGCCACGGACCTCATCAAGAAGTACACGCGTCTGCGCAACACGGCCCGCCAGGCTGAAATTACGCAGGAGCTTTCCGAGATTGTTGCCGGCGCCGACGCCCTTGCGTCCTAGCCTGCACCACCCCGGTTTCCGCTGGACCTGCACCACCACAGATAAACTTAAACCCACGCCATCTACTGAGTGAAGTGAGAGAGATGACTGCCACTGCTACCGAACACGTAGCCGCAACGTCCGGTGCTACCGGCCGCATTGCGCGCGTAATCGGCCCGGTTGTCGACGTCGAATTCCCGGCTGACGCAATCCCGTCCATCTACAACGCCCTGACTACCGAGATCACCCTCAACGGAGTCACCAAGACCATCACGTTCGAGACCTCCCAGCACCTGGGCGACAACCTCGTGCGCGCCATCTCCCTCCAGGCCACCGACGGACTTGTCCGCGGAACGTCCGTGGTGGACAGCGGTGCCCCCATTTCCGTACCCGTTGGCGACGGCGTCAAGGGCCACATCTTCAACGTCCTGGGCCAGCCCCTGGACGTTACCGAGGCGGAACTGCAGATCAGCGAACGCTGGCCTATCCACCGCAAGGCCCCGAGCTTCGCGTCCCTTGAAGGCTCCACCGAGATGCTGGAAACCGGCATCAAGGTCATCGACCTCCTCACCCCGTACATCAAGGGTGGAAAGATCGGCCTGTTCGGCGGCGCCGGCGTGGGCAAGACCGTTCTGATCCAGGAAATGATCACCCGTGTTGCCCGCAACTTCGGTGGTACTTCCGTGTTCGCCGGTGTGGGCGAGCGTACCCGTGAAGGTAACGACCTCTGGGTTGAAATGGAAGAGGCAGGCGTCCTCAAGGACACCGCCCTTGTATTCGGCCAGATGGACGAGCCGCCGGGAACGCGCCTGCGCGTGGCGCTGTCCGCACTGACCATGGCGGAGTACTTCCGCGATGTGCAGAACCAGGACGTGCTGCTCTTCATCGACAACATCTTCCGCTTCACGCAGGCAGGTTCCGAGGTTTCCACCCTCCTCGGCCGCATGCCTTCGGCCGTGGGCTACCAGCCCAACCTGGCAGATGAGATGGGTCTCCTGCAGGAGCGCATTACCTCCACCAAGGGCCACTCCATCACCTCGATGCAGGCCATCTACGTTCCCGCAGATGACTACACCGACCCGGCACCGGCAACCACCTTCGCACACCTCGACGCGACCACGGAACTGTCCCGTGAAATCGCCTCCCGTGGTCTGTACCCGGCTGTTGACCCGCTGACGTCGACCTCGCGCATCCTGGATCCCCAGTACATCGGCAAGGACCACTACAACACGGCTGTCCGTGTGAAGCAGATCCTGCAGAAGAACAAGGAACTCCAGGACATCATCGCCATCCTTGGTGTTGACGAACTGTCTGAAGAGGACAAGATTGTTGTGTCGCGTGCGCGCCGCATCCAGCAGTTCCTCTCGCAGAACACCTACACCGCCAAGCAGTTCACGGGCGTCGAGGGCTCCACGGTTTCCATCAAGGACACCGTCGAGGGCTTCACCGCCATCTGCGACGGCGACCTTGACCACATCGCGGAGCAGGCGTTCTTCAACGTCGGCGGCCTCGATGACGTTGAGCGCCAGTGGGCCAAGATCCAGGAACAGACCAAGTAATATGGCTGAGCTTGAGGTTGAGATTGTCGCAGCGGACCACTTCGTGTGGTCCGGAGCGGCCAAGATGGTCAAGGCCCGCACCAGCGATGGTGAAATCGGAATCCTGCCCGGCCACTCGCCCCTGCTGGCGATCCTGGCCGAGGGTGAACTGGCCATCCAGCCGGTGTCCGGTGACCGTATTGCCGTAGATGTTGACGGCGGATTCTTCTCCGTGGACAACAACCGCGTGGTTATTGTTGCTGACAACGCCCACCTGGGCGGCTCGGCTACCGCTGGGATCCGCTAGCACCAATTTGATGGACGCACCGAGTCTTCCGTTCATCGCCATGGCAATCGCTTTTGGATTGCTGATCTTTGCACTGTGCCTTTCGGGGGTGCGCCGCTTCAATCTGCGGCGTGCCCTCGGCACGGTGGACGCCTCCATTTGCATGGCTGGAAACAGCTGGCAGATGGGGGTTTGTCGTTATCAGGACAACGACCTTGAGTGGTTCCGGCTGCTCTCGTTGAGCGTCAGGCCCAAACACAAGTTCAAGCGGCACTCGCTGGAACTGCTGGGCCGCCGCAAGCCCACCGAAGCCGAGGCAGTCAAGGTCCAGCCCGACGTCGTGATTGTCGAATTGCGGTACGAGGGGCAGGACCTTCGCCTTGCCATGAAGTTTGACGCCTATGCCGGCCTCTCGTCCTGGCTTGAAGCCGGGCCGGTCATCGGCGTGGGTACCTGGCGCTAGCCCGCGTGGACTGGCTCTACGACCTCCGGATCACCGACGGCCCGGTGTTCTGGCTTTCCTTTGCCCTGGGTGTTGCCGGTGCCGTGTATCTCCTGGCCCCGCCCCCTCATATCCGCGCCCGCCGCTGGTTGGTCCGCGCCCTCGCCGCTGCCGCCATGGCCTACGCGCTGGTGGCCACCGTCCACTGGGCACTTATCAACGTTTTTTCCGTATTCCCGGAGAACATTCCGGATCCGGTCCTGCTGTGGGTGGTGCCCGGCGTCGCAGCCCTGATCCTGTTCTTGCTCCGGCTGCCCCGGAGCAGTTGGAACCGCCGTGCAGCCGGCCTGGTGGCCGTGCTTCTGGTGGCAGCCCTTTCATCCGTCCAGATCAATGCGTACTTCGGGCTCAACCGCACGGTAAGCGACCTCTTGGGCACGGCGCTGGCCCGGATCCCGGCCCTCGAGGCGGACCTCACGCGGCAGCCGGGGGAGGCCGACGGCGTTCCCCTCCCAGGGTGGGCGCCGCAAGGTGACATGCCGGATGGGGGAGTGCTCCGGAAGGCTGCCATCCCCGCCGTCCTGTCCGGAATGGACGCCCGCGAAGCATATATCTATCTTCCGCCGGCCTACTTCGCGGAAAACCGCCCCGCCCTTCCCGTGCTGGTCCTGGTGGCCGGCCAGCCGGGCGGGCCTGCCGACTGGCTCACCGGGGGCACCCTGCAAGCCCACATGGACTCCTTCGCCGCTTCCCATGGCGGCATTGCCCCGGTGGTGGTGGTGCCGGACCCGAACGGCTCGCAGTCCGCGAACACGATGTGCATGGACAGCCGGATAGCCAAGGCCGATACTTACCTGTCGCGCGATGTGCCCCAGTGGATCACCTCCACCCTTGCCGTTGACACGAACCACAAGCAATGGGCCATCGGCGGATTTTCCTTCGGCGGCACCTGCGCCCTGCAAATGGGAACGCGGCACCCCGGCCTGTTTCCCTCCGTCCTCTCCTTTTCCGGGGAAGCCGAGCCGGCCATCGCCAAGGAGCGGCAGAAGACCATCGACGCCGCCTTCCCCGGGGACCCGGACGCGTTTGAGCGGCAAACGCCCCTTGCCATCATGAAAGAGCGCCGCTTCGAGTCCAGCGCGGTGTACCTGACGGCAGGACAGGACGACCCGGAATTCGTGGCGTACCTGCACACCCTGGCCGCAGCCGCACGGGAGGCCGGCTTCACCGTGCGGGCGCACGAGGTGGAACACACCGGACACTCATGGGACACGTCCTCGAAGCGGATCGCCGATGCGCTGCAGTTCCTTGCCGACAGGTGGGGACTTCAACAGTGACCTCCGTGAAGCAGGTCCGCACAACGTCCCTGGCCTGGACAACAGTGGGACGACCGGCACGGGACCGGGTCATCGCCGCCCTGAAATCGATGCCGTTCTCCGTCGCTGTGCTTGCGGTGTTTCTTACAATCGGGGCAATCAGCGGCAGCTACCTGGCAGGGCCGCCAGAGCAGTTGCTGCACGTGGCAGGAGTGAGCGGACCGGGCCTGCGTGCCGGCAACTGGTGGTCCCTGTTCACCAGCCTTTTCTTCGCCACCAACCCGTTGGCCTATCTTGCCGCCTCCCTGATGATCCTCCTGCTGCTGGGCCTTGCCGAGCGCAGGATGGGAACACCAGCAGCGGTGGGGTTCTTCTTTGGCGGCCAGTTTGCTGCCGTCACGCTTTTCCTGCTGCTGACCCAGCTCGCAGACTACGCGGGTGACGGGTGGCTGGACCGCATGGCCGACGACATCCTGATCGGCCCCTACCCGGCAATCCTGACGGCGGCCCTCGGGGCCAGCGGCAGGTTGCCGGTCCTGTGGCAGCGACGGTTGCGGACAGGCGTGCTGTCCATCTCGCTCCTGCTGGTTCTCTACATTGGGCATGCGGAGACGGTGATCGGACTGCTCGGTGCCGTCCTGGGACTCCTGGCGGGGTGGTGGATCCAGGGCGACCACGGCCACCTGCACCGGCACCGGTCCACCGGCCGGGAGACCCGGAACCTCCTTGCACTCACCGTCGCCGTCTTCGCCGTGGGTCCGATCCTCACGGGAATAGCGCGGGCGCCCACCGGCCCGCTGGCTCTTTTGCGCGACGTTGTCCTGAACCCCATGCCCACGCTCAGCCAACTGGCTTTCAACTGCGGTGCCACGGTGGAAGCGTCCTGCCTCGAAGCCGGCAGGGCAGGGTTTGCGGGGCCATTCGGACTTGCGCTTGCTGTGGTTCCAGTAGTCCTGCTGCTGATCTGTGCGGACGGAATGCGCCGCGGCCGGCGGCTTGCGTTGAACATCGCGCTCGCCATCCAGCTCGCCGTCACGGCGCTGGCCGCCGTCTACCTGGCACTGTTCGCCCTGGTGCCGTCCCGGCTGCAGGGCCCGTCCGCCCCGCCGATGGGAACCGCCTTTGCCCACGTGCTTCCGCTGGTTGGCGTACCCCTGCTGCTGGGGGCGCTCCTGTGGTTCAACCGGCGGCAGTTCCGCGTGCAGACGCTTCCTTCCGCACGGCGGACGCTGGCTCTGCTGGTGGGAGGAACATGGCTTGTCCTTGCCGGAACTTACGCGGCCGCCTGGTTCTGGTCCGGCGGATTGAGGCGCGACGGCGGCCTGCTGGGCCTGTTCGCGGAGCTGGCCCGGCAGTACGTGCCGGTTCCCATCCCGCAGCACTACCACCGCGTCTTCGCCGACAGAAACAGTGTGGAGGCTGTCCTTTTTGCCTACTCAGGACCGGTGTTCTGGGTGGTTGCGCTGGCGGCCGTATGGTGGGCGCTGCTGGGCGGACACCATGGCAACGATTCCGGACGGCAGGACAGGATCCAGGCACGCAAGCTGCTTCACCAGGGCGGCGGACCCCTGTCCTGGATGGCGCTCTGGGAACCCAACAGCTACTGGTTCAGTCCGGACGGCAAGGGTGCGGTGGCTTTCCAGCGGCACGGCAGCGTGGCGCTGACACTGGGCGGAGCCTTCGGTCCAGCACAGTGCCAGAAGGACGTTACCGCCGGGTTTTTGGCCCACTGTAGCCGCCACGCGCTGATTCCGGCACTCTACTCCTGCGACGACACGCTCTGGCCCATGCTCGAGGAGCGCGGATTTTCCCGCGTGGCGGTGGCGCAGGAGACACGGCTGGCAATTCGCGAACTCGAATTCAAGGGCAAGGAATGGCAGAACGTCCGCACGGCTTTGAACCGTGCTGCAAAGCTTGGCGTCAGGGCCGTCTGGGGATCTTACGAGACGCTGCCCGCGGCGCTGCGCTCCCGGCTGAGTGAAGTCTCCGAGGAATGGGCGGCAGGAAAAACGGTCCCCGAAATGGGCTTCACCCTCGGCGGCATCGATGAGCTCGATGACCCGGAGGTCCTGTGCTGCCTCGCCGTTGACGAGCACGGCACCGTCCACGGAGTGACCAGCTGGCTGCCCGTGTACGACGGCGGGACCCTGGTCAGCCGGACCCTTGACGTCATGCGCCGGGGTGCCGAGGGATTCCCGGGGGTGATGGAGTTCCTCATCGCCTCAGCGGTACTCGAGCTGCGTACTTCCGTGGAGGTTATCTCCCTCTCCGGCTCTCCACTGGCGAGCGTGCCCGGAACCGGCGGTGGTTCCAGCGGGGAGGACCGGGCGGATAACCTGGTCCGCATCCTCGACCTCGTGGGGCATGCCCTGGAACCGGTGTACGGATTCCGGTCCCTGGCGGCATTCAAGTCGCGCTTCAAGCCGGAGTATCGCGCCCTTTACCTGTATTACCAGGACCCGCTGCACTTGCCCGCTATTGGCCGCGCATTAACACGTGCCTACCTGCCCGGGCTTTCCCTTCCGCAAGGCGCACGCCTTGTGCGCAAATTGGTGAAGTGAACTCTTCCAATTAGCACCAACAATGCGCGGGCCGGCCGAACAAGGCGGCGTGGTGATGCCCGAGGACGGAAGCTGGAATTCAACAAAAATGGTCCCCGGCATAATTGCCGGGGACCATTTTTTCGCTGCCGGCCGCATTAAAGCGGCCGGGCAGCGGGGACTAGACCAGCGTCACACCGGTGGCCTGCGGGCCCTTGGCGCCCTGACCGATTTCGAACTGAACACGCTGGTTCTCGTCGAGGGTCTTGAAGCCACCGGTCTGGATCTCCGAGTAGTGCACGAAGACATCACCATCGGAGTCATCCGGGGTAATGAAGCCGAAGCCCTTTTCAGCGTTGAACCACTTGACGGTTCCCTGTGCCATTTATTTCTCCTCATTGTGGAACTTGTTTAAGATCGGCACACCTCGTGCCGGCCTTGGTCACTCCGCGAGAAGAATCCTGGATTGCCCGTCCCGGAAAGGGACCGGCGCTGCAGGAGCTTCGCGCTCGCAACATGTCTTGCGAGCATGAAAAACACCTACACAAAGACTGAGATAAGAATTTCACGCTGCCCCGCGGAGGTCAACGGTTTGTGTGGAGAAACGGCTAAATTTTGGGTAAAAAGACGGTTAAATGCCTTGTCAGAGCCGAATTGGGGAAGATTCAAGGCTCAGCGGCACGGTTCGGGAGCGGCCGGGACAGCCTCCGTCAGAAGAGCCGGGACTCGCTGTCGTCCACGCCCCGCATCGCGTCGTAGTCAAGGGTGACGCAATCGATCCCGCGGTCGTTCGCCAGGACCTTGGCCTGCGGCTTGATCTGCTGCGCGGCGAAGATGCCCCGGACGGGGGCCAGCAGTGGATCGCGGTTCAGCAATTCAAGGTACCGGGTGAGCTGCTCCACGCCGTCGATGTCGCCACGGCGCTTGAGCTCGATGGCTACGGTGGCGCCGCCCGCGTCGCGGGCCAGGATGTCCACCGGTCCGATGGCGGTGAAGTACTCGCGGCGGATGAGGGAGTAGCCTTCACCGAGCGTTTCAATCTGCTCCGCGAGGAGCCGCTGCAGGTCCGCCTCCACACCGTCCTTGATCAGGCCGGGATCCACGCCGAGGTCATGGGAGGAGTCACTGAGTTTCTCGTGGATGTTGATGATGAGCCGGTCGTCCGTCTTGGCCGATTGCACTGTCCACTGCTCGATGACGCCGAGTTCCAGGTCCACGTCCTCCGGGGAAGAGACCCGCAACGTTGCCGGCGGACTCATCCAGTTGAGCGGCTTGTAGGAGCCGCCGTCGGAGTGGACCAGGACGGAGCCGTCCGCCTTGACCAGCAGGAGCCTGGTGGCAAGGGGAAGATGGGCTTTGAGCCGGCCAACGTAATCAACAGAGCATCGGGCTATGACAAGTCGCACGCCGTACAGACTACCGCCTGGTGCCGCTCGCCTTTGCCCCGGGCAGGGCCGGCAGGCGGAGTGGTTCCCGCCCGGCAGCACCGGCCGAGGCTGGTGCTGGGGCAGAATGGATGCATGCCGCGTTCCAACCGTCCCCGCCGTCCCGTGTCCGGAAAAGCCGGGGCCGGTTCGGGCAGGGCGGCCGGAAAGAAGGGAACCGGCGAGGTCCCCGAGCTTGACCTGGAACGTGCGCGGGCAGGCATCGCCCGACGGGAAAGCGCTCCCGACGGCGAGTGGATGGTCCGCACCATGACGGCCAGGAACGCCGAAAAGACGTACATCTGCCCGGAGTGTTCCACTGCGGTGCTGCCAGGGGTTGCGCACCTTGTGGTCTGGAAGGACGACCACCTCTTCGGCGCTGCCGCGGGGCTGGCGGAACGGCGGCACTGGCACACCAATTGCTGGATGACCCGCAGTTACCGCTACCGGTAGGGGGCCCGCCGCAGCTGTCGCTAAGCTGGCAGGCATGACTTTTGATCCGGCGTCGTACGAATTCAGCCAGTCCACCGGTCCCGCTCCCATCCGTGCCGCCACTGTCCTGCCGGCCCGACGCGAAAACGTGGAGCTGCAGACGGAGGACGGCCACACCCTGGTGGGCGAACTGGCACTGCCGGAGTCCGGGCACGTGAAGGCCACGCTGATTACCCTTCACCCGCTGCCGACCCACGGCGGCTTTATGGATTCCCACGTCTACCGCAAGGCCTCCTACCGGCTGCCCGCGCTCGCCGGCATCGCGGTGCTGCGGTTCAACACCCGCGGCACTGAATCCCCGAGGGGTACCAGTACGGGGGCGTTCGAGGAGGGTGTTGGTGAGCGGCACGACGTGGAGGCTGCGGTCCGCTTCACCGTCGAACGCGGCCTGCCCAACCGTTGGCTGGTGGGCTGGTCCTTCGGCACCGAACTTGCCCTGATGTACGGGGCAACGGAGCCTGTCGCCTCGCAGATCGAAGGCGCCGTGCTGCTGTCCCCTCCACTGCACCGGGCCAAGGATGCGCACCTGCTGCAGTGGGCGCAATCCGGAAAACCGCTCAAGGTGCTGGTGCCTGAGCACGATGACTATCTGCAGCCGGAGGCCGCTGCAGGGCGCTTCAGCCTGGTGCCCCAGGCACGCGTGGTGGGCGTCAAGGGCGCGAAGCACCTGTGGGTGGGGGAGAAGTACGCGGGGCGCGTGCTGAACGAGATTGTGGAAGAAGTCACCGAAGCAGGCACCGGGGGTACCGGCCTGCCGCAGGAATGGGACGGCCCGGTGGCCACGGCGCCGGCTTAGGCGGGAATGACCAAGTGCCGAACGACAGGCCTGCGGCTCAGTGCTTGTCCTGCCGCACGATGTAGATTTCCCGGATCAGCAGCAGGACAGCGGCCGCCGTGGGAATGGCGATCAGTGCGCCGAGGACACCCAGCAGGCTGCCGCCGGCGATGACGGAAATGACTGCCACCGCCCCCGGCACCGCCACGGCCTTCTGCATGATGCGCGGGGAGATGAAGTAGGCCTCGAACTGCAGGTAGGCGAAGTAGCATACGGCGTAAACAGCGGCGGTCTGCCAGCCTTCGGTCAGCGCGATGAGGACTACCAGCACTCCGGCGATCAGCCCGCCGACCAGGGGGATAAAGGCGAGCAGCGCCACCACAAACGCCAGCAAAAGGGCGAAGGGGATCCCCACGATGGACATCACGATAAAGGCAAAGGTGGCATTAAGCAGGGCCACGCAGGCCTGCCCAATCACATAATTGCCCACGGAACGGGTGATCTCGTCGGACAAAGCCTCCACCCGAGCCCGGCGGGAACGCGGCGCCAGCCGGTAGCCCCACTTTTTCATTGCCGGCAGGGCGGCCAGGAAATACAGGCTCAGCACCAGGACAATCAGGGTGCCGAACAGGCCATTGGCCACGGTTGACCCGAAGCTCACCACGCCGCCGAAGATTCCGCCCACAGCAGCGGGATCATTAACGAACTTGTCCAGCTCCTCCGTCAGCCGGTCACGGACGCCGAACTGGTCATCAAGGCTGCGGAAGAACTCGGAATCAATGAAGTCCCGCACCCAGATGGGCGCCTGCTGGACAATCTCGGTTACCTGCTCAACGATCGTGGGGATCAGGGTGGCGAAAAATCCGACGACGGCACTCACCAGCACGGTAACGGACACCAGGATTCCTGCGGGGCGGGGGATCTTCCGGCTCTCCAGCCAGCCAACAACGGGCTCGAGCCCAAGGGCAATGAACAATGCCGCAACAATCCACAACAGCAGTTGCGTGGTGTTGGATCCGATCCAATAGACGAGCAGGGCCAGCCCCACGCCGACGGTGCCCATAAAACCCATATAGAGGGGATGCTGCGGTGACATCCTGGGCCCCGGATCACCGAACTGGGGCTCTACCTCACCGGGCTGGCGGTCAACCTGGTTGTCCTGGTGCGAGTACTCCGGCGGCATTTCAAAGCGCAGCCTCGGCTGGGCCCCCGGCAGCGGCTGGCGGAGGCGGCGGACCACCAGACCGAGGGCTGCCGCCGCCGCCCCCTTTCGGCGCACCGGTACAGGGTCCTGCGGAGCGTTTGCCGAAGGCTCAGCACCCGCCGGATTCTCGTGTGCCGCGGAGGACTCGTCGGTCTTGTCAGTCACTGGAATTTAGGGCCTGTTCGGTGCGTGGCGCCGCTGGTGCGCGCCGGTGTGATGATCATCGCAAACACTATCAGCAGCCTTGTCAACACCCGCGGAGGGGACGCTCACGGAGGCGGCGGAAGGAGTGTATCCGGCTCCGGAACCAGGGCTCCGGTAACCAAACCGTTACTATTGAAGGTAAACCCCCGCTGATGATAGGTGTTCCCTTGCGTTTAAAGACTGCAGTCGCACTCGTGCTGCTCGGCCTCCTGACACTGCTGGCCGGCATCGGCCAGAAAACCATCTGGGCCCCGTCCGAGACTTTCACGGCCTCTGCGCCCGCCGATTCCGAGGCGGCGCCGCTGACCGTCATAGACGGAAACCTGCGCACCCTGCACGGCGGAACCGTCAAGATCAACATTGAGGGCGACGGCAACTTCCTGCTCGCGGCGGGGCGTCCCGACGATGTGGACGCCTGGGTAGGCCAGACGGCCCACAACACCGTCACGGGGGTATCGGAGGACGGTAAGGCGCTTCAGGTGGAACACGCCGACGGCGAAGCCACCACACCCAGCCCCGCCGGCTCCGATCTTTGGGTTTCCACCGAGAACGCCAGCGGCCAGCTGGAGTACTCCTGGACGCCGCCCGCCGATGGCGACTGGACGCTCCTGCTGGCCTCAGACGGGACCAAGCCCGCTCCGGCCTCCATCTCCATGACGTTCCCGAACGATACTTCCACCCCGTGGGCCATCCCGCTGATGGTGCTGGGCTCGCTCCTGATCCTCGGCGGGATCGTCCTGGCCCTGCTTTCCGTCCGCAAGCGCAACGGTGACGGCGACGGCCAGGGCAGCGGCTTTGCCCAGCGCGCCCGCGCCAGGACTGAGGCACGCTCATCCTCGCGGGTAACCATGGTTGCCGCGGGCGTGGTGGCTGCAGCCGTAGTGGCCGGAACCGGCGCCGCCGCAAACGCCACTTCGCCGGCGCCTTCCCCGGGTTCGTCATCGACGGCCTCGCCTGCAGCGCAGGAGCCGTCCGGTGCGCCGGTGTTGCTGGACGCCCAGTTCCGCCGCATCCTGGAGCAGGTCTCCAGCGCCGCGGACGCCGGCGACGCAGCAAAGGATGGGGCAAAGCTGGCCGACCGCGTGGGCGGGACGGAACTTGAAGTCCGGACCCAGAACTACAAAATCCGCTCGCAGGTTGGATCCTACGAGGCACGGATGCCCGTGCGTTCCACCAAGCTCCTCACCACCGTGGTCACAAGCAACCGCGAGTGGCCCCGGTCCGTCCTTGCCGTGACCCAGGGCGAGGGCAACGTTGTGCCGCAGCTGCTGACGCTCGTCCAGGCTTCTCCGCGGGAGAATTACAAGCTGGTGGAAACGAATCCGCTGCAGCCGGGCACCACCTTCCCCACCATCAACCGTGACGGTACGGAAACGCTTGCTGCCGCTGACAAGACCGGGCTGCTGTACAGCGGCGAAGAGGCCATGTCCGGCCTCGCCGACCGCCTCACCTCCGCCGAGTCGGCTTTCAAGGACAAACTGGTGGAGGGTGAGTCCTCGCCGTACATCGCGGACACCCTGTCCTACCAGGCCGAGGTGGTCAAGGCAGGCGAGAACGGAAACTTCTCCTTCACCCACAAGGTGGTTCCCGAAAGCACTGTGGTGTTCCGGACTGCCGACGGCGGTGCGCTGGTCCTGGGCCGGATCAACTTCGGCTTCGAGGGAACGCCGAAGGCTGCCGGTGACAAGCTCACCATCGGTGACGATGCCGCGGCCCTGGCCGGCGGCAAGGAAACCACCACCGGCATGGTCCTGAACTTCGCCGAGTCCGTCGCGGTATACGTTCCGCCGGCAGGCTCCACCGACCCCATGAAGCTTGTGGCTGCCACCCGCGGCCTGGTGGGCGCCAGCTTCAAGTAGCCCCCATACCTGCATTACCCCCGGCAGCGGCCGGAGTGGCTAGAGTGGAAAGCATGAGTTCGCCAGCTTCCCGCCCAGTCCCTCCTGCCGCTGCCAACCTGCTTAACCTGCGCGGCGCCGTCGACCTTTCCTCCCTGAAGCAGCGCCCGGCCGCCCCGGCCCCCGCCTCGCCGCCGCCGGGAACGGAAGCACCCGCTGGAGCGCAGCCCGGCGCTCCTGAGCTGATGGTCAACGTGACCGACGGCAACTTCCAGCAACTGGTGGAGTTGTCCGCGCAGGTGCCTGTGGTTTTCGCTCTTTGGGCTTCCTACTCACCCGAGTCATCAACCATGCTGGCCGTCCTGGAACGCGTGGTGAACAGCTATGGCGGCAGGCTGGTTCTCGGCGCCGCCGACATCGAAGCGTTCCCGCAGCTGGCCCAGGCGTTCCAGGTGCAGGCCGTTCCTACCGCCGTTGCGGTACTCAAGGGCCAGCCGGTGCCGCTGTTCCAGGGCGGCGCGGACGAACAGCAGGTCCGGAGCCTTTTTGATGAACTGCTAAAGGTAGCGGCGGCAAACGGCGTGACCGGAAGCCTTGGCGGCGGCGCTGCCCAGGACGGGGAGCCTGCACCGCTGCCGCCTCTGCACCAGGCCGCTTTTGACGCCATCGAAGCCGGCGATTATGCAGCGGCTGCAGAAGCCTACCGGCAGGCGCTGAACGAGATGCCCGCCGACCACGAGGCGAAGGCGGGGCTGGCCCAGGTGGAGCTGATGGCGCGCCTCCAGCCGCTCACGGCCCAGGACAGTGGAGCACTGCGCGCGCAGGCGGCCAATGAGCCGGACAACCTGGAGGCACAGTTTGCCGTCGCTGACCTGGACGTTGCCGGCGGTCATGTGGAGGATGCGTTGAACCGCCTGGTCAGCTTCATTGGCAGGAACTTCGGACCGGAGCGTGAGGCCGCCCGGGTCCGCCTGCTCGAGCTCTTCGATGTGGTGGGCGCCGCTGATGAGCGGGTGGCCAAGGCCCGCCAGGCACTCGCCAGGGTGCTCTTCTAGTGCCTGCCCTGTTCGAGCCGCTGAAGCTCCGCTCACTGGAGCTCCAGCACCGTGGCTGGGTATCGCCCATGTGCCAGTACAGTTGCGAGGCCGACGCCGCGCCCGGCGTTCCGAACGACTGGCACCTGATGCACCTGGGCTCCTTCGCCGCCGGCGGCGCGGCATTGATCCTCACTGAGGCTGCCGCCGTCAACCACGAAGGCATGATCAGCCCCCGTGACGCCGGCCTCTACAACGATGCCCAGGCCGAAGCCTGGCAGCGAATTACGTCCTTCGTGCACCGGCACGGGGCGGCGGAGGCAAAAATCGGCGTCCAGTTGGCCCACGCGGGCCGGAAGGCCTCCACCTACTGGCCCTTCTCCGGAAAGCACGGCAGTGTCCCGGAGTCCGACGGCGGGTGGACCACGGCGGGGCCCTCGCCGTCGGCGTTTGACGGCTACGCCGAACCCGCCGTGATGAGCGGGGAGCAGATCGACGGAGTGGTCAGCGATTTCGCGGCCGCCGCTGTCCGCGCCGTTGATGCCGGTTTCGACACAGTGGAAATCCACGGGGCGCACGGCTACCTCCTGCACCAGTTCCAGAGCCCGCTGATCAACACGCGGACCGACGCCTGGGGCGGGGATGAGGCGGGACGGAACCGCCTGATGCTTGCCGTGGTGGACGCCGTGCGGGCTGTTATTCCGGACTCAATGCCCCTGCTCCTGAGGATCTCCGCCTGTGACTGGGCCGACGGCGGGGTGGACCTCGCGGCCTCGGTGCGGCTGGCACGCGAGGCAGCGCAGCACGGCGTGGACCTCGTGGATGTTTCCAGCGGGGGAGCCGTTGCCCATCAGCAGATCAAGGCGGGGCCCGGCTACCAGACGGGCTTCTCCGCTGCCATCCGAAGGGACGCAGGGGTGCCCACCGGAACGGTAGGCCTCCTGACCTCCGCCGGCCAGGCCGAACATGCCATTGCCACCGGGCAGGCCGACGGCGTCTTTATCGCCCGGGCGGCGCTGCGGGATCCGCACTGGTGGCTGCGGGCGGCCTTCGAGCTGGGCCATGACATTAAGTGGGCGCCGCAGTACGAGCGCGCCGTCCCCCGGCGGACCTTCTGAAAGCCGCGCACATAATGGCTCATGGGCAGCGCGACCACCACGATAACAAGGGGCAGGCTCCTGGTGACGGAATTGACCGGCGGCTGGAAGCCGCCATCGTGGACCTTCTGGCCGCCCGGGCTGCAACGTCCACCATTTGCCCGTCGGATGCTGCCCGCGCTGTTGGTGATGAGAATTGGCGGCGCCTGATGGAGCCTGCCCGCAGGGCCGCCCGGCGGCTGGTTGAAGCCGGCGAGGTGGAGATCACCCAGGGCGGTTCGGTGGTTGATCCCGCCACGGCAAAAGGGCCCATCCGGATCCGGAAGGTGCGGTAGCAACCGGCATCCGCTCCGCCGGTTCCTGCAGTTGCTTTTGCCGGTCCTGCCGCGCCGGCAGAGCGCCTCCCTACTCCTTTGACGCTACTCCTGCAGGAGGACCCCGCTGCCGCACCCTGAGGGCTAGTCTGGCTTCATGACTGCTCAGCAACCAGATCCGGCGCGGCCCGCCGGTCCCGTAGCCGCACTGTCCATCCGGGGACTCGCTAAGCGCTTCGGCGAAAAGATCGCAGTGGACGGCATCAGCCTGGACGTCCCCGCGGGCTCCTTCTTTGGGATTGTAGGCCCCAACGGCGCCGGCAAGACCACCACGCTGTCGATGGCTACCGGGCTGCTGCGGCCGGACTTCGGCACCGCCGTCGTCCACGGCGTGGATGTCTGGGCCCGGCCGTTGGAGGCCAAGCGGCTGATGGGGATCCTGCCGGACGGCGTACGGCTCTTTGACCGGCTGACCGGCGAACAGCTCATCACCTACGCCGGGTTGCTGCGCGGAATGGACAAGGACGTGGTGGCCAGCCGCGTGGGCGAGCTGCTGGCAGCCCTGGACCTGTCACAGGACGCCGGCACGCTGGTGGTTGACTACTCCGCAGGCATGACCAAGAAGATCGCCCTGGCGTCTGCCCTGATCCACGCGCCGAGGCTGCTGGTACTGGACGAGCCCTTCGAAGCCGTCGACCCTGTCTCCGCCTCCAACATCCGCTCCATCCTGGACAGCTACGTGGCCTCCGGCGGAACGGTGATCGTCTCCAGCCACGTGATGGACCTGGTGCAGCGCATGTGCGACCACGTGGCAGTAGTGGCCGGCGGCAGGCTGCTGGCCGCAGGAACCGTGGACGAGGTGCGCGGTGGAGTTTCCCTGGAAGACCGGTTCGTCCAGCTGGTGGGCGGCCGCAGCCACACGGAAGGGTTGGAATGGTTGCGCACCTTCTAAGGCTCAAACTGACCCTGCTGCGCAATGGCCTGCGGCGCAGCCCGTGGCAACTGGTGGGCATGGCCTTCGCGGGGCTTTATGCCCTCAGCGTCGTCGCCACGCTGGTGGTTGTCCTCGTCCTGCTTCGCCAGGCGGAACACGAGCTGGTGTACACAGCCGTGGTGCTGGGCGGCTCCGTGGCCGTCCTGGGCTGGGGAATCATTCCGGTGGTTGCCTCAGCCACGGACATGACCCTTGATCCAGCCCGCTTCACCACTTTCGCCGTCCCCATGAAGCAGATGCTGGCCGGGCTGGCGCTGGGCGGACTGATCGGTATTCCGGGTTTGGCCACGGCACTGGTGGCACTGTCCACGGTGGTGACGTGGTCCCGGGGCGTCCTGCCGGCGCTTGCAGCGTTAGTGGGTGCGGCCCTGGGTGTCCTGACCTGCATCGTGCTGTCCAAAGTGGTGACCACGGCAACGGTGAGCCTCGCGTCGTCCCGCCGCTTCAAGGATGTCAGTGCCGTCGCGTTTATGGTGCCCCTCGTCCTTTTGGGCCCGATCGTGGCGGGGGTGGGACGGGGAATCACCGCCTCCACCGGCTTCCTGCCGGACTTCGCCCGGACGTTGTCATGGACTCCACTTGGAGCTCCCTGGTCCCTGGCCGGCGACATCGCGGCCGGCCGGCCCGGCGAAGCGGCGTTGAAGCTGCTCCTTTCCGCTGCGGTGCTGGCCGGCCTTGCCTGGTGCTGGAAGCTGCTTTTGGAACGTGCCCTGGTCACCCCGCCCTATTCAGGAAGCGGGAAGCGCAAGGGCGGAAAGCTGGGGCTGCTCGGGTTGTTGCCCGCTGTCCCGGCCGGCGCTGTGATGGCGAGGGCGCTCACCTACTGGTTCCGTGACCCCCGGTACTCCGGCTCGCTCATCGTGATACCGCTCCTTCCAGTGGTGCTTGTCTTCCAGGGCAGCCAGGCCGGCGACTTCAGCACCCTGGCATTCCTGGCTCCGCTGTCGGCGTTCATCCTTGCCTGGTCCATCTCTGCCGATGTGTCCTATGACAACACCGCCTTCGCGCTGCACCTGGCCAGCGGGGTCCGGGGTGTTGACGACAGGCTGGGCCGCGCCCTGGCCTGCCTGGCCTTCGCACTGCCGGTGGTACTCGTGTTTGCCGCCGGGTCAGCCGCCTTCACGGGCGACTGGGGCCCGTTGCCCGGCCAGTTGGGACTGAGCCTGGGGATCCTCTTCACGGGACTCGGGTTGTCCTCCGTGGTCTCGGCCCGGTACACGGTGGCGGTTCCCCTGCCGGGTGACAGCCCGTTCAAGAAACCCCCGGGAAACGTGGGCCAGACCCTTGCAGTCCAGTTCGCCGGGCTGGGAGTCCTGCTGGTCCTGGTTTTGCCGGAGGCCGCCCTCCTGATCGCACAGCTGGTGACCGGAAACCCCCTGTTCGGCTGGCTGAACCTGGCCGTTGGGCTCCTGTTGGGGGTGGGCCTGTTTGTGGCCGGTGTCAGGCTGGGCGGAAAATGGCTGGACGGCCGCGGCCCTGAGCTGCTGGCCCAGGTCACCGTGAACCGCTGACGCGTGAACCGCCGGCTTCTAGACCGCACCCGTAACCGCTGAAACGGCCCCGGAAGGAACAGCATGGAAGTAGTCATCCTCAACGGCAGCAAGCAGATCGGAAAACTTGCCGCGGACGCCATCGGAGAACTCCTCCGGCGCAAGCCGGACGCCGTCCTGGGGCTCGCCACCGGATCGTCGCCGCTGCCGGTCTACGATGAACTCGCTGCCCGCCACGAGCGGGACGGCCTGGACTTCAGCCGTGCCTCCGGTTTTGCCCTCGACGAGTACGTGGGCCTGCCGGCCGGCCACCCCGAGTCCTACCGGGAAGTGATCCGGCGGGAGTTCACCAACAGGGTCAACATCGCTCCGGAGAACGTCCACGGACCGGACGGTACGGCAACGGACATCCTGGCGGCCTGCCGCGCCTACGAGGAATCCATCACGGCAGCGGGCGGCATCGACCTGCAACTCCTCGGCGTGGGCACCGACGGCCACATTGGGTTCAACGAGCCCGGCTCCTCGTTCGCCTCCCGCACCCGGATCAAGAGCCTCATCGAACAGACACGCCGGGACAACGCGCGGTTTTTTGGCAGCCTGGCGGAGGTCCCGCACCACGTCCTGACCCAGGGGCTGGGGACCATTATGGATGCCCGGCATGTGATCCTCGTGGCAACCGGCGCACAGAAGGCGCAGGCTGTCCGCGAGTTCGTTGAAGGTCCGGTGTCCGCGATCTGTCCCGCGTCCGTGCTGCAGTTCCATCCCCATGCCACCGTCCTGCTGGACGAAGCTGCCGCCTCGGCATTGAAACTGGCTGATTTCTACCGGCACACCTATGACAACAAACCCGCCTGGCAAGGTCTCTAGCCGGAGGGTTTCCGGCGGGTCCGGCAGCGGAAAAGTACGACGCCGGCAGGCCGCGGGCGGCTGTTTTCCCACCTCCCGAGGACGCGCCGCCGTCGAACGCCGCACGGCCGGAACGGCTAAGATGGATCGCATGACTAGCATGACGGACCCTCTCGACAACGACCCGATGCGTGAGCTTTCCGGGGCTGGATCGTCCACGGCCACCATTGAGCGCGAGGAACTGCGCCAGGAGGTGGAGCCCGGAGACCGGGAGCGCTTTTCGCACTACGTGCGCAAGGAAAAGATCATGGAGTCGGCGCTGACGGGGGACCCCGTCATCGCCCTGTGCGGCAAGGTCTGGACGCCCGGCCGGGATCCGCAGAAGTTCCCGGTGTGCCCGATGTGCAAAGAGGTCTATGACGGCCTCCGCCCGGGCAACGACGGCGGCAAGGGTCCCGGAGGGGACTCAGGCAACAACAAGTAGTGACGGAGACGCTCTTTGGCGGCCCCACCCTGCCTCCGGCTTATCCGGAACGTGCAGCCTGGGGAACCGCCCCGAAACTCCGTGCCTGGCAGCAGGAAGCCCTGGACCTCTACCTGAGGACAAGTCCCCGGGACTTCCTGGCCGTGGCTACGCCTGGCGCCGGTAAAACCACCTTCGCGCTCCGCGTGGCGTCCATGCTCATCGAGTCCGGCACCGTCAACCGCGTGACCATCGTGGCGCCCACGGACCACCTGAAGCGCCAGTGGGCTGATGCGGCGGCCAGGGTGGGTATTGCCATCGACCCCAACTTCAAGAACTCCGACGGCCAGCACGGCCGAGGCTTCATCGGAGTCGCCGTCACGTACGCGCAGGTGGCCAGCAAACCCATGCTGCACCGGGCCAAAACCGAGGCCGCGCGGACGCTGGTGATCCTGGATGAGATCCACCACGGCGGCGAGGCGCTCTCCTGGGGCGACGGGCTGCGTGAAGCCTTCGACCCCGCCGCCCGCCGGCTTTCCCTGACCGGTACTCCCTTCCGCTCGGACACCTCACCCATTCCGTTCGTGGAGTATGCCGAGGACCGGGACGGGATCCGGCGGTCCAAGGCGGACTACACCTATGGCTACGGCAACGCACTGCGGGACCACGTGGTCCGGCCGGTGATGTTTATGGCCTATTCCGGTCAGATGCGCTGGCGGACCAGCGCGGGCGAGGAAATGGCCGCTTCACTTGGTGAGGCCGCGGTGACCAAGGACATAACCTCGCATGCCTGGCGCACGGCTCTGAACCCGGCGGGCGAATGGATTCCGGCCGTGCTGGCCGGGGCGGACAAGCGGCTGAGCGAGGTGCGCCGCACGGTCCCCGACGCCGGCGGACTGGTGATCGCCACGGACCATGAGGACGCCCGGGCGTACGCAGGACAGCTCAAGAGGATTACGGGGGAGTCGCCCACTGTCATCCTTTCCGATGACGCGAAGGCGTCCAGCAAGATCGAAGAGTTCACCGCAAGCGACAGGCGCTGGATGGTGGCGGTCCGCATGGTGTCCGAAGGCGTGGACGTGCCCCGGCTTTCCGTCGGCGTGTACGCCACGTCAACCTCAACCCCGCTGTTTTTCGCCCAGGCGGTGGGGCGCTTCGTCCGTGCCCGCAAGCGGGGGGAAACGGCGTCGGTCTTCCTGCCGTCCGTTCCCCAGCTGATGGCCCTGGCCAACTCCATGGAGGCCGAACGGGACCACGCCCTGGACCGGCCGGAAAAGGAGGACGGGGACGGCCTTTTCAACCCCGAAGACTCGCTGATGGCCGAAGCCAACCGCGAGGACAAGGCCTCGGACAGCCTGACGAAGGGCAAGTTTGAGGCCCTGGACTCCCAGGCGTCCTTTGACCGGGTCCTGTTCGACGGCGGCGAGTTCGGCACCGGCGGCGAGGTGGGCTCCGACGATGAGATGGACTTCCTGGGCATTCCCGGATTGCTGGACGCCGAACAGGTGGGCACGCTGCTTCGCCAGCGCCAGCACGAGCAGCTCAACCGGAAGAACCGGAAGTCGTCCGCGTCAGCGGTCGGAACGGAACCCGCGGCTCCGGCCGTCCCGGACCACCGGCTGCTCATGGATCTACGAAACGAGCTGGCCAAGAACGTGGCTGCCTGGTCGGCGCGGACAGGCACGCCCCACGGCGTGGTCCACACCAAGCTGCGGACTGTCTGCGGCGGTCCGCCAGTGGCCCAGGCCAACGAGGAACAGCTGCAGTCCCGCCTGCGGAAGCTTCAGGACTGGTTCATCGGCAGGAAATAGCAGTGATGCGCGAAAGCGGCCCGGTACAGTTCAAGTGCACCGGGCCGCTTTCGCAGTTACCCGCAATCAGGCGACGTCGACCCCGCCGAGCTCCATCTCGGTGACTGCTTCCTCGAGGTCCTCCGCGATGCCTGCCGTGAGGGACCGGATGACCGTCACGGAGTAGCCCGCCTGCACTGCGTCAAGGGACGTTGCCTTGACGCAGTAGTCGGTGGCGATGCCCACCACCACCACGTCCTCGACGTCGTTGCTCTGCAGCCAGTCGTCCAGGCCGATGGCATCTTCGGCGGCGGCATACCTGTCCGCGTCGCCGGCACCGGGCAGCGCGCCGGGTTGCCGTTCGCCGGTGGGCACGGCGTCTTCCGGCGCCTGCAGTCCTTCGAAGCCGGAGTAGGCGGCAGCAAACTGCCCCTTCTGGAAATAGGCGTCGATGTACTCGGTGTCCAGGTCCGGATGGAGCTCCGCGCCGCGGGTTCCCGCCACGCAGTGCGGCGGCCAGCTGTCGATGAAATCAGGGGTCTCGGAGAAGTGGTCGCCGGGGTTGATATGCCAGTCCTGGGTGGCCACAATGTGGTCGAACTCGCTGTGGTGTGCATCCACGTATTCGCTGATGGCACCCGCCACCGCTGCTCCGCCGGCCACGGCGAGCGAACCGCCTTCGCAAAAATCGTTCTGCACGTCAACGATGATCAGGGCGCGGGACATCAGTTCTCCTCAGTTTTCTTCATAGAGAGTAGGGATGGCTGCTTCGCCGCGCTGGAGGCGGTTGACTACGGCCGGCAGCTCAGCCATGGACTCGGCATGGCGCCGGCGTGCCCGGAGCACGCCCTCATGGCCGGTCCACCCAGGCATCAGTTCACCGTTCTTCATAAACTGCTGCAGCAGCGGACGGTCATTGCCGTCGTCGTCCGGCCGGTGGCCCACACCTACCACCTCGGCAGTGGCAATGCCGCGTTCGTCCAGTTTCCGCAGAGCGTACTTGCGCCCGCCCACACTGCCCTTGTTCTTGGCGGCTTTGGCTACGGAGACGAAGTCCCCGTCGTCGTCCATACGGCTCACTAGCTTGTAGACCATGCTGGCAGTCGGGGCACCGGACCCGGTGACGAGCGAGGTGCCCACTCCGTACGAATCCACGGGGGCGGACTGCAGGGCGGCGATGGCGAACTCGTCCAGGTCGGACGTGACCACGATCTTGGTGCTTTCGTTGCCGAGGTTGTCCAGGAGCTGGCGGACCCATTGGGCCTGGGCCACGAGGTCGCCGGAATCCAGCCGGACCGCCCCAAGCCGCGGGCCCGCAAGGTCCACAGCCGTGCGCACGGCCGTTTCGACGTCGTACGTGTCCACGAGCAGGGACGTGCCCTCGCCCAGGGACGCAATCTGGGCCTCGAAGGCCTCCCGCTCCGTGTCATGCAGGAGGGTGAAGGAGTGGGCGGCGGTGCCCACTGTCTTGATTCCGTAGCGGATGCCCGCCTCCAGGTTCGATGTGCTGTCGAACCCGGCAATGATGGCTGCCCTGGCGGAGGCGGTCGCCGCTTCCTCATGGGTGCGCCGGGAGCCCATCTCAATGCACGGGCGGCCGCCGGCGGCGCTGACCATCCGGGACGCGGCTGAGGCGATGGCGCTGTCGTGGTTCAGCACGGACAGCAGGTACGTCTCCAGCATGCATGCTTCGGCGAAAGTGGCCTCGACAATCAGGATGGGGGAGTTCGGGAAGTACGCTTCACCCTCCGGATAGCCCCAGATGTCACCGGAGAAACGGTAGGACGCCAGGTACTCCAGCGTTTGTTCGTTGACCACCTTGGTGCGGGCCAGGAAGTCGAGCTCGGCGTCTCCGAAGCGGAAATTCGCGATGCCTTCCAGCAGCCGGCCCGTGCCTGCCACAATGCCGTAACGCCGGCCGTCCGGCAGCCGCCGGGCGAAGGCCTCGAAGACGGACTTGCGGTGCGCGGCGCCTGAATGAAGGGACGCCTGCAGCATGGTCAGCTCATAGTGGTCAGTGTAAAAGGACGTGCGGGGATGGTCCCAGCCGGCTGAGGTGCTCACGAAAGTCACTCTAGTCCCCACCGGCTCCCACGTCTCGCTTCGCTTCGGCGCGGGTCCCTCGCCGGCGTGGCCCCATCCACCGGCTCCCACGTCTCGCTTCGCTTCGGCGCGGGTCCCTCGCCGGCGTGGCCCCATCCACCGGCTCCCACGTCTCGCTTCGCTTCGGCGCGGGTCCCTCGCCGGCGTGGCCCCATCCACCGGCTCCCACGTCTCGCTTCGCTTCGGCGCGGGTCCCTCGCCGGCGTGGCCCCATCCACCGGCTCCCACGTCTCGCTTCGCTTCGGCGCGGGTCCCTCGCCGGCGTGGCCCCATCCACCGGCTCCCACGTCTCGCTTCGCTTCGGCGCGGGTCCCTCGCCGGCGYGGCCCCATCCACCGGCTCCCACGTCTCGCTTCGCTTCGGCGCGGGTCCCTCGCCGGCGCGGCCCCATCCACCGGCTCCCACGTCTCGCTTCGCTTCGGCGCGGGTCCCTCGCCGGCGTGGCCCCATCCACCGGCTCCCACGTCTCGCTTCGCTTCGGCGCGGGTCCCTCGCCGGCGTGGGCCCGTCCACCGGCTCCCACGTCTCGCTTCGCTTCGGCGCGGGTCCCTCGCCGGCGTGGGCCCGTCCTCCCCATAGAATGGACAGATGACCTTAAGCGTTGCGCTCGGCCCTGATACGCAAGAGGGCACCCGGACCGGCACAGCGGAGTCAACCGACTTCCTTGCCGCACCGGACATCCCCTGGAACCTTGTGATCTGGAATGACCCCGTTAATCTGATGAGCTATGTCAGCTACGTGTTCCAGAGCTACTTTGGCTATCCGGAAAGCAAAGCCAACAAGCTCATGATGGAGGTCCACAAAAAGGGCCGCTCCATCGTCGCCTCGGGTAGCAAGGAACAGGTGGAGCGCCATGCCGTCGCCATGCACGGCTTTGGGCTGTGGGCCACGGTGGAGAAGGCCAGCGGCGGGTCAGGCGGCAATTCAGGCAAGTCCGGCGGGCCGGGCCAGGGTAAGGGGAAACGTGGCTAAGGCGTTCAAATACGGACTTAAAGGCATCACCGGCTACCTGGAGCCGGCCGAACGGGAACTGCTGCGGAGCCTCATCGACGACGTCATTTCCATGCTCCAGCCGGAAGAGCGTAAGGGCCAGGATCCGCTGGCTGCACTGATCGGCCTGGACATGGACGTTGCCGAGCCTTCGGACCGGGCCGTGAAGCGGCTGCTGCCCAACGTGATGAAGGACGACGGCGCCGCGTCCCTTGAGTTCCGCCAGCTCACCGAGCGATCGCTCCGCGAAACAAAGATCGGCGCGCTCCGTGCGGCGGCCCTTGACCTGGACAAGGACGAGATCGTGCTCAGCCCTGACGGCGCCCGGCACTGGTCAATGGCCCTGAACGACGTCCGGCTTGTCCTGGCCGAACGGCTGGACATCCAGGATGAGGAGGACGCCGAGCACGTCCACCTGATGCAGGACTGGTCCCAGGCCGAGGACGTCGAAAGCTACCTGGCCCTGGTCTACAACTTCGCCACCTGGCTGCAGGAGTCGCTGGTCCAGGCCATGCTGCAGCGCCTGGACACGCACCGTTGAACGGCCGGGTGTTCCCGTCGCGGCCCTGTGACACATTAGACACGAGTCACAGGCCACAAGATGGTGCCTGACGCCACAGGGAAGACCTATCCTCGAATAATCATGACAACAGCCTCGAGCATGGATCCGCCAGCAGGCACTGCAGCGGAATCCGAAGCCAGCGACCTCCCGGCCGCCGCCGTGGAATCACGGCCCATCGGTGTCTTCGATTCCGGCGTAGGCGGTTTGACGGTGGCACGCTCCATCATCGACCAGCTTCCCAACGAGTCCATCCTCTACGTAGGGGACACCGCACACGGACCCTACGGCCCCCTGCCCATCGCGGAAGTCCGGGCCAACGCCCTGGGCGTGATGGACGAACTGGTGGACTCCGGCGTCAAGCTGCTCACCATAGCCTGCAACTCGGCGTCGGCCGCTGTGCTGCGCGATGCCAGGGAACGGTACACCGCCAGGTACGGCATCCCCGTCATCGAGGTCATCCAGCCAGCGGTGCGCCGTGCCGTTGCCGCCACCCGCAGCGGAAGGGTGGGCGTGATTGGCACGTCCGCCACGGTAGGCTCCCGGGCCTACGAGGACACCTTCGCGGCAGCCCCGGACCTGGACATCACGTCAGTGGCCTGCCCGGAGTTCGTCAGCTATGTGGAAGCCGGAATCACTACCGGCCCGGCCCTGCTGGCTGTCGCAGAGGAGTATCTCGCCCCGCTTAAGGCCGCCGGCGTGGACACCGTGGTCCTGGGCTGCACGCACTACCCGCTGCTCACCGGCGTCATCTCCTACGTGATGGGAGCGGACGTAACCCTGGTGTCCAGTGCGGAGGAAACCGCCAAGGATGTGTACCGCGCCCTGGCCACCCACAACCTGCAGCGCACCGACGCCGCGCCGCCGGAACACCACTTCGTGGCAACCGGGGACGCAGGCCAGTTCGAGGCACTGGCGCGCAGGTTCCTGGGACCCGAAGTGCTTTCAGTCCGGCACGTTGACCACGTGTCCGCCCAGTACCCCACCGGCAGCCTGGCCCGCATCACCCCGGAGATGATTGCGGCCGCGCAAGGCGCCCGCAGCCGCCCCCGGACATCCAACTTCGTGGGCAGCTCCGTAACCGGAGGCACCGGCCAGTGAAGCTCACCATCGTAGGCTGTACCGGATCCTTCCCCGGCCCCGGCTCCCCGGCGTCGTGCTACCTCCTGACGGCGAACGACGGCGAGCGGACCTGGAAAGTGGTGATGGACCTGGGCAGCGGTGCGCTGGGTGCCATCCAGCGCTACACCGACCTTGAGGACATCGACGCGATCTTCCTCACCCACCTCCACCCGGACCACTGCATGGACCTTTGTGGCCTGCACGTGGCTGTCCGGTGGAAGCCGGGCGGCTGGGGCCGCGGGCGGATCCCGGTCTGGGGACCGGCCGCCACAGCAGACCGTATGGCCACCGCTTACGGCCTGGAGCTGGACCCGGGGATGCATGAGGAGTTCGACTTCACCAACTGGGCCGAGCGTGTTGCGGTGACCGTTGGCCCGTTTACCGTGACTCCCTTCGCCGTCAACCACCCCATCGAGGAGTGCTACGCCCTGCGCGTGGAAGTGGTGGAGCCGGACAAGGACGGCAACAACATCTCCCGGACCCTGACCTACTCCGGTGACACCGACTCCTGCGCGGGGCTGGAGGAGGCCGCCAAGGATGCCGACCTGTTCCTCTGCGAGGCGGCGTTCGAGGAAGGCCGTGACGACGGCATCAAGGATGTCCACCTGACCGGCAAGCGTGCGGGGGAGGCCGCGGCCGCTGCCGGCGCGCGCCGGCTCCTGCTGACGCACATTCCGGTGTGGACCTCGCAGACCACCGTGATGGCTGAGGCCCGTCCGGCCTTTGGCGGCGACGTCGCCGTGGCAGTGGCCGGCGTCCACTACACCATCTAAGCGGCACTGGTTCGACGGCGCCCGTTCAGCGGCGCCTGGAATCCGGCAGCGGCCCGCAGTGGATAAGCTAAAGGCATGACTTCTGAAGCAACTGCAGTGCCCATTGTGCGCGCCGACGGCCGCGCCCCGGACCAGCTCCGGCCCATCAGCATTACGCGCGGATGGTCCAACCAGGCTGAAGGATCGGCCCTGATCGAGTTCGGCAACACCCGGGTCCTGTGCACCGCTTCCCTCACCCCGGGAGTCCCGCGCTGGCTGAAGGGTGAGGGCCGCGGCTGGGTGACGGCCGAGTACGCCATGCTGCCCAGGGCCACGAACACCCGTTCCGACCGCGAATCGGTCAAGGGCAAAATCGGCGGCCGCACCCACGAGATCTCCCGGCTCATCGGCCGTTCCCTGCGTTCCATCATCGACACCAAGGCCCTGGGCGAAAACACCATCGTGCTGGACTGCGACGTCCTCCAGGCAGACGGCGGAACCCGGACCGCAGCGATCACGGGCGCCTATGTTGCGCTCGCTGACTCCATCAGGTTTGCCCGTGACAACAAGCTGATCGCGAAGAACGCCCAGCCCCTCATCGACACCATTGCTGCGGTGTCGGTGGGCATCATCGACGGCGTTCCCATGCTGGACCTGCCGTACGTTGAGGACGTCCGCGCGGAGACCGACATGAACGTGGTGGTCACGGGCTCCGGCAAGTTCGTCGAAGTGCAGGGTACCGCCGAAGGTGCCCCCTTCGACCGCGCCGAACTGGACCAGCTCCTGGACCTTGCCCTGCTGGGCACCACCCAGCTCGCCGCAATCCAGCGCGAAACCCTGGCAGATACCCTGTGAGCGCGGCGCCCGCCGCCCCGCGCCTGGTTCTTGCCACCCATAACAAAGGCAAACTCCGGGAGCTGCGCGAACTGCTGCGGGGGCAGGTGCCGGGGCTCGACGTCGACACGCAGGTAGTGGATGCTGCGTCGGCAGGGGCCCCCGACGTCGTGGAAACCGGCGTTACGTTCGCCGAGAATTCGCTGCTGAAGGCGCGCGCTGTCGCCGAAGCAACGGGCCTGGTGGCCATTGCCGATGACTCCGGCCTTGCCGTGGACGTGATGGGCGGGGCGCCGGGAATCTTTTCGGCGCGGTGGGCCGGCAGCCACGGCGACGACGAAGCGAACCTGCAGCTCCTGCTCAACCAGCTTTCCGACGTACCGGACGCCCACCGGGGCGCGGCTTTCGTTTGTGCGGCCGCGCTGGCAGTACCCGGATCGGACAGCGGACCCGGGCGCGAAGTGGTGGAATACGGCCAGCTGGAGGGCGTTCTGCTGCGCGAACCGCGTGGCGACGGCGGGTTCGGTTACGACCCCGTCCTGCAGCCAGCGGGGGAAAAGCGCAGCTGTGCGGAGCTGACCGCCGACGAGAAGAATGCCATCAGCCACCGCGGCAAGGCCTTTCGGGCGCTCCTGCCGGCCGTCGTCGAGGCCCTGCGGGACCGGTAACCGCCCTGGCCGTTCTTAAACAGCTGTGCTCCCCGCCGGAACGGGGAGCACAGCTGTTTAACGGTGAAGGGATCTTGCCGCCGGCACGGACAGCGCCAGGCAACCTAGTCTGAGCGGGTTCCCTCAGCAATATCGCGCGGTGCCTTGTGCCCGTTCTCGGGGGCATGTTCCTCGACGCGGGCGCCCTCGTGGATATCGCGCGGTGTCTTGTGCTCGTTCTCGGGGGCATGTTCCTCGATGAACTCGTCCACCGGGTCGGTGCCGTAGGCTTTCGCCTGGCGCTTTGCCGACACGCCGCGGAGGACTTCGACGCCGATGGGCAGGACCGAAACCAGGACGATGGCAATGAAGATGATGTCCAGGTTTTCGCGGACCCAGGGGATACGGTCACCCAGCAGGTAACCCAGGAGCGTCACGCCGCCGCCCCAGAGCACAGCGCCGATCACATTGAAGAGGAAGAACTTCTTTTTGTTCATCTGGGCGACGCCGACGATGACCGGGACGAAGGTCCTGATGATCGGGACGAAGCGGGCCAGGATCAGCGCCTTGCCGCCATGCTTTTCGAAGAACGCGTGGGCGTTCTCAACGTTCTCACGCTTGAAGAGGCGGGAGTTGGGCTTGTTGAAAATGGCCGGGCCGGCTTTGGAACCAATCAGGTAACCGGTCTGGTTGCCGATAATGGCCGACACCATGATCAACAGCGCAAAAAGCCACACGTTGAACTTGATGGTGCCCGTGGCCACCAGAAGCCCTGCGGTGAAAAGCATGGAGTCTCCCGGCAGGAAGAAGCCCACCAGCAGGCCGGTTTCCGCGAAGACGATGCCGCACACCAGCAGGACCACCCAGGGTGCCAGGGCAGGATCGGCCAGGAAGACCTGGGGGTTCAGCCAGTCGGGCAGGAAGGATGCCAGCTGTGGCTGCACCGGTCCCGCACCACCCAGCATGGACACAGCGAAGTCGTTCATCACAGGAAAGTTCACCACTCAAGGGTACTTGACGCACCTCAGGCCCCGGCCGCTGCGGGGTTTCCCGCCCCATCCCGCAGGGGTGATATCCACGACAGGGCCGCACGGCTGACACGGGAAGGATGGTCCCCGGAGGTAAGGTTGGCCCGTGGGTTTGGACTTTACGGCGATCGACTTCGAAACAGCGAACGGATTCCGGGGCTCGCCCTGTGCCGTAGGACTGACGAAGGTCCGGGGCGGAAGGGTTGTCGAGGAAGCTTCGTGGCTGATGCGGCCGCCGGCCAACCACGACCACTTTGATTACCACAACGTACGTATTCACGGCATCACTGCCCGGGATGTTGCCGGAAGGCCGCGCTTCGGGGAGCTTTTCCCCGAGATAGGCGCCTTCATCGGCGATGACATCCTCGCCGCGCACAATGCCGCCTTTGACCTGGGCGTCATCCGCTCCGGACTCGAGGTCTCAGGGCTGGCCGGCCCGGCCTACGAGTACGTCTGCACGGTCATGCTTTCCCGCCGGTGCTATTCGCTGGTGTCGAACTCCCTGCCGTTTGCTGCCGAGGAAGCCGGCGTGCCCCTGGTCAAGCACCACGACGCCGCCGAAGACGCGCGTGCCTGCGCAGGCATCCTGATCGACATCGCCCGCCGCAACGGAGCCAACAGCATCGCTGAGCTCTATCTTTCCCTGGGGCTCGTGATGCCGCGCCAGGAGGCCTTCGATCCGGCACGGGACGGGTTGTCGAAGCCGAGCCTGGCTGCGGTCACCAGTGCCGCGGGCGGAGCGGCGCTGGTCAGGCCGTTCCAGTCAGGCTGGCCGGAGGAGGGGGTTAACCCGGACCCCAACCCCGATGCCCACCCCGGCCACCCGCTGTACGGCCAGACGGTTGTTTTTACGGGACAGCTCTCCATGGCCCGGCCGGAAGCGAAGCTGCGGTCGGCGGAGGTCGGTGCCCGGCCCGAAAGCAGGGTCACCGGACGCACCACCGTCCTGGTGGTGGGCGACGGCTTTGTGGCCTCCGACCTCCGCTCCGGCAGGCTCACGGGAAAAGCTCGGCGCGTGCTGGAGCTCCACGAGCGCGGCCAGGCCATCGAGGTCCTGTCGGAGGGGGAGTTCCTGCAGATGGTGGGCAGCTTCGCCGCTGCCGCTGTCAGCGCCTAAGGCCTGCGCCGTCCAGGTTCACGCGGCGCAATAATGCTGCCTCCCGGCGTCGCTTACCCCTAGCCTTGGCTCATGCGCTCGCTGTTTGCCTTCCCCAACCCCGTCAACGAGTATGCCGCCCGGGTGACGGCAGGGCTCGTTGTGCTGCTGGCCCTGGTTACCGCAGCCGTCGGGTCGGGATGGGGACTGCTGGCCATCGCCGTCGGGTTTTGGCTCAGGCTGCTCTTCGGCCCCCGGATCTCGCCGCTGGCCCTGCTCTCCGTCAAAGTGATCACGCCCCGGCTGGGCCGGGTCAGGCTGGTTCCGGGGCCGCCCAAACGCTTTGCGCAGGGCATGGGAGCCGTGGTTTCCACTGTGGCCCTCGTCCTGTTCGTTGCGGGCGCGGCTCCGGCCGCCTGGAGCGTGCTGGGAATCCTCATCGTTGCGGCGTCACTGGAAGCGTTCGCCGGCTTTTGCCTTGGCTGTGTGATCTTCGGATTCCTGCAGCGGCGCGGCCTGATACCGGAGGATGTCTGCGAGGCCTGCAACAACGTCAGCCTTCGGCGGACGTAACCGCCACGAGCTGGTTGGCCATGCCGCGGATGACTTCCGGTGCCTCCAGGGCCGCAAGCCATTCGCCGGGCAGGCAGTCCTCGCCGTAGAAGGCCCCGAGGATGTTCCCTGTCAGTGCGCCAGTGGAATCACTGTCGCCGCTGTGGTTGACGGCCAGGGCCACGGCTTTGCGGAAGTGTTGCGCCGGGTCGGGATCGGTTGCGCCGGCGTCGGGAAGGGTAGCCAGGGCAGCATAAAGCGCGACGGCGAGTGCTTCCTCAGCCACCCATCCCTCGCCAAGTGCCTGGACGAGTTCCTCCGGCGTCACGATGCCCTTGCCGGCCAGCCGGAGTGCGCCCTCCAGCCGGTCGGGCAGTTCTGGAGCCACCCCTTCGAAGCCGGTGGCGTGGGCGAGGGCTTCGGCGGCCGCTTCGCGCAACCCGTCACCGGCCACGAGCCGATGGATCAGCAGGCTGAAGGTTCCGGCGCTCTGGCGCGCTGACGGATGGCCATGCGTCAGGGAGGCGGCGTCGGAACTCAACTTATAGACGGCGTCGGGCGTAATGTGCGGGATCAGCCCGAACGGGGCGGACCGCATCACTGTCCCGCACCCCTTCGACTCAGGGTTCACCGGCCGGACCGAGGTGCCCATTTCGCCCGTCGCCAGGCCGGAAATGCAGGCCTTGCCGGGATGCCGCCGCTGATGCAGGACCGGCTGCGCATCGATCCAGCGGGGCTGGGGCGCCGGGGCCGATGCCGGGGCCGCTTCGCCCTGCGTTGCGAGCCAGCGCAGGTATGCGAGCCACAGGCAGGCGTTGACGTCCGCGCCCACCCCCGAGTTCGCCCATTCCAGTGCCTCCACGAGGCCGTCCACGGTGTAGAGCGTCATCTGGGTGTCGTCGGAGAAGTGGCTCGTTCCTGCCAGGGCCTCGAAGCCGGTCACACCGGCTGCACCGAAGCGGGCACGGATCCGGTCGATCGAGTCGAACTCCACTGCGTAGCCCAGGGAGTCGCCAAGTGCGCCGCCCAGGAGGCAGCCATGGATGCGGGACTTGAGGGAGGGTGTGGAAGTGTCCGGCTCGATGCTCATGCAGTAAATTTACCGTGGTGTGCAGGGGCCTTTTGACGCCTGCCGGCCCGAGCCGCCACCCTCTGAAACTTCCTGTCCAGCGAACCCACAGCCTGCGCTGGAATAATGCCCGGGTTGCCCGAGAGCAATCCCCGTCCGCCTACCTGAAGGTCGCCACCATGAGCACGCCCGCCCCGGCCCGTCACGACGCACTGCAGCCGTCCGGATCTGAAGCAGCCCGGCCAGGGCTCCTGCCCCGGTTGACCGCCGAGGCGTTCGGCAGCTTCTTCCTTGCAGTGGCCGGTCTCGGCGTGCCGCTGTTCAGCATTCCACAGTCCAGCCCGTTGCCTGCCGCCCTTGCCGCAGGCCTCGCGGTTACCGCCGCCATGCTCGCTTTTGGACACGTTTCGGGCGGCCATTTCAACCCTGCCGTCACTGCCGGCCATCTCCTCGCCGGCCGGATCCGTCCGGGCGCGGCCGCCGCCTATGCCGGGGCCCAATTGGCCGGCGGTCTGGCGGGGGCACTGGCCCTCTACGGGATCCTGCGCACGCTGCCGGGCATTGCGGACAGCCGGACGGCGTACGACACGGTAACGGCCGGTTTTGGCGAACACTCCATCATCCAGGCGCCGCTGGCGGCGGTGCTCCTCCTGGAAATGCTGGGAGCCGCAATCATTGTGGCCGTTTTCCTGGGTACGGCCGGCAGGGACAACACCAGCCGCTCCGCCGCCGCACTCTCGGTGGGTCTGTCCTTTGCTGTTCTCCTGCAGCTCGGCCAGTCCGTTGGGAACCTGCCCTTCAACCCCGCCCGGGCCGTTGCCTCTGCGCTATTCAGCTCGGGGTGGGCGCTTGAACAGGTCTGGGTGTTTGTGGCCGCTCCGCTGGTGGGCGCGGCCGTGGCCGGACTCGTGTTCAGGACTTTTGGCAATAGTTCCCCCTCCGCGGGGGCCGGGGAAGCCGGAGTGACCGCCGCGGAAGAAACCGGCAGCGCAGCCCATGAGCCTGAAGCCGGAGAGGACGCGAGTACGGGAAAGGACACGGCGGGCGAAGCCAGCGAAGCGCAGGAGTTCTTCGAGGGCAAGCGTGGATGATCGCGGCACCTGTGAGCCATTTCCGGAAGTGTCAGTGGCAGCCGATAGCTTAGAAACATGAGGATACTTCACACATCGGACTGGCATTTGGGGCGGTCCTTCCACGGCGTCGGCATGCTGGATGCCCAGCGGGCCTTCGTCGACCAGCTGGTGGACGCCGTCACCCGGCATGCGGTGGACGTTGTGCTGATCGCCGGGGACGTCTACGACCGCGCCCTGCCCGGTGTGGATGTGGTCCACCTGCTTGACGACGCCCTGGTCCGGCTGACGTCGGCGGGAGCCCAGGTGGTGCTCACCAGCGGCAATCACGATTCCGCCATCCGCCTGGGCTTCGCTTCGCGCTTGCTGGAGCGCGGGGGAGTGCATCTGCGGACCAGGCTGGAGAGCCTTGACCAGCCCCTGCTGCTGCCGGCGGGCGCAGCGTCTGCCGGGGGAACATCGGCAGGTGAAGCGGTCGTAGCCATCTACGGCGTACCCTGGCTCGAACCACGGCTCGTCGCGGAACAGTTGGGGGTGCAGGCCGCCAGCCACTTCGAGGTAACCCGCGCGGCTACGGAACGCATCCGCGAGGACATCGAGCGCCGCTCCGCGTCGCAAACAGTCCACTCCGTAGTGCTCGCCCATACGTTTGCCAGCGGCGGCATCAGCTCAGACAGCGAACGCGACCTCAGCATCGGCGGGGTGGGCGCCGTCCCGCTGGACCTCTTTGACGGCTTCAGCTACACCGCCCTGGGCCACCTGCACGGGCGGCAGTCCCTGTCGCCCCACGTCAGGTACTCCGGATCCCCGCTCGCATACTCCTTCTCCGAAGCCTCCCACCAGAAGGGGGCATGGCTCATCGACATCGATGCCGACGGCATGGCCGGTGTCCAGGAAGTCCTGTGGGATGCCCCGCGAACGCTTGCAGTGTTGCGTGGCCCCTTGGCCGAACTGCTCGAGTCGTCCGAATACTCGTGGGCCGAAACCGCCTACTGCCAGGTGACCCTGACGGACGCCCAGCGTCCTGCCCGCGCCATGGAACGTCTTCGTTCACGCTTCCCCGACACCCTGGTGCTGGGGTTTGATCCTGAGGGCGGACCTGGCGCCGCCCCCGCAACGTACAGCAGCAGGCTCGCGGCAGCCCCCGATGACCTCGGTGTATGCTGCGGCTTCCTGGAGCACGTGCGCGGACGCGTCCCGGACGACGCCGAAAAGGCCGCGCTCGCGGGCGCCCTGGAGAACGTCCGGCTCCAGGAGGTTTCGCGTTGAGGATCCATCGCCTCCGCATCTCCGGCTTCGGTCCCTTTGCCGGCACCGAGGAGGTCGACTTCGACAGGCTGAGCGCGCACGGACTTTTCCTGCTCAATGGCCCCACCGGTGCGGGAAAAACAAGCGTGCTGGACGCCATCTGCTTCGCCTTGTACGGGTCGGTGCCGGGAGCACGCCAGGACGGCAAACGCCTGCGCAGCGATCACGCAGAGCCCGGCCAGGAACCCGCCGTCAGCTGCGAATTTTCCGCGCAGGGCCGCCGCTTCGAGGTAACGCGTTCGCCTGCCTGGGAAAAGCCGAGCGCCAGGGGCAGGAACGGGTTCACCACCCAGCAGGCCAAAACCCTCCTGCGGGAACGCGTGGACGGCACGTGGATCGAAAAATCGGCACGGAATGACGAGGCAGGGGCCGAGATACTCGCCCTGCTGGGAATGGACCGTGAGCAATTTACCCGGGTGGTGATGTTGCCGCAAGGTGATTTTGCGGCTTTCCTGCGATCGAAGGCCACTGACCGGCTCGAGCTTTTGCAGAAGCTCTTTGGCACTGAACGGTTCGAAGCGGTTGAACAGGAGCTGTCCCGCCAGGCGCAGGCGGCAAAGGAGGAAGTGTCTGTCCTCGCCGGCCGGCTTGAGCTCCTGGCGGCCCGGGCAGAATCTGAAGCGGCAACCTTGCGGCTTGACGAGGCCGATGGCCAGGCCACGGACAACCCCGCTGCAAGACTTGACTGGCTGAAGGATGCCGCCGCGCAACGGTTGCGCGAACTGGCTGACCAGGCGCAAACAGCGGAATCGGCCAGCCAGGAACGTGCCAGGAAGGTTGCCGCCGAGACCGCACGCCGGGACCGGCACCGCAGGCTGGAGGAAGCGACGGCCCGGCAGGCAGCCGTGCAGGACGCCGTGCCGCGGCTGGAGAGCCTGAAACTCCGGCTTGGCCGGCACCGGCAGGCAGAGGTACTCGCCGGTCAACTCCGCAGCGTGGACGCGGGAGCGGTCAAAGTCCGGCGCGCAGCCGACGCCATGGAGTCGGCTTTTACGTTGCTTCGCCTGGCCGCGGACGAAGACCCTGAGCTCGCCCAGTTGGACCTCGGCTTCCCGGCAGACGATGCACTGGACCCCTCCGGGCCCGCGGCGGTTCCCGGCGCAGCTGACGAATTGAACCGGATCCGGTCCCTGCTGGCGGTGGTCGAAGCAAGGCTTCCGGACGAAGACCGGTTCAAGGCGCTCCGGTCGAAACACCAGCAGCTGGTGGCCAAACAGGAGGACCTTACCCGAGCCGGTGCCGCACTGGCCGCACGTGTGGAGAGCCTTGCCGACGAACGGTCCGGCCTCACCAACGGGCTGGGGCCATTGGAAGAGCGGGCCGGAGTGGCGGCCCTGCGCGTGAAGGAAGCAACGGCGGCCGAGGAGTTGCTGGACGTGGTCCGGCGCTACGCTGCGGCCTCGACCGTCCGCGACGCGGCGAAGCTGGAACACGACGCCGCCCGGGAGAACCAGCTGGAAACCAAACAGCGCTGGCTTGACGTGAGGGAGCAGCGGCTGGCCAATGCCGCTGCCGAGCTTGCTGCCACGCTGGTGGAGGGAGAACAGTGCCCGGTGTGCGGAAGCCCCGACCACCCCTTGCCGGCGGCGCCGGAGGAGGGCGGCGCAGGACTTGTCCAGGAGGAGGAAACAGCCCACCAGCTCCACGAAGCCGCCGAAGCCGAATATGCAGCGGCCAGCCGCAAGCTGGCCGAGGCCAACCAGCTGGTCGCCGTCCTTGCCGGCCAAGGTGGAGAAACAGCCAAGGAGGAGGCCGCCGGCGCGGCCCGGGAAGCGCGCCGCGCCGCGGCCGACGCAGAACAGGCAGTTAGGGATCTCGCGGCGGCACGGTCGAGGCTTGAAGCACTTGAAGCCGATATTGCGGCGGCACAGGCTTCCCGCTCCGCCACCGAGGCCGAGTTGGCCCTGGCCGCGTCCACCCTTGCAGACGTGGCTGAACAGTCGTCCTCTTTGGATCACGCATTGGCAGGGCTGAGGGCAGGCCACCGCAGTTTGGCCCACCGGTTGCGTGCCTTGGAGAACGCTGCAGCGATGCTGGGCAAAGCCGTAGACGCCCAGGCTGAGCTGGGCTCTGCCAAAGCCCAGGCCGTGGAGGCACTGGAACAGCTGGAGCAGGCGTTGCCGGAAGCCGGGTTCGCCACTGCTGAGGAGGCGCGGAAACACTTGCTGGCCGCCAGTGAAGCTGCTGCCCTGGAAGCCGACATGCGGTCCGCCCAGGACGAAGCCGCAAGGGTGGCGGAGCTGTTCGCATCAGAGGACATTGTGCTTGCCCTTGAGGAGGCGGCTGCCGGGCTTGCACTGGATGAGCAGCAGCTCGCCGCCCTGCAGGCCGAGGCTGCAGCGGCCCTGAAGGAAGCCCGTGATGCGGATTTGGCAGCAGGCCTGGCCAGGCGCTGCCTGGAGTCGCTGACCTCCATCCGTACCGGCTATGAGGAGTTGGCCGGGTCCGCCCGCGGGCCCGCCGAGCGTGCCCGCATGCTTTCCGGCCTGGCGGACGCGGCGGCCGGCAGGGGAGACAACACGTACCGCATGAGCCTGAACAGCTACGTACTGGCAGCGCGGCTGGAGCAGGTGGCCCTGGCGGCATCTGAACGCCTGGTGGCCATGAGCGACGGCCGGTACCTCCTGCAGCACACGGACGCGAAGGCGGCGCGCGGTGCGAAGTCCGGGCTGGGGCTTGAAGTGGTGGATCAATGGACCGGGCACCGCCGGGACACGTCCACCTTGTCAGGCGGCGAATCCTTTATGGCGTCGCTCTCCCTGGCTCTCGGATTGGCAGACGTTGTCCAACAGGAGTCGGGCGGGGTCGAGATCGAAACGCTTTTTGTGGACGAGGGCTTTGGGAGCCTTGACGAGCAGTCCCTCGAACAGGTGATGGACGCCCTGGAAGGGCTGCGGGACGGTGGCAGGGTAGTGGGACTGGTCAGCCACGTAGGGGAAATGAAGCAGCGGATCGGAACGCAGCTTCAGGTGCTGAAGACACGAAACGGTTCAACCCTGCGGATAGCCGAAGCCCTGGACGTCCAAAGCTGAGGGAGCGGAAAGGCCGGATATACTTGGACGGTTACCGGGTTCGGCGCATCGGGAGGAGGGACGATGCGCATAACTGAACGAGCCCGAATTGAAATCCTCCACTTCCCTTTCACCTGGCCAGCCCTTCACTTCAGGGCAATCCGTTCCTCCCGCCGCCCAGGCTCCTGCCAAACCGCACCCTGCCTCCGGTGGCCGGTTCGCCAGGCTTCCACAACTTGCTGGCCGCGGCTTCCTTCCCCTGGGTCTTCTTGCCCGGCTGCCCCTGGCCATGCTAACGGTAGGCACCCTGACCCTCGTCACATCCAACAGCGGTTCCTATGCACTGGGCGGAACCGCCGCAGGTGCGGTGGGCATCGGGTCCGCGCTCGGAGCTCCCGTCCTGGGGTCCCTCGCGGACAGGCGGGGCCAACGTCCTGTCCTGTTGCTGGCTGCAGCCCTTAATACTCTGGCCGTCGTCGGATTGATCCTTACAGCCTCTGCCATGGGGGCGCCGGCTGGCTTCCCGGCCACCGTGCTGGCCGCTGCGTTCCTCGCGGGGGCAAGCTGCCCGCAGGTGGGCCCGTTGGCCCGCGTCCGGTGGATGGCGCTGACGGCGCAAGGCAATGCACCGGACAACCGGCGGGACCTGGACACGGCACTCTCCTACGAGAGCACAGCGGACGAAGTCACCTTTGTGCTGGGACCGGCACTCGTTGGCATTCTGGCCAGCCTCCTGGCACCCTGGCTTCCGCTCGCGCTGGCCGCAGCGATGACCATCACGCTTGTTCCCGCGTTCGCCACCCACCGGACCCATCGGGCAGTTCCGGCGGCACGCCGCAGACCTTCACCAGCGGGACGCCGAGGGCGTGGCGGGATACCGGCAGCCGTCCTTCTGCCAGTGGTGGCCATGGTGTGCATGGGCACGTTCTTCGGCTCAACGCAGGCGGCGTTGAGCTCCTTCTCCGCCAGCTACGCCACCTCGGAACTCGCCGGACTGCTGTATGCAGTCATGGGGCTCAGTTCCGCCGCTGCCGCCCTCTCGGTTGCCTATTGGCCGCAGCGTTTCAGCCTTTCCTGGCGCTGGCTGGTGTCCGCTGCGCTGATGGCATTACTGGCTGTCCTCCTGCTGGTACCGTCATCACTTGGCGCGATGGTGGCCGTGCTGCTGATCCTGGGTGTCCCCGTGGGCCCGGTTATGGTTACCGTCTTCGCCGTGGGCGGAGTGGTGGCACCGGAGGGACGGCTGGGCACCGTTATGACCGCCCTGGCCAGCGGCATCGTCGCGGGCACCGCGATCGGCTCATCACTGGGCGGCGGGCTGGCGCAGGATCACGGCTACGCTGCGGCTTTCCTCGTTCCCGCCTGCGCCGCCTCCGCGCTGGCACTCCTCGGGGCCGCGGCCGTCGTTGTGCTTCGCCGCCGGGCCGCCCGCTGACACCGGCCTCAGGCCAGTTGGCGTTCGATTCTTGCCGCGCTCTCGGCCAACGCCGCGCCCACCGCTGAGGGTTCATGCGTGGAGCGGATATAGACGACGGCGAGTGCTGCCGGGCGGCCGCCCGGCACCCGGACGGGCGCGGCAAGTGAGGAAACCCCGGCGATGACCTCGTCGTGGCTGGCTGAGTACCCGGTTCGCCGGGCCTCGGCGGCTTCGGGACGGTACGGGACGCCGGTCTCCAGCCGGTCCCACTCAGCTTCAGTCAGCGCGGACTGGATGGCGATGCCTGGTGCGCCCGCGTTGATGGGGTGCCTGGTGCCGGGATGCTGGGCTACCGTCGCGCCCGAATGCCGGGGTTCTACAGTCACCAGGGTGATGCAGTCATGGTGGTCCCACAACGCCACAAAAGCCGTCATGTCCAGCGTGTTGGCCAGATGCGTCAGTTCGGGAAGCGCAGCACTCTGGAGGTTCCGGGAAACGCTTCGGGCCAGGACGGCGAGCCCGGGTCCGGGCTGGACCCGTCCGCCGTCGTCCCGCACCAGCAGCGAGTGGTCCTCGAGTGTGCGCAGGATGCGGTATGCCACGGAGCGGTGGACGCCCATGGCATCGGCGAGCTCGGCGATGGTCATCGGTTCCGGCGCAGCCGCCAGGATCTCGAGGGCGCGGATGCCGCGGGAAAGCGTCTGGGAGGGGGAAGCCTGCGCCGGCGCTGCTCCGGCCGGGGCTGCGGCGGTGGGAGTCATGCTGTCCATCCTAGGTTGCTCTCGGCAGGGTTCTACGGTTCTCATGTTGCCTGACGTTCAGGCCGTGATTCCGCAATGAGAAACGGCGGTTCAAATATAGAGGGGCCGATGAGAGCCTTCCGCGCGCAAATTCAGCCAGGGCGTGTCCTGCCTCACAGTTTCGTAGTACTCTTTCAACTAACTGACCGTTCTGTCGGTAATCCTGAAGGCGCCCGGCAGCCAGCCTGCCGAATAAACAATGGAGTTTCAATGACCACACCTTCGAAGGTGGATACACTCGCCGGTCCGAGCACCCGGCGTGAGGAGCGCAAAGTCCTTGCCGGCACCCTGGTCGGTACCACCATTGAGTGGTACGACTTCTTCATCTTTGCCCAGTTGACCGCAACGCTGCTGTCGCCCCTGTTCCTGGCGCCGCTGAACGAATCCAACCCGGGCCTGGCGCAAATCCTCTCCTTTGCCCTGATCGGCATCAGTTTCCTGTTCCGCCCCCTGGGCGCAGTGGTTGCCGGACACCTTGGCGACCGCCTGGGGCGCAAGGCAATGCTGGTCTTCACCCTGGTGATGATGGGTGCCGCCACTGCCTTGATCGGCATGCTGCCCACCTACGCGCAGATCGGTGCCTGGGCGCCTATCCTCCTCATCACCCTGCGCATCATCCAGGGCTTCTCCGCCGGAGGCGAGTGGGGCGGTGCAGCGCTGATGGCAGTGGAGCACGCACCCCTGAACAAGCGCGGCCTGTTCGGTGCCTACCCCCAGATCGGCGTGCCGATCGGCATGATCCTGGCAACCGGGCTCCTCTTCTTCCTGAACACCAGCATGTCCAGGGAAGACTTTGCGGCCTGGGGCTGGCGGGTTCCGTTCCTGCTCTCCATCGTCCTTATCGTGGTGGGCTACCTGATCCGCCGAGCTGTCGCTGAAAGTCCGGTCTTCCAGGAAATGGCCGCGCGGAAGCAGGAAAGCAAGGCGCCCTTGGGTGTGCTTGTCCGCAGCCACAAGAGGCCTGTCCTGTACTCCACCATGATCTTCATCGGCAACAACGCAGCCGGTTACCTGCTGATCGCCTTCTTCATCGCCTATGCCACGAGAACCCTGCAGATGCCCACCCCGCAGGTCCTGCTGGCCACCACCCTGGCCTCCTTCGGCTGGCTGATCTTCACCCTCGCGGGCGGCTGGCTGTCAGACCGCATCGGGCGGGTCAAGACGTTCCTCACCGGCTACGCGATCATCTTCTTGTGGATGATTCCCATGTTTGCCCTGATCGACACCAGGAACATCTGGCTGTACGGCGTTGCATTGTTTGTCCTCACCGTCGGCCTCGGCCTGTCCTACGGGCCCATGTCCGCGATGTACGCCGAAATGTTCCCGGCCAATGTCCGGTACTCCGGCATCTCCATCGGGTACGCTTTCGGCGCCATCCTCGGCGGAGCCTTCGCTGCGACCATCGCCGAATTCCTGCTGCAGACCACCAAGTGGGCCGGGTCCATCGGTATCTACATCATGGTCCTTTGTGTCATCTCGGCCATCGGCGTGCTGCTCGCCAAGGAGACCAAGGGCCGGCCGCTGGGCGTCAGCCACCACTAATCCCCGCCGTTTCCCTAACCTTGCTTCGCTTCGGCTAGGGAACCCTAACGGCGTGGGCCCACCGCCGTCCCCCTGGCCGCCGCTTCGCTTCGGCTAGGGAACCCTAACGGCGTGGGCCCACCGCCGTCCCCCTGGCCGCCGCTTCGCTTCGGCTAGGGAACCCTAACGGCGTGGGCCCATTCCAAAATGGCGGGCCCGGACCACAGTCGTCCGGGCCCGGCCTCGTATTCGGGGGGCTTTGGGACTGCTTGACGATGCCTACTGCTTCAGGAAGCTGATGGCGTCATCGTCCGTGAGCTGTTCGAAATGCCGGTAGAAGCTGCCCACGGCGCGGAACTTGCCCGGAAGATGCAGGCATAGCACGGCGTCGCATGCCCGCTCCACGGATGACACCGCCTCTATCGACCCCACCGGGGCGGCGGCCACCACGGTTTTCGCCCCACCCCCGCGGACGGCTTCGATAGCGGCCCGCATGGTGGCGCCGGTGGCAAGGCCGTCGTCGATCAGCAAGACCGTCTTGCCGGAAACATCCTGGTCTGTTCCCGGATAGAGGTTCACCCGGCGGAGCAGTTCGGAGCGTTCGCGCTTCTCCACCTCGTCCAGCAGTTCCTGCCGCACTCCGTGCTCAAGTACCCTGTCCACCAGCGGCTTGTTGAGCAGTCGGACCGTCCGGCCACGCGCCCACGCCAGGGCTCCAAACGCCGTTTCCTGGTGTCCCGGGATGCCGAGTTTGCGCACCAGGACAGTTCCCAGCGGGAGGTAGAGGGCTTTGGCGGCGGAAGCCGCTACCGGGATGCCGCCCCGGGCAAGGCCAAGGACCACGGTGCCGGGCCGCCCGCGGAACTGTGCGAGTACCGCGGCCAGCCTCTCACCGGCCTCCGTGCGGTCTTCGAAGCGCGTCACCATGGCTCCCTCCCGGCTCTCTCCAGCCCTCACTTCAGCCTACCGCCGGGGAAGGGACAGCAGGAGGCAAGCGGCAGGGACGAGGAAGTATTTAGCGGGAAGTATTTACACGGCGAGGAACGTGATGGCCGCCTGCTTGAAGGCCCGGCTGGTGACCGCGTTGGTGTGGTTGCGGCCCGGCAGCATGACCTCTTCGACCATCGCCCCGGCATTGCGTGCGAGCCCGGCGAGTTGCGGCAGGCTGGCGGCGCGTTCATCCTTGTCGCCGGCCACCAGGAGCATGGGTACGTGAGGTACCGCCTCGGCAGGATCATAGGGTTCGGCCTTGATGGCTTCCACCAGGGAGAGCAGCGCAAAAATGTTGTTGCTGGGCAGCAGAAGGGCCATCTTGAGCAGCCGGGCGGTGGACTCGTCAGCGATCGGGGTCCCGTCCGCGAGGTAATCCTGCGCTGCAACGAGATCGAAGGCCGCGAGCGGATCCGCGACGTTCGGCCCGCCCAGCACCAGCCGGTGCACGATCTCGGGCTGCGTGGCGCCGAACTCCCAGGCGAGCCGGGAACCCAGGGAATAACCCACTATGTCCAGCCCGCTGGAAGGGTCACCGTCCTGCAAAGGGCGCACACCGGCGTCGAACGCCACCTGGAGCAGGTCCGCCCGGATCCTGCTGGGGGAGTAGGAGTCCATGTCCTCCGGCGCCCCGCTGCGGCCGTGCCCGGGCAGGTCAACAGTGATAACGCGGCGGCCGGCGTCAAGCAACGCACCCACCCAACCGGTGTCTTCCCAATTCAGTTTGCTGGAGGACGAGAAGCCGTGCAGCAGCAGAACAGGCCGGAGCCTGGCGTCCGCCGCAGGATCATGAACCCCCACATATAACTGGGGATCTGTTCCCTCTACAGTGTGCGAATGCTGCTCGCCGGTGTGCCTGCCGCTCATAGTGCCAGTCCTCATCAACTACGGCGCACAGGCGGACCCGGCGCGTGGAAGCTCGTCCTTCGGGACTACTCTACCTGCCGGAAGTGCCGGCAATTCCACCTCGGATTCCGCCTTGCCGCCACGCCCCACCAGGTGGCACTATAAGCCGTTTTCGGCGGTCAGACCTGGACACAACGCGGCCTAGGTGGACCGGTGCGTCCTGGCGTTAAACCGACCGGCCAGGGCGCAGGCCACCGCGATCCCGGCAATCAGTCCGATGGTGCTGAAGAGCTGGATGCGGCTGCTCTCAGCGCTGAAGCCCACCGCGAAAATCAGGCCCAGCAGGACGAGCCCCACAATGGTCAAAACGGGGAAGCCCTTCATCCGCAGGGGCAGCGGCGTGCCCTCCCGGTCTGCCCGGCGCCGCAGGATCAGCTGCGAGACCAGCGCGCTGCCCCACACCACCAGGCAGGTGGACCCCACCAGCTGGAACAGGGCAGGAAGGATGCGCTCGGGAAACAGCAGCTCCAGGACAGTGGCGATAAAGCCGAAGGCCACGGACACCCCAACAGCCAGCATCGGCACGCTGGCGCCGCTCAGCCGGGTGAGGAACCGCGGTGCTTCGGCCCGCTCGGCAAGGGAATAGACCATGCGGGAGGCCCCGTAGAGGTTGGCGTTCAACGCCGAAAGGAGCGCGACGACGGCCACCAGGGTGATGGCCGTGGCGGCGCCGGGGATGCGGGCGGCATCCAGAACGCCGGCGAACGGTGACGCGAGGCTTTCCGATGTTGCGGGAAGGACGGCGGCGATCACAAAAACGGAGCCGATGTAGAAAACCAGGATGCGCCACACAACAGTCCTGATGGCTTTGCCCACGCTGTGTTCCGGATCTTCCGTCTCTGCCGCCGCCACCGAGACGATCTCCGTGCCGCCAAAGGCGAAGATCACCACAAAGAGCGCGGAGGCTATCCCGCCAAGGCCTGCGGGGGCAAAGTCCGACGTCAGGTTGGCCAGGCCGGGGGACGCAACGTCAGGCAACAGGCCCAGCAGCAGGGCAGCGCCCACCACCAGGAACAGGACGATCGCGGCGACCTTGAGAATGGCGAACCAGAACTCGAACTCACCGAAGTTCCGGACCCCCGTGAGGTTGATGGCGGTGAAGACGACCATAAAAACAAGAGCAAGCGCCCAGACCGGAATCACCGGCCAGATCGTAAAGAGAAGCCCGGCCGCTCCCAGCGCCTCGGCGGCGATCACCACCACCAGCTGCAGCCACCACAGCCACCCGATGGTGGCACCGGCTGTTTTTCCGAGCGCACGTTCGGCATACACCGAGAAGGCGCCGCTGTTCGGGTTGGCGGCAGCCATCTCGCCCAGCGCCCACATCACCAGGATGATCAGGGTGCCGGCCACCAGGTAGGAGATGAGCACTGCCGGGCCGGCTGCCTGGACCCCGGCCCCGGATCCCAGGAACAGCCCGGCGCCGATGGCGCTACCCAGGCCCATCATGGTGAGCTGGCGGGGTTTCATGCTGTGGCCCAGGTGGCCCTGCGGACGCAGTTCGGTGGACTTCATCGTCATTTTGCTACTGGACCTTCTTGGGGTTGTGTGCGGTGGCTCCTCGTGGGACCTCTTGAATTTACCGTCTCCAAACCTGCTGCAGGTACTCGGCTCATGATCCACGCCGGGACGAGCCCTGGAAGCGTGGGCTGAAATATTTGGCAATTCAGCGGGTGCTGCCCGTAGAATTAGTTTTGGTCAAGGTGACCATAACTAATCGGGGCGCCAGCAAAAGGGTCCCGCAGGCCGAAGGCGGTGGACCATGTACTCGAGCTCGGCAAACGTCTCGGAGCGCCAGGCGGCCCCGCCTTCGCTGGCCATCTCCACTGTCATCTTTGCGCTGCGCCCCAGCGAAAGCTCCGGCCGGCCAACACTGTGGTTGCCCCTGGTGCGCCGGATCCGGGAGCCGTACAAGGGCCTCTGGGCGCTGCCCGGAGGCCCCCTCAGCCACACCGAATCCCTGCAGGACGCGGCAGCGCGGAACCTGGGGGAGACCACCGGCCTCGCTCCCAGCTACCTGGAGCAGCTGTATGCCTTCGGCGGTCTCCACCGCTCACCCACCCAGCGGGTGGTCTCGATTGTGTACTGGGCGCTGGTCCAGCCCACTGAAGCCGCGCTCGCAGATGAGTCGGAGAACGTCCGGTGGTTCCGGGCGGACCGGCTGGGGGACTTGGCCTTCGATCACAACGCGATCGTGGACTACGCGCTCTGGCGGTTGCGCAACAAGCTGGCCTACGGCTCCGTGGCCTACCACCTGCTGGGCGAATACTTCACCCTCGCCCAGGTCCGGGAGGTCTACGAGGCAGTTCTGGACAGGCAGCTGGACCCCGCCAACTTCCGCCGGCAACTCAAATCCACCCCGGACATCGAGGAAACCGGCGAATACCTCCAGGGCGGCAAGCACCGCCCTCCCCGCCTCTACCGCTTCACCGGCCGGCCCGGCCTTGACCCAGACAACAGGAGCACACCATGAGCAGCGTCAACACAGCAATCCAGCTGATCACGCGCGAACAGGCCGAAAAAGGCGCAACCGCAAAGGGCAGCACCTGCAGCCCCGCGCTGGCCAAGGGTCCGTGGGACTACGACCTTGCAGAGGCGCTCGCCGGCATCCCGGCCTACGGCCCGGGTGCTTCCAGCGCGGACGTCGCACCTCCGGCCACCCCCCGCCAGGGGCAGTTGCCGGAAGAGTACAAACTGGCCAGCGACGCCGAGCTGGGCGAGAGGATCCTGTCCGCGAAGGCTGCCCTGGGGGATAGGGCCGTCATCCTGGGGCACTTCTACCAGCGCGATGAAGTCATCCAGTACGCCGACTTCGTGGGTGACTCCTTCCAGCTGGCCAACGCCGCGCTGACCCGGCCGGATGCTGAGGCCATCGTGTTCTGCGGCGTCCACTTCATGGCCGAAACCGCCGACATCCTTTCGGCGCCCGACCAGGCCGTTATCCTGCCCAACCTGGCGGCCGGCTGCTCCATGGCGGACATGGCTGACGCCGACTCCGTGGCTGAGTGCTGGGAGCAGCTCGAGGAGATCTACGGCACCGAGCCCGACGCCGACGGGCGGGTTCCGGTCATTCCTGTCACCTACATGAATTCCTCCGCAGCCCTGAAGGCTTTCTGCGGTGAGCATGGCGGTATTGTCTGCACCTCCTCAAACGCCAAAACTGTCCTCGAGTGGGCGTTCCAGCGGGCCCGGCGGGTGCTGTTCTTCCCGGACCAGCACCTGGGCCGCAACACCGCCAAGGCTCTGGGCGTGCCTCTGGAAGAGATGCCCATGTGGAACCCGCGGAAGGACCTGGGCGGCAATGACGAACAGGCACTGCTGGATTCCAGGGTCATCCTGTGGCACGGGTTCTGCTCGGTGCACAAGCGGTTCAACGTAGCCCAGATCGACAAGGCCCGGGCCGACTTTCCCGGCGTCCAGGTGATCGTGCACCCGGAGTGCCCTATGGAGGTGGTGGACGCAGCCGATTCTGCCGGCTCAACCGACTTCATCAAGAAAGCGATCGCCGCGGCCACCGAACCAACCACGTTCGCTATCGGCACCGAAATCAACATGGTGAACCGCCTCGCGGCAGAGTACCCGCAGCACACCATCTTCTGCCTTGATCCCGTCATCTGCCCCTGCTCCACCATGTACCGCATCCACCCCGGCTACCTTGCCTGGGTCCTCGAAGAACTGGTGGCCGGGCGCGTGGTCAACCGGATCACGGTCGCGGATTCAGTGCAGGACCACGCACGGACAGCACTCGAGCGCATGCTCGCGGCCAGGCCGTAATGACAGGGCCGGCTTTTATGCATCGTGTTGAGGGTGGCGGTACGCCAGGACCCGGCGGGCCGCCCTGCGGCCGCAACGCTGCGGGCCGGCCGCGGCTGATCGTCGTCGGCACTGGCATCGCCGGCCTGTACGCTGCCCTGCTGGCCACGGATGCCGGTGCCGACGTGGTGCTCCTGAGCAAAGGAAAGCTTCGCGACAGCAACACCTGGTACGCCCAGGGCGGGATTTCTGCGGTGCTGGACGGGCCTGCTCCGGGTGACACGGTGGCTGCCCACATCGCGGACACGCTCCAGGCTGGCGCGGGGCATTGCCACGAAGCTGCCGTCCGGCTGATGTGCGCGGAGGCGCGCCGCGACATCGCAGGGCTGCAACGGTTTGGTGTGCAGTTCGATTGCGGCTCCGACGGCGGCCCTGCGCTCGGGTTGGAAGCGGCCCATTCTGCCCCGCGCATCCTCCATGCCGGCGGCGACGCCACCGGGGCAAAGGTGGCCGGGGCCCTGATCCGGGCAGTGTTCGCGCGGCAGGCGGAGGGGACACTGACGGTCCGAACCTCAGCCCACGCAACATCCTTGCTGCAGCAGGACGGGAAAGTTGTTGGAGTGGAATTCCTCCACCACGGCATCAGGGCCGCTGTGCACGGGGACGCCGTCCTGCTGGCAACCGGAGGAGCGGGGCAGCTGTTTGCCCAGACCACCAACCCGGCAGTGGCAACCGCCGACGGCCTTTCGCTCGCAGTCCGCGCCGGAGCTGAGGTAGCAGACCTTGAGTTCTTCCAGTTCCACCCCACCTGCCTGGTTTCCGGGGCCGGTGCCGCGAACGCGGCCACGGCTCCGTGCCTGGACCGGGATCCGCTGCTCATTTCCGAAGCTGTCCGCGGCGAAGGCGCACTCCTCGTCGACGGCAACGGGAAACGGTTCATGCGGGCCTACCATCCGGACGCTGAACTGGCGCCACGCGACGTCGTGTCGCGCAGCATCGCCCTGCACCTGGCCAAGCTCGGCGACTCCAACGGCCACGTCTACCTCGACGCCCGCGCCATTGAGGCGGCCAAGGGGCAAGGTTTCCTGGCGACGCGCTTCCCCACCCTCACGGAAAGGACGCTTGCGGCGGGCATTGACTGGACCCGCGAATTGGTCCCCGTTGCTCCCGCCGCCCACTACTGGATGGGTGGAGTGCGTACCGACCTGCACGCCAGGACCACGGTTCCCGGGCTGTATGCAGCCGGGGAAGTGGCCTGCACAGGGGTCCAGGGCGCAAACCGGCTGGCCAGCAACTCCCTCCTGGAAGGACTCGTTTTCGGCCGCCGCGCTGTTGAAGACTTTTTGTCTGGTGACCGTGGTTGGGACGCGCCCCGAGGCACCGATGCTCCGCGTGCTGTCTCGGCCGCGGCCGGCCTCCCCTTGACGCACGCTTCCGCACCGCTGCCCCGCGACGCTGAGAGCGACGTCACCTTCCCTGCTGCTTTAAAAGGCGAGCCGGCCCAATCGTCCTTGTCCGAGAGCCTGCCAGCTAGCTTCGGTGGGGGGGATGACACCCCGTTCTCCCGCGAAGCCCTTCGGCGGTTGATGACTGCCAAGGCCGGGGTGCTTCGCAATGGGGTGTTGCTTGGGGAGGCGGCGGAGACTCTTGGCCGGTGGGACGCCGTCGTACGTCCTGGTGCTGTTCCCGCTGGCGGGCACGCCCGGGACCACGAGGACCGCAACCTGCTGCTGGCTGCCCAGTTGCTGGTCGCTGCCGCGCTTGCCCGCCGCGACTCGCTGGGGGCGCATTACCGCAGCGACGATCCCGAAGAACCGGATACGAATTCCCTCCGCCCGAAAGCGAGCCTCCTCAATGACTGAACACTCCGTGATGGAACAGGCCACCCGCAAACAGGCGGCGCCCGCACTTACCCTGCCTGCGGCGCCGGTACGGGAGATCCTGGAGCGGGCCTTCGCGGAGGACGCTCCTGCCGGGGACATAACCTCCCAGCTGCTGATTCCCGCTGATGCACGTGCCACGGCCGTACTGAATGCGCGGGTGCCTGGGGTCCTCAGCGGCGCCACGGTGTTCCGGGACGCCATGCTGCTGGTGGACCCGGACACCCACGTGGAGCTGTTGCTGGGGGACGGAGAAAAGTTCGACGCCGGCACCCACCTCGCGCGGGTCAGCGGCCGGGCAAGGTCTGTGCTGCTTGCCGAACGCGTGGCCCTGAACCTGGTGCAGCGGATGTCCGCCATCGCCACAAGGACCGCAGAGTTTGTCCGGCTGACTGAAGGCACGCCCGCCAGAATCACCGATACCCGCAAGACCACGCCCGGGCTGCGGGTCCTGGAGCGGTTCGCGGTGCGCTGCGGCGGCGGCGCCAACCACCGGTACAGCCTCTCCGACGCCGTCCTGGCCAAGGACAACCACCTCGCCGTGATGACGGGCGGGGATCCGGCCAGGCTTACCGCGCTTCTCGCAGCAGCCAAAGCACAGCTGGGCCACACCACGCACTTTGAGGTGGAGGTGGACCGGATGGACCAGATCGAGCCCGTCCTGGCGGCCGGTGTGGACACCATTATGCTGGACAACTTCACGCCTGAGGAGCTGAAAGCCGGCGTAGCCCTGGTAGCCGGGCGCGCGCGGGTGGAGGCCAGTGGAAACGTGAACCTCGGGACGGTGGCGGCGATAGCAGCCACGGGGGTCGACGTCATTTCCGTTGGCGCCCTTACCCACACCGTGGCGGCCCTGGACCTCGGGCTGGACGTCGAACTGACTGCCGAGTGACTTTCCATGATCTTCCTTGACGCAGCCGCCACCACGCCGGTCCGCCGTGAAGTGCTGGATGCGATGTGGCCGTACCTCACGGGTGAATTCGGCAACCCCTCCAGCCATCACAGCCTGGGCGAGGCTGCTGCCGATGCGCTCGCCGGTGCCCGATCCTCCGTCGCAGCCGTCCTTGGTTGCCGGGCCGGTGAAATTACCTTCACGTCCGGGGGGACGGAAGCGGACAACCTGGCCGTCAAAGGGATCGCCCTGGCCCGGCAGGCGGCGAATCCGCAACTTAATCGGGTGGTGATCAGCGCCGTCGAACATCCCGCAGTGGAGGAGTCTGCCCGGTACCTGGAGCGCTTCCATGGGCTCGCGGTTGACGTGGTTCCCGTCGACGGGGAAGGGCTCGTGAGGCCGGAGGCGTTCCGGGCCGCGCTTCGGCCGGAAACCGCGGTGGCCAGCGTCATGTACGCCAACAACGAAGTGGGGACCGTTCAGCCCATTGCCGAACTGGCCGCCCTGGCGCGCGGACTCGGCATTCCGTTCCACACGGACGCCGTCCAGGCGGCCGGCTGGCTGCCGCTGGACACCAAGGCATTGGGCGTGGATGCCATGAGCATTTCGGGGCACAAGATAGGGGCACCCAAGGGCTGCGGCCTGCTGTTCGTCCGCGGCCGCACCAGGTTGGAGCCGCTGGTCCACGGCGGCGGGCAGGAGCGCGGCCGCCGGTCAGGGACAGAGAACGTGGCGGGAGCCGTGGGCCTCGCCACTGCGCTCACGCTGGCCCAGGCGCGGCAGGCGGAGGAACGACGCCGGGTGGCGGCATTGCGGGACACGTTTATCGGCGCCGTGCTCACCGGTGTGCCGGGCGCCTTGCTGACGGGGCATCCCGTTGACCGGCTGCCTTCCGTTGCCTCGTTCTGCTTCCCGGGAACGAGCGGCGAATCCGTGCTCCTTGAGCTGGAACGCCAGGGCGTGGTGTGCTCGAGCGGGTCAGCCTGTGCGGCTGGTTCGGACGCGCCGTCGCCGGTGCTCACGGCAATGGGAATCGCTCCGGAAGAAGCCCAGACGGCCATCCGGTTCAGCTTCGACTCAGCCGTAACCGGGGCGGACCTGGAAGCGGCGGCAACTTCAGTGCTCGACGCAGTCGGCCGGGTCAGGGCGCTGGGCGGTTAGCCCAGCGGAATCCAGAGTGATCAGCTGGTGGCGCTTGAGCTGGTGGGACCCGGCCACGGGGAGGTCCTGACCGGGTTCACAAGCTCACCCACGCCCTGAACCCTGCACACCACCGTGTCCCCGGGGCTCAGCGGTGCGCACTCGGCCGGAAAGCCGGTCAGCACCAGGTCGCCCGGGTGGAGGGTCATAAAGGACGTCAGGTACACCAGGATCTCGTCGACTTTCCAGCCGAGGTCAGCGGTGCTGGCGGCCCGTAACGGGGTGCCGTTGAGCACCACGTCAATGGCCAGGCCGGACTCGTCCAGGCCCGTGACGATCCACGGCCCTGCCGGCGTGAAGGTGTCCTGGCTTTTGGCGCTGATCCATAGTTCGTCGGTTTCCTGCAGGTCCCGGCAGGTGACGTCGTTGCCGACGGTGAATCCCAGCACCGCGGCGCGGGCGTTAGCAGGCGTCAGGCCGCGGGCTTTGGTGCCAATCACAACAGCCAGCTCCGCCTCCGGGTCCACCCGGCGCATCCCGGGAGCGAGCTCTATCGCATCGCCCGGTCCGATGATGCTCGTGGCCGCCTTGTGGAACGCCTGTGGCGGCAGGTCGCGTCCGGGCTGGCCGGTGTTGTGCGCCATTCCCAGCACATTGGCCGGCACGCTGGGAGCGAGGAACGTGAAGGAGTCCTGCTGGACCCGGTCGCCCGGCTGCCACCCTTCCCTGTGTGCGCTGGAGGCGTTGGCCGGCGACTGCGGGAAGGGGGTTTCGATGACCGTCCAGGTCCTGCCGGCGGCGCTGCCAAAGTCCGCTGCGTCACTGGCGGCGAAGAACTGCTCCGCCGTTTGGGCAGCGGACAGGGGGCGGACGCGGGCGATGCGGCGGGGGAGGGCAGTCATGAGGGAATCCTACGGGTGCGCGGGAAAGGGCCCGAACTTAGCCCCAGCAACCCGCGTGGGCGGGGCTCCGTCAGTAAAGCTCGCCCACCGGGATTTCGACGGCCAACCGGTTGGACGGTCCTGGCAGCGGGCAGGCCCAGGCCTCGTTGTAGGCGCATGACGGGTTGTACGCGAAATTGAAGTCCAGGACGAACTCTGCATCAGGGCCGGTCCCGTTGACGCCGTGGAACGCGCCCTTAATGGTATCCAGCAGGTACCGTCCGGCCCCATAGCTGCCGCCGGACTGGCCGGCCGTGGCGTCCCGGAAGGGTACAAAAATACCGCCGCCGTACCCCTGCAGCTTCCACACCGCCAGCTGGCCCATTTCCGGCAGGTCGAACGTTCCCAGCCGGACAAACCGGACAACGCCGTCCGTGCCGGTTTCCACGCTCATTTCGCGCCCGGCGCCCTCTTTGGTCAGCGGCACATGGAAACGGTAGATGGGATCATAGTCGGCAGTCTTCAGCCCGGAGAAACGCGCCTTGTCCTCCGCGTCCAGGGCAGAGGCCGGGTGCGTGGCGAACATCAGGTCCCGCTGGTGGCGCCAATAGGAGTGCGCCTCGGCCGGGCTTTCCAGCGAAAGTTTCCGGACGTTGTGGTACAACGCAAAGGTCTTCAGCCGCCAGTCAGCGATGTCGACGGCGGAGATGTCCGTCCGGTCTTCTTCAGCTGTTTCCAGGTGCTCTTCCATAGCCCCCAGCCTAGTCCCAGGAGCCGGCTATACCGCCCGACGGCGACACGCACCCGGATGCTGCCCTTCCGGGAGAGGAAACGCCCTTCCGGTCACGCCGGCCGGCCGCCGGCCCCAGCTAGGCTGGCTGCATGAGAGGCAAGGCAACAACGACGGTCCTGTCCGGTGCGCTGCTGATGGCTGGCGTCCTTCTTGCAGGCTGCTCAACAGCGGGGCCCGGCGCGCCGGCCTGGACAGCGCAGCCAGGCTCTGCCGGCGCCGGAACCACCGCGCCGGCTTCAGCTGGCGCCCCGGCAACGTCACCGCCGACGGACGGCCCCGGGGCCAGTGCCACGCCGCCCACGGACCCGCAGGCGGTTGCTACTGCGCCGGTCTGGAAGACTTTCTCGGATCCCGGCAAGTCCGTCAGCTTCGACCTTCCGGAGGACTGGATAGCGCAGTCCGTCACGCCGGAGGAAGGCACCCTGCCCGGCGCGCTGAAGGTCGAGGTGAAGAAGCCGGACGGCACTTTCCTGGCAGCGCTGCGGACCGGCCTGCCGCCGTCGTCCGGTGATTGTGCCGACGCCTCGCGGCGGCCCTACACCGTAATCAGCAGCGTTCCGGTGGAAGTTTCGGCCGCAGGCGGGGAGGGAACCATACCGCCAAGGGTGGTTTTCCGGGTGATCCAGGGGTACCGCTTCTTCGGCTCGTACGGCATCACCAACGTGGTGGCCGGCGCCGGCGGACAGGCGTGCGAGCTCCGCAACATCGTCCGTGGACCGGCCGGGAAAGGGGACTACTCCTTTGGTGATGTGGTCTCCGTCAAGGCTTATGCCCCGGATGAAAAAGTGGCGCCGGCAAAGGCCTTCGACACCTTGGACCAGGCTGCCCGGTACGCCTCGGAAGGCACTGAATTCGCCAACGTCCAGCGGATGCTAATGTCTCTGGAGATCAAAAACTAGTCCCGTTTCCGGCCCCACCATGCGCCGGGCAGAGCGGGGACTTGTCTTCCACCGCCGAACACCCCCCGGAGAGCCATGGAACGCAGTGTTTCCGCACGACTGGTCTTCAAGACCGTAGCCAACACCAAGGTGGCCATGGCCATCGCCGCAGCGCGGAACAACGGCTACTCCTCGTTCGAGGAGTCACTGTCCGTGACAACCGGGGGAGACGACGTTCCCCTCACCGAGGTATCGGATCACCACGGGGGCAGGTTCCACTACATGGAGTTCGCCGAGCCCGCGGAGGTAACGGTGGAATACTCGGCCACGGTGGCCGGTAAGGCCGAGCCCGAGGACGCGGAGCTTGCCGACAGGATCCGCTACGTCCGTCCCAGCCGCTACGCCGAATCCGACCGGCTCCTGCCTACGGCTTATGCAGAGTTCGAAGGAGTCCATGGCGGCGAGCTGCTGCACGCCGTCCGGAACTGGGTGAACGGGGAACTGCGGTACCTCAGCGGGTCCTCCCGGGGCACGGACGGTGCTGTGGAAACGCTCCTCAGCCGCCGTGGGGTCTGCCGGGACTTTGCCCATTTGGCCATCGCACTGCTGAGGTCCAAGGACATCCCGGCGAGGCTCGCCGCAGTCTACGCTCCGGGCCTGAGCCCAATGGATTTCCACGCCGTGGCAGAGGCTTACGTGGAAGGGGCCTGGCACGTCATCGATCCCACGGGCCTGGCCCCGCGGGAATCGATGCTGCGCATCACGGCAGGCCGCGACTCCGCCGATACCGCTTTCCTCTCCACAGTCGGGGGAAGCCTCATCCTCAACCAGCTGCAGGTCACTGCAGTTGTCAACGGCGCCCTGCCGGTAGAGGATCCTGCCCGGCTTATGCAACTGGGCTAAGCGGATACTGCCCGGCGGGTTCGGCAGGCCCGCGCCAGATCCGGCGCCGGCCTGTGCCGGTTTCTCTGACGCAGCCGGTGTCCCGGTGCAGCGGGTCTTCCAGCGCAGCGCGTTTTCTAGCTCAGCGTTTTCTAGCGCAGCGGGCGGGGACCCAGCGAACTCCTCAGCTTCTCGGTCAGCCTTCGCAACTCCTTCTGCTCGGCGGGGGTCAGGGCGGGGCCCATCAGGGTGGAAATGTCCCGCACGTGCTCGCGCCCGATCTCCTTCTGCAGTTCCCGGCCGGCATCCGTCAGTTGCAGGAGCACGCCCCGGCCGTCCTCCGGGGCAGGCATCCTGGCCACGAGCCCGCGCTTCTCCAGCCGCTCAACCAGCCGGCTGAGGCTGGACTGGCTTAGCAAGACGTTGTCGTTGAGCTCGTTGAGGCGGAGCCATCCGGTGGGACAGCGTGAGAGCGTGAACAGGACGTCATACTCGTTCACCGCGAGCTTCCGGAACGCAGGGCCGGACTGCAGCTTGCGCATCACGGCCACCTGGGCCCGGAACAGCGACTCCCAGGTCTCCGCGGCGAGGCGGACCGGTGACTCTGCATCCCTGGCGGCCATCATGCCTCCGCAGCGGACTTTTCGGCGTCCTGGGCTGCCAGCAGTGCAGCCACCCGGCCGGCGTGGGTAGGCGGTTCGGGAACGTGGGCCGGCTTGCGGGCCGCGTATTCCTTGCGCAGGACAGGCAGGACTTCCTCGCCGAACAGGTCCAGCTGCTCCAGGACGGTTTTCAGCGGCAGGCCCGCGTGGTCGATGAGGAACAGTTGCCGCTGGTAATCGCCGAAGTACTCGCGGAACGTCAGGGTCTTCTCGATGACCTCCTGCGGGCTGCCGACGGTCAGCGGCGTCTGCGAAGTGAAGTCCTCCAGGGACGGTCCGTGACCGTACACCGGAGCGTTGTCGAAGTACGGGCGGAACTCCTTGACGGCATCCTGCGAGTTCTTCCGCATAAAGAACTGGCCGCCCAGGCCCACGATCGCCTGGTCTGCCTTGCCGTGGCCGTAGTGCTCGTAGCGCTCACGGTACAGGCCGATCAGCTGCTGGTAGTGCTCCTTGGGCCAGAAGATGTTGTTGGCGAAGAAGCCGTCGCCAAAGTATGCAGCCACTTCGGCAATCTGCGGCGTGCGGATGGAGCCGTGCCACACGAAGGGGGCGACGCCGTCGAGCGGGCGGGGGGTGGACGTGAAGTTCTGCAGCGGCGTGCGGAACTTTCCGGACCAGTTCACGGTGTCCTCGTCCCACAGCTTGCGCAGTAGGCTGTAGTTTTCGATCGCGAGTTCGACGCCGTCCTGGATGTTCTTTCCGAACCACGGATAGACGGGAGCCGTATTGCCCCGCCCCAGTACCAGGTCAACCCGGCCGTCGGCGAGGTGCTGGAGCATCGCGAAGTCTTCTGCGATCTTGACTGGATCATTGGTGGTGATCAGCGTGGTGGCCGTGGACAGGGTGATGCGTTCGGTCTGCGCAGCGATGTAGGCAAGGGTGGTGGTGGGGGAGGAGGAGAAGAAGGGCCGGTTGTGGTGCTCGCCCAGGGCGTAGACATCCATGCCGATTTCCTCGACCTTTTTGGCGATGGCGACGGAGGCCTTGATGCGTTCGTTCTCGGTGGGGGTCCGGCCCGTGGTGGGGTCCGTGGTGATGTCGCTGACGCTGAAAACACCGATCTGCATGGTGTGCCTTTCCGTTGCTTGGACTTGCTGGCCTTGGTTCCAGTATAGGCCAATCTAGATGCATTTGCATCTATCGTCGGGTACAACGCTGCCGGCCGGAAAATATTCCGCTTTCGCTATTCGGGGCTTCCGGGTGCGGCGCGGCGCCCGCTGACCTTGGGGACCATACCGGTGGTCCAGTCGCGGAACTCTTCGTCCATGTCCGCTCCGGGGCCAAACTCCGGGCGTTCCTGCAGTTCCCGGAGCAGCGCCTTCCTTTCGCGGCGGCCCTCCACCAGGCGGTAGAGCACAGGCACCAGTACCAGGGTCAGGGCGGTGGAGGATATGAGCCCGCCAATCACCACAACGGCCAGCGGCTGCGAGATGAAGCCGCCGCCGCCCGTGAGGCCCAGCGCCATAGGGGTGAGAGCAAAGACTGTTGCCAGGGCGGTCATGAGGATCGGGCGGAGCCGCTGGCGGGCACCATGGGTGATGGCATCAGCCACGTTCATCCCCGGCCGGCCATCGCGTGGTTGCCGGTATTGGTTGATGAGGTCGATGAGCACAATGGCGTTGGTGACCACGATTCCCACCAGCATCAGCATGCCGATCAGCGAGGGCAGTCCCAGCGGGACCCCGGTCACCAGGAGCAGGGCCACGGCACCGGTGGCTGCGAACGGTACCGAGACCAGCAGGATCAGCGGCTGGATCAGTGACTTGAAGGTGGCCACCATAATCACGTAGACGATGGCGATGGCGGCGAGCAGGGCGAGCCCGAGTTGCTGGAATGACTCCTGTTGCTGGGTGGTGGCACCGCCGAGTTCAGCGGTGACTCCGGCCGGGAGCTGCACCTCCGCAAGGCGTTTCTGGACCTCTGCGTTGACCGCACCGAGGTTGGATTCCGACGGCGTCACAGAGACGCGCGCTGTGCGCTGGCCGTTGCTGGCGGTAATGGATACCGGCACGTCCACCTGTTCCACCGATGCGATGCTGGCCAGCGGGACGGGCCCGCCGGCGGCAGGCAGGGGGATGCGGCGGACAGCGTCAATGCCCGTGAACCTGGTGCCCTCGCCGATCTGTACCGGGAAATCGTCGGTGTCGATCCGTACTGTTCCGGCGGGGATGGGGCTGATGGTCGACGCGAGGACGCCGGCCACCTGCTCTTCATCAAGCCCGGCAGCCACAGCCTTCGCCCGGTCCACTTTCACCTGCACCACCGGCTGGCTGGCTGCAAGGTTGGTGGCAACCTCGGTGGTGCCCGGAACGCCGGTCATGGCCTGGACCATGGTGTCGCTTGCTGCCTGCAGGTCTGCCGTGGTGGCGGCCTTGATGGTGATGTCCACGGTGGACGAGGTCCCGAAGCCGCCCTGTTGGGTGCCCACAGAAACCTTCCCGGAGTCGGGCACCTTTGTCAGTTCGTTCCGCACCGTCTCCTGCAGTCGCTCCTGGTCTGCCTTTTCATCCGTCACCACGGTGAACGTTGAGTTGGAGGAGCCGGTGGAGGTGAGCGCCGCGAAGCCGGCCTGGGCGTTGCCCGATGTCACCTGGACGTCCCGGACGCCGTCGATCCCGCGCAGGACCTCCTCGAGGCGGATAGCCGCGGCGCTCGTGTCCGCCAGGCTGGTGCCCGCAGGGAGCACCTGGCGGACGGTCAGGCTGTTCTGGCCGGAATTGCCCAGCAGGTTGGTTGCCAGCAACGGGGTCATGGCGGCGGTCGCGCCGAGGACCAGGCCGGCGGCCACAAGGGTGATCACGGGATGCTTCTGGGTCCGGGACAGGATGGGCAGGTACCCCCGCTGCAGCCTGCTGCGCTGTTCCGCTTCCTGGGCCTTGGCACGGGCGTCGGCTGCGTTCTGCCGGGCCGCGTCGCTGCCACGGGAGCTGCCGGGATTCCGCAGGAACCAGTATGCCAGTACGGGAACAATTGTCAGCGAGACCAGCAGGGAGGCCAGCAGCGCCATGGTGACTGTGAGTGCGAACGGCCTGAACAGTTCGCCGGCCAGTTCACCTACGAAGGCGATGGGGAGGAAAACGGCAACAGTGGTGAGGGTGGATGCTGTGATGGCGCCTGCCACTTCCCTGATGGCCGTCAGGATGGCGGTGACTTTATCTTCCCCGTAGCTGAGGTGCCGCTTGATGTTTTCGATGACCACGATCGAGTCGTCAACCACCCGGCCGATGGCTATGGTGAGGGCGCCAAGCGTGAGGATGTTCAGCGAGTAGCCGGTGGCTGACAGCCCGATGAAGGTGATCAGGAGCGAGAGCGGGATGGATACGGCCGTCACGAGCGTGGACCGGGCAGACATCAGGAACACCAGGATGACCGCCACGGCGAAGCCCAGTCCCAGCAGGCCCTCGGTGGTGAGGTCCTTGATGGATTTTTCGATGAAAGGGGCCTGGTCGAATACCGGCGTGAACTTCGCGTTTGAACCCAGTTCGGCTTCAAGTTCGGCAAGCGTGTCCCGCACGGCATGCGAGATGCCAACGGTGTCGCCTTCGGGTTTTTTGGTGACGGAGACGGCGAGCGTCTCCTCGCCGTTGGTCCGCGTAATGGAAGTTCGTTCGTCGTCTTTCAGGGAGACGTCGGCAACCGTGCCGATGGTGGCGGCGTTCTTTGCCCCGGCGAGGGGGAGTGCCTTGATCGCGTCCAGTGAATCAACCGGGCTGCCGATCTGAAGGGACAGTGTTTTGCCCTGCTCTTCAAGGGTCCCGGCCGGAACCAGGGTGCCGTTGTTGCCCAGTGCATCGCGGATCGCCGTGATAGTGGCGCCGGCCGAAGCCATGGCGTCCGGACGGGGAAGGATCTCGATGTGCTGGGTGGCCCCGCCGGTCACGTCGGCGCCCCGGACGCCGTCGATCTTCTGCAGCCGGGGCACACTCAGCCGCTGCAGGTCGGCGTTGAGTTCGCTCAGGGTCTTGTCCGAGGACACCGCCAGGAACACGATGGGGAAATCATTGATGCTGCCGGCGAAGGCCTGCGGCTGGACGTCCTCGGGCAGGGACCGCTTGGCGTTGGAGATGGCGCGGTCGATCTGGTTCCGGGCCCGGTCCAGGTTGGACCCGTACGTGAAGACCATGGTGATCTGCGAGACGCCGTTGCGCGACGTGGAGGAGGTGGATTCCAGCCCCTCCACGCCGTTCAGCGCGGTCTCCAGCGGCCCGCTGACCTGTTTGTCCACCACTTCCGGGGAGGCCCCTGGCATGGCAGTAAGCACCGTGATCTGGGGGAACTCGATCGAAGGAATGAGCTCCTGCTTCAGCGACGACATGGTGATCACGCCGAAGACAGAAGCGAAAACGGTGATAAGAGCGATCAATGCCCGGTTTGCCAGTGAGAGTTGTGCCAGCCGGAACATTGAATCGGTCTCCTGTGGGGTTTAACTTACTGTTGCGGTACCGGAAGCCGGCCACCTACCCCGGCAGGGGTCAGTGGTTGGCGGAAACGCTCTCCAGCTGGAGGGACCTGGCCGTTGCCCTTTCGAGCTCCATCGCAAGGTCCGGGTTGTCGTCAAGCTTGACGCCGTAGCCGGGCATCATGTCCTTCAGCTTGGACTGCCAGCCCTTGAAATTCTTCGGGAAGGCCTTCCTCAGCAGTTCGATCATGATGGGCACCGCGGTGGAGGCTCCGGGCGAAGCACCGAGGAGGGCCCCGATGGAGCCGTCACGGCCGGCGATCACTTCAGTGCCGAACTGCAGGACACCGCCCTTCTGCGGGTCTTTCTTGATGATCTGTACACGCTGGCCGGCCGTGATCAGTTCCCAGTCGCCTGCTTTGGCTTCCGGGTAGTACTCGCGAAGCGCCTCCACCTTGTCGGCGTGCTTCTTGGCCACTTCCTTGACCAGGTACGCCGTGAGGTCCATGTTGTCCTTGGCGACAGCCAGCATCGGGATGATGTTGCTGGGCCGGATGGACAGGGGAAGGTCCAGGTAGGAGCCGCTTTTCAGGAAGTTGGTGGAGAAGCCGGCGTAGGGGCCGAAGAGCAGGGAACGCTTGCCGTTGACGTACCGGGTGTCCAGGTGCGGCACGGACATGGGGGGAGCCCCCACTGACGCCTGGCCGTACACCTTGGCGCTGTGCTGCGCCGCCAGGGTCTCGTCGGTGCAGCGGAAGAACTGCCCGGAGACCGGGAATCCGCCGTAGCCCTTGCTTTCCGGGATGCCGGAGGCCTGCAGCAGGTGGAGCGCGCCGCCGCCGGCGCCAACAAAGACGAACTTGGCGTGGATCTTGCCGTGCTCCCCGGACTTGGGGTACTTCAAGGAAAGGTTCCAGCCGCCGTCGGACGCCCTGGAGATACCGGTGACGTCGTGGCCGTAGTTGATCTCGACGCCGTTGTTCCCCAGGTAAGTGGTCAGCTCCCGGGTGAGTGCCCCGAAGTCCACGTCGGTGCCCTCGGCGGCGCGGGTGGCCGCGATCCGTTGCTTGGGGTCACGGCCCTTCACGATCAGCGGAGCCCACTTGCCGATCTGGCCGTGGTCTTCCGAGTACTCCATGCTGCGGAAGAGGGCGTGCGGCTTAAGGGCCTCGTAGCGGGTCTTCAGGAACCTGGTGTTCTCCTCGCCGATCACGAAACTCATGTGCGGCACGGTGTTGATGAAGCCCTTGGGCGAACCGATCAGGGACTGGTCAACGAGGTGGGACCAGAACTGGCGGGAAAGCTGGAACTGCTCGTTGATGAGCAGTGCTTTGGTGGGGTCCACCGAGCCGTCTTTGGCTGCGGGGGAGTAGTTGAGTTCACAGAGGGCGGCGTGGCCGGTTCCGGCGTTGTTCCACGGGCCCGAGCTTTCCAGCCCGGGCTCGTCCAGCCGCTCGAACATGGAGATGGTCCAGTCCGGTTCCAACTGCTTGATGAATGCCCCCAGCGTGGCGCTCATGATGCCGCCGCCAATCAGGACGACGTCGGCATGTGGGGTCTTGGAAATGAAGGTCACGATCAGTCTCCGATTGCAGCGGCTCTGGCTGTCACAGAATATCCCCGGGCAGCCCTACTACTGAAATTGGACGGGCCCGTCAAGGCTTCAATTGCACTTTGGTGAAAACTTCATTTAAGACAGGCGACGCCGGATAGCTCAGCACCCGGTCTGACAGGGCCAGTGCCGAGATGGGGAAGGCAATGGGCACCGCGGGGACGGACGCCGCGATCTGGGCGTTGATGGTGTGATATTGCTCATCGCGTTCCTCTCCCTCCGGCAGCCCGCGTGCGCGGTTGATTTTGGAAAAGACCTGCGGGTCCTGGTAACCGAACTCGCCGTTTTTCTCCCCGAAGAGGGGGCCAACGAAGTTGTCGGCGTCGGAGTATGAGCCGTTCCACCCCAGCAGGTGCAGCGCGTGGTCCCCCGGGGACTGGACCCTTTGGAGGTAGCCGTCAGACCAGTCGATGGGCACCGGCTGGATGTTGAGCCCTACTGCCGTGAGCTGGCGGCTGATTTCGGCGTAGACCTTCTCCGGTGTTGGAAGGTAGGGCCGGGTGACGTTCATCGGATAGTAGAACCTGAGCGCTTCGCCGGCGTAGCCGCCCTCCTTGAGGTACTCCCTGGCCTTCGCGGGGTCATGGCCCAGTGCGGGGGCGTCGTTATTGAACCCGCTGATTTTGGGCGGGACGAACTGGGTGGCTTCGGCGGTGTTGTCGATGAAGAACCTGCGGATCAGGGTCTCTTTGTCGATAGCCATCTCGATGGCCTGCCGGATTTTCTGGTTCTGCAGGACCGGAATCTCCTGGTTGAGCCCTAAGTACATCACCGAGAACGGATCGCGCTGCACAATCTGTTTTCCGCGCTTCACCAGCTGGTCGAAGTTGCCCACCGTGACGGCGTCGTACCCGTCGATCTTGCCGTCCAACAGTGCCTGGAGACGCGCCTGGGGATGGTTGTAGGCCACGAAGTTGATGGTGCCGATCTGTCCACGGTCTCCCCAGTAGGTCGCGTTGCTGGTGAGGGTGACGCTTCCTTCATCCCAGGACTTCAGGTTGAAGGGCCCTGTTCCCACCGGATTCATGCCGAAGGCGGATACGGCCTGGCCGCCGCGGTTTTGGTTTAGGACATCGGCGTTGCCTGCGGCCAGTGCTGCGGGGGAGGCGATGGCGAAGGCCGGCAGGGTCAGAGCCTGCAGGAAAGCGGTAAAGCGCTGGGTGAGGTCGATCTGCACGGTGTCCTGGGACAAGGCAGTACAGCTCTTGAAGATGGACAGCTGCGGTTCGTCGGAGTGCGCCTTGAAAACGCCCTTGAAAGAGCTGCCGGGAGCCTGCCGGCGCAAGTCCTCGGAGAAGGCAAACCACCGGTTGAAATTGGTGCAGACCGCGTCGGCGTTAAATGGGGTGCCGTCCGAGAATGTGACGCCGCTGCGCAGCTTGAAGGTGTAGGACCGGCCCTCATTGGACTCGCTCCACTCGGTGGCGAGCAACGGGGTTGGCTTCCCGGTGGTCTGGTCCACGCCCACCAATCCCTCGAGGATCTGCCGGGTGATGCGCTGGGACTCAACGTCGCTGGAGAGTGCGGGGTCCAGGCCCAGCGGCTGCACTGCGGTGCCGAAGTTGAACGTGGCAGTGGGCTCGGCACTGGCGGTGGGGGCCGGCGAGGTTGACGACGGCGAGGGGGCCGGAACGCCGGTGCATGAGGTGACGCTCAACGCCAGGAGGACGGCGCCGGTCGTGATGACCGTCCGCCGTGATGGACTGCTGGGCACTCGTTTATCACCTCTGGATCTTGCCGCCCCCGCCAAGTGCGGGCCGGAACCCAGTCTAGTTGACCCCCTACTCCCGTTTACCGGCGGCCTTCGGCAGGGTGCCCGTCACGTGCGAAGGGCCGGGGCCCGGTCCTGTTGGATCGCGCCCCGGCCATTCCTGTGGGACTACTTCGGCATCAGCACCGAGTCGATCAGGTAGACCGTGGCGTTCTTTGTCTGGACGCCGCCGCAGATAACACTGGCGTCATCTACCTTGAGGGCGTCGCCGCTGCCGGTAACCGTCACGGAACCGCCCTGGACGGTGGCGTGGGTGCCGGCGATCTTGTCGGGAGTGATCTGGCCCGGAACCACGTGGTAGGTCAGGATCTTGCTCAGGAGGGCATCGTCCGTCTTGAGGGTTTCGATGGTGGCTGCATCAATCTTAGCGAAGGCGTCATCTACCGGTGCGAAGACTGTGAACTCTCCGCCGTTGAGGGTGTCAACCAGGTCCACCTTCGGGTTCAACTTGCCGGAAACCGCGGCGGTCAGGGTGGTAAGGATCGGATTGTTCGATGCTGCGACAGCCACCGGATCCAGTGCCATGCCTTCTACTGAGCCCGCGCCGGTGGGGACCTGCTCGGCGTAGCCTGCACAGCCGGGCCCAACCAGGTTTGCGGCCGGGTCCATGGTGCCGGCGGAGGAGCTGGCTGACGGTGAAGGAGCCATGCTGGAAGCGGAGGGCTCGGCGGCCGGGGCGGACGAACTTGAGGTGCTGGCCGAGCCACCGCAGGCCGTGAGGCTCAGCAGAGCTGCAGCTGCAACGCCTGCGACGGTGAAAGTTGTGCGCTTGATTGTCTGCATTTCGGTTCTCCTTGAGGTTTGGCGTTTCGCCTGGCCGCGGACCGGATGTCCGGGGCGGTGTTTGTATTTGCGTCCGGCTGGTGGGCACCTGCCCTGGGCTGGTGTCTCAATGGGTATTCGGCAGTTGCGCGAATCCGGATGGGTCAAACGTCAAGGAGTTTTCGGCGGGGCCCAAGTGTGGTGGGTTTCCGGCCCCGGAACTGTGGGCGTGGGGCGGGCATTAACGAAAAGAGATCCCCCGGCTGGAGCCGAAGGATCTCTTTTTCTTCAGTGTGCGCAAGGGGGGACTTGAACCCCCACGCCCGAAGGCACAGGAACCTAAATCCTGCGTGTCTGCCAATTTCACCACTCGCGCTTGGCCCGGCAGCGCGTTTCAGACCCGTAATAACGGGGCTGTTGAACGTACGACGCCGGATGCCAGTTTTTATTGTAGCGTCGCGCAGGCGGGGCCTGCGTCAGCGGCAGTCCGGTCAGGCGTCCAGCTTCAGGTCCCGGCGCAGCTTGGCCACATGTCCTGTGGCGCGGACGTTGTACTGGGCGAGCGCCACTTTGCCATCCGGATCAACCACGATGGTGGAACGGATCAGCCCCTGGTAGGTCTTGCCGTAGTTCTTCTTTTCGCCCCATGCTCCGTAGGCCTCGGCCACGGCATGGTCTTCGTCCGAGAGCAACGGGAAGCTGAGGGATTCCTGGGCGGCAAATTTGGCCAGTTTCTCCACCGGGTCAGGGGAGATGCCAAGCACGTCGTATCCCGATGACTGCAGGGAGGCCAGGCTGTCGCGGAAATCGCAGGCCTCCTTGGTGCAGCCGGGTGTTGATGCTGCGGGGTAGAAGTAGACGATGGTGTGGCGGCCCGGGCGCGGTGCCAGGCTGACGTCCTTACCGGCTGAATCCTTGAGCGTGAACGCGGGTGCGTCGTCACCGGTTACGAGTTTGTCAGCCAATGTTTTTCTCCTTGTCGCAGGCGGGACACACCAGCCTAGTAATCAGTCTGGAGGAGTGCTAATCGACACTTGGCTATACTTGCTGCTATGCCTGATATGGATCACTGGCCCACAGGGCGCCTCTTGTCCACTGCTGCGCGCCTCGTCGAACACTCATGGAATGAAAAACTCGGGGCTATAGGCCTTACCCATGCCGGTGTTATTGCTATTGAGGTTCTCAACGCGCAAGGACCTATGACACAGGCGCAGCTTGCCCAGTACGTGCGGGTTCAGGCGCAGACCATGGGCAAAACCCTCAGCAGGCTGGAGTCCCACGGCCACATCGCGCGGGTCCGCAGCACCTCTGACCGACGCAGCCATGTGGTGTCCCTCACGGAACGGGGCAAGGAGGCCGTCGCCGCCGCCGTCGAAATGGAACGTACGGTCCTGGCAGCGGCCACCATCGATCCCGACGTCCTTCGGCAGGAACTCAAGGCAGTCGTGCGGGAGCTGGCAAGCCAGTTCGGATCGTCCACAACCGGAGCGCTTCTGGACAACCCCTCCATGACCCCCTAAGCGTCGCTGCCAGTACCGCCGGTGCTGCCGGCATAAAGGCGTGATTCCAGCTTCCTGGTGAGGTTGGAATCACGCCTTTCTTTTTACCCGGGCGCCGGCGATGGCTGCTAACCCGGCTATTGCGGAATGAACGCCACAGATACCGGATAAAACAAAACAGCCCCCGGCCCACGTTTCCGCAAGCCGGAGGCTGTTTTCCCAATGGTGCACCCCCCGGGACTTGAACCCGGAACCCATTGATTAAGAGTCAATTGCTCTGCCAATTGAGCTAGAGGTGCATCTTTTGTTTCGATCGTTTGGGGCTTTTTATTTCCCCGTTGATCTCCGCAACGACATGAAACTCTACACGAACTTTTGGTGCATGTGAAATCGAGGCCCGCCAGCACGTCCGGCTTGTCCGGATGGCGGTAAAACCAGCACAAAGTCGGGGTTTTCGTTGCTGGTCGGCAGCCAAAAACCGCCATCGGGCGTGCGCGCTACGTCCCGGATCAGCCCGCACTTACGTGTGAGATGGCCCACACGGCCGCCGATGTCTCTTCGCGGAGGTACCGTCCACATCCGGCGGCCGGCGCCGGACCTGCTTTGCTGGATGGACAGCTAGACCCGCCTCCGCCTTGGCGCCCGAAATCCTGCGGCCTCAGCGTGGGCCGCGGATTCAAACCACACTTCAGCGCGGATCTGGCCATAGTCGGGGTGTCCCTCCTCGTAGTAGACCATCCCACCGGCATCCCCCTTGACGGTGTAGTCCGCCGGCCCGCTGCCGTCCGCCGCGGCGGACGCCGAGCCCGCGCCGTACGGCTCTTCCGCCGCCAGATGTCCTGCCGGCTCCTGCCTTCCCGGGGCAGCGCTGCCCGTTGGGTCCTGGACGTGGTTCGCCCCGGTTTCCACCAGCGCCGAGGACTGCGCGCGCTCCCGCGTTTCTGTTACTCCGGCATCACTGGGGAGGTGAAGGCCGGCAGCAGCGGCAGTCCCTTCGCTGTCATGGGGACCGGACGTGCTGCCCGGGGGGACAGGGGCGGAGACTGCAGTGCCGGCGTCGTCCGCGTCTTCCACGGCCGCGGTCTCGGCGCCCGGAAGGGTGGGGGCGTGGGGTTCGGTGTACTCGGGGTGATGAACCGGCTGCGAGGCCCCGGCGCCAGCACCGGCAGTTGCGGACGGCGCGCCGTCCTGTGCCTGTGCGGGCGATGCCGGTGCGGCACCTTCCCGGTGGCCTGATCCCTCACGGGCAGGGGCGGGTCCGGACGCCTCCGACCACTGGGTTTCCCATTCCGTCTCGTCCTGGGCCCTGCCTTCATCGGGGGCAGTTGCTTCTCCGCGGTCCGTCCCGGCTCCGGTAGCGACAGCAGACGCGCCGGCCCCGCTATGGCCCTGCGGCGCGGCCGGAGTGCTTCCGGCCGGCGCCTTTGTCTCCGCTGGTTCATCTGCGGTGGTGGGCGCTGTGGGCTCGGCGGGGGCGCCGAAACCGGCGGCGGTGGCAATTCCGGTAGTGCCGGCTGCTTCGGCAGAGGCCGCGGCGCTGCCACCGGAGAGTGCTCCATCCGCGCGGTTTCCCCCCTCGCTGCGGCCCTTTTCGGCCTGGCCGGCATCACCTCGGGCGGCGGGCGATTTCTTGGCGTTCAGCCTCCACCACACAACACCTACCAGTACAGCGAGCAGAATGATCAAGAAGACAGCTTCCATGGCAAGCCCTTCGGTCAGTTGGCAAGGTCCCTTGCCCTGACGCTACGTCGGGTCCACAGCGCTGTCCAGCACTTTGACCGGCCCGGACGTCCCCTTGGGCGTCCCGCCGGCGGTGGCGTCCCTGGCGGGGAACCAGGGACGGATCGGTCGGCTTCAAGGCGTGCGACTCAGTGAGCTGGACCACAACAACGATCGAACCCGACGATGCCCATCTCAATATTCGAGATGACAGTCCACTATCTGATCGAAATAATCCTGATTTTGCGCTTAACCGGGGCTTTGCGGTCGTTGAGCCCCCGCGTGGAGCCATAGAATTTCCCCTATGAGTGAGGACACCCAGATCACGACCGACAACAAGCCTGACATCAAGCCCCGCAGCCGGGTAGTAACTGACGGCATCCACGCTGCCCCTGCACGCGGTATGTTCCGTGCCGTTGGCATGGGCGATGATGACTTCGCCAAGCCCCAGGTCGGTGTCGCCAGTTCCTGGAACGAAATCACTCCCTGCAACCTCTCGCTGAACCGGCTCGCGCAGGGCGCCAAGGAAGGCGTGCATGCCGGCGGCGGGTTCCCCATGCAGTTCGGTACCATCTCCGTCTCGGACGGCATCTCCATGGGCCACGAAGGCATGCACTTCTCCCTGGTTTCCCGCGAAGTCATTGCCGACTCCGTGGAAACCGTGATGCAGGCCGAGCGCATCGACGGGTCGGTCCTGCTGGCCGGCTGCGACAAGTCCCTCCCGGGCATGCTGATGGCGGCTGCCCGCCTGGACCTGTCCAGTGTCTTCCTCTACGCCGGCTCCATCATGCCCGGCTGGGTGAAGCTTGAGGACGGCTCCGAAAAGGAAGTCACCCTTATTGACGCCTTCGAGGCCGTCGGTGCCTGCGCAGCCGGCAAGATGAGCATGGAAGACCTGACGCGCATCGAAAAGGCCATCTGCCCGGGCGAAGGTGCCTGCGGCGGCATGTACACGGCCAACACCATGGCCTGCATCGGCGAGGCCCTGGGCATGTCCCTGCCCGGCTCCGCCGCCCCGCCCTCGGCAGACCGCCGTCGTGATGAATTCGCCCGCAAGTCCGGCGAAGCGGTGGTGAACCTGCTGCGCCTGGGCATCACTGCCCGCGACATCATGACCAAGAAAGCTTTCGAAAACGCCATCGCCGTCACCATGGCTTTCGGCGGCTCCACCAACGCCGTGCTGCACCTGCTGGCCATTGCCCGCGAGGCCGGGGTGGAGCTGACCCTCGATGACTTCAACCGCATCGGCGACCGGATTCCGCACCTCGGTGACCTGAAGCCGTTCGGCCGGTATGTAATGACGGACGTCGACAAAATCGGCGGCGTGCCCGTCATCATGCGCGCACTGCTCGACGCCGGCCTGCTGCACGGCGACTGCCTCACCGTCACCGGCAAGACTGTTGCCGAAAACCTTGAGGTCATCAACCCGCCGGATCTCGACGGCAAGATCCTGCGCGCGCTGGATAACCCGATCCACAAGACCGGCGGCATCACCATCCTGCACGGATCCATGGCCCCCGAGGGTGCCGTGGTGAAGAGCGCCGGCTTCGACGCCGACGTTTTCGAAGGCACCGCCCGCGTTTTCGAACGCGAACAGGGTGCCCTTGACGCGTTGGACAACGGGCAGATCCACGCTGGCGACGTCGTGGTCATCCGCTACGAAGGACCCAAGGGCGGGCCGGGCATGCGCGAAATGCTCGCCATTACCGGTGCCATCAAGGGTGCGGGGCTGGGCAAGGACGTCCTGCTGCTCACCGACGGGCGCTTCTCGGGAGGTACCACCGGCCTGTGCATCGGTCACGTCGCTCCGGAAGCGGTCGACGGCGGCCCCATCGCCTTCGTCAAGGACGGGGACCGGATCCGCGTGGACATCGCAGCCCGCAGCTTCGACCTCCTGGTGGACGAGGCAGAGCTCGAAGCCCGCAAGGTGGGCTGGGAGCCGCTCCCGGCCCGGTACACCAAGGGCGTCCTGGCAAAGTACGCCAAGCTGGTGCACAGCGCCAGCACCGGCGCATACTGCGGGTAGCACCTGCATGTTGGTGGTTGACCCAACTAGGTAGCGCTAAGTGTCGTTTTGAACGCCCAAAACGACACTTACTGCTACTTAGTTGGGGGAGTCCGCCAAGGAGTGGACAATGCAGTCCACATGGTGAGATGCAGTCAGGTCACATTGACACGTATCTCGCACAGAGGGAAAACTGAACGCATGACCTTCGTTACCGGCACCGTCGTCGTCCTTACCCAGCGCGTGGCACATTAGCCAGGTAACGAACCGTCACGCGCAACCCCTCGAAGAGCCGCCAGGCTGAGGGGTTTTTTTATTTCCCGCAGTTTCCACGAACCACAGATGATCCACAAGGAAGAGTCCGATGAGCAAAGGATCGCCGATCAGCCCCTCGCTGATGGCTACTAAGTCCGCTGGAGCCGCCAAGGCTCCGGAACGCGCCGACCGGACGGCCGACCATGCCGTCGTCGTCGCCGACCTTGCTGCTGCCTCTCCTGTCCTTGGGCCGAACAACGTTGTACCCCCAACGGTGATGACCGGCTCGCAAGCTATTGTCCGCTCGCTCGAAGAACTCGGCGTCGACGATATTTTCGGTTTGCCCGGTGGCGCGATCCTGCCCACCTATGACCCCTTGATGGCCTCCAGCATGAACCACGTCCTGGTCCGTCACGAACAGGGAGCCGGCCACGCCGCGCAAGGCTACGCCATGGTTACCGGGCGGGTGGGCGTTTGTATCGCCACCTCGGGTCCGGGGGCCACCAACCTCGTTACCGCCATCATGGATGCCCACATGGACTCCGTGCCGCTGGTGGCCATCACCGGCCAGGTGTCCAGCGGGGTCATCGGCACCGACGCCTTCCAGGAAGCTGACATCGTGGGCATCACCATGCCCATCACCAAGCACTCCTTCCTGGTGACCGACCCCAATGACATTCCGCACGTAATGGCTGAGGCGTTCCACCTCGCCTCCACCGGCCGTCCGGGACCTGTCCTCGTGGACGTGGCCAAGGACGCCCAGGTAGGCCAGATGACCTTCTCCTGGCCGCCTCGAATCGACCTGCCGGGCTACCGTCCGGTCACCCGCGGACACAACAAGCAGGTACGCGAGGCCGCAAAGCTGATCGCCGCAGCCCGCAAGCCCGTGCTGTACGTGGGTGGCGGTGTGGTCAAGGCGCATGCCTCCGCCGAGCTGCTCGCACTCGCCGAGGCCACCGGAGCCCCGGTTGTGACCACGCTGATGGCCAAGGGTGTCTTCCCGGACTCCCATCCCCAGCACATGGGGATGCCCGGCATGCACGGCACCGTCTCAGCCGTGACCGCCCTGCAGCAGTCAGACCTCCTGATCACCCTCGGTGCCCGTTTCGATGACCGCGTTACCGGCGTGCTGAAGACCTTCGCGCCCATGGCGAAGGTAATCCACGCCGACATCGACCCGGCAGAGATCTCCAAGAACCGCACCGCCGACGTCCCCATCGTTGGGTCCGTCAAGGAAATCATTCCGGAGCTCACCGAAGCCGTACGCACCCAGTTCGAGGCTGCAGGCACGCCGGACCTCACCACCTGGTGGGCATTCCTGAACAACCTCAAGGAAACCTACCCGCTGGGCTGGACCGAGCCCGACGACGGACTGACCGCACCGCAGAAAGTCATTGAGCGCATCGGTGCGCTGACCGGGCCGGAAGGCATCTACGTGGCGGGCGTCGGCCAGCACCAGATGTGGGCAGCACAGTTCATCAAGTACGAGCGCCCGCACGCCTGGCTGAACTCGGGCGGCGCCGGCACCATGGGCTATGCCGTCCCGGCTGCCATGGGTGCGAAGGTGGGCGAGCCGGACCGTGTGGTCTGGGCGATCGACGGCGACGGCTGCTTCCAGATGACCAACCAGGAACTGGCCACCTGCGCCATCAACAACATCCCCATCAAGGTTGCGGTCATCAACAACTCCTCGCTGGGAATGGTCCGGCAGTGGCAGACCCTCTTCTACGAGGGCCGATACTCGAACACCGATCTCAACACCGGCCACGACACCGTCCGCATCCCGGACTTCGTCAAGCTGGGGGAGGCCTACGGCTGTGCTTCGTTCCGCTGCGAACGCGACGAGGACATCGACGCCACCATCCAGAAAGCCCTCGAAATCAACGACCGCCCCGTGGTCATCGACTTCGTGGTGAGCCCCAACTCCATGGTGTGGCCGATGGTGCCCGCCGGCGTGAGCAACGACCAGATCCAGGTTGCCCGCAACATGACCCCGGAATGGGAAGAAGAGGACTGACCATGAGCCGCCACACACTCTCCGTCCTGGTTGAAGACAAACCCGGCGTGCTGACCCGCGTCGCAAGCCTCTTCGCCCGCCGCGCCTTCAACATCAACTCCCTGGCCGTTGGCCCCACCGAGGTCCCGGGCATCTCCCGGATGACCGTGGTGGTCGACGCCGACGGCGACCTCATCGAACAGGTCACCAAGCAGCTCAACAAACTGATCAACGTCATCAAGATCGTTGAGCTGACCTCCGAATCTTCCGTACAGCGCGACCACATCCTGGTCAAAGTACGTGCGGATGCCGCAACACGTCTGCAGGTGACCCAGGCTGCAGACCTGTTCCGAGCCTCAGTGGTCGACGTCTCCACCGATTCCGTCGTCATTGAAGCAACCGGCCACCCCGAAAAGCTCACCGCACTGCTCTCAGTGCTTGAGCCCTTCGGCATCCGCGAAATTGTGCAGTCCGGCACCCTCGCCGTTGGACGGGGATCCCGCTCCATGAGTGACAGGGCGCTGCGTTCCGCCTAGGACACTGCCAAGGTTCCGCCCGGCATGACGCAACGCCCGTAACCGCACCACCAAACACCTATCTACACATCCACTCAAGAGGAGTTACGCAAGTGACTGAAATGTTCTACGACGACGACGCCGACCTGACCATCATCCAGGGCCGCAAGGTTGCCATTGTTGGCTACGGCTCGCAGGGCCACGCCCACGCGCTCAACCTGCGCGATTCCGGCGTCGAGGTCACCATCGCGCTGAAGGAAGGCTCCAGCTCGATCGCCAAGGCCGAGGACGCCGGCTTCACGGTCAGGAACGTCGCCGACGCCGCCGAATGGGCCGACGTCATCATGATCCTGGCGCCGGACCAGCACCAGCGCTCGATCTACAACGACTCCATCAAGGACAAGCTGACGCCCGGCAAGGCCCTTGCCTTCGCCCACGGCTTCAACATCCGCTTCGGCTACATCCAGGCCCCGGAAGGCGTTGACGTCATCCTGGTTGCCCCCAAGGCTCCGGGCCACACCGTCCGCCGCGAGTTCGAGGCCGGCCGCGGCATCCCCGACATCATCGCCGTCGAGCAGGATGCTTCCGGCTCCGCCTGGGACCTGGCCAAGTCCTACGCCAAGGCAATCGGCGGTACCCGCGCCGGCGTCATCAAGACCACCTTCACCGAAGAGACCGAAACGGACCTCTTCGGCGAGCAGGCTGTCCTCTGCGGCGGCGTGTCCCAGTTGGTCCAGTACGGCTTCGAGACCCTGACCGAAGCCGGCTACCAGCCGCAGATCGCCTACTTCGAGGTGCTCCACGAGCTCAAGCTCATTGTTGACCTCATGTGGGAAGGCGGCATCGCCAAGCAGCGCTGGAGCGTTTCCGACACCGCTGAATACGGCGACTACGTCTCCGGCCCGCGCGTCATCACCCCTGCGGTCAAGGAAAACATGCAGGCTGTCCTCGCCGACATCCAGTCCGGTGCCTTCGCCAAGCGCTTCATCGAAGACCAGGACAACGGCGGCGTGGAGTTCAAGGAATTGCGTGCCAAGGCTGAGCAGCACCCCATCGAGGCTGTTGGCCGCGAGCTGCGTTCCCTGTTCTCCTGGCAGCAGCAGGACGTGGACTACGTAGAAGGTTCCGCCGCCCGCTAAGGCTGCCCGTTGGGCGCCGCATAAAGGCAGCAGTGAGGCCGGGTTCACACTTAACAATGTGAGCCCGGCCTTTCCGTCCGCCTAGACTTGTTTCCATCCCCAGGACTGCAACGCAGAGGATCAGCCGTGTCAAAACCCGTAGTACTGCTCGCCGAAGAACTTTCCCCCGCCACTGTCGAGGCCCTCGGCCCGGACTTCGAGATCCGCCAGACCGACGGCGCTGACCGTTCCCAGCTGCTCTCTGCCATCGGCGACGTCGATGCTATCCTGGTCCGTTCAGCCACCCAGGTGGACGCCGAGGCGATCGCCGCCGCGAAGAACCTCAAGGTCATTGCGCGTGCAGGAGTCGGCCTGGACAACGTGGACATCAAGGCCGCCACCCAGGCCGGCGTGATGGTGGTCAACGCCCCCACGTCCAACATCGTCTCCGCGGCCGAGCTCACCGTGGGCCACATCCTCAGCCTTGCCCGCCACATCCCGCAGGCAAGTGCCGCCCTCAAGGACGGCGAGTGGAAGCGCTCCAAGTACACGGGCATCGAACTGTTCGAAAAGAAGGTCGGCATCATTGGCCTGGGCCGGATCGGTGCCCTCGTCGCGGCCCGCCTGAAGGGCTTCGACACCAAGATCCTGGCATACGACCCCTACATCACCTCCGCCCGGGCAGCGCAGCTCGGTGTGCAGCTGGTGACCCTGGACGAGCTCCTGGCCCAGTCCGACTTCATCACCATCCACATGCCCAAGACCCCCGAGACGGTGGGCATGCTCGGTGCGGATGCCTTCAAGAAGATGAAGAACACGGCCTACGTGGTCAACGTAGCCCGCGGCGGCCTGGTGGATGAGGAGGCCCTGTTCACCGCCCTGCAGGACGGCACGATTGCCGGTGCCGGCGTGGACGTATTCTCCAAGGAGCCCAGCACCGACCTGCCGTTCTTCAAGCTGGACAACGTAGTGGTCACCCCCCACCTCGGTGCATCAACTGACGAAGCCCAGGAAAAGGCCGGCGTCTCGGTGGCCAAGTCCGTCCGCCTGGCACTGGCCGGCGAGCTCGTCCCGGACGCAGTCAACGTCGCCGGCGGTGTCATTGCCCCCGACGTCCGCCCGGGCATCCCGCTGATTGAGAAGCTGGGCCGGATCTTCACGGCCCTGACGCATGCGTCCCTGACCCAGTTCGACGTCGAGGTGGCCGGCGAGATCTCGTCCCTGGACGTCAAGGTCCTGGAGCTTGCGGCACTCAAGGGGATCTTCGCTGACGTGGTGACCGAGCAGGTCTCCTACGTCAATGCCCCGGTGATCGCCGAGCAGCGCGGCATCAACGTCCGCCTCATCACCACCCCGGAAACCGAGTCCTACCGCAACGTCCTCACCCTGCGCGGTGCACTCAGCGACGGCACCCAGATCTCCGTGGCCGGCACCCTGACCGGGCCCAAGCAGATCGAGAAGCTGGTGGGCATCAACGGGTTCGAAGTTGAAATTCCCATCAGCGAGCACCTGGTGGTGGTTGCCTACACCGACCGTCCCGGCGTGATCGGAACCATCGGCCACATCCTGGGCATGAACAACATCAACATCGCAGGCATGCAGGTGGCACGCCACGACCAGGGCGGCCAGGTGCTCGCGCTGCTCACCATCGACAGCTCCGTGCCGCAGCAGGTCCTCGACGCCATCAAGGCCGGCATCGGGGCCGAGATGGTCCGGGAAGTGGACCTGGAGGACTAATCGGCGGTCCGCCGAAACGCCGTACCACCATCCTCCGCTCGGCGCGTCCCGGCGGGGCCACGTATGATTGGCCGGTCTGCTTACAATGGCTGGGTCCCCTTACCGGACCGGGCCGGCAGGCCGGCCAATACCTTTTGCACATCCGTCCGTGATCGTCCACGTCCGCCCCGAGCGGTTTCGAATGTGCGCACGCAATCCAGGTTTCAGGGAGTTCAATGAACGCCGTCCAGAGGTTCATCAGAAGCAAAGTGCTGCTGTTGACCGCGGCCATCTTGATCGCAGCCATGTGCTTGTCGGTCCTCGTCCAAAGCCAGTCGCAGGCGGCGCTCAGCCGGACCGTGGATGAAAATTCACGGGGGCTCTACGATGTCCTGGTCCAGGCAAAGGCGCCCTCGGGCGCGCTGCTGCAGCCGGAGATCGCCAACGGCACCGGCGGCATCAGTTTTGAACAGCTGGAGGCCATCCGGAAGCTGTCGGGTACCGCGGTGGCAGCGCCCATCAGCCTTGTATCGCGGGTGACGCAGAACCTTGAAGCGCCGCGGCTGGACGCCATGGACTACCTGGGCTACAACGCCGGCCTCGCAGGCACCGCGACGGCGGACCAGGCCGCCGGGGCCACCGCTCCTGCTGAGTGGCCCGCGGCCGAGTCCGTGCTGAGCGATGAGGCCAAGAAGTACCGCCTCACCGCCAGCGCAGTCAGCTCCGACGGCGTTTCAGAGCAGACGCTCTTCAAGTCCACTGCCGAAGGCACCCTGGGCAAAGCCAAGCTCGTTGAGGAGCGGGCAGCCGGGGGGAGCAGCATCCGCATCGCCGCCCCCGAAGGTGAAACGGGCATCAAGTTCCCTGCCCCGGCCGGCGGATCCGAACACAACCTGTTCAACCTGTCAGTGTCGCTGCCCCTCGCCCCGGAGGTCACGGAATCCGTGGTCGCCGTCGATCCCGCCGCCGAGCGCGCACTGCTGGGTACCGCCGGCGACTTCCTGGCCCCGCTGGAAAAGGCTCCGCCCGCCGACGCGCGTGATGCCGGAGCGATCGGCCGCTACTTCGAAGGCCTTTTCACCAACGGCATCGGCCTGGACGAGCTGGAAGAAGGCCCTGACTTCCTGGGCGTGAAGCTCAAGCACTGGGCACCCCTGATGACGCAGTACCAGCAGGCAAAGCGCAATGGCCAGTTGACCGCCGATTCCCAGGCCATTCCCCTCATCGTGCGTTCGGGCACGTCCCTTGACCTGAAGTACAACGTCAAGATTGAGGAAATCGACGACTCCGGCAAGGTGGTCAGAGACGTCGGAACAGCCTCCCAGTCATTGGGGAAGGACTATCTCCCGTTTGTCTCCAAGGACCCCTTCGTTCTCTCGTGGCCCGGATCCACGGACCACTCCTCCCTCCTCGGAGCCACCGGCAACTTCAACCAGGGTCTCTACACGCCTGCTGAATGGAGCACGGACTTCGCAGCGGCCCCGAAATACACCGACGGCGAGGCTGCGGCCAACGGCGCCGTCGGCAAGAACGCGGTACCCGGCGAATGGGTCACAATCAACCGGCTGCCCGAAAAGAGCGCCAATGGCACCCCCGTTGACCAGACCCAGCGCGAGCCCGTGGACGAACGCTCCTACCGTGAAAACCTGGAGACCGGGGAGCAAAAGGCAGCAGCCCCCCTTGCCATGGTTTACGGAACATTCGATCCTTCCGCTGTGGCAGAGGCCGCCGGGGACGTCAACAAGCTTCCGTTGGGCGGCTACGACCCCACTCCCTTCACCCTGGTCAAGGACGCCGAGGGCAAGGACGTTCCCGCAGCCGAGCTTGAGCCTTCACTGAGCGCCACCGGGCTCGCCAGCCAGTCCGCCGGCGCCATCACCGACTACTACGGACTCGCGGCTGCCCGCGGCTACAAGGACAACGCGGCAGTCATCGACGCCGTCCGTGTCCGTGCCGAAGCGCCCGGCAGCTGGAAAGAGGCACAGCCGGACGTTGAAAAGCTCGCCGGGGAGATCCGCGACATGGGTCTGGAGGCCACGATTGTGGCCGGTTCTGCCCGCGAGGACGCCAGCATCTTCGTCCCCGGCTATTCCAAGGACGACGCCGGCAAGGAATCCCCCCTGGGCACGGTCCAGCAGTCATGGGTCCGGCAGAATGCAGCCGACGCCGTGACTGGTTCCCTGTCCGGGACCAACACCACGCTGCTCTTCCTCACGCTTTGCGGCGCCGCCCTTCTCACCGGTGCTTCCACCGTCAGCTACATCCGCAAGCGGCGGAGCGAGGCAGGAACGCTGCGCGCCATGGGCTGGACCCAGCGCCGGATCCGCAGCTGGGTGCTGGAGGAATTCGGTGTGGGCGCAGTGCTGCTTGCCGTGGCCGGCATCGTTTTGAGCCTGGTCAGCTGGAGCCTCACCACAGCCCTCGTGTGCGTTTCCGTCCTGGTCCTGTACGCCGGCGCTGCGTTCTTCGCAGCCCAACAGCTGCGCCACCGCGACGTCATCGACCAGGAACCGCAGCATGACGAGCGCCTCATTCCGGTGGATTCACCCCTGACCTTCGCGAACCGCCAGCTGGGCACCAACAAGTTCAACACCCTTGCCTTGGCTGTTGCCGTCGGCGTCTTTGGGGCAGCCGTGGGCGGGCTCATCGCGCTGCTGATCGACATTCCCCGCGCGGCCGGCGCCAGTGCCCTGAGCGGGCTCGCCGCTGCCAGCGTGGCGCTGCCGAGCATTCTCCTGGCTCTAGCGGGCGTCGTCGTGGGCCTGGTATTGACCCTGGTCACCGGCCGCTTTGAGCTCAACGCCAAGCGGCAGTACCTGGGCATCCTCGAGGCCATGGGCTGGAACCCGGACATGCTCCGCCAGGTCCGGCTGTTCGAGAACGCGCTGGTGGGAACCGTGGCGCTGCCCCTGGGCGTGCTGGGCGCCCTGGGCATCGGCCTGCTGCTGGCACCTTATGCCGCACTGTGGGCGGGCGTGGCCGGCCTCGTGGCTGTACTTTGCTGGATACCGATTGCAACGAAAGTGGTCCAATGACAAACCAGACCAATGTCCAGCGGAGCCGCAGGAGCGGCTCCGGCGACGTCCCCCTGCAGACGCGCGCCAATACCATCGTCAAGGCCGCTGACCACGGGACCCCGCTGGAACTGAGCGACATCACCATCCGCTACGGCGGCGGCAAGGGCGGTGCGGAGGCAGTCAGCGTGGTGGAAGGCTTCGACCTCGCGCTGCACGCGGGCGAGATGCACTGCGTCGCCGGCCGAAGCGGCTCCGGCAAGACCAGCATCCTGACGGTCGGCGCGGGGCTCACGCTGCCGACGTCGGGCCGTGTCTTCTGGGAAGGCGATTCCCTTGAGAGCATGGGCGACGACGAAATCGCCGACCGCCGTCGTGCCCTCATCGGGTACGTGGACCAGGGCGGCGCCCTCATTGATGGAATGAGCGCGTTGGAGAACGTCCTCCTGCCGGCTGTTCCGGACGGGGAGGTGGACCAGCGCCGGGACATGGCCAAGGACCTGCTGGACCTCGTGGGCCTGGGCCGCCGCATGCGCCACCGCCCCGCGCAGCTGTCCGGCGGTGAACGCCAGCGCGTCGCCATCGCCCGCGCCCTGATCCTGGGCACCAGGGTCCTGGTGGTTGACGAACCCACCGCGAGCCTGGACCGTGCCTCCGCAAACCGCATCATCAGCATCCTCAAGGACACCACGTCCGATGGCATCGCGGTCCTCGTGGCTTCGCACGACCACGAACTCGTCCGGCTCAGCGACTCCCTGACCGAACTGATCTAGCCTGTCCCTCCGCACCGAAGGTACCGTCCGCACGTGACTGCTTCAGAGAAAACGCCGTTCTACATCACCACGGCCATCACCTACCCCAACGGTGTGCCGCACATCGGCCACGCCTACGAGTACATTGCCACCGACGCCATGGCGCGGTTCAAGCGGCTGGACGGCTATGACGTGATGTTCCTGACGGGCACGGACGAGCACGGGATGAAGATCGCCCAGACCGCCGAAAAGGAAGGCATCACGCCCAAGGAACTGGTGGACCGGAACGCAGAGGTCTACAAGGCGGCACATTCGGCCCTGGGCATCACGTACGACCGTTTCATCCGGACCACTGACCAGGACCACTACGCCGCTTCGCAGGCCATCTGGAAAAAGATGGAGGCCAACGGCGACATCTACCTCTCCAAGTACGAGGGCTGGTACTCCGTCCGGGACGAGGCGTTCTACGTCGAAGACGACACCGTGGTGAAGGACGACGGCGTGCGCTACTCCAAGGAGACGGACACCGAGGTGACCTGGACGGCGGAGGAGAGCTACTTCTTCCGGCTGTCGGCCTACCAGGACAAGTTGCTGGCCCTGTACGAGGCCCAGCCCGAGTTCGGTGCCCCGCAGTACCGGTTCAATGAAGTCATCAGCTTCGTGAAGCGCGGCCTGGAGGACCTGTCCATCAGCCGGACCACGTTCGACTGGGGCGTTCCGGTCCCGGGCAACGACAAGCACGTGATGTACGTGTGGGTGGACGCGCTGACCAACTACCTCACCGGCGTGGGCTACCCGGACGTCGAGTCGGAGAAGTTCCGGAGGTTCTGGCCGGCGGATGTCCACGTGATCGGCAAGGACATCTCGCGGTTCCACGCCATCTACTGGCCGGCCTTCCTGATGAGCGCCGGCCTTGAACTGCCCAAGCGCGTCATGATCCACGGATTCCTGCACAACAACGGCGTGAAAATGTCCAAGTCGCTGGGCAACGTTGTGGCCCCGGCCGACTTCGTGGAGCAGTACGGCCTTGACCAGGTGCGCTTCTTCTTCCTCCGCGAAGTGCCCTTCGGTGCGGACGGCAGCTACAACCATGAGGCGATTGTTGGCCGGATGAACGCGGACCTCGCCAACAACTTCGGAAACCTCGCCCAGCGGTCCCTGTCCATGGTGGCCAAGAACTGTGATGGCAAGGTGCCGGTCCCGGGGGAGTTCACCGCGGAGGACAACGCCATCCTGGCGCAGGCCGCAGGGCTCCTCGACGCTGCACGGGCGGCATTCGAGAAGCAGGAATTCAGCCGTGCCCTCGAAGCCATCTGGGGCGTCCTGGGCGACACCAACGCCTACTTCGCCGAGCAGGCGCCCTGGGTGCTGCGGAAGACCGACGTCGAACGCATGAATACCGTGCTGTACGTGACGCTGGAAGTCCTGCGGATCGTGGCCATCCTTGCCCAGCCCGTTATGCCGACCGCAACAGCAGCGCTCCTTGGCACCCTCGGCCAGCCGGAAGGGGAGGCCCGCCAGTTCTCCGCCATCGGAACGCCGATTGCTGCCGGTACTGAACTGCCGGCTCCGTCGCCGGTGTTCCCCAAGTACGAGGAGCCCGCTGAGGGCTGACGCTCTCTCACTTTCTGCACGTTTTCCGCGAACGCTCTCTCACCTTTCAGGACGGATGGTGAAAGGCCGTCGCCGTTTCCTCCCAAAAGTGAAGGCAGCCACTGCGGGCTGTTCGGATACTGAGACAGCTTGACCAGCATATGGATGTCTTGGCTACGCTGAAAGCATGAGCGCATCCTTCATCGATCTTGCAGTTATTCCCGGCGACGGCATTGGCCCTGAGGTCATTGCAGAAGCACTTAAGGTGCTGGAAAAGGCTGTCGCCTCGGAGGGTGTCGAGCTTAAGCAGACGCACTACAAGCTTGGCGCGGAGCACTGGCTGGCCACGGGCGAAACCTTGCCGGACGACGTCCTGGCGGATCTTCGGACCCGGGATGCCATCCTGTTCGGGGCAGTAGGTGCAGCCCCGGGCGATACCCGCATTCCGTCCGGCATCATTGAGCGCGAGATGCTGCTCAAGCTCCGCTTCAGCCTGGACCACTACGTCAACCTGCGGCCCTCCCGGCTCTATGGAACCGTGGGCAGCCCGTTGGCAAATCCCGGCGTCATCGACTTCATCGTGGTCCGCGAAGGTACCGAGGGCCCCTATGTCGGCAACGGCGGCACCCTCCGCGCCGGAACTCCCCATGAGGTGGCTACGGAAGTCTCGCTGAACACCGCCCACGGGGTTGAGCGCGTTGTCCGGGATGCCTTCCGCCGGGCCAGCGCTAGGGAGCGCAAGCACGTCACCCTTGTCCACAAGCACAACGTCCTGGTCTTCGCCGGGCACCTCTGGAAGCGTACGGTCGAGGCCGTGGCACAGGAGTTCCCGGAGGTCACCCACGACTACCTGCACGTGGACGCCGCAACCATCTTTATGGTCACCGATCCGTCCCGCTTCGACGTAATCGTCACCGACAACCTCTTCGGCGATATCCTCACCGATCTTGCTGCAGCCATCACCGGCGGCATTGGGCTGGCAGCTTCCGGCAACATCAACATGGACCGCACCGCGCCGTCGATGTTCGAGCCGGTCCACGGCTCTGCCCCCGACATCGCCGGCCAGGGCAAGGCCGACCCCACCGCCGCCATCCTGTCCGCAGCGCTCCTGCTGGACCACCTCGGCTACACCCGGGCAGCCCGCAGGATCGAGGCGGCAGTGAGTGCCGACGTCGAAAAGCGCGACGGCGGTGCACGCACCACCAGCGCGGTGGGCGACGCCATCGCCGCCGGCCTGTAGCCGCGCCTTTAGCGGGCCTGGGCCTGGCGGCAACGGGCGTAAGCTTGTCTCGAATCACCAAATGCCGCCTTGACGCTCAACGCTGAGGCCAAGGCGGCCGATCGTGGAGGAACCATGACTCAGACTGCCCACGGCGTCGAATTTTCGCAGCAGCTCTCGGACAACCCGAAGTCTGCTGAAGAGCGTGCAGCCATCCTGGCCAACCCGGGATTCGGCAATCACTTCACCGACCACACCGCCATCGTCGACTACAGCGTGGACGAGAACGGCAACGGGGGCTGGCGCAATGCCCGGGTGGAAGCTTACGGACCGATCTCCCTGGACCCGTCAGCTGCAGTGCTGCACTACGGTCAGGAGATCTTCGAAGGGCTCAAGGCGTACCGCCACGTGGACGGGTCCATCTGGTCCTTCCGCCCGGAGGCGAACGCAGCGCGCCTTAACAAGTCCGCCCGCCGGCTCGCCCTTCCGGAACTGCCTGCCGAGTACTTCCTCGGAGCAATCCGTGAACTGGTTGCCGCCGACAAGGACTGGGTTCCCAGCGGCGACGGTGAAGCGCTGTATCTCCGGCCGTTCATGATTGCGACCGAGGCCTTCCTGGGCGTCCGCGCCGCACGCGAGGTTTCCTTCCGGGTGATCGCCTCACCGGCCGGCAACTACTTCGGCGGCGAACTCAAGCCCGTGTCCATTTGGATCTCCCGGGAATACGCCCGAGCAGGCCGTGGCGGTACCGGCGATGCGAAGTGCGGCGGCAACTACGCAGCGTCGCTTATTGCCCAGCAGGAGGCTGAAGCCAACGGCTGCAAGCAGGTCCTCTTCCTCGACCAGTTCAACGACAACGCAGTCGAGGAACTGGGCGGCATGAACGTCTTCTTCGTGATGAAGGACGGCTCACTGGTCACCCCTGCGCTGACCGGCACCATCCTTGAAGGCATCACCCGGATGTCCGTTATCCAGGTGGCCAAGGACATGGGACGCGAAGTCACCGAGCGGAAGATCACCCTCGATGAATGGCGCGACGGCGTTGCCTCCGGTGAGATTGCCGAAGTCTTCGCCTGCGGTACTGCCGCCGTCATCACCCCGATCGGGGTCCTCAAGGACATCACGGAGTTCATCGGTTCCGAGGACGCCAAGGCCGGGGAAACCACCATGGCCATCCGCGAAAAGCTGTTGGGCATCCAGACCGGCGCAGTCCCCGACACGCACGGCTGGCTGACCAGGCTGGCATAGTCCCACTTTTCCCTGACTGAAAAAATTACGACGGCGCCTGCCGGGCTCATCCCCGGCAGGCGCCGTTCGTTATGCAACAGGGGGATTAGCGCCGCCCGGCCTTCCGGGCGGCATTCTTCAGTGCCTTGCGGGAAACCGGCTTCAGGGCCTTCCTGGCCGCTTCTTCCTCCAGGGCACGGTTGCGGCGGGCGTCGATAATGTCGTTCCACAGCGTCGTCGCGAAGACGCCGCCGTCCTGCGCGTACACATCGTAGGGGTAGTCGGCGAATATAGGCGGCGTAGTGCTGCCGGAGGGCAGCTCCTGCCCTGTTGCTTTCGAGACGGCGTCTGCGATGGCCCAAGTCCTCGTCAGGTGGGGCGTGAGGTTCTCCTGGACAAACAGGGCGGCATCGCCGGAGGCAGCGGCCCGTTTCAGGAGCTCGGCCAGTTCTTCCGCCAGGAGCCCGGAGGCCGCTTCCTCCACGGGCGCCGCACCCCGCTTGAGATCCTCGGTGAGACCGTCCACCGCCGCACTCCAGTCGGCGGTCTCGCGGAACTTCTTCCAGGTGGGAAACCAGACAATGCTGCCCGTGGCGTGGTTGTGGATGTGCAGAAGCCCGCTGTTCTTCTCCGTTGCGGCATGGTCGTGACCGGCTGAATCGGCTTCGGCGAGGAGGTCTGCAAGCGTGGTGGTGCTCATGTGATGTGGTTCCGGCTTCCTGGGAGACAACGAGGGGATTCACTGGTGGTCAACCCGGGCACCCCGCTGTTCTATTCCGGCCTGTTCTCCGCGCAACGGCCGCGGCGCTCCAGAGTCGGATGCAAAGATGGGACGGTGACCCCACCTTCCGGCCCCCTCCTGCAGCGCAGCTCAGCCCTGACGCAGTTCGTCCTGGCCCCCAACCCCGGGCCCATGAGCCTCGCAGGCACCAACTCCTACCTGCTGCGGCACCCCGGCCATCCGGGGGCCGTCGTGGTTGATCCTGGTCCCCTGGACGAGGCCCACCTCCAGGCACTCGCCGGTGCCGGCCCCGTTGAACTTATCCTCATCACTCACCGCCACGGCGACCATACCGCCGGCTCCGCGCGGCTGCATCAACTGACCGGCGCCCCGGTACGCGCTTCGGACCCTGCACACTGCCACGGCAACGGCACGCCGCTGCTCGACGGAGAGGTACTCCAATCTGCGGGCCTTGACGTCAGGGTGGTGGCAACGCCGGGCCACACCTCCGATTCAGTGTGCTTCCACCTGCCCGACGACGGCCCCCACGGTTCGGTGCTGACCGGGGACACCATCCTGGGCAGCGGCACCACGATGCTTGACTATCCGGACGGGACCCTCGGGGAGTACCTGACCTCCCTCGACAGGCTGGAATCGCTGGGGCCGGCCACCGTCCTGCCCGCCCACGGCCCTGTCCTGCAATCCTTGACGGACGTCGTCGGGAACTACCGCGCCCATCGCCTCGAACGGCTGGCGCAGATCCGCGCGGCCTTGGAACGGCTCGGCCGGGATGCCACCATCGGTGACGTTGCTGACGCCGTCTATTCCGACGTCGACCCTTCCGTGCGGCGGGCAGCTGTTACGTCCGTTGCCGCCCAGCTTCACTACCTGCGGGGCTGGGCCGACAGGCCGTAAGACGGCGGGTGCCGGTGTGGCGAGACGGTAGGGTAGGAGCCATGCGTATTGCCAGGTTTGTCGTCGATTCAGATCCCCTCTACGGCGTTGTTGAAGGTGACACGGGCAGTGAGGAAATCACTGTCATCCACGGGGACCCTTTCTTCAACGGGGTGGAACGTACATCCGTCCGCCACAAGCTGGAAGACGTCCGGCTGCTTGCCCCCATCATTCCCCGCAGCAAAGTGATCGGTGTGGGACGCAACTTCGTGGAACACGCGCATGAACTCGGAAACGAAGTTCCCGCCCAGCCGCTCCTTTTCCTGAAGCCCAACACCGCCGTCGTTGGCCCCAACGATCCCGTGGTGCTGCCCGAGTTTTCCGAGGAAGTCTCCTTCGAGGCGGAGCTGTGCGTCGTGATCGGACGGATCTGCAAGGACGTGCCCGAGGAACGCGTGGATGATGTTATCTTCGGCTACACATGCGGCAACGACCTCACGGCCAGGGATGTCCAGAAGACAGACCTGCAGTGGACCCGGGCCAAGGGCTTTGACACCTCGGCGCCCCTGGGCCCGTGGATCGAGACGGACCTTGATACGGAGGACCTGCAGATCCAGGGCCGCCTGAACGGGGAGCTGCGGCAGGACGGCAGCACCAGCCAGATGATCAGGGGAGTACGGGAACTCGTGTCCGTTGTCTCCCAGGCGTTTACCCTCCTTCCCGGCGACGTGATCATGACCGGAACGCCGGCCGGAGTGGGCCTGGTCACCGCCGGGGACCGCTTTGAGGTGGAGATCGAGGGGATCGGCCGCCTGTCCAACCCCATCGTCCGCCGCTGACGCCTGGCTCCGCGCTGGGGGTTTTGCGCCAGACGGTAAAGTTGGAGCCACTATGACTACTGCTTCTGCGTCAAATGCTGCCTCCATCCCGCCCGTCACCGCTGACACGCCCGTTCGGGTCCGCTTCTGCCCGTCGCCCACCGGCACTCCCCACGTCGGGCTGATCCGAACGGCACTGTTCAACTGGGCCTACGCCCGCCATACCAAGGGCACCATGGTGTTCCGGATCGAGGACACGGACTCGGCGCGGGACAGTGAGGAAAGCTACCACCAGCTGCTGGACGCGCTGAAGTGGCTGGGCATCGACTGGGACGAGGGCGTGGAAGTGGGCGGCCCGCATGAGCCGTACCGGCAGTCGCAGCGGAGCGGAATCTACCAGGACGTCATTGCCCGTCTCCGGGAGGGTGGCTTTGTCTACGAGTCGTACTCCACGCCGGAGGAAATCGAAGCGCGCCACCGTGCCGCGGGACGCGACCCGAAGCTTGGGTATGACGGCTTTGACCGCCACCTGACGGAGGAGCAGCTTGCCCAGTTCAAGGCAGAAGGCCGCGAGGCCGTCCTGCGGCTGCGGATGCCCGACGAAGACATCACCTTCAATGACCTCGTGCGCGGCGAGATCACCTTCCGTGCCGGTTCCGTCCCGGACTTCGCAGTGGTCCGTGCCAATGGAGCGCCCCTGTACACGCTGGTGAACCCGGTGGACGATGCCCTGATGGGCATCACCCATATCCTCCGCGGCGAGGACCTGCTCAGCTCCACTCCGCGCCAGATTGCCCTCTACCGCGCCCTGTACGCCGTGGGCGTTGCGCAGTACATGCCGGAGTTTGGCCACCTGCCCTATGTCATGGGCCAGGGCAACAAGAAGCTCTCCAAGCGCGATCCCGAATCGAGCCTGTTCCTGCACCGGGAACGCGGCTTCATTCCCGAAGGCCTGCTGAACTACCTCTCGCTCCTGGGCTGGTCCCTGAGCGCGGACGAAGACATCTTCACTGTTGAACAGCTGGTGGAGCACTTCGACATCCATGACGTCCTGGGCAACCCCGCACGCTTCGACCTCAAGAAGGCTGAAGCGATCAACGGCACGCACGTCCGGATGCTCCCGCCTGAGGTCTTCCGGGAACGCCTCGTTCCGTACCTGCGCGCAGCGGACCTGGTGGGGGAGATCCTGACCGACCGGGAAGAGGAAATCCTCACCGAGGCCGCGCCGCTGGTCCAGGAGCGCATCACGCTGCTGGGCGAGGCGCCCGAAATGCTGGCGTTCCTCTTCAAAGCGGACGACGCCATCGACGTTGCCGCTGATGCCCGGAAGGGGCTCCCGGAAAACCTGACGGAAGTACTGGATGCAGCCATCGCAGCGCTCGAACCTGTTGAGGACTGGACGCCGGACAACATCCAGACCGCGCTCAAGCAGGCACTCGTTGAGGACCTTGGCATCAAACCCCGCCTCGCTTTCGGACCGGTGCGAACGGCCGTTTCGGGCCGGCGGATCTCGCCGCCGCTGTTCGAGTCCATGGTGATCCTGGGCAAGGAGTCCTCCCTCCGCCGCCTTCGCGCATTCCGCGGCTGATGACGGCTCCCATGCAGGTAGGCGGCGCGGTCCTGGACACGCCTTTCGGTTCTGTCCGCGGGGTGCTTTTCGACATCGATGACACCCTGGTTGACCTCGAATTCTCGATGACCACTGCCTTGCGGGAAGTCAGCGAACACCTCCTGCCCGGCCTTGACCAGGCCGGGTGGGAGCGGTTCGGACGCATCTTCACCCATGAGACCACGCACTACTACGACCGGTACCTGGCAGGTGAGCTCACGTTCAACGAACAGCGGCTGCTGCGCGGCCGCGCGGCCTTGGGGCATTTTGGGATTGAACTTGCGGAGGGCGAGCAATCGCACCAGTGGCTTAGCGCGTACATGGAAAAACAGCCCGCGTACGTAAAGCCGTTTCCGGACGTGATGCCGCTGCTGGATGTCCTGGACGAAGCCGGCGTCCCCTACGGGGCGGTCAGCAACAACGTGCATGACTACCAGCGCGCCAAGCTGGATGGGGCTGGACTCGCCCGGGTCAGGCGGCTGGTGGGAACGGACACCCTCGGTGTGGCCAAACCGGATCCGGCCATCTACCTCGAGGGGGTCCGGCTTCTCGGCACCGCCCCTGCCGACACGCTGTATGTGGGAGACAACCGCCTCCTGGATGCCGAGGGCTCGACGGCGGCCGGCCTCCTGGGCGTCTGGCTCAACCGGGCGGGGGAGGCGGCTGCCGGATTCGACGGCGGCATGGTGACCTCGCTGGACCAGTTGGTCAGCTAAGTCACACTGTGCCGATTTGTGCGGGCCGGAAGTCTCGGGTAAAGTAATTTCTCGTGCTGAGGCGCACGGAGCGGGGCAAAGGCCCTGAAAACCGGCCCGAAAGTATCATTGGGATATGGTGTAATTGGCAACACTACGGTTTCTGGTACCGTCATTCTAGGTTCGAGTCCTGGTATCCCAGCTCTGCTCAGAGGCCCGTTGCGGGCCAAAAGCAGAAGGTTTCAGCCGGTTCGCCGATTTGAAACCACAGCGAAGTGTGTGAAACAATCACTGAGCTGACCAGCGGAAACGCTGAAAGAAGTACGGTAAAGTACACGGCCCCATCGTATAGCGGCCTAGTACGCCGCCCTCTCACGGCGGTAACGCGGGTTCGAATCCCGCTGGGGTCACCAACGGAATGGTCCCGGGCAAACGCCCGGGACCATTTTTTGTTTCCGCAACAAGTCGTGGAACGCGCCATCACTTTCCGGGGAGGGTGCGGGAGGTGGTGGGGCGTTGGGCAGGAAACGGCACCCCATACCCGCCGTCAACTGGCATGATGTTGCTGTGACCTCCCGGAACGAGCAAGACGAACCGCACGATGAGCAGCGTCCGCCTTCCAGCAGTGCCGGTGCCCTTGCAGCCGTAGCGCTCCTGGAAGAGGTGCGCGGTGATCTTGCCGCCGCGGCGCTGCCGCTGGCACTGCCGGACGTGGAGCAGGCACGGCGTGACGCCGCCGGCGCCGTCGCCCAACTCGACGACTACATCCTCCCGCGGTACCGAAGCCTCGATGCCCCGCTGCTGGCCGTCGTCGGAGGTTCCACCGGTGCGGGCAAGTCCACACTCGTCAACGCCCTTGTTGGCCACCCCGTCACCCGTTCGGGCGCCATCCGCCCCACCACCCGCCAGCCCATCCTCCTGCACCATCCGTCGGAGGCGGCCTGGTTTGAAGGCCAGCGCGTCCTGCCAAGCCTGAGCAGAATCCGCGGATACGTCGCCAGCAGCCCGGTGCCAGCCAGCCGCGCAGGTGCCGTTCCGGACGCGGGCGCCATGTCTTCCCTGGTGCTTGTGGCCGACCCCGCTGTCCCCGCGGGAATCGCAGTGCTGGATGCTCCCGACGTCGACTCCATCTCGGACGACAACCGCAAGTTGGCAGCGCAGCTCCTTGCTGCCGCCGATTTGTGGATCTTCGTCACAACGGCCAACCGCTACGCCGACGCCGTCCCATGGAAACTGCTCCTGGACGCAGCTTCGCGGGACATCATGGTGGCTGTGGTGCTGGACCGTGTACCGCCGGGGGCGGAAAGGGAAGTCAGCGAGGACCTCCGCAGCCTCCTGGACCGCGAGGGCCTGGACGCGGCACAGCTGTTCATGATCCCGGAGACCACTTTGAATCCGCTGGGCATGCTCCCGGCCGGCACCGTCCTTCCCATAAGGACGTGGCTCGGAGAGCTGGCCGCAGATGCCGCCGGCCGTTCGGAGATCGCCCGCCGCACGCTCAACGGGACCGTCCGGGCACTGGCCGGCCGTGTTGCAGCCGTGGCCCAGGCGGCCCGGGAGCAGGAGGCCGCCGCAGATAACCTCGAGGCTGCCGCGGTCTCGGCCTACCATGATGCTGCCGGCCGGATTCTCGACGCTACCAGGGACGGGGCACTGCTGCGGGGTGAAGTGCTCGCCCGCTGGCAGGACTTCGTGGGCACCGGCGAGTTCTTCCGCGCCCTGGAACAGAACGTGGGCCGGTTCCGCGACCGGTTGGGCGCCTTCTTCCGGGGTGAGCCGCCGCCCGCGGTGCGCGTTGAGGCAGCCATCGAGACGGGGCTGCAGGCCGTAATCATCGACGAAGCCGCAAATGCGGCGGAGGACACCGACCAGCGGTGGCGTACCGACCCCGCAGGGCGCCAGCTGCTGGGGACGGCCGACCTTTCCGGGACCACGCCGGGCTTCGAGGACCGGGCCGCCGCCGAAATCAGGGCCTGGCAGGAAGCCCTGATGGAACTCATCCGCACCGAGGGCCAGGGAAAGCGGACCCAGGCCCGCTGGCTGTCTTTCGGGATCAACGGGCTGGGGGCCGCCCTGATGATCGTGGTGTTCTCGATGACCGCTGGACTGACAGGACTTGAGGTTGGTGTGGCAGGCGGAACGGCCGTCGTGGGCCAGCGGCTTCTCGAAGCGGTCTTTGGTGAGGACGCAGTGCGGCGCATGGCCGAAAAAGCGCGGGAGGACCTGCACGCCCGCTGCCAGCGGCTGTTAGCGGAAGAGCGGCAAAAGTTCCTTACCCGGCTTCCGGAGCGCGATGAACGCGCCCCGCAGACTCTTGCCGCCCACGCGGACGCCCTGGTCCGCCTGGCGGATGCCGCATGAGCCGCCACAGCGACACTCGCGAGGAGTCCCGGCTTGACCGCCGGCTTGCGGCCCTCAACGACGCCCGCGAGCTTGGCGAAGGCGTCCTGCCCGATGCGTCGCTCCAGGAAGTATTGACCGTCCTGGAGCGGGCCAGTTCGCGCCGCTCGCTGTCGGCCGACCACACAGTGGTGGGCTTCTTCGGTGCCACCGGAAGCGGCAAATCCTCCCTGTTCAATGCGGTCAGCGGAGCTGAAATCGCGACGGCGGCCGCGCGCCGGCCTACGACGTCGGAACCCTTGGCGGGCGTGTGGGGAGCGGAAGGCAGCGAGCCGCTGCTCGACTGGCTCGAGGTTCGCAACCGGCACCACGCGGCGGCTGTGGAAGGCTTCGCTGACGAGGAAACCGGCCTGATCCTGCTGGACCTCCCAGACTTCGATTCCACCCGCGCGTCCAACCGCGAAGTGGTCCAGCGGATGGTGGGCCTCGTGGACGTCCTGGTGTGGGTTCTTGACCCCCAAAAGTATGCAGACGCGGCCGTACATAATGATTACCTGTCGCGCCTGGCGTCGCACGGCGCCGTAACGCTGGTGGTCCTTAACCAGGTGGACCGGCTCCCGGAGCATGATGTCCAGCCCGTCCTGGAATCGCTGCGGTCCATCCTCGCCCGCGACGGACTGGGCAAGGTCCAGGTGCTGGCGGCCTCCGCCCTGACGGGTACTGGTGTGGACAAGGTCCGGGCAGCTATCCGGAGCGTTGCCGTAAAGCGCAAAGCCCAGTCGCAGCGGCTCGCTGCCGACATTACCCGGGCCACCGCGGAACTGGGTGCAGTTTCCGGCGGGGGAGAGGCGGCCGGGGTCCGCGCGGCGGCAAAGACACGCCTGGGCGACGAACTGGCCGTGGCAGCCAACGTACCCACCGTAGTCCGGGCGGTTGGCCAGTCCTACCGGCTTGAGTCAGTCAAGCGCACCGGTTGGCCGGTCACCCGATGGCTGTCCAGGTTCCGGCCCGATCCGCTGCGCCGGCTTAATCTGCGCAGCGCTGCCCCGTCGGAGCTGAACCGGACCTCGCTGCCGCCGGCAGGGGCGCCGGAACGCGCGCGGACGGACGCAGCGGTCCGCGACTTCGCTGACGCCGCCAGTGCTGGCGCCCCCGGCCCTTGGCGGGCGGCCATCCGCGGCGCCGCACGGGAGGGCCGGGAGCAGTTGCCTGACGCCCTTGACCAGGCCATCGCCGGAACAGACCTGGCCGCCAACCGCAGGTCCTGGTGGTGGGGAGTATTCAACGTGGTGCAATGGCTGGCCCTGCTCACGGTGTTGGGAGGCCTCGGCTGGCTCGGCGTACTGGCCGCCCTCGGGTACTTCCAGATGCCCGTTCCCGAGGTGCCGAGGGTTGAAGGCTGGCCCCTGCCTACGCTGATGATCGCAGCCGGGGTGGTGTTGGGGATCTTCCTGGCAATCACCGGACGCTTTATTGCCGCTGCCGCGGCGAATGCCAGGGCCGCCAGGGCGCGGAAGCGGCTCAATGCCGCAGTTTCGTCCGTCGCCCAGGAGTTGGTGGTGGAGCCGGTGGAGGTGGAAGTCAGCCGCCTCGCCGCTTTTAATGCGGCATTGAAGACGGCCGGGGCAGGATAGAACGGAAGAACCAGCGGCGGCAACCAGCACGGCAATAAGCCCGCTGGGCTGCAGCAACTAAATGCCGGCGGCCGCGAGTTCGGCAGCGGCGTCCCGGACCTTTATCAGGGTCCGCAGGTTGCGTGTTGTGGTGGAGGCCTTGAACCTGGGTTTGGCCGAGATCTTGCTGAAGGGGCTGTCCAGCGTTCCGCCGGCCGGTGCCAGCCATGCCAGAGCCTCCGGCCCTAACCTCGTCTGCTCCGCCCCCTCCAGCGCAGTCCCCGCTGCATCGAGTTCGTCAAGCATTGCCGGGTCGGAGGAAAGCGTGATGTAGGTGTGGGTGCTTTTGTCATCGTCCGGGTAGGGGCAGGCTGCCACCAGTTCGGACACCCGGGCTGCGTCGAGCACCACCACCCAGGCGTCATAGCCAAACTCATCACGGAGGCATTTTTCGCACTCCCGCTTCACCGCTGACGCATCCAGCCGGCTGGCCAGCACAACATTTCCGCTGGCAAGCAGGGTTCGGGCATCGGAAAAGCCCGCGTCCTTCAGCGCCTCCCGGAGCTGGGCCATTTTGATGTTGATGCCGCCCACGTTGATGCCCCGGAGAAACACTGCATAGCTGCCCATGGCGAGAATCCTAGCGCCAGCAGTCGGCCCGGGCTGGCAGGCTCTGTTCTTAAGTCAGTCGTTGTTCTTGCGCAGGGCCTCGGTGAGGATGCGGCCTGCGTTGCAGACCACTTCTGCATGCAGCCGGCCGGGCTGGCGGGTGAGGCGCTCGATCGGGCCGGAAATTGAAACGGCCGCGATGACCCGGCCGGAAGGTCCCCGCACTGGTGCGGAAACTGAAGCGACCCCCGGCTCGCGTTCGCCAAGGCTCTGTCCCCAGCCCCGCCGTCGTACGCCTGCCAGGACGGTCGGCGTGAAGCGGGCCGACTGCAGTCCTTCCAGCAGGCGGTCGTGGTCCTCCCAGGCGAGCAGCACCTGGGCCGCGGATCCTGCCTTCATGGACAACTGCGTGCCTACCGGGATGGTGTCGCGCAAGCCGATGGGGCGCTCGGCGGAGGCCACGCACACGCGCCAGTCGCCTTGGCGGCGGAAAATTTGGGCACTTTCGCCCGTGGCGTCGCGCAGCTGCATCAGCACGGGACCGGCAGAAGCGATGAGACGGTCCTCGCCTGCAGCCGAGGCCAGCTCGACCAGACGGCTTCCCAGCACAAAGCGGCCCTGGATGTCGCGGCTCACCAGCCGGTGGTGCACCAGTGCAAGGGCGAGGCGATGGACAGTGGGCCGGGCCAGGCCGGTAGCCGCTACCAGCTGCGCCAGAGTGGTGGGGCCGGCCTCCAGTGCATCAAGCACCTGGGCCGCTTTATCAATGACACCGACTCCACTAGAATTGTCCATGTAATGATATTGCCGTCTCATTATCTGAGATGCAAATCTTTCGGCTGGCGCAGTGCAAGGCGTACTGGTTCAGTGGAATACATCAGCCAAACAGCAGTGAAGGGAGATGGCCATGGCAAAGACATTGGCCGAGAAAGTCTGGGACGCACACGTGGTGCGCAAAGGCGATGGCGACGGAGCCAATGCCCAGCCCGACCTTCTCTTCATCGACCTCCACCTTGTCCACGAGGTCACATCCCCGCAAGCCTTCGAGGGCCTGCGGCTGGCCGGCAGGAAACTGCGCCGGCCGGACCTGACCATCGCCACGGAGGACCACAACACTCCCACGCTGGACATAGACAAGCCTATCGCCGACCTGACCAGCCGGACGCAGATCCAGACCCTCCGCAACAACTGCGCCGAGTTCGGGGTACGCCTGCATTCCCTCGGTGACGCCGAACAAGGCATCGTCCACGTGGTGGGGCCGCAGTTGGGGCTGACGCAGCCCGGCATGACGGTGGTCTGCGGTGACTCGCACACCTCCACGCACGGTGCGTTCGGCGCACTGGCCATGGGCATCGGAACCTCCGAGGTGGAGCATGTCATGGCCACCCAGACGCTGTCCTTGAAGCCGTTCAAAACGATGGCCATCAATGTCGAGGGGACACTGCGTCCCGGTGTCACGGCCAAGGACATCATCCTCGCCGTCATCGCCAAGATCGGCACCGGCGGCGGCCAGGGCTACGTCCTGGAATACCGCGGTTCCGCTATCCGTGCGCTGTCCATGGACGCCCGCATGACCATCTGCAACATGTCCATCGAAGCCGGTGCCCGTGCCGGCCTGGTGGCGCCGGACGAGACCACCTACAACTACATGAAGGGCCGTCCCCACGCCCCCCAGGGCGCTGACTGGGACGCCGCCGTCGAGTACTGGAACACGCTGCGTACCGACGACGACGCCACCTTTGACGCCCAGGTGGACCTGGACGCCGACACGCTGGAGCCGTTCGTCACCTGGGGCACCAACCCCGGCCAGGGCGTCTCGCTGTCCGAGTCTGTACCGTCGCCCGAGGACTTCGGCGACGAAAACGCCAAGGCAGCAGCCGAACGCGCCCTGCAGTACATGGGACTGGAAGCCGGCACGCCCATGAAAGACATCCGGGTGGACACCGTGTTCCTCGGCTCCTGCACCAACTCCCGCATGGAAGACCTGCGGGCCGCTGCGGACATTATCCGCGGGCGCCAAAAGGACCCGAACATCCGGATGCTGGTGGTGCCCGGATCGGCGCGGGTCCGCCTGGAAGCGGAGGCCGAGGGCCTGGACAAGGTCTTCAAGGACTTCGGCGCGGAATGGCGCTTCGCCGGCTGCTCCATGTGCCTGGGCATGAACCCGGACCAGCTGGAAGTGGGGGAGCGCTGCGCCTCCACCTCCAACCGCAACTTCGAAGGGCGCCAGGGCAAGGGCGGCCGCACGCACCTGGTCTCCCCGGTGGTTGCCGCAGCCACTGCCATCCGCGGCACGCTCAGCTCGCCGTCGGACCTGGATCCCGATCCGGTGGTTGAGCCTGTCCAGACCCCCATCCGCACCGACGCAGCCTAGGACACGCCATGGAAAAGTTCACCACCCACACCGGAATCGGCGTCCCGCTGCGCCAGAGCAATGTGGACACGGACCAGATCATCCCTGCTGTCTACCTCAAGCGCATCACCCGCACGGGGTTCGAGGACGCGCTGTTCTCGGCGTGGCGCAAGGACCCGTCCTTCATCCTGAACCAGGCGCCTTTCAACAGCGGATCCGTGCTGGTGGCCGGCCCGGACTTCGGCACCGGCTCGTCCCGGGAGCATGCGGTGTGGGCACTGAAGGACTACGGTTTCAAGACCGTGCTCTCCTCCCGGTTCGCTGACATCTTCCGTGGCAACTCGGGCAAGCAGGGACTGCTCGCAGCCGAGGTGGCCCAGGACGACATCGAACTGATCTGGAAGGAACTGGAGAACGCTCCCGGGACCGAGGTCACCGTGGACCTCGTCTCCAAAACGGTGATGTGCGGCAACATCGTGGCACCCTTCGACATCGACGATTACACCCGGTGGCGCCTGCTCGAAGGACTGGACGACATCGGGCTGACCCTGCAGCATGAGGCGGACATCACTGCCTACGAAGCCACCCGGCCTGCCTTCAAGCCCAAAACCCTGCCGGCGCGCCTTTCCTGAGCCGGCCGAAGCAGAGTTGCCTGTTCTAAAAAAAGGCCGACGGCGGCGCGCCACGCCCTGCCGCCGTCGCACGCGTATTTCGGTTCGGTAACGCGACCTCCTATGCTTGGTTGGAGCCTTTGCAAGGATTTGGGGGCTAGTCATCGTTAGGAAACCGGTATATGAGTAGTGTTCTGACCATCCGCGGCGGAGTCCCGCTGACAGGCCGCGTCACCGTCCGGGGAGCGAAGAATCTCGTTCCCAAGGCCATGGTGGCTGCCTTGCTGGGCAACGAGCCGTCGGTGTTGCGGAACGTGCCGGAGATCAAGGACGTGGAGGTAGTCACCTCCCTCCTGCAGCTGCACGGAGTGACTGTAGTGAAGGACCCCGTGAACGGGGACCTGACGCTGGACCCGAAGGCAGCCAAGACTGCGCCGAGCACCGCCATCGACGCGCATGCCGGCGACTCCAGGATTCCCATCCTGCTGTGCGGCCCCCTGATCCACGCCATCGGCGAGGCGTTCATCCCGGACCTTGGCGGCTGCAAGATCGGTGACCGTCCCATTGACTACCACCTGGACGTGCTGCGCCAGTTCGGTGCCGTGGTGGAAAAGCGTCCCGGCGGCATCCACATCTCCGCTCCCAAGGGACTGCACGGCGCAAAGATTTCCCTTCCCTACCCTTCTGTCGGTGCCACCGAGCAGGTGCTGCTGAGCGCCACCCGCGCGGAGGGCATCACGGAACTTTCCGGGGCAGCAACGGAGCCGGAGATCATCGACCTCATCGCTGTGCTGCAAAAGATGGGCGCGATCATCAGCGTCCAGACCGACCGCACCATCCGTATCGAAGGCGTCCGCGACCTCGGCGGCTACAACCACCGCGCGCTTTCGGACCGCAACGAGTCGGCGTCGTGGGCTTCTGCTGCACTGGTGACCAAGGGTGACATCTTTGTCGAAGGCGCCTCCCAGCGCGACATGATGACGTTCCTGAACACCTACCGCAAGGTGGGCGGCGGCATGGACATCGGCGAGGACGGCATCCGTTTCTACCATAAGGGCGGAAAGCTCAACCCCCTGGTCCTGGAAACAGACGTGCACCCCGGTTTCATGACCGACTGGCAGCAGCCGCTGGTGGTGGCGCTGACCCAGGCCGAAGGCGTCTCGATCGTGCACGAGACGGTCTACGAGAACCGCTTCGGCTTCACCGATGCCCTCATCCGGATGGGCGCGAGCATCCAGGTTCACCGTGAATGCCTCGGCAGCGTGCCCTGCAGGTTCGGCCAGCGCAACTTCCTGCACTCCGCCGTTATTTCAGGGCCGACCCAGCTCAAGGGAACCGACATCGACGTGCCGGACCTGCGCGGAGGCTTCAGCCACCTGATCGCGGCCCTGGCCGCCACCGGAACCTCACGCGTGACCGGAATCGACATCATCAACCGGGGTTACGAGCGCTTCACCGAAAAGCTCGCGGGACTTGGTGCCGACTTCGACATCACCACGACGAAGTAGCGGTACCGACGTGAAGGAATCGGCCAAGAGCCGCGCGACCCTTGCGGTGGTCGCAGGAATAGTACGTCCCCTGTTCAACCTCATGATGGATAAGAAGTGGGAGGGCACCGAAAAGCTGCCTGCCGGCGGTTTCATCGCAGCGCCCAACCACTGCACCGAGATCGACCCCCTGATCATCGGCCACCTCCTCTATAACCACAAGCGCGCGCCGCACTTCCTGGCGAAATCCGGACTTTTCAAGGTTCCGGTCCTGGGCTGGGTCCTGCACGCAACCAAGCAGATTCCCGTGGAGCGTTCGACGGCGGGCGCCAACCGGTCCCTTCAGCTCGCGCAGGAGATCGTGGCCGAGGGCGGAGCCATCATCATCTACCCCGAAGGCACCCTCACCAGGGATCCGGACCTGTGGCCCATGAAGGGCCACACCGGTGCTGCGCGGCTTGCGCTTGAGGGCGGCATTCCGGTGGTGCCGATTGCCCACTGGGGAGCCCACGAGGTTTTCCCGCGCTACGGCAAGCGGTTCCACCTGTTTCCGCGCAAGAAGTCCAGGGTGGTTGTGGGCGAGCCGGTCGACTTGAGCGCCTTCACCGGCCGTCCCCTGGACAAGGCCACGCTGACCGGGGCCACCGACGCCATTATGGATGCGATCACCCAACTCCTGGCAGAGATCCGGGGCGAACAGCCTCCGGCGGAGCGCTGGGATCCGGCCAAGCAGCAGCAGGCGAAACACGGGCGCTTCGTGGAGCGCGGGCAGCAGCAGACCGGGGAACGGATGCCCGGTGACCTCTGAGGGCAACCAGCTTGGTTCTGCCCGTTCCGTAGCGGTGCTTGGGGCGGGTTCATGGGGGACGACGTTCGCCAAGATCCTGGCCGATGCTGCCACGGCGGCAGGTGAGCCGCGCGACATCCGCCTTTGGGGCCGGCGTAGCGAAGTGGTGGAGGAAATTAACACGTACCACCGCAACTCGCAGTACCTGAAGGACATTGCCCTTCCTGACAGCATCACAGCCTCCACGGACGTACGCGAAGTATTCGAAGGCGCCGACCTGGTGGTCCTGGCCGTGCCGGCACAGTCCCTGCGCCCGCAGTTGCGCGGCTGGAAGGACTTGATCGCTCCCGGGGCCACGGTGGTTTCCCTGATGAAGGGCCTTGAACTGGGCACCGACGCCCGGATGAGCGAGGTCATCAGCGAGGAACTTGGCCTGCCCACAGAGCGCATTGCCATCGTCTCAGGGCCCAACCTCGCTATGGAGATTGCCCGCGAAGAGCCAACGGCCTCCGTGGTTGCCTGTACCGACCCGGCTACTGCAGGCTGGATCGCACGCAGCTGCACCGCACCCTATTTCCGGCCCTACACCACCTCGGACATCGTTGGGGTGGAAATCGGCGGCATCGTCAAGAATGTCATCGCACTTGCAGTCGGCATCTGCGAGGGCAGGCAAATGGGCGACAACACCAAAGCGTCCGTGATTACCCGTGGCCTCGCCGAGACGTCCCGCCTTGCCCTCGCTTTGGGCGGGGATGCGAAAACCATGGCCGGGCTTGCCGGCCTGGGTGATCTGGTGGCAACCTGTTCCTCGCCGCTGTCGAGGAACCATACTGCAGGACGCCTGCTCGGCCAGGGCCTCACGCTGGAGGAAGTGGGCCAGAAAATGACCCAGACCGCCGAAGGCATCAAGTCCGGCCAGGCGGTCCACGAACTGGCAGCAAAACTGGGCGTCGACATGCCCATCACGGCAGCCGTCGTCGCCGTGCTGGCAGGCAAGCTGTCCGTTGACCAACTGGGGCCCGTCCTGCTGGCCCGGGAACTGAAACCTGAAGGCGATTACTGACCATGTCCCAAGACAAACTGACCGCACCAGAGCCGGCCGGCGGGGCAAAACCCCGGGTTGCGGTACTTTTCGGCGGCCGTTCCAGCGAGCACGCCGTCAGCTGCGTGACTGCCGCCGGCGTTCTCGGTGCGATCAATAAGGATAAGTACGAGGTCATCCCCATCGGGATCGCCAAGTCGGGACAATGGGTGCTGGCCGCCGGCGATACGGCGCAGTGGTCCCTGGCAGCCTCCTCGCTGCCGGAAGTGGTTCCCTCGACGCAAACCGTGACGCTGGCCCAGATTGGCGGCGAACACCAGCTGATCGTGGCCGCACCGAACGAGGTCCCGCAGGAACTCGGTGCCGTGGACGTGGTGTTTCCGCTGCTTCACGGCCCCTTCGGCGAGGACGGCACCATCCAGGGGCTGCTGGAACTCTCCGACACCCGGTATGTCGGAGCCGGCGTCCTGGCCTCGGCAGTGGGCATGGACAAACACTTCATGAAAGTGGTTTTTGAAGCCGCAGGCCTGCAGGTTGGCCCCTACATCGCCGTGACCGACAGGCAATGGCGCAAGGATGCGGAGTCCGTCCGGAAACAGGTGGACCTGCTTGGCTTCCCCGTTTTCGTCAAGCCCGCCCGGGCTGGGTCATCCATGGGAATCTCCAAAGTAGATTCACTCGAGGAGCTGGACGCCGCCATCGAAGAAGCCCGCCGGCACGACCTCAAACTGGTGATTGAGGCCGGAATCACCGGCCGGGAAATCGAGTGCGCCGTGCTGGAAGGCAGGGGCACCGACGCTCCCCGCACCTCCATGCCGGGCGAGATCTCCGTGGCCGGCGGTACCCACGAGTTCTACGACTTCAACGCGAAGTATGTCGAGGACGATGCCGCATCACTGAGCTGCCCGGCGGACCTGCCGGAGGAAGCAATCGCCAGGGTGCGGGAGCTCTCCGCGGCCGCCTTTGACGCGGTAGGCGCAGAGGGCCTGAGCCGGGTGGACTTCTTCTACACGCCGGACGGACAGCTGATCATCAACGAGATCAACACCATGCCCGGGTTCACCCCCAAAAGCATGTACCCGCAGATGTGGGCCGCGTCAGGGCTGGACTACGCCGAGCTGATTGACGAACTCATCTACCTGGCCTTGAACCGGAAGACGGGCCTGCGCTAACCGGTGCCACCTGCCGACGTGGGCCCAACTACTGGCTCTTCGGCAGGTTCTGCAGCTCTTCCTGGCCCACACAGTTCCTGAGAGGCGGGATCTCACCGGCGGCAGGGGCAAGATCGGCCAGGACAGTCGCAGAGCTGATCTTGTCCGGATCCATCAGTATTTCGGTGGCGGGCTCGCGGCCGTAGGTGGTCAGCGTCCAGACGGGGTCGCCTTCCTTGATCACCCAGTCGATCCCGTTAACGGTCACGCAGCGGTCCGTGGTGGGTCCAGGCACGTTCACGCCGCAGCGAAGGACCACCAGAGAGGGATCACCCCACACCGCAGTGGCCTGGCTGTTCGTCTTGCGCAGCGCCGAGTCACCGATGGCTTCGGGCAAGGCCACCATCATGGGAGCACAGGCGGGGTTGGCGGCGTCCCGGGCTGCGGGGACGTCCACGGCGGGGGAGCATGCGGCCAAGGCGAGGGAAGCAACAATCCCGATCAACGCCATCCTGGCAGCGCGGGCGGGCAGGGAAAGCTGTGGACGGTGCATACTTCAAGACTATCGTCGCGCCCCCGCTGGTCCGGACACGGTACTGGCGGCAAGGGCCGCAATGTCGCCAGGCCCGCTGTAGCGTAGTGGCGTGCCTGAAAAGCGTTTGACCGTCCAAGAGCAGCCGCCCGCCGTCGCCGCCCTCTCCGAAGCTGAGCTGCTGGCGCGGATATTTCCACGCCTTTCCATGGGCGGGGACCATGCCGCAGCCACCCTGCTCGGTCCGGGCGATGACGCCGCCGTTGTGGCGGCGCCCGACGGAAAGACCGTCGTCAGCATTGACACCCAGGTCCAGGACCAGGATTTCCGGCTGGAATGGCCCAACGGCTACCGGACCACCGGTTTCGATGTCGGCTGGAAAGCCGCGGCGCAGAACCTCAGCGACATCAACGCGATGGGAGGCACAGCAACGTCCCTCGTGGTGAGCCTCACGCTTCCCCCGGAGACACCCGTCGCCTGGGTGGAGGACCTGGCGGACGGCTTGACAGCGGGAATCACGGAACTGGGCGCTGCCAAGTGTTCGGTGGCCGGAGGAGATCTGGGCCGCGGCCGGGAAATCTCCGTGACAGTGGCCGTCCTGGGGACCCTAGGCGGCAGCCACGCCGTGCTCCGGTCGGGCGCCCAGCCGGGGGATGTCCTGGCGATTGCCGGAACCGCCGGGCATGCTGCCGCCGGCCTGGCAGTCCTCGAATCCGCCGTAAACGTTGATGCCCTTCAACCTGAACAGCGCATCTTCCTGGACCTCCAGTGCCGGCCACGGCCCCCTCTGGCCGCCGGGCCCGCCGCCCGCGCCGCCGGCGCCACTGCCATGCTGGATATTTCCGATGGCCTGCTGCGCGATGGCCTGCGGCTCGCGGCTGCCAGCGCTGTGGGCATTGATCTGGATCCGGCGCCGTTACGGGCACTGGCGGAGGTACTGCGGCCCGCCTCGGAGCTGCTGGGGACGGAGCCCATGGCGTGGGTGCTGGGCGGCGGGGAGGACCATGGGCTGCTGGCCACATTCCCCCTAAATGTTCAGCTGCCTCCCGGATTCACTGCGATAGGCTCAATACAAGCATTGGGAAGCAACGAAAGCCCGAGCGTCACAATAGCGGGCCGGTCCGCAGACACCGGGGGATGGGATCACTTTGCACACTAAGGTTGCCGCCAACGCGCAAGCGATGAAGAGGTGGTTGGGCAAGGCTGAGACCGTCCTTGGCAACCACAGCGACCGCCTCAACGCCATCAATATCTTTCCGGTGGCGGACGGCGACACAGGCACCAACCTTTACCTGACTGTCCGGGCAGCCGCCCAGTCTGCGGCGGCAGCCGGCGACCAGCCTGCGCAACTGGACGTTGGCGCTGTGCTGGCCAGTGCCGGCCAGGCGGCGATGGAAGAAGCGAGGGGAAATTCCGGGACCCTGTTCTCCGTATTCCTTTGCGCGGCGGCTGAACCACTGGCAGGGCACACGCGCCTGACCTCCACACTGCTGGCAGCGGCCCTGAACCGCGCCCAAATCCGAGCGTGGTCGGCCCTGAGTGACCCCGTCCCGGGAACGATGCTTTCCGTGATGGAAGCTGCTGCACGGGCCGCAGCAGCCGTTGATGCCGGCCAAAACCATGATGACAGCAACCATGCCCTGGGCCTGGCCCTGGATGCCGCCGTCGAAGCGGCCCTTGCCGCCGTCATCCGCACCGAGGACCAGCTGGACGCCCTGACATCCGCACGCGTGGTGGATGCAGGCGGAGTGGGGATGCTCCTGATCCTGGACTGCCTCCGGTCCGCCGTCCTGGGCGAGGAACTCCAAAGCGAGCTCCTGGACGGGCTGCACGGCTATGACGTGTCCGATCCCCACATCCACACTGCCATGCCGGATGACGACGGCGTCGAAGTCATGTGCACCATCAGCCTTTCCCCCCTGAATGCCGCCACCCTCCGGCAGCAGCTCGATGAGATCGGCGAGTCGGTCATCATGAGCCAGGTGGGGGGCAACCCCGATGCTGACGGAAACTACCGCTGGCGGGTCCACGTCCACGTTCCTGCCCCCGAGGCGGCTGTTGCCCTCATCCGATCCCTCGGCGAACCCGCCCAGATCAGTATCAGCGAACTCGCCCTGCCGCGGGAACCGCACCCGGACGCAGTGAACTCCAGTGGGCATGAACGCTGAGTTGGACCTTGCGCTGGAGCGCAGGATAGGAAAACGTTCCGCGGCGGTCATCGAAAAACACCTTGGCATCACCACAGTGGAAGGCCTGCTGCATTACTTTCCGCGCCGCTACATGTCCCGCGGCGAGCTGACGCCCATCAGCGAGCTTCCGCTCGATGAGGAAGTCACCCTCATTGCCAGAGTGCTGTCCAGCAGCACCCGGAACATGCAGGCACGGCGCGGGACCATCACCGACGTCATAGTTTCCGACGACGACGGGCAGCAGGGGCTTCGGCTGGTAGGCGGGCGGGACTACCGGGGCAAAGTGCCCGGAACCCTCAAAATCAGCTTCTTCAACGGCTACAAAGCGAAAGCCGAACTGCTGCAGGGACGGCGGGCACTGTTCTCGGGAAAAGTCACCAGCTTCAAGGGAGCACTCGGCCTTACCAACCCCGACTTCCAGCTCTTGGACGAAGACCCGTTCAGCGAGGGAACCCAAGACCCGGAAAAACTCGCAGCCATGCCCATCCCGGTATACCCGGCAACGGCCAAACTTCCCAGCTGGAAAATCCAGAAGACCATCGGAACCCTGCTGGAAACCCTGGACCTGGACGCATTGCCGGATCCCGTCCCGCCGGCCATCGCTGCCCGTGAAGGATTCCTGCCGCTTGCCCGGGCGTACCGGCTCATCCACGCTCCTGACTCCGCTGAGGACTGGTGCCGGGCGCGGGACCGGTTCCGGTACCACGAGGCCCTGGTGCTGCAGTCCGCGCTGGCCAGACGCCGGGCACAGCTGGCCTCCGAGGAAGCCACGGCACGCCGGCCCGTCGCGGAAGGCCTTCTTACCGCGTTCGACGCGAACCTCCCGTTCACCCTCACAGCCGGGCAGGCCGCCGTCGGGAAGACCTTCGCAGCGGAACTGGCCCGTGACACTCCCATGAACCGCCTGCTGCAGGGCGAAGTGGGGTCCGGCAAGACCATCGTGGCGCTGCGTGCCATGCTGCAGGTAGTGGACGCCGGGGGACAGGCGGCACTGCTGGCACCCACCGAAGTCCTCGCGGCGCAGCACTTCGAGTCGATCCGCCGCGCACTTGGGCCGCTCTCCAGGGACGGCCTGCTGGGTGGGCTCGGCGACGCCTCCGTCCAGGTCACGCTGCTGACCGGCTCCATGCCTGCCGCGGCACGAAAACAGGCCCTGCTCGACGCCGCCTCCGGAACAGCCGGAATCATCATTGGCACCCATGCCCTCCTCAGCGGAAACGTCACGTTCTACGATCTCGGCCTGATCGTGGTGGATGAGCAGCACCGCTTCGGCGTGGAGCAACGCGATGCGCTCCGGGCCAAAGCAAGGAAGCCGCCCCACCTGCTGGTCATGACCGCCACCCCCATCCCGCGGACCGTTGCCATGACCGTGTTCGGGGACCTCGAGACGTCGGTCCTCGACGAGCTCCCCGAGGGCCGGGCACCCATCACCACCCACCTGGTGGGACTTGCGGAGAATCCTGCCTGGGCCGGCCGGATCTGGGCCCGCTCCCGCGAGGAAATCGATGCCGGACACCAGGTCTACGTCGTTTGCCCGAAGATCGGGACCGACGACGACGGCGATTTCAGCCCCGGGGAAGCCGACCTGGACGACGGCATTGACGGGGAAGGCGGACGGGAACTGGCATCAGTGAACGCCGTCGTCGAACAGCTTCTGGATGAGCCCGCCCTGTCCGGGGTTCCGTTGGCACCGCTGCACGGCCGCCAGCCGCCCGAAGCTAAGACCGCCGCCATGGCCGGTTTTACGGCAAACAGCGTTAAGCTGCTGGTCTCCACCACTGTGATTGAAGTGGGCGTGGACGTTCCCAACGCCACCCTTATGGTCATTCTCGACGCCGACAGGTTCGGCATCTCCCAGCTGCACCAGCTGCGCGGCAGGGTGGGCCGGGGCGGCCTGCCCGGGACCTGCCTGCTGGTCACCGCCCTGGAGCCTGAACACCCCAGCCGGCGGAGGCTGGACGCCGTCGCCGCCACCACGGATGGTTTCGAACTTTCCCAGGAGGACCTCAAGCTGCGCCGCGAGGGTGACATCCTGGGTGCTTCCCAGTCCGGCGGACGCTCCACCTTGAAACTTCTGCGGGTGCTTGAGCATGAAGCCATCATCAGCCGCGCACGGGACGATGCCCAGCAGATTGTGGCGCAGGACCCGTCGCTGGGGGCACACCCGGATCTGGCCGAGGCAATCGAGAAGTACTTGAACCCCGAAAAGGAGGCGTTCCTTGAACGCGGTTAACACGGTTGTATCTGATATCCACGGCGGCCGAAGCGGGGGCGCCGAATGAGCCGCATTATCGCCGGGGCCGCCGGCGGCACGCCCCTGCAGACTGTTCCGGGTTCCCTGACAAGGCCCACCACGGACCGCGTCAAGGAGGCGTTGTTCTCGCGGCTGGACGCCTTTGACGTCATCAGCGGCGCGCGGGTGCTGGACCTGTACGCCGGCTCAGGTTCCTTGGGGGTCGAGAGCTGCAGCAGGGGCGCGCAGACGGTGGACCTGGTGGAATCCGATGCCAAGGCCAGTGCCGTCTGCCAGCGCAACGCGGACCTCATCAATGGGGTTCTGGGCCGGAAAGCCGTGACGGTCCACCGCTCCAAGGTGGAGCCTTTCCTGGAACGCGCCGCCGCCACGGCAACCTGGGACCTCGTGTTCCTGGACCCGCCCTATCCGCTGGAGGAGGTGGCGCTGTCTGCGGCGCTCGAAAAGCTCGCTCCCCACCTTTCGCCGGCGGCTGTGGTGGTGGTGGAACGGTCGTCCCGCTCCCCGGAGCCGGGCTGGCCCGGCGGCCTGGCACGGTTCGCGGAGAAAAAATACGGTGAGACCCGGCTGTGGTACGCAGAGCCTTTTGTGCCGGACGCCATTGACCCGGATGTGGTTGACCAGGACCTGGCTGCTCAGGACGTGGTTGACCAGGACTAGGTTTATCAGGACTAGGTTTATCAGGACTGGGTTTTAATCAGGACTGGGGTGCGAGGGTGTCCAGGTCCACGCCGGCCAGGACTTTGGCGGGATGCGGGCCGCGGGATACTAATGCTTCGGACCAACCTTCCGGCCAGGGCGCCTGGGTGCCGGCCAGGACAATGTTGCCCGGGTAGCGGCCCTCGAACATGCCTGCTTCGGCAAACGCCGCTACGTCACCCATCGCCCGCCGCATTGCCGCAACCTGGCTGCGGACCAGGGTGAGCCCCGGTTCGTCGCCCACGTTGACGATCAGCAGCCCGCACGGGGTGAGCCGTTCCCGCACCTCGCTGTAGAACTCGGTGCAGGCAAGGTGTCCCGGGGCAACCGGACCCGAGAAGATGTCGAGGATCACGACGTCGAACAGGAGCCCGGGTTCGAGTTCCGTGAGTGCCCCGCGGGCGTCCCCGATAACGGTGTGCAGGTCCGTCCCCTCCGGGAGGGGCAACTGGCGCAGGACGAAGTCCAGCAGTTCGCGTTCCAGTTCCACCGCGTACTGGACCGATCCCGGCCTGGTCGCCTGGATGTAGCGGGCCAGTGTCAGTGCCCCGGCTCCCAGGTGCAGTGCTGCCACAGGCTTTCTGGGAGGTGCGGCCAGATCCACCAGGTGGCCGATCCGCCGCAGGTACTCGTAGAAAATCTCGTCCGGCTGGGCCAGGTTCACATGTGATTGCTCCGCCCCGCCGATGCTGAGCACGTAGCTGCCGTCGGTGAAGGCGTCCGGTGCGATGGTCGCGTGCTGTCCGGTGGTCCGGAGGAACCGTTCCGCCCGCCTGCCGTTCCCGGCCGTCATCAGAGCCGACCGCTGAGGGTGGCCAGCCGGGCAGCGGCTTCCTCCAGGACTTCGGTCTTTTTGCAGAATGCAAACCGAAGGAGGCTGCGCGTCCTCTCCGCACCTTCGGGATGGCAGAAAACGGGAACCGGGATGGCGGCCACGCCCACCAGGCCGGGGAGCCTGCGGGCCAGGTCCACCGAGTCATGGATGCCCAGCGGCGCGGTGTCCACGTTGACGAAGTATGTTCCCTGCGGCGTGAAAACGTCGAAACCGGCTGCCCGAAGGCCTTCGCTGAGGATGTCGCGCTTGTGCTTCAGCGTGGCCGCGATGTTGGCGTAGAAGGCGTCCGGCAGGCCGAGCCCGCTGGCAATGGCCGACTGGAACGGCGTGCCCGAACTATAGGTGAGGAACTGCTTGACCGTGCGTACAGCGGACACGAGCTCCTCGGGGCCTGTAAGCCAGCCAATCTTCCAGCCGGTCAGGGAGAACGTCTTGCCGGCCGAGGAAAGGGTAATGGTCCGGTCAGCGGCTCCCGGAAGGGATGCCACCGGGACGTGGCGGTCGCCGAACGTGAGATGTTCGTACACCTCGTCAGTGACGATCAGGCAGTCGTGCTTCCGGGCCAGGTCCACGACGCGCTGCAGCACCGGGCGCGGAAAGACAGCGCCGGTGGGGTTGTGCGGGTTGTTCAGCAGGACGATCCGCGTCCGCTCGCTGAAGGCAGCCTCCAGCGCAGCCAGGTCCGGCATGAAGTCCGGCGCCAGCAGGGGAGCCGTTACGTGCGTTGCGCCGGACAGGCCGATAACGGCGCCGTAGGAATCGTAGAACGGCTCAAAGGTCAGTACCTCATCACCCGGTCCTGCAAAAGCCAGCAGGGAGGCGGCAATTCCCTCGGTGGCGCCGGTTGTAACAATCACCTCGGTCTGCGGATCGGGGGAAAGGCCGTAAAACCTTTCCTGGTGGGCAGCCACTGCTTCCCGCAGTTCCGGAACGCCCCTCCCCGGCGCGTACTGGTTATGCCCGGAGGCGATGGCTGCACGGGCCGCTTCGCGTATCTCCAGCGGCCCGTCCTCGTCCGGGAAGCCCTGGCCCAGGTTGATCGCACCGGTCTGCACCGCCAGGGTGGTCATTTCCTCGAAGATCGTGACTCCCAGCCCGCCGTCACGCCCCAGGAGGTTGGCTCCGAGCGCGGTCCGCTGCCATGGGGCGGGCGCCAAAGGGGTGGAAACTTCCCGTTGTGGATGCATCCAGTCATGGTATCCCGGCCTTTTCATGGGGTAGGTTCGGAGCATGAGACGAGCTGTCTGCCCCGGATCCTTTGACCCCATCCACAACGGCCATCTCGAGGTTATTGCCCGGGCTGCGGGCCTCTTTGACGAGGTCATCGTTGCGGTCTCCACCAACCCGGCCAAGAAGTACATGTTCACGTTGGGAGAGCGCCTGGACATGGCGCGGGAAACCCTTGCGTTACTGAAGGGCATTGTGGTGGAACCCGTTGGGGAAGGCCTCCTGGCCGAATATTGCAGGCAGCGCGGCGTTTCAGCGATCGTCAAGGGCCTTCGGTCCTCCTCGGATTTCGACTACGAGCTCCCCATGGCCACGATGAACCGCCAGCTCAGCGGCGTGGAAACGGTGTTCCTGCCCGCCGAGGCCCACTACATCCATTTGTCCTCCACCCTGATCAAAGAGGTTGCAAGCCTGGGCGGCAGCGTTTCGGACTACGTTCCCAGGTCAGTGCACCGGAGGATGCTTGCGGGCGAGTCGGCGCCTGAACAGCAGCCGAGAGGGTAGGCTAGTCCGGTACTTCGGCGCCGCCGGTTACCTGGTTTGAGTCCCTGCGGCTCTTCAGGCTAAGATGGTACGTCGGTCATATGTTCAACAGGAGTTCTCATTAAACGAGATGCTGGTTCGCCCCTGGCGTTCGACGTCAAGGACCTCGGACGCAGTCCGGGAAGCATGCGGACACTGACGGAACATGTACCCGCACCAAGTGACCTTGGTGTGGCGCTTATTGGTGTTCAGGAAGGCTCGGATATCGAGCTGGATCTGAGGCTTGAGGCCGTACACGAAGGAATTCTGGTATCAGGAACCGCGCTTGCCGAAGTAACCGGTGAATGCGGGCGATGCCTGGATCCCCTTGCGTATGACCTTGAGGTCAATGTGCAAGAACTTTTCTTCTATGAAGGCGTGGAGCTTTCGGACGAAGAAGAAGATGAAGAGCAACGTCGAGTCGAGCACGATGTAATCGATCTTGAACCGGTGTTGCGGGACGCGGTTGTCACCAATCTGCCGTTCCAGCCGGTGTGCCGGGAAGACTGCCAGGGCCTTTGCTCCGAATGCGGAGTTCGCCTGGAAGACGAGCCGGGGCACCACCACGAGGTCTTGGATCCTCGCTGGGCTGCCCTAGCTGATATGGCTAAGCCTGACCGGCAAAATTGATTTGTACGTGTTTGTCTAGAGAGAAATGAGTTAGCCGTGGCTGTTCCCAAGCGGAAAATGTCTCGCTCGAATACCCGCGCCCGCCGCTCGCAGTGGAAGGCGACCGCCCCCCACCTGGTGAAGACCGTGGAGAACGGCCAGGTTACTTACAGCCTGCCGCACCAGGCAAAGGTTGTCACCGACTCGGCCGGCACCGCGCTGTTCCTTGAGTACAAGGGCCGCAAGGTCGCGGACGTCTAATCGGCCCCTCCGGCTGACATGATGTCTTCAACTGAAGAGCTTTTGAAGCGTCTCGGTGTCTCTATTGACGCCGGGACGCTTCGTCTTGCGCTCACACACCGTTCCTACGCCTACGAAAACGGCGGCATACCCACGAATGAGCGGCTCGAATTCCTGGGGGACTCCATCCTTGGCTTCTCCGTGACGGACGCCCTGTATCGGGACAATCCAGACCTGCCCGAAGGCGATCTTGCCAAGCGACGCTCGGCCGTGGTCAGCACCCGTGCCCTCGCCGGCATCGGACGCAGCCTCGGCATTGGCGACTACATCTACCTGGGGCAGGGCGAAAAGCTCACCGAGGGCAAAAACAAGGCCTCAATCCTGGCGGACACCATGGAGGCGCTGATCGGCGCCACCTACGTGTCCAACGACATCGAGACCGCCCGCCAGCTCGTGATGCGGCTGATTGGGCCCCTGCTCAAGGATGCCGGCGCTTTGGGTGCGGGAACCGACTGGAAGACCAGCATCCAGGAACTCGCGGCCAGCCGCCAGCTCGGAACCATCCATTATGCAGTGGAGGGCTCCGGCCCGGACCACGCGCGGATTTTCGCGGCTACCCTGCACATTGGCGGCACGGCCTACGGCAAGGGCACCGGCCACTCCAAAAAGGAAGCGGAACAGGAAGCTGCCGCCGACGCCTGGCGTGCCCTCACCGGCAACGCCGGCTCCGCGCCGGCGGGCAAGTCCCCCGGTTCCGTAGCCGCCAAGTAGCGTCGTGCCCGAACTTCCCGAGGTTGAGGTGGTCCGCCGCGGCCTGGTGAGCTGGGTCCGCGGCAGGACCATCGAGCGCGTTGACGTCCTGGACCAGCGCTCGATCCGGCGCCATGCACTGGGTACCGAAGACTTCATCGGCAACCTCGAAGGCGCAACGGTCGCGGACGTCGTGCGGCGGGGCAAGTTCCTCTGGATGCCGCTGCTCGATACGTCCGCCGGGGCTGACGGGCCACTTCCGGACGGGCCTGCCGGCACCCAAAAGGTGGCGCTGATGGCGCATCTGGGCATGAGCGGGCAGCTGCTGATGCAGGATGGCGGCGCCGCGGATGAAAAACACCTCAAAGTACGGATCCGGCTGGGCCCGCGCGACGGCATGCCCGAAGAGCTGCGGTTCGTGGACCAGCGGATCTTCGGTGGCCTGTTCGTGACCGCTTTGGTTCCAACGGACGACGGCGGTCCGGGCGGCCTCGCTGAATCGCCCCTTCCGCTGATCGCAGAAGAAGCGGCGCACATCGCAAGGGACCCCCTGGATCCGGCTTTTTCCTTTGACCTTTTCTACCGCCGCCTCCGCAAACGCAAAACAGGCCTGAAACGTGCCCTGCTGGACCAGGGCCTAGTGTCCGGCATCGGAAACATCTACGCCGACGAGGCGCTGTGGCGCGCCCGCCTCCACTTCGCCCGGCCCACCGACACCCTGCGCCGCGCTGAAGCGGAAAGGGTAGTGGGCAGCGCGCGCGAAGTCATGCTGGATGCGCTGGCCGCGGGCGGAACCAGTTTCGACTCCTTGTATGTGAACGTCAACGGCGCCTCGGGATACTTCGACCGGTCCCTCAACGCCTATGGGCGGGAGGGGCAGCCGTGCAAGCGGTGTGCTGCTGCGGGAATCCACGCAACCATCCGCCGGGAGCAGTTCATGAACCGCTCCTCACACACCTGTCCCGTGTGCCAGCCGCGTCCCCGCAACGGCCGCTGGTAGTACAAACGCCGGCCGGTCCCGGTGCCCCCGAGTGCAGGGGTACGGGCCCGTCAATCCGGGCCATTTCGCCGGTAAGCAGTAGATTTGGTGCAGGGAAGCATCCGTCCCAGCCATCCAGGAGACCTAAAAGCCTTGCACCTCAAAAGCCTGACCGTCCGGGGGTTCAAGTCGTTTGCGTCCGCCACCACCTTCAATTTCGAGCCCGGTGTCACCGCCGTAGTGGGCCCCAACGGCTCCGGCAAGTCCAATGTGGTGGACGCCTTGGCCTGGGTCATGGGGGAGCAGGGGGCCAAGACCCTGCGCGGCGGCAAGATGGAAGACGTCATCTTCGCCGGAACGTCCGGCCGGCCCCCGCTGGGGCGCGCACACGTGTCGCTGACGATTGACAACACTGACGGTGCCCTGCCCATCGAGTACAGCGAAGTGACCATATCCCGGACGCTTTTCCGGGCCGGCGGTTCCGAATACGCCATCAACGGCGCGGGCTGCCGGCTGCTCGACATCCAGGAACTGCTGTCCGACTCAGGCCTGGGCCGTGAGATGCACGTCATTGTGGGCCAGGGCCAGCTGGACCGGGTCCTCCATGCCACCCCCGAGGACCGCCGGGGCTTCATTGAGGAAGCCGCAGGCATCCTCAAGCACCGGCGCCGCAAGGAGCGGACGGTCCGCAAACTCGAGGCCATGCAGGCCAACCTGCAGCGGCTCACCGACCTGACCGGCGAAATCAGGCGCCAGCTGACCCCGCTGGGGAAACAGGCTGAGGTGGCCCGGCGTGCCCAGCGCGTCCAGTTCGACGTCCGCGATGCCAGGGCGCGGCTACTCGCTGACGACCTCGTCCAGCTGCAGGAAGCACTGGAGCAGGACGTCGCAGACGAAGCTGCGCTCAAATCCCGGCGGGCCGCCGTCGAGCAGGAGCTGGAAGCCGGGCGCCGGCAGCAGGCTGCCCTGGAGCAGCTGGCCGCGGAAGCAACGCCAAAGCTGAACGCGGCACGGGACACCTGGTACCGGCTGACTGCCTCCCGTGAGCGGCTCCGTTCCCTCGGAACGTTGGCCCAGGAACGCACCCGCCTGCTCGGGTCCACGGAGCCCCCGGCAGCTGGCCGTGATCCTGAACAGCTTGAGCGGCAGGCCGGGCGCGTGCGCGGGGAGCTTGCCAAGCTCGAGCGCCACATCCTGGATAGGCGCAGTGGACTTGAGGCCGCCAGCGCAGCCAAAGCGGAGGCAGAGGCCGCCGCCCTGGCCGAGGACAAGCGGCTCACGGCGGTGCTGCGGGCAGCCGCGGACCGGCGTGAAGGACTGGCCCGGCTCGCCGGCCAGGTTGCTGCGGCGAGGTCACGGGTGGAATCCGCGCAGGCCGAGCTGGGCAGGCTCCGGGAATCCCAGGCTGCCGGGGCGGAACGGCGTGCCCGCGCCCAGTCCGAGTTCACCGCGCTGGAAAACCAGGTGGCAGGCGTGGAAGAAGGAGAGGAATCCCTTGACGCCGAATATGAGGCCGCCAGCGAAGCACTCGATGCAGTTCTGCAGGACATCTCCGGCTTCAAGGCGGCCGTCAGTGAGGGAATCCGCAAGCGTGATGCGTTGGTGGCGCGCCGGGACGCCCTTCAACTGGGGCTCAACAGGAAAGACGGGGCAGGGCACGTCCTTGACGCCGGACTGGCAGGTGTCCTGGGAACCCTCGCCGGGGAACTGGCGGTGGAACCGGGTTACGAAACGGCGATAGCCGCTGCCCTGGGGGAAGCCTCGGACGCGGTCCTCGTACGGGACCACGAGGCTGCAGCCGGTATGGTCCAACTGCTCAAGGACGACGACGCCGGGCGGGCGTCGTTCCTGCTCCACGCTGGGGGTGCCGCCCAGGTGGCGGTGGCGGGTGAAGCCGCGCCCCTGCCGGAAGGGGCCCGCTGGGCAGGGGGACTTGTGCAGGACGCCGGACCCGCAGCCCCGGCAGTGAGGCACCTGCTGGCCGGCATCGCCGTCGTCCCCGACGTCCAGGCGGCCGCCGCGCTGGTGTCCGCGCGTCCCGGTATCACGGCGGTGACCATGGGCGGGGATGTCTTCACCGCGGTTTCAGCCACGGGCGGCTCGGCGAAGGCGCCGTCCCTCCTTGAAGTCCAGGCCGCCGTGGACGAGGCCGAAAGCCGGCTTTCGTCCGTCACTGCCGGGCTGGAGCGGAACAGGTTCGCCCTGGCCGCGGCAGAGGCGCGGCGGGCTGAGGCGCAGGAACGTGCCGACGCTGCCCTCGACCGGCTGCACGAATCAGATGCCAGGCTGGCGGCCGTGGCGGAACGCCTCGGCCACCTCAACTCCGTACTTCGCAGCGCAGTGGGCGAAAGCGACCGGCTGGCGGCGTCCCTGGCTCAAGCCGAAGCGAACGTTGTGGCCGGGCAGGAAGCGCTCGCCGCCGTGACGGCGCGGCTTGCCGCCGCTCAGGAGGCGCCCCTGGAACAGGAGCCCTCCACCGAACACCGGGATGCCCTCGCCCAGGCTGCCTCCACAGCCCGGGCTGCCGAGGTGGAGGCCCGGCTGTCACTGCGCAGCGCCGAAGAGCAGTTAACCGCAACCCGGAACCGGGTGGATTCGCTGGAACGTGCCGCTGCCACCGAACGCCGCGCCCGGGAGGAAGCAGCCGAACGCGCCCGCCGCCGCCGGGCCCAGGCGAAACGGGCTGCCGCCGTAGCGGCCGCTGTTGAACTGGCCCTGCGGTACATGGATGTGTCTGTGGACCTGGCCAGGCACGAACGCGACCTTGCTGAAGAGAACCGGGAACAGCGGGACAAGGAACTGCTGCAGATCCGGACAGCCAATGACCTGTTCGCGCGGGAACTCGCCGAGCTCACGGACAACGTCCACCGCGATGAACTGGCCCGCACCCAGCAACGTGCCCGCATCGAAGCCCTGGAAAGCCGCTCCATCGATGAGCTCGGGATCACGCCCGATGCCTTGGTGTCGGACTACGGGCCTGAGGTGCCCGTCCCGGTCCCTGCCGAAGAAAGCGGCGACAAATGGGCGGCACTGCGCGCCCCGGTGGATGCCGCCGGAGCCGAAATCATCGAGGGCAAGCCCTATATCCGCGAGGAGCAGGAGAAGCGGCTCCGGAAGGCAGAACGCGACCTCGCCAGCCTGGGCAGGGTCAACCCCCTGGCGCTGGAGGAATTCGCCGCGCTTGAGGAGCGCCACCAGTTCCTCAGCACGCAGCTGGAGGACCTGAAGGCCAGCCGGAAGGACCTGCTGGACATTATCAAGGAGGTCGATGACCGCGTCCAGCGGGTTTTTACGGAAGCCTTCGAGGACACCCAGGCGCAGTTTGTCAGGGTCTTCGCCCGGTTGTTTCCGGGCGGAGAGGGACGGCTGGTACTCACTGACCCCGCGGATATGCTCACCACCGGCATCGAAGTGGAGGCCCGCCCTGCGGGAAAGAAGATCAAGCGCCTTTCGCTCCTGTCCGGCGGTGAACGCTCCCTGACGGCAGTGGCCCTGCTGGTTGCGATCTTCAAGGCACGGCCTTCGCCGTTCTACGTGATGGATGAGGTGGAAGCCGCCCTGGACGACACAAACCTGGGCCGCCTCATCACCATCTTCGAGGAACTCCGGGAGTCCAGCCAGCTCATCGTCATCACCCACCAGAAGCGGACCATGGAAGTAGCCGATGCTCTCTACGGCGTGACCATGAGGGGCGACGGCGTCTCCACCGTCATCAGCCAGCGCCTGGGCGCCGAGGTGTAGGCGGGCTGTGGCGGGCGTTACGGGCAGCCCCCTCGCCGCCCGTAACGCCCGCTGCGTTATGAGAAGCTAGGGGAGTGAATGACATCCTCCCCATAATTTTGTCCATTGTTGCTGCCTTGGCGGTTATTGGCGGGCTGATTCCGGTCCTGCTCAAGACGCGGAAGAACATCACCCAGTACCCCGGCACCCGGGATGCCAACGACCCCGTCCTGCCACGGAGCGGGAGCACGGCCGTCGAGGACAGTCCGGCCGCGGCGACGGACCGCAAGGCCCCCGACGGCGTGGACCTGGAGGGGCTGGACACCACCACCGTCCCGGACGATGCAGCGGGCCTGGAAGTCATCCAGGTCGAGACCCCGCTGCCCGTGGCCGGCCGCCTCATGCGCCTTCGCGAACGACTGGTCCGCTCCAACAACATCATGGGCAAGGGCCTGCTGGCACTGCTGTCCAGCGACAAGATCGATGAGAACGTTTGGGACGAAGTCGAGGAAACCCTCCTTCTGGCCGACCTTGGCACCGAACCAACCATGCAGCTTGTGGACGCCCTGCGTGAGCGCGTCAAGGTGTTGGGCACCCGGACCCCCGAGCAGGTCAAGATGCTGCTCCGGGAGGAGCTCATCAAGATTGTGGACCCCACCATGGACCGCACCCTGAACGTGCAGCGCCACGCTGACAAGCCGGCCGTCATGATGGTGGTGGGCGTAAACGGCGTGGGCAAGACCACCACCGTGGGCAAGCTTGCCCGCGTGCTGGTGGCCGAGGACAAGGACGTCATCCTTGGCGCCGCGGACACGTTCCGTGCTGCGGCTGCGGAGCAGCTGGCCACGTGGGGCCAGCGCGTAGGCGTCCCCACCGTGAAGTCGGACATCGAGGGTGCCGATCCGGCGTCCGTTGCCTACGAAGCAGTGAAGGCCGGCATCGACCAGGAAGTCGACGTGGTGATGATTGACACGGCCGGCCGCCTTCAGAACAAGGTGGGCCTGATGGACGAGCTGGGGAAGGTCAAGCGTGTGGTGGAGAAGCTTGCGGAGGTGGACGAGGTCCTCCTGGTGCTGGATGCAACCACGGGCCAGAACGGCCTGAACCAGGCGCGCGTGTTCTCCGAAGTCGTTAACATCACGGGCATCGTCCTGACGAAGCTGGACGGCACGGCCAAGGGCGGCATTGTCGTCGCCATCCAAAAGACCCTTGGCGTACCGGTCAAGCTCATTGGATTGGGCGAAGGTGCTGACGACCTTGCCCCGTTCGAGGCTGAAGCGTTTGTGGACGCGCTGCTGAACTAGCGGCCGTCCGCACTGCCCGCGCTTTTGGCGGCCCGAAGGGTTTCACGGGTGGTAATCCAGCTGCAGGCGGCAACCAGCATGATGCCGCCCGTGACGCCGAAAGCCCAGCCATAGCCCAGGCGGTCTGCCAGCACGCCGGCCAGCACGGGCCCGGCGATCGCGCCGACGTCGGACGTCATCTGGTACACCGCCAGGACCTTGCCGCCGGACCGCCCGTTGCCGATCACATCGGCGACGGCGGCCTGCTGGGCCGGTCCGAACAGCCCGGAGCCGACGCCGGCCAACGCCGAGGCTGCCAGGAACCACACCAGGTCACCGGCGACGCCGATCCCGGCCGTTGCAGCACCGGCCACCAGCAGGCCCGCGATCATCATGGGCTTGCGCCCCATGCTGTCCGCCAGTCGACCGGAGAACGTCAGCGCCACGGCATTGCCCGCGGCGAACACCGCCAAAGCCAGCCCTGCCGCCTCGGGCCCGGCGCCGAAGGCAGCAGCGGCAAACAGGGGAACGGTAGCCATGCGTACGCCAAAGGTGGCCCACCCGTTGGCGAAGCTGGACATCAGCGCAGCCCTGTACGGTCCTGTTGCCAGCGCCTCGCCGAGCTTCATCTCCGGTGACCGCTGTTGTGCCTCCGCAGAACCGCGGCGCTCGTGGCTGAGTTGTGTCTGGACCACCAGGGCGGCGGCTATCAGGGCTGCGGCATACGCCAGGAACGGTATCCGGAGGCCGAATCCGGCCAGCAGCCCGCCCACAATCGGGCCGCAGACATTGCCGATAAGGAACGCCGTCGCGTACGCGCCGGACACCCTGCCCCGGCTCTCCGGAGGCGCGAGCCGGATCACCAGGGCCATGGACGCCACGGTGAACATCACGGAACCTGCGCCGCCGAGACCGCGGAAGAGCAGCAACTGCCAGTAGTCCTGGGCGAACGCGCAGGCCGCCGTGGAGACAGCCACAATCAGCAGCCCCGCCACATAGACGGGCCGTTCACCCAACCGGCCGATCAGGCTGCCGCCCGCCGGGGCGAACACGAGCCGCATAAAAGCGAAGATGGCAACAATCACGGACGCCTCGGTGTTTCCCACCCCGAACGTGGTCGCAAATTGCGGCAATACGGGCGCAACAAGCCCGAATCCCAACGCAATCAGGAACGCTGCCGCGAGCATCACCTTAATATCGCGGGGAAGCCGGTCCCGTTGCGGCCGCAGGCGGGCCAGGATCCTTGAAGTGGCGCCGCTTCCGCGGGGTGCTGCCGTCATGGTGCACAAATCCTTGCAGTCTGGAGGGCCGGGTGCCGGCGGAAACGGTGAAACACAACCGTAACAAGCGCGATATGCACCATTTACTTCCTAGAGGTTGTTGTAACAGGCCGGCAATCTAAATCCTCCGTGGGCGAAACACGGCGCGGACAAACTCGTTACAGGACGCAAAAGGCGTTGGCAGGCGGAGGACTCCGCAATATTCGACCAGAGAGGACGTGCACCATGGAACTTACCGCAGGTCACGTATGGATCATGGTGTCGGCAGCCCTCGTGCTGCTGATGACGCCGGGTCTGGCATTTTTCTACGGCGGCATGACGCGTGCCAAGGCCGCACTGAACATGATGATGATGAGCTTCATCTCCATCGGCATGGTGGGCGTGGTCTGGGTCCTCTGGGGCGCCTCCATGAGTTCCGGTGAAGGGTTCCTGCAGATTGTGGGCAACCCGTTCGCCACCTTCGGACTCGAGGGCATCGACACTCCTGACGGGCTGATCAAGGTGGGCTACGCTGCCACCTTCGCCATCATCACCGTCGCGCTGATCAGCGGCGCCATCGCAGACCGGGCAAAGTTCGGCGCCTGGAGCGTCTTTGTCCCCGTCTGGGTCACACTGGTGTACTGCCCCCTGGCCTACATGGTCTGGGGCGGCGGCCTCTTCGGCCCCGAAGGTGCTGTGGGCCAGGCGCTCGGCCCGGCCATCGACTTCGCCGGCGGCACGGTGGTCCACATCAACGCAGGCGTGGCCGCACTGGTACTCGTCCTCATCATCGGCAACCGCAAGGGCTTCGGCAAGGATCCCAACCACCGCCCGCACAACATCCCGTTCGTGATGCTTGGCGCAGCCATCCTGTGGTTCGGTTGGTTCGGCTTCAATGGCGGCGCGGCCACCACTGCTGAACAGGGCGGCCTCATCTGGGTCAACACGCTCGCCGCTCCTGCTGCCGCCATGCTCGGCTGGCTTGTCACCGAACGCATCCGCGACGGCCACCCCACCTCCCTCGGTGCAGCGTCCGGCGTGGTTGCCGGCCTGGTCGCCATCACCCCCGCTTGCGCCAACGTCAGCCCCGTCGGTGCCCTCGGCCTCGGCGTTGTGGCCGGTGTGGCCTCAGCCCTCGCTGTTGGACTGAAGTTCCGCTGGGGCTTCGATGACTCACTCGACGTCGTGGGCGTCCACCTCGTCTCCGGCATCATCGGCACCGTGGCCCTGGGCTTCATCGCACTTCCCGCCGACGGCGTGGGCGGCGGCCTCTTCTACGGCGGCGGCATGACCCAGATGTGGGCCCAGCTCGCAGCTGCCGGCATCGCCATCGCCTACTCGGCGATCCTCACGGCCATCATTGCCCTGGCCATCCACAAGACGATGGGCTTCCGGGTTTCGCAGGAACAGGAATCGGTGGGTGTGGACCTCAGCCTGCACGCCGAAACCGCCTACGAGTTCGGTGTTGGCGGACACGGCGGAAGCTTCCAGCCGCTGCACGACATGATTACGGGCAAGACCCAGCCGGAGGCCTCCGGGGCCACGGCGGATGCCCGGAAGACCGATTCAGCAACAGGCAAGGAAAGCGTGGGGGCATGAAACTGATTACCGCAATCGTCAGGCCGGAAAAGCTCGAAGCCATCCGGGAAGGACTGGAAGCCTACGGCGTACAGGGTCTGACGGTCAGCGCGGCAAGCGGCTACGGCCGGCAGCGCGGCTACACCGAGGTGTACCGCGGAGCCGAGTACAACGTGGACCTCCTGCCCAAGATCCGGGTGGAAGTCCTGGCAACCGATGAGCAGGCTGACGACATCCTGGACGTCATCATCGCCAGCTCCAACACCGGCCGGGCCGGGGACGGCAAAGTCTGGACCATGGACGTCTTCGAGGCAGTTCGGGTCCGGACCGGGGAACGGGGAGTCGCCGCCATCTAGGCGGTCGGCAACCAGGAAAACAGTCCAGAAGAGCGGGCAGGAAATTGGAAGGTTTCCTGCCCGCTCTTCTGTTGTGCCCGTCTATATTTCCTGCGCCTTGCCCGCGTCCGCTGGGACGCCTCGCGGTTTACTCAGCACGCACGCTCCTGGACAGTTCCCCCGGCCCCGAGGATCCGGCGTCGTAATCCTCCAGCGGGACCCTGTCCTGTTGCCAGGCCTTCAGGACCGGCTCCACAATCCGCCAGCAGTCTTCTGCCGTATCACCCCGGACGGAGAGCAGCGGATCGCCGGTGAGAACGCCCTCCAGCACTTCCCCGTAGGGCAGGAGTTCGGATGCGCTCAGTTCAGCTTCTAGCGTGACCCGGCTGAGGCTGAGGATCTCGCCGGGCCCGTTCACATCGACGTCGAATTCGAGGGTGTCGGGCCCGAAGCCGATCCTGAGCTGGTTCGGCGAGTCCACCCCCGTAAATCCCTTGGGAAGGTGGGGGACCGGCCTGAACGTCACCACGGCCTCCTTGCGCTTCACGCCCATGGCTTTCCCGGAGCGCAGGATGAACGGGACACCCTTCCAGCGCCAGTTATCAATCCCCACCTGGATCTGCGCCAGCGTTTCAGTTCCCCGGGAAGCGTCCACGCCGTCCTCCTTCGCGTAGTCGGGCACTTCCTTCCCGGCCACCGTCCCGGACGTGTATCGCGCCCTGCGGGTGGAAGCTGCATAGGGAGCGGGGACGCTGCTTGCCCGCAGGACCGTGGAAACGGCGTCGCGCAGGTCCCGTTCGCTGATGCTCGACGGCGGCTCCATCGCCATCAGGGCCATGATTTGGAGCAGGTGGCTTTGGATCATGTCCCGGAGTGCACCGGCGCCGTCGTAGTAGCGGGCCCTGCCCTCGAGCGCGAGGTCCTCGTCGAAGATGATCTCCACCTTCTCCACGTGCTCGCGGTTCCATACGGGCTCCAGGAAGTTGTTGGCGAAGCGCAGGCCCAGGATATTCAGCACCGTGGCTTTGCCCAGGAAGTGGTCGACTCTGTGGATATGGTCCTCCGGCACCAGGCGCACCAGGGTCTGGTTGAGCGAACGGGCGGACTCCTCGCTGGAACCGAAGGGCTTTTCCATCACCAGCCTCGTGCCGGCCGGTACCTGGTCCGGCCGGAGGGCTTCACAGGCCAGTTGGCTGATCCGGGGCGGCAGGGCAAAGTAGACGGCGGTGGGCCCCTCAAGGTTGGTCAGCAGCGACGCAAGCGCACCGCCGGCCGTGACATCCAGCTGGTGGTAGACGGTCTCCTTTTCCAGGTCCTCCAGTGCCCGCAGGCCACCCGGGGAAGCCGACTCCGCGGACGCCGCGAAGGACGTACGGACCCTGTCCCGCCATTGTTCCGGGGTCCAGGGATCGGAGCCTGCGCCCACCAGGCGGAGGCCTGCCGCGCGGCCCGTAGCAACAAGCCGCGCCAGGCCGGGCAGGAGCAGCCGCCCGGTGAGGTCGCCGGAAGCGCCGAGGATGAGCAGGGTTTTCACTGTTGTCTGGCTCGTCATTTTGCCAGCATGCCACCTTGCGGGCCCGACTTGGTACCCTAGATAGTCGAGTCCCGATCATCCACTGAAAGAAGTGCACGGCGCGTGTTCAATTCACTCTCTGACCGGTTGACAGCAACCTTCAAGAATCTCCGCGGCAAAGGCCGCCTGACGGAGGCGGACGTTGACGCCACAGTCCGGGAGATCCGCCGCGCCCTCCTGGACGCGGACGTTGCCGTTCCCGTTGTCCGTGAATTCACCGGCCGGGTGCGCGAACGCGCCCTGGGTGCCGAGGTCTCCGGGGCCCTGAATCCAAGCCAGCAGATCGTCAAGATCGTTAATGAGGAGCTGGTGGAGATCCTCGGCGGCGAAACCCGCCGCATCCGCCTGGCCAAGAACGGGCCCACCATCATCATGCTGGCCGGCCTGCAGGGTGCCGGTAAGACCACCCTCGCCGGCAAGCTGTCCAAATGGCTGAAGGCCCAGGGCCACAGCCCGATGCTGGTGGCCTGTGACCTGCAGCGCCCCAACGCCGTCACCCAGCTGCAGGTGGTTGGCCAGCGCGCCAAGGTGCCGGTGTTCGCGCCGCACCCCGGCGCCACCTCCACCGAGCTTGAGCACCCTGCCGGGGACCCCGTAGAGGTTGCCCGCGCCGGTGTTGAGGAAGCCCGCCAGAAACTCCACGACGTTGTCATCGTGGACACCGCCGGCCGCCTCGGCGTTGATGCCGACATGATGGAGCAGGCACGGCAGATCCGCCGTGCCATTGTGCCGAACGAAGTGCTGTTCGTCCTTGACGCCATGATCGGCCAGGACGCCGTCAACACGGCGCATGCCTTCGATGAGGGCGTCAACTTCACCGGCATCGTCCTGTCGAAACTCGACGGCGACGCCCGCGGCGGTGCCGCACTTTCCGTTGCGTCCGTCACCGGCAAGCCGGTGATGTTCGCCTCGACGGGTGAAGGTCTTGACGACTTCGAGCTCTTCCACCCGGACCGGATGGCGTCCCGCATCCTGGATATGGGCGATGTCCTCACGCTCATCGAGCAGGCCGAGAAGTCCTGGGACAAGGACGAAGCTGCCCGGATGGCGAAGAAGTTCGCCGACCAGGAAGACTTCACCCTGGATGACTTCCTGGCGCAGATGCAGCAGATCCGCAACATGGGCTCCATGAAGAAGATGCTCATGATGATGCCGGGCGCTCAGAACATCCGCCAGCAGCTTGAGCAGTTTGACGAGCGCGAGATTGACCGCGTTGAAGCAATCGTCCGCTCCATGACACCGCATGAGCGTGTGGCGCCCAAGATCATCAATGGCTCCCGCCGCGCCCGCATCGCCCGCGGTTCCGGCGTGCACGTCTCCGAGGTCAACGGCCTCCTGGAGCGTTTCGCGCAGGCCCAGAAGATGATGAAGAAGATGGCCCAGGGCGGCATGCCCGGAATGCCTGGGATGCCCGGCATGCCCGGTGCGGGCGGCGGTGCGCGGAAGAACGCCAAGAACGCCCCCAAGAAAAAGGCCAAGTCAGGTAACCCGGCCAAAGCCGCGCAGGAGCGCAAGGAGGCCGAGGCACGCCGTGCGAATGCCGCCAAGGCTTTGCCCACCGGGGCCGCCTTCGGCCAGCAGCAGGGCGACTTTGATCCCTCGCAGCTGAACCTGCCCAAGGGCTTCGACAAGTTCCTCGGCCAGTAGCCACATCTGCAACCAGGTAGCGCCAAGTGTCGTTTTGACCCGTCAAAACGACACTTGGCGCTACTCACTTGGGATGTCGGCGCCGTCGAATAGGGTTGGGTCATGTTCAAGCAGAGGGTAGTGTTCGTGCACGGCGCCGGCAGCTTCGGCTCCGCTGCATGGCCGCGCCAGCACGGTATGGCGCTGTCCTATGACGCTCTGTTCTTGCGCCGCCACGGGTACCATCCTGTGGCTGAACCCGTTGAATCCTCCTTCGACGAGGACGCCGCCATTGTGTTGCGGTCCCTTGCCGACGACGGCAGGGGTGCCGCGGGCGGACACGTTGTGGCGCACTCCCAGGGAGCCATCGCAGCGATGATGGCCGCCGTCGAGCGTCCCGACCTTGTCTTTTCGTTGACGCTGGTGGAGCCGGCCTGCTTGTCGCTTACCGCGGAACTGCCGGCCACGGCGGCCCATATCGGGCTGATGCAGCCCTTGTTCGATGTCCGGCACCAGATGAACGACGAGGACTTCCAGCGCGAGTTTGTCCGGCGGGTCTATGCCACGGACCTGCAGCAGCCGGCCACAGCGGAGGAGAAGCGGTCCGCCAGGAGGCTGCGGCTGCAGGCCCCCTCCTGGGAGGCGCCGCTGCACATTGTTCCCGGTGTTCCCACCCTGGTCCTCACTGGGGGATGGGAACCGCTCTACGAGGAGATTGCCCGCTACCTGCGTGAGACCGGCGCCCTGCACCGCACGGCGGCGGGAGGGCACCGGCCCCATGACTCCCCGGAAGGTGACCGCATCATCCGCTCGTTCATCAGCGAGGTCAGCAGGAGCCAGCCTGCCAGGGCTTCCTGAACCCTGCCGAGGGCAGCCTCTCCGTCCGGCAGGCCCCCAATAGCCTGCCGGACGGAAAATGTGGAGCAGTTACGGGCGGCCGTTGACCGGAACGGCCAGTTCCGGGAGATAGACCTTGCCGCCCGTTGAAAGGAATTCCTCGCTTTTCGCGCGCATTCCCGCTGCCATGTCCGCCACCGCCGCCTGCGACTCCGCTGACCCGTATTCGTCCCGGATGTCCTGGCTGATCCGCATGGAACAGAACTTGGGACCGCACATGGAACAGAAATGCGCTGTTTTGGCAGGTTCCGCGGGGAGGGTTTCGTCGTGGAATGCCTCGGCGGTCACCGGGTCCAGGGACAGCGCGAACTGGTCCCGCCAGCGGAACTCGAAGCGTGCCTTGGACAGCGCGTCATCACGTTCCTGCGCCCCCGGGTGGCCCTTGGCGAGGTCTGCGGCGTGCGCTGCGATCTTGTACGTGATCACCCCTGTTTTGACGTCATCCTTGTTGGGCAGGCCCAGGTGTTCCTTCGGGGTGACGTAGCACAGCATTGCGGTGCCGTACCGGGCGATTTCCGTGGCGCCGATGGCCGAGGTGATGTGGTCGTACCCGGGTGCCACGTCGGTAACAAGCGGGCCCAGCGTGTAGAAGGGCGCACCCTTGCACAGCTCCTGCTGGCGTTCGACGTTTTCCCGGACCAGGTGGAACGGAATATGGCCGGGGCCCTCCACCATCACCTGCACGTCGTATTCCCAGGCGCGCTGCGTCAGTTCAGCGAGGGTGTCCAGTTCGGCGAATTGCGCGGCATCGTTGGCATCGGCCGTCGCTCCAGGCCGCAGCCCGTCGCCCAATGAAAACGCGACGTCGTACCTTGCGAAGATTTCGCAGAGCTCGTCGAAGTGCGTGTAGAGGAAGTTTTCCTGGTGATGGGCAAGGCACCAGCCGGCCATGATTGATCCGCCGCGGGACACGATGCCGGTCACGCGGTTGGCGGTCAGGGGAACGTACCGGAGCAGGACGCCGGCGTGGATGGTCATGTAGTCCACGCCCTGTTCGCACTGTTCAATGACGGTGTCGCGGAAGATCTCCCAGGTCAGCGCGTTTGCTTCGCCGTTGACCTTTTCCAGGGCCTGGTAGATGGGGACGGTGCCGATCGGAACGGGCGAGTTGCGGATGATCCATTCCCTGGTGGTGTGGATGTCATCGCCGGTGGAAAGGTCCATCACTGTGTCTGCGCCCCACTGGGTGGCCCACTGCAGCTTGTCCACTTCTTCGGCGATGGAACTGGTGACCGCCGAGTTGCCGATGTTGGCGTTGATCTTCACCAGGAAGGCCTTGCCGATGATCATGGGTTCCGACTCGGGATGATTGATGTTGTTCGGAATGATCGCCCGGCCGGCTGCCACTTCGCTGCGGACCAGTTCCACGTCGCAGTTCTCCCGCAGCGCCACGAAGCGCATTTCGGGGGTGATGACGCCCTGCCGCGCGTAGTGCATTTGTGTCACTGCCCGGCCTTCGACGGCGCGGCGGGGCACGGGGCGGGCGCCCTTCCACTCCGCGCTGGCGGCACCGCGGCGGACAGCCGAGCGGCCGTCGTCGAGCAGGTTCCGTCCGCGGCCGCCATAGGTTTCCGTGTCGCCGCGCGCTTCTATCCATGCCGAGCGGAAAGGGTTCAGGCCGCGGACGGGGTCGCTCCCCGGGCCGGCAGTTCGGTAGATCCGGAACGGACCATTGGAGTCGCCGTTGGGTGACGGTGCCAGGGCTATCTCCGTAACGGGCACCTGTATCCCGGCTGCTTCATCGTGGACAAAGGCCAGGGAATGGGACTTCAGCGACTGCGTAACAGGAGCCTGGTCCTGGCCGCCTTCGGCCCCACCTGACGGAATGTGGGCAGGGTTCAACGGTGCAATAGGTGTACTCAAGGATTACTCACTTCCTTCGCCGGCATTACCCGGACAGGTTCAACGGTCGCAGGCTGCGTCAGCCCGATCTCAGCCCCTGCAGGGGCACCCGTGTGGTCAGGAAGAAAGCTACCACAGCCTTTCGCGAGGGGCTTGTCACATGGCCGGTGCTAGCCTGACTGGCGGGAAAAGGAGTCCAATGCCGGAGATCATCGAATTCAGCGGCCCCGTGCTTGCCGGGCCGGACAGCGAGCGGCGGGGCCTGTGGTCCGTCGACGGGGTGTTGACCTTTACGCGCCCGCAGCAGGTGCCGGACCAGGTGCTGGAAGGCTGGGTCCTGCCGGGGTTCGTGGATGCCCACTGCCACATCGGGCTTGGATCCGGCGGCCCAGTGGACGCAGCAGTTGCGGAGGAACAGGCCAGAACCGACCTCAATGCTGGAACACTGCTGGTGCGGGACGCAGGTTCCCCTGCAGATACGCGGTTCCTTCAGGGCAGTCGGAACGCCCCTGTACTCATCCGCGCCGGCAGGCACGTTGCCCGGACCCGCCGGTACCTTCGCGGTTTCGCCGAGGAAGTTGAACCGGACGGCCTGGTGGAAGCTGTCCGGAAACAGGCCCGCGACGGCGACGGCTGGGTCAAGCTCGTCGGGGACTGGATTGACCGCGGCGCCGGTGACCTGGCGCCGTCGTTTCCCGCCGCCGTCGTCCGGGACGCGGTAGAGGCGGTGCACGACGAAGGCGCCCGGATCACCGCACATTGCTTTGGCGAAGAGACCCTCGACCAGATGCTGGACGCGGGGATCGACTGCATCGAGCATGCCACCGGGCTCCTGCCACGGCACCTCCCCAGGTTCGTCGAGCAGGGCGTTCCCATCGTGCCCACCCTCATCAATATCGCCACGTTTCCGGACATCGCCGCCCAGGCAGAGCCGAAGTTCCCCCGGTACGCGGCACACATGCGGGCACTGTGGGAGCGCCGCGCGGAACGGGTGCTGGAGGCATATGAAGCAGGGGTGCAGATCTACGCAGGCACCGATGCCGGGAGCGTCATCAGGCACGGCAGGATCGCCGATGAGATCCTTGCCCTTCACCACGCAGGCCTGCCAATGGCCGCTGCCCTCGACGCTGCCTGTTGGGGCGCCCGGAGGTGGCTGGGAGCCGACGGACTTCAGGAGGGTGCCCGCGCCGACGTCGTGCTGTGCCGGGAGGACCCGCGGCAGGCTCCGGCAACTGTCGGCGAACTGGCACACGTTGTGCTGGGAGGCCGCGTCATTCGTTGAACCGGGCTGGCTTGACTTTGAAGACACTTGGAATAAATTGAAGCTTCAAGTAATTTTAATAGTCATAGGCCCATAACCCGAAGGGCCCAAGCATCGGGAGTTTTTAATGACTGCAGAAGCCGCCGGCCAGGATCTTCTTCCTGCCGATCTCGCCATGGGCACCGTGATGCTCAAGGTGGGCGATATGAAGGTGATGACGGATTACTACCAGCGTGCCCTCGGTCTTGAGGTTGTCGCCGAGCAGGACGGCGGGCTCTACCTCGGCCGGCTGCAGAAACCGCTCGTGCACCTCGCGCCCGCTCCGGGGCTGAACCTCCCGGGCAGGGGAGAAGCCGGCCTCTTCCACACGGCGCTGCTGTTCGAGAACCAGGCGGACCTCGCCGCCACCATCGCCACCGCAGCCCAGTTTGAACCCCGCTCCTTCACAGGGAGCGCGGACCACCTCGTCAGCGAGGCCTTCTACTTCACTGATCCTGAAGGCAACGGTATCGAGCTCTATTGGGACCGGCCCCGCAGCAACTGGTCCTGGAACGGCACCGACGTGGTGATGGACAGCCTGGCCCTGCCGCCCCAGCGGTACCTTGAGCAGCACCTCACCGAAGAGTCCCTTCAGCGCCAGCGCGGGAGCGTGGCAGGAGTGGGCCACGTCCACCTCCAGGTGGGCGACGTCCAGTCGGCCCGCGACTTCTATGTGGGAATCCTCGGGTTTGAAAAGACCGCAGGCTGGCACGGGCAGGCCTTGTTTGTCTCCGCCGGCGGCTACCACCACCACATGGCCATGAATGTATGGAACAGCCGCGGCGCCGGTCCGCGCAAGGACACGCTCGGCCTCGGCGAGGTGCTCATCGAGGTGCCGTCCGGAGACGACGTCGGGGCGCTCGCGGACCGGCTGAGGGTCGCCGGCCTGCCGGCGCACCACACCGGGGCGGAACTGCGGTTTGAGGATCCGTGGCGCAACCGGATCCGCGTAGCGGTCCGCTGACCCGGGCGTTCCCGTACTAGGCTGAACCCGAACGGCCGGGCGGCAGGCATTGCTCCCGGCCGGCACCACCATCAACGGAAGAAGGGTACTTCCCATGGGCTTCACCGAGATCTTTGTTGCCACCCACGACGCCGCACTCAAGCGTGCCGGCCTTCTGGACGAAGGCGGCAGTGCACCCGCCGGCCAGGCTGTCCGGATCGCGGGAATCAGTGATTTCGAAGTTGAACAACTCGGGGACCTCGCCGGAACTGCCGTGCACGCCGGCGGCGCCGACTATGAACTGACCATGGTGGACGTATCCAGCGATTCGCTGCTGGCCGTCCCGCCGGCCATGGTCCGTGCCCTGGCGGACCTGCTCTCGTACGAAACCGAAGGCGAAGGCAACATCCTGGACGACGTTGCCGGGCAGTGGGCAGCCCAGGACGACATGCCCTTCGATGCCGTCCGCGCGCGGACCTATGTGCAGCAGTTGGCTGAACTGGCCAATAGCGTCGACGATTCGGAACGGACGGGGCTCTACGTCTGGTCCGCCTGAGCGGCCGCGCCGGCCATCTTCCGGCCGCCGCTGTGTCAAGTCGAAATCCCGGCGCCGATCTGGCACAATAAACAGGTACTCGATCTGCGTGGCCCCTCTCTCCGCGTCCGGATCCTGTCCTTCGAACCCGCAAGTACGGCCCGCCCCACGGGTGCAGAACGCCGGGTTCACCCCTTTTCTGAAACAGGAGTGACCACAAAAGTGGCCGTAAAGATTCGCCTTAAGCGCTTTGGCAAAATGCGCGCACCGTACTACCGCATCGTCGTTGCAGACTCACGCACCAAGCGTGACGGCCGCGCCATCGAGGAGATCGGCAAGTACCACCCCACCGAAGAGCCCTCATACATCGAGGTCAACTCCGAGCGTGCCCAGTACTGGCTGTCCGTCGGCGCCCAGCCGTCCGAGCAGGTTGCCGCGATCCTGAAGATCACTGGCGACTGGCAGAAGTTCAAGGGCCTCCCGGGCCAGGAAGGCACCCTGCGGACCAAGACCCAGAAGGAAGCCTTCGTTGCCCCGGAAAAGGGTTCCGTGATCATCCCGGAAGCCATCACCAAGAAGGCATCCAAGTCTGACGCAGCCGAGGCACCGGCCGAAGCAGAGACCACCGAGGCTGAGTAAATTGCTGGCAGAAGCGCTGGAACACCTGGTCCGGGGAATCGTCGATTCCCCGGATGACGTCAAGGTCAGCTCGAAGAGCAACCGCCGCGGGGACACCCTCGAGGTGCGGGTCCACCAGGACGACCTCGGACGGGTGATCGGCCGCCAGGGCCGCACGGCACGCGCGCTGCGCACCGTTGTGGCAGCCCTGGCCGGCGGCGAACCGGTAAGGGTCGACGTCGTCGACACCGACCGCCGCCGCTGAGCGCTCAGCAACATCAGTTTTTGCTCCGGCCCCTCCACCAATGGTGGAGGGGCCGGAGTGCTTTCAGCAGAACACCGCCAACCACATCCAAGACAGAGGAACACATGCAGCTCCAGGTGGCACGAATCGGCAAACCCCACGGCATCCGCGGGGAAGTTACGGTCCAGGTCCTGACCGACGCCCCTGAGGACCGGTTTGTGCCGGGCACCGAATTTGTGGTTGAACCGGCATCTGCCGGCCCGCTGACTGTCAACAGCGCCCGCTGGAACAAGGACATCCTCCTGCTGGGCTTCGACGGGATTGACACCCGCAATGACGCGGAAACCCTCCGCGGCGCCAAGCTCTTCATCGAAACCGAAGAGCTGGACGAGGACGACGACGAAGGCTGGTACGAGCACGAGCTGGTTGGCCTGGAAGCACGGGTCGGTTCCCGCGTAGTCGGAAAGGTCGCCGCGCTTAACACCATGCCCGTGCAGGACCTGCTGCTGGTCAAGACCCCGGAGGGGGAAGAGATCCTCATTCCCTTCGTCGAGCAGATCGTGCCCGAGGTCAACGTCGAGGAAGGCTTCATCCTCCTCACCCCGCCGGACGGTCTGTTCGAGCTCAACTTGGACCAGGACGCCGCCCCGGAAACTGAAGGCAAAGCGTAAATGCGGATCGACGTCGTCAGCATCTTCCCGGAGTACCTGGCGCCGCTGGAACTGTCGCTGATCGGCAAGGCCCGCCAGGACGGGATAATGGACCTGCGCATCCACGACCTCCGCACCTTCACCACAGACAAGCACCGCACAGTGGATGACACGCCCTACGGCGGCGGCGCCGGAATGGTGATGAAGCCTGAGCCGTGGGCGCAGGCGCTCTCATCCATCGCTGCCGACCGTCCGGAAGATGCGGGCAAGCCGGTCCTGATCGTTCCATCGCCGGCAGGGGAGCGCTTCACCCAGGCCCTCGCCTACGAGTTGGCGGAACAGGAGCACCTCGCGTTCGCCTGCGGACGTTACGAGGGCATCGATGAGCGGGTCATCGAGTGGTCCCGCGAGCACTTCATCGTCCGCCCCGTGAGCCTGGGCGACTACGTCCTGAACGGCGGGGAAGTCGCCGTCCTGGCCATGGTCGAGGCCATCGGCCGGCTCCTGCCCGGCGTCGTGGGCAACCCCGAGTCGCTGGTGGAGGAGTCCCATTCCGACGGGCTGCTGGAGTACCCCGTCTACACCAAGCCTTCCGTCTGGCGGGAGCGTGAAGTGCCGGCCGTGCTGCTCAGCGGCAACCACGGAAAAATTGCGCAGTGGCGCCGCAGCGAACAGTTCCGCCGGACGGCGGAGCGCCGCCCGGACCTGCTCGCAACGTTCGACGCCGGGAAGCTGCCCCGTGCCGAGCGCGCCGCCCTGCAGGAGCTGGGCTACGACGTCGTTGATGGCCGGCTGCTGCGCCGCCCGGACGCGCCGGGGGAACAGCCGCACTGACCGGCCGCTTCCGCCGTGGTAATCGTGGCTAATTGGCTGTACGTGGCGGACTATGGCAAAATTAGTCCTTGTGTCTGCTGGGTCCGCACCTGCCACAGGGGGAGCGCCACCAACAGCCAAGACAACCGGCCTCTTCAATCAGTGAAAGAGGACGGACACTTACCTTTCGGCAGAAATTTCCGGTAGCGCTGCAAGCGTCCGGGCTTGGCTGCCGTGACCCAAAGTGAATGACCTGTGGCGTTCACCAGGAGTGCAATCATGCATATTCTCGATTCCGTAGATGCAGCTTCGCTGCGCACCGATGTTCCCGAGTTCCGCGCGGGTGACACCCTCAAGGTTCACGTGAACATCATTGAAGGCAAGAACACCCGTGTCCAGGTTTTCCAGGGATTCGTCCTGGGCCGGCAGGGTGACGGCATCCGCGAGACCTTCACGGTCCGCAAGGTCTCCTTCGGCGTCGGCGTGGAGCGTACCTTCCCGGTGCACTCCCCGATCATCGAAAAGATCGAGCTCGTCACCAAGGGTGACGTGCGCCGCGCCAAGCTTTACTACATGCGTGCACTGCGCGGTAAGGCTGCCAAGATCAAGGAAAAGCGCGACTTCAGCACCGCCAAGTAAGTCCTTTACAGACCTACAAAGGCAGGGCCGCAGCCGTATCCGGCCAGCGCCGGAGCCATGCACCAGCGCCCAGGATACGGACTTATGGACCAGACAAAACGCCAGCCCGGAAAAACGGGCTGGCGTTTTGTGTTCCTTGCCCTCGTCCTCGCCATTGCAGTCAGCGGGTTGGTCCGCTCACTGTGGCTCGATGTCTACTTCATTCCGTCCGAGTCGATGGAACCGGTCCTCGAGGGCGGGGACCGCATCCTGGTGTCCCGGACGGATTTCCGGACCGAACCCATCCGGCGGGGCGACATCGTGGTCTTCGACGGCCGGGGAACCTTCGCGCCGCTGAACAGCGGCAAGGGCCCCGTGGTGGACGCAGCGTCTGCCCTAACCCAATGGCTTGGCCTCACCGGCAGCGACACCACGTATGTAAAACGCGTCATCGGCTTACCGGGGGACACCGTGGCCTGCTGCGGCGCCGACGGCAGGATCACCGTTAACGGCCAGCCACTGGACGAGCCATACGTTTTTCCCGGTGATGCCCCCAGTACCCAGAAGTTCACCGCAGAGGTGCCGGAGGGGCGGTTGTGGCTGCTGGGTGACCACCGGTCGTTGTCTGCCGATTCCCGGAGCCTGCTGGGTGCGCCCGGCGGGGGAATGGTGCCGGTGGACCGTGTTATCGGCAGGCCGGTCCACATCATCTGGCCGCTTGATAGATTTGCTGAAGTACCTCGGCCGCCAGCGGCAGGGCCCTTAACAGAGAACGGACAGTAAATGCCCGAGAACCACGCGCGGACACCCGAACCGCGTCCCGACGGCGCTTCGGACTCCCGGGCCGACGCCGCGGGTTCGGCAGCACCTGCTCCCGCATCCGCGGGCAGCCGTGCCGCTGCAAAGGCCAGCCAGAGCTCCGGCGGGAGCCAACTGCTCTCCTGGCTGAAGGAGATCGCCACGGTGGTGGTGATCGCCGTCGTGCTTTCCTTCCTCATCAAGACCTTCCTGTTCCGCGCGTTCTTCATTCCCTCCGAGTCCATGGTCAGCACCCTGGACATCGATGACAGGATCTTTGTTAATCTCCTGGTGCCCGAACCCTTCTCGCTGAGCCGCGGCGACGTGGTGGTCTTCCGCGACACCAAGGGTTGGCTGCCGCCTGCCGAGGAAAAACCCGAAGGACCATTCAGCTGGGTCCAGGACGGCCTGACTTTTGTTGGCCTTCTGCCGGACAACTCGGAGCAGCACCTGGTCAAGAGGGTCATCGGGCTGCCGGGGGACCACGTGGTCTGCTGTGACGACGGCGGTAAACTGACCATTAACGGGAAGGCCATCAACGAAAGCTACGTCAACCCGGCTGAGACCCCGCAGATACGCAACTTCGATGTAACCGTCCCCGAAGGCAAGGTGTGGGTGATGGGCGATAACCGGAACCATTCCGCCGACTCCAGGGCGCACATGGATTCCGACGGCGGGTTCATCGACATCGCCGACCTCGAAGGCAAGGCCGCGGTCATCGCCTGGCCGCTGAGCCGCATCACGACCCTTGGCAACTATCCGGACGTGTTCCGGAGCGTACCGGCGGCTCCCTGACCATGTCATCCGCAGTTCATGCCAGCCCGGCAAAGGCCGGCACTGGGAAGGCGAACCCGGCGAAGACCGGCACCGGAAAAGCCGGCCCGGCGAAGGCGGGCGCCGCAAAGGGACGCGCCGGTTCCACGAAGGTGCCGGCCCGCCCGGCGAAGGCGCCCACGTTGAGGCACGAACGCACCTTCAAGGCCCAGGGCGCGCGCCTGGTGGCCGGCGTCGACGAGGTGGGACGTGGCGCCCTTGCCGGTCCTGTGAGCGTCGGCATCGCCGTTGTGGACCTGGAGCGCCAGAAGCCCCTTGCCGGGGTGAAGGACAGTAAGCTGCTGAGCCCTGCGGAACGGGAACGGCTTGATCCACTGGTCCGTAGGTGGAGCGTAGCGTCCGCGGTGGGCCACGCATCAGCGCAGGAAATTGATTCGCTCGGCATCATCGCTGCACTGCGCCTTGCCGGAACCCGGGCCTGGCAGGACATTCTCGCCGCGGGAGTCATTCCCGACCTGGTGCTCCTGGACGGCAGCCACAACTGGCTTTCACCCGCAGGCCAGCTGTCGCTTTTCGACGAGCCGGTGCTCGAAGCGGGTTGCGACGCCCCGGTGCACACCAAGATCAAGGCAGACATGCAGTGCCTGAGCGTTGCCGCCGCCAGCGTCATCGCCAAGGTGGAGCGGGACAAGATGATGCGGCAGCTGCATGGCGAGTACCCCGACTTTGGATGGGACATCAACAAGGGCTACGCCACCGCGCTGCACCGTGATGTGCTCCGCGCGGCAGGGCCTACGCCCTACCACCGCGTCAGCTGGCGTCTCCTCGGCGGGGACCTGCTGGACGGCGGGCTGTCCGGCGGGGACGAAACCGCCGAGGACGAAGCCGGCATCGAAGACTGACTCGGGCCGGGCGCGGGCGCCAGCGGCGCCGGACATGGTGCAAGATGGAATCATGAGTGCTGAGGATCTTGAAAACTATGAGACCGACATGGAGCTGCAGCTTTATCGTGAATACCGCGACGTCGTCGGACTGTTCAGCTACGTTGTCGAGACCGAACGGCGCTTCTACCTGGCCAACCACGTAGACCTGCAGGCCCGCAGCGCTGACGGCGAGGTCTACTTCGACCTGACGCTGCAGGACGCCTGGGTCTGGGATGTGTACCGTTCCGCGCGGTTCGTTAAGAGCGTCCGTGTCCTGACCTTTAAGGACGTCAACGTGGAAGAACTGCCGCGCAGCGAGGAACTGGCCATGCCCAAGGACGTTGACCTGGGCCAGTAGCTCCTGGCAGGCCGCCGGATTCACCGGCAGACTCTTCCTGCACAACCGACTTCTCCTCCACAGGGGCCATTGGTACACATACGCGATGAGCTCCCTTACCTCCGCAACCACGCTGCCACAGGCTGGTTGCGGAGGTAGAAAATGAAATCAAAAGACCTGTTGGGCCGGCACGGTGAGGACGTCGCCGTCGGTTTTCTTGAGTCCCTGGGCATGCTTGTTGTCGAGCGCAACTGGCGCTGCGCCGAAGGCGAAATCGACATTGTGGCCCTCGACGGCGACGCCCTGGTTATTGCCGAAGTAAAGACCCGCCGTTCCCTCGATTACGGCCACCCTTTTGAAGCGGTGGGCCCGGAGAAACTCGCCCGCCTGCACCGGCTGGGCTCCGCGTGGTGCCGCGACCGGGAGTTGCGGATGCCGCTGCGGCGGGTGGACGTGATCGCCGTCGTGGACGACGGCGGCGGCGAACCCCTGGTGGAGCACCTCAAGGGGGTGGGATGAGTGGCCCTCGGAAGAACGTACTCCATCGCTTTGGTGGGCCTGAACGGCTACATCGTGGAGGTTGAGGCCGACATCGGCCAGACCCTGCCCGCATTTGTGCTCCTCGGACTGCCGGACGCCTCCTTGAACGAAGCCAAGGAGCGCATCCGGTCTGCCGCGAAGAATTCCGGAATCCCACTCAGCCGCCGGAAGATCACAGCAAACCTCATTCCTGCCTCACTCCCCAAGCGCGGGTCAGGCTTCGACCTGGCAGTCACCATGGCCGTCCTCCGCGCCGCAAACGACATCAAACCCACCGGCAATACGGTCTTCATCGCCGAACTGGGGCTGGACGGCAGGCTGCGCCCGGTCCGCGGCATTCTTCCGGCCGTTATGGCGTCTGTACAAGCCGGCTATCCGGACATCGTCGTGGCGCAGGCGAACCTGGCGGAAGCTGCGCTGGTGCCCGGCGCGAACGTCAGGGGATACCGCACCCTTGCCCGGCTCGCTTTGGACTCGGGGGCGGACCCGCAGGAACTGGCACTGGACTTCGAACCGGAAGACTCTGAACACCCGTGCGATGGCCCGGAGGACGCAGGGGTCTACCCGGACATGGCGGATGTCTCCGGTCAGGGCGATGCCCGGCGGGCCCTCGAAGTGGCCGCCGCCGGAGCCCACCACCTGCTCCTCACGGGTCCACCGGGCGCAGGCAAAACAATGCTCGCAGAGCGCCTTCCCGGGCTGTTGCCGGACCTCGCGGACCACGAGGCCATGGAAGTCACCGCCATCCACTCGCTCTGCGGGCTGCCTTCGTCTTCGGTCCAACTGCTGCGGCGGCCGCCCTTTGAAAGCCCGCACCACTCCGCGACGGCGGCAGCCATCATCGGAGGCGGCTCGGGCCTTCCCCGGCCCGGCGCCGCGTCCCGTGCCCACCGGGGCGTCCTGTTCCTGGACGAGGCGCCGGAGTACGAGCGCCGGGTGCTTGATGCCCTGCGCCAGCCGTTGGAGAGCGGCGAGCTGGTGATCCACCGCTCTGCAGGGACAGCTGCCTATCCTGCCCGTTTCCAGCTCGTCCTTGCGGCCAACCCGTGCCCGTGCGGCAAGGCGTCCGGCAAAGGGCTGGACTGTACTTGCACGCCCATGATGCGCAGACGCTATCTGGCGAGAATGTCCGGGCCGCTCCTGGACCGCGTGGATATCCAGTTGCAGGTGGAACGGGTTTCGCTGGCCGAGTTTGGTCAGGGGGGTGCGGAGGAGGACACCGCTTCCGTCGCCGCCCGGGTCCGGAATGCACGCGGGCGGCAGCTTGAACGGTTGGCGCCCTTGGGCCTGGAAACGAACTCGCAGGTACCGGGCCGCGTGCTGCGCGGAGAGCTTCGGCTGCCTCCTGTCGCCACCCGCATCCTCGACCATTCCCTGGAGCGGGGTGTCCTTACGGCCCGTGGCTACGACCGCGTCCTGCGCTTGGCGTGGACGTTGGCAGACCTCGGGCACCGGGAAAAACCCGACATGAACGATATTGGGCAGGCATTGGGCCTGCGGCAGGCAGCGGCGGTCGCGGCATGAATGGGAAGGCAGTGGACGAAGAAAGGCTTTCCCGTGCCGCCCTTGCCCGGCTCATGGAGCCCCAGGATGCTGCAGGCCTGGCCCTCGTGCAGGTGTGTGGCGCAGTGGACGCCCTTCGGATAGCCACCGGCCGGGCCGCTGCCGGGCCTGCGCTGGAGCAGGAGGTCACCGCACTGCTCGCGGACAATGGTTCCGCCACCAGCTGGGCCGGAATGACGGCATCCCTACAACGGTGGCAGCCCCGTATTCCAGACCTCGCTCCTGAGCGGGACCTCGCCACGATGGCGCGGCTCGGCGGCAGGCTGATTATCCCGTCGGACGAGCTGTGGCCTGCGCAACTGGCCGACCTTGGTATCCAGGAACCGATCTGCCTGTGGTGGCGGGGACAGGAGCAACCACTTCCCGGCGCAGACAAATGCATCGCACTGGTCGGGTCCCGGGACAGCACGAGCTATGGCGCCTCGGTGACCGGGGATATTGCATATTCGTTGGCGCAGCGCGGCCTGACCGTTGTCTCCGGCGGTGCCTACGGCATCGACGCGCACGCCCACCGCGCCGCGCTGGCGGGTGGGACCAGCGCCGTGCCCACCATTGCTGTGATGGCCGGCGGAGTAGACCGCTTCTACCCATCCGGCAATGAGGATCTCCTCCGCGCTGTCTGTAACCAGGGAGCGGTGATCGCTGAGGTTCCACCCGGGTCGGCACCTACCCGTTACCGCTTCCTTCAACGAAACCGCCTTATCGCAGCCCTGTCCGCTGTGACGGTGGTGGTGGAGGCCAGGTGGCGGTCCGGGGCGCTGAACACTGCCCACCACGCCGAAACGCTCGGCCGTGCTGTCGGGGCTGTTCCCGGTTCCGTGCACAGTGCCAACTCGGCCGGATGCCACCGCCTGCTCCGGGACGGCGGTGCTGTCTGCGTTACCGACGCCGCGGAGATTGTGGAGCTCGCAGCACCAAGTGGAGCCGGGCTGCCGCAGCCCCGCCAGGCCGGAGCCGAAGTCCAGGACGGGCTGACCCTCGAAGACCTCATCCTCCTCGATGCACTGCCGCTGCGCTCCACCACCTCGGTCGAGAAACTATGCTCCGTCGCCGGCCTGAGCCAGGAATCCGTCCGCGCGGGACTCGGCCGGCTCGGCTTGCTCGGGCTGGCGGTATCCGAAAGAGGCGGCTGGAAAAGGGGAAAGGCAACCGCCTGACAGGGGATGCATAACCGGAAGCAGGACTCACACTGGCAGGTGTGCCGTGCCGTGTCAGTCCGTTGAACAGCGGCCTCACCTGAGACAGTAGGAGGGTGGAAAACAAGGATTTGCCGCAGCAGCTGAGCCAGGCATTAGTGGCCTTCTCGGGCTACCTGGCGGGGGAGCGCGCCGTATCGGCGCACACTCTGCGTGCATACCTTGGGGACTTGCGCAGCTTCCTGGCCCACGCCGCTTCCGAAGGTGCGGCCCGGTTGGAGGACCTTGAGCTGGGAACCCTCCGGCGCTGGTTGGGAACGCAAAGCCAGGCCGGTGTCGCGCGCTCCACCCTTGCCCGGCGGGCCGCCACCGTCCGTGCCTTCACTGCATGGGCCCTGAGGGAAGAGCGCACCACCTCGGACCCGGCGTTGCGGCTCAAGGCTCCCAAGCGTGAACGCCACCTGCCGGGGGTCCTGCAGGCACAACAACTGACGCGGCTGCTGGCCGGCCTCGAAGAAGCCGCTGCTGGCGGCGAACCGCTGCCTGTCCGGAACCGGGCCGTCGTCGAACTGCTCTACGCCACCGGAATCCGCGTCGGCGAGCTGGCAGGGCTTGACATCGATGACCTTGATCCCGACCGGCGCACGCTGCGCGTCATCGGAAAAGGCAATAAGGAACGCACGGTCCCCTACGGCGTTCCGGCGGCCGTGGCACTGGACGACTGGCTGCGGCGCGGCCGGCCGCTGCTCGCCAGGGACAACAGCGGTCCGGCCCTTTTTCTGGGCTCCCGGGGCGGCCGAGTGGACCAGCGGCGGGTCCGGGAGGTGGTCAGCGGACTCCTCGAGGCCCTGGGGGACACCTCCGCGTCGGGCCCGCACGCCCTCCGCCACTCGGCAGCAACACATCTCTTGGACGGCGGGGCAGATCTGCGTGCCGTACAGGAAATCCTTGGCCACAGCAGCCTCGCAACCACCCAGATCTACACGCATGTCTCGGTGGACCGGCTGCGGAAAAGCTACCAGCAGGCACATCCCAGGGCGTGACCGCGAATAGCCGCAGGGCGCGAACGCAACCGCTAATCGCACTGGCGTAATTACGCGGCGTACGGCACAATAAGAGTCACGTCCGGCAACTTTCAAGTCCCGCTTGAAGCTCCTTGCTTCCTGCGGACCAGCAAGTCCGGACGCTGCTTAATCTGAACAACTGAATATGTGGCAAGGAGTTGCACCGCAGAACAGCGCACAGCAGTTCCATCCAGGCAGAGGTCGTTGGGGAAGACGTACCTAGAGCTATGGAGGATGGAATGTCTGTTGCAATGACCCGCGGTGTGCTGTTTGTTCACTCAGCCCCAACTGCTTTGTGCCCTCACGTTGAGTGGGCCATCGGCTCCGTCGTGGATAAGCGGACGGATCTTGAGTGGACCCCTCAGCCTGCTGCACCCGGAATGTTCCGGGCCGAGCTTTCGTGGACGGGTGCGCCTGGAACGGGCGCCCAGTTGGCGTCCGCGCTGCGCGGCTGGGCCCACCTCCGCTATGAGGTCACCGAGGAACCCAGCCAGGGTGTTGACGGCGGTCGCTGGTCGCACACGCCCGAACTGGGGATCTTCCATGCCGTCACCGATGTCCACGGCAACATCATGGTCTCTGAAGACAGAATCCGTTACGCGTACGAGTCGGGCGCAGGCGACCCCGCCGCCGTGTACCACGAGTTGTCCCTGGCGCTCGGCGAGGCCTGGGACGAGGAGCTTGAACCTTTCCGTCACGCTGCCGAGGGCGCTCCCGTCCGCTGGCTGCACCAGGTGGGCTGACCGCTTAGCCCACTGCCGTCGTCGTCCGTCCTGCAGGGGAGGGGCGACACAGGAACCAATCTCCATAGCAAAAGAGGAGGCCCCGCCAGCCGGCGGGGCCTCCTCTTGTATGCGGGTGGCAAAACCCGGGAAACAACTAAACGCTGCGCACAGCCACCACGGCGTTGTGTCCGCCGAAGCCGAACGAGTTGCTCAGGGCCACGATGTTGCCGGCCGGCAGGTCCCGGGCGGAGGTGACCACGTCGAGCGGGATCTCCGGATCCTGGTTCTCGAGGTTGATCGTGACCGGCGCCTTCCGGTCGTACACGGCCAGCACCGTGAGCACAGCCTCGACGGCCCCGGAGGCGCCCAGGAGGTGGCCCATCTGGGACTTCGTGGCGGAAACCGCAACGTTGTCGATGTGGTTGCCGAGTGCGGCGCGGAGTGCGGTGTACTCAGGCTTGTCTCCGACGGGGGTGGACGTGGCGTGGGCGTTGACGTGGACCACGTCCTCGGCCTGGATGCGGCCGTCGAACATGGCCGCCTTCAGTGCGCGGGTAGCGCCCAGGCCTTCCGGGTCCGGGGCAGTGATGTGGTAGGCGTCCGCCGTCACGGAGGTGCCGGCCAGTTCACCGTAAATCCGGGCACCGCGGGCCAGGGCGTGTTCCTCGGCTTCGAGGACCAGCGCACCGGCTCCTTCACCCATCACAAAGCCGTCGCGGCCGAGATCGTACGGGCGGGAGGCGCCCTGCGGGTCGTCATTGCGGCGCGACAGGGCCTGCATGGAGGCGAACGCCGCCAGGGGCATGGGGTGGATGGCTGCTTCGGCGCCGCCGCACATCACAACGTCTGCCTTGCCCGAGCGGATCAGGTCCAGGCCCAGGTGCAGGGCTTCGGTGCCGGAGGCGCAGGCGGAAACCGGAGTGTGGGCACCGGCGCGCGCGCCGAGGTCCAGGCTCACGGCCGCGGCAACCCCGTTGGGCATCAGCATGGGAACGGTCATGGGGAGGACACGGCGTGGGCCCTTTTCCTTCAGCGTGTCCCACGCATCCAGCAGGGTCCAGACTCCGCCGATGCCGGTGGCGAAGGCAACAGCCAGCCGGTCCTTGTCGAACTCGGTGATGCCGGAGTCGGCCCAGGCCTCACGGGCGGCGATGACGCCGAACTGTGTGGAAGGGTCCATCCGCTTGGCCTCTACGCGGCTGAGCACGTCAGCGGCGGGGGTGCTGCACCGGGCAGCGAAGTGGACGGGAAGCTCGTACTTGGCAACCCAGTCGTCCTCCAAAGTGCGGGCACCGGAGACCCCCTTGAGCGCGTTGTTCCACATCGTGGGTACATCGCCGCCAATGGGCGTGGTGGCACCCAGACCGGTAATGACTACTTTGCGTGTCATGGGATCACTCTCTGTCGGTGGGAATCCGGCCCCGGCTTTTCCGGAGGGTCCCGCGTATTGATGGTCGGCATCCTTCATCAGGAGAAAGGTGCCGGAAAAATGCGGCGGGCTGCCGGTCCGGTCGTCCCGGACCGGCAGCCCGCCATGCCGATAAACGGCGAAGCGTTGACTAGGCCTGTGCTCCGGCAATGAAGCTGACGGCGTCACCGACAGTCTTGAGGTTCTTGACCTCTTCGTCCGGGATGCGCACGCCGAACTTTTCTTCGGCGTTGACCACGATGGTCATCATGGAGATGGAGTCGATGTCCAGGTCCTCGGTGAAGGACTTGTCCAGCTCGACGGCCTCGGGGGCCAGGCCGGTTTCTTCGTTGACGATTTCAGCCAGTCCGGCCAGGATCTCTTCGTTGCTAGCCATTGATGGCTCCTTTTCTTGAATTGCCGGCAGGGCTGCCGGAAATGGTTCAGGACGCGGTTGCGGCCTGTTGGGGGCGTTTCTAGGGAAGGACAACTACCTGGGCGCCGAAGACCAGCCCGGCGCCGAAGCCGATCTGGAGGGCCAGCCCGCCGCTGAGCTCCGGCTTTTCCGACAGCAGGCGGTGGGTGGCCAACGGGATGGACGCTGCAGAGGTGTTCCCTGCATCGGCGATGTCCCGTGCCACTGTAACCGTCTCGGGCAGCTTGAGCTTCTTGACCATCTCGTCGATGATGCGCATGTTTGCCTGGTGGGGGATAAAAGCCACGAGGTCTTCGGCCTGTACGCCGGCGGCTTCGAGGGCCTGCTGGGCCACCTTCGCCATTTCCCATACGGCCCAGCGGAATACTGTCTGGCCGTCCTGCCGCAGGGTGGGGTAGAGCTCCTGGGCTTCTTCGAGCAAGGCAAGGTCCCCGGTGGAGTCTGACTGCCGGGCGGCCATGCCAAGGTCGCGGACATCGAGCATGGAGCGGGTCATCCCGATGGCATCCCACTTGCTGCCGTCGGATCCCCAGACTGAGGGTGCGATTCCGGGAGTTTCGGAGGGGCCGATGACGACGGCGCCGGCGCCGTCCCCGAGCAGGAAGGAGATGGTGCGTTCCCGGTTGTCGATGACGTCGGAGAGCTTCTCTGCGCCAACCACCAGGACGTACTTAGCGGTACCTGAACGGACGAGGGCGTCGCCCTGGGCGATCCCGTAGCAGTAGCCGGCGCAGGCTGCGGAGATGTCAAAGGCAGGTGCAGGCGTGGCGCCGATGCGGTCAGCCAGGCTGGCGGCGGCCGACGGCGTCGCGTAGGGGTGCGTGACCGTGGAGACAATGACAGCACCGAGGTCCGACGCTTCAATCCCGGCCTTTTCCATGGCTTCGCGGGCAGCACCCTCGGCCATATCGATCACGCTGACATCAGCTGCGGCGCGGTGGCGGGTCACGATTCCGGTCCGCTGGCGGATCCATTCATCCGAGGAATCGATCCACTGGCAGACGTCCTCGTTGGTGACGATGACGTCCGGCCGGTATGCGCCGATTCCGAGGATCCGCGTGTGTTCCTGAATGGGTGCCTGTTTCAGCGTGGGAACGCTCATGCGTTGCCCTCCAGTTCTGCGAAGAGCGCCAGGGCGGCGGAAAGGTCATCGGGGGTCTTGACCGCAACGGTCTTGACGCCGGGCATGCCGCGCTTGGCGAGGCCTGCAAGGGTCCCGGCAGGAGCAAGTTCGATGACGCCGGTGACACCGCGCTGGACCATGTTTTCCATGCACAGATCCCAGCGGACCGGGCGCGAGACCTGGGCGATCAGGCTGTCGACGGCGGCAGGGCCGTCGGTGACTTCCCCGCCGTCGTAATTGGACAGCAGGGGCACCTTCGGTGCCTGCGGCTTCAACGCCGGCTCCAGCGTCTTCAGGGCGCTGACCGCGGGTGACATGTGGCTGGTGTGGAACGCGCCGGCCACCTTCAGCGGGATGACGCGCGCCTTCGCGGGCGGGTTGTCGGCAAGGGCCTTCAGCTGTTCAAAGGTTCCTGCAGCCACGGTCTGGCCTGCACCGTTGACGTTTGCAGGGGTGGCGCCGGCTGCTTCGATGGCGGCCAGCACCTCGGCCGGATCGCCGCCCACGACGGCGCTCATGCCGGTAGGCGTGACGGACGCGGCCGCAGCCATGCTGTTGGCACGCTCGCGGACGAAGGTCATGGCTTCCTGCTCCGTCAGGACGCCGGCAAGGGCGGAAGCAGTGATTTCCCCTACGGAATGGCCGGCGAGAAGTACCGGCAGGGAGCTGAGCTCGACGTCGAAGAGGGAAGCCGCGGCTACCAGCCCGGCTGCAACAATCAGGGGCTGCGCCACGGCAGTGTCCTTGATGGTTTCTTCGTCGGAGGTGGTCCCATGGGCGATCAGGTCAATGCCTGCGATGTCGCTCAGGGAGGCCAGTTGGCCTGCCACCGGGGGCAGTTCAAGCCAGGGGGCCAGAAAACCCGGGGTTTGTGAGCCCTGTCCAGGGCAGACTATTGCAAGCACGTAACCAGCTTTCCAAATTACTGTGTGATCCAGCGGTGTTTGTCCGCACCAAGCTCACGGGGTCAGGTTGTAGGAAGTCTACAACGCCTCAGGGCTGGTTCCGCGCCGGGTGACGCTCGACGGCGGCTTTGGGCGGGGCGGAAAGGCGGCCCACCACAAGCGCTGCCTGGAGGACAAAAGCCTCTCTGGGGAGGAGCGGATCCCAGCCCGTCACGTCGCAGACCCGCTTTAGCCGATACCTGACGGTGTTGGCGTGGACAAAGAGTTCGCGGGCCGTTGCCTCAAGGGAATGGCCGAGTTCCAGGTACGTTCCAAGGGTTTCCACCAGCCCGTTGGACGCCGCGAGGAGCGGGCGGTAAATGTTCTTGATCAGCGAGCGGCGGGCGGCGTCATCGCCCGAGATTACGCGCTCAGGCAGCAGGTCATCCGCGGCAACAGGCCGGGGCGCGGACGGCCAGGCCCTGGCCGCCGTCAGGCCGGCGAAGGCGGATTGCGCCGAACTGCTGGCCTCCAGCAGCGAGCCTGCTTCGGCCCCGTACACCACGGGGCCCGGAGCGAACATGTCGCTGAGCTTCACGTAGGCGGTTTCCCGGTCCGAAACGCCGCCCAGGATCAGGATCAGGCGATCGCCCTGGATGCCCACGAGGGCGTCCTCCGCGTAGCGGCCTGCCATCCGCCGGAGTTCGCTGACGTAGCTGGCGCTGGGTTCGGAGGGGGAGTTGCCCACCATCACGGTGAACCGTTCCTGCGCCTTCCAGCCCAGGGCTGCGATCCTGGAGCGCAAAGCGTCAGTGTTTTCGCCGCGAAGGATGGCATCGACGATCAACGCCTCCAGGCGGGTGTCCCAGGAGCCCCGGGATTCGGCGGCCCGCGCATAGACGTCGGCGGCGGCGAACGCCACCTCGCGGGAGTAGCGTAGGACGGCCTCGCGAAGGGACGGCTGGTCAGCCTCCGGGGCGATGACCGGTACCTGGTCCTCCACCACCTCCACCACGATCCGGATCAGCTGCAGCGCTTTTTGCAGGCTGATGGACCGGGTGAGTTCCGTAGGGGCTGTCCCGAAGACGTCGGTGAGGATCCAGGACGGGGAGCTCGGGCGTTCATACCAAGTCACGAACGCTGCGATGCCGTTCTGCGCCACCATGCCGAGGGCTGAGCGTTCATCCGAGCTGAGCCGGCTGTACCAGGGCAGGGATTTTTCCAGCTCCCGCATTGTGGTGGTGGACAGCTGGCCCACATTCGCCCGCAGCTTTTTGAGCGTTTCGGACTTCTCCGGCGTGACCCTCGGCGTGGATGGTTTGCGCTTCGCGGACGGGGCGGCTGGTGCTGGCATTCTTCGAGCATACGGCCACTGCCCGGCAAGCTCCATTTGTGCAAAGGCTACAATCCCGTCGGTTGTGCGTCACACGGGGCTCCCGCCGCACAACAGAGGACGGCGGCCCCCGCCTTTCGGTGGGAGCCGCCGTCGTCAGCACTTCGCGGGATCGCCGCAGGTTACCTGTCTGTCCTAGGACTCGCCTCCGGCGTTGCCGGTGGAGCCTGCGTTGACGTTGTGCAGCCGGTACTTGTCGATTGCCTTGGCTGGCGCCTGCTGGTCAACCTCGCCGCGGCGGGCCAGCATCTCCAGTGACCGGACCACGATGGAGTGGACGTCGATCTTGAAGAAGCGGCGGGCTGCTGCGCGGGTGTCGGAGAAGCCGAAGCCGTCGGCGCCGAGGGTGGCGAATTCGTTCGGGACGAACTGGCGGATCTGGTCCGGGACGGCCTTCATGTAGTCGGACACTGCGACGACGGGGCCGGTGGCTCCTTCGAGCTGCCGGGTGACGAAGGGGACGCGGGCGGGTTCGCCGGGGTTGAGGAAGGCTTCCTCTTCGGCGGCGAGGCCGTCACGGCGCAGTTCGTTCCAGGAGGTGACGGACCAGACGTCTGCGGAGACGCCCCAGTCATCGGCCAGGAGCTGCTGGGCCTCCAGCGCCCACGGCACCGACACGCCGGAGGCGAGGATCTGGGTCCGGGGACCGTCGATCTTTGCCGGGGCGAGCAGGTAGATGCCCTTGATGACACCCTCGACGTCCAGTTCCTCCGGCTCGGCCGGCTGGGTGATGGGCTCGTTGTACACCGTGAGGTAGTACATGAGGTTCCGGTCTTCCGAGTTGGGCCCGTACATGCGTTCGAGGCCGTCGCGGATGATGTGGCCCATTTCGTAGCCGTAGGCGGGGTCGTAGGTGACCACTGCGGGGTTGGTGGAGGCGAGCAGSGGGGAGTGGCCGTCGGCGTGCTGGAGGCCTTCGCCGGTGAGGGTGGTCCGTCCTGCGGTGGCGCCGATGATGAAGCCGCGGGTCATTTGGTCTGCTGCGGCCCAGAAGGCGTCGCCGGTGCGCTGGAAGCCGAACATGGAGTAGAACACGTAGACCGGGACCAGGGGCACGCCGTGGGTGGCGTACGCGGTTCCGGCGGCGGTGAACGCTGCCACGGCGCCGGCTTCGTTGATCCCGGGGTGGATCAGCTGCCCTGCGGGGGACTCCTTGTAGGCCAGGACCAGGTCCCGGTCCACGGACAGGTAGTTCTGGCCCTTGGGGTTGTAGATCTTCGCCGTCGGGAAGAACGCATCCATGCCGAACGTACGCGCCTCATCCGGGATGATCGGGGCGATGTGCTTGCCGAACTCCTTGTCCCGCATCAGGTCCTTGAGCAAACGCACGAAGGCCATGGTGGTGGCGGCCTGCTGCTTGCCCGAACCGCGCTTGGCCACCTCGTAGGACTTCGCGTCCGGCAAGGTGATCTCGGCGTGCTTGGACCGGCGTTCCGGAACCGAACCACCCAGGGCAGCGCGGCGCTCCATCATGTACTGGATTTCCGGGGCGTCCGTGCCGGGGTGGTAGTACGGCGGCTGGTACGGGTCTTTTTCGAGCTGTTCGTCCGTGATGGGGATCCGCAGGTGGTCGCGGAACTTCTTCAGGTCGTCAAGGGTGAGTTTCTTCATTTGGTGGGTCGCGTTGCGGCCCTCGAAGTGGGGTCCGAGTCCGTAGCCCTTGACGGTTTTGGCGAGGATGACGGTGGGTTTGCCCTTGAATTCGGTGGCTGCCTTGTACGCGGCGTAAACCTTGCGGTAATCGTGGCCGCCGCGTTTGAGGTTCCAGATCTGGTCATCGGTCAGGTCCGCGACGAGGTCCTTGGTCCGGGGGTCCTTGCCGAAGAAGTGTTCGCGGACGAACCCGCCGGATTCTGCCTTGTAGGTCTGGTAGTCCCCGTCGGGGGTTTCATTCATGATCTTCACCAGCGACCCGTCGGTGTCGCGGGTGAGCAGGTCATCCCATTCCCGGCCCCAGACGACCTTGATCACGTTCCAGCCCGCGCCGCGGAAGAACGCTTCGAGTTCCTGCATGATCTTGCCGTTGCCGCGGACCGGGCCGTCCAGGCGCTGGAGGTTGCAGTTGATCACGAAGTTCAGGTTGTCCAGGTTCTCGTTCGCGGCGAGCTGGAGCAGGCCGCGGGATTCCGGCTCGTCCATTTCGCCGTCGCCCAGGAACGCCCAGACCTGCTGGTCCGAGGTGTCTTTCAGGCCCCGGTTGTGCAGGTAGCGGTTGGACTGGGCCTGGTAGATCGCGTTCATCGGCCCGATGCCCATCGAGACCGTGGGGAATTCCCAGAACGACGGCATCAGCCGCGGGTGCGGGTAGGAAGACAGGGCGTGGCCCTCGCGGGACTTTTCCTGCCGGAACCCGTCCAGGTCCTCCTCGGAGAGCCGGCCTTCCATAAACGCCCTCGCGTACATGCCGGGGGAGGCGTGGCCCTGGAAGAAGACCTGGTCACCGCCGCCGSGGTGGTCCTTGCCGCGGAAGAAGTGGTTGAAGCCCACCTCGTACAGGGTCGCAGCCCCGGCGTAGGTGGAGATGTGCCCGCCCACGCCGATGTTGGGCCGCTGGGACCGGTGCACCATCACCGCGGCGTTCCACCGCATGTACGCCCGGTACCGGCGCTCGAACTCCTCGTTGCCCGGGAACTGCGCTTCCTGGTCCACCGGGATGGTGTTCACGTAATCGGTGGTGGTCACCATCGGCACCCCGACGCTCTGCGCACCGGCACGCTGCAGCAGGCTCCGCATGATGTATTGGGCACGCTCGGTACCCTGTTCCCTGATCAAAGAATCCAGGGACTCAACCCACTCGGCGGTCTCTTCCGGATCACGATCAGGCAGCTGGTTAGTCAACCCGCTGAGGATATGGGAGGTATCTTCTCCTGCAGCCACGTCCAACCTCTCTTTGCGCGCATTGATGGCGCACTCAGGCCGGGCAGGGTGACCGCCCGGCGTATATACGCCGTGTGCGACGTATCGGTTACAACAGCCCGGTCATGTGTGCCGGGCAGGGTCCTAGCATTCCTACGTCTGCATTGGAGTTACAGGGTTGTTGCCCCGCAGGCATAGTTGTCACCTGCCACTCTAACTCTGTCCGCAACACGATGCGTAGCCGCGGCTTGGACGGCTCTGTTGTATTTCGCCGTCATACTGGTTGTGTGACGAAAAGCCGCTGCGGGCGGGCTGGCCACACTGGTGTGACGCAGAATATGCGCCATCCCGGGGCGCCAGCTTGAAGCGCAGGCACAAAGGGTGTTGGCTTGGGAGTAATGGAAATCACTATGCGCACTGCATATATGAGGCATTGGAGGAACACGTGAGCGAGGCCGACGCCGCCACTTCGGTAAATGTGGCGGAAAAATTGGGTTTCAAGAACGGGGATCTGATTCAGGAGTTCGGTTACGACGACGACGTCGATTTCGACTTACGTGACGATATTGAAGACCTCACGGGCTCTGAGCTGTTGGATGAGGACGACCACGAAGTGGCGGATGCCGTCATCTTCTGGTGGCGCGACGGCGACGGCGACCTGGTGGACAGCCTCATGGATTCGTTGACCACCCTCAGCGAAAACGGAGTTGTCTGGGTCCTCACTCCGAAGTCCGGCAGGGCCGGATATGTTTCGCCGGCTGACATCCAGGAAGCTGCACCGACCGCCGGCCTGCACGTCACAACCTCGGCAGGCGTGTCCAAGGACTGGAGTGCAGCCCGCCTGGTGATGAGGAAAAACAAGTGACGGCAGCGCTTGACGCTGCTTCCGTAGTTGTGCCCGCGATTGGCGGGCCGGCACCTGACTTCGAACTCAGCAACCAGTTCGGCGAACCCGTCCAGTTGTCAGCCCTTCGAGGCCAGAACGTAGTCCTGGTGTTTTATCCGTTCGCTTTTTCCGGCATTTGCACCGGGGAACTCTGCGAGATACGCGACAACCTTGCGATGTTCGAGGATGCGAATGCCACGGTCCTGGCGATCTCCGTCGACAGCAAGTTCAGCCTGCGCGCCTACGCCGCGCAGGAAGGCTACAGCTTCGACCTTCTGGCCGACTTCTGGCCCCACGGTGGCGTGGCCAGCGCCTACGGCGTCTTCGATGCGGACAGCGGCATGGCGAAGCGCGGCACATTCATCATCGACGCCGCCGGAACTGTCCGCTATTCGGTGGTGAACCCGCGCGGCCAGGCCCGGGACCTTCAGGAATACCGCGCCGCATTGGCCGGCCTGGGGCAGGCCTGACCGGCCATGGAACAGCGGGGGGCGGGTGTAGGCCTGACAGGCTTCGCCAGCATGCCGCCCGTCAAGGCAACGCGTCCTTCCGCTGAGGAGCTCGAGGTCCTGCTGCGGATTCGCGCGGTTCTCGCAGGCAACCCCTTTGCCCTGCTGACTGGCGCCGGGCTGAGTACCGATTCGGGCATTCCGGACTACCGCGGACCGGGTTCGCCGCCGCGTTCCCCCATGACATACCAGGAGTTCATCAAGGACGAGGCCAACCGTCAGCGCTACTGGGCACGAAACCATATCGGCTGGTCACATCTTCGGCACGCTGATCCCAACCAGGGCCACCACGCGGCCGCCGAACTCGAGCGGCGCGGCTACCTCACCGGCTTGATTACCCAAAACGTTGACCGGCTCCACGAAGACGCCGGAAGTACCAATGTGGTTGACCTGCATGGCAGGTATGACCAGGTGGTTTGCCTCCAGTGCCGCCGTACCTACTCCCGGCGCCTGCTTGCGGGAGTGCTTGAGGAGCTGAATCCGGACTTCCTGTCACGCGCCGCGGAATCGGGTCTTGTGGAGATAGCGCCGGATGCAGACGCCACCGTCGAGGACCAGGCGCTGATCAGCAGCTTCGTGGTGGCGGTCTGCCCTGCATGCGGCGGAACGCTGAAGCCCGACTTTGTGTACTTCGGCGAGAATGTGCCCAAAGAGCGCGTTGAACGCTCCTACCGGATGGTTGACGATGCCGGTGCGCTGGTAGTGGCCGGATCATCACTGACAGTGATGAGTGGCTTGCGCTTCGTAAGGCACGCCGCCAAGGACGGGAAGCCGGTGATCATCATCAACCGGGGGGAGACCCGCGGCGATGACAAGGCAACCATAAAGCTGGACGCGGGCGTCAGCGAATCGCTGACCTGGCTCGCCGCCGAGCTCCCGCCCCTGTAGGGGGCGTTCAGGGGCGCGGGCCGCACCGATTCGCGTTTCGCGGCCTGCGTCGGGTAGAGTCTATGTTCGTTGGTTGCGGCGCTGAAGCGCCGGATTCAGCACCATGGGTCTTTAGCTCAGCTGGTAGAGCGCCACGTTTACACCGTGGATGTCATCGGTTCGATCCCGGTAGGACCCACAAGGAAACCCTGTAGTTTTCGCCGTATTGGCGGAAACTGCAGGGTTTTTTCGTTTGCGGCCCAATGTCAGTGCCCCGCCGTAGTTTGCAGGCATGGAACACGTGATGGTGCGGACGGGAAGCAACGGAATGCCGACGGCGGTAGTGACCAACGGCAGGGAATGGACTGTGGGTGCGGAACCAGTCCGGTGGTTTGAGCGGGTCAACTGGTGGGAAGTCAACCGCAGGATGCCCAAAGGCCTCAGCCGGGTGGACGTCGAGGTCCTGCAGGTCCAGGTGAGGCTCGGAGGAACAGCGGCTCCGCGCTGACCACCATGCTGCTGGAGAGGGACGGCATGGGCGGTGGATGGCGCCTGCGCGAAGCAGTCGCGGACGCGGCCTGATGCGCGCTCTTGGGTGTATCAGGGCATTGGAAAACCCTCCACCGCGACTATTGGGGGATGCCGCGGTGGAGGGCCTGTGACGAATATACCGTGAACTTCCCGAAACAAGAAGTTGTCCGCACTGTGTGTCGGCTCACTCGGGTTGCTTTCCAGTGCCGAACTCAATGAGGCCCCAGCCATTAGAATGGTTGGTGTTCAGCTGGATGAACAGCACAATCCAGCGCAGGCGCCTACATAAGGAGAATCATGGCCGATTCCCGCACCCCCCGAACCGCCGACGGCCTGGGAAGCGCTTCGCCGGCGCCCGCCGTCACCCGGGCAGCCGCTGTATTGGATGCCCTTGCCGCCTCGGCAGCCGGAAGGCTGACCCTAAGCGACCTGGCCCGCGAACTCGGCATTCCCAAGTCATCCACGTCCAACCTGCTTTTGGCGCTGGAAGAGGCACGCCTCATCAGCAGGCAAGGAGCTGAATTCACCCTCGGCCGCAAACTGGTGGAACTCGGCGCCGCCTATCTCAGCCGCCTGGACGAAGTGCAGGAGTTTTACCGGTACTGCGAGCAGGCTCCCACGCTGTCCGGGGAGACGGTCCGGATCGCCATGCTGGATGGAACCAACGTCATCTACCTCGCGCGGTATGAGGGGCATCCCGCCGTCCGCCTGACCTCCAACATCGGTGACAAGATGCCGGTTTCCCTGTGCGCGGTAGGAAAGGCGCTGATCGCCCGGCTGCACGATCATGACATCGACGACATGTTCCCCGACGACGCGCAATTGCCCGTCCTGACGCCGAAGTCGCTGCGCACCGGTGCAGAGCTGAAAGCCCAGCTCCACACGATCCGGGAGCAGGGCTACGCGTTCGAGGACGAAGAATCCACTACCGGCGTGGTGTGCCTTGCCGTGTCCGTTCCTACCCGGGGTGCGCACGGCCCCAGCCTGGGACTTTCGGTGACTGCACTGAAGGCCACCTACACGGAGGAGCAGGGTTCGCAGATGGTCAAGGAACTCCGTGAGCTCGCGCGTTCCCTTGGCAACCCCATGGGGTGAAAGGGCAGGAACCGCGGCCGGCTCAACAAAATAAATGTTCGGCACCCTTGCCGGCTGTTCAACTTGCTGTACGCTGTTCAATACAGTGACCAGCACGGCTCGTGCCGCCACTGACCCACCAGGCCAACGGGGGCCTGGCGTGTGATGAGGGAGTTCTTGTGACAACTCGTACTAATGCACCGCAGGCCGAGGACGGCGCCGTCGTTGAACCGGACCAGCTGCGAAGGGCAACTCTTGCCAGTTCCGTAGGTTCCGCCTTGGAATACTACGACTTCTACATTTATGGCCTCGCCTCAGCGCTGATCTTCGGGCCGCTGTTCTTTGCCCCGCTGGGTGAGAGCGGTGCCGTCATCGCTTCCTTTGCCACGTACGGAGTCGGCTTTGCCGCCCGTCCCTTCGGCGGGGTGGTTTTCGGCTACATCGGGGACAGGTTTGGACGCAAGATGGTCCTCATCCTCACCATCGGCTTGATGGGCATGGCCAGCTTCGCGATCGGGCTGCTGCCCACGTTTGAGCAGGCCGGTATGCTGGGTGCCGTCCTCCTGGTGGCCCTGCGCATCATCCAGGGGCTGGGCGCCGGTGCAGAGCAGGCGGGTGCAACCACCCTCATCTCGGAAGTCGCGCCGCGCCGCCGTCGTGGATTCTTTGCTTCCCTGCCGTTCGTCGGCATCCAGCTCGGTACCCTCCTCGGCGCCGGCACCTTCGCGCTGATGGCGCTGGCCGATAAGTCCGTCCTGCAGGGCTGGCTGTGGCGGGTGCCGTTCCTGGCCAGCTTTATCCTGATCGTTGTTGCCGTCTTTATCCGGCTCCGGCTGAAAGAGACTCCGGTCTTCCAGGAGCTCGAGAAGCACAAGGCTGTCGTGAAGAACCCGGTAGGCCAGATCTGGAAGCACTCCAAAAAGAGTGTGCTGGTGGGAATCGGCCTGCGGATGGGCGAAAACGGCAATTCCTCCATCTACTCAGCCCTTTTGGTGTCCTTCATCAGCATGCCTGCAGGCGTCTTCGCCGGCGACAAGTTCATCGGCCCCACCGGCCTGCTGATTGCCGCCGCATTCGCAGCAGTCATGGTGGTCACCTTCGGTGCACTGTCTGACCGGTTTGGCCGCGTCCCGGTCTACCGGTACGGCGCGCTGTTCCAGGCTGTCATCGCCCTTCCGGCGTTCTACCTGGTGACCCTTGGCAACGTCACGCTGGTGTGGGTGGTCATGGTGGTGGGCATCGCCCTTGGTGTGCAGTCGATGCTTGGCCCCCAGTGCGCGATGCTGCCCGAACTTTTCGGATCCCAGCACCGGTTCACGGGCGTTGCACTGAGCCGCGAACTCTCGGCAGTCCTCGCCGGTGGCTTTGCCCCGATGATCGGCGTCGCCCTTCTCGCCGCCACCAACCACTCCTGGCTCGTTCCGGCCATCTATTCGCTGGTCCTGGCATCCATCTCCTTCTTCACCACCTTCTTCACTCCCGAAACCCGGGGCAGGGACCTGGTCCTGGTGGAGGACGCAAGGTAGCCCGACAGCTCCAGGCGAGGGCCGCTTTCCCTGATGGGGAAGCGGCCCTCCCTTATGCACTGGGGCGGCTATGCACTGGGGCGGCGAAAAGGGTGGCGAAAGGGCGGCGGGCATCGTGTAGTGGGCAGCGGCAGGGGCTGCGAACAGCAGAGAGCAGCAGACCCGGGCATACCGTGGGTGCGCGGCCCGAACCTGGTGCTGCATGCGAAAGGCCCCGGCTGGTTCCTCCTGGAGAGGAGCCAGCCGGGGCCTTGCGTTGTGTGTCCGACGCCAACGGGGGAGGCTGTCGGGGCGGGAGCGGCTGTTTAGTAGAAGTGGACGGTGTCCACGAGGTGGGGCAGCTCGCCGCCGTCAAGGAAGATGCGGAGGTTGCTGCAGAACCGTTCCGTGATCAGGCGGTTCTCTGCTGCACTCAAGGCGGAGGTGTGCGGCGACACCAACACCTTGGGGTGGCTCCAGAGCGGGCTGTCCTGCGGGAGCGGTTCGACCGCAAAGACGTCAAGGCAGGCGTAAGAGACCTGGCCATTGTCCAGGGCCTCGAGCAGCGCTTCCTCGTCCACCACTGTTCCCCTTCCCACGTTGACGAAAACAGTGCCGGGCTTCATGGCCGAAAAGACGTCCCGGTTGAAGAGCCGTTCCGTGTAAGGGGTGCCGGGCAAGGTGTTGACCACGGCGTCTGCGGTGGCAAGGAGGGCCGCGAGGCCGTCATTGTCCGAAACCTGTTCAATCCCCTCCAGCGGTGCCACCGTGCGCTTGGTCCCGCTGACCTTCATGCCGAGGGCCCGGGCCAGGCGGGCCGTCTCAAGTCCGATTTCGCCCAGCCCGGAAATGACCAGTTGGGAACCGCTGACCAGCCGCGTGGGGGTCCTTAGCTCGGGCCAGACTTTGGCCTCCTGGTCCCTCACGAGCTCGGCGGTTCGTTTGAAGCCGTTAAGGATCCCCAGGGTGGCGAACTCGGCCAGGGGAAGGGCATGGACTCCTGCGGAAGTTGTTACCTTGAACTTCTGCAGCGTTTCCTGGTCCAGCCCGGAGGCTTTTACGGCTCCGCCGGCTCCGGCTGCCATGGCGTGGACCCACTGGAGGTGCGGGTTGTCTGCCGCGATGCGGGCGAGGCCGGCCGGGCCTTCGTTGGGGATGCCGTACAGGACCTGGGCTTTGTTGAGCATGTCCCAGTACCGTTCCTCCTGCTGGGGGGAGCGTTTGAAGGCGGGGTCGCCGGCATGGTCGGCCGGGTACCGCTCCGGAGGGAGTAGCTGGGGGTCGTAAAGAACGGTGACGGACGGGTCGACAGCGCGTATGCGCTCGACGAGCTCCTCTTCGAGGGGGACGGCAATGGCCACGGTAATGGGAGAGGTCATGGTGTCCATCATACTGAATAGCGGCTAGAATACTGAACAAATCTTGAAGCACAACGACGTGAGGCTGACGTATGCAAGGTAGAAGAGCGGGCTTCGTGGGCTTGGGTCTGATGGGCTTCCCGATGGCTGCCAATGCCATCCGTAACGGGTGGCAGATCACGGGATGGAACAGGTCGCCCGGTCCCGCCGTCGAGCTGCAGAAGGTCGGCGGCGCAAACGCAGCGAGGATCGAGGACCTGCGCGAGCTCCCGGTGATCGTGTTTATGCTGCCGGACCTTGCCCATATCGAGGAGGCGGCCGCCGGGCTGCTTGGGAGCTGGGAAAATCAGCCACCGGCGCCGGGCACTATCGTGCTGGTCATGAGCAGCGTCTCGCCCGCTGCGGTAAGGGCCTTTGGCGAACGCGTTGCGGCACTAAGCCGCGGCCACGTGCAGGTAGTGGACGCTCCGGTCAGCGGAGGAACAAAGGGCGCTGCGGAGGGAACGCTCGCCATTATGGCCGGCGGCGATGCTGCGGCTTTTAGGAGTGTTGAGCCCCTGCTGCAGTCCATGGGTACCACGGTGCGGCATCTGGGCCCGCTGGGGGCTGGATCCCTCGCGAAGGCATGCAATCAGCTGGTTGTGGGAACCACGACGGCGGCGCTCGCCGAGGCTGCCGAGCTTGCCGAGCGTTCCGGGCTGGACCCCGCGGCGCTGTTCGAGGTGCTGTCGGGAGGGTTGGCCCGCAGCAAGGTACTGGACATCGTGGGTCCGCGGCTGGTCAGTAGGGACTATGCCCCCACCGGGCCCGCTAAATTCATGCACAAGGACCTCTCCTTTGTTGTGGAGGCAGCGCGGGCTTCCGGAACGGCAGTGCCCATGGCGGCAGCCGGCGTCGAACTTTATGCGGAATTGAAGCGCCAGGGCCTCGGCGACCAGGACCTCGCCGTGGTGCGCCAGGCTATTTCACACCTCAGCGGACGAGCCACGGAAACCGTGGCGGAAGGAACAGTAAAGTCATGAGCTCTCTTTTTGACCTGACGGGGCGGGTTGCCCTGGTGACGGGTTCGAGCCGGGGGATCGGCAACGCTCTCGCCCGGGCATTGGCGGACGCCGGTGCAACAGTGGTGCTGAACGGTATCAACGGGGAGCGGCTCAAGGATGCCGCTGCCGCCATGGCTGCCGACTTCGCGCCGGGCCGGGTGCACAGCGTTGCCTTTGATGTCACGTCCGACGCCGAGGCCGCGCGCGGCATTGCCTGGGTGGAAGAACACGTGGGACCGCTGGAGATCCTGGTGAACAACGCGGGCATCCAGCACCGGGTGCCGATGCTGGAGCTGGACGTGAAGGACTGGGAACGGGTCATCTCCACTGACCTGACCAGCGCCTTCCTGGTGGGGCGGGAAGCGGCCCGCTTTATGATTCCACGCGGGCACGGCAAGATCATCAACATTTGCTCGGTCCAGACCGACCTGGCCCGGCCCACCATCGCCCCGTACGTCGCGGCGAAAGGCGGGCTGCGGAACCTGACCCGGGCCATGACGGCCGAGTGGGCAGCGTCCGGGCTGCAGATCAACGGGATCGCGCCGGGCTACATCCACACCGAGATGACCCAGAATCTGGTGGACGATGAGGCCTTCAACTCCTGGATCCTGAGCCGGACCCCCGCGAACCGGTGGGGGACCGTGCAGGACCTGGCCGGCCCGGCGGTGTGGCTGGCGTCCAGCGGTTCGGACTTCGTGAACGGGCAGACAATTTTTATCGACGGCGGAATGACGGTGGTGGTCTGATGACACTGGATACAGCGCTCTCCACCCCGGTCCTTCCCGCCACCGGTCCGGCCGTGGTGGCCCACGCCGCCGGGGACCTCCGGATCGACGAACTGACCCTGGCCGCTCCGGCCCCGGATGAGGCGGTGGTCGAGGTGCACTACGGCGGGATCTGCGGTTCGGACCTGCACTACTGGCTCCACGGAGCCGCGGGCGAGTCCATCCTGAAGGCCCCCCTGGTGCTCGGCCACGAGATCTCCGGAACCGTGGTCCGCGCCGCTGCCGATGGAACCGGGCCTGTAGCCGGCACTCCGGTGGCGGTCCATCCGGCCACCCCCGGTCCGGGCGCTGCCCGGTACCCGGCGGGCCGGCCCAACCTGTCCCCGGGCTGCACCTACCTGGGCAGCGCGGCCCGTTTCCCGCACAAGGACGGCGCGTTCAGCCGGTACGTGAACCTCCCGGCCCGGATGCTCCGGGCCCTGCCGGGCAGCATCAACCTGCGCACCGCGGCCCTGATCGAACCGGCCTCCGTGGCCTGGCACGCAGTGGCCCGGGCGGGGGAGGTAGCAGGTAAATCAGCGCTGGTGATCGGCAGCGGCCCCATCGGCGCCCTGGCCGTCGCGGTCCTGAAGCGGGCCGGCGCGGCCCGGATCACCGCCGTCGACATGCACCAAAAGCCCCTGGAAATCGCGACAGCCGTGGGAGCGGACCAGGTGCTGCAGGCCGGGGACGCTGCGGCGATCGCCGCCGTCGAGGCCGACGTCGTCATCGAATCCTCCGGCAACCATCACGGCCTCGCCTCCGCCATCCAGGGCGCAACCCGCGGCGGCACCGTGGTGATGGTCGGTTTGCTGCCCACCGGCCCGCAGCCGGTCCTGATCTCCCTGGCCATCACCCGCGAACTGGAGCTGAAGGGGTCCTTCCGGTTCAACGACGAGATCGACGACGTCATCGCCGCCCTCGCCGACGGCACCCTGCACATCGACCCCGTCATCACACACGAATACCCCGTCGAGCAAGCACTCGAAGCCTTCGACGTCGCACGAAACTCCGCCGAATCAGGCAAAGTACTGCTGAGTTTTGCTTCCTGACAGGACGGGTGGGGGCTAGCGGCGAACGGGGATGAAAACGCGCGGCTGTTCGGTCCAGGTATCCGACATTTGGGACATGGTCCGGCGCATGATCCGGTCCGAGGCGTCACGGGCCGCCTCGGCATCGCCCCGGGCGATGGCCTCGGCAACGTCAACGTGCCACTGCAGGGCGGCCTCGTGCGGATGGTCGGGCATAAGGCCATGGACGGTGCGCCCCGTCAGGGTCTCGGCCACCTGCCCCATCAGGTTGGCAAACATCTCATTGCCCGAGCCGGAGAGCAGCAGGGAATGGAACTGGATGTCCAGCTCCAGGAAGCGGGGCACGTCACCGTTGTGTCCGGCCTCGCGCATGGCGTAGGCGACGTCCACGAGTTCCAGGCGCAGCGGCGCCGGGGCGTTTCCGGCGGCCAGTTCCGCCGCGGCCGGTTCGACGGCGGCGCGCAGCTCGGCGAGGGAGCGCAGCTGGGCGCCCCGCGCGTCACTGGCCAGGCGCCAGCGGATGACCTGGGGATCGAACGGGTTCCAGCGGCTCGGCGGCAGGACCCGGATGCCCACCCGCTTGGTGGTTTCCACCAGGCCCAGGGACTGCAGTACGCGGACCGCCTCGCGGATGACCGACCGGGACACCTTGAGCTCGTCCTCCAGCTGCTCCGCCAGTATCACGTGGCCGGCGGGCAGGTTGCCCGAGACGATTCGGGTGCCCAGATTCTCGATGGCACGGTGGTGGAGGCTGGTGGTCATGCTGCTAAGCCTAGTGGCAGCCACTGCACCGCCTGCCTTTGGCCCTGGACGGCAAACGACACAAAAGGTTCCAATAGGTGGGCGTTACTTTCCTGTGACCCGGTGAATATATATGCTTTATTCAGACCCATGGTCTGCAACCGTGCTTCCGCGCAAAGGGAGCCACTGCACATCCAACGCACGTATGAATTGGAGTTTTGATGTCTGCACACATCGGTGTCACCGGCCTAGCGGTGATGGGCGCCAACCTGGCCCGCAACCTCGCGCGGAACGGCTTCACGGTCGCACTGCACAACCGTTCAGTGGAAAAGACTGACGCCCTGCTGGAGAAGCACGGCTCGGACGGCGACTTTATCCGCACCGAAACCCTGCAGGAGCTGGTGGACTCCCTGGAGAAGCCCCGCCGCGTCCTGATCATGGTGAAGGCCGGCAAGCCCGTTGACTCCGTCATCGAGCAGCTCGAACCGCTGCTGGAGGCCGGCGATATCATCATCGACGCCGGCAACTCCCACTACGAGGACACCCGCCGCCGCGAAGCCGCGCTGGCCAAGAAGGACCTGCACTTCGTGGGCGTAGGCGTCTCGGGCGGTGAAGAAGGTGCCCTCAACGGCCCCTCCATCATGCCCGGCGGTTCCAAGGAGTCCTACAAGGCCCTCGGTCCGCTCCTGGAAAAGATATCCGCCAAGGTCGACGGCGAACCGTGCTGCGCCTGGGTGGGAACCGACGGCGCCGGCCACTTCGTCAAGATGGTCCACAACGGCATCGAATACGCCGACATGCAGGTCATTGGCGAAGCGTTCGACCTGCTGCGCTCCGGTGCTGGCATCGAGCCGGCTGAGCAGGCCAAGATCTTCTCCGAGTGGAACAAGGGCGAGCTCTCCTCCTTCCTGATCGAAATCTCGGCAGAGGTCCTGGGCCACGTGGACGCCAAGACCGGCAAGCCGTTCGTTGACGTTGTTGTGGATGCCGCCGGCCAGAAGGGCACCGGCCGCTGGACCGTCATCTCCGCATTGGAGCTGGGCTCCCCGGTCTCCGGCATCGCCGAATCCGTGTTCGCCCGCGCCCTGTCTTCGCAGGCGGGCCAGCGCAAGCTGGGGCAGGAGCTCCTGGCCGGCAACGAGGCTTCGGTGGAAATTCCGGAGACGTTCGTCGAGGACGTCCGCCAGGCCCTGTACGCCTCCAAGCTGGTGTCCTACGCCCAGGGCCTGGACATGCTCACGTCCGCAGCAAAGGAATACGGCTGGGACCTGAAGCTGGACGAGATTGCTTCGCTGTGGCGGGCCGGCTGCATCATCCGCGCCGAGCTGCTGAAGGACATCACCAAGGCTTACGCAGCTGACGAGAAGCCTGCCAACTTGCTGTTCGCTCCGGCCTTCACGAAGGCCATCGCCGAGGCTGTTCCGGCCTGGCGCCGCGTTGTTGCCACGGCTGTCCAGCTGGGTATTCCGGTTCCCGTGTTCTCCTCCTCGCTGGCCTACTACGACGGCCTTCGCCGCAAGCGCGTTGCTGCCGCCCTGATCCAGGGCCAGCGGGACCTCTTCGGTGCCCACACCTACGGCCGTGTGGATGCAGAAGGCACGTTCCACACCCTCTGGGGCGAGGACAAGTCCGAAATCGAGGCAGTGGACACCCACTAGTTCCGCAGAACGCCGAATGGCCCGCAGCTCCTGGAGAAATACAAGAGCTGCGGGCCATTTGTTCAGGTCAGCAGGGCGTCAACGCGCACTGAGCGTCAGAGGTGGTATTCGATCTCGTACTCAGCCGGGTCCACGGCCGGCTTGGTCTCCCGCTGCGCATCCCGGTGGCGCCACTTTGCGGGAACGCCGGTAACGATCGATTCCGGCGGCGCGTCCTTTACAACCACCGCGTTGGCGCCCACGGCACTGTCCTCGCCGATGGTGATCGGTCCCAGGATCTTCGCGCCGGCGCCAATGGTTACGCGGTCACCGATGGTGGGGTGCCGCTTAATCCTCGCCAGCGAGCGGCCGCCCAGCGTGACGCCGTGGTACATCATCACGTCCTCGCCGATCTCCGCCGTTTCACCGATCACCACACCCATGCCGTGGTCAATAAAGAACCGGCGGCCGATCGTGGCGCCGGGATGGATCTCGATGCCGGTGACGAACCTGCCCAGCTGGGAGATCAGCCGCGCAGGGAAACGCAGGGCCGGGTTCTGCCACAGACGGTGCGTCAGACGGTGGATCCAGATGGCGTGCAGGCCGGAATAGGCGAAAAAGTTCTCGAAAGAACCTCGAGCCGCCGGGTCGTGGGACCGGGCGGCGTCGAGGTCTTCCTTTAGTCTTGCGAAAAAGCCCACAAAGTTCTTTCTACAGGAAACGGGCGGATGGCGGTTCTAATCAGCCGCGGATGTCGTCATAGAGCACGGTGGAGATGTAACGCTCACCGAAGTCGCACACCACGGCCACGATCAGTTTGCCCGCGTTCTCCGGGCGCTTGGCCAGTTCCAGGGCGCCCCACACGATGGCACCGGAGGAGATGCCGCCGAGGATGCCTTCCTTGACGCCGAGCTCGCGGGCTACGCGGACAGAGTCCTCGAGCGTGGCGTCCAGGACTTCGTCATAGACGTTGGTGTCCAGGATTTCGGGGACAAAGTTTGCGCCGATGCCCTGGATCTTGTGCGGGCCGGGCGCGCCGCCATTTAGGATCGCCGAGTCCTTGGGCTCCACGGCCACGATCTGGACGCCGGGCTTGCGTTCCTTCAGGACCTGGCCGACGCCGGTGACCGTACCGCCGGTGCCCACGCCCGCGACGAAGATGTCCACGGCGCCGTCAGTGTCAGCCCAGATTTCCTCAGCGGTGGTGTTGCGGTGGATTTCGGGATTCGCCTCGTTGGCGAACTGCTGGGCCCAGATGGAGTTCTCGGTGTTGGCGACAATTTCCTGGGCCTTTTCCACGGCACCGCGCATGCCCTCGGAGCCCGGCGTCAGCACAATCTCGGCACCGAAGGCGCGCAGCATGACGCGGCGCTCGGTGGACATGGTCTCCGGCATGGTCAGGATGACTTTGTAGCCGCGGGCCGCGCCCACCATGGCCAGGGCGATGCCGGTGTTGCCGGAGGTGCCTTCAACGATGGTTCCGCCGGGCTTCAGGGCCCCGGACTTCTCCGCGGCGTCAACGATGGCCACGCCAATGCGGTCCTTGACGCTGTTGGCAGGGTTGTAGAACTCGAGCTTGACGGCGACCGTGGCTTCCAGCCCCTCGCTGAGGCGGTTGAGCTTGACCAGCGGCGTGCCGCCGACCAGCTGTGTTACATCGTCATAGATCCGTGCCATGTAGATACGCCTATCTTGTGAGGGGTGAATACTGAGGTCAGCCTAACGAGGCCGCGTAACACCCGCTAAGCGTTAAGCCATGCAGAGTAATATTTCCTGGCCTTGGCGAGCTTGGGGTTGATGTTCACCTGGCAGTACCCCTGCTCCGGATGCTTGGCGTAGTAGTTCTGGTGGAACTCTTCGGCAACGTAGAACCGGGGGAGCCTGCTGACCTCCGTGACGATGGGGTGCGCCCACAGGGCCTGGTTCCGTTCGATGGCTTCCTCGAAGAGGATCTTCTCTTCGGTGGTCTCGTAGAACATGGACGAGCGGTACTGGGTGCCGACGTCGTACCCCTGCCGGTTGAGCGTTGTGGGATCGTGCAGGGCGAAAAACATGTCCAGGATGACCTCCGCCGGAATCACGTCCTCGTCGAAGGTCACGGCCACCACTTCGGCATGACCGGTGGTGCCGTTGCAGACCGAGTAGTAGTCCGGGTGGGGATCGTGGCCCCCCGTGTAGCCGGACACCACTGAGGTGACGCCCTTGGTCTTCTGGTAGACGGCGTCGAGGCACCAGAAGCAGCCTCCGCCTAAAACAAAAGTTTTCATGACCTCTTCAATGGTTCGCGGCACCGGATGATTCCCTGGCCCTTGTGCGGCGCCGCTTCAAACATGCGGTACGGGCGGGGCGATGGGGTAAAACTAAGACTATGGAACCTGTGGACACTGACGTTACCGGCCAGGAGAATCACGACGCCGACGCCCCCTCCGGCGCGGAGGAAGCGGACGGCCAGCCCCAGGCTCCCACCCTGGGTGAGCTGCTCCTGGCTGTGGAGGAGCTGTGGCCTGAGTCCTTGGCGGAGCACTGGGACGAGGTTGGGCTGGTGGCGGGGCATCCCTCGGCCGCGGTGACCCGGGTGATGTTTGCCGTCGACCCCACGCTTGAGGTGATTGAGGAGGCGGTGGAATGGGGCGCGGAGCTCCTGATCACCCATCATCCGCTGCTGCTCAAAGGCGTCACCACAGTCGCTGCCACCACCGCCAAGGGCCGGGCTGTCCACCGGCTCATCGAGTCGGGCACTGCGCTCCTGACCGTGCACACCAACGGTGATTCCGCCGTCGGGGGTGTGTCCGACGTACTCGCCGACGCCCTGGGCCTGCAGGACGTCGCGCCGCTCACTGTGGCGGCGAATGGCCTCCCGGAAGAGGGAATCGGGCGCGTCGGTGACCTGGCGGACGCCATGACCCTGGGTGACTTCGCAGCACGTGTCTTTGGCATACTGCCCTCCGTGGCGGGGGGAGTGCGCGTCTCAGGGGACAAGGACGGCCTGGTGCGGCGGATTGCAGTCTGCGGCGGCGCGGGGGATTCGCTGTTTAATGAGGTGCGCGCCAGCAACGCGGACGTGTATGTCACCGCCGACCTTCGCCACCACCCGGCGTCCGAGGCCCGGGAAGCGGCGCTGAACGGCCGGCCTTACCTGGTGGACGTATCGCACTTCGCCAGCGAGTGGCTGTGGCTGCCGGCAGCCGCCGCAGCGTTGGGCAACGTCCTCGCCGACCAGGGCCACGACGTCGAAATCCAGGTCAGCACCACCAACAGCGACCCCTGGGACTTCATCCTGACTCCGGGCTAAGCCTGGCGTGCGACTCTGTTGCGAGGCAGGGGAGCAGGGCAGGCGCTAGAGTCTAGGAAGCGCCGTTCAGGTGCCCGGCCCGGGCCGGAAGTAATTAAGCGGAGGTAACAGTGGCGAAGGCAGCACCGGCGGAACAGTTGAAGTTGCTTGAGCTGCAGGGGCTGGACGCCAGGCTGAAGTCGCTCGCCAACCGCCGCCGCTCGCTGGAGAACGATCCCAGGATCAAGGATCTAGAAGCCGCCCTGTCCGTCGCCAACGGTGAGCTGGGCGCCGCGAAGGTGGCCGTCCACGATGCCGAGGCCGAGTTGAAGCGCGCCGAGGCGGACGTGGAGCAGGTTGCCTCCCGGATCGAACGGGATGAGGCAAGGCTCAACAGCGGAACCGGGCTGTCCAAGGACCTGGTCGCGTTGCAGAAGGACATCGCCTCCCTGAACAAACGGCGCTCGGACCTGGAAGACGTGGAGCTCGAGGTCATGGAACGGCTCGATTCGCTCCGGGCCAGGCAGGCCAAGCAGCAGGGGATCGTGGACGACATCCAGGGATCCTTCGGCAGCATACGGGCCGAGCTGGACGCAGCCCTCGCCGAAGTTGAGGCAGAAGCCAGTGGGCTCCGGAGCCAGCGTTCAGAGTTTGCCTCCGCCCTCGACGCTGGAATGCTGGCCGTGTACGAAAAGACCCTGGCGAAGCGCGGGGTGGGCGCCGCAAGGCTGTTCCACGGAACGTCCGAGGCCTCGGGTATGAAGTTGAGCCCCGGCGATCTCGCCGAGATCAAGGCTGCGGCCGCCGACGACATCGTGTTTTGCCCGGACTCCGGCGCCATCCTGGTCCGCTCGGACGAGTGGGCCTGACCCAACTAGGTAGCGCTAAGTGTCTTTTTGGAGCGTCATAACGACACTTAGCGCTACTTAGTTGGGGAGGCGCGGGGCGAATCAGCCCGGCAGGATGATGTTCAGCGCGTGTGGCTTCCGTGCCAACCCTTTCACGAGTTCAGCCTCCCACTTTTCGCGGCTGGCCTTCAGCAGCTGCTCGGGCGACTCCGGTGCCTTGCCCCGCCGGGCCAGGAGATGCCGCGCCAGCTCACCGCGGGTGTGCTTTGCAAAGTGGCTGACGACCTTCCGGACGCCGTTGACTTCGGTAAAGACGTTGACGGTAACTGTTTGGGTGGCCGGCGGAGCCCACGCTGCCGCGTAGGTGCTGGACCGGCAGTCCACCAGCAGGTGGCCTGAAACGGCTTCGGCCAGCGCATCGGCGAGCTGCGGTTTCCAGAAAGAGGCCAGGCGTCCGACGTCGGGCAGCGCCGTTCCCATGGACAGCCGGTAGGCAGGCACATTGTCACCGAACCGGATGGCGCCCCAGAGCGCCGAAATGACGAGGACCGACTCGTCTGCCTTGCGGCGTTGGCCGGCAGTCAGTGTCTTGTAGCCCAGGGCGTCGTAAAGCACCCCTGAATATATTTGGTGCGCCGGAGCCGCCGGTTCAGCATGGAGCCGGGTGTTGCGTTCGACGTCGTCCTTCAGCGATGCCCCGACCCCCAGCAAGGCGAGGGCGTCCTCGTGCGCGCTGACCGTACCCAGCGCGTCCAGCACCTTGGCACGGTAGGAGTTCAGCTGCGGGAAACTCAGCGCTGGCCAGTCGACGGCGGATCCACGGACCGCGGGTGTCTTGCCTTCAGAGGGGGGAAGCAGAATCAGCACCGTCCGATCCTACCGGCGGCGGCAAAGCGGCACGGCGCCGGTAGACTGGATCCGGATGGGTTGACCAGGCGGCCGCGCGTCACGCAAGTGGCTCGAGGAACGTCCGGGCTCCGCAGAGCAGGGTGGTGGGTAACGCCCACTCGGGGTAACCCGCAGGCCAGTGCCACAGAAAACAGACCGCCTGGGTCGCGCCGTTTTGAAAGCGGCACGAAACAGGTAAGGGTGAAACGGTGGTGTAAGAGACCACCAGCTTCCCGGGTGACCGGGAAGGCTAGGTAAACCCCACCCGGAGCAAGGCCAGACAGGGCACGTTTGAGGGCTGCTCGCCCGAGTGTCCGGGTAGGCCGCTGGAGGGCGCCGGCAACGGCGTTCGTAGATGGATGGCCGCTACTCCCGCACCGGCAACGGGGCGGGAGCACAGAACCCGGCGTATCGGTCAACCCATCCACCTAACCGGTTTGACCTTGGAAGCTCTGTTGGGGATGCTGAACCGTGCCCTCTAATACTGATGGACAACCCGGGCCGGGAACGGCCCCGCCGCCGGTCCGTTCCCCGGGCAGGCAAGTTGTTGCGCTGCTTGGTCTCCTTGCCCTTTCGTATGCAGTCTGCATGCTCGCCTCCATCCCCATCATCCTTAATTCCAACGGCTGGTTCGCCGGCTCGGTCAAGGCCCCCTGGATGCCGGCAGGATGGATGTTCCGCGCCGCCTGGCTTTCGCTGTACGCCGGAATCGCCGTGGCCGCCTGGCTGGTCTGGCGGAGGGGAGCCCTGGTCCGGCCGGTTGCGCGCATGTATGGTCTGCAGCTGCTGCTCAACCTGGCCTGGCCCATCACGTTCTTTGGCATGTACCCCATGCTCGGCGCCGCCGCTTTATGGATCGCCCTCGCGGTGATCGGCGCATTGGCTTTTGTCCTGGTCCTCCTCATCCTGCGGTTCGGGCCCGTCAGCACGGCGGCCGGGCTGCTGGTTTTGCCCTACTTCTCCTGGGTGGTTTTCTCCGCGAGCCTCAACCTCTACTCCGCCATCCACAACTAAGGCCGTACCAGGGCCGCGGGGAACCTGGTGTGAGTGATTTCACGCGGCTCGGGCCACCCCGGGGCAGTCCGCCAAATTAGAATGGATACCGGACGCAGGAGTTCTTCCGCCGGAATTGCGTTCGCACCCGGCGGTTTTCTTTTGCACCCGATCCAGGCACCTGGGGGACAAACCCCGCGGTGCCGGTGCCCCTGGACATCATCAGGTGGCCGACATCCGTGTACGAGGACGTACGCGGCTGAACCGAGGAAGGTATTTCTGTGAGCCAGACGTCTGATTCTTGTCTTGATACGTGGATGGGCCGGGAGGCCCTCGCCGAGGCCATGATTCCGGTGATCGGCCGGCTGTACCGCGAAAACAACGTGGTGACCAGCATCCACGGCCGGAGCCTGATCAACAAGTCCACCATGAACATCCTCAAGGCGCACCGCTTCGCGCGCAGGATGAGCAAGGATGAGCTGCTGCTGGAGGAGACCGCTCCGCTCCTGAACACCCTGGCGGGGCTGGAGCTCGGTGCGGCCGCGATCGACATCGCCCGGCTGAACCAGAAGTTCAAGGAAGAGGGCGGCGACGCCACCCTGGAGGAGTTCCTCCGCGAGGAACTCGCCGAGATCGTGGGCAAGCGCGGCGGCGACGACCGCACCAGCACCGACGTCGTGCTGTACGGGTTTGGCCGCATCGGACGGCTCCTGGCCCGCCTCCTGATCGAAAAGGCAGGCGGCGGCCACGGCCTGCGGCTGCGCGCCATCGTTGTCCGCAGGGGCTCCGATAACGACCTGTCCAAGCGCGCCAGCCTGCTGCGCCGCGACTCGGTGCACGGCTCCTTCGAGGGCACCATCCGCGTTGACGAGGCAGCCAACACCATCACCGCCAACGGCGTCCAGGTGCAGGTTATCTACTCCGACAACCCCGCCACCATTGACTACACCGCCTACGGCATCAACAATGCGCTGGTGGTGGACAACACCGGCCGCTGGCGCGACGCCGAAGGCCTGTCCCAGCACCTGCAGAGCAAGGGCGTGGCAAGGGTGCTGCTGACCGCCCCAGGCAAGGGCGAGCTGAAGAACATCGTCCATGGCATCAACCACCGCAGCATCGAGGACACCGACCAGATCGTGTCCGCGGCTTCCTGCACCACCAATGCCATTACGCCGGTCCTGAAGGCCATCAACGACAAGTTCGGGGTAGTCCACGGCCATGTCGAGACGGTCCACTCGTTCACGAACGACCAGAACCTGATTGACAACTTCCACAAGGGCGACCGCCGTGGCCGTTCGGCAGCACTGAACATGGTCATCACCGAAACCGGAGCGGCCAAGGCAGTGGCCAAGGCCCTGCCCGAACTGCTGGGCAAGCTCACCGGCAGCTCCATCCGCGTCCCCACCCCGGACGTTTCCCTGGCCATCCTGAACCTGAGCCTGGAAACCGGGACCACCAAGGATGAGGTCAACGAATACCTGCGGGAGATGTCCCTGCACTCGGACCTGCGCAAGCAGATCGACTACATCGACTCACCCGAGGTGGTTTCCACGGACTTCGTAGGTTCCCGCCGTGCGGGAATCGTTGACGGCCTCGCCACGATCTCGAACGAAAAGAACCTGGTGCTCTACGTCTGGTACGACAACGAGTTCGGTTACAGCTGCCAGGTTGTCCGCGTGATGGAGGAGATGGCCGGTGTGAACCCGCCATCCTTCCCCGCCAAGGAATCGGCCGCAGCCCTGGCCGCAATTTCCGTCTAATCCAGCCCTCAGGCCAATCTCGATTTCCCGGCTGATTCGCTGGAATCAGCCGGGAAACGGGACCACACTTGTGCCATGGATAAAGATTCAACGCTCCAGCATGAAACTACCCTGGAACACGCACTCGATGTGGCAAAGGCCAATCACAAAGAGGCCGTCCGCCTGCTTGAAGGCGCCCGCGCCGGCCACGCAGCGGGCGACGTCGGCGAGGACCGGGTGCGGCAGCTTGAGGGACTCCTGGCCATCGCCGAGGAGGACCTTCGACGGGTGATGCGGGAGCAGTAGCTCCACCGGCTTGACCTTTCACCCGCCCTCCACAGTGTGGATATCGGCGGGGATGGTGTTCGGCTGTCCTAGGCTCTTCTGGTGCAGGAACATACCGGCAGGGCAGGAACCCCATGACCGTGAGCTGGTCCGCCTACCGCCGTGCCCGGCGCCGCTCACGGCAGGCGTGGGGAGTGCTCGCAGTTGCTGCCGTCTCGGCGCTGGGGGCCTTGTTCTGGTTCTTCACCGCCGGCCAGTTTGCCGTAGCGGAGCCCGCCGCTTCCGGGCCTACAGAAGCTCCCGTCTTCGACCCCGACTGGATGAAGCCGGTTGTGCCGGTCCATCCGGTGCCCCCGGTAACGGCCCTCTCGGCACTGGACACACTTGCCGTGAAGGGACGCGCGGGGAAGGACAACTACAGCAGGGAGGCGTTCGGCCAGGCCTGGCAGGATGTTGACCGCAACGGCTGCGATACCCGCAACGACATCCTGCGGCGGGACCTTACGGACGTGGTCTTTACGGAAGGGTCCACGTGCCGCGTGGCAGCCGGGACCTTCCATGAACCCTACCTCGGACAGTTTGTGGACTTCCGCCGGGGCTCCGAAAGCAGCCGGGCAGTCCAAATAGACCATGTCGTTGCCCTGGGGGACGCGTGGCAGAAGGGCGCCCAAGGGCTGACGGCAGGGGAACGCCAACGCCTCGCCAACGATCCCCTGAACCTTATCGCTGCCGACGGACCGGCCAACCAGCAGAAGAGTGCCGGCGATGCCGCCACCTGGCTTCCCAGGAACAAGTCGATCCGCTGCCACTACGTGGCCCGCCAGATCTCCGTCAAGGCTGCTTACCGCCTCTGGGTCACCGAGGCCGAAAAGGACGCCATGAAGCGGGTTCTCGGGTCCTGCCCGGACCAGCGGACCGTTTCAGCCCGCTGATCCCCGAGCCCGGGCGCTCCTGGCGCGCGGAGGCAGCCCGCCGTCGGGCCTAATGGCCGAAGGGGTCCGGGTCCACGCCCGGCATCCAGGTCAGTCCGGGAACGCCCCACCCGTTTTTCTTGGCCTGCTTCATTGCCTTGCGGGCGTAGCGGTCCATCAGGCGGTTGACGTAGAGCTTGCCGTCAAGGTGGTCGTACTCATGCTGCATCACGCGGGCGAACCAGCCGGTCGCCTCGAACGTGACCGGCTGCCCAAAGCCGTCAAGGCCCTCCACGCGCGCCCACTCGGCGCGCTTTAGCGGGTACTGGCCGCTGGGGAAGGACAGGCAGCCTTCCTCTTCCTCGTCGGGGTCGGGGACAGCCCCGGAAATTTTTGACAGGGTGAGGACCGGATTGACCAGCACGCCGGTGGGGGGAGCGCCGTCGTCATTGGCGAATTTGTAGACGAAGATCCTTTTGCCCACCCCGACCTGCGGGGCCGCAAGGCCCACGCCGTTGGCTGCATCGTTCGTTTCGAACATGTCCGCGATGAGGGACCGCAGTTCGTCGTCGAAAACTTCCACTTCGGTTGCCCTGCGGTGCAGCACGGGCTCTCCCCAAATGGTGATTGGCAGAACAGTCATCCCTCGGTCCTTCGGCGGTATCTTGTGCAAAAGAAAGGAGGCCGCACCGGATATCCGGTGCAGCCTCCTTTGTGGACGGCTGTAATACCATCCCGTGAGGGTGAGCTACGGGGGTTGAACCCGCGACCTCCTGGACCACAACCAGGCGCTCTGCCAACTGAGCTAAGCCCACCATGCGCCCTGTAGATTTACCGGAGAACCGGCTCTCTTGAAAGGCAACTCAAATAGCTTACCTGCTCTTCAAGGGTGCTTTGTCCACTTTTGCCGATTTCAGCGAAATTTCCCGCAAACGTGGTGCAGATTACGCTTCCGGCTGCTGGGAATCGCCGGCGGCCGTGATGCGCTTCGCGATCTGCTGCGCCGTAGCGCTGTCGGGTCCGGGCGGCGGCACAAACACGGCTTCCCGGTAGTAGCGGAGTTCATCGATCGAATCCTTGATGTCCCCCAGTGCGCGGTGGCCGCCCTTCTTTGCCGGCGACTGGAAGTAGGCCCTGGCGAACCAGCGGCGGGAGAGCTCCTTGATGGTGCTGACGTCGATGACGCGGTAATGCAGGTGCTCCACCACGGAGGGCATGTCCCGGGAGAGGAAGACGCGGTCAGTGCCTACCGAGTTGCCCCCCAGGGGCGCCTTGCGCGGGTCAGGCACCCACTTTTCGATGTACTCCATAACGGCCGCCTCCGCCGCAGCCATGGTGGTGCCGTGGGGGAGTTCCTTGAGCAGCCCGGACTTGGTGTGCATGTCCCGGACGAAGTCGTTCATCTGGGCAAGGGCCGCATCATCAGGTTTAATCACTACGTCCACCCCGTCACCGAGGATGTTCAGTTCGGAGTCCGTGACCAGGGCTGCCACCTCGATCAAGGCGTCGTTCTTGATGTCCAGACCGGTCATTTCGCAGTCGATCCAGACGATTCGTTCGTTAGATATAGGCACCGGACCAGCCTACCGTTACACCTCCCGGCTGCCTGCCGGTGCTAGGATTTCGGGTACGCGGCGGGACCACTTGCTGTCGTTGTAACCCGCCTCGGCCGGCCGTGCAGCCCGCCGGGCAGAACCGCGCCAAGCCAAGAGCGCAAACGCAAGAGATTGGACGATCCTGAGATGACGGCGCCTTTGCCTGCAGCGGGGGAGCTTGCGGCCGTTGACACTGCCGCAACTGTGGCCGACGTCGATAATCCCAGCTCACCGCTTCTGGCCGGATTCGTGGGCTCGATGTTTATGCTGATCGGATCCCTGGGAGTGGGCTGGCTGGCTCCCGTCTCGGAACTCCGCCGGATGCCCCTGTTCATCTGGATGCGGGCAGAAGCGGGCGGCGTGGCCCTGTCCATCGTTCTGCTGGCGGTAGGCGGGATGCTTCTGGTGCGCGCCTGGCTCCGGTTGGGCCAGCGCGTCCATGTCTGGGGAGAAGAAGCCCGGAAGTCGACATTGATGGCAGTGGTTGCCTGGGGGCTGCCCATGATGTTCAGCGTGCCGCTGTTCAGCCGCGACGTGTACGCCTATATCGGCCAGGGCCGCCTGATGGTGGAGGGCTTCAACCCGTACGAGAACGGCATCTCGGCGCTCTCCAACTACTTCCAGCTGGGCGCGGACAAGATGTGGACCGAGGCGCCGGTTCCCTACGGGCAGTTGTTCCTGTGGATCGAGCAGTTCATTGTGTGGGTGACAAACGTCCAGCCGGAAACCAGCGTGATGCTGTTCCGGCTGGTGGCCGTGGCCGGCGTCGTCCTCTGCGTGGTCTATGTGCCGAAGCTTGCCGAGCTCCATGGAGTTAATCCCCACCGGGCCCTCTGGCTCACGGCCGCCAACCCGCTCTTCCTCACCAACTTCATCGCCAGTGTCCACAATGACGCCCTCATGATCGGACTGGCACTGGCAGGCCTTTACTACTCGGCAACCCGCCGCGTGGTCAGGGGCATCGTCCTGGTGACACTCTCGATCGCCGTCAAACCCATCACCATCGTTTTCCTGCCCTTCATCGGTCTGCTGTGGGCAGGGAAAAACGCAGGCTGGCTCCGGAAGTTTGCCTTCTGGGGGCTGACCGCGGGATTGAGCCTGGGGATCCTGGTGCTGATGAGCCTGGTGAACGGGTTCGGCTTTGGCTGGATCAACGGGCTTTCCGCTCCGGGCAGCATCTACATCTGGTACGCGCCGGTTGGGCTGATCGGCATGGTGGTCGCCTCACTGGGCAACTCATTCGGCATGGATGGATGGCTCCTAGCAGACTGGGTGTTCGACGCCGGGAAGCTGCTGGCGGTGGGCATCGTTGCCTGGCTGATCTTCAGGGGTGAGCACGACCGCCTGATCCGCCGGCTGACCCTTGCGTTTGCGGCGATTGTCCTGCTGGCACCGATGATCCAGTCCTGGTACGTGGTGTGGCTGATTCCGTTGTTTGCCGTGACCGGCATCCGCAACGACTGGCAGGTCAAGGCCCTCTACTTTGTGGTCTCGTTCTTTATGATTTACGCCATTTCGGACCAGCTGGAGGTTTTCCCTTACCTTCAGACCGCGGACCTTGGGCTGGCGCTGGCCTTGGCCCGTGTAGCCGCTGCCGTGACCGGCCTGCTGTTCGGCCTCTACCTGATCTTCTGGGATCCGCGCACCCGAAGCCTCTTCCGGAAGAGTCCCGAACCTGTGGTTGAACGCCCCGTCATTTAGGCAGGTGCTTCAACGCTTCCCGGCGTGACAGCGGGCTCATCCTGTCCCCGTGTTCAGCCACGAAATCCGACACCCAGCCCGGCGCGGTCTTGGCGTACTCCCGCAGGGCCCAGCCGATCGCTTTCCTGATGAAGAACTCGGGATCGGAAAGGTTCGCCTCGATAACACGGCGCAGGAGATGGGGATCGGTGTCCCCTTTGGCCTTCAATTGCGCGGTGATCGATGCACGCCTGATCCAGAGGTCCGGGTCGGTGCTCCACTCCAGAATCACCGCCGACACCTCGGTGCGGTGTGCCTGCAGAAGCAAGCAGATCCGGCCAGCCACACCGTCGGCGAAGTCCCACCAGCCACCCTGGCGGATGATCTCCTCGTAGACCGGAAGCATCGTCAGGTCCTTGGCCACCAGCTTGCCGAGGGTCAGGTCGATGGCCGCATACCGCTCCTCCCGGAACTCCGCATTGCGCCACAGTTCCAGCACGGTGGCCCGCTGCCCGCCCGCTGACTCGAAGGGAAACCGGGCAACAGCAGCCGCGGTCAGCCGGCGCACATCCGGTACCCGTACACCCAGGAACGGCATGGGAGATTTCATGTACGCCTGCGCACCGGCAGCACGCACCGGATCCGCCGCTTGCTGGAGCCGGACGCGGATGGCCTCGAGCACTTCCCGGTTGACCATGTGGGGATCAGGAGGGGTCGGTCCAGCCCGCCCGGCCCAGCCAGCCCGCACACAGCGAGCTCCATTGATCAGGCCCGGGTTCGCCGTCGGCGAGGCCCAACCCATGGCGTCCGTGCGGAAAGACGTGCAGCTCAGCGGGCACGCCGGCGCTCAGCAGCGCGCCTGCGTAGCCGAGGCTGTGGCTTACCGGTACGGCGGCGTCGTCGGCCGTGTGCCAAAGGAACGCGGGCGGCGTTTCGCTAGTTACCTGCTGTTCTGCTGACAGCTCCGCCAGGACGTTCGACGGCGGCGCCCCGCCAAGGAGGTTGTCCACCGAACCCTGGTGCACTTCCCGGGTGTAGGACACCACCGGGTAGCACAGGACGGTGAGGTCGGGGACAGCCCCGGGAACGTCGAGGTCAGCGCTGCCGGTGGCCACCGCTGTGGAAAGCGTCGCCGCGAGGTGTCCACCGGCGGAAAACCCGAGTACCCCCACGCGTTCCCGGTCAACAGCGAGGCCGTGCGCTCCGCCGCGGATGTGAAGCATTGCCTGCTTTGCATCCTCAAGCGGCGCCGGGTGCCGGTCAGGGGCAACCCGGTACCGCAGGACAAAAGCGTGAATGCCCAGGCCGGCGAGCCAGTCGGCAACAGGCTCCGCTTCATGGTCGGCCTGGCGGGCGTAGCCGCCCCCCGGGAGGACCAGGACTGCGGGCCGGTCACCGGCCGCGCCGCTGCGGGACGGGACGGCTGTCAGGCGGGGCGCCACGGTCACGCCGCCGTCTCGGTGCTGCGGCGGAGCGTCACTTCGCCGGTGATCGGATGCGGCTGCACGACGGCGGCGCCTCCCTTTTCTGTACCGCCGGTTCCTGCGTCCCTGGATTCCCCTTCCGGCCCTCCGCCGGCAGCAAGAGCTCCCGGAGCTGTGGCACGGGTGGCAAGGCGCCCGATCTCTTCGAGCGGGAGGCGGACCGTGGAGAGTGCAGGGCGGAAATCGCGGAGTGTCTCGATGTCGTCGAAGCCGGCGATGATGGCGTCGCGCGGAATGCGGAGCCCCTGTGAACGGAGTGCAGCCGTGGCGCCGATGGCCATCACGTCATTGACGGCGAAGATGCACAACCTCGTGCCGCCGGCCGCATCTCCGGATTCCGCCTGGCGTTCCTTGATCAGCCCGGCAAGCTTGAGGCCGGCTTCATAGCCGCCCGCCCGGTTGAAGGCGGTCCGCAGAATGTCCGCAGGTTGACGCCCGGCCGCGGCGAGGCCCTCCTGGAAACCGCGCACCCGGTCGTCTGAGGTGAAGAGCCCCTCCGGGCCGCCGATGATCACAAAGTCGCCGTCCCAGCCGGAGGCAAGTTTGCCCGCCAGCGCTGCGGCCAGTTCCTGGTTCGGCACGGCCACCACGTGGTAGCCCTCCTCCGCCGTCGCACCAACGACCGGGTGGCCCACAACCGCTACCCGGCCGCCGTTGCGGCAATACCTGTCCAGTTCAGCAGCCAGTTCCGCATTGTCCTCCAGGTTTTCCGGCCGGGACGAGCGGGAGCCTGCGATCACGATGGAGTCGGCGCGGCGGGCTGCGAACGCTGCTACCGCTTCCTTCTCTTCTGCCGGAGCTCCGCCGGTGGTGGCCAGCAGGACCATTTTGCGCTGCTCACGTGCTGCTTCCTGCACGCCCCGGGCAATGGCGGCGAAGTAGGGGTCGGCGATGTCGTGGACAATCAGGCCTATCAAGCCGGAGCTGGACTTCGCCAGGCCCTGTGCCTGCGCATTGGGAATGTAGCCAAGGGAGTCAGCGGCCTGCCGGACCCGGTCCGCGATGTCCGGGCCGGGCTTGCGCGCGGAACCGTTGAGGACACGCGAGGCGGTGGCCGGCGACACGCCGGCGAGTCGCGCCACCTCGGTAAGGGTACTTGCAGCCACAGCAACTCCTGGAGGCTTTAAAGGGACAGTAAGCGTGCTCACATTATGGCAGTTTCAACCCTTTTCCGGAAAGCGCTTGCCAATACGTGTGCCCCGGTGCATCATGGATGTAGTGGGAATGCGCTTTCCCAAACAGCTTGAGTACTACTGCTCACTCACCGTGGAGGACACATGGGCTTCGAAACTAAGACGATCCGCATCGCCATGAACGGCATCACCGGCCGGATGGGCTATCGCCAGCACCTGCTGCGCTCCATCCTCCCCATCCGGGATGCCGGCGGCTTTACCCTGGAGGACGGTACCCGCATCCAGGTTGAGCCCATCCTGGTGGGCCGCAACGAAGCCAAGATCCGCGAACTCGCGGAAAAGCACAAGGTCTCCGAATGGAGCACCGACCTCGACGCCGTCATCAACGATCCCACCGTCGACATTGTTTTTGACGCCTCCATGACCAGCCTTCGTGCTGCCACCCTGAAGAAGGCCATGCTCGCCGGCAAGCACATCTTCACGGAAAAGCCCACGGCCGAGACCCTCGAAGAAGCCATCGAACTGGCCCGCATCGGCAAGGAAGCCGGCGTGACCGCGGGCGTTGTCCACGACAAGCTGTACCTGCCCGGCCTGGTCAAGCTCCGCCGCCTGGTGGACGAAGGCTTCTTCGGCCGCATCCTTTCCATCCGCGGCGAATTCGGCTACTGGGTCTTCGAAGGCGACGTCCAGGCTGCGCAGCGCCCGTCCTGGAACTACCGCAAGGAAGACGGCGGCGGAATGACCACGGACATGTTCTGCCACTGGAACTACGTCCTCGAAGGCATCATCGGCAAGGTCAAGAGCGTCAACGCCAAGACCGCCACCCACATCCCCGCCCGCTGGGACGAAGCCGGCAAGGAGTACAAGGCCACCGCCGACGACGCATCCTACGGCATCTTCGAACTCGAGACCCCGGCCGGCGACCCGGTCATCGGCCAGATCAACTCCTCCTGGGCGGTCCGCGTCTACCGGGACGAGCTCGTGGAATTCCAGATCGACGGCACCCATGGTTCCGCCGTGGCAGGCCTGAACAAGTGCGTTGCCCAGCAGCGTGCGCACACTCCGAAGCCGGTCTGGAACCCGGACCTGCCCGTCACGGAATCCTTCCGCGACCAGTGGCAGGAAGTGCCTGCCAACGCTGAGCTGGACAACGGCTTCAAGCTGCAGTGGGAAGAGTTCCTCCGCGACGTCGTTGCCGGCCGCGAACACCGCTTCGGCCTGCTGTCCGCCGCCCGCGGTGTCCAGCTTGCAGAGCTCGGCCTGCAGTCCAACGACGAACGCCGCACCCTCGACATCCCGGAGATCACGCTCTAATGACCTCACTCATCCTTCCCTCCCACGACGGCGGCACCAGGGAATACCGGCTGCAGGGCGCTACGTCCTGGGCCCGTCCCGCTGCCCCGCTGACAGCCCGCCGTGCCTACGCCGCAGCACACGTCATCCCCGAGGTACTGGCAGACAACACCCCCGGCGCCCCGGCCCGGCTCGACTGGGAAGCCACCATGGCATACCGGCACGAGCTGTGGTCCTACGGCCTGGGCGTTGCCGATGCCATGGATACCGCCCAGCGCGGCATGGGCCTGGACTGGGCCGCCACGCAGCAGCTCATCAAGCGCACCGGAGTCGAGGCCGCCTCGGTGGTCTCGTCCGGCAACGCGGCCACGGCCGGCAAGTCGGTCCGGGACCTCGTCTCCTGCGGCGCCGGTACGGACCAGCTCGACATCGACTCCCTGCCGGTCGGCGAAGCGGGACTCAAGGCCGTCCTCGAGGCGTACCGCGAGCAGATCGCCGTCATCACCGAGGCCGGTCCCAAGGTCATCATCATGGCCTCGCGGGCCCTCGCTAAGGTGGCCAGCGGTCCCGAGGACTACCTGAAGGTGTACTCCACCCTGCTGCAGGAAGTGGACCAGCCGGTCATCCTGCACTGGCTCGGCACCATGTTCGATCCCGCCCTCGCCGGCTACTGGGGTTCGGACGACGTCGCGACAGCCACCGACACGTTCCTCGGGCTCATCAAGGACAACGCGGCAAAGGTGGACGGGGTCAAGGTCTCCCTGCTCGACGCCAGCCACGAGGTGGCCCTCCGCGCTGCGCTTCCCGAAGGCGTCCGCCTCTACACCGGCGACGACTTCAACTACCCCGAGCTGATCGACGGCGACGGCAGCCACCACTCAGACGCACTGTTGGGCATCTTCGCCGCCATCTACCCGGCGGCTTCGGTGGCCCTGCAGAACTACGAAGCCGGCAACGCCGTGAAGGCCCGGGAGATCCTGGACTCCACCCGGGAACTGGGCAAGCACATCTTCAGCGCCCCCACGTTCTACTACAAGACCGGCATCGCGTTTATGTCGTGGCTCAACGGCAAACAGCAGGGCTTCCAGATGGTGGGCGGCCTGCACTCCGGCCGCTCCGTGTGCCACCTCGCCAAGACGTTTGAACTGGCAGACCAGGCCGGACTGCTCCGGGATCCGGCACTCGCCGCCTTCCGGATGTCTGACTACCTGCGGATCAACGGGGTAGGGGTATGAGCGACTTCTCCCGCCTCGCCATCAACAGCGCCACCACCAAGAAGTGGACCCTCGCCCAGGTTGTCGAGGGCTGCGTCAACGCCGGGATCCCGTCCATCGGGCCCTGGCGGGACCGGGTTGAGGAAGCCGGCCTGGACAAGGCGGCGCGCCTGATCAAGGACGCCGGCCTGCGCGTCTCCTCCCTGTGCCGTGGCGGATTCCTCACCGCTGCCGACCCCGAGGGGCAGGCCACCGCGCTGGCCGACAACCGCGCCGCCATCCTGGAAGCTGTGGCCCTGGGCACCAAGGAACTGTTCCTTGTTGTCGGCGGACTGGCGCCGGGGGAGAAGGACGTAGTGGCGGCGCGCCGGCGCGTAGCCGACCGCCTCGCCGACCTCGCTCCTTTTGCGGAGGAAAACGGCGTCCGCCTGGTCCTCGAGCCGCTGCACCCGATGTATGCGGCGGACCGTGCCCTGATCTCCACGCTGGGGCAGGCCCTGGACCTTGCAGCGCCGTTCGATGCCTCAACGGTGGGCGTTGCGGTTGATACCTTCCATGTCTGGTGGGATCCCGAGCTCAAGGCCCAGATCGAACGTGCCGGCCGGGAGAACCGCATTGCCTCCTACCAGGTGTGCGATTTCAACGTGCCCATCGCCGCCGATCCGCTGCTGTCCCGTGGTTACATGGGCGACGGCGTAGTGGACTTTGCCACCATCGGCACTTGGGTGCGGGATGCCGGCTACACCGGTGACATCGAAGTGGAAATCTTCAATCAGGACATCTGGGACACGGACGGCAACACCGTCCTGGCCACAGTGAAGGAGCGCTACGCGGAGCTCGTTCTCCCGTACGCCTGACCCACTCTGGATGTCCTGATCCAGACCGCGGGCTCCTGCTACGTCACGGCAGGAGCCTGCGCCCCACCTCAAAAGACCCGGCCCGCCATCGGCGGTCCGGGTCCTTTTGTTGGTGAGAATACCTAGGCGTACAGCGAGGCGCACCTGCGGTAGCGGGCCAGCACCCCGCCGTCGTCCTGCCCTGCGGGGACGTCGACGGCGTCGAGCGCCCACTGCGGAAACTGCCCCGTGAGTGCCGCGGCGGCCTGGCGCGCGGCGCCGTCGGCTACGTATTCCCCGGGACGCGGCACGGTGACCTCGACTCCCAGCAGCTGCGCTGCCGCCTCCTGCACGGCAGCGGACTGTGCCCCGCCGCCCACCAGGATGATCCGCCCGGCCTCGACTCCCTGCTGCTGGAGGGCCGCCAGCCCGTCCGCCAGCGAACACACCACGCCTTCGACGGCGGCGCGTGCCAGATTGGCGGGGGTGTAGTTGCGCCGGGTAATCCCATGCAGGGATCCTGTGGCGTCGGGCAGGTTTGGCGTCCGCTCACCGTCGAAATAGGGCACGAGGGTCAAGCCCCCGGCACCGCTTTCGGCGGAGAGCGCCAGCTCGGTGAACTCCGGCAGGCTGACGTCCAGCAGGGCTGCGGTGGCATCAAAAACCCGGGTGGCGTTGAGCGTGCACACCAGCGGCAGGTAATTCCCGGCCGCGTCCGCAAACCCTGCCACCAGCCCGGACGGGTCGGCGGCGGCTGTACCGGACACGGCAAAGACCGTTCCGGACGTGCCCAGCGACATCACTACATCGCCGACGCCGGCACCAACACCCAGCGCCGCTGCCGCGTTGTCCCCGGCGCCGGCGGCCACGAGGGCGCCGGCGGGAGTCTTGCCTGCGACGTCCAGCGGGCCCAGCACTTCGGGCAGCAGCGGGACGTGCCCCAGTGACGAATCCAGGACGTCCGGAAGGTACCGGCCCGACGCCGTCGAATAATAGCCCGTACCGGAGGCGTCGGACCGGTCCGTGGTCAAGGCCTCAAGGCTTCCCGGTCCGCTGCCTTCGCCGTAGCCCAGCAGCCGCCAGGTCAGCCAGTCGTGCGGCAGGCAGACCGCCGCAACCTTCGCCGCGTTCTCCGGCTCATTTTCGGCCAGCCAGTGCAGCTTCGTGAGCGTCAGCGACGCTACCGGGACAGTACCCGTGGCACCCGCCCAGTAGCTGGCGCCAGCGGCAGGGTCGCCGTCACCCGCGGTGCGGATCAGCTCCAGCGCCGCACCGGCACTGCGCGTGTCGTTCCACAGGAGCGCAGGCCGGATCACCCGGCCGTCGCTGTCCAGGCACACCATGCCGTGCTGCTGGCCCCCGACCGAAACCGCTGCGACGTCGTCCAGTCCGCCGGCCTTCGTGATCGCCTCCTGCAGGGCTGCCCACCAGTGGTCCGGGTGGACTTCGGTGCCCTCCGGGTGGCTGGCCCTGCCTTCGCGGACAAGTGCTCCGGTGTCCGCATCACGGATCACCACTTTGCAGGACTGCGTGGAGCTGTCGATACCTGCTACGAGTGCCATGGTCAGCGTGCGTTGAGGAGGTGTTCGATGGCGAGCTGGTTGAGGCGGACGAAGGCGAAGGAGCGTTCGGCTGCTTTGTCGGCGTCGAAGTCTTCGAACGCGGTGGTGTCGTTGAGCAGGTCGGTGGCGGTTTCGCCGGCGGTGAGGGTGGTTTCGCCGAGTTCGAAGACGCCGGAGGCGGCGAGGGCTTCCTGGACCTGGGGGTCGGCGCGGAACGCGGTGGCGCGTTCTTTCAGGAGCAGGTACATGGCCATGTTGGCTTTGGCCGATTCCCAGACGCCGTCGTAGCCGTCGGTGCGGGAAGGCTTGTGGTCGAAGTGCCGCGGGCCCTCGTAGCGGCTGCCGCGGTTGGGGATGCCGTTTTCGAGCAGGTCCACGGTGAAGAACGCGCTGGTGAGGTCGCCGTGGCCGAAGACGAGGTCCTGGTCGTACTTGATGCCGCGCTGGCCGTTGAGGTCGATGTGGAACAGCTTGCCGGCCCACAGGGCCTGGGCGATCCCGTGGGTGAAGTTCAGCCCGGCCATCTGCTCGTGCCCGGTTTCGGGGTTCAGGCCCACGATGTCGCCGTGTTCGAGCTGGGCGATGAACGCCAGGCCGTGCCCGACGGTGGGCAGGAAAATATCGCCGCGGGGTTCGTTGGGCTTGGGCTCCAGGGCGATCCGCAGGTTGTAGCCCTTGTCCTTRATGTACGCGGCGRCGGTGTCCACGCCCTCACGCATCCGGTCCAGGGCCGCGGAGAGGTCCTTGGA
>NZ_UNRG01000002.1 GCF_900537115.1 Arthrobacter sp. Alg241-R88
GTGTAAGTGCACAAGGGAGCTTGACTGTGAGAGAGACATCTCGAGCAGGGACGAAAGTCGGGACTAGTGATCCGGCGGTACATTGTGGAATGGCCGTCGCTCAACGGATAAAAGGTACCTCGGGGATAACAGGCTGATCTTGCCCAAGAGTCCATATCGACGGCATGGTTTGGCACCTCGATGTCGGCTCGTCGCATCCTGGGGCTGGAGTAGGTCCCAAGGGTTGGGCTGTTCGCCCATTAAAGCGGTACGCGAGCTGGGTTTAGAACGTCGTGAGACAGTTCGGTCCCTATCCGCTGCGCGCGCAGGAAATTTGAGAAGGGCTGTCCTTAGTACGAGAGGACCGGGACGGACGAACCTCTGGTGTGTCAGTTGTACTGCCAAGTGCACCGCTGATTAGCTACGTTCGGATGGGATAACCGCTGAAAGCATCTAAGCGGGAAGCTCGCTTCAAGATGAGATTTCCATACACCTTGTGTGTGAGAGGCCCCCAGCCAGACCACTGGGTTGATAGGCCGGATGTGGAAGCGAGGACTAACGACTCGTGAAGCTGACCRGTACTAATAGGCCGATAACTTACACCACACACYACTGCGTGAACGGCATTCAAAAGACGTTCACACCAAGCACTGGTAAAAAGATAAATAAGACTGCTTGCGTCCACTATGTGGTTCCCAAACAACAAACCAAACCGGTTCGTTGCAGGGAACGAACAACTGAATAACAACACCACAATGTTGTAACCACAGTTTTCCCACCCCCGCACTGGGGGACGGGTAGAAGGGTTACGGCGGTCATAGCGTGGGGGAAACGCCCGGTCCCATTCCGAACCCGGAAGCTAAGACCCACAGCGCCGATGGTACTGCACCCGGGAGGGTGTGGGAGAGTAGGTCACCGCCGGACAACCATTAGGTCGAGGCCCCAACCACCAGGTTGGGGCCTCCCACATTTAACAAACAAAAACACCACCCGGAACCCTCTCTCACTTAACGCGGGCTTTTCCCGATCCCTCTCTCACTTAACGCGGCCTTTTCCCGATCCCTCTCTCACTTAACGCGGCTTTTCCCGATCGCTCTCTCACTCGACGTGTTCTCAAACCCAACGATCCCTCACCCGCCCAGGAGCTAAGGCCCAGCCGGCACCATCCCAAACCCGCCGTCGTCGTCGACCATCACACGGAAGAGCAACACCTGGAACACCGCCAACTGAGAGAGCATCACCCAAAAGGCCACATCAAGTGAGAGAGCATCACCCAAAACCCCGCATCGAGTGAGAGAGCGTCACTCCAAAACCCGCATCGAGGGAGAGAGCGTTCCTGGGGAGTGTGAATATTGCCACGATGCTGGTCCCTGGCCCTGCCCGGTCCTGCCATGTTGGGCAACTCCACTAGAATTGATGAAGATGTACGGACTTCGAAGCGCTTGATTTCGGGTTGCGTAGGAAAACGAAACACGGATACGAGCGGCTGCAGTTGCGCCAGTGGTCGGCTCACAACAGGAGGAATCCACATGGCTGAGCACAACGGCGGCAACCGCGGCGGAAATGACCGCGGCGGGTTCCGCGGTAACAACAATTCCGGTGGTGATCCCCGTGGATTCCGCTCCCGGGCCAACCGCGACAACGCAGGTTCCGACCGGTCAGCCGGCGGGGGAGAGCGTAAGCCGTTCGGTGACCGTGACAGGAAACCGTTTGGTGATCGTCCGCGCCGTGATGGCGAGGGGGATCGTCGCGGTTCAGGTGCCGGCGAGCGTAAGCCCTTCAGCGGTGGCGAGCGTAAGCCGTTCGGCGACCGGGATCGCAAGCCCTTCGGTGACCGTGACAGGAAACCGTTTGGTGATCGCCCGCGCCGTGATGGTGAGGGGGACCGTCGTAGCTTCGGCGGTGGTGAGCGCAAGCCGTTCGGGGACCGCGACCGCAAGCCCTATGGTGACCGGGACAACCGTTCCTTCAGCGACCGCCCGCGCCGCGACGGTGAAGGCGACCGCCCCCGCCGGGATGGTGAGGGGGACCGTCGTAGCTTTGGTGGCGGTGAGCGTAAGCCGTTCGGGGATCGCGACCGCAAGCCCTACGGTGACCGTGACAACCGTTCCTTCAGCGACCGTCCGCGCCGCGATGGCGAAGGTGACCGCCGTGGGTTCGCCGGCGGCGAGAACAGGAAGCCCTTCGGAGGCCGGAGCGACCGCCCCAGCCGTGGGGGAGACCGCCAGGACCGGGGACCTCGCAGCTTCGACCGCGACGCCGGACCCCGCAGCTTCGACCGTGACTCCAGCCGTGCCGCCGGTCCCCGCAGCTTCGACCGTGATGCCAACCGCGACGGCGGCCCCCGCACCTTTGGCCGGGACCGCCAGGAAGAGCGTCCGGCCCGCGTCCCGAATATGCGTGACCTTCGCAGCGCCAACCGTCCGGACCGTGAACGGTCGCCTCAGATCGACGAGGATGTCACGGGTAAGGAGCTGGACCGCGCCACTCAGCACCAGATAAAGACGCTTGAGGCTAACAGCGCCGAGTGGGTGGCACGCCACCTGGTGATGGCCGGCCGCTTGATTGACGACGAGCCCGAACTGGCCTTCCAGCACGCCCTGGCCGCCAGCCGGCGCGGCGGCCGGCTGGCTGCTGTCCGGGAAGCCGTGGGGCTCACAGCCTATGCCGCCGGCCACTACGGCGAAGCGCTGAGGGAATTCCGGACGTACCGCCGGATCAGCGGCTCCAACGTGCACCTGCCGGTGATGGCAGATTGCGAACGTGGGCTTGGCCGTCCCGACCGCGCACTCGATGTGGTCCGCTCCGAGGAAGCCCAGGACCTGGACGCTCCAGGCAAAGCTGAACTCGCCATCGTGGCCGCCGGGGCCCGTGCCGACCTAGGCCAGCTCGACGCCGCCGTGGCGGAACTGGAGATCCCGCAGCTGGACATCAACCGCGCGTTCTCCTACAGCCCGCGCCTCTTCCGCGCCTACGCCGACGCACTCGCCGCCGTGGGCCGCACGGCTGAGTCGGAGAAATGGCAAAAGCAGGCCGTCGTGGCGGAAAATGCGCTGGGCCTGGGCGTTGACGAAGAACCCGACATCATCGATTTGGGCTGGGACGAGGAAGAGGAAGCTCGCGAAGAGAAGGAACGCCGCCGCCTCCTGGAGCGGGCATCCACCGCTTCGGGTACTGCTGCTGAAGCTTCGTCCGCAACAGCAACTGACGCTGCCAGCACATCCACCGCTGCCAGCACATCCACCGCAGCCGGCACGTCCACCGCTGGCAGCGAGGAGACGCCCGCTGGTTCCGGCGAAGCCGTCGAGGCCAGCATCGACGACCAGGAGCCGGATTACTTCGTCTCCGACGACGCTGAATCCGACGAGGACTCCGTGGAGGCCGACGAACTGGACCACAACGAACTGGACCACGACGAACTGGACAACAACGGAGAGGCCCTGCCGGACAGCACAACTCCGGAGGACCACCAGGATCGCCGGGAAGACTAAAGCGGATGACTGAAGCCACCCTGATTTCCCTGTTCGATGCGCTGCTCGCGGACCTGGACGGCGTGGTCTACGCGGGCCCGCACGCCATTCCTGGTGCGGTGGAATCACTGCAGCAGCTGGAAGGCCTCGGAGTTGGCCTGGGCTACGTGACGAACAATGCGTCGCGCACCCCTGCCGACGTCGCAGCCCACCTCCGTGAGCTCGGCGCGCCGGCGGCTGACAACCAGGTGGTCAGCTCCTCCCAGGCCGCTGCGGAGCTGCTCGCCTCAGAGCTGCCCCCGGGTTCGAGGGTGCTGATCACCGGAAGCCCGGCGCTTGCGCAGGAGATCGAACTAGTGGGCCTGGTGCCGGTGTACGGCCAGGAGGAGGATCCGGTGGCAGTGGTGCAGGGCTTCAACCCGGCCATTGGCTGGAAGGAACTCGCCGAGGCAGCCTACGTGGTGTCGGCCGGGGCCGTTTGGGTGGCAACCAACACCGACATGTCCATCCCGCAGGCCCGTGGCATCGCGCCAGGCAACGGCACCCTCGTTGCCGCAGTCACCGCAGCCACTGGCCAAACGCCCCGGGTCGCCGGCAAGCCGGAAGCGCCGCTTTTCCACTCGGCCGCCAAGCGCCTCGCCGCAGAGCGCCCCCTCGTGGTCGGTGACCGGCTGGACACTGACATCCTGGGCGGAAACAACGCAGGCTTCGCAACGGTGGCGGTACTGACCGGCGTCGACACCCGGGAAACCATCCTGGCCGCGAAGGCCGCCGAACGGCCGGACTACATCATCAGCTCCCTTCCGGACCTGTACCGCCCTTACCCTGCTGTCACGCAAGCCGACGGGACCTACACGTGCGGCGGGGCGACGGCGCGGGTGGCCAATGGTGCGGTGGGCATCATTGGCAGCCAGGACAACCTGGACTCCTGGCGGGCAGCGTGCGCAGCCTGGTGGGCGGCCACTCCGGACGCGTCCACGGCGCAGGCGCCGCAGCTCGTGTGGCTGGATCACTAGACTGGTTGGATGACTGAGCTGAGCCCCCCTGACGAGTCCGCAGCAGCCCAGCCTTCCTTGGACTGGCCGCGGATAAACCACGACGAGGTGCCGGATCCCCTGGTGCAACAGTCCCTGGCGCGTCTGGACGGTGTGCCCGGGACACCGGTTGCAGAGCACGAAGCGGCCTACAGTGAACTCCACGACGAACTGCGCGCTGCCTTGGACGCCGACCCGGCGGAGCAAACCCGCCCCCGCATCAACCTCCCGGAAAGTGGCGCCTGATGCCGGTGCGCCTTGACCAGGCGTTGGTTGCGCGCGGCCTGGCCAGGTCCCGCACCCATGCCGCCACGCTCATCGCTGAAGGAAAAGTAAGTTCAGCAGGGCAGGTCCTGAGCAAGGCATCCGTCCAAGTCCCGGAGGACAGGGACCTGGTGGTCCAGCATGATGAGCAGGACACCTACGTGAGCCGGGCGGGCCACAAACTGGCGGGCGCCCTTGACGCCTTTCCCGACGTTTCGCCGGGCGGGAAAAGGTGCCTCGACGCCGGCGCCTCCACCGGCGGCTTCACTGATGTCCTGCTCCGGCGCGGCGCGGCGCATGTGGTGGCGGTCGACGTCGGGCACGGCCAGTTGGTGCCCCAGCTGCGGGAAGATCCCCGCGTGGACGTCCATGAGGGGCTCAACGTCAGGTACATGTCGCCTGAGGACATCGGTGGCCCCGCAGCCCTCACCGTGGCTGACCTGTCCTTCATCTCCCTGACCCTGGTGGTCCGGCCCCTGGCCCTGTGCACGGAGCCGGGCGGTGACCTGGTCCTCATGGTGAAGCCGCAATTCGAAATCGGCAAGGACCGGCTGGGACGGACCGGCGTGGTGAATTCCGAGCGGGAGCGCCGGATGGCAGTGGAAAAAGTGGCCCGGGCTGCCTTCGAGGCCGGCCTGGACCTCCGCGGCCTCGCGCAGAGCCCGCTTCCCGGCCAGGACGGAAACGTCGAATACTTCCTGTGGATAAAGCGCAGGATGAGCCAAGAGTTGCCTAAGATCGAAGAGCGAGACGCAGCCACCGCTGCGTTGCTCGGAACGATCTGGCACAACCACTAGAGAGCGGAACCTGATGAGCAGGCGCGTACTGGTCCTCGCCCACACCGGCCGCGAGGAATCGCTGAAGGCCGCCTGGGAGGCCTGCGCGTTGCTGCACGCCTCCGGCATCGTCCCGGTGATGCAGGACTCCGAGCTGGATGACATGGAACGGTTCTTCGGGCACCTGTCCCAGCCGGTGGAAGTGCTCCACGACCACGTCCAGCTCCCCGACGTTGAACTGGTGATGGTCCTGGGTGGTGACGGCACCATCCTCCGCGCCGCCGAGCTGGTCCGCGAAGTGGACGTGCCGCTGCTGGGCGTGAACCTGGGCCATGTGGGCTTCCTGGCCGAGAGCGAGCGGGCGGACTTGGCCCAGACCGTTGAATGGATCGCCAGCCGGGATTACACGGTGGAAGAGCGCATGACCATCGATGTCCAGGTGTGGGTCCGGGGACAGAAGATCTGGCACACGTGGGCCCTGAACGAGGCTGCGATCGAAAAGGCCAACCGGGAGCGCATGCTGGAAGTGGTCACCGAGGTGGACGAGCGTCCGCTCACGACTTTCGGCTGCGACGGCATCGTGCTGGCGACCCCCACGGGTTCCACGGCCTACGCATTCTCCGCCGGGGGCCCGGTGGTATGGCCGGAGGTGGAGGCGCTGGTGATTGTTCCCATCAGTGCCCATGCGCTCTTCGCCAAGCCGCTGGTGGTATCGCCGCGCTCACGCCTCGCCGTTGAAGTCCTTGGCAGGACAGATGCCCAGGGCGTGTTGTGGTGTGATGGCCGGCGTTCGGTGGACCTGCCGCCGGGTGCCCGGGTGGAGGTGACGAAGTCAGCTACCCCCGTGCGCCTGGCACGGACCCATCAGACCCCGTTCTCGGCCCGGCTGGTGCGGAAGTTCGAACTGCCCATCCACGGCTGGCGGGGGCCAGTCCCCAAGGCTGACGCCATCCACACCGGTCCGATCCCCATCGTCCGGACCCCGCGGCCGATGCCGCCGCTTCAGCTGCCGCACACCGGGCAGCCGGACGTCGATCCCGATCCCTCAACCGCAAAGTGAACCATGCTTGAAGAACTGAGAATCCGCGATCTGGGCGTCATCACCGACGCAACACTGCCGCTGGGCCCCGGGCTGAGCGTGGTGACAGGCGAGACCGGCGCGGGCAAAACGATGGTGGTCACCGCCGTCGGCCTCCTCCTGGGAGCCCGTTCGGATGCCGGCGCCGTCCGGAGCGGCGCCAAGAGCGCAACTGCCGAGGCAGTCCTGAAGCTCGATGCCGGACACCCCGCCATCGCGCGCGCACTGGAGGCAGGCGCCGAGGCGGAAGAGTTCGACGGCGGCGCTGAGCTTATCCTCGCCCGCCGGCTGGGCGCGGACGGCCGCAGCCGTGCTTTCCTGGGCGGGCGCGCCGCCCCCGTAGGCGTCCTCGCCGAAATCGGCGAAACGCTGGTGGTGGTCCATGGCCAGTCGGACCAGATCCGGCTCAAGGGTGCCGTAGCCCAGCGCGGCGCGCTGGACAAGTTCGCAGGGGAAACGCTGGCGGGGCCCCTCGCCAACTACCAGGGCCTGTATAACCACTGGAAATCCATCCAGTCGGAGCTTGATGCCCTCCGCAGTGCCGCCCGGGACAGGCTCCGCGAAGCCGAATCCCTCGAGGCAGCACTGGCTGAGATCGACGACGTGGACCCGCAGCCCGGCGAGGACGAACTCCTCAAGGCAGAGGCAGTAAAGCTGGCCAATGTTGAGGAACTGCGGATCGCGGCGAGTACGGCCCACCAGGCCCTGATCGCCGAGGACTTCGGCGAAGCGGGTGACGCCACCACCCTGGTGGACGCTGCGAAGCGGACCCTTGAACACGTGGCTGAGCACGACGCCGAACTCGGTTCCGCAGCAGCGCGCCTGGCCGAGGTGGGTTTCCTGCTGAATGACATCGCTACCGAACTGGCGAGCTACCAGGCCGGGCTGGACAGCGAAGGACCGGAACGGCTGGCGGAGATCGAGGACCGGCGCGCCGTCCTGGCCAAGCTGATCAGAAAATATGCCCCGTCCATTGACGAAGTCCTCCAGTGGGCTGAAAACGCCCGGGTGCGCTTTGACGAACTTCAGGACGATTCAACCCGCATCGAAACACTGGACGCGGAAGTGGTCCGGGCCGAGGCTGACCTGCAGAAGCAGGCCGCGGCCATCACCAGGATCAGGACCAAAGCCGCCAAGGAGCTCTCTTCCCGGGTCAGCGCCGAACTGAAGGCCCTGGCCATGGCAGACGCCACGCTGGTGATCAATCTCGAGCCGACCGGCCAGCTTGGACCGCACGGCGCGGACGAGATCAGTTTCCTGCTGCAGCCGCACTCAGGGGCTCCTGCCCGGCCGCTGGGCAAGGGGGCGTCCGGCGGTGAACTCTCCAGGGTTATGCTGGCCATCGAAGTGGTGCTGGCCGCCGTGGACCCCGTCCCCACGTTCGTTTTCGATGAGGTGGACGCCGGGGTGGGCGGACGCGCCGCCGTCGAGATTGGGCGCAGGCTGGCCATGCTGGCACAGCACGTGCAGGTGCTTGTGGTCACGCACCTGCCGCAGGTGGCAGCGTTCGCGGACCAGCACATCACGGTCACCAAAACCTCGGTCCGGGGAGCCGACGGCAAAACGGCAACCGGGTTCACATCAAGTGATGTCCGCCTCCTTGACGGCCCCGAGCGGGTCCGCGAACTGGCCCGGATGCTTGCCGGCCAGGAGGACTCGGAGTCGGCGCAGGCGCACGCCCAGGAGTTGCTGGACGACGCCAAACTGCTGCCACAGCGGGCGTAACCGCGCCTCGCGTGGGGATCGTGGAACGGGGCCGCCCTTGCTTACGGGTCGCCCGGACGCGCAGACTGGATCATTTGCGGAAGCAGTTCCCGACCCGTGGAAGGCTCATTTGATGATAGGCTCGAATTCCGTGGTGCAGCGATCAAATTCCCGTGTAAATTCCCGGTTCCCGGGCTCGTCCAAGACGACCAAACACATCTTCGTAACCGGTGGTGTGGCGTCCTCGCTCGGTAAGGGACTGACGGCCTCAAGCCTCGGTCATCTCCTGCGGGCACGCGGCCTGTCTGTAACTATGCAGAAGCTCGATCCCTACCTGAACGTGGATCCGGGCACGATGAACCCCTTCCAGCACGGCGAAGTCTTTGTCACCGACGACGGTGCTGAGACGGACCTGGACATTGGACACTACGAGCGCTTCCTCGACGAAAACCTTGAAGGCTCGGCCAACGTCACCACGGGCCAGGTGTACTCCACCGTTATCGCCAAGGAACGCCGCGGCGAGTACCTCGGCGACACCGTGCAGGTCATCCCGCACATCACCGATGAGATCAAGCGCCGGATGCGGCTGCCGGCCGAAGGCAAGAACGCTCCGGACGTCATCATCACCGAAATCGGCGGCACCGTTGGAGACATCGAATCCCAGCCATTCCTCGAATCGGCCCGCCAGGTCCGCCAGGACATCGGCCGCACCAACGTCTTCTTCCTGCACGTCTCGCTGGTCCCGTACATCGGACCGTCCCAGGAACTGAAGACCAAGCCGACGCAGCACTCCGTCGCAGCCCTGCGCTCCATCGGCATCCAGCCCGAAGCGATCGTCATCCGCTCTGACCGCGAAGTGCCGGACGCCATGCGCGAAAAAATCGGCCGCATGTGCGACGTCGACATTGACGCCGTAGTAAACGCCGCCGATGCGCCCAGCATCTACGACATCCCCAAGACCCTGCACTCCCAGGGCCTGGACTCCTACATCGTGCGCGCCCTGGACCTTCCGTTCAAGGACGTGGACTGGACCAGCTGGGACAAGCTGCTGGAGGCCGTCCACAACCCCAAGCACCACGTGGAAATCGCCCTCGTCGGCAAGTACATCGACCTTCCGGACGCCTACCTGTCCGTCACCGAGGCCCTGCGGGCCGGCGGCTTCGCCAACGACACCAAGGTCAAGATCCGCTGGGTTCCCTCGGACGAGTGCGAAACCCGGGAAGGCGCCATCAAGGCGCTGGACGGCGTCAACGCCATCTGCGTCCCGGGCGGCTTCGGCATCCGCGGCCTGGAGGGCAAGCTGGGTGCGCTGAAATTCGCCCGCGAGACCAAGCTGCCCGTCCTGGGACTTTGCCTGGGCCTGCAGTGCATGGTCATCGAGTACGCCCGCAACGTTGTGGGACTGGAAGGTGCGTCCTCCAGCGAATTCGAGCCGGATTCGAAGTACCCGGTCATCGCCACCATGGAAGAACAGCTCGACATTGTCGAGGGCAAGGGCGACCTTGGCGGCACCATGCGCCTGGGCCTGTATGAGGCCAAGCTCGACGCCGGTTCGGTCATCGCCGGTACGTACGGCAAGACCACTGTCAGCGAACGCCACCGCCACCGCTACGAGGTGAACAACAAGTACCGCGACCAGATCGCAGCCGAAGGGCTGGTATTCTCCGGCACCTCCCCGGACGGCAAGCTCGTGGAGTTCGTTGAGCTTCCAGCCGACGTCCACCCATACTACGTGGCCACCCAGGCGCACCCTGAGCTGAGCTCGCGCCCCACCCGGCCGCACCCGCTGTTCGCCGGGCTCGTCAAGGCAGCCCTGGACCACCAGGAAGGCTCCGACACGGCCGCCGGCCTGGGTGCTGTTGCCCCCGAAGCCGAGCAGTCCGGTACGGTAGCCGCTAAGTAGTTCCGCACGATAAAAAGGACGGCGCGATGCCCGGTACACCTGAAGCCACCCACGTAGTAAAGGTTTCGGATGCACCGAGCCCGCGCCGTCTTTTGTCTACGGAGAAGGTCTACGAAGGCCGGATCTGGGATGTGGTCAGCGACAGCTTCCAACTGCAGGAAACGGGCGAGGCCCTCACCCGGGACTACATTGAACACCCGGGTGCCGTGGCCGTCCTGCCCATGAACGACGACGGCGAGATCCTCCTTCTCAAGCAGTACCGGCACCCCGTGGGTATGGACCTTTGGGAGATTCCCGCCGGACTGCTGGATATCGAAGGCGAGGACTTCGTGGTGGGCGCGGCCCGCGAACTCGCCGAGGAAGCGGACCTCGCGGCCGGCACCTGGAACGTCCTGGCCGACTTCTTCAATTCGCCCGGTTCCTCCAGCGAGGCCATCAGGATCTACCTGGCCCGGGACCTCACCGACGTCCCGCACCATGAACGCCATGAGCGGACGGACGAGGAAGCCGAGATCGAGTTCCACTGGATCAAGCTGGACGACGCCGTGGAGTCGGTGCTGGCAGGGAGGCTCCATAACCCGTCCGCCGTCGTCGGGATCCTTGCCGCCGCAGCCGCCCGCGGTGCGGGATATACCAATCTTCGCCCCGCAGACGCGCCCTGGCCCGCGCACCCCAGCCAGCGCTGATGGTCCCTGGTCCCTCTGCCGAACTGGCTCCGGCTGGGCTGCACCCTGCTGAAGCGGCTCCGGCTGGACCGGTTCCCGCTGAAGCCGCTCCCGCTGGACCGGCCGCGCCGGGACCGGTTCGTGACGCCCCGCCGCCGGCTTCCCCGCCAACAGCCATCGAGCGCGCCATCACCGACTACCTCCAGCACATGGGCGTGGAACGCGGCGTGGCCGCCAATACGCTCGCCGCTTACCGCAGGGACCTGGCCCGCTACTCCCGCTACCTGGCAGCCGCCGGGTGCAGCCGCCCCCAGGACATCACCCGCCACCACGTGACCGGTTACGTCCGGGCGCTGACGGATGGTTCCGACGGCGGTTCAGCCCTTGGTGTGCGGTCCGCGGCGAGGACTGTGGTCGCCGTCAGGGGGCTGCACAAGTTCTGGGCCCTGGAAGGGTTCACGCCAACCGACCCCGCCAGCGACGTCCATCCGCCCATGCCCGGAAAGCGGCTGCCAAAGGCCATTAGTGTGGACGAAGTAACGAGGATCCTGGAGGCAGCCGGCACCGACACCGCAACAGGGCTGCGCGACCGCGCCCTCCTGGAGTTCCTGTACTCCACCGGTGCGCGGATCAGCGAGGCCGTGGGCCTGGACGTGGACGATATTTCCCTGCAGGAGGCGGAAACCGGGCCGGCCATCGTACGGCTCTTTGGCAAGGGCTCCAAGGAACGGCTGGTGCCGCTGGGGTCCTACGGCGCCCGCGCCCTCGACGCCTACCTGGTCCGGGGACGCCCGCTGCTCGCGGCCAAGGGAAAGGGCACCCCGGCGTTGTTCCTGAATGCCCGCGGAGGCCGGATCAGCCGCCAGAGCGCCTGGACCATCCTGAAGGCCGCCGCCGAGAAGGCGAACATCACCAAGGACGTCTCACCGCACACCCTGCGTCACTCCTTCGCCACCCACCTGCTCGAAGGCGGTGCCGACGTCCGCGTGGTCCAGGAGCTGCTGGGCCATGCGTCGGTGACCACCACCCAGGTCTATACCCTGGTCACAGCGGACACCTTGCGTGAGATCTACGCGGCCGCACATCCCCGGGCCCTCGGCTGAGCTTGCCCAAGCACCGTCCCGGGCTGCACAGATGTATTGCCGGGGACACCTAGAGCAGCGCCTCGATGGTCAGTTCCACCGGCCCCAGCAGGAAAGCCAGCGCCGACGTGCCCATCCCCGCGAGCAACATCAGTCCCGGATGCGCCAGGCCGATCACCACCCGCCGCAGGCGCGGCCGGCCGCGGAGGAACGATTTCGGCACCCGTAAGAGTGCAGGAACCTGCCGCCAGCCGCGCAGCCTCCGCAGGAACCAGGCGCACCGGGCAACAAACGCCAGCCACAGGACGGCCACCACAACCGGGAACAGGGCAGCCATCAGCTTGAAACCCAGAGCTGTCACCTCACGCTCGGAATCACCCGCCACCGCTTGGATGGTGGTGGAGATGGACGCGCTCAGCACCACTGATATGGCCCACACCATGAAGGCCGCAACGAGTGCCAGGAAACGCACGAAGAACAGTCCCAAAACCGATTCCCGGGCGGCCTTCACTTGCTGCCGGGGAGTCACGTGCAGCACGGCCAGGGTGCTGAGCAGGGTGGGCAGGGCAGCCGCGGCCACCAGCAGATACCACGTCCAGCCTGCCAGGTCCACGAATTCATCCACAACAATCAGGACCGTCCAAAAACAGGCCCAGGCCCAGCCCCAGTACAAAGGGTTGCGCACCAGCCACTCCGGCAGGCGGGCGTCAAGGGTCGAGATACGGGCCGGCCGTATCCCGGGTGCAGTTTCGGGAGCCACACGTAGAGCTTGGCATATTCAGCGCCCCGTGCGCTTCCTCGCCGGCAACTGGCCAACCCCATAGGCTTGAGCGCATGACTGCAGCAAGGGTGACTCTCTGCTTCCTGCTCCGTGACGGGGATTCCGGCCCGGAGGTGTTGCTGGGCCTCAAACGGACAGGTTTCGGCACCGGCAAGATCGTGGGCATTGGAGGACACGTCGAACCGGGGGAGAGCGAGGCCGAAGCCGTGGTCCGCGAAGTCAGGGAAGAAACCGGTGTGACGGTCCGCCCGGAAGACCTGGCGGACGCCGGCGTGGTGCAGTTTGTGTTCCCGGCCAAGCCGGCTTGGGACATGCACACCCGCCTCTTCACCGCCCGGCGATGGGTGGGGGAGCCGGAAGAAAGCGACGAGATCACGCCGCAGTGGTTCCAGACCGGCATCCTGCCGGTGGACCGTATGTGGCAGGATGCCGATCACTGGCTTCCAGTGGTGCTCGAAGGCGGCAGGGTCAACGTGGTGGTCACGCTGAACAGCGACAACGAAACTGTCGCGTCGTCCGTGAGCCTCCTGCCCTAGGCAGTAATGACCGACGGCGGGATGTCCACCTGCGTGGCCGTCCCGCCGTCGTACGCTCCGCCCGCCTACGGAACGTGCCGTTCCTCGGGACCGACGTATTCGCTCAAGGGGCGGATCAGGGAGTTTGAATCCAGTTGCTCCATGATGTGCGCCGTCCACCCGGTGATGCGGCTGGCGACGAACAGGGGAGTGAACGTGGCGGTATCGAACCCCATCAGGTGGTAGGTGGGGCCGGCGGGATAGTCGAGGTTGGGTTTGATGGCCTTGGCTTCGTCCATGGCCTTCTCCAGGCCCTGGTAGAGGCCCAGCAGTTCGGGCCGGCCGTAGTGGGCCACCATCTTGTCCAGGGCAGCCTTCATGGTGGGCACGCGCGAGTCGCCGTGCTTGTACACACGGTGCCCGAAGCCCATAACCTTCTTCTTCTGGGCCAGGGCGTTCTCCATCCACGTCTTGGCACGGGCAGCCGCTTCCTCCAGGGACTCCTGCGGGCGGATGCCGATTTCGTCGAAGGTGTGCATCACTGCCTCGTTGGCACCGCCGTGCAGCGGTCCCTTCAAAGCGCCGATGGCCCCCGTGACGGCCGAGTGGAGGTCCGCGAGCGTTGACGTGATCACCCTGGCCGTGAAGGTGGAGGCGTTGAAGGAGTGCTCGGCGTAGAGGATCATCGAGACGTTGAAGGCCTCCACTACCTCCGGCACCTGCTCCTCCCCAAAGGTCATCCACAGGAAGTTGGCCGAATAGCCCAGGTCGTCGCGCGGCTCAATGACATCCTGCCCGTGGCGGCGGCGTTGGTCGTAGGCCACGACGCCCGGCATGGCCGAGAACAAGTCGATGGCTTTGGCCATGTTGGCCTCGCGGGAGGAGTCTTCCGCCAGCGGGTGCCGGGCGCCCATCACCGAGGCAGCGGTCCGGCAAACATCCATGGGATGGGAGCTTTCCGGCAGGGCATCGATCACCTGCTTGACCACCGGATCCAGGGCCCGGCCGGCACGCTCCCGTGCAGTGAACTCCACCAGCTCCTGTTCCGTGGGAAGTTCACCGTTCCAGAGCAGGTAGGCCACCTCCTCGAAGCTGCACCTCGCGGCGAGCTCCTGAACCGGGTAGCCCCGGTACAGCAGGGAATTGGTATCCGGGTTGACCTTCGAGACGGACGTGTAATCCACCACGACGCCGGCAAGACCCTTTTTGATGTCCTCTTCAGCCATGCTGAAACTCCTTCGTTCCTGTCGCCTGTTGTGCCGGCCGGAGCCGGCGCGGTTTTCCCTACTCCCCGGGGACCCGGAAATTGAACACTCCGCTGTCGAAGCGGTTGTAGCCTTCGTAGTCAACAAGATCGTATAAGCGTGCGCGGGTGAGCATGCTGCCCACCTGCGCTTCCTGCGTGCCCTCAGCCTTGATCGCTTCCAGCGTACGCTCGGCAGCGCCCATGGCACTACGGAGGAGGGTGACCGGATAGATCACCATGTTCACCCCGACGCCCTGGAGCTGGTCCACGGTGAACAGTTCGCTCTTGCCGAACTCTGTCATGTTGGCCAGGATCGGGACGTCGACGGCGTCGCGGATGGCCTGGAATTCAGCCAGGTCCTTCATGGCCTCCGGGAAGATGGCGTCCGCTCCTGCTTCCACGAGCGCCCGGGCCCGGTCCTGCGCGGCTTGGAGTCCGTCCACGGCGCGGATGTCGGTGCGGGCCATGATGAGGAAGTTCGGGTCGCGGCGGGCGTCGGCGGCGGCACGAATGCGCTTGGCTGCCGTCTCCAGGTCCACCACGTTCTTGCCATCGAGGTGGCCGCAGCGCTTGGGGTTGAACTGATCCTCGATGTGCAGGCCCGCCAGCCCGGCGTTCTCAAGTTCCTGCACGGTGCGGGCCACGTTCATGGGTTCACCGAAGCCGGTGTCGGCGTCCACGATCGCAGGCAGGTCCGTCATGCGGGCGATCTGCCCCGCCCGGGTGGCCACCTCCGTGAGGGTGGTCAGCCCGATGTCCGGCAAACCAAGATCGTTGGCCAGGACCGCACCGGATATGTAGACCCCGGTGAAGCCCTTCTCCTCGATCAGCCGGGCCGAGAGCGGGTTGAAGGCGCCGGGAAACTGCTGGATGGTCCCGGATGCCAAAAGCTCCCGGAACCGGAGCCGCTTCTGCTCCGGCGTGACCTTGGAATACAGCATCAGAAAAGTCCCTTCGGTGCGGCAGCGAGGTCGATCACGCCCGGGGCTGCCGTGATGTTCAGCTGGTCGAGTTCCCCTGCCGCCAGTTCCGGCAGGCGTTCGACGGCGGCGAGGAACCGTTCGATTTCGGCTTCCTCCACGAGGCCGGCGGCCAGGGTGCGGAACTTGGTGATGTACTCCCCGCGGCCGAAGGGGCGGGCACCCAGTGGATGGGCATCGGCCACGGCAATCTCGTCCGTGATCACGGTGCCGTCGGTAAGGGTGATCTCCACGGAGCCGCCGAAGGCCTTCTCTGCGATGTCCAGTGAGTGGTAGCGCCGGGTCCACTCGGGATCTTCCTCGGTGGTGACCTTCTGCCACAGGTCCACGGTGTCCGGCCGGGCGGCACGGGCGGGGGAGTAGGAGTCCACGTGGTGCCAGGCGCCGTCCTGCAGAGCCACGGTGAAGATGTAGGGGATGGAGTGGTCCAGGGTTTCCCGGGAAGCGGTGGGGCTGTATTTCTGGGGATCGTTCGCGCCGGACCCGATGACGTAGTGGGTGTGGTGGCTGGTCCTGATCAGCACGGATTTCACATTCGCCGGGTCGGTGGCCTCCGGGTGCTCACGGTTCAGCTTCCGGGCCAGGTCGATCCAGGCCTGCGCCTGGTATTCGGCGGAGTGTTCCTTGGTGTAGGTGTCCAGGATGGCACGCTTGGCTTCGCCGGCTTCGGGCAGGGGCACCAGGTAGGAGGCGTCTGGACCGTCCAGCAGCCAGGCGATCACCCCGTCCTCGCCTTCGTAGATCGGCACGGGGGAGGTCTGGCCGCGCATCGCCCGGTCTGCCGCCTCGACGGCCATCTTGCCCGCAAAGGCCGGCGCGTGCGCCTTCCAGGTGGAAATCTCGCCCTTACGGGACTGGCGCGTCGCCGTCGTCGTGTGCAGGGCCTGCCCCACGGACTGGAAGATGGTCTCGACGTCCAGCCCCAGCAGCGTGCCGATGCCGGCGGCTGCGGACGGGCCAAGGTGGGCGACGTGGTCGATCTTGTGCTTGTGCAGGCAGATCGCCTTCACCAGGTTCACCTGGATCTCATACCCCGTGGCGATCGCCCGCACCAGGTCCCGGCCGTTTGAGCCCACGTGCTGGCCCACAGCCAGGATCGGCGGAATGTTGTCGCCAGGGTGGGAGTAGTCAGCAGCCAGGAAGGTGTCGTGGTAATCCAGTTCACGCACCGCCACGCCGTTGGCCCACGCCGCCCATTCCGGTGAGATGCGCTCGCCGATACCGAAGACCTTGGCGCCCTTTCCACCGGAACTGGGACCATGGGTGAGGGCCTGCGCCCGGGCTGCCACGATCGGTGCCCTGTTGAGCGAAGCCACGGCCACCGAAGCATTGTCGATCACCCTGTTGATGACCATGTCGGTGACCTCGGCAGGCACCTCCACGGGGTCGGCGGCCACCCTGGCGATTTTGTACGCAAGTTGGTCCTCGCGGGGCAGGTTTTCTTCGCTCTTGTAGACGCGGACGTGGTGTTCCTTGACCATGGTGCTCCTTTAGCGGGATGGATGGGTGGCTTTGATGTGGGACAGGCTGCGGTGCAGGTGGAGGGTGGTCGCTGCCTGCGCCAGGCGGGGATTGCCGATGGCAATGGCCTCGGCGATGGCTGCATGTTCGGCTGCTGCGGCTGTGAGCCGTGCTGCGTCGTCTGCGGCGAGGCGGCGGATACGGACCAGGTGCACCCGGAGGCTGCGCATGGCCTGGGCCAGGTAGGAGTTGGAAATTGCGGCGTCAACGGCGGAGTCCAGCCGGTCCACCAGCAGGTAGTAGTCCTGCAGGGCGGGTGCCGGCCCGGTAATGAGTGACGGCGCTGCCCGGAACTCTGCCTCCAGGTTCCGAAACGTTTCCGGATCGCCCCGCTCCGCTGCCAGGGCGGCGGCCTTTCCCTCCAGCGTCTCGCGGAGCTCGAACAGTTCGTCGATATCCGCCAGTGAGATGCCGGTGACGACGACGCCGCGGCCGCCTGCCGCCGTCGTCAGTCCTTCTGCCGTGAGCCGGCCCAGCGCCTCCCGGAGGGGCGTGCGGGAGACCCCCAGCCGTTCTGCCTGTTCCACCTCGGCCAGCAGGGCTCCGGGCTGGAGCCGCCACTGGACGATGTCATCGCGGAGCGCGGCATAGGCCCGGTCGCTGGCTCGCACTGGCTGTCCCTTCGTTGGCATTGACACCAGTGTATACACAGGGCTGCCTCTGCGGCAGGATTCGGCCCTAAATCATCCAGATCAACTGCTATTTGTATACATGCAGCTTTCGCGTCAGAGATTCGGACAAGCTCAGGGACGGACTGCCCGGTCAGCGGCCGCCCCAGCGGTATTCGTTTTCCGGCCGCCCGGGTGTGCCATAGCGGGCGGTCCGGGAGACTGTTCCGGCGTCGGCCAGATACTCGAGGTAGCGGCGCGCCGTGACCCGCGACATACCGAGCGCATCCATGACCTCGGTGGCGGACACGGCGCCCTTTTGCAGCTTCATGAACTCCTGGACGGACGCCAGCGTGGAAACTGAAAGGCCCTTGGGTAGGGGCAGCTCCGATGGTGCGCGCAGGCTGGCGAACGCCTGGTCCACGTCGGTTTGGGAAGCTCCAGTCTTCCCGGACCCGCCCTGCGGGCCCGCCAATTGCTGCCGGAACTGCTGATAACTTGCCAGCTTGTCCGAGAAGGTGGCGTAGGTGAACGGCTTGATCAGGTACTGGACAACGCCGATGGCAACTGCGCTGCGCACGATGGCCAGCTCACGGACGGCCGTGATGGCGATGATGTCCGCCAGTATTCCCGCCGCCCTCATCCGGCGCGCAATGTCCAGGCCGTGAAGGTCGGGCAGGTTCATATCCAGCAGGACAAGTTCCACCGGGTTTCCCGCAGCAGCAAACTCGTTGAGGAGCCGCAGGGCAGACTGGCCGTCCGGGGCGGTGCCGGCGAGCTCGAAGCCCGGCAGCCGTCCCACGTACGCTGCATGCGCGGCGGCCGCGATGGCTTCGTCCTCGACGACGAGGACCCGGATGTTGCTCACTGTTCGTGCTCCTTCTGTGCCGGCACCGCTGCGGGGAGGAACACTTCGAATTTGGCGCCGCGCCGTCCGTTGATGGTCAGGGTACCTCCCAGGCGCTGTACCGCCTGCCGCACCAGGGCGAGCCCGATGCCCCGGCCGCCGGGGCCCGCCGGCTTTGTACTGTATCCGTGGCGGAAGATGTTCCCCGCAGCGGATGGATCAAGCGGCGCTCCGGAGTCGTGGACAGAGATGTCGAGGCCTTCCTCATCGGACTCCACCGTCAACTCCACCCGTCGTGGAGCGGGACCTTCCGCCGCGGCATCGATTGCGTTGTCCAGCAGGTTCCCCAGGATAGTGACCAGGTCCTGGACAGCAATTCCCGCCACAGTCGCTGAGCCCAGCGCCGACACATCCAACTGGACGCCCCGCTCATGGGCTTCGGCCACCTTGCCCATCACCAGCGCGCCCAGTACCGGCTCGTCCACGGAGCTGACCATGTCATCCGTTAGCTGCTGGCTGAGTTCCAGGTCCTTGGTGGCAAAGTCCAAAGCCTCTTGGGTGCGCCCAAGCTCCAGTAGTGAAACCATCGTATGGAGCCGGTTCGCATGCTCGTGGGTTTGCGCCCGCAGCGCGTCCGAGAGGGTCCGCATGGTTGCCAGCTCGTTTCCCAGCGCCTCGATCTCGGTCCGGTCGCGCAGCGTGGCCACCGTGCCGTACACAGGGGTCCTGCCACGGCTGCCGGCGGTCTCCGGCCCCTTGGCAGGCCCCTGGTTCACCACCAGGACGCGCGATCCGGCCAGGACGATCTCGTCCTTGGCCGTGCGGCCGGACTCGAACAGGCCGCGGAGTTCATCATCGAGGGGAAGGTCGGCCAGCGATGGCGGTCGGATGGGATCCCTGGTGCCGGTTTCATCAAGGCCCAGCAGTTCGGCGGCCTGGTCGTTGTACATAACAACACTGCCTTTGGTGTCGATCAGGATCAGGCCCTCACGCACCGAATGCAGCACGGACTCGTAGTAGGCAAACAACTGCGCCAGTTGCTCCGGCCCCCAGCCCCGGGTGACACGGCGCAGATACCGGCCCAACAGCCAGGATGCCACGGAGCCGCCCACCAGCAGGGCAAGGCCGATGGCCAACAGGGCTGGCAGGCGGGCGGCGAAGGCAACATCCACGGTTCCCACTGTGACCCCGGCGGCCACCAATGCCCTGACCGTACCGCCCGCATCCTTGACCGGAACGATGGTCCTTACGGACGGCCCTAGGGTGCCGGCGGTGACCTCGGTGAGGGTTCCACCCTTGAGTGCTGCGTCAACGGAGCCGATGTAGGGGCGCCCTATTTCCTCGTCACGCGGATGGGTCCAGCGGGTACGGTCCGGGGCCATGATGGTGATGAAGTCGACGTCGGCCGCGGCCATAACGTCGCGCGTATAGGGCTGCAGGAGGGCAGTGGGATCCGGAGCCGCAGCCGCTTCCAGAACCAGAGGATTTGCCGCCACCGAGGCCGCGATTCCTGCCATCCGCCGGCCGGCCTCGTCATAGGTACGGTCCCGGGCGTCCACGTACGTGGCCGACCCGACGATGGCGATGAACGCCACCACAATCAGCAGGTTCGCCACGAAGAGCCGTCGGGCGATACTCCAGCGGTGGATCATCTGTACCTCCCGGCATCTTCCGCACAAACATGGGCTCCACGACCAATATGAACGCAACGGTGAGCTGGGTCACCACCTGCCCAATGATGGATATCACACCGGAGGACGCGTTCAGCCCAGAGATTGTGCCGCAGCGTCTATCAGATTATCCAAAGGAGACACATCATGGCTTCTCAACGAGGAGAGTCGCTTGACACCGTGAAGACGCGGCGCAAGGGCATCGACAAATCGCACTACCTCTACATCGCGGTTATCGCCGCCGTCATCCTCGGCGCGTTGGTGGGACTGATGTTCCCTGAGGTGGGCAAGTCCATGAAGCCGCTTGGCGACGGCTTCATCAAACTCATCAAGATGATGATCGCTCCGGTCATCTTCTGCACCATCGTCCTGGGCATCGGCTCGATCGCGAAGGCTGCCACCGTAGGCAAGGTAGGCGGCCTGGCGCTGGGCTACTTCGTCCTGATGTCGACGTTCGCGCTCGCCATCGGCTTGGTGGTCGGCAACTTGATCCACCCGGGCGAGGGCCTGAAGCTTGCTCCCTACGACCCCAACAAGAAGGCGGAAGTAGACAGCACCGTTGCCTTCCTCCTTGGCATCATTCCAGGAGATATTCCCGTTCTCCCCACCCTCTTTGCTGCAATCCTCGTAGGGTTTGCCCTCCAGAAGATGGGCCCGCAGGGAGCTCCCATCCTCAAGGCAATCGGCCACGGCCAGGTCCTCGTATTCCGCATCCTGATCATGATCATGTGGCTTGCCCCCGTGGGCGCCTTCGGTGCCATCGCCGCTGTCGTGGGAGCTACCGGCGTCCAGGCCATTGTCAGCATGTTCACCCTGATGGCTGCCTTCTACATCACCTGCGCACTGTTCATCGTGGTCATCCTGGGCGGCCTGCTCAAGGTGGTCACGGGCGTCAACATCTTCAAGCTGATGAAGTACCTGGGCCGCGAGTACCTGCTCATCTTCTCCACGTCATCCTCCGAAGCTGCCCTGCCCCGCCTGATCGCCAAGATGGAACACCTCGGTGTCTCCAAGCCCGTTGTGGGCGTCACGGTACCCACCGGCTACTCCTTCAACCTCGACGGAACGGCCATCTACCTGACCATGGCCTCCCTGTTCGTTGCCAACGCGATGGGCACGCCGCTGGACCTGGGCGCACAGGTCTCCCTGCTCATCTTCATGATCATTGCCTCCAAGGGCGCAGCCGGTGTCACCGGTGCCGGCCTTGCCACGCTCGCTGCCGGCCTGCAGGCCCACAAGCCCGAACTGCTGGGCGGCGTGGGCATGATCGTAGGCATCGACCGGTTCATGTCCGAGGCCCGCGCCCTGACCAACTTCACCGGAAACGCCGTAGCCACCGTGCTCATTGGCACTTGGGTCAAGGAGATCGACGGCGGCCAGGTCAACCAGGTGCTCTCCGGTGAACTGCCCTTCGACGAGCAGACCATGATTGCCGGCCACGCGGAGCCTGCAGTTGCTGAAACCGAAGCACGGCCGGTGCCTGCGAACGCCTAGGCCGCAGCACCCCGGAGCCACCGCCACTGCCTCCGCAGCCTTATGCTGCGGGGGCAGTTGCGTGCGGGGAAAAAGGCAACCTTCGACCTCAGCTAGAGGGTCAAGGCTCAACATCCGGGGAAAGTCAAGTTGCCTGGAATACCGTGTCGGGCGCTGTAACCTTGGGGAGAAGAAGGAGCGTTGCTGGCCAGCCAGCGGCAGGAAATCACCGTCATCGAAAGTGTGGATAGATACGTGAGCAGCGAACAGGGTTCGGCAACTCTGGAGGGCACGCAATTCGACCTGGAAGACGCGGTGATGGGACCCACGGGGCGCCCATACCGCGAGTTCCCGGAACCTGCGCCCCTGGCCTCCCACGGTCCGGCCCGCGTCATCGCCATGGTGAACCAAAAGGGTGGGGTCGGAAAGACCACGTCCACCATTAACCTTGCTGCGGCGCTGGCTGAGTACGGCCGGCGGGTGCTTTTGGTCGACTTCGATCCCCAGGGCGCCCTGTCTGCCGGCCTGGGCGTGAATCCGCATGAACTCGACCTCACGGTGTACAACGTGCTGATGGACCGCAAGGTGGACATCCGCGATGCCATCCACCAGACCGGCGTGGAAAACGTGGACCTCCTGCCCGCTAACATCGACCTCTCCGCGGCTGAAGTCCAGTTGGTCAACGAGGTGGCCCGCGAGCAGGTCCTGGACCGCGCCCTCAAGAAAGTCGAAGACGATTACGACGTCGTCCTCATCGACTGCCAGCCGTCCCTTGGCCTCCTGACCGTCAACGCCCTCACCGCGGCGCACGGTGTCATCATCCCGTTGATCTGCGAGTTCTTTGCCCTCCGTGCCGTGGCGCTGCTGGTGGAGACCATCGACAAGGTCCAGGACAGGCTCAACCCCCGCCTGCAGGTGGACGGCGTGCTGGCCACCATGTACGACGCCCGGACACTGCACAGCCGCGAGGTCATCACCCGGCTGGTGGAGGCCTTCGGCGACAAGGTCTTCGAGACCGTGATCAAGCGCTCCATCAAGTTCGCCGACGCCACCGTTGCCGCGGAGCCGATCACCAGCTACGCCGGCAACCACGTAGGCGCCGACGCCTACCGCCGGCTCGCCAAGGAACTGATCTCGCGCGGCGGCGCGCCCTAGCTACCCGGTGGCCGAATCCAAGCCCGGCTTTGAGGTGCGGCTGGCCAACTTCACGGGTCCCTTCGACCTCCTGCTCGGACTGATCGCCAAGCACCAGCTGGACATCACCGAGGTAGCCATCGCTACGGTGACCGACGAATTCATCAAGTACATCCGGAACCTGCAGAAGCTGGGCGAGGAGTGGGCCTTGGATGAGGCCAGCGAATTCCTGGTGATTGCCGCAACGCTGCTGGACCTCAAGGCTGCCCGGCTCCTTCCTGCGGGAGAAGTTGAAAACGATGAGGACATCGCGCTGCTCGAAGCCAGGGACCTGCTCTTCGCGCGGCTGCTCCAGTACAAAGCCTTTAAGCACGTGGCGGGACTGCTCGGCGAATCCCTCCACCAGGAGGCAATGCGGTTCCCCCGGCAGGTCGCCCTGGAGGAACACTTCGCGGCCATGCTTCCCGAGCTGGTCTGGAAACACAGTCCGGAACAGTTCGCCCGCCTGGCCGAAGCCGCGCTGCAGCCCAAGGTTCCGAAGCAAACAGAGGTAGGACTGGCACACCTGCACGGCGGCAATGTCAGCGTCAAGGAGCAGGCAGAAGCAATGGGCCTGCGTCTTCAGGGTGAATCACCGCTGACCTTCCGGGCCTTGATCGCCGATGCAGAGTCCACCCTGGTAGTGGTTGCACGGTTCCTTGCCCTCCTGGAGCTGTTCCGGGACAAGGCGGTTTCCTTCGACCAGTTGTCGCCGCTGGGGGACCTTGCCGTGCATTGGACTGCCGGGAACGGGGAATGGTCGGCGGAAAATCTGAGCGAAGAATTTGAGGAGCAGCTGTGACCGGGCAGGCAACAGAAGGTACCAGCGAAGGGGAGCCGGACGTCGCACACCTTCCGGGTGGGGCCAAAGCAGCCCTTGAAGCGGTGCTGATGGTGATAGACCAACCCGCCACGGAGGAAGAACTGGCTGCCGGACTCGAACTTCCCGTTGACGCGGTCGGTGCCCTGCTTGCAGAACTTCAGCGGGATTATAGCGGCTATACTGTTAAAGCCCCGGATATGGATCAAGCCAGTGGAACTGGTTTTGGCTCCAGCCCCCGGGGTTTTGAATTGCGGAAGGTCGCCGGCGGCTGGCGGATCTACTCCCGTACTGAATTCGCCCACATCGTGGGCAAATATGTGCTGGAGGGACAAACAGCCAGGCTTACCCAGGCCGCCCTGGAAACGCTCGCGGTTATTGCATACCGCCAGCCGGTCTCCAGGGCCAGGGTTTCCGCAATCAGGGGAGTCAATGTTGACTCTGTCGTACGGACGCTCGCCCAGCGCGGACTCATCGAGGACTCGGGAACGGATCCGGAGTCCGGCGCGGTCCTCTACCGGACCACCTCATATTTCCTGGAACGGATGGGAATCAGTTCGGTGGCTGAGCTGCCGCAGCTGTCCCCGCACCTCCCGGGGCTGGACGGGATTGCGGAGTTCTACGACGCCGAAGGAATGTAGCCAGGGCACCGCCTTGGCGGCACGCAAGAGTACTTATAAGGGCAGATTATTTCTGCACGGCTGGTTAAGGTTGTCCTTGGACACCTTTCCGGTCAACATATCGAAGGACGGGTCATGACACAGGCGGGACGCCAGGGTTCACCACGTAAAGGTTCGGGACGTGACGGTACCGAACGCAACACATCACAGCGCAGCACCTCACAGGGCGGCGCTTCCGGCGGCGGGTTCCGCGGCGGGGCCGCCAAGCGCGGCGGCGGATTCGGCAGCGACCGCCCGCACCGCTCACCCAAGCCGCGCGAGGAGCGGTTCATCGATCCGGACCAGGCTCCGGGCGGTGGCCAGGGGGGCCGTGGAGCAACGGAACCCAAATCTGCAAAGCCTTCCTCCCGGAAGCCTGCAGTACGCAAGCCGGGTGCCAAGAAGGCCCCGGGAACGCCGGGCGCGCTGAAGCCAAAACCACGGACCGGCGCCCCGGGCGCGGCAGCTTCCCGTGCTTTCGGCAGCGAACGTTTCGGCCAGAACCTGGGTCCGGTACGCCGGCCGAGTCGGAAGAAAGGCCCCCGCGGCGAGGTTCCCCAGTCGGAACTCCACGATGCCGACGGCGTGCGCCTGCAGAAGGTCATGGCCTCCGCGGGTGTCGCGTCACGCCGCGTCTGCGAGGAGATGATTGCCGAGGGCCGCGTGGAAGTGGACGGCCAGGTAGTCACCGAGCTCGGCGTCCGCGTCGATCCCAAGACCGCCGTCATCCACGTTGACGGGCTGCGGATCCAGTTGGACGAGAACCTGGTGTACATGGTGTTCAACAAGCCCAAGGGCGTCGTCTCCACCATGGAGGACCCCGAGGGCCGCCCGTGCATCAGTGACTTCCTTCGCCACCAGCACGGCGAACGCCTGTTCCATGTGGGCCGGCTCGACGTCGCCACCGAGGGGCTGCTGCTGCTGACGAACGACGGCGAACTTGCCAACCGCCTGACGCACCCCTCCTACGAGGTGCCCAAGACCTACCTGGTCCAGGTCCGCGGCCCCTTCCCGCAGGGAATCGGCGCCCAGCTCAAGGAAGGCGTGGAACTGGAGGACGGCTTTGCCTCGGTGGATTCCTTCCGCCTCGTTGACTCCACTCCCGGCCACGTCCTGATCGAGGTAGTACTGCACTCGGGCAAGAACCGCATCGTCCGCCGCCTCTTCGACGCCGTCGGATTCCCGGTCCTGCGGCTTGTCCGCGTCAAGGTGGGACCCATCGGTTTGGGCGACCAGCGCCAGGGAAGCATCCGCAACCTCGGCAAGCAGGAAGTCGGCCATCTGCTGGCATCCGTAGGGCTCTGAGGCATGTCCGCTTTCCACAGCCAGGGCCGCGGGCACCTGGACGGACCCGTGGTGGTCCTCGGCACGGGGCTGCTGGGCACCAGCATCGGGCTGGGCCTGCGCGGCCGCGGCGTTCCGGTTTACCTGTCCGACCCTTCGCCCACCAACCAGGCTGTTGCGGTGGATATCGGTGCCGGCCAACCCCTGGCCGGGCTTGCGGGTGGTTCGCCGCAGCTGGTGGTTGTCGCCGCCCCGCCGGACGTCACGGCCGATGTTGTGGCAAAGGCCCTGGCTGACTACCCGGACTCCGTGGTGGTGGACATCGCAAGCGTCAAGGCGGAGATCCTCTCGGCGCTGCGCAGCCGCGGCGTGGACCTCTCCCGCTACGTGGGCACACACCCTATGGCCGGACGGGAAAAGTCCGGGCCGGTCGCAGCCCGCGGGGAGCTCTTCACCTCGATGCCCTGGGTGGTGTGCCCGTCGGAGGAAACCTCCGGCGCAGCCCTCCAGACGGCCCGTTCGCTGGCCACGGACCTGGGGGCGGTTGTTTCCCAGTTCACCGCCGACGAACACGACGAAGCCGTGGCCCTGGTATCGCACCTGCCGCAGGTTATGTCATCGCTCCTGGCCAGCCGGCTGCAGGGGACGCCACTGCACGCGTTGTCCCTCGCGGGCAACGGACTGCGCGACGTTACCCGGATCGCTGCCAGTGATCCATCCCTGTGGGTGCAGATCCTGGGCGGCAATGCAGCCAAGGTGGTGGAGATCCTTTACGGCGTGCGGGAGGACCTCAACCGCCTGATCGGCACACTGGAGGAGCCCACCGCACCCGGCGCCCGGCTTGACCTCGCACAGCTGATGAGTGAAGGCAACGCCGGCCAGGCCAGGATTCCGGGCAAGCACGGCGGTCCTCCCCAGGCGTATTCGTGGCTTACCGTCCTGGTGGACGACAAGCCGGGCCAGATTGCCCGGCTCCTTACGGAAATCGGGGAGATCGGCGTGAACCTTGAGGACCTGCGCCTGGACCATTCATCGGGCCAGAACGTGGGTATGGTGGAAATCTCCGTGTTGCCGAATAAGCATGACCACCTGATCGAAGCACTTAACGACCGCGGATGGCGGGTACTCCAGTAATGACACAAGAACTTCTTGACACCCTGCCCGCGCTCCGGATCGGCCGGCCGCTGGTGGTGGCCATCGACGGGCCGTCGGGCTCCGGAAAGTCCAGTGTCAGCAAGGAAGTGGCCCGCCGGCTCCGGCTCGCCTACTTGGACACCGGTGCCATGTACCGGGCACTGACCTGGTTCTGCGTCACCAAAGGCATCGACCTGGAGGACAGTGCGTCTGTGGAGCAGGCGTCCCGGGACCTGGTCCTGGACCTGAGTACAAGCCCCCAGGTGGAGTACGTCCGGGTGGACGGGACCGACGTCACCGACGCAATCCGTGAGCCTGCCATCTCCTCAGCTGTCAGTTCCGTGGCCACCACGCTGGGAGCCAGGACAGAGCTCATCCGGCGCCAGCGCGAACTGATCGAAAAGCACCACCGCCGCATGGTGGTGGAAGGCAGGGACATCACCACCGTCGTCGCGCCCGGGGCTGAAGTGCGGATGCTGCTCACCGCCAGCGAGGAAGCACGGCTGCGCCGGCGCGGAATCCAGCTCGGCGGCACCCAGGATGCCGAGCAACTGGCGGCCCAAGTGACCCACCGCGACGCCAAAGACTCCACGGTGGTCAACTTCACGCAGGCTGCGTCCGGTGTGGTCACCCTGGATTCCTCAGACCTGGACTTCGACCAGACGGTTGCCGCGGCCCTCGTGATAGTGACCAAGGTCCTGAACCGTGACTGAGCCAAACGTCGGAAAGCCCAGGCCGGAGATCCCGTCCGGTTGGACCATGGCCTGGAGCAGGCCAGTTGGTTGGGCCCTCGACCACCTGGTGTACCGGACGTCCGTCACGGGCAGGGACAACGTTCCCACCGGCGGGCCGGTGATTTTTGCCGGCAACCACATCAGCTTCCTGGACGGGCCGGTGATGTTCGGCGCGTCGCCGCGCCCCATGCACATCCTGGTGAAACAGGAGATGTTCAAAGGCTTCCTGGGCCGGGTGCTGACGGCGTCCGGGCAGCTGCCTGTTGACCGCACGGGGGACCGTGCTGCGCTGCAGCGCTGCAAGGAAGTGCTCGATGCCGGACGTTGCGTCGGGATTCTTCCCGAAGGCACGCGGGGGAGCGGGGCAGCGGCTGACATCAACGGCGGCGTGGCGTGGCTCGCGCTGAACTCCGGCGCTCCGGTGGTACCCGTCGCGATCCTGGGCACGCGCAAGGGCAATGAGCACCTCGATTCGGTGCCGCGGCCTGGCAGGCGCTTCCACGTCAGCTTCGGTAATGCGCTGACGCTGGGCCGCAGGGCCGGGGAAAGCGGGCGTGCTTCAATGGACAGGGCGGCGCTGGAGATCCGGGCCGCATTGTCAGGGCACGTGCAGGATTCCATCCAGCTCACGGGGCAGCCCTTGCCGGTGGCAGATTTTTCCAAAGACTTCACAGCAGTAGCCGGGACGCCGGCAGATGACCACTAAGGACAATGCAATGAGCGATACAACCCAAACTTCCGGCCACTCCGGCGCCGGCGATGACGAGTACACCCCCTCCGGCACCGACCAGGTGGCCGAGCGGCTGGCGGCGATAGACGACGACGAAGCCGAACTCCGTGCTGCGTCGCTCCGGGCCGGCCTGGAGGACTACGAGCTTGACGAGGACGACGCCGCGCTGCTCAGCGGTGACTACGACGATGAGGACTATGACGGTCCGGTCAAGCTCGATCCGGTCCTGGCCATTATCGGACGTCCCAACGTGGGCAAGTCCACCTTGGTCAACCGAATCCTCGGCCGCCGCGAAGCAGTGGTGGAAGACACCCCTGGCGTCACCCGTGACCGCGTGATGTACTCCGCCAACTGGAACGGGCGCAACTTCACCCTCGTGGACACCGGCGGCTGGGAACACGACGCCCGCGGCATCCACGCCCGCGTGGCCGAGCAGGCCGAGATGGCCGTGGAACTCGCGGATGCAGTCCTCTTCGTCGTCGACTCCGCTGTCGGTGCCACCGCCACCGACGAAGGCGTCATGAAGATGCTGCGCCGCAGCAAGAAGCCCGTCATCATGGTGGCCAACAAAGTGGATGACTTCGCCCAGGAGGCCGACTCCGCTGCGCTGTGGGGACTCGGTTTCGGCGAGCCCTACCCGGTCTCCGCGCTGCACGGCCGGGGCGTGGCCGACCTGCTTGACCACGTGATGGATACCCTTCCCGAGTTCTCCACCATCGAAGGGCTGGAACGTTCCGGCGGCCCCCGCCGCATCGCGCTGATCGGGCGCCCCAACGTGGGCAAGTCGTCCCTGCTGAACAAGCTGGCCGGTACCGAGCGCGTGGTGGTGGACAACACTGCCGGCACTACCCGCGACCCGGTGGATGAATTTATTGAACTCGGCGGACGCACGTGGCGGTTCGTGGACACGGCAGGCATCCGCCGCCGCCAGCATATGGCACAGGGCGCGGACTACTACGCCTCCCTGCGGACCCAGGCCGCGCTCGAGAAGGCGGAGGTCGCCGTCGTGCTCCTCGCCGTGGACGAGGTCCTCAGCGAGCAGGATGTCCGGATCCTGCAGCTCGCCATTGAGTCAGGCCGCGCCCTGGTGCTGGCGTTCAACAAGTGGGACCTGCTCGACGACGAACGCCGGCGCTACCTTGAGCGCGAGATTGAACAGGACCTCGCCCACGTGGAGTGGGCGCCCCGCGTTAACATTTCGGCCAAGACCGGGTGGCACAAGGACCGCCTGGTTCCGGCCCTGGACCTGGCGCTGGAAAACTGGGACAAGCGCATTGCCACCGGCCGCCTGAACGCCTTCCTCGGCGAGCTCGTGGCCGCACACCCGCACCCCGTCCGGGGCGGCAAGCAGCCGCGCATCCTCTTCGGCACCCAGGCCTCCAGCAGGCCGCCGAAGTTCGTGCTGTTCACCACCGGATTCCTGGACCCCGGTTACCGCCGTTTCATCACCCGCCGGCTGCGGGAAACCTTTGGCTTCGAGGGCACCCCCATCGAGGTCAACATGCGGGTGCGGGAAAAGCGCGGCAAGAAGCGCTAGGCATCGTGATCTCCGCGACACACGGAGCTGCCACAGCCGGAAAGTGTCACTTGCACCCTCCGGAATCGTGTAAGCTCTTCTAGGTGGTTCGGCCGGACTGCTGGTGGAAATTCCCGGGTCAGCCCGGGGGATGAAGCACAGCGGAGAACGGCGGAACTAACGGGCTGTAGCGCAGCTTGGTAGCGCACTTGACTGGGGGTCAAGGGGTCGCAGGTTCAAATCCTGTCAGCCCGACCACAAAAACCGGAACCACGCGGAAACGCGTGGTTCCGGTTTTTTTGTTTACGGCTAATCAGCCTTCCTGCGGAGGAGCCGCGGGAGCACCACCACGCTTCGGAATCAGTGCTGGTACACGATCACGATGATGAACTGCCACTGTCCGTAGTGGTCCTTGTACCACGCACGGTGATACTTGCCGTTGCAGTCCTCGTCGTGATCGTCATCCTTGTGGTCGTAAACGTACTTGTAGTCGCCGCGATGACGATCGTCCTTGTCCGACTTATGATCGTCGTGCCTGTCCGACTTGTGATCGCGTCCGTTGTGATCTTTCCAGTCGTGCTTGCGCTTGTCGTCGTCGTCGTGCTTGTTATGATTCGAGCGATCGTAATCGTCGCCGGCATACGCAGCACCGGCCGTTAGGGCCGATCCGCCTACGGTCAGGCCTGCCACCAGGGCAGCGGAGCCGAAGAAGCGGGTTACTTTGTTCATTGCATTTTCCTGTCGTGCATCAACTGATGTACCGCAGGAACGGGAGAGCATGCAGAGTGGCACGGTCGTCGTTGGGCGCGGTCCACTCTTTTTTGTCGACTCGCCGATCTACGGTTCTGTCTCAAGCCGATCAGTGCGCGAGGAGCACCATGCTTGAGGGTGCCAGCGCCGGCATCAACGGGTGAACCTGATTCTTTCCCCCGGTTCATACGCTGAGGGGCGCTGTGGGGTGACTGATAGAACACATGGAAAAGGCCCAGATGGGGCCGGTGTGTGAGCACTGAGCGCCGGTGTCTGGACCCTCGTAATCAGTATCCGTCCGCCCTTTATTTTCGCTGGGAGGGACGTGCCAACCACGATACTCCGGATTTTCAGCGTGTGAAGAGCCACGCTTTTATTACACGAACTTCTCTGCGAGCATGGTCGTGAGAGTCGCCGTCGACGCCTCCCCGGCGGGTTTGCGCCGGTTTCCAGGCTACCCACCGGTATAACGCCAACAGGCATACCTTCAACGCGTGAATGTTACGCGGCCCTCCACAGACGGCAGGTCGAACACAGCCTGCCCAGGCCGGACAGACCTTGCACGAAGGGCCGGAATTGCCGCCGAGGGACCTCCTGGCCCATCCGCCAAGGGCAGCCCAGCGCTTGACTTGCTTCCACGGTTTGCCCTACTTAAGGAACTTGGAGGTCCGGCGGTCGGCGAGGATCTTGCCCTTCGTCTGGCAAGTGGGGCAGTACTGCAGTGCAGTATCGGCAAAAGATACTTCCCGCACGGTGTCCCCGCACACCGGGCACGGCTCGCCGGTCCGGGCGTGGACGCGCATGTGGCTGCGCTTGACGTCTTTCAGGTCCTTGGGCGGCTTGCCGCTTGCCTCAGCCAGTGCCGTGCCGAGCACGCCGTGGATACAGTCGTAGAGGACCTGCACCGCTTCCCGGTCCAGTGATTTGGCAGTGGCGAAAGGGGAAATCCTTGCGGCGTGAAGAATCTCGTCACTGTAGGCGTTGCCAATGCCGGCGATCACGCTCTGGCTCCTCAGGAGCCCCTTGATCTGCTGCGAACTGCCGGCGAGGATTTCAGCCAGCATGCCGACGTCGAACGCCTCGGTGAATGGGTCCGGCCCCAGGGTGGCGATGCCCGGCACGTCCTGGGGATCCCGCACCACATAGACGGCCAGGCTCTTCTTGGTGCCGGCCTCGGTGAGGTCGATGCCGCGCGGCCCATCCGGGCCCGTAAAGGCGAAGCGCGCCGCGATGTGGCCCTTGCCCATCCGCAGCTGCCCATCGGTGGGAGAGTCCGTGAAGCGCACCCAGCCCGCCCTGGCCAGATGGAACACCAGCGAGATCCCGCCGGTGTCGATGGTGACGAACTTGCCGAAGCGCCGCACTCCGGTAACGGTCCGGCCCTCCAGGGCATTGAAGGGCGGATCAGCCGTCTTGAGCACGGCAAAGGAAACGATCTGCACCTTGGTCACTGAAGTTCCCCGCAGGTGCTCATCAAGAAATTCAGCCAGGCCGGCCACCTCTGGAAGTTCCGGCATGGCCTACCCTGCCGCTTCCCGGAGTGCTGGAAGGGTGCGTGCGCTCATGGGTCCCATCTTGTCAGAATCCCCGGCGAAGGCTCCGGCAGTTGTGCCTATACTTTCTGCGGCGGCCTGTTTGGGCCCCGTTGACATTGGTGTTCCACCCCATGAAAGGCCCCTGATGAGCAACATTCCCGAAGATCTGTCCTACACCGCCGAACATGAGTGGGTTTCTGCTCCCAGCGCCGACGGTGTGGTGCGGGTGGGCATCACCGACTTCGCCCAGGACGCCCTCGGCGATGTCGTTTACGCCCAGATGCCGGAAGTGGGCACCAAGATTACGGCGAACGAGGTTGTCGGCGAGGTTGAATCCACCAAAAGCGTCAGTGACATCTACGCGCCGGTCACCGGTGAGGTAGTGGCGCGTAATGAGTCCCTCGACACGGACTCGGCGCTGATCAACACCGATCCCTATGGAGACGGCTGGCTCATCGAAGTCAAACTTGCCGAAGCAGACGCTGTTGAGTCGTTGCTCAGTGCATCCGAGTACGAACAACAGGTAGGCTAAAAGCTATCCGGTAAATCCGGTTCGGCCAGCGGTGCAGACGCCATGTCTTCGCACGTCAGGCCGGATCGGGAGCCGGTGCCGGACCTGCGAGGCAGGCCCGGACGGCAAATGTAAATTGCAGGCGTCAGAGCTGCAGCGGAAGAGGAGGAATCCATGGCTGGCCACACACACAACCCTGCCGATGGGGAATACGGCAATGGTGCGGCCAGGGCGTCGGAGACCACCTCGATCCACCTCACCCCGGTGCGGGATGAACCCACTATCGCCCCCAAGCTCTCATCCGAAGAGCGCAATTCCGTCGAGGCACTGCCAGCCGGGTCTGCACTCCTCGTTGCGCACAGCGGCCCGAACGCCGGTGCCCGCTTCCTGCTGGACTCCGACGTCACCACCGCCGGCCGCCACCCCGACGCGGACATCTTCCTGGATGACGTCACGGTCTCCCGCCGGCACGTCGAATTCCGGCGCACCGCGCGGAGCTTCGAGGTAGTGGACAAGAACAGCCTGAACGGCACCTACGTTAACCACGACCGCGTTGACAGCGTCGAGCTCAAGTCCGGCAGTGAAGTCCAGATCGGCAAGTTCCGCCTCACCTTCTACCTGAGCCCTGCCAGCGCTGCAGGCCGCGGCTGATCCGGGGACCGCTGCCTGTGGCAATGGCACAACCGGAACGCCGGGGACCGCAGGTCCTGAACATCGGGGAAGTCCTCGCCCAGCTCAGCGGCGATTTCCCCGGCATGACAGCGTCAAAAATCAGGTTCCTTGAGGAAAAAGGGCTGATCAATCCCCGCCGCACCCCGGCGGGCTACCGGCAGTATTCCGACGGCGACGTGGAGCGGCTCCGTTTCGTCCTGGCCTTGCAGCGGGACCAGTACCTTCCCCTGAAGGTCATCAAGGACTACCTGGACGCCATCGACAGGGGAGAGCGCCCCGAAAACCTGCCACCAGGCGTTGTGGTGTCCCCGCGGATTGTCTCGGACGAACTGGCCGCGGAACTGCAGAGCCGGGGGCGCAAGCTCACCGAGGAGCAGCTCCGCACGGAGTCCGGGGCCAGCGTACCCCTGCTCCAGGCCCTCCTGAGTTTCGGCCTCATCAGCCACTCCAACGGACTGTTTGATGAACACGCCCTGCAGGTGGCCAGGGCCTGCGTGCAGCTGGAAAGCCACGGGCTCGAACCCCGCCACCTTCGGCCCTTCCAGGCAGCTGCTGAAAGGGAGTTCGGACTCGTGGAACGCGCAGTGGCGCCGCTTGCTTCCCGCAAGGACGCCGCCTCCCAGGCGCGGGCTGCGGAGGCTGCCCGCGAAATCAGCGACCTCTGCCTCACCCTGCACCGGGCTCTGGTGCAGGACCACATCTCACGCATGGACATCTGATGATTGAAGTCGAGATCGTAGGCGTTCGGATCGAACTGCCTTCCAACCAGCCTCTGGTCCTCCTGCGGGAGATGCATGGGGAACGCCACGTGCCCATCTGGATCGGCACCCCTGAAGCAAGCGCCATCGCCCTTGCCCAGCAGGGTGTGGTTCCGCCGCGGCCCATGACGCACGACCTCCTGGTGGACGTGGTGGAGTCGCTGGGCCACTCCGTGGTCAGCGTGAACATCGTGGCGGTTGAGGACAACATCTTCTACGGCCAGCTCCAGTTCGAGAACGGCACCACCGTCAGTTCGCGCGCCTCTGACGCCCTCGCCGTCGCCCTTCGGGCCAAGTGCCGGATCTGGTGCGCGGATTCCGTGATGGATGAAGCCGGCGTGCGGATCACGGAGCACGATGAAGGCGAGGACACAGAACCGGGCCCCACCGTCGACGAAGAGCGCGAACTGCGCCGGTTCCGCGAGTTCCTGGACGACGTGGAACCCGAGGATTTCGACGGCTAAGGTCACGTTAAGGTTAAAGCTGAGGATGAAACTTTCGACACGCCTCTTCGAAGGGCCAACGTCTTTGACCTTGGCTCCCCGCGGGCCTAACGTCTAAGTATCGAGTTCCCATTGCTTACAGCAGCCGCGGAGGTCACACTGGAAGGTGCGCCCCGCGGAAATTACAGGCATGATCTTCATTCCTGTTAAAGCTGCTGCAGTTCTTCTCGGGGAGCTTATGACAAGGAGGATCCAGGTGAGTCCCAAAGGCGAAGCAGGCGGGCTGAAACAGCCCACGGCCGGTGTTGCTGTGCCCGCAAGCGGTGCCCAGGGCCTTCTGTTCACCGAAGACCTCCCCGTCCTGGATGAAGACGCCGGCTACCGGGGTCCCACCGCCTGCAAGGCAGCAGGCATCACCTACCGCCAGTTGGATTACTGGGCGCGCACCGGACTTGTCGAACCCGCCGTCCGCGGTGCCGCCGGTTCGGGATCCCAGCGGCTCTACGGCTTCCGCGACATCCTCGTCCTCAAGGTCGTCAAGCGCCTGCTGGACACGGGTGTGTCGCTGCAGCAGATCCGCACGGCCGTGGAACACCTGCGTGAACGCGGCGTGGAGGACCTGGCCCAGATCACGCTGATGAGCGATGGCGCCAGCGTTTACGAGTGCACGTCCGCGGACGAAGTCATCGACCTCGTCCAGGGTGGCCAGGGCGTGTTCGGCATCGCCGTTGGCCGCGTGTGGCGCGAGGTGGAAGGCAGCCTGGCGTCGCTCCCGAGCGAACATGCCACGGAGCAGTCCTTTCCCGACGACGAATTGAGCAAGCGGCGGGCAGCCCGCAAGATCAGCTAAAGCTGCATCACGGTTTTCAGCCTTAACAGCAGAGGCCGCTCTCCACGGGGAGAGCGGCCTCTGCTGTTGACGTTGGGTTTCCTACCTGGCCCGGCTGCGCAGGCCGCTGCCTACCGCCATCACGTTGGCCAGCAGCTCATCGAAGAGGGCCGCGGCGGCCTTGGCGGAATCGCCGGGCCAGTGGTGCACGGGGTGGGCGGCGCCCTGGATTTGCTGCCAGTTCGCCTGTTCCGGGATCCGTGGGCTCAAAAGGAGCTCGCCGAACATCGACTCCATCTCCGCCAGCCGGTAGCTGTGCTCGGAGGACCCTGACCGCACCCGATTGGCTATGATGCCGGCCGGTGAAAGGTTGGGCGCGAACTCCTGGCGGAAAAGCTGGATAGCCCTCATGGTCCGTTCGGTACCGGCAACGGAAAACAGCCCCGGTTCGGCAACAAGCGCCACCTTGTCGCTGGCTGACCACGCCATCCGGGTCAGGCCATTCAGGGACGGTGGGCAGTCGATCAGGACGAGCTGGTAGTTGTCTGCGGCGGCCAGCACCGAAGACAACCGTCGCAGATCGCGGCGGCTGAGGTCCGGCCGGTCGTAGATTCCCGTGTAGGCAGAGCCGACGGCGACGTCCAGGACCGCTGGGCCGGAGCCGTTGGAGGGGGCCCGCTCCGTCCAGCTGCTGCGCACCACATTCTCGGCGAGCTTGGCCCGGCGGGGGCTCTTGAGCATCCTGCCGATATCGAGCTGGTCGCCCGGTTGCACGCCCAGGGCAGTAGTCGCGTCCGCATGGGGATCAAGATCCACCACCAGCGTGCGGATGCCTGCGGCAAGGGCTGCAGACGCCAATCCTGTGGTGACGGAAGTCTTGCCGACTCCACCCTTGAGGCTGCTGATGCTGACTACTTGCACTTGAGAGACCAAAACCTAACGCCGGATGCCGTGTTGGGAGTAATGTTTGCTCCGGCAGTGCCGAAGCCGGACGGTCCTGCCGCCCTACTCATCATATGTGGATGCGTCGGCGATTCCTGCTTTAAAGGGCGTCGGCATGGCACCAACTATGCTGCCGGGGCGGTTTCCGCCCGGGCCGGCAGAAGGGCTCGGGACATGACGGGGAAATCTGTGATGGTGGCCACAAAGATTTGTGTTTGCCCTTGTAGGTCCTAGACACTGTGACCACTCACCGATCCACCCGCAATGATGCAGGAGAAGTATGTTTTCCAAAGTTCTGGTGGCCAACCGCGGCGAAATCGCGATCAGGGCCTTCCGCGCCGGCTACGAGCTGGGCGCCAAGACCGTTGCCGTATTCCCCCATGAGGACAGGAACTCGATCCATCGCCAGAAGGCGGACGAGGCCTACCTGATTGGCGAAGAGGGCCACCCCGTCCGGGCTTACCTTGATGTTGCCGAAGTGGTGCGGGTAGCAAAGGAGTCCGGTGCGGACGCCATCTACCCCGGATACGGCTTCCTCTCGGAAAACCCGGACCTTGCCCGCGCGGCCAAGGATGCCGGCATTACCTTTGTCGGTCCGCCGGCCGAGGTGCTGGAACTTGCCGGCAACAAGGTGGCAGCCCTGAAGGCTGCCCGGGACGCCGGCGTTCCCGTCCTGAAGTCCAGCGCGCCCTCCAAGGACCTGGACGAGCTCATTGCGGCAGCCGATGAGATCGGCTTCCCCATCTTCGCCAAAGCCGTGGCCGGCGGCGGCGGGCGCGGCATGCGACGGGTGGATACCCGCGAGGCACTGCCCGAGGCCCTGCAGTCCGCCATGCGTGAGGCGGACGCGGCATTCGGTGACCCCACCATGTTCCTGGAGCAGGCTGTCCTCCGCCCGCGGCACATCGAAGTGCAGATCCTGGCGGATGCCGAGGGCAACGTGATGCATCTCTTCGAGCGGGACTGCTCCATTCAGCGCCGCCACCAGAAGGTGATTGAGATCGCCCCGGCCCCCAACCTTGACGAAGGCATCCGCCAGGCCCTGTACCGGGACGCCGTCAAGTTCGCCAAGGCCTTGAACTACGTCAACGCCGGCACGGTGGAGTTCCTCGTCGACACGGTGGGTGAGCGTGCCGGCCAGCACGTCTTCATCGAAATGAACCCCCGCATCCAGGTGGAGCACACCGTCACCGAGGAAGTCACCGACGTCGACCTCGTCCAGGCCCAGATGCGGATTGCCGCCGGCGAAACGCTGGCGGACCTCGGCCTCTCCCAGGAGACAGTCAAGCTGCGCGGCGCGGCGTTGCAGAGCCGCATCACCACCGAGGACCCCGCCAACGGGTTCCGGCCCGACGTCGGAAAGATCACCGGTTACCGCTCCGCCGGCGGAGCCGGTGTACGGCTCGACGGCGGCACTGTCTACTCGGGTGCCGAAATCAGCCCGCACTTCGATTCCATGCTGGTGAAGCTCACCTGCCGCGGCAGGGACTACCCGGCCGCCGTCGCCCGTGCACGCCGTGCCCTGGCCGAATTCCGCATCCGCGGAGTCTCCACGAACATCTCCTTCCTGCAGGCGGTGCTGGACGATCCCGACTTCATCGCCGGGGACGTCGCCACCTCCTTTATTGACGAGCGCCCGCAGCTGCTCAAGGCCCGCGTCTCTGCCGACCGCGGCACCAAGCTCCTCACCTGGCTGGCCGAGGTCACCGTCAACAAGCCCAACGGGGAACTTAAGGTCCACTCCAACCCGGCCAGTAAGCTGCCGTCCGTGAAGGACAGCCAGGCCGCGCCCGGCTCCAGGCAGAAGCTCCTTGAGCTCGGACCCGAGGGTTTTGCCAGGGCGCTTCGCGAACAGAACGCTGTGGCCGTCACGGACACCACCTTCAGGGACGCCCACCAGTCACTGCTGGCAACCCGTGTCCGCACCCGCGACCTCGTGGCCGCCGGCCCCGCGGTTACTGCGCTCATGCCCGAGCTGCTTTCCGTTGAGGCCTGGGGCGGCGCAACCTATGACGTCGCCCTCCGGTTCCTGGGCGAGGACCCCTGGGACCGGCTCGCCGCCCTTCGCCAGGCGCTCCCGAACGTGTGCCTCCAGATGCTCCTCCGCGGCCGCAACACCGTGGGGTACACGCCCTACCCGGAAGAAGTAACGGAAGCCTTCGTCAACGAGGCCGCGGCCACGGGCATTGATATCTTCCGCATCTTCGACGCCCTGAACGATGTCAGCCAGATGGCACCTGCCATCCGCGCTGTCCGGGCAACAGGCACCGCCGTCGCCGAAGTGGCGCTCTGCTACACCGGCGACATGCTGGATCCCGAAGAGACGCTCTACACGCTGGACTACTACCTGGGCCTGGCCCAGAAGATCGTGGACGCCGGAGCCCACATCCTGGCCATCAAGGACATGGCAGGCCTGCTCCGTCCCGCCGCCGCGGCGAAACTCGTCTCCGCCCTTCGGGAACGCTTCGACCTGCCGGTGCACCTGCACACCCACGACACCGCAGGAGGCCAGCTGGCCACCCTCCTGGCCGCCGTGGACGCCGGCGTCGACGCCGTGGACGTCGCCTCCGCATCCCTGGCCGGCACCACCAGCCAGCCGTCGGCCTCGGCCCTGGTTGCAGCACTGGCACACACGCCGCGGGATACGGGCCTGAGCCTGGCCGCGGTCAGCTCGCTGGAGCCGTACTGGGAAGCGGTCCGCCGCGTCTACGCGCCGTTCGAGTCGGGCCTTCCGGGCCCCACGGGCCGTGTGTACCAGCACGAAATCCCCGGCGGGCAGCTTTCCAACCTCCGCCAGCAGGCCATGGCGCTCGGACTGGGGGAGCGCTTTGAGGCGATCGAGGACATGTACACCGCCGCCGACCGCATCCTGGGCCACCTGGTCAAGGTCACGCCGTCCTCCAAGGTGGTGGGCGATCTCGCCCTGCACCTGGTGGGACTGAACGCGGACCCCGCGGATTTCAACGAGAACCCGCAGAACTACGACATCCCGGATTCAGTCATCGGATTCCTTTCCGGTGAACTGGGTGACCCGCCGGGAGGCTGGCCCGAGCCCTTCCGCACCAAGGCCCTCCAGGGCAGGAGCGTGAAGGTCCGCGACGTGGAGCTCAGCGCCGAGGACAGTGCCGCCTTGAAGTCCGACTCCAAGACCCGCCAGCACACGCTGAACAGGCTGCTCTTCGACGGACCCACCAAGGACTACCTGAAGAGTGTGGAGACTTACGGCAACATCTCTGTGCTGGACACCCGGGACTACCTCTACGGGCTCCAGCGCGGCGCCGAGCACGAGATCCAGCTGGAGAAGGGCGTGCGGCTGATCGCGTCCCTCGAAGCCGTCTCCGAGCCTGACGAAAAGGGCATGCGCACGGTCATGTGCACCCTCAACGGCCAGTCCCGGCCGGTGGTGGTCCGGGACCGTTCGGTGGTCAGCAACGTCAAGGCAGCCGAGAAGGCCGACCCCGGCCAGCCCGGCCACGTGGCAGCACCGTTCGCCGGTGCCGTTACGGTGACGGTCAAGCAGGGCGACGAGGTCAAAGCCGGCGACACGGTAGCCACCATCGAGGCGATGAAGATGGAGGCATCCATTACGACGCCGGTGGCCGGCAAGGTCGCGCGGCTCGCCATCTCAGCCGTCGAGCAGGTAGAGGGCGGAGACCTGCTGCTGGTAGTGGAGCAGTAAGCGGGACATCAGCTAAGGCAAACGAAAGGATCTTCCCGTGAGGGAGGATCCTTTCGTTGCATCCGGCGGGAGTGGCCGCCCGGGCCAGGCCCCGGTTCGGAAGGCGGGCCGCGGTCCGGCAGCGTGCGTAAAAGGGGCCCCGCGCCCCTGCTCGCCGCGAAGCGGCCATAGCGGGGCGCGGGGAATAGCACGCAGAGGATCGGGGCCCGCGTCCCAGGCCTGCCTCTTGAGATGCCTGCTACGAGCGTGGTGCCGAGTACATTTCCTCGATCACCGTCTCGAAATCCTTCATCACCTGTGCCCGCTTGACCTTCATCGAGGGGGTCAGGTGACCTGAGGCCTCGGTGAAGTCAGCAGGCACGATCCGGAAGGACTTGATGGCTTCGGCCTGCGATACGGAGGCGTTCGCTGCGGTGACCAGGTCCTGGACGGCTGCTTTGACCACCGGGTTGTTGGCCGCATCCTCGAGGGAAGTGTCGGCCGGGAGGTTGTGGCGCTGCAGCCAGCCGGGCAGGGCTTCCTGGTCCAGGGTGACGAGGGCCCCGATAAAGGGCCTGTTGTCACCGACCACCAGCACCTGGGAGACCAGGGCATCGGCACGGATCTGGTCCTCAAGCAACGCGGGGATCACGTTCTTGCCCCCGGCGGTCACGATGATTTCCTTCTTGCGGCCGGTGATCCACACAAAGCCGTCATCGTCGAGGCGGCCGATGTCGCCGGTTCGGAACCAGCCGTCGGCGAAGGTTTCCGAGGTAAGGTCCTCCCGCTGGTAGTAACCGCGCATAACGCAGGCGCCCTTGGCAAGGATTTCGCCGTCCTCGGCAATCCGCACTGCGTTCCCGGGCAGCGGCTTGCCCACGGACCCGATCTTGATCAGCGACGGCGTGTTGACGGAGATGGGGGCTGTGGTTTCAGTCAGGCCATAGCCTTCGAGTACCTGCAGGCCGATGCCTTGGAAGAAGTGGCCCAGACGTTCACCCAGCGGGCCGCCACCGGAGACGGCATGGGCAACGTGGCCGCCCATGGCAGCCCGCAGCTTGCTGTACACCAGCTTGTCGAAGAGGGCGTGGCGGAGCTTGAGGCCAAGGCCCACCCGCCCGTCCTGGCGCGCTTTTGAAAAGGCGATGGCAGTGTCAGCGGCCTTGTGGAAGATGGCGCCCTTGCCGCCGTCCTCGGCCTTGGTCAGCGCGGAGTTGTAGACCTTTTCGAAGACGCGGGGCACGGCAAGGATGAAGGTGGGCTCGTAGCTTTGCAGGTCAGCGAGGAGGTTCTTGATGTCCGGTGTATGGGCCACCGTTGTTCCGGCAGCCATGGCCAAAACGGAGATGAACCGTGCAAAAACGTGGGCCAGCGGCAGGAACATGATGGTCTTGGCATTCTCATGGACGATCTCGCCGATGATGGCGAGGGCGTTGTCCGAGAGTTCAACGAAGTTTCCGTGCGTCAGTTCGCAGCCCTTGGGGCGGCCCGTGGTACCGGAGGTGTAAATGATGGTGGCGACGTCGTCCAGGGTGGCCGTCGCGCGGCGCGCCTCGAGATCCGCGTCGCTGACGTCGCGGCCGGCTTCACGGAGGGCGTCCAGCCCCTGGCCTTCCAGTTGCCACACGTGCTGGAGCGCAGTGAGGCCCTCGGCCGTAACCGCCTGGCGGATCACGTCCTCATGGTGGGCTGCTTCGCCAAAGGCTGCCACCGCGCCGGAGTCGCCGAGGTTCCATGCCACCTGTGACGGGGAGGAGGTCTCGTAAATCGGAACGGATACTGCTCCCGCAAACCAGATGGCAAAGTCCACCAGGGACCATTCGTAGCGGGTGCGGGACATGATGCCTACCCGGTCACCCGCAGCCACGCCGCTTGCCATCAGTCCCTTGGCCAGGGCCGAGACGTCGGCCAGGAAATCCGTAGCCTGGATGTCCTGCCAGGCACCGGCGGAGCCGCGCCGCGAAAACAGTGCCGGGTTGCTGGGCTTTGCAGCCTGCCGCAATACCAGATCAGTGATGTTGGTTTCCGGTGGGACAACAACAAGAGGCGGAACACTGAATTCGCGCACTATAGCTCCTTTGATATCCGAAGACCCGCGCAGGGGTATGCCTAAAGACTAGTACGCCTGTACCGGGCCATGCAGTATCTAAACCTACTGACGAGTAACTTTGGCGTCAATGGTGCCCTGCGGGACATGCGGGGACGGCCTCCTTCACCCCCTGAACCGCCAGCCTAGAATGGTTGACTATGTATGCACCGCCCCCCGGCGAACAGGCCGGCCCCTTGCCACGACCGGTTCCGTGGAGGCGGCGCCCAACCACCGGCCGGACCAGGTTGCGCCACGGCGAAGGCCTGCGCGAGCACCTGCGCCTTGGCCGGAAGGGCCTTGCCATCGGGATCGACATCGGGGGCACCAAGGTGGCTGCCGGCGTGGTGGATGCCGAAGGCCGGATCCTCAACGAGGCGCGGCGCTCGACGCCCGGCACGGATCCCCGGGCAGTGGAGCAGGTGATTGTGGAGCTCGTGGAAGAGCTCGGCCGGGGGCACCGGATCTGGTCGGTCGGGATCGGCGCCGCCGGGTGGATGGACCTCGACGGCGGCACGGTGCTTTTTAGCCCGCATCTCGCCTGGCGGAACGAGCCGCTCCGGAAAAACCTGCAGAACCTGTTGCGCCGTCCCGTCCTGCTCGCCAACGACGCCGACGCCGCAGCGTGGGCGGAGTGGCGCTTTGGAGCCGGGCAGGGTGAAGCCCGGCTGGTGTGCATCACCTTGGGCACGGGGATCGGCGGGGCCATGGTGATGGACGGGCGGGTGGAGCGCGGCAGGTTTGGCGTGGCCGGCGAGTTCGGCCACCAGATCATCATGCCCGGCGGCCACCGGTGCGAGTGCGGCAACCGGGGGTGCTGGGAGCAGTACGCGTCCGGGAATGCGCTGGGGCGTGAAGCCCGGATCCTGGCGCGGGCCAACTCCCCGGTGGCCCAGGACCTGCTCGCAGCTGTGGGTGGCAACACCGATACGATCACCGGTGCGATCGTCACCGAGTTGGCTCTGGCCGGCGACGCTGCTTCCCGTGAACTTATCGACGAAGTAGGTGAGTGGCTCGGACTCGGGCTGGCGAACCTGGCCGCGGCGCTGGATCCCGGCCTGTTTGTTATCGGCGGCGGCCTCTGCTCAGCAGGGGACCTGCTGGTGGAACCTGCCCGAAAGGCCTTCGCCCGCAACCTGACCGGCCGCGGCTTCCGGCCTGCTGCCGGCATTCAGTTGGCGGCCCTGGGACCGAACGCCGGCCTGATCGGGGCGGCGGACCTCTCCCGGGTGAGCAGCAGGGTGCGCGCCTGAGGCACTAAACGCGGGCGCCGTCGTCGTTCTCGTCTTTTTCCTGCGGAAGCTTCATGATCAGGTAGACCGTCCCCAGGACAAACACGGCCACGATGCCCACGATCGCGAGCATCGGTGCAGAGCGCCAGAACATGGCCGACAGCAGCAGGGCCACGGGCCCGCCCACCGCGGCCAGCCAGGCCAGCATGGTCAGCGGGTCGGTTCCGGCCAGGCTCGGGGGCTCCTCGGGAATGAATTCGCCGTCGTCCCCGTCCACGTCATAGTCGCGTGGCCCCGCGGCCGCGTTGCCGTTCGCGGCGTCACCGGTGGTGGCTGCCGACTCCTGCCGCTCGGCGGCGGAAAGCTCGGTGGGGGCGGACCCGGCAAGTCCCAGGGGATCGAAGTCCCGAAAAGTGGCGGACCTGGCCGCGGGAGCGGGTGTGCCGTCAGGCGCCTCCGGGTCGTCAGTACCGTCAGTACCGGCGGTACCGGAACCGGCAGGGCCTGCCGGCGAGTCTGCTTCGAGGCGGGCCACGAGGTCAAGCCAGACGGCGTCGTCGTGGTTGGAGCCCTGGTCGGGGGAGCCGGAGTCAGGCCTGTTCATGGGAAGCCTCCTGGACGGGCGCAGCTGAAGCGGACGCAGCGCCGGCAGTGGACACCACGCTGCGGATGAAGTCCACGGATCCAGCAAAGATTTGGTCGGCGTCGTTGTCCATGGTGGCCACGTGGTAGCTGTTTTCCAGCCGGACCAGCTCAAGGGGCGCATGGGTGAGGCCGCGGCGCAGCGCCACGATGCTGGAGTCGGACACCACATGGTCAACCGTGGAGCGGTAGACCTGTACGGGAGAAGTGACCCTGGGCAGGATCCTGATGGTGTCCTTGAACATCTTGTTCAGTTCGTGGGCGGCAGCTACCGGAGTGCGGGGATAGGCGCCCTCATCCATGCCTTCTTTAAGGATGTCGTTCGCGATGGCCGGTGTGCTTTTCATGACCAGCTTCAGGATTCCGGCCAGCGGCGCGCGCGGATCGTCAATCACCAGCCCCGGATTCACCAGGACCACCCCTGCCACCGGACGTGTGGCGGCGATGCGCAGCGCCAGCGCTCCGCCCATGCTCAGGCCGGCGGCAAAGACGTAATCGCACTCCGCGTCCAGCTCCAGGTAGGCGTCATCAAGTGCGGCATGCCACTGCTGCCACGTAGTCCGGGCCAGCTCCTGCCAACTGGTGCCGTGGCCCGGCAACAGTGGCATGCGGACAGCGAAACCCGCGGCAGCGAAGGCTTGGGCCCACGTACGCAGGCCGTGGGGGCTGCCGGTGAACCCGTGCGAGAGGACCACACCGATCCGGGGCCCCTCGCCATTGGATGGACTGCTGTAGGGGCTGTGGTCCGGGCTGGAGGTCATGGGGTCTCCACTGAAGTGTTCTGGCGGGCGTGGGCATGGAAAAAGGCGCTGGATTTCGAAAAGATCTCCGGCGCGTCCAGGTCCAGCGTAGCCACATGACCGCTGCTGGCAAGGCTGACCACCTCTTCAAGGTGCGTGCCCAGGCGTTTTTTCAGTACTGCCAGCGAGGTGGGCGGGACTACTGCGTCCGTGTGCGACTTGAATACCTGCACGGGAGCTGTGACGCGGGGCAGGCCACGGGATGCAACCCCGAACAGTTTCTTCAGTTCGTGCACGGCGGAGAGCGGTGTGCGCGAATAGTCGCCGTCTTCGGTGACAACCGCCGTGGGCTGCTCCTCCTGGATGGGGAGGGTGGTCTTCTGGAAATACTTCAGCACGCCAATGACGCGTACCCGGCGGTCGTAGAAGCTCAGGCCGGGGTTCACCACCGAGACTCCCGCCACAGGGTGCCTGGAAGCAGCCAGCAGCGCGATGGCTCCGCCCATGGACAACCCGGCGACAAAACATGTATCCGTCCGCTCCGAAAGCTCCAGGTAGGCGCTTTCGAAGCTGTTGTACCACTCGCTCCAGCGCGTCCGGGCAAGCTGGTGCCAGTTGGTCCCGTGCCCGGGCAGCAGGGGAACGGTGACCGCGTAGCCTTGCGAAGCGAGGTGTTCCGCCCATGGCAGCACACTCAGGGGGCTGCCGGTGAAACCGTGGCATATCGCCACTCCGATGCGGGCGTTGGCTCCGTGGCCGGGATAGCTGAAAGCGGCAGGACGGGACGGGGTGCTGCTTTCGCTCATGACTCCATCGTGTCACTGTTCCCGGCAAATCTCACTAGAGTAGGGTTGCATTGAACTGCTGGCCAGGCCCGACGCGGGGCCTGAGGGCTGCCTTCCGGAGGGGTTTCGCACGTGTTCTATTGGGTGATGAAAAGGATCTTCCTGGGTCCGGTGCTGAAGCTGCTTTTCCGCCCGTGGGTGAAGGGCCTGGATAACATTCCGGCCGAAGGTGCGGCAATTATCGCCTCCAACCACCTCTCGTTTTCCGACTCGATTTTTATGCCGTTGATGGTCCGCCGTCCGGTGGTGTTCCTGGCCAAGTCCGAGTACTTCACGGGCACGGGAATCAAAGGCAGGCTGACGGCCCTGTTCTTCAGGCTCACCAACCAGTTGCCCATGGACCGGTCCGGCGGTGCCGCGTCGGAGGCATCGCTGAGTGCCGGAATGGAGGTACTCACGCATGGCGGGCTGCTGGGCATCTACCCGGAGGGGACGCGCAGCCCCGATTCGCGCCTCTACCGGGGAAAGGTGGGCGTTGCCAGGCTCGCGCTCAAGGCCGGAGTCCCGGTGGTTCCGGTGGCAATGATCGGCACGGACAAAGTGCAGCCCATCGGCAAACGCCTGCCGAACATCCGCAGGATCGGCATGATTTTCGGTGAACCGCTGGACTTCAGCAGGTACCACGACCAGGCCGAGGACCGCCTGGTCCAGAGGCAGGTCACGGACGAAATCATGTTCGAGCTGATGCGGCTCTCCGGGCAGGAATACGTGGATGAATACGCGGCCGTGGTGAAGCTCCGGCTCGCGGGAAAGCCCGTTGACCCTGCTGCGGCTGCGGAACCCCTTGCCACCCCCGTGTCTCTTGAGGGCACCCATGCCGGCCCGGATGCAGATGCCCCACATGCCGGGGCCCCACATGCCGGTGCCGGGCAGCTTGCCCCCGACCCCGGAAAGCAGCAGGACGACGGCGGGGCTGCCGCCACCGCCTAACCCGCGCCGGCTTCCCGCTGCCAGCCATCCGGGCCCGGCGGATGTCTGTGACGCCGAGCCCTGGATGCGTGACGCCGTGGTGTTCCCCGTGCCTGCGCGACCGTTAGTCTTAGAGGGTGACTGAGCTATCTGCAAAACCTGCCTTTTCGCTGTCCAGCACCGCCCAGAGCGGAGCGGCCAACTATCCCGGACTCGATGACTGGCGGGACCTGCCTATTTCCCAGCAGCCCAGCTGGCAGGACAGGGACGTATTCGATGCCTCGGTAAAGGAACTCTCCGTCCTTCCTCCGCTGGTCTTCGCCGGCGAGGTGGATGTCCTCCGCGAGCGGCTGGCTGCTGCTGCCCAGGGCAAGGCGTTCCTGCTGCAGGGCGGCGACTGCGCCGAAACCTTCGAAGCAGCTACGGCGGACAAGATCAGCGCCCGCGTCAAGACCATCCTCCAGATGGCAGTGGTCCTGACCTACGGCGCCGCGATGCCCGTTATCAAGATGGGCAGGATGGCAGGCCAGTTCGCAAAGCCCCGCTCATCCAACGATGAAACGCGCGACGGCGTGACACTGCCGGCGTACCGCGGCGACATCGTGAACGGCTACGAGTTCACGCCCGAATCCCGCGGCCATGACGCCGCGCGAATGCTCCGCGCCTACCACACGTCCGCCTCCACGCTGAACCTCATCCGCGCCTTCACCCAGGGCGGATTTGCGGACCTGCGCTCGGTACACCAGTGGAACAAGGGCTTCACCGAGAACCCGGCCCACGCCCGCTACGAGTCCCTGGCGCGGGACATCGACCGGGCCATTATGTTCATGGAGTCCTGCGGTGCGGACTTCGAGGCGCTTAAGCGCGTTGAGTTCTTCGCCAGCCACGAGGCGCTCCTCCTGGACTACGAACGTGCCCTCACCCGGATCGACTCCCGCACCGGATTCCCGTACGACACCTCAGCGCACTTCCTCTGGATCGGGGAGCGCACCCGCGAACTGGACCACGCGCACGTCGATTTCCTGTCCCGCGTGCGGAACCCCATCGGCGTTAAGCTGGGCCCGTCCACCACCGGTGACGATGCCCTCCGCCTGATCGACAGGCTGGATCCGGAGCGCGAACCCGGCAGGCTGACGTTCATCACCCGCATGGGTGCCGGCAACATCCGCGAGAAGCTGCCCGCCGTCGTCGAAAAGGTCACCGCCTCAGGCGCGCAGGTCCTTTGGGTCACCGACCCCATGCATGGCAACACCGTGACGTCCCCGAACGGGTACAAGACCCGCAACTTCGATGACGTCATTGACGAGGTGCGCGGCTTCTTCGAGGTGCACCACGCCCTGGGCACTGTTCCTGGCGGACTGCACGTGGAAATGACGGGCGACGACGTTGCCGAGTGCCTCGGCGGAGCTGATCCGATCGACCAGGAAGCCTTCCTGGACCGCTACGAGTCAGTTTGCGACCCCCGGCTGAACCACATGCAGTCGCTGGAAATGGCGTTCCTGGTGGCGGGGGCACTCGCCAAGCACTGAGCTGTTCCAAACACTGAGCTGTTCCAAGCACTGATGTCCGGCCGGCACCTGCGGGTGCCTGGTGTGGGCGGGCCGGTCCCGCCTACACCACGGTCAGTGTGATGACTGATCCTTCAGGTACTTCTGTATCCACAGGGTCCTGGTCGCGGACGGTGCCGAAGAAGCCGCCCAGGATGTTGTTCACCTGCACGCGGAAGCCCAGGGCCTCAAGTGCCCGCTTCGCCTCCGTTGCCTGCTTGCCGATGTAGCTGGGTACCTCCACCATCCTGGGCCCCTTCGAGATGGTCAGGGTCACCGTTGCGCCGCGGGTGAGGGTCCCGTTGGCCGGGGACTGGCTGACCACCGCGCCCTCGGGGATGTTCCGGTCAAACACTTCTTCGCGCGCAACGTCAGCCTTCAGCCCGGCCGCTTCGATGGCGTCCTTTGCGTCAGCCTCATCCTGGCCCACTACGTTGGGCACCGGGATCGGCTCGGGGCCCTTCGAGACCACAAGGTTGACGGGCGTTCCCCGCCGGGCAGGGGTATCGGCTGCCGGATCCTGCGACAGGACAACGCCCGCGGCTGCAGCTTCATCAAACTGCTCGGTAACAGTCCCAAGCGCCATCCCGGCGGCGTTGAGGCCGGTCTTGGCTTCCTCCAGCGTGCCGGCCGTCAGCCCGGGCAGCGGGAATAGTTGCGGACCCTTTGAGACAAACACCGAGACCGGCTGGAATTTCCGGATCTCCGATCCGGCCGGCGGTTCAGTGCCCACCACCAGCCCGCTGGGAACATCCTCGTCGAAAACATCCCTGGAGGTGGACCGGAATCCTGCCTGGCTAAGGAGTTCCTGGGCCTGTGCCACCGTCTTGTTTGCCACGGTTGGGATGGCCGCGGCCGAGCCGGGACCCATGCCGAAGAACCAGCCGGCACCTGTGGCAAGCAGCGCGGCGATGACCAGGACCACCACCCACAGGACCCCACGGCGGCGCGGGCTCCCTTCGCGGAGGTTCCGTGCCGGAGTGGCTGCAGCGCGGGCCCGGGCTTTCTCCTCCTCCTTGTCGGCCTTGCGCTGCGCCCGCTTGCTCATAGGCGCCGGAGGCGTGGCGGCCCACGGGGCGTCGTCGTCCTTTTCCGGGGGAGTGAGGAGGTGCCGATGAGCGGAGTCCGCGTGCGGCGCCTCCCGGCCGGGAGCCTGACCCGCCTGCGGCTGCCGCGGCTGGTACGGTGGCGCCGCGGGCCGGCCAAACGGCATAACGCTTGTTGGATTATTTGTGCGGGATATCACTTCGGTCCGGTTCTGGTTTCCGGCGGGGCCCCCGGCGTCCAGGGCCGCGGGAGGCTGCAGGTCCAGTTCCCGATCGCTGAGGTTGGTCCTGATGTGGCGCAGTTCCTGGAGCAGCGCATTCCCGTCGATGGGGCGGTTCTCCGGATCATTTGCCGTACACCACTGCACCAGTTCGTCCACCTCCGCCGCCAGGCCCGGCACCAGGGCGGAAGGAGGCCCCACGACGCCGTTGACGTGCTGGTAAGCCACCTGGATCGGGACCTCACCGGTGAACGGCTGTTGGCCGGTCAGCATCTCGTAAAGCATGATGCCCACGGAGTACACGTCGCTCCGCGCGTCCGCGGATTTACCGAGGACGAGTTCCGGGGATAGGTAGGCAACGGTTCCCAGCAGCGCGCCCGTGCTGGTGGACGTGGTGACTGCGCGGGCCAGGCCGAAGTCGCCGATCTTGATTCTGCCGTCATCGGCTATCAGGACGTTCTCGGGTTTCACGTCCCGGTGGATGAACCCGGCTGCGTGGGCGGCGCCGAGGCCTTCCACCACGGGATCGATCAGCGCCAAAGCAAGCCGGGGCGGAAGTGCGCCCTTCTCCCTGATAACGTCCCGCAGCGTATGGCCTTTGATGTACTCCATGACCAGGTACGCGGTATGGGCGTCAGTGCCCTGGTCCAGCACTCCCACTACGTGGGGGTGGGACAGCCTGGCGGCAGCCTTGGCCTCTCGGCCCAGCCTGTCCAGGAAACTTTCATCGGCGGAGAGGTGGGGGTGCAGCACCTTCAGGGCCACGTCCCGCTCCAGCCTCTGGTCCGTCGCCACATAAACAGTGGACATGCCGCCGCGCGCCAGCCTGGACCTGACGGCGTACCGGTTGTCCACCAGGGTTCCTACCAGGGGGTCTGACACGTGTTCCTGCACCCTACGATCGTAATCCAGCAATGAAACGGGTCCGAACCGATATCGGTCCGGACCCGTGCCGAGTTCTCCTTGCCGCTCCCGATGCCGGGAAGCGGACCGCGGTGCTAGCCGAAGTTCTTCTGGTGTGCCTTGATGGCCGCGACGTAGGCCTTGGTGTCGTCGTACATGCCGTACTTGCTCACAGAATACTGGCCCTGGTAGTAGCCGGCGATGGCCGTGTCCCGGTCCTTGCTGGTGGCGAGGAGCTGGCGGATGATCGCCACCCCGGCCGTCGCATTGTCATAGGGATCAAGGAGGTTCAGCTTTCGTCCCACCAGGTCCGAGGCCCACTGGCCCGAGCTGGGGATGACCTGCATGGTCCCGATGGCGTTGGCGGGGGATACCGCGCGCTGGTCGAAGCCGGACTCCTGGTGGGCGAAGGCGAGGGCGAGTGACGGCTCCACACCCATGGCGCGCGCGGTGTCCGCAACGATGCCGCGCATCTGCTCCCGGGAGGGGACGGGCGAAGCGTTCAGGAGCGCCTTGTTTTCGTTTGCCGAGCTCACCACGGCCGCCGGGTAGCTGAAGCCAAGGAAGGAACTGGGCACCAGCGGCGTGACCGAGGCAGCCGGCTGCGGGGCCTGCTGGCCGGCGCCGGGGATGGCCAGCTTGTTGCCCGGGTAGATCACGGTGCCCATGTTCATGCGGTTGGCGGAGAGGAGCTCCGAAAGCTTGACGCCGTGGCGCGAAGCGATGGCGGAAAGCGTGTCGCCTGCTTTGACCGTGTACGAGCCGGAAGCCGGGGCAGGGGCGGAGGAGTTTGCCAGGGCCGGGGCGGGTGCTGCCGGGGCAGGGGCCGGGGCGGCCGGGGCTGGAGCGGCATCACCACCGCCGACTTTGACTTTCTGCCCGGGGTAGATGATGGAACGCATATTGAGGTTGTTCCAGGCGAAGACATCGGCAAGGCTCACCTTGTGCTTTGCAGCAATGGCACCCAGCGTGTCGCCAGGCTTCACGGTGTAGGTGGCACCGCCGCCGGCAGTGGAGGGGGCAGCGGGAGCGGCTGCCGGCGCCGGGGCTGCCGGCGCGGCGGCCGAGCCTGACAGCTTGATCTTCTGTCCCGGGTAAATGATGGTGTTCGCCTGCAGGTTGTTAAGCTTCAGTATTTCGCCCGTGTTCAACCCGAACCTGCCCGCAATGGCACTGATGGTGTCGCCCCGGGCGATCGTGTACTCAGCCGGTGCGGCCGGCTGCGCCGGCTTGAAGGCCGTGGGGATGGTGGTGGAGACGGACGAGGCCGGGATGACAGCCGCCGTCGCCTGTGCTGCCGCCTGTGCTTTCATCGCCGCGGCCAGCGTGGCAGGCACGGCGCGGGCAGGCTGCTCGGCGGCGGCGGGCTGGGCGAGGGCCAAGGATGACAATACGACCGCTGGCAGCGCTGCCGTGGTGGCAGCGATCATAGGCAGACTCGGCTTGGGGGGCTGCTTGGGCGAGCGGGACATCGTCATGGAAAGAATCCTCTTCTCAACTGCGGGCGCGGGCGGGGATGCCGCTGTCATTCTGATACTACTGTTACTCGTGTTATTGCTGTTACGAATGTGATCTATGTGAATCTCTCACGAATTTGCAGTTAGCACAAGAAATCACGCATTACCTGCAAGAAGTAATTCGTGGAGTGTCCGCAGGTCAGGGCCGCTCCGGGAATTTTCCCGACTAGGCGCGGCGGTACGCCCCATGGCAACCTTGATCCGTGAGTAATGTAGAAAACCTCGTGGGCGAATGGTTGCCCTTGCCCGACGTCGCCCGTTTATTGGATGTTTCCATCACCAGAGTCCACAGTTTGCTTGATGAACATGCCTTGGCGGCTCTGCGGGTGGGAGAGCGGAATATCCGGTCGGTTCCGGCTGAATTCATTCAGGACGGCCAGGTGGTAGACAGCCTTAAAGGCACCATTGTTGTGCTCGCAGACGCCGGCTATTCGGACGAGGACCTTATCGTGTGGCTTTTCACGCCTGACGAGTCACTGCGCGGACGTCCCATTGACGCCCTGCGGGAGGGCCGCAAAACAGAAATCAGGCGCAGGGCGCAGACCCTGGCCTGGTAGCTGTCCGGCTTTGCCTCCTGCTTTGTCCCCCTTAGTCAGGAGGCACGGCTGACGGTTGCTTCAGCCAGCCTGCGCAGGGCGGTTTTGGGCAGTTCATGCAGTGGAAGCGCCTCGAGGGCGTCGAATGCTGCCGCGCCGAATTCATTGATCAGGACTTCAGTGGCCTGCAAAGCTCCCGACTCTTCGATGATCCGGCGGATCTCAAGAATGTCCTCATCGGAGAGGTCGGGGCTGCCCAGCCTGGCGTCGATAAAGGCGGATTCGGCTTCCGACGCCTGGTCCAAAGCCAGCGCCACCAACACAGTCCGCTTTCCTTCGCGCAGGTCGTCGCCGGCGGGCTTGCCCGTGGTAAGCGGATCGCCGAAGACGCCCAGCACGTCATCCCGAAGCTGGAAGGCCTCGCCAAGGGGCAACGCGAATGCCGAGTAGCCGCGGAGCAGTTCGTTCGAGGCTCCGGCGAGTGCTCCGCCGAGCGCCAGCGGATGCTCCGTTGAATACTTGGCGGACTTGAACCTGATGATGGACTGCGCCCTGCTGACCGCACCTGCGCGGTCCCTAACCGGGCCCGCGACTTCCTCCAGGATGTCCAGGTACTGGCCGGCCATCACCTCTGCCCGCATCAGGTTGAAGATCAGCCGCGCACGGCTGCCGGCTGCGGCGTTCTCGCCAATATCGGTGAACGCTTCCTCACTGAATGAGAGGCACAGGTCTCCAGTGAGGATTGCAGCGGCCTGCCCAAACCGCTCACTGTCCAGGGCCCAGCCGCGGGTCCCGTGGAGTTCGCTGAAGCGGCGGTGGACACTGGGTCCGCCCCGCCTCGTGTCGGAGCGGTCAATGATGTCGTCATGGATCAACGCGGCGGCCTGGAACAATTCCAGCGCTGCTCCGGCCGTCACTACCTGCCGGGCCGCCGGCTCGCCGCCGGCGCCCCGCCAGCCCCAGTAGCACATCAGCGCCCGCAGGCGCTTTCCGCCGGTCACCAGGTTGGAAATGGAGCCCATGATGGGTTCGATGTCCGGTGAGATGGCGGACATAATGGACTGCCGGGACGTGAGAAAGTCAGTCAGTTCACCTGCCACTGCCGCCACAAAGGCGGCCTGTTCATTCCTTAGCTGCTCAGCTGCCGTCACTTGGCTGACTCAGCTGCCACGTTGGCGCCGATGGTAAAAGTGACAACACCGGCCGCTTCCACGGCGGAGAGATTGACCGTCTCATTGTCTCCCCGGACAAAGTCCTTCGAAGCTACCGCCCCCACGGCTTCACCCGGGACTGCCTTGAACCCGCGGGCCTCCAGCTCCTTGGTGTAGAAGTCCAGGACAGCCGCAGCGGGCGAGGTTATGGTGGCAACCAGGGCGGCGGTGGCCGGCGTCGATGCCTTGTCGAAGCTGCTGGACACCACGCTCGCGCCGGGCATGAGCGGGAGGAGCTGCTGGGGGAATCCTTCGACGACGGCGCCCACCGTGGCGGACGTGTTGGGCGAGGCGGAGGGGCTGGCCGAAGCTGTCATGGTGGACTGGGCAGTTTCCGGCGAAGAAGCGGAGGCTGCGGGATCCGGTGTTCCTGAGGGCGTTGGGCTGCAGGCAGCAAGGGCCAATACCGCCCCGGCAGCGAAAGCCGCCAAGGCTGCTGGCTTAAGGTTTCCAATGACCGTCACAGGGACTTTCCTCCTGGTGTAGATGCCGGATTCAGCCTCCAGTTTAGTCAGTACAAAGCGATAGGATTGCAGCCGTGGGACCTGTTGGGACGAACGAGCCGGCCGGAGCAGGTCTTCAGCGCCGCAGGCGCAACTGCATTATGCACGTGGACATGGACGCCTTTTTCGTCTCTGTGGAACTCCGCACGCGGCCCGACCTCCGGGGCAAACCCGTCATCGTTGGCTATCCGGCGGAGCGCTCGGTTGTTTTGTCCGCGTCCTACGAAGCCAGGGCGTTCGGCGTTAAGTCCGCCATGCCTATGGCAGTGGCTATGCGCATGTGCCCCCAGGCAGTGATTATCGAGCCCCGGCACAAGGTGTACTACGAAGTTTCCGCCGAGCTGATGGCGATCTTCGGATCGGTTACCGAACTCGTCGAGCCGCTGAGTGTGGACGAAGCGTTCCTGGATGTCGGTGGTGCCATCCGCCGGCTGGGTCCGCCGCGGAGCATCGGTGAGCTCATCCGGAGCCGGGTAGCCGCGGACCTGGGCATTACCGCCTCCGTGGGGATCGCTGAGACAAAATTTGTGGCAAAAATTGCATCCACCCGCTGCAAACCGGACGGTTTGCTCCTGATCGGGCCGGAGGAAACAGTTCCCTATCTCCACAGCCTGCCGGTCGGGGCCCTCTGGGGAGTTGGCGCAAAAACCGCGGATGTCCTGGCGAGGATGGGCATCAAAACCGTGGCGGACCTGGCGGCCACGCCGGTCTCCTCGCTCAAGAAGATGCTGGGCGTCACCGGAATCCACGTACATCAGCTCGCGTGGGGGATAGACCCGCGTCCCGTGACGCCTGTCCGCCTTGAGAAGAGCATCGGGGCTGAGGAAACCTTTGCAGAGGACACCGCCGACGACGCCCTCCTCCACCGCGAACTGCTGCGGCTTTCGCACCGTACTGCAGAGCGGCTGCGAAGTTCCGGAATGGTGGCCCGAACCATCGCCTTGAAGCTGCGCTTCGCGGACTTTTCCACCATCACGCGCAGCCGGACCGTTCAGACGCCCGTGGACAGTGCACAGCTCATCTATGGAGTGGCGCTTCAGCTCCTGGACTCCGTGGCCAGGCCAATGGCTGTCAGGCTGGTAGGAGTGCGGGCCGAGCAGCTTGAAGAAGCAGCGCGGACCTCGCTCCAGCTGAGTATCGACCGCAGGGATGAAAACTGGCGGGCTGCTGAGCAGGCCGTGGACCAGGTGGCGCGCAAATTCGGTGGTCATCCGGTCCTTCCGGCCCGGCTTCTGGAGCCGGGCAGCGGCTCCGGATAAGCCCGGCAAATAGGCCGCCGGAAGCGCGCCGCGAAAGTCATTGCCGTCTTTCAGAACCGCCCTGAACAAACTATCCTTATAGATACAAAGTTTTTGAGTGACGGACTTACTGCCGGACTCTCTTGGACATGCTCCCGCTCCGGCGTCTGCATGCCGGGTTTGCGTTTTCGCCATTGCCGGCGGAGGCGGGAACCACTAAGGCATGCCGGACGTTATCCGAGCAGAAGTAGTGGCTGGGACCAGCCCGGACGTTGGCCTACAAAAGGAGGTCGTGATGCCGCTGTCGGAGCACGAACAGAAGCTGCTTGAGCAGCTGGAGAAGCAGCTTCACGAGGATGACCCAAAGTTCGCGAATTCCATGGGGTCGGACCCCGGGCGCTCGTGGTCGACGAGACACGTCGTGATCGGCGTCCTTGGTGCGCTGGCAGGCGTCTTCCTCTTGCTGGTGGGCGTTACCCTCCAAAATATATTTGTTGGTGTCCTGGGCTTCGTTGTGATGGGGGGCGGCGTCTACTTCGCCACCATGCGCAGCAGCTCTTCCGGCGCGAAGGGCGCCAAGTCCGGCACCGGTAAAGCCGGCAAACAGCGGAGCTCCTTCATGAGCAGCCTGGAGGAACGCTGGGACGAGAGGCGCAGGGGCGAGCCCTAGCCTCAAGGAGCGCCCCTGATCCGGAAGCCCCCCCGGTACCCCACTTTGCTCCCCCCGGTGGGGGATCGCGCCAAAAAGACCCGCTTCGGCGGGTCTTTTCGCGTTTAACCGGGCTCGAAAACCGGCGGCGGCCAATCCCGCCGGTGCATTGGGGTTTCGCTCAGGCGGATAGCGGCCCGGGCACGGGGAAAGTCCTCCACTTCCCACCACCACAGCAATTCCGCGCAATTTAGCGGCTGAATTCCCAATAATTGCGCCTCCACACCCCCTTTTCGCGTTGACTGTGGGGGAAAGTGGAGTAATGTGGAGGACATAAGAGGGTGGTTGCAACATAGGGGATGTGCAGTTCCTGACATCGGACAGGCGGTGGGCCAGTGTTTCTGGGCACGCATTCGCCACGTCTGGATGAAAAGGGACGGATCATTCTCCCCGCGAAGTTCCGGGAGGAACTTGCCAGCGGACTGGTTCTCACCAGGGGCCAGGAACGTTGCATCTACGTCTTCAGCGAGAAGGAATTTGCCCGGGTTCACGAGCAAATGCGGGAGGCGCCAATCTCCTCAAAACAGGCGCGGGACTATATCCGCGTCTTTCTCTCTGGAGCCTCTGACGAGGTACCTGACAAGCAGGGGCGCGTGACCATTCCACCGGCGCTCCGGGAGTACGCAGGACTCGGGAGGGAACTGGCCGTCATTGGCGCCGGAACCCGCGCCGAGATCTGGGACGCCCAGGCTTGGAATGAGTACCTCGCGGAGAAGGAGACAGCCTTTTCCGAAACCGATGACCCCATTCCGGGCATTCTCTGACCGGAACAGGGCAGCGGGCAGCTTTCTTGGCTGAGATCTCCAGCCGGCCCATCGGCAGGCCAACCTGGCTCACTTCCCCGGAGCCAGGCGGGCAGGACGATAGGCGCGGATGGGGATCTGGGCCAAGAACCCACCAGGTGACAGCGACGGCGAGAAAGGACGAGGCATGAACGATCAACCGAAGCCTACGTCCGAACGCCATGTGCCGGTCCTGCGGGACCGGTGCATCAATTTGTTGGCTCCCGGTTTTGAAGCCGCCAGGAGCCGCGGTGAAACACCGGTGGCCATCGATGCGACCCTGGGAATGGGCGGCCACTCCGAGGCCATGCTGCAGCGCTTTCCGGACCTGCACCTGATCGGCATCGACCGGGATGAAGAAGCCCTTGCCCTCGCTGGGGAACGGCTGGCGCCCTTTGAGGCACGGACCGACCTGGTGCACGCCGTCTACGACGAAATCCAGGAAGTCATCGCCGACCTCGGCGTCCCCGAAGTCCACGGAATCCTGATGGACCTGGGCGTTTCCTCGCTCCAGCTGGACGAGCGCGAACGGGGCTTTGCGTACTCGTTCGACGCTCCGTTGGACATGCGAATGGATACCAGCCGGGGCCAGACCGCAGCTGACGTCGTGAACAACTACAGCGAAGAGGAACTCGTCCGGATTATCCGGAAGTGGGGCGAAGAGAAGTTCGCCGGCCGGATTGCGAACAGGATCGTCGCCTCCCGGGCCGTCAAACCTTTCACCACGACGGGTGAACTGGTGGAGCAGATCCGCGCCGTCGTTCCCGCGGGAGCGGCCAAGTCCGGCGGCCATCCGGCCAAGAGGACCTTCCAAGCACTTCGGATCGAGGTCAACGAGGAACTCGACGTCCTGGAACGCGCCGTTCCCGCGGCCGTGGATTCCACAGCACTGGGCGGCCGCATTGTGGTGATGTCCTATCACTCGCTGGAGGACAAGATCGTCAAGGGAGTCTTTCAGGCGCGCTCCAAATCCTCCGCTCCACTCGGTTTCCCCGTGGAGCTGGAAGAACATAAACCGGAACTGAAGACCCTGACCAAAGGCACCGAGGTGCCAACCGCCGTCGAAATCGCCGAAAACCCCCGCGCCGCCTCAGCAAGGCTGCGTGCGGTGGAACGTATCCGAACCAGGAGAGCTTAATGAGCACAGCTGCCGTCAAGAACTTTCCCGTCGTTTCCGGTTCGGCCGCCAAGCAGCTTCCTGCGGGTTCGCCGGCCGGGCCGCGACGGAGCCGCACCCCGCTCTCCGTAGTCCGGACCGTTCCCCGCAAGCGCCGCGCCCCCTTCGTGGTGCTGTGCTTCGCCATGCTTGCCGTTGCGCTGATCGCCGTTCTTGTCCTGAACATTTCGGTGTCCACGGCGCAGTACCAGCTGGTGGAACTGCGCGCCAAGCAGAGCACGCTGACCAAGCAGAACCAGGATCTCACCCAGCAGGTCCAGAACTTCGAAGCACCCCAGAACCTTGCCGCCCAAGCAACGAAACTGGGGATGGTGCCTTCCACCGTGAAGGGCCAGATTGACCTGTCCACCCTGTCCGTCACCGGCAAGGCAACCCCCGCTGTCAAGGACGGCGCTGCCGGGGCCGTTATCCCGGCGCCCGCTGTCGCCGGCCAGCTGACAGTGGTTCCGCCGGCAACCAAACGCGACCCCCTGGAAGCCCGGAAACCCGTCGAGGACACGCCTGCAGCGGCCGCCTCCGGCACTGCCCGTGACGCAGCCTCCGGCAATGCCCCGGCAGCTGCAGCCTCCGGTGCTGCGGCTGACGCCGCGCCCGCACAGACTCCGCCGTCGGCGGCTCCGGCAGTGCCGCCCGTGGAGCTCCACGGCGGATCGGTTCCGGCGCCCGAGCAGAAGGTTCCCGGACAGTAGGCCCGCAGGTCTGACAGGCAACAAGGTCGAGCAGCAAGGAATTTTACGGTGGCGCAGAGGACCGGCAAGGCAAGAAGCGGCAAGGTACCGAACGCCAAAAAGCGTCTCCGCCTGGGCCTTGGCATGATGCTGACGCTCCTGCTGGTGGTGGGCGGGAAACTCTTCCTCGTCCAGGGACTGGACGTCGGGGGAATGGCCGAAGCCGCGCTTAACAGCCGCATGAAGCGGACCGTCCTGCCTGCCGAGAGGGGCAGCATCCTGGACTCCCGCGGCACGGTGCTGGCCAACAGCGTAATCCGCTACAACGTGGTGGTGGACCAGCGGGTGAACACGAAGACGGAAACGTTCAAGCGCCTGGACACGGTGGACGGCAAAGAAAAGCTGGTGGACGTCAGCCGGGACCAGGGGCTCACGGAGCTTGCCGCAGCCCTGGGCATGGAAAAGGATGCAATCCGGGACGCCGTTACTGGCGAGCAGCCCTATTACATTGTGGCCAAGGACGTGAAGCCGGACATCGAGGACCGGATCTCCAAGCTGCAGATACCCGGCATCGTCACGGAGGGCGTCAGCAAGCGGGTCTATCCCAATGGTTCCGTCGCGGGCGGAATCATCGGGTTCCTGCAGGACGGCGCTACGGGCCTGGCCGGTATAGAACAGACCCAGGACGGACTGCTGAAGGGCGCGGACGGCGAACGCCTTTTCGAGATCGGAGCTGACGGCCTTCGCATCCCCGTGGGCGTGGATGAGCTGACCTCGCCACAGGACGGCAAGGACGTCAAGCTCACCCTCAACTCGGACCTGCAGTACTTTGCGCAGCAGGCCATCCAGAGCCAGTCGGACAAGCTCGGCGCCGAGTGGGGCGTCATCATTGTGATGGACGCCAAGACCGGCGACCTGGTGGCCATGGCAGACACCAATTCCCCTGATCCCAATGACCCAGGCCGGGTGGCGGCCAAGGACCGCGGGGTCCGCGCCGTCACGGCTGCATACGAGCCCGGATCCGTTGAGAAGATGATGACGGCAGCCGCACTGATCGAAGAGGGCAAGGCCAAACCGCTTGATTCGTTTACCCTCGGCCCCACCTACACCGTGGACGGGCAGACCTTCAGCGACTCGTTTGCCCATGGCACCGAGGAGCGCACCCTCGCAGGCATCCTGGGTTACTCGATGAACACCGGCACCGTTATGGCCGGCCAGCGCCTGAGCAAGGAGCAGCGGTACGAGTGGCTGAAGAAGTTTGGCATCGGCGAGGCACCGGAGATCGGGCTGCCGGCCACAGCCTCGGGTATCCTCACGCCCTGGCAGCAGTGGGACGGGCGCCAGGAGTACACGGTGTTGTTCGGCCAGGGCGTGTCCCAGTCCACGCTCCAGACAGTGCGGGCGTTCCAGTCCATAGCCAACAACGGGGTGATGCTGCAGCCCCGGCTCATCGACGCATACATTTCCCCGGACGGAACAGAGGAAAAGGTGCCGGCCGCACCGTCCCGGCAGATCGTGTCGGAGGATACCGCCCAGCAGGTCCAGGACATCCTCGAAAGCGCCGTTACCGAGGGGCAAATCAAGGACGCGGCCATCGACGGCTACCGGGTGGGCGCAAAGACGGGTACCTCCGAATCACCATGCGACGACGGCAAATCCGGGTTCTGCGGCTACACCGCCTCGATGGTGGGTATGGCACCGATGGATGATCCGCGGTTTATTGTGGAGGTGGTACTCCAGCGGCCCAAGGGCAGCATCTACGGGATTACCAACGGGCCGGTCTTCCGGTCGGTCATGAGCCAGGCACTGCGGACCTACAACGTCCAGCCGTCCACAGGCGAACCGGCCCGGCTGCCCCAGTTCGCCAAGTAGCATCCCGGCGGCAGCAGTCCGCACCAGCAGCACTACCGGTTCATCCATGCCGGGCACGATCCACTAGCACCATCGGAGATTCCTTGTCTGAGCTCAACCCGTCCGATAGCCGCGCCGTCCCGGAGGGACCGTCCGGCCAGGGCTTCCGCCCGTCAACTGTTGAAGCGGTCCGGCTGGCAAGCATTTGCGATGCCATCGGTGTGGCCGTTCCCGGCGCGGCGGCGGAGGTGGCAGTCACCGGGATTTCTTTGAACTCGCGCGCCGTGGAGCCGGGGGACCTTTACGTCGCACTCCCGGGTGCCGCCCGCCATGGCGCCGACTTCGTTCCGCAGGCCATCGAAGCGGGAGCAGTCGCCGTCCTCACTGACGACGCCGGCGCAAGGCTGCTGGCGCTGTCCACCGACATTCCGGTACCGGTACTCATCGTGGACTCACCCCGCAATGTGGTGGGGCCGCTGTCCGCCTTGATCTATCAGAGCCAGCCGGGCGCCGGGCAGCCGCAGTTGTTTGGCGTCACAGGCACCAACGGAAAGACCACCACCACCTATTTCATCAACTCGCTGCTGCGCGCGCTGGGCCGGAAGACCGGGTTGATCGGCACCATTGAGATTCATGCCGGGGGCGATCCGATTCCCAGCCTGCTCACCACACCCGAATCTACGGATGTCCACGCGTTGCTGGCCCTCATGCGGGAACGGGGACTGGCAGCGGCCGCCATGGAAGTCTCGTCCCACGCTATTTCCTTCCAGCGGGTGGACGGGGTGCTGTTTGATGTTGCTGGCTTCACCAACCTGACCCAGGACCACCTGGACCTGCACCTCACCATGGACGACTACTTCGCCACCAAGGCGGAGCTCTTTACGCCCCGCCGGGCGCGTGCGGCCGTGGTAACGGTCGACGACGAGTGGGGCCGCCGTCTTGCCGGCGGCGCGAAAGTGCCGGTCACCACGCTCGCCACCTCTGCCGGGACCGTTGCCGACTGGACTGTCACGAGGACTGCCGCGCGCGGGCTCGGTACAGAATTCACGCTGAGCGGCCCCGACAGCGCCGTGCTCACAGTGCACACCGGCCTCCCCGGCAGCTTCAACGTTGCCAACGCGGCGCTGGCCGCGGTAATGGTCCTGACGGCAGGCGTGGACGCCGGTACACTGCAGGCAGCACTGGACGAGTCGGACCCCTTCACCGTTGCGGTGCCCGGACGCATGCAGCTGGTTTCCGAAGCGCCCGCCGCAATCGTGGACTTCGCCCACAACACGGATGCGCTGGCCAGGGCCATTGAGGCGGTACGGTCCCCCCAGCCCGGATCCAACCTCATCGTCGTGTTTGGTGCCACCGGCCAGCGCGACCAGGGTAAACGCCCTGCAATGGGTGCCATCGCCGCCCGGCTCGCGGACACCGTTATCATCACCGATGACGACCCCCACGACGAGGACGCCGCTGCCATTCGCGCCGACGTCCTGGCAGGAGCCCTGGAAGCGAAAGAAAAAGACTCCCTGGCCTGTGAAGTCCTGGAGGTCTTCCCCCGCGCCGATGCCATCCGCCATGCCGTCGCGCTGGCACAGCCGGAGGACACCATCCTGGTGGCAGGCAGGGGCCACGAGGTGTGGCAGGAGGTCAAAGGCGTCAACCTTGCCCTCGACGACAGGGTGGAACTGCGCAGCGCCTTGACAGCCAGGGGATTCAACGTTCTCCGAGACGACCGGATAGAGTCCTAGACCGAGATGATTGCATTTACTGCGGCGGAGATCGCCGAAATCACTAACGGGCGCCTGGACGCCGATCCCGGGATCACGCCCCTTTCGGTGGTCACGGACTCACGCGAATCCACACACGGTTCGCTCTACGTCGCAAAGCCGGGTGAGCACGCGGACGGCCACGACTTCGTGGCGGCCGCCTTCGCAGCAGGCGCCACGTTGGCTCTGGCGGAGCGTCCGGTGTCCGCACCGGACGGGACCCCCTATCCCTCCGTCCTGGTTCCGGATGCCGTGCTTGCCATGGGGGCACTTGCCGCAGAGGCCGTACGCAGGATCCGTGCTGCGCGCAACCGGGAAGGCAGCGAACTCACAGTGGTGGGGATCACCGGCTCGGCCGGAAAGACCACCACCAAGGATCTGCTCGCAGGAATCCTGGCAACGCAGGGGAATACCGTGGCGCCGCAGGGGTCCTACAACGGCGAGATCGGCGTTCCGCTCACGGTCTTCCGCGCCGGAACAGACACGCGCTACCTCGTGATCGAGATGGGCGCCACCGGAATCGGCCACATCCGTTACCTCGCGGAGATGGTTAAGCCCGATATCGGCGTAGTGCTCGCCGTGGGAACTGCCCACGCGGGGGAGTTCGGGGGAGTGGAGAACATCGCCCTGGCCAAGGGGGAGCTTGTTGAAGCCCTTGCCCCGGCAGGCACCGCCGTCGTAAACCTCGACGACGAGCGGGTGGCCGTGATGCGCGCCCGCACGTCGGCGTCGGTCCTTGGATATTCCGCGGAAGGCCGCGGGGACGCTGCCGTACAAGCACTTAACGCCGACACCAATGCCGGGGGCCATCCCGAATTCGACCTCCAGCTGCCGGACGGCGAAACCGGCCTCCACGTCAGCAGCCGCCTCATCGGCGCGCACCATGTAGGCAACCTCCTGGCCGCCGCAGCCGCAGCGTGGGCTGCGGGGGTGCCCGGACAGGCCATAGCCAACTCCCTCAGCAGCCAGACTGCCGCCAGCCGGTGGCGCATGGAGCGCACTGAGCGGGCAGACGGCGTCACCATCATCAACGATGCCTACAACGCCAACCCCGAATCCATGCGTGCCGCCCTGCGGACACTGGCGGACCTGGGCCGTGGCAGGCGTACCTGGGCCGTGCTGGGAGCAATGCTGGAACTCGGCGAGGACTCCATCAGGGAACATACCGCCGTGGGCACCCAGGTGGTCCGGCTCAACATATCCCGCCTGCTGGTGGTGGGCAGGGAAGCCCGGGCGCTGTATGTGTCAGCGGTTCAGGAGGGCTCCTGGGGCGATGAATGCCTCTTCGCGGAAACAGTGGAAGAGGCCTACGAACTGCTGGACTCCGAACTCCAGCCAGGGGACCTGGTGCTGTTCAAGTCCTCGAACAGCGTGGGACTTCGCCATTTGGGCGATCGGATAGCATTACCCCGACAAACCCCGCAACCCGCCGATGAAAGGAGCACTCTGCTGTGATTGCACTTTTGATCGGCGCCGGCCTGGCACTCTTATTCGCCCTGGTGGGGACGCCGCTCTTTATCCGGCTGCTGGTCCGCCGCGGCTATGGCCAGTTCATCAGGGACGATGGTCCCACCTCGCACCACACAAAACGCGGCACGCCCACCATGGGCGGGACAGTGGTGGTGACGGCGGTACTGCTGAGCTACGGCCTCACCCACCTGATCATGCTGATGGTGAACCCGGACTCTCCGGGCCCCTCCGCTTCCGCCCTCATCCTGCTGTTCCTTATGGTGGGAATGGGCCTGGTGGGATTCCTGGACGATTTCATCAAGATCTCCAGGCAGCGCAGCCTCGGCCTGAACGCCAAGGCAAAACTGATCCTGCAGGCAGCGGTAGGCATCATCTTCGCGGTCCTTGCCCTGAACTTTCCCAACGGGGCCGGCGTCACGCCGGCCTCCACTAAAATTTCCCTGGTCCGTGACCTGCCCTGGCTGGACCTTGCCTTCGGCGGAACTGTCCTCGGGGCCATCCTCTTTGTGGTCTGGTCCAACCTGATTGTCACCGCCGCAACCAACGGCGTGAACCTGACCGATGGCCTCGACGGCCTCGCCGCAGGTGCCTCTGTGATGGTGTTCGGTGCCTACACGCTGATGGGAATCTGGCAGAGCAACCAGGCCTGCGGCTCACCCCGCGAGGCCGGCAGCGGTTGCTATTCCGTCCGTGATCCCCTCGACCTCGCGCTGCTGGCAGCCATCATGAGCGCCGCGCTGGTGGGCTTCCTGTGGTGGAACACTTCGCCGGCCAAGATCTTTATGGGCGACACCGGTTCGCTGGCCATTGGCGGCGCCATCGCCGGTTTCGCCATCCTGTCCCGGACCGAACTGCTGCTGGGCATCATCGGCGGACTGTTCGTCCTGATCACCCTGTCCGTCATCATCCAGGTGGGCTACTTCAAAGCCACCGGCGGTAAGCGTGTCTTTAAGATGGCCCCACTGCAGCACCACTTCGAACTGCAGGGCTGGGCGGAAGTGACAGTGGTGGTCCGGTTCTGGATCCTGGGCGGGCTCTTCGTCGCCGTCGGGCTCGGCATTTTCTACGCTGAATGGGTTGTGCTCCTGTGACCGTTTCCTCCCGCCTCAAGAACCTCACCAGCTGGGACTCAGACTGGTCCGGACTCCGGGTAGCCGTGACCGGCATTGGCGTCTCCGGTTTCGCGGCGGCCGACACCCTCATCGAACTGGGTGCCCGCGTGGTGGTGGTGGATGCCGCCACCAGCGCGACGGCCAAGGCTCACGCAGAAACCCTCAAAATCGTAGGTGCAGCCGATGTGCTGCTCGGCGAGGAGGCAGTTACCCGCATTCCCAGGATCGATGGCGAACTTCCCGAACTCATCGTGACCTCACCGGGGTGGCGCCCGGACCAGGCCCTCCTGGCAGCCGCCGCCAGGGCGCACATCCCGGTGTGGGGCGACGTCGAACTGGCCTGGCGCGTACGCGTGCGGGAAGGCCGCAAGACGGCGGATTGGCTCGCCATCACGGGAACGAACGGTAAGACAACCACTGTGGGCCTCACCGAATCCATGCTGCGCGCTGCCGGGCTGAAGGCCATCGCCGTCGGCAACGTTGGCACCCCTATCCTGGACGCCCTCCGCGATCCTGTGGAGTACGACGTCTTCGCCGTCGAACTCTCGAGCTTCCAGCTCCACTGGGCGGAGTCGCTCTCGCCCGTGGCCAGCGTCTGCCTGAACGTGGCCGAGGACCATGTTGACTGGCACGGCTCCTACGATTCCTACCTCGCCGACAAGGCGAAGGTCTATGAGCAGACCCAAAAGGCCTGCATTTACAACGCCGAGCAAATTGAAACTGAACGCATGGTGGAAAATGCCGACGTGATGGAGGGCTGCCGCGCCGTCGGTTTCACCACTGTCACCCCGGCCATCAGCATGCTCGGCGTGGTGGAGGGACTGCTCGTGGACCGGGCGTTCATCGCCGAACGCAAGGACAGTGCGGCGGAGCTCGCTTCGATGAGCGACCTGGGGGCCTTTGCGCCGCGCCACATGGTGGCCAACGCCCTGGCCGCCGCCGGTCTGGTACGCGCCTACGGGGTCGAGGCGAAGGCCGTGCGCCAGGGCATCCAGGACTACATCCCCGGTGACCACCGCATCCAGCCCGTAGCCCGCCAAGATGGTGTGCTGTGGGTAAACGACTCCAAAGCCACGAACCCCCATGCGGCGGCAGCCTCGCTGGCTACGTTCAGCAACGTCATTTGGATCGCCGGGGGCCTCTCCAAGGGAGTGACCTACGACGACCTGGTCCGGGAGCACGTCCAGCGGCTCAAGGCCGTGGTCCTCATCGGAAGCGACACCTCGGCGCTCATGGAGGCCCTCCAGCGACACGCACCGGATGTCCCCGTGATCATCCCGGGGACGGGTGAAACTGAAGAGGTGCAGACTGCCGAAGCGGCTGGCGCCGTCCAAACCGGCACTTCCGTGCCCGGTGAAACGGTGATGGCCAGAGCCGTGGCGTCAGCAGCACAGCTCGCCGAGTCCGGCGATACTGTGCTGATGGCTCCGGCAGCTGCTTCCATGGATCAGTTCTCTTCCTATGCTCACCGTGGTGACACTTTCATCGAAGCTGTCCGCGAGCTGGTGGAAGGGCAGGCCCAGACCGGCGAGGAGTAACAATGGTCAGCACGCCAACGCGCCCGCAGCCAGCCAAACAGCAGCCACATAAGCAGCAGGCCGGCAAGCCACGCCCCGGCTCCTCGGCAACGGCCGGCGCGCGCCAGTCAGCGGCGACCGCCCGTCTCCGGACCGTCTACCGCCGGTTCTGGTCTGCACTGGAGGGGACCGGGACCTCGCGGAACGGCTCCACGTACTACCTCATCCTGGGATCCACCCTGGCATTGACGGCCATCGGCATCATGATGGTGCTCTCGGCCTCCAGTGTTGAATCCATTGCTGCCGGAAAATCGCCGTACGGCGACGCCCTGAAGCAAGGAATGTTTGCTGCCATCGGCATCTTCACCATGTTTGTGCTGTCCCGGATCAATGTCACCTGGCTTAAGCGGCTCGCCTGGCCGGCGATCGGGGCCGCGGTGGTCCTGCTTGCCCTGGTGCAGGTGGTCGGCGACGAAGTCAACGGCAACAAAAACTGGATTGACCTCGGTGGCATCACCTTCCAGCCGTCGGAGGCATCAAAACTTGCCTTGGCGCTCTGGATGGCCACAGTCCTGGCCATGAAGGGAAAGCTGCTCAGCCGGGCAGTGCATGTGTTCGTCCCGGCCGTCCCGATGGCCATCATTATCGTTGGCCTGGTCCTGGTGGGAAACGACCTCGGCACCGCCATGATCATCATGATGATCACGGCTGCCGCACTATTCTTTGCCGGTGCACCTCTCTATCTCTTCGGCATCGCAGGTCTTGCGGCTGCCGCCGGAACGGCTGTTATGGCGGTGACCAGTTCAAACCGCATGTGCCGCATCACGTCCTGGTGGACAGGTGAGTCCTGCGCCAATGGCATCGATGCCAACTACCAGGCAACCAACGGGCTCTACGGCCTGGCCTCCGGCGGCTGGTTCGGGGTGGGCCTGGGGCAAAGCCGGCAGAAATACAGCTGGATCCCTGAAGCCCACAACGACTTCATCTTCGCCATCATCGGCGAGGAACTCGGACTGGTGGGCACCGTCGTCGTCCTCATCCTCTTCGCCATCCTCGGTGCAGCCATCTACCGGGTGGTGGTGGCACAGGAAGGCATGTTCCACCGGGTGCTTGCCGGCACCATCATGGTGTGGCTGCTCGGCCAGGCAACGGTGAACATGTCGGTGGTGACCGGGCTGATGCCCGTCATCGGCGTACCGCTGCCCTTCATTTCCTACGGCGGGTCCGCCCTGCTGATGTCCCTTTGCGCCATCGGAGTGGTGCTCTCCCTGGCCCGCGAGCAGATGGCCCCGGCGATCCGGCCCAAACGGATGCTGAAGTTCAAGACCAAGCAGGCCCGCGCCACGGCGCCCAAGAAGAAGACTGCAAGAAAGCGTGCCTAAGCCCCATATGACGTCCCAGAATCCCTCCATTGTCCTGGCGGGCGGCGGAACCGCCGGCCACATCAGTCCACTCCTCGCCATCGCGGCTGCCGTCCGCACGGCAGCGCCAGGCGCCGCCATCCTCGCGGTGGGAACACCGGCAGGAATGGAAACGCGCCTGGTTCCCGCCGCCGGTGTTGAGCTGGCGACGATTGACCGCGTGCCCTTCCCAAGAAAACCTTCCGCGGACCTCCTTCGCCTCCCTGGCCGGCTCGGCGGCGCCGTACGGCAGGCAGGCGCCATCCTGGACAAGGCCGGCGCGGACGTCGTGGTGGGCGTGGGCGGTTACGTGTGCACGCCGATGTACCTCGCCGCACGGAAACGCGGTATCCCCATCGTGATCCATGAGGCCAACATCCGGCCCGGCCTGGCGAACAGGGTGGGCGCCCTGTTCACGAAGCGCGTGGCAGTGGCATTCGACACCACCCCGCTGAAGGGCGCCCTGCACGTGGGCATGCCCATGCGCACTGAAATCTCGCACCTCGACCGGACGGCCGCCCGCACCGCAGCCCGGGAGGCGCTGGGATTGGATGCCGCCAAGCCCACACTGATCGTCACCGGCGGTTCGTCCGGCGCGCAGAGCATCAACCGGACCATCGCCGCCTCCCTCGGGCAGCTGGCCGACGCCGGCATCCAGACCCTGCACATCACCGGGCGGGGCAAGTCAATCCTGGACGACGGCGGCAAGCCGCTCGCCGCCGACGGCTATCGGCAGGTGGAGTACATCGACGGGATGGAGCTGGCTTACGCTGCGGCCGATGTGCTGCTGGCCCGTTCCGGTGCGGCGACGGTATGCGAGATTGCCGCCGTCGGTGTGCCGGCCGTCCTGGTCCCGCTGCCCATCGGCAACGGGGAACAGGCGCTCAATGCGGCGGGGCTCGTTGCCGCCGGCGGCGCCGTGCTCGTTGCCGACCGGGACTTCACGTCCGGGTGGGTGGGCAGCGAACTCATCCCCCTCGTCACCGACGAGTCCCGCCTCGCCACCATGGCAGCCAATTCATACCGGCTTGGCATCCGAAACGCCGACCAGCGCATGGCTGGTCTTGTCCTGGAAGCGGTATCCGCATGAGTTCCGTCAGTAACCCTGGCCTTGCCGCCTTGGGGAAGGTCCACTTCGTCGGCGTCGGCGGCGTGGGCATGTCCGCCGTCGCTCGGATCATGGTGGCCCGCGGTGTACCCGTGAGCGGCTCGGACGCCAAGGACCTTCCCGTTATGGCCGACCTTGCCGCTGCCGGTGCACGCATCGCCGTTGGATATGACGCAGCCAACATGGCGGATGCACAGACCGTGGTGGCCGGTTCCGCCATCCGGGCGGACAACCCGGAAGTGATGGCAGCAAGGGAAGCAGGTGTGCCGGTGCTGCACCGCTCCGAAGCACTGGCCGCAACCATGGGGGAGGACGTGGTGGTGACCGTGGCCGGGACACACGGCAAGTCCACCACTACATCAATGGTCGCTGTCCTGTTGCAGGGTGCCGGCCTGGACCCCTCTTTTGCCATCGGCGCCAATGTTCCGGCCCTTGGCGTCAATGCAGCGTCGGGAACATCAGGGATTTTTGTGGCCGAGGCAGACGAATCGGACGGGTCCTTCCTGAACTACCGGCCCAGCATCGCGGTGGTGACCAATGTGGAACCGGACCATCTGGACTACTACGGCACTGCGGAGGCAGTCTATGAATCCTTTGACCGCTTCACCGCCCTGCTGCCGGCTGACGGCGTGCTGATCGCCTGCGCCGATGATGCCGGGGCACTGGCCCTCGCAGAGCGGACCCGGGCCCGGGGCAACACCCGCGTGGTGCTCTACGGGACAGGCGCTGGGGCGGACTTGGTGCTGCACGACGGCGGCCCCGGAGACGTTGCGGTGTCCACGCCGGCCGGCAGCTTCCAACTCGAACTCCAGGTACCCGGCCGGCACAACGCCCTCAACGCCGCGGCCGCCTTTGCCGTGGCCCTTGAACTGGGCGTCGAAGCTGCAGTGGCTGCCGGTGCCCTGGCACAGTTCTCAGGGGCTTCACGGCGCTTCGAGCTGAAGGGGCAGGCACGGGGCGTGCGGGTCTTCGACGACTACGCCCACCACCCCACGGAAGTCCGGGCAGCCCTCGCCGCAGCCCGGTCCGTAGCCGGCAGCCACAAGGTGCATGTCCTGTTCCAGCCGCACCTGTTCTCGCGGACCAGGGAATTCGCCCGTGAATTCGCGGAGGCCCTGAACCTCGCCGATACTGCCTGGGTGCTGGATATCTACCCCGCCCGTGAGGATCCGATTCCCGGCGTCACAAGCCACCTCATCGCTGACCACCTGGACGACGGCGGGCGGCTGGTCCGCGCCGCGGATGCCGTGGCTGCCCTCGCCTCCGCCGCCGGCGACGGGGACATCGTCCTCACGGCTGGCGCTGGTGATGTGACGGCATACGGTCCGCAGATCGTCGAGGCCCTGGGTGCCTAGCTCCCGCCGCCCCACGTACGCTTCCACCGGCAGGCGTCCTGCCGCTGGGAACACTGCCGCTGGAAACACCACCGCTGGAAACACTCCCGCGGGCAGCACTTCCGGCCGGAACCAGCGCCCGGGCACCGCCAGCCGGGATGCGGGCAACGGCCCTGACGTCATTTCGGCCTCCCGGCCGGTAGCCGACCCCGCTCCGCAGTCGCCCAAAGAGGCGAAGAAAACCAGGTTCGCGGGCCGAAAGAAGGAAAACCCCGCGGAAAGCTCCACTGCTTCCGGGGGCCCAGCCGGCAATGTCCTGGCGTTTCCGGAACCCAAGGGCAAGCGGCGTAAACGGAAAGTACTGGCCGTGGCAGGCACCCTGGTTGCGGCCGTGGCCGCGCTGCTGGCCGCGGCGGTCTTTTCCCCGGTACTTGCCGTGAATACGATCTCAGTTTCCGGGACCCGCCTGCTGACGCCTGCCCAGGTGCAGACTGCGCTGGAACCCCTGCGCGGGAAGCCCCTGCCCCAAATCACGGATGAGGAAGTCGGGCGCCTTCTTGAACCGCTGGTCCAGGTCAAGTCCGTCTCCGCTGAAGCACGCCCGCCGTCGGCCCTGGCGGTAGAGGTTCGCGAACGCGTGCCCGTGGCGCTGGTCAAGCAGGGGGAGCAGTACCAGCTGGTCGACGTCGAGGGCATCCAGCTGGCAGCTACCGACGACCCGTCGTCCGTCTCGCTGCCGGTGATCGACGGCGGTGCCGGCACCATCGGCAAGGAGCTCTTCCGCGCCACGGCAGAGGTGCTGGGCGCCCTTCCGGCAGATGTGCTCGCGAAGCTGTCCAACGCGTCAGCACAGTCAGTGGACGCGGTGGAACTCAAACTTGTGGACGGCCAGACCATCATCTGGGGCAACGCGGGGGAGAAGGAACTCAAGGCCAAAGTACTGGCCGCCCTCCTCAAGGTCCCGGCGGATCCCAAAAACCCGGTTAAGGTGTACGACGTGAGCGTTCCCCGGCACCCGGTGACCCGCTGACACGCTTTCTTTTCGGTATTAATCCGACACGCGGAGCCGGTTATTGAATGTGTGAACCAGAGGAAATACCGTCACAGACATGAGTTACTTGACATAACTATAACCTTCAACTCGAAGGTTAAGGTTGCAGGCACTAAGCTCTTCATCAGATTTCGCAATAAGACACGAACAAGGGACACGTAACGTGGCAGCTCCGCAGAATTACTTGGCCGTCATCAAAGTCGTCGGCATCGGCGGCGGTGGCGTGAACGCAGTCAACCGCATGATCGAGGTCGGCCTCCGAGGTGTTGAATTTATCGCCATCAACACTGACGCCCAGGCCCTGCTGATGAGCGATGCCGACGTCAAGCTGGACGTAGGACGCGAGTTGACCCGTGGCCTCGGGGCGGGCGCGAACCCCGAGGTGGGCAAGCAGGCTGCAGAGGACCACGCAGACGAGATCGAGGAAGTGCTCCGCGGGGCCGACATGGTCTTCGTTACCGCAGGCGAAGGCGGTGGAACGGGTACCGGCGGCGCTCCCGTCGTCGCGCGCATTGCGCGGTCCCTCGGCGCCCTCACCATCGGTGTGGTGACCCGCCCGTTCACGTTCGAGGGCCGGCGCCGTGCAGGTTCCGCTGAGGCCGGCATCGACGCCCTGCGCGACGAAGTGGACACGCTGATCGTGATCCCGAACGACCGCCTCCTCTCCATCAGCGACCGCAACGTCTCAGTCCTGGACGCCTTCCGCTCCGCTGACCAGGTGCTGCTCTCCGGTGTCCAGGGCATCACCGACCTCATCACCACTCCGGGCCTGATCAACCTCGACTTCGCGGACGTCAAGTCCGTGATGCAGGGTGCGGGTTCCGCCCTTATGGGCATCGGCTCCGCCCGGGGCGAGGACCGCGCAGTCAAGGCCGCAGAGCTCGCCATTGCCTCGCCGCTGCTGGAAGCCTCCATCGACGGAGCACACGGTGTGCTCCTGTCCATCCAGGGTGGTTCGGACCTCGGCCTGTTCGAGATCAACGAGGCCGCACGCCTGGTCCAGGAAGTGGCTCACCCGGAAGCGAATATCATCTTCGGTGCCGTCATCGACGACGCCCTCGGCGACGAAGCCCGCGTGACGGTCATCGCAGCCGGGTTCGACGACGTGAAGGCCACCTCGCCGTCCATGGACCAGTCCCAGCCCCAGGTTGCCCCCCAGCGGCCGGCCGCCGCCGTTGCCCCGGCACCCGCCCAGGCCCCTACCGCAGGCAACCACTCGATGAACGTCCAGCCGGTCCACGCAGGCGTCGGCGCAGCCGGCCTCAGCAACTGGGGGCAGCAGCGCCCCTCCGCTGTCCCCGCCGACTCAGGCTTCGACGTCGACCTCCCCTCCGTGGTGGAGCCGGACCTCACCGGCACCCACTCGGATGACCTGGATGTCCCCGATTTCCTGAAGTAGGCCCCGGCTTGTTCCACTGGCGTGCCGAAATCCGGCCTGGAGTGTCCATCGCCTTCACTGACGCTGCCGCCGGAAACCTGGCACTGCACGTGGGCGACGATCCTTCGGAGGTGGCCCGGCGCCGAGCGGACCTGGAACAGACCATCGGCGTCGCCCCGCACCGCCTGCGGTTCATGAACCAGGTCCACGGCACCACCGTGGCAGTCATGGGCCGGGAAAGCCCCGCACCCGAGGCCGACGCCATGGTTTCCCAGGGCCTTCCGCTGGCCGTGATGGTCGCCGACTGCATTCCTGTCCTGCTGGCAGGGGAGTCCGCGGAAGGGCCGGTCCTCGCTGCTGTTCATGCGGGCCGGCCCGGCCTGGCCAACGGTGTCATTCCAGCCGCGGTGGCCGGCATGGAGTCTCTCGGTGCCTCCGGCATCCGCGCCTGGCTGGGGCCGTCCATCTGCGGGAACTGCTACGAGGTGCCGGCCGGGCTGCAGGCCGAGGTGGCCGCGGCCGAGCCGGCAGCACGAAGTACGACGTCGTGGGGCACCCCTGGGCTGGATCTGCCGGCCGGTGCCCGGAGCCAGCTGGAGCGGTTGGGCGTCAGCGTGGAGTACTGCGGACCCTGCACGCTTGAGACGGACTCCCTCTTCTCCTACCGGCGGGACAAAAACACCGGACGCTTCGCCGGGGTGGTGTGGTGCCATGACTGACACCGGGGCAGCCGCGGACGCACGGACCGGGGAGCTCAAAGCCCGGCTTGAGGCCGTCCGCCGCCGCATCAGTGCGGCGGCGGTTTCTGCCGGCCGGGAAGGCAACCTGCCCACCTTGATCGTGGTCACCAAATTCCACCCGGCAGAGGACATTAGGCGGCTCGCCGCCCTGGGTATCACCGACGTTGGCGAAAACCGGGACCAGGAGGCGGCGGCAAAGGCCAAAGAGTTGGCGGAGTGCGGTCTTGCCTGGCACTTTGTGGGTCAGCTGCAGACCAAAAAGGCCAAGTCCGTGCTCCGGTATGCAGCAGCTGTCCATTCGGTTGACCGGCCACAGCTCGTGGACGCCCTGGCCAGGGCAGCCGAGGCTGAGCGGGACACGACGGGACGGGCGCCGCTGGAGTGCTTCATCCAGGTCAACCTGGAGGACGACGCCGGAACGCACCGCGGCGGCGCCGCTCCCGATGATGTTGGGATGCTTGCAGAACGGATAGCAGCAGCCGGGAGCCTCAATCTTGCCGGCGTGATGGCGGTTGCCCCTTTGGGCGCCGCGCCCGGGCCCGCCTTCGAAAGGCTCGCCGCAGTGTCTGCCGGCCTCGTGGCCGACCATCCCGCCGCGACTGCAATTTCGGCCGGTATGAGCCAGGACCTGGAAGCCGCCATCCTGTTCGGGGCGACACACCTGCGAATCGGTTCCGATATTCTCGGATCGCGTCCTGCCGTGGGGTAGCGTCGGTCCTATTGGAAGTGATGGGCGGGGGACTCCAGTGCTGTCAAGTCATTGGGCGGCCCGCTTAACGGACACGATTAGGAGTCGACCATGGCCGGCGCTCTGCGCAAGACAATGATCTATCTTGGGCTCGCCGACGGCGATGAACACTACGAGTCCGAGCAACAGACCACACGTAAGGATGAGGACGAAACGATGGAAGCTGACCGCGAGGAGCGCCGTGCACCTGCACCCGTCCGCGAGGTCAGCCGCGAAGCGTCCTTCACCCCCGAAGAGGAATACCGCGCCCCAGTGACCCCCATCAAGCGAGCGGCATCGAGCCGCGAGGAGACCAGCGGTCTCCGCCAGATCACCACCATCCATCCGCGCTCCTATAACGATGCCAAGTTGATCGGCGAAAGCTTCCGTGACGGAATCCCGGTCATCATGAACGTGACGGACATGGGCGAGGCCGACGCCAAGCGCCTGGTAGATTTCTCCGCCGGCCTGGTCTTCGGACTCCGGGGGAGCATCGAACGGGTGACCAACAAGGTGTTCCTGCTCTCGCCGTCGTACGTCGAGGTCATCGGTGACGACAAAAAAGCCAGTGAGACCCAAGCCAGCTTCTTCAACCAAAGCTGACCAAATAACCTGACGGATGCCAGGCAGGGACACACCTGCCTGGCATCTGTGCTGAAATAGACGAGAAGCATCGGCTGGAACCGCGGTAACCACTATGGACATGGAGATATGAATTAAGTCATGGGAATTGTTTTCGGGCTTGTCTATCTCGCGCTTTTGCTGTTCTTTGTGGCACTGATCATCCGTCTGGTTTTCGACTGGGTCCAGATGTTCGCCCGTGAGTGGCGTCCCCGGGGAGCGGCGCTGGTGGCGGCGCACGCCGTCTATTCCATCACCGACCCGCCGCTCAACGGATTGCGCCGGCTGATCCCGCCACTGCGCCTGGGCGGTATCTCGCTGGACCTGGGATTCCTGGTCCTGTTCATCGCCGTCAGTATTGCCATGGGGATCACCAGAGGCCTCGCCTGATTTACCCGCCAGACCCAGCAACGCACGGATGGAACCCGCCGGGAACCACCCTTGCAATGTGAAGAAATCTCGAGTTTGACACCGCAGTGTTGAATTAGAGGAACCAGTCCAACTTTAGGTACCGTAGTTTTGACGGCCGGAAGGCCTACTGACTAACTAGACCAGTGAGGTGACCAGATGGCTTTGACGCCAGAAGACGTTGTCAACAAGCGCTTTCAGCCGACCAAGTTCCGCGAAGGCTACGACCAGGATGAAGTTGATGACTTCCTGGACGAAATCGTTGTTGAACTCCGCCGCCTGAACCAGGAAAACGACGAGCTTCGCAAGAAGCTCGCCGAAGCCGGGTCCAGCGTTCCCGCCAGCTCCGCCGCCGCACCAGTGGTGGAGAAGGTCCCCGCGCCCGTCAAGTCCGACAAGGACGAAGCACGCGAGAAGGCAGAAGCCGAAGCCAAGGCCGCCGAAGAGCGCAAGAAGAAGGACGTCCAGCCGGCCGCTCCGGCAGCTGCCGCTCCCGTTGCCGCTGCTCCGGCCGCCCCCACGGCCTCCGCCGAATCCGCCGCCGGCCTGCTCGCCATGGCCCAGCAGATGCACGACCGCCACGTCGCAGACGGACAGGCACAGAAGGACAAGATCATCGCAGAGGCGCAGATCGAAGCCAGCAGCCTCGTCAACGACGCCCAGGAGAAGTCCCGCAAGATCCTTGGCGCCCTTGAGCAGCAGCGTTCCGTGCTGGAGCGCAAGGTGGAGCAGCTCCGCGGTTTCGAACGCGACTACCGTTCACGCCTGAAGGCCTACATCGAGGGCCAGCTCCGCGATCTCGATGCCCGCGGCTCAGTGGCAACGCCGGAAGTCAGCGAAGCCAACTAATCCGGCAAGCACGTATTCTGAAAGCCGGTGGCTGAGGATTCCTCGGCCACCGGCTTTTGGCATTGACACAGGTCTTACAAATGAAAGCACCATGACTGACGAACTCGCCGCCGACCCGGCACGCCCCGTACCGCCTTCGCCCCGCCCCCGGAGGGCCGTGCTGCTGTCCCTCTTTGCAGGGTTCGCAGTTTTTGCCTACGTCCTGGACCAGCTGACGAAAATCTGGGTCACGTCCACGATGGTGGAAGGGGAACGGATTCCGGTACTCCCGCCGCTGTTGCACTGGTACTTCATCAGGAACTCGGGGGCGGCGTTCTCCATCGGGGAAAACGTCACGTGGGTGTTCTCCATCATCATGGCCGCCGTTGCCGTGGCCATCCTCTTCCAGGTTCGCAAGCTGGGCTCCAAATGGTGGTCCCTTGCCCTCGGCCTGCTGCTGGGCGGCGCGCTGGGCAATCTCACGGACAGGCTCTTTCGGGAGCCGTCGTTCGGCATGGGGCACGTCGTGGACTTCATCCAACTGCCCAACTTCGCGATCTTCAACATCGCCGACTCAGCGGTAGTGTCCGCCGTTGCGATCATCTGCATCCTGACGCTGCGCGGAATCGCCCTGGACGGAACCCGGCTCACACATGACCGCAAGGAGAAGTCCGGCGATGCCTGAGCGCGTCGTCGTCGCCGAAGAATTCGCGGGGTCCCGCGCAGACGCGGGCCTCGCCGGGCTGCTGGGAATTTCCCGTTCCCTTGCGGCCACCCTGATCGCTGAAGGCAACGTCCTCAGCCGGGGCAAAGCACTGGGCAAGTCAGCAAAGCTCGTGGCCGGAGACGTCCTCCAGGTGAGCCTGCCGGAACGGCGTGACCCCCTGGAAGTCGTGGAGGAAGTTGTGGAAGGCCTGAAGATCCTGCTCGACGACGACGATTTCGTCGTCGTCGATAAACCCGTGGGTGTTGCCGCCCATCCTTCCCCCGGCTGGGTGGGCCCCACAGTGGTGGGGGGCCTTGCCGGGGCGGGGTACCGCATTTCCACCTCCGGCTCGCCAGAGCGCGCCGGCATCGTCCACCGGCTCGACGTCGGAACGTCCGGGGCGATGGTGGTGGCCAAGTCCGAACGCGCCTACACCGCCCTGAAGCGGGCTTTCAAGGAACGCACCGTGGACAAGGTCTACCACGCAGTGGTCCAGGGCCTGCCCGATCCGCTGGTGGGCACCATTGACGCGCCGATCGGACGGCACCCCGGACATGACTGGCGTTTCGCGGTCATTGAGGACGGGCGGCCGTCCGTAACCCACTACGAAGTGGTGGAAGCATTCGGCAAAGCGAGCCTGGTGGAGGTGCACCTGGAAACCGGACGCACCCACCAGATCCGGGTACATTTCTCGGCTCTGCGCCATCCCTGCGCCGGTGACCTCACCTACGGAGCCGATCCCCGCCTGGCCGCCACGCTCGGCCTGACGCGGCAGTGGCTGCATGCCCGCGAGCTCGGCTTTGAACACCCGGTGACGGGCGAACCGGTACGTGTGGTGAGCGACTACCCGCAGGACCTTGCGTTTGCCCTCGAAGTGCTGGAGTCCGGCCAGGCCTAGCCAATCTCCAGCCGGACCAGCGCATAGAATAGTGCGGTGACTTCCAGCAACGACTCGTTTGTCCATCTCCACAACCACACCGAGTATTCAATGCTGGACGGTGCCGCACGGCTCGGAGAGCTGTTCGATGAAACCGAACGGCTGGGTATGCCCGCCATTGCCACCACGGACCACGGCTACCTCTTCGGCGCCTTCGATTTTTGGAAGAAGGCCACGGATAAAGGGATCAAGCCGATTATCGGCGTCGAGGCCTACGTAACTCCGGGAACGGCGCGCGGTGACAAAAGCCGGGTGCGCTGGGGTGAGGAGCACCAGCGCAAGGACGATATCTCCGGCGGTGGCTCGTACACCCACATGACGCTGCTCAGCTACAACAACGCGGGCATGCGGAACCTGTTCCGGGCGTCGTCCATCGCTTCCCTGGATGCGGTATTCGGCAAATGGCCGCGGCTGGACCGGGAACTGCTGAACACCTATTCCGAGGGGCTTATCGCCACCACGGGCTGCCCCTCAGGGGAGATCCAGACGCGGCTGCGGCTGGGCCAATACCGGGAGGCGCTTGAGGCAGCCTCCGAGTTCCGCGACATCTTTGGTGCCGAGAACTACTTCTGCGAACTGATGGACCATGGGCTGGACATCGAACGGCGGGTCACCGGGGACCTGCTCCGGCTCGCCAAGGACCTGAACCTTCCCCTCGTCGCCACGAACGACCTTCACTACACGCACGAGCACGACGCCAAGGCCCACGAGGCGCTGCTGGCCATCCAGTCCGGCTCCACCCTCCTGGAACCCACGTACGACAACGGCGGCTCCCGCTTCGCCTTCTCCGGCAGCGGCTACTACCTGAAGTCACCGCAGGAGATGCGTGAGCTGTTCCGCGACCACCTCGATGCCTGCGACAACACCCTCCTGATCGCCGAGCGGTGCGAGGTTTCCTTTAACACCGGCGCCAACTACATGCCGCGATTCCCTTGCCCGCCCGGCGAGGACGAGACCTCGTGGCTGGTCAAGGAAGTAGCCAAGGGGCTCGAGTACCGCTACCCCGCCGGTGTTCCGGACGAGGTGCGGGCACAGGCCGACTACGAGCTGGGCGTTATTACGTCCATGGGTTTCCCCGGCTACTTCCTGGTGGTGGCGGACTTCATCAACTGGGCCAAGAACAACGGCATCCGGGTAGGTCCCGGCCGTGGTTCCGGCGCCGGCTCAATGGTGGCCTACGCCATGCGCATCACCGACCTGGACCCGCTGCGGCACGGCCTGATCTTTGAGCGGTTCCTGAACCCTGACCGCGTCTCCATGCCCGACTTCGACGTCGACTTCGATGACCGGCGCCGTCCGGAAGTCATCGACTACGTGACGCGCAAGTATGGCGACGAGCGCGTTGCCATGATTGTTACCTACGGCACCATCAAAACAAAGCAGGCGCTGAAGGACTCCTCGCGCGTGCTGGGGTATCCGTTCAGCATGGGCGAGCAGCTGACCAAGGCGCTGCCCCCGGCGGTGATGGCCAAGGACATCCCGCTGGCGGATATCCAGAACCCGGAGGCCAAGCGCTACGGCGAAGCCGGCGATTTCCGGCAGCTGATCAGCACGGACCCGGAAGCCGCCAAGGTGTTCGAGACCGCGCTGGGCATTGAGGGCCTGAAGCGCCAGTGGGGCGTCCACGCCGCCGGCGTGATCATGTCCTCGGACCCGATCATCGACGTCATCCCCATCATGCGCCGGATCCAGGACGGCCAGGTGATCACGCAGTTCGATTACCCCACCTGCGAGGGCCTTGGCCTGATCAAGATGGACTTCCTGGGGCTGCGGAACCTCACGATCATTTCCGACGCCCTGGAAAACATCAAGATGAACCGCGGCATCGACCTGGACCTGGAGTCCCTGGAACTCGACGACGCCCCGTCCTACGAGCTGCTGGCCCGTGGTGACACACTGGGAGTGTTCCAGCTCGACGGCGGGCCGATGCGTTCCCTGCTCAAGCTGATGAAGCCTGACAACTTCGAAGACATCTCGGCCGTGCTCGCCCTGTACCGGCCAGGGCCCATGGGCGCCAACGCGCACACCGACTACGCGCTGCGCAAGAACGGGATCCAGGAAGTCATCCCGATCCACCCGGAACTGGAGGAGCCCCTCAAAGAGATCCTCGGCGGAACCTACGGCCTGATCGTGTACCAGGAGCAGGTAATGGCGGTGGCCCAGAAACTGGCCGGCTACTCGCTGGGCCAGGCAGACATCCTCCGCCGCGCCATGGGTAAAAAGAAGAAATCCGAGCTGGACAAGCAGTTCGCGGGCTTCTCCCAGGGCATGCAGGACAACGGCTACTCCATGGAGGCCGTAAAGACCCTGTGGGACATCCTGCTGCCGTTCTCGGACTACGCGTTCAACAAGGCACACTCCGCCGCATACGGCGTCATCTCCTACTGGACCGCGTACCTCAAGGCGCATTACGCGCCCGAGTACATGGCCGCGCTGCTCACTTCCGTGGGTGACGACAAGGACAAGTCCGCCATCTACCTGAACGAATGCCGGCGCATGGGCATCACCGTGCTGCCGCCGGACGTTAATGAGTCCGCGCTGAACTTCACTCCTGTGGGCAACGACATCCGCTTTGGAATGGGCGCCATCCGCAACGTGGGCGTCAACGTGGTGGAGGCCATGGTGGCCGCCCGCGAAAGCGAGGGCGCGTTTACGTCCTTCAAGGACTACCTGATGAAGGTGCCGGCAGTGGTCTGCAACAAGCGCACCATTGAATCGCTCATCAAGTCCGGCGCGTTCGACTCACTGGGCCATCACCGCCGTGCCCTGGCGATGATCCATGAGGAGGCCATCGATTCCGTTATCACGCTCAAGCGGAACGAGGCGATTGGCCAGTTCGACCTTTTCGCCGGCTTTGAGGAGGCCGAGTCCGAATCGTCGCTGAGCATCGACATCCCTGACCTTCCGGAGTGGGAGAAGAAGGACAAACTCTCCTTCGAACGGGACATGCTGGGGCTGTATGTCTCGGACCACCCGCTGCAGGGCCTTGAAGGGGTGCTGAGCCAGCACGCCGAAATGACCATCACGTCCGTCCTGGGCGAGGATGGGCCGCAGGACGGCGCCATCATCACCATCGCCGGCATGATTACGTCGCTGAGCCGGCGCATCGCGAAGGCCAGCGGCAACGCCTACGCCAGGGCCGAGGTGGAGGACCTGGGCGGTTCGATGGAAGTGATGTTCTTCGGCCAGGTGTATGGCCCCATTGCTTCGGTGCTCGCCGAAGACCTGATCGTGGTGGTCAAGGGGCGCCTGCAGAAGCGTGACGACGGCGCCATCACCCTCAACTGCATGGAACTGTCCGTTCCGGACCTGAGCGAAGGGCTGAACGGACCACTGGTGATCACCATGCCCACGCACAAAGCCACCGAGGCTGTGGTCACGGAGCTGGGCGATGTGCTCCGGACGCACCGCGGGAACTCGGAAGTCCGCCTGCACCTGCAGGGCGACACCAGGACCGAAATCATGGGACTGCCGGTACACCTCCGCGTGAACCCGAGCCCGTCGCTCTTTGGCGACCTGAAGGTACTGCTGGGCCCCGCCTGCCTGGACGCCTAAGGGCTCCGGGGAGGGGCAGCAAACAGCAGCCGACGGCGGGAGCGCATCCCCGCCGTCGGCTGCTGTTGGGCGGGTGAAGGCTGTCAGATTTCGTAGTCGAGCGGCACGGGCTGACTGTAGCCCCCTCCGTGGTAGAGCAGCGGCGAGCCGTCCCCGCCCACCTGGCCGTCAACCACCTGCACCACCACAACCGCGTTGTTCTCGAACGAGAGGCGCATCTGCACCTCGCCGATCAACCAGCCGGCCACGTCCTTGAGCACCGGAACCCCGTGCGGCCCGACATCCCAGTGGTCGCCTTCAAAGCGGTTGCCGGCCCCGGCAAACCGGTCCGCGAGTTGCTGGTTTTCCAAGCCGAGCATGTGGACCCCCAGATAGGTGGTGTTGGCCACGGCCGGCCAGGACCTGGAACTGCGCGCCATGTTGAAGGTGAAACGCGGGGGCTGCGCTGACAGCGACGCTACGGACGTGGCGGTGAATCCAAAGGGCTTGTCCTGGTAGTTGACCGTGATGATGGCAACGCCCGCGGCATGGCGCCGGAACATCTCCCTGAACGTCCGCTCGAACGGTACGTCATTTACGGTCACGGGTACTCCTGTGGTGGATGGCTGCGTTCTCCTTCAAGGGTATGGTCCCGCTGGCCGGGCAGGGAATCTCTTGAAGCCCCACGTCCGGCCGTTAAGCCGCTGGAACATTTGTTAAGGTTTGTTGCATGACGAAAACAACCCGCCGGTTACGTCCGCGGTTGCCCTGGGCCCTGCTTGCGGTCCCGGCAGCGGCGGGCGTGCCCGCTGGAATCCTCTGGTGGATCCTGGCGCCCGGCGGCCTCAACCTGATCACCAGGGATCCCGTCCTCGGGGCCGGCACCAACCCCCTGGTGTGGCTGCCAAGGGACCTCACGCTGGCCGGGCTGCTGGTCTTCGCGGGGTGCCTCCTGGCGGTGTTCCTGGCGGACAAAAAGCGCCGGGACCCCCAGACCGACCTGTTGATGGGGCTGGCCGGCGCGTTATGCGGCGCCGTCCTCGCCTGGCACGCCGGGCTGCTGTCCGCACGGCTGTGGGGGCCTGACGTGGACGCCTCGGCCAACGCCAGCATTGCCTTTTCGTTGCGCGCCCTGCCCGTGCTGCTGCTGTGGCCCGCTGCCACTGCCGTGTCCGTCTTCGTGCTGGAGTTGATGCACCTCCTGGGCAGGAAGGACGACGGCAGGAAGGACGACGGCGGCGCGGACAGTTCGCCGCCCGTTGCAGTTGGGCCCGTAAAATAGTGCGGTGACCATTTCTTCGGAGTTTCCCGCCACCCCCGCCGCTTCCGCCCTGAGCTTCCGGACCGTTGACCTTCGGGGCCGGAACCTGACCCTCGCCGGACTTCGCGCTGCGGTGCCGCGCGCCCAGGGCCAGACGGTGGCCGACGCGGAGGAAAAGGTCCTCGACATCATCGCGGCCGTCCGGCACCGGGGTTTCGATGCCTTGGGCGAATTGGCCCTGCGCTTCGACGGGGTGGCGCAAAACCACCCGCTCGTCCCGCAGGATGCCCTCTCGGCGGCGCTTCAGCAGTTGGATCCGGCCGTCCGCCGGGCGCTGGAGGAATCGATCAGCAGGGCACGCCGGTTTGCCGACGGCCAGCGTCCGCGCAACGTGGAGGTCCAACTCGGGGACGGCGCGGTGGTCAGCCAGAACTGGGTGCCGGTGGCGCGGGTGGGACTCTACGTCCCCGGCGGCCTGGCCGTCTACCCGTCTTCGGTGATCATGAACGTGGTTCCGGCCCTCGCAGCCGGGGTGCAGTCCATTGCCCTGGCATCCCCTCCGCAGAAGGAGTTTGGCGGGCTGCCGCATCCCACCATCCTTGCGGCCGCTGCACTGCTCGGCATCACTGAGGTGTACGCCATCGGCGGTGCCCAGGCCATTGCCGCCTTCGCTTACGGGGTTCCTGCGGCCGAGGCCGGTCCGGCCCTGGAACCGGTGGACGTGGTGACCGGGCCGGGCAACATCTTCGTCGCCACGGCCAAGCGCCTGGTCAAGGGTGCGGTGGGGATCGATTCCGAGGCGGGCACCACCGAAATTGCCATCCTGGCGGACTCCACGGCCCAACCTGCCCTGGTTGCCGCCGACCTGATCAGCCAGGCCGAGCACGATCCCAAGGCAGCCTCGGTGCTGATTACGGATTCCGAGGACCTTGCGGCTGCCGTACGCACGGAACTGGACAAGCAGGCCACGGCCACCAAGCACTCCAGCCGGGTCCGCGAAGCACTGTCCGGCCCGCAGTCCGGAGTGGTCCTGGTGGACGACCTGGAACAGGGCATCGCTGCCTGCGACGCGTACGCCGCAGAACACCTGGAAATCATGACCCGGGACGCAGCCGGTGTGGCCGCCAGGATCCGCAATGCCGGCGCCATCTTTGTTGGGGACTACAGCCCCGTCAGCCTGGGGGACTACTGTGCCGGCTCCAACCACGTACTGCCCACCAGCGGCACGGCTGCCTTCTCGTCCGGCTTGAATGTCACCACCTTCCTGCGTGCCATCCAGGTAGTGAACTACAGCCGTGAGGCCTTGGCCGAAGTAAGCGGCCACATCGTCAGCCTCGCAGGCGCAGAAGACCTGCCCGCCCACGGCGAGGCTGTGACGGCCCGGTTCCCAGGGGGCCAGGACCTGCCGGGCTCCGATATCTAGTAGGACCCACCACAACATGTAGTAGTTACAGGCTTGTGATTAGGCTGTGCCGGGACGTAAACTAAAAGGCAATACGGGCTGTCTGTGGGTTGCCGCAACGGTCATCAATAAAACAAACCGCCAAGCGAAGAACATCCAGCGAAAGAAGGGACGCCATGTATTGTCCGTTCTGCCGCAACCCCGATTCCCGGGTGGTTGACAGCCGCATGGCGGACGACGGCTCGGCCATCCGCCGGCGCCGCCAGTGCCCTGAATGCGGGCGCAGGTTCACCACGGTGGAGACCACCAGTTTGTCCGTGATCAAGCGTTCCGGCGTGGGGGAGCCCTTCAGCCGCAGCAAGGTCATCAACGGTGTCCGCAAGGCCTGCCAGGGACGCCCGGTCAGCGAGGACGACCTCGCGCTGCTCGCCCAGGAAGTCGAGGAGCAGATCCGCTCATCCGGCGCCGCCGAGATTGACGCCCACGAGGTGGGACTCGTTATCCTCGGTCCGCTGCAGAAGCTGGACAAGGTGGCCTACCTCCGCTTCGCGAGCGTCTACCAGGCTTTTGAATCCCTCGAGGATTTCGAATCGGCCATCGCGCTGCTCCGCCAGGAAGCCGAAGAGGACGCAAAGGGTACTCCTGCCAAGGGTGCCAGAAGCTCCGAAAAGAGCACACTGTAAGCTCCGGTGGTGGCAGTGGAGGGGAAGCCGCAGCCGCCACCGGCACCACAGGCCGGCTGCAGAGGCACACAGGCCGCCTGCAGAGGGCCCGGCCGGCTACCTTCCCCCTGAAACGGGCAGCACGGCGCCGGTAATATAGCCCGCCTCCGCCGACATCAGCCACAGTACGGCGGCCGCCACCTCTTCGGGTTCGGCGCCCCTGCCGAGCGGAATGGTCGGGTTGAGCCGCTCCACGCGGTCCGGCATCCCGGCCGCGGCGTGCAGGCCGGTGTTGGTGCTCCCGGGGGCAACTGCGTTGACCCGGATGCCCTGCTTTGCCACTTCGGCCGCCAGGCCCGTGGTGAGCACATCCACCGCCCCCTTGGACGCCGCGTAGTGCGCCCAGGTTCCGGGGGAACCTGCCTTGGTTGCGGTGGAGGAGATATTGATGATGGAACCGCCGGCGCCGCCCGCCCGGCTGTCCAGACGCCGCACTGCTTCCTGGCAGACGTAGATCAGCCCGGTGACGTTGACGTCCATGACCCGCCGGATGTTCTCAGCGGGCACGTCCACGAGGTTCCCGATCAGGTTGCCGGTGATGCCCGCGTTGTTTACTACTGCAGTCAGCGGCCCAAGCCGCGCAGCGGCGTCGAACAGGGAGCGGACTGCGGCGGGATCGCTGACGTCGGCCTCGGCACGTACTGCCGTGCCGCCGTCGTCCGTGATGTCCTTTACCACCGCCGCGGCACCGTCAGCATCGGCGGAGTAGTTCACCACCACGGCGTAACCGGTGCGGGCAGCCAAGCGGGCGGTGGCGGCACCGATGCCCCGGCTGGCACCGGTGACCACCATAACGCCGCGGGTGGCGGGGCCGGAAACGACGCCCACCGCTATTTGGCGAGCTTGTGCTTCAAGGCGATTTCGATGGCGGCGCCGACGATGCCGGCCTCGTTCCGCAGGACCGCAGGCACGATCGGCGTGCGGAGCTTGAGGTTGGGCAGGTACTCGTCTGCCCGCTTGGAAATACCCCCGCCCACAATGAACAGTTCGGGGGAGAACAGGAACTCGACATGGGAGAAGTAGCGCTGCAGCAGGACGCTGTATTCGTCCCAGGTGAGGCCGTCCCTTTCACGGGCCACGGCGGAGGCCTTGGTTTCCGCGTCGTGGCCGTCGATCTCCAGGTGGCCCAGCTCGGCGTTCGGTACGAGTTTGCCGTCGAAGATAAAGGCCGAGCCGATTCCCGTGCCGAGGGTGATCACCAAAACCGTGCCGGCGACCCCTGCCCCGGCGCCGTAGCGGGCCTCCGCAAGGCCGGCGGCGTCGGCGTCGTTGATGACTTCCACCGGACGGCCCAGGCGCGCCGTCAGGAGGCCGTCGATGTCCGTGTTGAGCCAGCTCTTGTCCACGTTCGCGGCAGAGTGGACCACGCCGTGCTGGATGATGCCGGGGAAGGTGACGCCAACGGGGGAGCCGGCAGCAGGCGCCTCAGGGCGTGCCGAGAGCTCGGAAACCACGAGTGCCACTGCCTCGGCAACCGACTCCGGGGTGGCCGGTTGAGGGGTGGGAACGCGGAAGCGGTCACCGAGCAGTTTGCCCTTCTTCAGGTCGACGATGCCGCCCTTGATTCCCGTGCCTCCGATGTCGATGCCGATCAGCGGGGCGTTCTTGTGCGACTTCTCGTCCTTCTTGGCCAATGGGTTTTCCGTTCGTGGCAGGGGCGGGCAGGGAAGGGGCGGCGGGACGCCGGCCCGGTAGTTGCGTGGTCAACGGCGCTGGCTGACCGGTAAAACTGTGAAGAAGCTTGGGACTGCTGCGGGTCAGGGGAGGGTCAGGATCTCCGCCCCGGACTCGGTGACCAGCAGGGTGTGCTCAAACTGTGCCGTGCGCTTGCGGTCCCGCGTCACAACGGTCCAGTCGTCGGCCCACATGTCCCACTCCACGGTGCCCAGCGTCAGCATCGGTTCAATGGTGAACACCATGCCGGGCTCAATCACAGTGCTGTAGGCGGGGGCGGCGTCGTAGTGCGGGATGATGAGCCCGGTGTGGAAGGCCTCACCGACACCGTGGCCGGTGAAGTCCCGCACCACCCCGTAGCCAAAGCGCTTGGCGTAGGACTCGATGGCGCGGCCGATCACGTTGATCTCGCGTCCCGGGGCAACGGCCTTGATGGCGCGGTTCAGGGATTCCTGGGTCCGTTCCACGAGCAGGCGGGACTCCTCGTCAACATCCCCCACCAGGAAGGTGTAGTTGGTGTCTCCGTGGACGCCGTCGATGTAGGCCGTGATGTCGATGTTGAGGATGTCGCCGTCGTTCACCACGGTGGTGTCCGGGATCCCATGGCAGATGACCTCGTTCAGGGACGAGCACAAGGACTTCGGGAATCCCCGGTATCCGAGGGTGGAGGGGTAGGCGTGGTGGTCAAGGAGGAACTCGTGGCCCACCTTGTCCAGCTGGTCGGTGGTGACACCGGGCTCGATGTGCCTGCCCACTTCAACGATGGCTTGCGCTGCGATTTTTGCGGCCACGCGGATCTTCTCGACGGTTTCCGCGGACTTTACCTCGGAGCCGGTGAACTTCGCGGGTGCCGGCCTGCCCACATACTCGGGGCGGGGGATGGACGCCGGCACGGGACGCTGCGGGCTGACGGTTCCCGGGGTAAGGGTGCCGATGGGTGCAGTCGAGGCAAGGGAAGGCATAGATTGATCATATAAGGCACCACAGAAGGCCTAACAACCGGGAGCCGCGTCTGTCCCGCGTAAGGGTTTAAGTTACGCGCGTCACGCAGGTTCCTGCCTGCCGGAACGGGGAACAACGATGACTGAGTACTGGTACAACATCAAAACCCACGAGGTGGAGGAGGACCGGCTCTCGGACTGGAGCCAGCTGATCGGCCCCTACAAGACCAGGGCAGAAGCGGAACACGCCCTGGAGAAGGTCCGCGCCCGCAATGAATCCTGGGAAAAGGACGACGACGACTGACGGGCAGCCAGGGCAGGCCGGCCTGGCGCCGGCCTGCTTCCGGAGAACCTGTGGCTAGAAAGTGTGCTCAGGTCCCGGGAACTGGCCGGACCTGACATCCTCACCGTACGCCGCGGCCGCATCCAGGAGAGTGGTCCGAAGGTCCGCGTACTGCTTGACGAACTTGGCCATCCTGCCGCCCCGGAGCCCGGCCATGTCCTGCCAGACCAGCACCTGGCCGGTGGTCTCCTTGCCGGCGCCGATGCCCACGGTGGGAACGGAAACGGCCTTATCCACTGCCGCTGCCGTCTCCGCGGGGACCATTTCCATCAGCACGCTGAAGGCGCCGGCATCCGCCAACGCCACGGCGTCGTCAATCAGGCGTTGAGCGTCGTCGCCGCGGCCCTGGACACGGTAACCGCCCAGCGCGTGCTCACTCTGCGGCGTAAAGCCGATGTGGGCCATCACCGGAATCCCGGCCTGCACCATGGCCCGGACCGTCGGCGCATAGTACTTCCCGCCTTCGATTTTGACCGCATGCGCCAGGCCTTCCTTCAGGAACCGCACACCCGCGGCGACGGCCTGCTCGGGGGAAACCTCGTAGCTGCCGAACGGCAGGTCGGCCACGACGAGGGCGCGCCTCGCGGACCTCGCTACTGCGCGGCACAAGGGCAGCAGTTCATCCACGGTTACCGGCAGGCTGGTCTCATTGCCGAAGACATTGTTGGACGCGGAGTCGCCCACGAGGAGTACTTCGATGCCGGCAGCATCGAAGATTTCTGCCGTGTACTGCTCGTAAGCGGTCAGCATCGCGAACCTGGTTCCGTCGTTCTTGGCCTGCTGAAGGTGGTGGACGCGCACCTTGGCCGGCTTCCGCTCCGAGGGTGGCGGCGCGCCCTGGCCGGGACCGCTGCCGTAGGGGGCGGGGACGTCGGCGGACGTGCTTGAGTCAGGGCTGTTGCTTGAGGCCATGGCACGAGCGTAATGCGGCACCAGCGGTCCTAGCTACAGTCGTTGTCTCCCAGCATGGGTGATTCGTGTCATAAGGGAGGCGTCAGCGGCGTCCGGGCAGTGGCTGCTGTTGCTGTGATTTTCCGGGCGGCCGTGTTAACGCTGTGTTACGCGGCCTGCAGGCTCCAGCACGGGCGTCAATTGCTTAGTACAGTGTTTGTGAACTGCTGCCGGCATTCTGCGGACCGGGGCATGGACGTTGACCGGAGAAGAGGCCATCATGGACCGCCAGCAAGAGTTTGTCCTGCGCACAATCGAAGAGCGCGACGTACGTTTCGTACGCCTGTGGTTCACCGACGTCGTGGGTTCACTCAAGTCCGTGGCGCTGGCGCCGGCCGAAGTTGAGGGCGCATTCGAAGAAGGCCTCGGGTTCGACGGTTCCGCCATTGAAGGGCTGGCGCGTGTCTTTGAGTCCGACATGCTCGCGCAGCCGGACCCGTCCACCTTCCAGATCCTCCCGTGGCGCGGCGAAACCGAGCAGACGTCCCGCATGTTCTGTGACATCCTGACGCCTGACGGTGAGCCTTCCACCGCAGATCCGCGCAACGTCCTCAAGCGCACCCTCGCCAAGGCCGCGGATATGGGGTTCACCTGCTACACCCACCCTGAGATCGAGTTCTACCTCCTGAAGTCGCAGGAGCCAGGCCCGGACGGCGCACCGGTGCCGGTTGACGAGGGCGGCTACTTTGACCATGTTCCGGGCGGAGTGGCCCAGGATTTCCGCCGCACGGCGGTGACGATGCTGGAATCCGTGGGCATTTCGGTGGAGTTCAGCCACCATGAAGCCGGGCCGGGGCAGAACGAGATCGATTTGCGCTACGCCGATGCACTCCAGACGGCGGACAACATCATGACGTTCCGGACAATCATCAAGGAAGTGGCGCTCCAGCAGGGGACCTACGCCACTTTTATGCCCAAGCCCTTCACCGCGCACCCCGGCTCCGGCATGCACACCCACTTCTCCCTGTTCGAGGGCGACACCAACGCCTTCTATGAGGCCGGCGCCGAATTCCAGCTGTCCAAGACAGCGCGCCAATTCATTGCCGGCATCCTCAAGCACGCTCCCGAGTTCACCGCGGTGACAAACCAGTTCGTGAACTCCTACAAGCGGCTGTGGGGCGGCGGGGAGGCCCCAAGCTACCTCAGCTGGGGACATAACAACCGCTCGGCCCTGGTCCGCGTTCCGCTGTACAAGCCGGGCAAGGGCCAGTCGGCGCGGATCGAGTACCGCGGCATCGATTCCGCAGCCAACCCCTACCTTGCGTACGCCGTCCTGCTGGGCGCCGGGCTGAAGGGCATCGAGGAAGGCTACGACCTGCCGGCTGCCGCCGAGGACGATGTCTGGTCGCTGAGTTCGGCGGAGCGCCGTGCGATGGGGCACGATCCCCTTCCGGCCAGCCTGCATGAGGCCATCCGCTCCATGGAGGACTCTGAACTGATGCCTCAGATCCTGGGCGAGCAGGTTTACGAACACTTCCTGCGGAACAAGCGCGCCGAGTGGCAGGACTACCGGCTCCAGGTGACGCCGTACGAGCTGCAGCGCAACCTGGGAATTCTCTAGGCATCGTTGTGAGCCTCGCACGGCGCCTGATTTCGGCCGGCTTCAGTGACCTGGAGAAGGGCGAGCGGTTCCTGGCTGCCCGCGAGCTTGATGGCTTGGACGAAGACCGGCTCTTTGCGGGGCTGCAGCTGGCAGCCAGTCCGGACACAGCCCTTCAGTCCCTGGTGCGGCTGATCGAAAAGCATCCGGCCCTTCGCGAGCTGGCGGGTGCCGATCCCGAAACGAGTGAACCGCTCTACCGGGTGCTGGGGGCTTCGGAGGCGCTGGGGGAGTTCCTTATCCGCCACCCCGAGCACCTCGACGCCCTTAATGTGCGGCCCAGTCCCGAGCCCTTGCAAGCGGATGCTTCGGTTCTGCGCGCTGCCCTCCTCCACTCTGTGGGCGCCGATCCGCGGGCCGCCCGGCCCGTCGCCGGGCTCACCGGTACGGAGGCGTACGCCGCCCTGCGGACGGCGTACCGCCGGGGGGTGGTGGATCTTGCGGTCAAGGACCTGTGCGCGGCGGATCCACTGGACTTCCTGCCCTTGGCGGGCGGGGAGCTCGCAGACCTGGCCGGCGCAGCCATTGAGGCGGCCCTCGCTGTCTCGCGCGCCGAGGCAGCGGGCCAGTTCAGCGCCTCGGACGTGGCCGACGTCGGCCTTGCCGTCATTGGCATGGGCAAGTGCGGAGCGCGCGAGCTTAACTACATTTCCGACGTCGACGTCATTTACGTGGTGGACGCGGGCGGCCTGGAGGACGCGCAGGCGAGCACCATCGGCGCTGCCCTAGCCAGCGGAATTTCCCGCGCCATTTCATCAGTCGCCAGGGAACCCGGGCTGTGGGAAGTGGATGCCAACCTCCGGCCGGAAGGGAAGTCCGGGCCGCTGGTGCGTACCCTCGCCTCCCACCAGACGTACTACGCCCGCTGGGCCGAAAGCTGGGAGTTCCAGGCATTGCTGAAGGCCCGCACCATCGCCGGCGATGTTGCCCTGGGCCGGCAGTACGAGGACGCCATTGCGCCGCTGATCTGGAGTTCAGCGAGCCGCGATGGATTCGTTGAGTCCGTGCAGGCCATGCGCCGCCGGGTCACGGAACACATCCCACAGGCAGAGGAACAGCGGCAGATCAAGCTGGGCCGCGGCGGACTTCGTGACGTTGAATTCACGGTGCAGCTGCTCCAGCTGGTCCACGGCAAGTCCGACGAAAGCCTGCGCCGGCGCGACACGACCTCCGCGATTGCGGCCTTGTCAGCAGGCGGTTACATCGGACGCACCGATGCCGCGGCCTTCGACAACGCCTACCGCTACCTGCGCCTGCTGGAGCACCGCATCCAGCTCTTCCAGTTGCGCAGGACTCACCTGATGCCGGTCGGCGAACCGGCCCTCCGGGCGCTGGCCAAGGCGGTTCTGGGGCCGTTTTCCAACGAGCGTCCGCATCCGGACGCCCTGCTGGCCGCCTGGCAGAAAACCAAGCGCTCGGTGCGTGAGCTGCATGAGCGAATTTTCTACCGGCCCCTGCTCAACACCGCAGCCAAACTCAGCAGCGAGGACGCCAGGCTCTCGCCCGAAGCGGCCCAGGGCCGGCTTGCTGCCCTCGGCTACCGGGACCCGAAGGGCGCCATGCGCCACATTGAAGCCCTCACCGCCGGTGTGAGCCGCAGGGCTTCGCTGCAACGGCAGCTGCTGCCCATCCTGCTCGATTGGCTGGCTGAAGGCGTGGATCCCGACGCCGGCCTCCTCGCCTTCCGCCGGGTCAGCGAAGCCCTGGGAACCACCCACTGGTACCTGGGCATGCTCAGGGACTCCAACGCTGCCGCCGAGCGCCTGTGCCACATGCTGTCGAATTCGCGGCTGATTGCCGACCTGCTGGAAGTGTCCCCTGAATCGGTGGCGTGGCTCGGCCATGACAAGGACCTGGTGCCGGTCACCTTTGAGGCACAGTGGCAGGAGATAACCTCCAAGATGTCCCGCCATGCTGATCCGGAAAGTGCCATGCGGCTGATCCGCCTGATCAGGCGGCGCGAGACGCTGAGGATCGCCATCGCCGACTCTGCCGGACTGCTGGACCAGGACCGCGTGGGAGCAGCCCTGGCGGACACCGACAGGGCCGCGGTGCTGGGCGCACTGCGCGTGGCCGAAGGAATAGTCTCCGCCAAGGGGCCACTGAAAACCGCTGTCCTGGTGGTTGCCATGGGCCGTCAGGGCGGCCGCGAAATCGGCTACGGGTCCGACGCCGATGTGATGTACGTCCACAGGGCACTGCCGGGCTTTTCGGAGGTGGAGGCACAGGAGCAGGCATCGCGGATAGTGGCGAAGGTTTCCAGCCTCCTGACCCAGCCGCTGAAGCCGGCCATTATGGCTGAACGGGTGCTGCAGGTGGACGCCGACCTGCGGCCGGAAGGCAAGAGCGGCGCCATGGTCCGTTCCCTGGATTCCTTTGCCGAGTACTATCGGCGCTGGTCGCTCATCTGGGAGGCGCAGGCGCTGCTGCGTGCACGGCCGATGGCGGGAGATGACGCCCTGGCCGCGGACTTCCTCGATCTCATCAATCCCCTCAGGTATCCGGAATCCATATCGGAGCAGGATGTCCGCGAAATCCGGCGCGTTAAGGCACGGGTTGAATCAGAACGCCTTCCCCGCGGGGCTGATCCAGCCAGGCACCTCAAGCTGGGCCGGGGCGGGCTCAGCGACGTCGAGTGGCTGGTCCAGCTTTTGCAGCTTCAGCACGCCGGCAAGCACGAGGAGCTGCGGACCACGTCCACCATAGGGGCGCTCGAAGCCGCAACCCGGGCCGGGCTGCTGGACGGGGACGACGCGGACCTGCTGGCGGCGGCCTGGCGTCTTGCCAGCCGGATCAGGTCTGCAAACGTCATCTGGAGCGGCAAGGCCTCGGACCTGCTGCCGTCCTCACGGCGTGACCTGGAAGCCGTGGCGCGGTGGTGCGGTTACGAACCTGGCCAGGCCGCGGTTTTGGAAGAGGACTACCTGCGCGTCAGCCGCCGGGCCAGGGCAGTCTTTGAGCGGGTTTTCTACGGCCACTAACGGGGTTGCTGCGCCTTGTTAGTTGGGAGTGGCTGACACTTGTCCGGGGCCGGTGCTATTTTGAGCCCATGGCTACCCAAATCTTTTTCAACCTGCCCGTCAAGGATCTGAATCGCTCCGTGGAGTTCTTCACTGCCCTCGGCTTCTCCTTCAACCCGGACTATACGGACGAGAATGCCACGTGCATGATCATCAACGAGAATGCTTACGTCATGCTCTTGGTGGACACCTTCTTCAAGACTTTCACGTCCAAGAACGTTGCCAACAGCAAGGACTCCGCGGAAGCGATCATCGCCTACTCCGTGGACAGCCGGGAGGCAGTGGATGAGGCCGTCAAGACCGCCCTGGCCTCCGGCGGATCCCCGTCCGAAGACCCCCAGGACTACGGATTTATGTACAACCACAGCTTCCAGGACCCGGACGGCCACCTCTGGGAAGTGATGTGGATGGATCCCGCCGGTCCGCCGGCTGATTCCGTGACGGCTGATTCCATGTCCACTGACGGGTCCGCCGGCCCGCAGTCCTGAGCGGCATGGACCCCACCGTCTGGCTGATTTCGCTTCAGGACCTCGACGACGACGCACGTGCCATCCAGTTGGGCGCCGTGGCGGAGCTTGAACTCGGGCCGGGCCAGGAGCAGTTCGTAGGTGATCCGCTGCGCATGGCCCTGGCGGGGCTCGCTGAGGACTCCCGGCGGCCCTATGTGATGGAATGCCGCGGCCGGGCCGTCGGCGTGCTCACGCTGCAGGCCGGAGCAGCCCGGCTGGCGGGCTGGCCGGACGACGATTCGGCCTGGCTGCTCCGGGGATTCCTCATCGACCGGCGTGAACAGGGCAAGGGCCTTGGCCCACTGGGTGCGGTTGCCGCGGTGGCGGCCGCCGAAAAACTTAGCGCCAGGAATGGGACCGGTGAGGCGGGCGTCGTCCTTTCCGTGAACGAATCGAATCCGGCGGGATTGTCCGCCTACCGCCGCGCCGGCTTTGAGGACCGCGGGCAATATTCGGGGGGCCCAGCCGGACCCCAGCGGATCATGTTCCGCGGTTTTGACCGGTCCGACGCACCGTAACCGGGCAGGCCGGCGTTGCGCTCGGTCCGGTATTGGCCGAGTATGAGGATTGACGGTGTTCTTCAAACCTTGTTGGGGGGAAGGCTTGCAAAGTCTTCGTCTCGGGGAGCATCGTCAGGGGATCCGGTTCCCGGTCTCAGCACGTCTGGAGCCGGGTCCCCACCTTCCAGGAGCGGTCCCGGAGCGGTACCTCCGGACACCATGGTGCCGGCCCTTCCGCAGCCAGTGGAGGGCCCCTATGCTGGGTTTTACATCGATAGCTCTGGGGGCTACAAACATAGTTTGGGAAGCCATGAAGCAGCTCAGGATGGCCCTGCCGGCCTTTGTATTATTGCTCACGGCCTGTTCAGCGCCGGCGCCGGTGCAAGGCAGCCCGACGGCGGGAGCGGCGGTCCCGGTCGCCGACCTGCTATCGGTCACGGCACCCGGGGCGGTGCCCGCCGAACCATACGGGTTGACGACGGCCTCAGGAGCCCGCATCACTTTCACGTTGCCCACGCCTGTGACGGACCCTGCTGTGGCGGCAATCGACGCCTACAGGGCAAAGGTTGGAGCAGCGCCCGTTTCATACCTTGTTGCGGATGTGGACAACCGCGCAGGCACTGCACCGGTCAATTTGTACACGGTGAACGCCTTCAATGAAGAAGGCCGTCAGTCCACGTTCACCAGCGTTGCCGATGCGCTCCATAGCTGGGCACCCACCTTCAGCTACGACTTCGGGTGGTCCATGAATGGCAAGAGTCTGGATGAGGAACAGGGCGCCGCACTGAAGCGTGAGGCCAATAACCTGTACAACGCGGACATAACTGACGTGGACACAGCGGAACGCACCACCGTCATCCTCGCTTCCCCGGACGCTGAACTGCCAACCGAATTCACCCGTGTCGCCGTACAGCCGTCCGTTACGGGCGGTGAGGAGGAAGCGCACCCGCTTCGGTGAGGCGGGCAACAGGACCGGCCGGCAGCCCTGGCGGATCCGGACAGCAGAAAGGCCGGCTTCAAGGGGAAACCCTGAAGCCGGCCTCTTAAGGTCCTGCAGAATGTTGGCGGACTATGCCCCCATTAGCCGCAGACCGTAACTAGACGCCGTAGTAGAGCTCGAACTCGTAGGGGTTCGGGCGCAGCGACAGCGGACGGATTTCGTTCTCGTACTTGTACTCGATCCAGGTGTCGATCAGGTCCTGGGTGAACACGCCGCCGGCCTGCAGGAACTCGTTGTCCTCGGCCAGGGCCTCCAGGGCTTCCTCAAGCGTGCCCGGAGCCTTGGGGATGTCCTTGGCTTCTTCTGCGGGGAGCTCGTAGAGGTCCTTGTCGATCGGTGCCGGCGGTTCGATGCGGTTGCGGATGCCGTCGATGCCGGCCATCAGCTGGGCAGCGAATGCCAGGTACGGGTTGGAGGAGGGGTCCGGCGCGCGGAACTCGATCCGCTTGGCCTTGGGGTTGGTGCCCGTGATGGGGATACGGATACCGGCGGAGCGGTTGCCCTGCGAGTAGACCATGTTGACCGGAGCTTCGAAGCCCTTGACCAGGCGGCGGTAGGAGTTCACCGTCGGGTTGGTGAACGCCAGGACGGCGGAGGCGTGCTTGAGCAGGCCGCCGATGTACCAGCGTGCGGTGTCGGACAGGCCGGCGTAGCCCTTCTCGTCGTAGAACAGCGGCTCGCCGCCGTTCCACAGCGACTGGTGGCAGTGCATGCCGGAACCGTTGTCGCCGAAGACCGGCTTGGGCATAAACGTCACGGACTTGCCCCAGGCGTCTGCGGTGTTCTTGATGACGTACTTGAACTTCTGCAGGTCATCGGCAGCGTGGGTCAGGGTGGTGAACTTGTAGTTGATCTCAGCCTGGCCGGCGGAACCAACTTCGTGGTGGCTGCGCTCGACCTCGAGGCCGGCTTCGTCCAGGGCTACGCACATGGCGTCGCGCAGGTCAGCCTGCTTGTCGGTGGGGGAGACCGGGAAGTAGCCGCCCTTGACGGGGGTCTTGTAACCGAGGTTACCGCCCTCTTCCTCGCGGCCGGTGTTCCAGTGGGCTTCCTCGGAATCGATCTTGTAGAAGCTGCCCTGCGGGGAGGACTGGTACTGGACGTTGTCGAACACGAAGAACTCGGCTTCGGGAGCGAAGAAGGCGGTGTCAGCGATGCCGGTGGAGGCCAGGTAGGCTTCGGCCTTCTCAGCCACGCCGCGGGGGTCGCGGTGGTAGGGATCGCCGGTGCGGGGGTTGACGATGGAGAAGTTCAGAGCAAGGGTCTTCTCCATGCGGAACGTGTCCAGGAACGCGGTGGTGACGTCCGGGATCAGCTGCATGTCGGATTCGGCGATGCCCTGGAAACCGCGGATGGAGGATCCGTCGAAGAGCTGGCCGTTGATGAAGAAGTCGGCGTCAACGCTCTTGGCCGGGACGTTGAAGTGCTGCTGGACACCCGGAAGGTCGGTGAAACGGATATCGACGAATTTAATGTCTTCGTCTTTGATGAACTTGAGGACCTCGTCCGCAGTCTTGAACATCTATGCTCCTAACGCATATGTAACTATCTGGCGTGAAAGCCATCTGATCCAGCGCAATCCAAAGCAGGGAAACGCCGCAGTGTTTCCCTGCTGAAAGTACCCGCTGCACATGTCTGCCGGTGGATTTGCTTGAAACTGCTAACAGCCTATGGACGCGGCATTTCCCGTCCGTGTCCGCATTGTTTCGGGCAGGTTACAGAATGCCCTGATATGGAAAGGCTATCCGCCGTCCACACTGTGGTCTAACCGCTTCCACAGTGTGGGCGAAGGAACCGAAGTAAACTTGGACGGTGGTAGAACGCAAAGACATTGGCTCCTGGCTCACCGGCCCTGACACCTCCGGCATCTCCAAGTATCCCGGTGAGCGGCTTGGGCTGCCGGAGTCCGGATCCGGCTCCATTGCCCGGGCCGGGCGCAGGATCATCGCGATCATGATCGACTGGGGCATTGCGTTGCTCATCAGCAACTTCGCCTTCGGGGGCGATGCGTGGGCCACCCTGGCGATTTTCGCCGTCGAACAAATCCTCCTGGTGGGCACGCTTGGCTACAGCATCGGGCACCGCGCCGCCGGCATCCACGTGGTGAAAGCAGGCGGCGGAGCGCCGGGACCGCTGGCCGCGGTGGTGAGGTCGGTACTGCTTTGCCTGGTGATTCCCGCCGTCATCTTCGATCCGGACCACCGCGGCCTCCACGACAAGGCGATGGACACGCTGCTCCTGCGCCGGTAGGAGCTCCGGGATTCAGACGCGGCTGGCTTCCTTCGCTGCCGGAGCCCCGGCTGCGGCAGCCGCGAGGTGCCCCCGCTTGCCCGCCCAGCCCTCAAACCAGAGGGTGGCAAACGGGAAGACGGCGGAAAGGCCTGCGAAGAGGGCCACCACGAATGGCCAGCGCTGCAGCCGCCAGAGTGCCAGCGCCGCGATCCCGTAGCCCACAAACAAGGCGCCGTGGACGGGTCCGGCCACCTGCACGCCAATTTCCGTGGTGCCGGCGATCCACTTGAAGTACATGCCCACCAGAAGCGCCGCCCAGCTGAACGCTTCGGCAATCGCGAGAATCCGGAAGGCGCGGAGCACGGTATTCCTCACGGGAGATGCCACCTGGTCCTGTTTGGCCTGGTCCTGTTTCGCCTGGTCCTGTTTCGCCCGATCCTGTTCCACTGTGTCCTGTCCTGTAGTCGGTATTGCGCCGTTGGCCGGCCATAAAAAAGCCCCGGTCCCGGCTCATGGCCGGGACCGGGGCTTGCGCTCTAGCGTCCGCGGTTGGGGCGCGCTTTGTAGGGGTCGATGCCCTTGGGGATGGGGAGACGGTTGCCCAGCGAAGCGATGCGCTTGGACACTGCGTTCACCTCAAGCTTGGTCAGTTCCTTCTTCAGCTTGCCCATCTTCTTCGCTACCTGGCTGATGGGAACCTGGCCCTCGCCGCGGCCGCTCTCAATGACATGCACAGTGACGTTGGGAAGGATCCGCGCCAGGCGCTTGCGTTCCGCGTCCAGCAGCGGCTTTACACGGTGCGTGGGGCCTTCGCTGACCAGCACGACGCCGGGACGGCCGATGGCGCGGAACACGGCGTCCTGCGTGCGCGGGTTGACGGCGACGGGCTGTTCTTCGGTGATCCAGCCGCGCCTAAGCGTTCCCAGAGCGGCGCCGGAGGCGCCAGGCTGGTTTTCAATCTGGGCGAAAGCCGCACGTTCCGCGCGCCGGGAGAGGATCAGCGTGGCTCCCAGCAGGCCCAGCGGGATACCGATGATCAGGCCCGTGATCCAGTTTTCAAGCCAGAAGCCCACCAGGAAGCTGACAGCCACAACACCGAGGAAAACCAGCAGCATAAGCCACGGAACCATGGGGTCGTGGCGGCGGGTCATGTTGAAGACCTCGCCGATCTGCTTGAGCCGGCTGGGCTTCTTGACCTTTGCTTCTTTAGGCTTGCGGGAGAAGAGGCCACGCTTGACTGCGCTGGAGCCAGACGGAGTGGAGTTGCTGGAATCAGGGGATTTCGCCATAGTGACTTAATTCTACGTGACCAAAGCCCAAGGGCCGGCACCGAAGACTTCCGGTGCCGGCCCTTGGGGGATGAAGAGTTTCCGGGGTCAGGAGTGGGCTGCGAGGAGGGAGCTGGCTTCCTGGCGGGTGGTGCCGGAGGACTCGATGTGGGCAAGTTCTGCGGGGATGTCCCAGCCCTTCTTGCGCATTGCGGTGGCCCAGAGCCGGCCGGCGCGGTAGGAGGAGCGGACCAGCGGGCCACTCATCACGCCGAGGAAGCCGATTTCGGTGGCCTCGTCCTGGAGGTCCACGAATTCCTGCGGCTTGACCCACCGGTCCACCGGCAGGTGCCGCTCGGACGGGCGCAGGTACTGGGTGATGGTGATCAGGTCACAGCCGGCCTCGTGCAGGTCCCGCAGCGCTTCGGAGATTTCCTCGCGGGTTTCGCCCATCCCCAGGATCAGGTTGGACTTGGTCACCATGCCCAGGTTCCGGCCCTGCGTGATCACGTCCAGGGACCGCTCGTAGCGGAACGCCGGCCGGATCCGCTTGAAAATCCTGGGCACGGTCTCGACGTTGTGCGCGAACACCTCGGGCTTGGAGTCGCAGATCGCGGCGATGTGTTCGGGCTTGCCGGAGAAGTCCGGGATCAGCAGCTCCACCCCGGTGCCGGGGTTCAGTTCGTGGATCTTACGGACCGTCTCGGCGTACAGCCACACGCCCTCGTCCTCGAGGTCATCGCGGGCCACCCCGGTGACGGTGGCGTAGCGCAGCTGCATCGCCTGCACCGACCTGGCCACCTTGGTCGGTTCGAACCGGTCCACCGGGGACGGTTTGCCGGTATCGATCTGGCAGAAATCACACCTACGGGTGCACTCGGACCCGCCGATCAGGAACGTGGCTTCCTTGTCCTCCCAGCACTCAAAGATGTTGGGGCAGCCGGCCTCCTCACACACCGTGTGCAGGCCTTCCTTCTTCACCAGGTTCTTGAGCTGGACGAACTCCGGGCCCATCTGGACCTTGGCCTTGATCCAGTCCGGCTTCCGCTCCACCGGGACAGCAGAGTTGCGCTGTTCAACGCGCAAAAGCTTCCGGCCTTCAGGTGCCAATGTCACAGTAGAGCTCCTTCGGGGGTAGCGATCAAGGCGTCTTCATTCTTGCGCAGTTCTTCGATGATTCTGGAAACGAGGTCAGCCGGGGAGACGTCATAACCGGTTTCCTGGGCGATGGTTGTTACGCCGGCATCGGTTATTCCACAGGCAATAATCTGGCTGTAGGGGGCGAGATCGTTGTTGCAGTTGATGGCGAACCCGTGCATGGTGACGCCCTCGTGGACGCGGATGCCGATGGCGGCAATTTTCCTGTCCGGACCCTTCGCGTCTGCTGCGATCCAGACCCCTGCCCGGCCCTTGATCCGCACGGCCTGGATGCCATAGTCGGCAAGGACATTGATGATGACCGACTCGAGGCGTTCGACGTAGTCGCGGATCCCCGCCCGGTTCTTCAGCTTAATGATGGGATACCCCACCAGTTGGCCGGGGCCATGCCACGTGAGCTTGCCGCCGCGGTCCACCGGGACCACCGGCGTGCCGTCGAAGGGCCGTTCGTGATCCTCCGTCCGTTTACCGGCCGTATAGACCGGGGCGTGTTCGAGGAGGAGTACTGTGCTCGGGGCCTTTCCGGCGACGACGTTGTCGTGGAGTTCGCTCTGGATGGCCCAACCGCGGGTGTAGTCGACAAAGTCCGGAGCAAGACCCAGCTGTGAAAACTCAAGAGTCATGGCATCCAGCTTAGACCTTGGGCGCGCACGCACCCGGTTTAGTGCTTAAGCTCACCGTGCACCCCCGGGCCTTGGCGGCAGGGGCCTGGGCCCCCTGTGGATAACTTCTGCACGCCGCGCCGGATTCGACTAGACATGGGTCATGGAAGATTTGCAGGGGATAACGGCCTCCGGTTATACCGTAAGGCGGTTGCTTGGCCGCGGCGGCAGTTCCTCTGTCTGGTTGGTCCGAGAGGAACGGAGCGGCCGGGAGTTCGCCCTGAAGTACTTCCGTCCGCCCGCCCGCAGGTCGTCCCGGGGAGCCGAGATGACCGAAGAAGGTATCCGGCGGGAGATCCGCATCGTGTCCGTCCTGGATCATCCGCACCTCATCAAGGCCTACGACACAGTGGCGTTGGCCGGCGCGGAAGGCCCTGCCGCACTGATCATGGAATACGCACCAGGCGGCTCCCTCGCCGGCCTGATCGGTGCCGGAGGAAAACTCAGCGTGGGGGAAACAGTGACGGTACTGACGCCCATCGCCCAGGCCCTGGCGTATTTGCACGGCAAAGGGTTCACCCATGGTGACGTGTCGCCGGGCAACGTCCTGTTCACCGCCCACGGCAAACCGATGCTGTCCGACGTCGGCATCGCCCGGATGCTGGGTGACCCTGGCTCTGCAGCCGGTGCAGGCACACCCGGATTTCTCGATCCGGCGCCAGTGGACGCAGTTCGGGCCGGCCTTCAGCCCGAACGTGACGTCTACTCAGTAGCCGCGCTCGGCTGGTTCTGCCTCACCGGCCTGCCTCCGCAGCGGACGGCGGACCGGCCGCCGTTGTCCCTCCTGCTTCCGGAGGTCCCCCGGGAACTCGCGGCGGCCCTGGAGTCCGGGCTGAACGAGGACCGGCGGCTCCGGCCTACCGCGGCCTCCCTCGCCACAGCCGTGTACCGGAGCGCATCACCCCTGCCGCTGGACCTGGCGCCTGCAGTCCACCCCACAGTCCTGCCGGAACTGGTAACCCGCCTGCAGGCACCAACTCCACGCAGGCTCGGAGAGCGGGTCCACGGGTTGCGGCGCCGGATGACGACGTCGAAATGGTCAGGCCCGTTCCTTGCCGCGGGAAAGCTGCCCTTCAGTGAGTCGATGGCAGTCACGCCTCCGGCCCACCCCGGGGACCAGGGGAAAGGACGGCACGCCTCGCCGCGGGGTGGGCGGCAGGTGCGGCGGACCGCTCTTGCCGGTGCCACCGCTGCGGCAGTTGCTGCAGCCTGGTGGCTGTCCGGTGCGGGGGTCACCGCCGCCGGGCCTGATTCCCCTACAGGGACGGCTGCCGGGGCAACCACAACCGGCGTCCCCGAACTTTCTCCTGCGGAAACACGCCAGCAAGCCGATCCCGTGGAGACAGCCAGGCAGCAGGCGGCATCACCTGATCCCGCTGTGGCGGTCCACGGCCTCGCGGTGCTCAGGTCTCTGGCCCTCAGCACGGGCAAGCTGGAACTCCTCGATGAGGTGAACCAGCATGGTTCGGCTGCGGCGGCAGGAGATAGCGGGATCAGCGGGCGGCTGCGCCAAACCGGCCGCGTCCTGTCCGGGTTCTCAACAACCCTGTCACAAGTGCAGGCGGAGGAGGCCGGAACCGAAGCCGGTGCCGTGGTTGCCGTCACCTCGGCCTCGTCCGCCTATGAGGAAAAGGATGCCCAGGGCAACGTGACGGCAAGGGGGGTGGCCGGCGCCGAACAACGGCTTCGCCTGGTGCTGGTCCTTGTGGACGGCAAGTGGCGGGTCAGCGACATCCTTCCCGGCACCTGATCCTGTCTGTAAGGAAAGAAGGGCTCCTACTCCCTGCCGGCAACCCACTGCGCGGCATGGGCGAGCGTGGGATGCTGCCAGGTGAAACCGGCAGACGAGAGCAGGGCGGGTTCCATGCGCTGGCTTGCGAGGAGCAGTTCGTCGGCAAGATCGCGCATCACCAGGCGCAGGACCGGGGCCGGAACCCTCAGCCCGGCGGGGCGGTGCAGGGCTTTGGCCAGCGCAGCAACCAGTGCGTTCACGTCTGCATCCTCGGGGGCGCAGAGGTTCACCGGCCCGGACAGCGGGGACTCCAGCAGGAAGAGGAAAGCTGCCGAAACATCGGGCAGGGTTATCCATGGCCAGTACTGGCGGCCGTTGCCCAGCGGCCCGCCAACCCCCAGCCGGATCAGCGGGAGCAGCCTGCCCAGTGCGCCGCCCGAACGGCTGAGGACCACCGCCGTCCGCGGCACCACCACCCGCACACCCGGGGGAGCGGTGGCGGCTGCCGCTTCCCACTCGCCACAGATCCGGGCGAGGGTGCCGGCTCCCTTCGGCGCGTTTTCCCGAAGTACCGTGTTGCCGGCGTCGCCGTAGTACCCCGAGCCGGACTGGCTGATGAAGACAGGGGGCGGGGAATCGAGTTGGCGCATGGCCCGGGTGAGCGTCCGCGTGGAGTCCACCCGGGAGCTGAAAAGTTCGTCTATGCGCCGGCGGGTCCACGGCCTGTCGCCAATGCCGGCACCGGAGAGATTGACGACGGCGTCGGCTCCGGCCAGTGCCTTCGGGTCAAGTTCTCCGGCGGCCGGGTTCCACCGGACTTCCGTTGCCGATGCCGGCTCGCGCCGGACCAGGGACACGACGACGTGGCCTGCATCGCGGAAGGTGGCCGACATGTGGGTACCGATAAGACCGGAGGCGCCGGCGATAACTATGCGCATGGGGTCCATCACACCACGGCGGACGCAGCGCAGGCACCTCCAACAGGGGTAACCGGGGGTTGACTATGATCAAACGATGACCTCTTCGAGCTACTTCCGTTACCCGCACCTGCACGGCGATCTGGTCACTTTTGTGGCCGAGGATGACGTGTGGATTGCGCCCCTGGGTGGAGGGCGCGCCTGGCGTGTCTCCTCGCTCCAGCTGCCCGCCCGCAATCCCCGCTTCACCCCGGACGGACAGAGGCTGGTATGGACAGTGGTGCAGGGAACAGCACCGGAGGTGGTGTCCGCGGCAGTGGACGGCGGCGACTACCGGCAGCTCACCTACTTCGGCCACAGCACCACCCGGGTGAAGGGCTTTACTGCTAAAGGCTCCGTCGTGGTCACCAGCGCCTTCCGCCAGGCTGAAAGCCGCCACACACACGCCTACAGTGTCCCGCTTGAGGGCGGTTGGGCCGAGGAACTGCCCTTCGGCCCCGTAGAGTCGGTCGCCTTTGGCCCCGAAGTGGGCGATGAGCGCCCGGTAGTAGTGGGCAGCGTGCTGTCACGCGAACCCGCGTGGTGGAAGCGCTACCGCGGAGGCACCGCCGGAAAGCTCTGGCTGGACAACGACGGCAACGGTGAATTTGAACGCCTGCTGCCGGACCTTGACGGCAACCTCGCTGATCCCATGTGGGTGGACGGGCGCATCGCATTCCTGTCCGACCACGAGGGGTACGGCAACCTGTACTCGGTCCTTCCGAATGGAAAGGACCTTCGCAGGCACACGGATCACGAGGATTTCTACGTCCGGCACGCCGCTTCCGACGGAAAGCGCATCATCTTTGAGTCCGCGGGTGAGCTCTGGGTTCTTGCTGATCCTGGTTCCGACCCCGTGCGGCTGGACATCACGCTGGGCTCTGCTTCCCAGTCGCGGCGCCCGGCGCTGCTGAACACCAGCAAGCACCTTGCCGCGGCAGTCCCGGACGGCGCCGGGGCGGCCAGTGCGGTCGAAGCGCACGGCACCATCCACTGGCTGCGGCACAAGGACGGACCTTCCCGGATCATTGAAGCAACACCGGGCGTCCGTGCCCGCCTTCCCAGGCCGCTCGGCAACGGGCGGCTGGCCTACGTGGCGGACCACGACGGAGTCGAGGCGCTGTACATCAAGGACGTTGCCGCGCCGGTGCCCGGCAGAACAACGGAGGGAAGCGCCCAGGGGACATCCACCCCCGCCGGAGAGCCAAGCAGCGGTACTGCTTCAGGGGCCGGACAGGACGAAGCCGCCGTCGCCCTGCCGCAGCCCGTTCCGGCCGCCGGGGCTGCGGTCCTGGCAGGAGCCGGTGCGGCTCCCGCCGTCAGGGATGACCAGCAGGCTGACGTCGCCCCGGAGGACGCCCCCTCAGCCGCCGCGGCTGCCTCCGCAGCAACCCGGATCGCCTTTCCCCGCCCCACCCGCACCAGCTCCCTCGAGGCCAGCCCGGACGGCGGGTGGCTCGCGCTGGGTACGTCCTTCGGCGAGGTGTACGCGGCCAACACGCGGACCGGGGAACTGACGCTGGTGGCCAGCATCGGTGAAGGCACCGTCACGGATCTGGCCTGGTCGGCGGACTCCCAATGGCTGGTCTGGTCCGAACCCGTGACCTCCTTCGGTTCCCGCAGCCGGCTCCGGCTGGCCAAGGTAGCAGATCCTGGTTCCGGCCTGGTGGACGTTACCGATGGCCGCTTCTGCGACACCTCGCCGGCCTTCACCCCGGACGGCAAGTTCCTGGCGTTCCTCTCCAACCGCAGCTTCGACCCCGTCTACGACGGGCACTCCTTTGACCTCTCCTTCCCCAGCCCCATCAAGCCGTACCTCGTGGCACTGGCCGCTGACACGCCGTCGCCGTTCGGCCCGTCTGTGGATCTGGACGCGGGGGAAGCCCGGGCAGGCGACGGAGCCGGGGAACCTCGGCAGGAAGCTGCGGCAGCAGCGCCGGAGGTCAGGGTGGACCCGGAGGGGCTCGCCCACCGTGTTATCGGCGTCCCCGTACCTCAGGGCAACTACACGTCCCTGAAGGCAGCCGACGGCGCATTGCTGTGGCTCGACTGGGCCCTTGCCGGAGTCACCGGCGACGGCAAGGCCAGCCAGGAGGACAAGGATGCCCGCCCCAGCCTTGCCCGCTTCGACCTCGCCCGCCGGAAACAGTCCACGCTGGTGGAGTCGCTGGACAGCTTCCGGCTCTCCGGCGACCGCACCAAAGTGGTGCTGATATCCGACAAGCAGGTCAGCGTTGTACCGGCAGACAAGAAGGCTGACGAGGAATCAGGCGAGCTGGTCAAGGTGGACCTTGGCCGGGTCCGGGTGATGATGGACCCGCTCAGCGTGTGGGGCCAGGCCTTTGACGAGGCATGGCGCCTGCAGCGCGACTTCTTCTGGACTGAAGACATGGCAGGGCAAGACTGGGAGTCCATCTACAAGCGCTACCGTCCGCTCGTGGACCGGCTGGGTTCCCACGACGACCTGGTGGACCTGCTGTGGGAACTGCATGGTGAACTGGGCACCTCGCACGCCTACGTCCGGCCCGCACCCGTCACGGAGAACGGAAGCCATGGCCAGGGCCGGCTCGGTGCCGACCTTGCCCTGACAGCGGCCGGCTGGGAGATCACCCACATCCTGGCCGGCGAATCATCCGATCCCCTCGCAACGTCGCCCCTGACCCGTCCGGGCGTCGGTGCCAAGGCCGGAGATATCCTGCTGGCAATCGACGGCGTTCCGTTGTCCGCGGCCGTGACCCCGGCGATGCAGCTGGTGGGGGCGGCCGGCCGGCCGGTGGAGCTGACACTCCTTAACGGCGGAGCGCACGGCGACAGCGCCGGCAGGCAACGGCGGGTCGCCGTCGTACCCGTCAAGGACGAGGAGCGCCTGCGGTACCAGGAATGGGTTGCCTCGAACCGGCGGACCGTCAGGGAGGCTTCGGGAGGCACCTTCGGCTACCTCCATATCCCGGACATGATGGCGAACGGCTGGGCCCAGCTGCACCGCGATCTTGACACAGAAACCGCGCTGGACGGCCTCATCGTGGATGTGCGGCGCAACCGCGGCGGGCACACCTCCCAGCTTGTGGCTGAGCTGATCGGCCGTAAAGTCACCGGCTGGAGCATGCCGCGGGCAGAGAAGCCACGCACTTACCCGCACCACGCGCCGCGCGGGCCGGTCATCATCCTGGCCGACGAGTTTGCCGGGTCCGACGGCGACATCATCACCCAGGTGTCAAAGCTGCGCGGCATCGGTCCCGTGATCGGAACGCGCACCTGGGGCGGCGTGGTGGGCATCGACAACAGGTTTGCCCTGGCTGACGGCACGGGTGTCACCCAGCCGCGGTACGCCACCTGGTTCGGCGGCGGCGTGGGCTGGAGCGTCGAGAACTACGGAGTGGACCCGGACATTGAGGTCACCTACCCGCCGCACGCCTACGCAGCCGGACGCGATCCGCAACTGGAATACGGCATCGGGGCACTGAAGGAGATGGTGCAGGAGCTTCCCACTGACCGCCCGCCAGCACGCGAAGGCTACCGCCGGCTGCGCCCTGCGCCGCTCCCGCCGCGCGGCCAGGGCAAGTAACCCCACCAGCACGAAAAAGCCCTGCCTGGCCGGAAATGGCCAGGCAGGGCTTTTTGGCGTCTGCGCCCCGAAACGGATCAGGCCTCGAGCGTGGCGTCCAGGGTGATGTCGATGCTGGCAAGGGCGCCGGAAACGGGGCAGCCGACCTTGGCTTCGGCAGCGATCTTCTGGAACTCGTCTTCGGAAATTCCCGGGATCCGGGCGGACATGGTCAGGTGGCTGCCGGTGATGCCGGTGCCCGGCACGAAGGTGACGTCAGCCTTGGTGTTGACTTCCTCCGGCGCGTGGCCAGCCTGGGCCAGGGCGTGGCTGAAGGCCATGGAGAAGCAGGCTGAGTGGGCTGCCGCGATGAGTTCTTCCGGGCTGGTCTTGCCGCCGGCAGCCTCGGTGCGGGCCTTCCACGTGACGTCGTACGTACCCAGGCCGGAGCTGTCCAGCGTGGTGTTTCCGGAACCTGACATCAGGTCGCCGTTCCATACTGTGTGCGCGGTGCGTGTTGCTGCCATAACCACTCCTCAAGTCGATTCGAACCGGGGCAGGCTGGTGCCTGGACCCGCCGCTACCCATCCTAGGGATTCGGCACTCCGGGTGCACGGGTTGTCCGCTGTCAGAGGATTGTGACCATGGCGTAGAACGCCGACGGCGACGCTCCCCGCAGAGAGGGAGCGTCGCCGTCGTACGATGCAGATGAAGTGCTACTGCCAGATCGTGGCGATCGCGATGTTCAGGAGCGCGAGTCCGCCCACGCCGTGCGCGAGGCCGGGGCTGACGGCCTCGCCCTTTTTGTACTTCCGGCGTCCGATGAAGGCCAGGACGCCGACAACCACGGCAATGACGAGCTTGATGCCCAGCTTTGCGTAGTTGGCGTCCATGTCCAGGGCTGGAATAAGGCCCATCAGGATGACACCGGTGAGCAGCTGCGTCATGGCGCCGTCGAACTGGCGGGGGTGGACGGTGGGCTTTTTCATCTGCCCGATCCAGATTCCGACGATCATGGCCGCGCCGACGATGTGCAGGAAAACCACAATGTTATAAACGATGTTCATGGGACCAGTGTAGCCAGAGGTTCTACAGCTTGTAGTAGTTTCGGATCAGTCGGTGGCCCGACGCCTCCATGGTTTTAAACGCAGGGTTGTTAAACGCCGACGGCAGTGCAGGCCTTGCGCTGGTCTCCCACCGCTGCCTGCACCGCCGTCGAACGTTTTAGCGCGTTACAGCCCCAGGTCTGCCTCGAAGGCGCCCTCTTCAAGGCGTGCCTTCAGCGTCTGGAGGAACCGGCCGGCGTCGGCGCCGTCCACCAGGCGGTGGTCGTACGTCAGGGACAGGTACATCATGGAGCGGATGGCGATCGAGTCGTCACCGTTCTCATCGGCAACAACCACGGCGCGCTTCACGATGGCGCCGGTGCCCAGGATGCCCACCTGAGGCTGGTTGATGATCGGGGTGTCGAACAAGGCTCCGACCGAACCGATGTTGGTGATGCTGAACGTGCCGCCGGACAGCTCGTCCGGGCCGATCTTGCCGTCACGCGTGCGGCCTGCAACGTCGGCGATCTTGCCGGCCAGGCCGGCGAGGTTCAGGTTGCCGGCGTCGTTGATGACCGGGACCAGCAGGCCCTTGTCGGTGTCGACGGCGATCGCCAGGTGCTCGGCGTTGTGGTAAGTGATTTCCTGCTTGTCCTCGTCGTAGGCAGCGTTGAGCTTGGGGTGCTGCTTGAGTGCCTCGGCCACGGCCTTGGCGATGAACGGGAGGAAGGTCAGCTTGACGCCGTTCTGGGCCTGGAACGAGTTCTTGGCACGGGCACGGAGCTTGGCGACCTTGGTCAAGTCCACTTCGTGGACCTGGGTCAGCTGGGTGGAGATCTCGAGGGATTCGCGCATGCGGCGGGCGATGACTTGGCGGATGCGCGGAGCCTTCTGCGTGGTGCCGCGCAGTGAGGAAACAGCGGCGTTGGACGCTGCCGGTGCTGATGCGGCGGGCGCTGCTGCAGGGGCTGCGGCGGGTGCGGCCTTGGCTTCAGCGGCTGCCATAACGTCCTGCTTGCGGATGCGTCCGCCCACGCCGGTGCCCGAGAGCGAAGCGATGTCCACGCCGTGCTGGTTGGCAAGCTTGCGGACCAGGGGAGTGACGTAGCCGGATTCAGATCCGCCGTTGGAGGCCGCGGGCTGTGCAGTGGCAGGCGCTGCGGCAGGTGCTGCCGCGGGGGCGGGTGCAGCCTGCGGTGCCGGTGCTGCCTTCGGGGCTTCCTGGGCCGGTGCAGCCTGCGGGGCAGGTGCGGGTGCTTCAGCCTTGGGGGCTTCCTGGACCGGTGCCTCGGTGGACGGTGCTTCGGCAGGGGCAGCGGCTGCGCCTGAACCGATAACAGCCAGGACGGAGCCGACCTCTGCCGTTTCGTCCTCGTTGACGCGGATTTCCTGAAGGGTACCGGCTACCGGGGACGGGATTTCGGTATCAACCTTGTCGGTGGAAACTTCCAGGAGCGGCTCGTCCACCTCTACGGAGTCGCCCACGGCCTTCAGCCAGCGGGTGACGGTGCCTTCGGTGACGCTTTCGCCCAGCGCCGGGAGGGTGACCTCGTGCCCCTCGCCGCCGGCTGCAGGTGCCTCCTGGGCGGCTGCCGGTGCTTCCTGGGCGGGTGCTTCCTGTGCAGGAGCCTGCTCGGCCGGGGCGGCCGGCGCGGGAGCTTCCGGTGCCGCTGCTTCTTCAGCAGGAGCTGCTGCGGGTGCTTCTTCGGCGGGGGCGCCGCCACCGGAGCCGTCGCCGATGCGAACCAGGGGAGCGCCGACCTCGGCGGTCTCGTCCTCGGCAACCAGGATTTCCTCAATCACGCCAGCTACAGGAGAGGGGATTTCAGTGTCTACTTTGTCGGTGGAGACCTCGAGCAGCGGCTCGTCCACCTCTACCCGGTCACCTACCTGCTTGAGCCAGCGGGTGACGGTTCCTTCGGTGACGCTCTCACCGAGGGCGGGCAAGTTAACGGATTCAGACATGTCGTCCCCGTTCTCCTTATTGATCTTTAGTGCGGATGATTGCTGCCTTGTTGGAAGCCTAGTGCACCCGGCATTCCGTGCCGGGTGCACCAGGCCCTGTGGTGCGTGGCGAAACTAGCCGTGAAGCGGCTTGCCCGCGAGTGCCAGGTGGGCTTCGCCCATGGCCTCGTTCTGGGTGGGGTGTGCGTGCACCAGCTGCGCCACATCCTCGGGGTAGGCTTCCCAGTTCACGATCAGCTGGGCTTCGCCGACCTGCTCGCCCATCCGGGCGCCGATCATGTGGACGCCCACCACGGGGCCGTCCTTCTGGCGGACCAGCTTGACTAGTCCTGAGGTGCCCAGGATGGAGCTCTTGCCGTTGCCGGCCAGGTTGTATTCCTGGGTCTGCACCTGGTCCTCGCCGAACTTCTCCTTGGCAGCCTTTTCGGTGTAGCCGACGGTAGCGATTTCGGGATCCGAGTAGGTGACCTTGGGGATGTTGATGTCCTCAACGATCACCGGCTTCAGGCCGGCGATTTCCTCGGCCACGAAGATGCCCTGCTGGTAGCCGCGGTGGGCCAGCTGGACACCGGGGACGATGTCGCCGACGGCGTAGATGTTGCCGACGCCGGTGTGGAGGCGCTCGTTGGTGATGACGAAGCCGCGGTCGATGGTGATGCCCGCTTCCTCGTAGCCGAGGTTGGCGGTGACGGGGCCACGGCCGACGGCGACGAGCAGCAGGTCCGCTTCGAAGGTCTTGCCGTCCACCAGGGTGACCTTGACGCCGTCGTTGTTCTGCTCAACGCCCTGGAAGAATACACCGGTGGAGAACTTGATGCCGCGCTTCTTGAAGGCGCGCTCGAAGTTCTTGACGATGGTGGCGTCCTCGTTGGGAACCAGCGAGGGCAGGCCCTCCACGATGGTGACGTCCACGCCGAAGGACTTCCAGACGGAAGCGAACTCGACGCCGATGACGCCGCCGCCCAGGATGATGGCGCTCTTGGGGATGGAGTCCATGGTCAGGGCCTGGTCGGAGGTGATGACCTTGCCGCCGATTTCCAGGCCGGGAAGGGTGCGGGAGTAGGACCCGGTGGCCAGGATGATGTTCTTGCCCTTGTACGCGGTGCCGTTCACCACAACGGTGTCGGTGCCCTGGAGCTTGCCCTCACCTTCGATCACGGTGATGCCCTTGGACTTGATGAGGCCCTGGAGGCCCTTGTACTTGCCGGCGATGATGCCGTCCTTGTACGCGTTGACGGCAGTGATGTCGATGCCGTCGAGGGTGACGTTCACGCCGTACTTGGCGGAGTCACGGGCGTGGTCGGCGAGCTCTGCAGAGTGCAGCAGCGCCTTGGTGGGGATGCAGCCGTTGTGGAGGCAGGTGCCGCCCAGCTTTGCCTTCTCCACGAGGCCGACGGTAAGGCCAAGCTGTACGGCCCGCAGTGCGGCGGCGTATCCGCCGCTGCCTCCACCGAGTACCAGGATGTCGAATTCTTGCGCAGTTGCCTGATCGGCCACTTAAACGCTCCCTCGCGTGAACGATGACGCGTTCTCCGCGCATCATCTGGTCTTGGAACTTGCACTGCCGTGATTATGCCAGCGTGCTTGTTCTCTTGCATTTGTGACTACCGTGGTTCACCTTAGCGAACCACTTATCCATGCTCCACCTTGGTGCCGCGTTTGTGGAGCGCTTGTGTCCAGTGTCACGCGGCCCTGCGGCACAGGGAACATTCCCGTGCCGCAGGGCACCCGTGGCGGCCGGACTTCGCCGGCGGTGTCAGGCCGCGGCGGCGAGGATGTCCTCTACATAGGCCACCAGGGTCCGGACGGTGCAGCCCGTGCCCTGCTTGTGGGTGTAGCCGTACGGGCTGCCGTTGTTGAAGGAAGGCCCGGCGATGTCGATGTGGGCCCAGGGGATCTGTTCCCCGTCCTTGCCCTTACCCACGAACTCGCGCAGGAAAACAGCGGCCGTCATCATGCCGCCGTGGCGTTCGCCGATGTTGGCCAGGTCCGCAACCTGCGAGTCGATGCTGGGGCGCAGTTCCTCGGGCAGCGGCATGGGCCATACCAGTTCTCCGGCCCGGTCGGCTGCGGCCTTGAGCGGGCCGGTCACGCTGTCCGAGCCCATAACGCCGGCCGTGCGGTTGCCGAGCGCGATCAGCTGTGCGCCCGTCAGGGTGGCGACGTCGATGATGGCGTCCGGGTACTCACGGCTGGCGGCCACGATGCCGTCTGCCATGACGAGCCGGCCTTCGGCATCGGTGTTCAGGACCTCAACGGTCTTTCCGCCGTACATGGTGAGGACGTCCGCGGGACGTGAGGCCGCGCCGGAGGGCATGTTTTCGGCAATGCAGAGCCAGGCGGTCGCCTTGACCGGAAGGCCAAGTCCGGCGAGGGCGAGGACAGTGTTAAGGACGACGGCGGCGCCCGCCATGTCGCTCTTCATGTCGCCCATGCCGAGGGCCGGCTTGATGGAGATCCCGCCGGTGTCGAAGGTGATGCCCTTGCCGACAAGGGCGATCTTCGAGGTTGCCTTCGCGGGGGAGTATTCCACCTTGACCAGGCGGGGCTGGCGGGCGGAGCCCTTGCCCACGCCCATGATGCCGCCGAAGCCTTCCTTTTCGAGCCGCTTTTCATCCCAGACGGTGACCTTCACGGGCAGGCCCTTGGCCAGTTCCTTCGCGGCCTCAGCGAACGTTTCGGGGTAAAGGTGGCTGGGCGGCTGGTTGACGAGGGAACGGGTGGCGTTGACGGCCTTGCCGATCAGCCCGGCACGCCTCAGGGCGGCGTCCGTCTCCTTGTGGCTGGCGAACTCCGTGAAGATGACGGCGTTCCGGACCGGATCCTTCAGCCCGTCCTTCGAGGAACGGAATTCAGTGAAGGAATAGGCGCCGAGCGCGGCACCCTCGGCGACTGCCGCGACGTCGGCAACTGACGCCGTCGGAAGGGCAAGGACAACCGTTGCGAGGCCGGCAAGCTGGCGGACAGCGGAACCGGCCGCCCGGCGCAGGGCCTCTCCCGTGAGCGGTTCCGCAGCGGAGACCTTGCCGGTGCCGGCGAGGACCAGGATTCCGGCGCCCGTCTCCGGAAGGCCCGGGAGTCGGACGATCTGGTCCGCGGCACCGGTGACGCCCAGGGACTTGAGGGACTGCGCCAGGGCCTCTGCACTCTTTGCGGTCAGCGGGTTGTCCAGGAGGACGGGCCCGTCAGTGCCCTTTCCCACGCCGATGACCACTGCGTCACTGGGGCTCTTCTTCAGGTCCCTTGGGAGGGTACTAAGGTTGATTTCAGTATTCTTGACCACAGGGATCAGTCCTCAATTCTCGAGAGATGCTCGGGCAGGATGCATGTTCGGCGCTCTGCCATGGTTGCCCGGATGCTATCGTTCGGGACGCAGTCCGGGTGTCTGCAAGCCCGTCTGGCAGGCCAGTTCCGATCGTAGCCCGTCCCCGCCCGCGCCGGTGTATTTCCTGAGAGGTGCGCCACACCGGCCGCAGGAATGTGCGGCTGCCCTGCGGCGTTGTAGAAGATGTCCACCCGCACCTATGAAAGGAACATGCCGTGCTTGAACGGATCTCCGGCTCCCTGCTGGACCCCGACGCGCTCTACGCGAGCAACATTGAGCTGTTCCACAGCCCTGAACTCCGCGGGCTGGATTTGGTGATGGGCTTCACCGGGTTCGCCGATGCCGGTCACGTAGTGAAGCAAATCAACGCTGAACTGCTGGACACGCTCGACGCCGAGCCGGTTGCAGTCTTCGATGCTGACCAGCTCATCGACTACCGGTCGCGCAGGCCCCACGTGACGTTCGTCGAGGACCACCTGCAGGATTACCAGGAGCCGACGCTCGCCCTCTACCGGCTTATCGACGGCCTGGGCAATCCCTTCCTGCTGCTGGCAGGGTTCGAGCCCGACCTGCAGTGGGAACGGTTCGCGCGGGCAGTGGTGGGCATCGTGGAGAAGCTGGACGTCAACCTGGTCACCTGGATCCACTCCATTCCCATGCCGGTGCCCCACACGCGTCCGGTGGGCGTGACGGTGCACGGCAACAGGCCCGAACTGATCGAGGGCATCTCGGTCTGGAAGCCAACGGTGGAGGTCCCCGCAGCGGTGGGCCACATCCTGGAGCTCCGCCTGGTGGAGGCCGGCCGCAACGTCGCCGGCTATGTCATCCACGTGCCGCACTACCTTGCCGAGGCGGAATATCCCACCGCCGCCGTCGCAGGACTTGAATACCTGGGTGCAGCCACTTCGCTGATGCTGCCCTCGGACAGGCTTCGGGAAGCCGGCCGCGAAGTCAGCCGCCAGATCGCCGAGCAGATTGATGCCTCGGAGGATGTCCAGCAGGTTGTGTCGCGCCTCGAATCCCGGTACGACGAAAAGGCCGAAGGCACGGTCCGCCGCTCGCTCCTTGCGGACGAAAATGACGAGCTTCCCAATGCGGATGTCCTCGGCGCTGCCGTCGAGGCCTACCTCGCCCGCGAGAACCCCGGCCAGTAGCGGAACCCGCTGCTGCCGGGGTGGCCACGGCTGTCCGGGCATAATGAAGGGGTGACTGCACCCCGCGCCTGGCTGATTTGGACCGTTGGTATCTTCGGGTACCTTGTGGCGGTTTCACAGCGCACGTCCTTTGGCGTGGTGGGCCTGGAGGCCACCGAGCGTTTCCACGCCAGCGCGTCCGCCATCTCGTTCTTTACCGTCCTCCAGCTGCTGGTCTATGCAGGACTCCAGATTCCCGTGGGCCTGCTGGTGGACCGGTTCGGCTCACGCGCCATGATCGCCGGCGGTGCCGTCCTGATGGGCCTGGGCCAGCTCCAGCTGGCGTTCGCCGACAGTATTCCCGGAGGTGTAGCCGGACGGGTCCTGGTGGGCGCCGGGGACGCGATGACTTTTATCTCGGTGATCCGCCTGATCCCGCTCTGGTTTGCGCCCGCCCGGGTGCCGCTCGTGACCCAGTTGACGGGTATGTCCGGCCAGTTGGGGCAGCTGTTCAGTGTCATTCCCTTCGCCTTCGTGCTGCACGCGGCGGGCTGGACCCCGGCGTTCCTGATGCTGGCAGGGATGTCGGGACTCGCCGTCGTCCTGGTCCTGCTGCTCCTGCAGGACGTGCCGCCCGGCACCCAGCGGCCGCAGGCACAGCAAGGCCTGAAGGCAACAGGAGCCTCGCTGGCCCGCGCCTGGCGCCAGCCGGGGACCAGGCTGGGACTGTGGAGCCACTTCACCATCCAGTTCAGCGGTACTGTCTTCGCGATGACCTGGGGTTACCCGTTCCTCCTTTCCGGGCAGGGTCTCGACGCCGGAACAGTCGCCGCCCTGATGGCGCTCTACGTGGCAACAGCCATGGCAGTGGGGCCGTTCATCGGCCGCTTCGTTTCCCGCCACCCGCTGCGGCGTTCAACCATGGTCCTGCTGATCGCCGCTGCCACCGCCGGAGCCTGGGCAGCCGTGCTGCTGACTCCGGGGCGTTCACCGTTGTGGCTGCTGGCCGGCCTCGTGGTGGTGCTCGCCATCGGTGGGCCCGGCTCGATGATCGGCTTCGACTTCGCCCGCACCTTCAACCCCGCGCACCGCATTGGCACCGCGACGGGCATCGTCAACGTGGGCGGCTTCATCGCCGCGCTGATCGCGATCTTCCTGATCGGCCTGGTGCTGGACGTGCTGTACGCCAGCGGGTTCTCCAACGGAGTCCTGTACGGGCTGGACCCGTTCCGGATCGCACTCAGTGTCCAGTTCCTGCTGCTCGGCTTTGGGGCCGCAGCAATGCTGGTCTGCCGCCGGAAGGTACGGCGGCAGATGGCTGCCCAGGGTGTTGTGGTCCCGCCGCTGCGCAGCGCGCTGGCCCGCCAGCGGCGCGAACACCTGGCCCGGCGCAGCAAGGCGGCCGCTTCAGACGACTGACTGGTCCTCCACAGGGCCGGCTGCACAGCGGCGGTTTCCACATAGCTGCGGCCCTTACTGTCGAGTGACCCCTGGCCGGCGAATGCTGGAGCCATGACATCTCCAGAACGGCTCACAGTCCGCGGCCCGGAAGACATACTGGGTTTCATTCCCCACTCGTTGGGATACTGGCCGGCGCAGAGCCTCGTGGCCATCACATTGCAGGGCAAAAGGGTGGGGGCCACCTTGCGGCTGGATCTTCCCGGGCCGGACGTCCTTGCCAATCCGGCAAAATTCCTGCGGGCCGTCCGGCGCTATCTCGAGGCGGACAAGGAGGCTGACGGCACACTGCTGGCGATCTTCACCAGCAACGGCGGCGCGGCGCCGCAGTCGCGGTACGACGGTTTGCTGGCCGGCCTGGACTCCATGCTGCAAAGGGCGCGGATGCCAGTCCGGGAAGCCTGGTACATCGGGGATGATTTCTGGCGGGAGGTTTGGTGCCTGGATGTTTTATGCTGCCCGCTGCCAGGGCGCCCCATCCAGGAAATCCACGACAGCCTGCTCAACACCGAGATGGTGTACCGGGGAAGCAGCATTGGACCGGCCCCGGAACAGCGGCAGCCGGCCGGCCCTGTTTCTGCCCTCCACCGCGCCGCTGTGCTGGAAGCGGAGGCCGAGTGGTCGGCCCAGCTGGACCTTCGGCGGCAGAGCCGGCCGCAGTTTGCCGCGGTGCTCGGCCAGTGGGAGGCGGTACTGGCCCGCCCGGCCGGGGACCTGCAACGCCCGTCGGTACACCGTGACGCTTTCCTGCGGGCCACGCTCCTGGTGCCCGCCTGGCGGGACGCCGTCCTCGTTATGGCGGCGGCGGGGAAAACAGCCGCTGCAGCCGGGGCTGAAGAGTTCGGAATTTTCAGCCAGGACGCACAGCCGGGGCCGATGGCGCCCGGGGCAGAACAGGCCGGGCCGGAAGAAGTGCCATCCGCAGCGGATGGCACCGCTTTTCCGTCCTTCGCGCTACCGGACCAGTGCGGGGAAGGCTTCCTGATGTCCGGCGGCCAGGATGGTACTCCCGGCTACGGAAACGTCCTGATGGGGCAGGAGCCGGCCGTTCCCCAATGGCACAGCCTTGACGCCCTCGACCTCGTCCTGGAGCACCTCGCCGCGATGGGCGGGCCACCGGCCGCGGCTGCCTTGACGGGGAGGGGCTGGATCGCGTGGTGCCGAGGTCGGGGCTCGTATTCGGCGGCGTACCTGGGGGAGGCGCTCGACATCGAGCCCGGGTACCGGCTTGCAGAGTTGCTGCTTGAATTGGTCCGCCGGGGTACGTTGTGCGGCTGGGCGGCGCGGAAGGAGGCTGCCTGGCAGAAATTCGGACCGGAAGCCGCCTGAAGGCGAAGACGGCAGGAAATGGCGGGTTAGGCCCTATTCCGGGAAATCGTGAGACAATGGAGGCCGAGACCCGGTTGGGTCCGTGTATCGAGTGCTTGTAATGACCGCTGTATGGGAACATTACGGCCGCTCCGGCAGTTCTATTTATAGACTCTGCCGGCCGTGGTGGCGCTTGGTTTTCACCACGGACTTGACAGGGTCATAGTGGTGTTGCCCGTATGGCGATTCCACAGACCACCGCTAGAAAGGTTTTCTGTGACCCCGTCTTCCACGAAGAAGGACCCCGCCGCCCAGGACGAACTGTCCGCCGAGGAGAAGCAGGCTGCAACAAACGCCAAGCGGGCCGCCACGCGGGCAGCCAACAAGGCTTCTGCCGGTGAAGCTGGTGCGGACGGCAAGCGTGAGCCCAAGAAGCGCGGGCCCAAACCCGGCGCGAAGGCTGCTGCTGAAGCGGCCGGCAAATCGGCCGGTGACACGGACGCCGATGACGTCGAAGAAGTCGAGGAAGACCTCGATGAGATCATCCTCGAAGGCCCTGATGTTGTTGAGGAGGACGCCGAGGCCGATCCCGTCAAGGGAGCCGCCGGCTCCGGCAAGGGCTTCGTCTACTCCGACGCAGATGACGACGACGCACCTGTCCAGCAGGTCATGTCCGCCGGAGCTACCGCCGACCCTGTTAAGGACTACCTGAAGCAGATCGGTAAGGTCGCACTGCTCAACGCCGAGCAGGAAGTGGACCTTGCGCTCCGGATCGAAGCCGGCTTGTTTGCAGAAGAGAAGATCGCTGCTGACGACGGCTCGATGGATCCGAAGTACAAGCGCGAGCTTGAATTCATCATCCATGACGGCAAGCGCGCCAAGAACCACCTGCTGGAAGCCAACCTCCGCCTCGTGGTCTCGCTGGCCAAGCGTTACACCGGGCGCGGCATGCTGTTCCTGGACCTGATCCAGGAAGGCAACCTCGGCCTGATCCGTGCAGTGGAGAAGTTCGACTACACCAAGGGCTTCAAGTTCTCCACGTACGCCACCTGGTGGATCCGCCAGGCGATCACGCGTGCCATGGCCGACCAGGCCCGCACCATCCGTATTCCGGTGCACATGGTTGAAGTCATCAACAAGCTGGCCCGCGTCCAGCGCCAGATGCTGCAGGACCTCGGCCGTGAACCTACGCCCGAAGAGCTGGCGCTCGAACTGGACATGACCCCCGAAAAGGTCGTCGAAGTCCAGAAGTACGGCCGCGAGCCCATCTCGCTCCACACGCCCCTGGGCGAGGACGGCGATTCCGAGTTCGGTGACCTGATCGAGGACTCCGAGGCTGTTGTGCCGGCGGATGCCGTGAGCTTCACGCTCCTGCAGGAGCAGCTTCATTCCGTGCTGGATACGCTCTCTGAGCGCGAGGCCGGAGTGGTGGCCATGCGGTTCGGCCTCACTGACGGACAGCCGAAGACTTTAGACGAAATCGGCAAGGTCTACGGGGTCACGCGCGAGCGTATCCGCCAGATCGAATCCAAGACCATGTCCAAGCTCCGCCACCCCTCGCGGTCGCAGGTGCTGCGGGACTACCTGGACTAGAAGCAGCACTCACCACAAGCGGCCCGCCGGGAACCGTGCCCGTAGCGGGCACGGTTCCCGGCGGGCCGCTTTTTGCTTGAACCAACTTAAAAAGATTGGGACCCCACCTTTCGGTGAGGTCCCAACAGCTTCAGCCAAGCTAGTCGATTTCTACGGCAGCCTTCTCGTGAAGCTTCCCCGTCTCATCGTGCCAGTCGGAGCTCAAGGGCTTGAGCGTTGCCTCAACTGCACGGGCGTGGTGGCCGCAGAAAAGAAGCTCACCACCGGAGGACTCCAGTACAACCCGGACATATGCCTGGGCTCCGCAACGATCGCACCTGTCCAGTGCGTTGAGTGTGCGGTCTGCCACTGCTGTTGTCATGTCGGCCTCCTTAGTAGATCAGTACGTCTATATAACCAGCATTCGTAACAAAACCATCGCAAGGATGGGACAAGTTCGCTGTGCGCGTAGCCGCAAGAATGGATCAAGATCGCGCCACAGCCCCTCGAGGGGTGCCACGTGGCGTGGCGCACACGCCCCGGCAGGTGTGGCAGTCGGTACTGCCGGGCCGGGCCGACTACCCTTGGAAGAGCGATCCCAGCCCGCTGTTCCGTCCCTGAAGGAGTTCATCACCAGTGGCACCAAGTTCTGATTACACTGCCCGGCACCTGTCTGTACTGGAAGGCCTCGAAGCCGTCCGCAAGCGCCCGGGCATGTACATCGGTTCCACTGACTCCCGCGGCCTGATGCACTGCCTGTGGGAGATCATCGACAACTCCGTGGACGAGGCGCTGGCCGGATTCGGCCACGACATCAAGATCATCCTGCACGCGGACAACTCCGTGGAGATCCACGACGACGGCCGCGGCATCCCCATCGACAAGGAACCGAAAACAGGGCTTACCGGTGTCGAGGTGGTCTTTACGAAGCTCCATGCGGGCGGCAAGTTCGGCGGCGGTTCGTACACTGCTTCCGGCGGCCTGCACGGTGTGGGCGCCTCCGTGGTCAACGCACTGTCCTCCCGCCTCGATGTTGAGGTGGACCGGGGCGGAAAAACGTACAAAATGTCCTTCCGCCGGGGCGAGCCCGGGCGCTTTAAGGACACCGGGTCCAAAATTGATCCGGCCGCCCCGTTCACGGCGTTCGTGGATGACTCGGTGCTGGACGTGGTGGGCAAGGCCAAGCGGGGCGTCACGGGAACCAGGATCCGCTACTGGGCAGACCGGCAGATTTTTACCCCGGACGCAAAGTTTTCCTACGAGGAACTCGCCGCGAGGGCCCGGCAGACGTCCTTCCTGGTGCCCGGCCTCAAACTGACGGTCCGCGATGAGCGCAAAGTCCCGGGGACGCCCGGCGAGTCTGGAGCCCATGAGGAGGTCTTCCACCACGACGGCGGAATCTCCGAATTCGTTGAGTTCCTTGCCGCCGATCCCGCCGTCACCGATGTATGGCGGCTGCACGGCTCCGGAAAGTTCAAGGAGACGGTTCCCGTGCTGGATGAACGGGGGCACAGCCAGCTCGCCGAGGTGGAGCGCGACTGTGAAGTCGATGTGGCGCTGCGGTGGGGGATCGGCTACGACAGCACCGTCCGGAGCTTCGTCAACATCATCTCCACGCCCAAGGGCGGAACGCACCAGTCCGGTTTTGAGCAGGCCCTCGTCAAGACCTTCCGCAAGGCCGTGGAAAACAACGCCCGCAAACTCAAGGCCGGCAACGACAAAATCGAAAAGGACGACATCTTCGCCGGCCTCACCGCCGTCCTGACCGTCCGCCTCGCTGAGCCGCAGTTCGAAGGGCAGACCAAGGAGATCCTGGGCACCTCTGCCGTTCGGGCGATCGTGGCCAAGGTCGTAGAGCGCGAGGTCAACGCCAAGCTCACCTCCGCCAACAGGAACGACAAGGCACAATCCGCCCTGCTCCTGGAAAAAATCGTCAACGAGATGAAATCCCGCATCTCGGCTCGCGTGCACAAGGAAACGCAGCGGCGCAAGAACGCGCTGGAAACCTCGTCCATGCCCACCAAGCTCGCTGACTGCCGCACGGACGACGTCGAACGTTCCGAACTCTTTATTGTGGAAGGCGACTCGGCGCTGGGAACCGCCAAGCTGGCGCGGTCCTCGGACTTCCAGGCCCTGCTGCCCATCCGCGGCAAGATCCTGAACGTCCAGAAAGCCTCGGTGGGGGACATGCTTTCCAACGCCGAATGCGCGGCCCTCATCCAGGTGGTGGGGGCAGGGTCCGGACGCAGCTTCGACATCGCCGCCGCCCGCTACGGCAAGGTCATCCTGATGACGGACGCGGACGTGGACGGCGCGCACATCCGCACGCTGCTCCTCACCCTTTTCTTCCGCTACATGCGGCCAATGATCGACGAGGGCCGGGTCTTTGCCGCGGTGCCGCCGCTGCACCGGGTGGAAGTCATCAACGCGGGCCAGAAGGCCAACGAGATGATCTACACCTACTCCGAAGCCGAGCTGCACGTGTTGCTGGCGCGGCTTGCGAAGGAGGGCAAGCGGTACAAGGAACCCATCCAGCGCTATAAGGGCCTGGGTGAGATGGACGCTGAACAGCTGGCCGAGACCACCATGGACCCCCGGCACCGTACCCTCCGCAAAGTAGGGATCGAGAACGCCAAGCAGGCGGAGGAGATCTTTGACCTGCTGATGGGCTCGGATGTTTCGCCGCGCAAGGATTTCATCATCGCCGGCGCTGCAAGCCTGGACCGGGAGCGCATCGACGCCTGACGGCACGTGGGGCCGCGCCCGCAGGCGCGTGCAGGAGGCTGTTTCAGGCAGTACGACGGCGGGCGTCAGCCCAGCAGGCCCGGCACCACCAGAAGGGCCGTGGGCAGGGCCAACAGGAGGAGACAGCCTGCCAGCACCAGGCTGCGGATGGTGGAGGGCAGCTCCGGCTGCGGGGAGAGCAGCCGGCTGACCCGTGACGCGGTGGTGCGGGCCGAATCCGAGCCGGATGTTCCCCCCGCGGAATCCAACCCGGCCAGGGCCAGGCTTGGGGCGCCGGAACGAATTTCCACGTCACCGGCAGCCGCTGCCGAACCGCTGGCCACGATGGCGATGGCCTTGATAAGCGTGGCCTTGCTTTCGGTTTTGAGCGCGACGTCGTCGGCCAGCATTTCGATCAGGGAGTTGACTGACTCCTGGGCGAGGCGGGTGGTGGGCAGCCAGGGAAGTGCCTGGCGCCAGGCGGCGAAAGCCCACAGCAACAGGTGGTGCCGCTGGCTCAGGTGGGCGTTTTCGTGGATCAGCACCGCGCGGAGTTCAGCCGGCTCAAGGGCTGCCATCAAGCCATCGGACAGCACGGTCACGGAGCGCGCGCCGCCGGGGAGGCAGTAAGCCACAGGCGAATCGTGGTTGATGACCAGCGTCCCGGTTCCTTCGGTGGAAGGAGAAGCAAGGAGCGCGAGAAGCTCGCGGTGCCGCCGCCGCTGGCGTTCGATCTTGTAATACGTCAGCAACAGCGTGAACACCAGGTGGGCCGTCAGCAGTGCCGCGGCGGACAGCGCGAAGATATGCCAGAAGCCCAAGGCGGTGGTGGGGGCGTTGAAAAGCACCATCCCCGCCAGCGCCCGAAGACCGGCGATGAGGTTATCGCCGATGGGTTCCAGGCCGTACACCAGCATGGCGCCGATCATGGACAGCCCGCCGGCCAGTGCGATGGCCTGCCAGAGCAGCATGGCCGTAAAGGGGGAGCGCGCGGGCCACTGCGCCCTCGAGAGGAGGATAGGTACCGGCCACGCCAGGACTATCGCAAGGACCGCCAGCAGGTACGAGGCCCAGAACATGGTCCGTTAGAGGTGGCCAAGCAGTTTGCGCAGCGTCTCGGCTTCACCTTCGGAAACGGACCCGATGAAACGTGCCAGCACGGCCTCGCGGTCCGGAGCCGACCCCAGCACTTCGTGCATCAGCTCGGCGGTGTGGTCCTCGCGGCTTGATACTGCCTGGTAGCGGTGTGGACGGGTGCCACGCTCGCGTTCCACCAGGCCTTTTTTCTCCAGCCGGGACAACACGGTGAGCACCGTGGTGACGGCGAGTTCCTTGCCCTCGTGCCCGGCCGCACCATCCTGGCCGACCGATGTCTGCGCGAGCCGGTCCCGCAAGGTGTTCGCGGTGGCTGCTTCATGGCCCGCCCAGAGCAGGTCCATCACTGCCCGTTCCAGTTCACCAAGACTAGCCATTGCACTTTTCCTTTGTTTCCCCGCACCGCAACCGGAGGGCTGCGGTGACGTCATGCGTGAATTCCAACTACAGGATCCAATTTACCCCGATTCCGCGCCACTTTCTACATTGGGTAGAACAGGAGGCCTGCGCGTCAGCTGGAGACCTTGGCGGAGAGTGCGGCAGCGCGTTTTACTCCGTAGCGGGCGTTGTTCTACACTTTGTAGAAGTTAGAGTTTCTACAGAACGTAGAAAACCTGCATTGGCTGACAGTAGGGACCGCCTTGGACGCTTTGGACGCTCTGGAAATTGCACGCTGGCAATTCGGCATCACCACCGTTTACCACTTCATGATGGTCCCGCTGACCATCGGCCTGGGGCTGGTCGTGGCTGTGATCCAGACTGCCTGGCACCGTACCGGAAAACCTGAATACCTCCGGATGACCAAGTTCTGGGGAAAGCTCTTCCTGATCAACTTCATCATGGGCGTGGCCACCGGCATCGTCCAGGAATTCCAGTTCGGAATGGCATGGAGCGAGTACAGCCGCTTTGTGGGCGACGTTTTCGGTGCGCCCCTGGCCCTTGAGGCGCTCCTGGCCTTCTTTGTCGAATCCACCTTCCTGGGCCTGTGGATCTTCGGCTGGAAGCAGCTGAAGCCGGGCATCCACCTTGCGTGCCTCTGGATCGCAGTGGTGGGCTCGGTGTTCTCCGCGTACTTCATCATCGTCGCCAACAGCTGGATGCAGCACCCCGTAGGTGTGGAGATGATTGACGGCCGGCCCGTGATGACCGACGCCTGGGCAGTCTTCACCAACAACACCGCGCTCGTTGCAGTTCCCCACACGCTGTTCGGCGCCCTCGCCGTCGCCGGCGGCTTCCTGCTCGGCATTGCCTGGTACCACCTGTGGCGGAGGCGGCGCGACGGCGTCGACACCGTGGGTGCCGACGGCAAGGTGGTCCCCGGTGAGGCAGGGGACATCCCCGGCCGTGACAAGAATGACCACAAAGTCTGGATCCGGTCACTTCGCATCGGCGCAGTGGTGGCCATGATCTCCTTCGCCGGGACCGCCCTCACCGGAGACCTCCAGGGCAAGCTGATGTTCGAGCAGCAGCCCATGAAAATGGCGGCGGCAGAAGCAGCCTGCCACGACGGCACCGGCTTCTCCGTCCTGAGCATCGGCAACCTCGGCTCCCAGAACTGCGATGACATCGTGGCCCTGATCGAGGTCCCCGGCATCCTTTCCTACCTGGCCAAGGGCGACTTCACCACCGAAGTCCAGGGCGTCAACAGCCTCCTGCCCCAGTACAAGGAGGCCTACGGAACGCACCTGCCGGACAACCCCATCTACGGCGAACGTGCCGGCCAGGAAATCGACTACCTTCCGGTCATGGAGGTCACCTACTGGGGCTTCCGCATGATGATCGGGTTCGGCGGGCTCGCCGCCCTCGCTGCCTTGGTGGCCCTCTGGCTCACCCGCAACGGAACCGTCCCGGAATCCCGGTGGCTGATGCGCCTCGCCGTCTTCGGAATCCTCGCCCCCTTCGGAGCCAACGCAGCGGGCTGGATCTTCACCGAGATGGGCCGCCAGCCGTTTGTGGTGGCCCCCAATCCCGATCCCAACGGCATCGACCAGGTCTTTATGTTCACCGCGGCCGCTGTCTCACCCGGTGTCACCGCCGGGGAACTGCTGGCGTCACTCATCACGCTGACGGCCATCTACGCGGTACTGCTGGTGGTGGAAGTGAAACTGCTGGTCAAGTACATCCGGGGCGGAGTGGTGTCGGCCATGCCGGAGCTGGTCCACGCACCCGTTGACGAAAACGAGGACGCCACCCCCGGCCCGGGCGGGCAGGGCGGCGGAAAATCCGCCGACGACGTCCTGGCCTTCGCCTACTAGTCCGCGCCAATAGACCCCGCCAAAGAAGAGCAGAGGAAACGAAGAATGGAACTGCTGCCAACCATCTGGTTCATCGCCATAGCGGTGCTGTGGACCGGCTACCTCTTCCTTGAGGGCTTTGACCTGGGTGTGGGGATGCTGATGAAGCTGTTCGCCCGGGACAACACCGAACGCCGCGTCCTGCTCAACACCGTAGGCCCGGTGTGGGACGGCAACGAGGTCTGGCTCCTGACCGCCGGCGGTGCAACCTTTGCCGCGTTCCCGCTCTGGTACGCGTCCCTGTTCTCCGCCCTGTACCTTCCGCTGCTGGTGGTACTGGTTGCCCTGATCTTCCGGGCGGTGGCCTTCGAGTACCGCGGCAAGGTGGACACGGATCAGTGGCGGGCCAGGTGGGACTGGGCCATCGCGCTGGGATCCTTCTTCGCGGCCTTCGGCGTGGGTGCAGCCCTGGCCCTGACCACCACCGGCCTTCCGCTGAACGCCAACGGGGACCGTGAAGGCGGGCCCCTCGCCTGGTTCAGCGGCTACGCGGTGCTGGGCGGACTCGCCGTCGTCGGATTCTCGCTGGTACACGCCCTCGCCTTCCTGGCACTGAAGACCGACGGCGCCGTGCGGCACCGTGCGCGGAAGTGGTTTGTCCGGCTGCTTCCCGTCCTGCTCCTGCCCATCGCAGGCTGGGCCCTGAGCATCCAGTTCCTCGACGGCAAGGCCTGGACCTGGGCGCTGATCGTGCTGGCGGTTGCTGCAGCGGCTGCAGCCTGGGCCATGGCCCGCAAGGGGGCGGAGGGCAAGGCCTTCGTGGCCCTGGGAGCTTTCCTGGCGCTGGGTTCGGCGTCCATCTTTGGCGCTGTGTTCCCTGTGGTGCTGCCTTCCACGCTGAATGAAGCTTTTGACCTGACCATTTCCAACGCTTCCTCCTCCGACTACACTCTGGGCCTTATGAGTGTCGTGGCAGCGTTCGGCCTGCCCCTGGTCATCGCCTACCAGGCCTGGACCTACTGGGTGTTCCGGAGGCGGGTCAGTGCCGCGCACATTCCGGAAGCCCACAGCTTCCTGCCGGCCATCGCCGCCAAGGCCTTCACCACCAAGGACTGACATGCGTCCAACTTTCCCGCCCGGACCCGCCACCCGTTCAGCCATGTACTGGCTGGGACTCCTCGCCGCCCTCAAGGCGTTGTCGCTGGTCCTGATCGGGCAGGCTGTCGCCTCGGCTCTCGCCGGACTCGCGGCGGGAAACCCGGCCTGGGCGGACCAGATGGCAGTCGGCATGGCGGGAGTGGTGCTGAGGTCCCTCACCGTGTGGGGGCAGGCAGTGGCATCCCGCCGCGCTGCCTTGGGCATCAAGGAGGAGCTGCGCTCCGGTTTGCTGGAAAGGGCGCTGCGCAACGGCGTCCGCGGCACGGGGCCGGCCGACGGCGGACTGGCAGTGCTTGCCACCCGAGGGCTGGATGCGCTGGACAGCTACTACACCCAGTTCCTGCCCGCACTCGTGAACTGCGCGGCCATCCCGCTCCTGGTGGGGGCCCGCATCCTTTTCGCCGACTGGGTGAGTGCAGTAGTCATCGTCCTGACCGTTCCGCTCGTGCCGCTGTTTATGGTGCTGATCGGCCGGTACACCGAGGACAACGTCCGCGAGGCACAGGCGTCCCTCGCCAGGCTCTCCACCCACATGCTCGAACTCGCCAAGGGACTGCCGGTCCTGGTGGGCCTGGGCCGCGCCACCGCCCAGCGCAGGGCACTCGAGGAAATCTCCGAGGAATACCGTGCCCGCACCATGGGAACACTGCGGACTGCATTCCTCTCGGCGCTGGCCCTGGAGCTCATCGCCACCATCTCCGTGGCCGTGGTGGCTGTCTTCATCGGTGTCCGGCTCGTCCACGGCGACATGCCGCTGGAGGCCGGCCTGCTGGCCCTGATCCTCGCACCGGAGTGCTACCTGCCGCTGCGTGAACTGGGCACGGCCCACCATGCCAGTGACGACGGCCGGGTGGCGCTCGCCGAAACAACTGCAGTGACTGATGCGCCGGAGCCGCAGCCGCTTCGGACAGCCCCGGCCGGCAGGCCTGGCGCGCCCATTACCGTCAGCGGCCTCACCGTGAGCTACCAAGGACGGTCCCTGCCCGCCGTCGGACCGCTCAGTTTCACCGCACCGCAGAGCAGGATCACCGCGCTGGACGGACCCAGCGGCGCCGGCAAAAGCACGGTGCTGGGCATACTGGCCGGGACCGTCGGCCATGGAGCGGGCACCACGGTCAGCGGCACCATCACGGGCCTGGACCGCACCAAAATTGCCTGGGTTCCGCAGCATCCGGTGATGGTGGCAGAGACGGTACTCGACGAGATCGTGCTCTACCTGTCGGGCGGTTCCGGCATCGAAACAGTTGAACACAGGCGCCAGGGAGCGGAAGCTGCTGCCCGCGCCTGCCTGGTCCGTGCTGCAGCCGGACACCTTGCTGCGAAACACCCTGCGGAACTAAGCCCGGGAGAGTTGCGCCGTGTGGCCCTGGCGCGCGGCCTGGCACGGATCGAGGCCGGCGCCACCGTCCTGCTGCTGGATGAGCCCACGGCGCACCTGGATGATGTATCGGCGGCATTGGTGGAAGACACCATCAGGAAGCTCCGGGGAAAGGTGACTGTCATCCTGGTGGCGCACGAGGAGCGCACCCGTGCCCTCGCGGAACACCTGGTGCCGGTGGGCGGGCAGGTGGGCGGTCCCAGCCGCGCGGTCGCGGCTGCCGGACACCCCGCGGATGGTGCGGAATCGCTCCCGCATAGTGTGAGCGGGAACGCGCCGGCACCTGCTGTGCCCCATTTCCCTGCGGGGGATAGGCCGGGCTCTACAGAAGCTCCGGCTGCAAGCGGCAGAGAGCACGGTGCAGGCAAACACGGTGCCGCCCGGTTGCTGGCCGCACTCTTGGCGCCCGTGCGGGGCACGTTCGCCGCCGCAGCCCTGGTGGGCACCCTCGCAGCGGTGTTCGCGGTCGCGCTGTCCGGGCTGTCCGGCTGGCTCATTATCCGCGCCAGCGAGCAGCCGCCCATCCTGTACCTGCTGACCGCGATCGTTGGCGTGCGGTTCTTCGGAATCGGCCGCGCCGTGCTCCGGTACTGTGAGCGGCTCATCCTGCACGATGCCGTGTTTGCTGCCCTCACGCAGTTGCGGGGCAGGCTGTGGGAGTCCCTGAGCCGGCGGGCGCTGCCGCTCCGCCGCCTGCTGCAGGGCGGCAACGTCCTCGGAACGGTGATTGACGACGTCGATACCGTCCGCGACCTCCTGCCGCGCGTTGTCCTGCCGCCGGTCACAGCGCTCGCGGTTTCAGTTCTGGCCCTGGTCACCACGTCCTTGCTGGTGCCTGCCGCGCTTCCTGCCGTGATCGCCGCCAGCGTGGCCAGCCTCCTGCTCGCTCCGGCAGCCGCACTCTGGGGCGACCGCAAGTCCGCCACCGCCGAGCAACTCCTCCGCTCCGGGGTCCTGCGCCGGGTTTCCGCAGCCCTTGACGCCCGTGCCGAGCTCCACGCCAACGGCGCAGCTCCCCGCGTCCTCAACGAATTGCAGGCCCAGGACCGCGAGGCCACCAAGGCTTCCCGGCGTTCGGCCTGGGCAGACGGGCTGGGACAGGCCATCACCACCGCAGCGTGCGGTGCCGCCGCCCTGGGTGCCGCCCTGCTGGCGGGTCCGGCGGTGCTCGACGGCCAGCTCGCGCCGGCGACGGCGGCCGTGGTGGTCCTGCTGCTCCTGGCTTTGGTGGAGCCGTTCGCAGCAATGACGACGGCGGTGCGCCAGTTCCCTGCACTGCGGACCGTGATGCAGCGCGTGGCTGCGTCCGGGGCACTGGACGCGGACACCCGGGACCCCAGCATGCGGGACCATGTTCCGGGGGCCACTGGCGATGGCCTGCAGACTGTTCCTGCCCGCCCGGGCGGCCGTCCCGGCGTCGAACTGGCTGGCCTCTCAGCAGCCTGGCCGGGCGGTGCTCCAGTCTTCTCCGGCCTGGACGCCGTGGCGGAACCGGGGAGGTGGCTGGCCGTCACCGGCCCATCGGGGTCGGGGAAGTCCACGCTGCTGTCGGTGCTGCTCGGCTTCCTGCCGGTTGCCGCCGGACGGGTGGGCGTGACCGGGCGGGCTGCCTGGTGCCCGCAGGAAGCGCACCTGTTTGATTCCACCATCCGGGGGAACTTGCTGCTGGGCAGGCCCGGCTCAGGGGATGGAACAACCGGAAGCGGGAAAGATGTCGACAGCGATATGACAGCTGCGCTGGCGTCGGTGGGCCTGGCCGGCCTGCTGGAGCGGCTCCCTTCGGGCCTGGACACACGAATCGGTCCGGGCGGGGCGTTCCTCAGCGGTGGGGAGCGGCAGCGCTTGGCCGTGGCCCGAACGCTGATGACCGGGGCCGAGGTGATCCTGCTGGATGAGCCAACGGCCCACCTGGACGCAGAGTCGGCCCGGGCCATGCTGGCGGACCTGCGGCAGGGACTGCGCCACCGCACCGTGGTGCTGGTGACGCACAACCCGGCCGACATCCGGGCAGAGGATGCGCGACTGGTGCTTGCGCCCGCTACCGGAGAAGCAAGCGAAGGGCATGCCCGTTCAGAGCACCAGGGTGACCACCTTGTGGCGTCGTGGGCGGGGGATCAGCCGTCCACGTCGTGAAGGTGATGGACCACGTCGTGCAGGAAGTACTGGGAAAGCGTCAGTACGGTGAACTCCGAGCCGTTGCTGCGCAGCCCCTTGCGTCCCCACTCCGATTCACGGACGGCCGCGAATGATTCAGCCGCCTGCTGTCCTTCAGCCGTAAGCTCGGCACTGACTACCGCGGGGTCGGCGCTGGCGTAGTCCTTGTCGATGGCGGTCTGGTCCTGGTCCCAGTTGTCGAACCGTGCGTCGTCCGAGTCAAGCATGAGGTTTAGCCGCTGGTCGAAAAGGCTGAACACGTCGCGGACGTGGCAGGCGTACTCCAAAGCGGACCACGTGTGGTCGTCAGGACGCTCGGCCACGTCAGGCCGCCGCAGCACGGCGCGCCAGCGGGGGAGCAGGCTCCCGATACTGCCAGGGACGGTGGACGGTGTGGCCGTGGAGGCATCGAACGAGCATTCCGGGCAAGGACGGGTGAGGACCCAGGTCCAGTCCTTTTCATCAGGCACGATAGGCATGAGAGCAGTCTAAGCGGGATCGGGCCAGGCCATGGCGGGGCCCACCACCTCGACCGGCTGGGACAGCGGGATCCCCGAACCGTCACGCCGGCCGTGCTCCTGAGGCAGGGACCGGGCCACGCCGGCCGCCGAGGAAGCCTTCGCGGGGCCGTGGCCGGCCCATGCCAGCAGCAACGTATCCTCGCCCTTCAGGAAGCGGTGTGCCCGCACTCCCGCAGTGGCACGTCCCTTCGCAGGGTACTCGGAGAACGCCGTCACTTTGGCGGTACCCGGTGCCGTGCCGGGCAGCGCCCCCGTGGTGCCGGCAATGGTCACCACCACGGCGGACTCGTCCTTGGGCTGGACGGCGCCGAAGAACAGAACGCGGTCATCCGCAGCGAGCTTGATTCCCGCCATTCCGCCGGCCGTGCGCCCCTGCGGCCGCACCACGCCGGCGCCGAACTTCAGGAGCTGGGCCTGGCTCGTCAGGAAGACGAGTTCGGCATCCTCCGCTCCCGCCGGCGCGACACCCACCACAAAGTCCTTGTCCTTGAGCGCAATGACTTCCCAGTCCTCGCGGTTCAGCGGATACTCCGGCTGCACCCGCTTCACCACTCCCTGGGCCGTGCCGATGGCCAGCACTTCGTCGAGCGGGGCAAATGCCACCAGGGTTTCCCCCTTCAGCAGGGTGATGAAGTCCTTGGCCGGAACGCCGCCGGCGAGGTTCGGCAGCCCGGATACCGGTGGCAGGACGGGCATGTCCATCACCTGCAGGCGGAGCATGCGCCCCTGCGAGGTGACGGCGGCGATCTCGCCCCTGGCGGACGTCTTGACCACGGAGGTATACACGTCGTGCTTGGTCCTGGGTCCTGCCTCTGCCAGCGGTTCCCGGTTGCTGGTGCGCGCTATCTGGCCCGAGGCGGTCAGGATGGCCCAGCAGGGGTCGTCGGCGATTTCCAGCGCCAGCGGGACTGCCTTGCCCTTCTTCCCGTTGGTCAGGGCCAGGTCGGCCGCGACGGTGGGGGACACGGCCTCGGATTCGAGCAGCACTGTCCGCCGCGGGGTGCCGTGCTCTGCGGCGATGGCGCCAAGTTCGTCCGATACCAGGGTCCGGAGGCGTTCCTCTGAACCGAGGATGGCCTCGAGCTCAGCGATTTCACGGCGCAGCTCGTCCTGTTCCTTCTCCAGCTCAATCCGCGAGTACTTGGTCAGCTGGCGCAGCCGCAGCTCCAGGATGTAGTTCGCCTGGATTTCCGTGAGGTCGTAGATGGACATCAGCCGGGCCCGGGCGGCGGCGGCCTCGTCCGAGGACCGGATGATCTGGATGACCTCGTCGATGTCCACGATGGCGATGAGGAGGCCTTCCACCAGGTGCAGGCGGTCCTTCTTCTTGCCCAGCCGGAAGACGGTCCGGCGGCGCACCACGTCGATCCGGTGGTTCACGTACACGGTCAGCAGCTGCACCAGGCCCAGGGTCTGCGGCTGGCCGTCCACCAGGGTGACGTTGTTGATGCCGAAGGAGTCCTCCATCGGCGAATAGCGGTAGAGCTGCTGGAGCACCGCGTTGGGGTTGAAGCCGTTCTTGAGTTCGATGACCAGGCGCAGGCCGTGCTTGCGGTCCGTCAGGTCAACGATGTCGCTGATGCCGGTCAGCTTTTTGGAGTTGACGGCGTCCTTGATCTTCTCGATGACCTTTTCGGGGCCCACCATGTAGGGGAGCTCGGTGACCACCAGGCCGGTCCGGCGCGCGGACAGCTGTTCGACTTCCACCTTGGCCCGCGTCTTGAAGGACCCGCGGCCGGTGGCGTAGGCATCGCGGATACCGTCCAGTCCCACAATCCGCCCGCCGCTGGGCAGGTCCGGCCCGGGCACGAAGCGCATGATGTCATCCAGCGTGGCGTCCGGGTTGGCGATCAGGTGCCGCGCGGCGGAGATGACCTCCACAAGGTTGTGCGGGGCCATGTTGGTGGCCATGCCGACGGCGATGCCCGTGGCGCCGTTGACCAGCAGGTTGGGGAACGCGGCCGGCAGGACGTCCGGCTGGGTGAGCTGGTTGTCATAGTTGGGGACAAAGTCCACCACGTCCTCATCGAGGTGGTCGGTGAGGGTGAGGGCAGCAGCCGCAAGCCGGGCCTCGGTGTACCGGGGGGCGGCAGGGCCGTCGTCGAGCGAGCCGAAGTTGCCGTGCCCGTCAATCAGCGGCAGCCGAAGCGAGAAGTCCTGGGCCATGCGCACCATGGCGTCATAAATGGCCGTGTCGCCGTGCGGGTGCAGCTTGCCCATGACCTCGCCCACCACACGGGCGCTCTTGACGTGTCCCCGGTCCGGGCGCAGGCCCATGTCGCTCATCATGTACAGGATGCGGCGCTGCACCGGCTTGAGGCCGTCCCGGGCGTCCGGAAGCGCCCGCGAGTAGATCACCGAGTACGCATACTCCAGGAAGGAGCCTTCCATTTCGGAGGTTACATCGATGTCCACGATGTTCTCCGTGTAGGGGGTGGTGTCCACGGGAGGGGCTGAACTTTGGCGGCGGGCCATGGGGGTTGGTAAATCCTTCTTCGGTACTGTGCAGCTGACGGGGGTGTGCTGCGGGAGTTTTTGGCTAGGCTAAGCCTATGGTGGATCAGCCCGGGGACGGCGAATATCCGGAACATTGGGAAGCCGATGTCGTGCTGCGGGACGGCGGGACAGCCCACTTGAGGCCGATTCATCCCTCCGATGCCGACGCTGTCCAGGCATTCCACGTCGGGCAGTCGCAGGATTCAATCTACATGCGGTTCTTCGCCTTCAAGGCCAGGCTGTCCAGCAAAGAGCTCAAGCGCTTCACCGAGGTTGACTACAAGGACCGGGTAGCTTTCGTCATCACCATCCGCGGCGAAATCGTGGGCATCGGACGGTACGACCGGCTTGATGACCCCACCGAGGCGGAGGTGGCGTTCAACATTGCCGATTCCCATCAGGGACGGGGAATCGGCTCCATCCTGCTGGAACACCTGGCCGCCGCCGCACACGAAAACGGGATCCGGCGCTTCAGCGCCGAGGTGCTGCCGGAAAACCGCAAGATGCTGACGGTATTTTCCGAGGCCGGCTACGACGTCCGTCGGCATTTTGACGACGGCGTCGTCAGCCTCGAGTTCAACATCGACCCCACTGAGAAGTCGCGTGCCGTGATGGAATCCCGGGAGCACCGCGCAGAGGCGAGGAGCGTGCGGGACCTGCTGACGCCGTCGTCCATTGCCGTGATCGGTGCCAGCCGCAAGTGGGGGACCGTCGGCTACCAGCTCCTGGAGCACATCATCGAGGGCGGCTTCAGCGGCCCCGTCTACGCCATCAACCCGGAAGCACTGGAACTCGCCGGCATGATGTCCTTCGGCAAACTCTCCGAAGTCCCGGATCCCGTCCAGCTGGCCGTCGTCGCCGTCCCGTATGAAGAAGTCCCCGCCGTAGTGGCGGACTGCGCCGCCGCCGGCGTCAGGGGACTGGTGGTTGCCTCTGCAGGCTTCGCGGACGACGGCGAACGCGGCCTGCTACGCCAGCGGGACCTCGTTCGGCAGGCCCGGGCAAGCGGCATGCGGGTTATTGGGCCGGCGTCGTTGGGAATCGTCAACACCAACCCGGAGGTGTCCCTCAACGCTTCGATGGCCCCCACCATGCCGCTCCGGGGCGGGCTGGGCCTGTTCAGCCAGTCGGCGGCCATCGGCGTCTCGCTGTATGCCGCTTCCAGCCGGCGGCGGCTGGGTCTGTCCACGTTCCTGTCCGCCGGTAACCGGGCCGACGTGTCCGGCAACGACATGATGCAGTACTGGGAGGACGATCCCGATACCACCGCGGTCGGGCTCTACCTTGAATCCATTGGCAACCCGCGCAAGTTTTCCCGCCTGGCACGGCGGCTGGCGCGCACCAGGCCCGTCATCGTGGCCAAGTCCGATGCCATGGGGCTGCGGCTGCCGCCCGGGCACGCCGTCCGGACAACCCAGGCTCCCGCCGGCGCCCTGGACGCGATGCTGCGCCAGTCCGGCGTCATCCGGGTGGAAACCATTGAGCAACTGGTGGACGTCGCGCAGGTGGTTTCGGCGCAGCCGCTCCCCGCCGGCCCGGGACTGGCCATCTTCAGCAACTCCCAGGCGCTGGGCAAAGTGGTGGCGGACAGCGCGTCTTCCCAAGGCCTCATCGTCGCAGAACTGGTCACCGGCGTGGACCTCGACGCCGGACAGTCGATTGCCCTGCCCGCCCTGCGGGCCAGCCTGCTCAAGACACTTGAGTCCGACGCCGTCCACTCGGCTGTTGCGGCGCTGCTCCCCGCCCGCGGGCTGACCGTGGACAGCATCGCCGAAGTGCTGGCCCAATGTTCGGCAACAGCCGGAAAGCCGGTGGTGGCCGCCTTCACCGGCATCCTTGACCCTTCCATATCGGTGGAGGGAATGCTGGGGTCCCAGGAACGCGCCGTCCCCTGCTTTTCCAATCCGGGGGCTGCTGTGGCTGCGCTCGCTGCCGTGGCCCGCTACTCCGAATGGGTGTCCCGGGACCAGGGGCATTTCGTGGAACCCGAAGGGTGCAGCCCCGAGCTTGCCCGGGCGGAAATCGAAGCGCTGCTCAGGGATGTCAAAGGTGAGCAGCTGAAGAAGCTGGACCCGGCAGCCGCGGCCTCACTGCTGGGGCATTACGGAATCAGGGTGCTGCCTTCGGTGGGCTTTGACAATCCCGACCAGGCCGTTGAGGCTGCGGATGCCCTGGGCTGGCCCGTGGTGCTGAAGACAACCGATCCCGCGCTTCGGCACCGGCTTGATCTCGGCGGGGTGCGCCTGGACATCCAGGATGCGGAATCGCTGCGCCAGAACGTGCTGCAGATGCGGCGCGTGCTCTCCCACTACGGGGACCCAGCGCTGGAAGTTCAAAGCATGGCGCCGGTGGGGCAGGCCTGCACGTTCCGGGCGATCGAGGATCCGCTGCTGGGCCCGGTGATCTCGTTCGGGCTCGCCGGCGACGCCGTGAACCTGCTGGACGACTGGGCGCACCGCGTCCCGCCGCTCTCCGCCGCCGACGTGGACGATTTCATCCGCGCCCCACGGGCGGCGCAAAAGCTCTTTGGCTACCAGGGGCTGCCGCCCGTGGACGTCACGGCGCTTGAGGACCTTGCCGGCCGCCTCGCCTGGCTCAAGGACAACCACCCCGAAATTGCCCTGGTGGAACTCAACCCCGTCCTGTGCGGCAACTCGGGAGCCACCACCCTTGCTGCTGACGTACGCATCGGCAACGCCGCCCAGCGGACGGACAGCGCGCGGCGGGCCATGCTGGGCTGACGCGGTTAGCAAGTGACCGGCCGATCTGTGAAAATGGGGGAATGAGCTCACAGCCTCCCGCGTCGGCGCCCGAAACGCCCGGCAATGAAACCCAGGCAGTCCGCCAGCACAGCTCACACAGCCACAGCGCCCAGGGCCAGAGCCTGGAAGGCGCCCTCCAGAAGGCGGGCTTCTACCCCCGCCTCGTGGCCGATGTCGTCGATGACGCCCTGGACGGCCGCGACTGTGTTGCCCACCTTGTGCACTTGGAAACCCACTTCGACCGCGCTGAAGTCCGGCGCCACATCACGGTTCTGGTGCTCACCGCGGACATGCTGGTGATCACCCATGTGGACGACCAGCAGCTGGACGAGGCCGGCGAGCAGATCGTCGCCCAGATCTCCACTGAATCCGTTCCCGTGGCCCAGATCCGGTCTGTCGTGCTGAGCTACATGTACGCGCAGCCGCAGGACTACAAGCCCTCCGACCCTGTGCGCGAAGTAACGCTGTCCATCGCCTGGTCCGGCGGCCAGCGGCTGGACATGGGCCCTGCCAGCTGCGGGGATCCCCAGTGCGAAGCGGACCACGGCTACAGCGGGACCATTGCGCAGGAGGACATCGTCCTGCGCATCAGCGCCGAGGCGGACGGCCTGCAGGCAGTGCAGGACGCCAAGCTCTTCGCCCGCGCCCTTCGTGCCGTGAACACCGGTTCCCCCGCCCCGCAGCCCCACGTGCAGTCGATGCCGCCGCGGCCGCGCGCAGGAGTATTCGGCAACCGCCTCAGCCGCGGGCACCAGCAGCGCTGATGCCCGAAGACCGCCACCCGAACCCTAACCGTTGCGCCCGGCCCCAGGTTGTCCTGCCGCCGGCGCCTGCCTACGGGCAGCGTTCCATCGCCGACGTGCTCACCAGCGCGGCGGCAAGCCTGGGGGTGGACGGGTTTGCAAATACCCTTGGCCTGCCTGCCGCCTCGCGCGTGTGCGTGGTGCTGGCGGACGGCCTGGGCCGCAACCTGCTGAAGCAGAAATCCGCCCACACACCCTTCCTGCGTTCAGTCATCCAGGCCGGGCAGGGCGCTGTTCCGGTCTGGCTGGATTCGGCATTCCCTTCCACCACCGCAGCCGCCCTGGCCAGTTTCGGCACCGGTCTCGCGCCGGGCCAGCATGGCATGGTGGGCTATGACGTGCTGGACCCGGAACAGGACAAGGTAGTCAACCTGCTCGGGAACTGGGATGCCGGCGTCGACCCCGCGACGTGGCAGCCCTTTCCCACCGTGCTGGAGCGCGCCGAGGAACACGTGGACGTCACCACCGTCAGCCTGCCGCAATTCGGCGGCTCGCCCATGACCCGGGCCGCCTTGCGGGGCGGCAAATTTATCTCCGCAACCACGGCGCACGCCCGCACGGAAGCCGCGGCCGAGGCCATGTCTGCCGCCAATCCCGCCCTGATGTACTTCTACCTGAACGAGCTGGACAAGGCCGGGCACCGCTACGGCTGCCAGTCCGCGCAGTGGGAGCACCAACTCGAAGAGCTCGATGCAACCGTGAAGCGGCTCAACGCTTCCCTGCCTGCCGGCACCACCATCCTGCTCACCGCGGACCACGGCATGCTGGACGTCCCTGAGCAGCAGCGCATCGATTTCTCCGCTGAGCCTGCCTTGGTGGAAGGGGTCCGGCATACCGCAGGGGAGCCCCGAATGGTCCATCTCTACCTTGAACACGGTGCGGGGGAGGACGTCCGGGACCGCGTGCTCTCGGCATGGCGGGCACGCTTCGGAGAGCAGGTCTGGGCATTCACCCGCGAGGAGGCACTCGCGGCGGGCCTGTTCGGAACGGTCCGTCCCGCCGTCGAGGGCAGGATCGGCGACATCATGATCGCGGCGAGGGACGCCGTCGCTCTGTACGACACACGCCGCGTCCGTCCCAGCGCCATGGAAGTGGTGGGCCAGCACGGCTCGCTCACCAAAGCCGAGCGGGAGGTCCCCCTGCTTTGCTTCACGGCCGGCGGCAAGAGTTCCCGCCGTGGCTGAACTGGTCTTTTTCTCCGGCACCATGGACTGCGGAAAGTCGACCCTGGCCCTGCAAATGGATCACAACCACCGGGCCAGGGGGCGTGGCGGAGTGCGCTTCAGCCGCAACGACCGCGCCGGCGAATCGCGCATCTCCAGCCGGCTGGGCCTGGAGACTGACGCGGTGGAAGTAGTGGATGGCACCGACTTCTGGGAGGAAGTCATGCTGCGGCGTACGCAGGGGCAGCGGGTGGACTACCTGATCTGCGACGAGGCCCAGTTTTACACGCCCGAGCAGGTGGAACAGCTGGCGAAAGTCGTGGACGAGATTGACGTGGACGTTTTCGCGTTCGGTATCACTGCCGATTTCCGTACCCGGTTGTTTCCGGGTTCCCAGCGGCTCGTCGAACTCGCGGACCGGGTGCAGGTGCTGCAGGTGGAGGCGCTGTGCTGGTGCGGCCGGCGTGCCACCCACAATGCCCGGACGGTCGACGGCGTGATGGTCACCGAAGGCGCGCAGGTGGTGGTGGGCGACGTGGACATGGCGGGAGACTCCGCCGCTGCACCCGTGGCCGGCGACCACGTCCCCGTTGTGGGCTACGAGACCCTCTGCCGCAGGCATTACATGCGGCGTGTCACCGCGCATGGCGCCGCCTTGATGGGCCAGCAGGACCCGCTGCTGCCGTTCGAAGTGGACGCCTGCCTGTGGCGTGGATCGGGTGGAGCCGGAACTGCCGGGGCGTAGAGCCGGCACTAGCCTGAGCTGCTCCGGCACCGCGGCCATTTGCCGCTTGCTGCTCCTTCGTCGCTCTGACGCAAGCCATACAAATGACCCCGGCACCCTCGCTGGACTTCGGGCACCGAGGCCAGCTATCCACTCCGCCACTCGCGGTTACGGGCTGCCTTGACGCGCCGTTTCCATAAAAAATCAAAAAGTTTTTCTTGAACCCTGCGCAGGGCCCTGTTTTGTCAGACCCCCTCGCCATGATGGGTGTATGGAAACGAACCCGGCAGTGGCACAGGCGGAGGCAGCCCTTGTGGCTGCTGTCGCTGCTTTTGCCGCGGTGCTGGCAGACAGTGATGGTGCTCCGGCCGGCGTCACTGGTGGACCTGGTGCCGGGGGTGCGCGTGATGCTGGGCTGGGTTTTGATGATGATCCGTTGCAGCGGGTTGCTGACGGGGCTTTGGACGTTCTTGCCGCGGTGGCGCGGTCGGAAGCGAAACTGGCGGCGGCGAAGGTGCAGGCCGTGGCGGTCTTCGCGGAAGCCACAAAAGCGCTGAACGCGCCTGCGCGGTCGCCGTATGAGGCGGCTGCGCAGGAGCGGAGCCTGGTGGCCGAGGTGGGGTGTGTGCTGGCGATCGGTGATCGGGCCGCCGGTGCCTTGCTCGCCGAGTCCCATGCCCTGACCACGTTCCTGCCGGGGACCCTTTCGGCTTTGCAGGCCGGGACGGTTTCCTGGGCGCATGCCCGGGCTATGGTGGACCAGACCGCGAGCCTTGACGCTGCCGGAGCGGCGGCGTTGGAGGCGCACTTCCTGGACCCGGGCACGCCGAGACCGGCCGCAGCCGCCAGGGTCGGGGAGATGCCGGCGTACCGGTTCAAGGCCAAAGCCAGGCAGTGGCGGGAACGCCACCACCCGGAGAGCCTGGAGAAGCGGCACGCCAAAAGTGTGGCGGACCGTCGGGTCGAATTCTGGCCGGACAACGACGGGATGGGCTGGATCGCGGCGTGCCTGCCCGCGGACCAGGCGTCCGCGATCTGGGACCGGCTCATCGCCATCTCCCGGGAAATGCAGGGCCCGGACGAACCCCGCACCCTCACCCAACTCCGGGCCGACAACTTCGCTTCAGGGCTCCTGAACAGCGGGGCCGGGATCAACGCTGGAAACAGTCCCGGCGGCGGGGAGGGCACAGCGCCCGGTCCGTCGTCGGTCCGGGCGCAGGTCCTGGTCACCGTTCCCGTGTTCTCGCTGCTGGGCCTGACCGACGAGCCGGCGATGCTGGACGGGTCCGGCCCCATACCCGCTTCAATGGCCCGGAACCTCGTCGCCAATGGGGCAGGCTCTTTTTACCGGGCGCTGGTGGATCCGCGGGACGGGGCTCCACTGGAGATCGGCCGCACCAGCTACCGGCTGACCAAAGCGATGCGGAACTGGCTGCTGCTGCGGGATGGTAAATGCCCGTTCCCCGGCTGCAGCAACAACTCCCTGGACAACGAAGCGGACCACCTCCTCGCCTGGCACCAAGGCGGCACCACCGGCATCAGCAACCTCGGCCAACCCTGCCCGAAACACCACAAACTCCGGCACACCGGCGGCTGGAAACCCACCCCGGCCACCAAAAACGAGCCACCGGGCTGGATTTCCCCCACCGGCCGGCACTACAAAAGCGAACACCAGGACTGGGAACCACCCGAGTGGCCGAAATGGCTCGAGCCCGAGTGGATGGCGGACGGGCATCACGCTGATGGCTCCGTTCAAGGCCCACGAATGTCTCATTTGGCTTTGCCCGACCTGGACCAGTTGGACCTCGAGCTGTCCAATATGTGTGGCAAGAATCCAAGTCTGCCGGAACAAGGCATGCCTTCTTCTGGAACCGACTATGCGGACCCGCCTCTCGAGGACCTGCCGGACTTCGACATTCCTGAGGACCCCGGGGTCCCCGAAGAAGAACTGCCCGAAGACCCATTCGCCGAGTGGCATCTGATGCTGGCCTTAGCGGTCCACGCCTAGTCAGGAAACGCAGAACGAGTGTGAAGCCTCAGGCTCCGACGTTTTGCGGCTTGAGCGCTAGTCGCCCCGTGTACCGAAGACGATCTCGTCCCAGGAAGGGACGCTGGAGCGCTTGGGCCTGCCCGGCTGGCGCTCAGGGGCGCCCGTCTCCGGAAGTTGGCCGGTAACGGGGGAGTTGTCGTCGATCCGCGGAGCCGGCCGCCGAGGGTTCCCGCCCAGCAGCTCGTTCAAGCCTCCGCCGCTGACAGGACTGCCGTCGGTGGTGCCACTGCCGTTACTGTTGGCACCGCCATAGCTGTTGCCACTGCCATCACTGGTGCCGTTGGCGTCCGCGTTCCCGGTTTCGGGGGTGCTGCCGGAGGGCCTGCGGGGGGACGCCACAATGGTGATCTCGCGGGTATCGGTACTCACGCCGTCGTGCAGCTTTAAAGCGTCTTCCAGGGCGTCCCGGTGCGGGGGAATGAGGCTAAGCCGGGACAGCATGGAAGGCCTGGCGTCGCGGCGGCGGGTAAAGGAATTGGCCTGTGCGGCAGGGGCTTCGGGAGTGTCATCCTGCGACTGGTCGCCGGGCTCTTCCAGTTCAGGCGTTACTTCGGACGGCCTGGGATGGGCAGCAGGTACGCCGTGGGTCAGGAGCAGGGCCAAGGCGTCGTCAGAATCCTCGTCCACCCCCAGGCGCTGTCCGCGGCGCGAGCGGAGCATGTCCAGGAGTCCGTCTGATTCCTTGCCGTCCGCCTGCTCGGCCTCGGGACCGGGACGCGGGGCAGGTCGGGCGGAGTCGGCGTCGGCTTCGAAGTCGAAGGGGCGGTCGGAGACTGCAGAGAGCCTGCGGGCGGGGACGGGCCCATCCAAGGGCTCAAGCTCGCTGAGCTGCTGCGCCCACCGGTTTGCGTTCTGCAGCGACTTCCTGGCCGGGCTGAACGTCCATAGTGCCGGCGGCTCCTCGCCGATGCCGGCTTTTCCGCCGGTATTGGCCTCGAAGCTGGCCGAGACCGTCCAGGTTCCGTCCTGGCGCCGCCAGGAATCCCACTCCACGGTGGAGGGATCAATGCCATGGGCTGACAGCCGGTGCGCCACCATGTCATTGAGCGACGCGGGATTGTCCCCAAAAGCGGACCGGTAGATGTCGTGACCCGGCGAGGGTGAGGCGACCTCGACCTTCCGTGCCTGCTGGGCGACGTACTCGCGCTCCGCCAGGACGGGTCCCTCGTAGCGTTCCACCTTGGCCAACGGCAGGCCGGAGAGTTCCGCCACGTCCGCAGCAGTCGCACCTGCCCGGATCCGCGCCTGGATGTCCCTTGGAGACATGGGAACGGCAGACCGCTCGACAGGCGCCCTCCCGGCCGACCTGGTCGCGGTCCTCAGCGCTTCGTCGATCGGCAGCTGGAACATCTCGCCGCCGGCACCGCTCAACAGGAGATGCGCCCCGTCGTCGTGTACGCCTACAAGCCGTAGATCCTGCATACAAATCCTCCACCCTGGCATTACTATCAATCGAAACTCTGCCACCCGCTGATCCCGTTTTGGCTCAAGGGGCAGGGCGCGCCGCGATATTCCGGCCCGGGGTTGGGTATAGGGGCTTGTCCGGAAGCGAATGGTTGCGCCGCGACCGGGCACAAACCCGGGACATCCAGCGTTATGCAGGGTGTTGTTCACAGGCAGGCAAAAGGAAGAGGGATACGGCGACAATGGCCACCGATTACGATGCGCCGCGCAAGTCTGAGGAAGAGCTCGGAGAGGATTCCATCGAAGAGCTGAAGACCCGGCGCTCTGACAAGCCTGTTGCGGTGGTGGACGAAGACGAAAGCGATCTTGCCGCCGGCTACGAACTGCCCGGCGCAGACCTTTCCGGTGAAGAACTGACGGTTCAGGTGGTTCCCGCCCAGGCAGATGAGTTCACTTGCTCTTCCTGCTTCCTGGTCCGTCACCGCTCGCAAATTGCCCGCGAAAAAGATGGCCGCTTCTACTGTAAGGAGTGCGAAGGCTGATCCCTGAGCAGGATAAAAGCAGCAGCCAGCGCGTCGAGTGAGCCGGCAAGCCGGGGTGCTGTTATGACGACGGCGACATGCAGCCCGGCGGGCGGGTCACCGGCGTGACAGCGCCGCAGTCAATTCATCCGGGTGCCGCGAGGAGGCCAGCCAGTATGGCGTCTGGTCGGAGGGATCGGTAATTTCGATCTTGACCACGGGGTCGATCCAGCCGCGGATGCAGAGGTAGGCCAGGGCGTTCAGCCGGGTCCCGCGTTCGGCTGTTGCTTCCGGACCCCGGAATGCCTCAACGGCGCCCACGAACCTGCGTTCGATGCTGGCCCGGCCCACTGTTAGGGAGTCGTCGGTGACCACGATGGCCGGGGTGGACAGGATCAGGAGAACAGCCATGATGACGAAGAGCACGCCGGCGGCCGTGAAACCCGCTGCTGTGCTGATGGGCGCAAATACCAGGATGCCCGCTCCTGCCACACCCGCAGCGATGATCCAGATCCATACGTTCGGCCAGAGCTTCTCCCTGTAGATCACCGCAGCCCCGGTGGACGGTTTCGGGGGAACGGGCGCAGGGGAGCTTGATTCGGGCATAGGCCCAGCTTTTCATCTTTGTTCAGCTATTTCATCTTGGGTGGAACCGTTCCTGTACCGCATCCCGTTCCCCCGCGCTGCCCTACCGGGAGCTTGCCCTAGGACTGATTTGGGCGCGCGGGTTAGAGTGAGTGACTGTGACTGATCATCCCGCCACAGTAGATACTTTCCACGTTGAAGCGACCGCAGCCGGCACCGCCGCGCCCGCCACGGCTTCAAGTGCTCCCACCCTGCAGGTCCAGCTGAAGATGCTGGATCCGGACCTGGAGGCCCCGTCCTATGCCCACCCGGGCGACGCCGGCGCTGACCTTCGTGCCCGCGTGGACGTTGTGCTTCAGCCGGGGGAGCGGAAGCTGGTCCCTACGGGAGTGGCCATCGCCCTTCCTGAAGGCTTCGTCGCACTGATCCATCCCCGTTCGGGCCTGGCCACAAAGCACGGGCTTACCATCGTGAACGCTCCTGGAACCGTGGACGCCGGCTACCGCGGTGAGATCGCTGTCACCCTCCTGAACACGGATGCGAAGCAAAGCATCGAACTGGGCCGCGGCGATAGAATTGCGCAGATGGTAATTCAGCGCGTCGAGTACGCGCAGTTCATCCCCGTCAACGAATTGAGCGAATCGGTACGTGGCACTGGAGGTTTCGGCTCCACCGGCGGTTTCAACCTGCCGGAAGCCTGACCCTTAATCTCTTCCCTCACCCGTTCTGCCGCGCCGGTGCTTGCACGCCGGGCGGCAACAGATCACGACGGCGGGACCCCCACGGGCCGGACCGGCAAAACTTCACACATAAGGAGAAACCCCAATGGTCTTTGGGCTCGGCAGGAAAGCCAAGAAGGAACAAGCAGCCGAACCGGACGAACTGTCCGCTGAGGCGGAGACTGCGGAAGAGGCAGTGGACAGTTCCGGACGCCGCAAGAACGGCCCTTTCGACGAATCCGAAATCAGCAGCCGCGATGGCTATGTTGACCTGGGCGCGCTCCTGATCACCCCGAGCGAGGGCCTCCAGCTCCGGCTCGAAGTGGAAGAGGCCACCCAGCGCGTCGTCGCGGTCACCCTGGACCTCAACGGCTCCAGCCTCCAGCTCCAGGCTTTCGCAGCGCCCAAAAGCGAGGGGCTCTGGGACGAGATCCGCGAGCAGATCGGCCAGTCCGTGGGAGTCCAGGGCGGGCAGGTCGAGGAGGTCGAAGGCACCTTCGGAACCGAACTCGTTGCCAAGCTGCCGGCCGGACTGCCGGACGGCAGCCAGGGCTACCGGGTGGCACGCTTCATTGGAGTGGACGGCCCCCGCTGGTTCCTGCGCGGCGTACTGGGTGGAGCCGCGGCACTGGAACGCCCCGCGGCCGAACCCCTCGAAGCGCTGTTCCGCCAGGTGGTTGTGATCCGCGGCGACAGCCCCATGCCGCCGCGCGACCTGCTGCAGCTCCGGCTGCCCAAGGACGCCACCACCACGCCACCGCCTGCTGCACCTGCACTTCAGGAACCTGAACGTGGTCCTGAAATTACACAGATTGGCTGACAACGCGCCCGGGGGAGCTCCGCTGAACGAAAGCGACGATGTTCCCCTCAGCCGGCTACCGGACAAAGGCCGGGTGGTGTGCCGCGGCCGCATCGAATCGGTGACCTATGTTCCGGCGGACCAGACGGCGGCGTTTAGCGCCATGGTCTCTGACGCCGATCCCCGCGAATCAGGAGCCGGCGCCGCGGCCAGTCCCCGGGGGCGGCTTCGTGTGGTGTGGCTGGGACGGCGGCGCGTGCCGGGCATCGACGCCGGCACCGAAGTGCGGCTCAAAGGGATGCTGTCCCGTGTCGACGGCCTGCCCACCATGTTTAATCCACGCTACGAAATACTGTCCCGCCAGGAGAACGAATGACTGCGTCCGAGCCCAACCCGTCCTCCGGTGCACCAGGCCCGAACGGCGCACCAGGCCCGAACGGCGCAGCCTCCAAAGGCACTGGTCCGCAAGGCGTTAACCAGGACAAACTGCCGGACGGAGTGGTCCAGGAACCCTCCCCTGTAGCTGGCCTCGCTGCAGACTATGCCGCAAAAGCAGGGCTGCACCGGACCCATGACGGCCGGGTGGATGTGCTTCGCAGCGCCGGCGGAGTCCAGGGCATTGCCGAAAGCATCCTTCCGGGACTGTTGTTCCTCGTGACGTACACCATCACCCAGGACCTCACAGTTTCGCTCGTGGCCGCGCTGGCCATCGCCGCCGTATTCACTGTGGTCAGGCTGGTGCAGCGGCGACCCCTGACACAGGCGCTGGCCGGCGTCGTCGGTGTGGGCATCTCCGCCTGGCTCGCCAACACCACCGGAAAAGCCGAGGACTTCTACCTGCCGGGCTTCTTCACCAATGCGGCCTACATCGTGGCAATGGTGATTTCGATCCTCGTGAAGTGGCCGGTGGCCGGGCTGCTCTTCGGGTTCATCCGCAACGAGGGCCTGGACTGGCGCAAGGACCCGGCCAGGCTCAAGGCGTACCGGCTGGGCACCTGGATCATCGTGGCAGTCCTGGTGCTCAGGCTTGTGGTGCAGGTTCCCCTCTACCTCCTGGGACAGGAAGGCTTTGCCGCACTGGCCACCACCAGGCTCCTTATGGGTGCGCCCCTGTACATCCTGGGAATTTGGATCGCCTGGCTCGTCACGAAGCCGGCCCCCGTTGACGAGGCGGACGGCGCGCCTGCGAAAGGCTAGCCGCCTACCCGTCGAACCCGTCGTCCTCGGGGCCCTGCTGCTCCAGGTGCCCCGCTTCTTCCGCAGGCCTGGGCTGCGGAGATTCGAAGGAGTCGGGGGAGAGCAGCGCCCGCAGCTCGTCCTCGGCGGCGATGGTGGTGACGAAAAACAGCTCGTCACCGCCGTCAATCACGTCGTCCCGGCTCGGTGTGATCGGGGCGTGGTCCCGCAGGATGGCCACCAGCGTGGAGTCCTCCGGCCAACGGATTTCCCCCACGGTCCGACCGATCACGTGTGAATCATGCGGAACGGTGAACTCCACCAGTGAGGACACGCCCGTCTGGAGGGTGAGGAGCCGGACAAGGTCGCCGATCTCCACAGCTTCCTCCACCAGGGCGGTCATCAGCTGCGGCGTGTTGACCGCGACGTCCACGCCCCAGGAATCGTTGAACATCCAGTCGTTTTTTGGGTTGTTGACCCGGCCCACGGTTCGGCCAACGCCAAATTCGGTCTTGGCCAGCAACGAAACTACAAGGTTCACCTTGTCATCACCGGTGGCCGATACCACCACGTCCGCGTCCTCAACCCTGGCCCCCTGCAGCGTGCTCAACTCGCACGCGTCGCCGACCAACCAATGGGCGCCGCGGAGTCCGCTCCGTCCGATAACCTCCGGCTTCAAGTCGATCAGGAGGATTTCATGCTTGTGCGCCAGCAATTCCCTGGCGATGGACGAACCGACACTGCCGGCCCCCACGATCACGACTTTCACTGAAACTCCTTGGCGGGGGCTTTGGCCAGGATCTGGGCCACCTGGGCGCTGCGGTCAACCTGCAGCATGGCGTGTACGGTGTCGCCGTCCTGGAACGCGGTTCCGGCGTCGGGCAATAATCCTTCGCCGAACCGGGTGAGGTAGGCAATGCGGATGTTCGCCGCTTTTTCGATGCTGCTGATCCGGTGGCCGATCCAGCCGGCGTCGAGGTCAAGTTCGGCGAGCACCAGGCGTCCGGATGGCTCCCGGAAGTCACCGGCCAGGTGCTGTTCCGGAAGGATGCGGCGCAGCACCTGGTCCGCGCTCCAGCGGACCGCCGCCACCGTGGGAATTCCCAGGCGCTGGTAGATCTCGGCCCGGCCGGGATCGTAGATCCGGGCCACGACATGCGGTACGTGGAACGTCTCGCGGGCCACCCTGGTGGCCAGGATGTTGGAATTGTCCCCGCTGGAGACTGCGGCAAAGGCGTACGCGTCGGCCACGCCGGCCTGCTTCAAGGTGTCCCGGTCGAAACCGACCCCGGTCACCTTGCGCCCGGTGAAACCCTGGCGGAGCCTGCGGAAAGCGCGGTCGTCCTGGTCGATGATGGCCACGGAGTGGCCGGCGTCTTCGAGCGTATGCGCCAACGTCGCCCCCACCCGGCCACATCCCATGATCACGAAATGCGCCACCAGTATCTCCTCTGTATCTTTCCCCACGGTCCTGCCGCTAGAACTCTACCGTCAGCGTCCCGGATCCGGCTGTCCACAGGCTGTCATGACACAGCCCGGGAATCAGACTAGCTTTGTGGAGTGCTGACAATATTGAACGCCGCGAAGCGCGTGCTCGTGGGCAGGCCGTTCCGGAACGACCGGATGGCCCATACGCTGCTTCCGAAGCGGATCGCACTTCCGGTCTACGCATCCGACGCCCTGTCCTCCGTCGCCTACGCGCCCGATGAGATCCTGCTCACCCTGGCGCTGGCAGGTGTCAGCGCAGTGGCGTTTTCACCTTGGGTGGGACTGGCCGTCATGGTGGTCCTGCTGACGGTCGTAGCCTCCTACCGGCAAAACGTCCACGCGTACCCTTCCGGCGGCGGAGACTATGAGATCGCCGGCGAAAACCTGGGGAAGTATGCGGGCCTCACCGTGGCATCGGCCCTGCTGGTGGATTACGTGCTGACTGTGGCGGTCTCGATGTCCTCGGCGGCCTCCTACGTCACCACCGCCATCCCGGCCCTCCACGGCCAGCAGGCCCTGATTGCCACTATCGGCGTGGTAATCCTTGCGCTGGTGAACCTGCGCGGCGTCAAGGAGGCCGGCAACGTGTTCGCCGTCCCGACCTACATCTTTATGGCCTCCATCCTGGGCATGACGGCGGTGGGAATCTTCCAAGCGGCCACTGGGCAACTGGGGGAGGCCCCGTCAGCTGCCTTCACCATCGTGCCCGCGCCCGGCTTCGACGAAGGGCTGGTGGGGCTCGCAGGCGCCTTCCTCCTGCTGCGGGCCTTCTCCTCGGGTGCCGCCGCACTAACCGGCGTCGAAGCCATCAGCAACGGCGTGCCGAATTTCAAGCCGCCGAAAAGCAAGAACGCAGCCACCACGCTCCTGCTCCTGGGCGTGATCGGCGCATCCATGCTCGCAGGCATCATCTACCTGGCCAACGCCACCAAGGTCCACATTGTCCTTGACCCCGCCACCGAGTTCCTGCTGAATGGCAGCCCGCTCCCGGAGGGTTACATCCAGACCCCTGCCATCAGCCAGATCGCCCAGACCATCTTCGGCCCCGGATCCATCCTGTTCTACGTCGTGGTGGCCGCCACCGGCATCATCCTCGTGTTCGCGGCCAACACCGCCTTCAACGGCTTTCCGGTGCTCGGCTCCATCCTCGCCCAGGACGGCTACCTGCCGCGCCAGCTGCGCACCAGGGGCGACAGGCTTGCCTTCAGCAACGGCGTCCTTGCCCTCGCCGCCGGAGCGCTGGTGCTTGTCCTCGCGTTTAACGCGGACGTCACCAAGCTCATCCAGCTGTACATCGTGGGCGTCTTCATCTCCTTCACGGCCAGCCAGCTGGGGATGATCCGGCACTGGGGCCGGCAGCTCAAGCTCGCCAGGGACAAGGGAGTCCGACGGCGGATGGCCAAGTCCCGTGCGATCAACAGCATCGGCTTCGGCATGACCGCCCTGGTCCTGGTCATTGTGCTGGTCACCAAATTCGAGCAGGGGGCATGGATTGCGCTGCTCGCCATGTTCGTCCTCTTCCTGATCATGTGGAGCATCAGGGCGCACTACGACAACGTGGCCAGGGAGCTGGCAGTGGATGAGGACTCTTCCCCGCGTGCCCTGCCCACCCGGGTGCATGCCGTGCTGCTGGTGTCCCACGTGCGCAAGCCGGTCCTCAGGGCCCTGGCCTACGCGAGGGCGTCCCGGCCCTCAAGGCTGGATGCGGTGACGGTGGACATCGACCCCGAGGAAACCGCAGGCACGGTAGCCGACTGGGAGAAACTTGACATTCCCGTGCCGCTGACGGTGCTGGCCAGCCCCTACCGGGAGACGGTCACACCCATCATGGAGTACGTCAAGCAGATGCGGCGTGACTCCCCGCGGGACCTGATCGTGGTTTACATCCCCGAGTACGTCGTGGGCAAGTGGTGGGAGCAGCTCGTCCATAACCAGACTGCCCTGCGCATCAAGACCCGGCTCCACTTCGAACCCGGCGTTATGGTGGCCAGCGTTCCCTGGCAGCTCAAATCATCCGAAGAAGCAAAGAACCTGCAGGACATCCAATGATTGCAAAGACACAAACCCAGCCGGCGATGACCGGAGAAGCGGGAACGGAAGTAGTGCTGGACGTCGGACCGGTGGCGCACGGCGGCCATTGCGTCGCCAGGCACGAAGGGCGCGTCATCTTTGTCCGGCACGCCATCCCGGGCGAAAAAGTGCGGGCGAGGCTGACGGACGCCGACGGAAAGGCCAAGTTCTGGCGCGCCGACGTGGTTGAGGTGCTCGAGGCCTCACCGGACCGCGTGGACCACTTCTGGCGCCCTGCAGATTCGCGCCGCGCCTGGGGCCACGGGCATCCGCCTGTCGGCGGTGCGGAGTTCGGCCACATTAGCCTGGCCCGCCAGCGCAGGCTCAAGGCAGACGTACTTGCTGAACAGCTCAAGCGGCTCGCCGGCGTCGAGCAGCTCCCGGACGGCTGGGACGGATCGGTGGAAGCCGTGGGCGGCCCCACACCGGCGCCGGGTCAAGGCGCCGGGGCAACAGGCGACGGCGGGGACGGCCTCCGCTGGCGGACGCGGGCAAGTTTCTCGGTCACCCCCGGCGGCAAGCTTGGTATGCACGCCCACCGGTCGGGGCACATCGTCCCAATCCATGAGATGCCGCTGGCCACCGACGCCATCAACAACCTCCGCTTGTGGGACCTCGACCTGCAGGGAGTTGACCGCGTGGAGGTGGCCGCACCGGCGAACGGCTCCCGGCCTCTGGTGCTGCTGGCCGCGGCCGAGGGAACCAAGCCCAAGCGCCTGGCTGCCATCGCGGCCGCACTTCCCGCTGACGTCTCCGTTGCTGCCTTCGACCCCACCACCGAGGAAGTGCAGCAGGTGCGGGGCAGGCTGTGGGTGCAGGAATCTGCCGCCGGTCACGAGTACCGGGTGACCGGCGCAGGGTTCTGGCAGATCCACCGCGACGCGCCCGGGACCCTTGTGGGGGCTGTCACAGAATTCCTGCAGGGCGGTGGCTTCCTCCACCCCGGCGCGGTGGTGGCCGACCTGTACGCTGGAGCCGGCCTCTTCACAGCCGTCCTGGCCGACGCGGTGGGGGAGACGGGGTCCGTCCTCTCAGTGGAGGGCGCTCCCGGAACCAGCCGGGACGCACGCAAGAACCTGCATGCGGCACCCCAGGTGGAGATCGTCCAGGGCCGCGTCGAGCGGGTCCTCCGCCAGAAACCGCGGGACTTCGACGCCCTCATCCTTGATCCGCCCCGGGCGGGGGCCGGAAAGGCGGTGGTGAACCAGCTTGTTGCGGCGGCCCCGCGTGCCATTGCCTACGTATCCTGCGATCCGGCCTCGTTCGCGCGGGACGTGGGCTACTTCCGGCAGGCGGGCTGGGAGCTTGCAGGCCTCCGGGCCTTCGACCTCTACCCCCACACCCACCACCTGGAGACGGTCGCGCTGCTGACACCGCGTCCCTGATACCGGAACCGGGATCGACTACTATGGCGGTAGTAGTCCCACGTCGCGCTCCGTAATCACGGCCGGCCGTGTGCAATTTTCGGGCCCTGCACTAATTAGGGCCTCCTAACTAGCAGGCGGTCAACCGCGCGACAAAGATGAAACTGTTGCGAGAGGAGTCCTGCGATGAGCACTGTGGACAGCTTCGGTTCAAAAGGCAAACTTAATGTAGCCGGAACCGATTACGAAATTTTCCGGTTGAACTCCGTTGAAGGTTCAGAAAACCTTCCGTTCAGCCTCAAGGTATTGCTTGAAAACCTGTTGAGGACCGAGGACGGCGCGAACATCACTGCCGATCACGTCCGCGCCCTGGCAGGCTGGGATCCCAACGCCCAGCCCGATACAGAAATCCAGTTCACGCCCGCCCGCGTGATCATGCAGGACTTCACCGGCGTTCCCTGCGTGGTTGACCTGGCGACGATGCGTGAAGCGGTCAAGGAACTGGGCGGCGATCCCAAGCGGGTGAACCCCCTGGCACCGGCCGAGATGGTGATCGACCACTCGGTCCAGATCGACGCCTTCGGCAACTCCGGCGCGCTGGAGCGCAACATGGAGATCGAATACCAGCGCAACGGGGAGCGTTACCAGTTCCTGCGCTGGGGCCAGACGGCGTTCGATGACTTCAAGGTGGTCCCCCCGGGAACCGGCATCGTGCACCAGGTCAACATCGAGTACCTGGCCCGCACCGTGATGACCCGCGAGGTTGACGGCGCCCTGCGCGCCTACCCGGACACCTGCGTTGGTACCGACTCACACACCACCATGGTCAACGGCCTGGGTGTGCTCGGCTGGGGCGTCGGCGGCATCGAAGCCGAGGCTGCCATGCTGGGTCAGCCCGTCTCCATGCTGATCCCGCGCGTTGTGGGCTTCAAGCTGACCGGATCCATCCCTGCCGGTGCCACCGCAACCGACGTGGTGCTCACCATCACCGAGCAGCTCCGCAAGCACGGCGTTGTGGGCAAGTTCGTGGAGTTCTACGGCGAAGGCGTCGCCGCTGTGCCGTTGGCCAACCGCGCCACCATCGGCAACATGAGCCCGGAATTCGGTTCCACGGCTGCAATGTTCCCGATCGACGACGTCACCCTGGACTACCTGCGCCTCACGGGCCGCTCAGACCAGAACGTGGCCCTTGTTGAGGCCTACGCCAAGGAACAGGGCCTGTGGCACGATCCTTCCCGCGAGATCAAGTTCTCCGAGTACCTGGAACTGGATCTGTCCACGGTTGTTCCGTCCATCGCCGGCCCCAAGCGCCCGCAGGACCGGATCGAACTGACCGAGGCCAAGGACGAGTTCCGGCACGACCTGAAGAACTACGTCTCCCACGATGCCGACGCCGGTACCCTGGACGAATCGCTTGAGGAGACCTTCCCGGCCTCCGACTCGCCTTCCTTCACCGCCGGAACCACGCACATCTCCGACACCGACCGGGAGCCCCCGAAGTACTCGGCGGGCCACGGGGGAGCGGGACGCATCTCCCAGCCCGTTCCGGTCAAGATGGCTGACGGCCGCGAGTTCGAGCTGGATCACGGTGCAGTCACCATCGCGTCCATCACGTCCTGCACCAACACGTCCAACCCGTCGGTCATGCTGGCCGCCGCGGTCCTGGCCCGCAACGCCGTCGACAAGGGCCTCACGTCCAAGCCGTGGGTCAAGACGTCCGTTGCACCGGGCTCCAAGGTGGTCACCGACTACTACGAGAAGTCCGGCCTGACCCCCTACCTGGAGAAGCTTGGCTTCTACATCGTCGGCTACGGCTGCGCCACCTGCATCGGCAACTCCGGCCCGCTGGAAGCCGAAGTTTCGGAAGCCATCCAGGCGAACGACCTCGCCGTCGCGGCTGTCCTCTCGGGCAACCGCAACTTCGAAGGCCGCATCAACCCGGACGTCAAGATGAACTACCTGGCCTCCCCGCCGCTGGTCATCGCTTACGCCCTGGCCGGTTCCATGGACTTCGACTTCGAAACCGACGCCCTGGGCCAGGACCAGGCCGGCAACGATGTCTTCCTGAAGGACATCTGGCCGAACCCGGTTGAGGTTCAGCAGGTCATCGATTCCTCGATCGACAAGGAAATGTTCGCCAAGGGCTACGAAGGCGTCTTCGAGGGTGACGACCGCTGGAAGGCGCTCGATACGCCTGCCGGTGACACCTTCGCGTGGGATCCGAACTCCACGTACGTCCGGAAGCCCCCGTACTTCGAGGGCATGCAGGCACAGCCTGAGCCGGTCAAGGACATCACGGGCGCCCGGGTGCTCCTGAAGCTGGGCGATTCGGTCACCACGGACCACATCTCCCCGGCCGGTTCCTTCAAGTCCGACACCCCTGCCGGCCAGTACCTGCTGGCCAACGGCGTGGAGCGCAAGGATTTCAACTCCTACGGTTCCCGCCGCGGAAACCACGAGGTCATGATCCGCGGAACGTTCGCAAACATCCGCATCAAGAACCAGATCCTGGACGGCGTCGAAGGTGGCTTCACCCGCGACTTCACCCAGGAAGGCGGCCCGCAGGCCTACGTCTACAATGCCTCGCAGAACTACCAGGCAGCCGGCACCCCGCTGGTGGTCCTGGCGGGCAAGGAATACGGTTCCGGTTCCTCCCGTGACTGGGCTGCCAAGGGCACTGCCCTGCTGGGTGTCAAGGCTGTCATCGCCGAGAGCTACGAGCGCATTCACCGCTCCAATCTCATCGGCATGGGCGTCCTGCCGCTGCAGTACCCGGCCGGCGAATCCGCTGCCACCCTGGGTCTGTCCGGCACGGAGACGTTCTCGGTTGAGGGTGTAACCGCCCTGAACGAGGGCACCACGCCGAAGACGCTCAAGGTCACCGCAACTGCCGAGGACGGCAGCTCGACGTCGTTCGACGCCGTCCTGCGTATCGATACCCCGGGTGAAGCGGATTACTACCGCAACGGCGGCATCCTGCAGTACGTGCTGCGCCAGATCTCCGCGAACTAGCGGTAACTGCCCAGCAGGCACCACCCTCCGAAGCCCCGGCCGGTCACCGACCAGCCGGGGCTTCGGCATTGCTGGTGCGTCTGGTCCTGCGGACCAAGGCGTTAGAGTTAAACGGCACGTCTACCACCCGAAGGAGGGGTCATTGGGAATCTTGGACACCATCCGGAATCCGCAGGACCTGAACGAGTTGTCCGAAGAACAGCTGAAACAGCTGGCTTCGGAGGTCAGGGATTTCCTGATCACGAACGTCTCCCAGACGGGCGGGCACCTCGGTCCCAACCTGGGCGTGGTGGAACTGACGCTTGCCGTGCACCGCATCTTCGACTCGCCCCGCGACAGCATCGTTTTTGACACCGGCCACCAGTCGTACGTCCACAAGCTGCTGACCGGCCGCCAGGATTTCAGCACCCTGCGCCAGGAGGGCGGCATCTCCGGTTATCCGTCCCGTGCCGAATCCGAGCACGACATCGTCGAAAGCTCGCACGCCTCCTCGTCGCTGTCCTGGGCCGACGGTATCTCCCGGGCCCGCCAGCTCACCGGTGAAGGCGACCGGCACGTCGTCGCCGTCGTCGGAGACGGCGCCCTCACCGGGGGCATGGCCTGGGAAGCGATTAACAACATCGCCGCGGACAAGCGGCGCCGCGTGGTCATCGTAGTAAATGACAACGGCCGCTCTTACGCCCCCACCGTGGGCGGCTTTGCCGATTACCTCGCGTCCCTGCGCCCCACGATTGATTCCTTCCGCACCACGCCGGCCTACGAACGGGCGCTGGACTGGTGGAAGAAGAAGCTGCAGAGAGGCGGCCCCGCGGGACAGTTCACCTACAAGAGCCTGCATGCCATGAAGAAGGGCATCAAGGACTGGTGGGCGCCGCAGGGCATGTTCGAAGACCTCGGCATGAAGTACATCGGCCCGGTGGACGGCCACAACCTCCAGGCCATGGAGCACGCACTGGCAACGGCGAAGCACTACGCGGGGCCCGTGATCGTGCACGCCATGACCGAAAAGGGCCACGGCTACGCTCCGGCCCGCGCGCATGAGGCGGACCAATTCCACGCCGTGGGCATCATCGACCCCGAAACCGGGGAACCGACCGGCACCGCCGGGGCCCAGTCCTGGACCTCCGTTTTCGCTGACGAGATCGCCGCGATCGCGGATGAGCGGAAGGAAGTCGTCGGCATCACCGGCGCCATGCTCATTCCCGTGGGCCTGCACAAGTTCGCGGCCCGGCACCCGGACCGGGTGATCGACGTCGGCATCGCCGAACAGCACGCCCTGACGTCCGCGGCCGGCATGGCCTTCGGCGGCCTGCACCCCGTGGTTGCCGTCTACGCCACCTTCCTGAACCGGGCCTTCGACCAGCTCCTGATGGACGTTGCGCTGCACAAGGCCGGCGTCACCATCGTCCTGGACCGCGCAGGCGTCACCGGGCCGGACGGCGCCAGCCACCACGGCATGTGGGACATGTCCATGGTCCAAATTGTCCCGGGCCTGCACCTGGCCGCACCCCGTGACGCGAGCAGGCTGCGCGAGGAACTCCGCGAAGCCGTGGCCATCAGCGACGCTCCCACAGTGGTCCGCTTCTCCAAGGGATCCGTCGGCGCCGAAGTCGAAGCGCTCGAACGCCTCAGCGACGGCGTGGACATCCTGTCCCGCAGGCCCAGCGGTTCCACCGAGAATGACGTCCTGATCATCTCCGTGGGCGCCATGTCCGAGCTCGCCCTCGACGTAGCCAACCGGCTTGGCGCGCAGGGCATCAGCACCACTGTGGTGGACCCGCGCTGGGTTCTTCCCGTTCCGCGCTCCATCATCGCGCTGGCATCGCACCACCGCCTGGTCATCTGCATCGAGGACGGCGTGCGTGCCGGCGGCGTGGGTTCACGGATCCGCCAGGAGATGCGTGCAGCCGGCGTAGACACCGCCCTGAACGAGGTGGGCCTGCCGGTTGAATTCCTGGATCACGGCACCCGCAGCCAGGTCCTGGAACGTGTGGGCCTGACTGCGCAGCAGATAACGCACGACGTCGTTGCCCAGGTCCTCGGGACAAAGGTCCCCTTTGCGCGTCCCCTGCCAGGCCAGCAGCACCCCACCACCGGCAGCCTTCCGATCCTGTGAGGGGAGAGGACCTACTGAAGTATCCGGGTGTGGTGGCCGGGCCGGAAGCTGAGGACCAGGCCGGACCAAGCCGCGAACCGCGGCATCTTGAGCCCGGCCAGCTGGTGGTCGCCCGGAACCGGAAATGGAACGGCAAGGCGCACTGGGTGGTCCCCGGGCGCTACCTGGGCGAGGACCGCCACGGGTGGTGGATCTTCCAGGGAACCAACGAATTCTGCTCCCGCCCCGGTGCGGCCTTCTACACCAGGTCCGACGCCGTCCTACTGGTCCCGCGCGAAGGCGACTGGGTGGCCACGTTCTATGACGACGCCCACCCCGGCGGTGTACGGATCTACATCGATCTGGCCGTGGCGCACGAATGGCACCGGATCCGGCCGGGCGTCACGGAGTTCCACGTCATCGACATGGACCTGGACGTGGTCCGGACAGCAGGCCGCGGCGTGTTCATCGATGACGAGGACGAGTTCGCCGAACACCGGATGTCCATGGATTACCCCGCAGCCCTGGTGGAAACACTCGAGGCCTGCGCGGACCAGCTTTACCAGGCCGTCGAGGCACAGCAGGCACCCTTCGACGGCACCGACGTCGAATGGTTTACAAAGGGACGGTCATGAGCGGCATTGTCAGGGTCTACAAACGCGACGAAGAGGGCACCCTCCATTTCCGGGAGGCCTGGTTCGATGAGGACTACAACCAGTTCGTGATGAATTACGGGGCTGTGGGGCACCAGAGCAAAACCGAGGAGACCGACGTACCGGACCCCGAGGCAGCCGAGGGCCTTTTGGACGCATTTGCGGTCCAGTGCGCGGAAGACGGCTACTCGGAAATTCCGGACGAGGAACAGTTCTGGGTTGTGGCCCAGTTCGCGCTGAAAACCCGGGAGGGCACCGACAGGGACCGCTACCTGGAAGAAAAGGCTACGGACGCGCTGATCAGCCATCTCGCCTGGCGCGGACTCGGCACGGTGGAACGCTCTGAATTCACTGACTACAAACTCAACATCTTCTGTCTTTGCCCGGACGTCAACAAGGCAGTCGCCGCCATCAAGGTCTGTAGCCGCGGCGAGGACCTGGACTTCACCAAGCTCAGCATCGGCGCAGCGCCCTACAGTGATCCGCAAAACTTCAAGCTCAAGCACTCAGCCAAGCCCGCCAACACCTTCAGCCTCTAGGAGCGTATGTGACCACCTACCGCCGCGTTGGAAAGTCAGGCCTCACAGTCTCCACCGTCGGCCTGGGCTGCAACAACCTGGGCCGTGCGAACACTGCCACTGAGACGCAGGAGGCCACGGACGCGGTGGTCCACGCGGCGGTGGATGCCGGAATCACCCTGTTCGACGTCTCCGACACCTACGGCCGGGAACCCGGCCTCAGCGAAACGATGCTCGGCAAGGCCCTCGGCACCAGGCGGGCCGACGTCGTCGTGGCCACCAAGTTCGGCATGGACATGAAGGGGGCCAGCGGCCCCGACTTCGGTGCCCGCGGCTCGCGCCGCTACATCATGCAGGCAGTGGAGGCCTCGCTGCGGAGGCTGGGCACCGACTGGATCGACCTCTACCAGTTCCACACCCCGGACCCGCTCACCCCCATCGAGGAAACCCTGTCCGCCCTGGATACCCTCGTCAGGAGCGGCAAGGTCCGCTACATCGGGCACTCCAACCGCGCCGGCTGGCAAATTGCCCAGGCGGAATACGTGGCCCGCGAACTGGGAAGCGTCCGCTTCATCTCCACCCAGAATCACTACAACCTCCTGGACCGGCGGGCCGAGCTTGAGGTAACACCGGCAGCAGAGGAATTCGGCCTGGGTGTCCTGCCGTACTTCCCCCTCGCCAATGGCCTGCTGACCGGAAAGTACGCGCCCGGCCACGCCCCGGACGGCTCCCGGCTCAGCCACACCCGCACACATCTCGTCCATGACGCCGACTGGGACCAGCTGGACAGCTTCAGCAGCTTTGCCAGGGAACGCGGACTGAGCGAGATCCAGGTTGCCTTCTCCTGGCTGGCAGCACAGCCGGCCGTAGCCAGCGTCATCGCGGGCGCCACGAGGCCGGAACAGGTACGCCAGAACGCGGAATCAGCGGACTGGCTCCCCACGGAAAAGGACCTCGCCGAGCTGGACAGTATTTTCCCTGCCGCCCCCAAGGTAGCCCTGTTCTAGGACCCTCATGACCGCCTTCCTGCTGGACGTGGACACGGGCATCGACGACGCCCTGGCCCTCGCCTACCTTGCCGCCCTGCCTGACACCGAGTTCGTCTGCGTCACCGCCACCCCCGGGAACGTTGACGTGGACCAGGTGGCGCGCAACACCCTGGCCCTGCTGGAACTCTGCGGCCGCAAGGGAGTAGAAGTGGCAGTAGGTGCGCGCGAACCGCTGGCCGTCGAGCTGCTGACCACTCCCGAAACGCACGGTCCGCAGGGCATCGGCCACGCGGTCCTGCCGGAACCGGCCGGCAAAGTCTCGGAGCGGAACGCCGTCGACCTGTGGGTTGAACACGCCAGGGCGCGGCCGGGGGAGCTCACCGCCCTCATCACCGCACCCCTGACCAACTTCGCGCTGGCCCTGCGGCAGGAACCCCGGCTGCCGGAATTGTTGGCCAAAGTGGTGATCATGGGCGGCAGCTTCTACCACCAGGGCAATACAACGCCCACCGCGGAGTGGAATACGCACGTGGACCCGCACGCGGCCAAGGAAGTCTATGCCGCGTTCCAGGGCCGGCCGCTGGAAAAGCTTCCCATCGTCTGTTCGCTGGACACCACGGAGCGGATGGAGCTCCACCCCGAGCATGTCCGCCAATTGGCTGAGGCGGCCGGGGCAACGGTTCCTGAACTGGTGCTGCCGGAACAGCCCGAGGGCCAGCCCAGCACGTCTGACAACACCGTGATCCGGCACCTGTCCGATGCGCTGAGGTTCTATTTCGAGTTCCACCGCCACTACGACCAGGGCTACCTGGCCCACGTCCACGACTACTTCGCCGCAGGTGTTGCCGCCGGCACCCTTGACTTCGAAGCCCGTCCGGCAACTGTGGACGTGGAAACAGGCTCCCGGATGCTGATCGGCACCACGGTGGCGGACTTCCGCGGGCTCTGGGGCCAGCCGCCAAACGCCCGCGTGGTCTCCACCAATTATCCGGAAGCTGCGTTCCGGGAGCTGGTGTCCGCCGTCGGCGGCCTGGCCCGGCGCCTCGGCTGAGCATAAAAACCTTCGCAAAGCCCCGGACAGCCGCGGTAGAATAGTCCGCGGACCGGACAGGCGCAGCTGCCTGGCGGCAGCTGCCGAGGTGACATAGGCAGCGTTCCATTCCGGCCCCGGATTCCCGGGCCGGCCGTGCGCATCCCGAAGGAACACCATGTCATCGCCCTCCCTGACGCTTCCATCTCCGGCACCGGCGGCCGCCCGCAAACGCCGGCTGCTGGAAATCCTCGGTGCCCTGGCCATCGCCGGCACCTACATCTACCTGGTCCTCAACCAGCCCGCCGATATCACTGGCGGGCCGGGTAGCGCCTCGGCCCTGATCGCCCTGTCCGGCTTCCTCGTGGGCGCCGTTCTGCTCATCGTCGCTGTCCTTCCGGCCCTGCCGACTTCCACCGTGGTGCTGATCCCCGTGGCCCTGGTGCTGAACATCGTGCTCGGCCAGTTCGTGGGCAGCACCCTGGTCCCGTTCTACCTTGATGCGATCGGTACGGTACTGATCGCGGTCCTCGCCGGCCCGGCGGCCGGTGCAGCAACGGGCGCGTTGAGCAGCATCGTCTGGTCCTTCTTCAACCCGACGGTGCTGCCGTTCGCTGCCGGGGCCGCACTCATCGGCTGCCTCGCGGGCGTGGCTGCGCGTCACGGGCTCTTCCGCCGTTTCTACCTCGCCCCTGTAGCCGGATTCGCTACCGGGATCATCGGCGGCGTGGTGTCCGCCCCGGTGGCGGCCTTCGTCTTCGGCGGCACGTCCGGGGTTGCTACCGGAGCCATCGTCAGCGCCTTCCGCTCCATGGGGGACACCCTGCTCGCCGCCATCACCAAGCAGGCCCTGATCTCCGATCCCATGGACAAGGCCATCGTGTTCACGGTGGTGGCCGTGCTGGTCTACGCCCTGCCCCGGCGCGCAACGCTGCAGTTCCTGTTTGTCCGGTGGCACCGTGTGCTGGCGGGCCGGAATTCCGGACAGGACTCCTGACCTCCTGCCCATGCGACTGCATCCGCTGACGTCACTCGCGGCTGCCGGCAGCACGGCCGTGATAACGACGGCGGCAGCCAGTTTGCCGCTTTCCCTCGCCGTGATCGGGGGCGCACTCGGCCTTTCGGCCGTGGGCGGCACGCTCCGGCGGCTCCTGCCTGCGGCAGTTGCCGTGCTGGTGCCGCTGTGTTTGTCGCTGCTGGTCCTGCACGGCCTGTTTTTCCCCGAAGGGCAGATCATCCTTGCCCAATGGGGCCCTGCGCGCGTCACCGCTGAAGGGCTTTCCTTCGCACTTGAGCGGGTGGCGCAGGTTTCGGCTGCCGTCCTGGCCCTGCTGGTGTTCTCCTTCAGTGTCAGCGTGCCTGACCTGGTCGCGGCGCTCTCGGTGAAAGGGGTCCAGGGCCGGTTTGCCTTCGTGCTGGCGTCAACGCTGACCCTGCTGCCGGCCATCACGTCCCGGCTGGAACGTATCCGGCAGGCCCAGGAGGCCCGGGGGCTGGTAATCCGGCGCGGCCTGCTGCACCGGATCGCAGCATTCCGGCTCCAGGCAGTTCCGCTGGTCTCTGCTTTGGTGGAGGACGCCGCGGTCCGCGGCGCGGCCCTGGAAGCCCGCGGCTTCGGCGGCACCGGCCCCCGCACCAGCTACCGGGACGTCCCGGATCCAGTTGTGGAGCGTTGGCTGCGGATCCTGCTGGTGCTGGCCGCGGCGGCTGCCGTGGCGGCCCGGTTGTGGCTGGCGGGTGGCTAGATGAAGACCTCCAGTGCCCTCGCCGCCAGCATCCGGAGTTTTGCCTTCCACGACGACGACGCGCCAGTCCTTCGGGGCGTGGACGTCTCGTTTGCCCCCGGGACGTACACCGCGATCCTCGGCGGGTCCGGAAGCGGCAAGTCTACGCTTGGCCGGCTCCTTGCGGGCTGGTTGTCTCCCGGGGCAGGCGGAAGCCTGGCAGGACACCTCGAACTCGCGGGAACCCGCCTGCACTTCAACGGAACCGCGCACGACCCCCGCATCGACCCTGCCAGGTGGGGTGAGTGGGTGGGTTTCGTTCCGCAGGACGCCTCCGCCGCCCTGTCCACGGTCCGCGCCACTGTGGCCGAAGAACTGGCGTTCAGCCTGGAGAATGCCGGTATGGACCGGGCCGCCATGCGTGAAGCCGTCGAGCGCACCGCTGGCATGCTGGGACTGGCCGGGCTGCTGGAGCGTCACCCAGGCACGCTTTCCGGCGGCCAGCTGCGGTGCCTGGCCATCGGATGTGCAGTCATACTGGGGCCCGCGGTGCTGGTCCTGGACGAGCCCTTTGCCTCCCTGGACACAACCGGGTCGGGCGAACTCGCACTGCTGCTCCGCAAGCTCGTGGCCGGCGGGACCGCCGTCGTCGTCCTGAGCCAGGTGATCGAGGAGGTGCTGCTTGAGGCCGACGGTTGGATCGTTTTGGACGCCGGCTCGGTTGCGGTGAGCGGCGCACCCGCAGAACTGATGGCGGCGCCGGAGCGTCTGCCGACCGGCATCCGGAGGCCGGTTGCGAACAGGAATTTCAGCATGCCGGCCTCCGGCGCAGCCGCCCGCCTGGGCAGTGGTGCTGCCGCCCCGGCCCTGGAGCTCCGCAGCGTCCACTTCTCCTACCCGGCCACAGCAGGCCGCGGCAGGAAGGCCCGGGCAACCAGTGGTAAAGCCGGCGGGTATCAGCACAGCACCGTGCTGCAAAGCATCGACCTTGTGCTCCAGCCGGGGGAGATCGTTGCGGTGACCGGACCAAACGGTGCGGGTAAATCCACGCTCTTACGCCATCTCAACGGTCTGCTGCAGCCCACGTCCGGATCCGTTCTCGTCAACGGGAAGGACATTGCCGGGCGGCCGGTTGGGGACGTGGCCGCTTACGTGGGGCTCCTTTTCCAGAACCCTCGCGACCAGCTCTTCGAACGGACGGCTGCCCGTGAGGTGCGGTTCGGACTGGACCGGCGGTTTGGTGCAGCCGAGGCGGCGGAAAGAACCGCTGCTGCCCTGGCCGCCGTCGGTCTGTCCGGCGCTGCCGAGGACCACCCGGCCGAGCTGCCGGCCTCCGGGCAGCGGCTGCTGGCGCTGGCAACGGTCCTTGCCCGCAGGCCGCCGATTATTGCCCTGGACGAGCCCACAGTTGCCCTGGACGGTGATGGCCTGGCTGTGCTGGACAAGGCGGTACGGTCCGCCGCAGCGGCGGGCGCCGCCGTCGTCCTCGTCACCCATGACGTGCCGTACGCACACTCGGTGGCGGACCGCTTGTTGACGCTCGACGGCGGGCGGCTGCCGGGAGGCTGACGCGGGCAAGGCAATGAGGTCCCTCCAAGGCAAGGGGCTCCGTCCGGAAGAACCGGACGAAGCCCCTGCGCTTCTGAACGGACTCCTGGCTGTGCCAGGGCAGCCTCAGCCGGCGGGCCTGGCTGCTGGCGTCCCGGCAGGCCGGGACGCCACCCCCGGCGGAAGGAAGTGCCTGCCGTTGACCCGCTCGGAGGCGCCCACCCGGTCGAGGTAGGGTGTGATGCCGCCCAGGAACATCGGCCAGCCGGCGCCGAGGATCATGCAGAGGTCGATGTCTTCCGGCCCTGCCACCACCCCTTCCTCCAGCATCAGGCCGATTTCCTCGGCGAGGGCATCCTGGGTGCGGCGCAGGACTTCGTCGGCGCTTGAGGGGCTGGTCCCGAAGGACATCAGCGACAAGGTGGACTGTGGAATCTCCTGTGCGCCGCCCGGACCGGGAGCCCACAGGCTCTTCACACCGTTGTCGATCAGTTTCTGCAGGTTGGCAGAAACGGTAAACCGATCACCAAACGCGGCGTGCAGCGACTCCTGCACGTGCTGGGCCACCGGCAGGCCCACCATGGCGCCGAGGGTGAAAGGCGTCATGGGCAGTCCCATGGGCCGCAGGGCGTTGTCCGCCACGTCGGCGGGGGTTCCTTCATCAAAGGCGGCCGTTACTTCGCCCATCAGCCGCAGCAGGATCCGGTTGACCACGAAGGCGGCGGCGTCCTTGACCAGCACTCCGGTCTTTTTGAGGGACTTGGCGAGCTCAAAGGCGGTGGCCAGTACGGCGTCGTCGGTCTTCGGGGCGCGGACGATTTCCAGCAGCGGCATCACGGCCACCGGGTTGAAGAAGTGGAAGCCCACCAGCCGTTCCGGGTGCCGGAGGTCCTCCGCCATGGCCGTGACGGACAGCGAGGACGTATTGGTGGCCAGAACGCATTCGGGAGTCACAATCCCCTCGAGCTCGGCGAACACCTGCTTCTTGACATTCAGCTCTTCAAAAACGGCTTCGATCACGAAGTCGGCATCGGCGAAAACGTCCTTGGAAACTGAACCTGTCACCAGCGCCTTCGTGCGGTTGGCGGCGTCCTGGCTGATCCGCTTCTTGCCCAGGAGCTTGTCCACCTCGGCGTGGACGTAGCCCACACCCTTGTCCACCCGGGCCTGGTCAATGTCCGTCATGACCACAGGCACCTTGAGCTGGCGGGCGAAGAGCAGTGCCAGCTGGCTGGCCATCAGGCCGGCGCCAACGACGCCCACCTTGGTGACGGGCCGGGCCAGCGTACGGTCGGGGGCGCCGGCCGGGCGCTTGGACCGCTTCTGGACCAGGTCCAGGAAGGCGTAAACGGTGGCGCGGAACTCGTCGGTCTGCATGAGTTCGGCGAGGGTTTCGCACTCCAGCTCCGCTGACGCGGCCTGGCTCATGGTGCGGTTGGCTTCGAGGATGTCCAGGACCTTGGCCGGAGCCGGTGCAGCGTTGGACGTCTTGGCTTCCACCATTGACCGCCCGGCTGCTACAGCGCCCGCCCAGCGGGCTGCTGTCTCCGGATCGGCGGGGTCGACGGCGTTGGGCCGTTCCGCCGCCGCCTCGCCGGTGATGACTTTCGCGGCCCAGGCAAGGGACTGCTCCAGGAAATCCGCTGGCTCGAACATGGCATCGGCGATGCCGAGCGAGAAGGCTTCCGGGCCACTGAGAGTCCTGTTGTTGCTCAGGGGGTTTTCGATCATGACCTTCACGGCGTTTTCCGGGCCGATGAGCCGCGGCAGGATGTAGACGCCGCCCCAGCCCGGGACCAGGCCAATGAACGCTTCCGGCAGCGCAAGTGCTCCCGCTCCCGTGGACACTGTGCGATAGGTGGACTGGAGCGCAATCTCCAGGCCGCCGCCCAGCGCTGCGCCGTTGATGAAGGCGAAGCTGGGTACGCCCAGGTTGGCCAGCGTGCTGTAGACGTCGTGGCCCAGCTGTGCCATCCACAAACCGTGCTCGCGTTTGTCCAGGGTCTTAACCGTAGAGAGGTCCGCGCCGGCCACCAGGTAGTAGGGCTTGCCCGTGACACCCACTCCCACGATGTCGCCCCGGCGTGCCCGTTCCCGGAGTTCTTCGAGCACCGTGCCCAGTTCCACCAGCGTGTTGGGCCCCAGCGTGGTGGGCTTGGAGTGGTCCAGGCCGTTGTCCAGCGTAATGAGGGCGAACGTGCCCGGGCCGGGCTTTCCGGCCGGGCCAGGGAGTTCGATGTCCTGGACGAAGGAATGCGTCACGGTTTCATGGGGGAAGAGGTCGGCAAGCTTGGTGAAATCTGCGGCGCTCATGCTGCTCCTTCGGAAACGGCTTCGGTGGTGGCGGATTCCGCTGGCCGGGCTCCGCTGTAGTCGGCGTGGTGCGGGTTCTCCCAGATTACGGTGGCGCCCATTCCCAATCCCACGCACATGGTGGTGATCCCGTAACGGACAGAGGGGTCTTCCTCGAACTGCCGGGCAAGCTGGTTCATGAGCCGCACTCCGGACGAAGCGAGGGGGTGGCCCACGGCAATGGCTCCGCCGTAACGGTTAACCCGGGGATCGTCGTCGGCAATGCCGAAGTGTTCCAGGAAGCTCAGGACCTGGACGGCGAAGGCTTCGTTGATTTCGAACAGCCCGATGTCCCCGATGGAGAGCCCTGCATTGTTCAGGGCCTTCTCGGTGGCGGGAACAGGGCCGATGCCCATCACCTCGGGCTCAACTCCGGCGTAGGCGTAACTGACTAAACGCATCCGGACCGGCAACCCCAGCTCGGAGGCGGCTTCGGCCGATGCCAGGATGGCGGCCGTGGCGCCGTCATTCAGGCCTGCCGCGTTTCCTGCGGTGACACGGCCGTGGGCGCGGAACGGCGTGCGGAGGCTGGCGAGGTCAGCCAGGGTAGTGCCGGGGCGCGGCGGCTCGTCCACCGTGTTCAGGGTCCAGCCCTGGCCGGGCTTCAGGGTTGCTACCGGAACCAGGTCCGGCTGGATCTTGCCGTCGCGGCGGGCTTCTTCAAACTTCTTCTGCGACGCCACCGCGTAGGCGTCGGTCCGTTCCTTAGTGATGGAAGGGAAACGGTCGTGCAGGTTCTCGGCGGTGTTGCCCATGTTGAGTGCTGCCGGATCGACGAGCCGTTCGGACATAAACCGCGGGTTGGGGTCAGTGCCGGAGCCCATGGGATGGTTGCCCATGTGCTCGACGCCGCCGGCAATCACTACGTCGTAGGCGCCAAAACCGATCCCGCCTGCGGTGGAGGTTACGGCCGTCATGGCCCCGGCGCACATGCGGTCGATGGCGAACCCCGGAACAGTGCGGGGGAGTCCCGCGAGGAGGGCCCCTGTCCGTCCGAGGGTCAGGCCTTGGTCCCCGCTTTGGGTGGTGGCGGCGATGGCCACTTCATCGATGCGTGCCGGCGGCAGCGACGGGTTCCGGCGCAGCAGTTCGCGCAGGCACTTCACTATCAGGTCATCCGCCCGGGTGCCGGCATAGATGCCCTTTTCTCCCGCCCGGCCGAAGGGGGTGCGGAGGCCGTCGACAAAAACGACGTCCCGGACAGTGCGGTTGGACGCGCTGCTTCCGTTGTTGCTCACGTGTAACTCCTCATCGAGACGTAGGCGTCAGTGCGCGCCGGAAGGCGGCAGCTGAACGGCAGTACCCCCGATGTTACTCGCGAGTAACTTAGGCCGCAAGGCCCGGAATGAAAGGACGCTCTCTCACTTAATGCCCCTTTTTGACCAACGCTCTCTCACTCTCTTTTAGAAAGTGAGAGAGCGTTGCCAATATTTACGCATCGACTGGAGAGAGCGTTGCCAATATTTACGCATCGACTGAGAGAGCGTTGCCAAATTTCGTGCATCAACTGAGAGAGCGTTTGGGGGTTTGGGAGGCCGTGGCCACCAGTGGGACCTACTGGTGGGCTGCCGGAGCGGCGTCCGGTTTGGGCTCCTTGGGCGGCAGCGGCTGCGGGTTGAGGAAGGCGTGCGTGATCAGCGGAGCCGCAAGTTCCACCTGCCATGCGCGTGCGCCAAGGGCGCGCAGTTCCGCCGCTACTGATTCTTCGCTGACCTCCGCAGGGGGCCGCCACGCCACCCGGCGCAGGTAGTCGGGGGTCAGCAGATTCTCCAGGGGAAGGTTGAGCTGGTCGGCTTTCTCCTGCAGCAGTGGCCGGGCGGTGGCCAGCCGTGCAGCAGCCTCAGGGTCGCGGTCGGCCCAGACCCGCGGCGGCGGCGGCGCATTGGTGGCCAAGTGCAGCGGCGGAAGCTCCTCCAGGTCCCGGGCCGTCGCGATGCAGCGCAGCCACCGGGGAGCTTCGCGCTGCGCCGCCCGCCCGTGGAAGCCCTTGGTGCCGAGCAGTTGGGGCACCGTGGACGGCATGGCCTTGGCCGCGGCCACTAAAGCCGAGTCCGGGATGAGCCTTCCCGGGGCCACGTCCCGCTTCTGCGCCAGTGAATCCCGTTCCAGCCACAGCTCCCGGACAGCCGCCAGCTGCCGCCGGTCGCGGATCTGGTGAAGGCCGGACGTTTTCCGCCACGGGTCCACGCGCGGCGGAGCGAGGCCGGCAGCCAGGATCGCGGCGAACTCCTGCTGCGCGTACTCCAGTTTGCCGTCGGCCGCCAGCAATTCAATGAGCTCTTCGCGCAGTTCCGTCAGGACCTCGACGTCCAGTGCGGCGTACCGCAGCCAGGGTTCGGGAAGGGGCCGGGTGGACCAGTCAGCGGCCGAGTGTTCCTTGGCCAGCCCGAATCCCAGCAGCTGTTCAATGACGGCGGCAAGGCCTACCCTGGGCAGGCCTGCCAGGCGGGCAGCCAGTTCGGTGTCAAAGAGCTTGTCCGGCCACATGCCGAGTTCGGACAGGCAGGGAAGGTCCTGGCTGGCCGCGTGCAGGATCCATTCAACCCCCCGGAGGGATTCGTTGATGATGGCCAGGTTGTCGAAGGGTTCGGGGTCGATCAGCCATGTCCCGGCGCCCTCGCGGCGGATCTGGACGAGGAAGGCACGCTGCCCGTAGCGGAAGCCGGAGGCCCGCTCTGCGTCGACTCCGGCCGGACCGGTCCCGACGGCGATGGCAGCTGCGCACCGCTCCAGGCCGGCTTGCGTTTCGATGACCAGCGGAACGCCGTCGCGGGGCGAGTCGAGCTCAACGATTTCGGGGATGGAGCTGTCAAAGCCTTCCACCGTGATCTGGGGTGCGGTATCAGCAGCCGGGGCGCCGGCCGTGGTGTTTTCCGGAATGTTAGGGGTCATGATGCCTTTAGTTTACCGGCCGGCCGGTTCCGGACTGCCTTTCTGACCGCGCCGGACACGCCACGAGCCATGCTGCTAGTTCCGGCGCCGGTGCGGGAGCGGGGTGACGCCCTCCGGGAGGGGAGGTAGGCCGGCGAAAGTGCACACCATGTCGGACCAGGCTTCGAGGTGGGCTGTTACGTCCGACGTCGCGGGAGTCCAGGAGGCGCGCAGCTCAATGTCGATGGAGCCGGGCCGCTCCGCAAGTGTTCCGAAGCTTTCGGACAGGACCCTGGTGGCTGTGCCGCCGGCTGCCCTGTACGGCGCCTTGTGGTTTTCGAGCGCCTCCACCAGCCACGTCCATGCCACCGTTCCCAGCATCTCGTCGTTGCCCATCTCCGGCTCCAGCTGGGCCCGGATGTAGGTCACGATGCGGAACTCGCCGTCCCAGACTGCAGAGCCTTCGGGGTCGTGGAGCAGGATGAAGCGGCCCGTTGCCAACTCTGTTTCGTCGTCGTCCGCTGTTCCCGACGCTGCCGCCAGCGCCATGGCAGCCGGGCCGTGCAGGGGAGTGGCGGTGCCCGGCCCCGGTGCCAGGACCTCCGCGCCAAGCGCTACGGCGAAGGGCGCCAGCCGCGCAGGCGCGGGAATCTCCGCAAGGTGGAGTTCCCCGCGGCACTGGGCTTTCCTGAGGGTTCCCAAAGCGTGGAGAAATTCCGGGGGAACCTTGTCAAGTGCGTTCACCTTCGCAGGTTACGCAACCATGCTGGTGACGGCGGGAAGGCTCGCCGTCACCAGGCGCCGTCTAGCTGGACTGCCCGCTGGCGTCAGCGCGGAGCTCATGGCGGATTGCTGCCACGAAAGCATCAATGTCCTCCTCAGTGGTATCGAATGAACACATCCACCGGACTTCCCCGGCGGCCTCGTCCCAGTCGTAGAAGCGGAACGATTTCCGCAGCCGGTCCGCTACGCCGTCGGGCAGGATGGCAAAGACGCCGTTGGACTCGGTTTTCTGCGTCGGCTGCACGCCGTCAATGGTGTCGACGGCGGTGCGGAGCCTGGTGGCCATGGCGTTGGCGTGGGAGGCGGACCGCAGCCAGAGGTCACCCTCCAGGAGGGCGATGAACTGGGCCGACATAAAGCGCATCTTCGACGCCAGCTGCATGTTCATCTTCCGCAGGTACACCAGCCCATGGGCAGCCTCCGGGTTCAGCGCCACCACCACTTCGCCGAACAGGAGCCCGTTCTTGGTGCCGCCAAAGGAAAGAATGTCCACGCCGGCGTCGCGGGTGAAGGCCCGCAGCGGGACCTGGAGGTGGGCCGCCGCATTGGCCAGCCGGGCGCCGTCCATGTGCAGCTTCATCCCCTTGGAGTGGGCATGGTCCGCGATGGCCCGCACCTCGTCCGGCGTGTAGCAGGTTCCGAGTTCCGTGGTTTGGGTGATGGAGACGGCGAGCGGCTGGGCGCGGTGCTCGTCGCCCCAGCCCCAGGCCTCCCGGTCGATCAGTTCCGGCGTGAGCTTGCCGTCCGGGGTGGGGACATGCAGGAGCTTGATGCCGCCAATCCGTTCCGGCGCGCCGTTCTCGTCCATGTTGATGTGGGCAGTGGAGGCACACACCACGGCGCCCCAGCGGGGGAGCAGCGACTGCAGCGACAGGACGTTGGCGCCGGTCCCGTTGAAAACGGGAAAGCATTCGATGCCGGGCCCGAAGTGTTCCTCCATCAGCTCCTGCAGCCTGGCCGTGTAGTCGTCTTCCCCGTAGGAAACCTGGTGGCCGTCGTTGGCCGCGGCCAGGGCCGCGAGGACCTCCGGATGCACGCCGGAGTAGTTGTCCGAGGCGAATCCGCGGATGGTGGGATCGTGCAGCCGGGTTCCGGCGGCAGTTTCTGCTGTTGTTGTCATGGCTTTGCTCACGCTTTCAGTCTAAATACAGTCGGCCGCCCTGCAGGCAGGGAACGGACTCTCAGGGGGCCAGCACGAGCCGGCTGCCGTTCAGGCCGCCGGCCGGGGTGTCAAAAAGTCCGACGACGGCGCGGGCCAGGTCTTCGACGTCAGTTGCGCCGGGGAACTTCCGCTCCGGGTGGTTCCGGCGCATCTCATCATCCACGAGGGCCTTGACCACCAGGACGACGGCGGCCGCCTCCCCGCGACCGGTGTTCCCGGGAGTACCGTTCCCGGCAGTGTCGTTGGCGGCAGTGTCATCGCCGGCAGCGGCGTTGGCCCGGCGGAAACCGTCCGCCATGGCCATGGTCCACGCTTCTGCTGCGGCCTTGGCGGCAACATAGCTGGCTGTGGCTGCTGCCGGCTTGGCCACGGCGGTGGAGGACACCATCGCGAAGCGGCCGTAAGGGGAAGCGGCGATATGGTCGAAGAAGATGCGGGACACGTTGCGGAGCGTGGTGATGGCGCCGCGTTCCAGGAAGTCCCAGTCCTCGTCTGTCTGGTCGGCAATGCCCGTGGCGCCGCGCCAGCCGCCCACCAGGTGGATGACGGCGTCAATCGTCCCGGCAGCGGCTGACACGTCCTTGCCCAGCTGCCGCACGTCCTCCAGCCGGGAGAGGTCGCACACAAGGCCCGTGACGCCGTCGCCCGCCTTTTCCGCCGCTGCATCGATCCTTGCCTGGTCCGACCCAACGGTGAACACCCGTTGGCCTGCGGCGTGAAGCGCCCGGGCGACGGCGATGCCGGACGCTCCGCTGCCGCCGGTCACCAGGACGTTCAGGCGCGGAGTCCCGGGCGTCCCGGCCCCAGCCTCATCCGGTGCCTGGTTCCCCAACTCTTCTGTCACAGTGCGGTGGCTCCGGTGATGCCGGCAGTTGACTCAATGACGGGGCGCATCTTTTTCTCCAGTGCTTCGTAGAACATGGACAGCGGGAACTCGTCATCCAGCACCTGGTCCGTCAGGCCGCGCGGCGGACCGGCCAGGGCCAGCGCGTCAGGGCCCTTCGCCCAGACGGATGCCGGATTGGGTGTAACGGTAGCGGAGACCAACTGGTATGCCGCGATCCAGTGCGCGGTTTTCGGGCGGTCGATGGAGCGCCAGTACAGCTCATCGATGCTGGCACCCAGGGCGATGACGGCGTCGGCTACTTCGTCCCAGTCGATGGTGAGCCGGGTATCGGTCCAGTGCAGGACGTGCTGCTGGTGCAGCCAGGCGAACAGGAGTTGGCCGCCCAGTCCGTCATAGTTTCGGACCCGGCTGCCGGTAATGGCAAAGCGGAAAATCCGGTCGAAGATGATGGCGTACTGCACCAGCTTGGCGTGGCGGCGGGCCTCCGGATCGGCGTCCTCGTCCTTCTCGATGCGGACAGATTCACGGAAGGCCGTCAGGTCGCAGCGCAGCTCTTCGAGGGAGTACAGGAAGTAGGGCATCCGCTGCTTGATCATGAACGGATCGAACGGCAGGTCGCCACGCATGTGGGTGCGGTCGTGGATGAGGTCCCACATCACAAAAGTGGCTTCCGTCAGGTCCTGGTCGGCGAGCAGCTCCGCGGCGCCTTCGGGAAGTTCCAGGCGCGTGGTTTCGGCGGCCGCCTTGAGCACGCGGCGGAACCGGGCAGCCTCGCGGTCAGCAAAGATGGCGCCCCAGGTGAAGGTGGGGGTTTCACGGACGGCGACGGTTTCGGGGAACAGCACGGCGGAATTGGTGTCGTAGCCGGCGGTGAAGTCCAGGAACCGGATGGGGACGAACAGCTTGTTCGAGTATTCCCCTGCCTCCAGGCCGGCGATGAACTCGGGCCAGATCACCTCGATCAGGACTGCCTCGACCAGCCGGTTGCTGCTGCCGTTCTGGGTGTACATCGGAAAGACCACAAGGTGCTGGAGCCCGTCGCGGCGCTGTTCCTGCGGCTGGAAGGCCAGGAGCGAAGACAGGAAGTCCGGGACGTTGAAGCCGTTGGCTTCCCAGGCGGAAAAGTCGGCGCAGACTGCGTCCAGGTACGCGGCATCATGCGGAAAGGCGGGGGCCAGGACGCGAACTGCTTCCACTATGTCACTCACGTGCCGGGACGCTTCTGCGTGGGCGCCGGCATCGGGGATGGAACCGTCCTTAATCTGCAAAGACTGGAGGGAAGAGGCCGCGGCCTTAAGCCGGAGCCAGTCCTGGTTTTCCGCGGTTATTCCGGTGGGGGCGATCAGTGTTTCGGTCATCGTCGGCTGCCTTTCTGGTTGCTTGCTATCTACGGTGAGCGTAGCAAGCAACCAGCAGGACTAATCTGAAAATAGGCTTAGCCTAAGAAAGCCTTGTGCTCAGGGCGCTTTGTATGGCTTGTAGGTCCAGTGTTCAGCAGTGTCAGGCTTCCGTGCCCGCGCCGCTGACCTGCGGTTTTTCCTGCGGGACGAGTTTCAGGGACACGGAGTTGATGCAGTAGCGCTGGTCCGTGGGCGTGCCGTACCCCTCGCCATCGAACACGTGGCCCAGGTGGGAATCGCAGGTGGCGCAGCGGACCTCCACGCGGTCCATGCCCAAGGTCCGGTCATGGATGTACCGGACGGTGCCTTCAGCCAGCGGCGCCCAGAAGGAAGGCCAGCCGCAGTGGGAATCGAACTTTTCGTTGCTGGTGAAGAGTTCGGTCCCGCATGCGCGGCACTGGTAGACGCCTGCCGTATGGGTGTCCCAGTATTCACCGGTGAAGGGGCGCTCGGTCCCGGACTGCCGGAGCACGTGATACTCCTCCGGCGTGAGCTCCTCGCGCCACTCGGCGTCGCTCTTTTGCACGGTGGGCCCGGTGGCGGGCGACTCGGGAGCCGGATCCGTGGCCTTGTTTCCGAAGATGCTGTTTCCCAGGATGTTGTTACCGAAGATGCTCATAGCCTTCTCAACGCTCAGGAGTCGCCGATAAATCCCGAACCTGCGTACAGGTGCAGGACGGGGAGGCCCAACTGGTCCTGTGCCTTATTGGCCCAGTCGGTGTGGAACGTATCTGCCACTGCGTGCGGCCTGGTGATCACCACGGCCTGCGCGGCGCCGGTTTCCTTGACTTTGGCCACCAGGCCCTGGACCGCCCCGCCGTCCACTACCTCGCCCGTGACGCCTCCGCCGAGTCCTGCGAGCGTGGCCAGTGATACTGCCAGCGTTTCGGCTGCCTGGGCCCGTTCTGTGGCGGGGTCCGGAGCGTGGGATGTCAGCTCCCGGAATGCCTTGGCGATGTCCAGCATGGAGAGGTTTTCGAGGAAGTCCACCAGCAGGTGCCGCTCAGTGTTTGCCGGTACCAGCACCACGAGCCGGGTGTCTGCACCATCCACCAGGCGCTCGATGTTCAGGCGGTCGTCCGCCCCCAGGGGTTCTTCGGTCAGGATGACGATGGGATCACTCATGGCCTTAGCCTAGTCCCGAGCCTGGGGTGCTGCACTCCTTTGCCGGTGCAGGCAATTCCCACCGGCCCGCCGGAAATACGGGCTCTGGGTGGCTGGACGGTAAGAATAGTTCCATGGCACTTTTCCAGCAGACCGGCCCCGCCCCAGCTCCCCGTCCCCAGGATTCCGGGGCGGGCATGTCGCTGCGGACGAAGTGGGCGATTGGCGGAGCCATCGGAGGCGGGGCGCTGGCGGGGCTGCTGGCCACCGGATCGTCGGCATTGGCCGTGTATTTCGCCCGCCGCGTCATCACACCCGCCCGGCAGCGGGCATCGGACCAGGAAGTGCTGGCCGTGATCCGCGACGGCCAGAGGCAGCAGGTGATCCTGGCGGCTAACGAGGACACCACCGTTGACGGTGTATACGGGTTCTTTTTCGACGGCGGCAAGGGGCACGCCCGCATCGGCCGCATCGTGTCGTACTCGCCGGCTGAACGCACCGTGCTGCGCGACGTTGAAGCGGTCTACGCGGGAGACCTCACTGCCGCGCGCTGGGGCTGGTGGAGCGGTGCCGTCTATCCGGACCCCGCCGCCGCCGGAATTCCGGCAGAGGACGTGGTGATCGAAGTGGACCGGGGGCAGGCACCCGCCTGGCTGGTCCGCGCCGGTGGCACCGCACGCACCTGGGCTGTGATGGTCCACGGACGCGGGGCCAGCAGGCAGGAGGCGCTGCGCGCCGTCGGGCCAGCGCTGGAGCTGGGCCTGACCAGCCTTCTGGTGTCCTACCGCAACGACGGGCTCGCCCCGTCGGCCGACGACGGGCGCTACGGCCTGGGTTCGACTGAATGGCGGGACATCGAGGCAGCCATTGAATACGCTCTTGCCAACGGGGCCGAGGAGATCGTCCTCTTCGGCTGGTCCATGGGCGGTGCCATCTGCCTGCAGGCTGCTGACTTATCCCGCTACCGCCATTTGATCCGGGCCATGGTGCTGGATGCGCCGGTCACCGACTGGGTCAATGTGCTCGCCCACCACGCGCAAATTAACAGAATTCCGTCACTGGTTGGCCGCTACGGGCAGCTTATGCTGGGGCACCCGCTGGGGCGCCGGCTCACGGGACTCTCCGCGCCGGTGGACCTGAAGGTCATGGACTGGGTTTCGCGAGCAGTGGAACTGCGGACTCCCACTTTGATTATCCACAGCGTGGACGATGAATACGTTCCCTACGGGCCCTCCGCGCTCCTGGCTGAGCGGAATCCGGACATGGTGACCTTTGAGGCGTTCAACCATGCGCGGCACACGAAGGAGTGGAACGTTGATCCTGCGCGGTGGGAGAGCGTGGTGAAGGCATGGCTGCGGCAGCAGCTTGCGCCCCGCCTGAATCCAGGCGGGATCCAGGTGGGATAAGGCAGGGGTCCGAACCGACACTTGGGGATGCTGCAACCGCTGGGACGCGGTTCAATAGCCGCCGGGCATGTCCGGAGGGGTGAAGGGGTCCGCGTAGTTGGAATGGGTGGGATGGTCGCGTTGAGAGAGGCGCTCTGACCACCGGGCGCCATGCGGATCAACTTTTCCGCAGTACGCGCAATGGCGCGTGAAGTTACCGTCGCGGTCCGCTTCGGCCACCCAATGGTGCCCAAGGTTTGTCTTGCACAACAGGGTTTTGAGCATGAGGTTAGTCCATCTAAACAGTCGGCTCTGCTCTGCAGTGATGCCGGTGCAACGATTATAGGCCCGCAGCGAGACGATTGACCGTGCGGTTCCTACGAGGCGGACAGCGAGCTAATGGGAGCGGTGACGGCGTCAGTGAGGCGAATGAGGTCGGCAGGGGCAAGCTCGATGTCCAGGCCCCGTTTGCCTCCCGAAACCAATAGCGTTTCCAGCGCCAGTGCGCTGTGATCCAGCACGGTAGGGGAGGGGAGTCGCTGGCCGAGCGGGGAGATACCGCCCAGCACGTAGCCGGTGCGGCGCTGGGCTGCAGCGGGATCGGCCATGGCGGCCTTTTTGGCTCCCAGTGATGACGCAAAGGCCTTGAGGTCCAGGGTGCCGCTGACGGGTACGATTCCCACCGCCAGCCTGCCCTCCACCTCGACCATCAACGTCTTGAAAACCTTCGACGGATCAATGCCCAGCACCTCGGCTGCTTCCGCTCCGTAGCTGGCAGCGGAGGGGTCGTGGGCGTAGGGATGCAACACAAAGGGAACCCCGGCTGCCGCCAGAACGGCGGTGGCCGGAGTTCCCTGTGCTGCGTTTTTGCGTGCCATTGATGCTTTGCGCGGCTAGGAGCGCACTGCGGAGGAAGCCGCGACCTTGCGCTTGATCCTTCCCAGCATCGCCGTCATCCCCCGCATACGCAGCGGGGTGATGGCGCGGGTAAGGCCCAGCAGTTCAGGCATGTCATCAGGCACCGAGAGGATATCTTCGGCGGACAGCCCGTCCAGGCCCTCATGCAGGACGCCGGCAAAACCACGTGTGGTGGGAGCCTCTGCGGGAGCCTTGAAGTAGAGCCGAACGGTGCCGGACGGGCCTCCGCCTGGTTCCGTCTCAATGGTCAGGAACAGCGGGGACTGGCACTCCACCACCTGCTCGAGCAACTCGGGGTGGTCCTTAAGCCGCTCGGGCAGGTCCGGCAGTCCCTGGGAGAACTCGAGCAGCAGCTGCAGGCGCTCGGGCTCGGACAGGGCCTGGAAGTCGTCCACAATGGCCGCCAAGGCGGAGGGCAAGGCTTGAGTAGTCATCATTCCAAGTCTACGCAGGTAGCGCTGGCCGTGCGCCGTCAGACCCCGACGGCAACGGGAAAGGATCCGCGTTCCGCGCCCTTAACGATGGGCACCCGCACGGCGTTGCCCCACTCAGTCCAGGAACCGTCGTAGTTGCGGACGGACTCGAAGCCCAGGAGGTACTTAAGGGCGAACCAGGTGTGGCTGGAACGCTCGCCGATGCGGCAGTAGGCCACGACGTCGTCGCCTTCGCTCAGGCCCGCCTCGCCCAGGTAAAGGGCGTCAAGTTCCTCGCGGCTGCGGTAGGTGCCGTCAGCGGCGGCGGCGCGTGCCCACGGGATGGAGGCGGCCGTGGGGATGTGGCCGCCGCGCAGCGCGCCTTCCTCCGGGTAGGCCGGCATGTGGGTGCGCTGGCCGGTGTACTCCTCAGGGGAGCGGACGTCGATGAGCGGCTTGCCCAGGTGGGCCAGGACATCTTCCTTGAAGGCACGGATCGGAGCATCGTCGCGCTCAACAACCGGGTACTCGCCCCTGGCCGGAGCCGGCTTCTCCTTGGTCAGCTCCCTGCCCTCGGCAATCCACTTATCCCGGCCGCCGTCGAGCAGACGCACGTCCTGGTGGCCGAAGAGGGTGAAGACCCACAGTGCGTAGGCAGCCCACCAGTTGGACTTGTCACCGTAGATGACCACGGTGCTGTCGCGCGAGATGCCCTTCGACGCCGCCAGCTCAGCGAACGCGGCGCCGTCCACGTAGTCGCGGGTCACTTCGTCGTTCAGGTCGGTGTGCCAGTCGATCTTCACGGCACCGGGGATGTGGCCGGTTTCGTACAGGAGCACGTCTTCGTCAGACTCCACCACGATCAGCTGGCCGCTGGCCACGGCTCCGTTGTCGATGGCCGCAGCAAGCCATTCGGTGGAAACCAGTCGCTCGGGGTGGGCGTAGGCTGCGAACTTCTCGTTTTGTTCAACTGGGTAGGACATATCTTTGCCTTTCATCGAGAACACGGCTGATCCGCGGGACCGGCATGGGGACCTCCTCCCACCCTAGCCACGGTCCACGGCGATGTCCGTTTTCCGTTAATAGGAGGAAATGTTGCCTTCGTCACGCTGGCCGGCCGGGTGGCCCTGCACCACCCGGAGCGGGGGTTCGTTGCCGGTATCCTTTCTGGGGACGAACCACCAGCAGAACGGACCACCTTGGTACAGATCGAACAGCTTGCCGCCCGAACTCCGTCAGTATCGGTGGATGAGCTCCTGAAGGGTTTCTTTCCCTCGCCGCGTTTCGGCCAGGTCTCCTTTGCGAGTTACCGTCCGGACCCCAAGCAGCCCAGCCAGTCGCATGCCGTCCGGGCCCTTGAAGGATTTGCCGGCGGCGTCGGGGCAAGTGACGGAGGGGGACTGTTCAAGAAACTGTTCGCCAAGAAGGATACGTCCCGCGCAGGGATCTACCTGGACGGCGGGTTCGGTGTGGGCAAGACGCACCTCTTGGCCTCCCTGTGGCACGCATCGCCCGGGCCCAAGGCTTTCGGCACATTTGTGGAGTACACCAACCTGGTAGGCGCCCTGTCCTTCCGCAAGACCGTGGATGCGCTGAGCGGTTACAAGCTCGTTTGCATCGACGAATTTGAGCTCGATGATCCGGGCGACACCGTGCTGATGTCCCGGCTGATGCGTGAGCTTGCCGACGCCGGCGTGAAGCTGGCTGCCACCTCCAACACCCTGCCCGGCTCGCTGGGCGACGGCAGGTTCGCCGCGGTGGATTTCCAGCGCGAAATCCAGGTTTTGGCAGACCAGTTTGACGTTATCCGTATCGATGGGGAGGACTTCCGCCACCGCGGACTGCCGGCAGCCCCGGCGCCCCTTAAGAACAGTGAGCTGTCCGCGCACATGAAAGCGGAGTTCGACGGCAAGACGGTGGCACAGGACGAATTCTCAACGCTCATCCACCATCTCGCCGGGGTTCACCCGAGCCGCTACCGCCAACTGATCCACGGCATCGACGGCGTTGTATGGCGGAACGTGGAAACCATCACCGAGCAGGCGGTGGCGCTCCGGTTCGTGGTCCTCGCTGACCGGCTGTATGACAAAGACGTGCCCATCCTGGCCAGCGGTGTTCCGTTCGATCAGCTGTTCACCGAGGAAATGATGAGCGGCGGCTACATGAAAAAGTACTTCCGCGCTGTCTCCCGCCTCACCGCCCTGGCCCGGGAGGGGCAGAACCACGAGCCGTCCTAAGGGGGCCGGCTCAGCCGCCGGCCGCCGTCGTCCGTTCCAGAGACGGAAGGCGCTGCTCCGTAGGGAGCGGTGCCGGACGGCGGGGCTTTAACGCCAAAGGTGCGGGTGCCGCCTCCCGGCGGGACCCGCACCCCCTTGACGTACTAGGGCAAAGCCCTGGCCAAATCCTTTTTACGGAGCCTTGTCAACCGGCGGAACCGGGTTGACCGGCGGAACCTGCCCGGGGGCAGGTGCCTGGCCCGGAGTTCCGTTCTGGTCAACGAGCTTGGAAGCGCCATGCTGGATCTTGTTGACGTGACCTGAGTACTTGCCTCCGGTCTTGGTGTCGACGAAATCGCCGGCCTTGGTGATGCCGTTCTTGATGGCCTGCTCGTTACCGCGGATAAGACCTTGAGCCTTGCCCTTTAGGTCGCCAATCAGTCCCACGAGCACCTCCCTTCAATCGCGGAGCCAGGTCGCTCCTCCGCATTCGATCCTAGCCCTGCAGGCCGAGCCGTGCCAAGGAAATCAGGGCCTTTGGGCGTTCGCCCGCAGCGGATAGAGTTGCTGCCTCCTGTGCGGGGCAATGGCTGTAGGGCAAGAAAAAAGCAGCTCCGGGGAGCTGCTGAATGTGGGCGATACTGGGATCGAACCAGTGACCTCTTCCGTGTCAGGGAAGCGCGCTACCGCTGCGCCAATCGCCCGGAACCGGAAGCCCGGCTTATGGGATTGTAAGGAGTAAGAGAGCGGACGACGAGATTCGAACTCGCGACATCCACCTTGGCAAGGTGGTGCTCTACCAGCTGAGCTACGTCCGCATATGAAGTACGTTCCGGCCGGGGCCGGTCGAACTGCATGAAGCAAGTTCCCTTGCTTGGTGGGCGATACTGGGATCGAACCAGTGACCTCTTCCGTGTCAGGGAAGCGCGCTACCGCTGCGCCAATCGCCCATGTTTATCCGGAACACACCGGAAACCATGGTTTTCACCGAGGTGGGTACGGGATTCGAACCCGTGTATACGGCTTTGCAGGCCGCTGCCTCGCCTCTCGGCCAACCCACCGTGTAAGCGCCGATTCAAAAGAACCTTTGCCGTGACAGTGTCCTGCGAGCGGACGACGAGATTCGAACTCGCGACATCCACCTTGGCAAGGTGGTGCTCTACCAGCTGAGCTACGTCCGCATTTTGGAGGGCCGATTCGCTGCCGTTCCCGGCATTTCCTCGCTTTCCAACGAGTAAAAACAATATAGGAGGTTCCGGGAATCTCCAAATCGGGCCGCCTTCATGAACGGCCAATGGCGCTGCTTCCCTGCAATGGCGCGGAATTTCCTGAGTTACAGGCGTGTAATTCCCGACGGCGGCGGGTGGCGCGGGGTGCGATTGCCGGCATTGGACAGGGCTGGCATCCGAATCACCCTGCGCAGGCCTGGCCCCTTTTGTTCCGTCAGTTGATGGTTCGGGTGCCTGGCTGGGTGCCCCTTTTGCCGCGGGCTGATGCCGATTTCCGAAATGGCTGCAGGGTCGGCTAACATTCAAATGCATCAGGGCGATTGGCGCAGTGGTAGCGCGCTTCGTTCACACCGAAGAGGTCACTGGTTCGAACCCAGTATCGCCCACAGCATATTGGTCCGTTTCCGCTCATCTGCAGCGGAAACGGACCTTTTTTGTGCGCCCGGACACGATGTCAGCCCCCTGTGAAAGAGTCTTTCCTATGACTGCTCCACTTCTTGCCCACGCCACGGAATACGGGCGGATGTACGCCCGGTCCACCTCTGAGCATTTCTCCGTGCCGTCCATCACCACTGTGATCGGCCAGCAGCCGCACGGGCTTGACGGCTGGTTTGGATACATGGGGGCCAGCAGCCTGGCGAAGGATCCGCTGCTCGCCGACTGCCTCGGCAGCCCTGCCAAAATCAAGCAAGCCGTCAACCGCGCGGCCAAGGCGGCGGAAACGTACCGGGACGAGGCCGCCAGGCGCGGGGACCGCGTGCATTACTACTGTGAGCAGGTGGCCCTGCGGGCGCTGGGCCGGCCGCATGCCATGAAGGAAGCCCGGGAGGCACTGGCCGCCAACGGCGAAGAAGCCTTCGCCGTCCGCTTCGATGAATGGTGGGAGCTTTACCGGGTGGAACCGATCGCCCCGGAGATCACCGTCTGGAACAACGCCGTAGGCTACGCAGGCACTCTCGACCTCGTTGCCCGGATCAACGGCAGGGTCTGCCTCATCGACTACAAGACCAAGGGCACCACCCGGGACGGGCTGGTGAAACCGCTGGACGACAAAGTGGTGATGCAGCTGGTGGCCGGCATGAAGGCGGAAGAGAGCCTGGTGGATCCGGAGGCCGGGACCTGGGAGCCCTGGAAGTACGGCGACAACCCCGTCCTGCTGGCCGTGGCCATTGGCGAGACCGAGGTCCGTCCGGTCCGTGCCAACCCTGAAGTCCTTAAGCACCACTGGTGGAAGTTCTGTGCCCTCCGGCGTGTCTGGGAATTGTCGGCGGACACGATTTCCGCTGGGGCCGCGCTGCTGCCCATTGCCCCGCCGCCGCTCGCACAGGTACAGACCGTCTAGGCGTTGCCTGCACCCAGGGCGTCTGCGCCTAAACTGGATAGGTTCCCGTTACCGCCAACTGTGAGGAAAAACAGCGCATGGCTATTCTGAATATCCGCATCATCGGCGATCCTGTGCTCCGCACAGTTGCCGATCCTGTGACGGAATTCGGGCCTGAGCTGGCCAAGCTGGTGGCGGATATGACCGAAACGATGGAAGACGTTGACGGTGCCGGCCTGGCCGCGCCTCAGGTGGGGGTGAGCCAGCGCGTGTTCACCTACCGCATCGACGGCGTGGAAGGGCACATCATCAATCCCGTGCTGGAAAACAGCGAGGATTTCCAGCCCGACCAGGTGGAAGGGTGCCTGTCCATCCCCGGTCTTGGTTTCCCTGTGCGCCGTTTCCGCTCCACCCGTGTCACCGGCGTGGACATGCACGGAAACCCCGTCTCCGTCGAGGGCGATGGGATGCTGGCGCGCTGCTTCCAGCATGAGAACGACCACCTGGACGGAATCCTCTACACCGACCGGTTGGAGGGCGAGGACCGGAAAGCTGCCCTGCGCTCCATCCGCAATGCCAACTACGACTCCGTCACCGAACGGACGACGGCCAAGCGCGCCAAAACGGTGGGCTCAAGTTTCGGCGGCGCTGCCTCCGGGTCCAGTTTCGGTGCCGGCGCGGCTGGTGCCAACGGGTGAGGGTCCTTTTCGCGGGGACCCCCGCCGTCGCTGTGCCGTCCCTTAATGCGCTCGTCGAAGCAGGTTTTGATGTTGTTGCAGTCCTGACCAGGCCGGACGCGCCGATAGGCCGCAAACGCGTGCTGACGCCCTCGCCGGTAGCTGCCCGTGCCACGGAGTTGGGCATTGAGGTCATCCACGCGGCCCGGATTGATGCGGAAACCACCGCCAGGATTTCTGCCGTTAGCCCTGATGTTGCCGCGATCGTCGCCTACGGCGGGCTGGTTCCCGCCGCCGCGCTCGGTATCCCGCCGCATGGCTGGATCAACCTGCACTTTTCGCTCCTTCCCGCCTGGCGTGGCGCTGCTCCGGTGCAGCGTGCCGTGATGGCCGGTGATGACGTCACCGGGGCGGTGACGTTCCAATTGGAGGAGGGCCTGGACACCGGGCCTGTTTTTGGCACCCTCACGGAAACGGTGGGGCCGGAAGATACCGCGGGGGAGTTGCTGGAGCGGCTTTCCCACAGCGGGGCAGTGCTCCTGGCCCAGACCCTCTCTGCCATTGACGCCGGCAAGGCAGCAGCCGTGCCGCAGTCCGGCGAGGTTTCCCTCGCCCCCAAGCTGACCCTCGATGACGGCCGCCTCGACTGGGAACACCCTGCCCTGGCACTTGGGCGGCAGGCGCGGGGTGTCACTCCCGAGCCCGGAGCCTGGACGGTGATGGACGGCCAGCGCATCAAGCTGGCTCCCGTACGGCTCCGGCCGGACGTTTCCGGCCTCGCGCCCGGATCCGTCGCGCTGCAGGGCAAAAGCGTGCTGGTGGGAACCGGCTCCCATGCTGTCGAGCTGACCCGGATCCAGCCGGCCGGCAAAAAGATGATGGCCGCTGCCGATTGGGCACGCGGTATGGCTTCCCTTGAAAGCGTGGTGTTCGAATGAGCGGGTCCGGCGGCAATCAAAGCGGTCGCGGCAGAGCCGGGGGCGGAAAGGGAGGCGGAAGCTCAGCCGGAGGCAGTGCCGGAAGCGGGACCGGAGGCGGGAGCGCCGCGGGCGGCGGAAGCGGCGGCCAGCGCGGTGGCCGCGGCCAGGGCGGGCCCCGTGATTCGAGCAACCGAAACGCCAAGGGACGGGAACGGAACCGCAGCACCCAGCGCAGTTTCACCGACGCCGCCCCTTCCCAACGCACCCGCAGGGCAGATCCCGCCAGGCTGGTGGCCTTCGAAGTCCTTCGCGCTGTAGCCGCCGAGGACGCGTATGCCAACCTTGTGCTGCCCGCACGGATCCGGCACCACGGGCTGGACAAACGGGACGCGGGCTTCGCCACCGAACTCAGTTACGGGGCGCTCCGCGGCCAGGGAACCTATGACGCCATCCTTGCCCGGTGCGTGGACCGGCCGCTGGAACAACTGGACCCGGCCATTCTCGACGCCCTTCGGATCGGAGCGCACCAACTGCTGGCCATGCGCGTCCCGGCGCACGCCGCCCTGGACCAAACCGTTGGCCTGGCCCGTGCGGTCATCGGTGCCGGACCATCGGCGCTCATCAATGCCGTTCTCCGGAAGGTCACTGCGCACACGCTCGAGGAGTGGCTGGAGCAGTTGGTCGCCGGAGAAACCGACGAAACCAAGGTCGCCTCCCTCCGTTACGCCCATCCGGAGTGGATCGTCCGCGCCATGCGCCAGTCACTCGTGGCTCACGGGCGCTCTGCCTCAGAAATCAACGACCTGTTGGAAGCGGACAACGCCGCGCCGGTGGTCAACCTGGTGGCCCTGCCCGGCATCGGCAGCCTCGACGAGGCCCTCGAAAACGGAGCCACGCCCGGCGAACTGGTGGAAGGCTCGGCACTGTCCAGCGGCGGAGACCTGGGGCGGCTTGCCTCCGTCCGCGAGGGCAGCACCAGGGTGCAGGACGTTGGTTCGCAGCTGGTGGCGCGCGCCATGGCAGCCGTAGACCTGGGCCGGAACAGTGGCTCAGATGGCGAAAGCCCTGGCGAGGCCTGGCTGGACCTGTGCGCCGGGCCCGGCGGCAAGGCAGCACTGCTCGGTGCGCTGGCCAGCCAGAGGGGCGCAACCCTGCTGGCAAACGAACCTGCACCGCACCGCGCCAAGCTCGTGACCCAGGCGCTTTCGGCCGTACCGCGGGAAACGTGGCAGGTACGTACGGGTGATGGCCGGGAGGTGGGCACGGAGAAGCCTGAATTCTTTGACCGGGTACTCGTAGACGTCCCCTGCAGCGGGCTGGGCGCGCTCCGGCGGCGGCCCGAGTCCCGCTGGCGCCGCACGCCCAAGGACCTGGCAGACCTCGGCCAGCTCCAGCGGGATCTCCTTAAATCGGCCCTGGCCGCGGTCCGCCCCGGTGGAGTGGTTGCCTATGTGACCTGCTCGCCCCACCCGGCCGAGACCACCGCTGTGGTTACGGATGTGCTCCGCAAACGCGATGACCTTGAATTGCTGGAGGCCGGCCAGGCTTTGGACCGCGTCAGTCTGCCGGGCGACCTCGGCGCCGGGCATGATTCGACCGCGCAGCTGTGGCCCCACGTCCACGGCACCGATGCCATGTTCCTTGCCCTGATCCACAAGAAGCCCTGAGCCGCGAAAACCCTGAGCCGCGAGTCCTGATCCACAAAAATCCTGGTTTCTTGGAAGCCCGTGGTCCCCAAGCCCTGACCGGCAAAGAGACCTGATCCGTGAAAGGTTCCCACCGTGACGCAATGCTGCATCAACCCGAGCATCCTGTCCGCCGATTTCGTCAACCTTGAGGCTGAGCTGCAGCGCATCAGCAACGCGGACGCGGTGCACGTGGATGTGATGGACAACCACTTTGTGCCCAACCTCACCATCGGCCTGCCGGTGGTGCAGCGGATCCAGGCCGTTAGCCCGGTGCCCCTCGACGCGCATCTGATGATTGCCGACGCCGATCGCTGGGCACCCGGTTTTGCAGATGCCGGCCTGGCATCAGTCACCTTCCACGCCGAGGCCGCCATTGCGCCCATCAAGCTCGCCCGCGAACTGCGGGCCAGGGGCGCCAAGGCAGGAATGGCGCTTCGGCCAGGTACGCCTGTTGAGCCGTACCTGGACATGCTCCCCGAGCTGGACATGCTGCTCATCATGACGGTGGAGCCGGGATTCGGCGGCCAAGCGTTCCTGGATGTGACCCTGCCGAAAATCCGGCGCGCCAGGCAGGCCATCGACGGTTCGGGGATAGGTGTGGCCATCCAAGTTGACGGCGGCATCACCGAAGACACCATCACGCGTGCAGCAGAGGCCGGCGCCAACGTCTTCGTGGCAGGTTCGGCGGTGTACGGTGCGGAGGATCCGGCCGCGGCGATCAACCGCCTCCGCGAGGCCGGGACCCAAAAGTTACGCACCGCGGCGGAATAGCAGGGAGCCGTACGCCGTTATGGCACAATAGCAACACACATACGTGCTCCGGGGTCGGTGTAAGTCCGAACCGGCGGTGACAGTCCGCGACCCGCGAGCCGGTGGTTTTCCCTTGGGAGAATCCCGGCGGATGGTTGAACCGGTGAAATTCCGGTACCGACAGTTAAAGTCTGGATGAGAGAAGCACGTACAGCTGTTTCTGCGGCGTCATGGGACGCCGCGGCCTTCTGCTGTCGTATACCCCCGGAGCCATCGCGGTTCTAGAGGGAAGGAACGACACAAGCACTATGAACCTGCTGCGATGGCTCTTAAACGCCACAAATTCCGCTGCCGCCACACCCGGCAGCACCACCATCGAGGCTCCCGCATGACGGCCGGAGTTGTTACAGCCTTTACTGCCGCCGAGACCGCTGCGATGGACACTGCCCTGAACGCGGCCCTGCAGGGGCCCCGCGGCGCTAACCCCCTGGTGGGGGCCGTCGTCGTCGATTCAGAGGGCCGCGAACTCGTCACGGGTTACCACCGCGGGGCAGGCACCGCCCACGCCGAAGCAGACGCGATAGCGCAGGCCGCTGCCGCAGGGATAGATCTGTCCGGCTGCACCATGGTGGTGACCCTGGAGCCCTGCAACCATGTGGGCCGCACCGGCCCCTGTGCCCAGGCAATCATCGCCGCCGGAATCACCGACGTCGTCTATGCCGTGGACGATCCCCACGACCCGGCTGCGGGCGGGGCCGCCACCCTGAGGGAGGCGGGCGTGCGCGTGCGCAGCGGTTTGGCTGCCGGCGAAGCACTGGAGATGAACCGCCGGTGGTTTGAGGCAGTGGCGGCAAAACGTCCGTTCGTCACGCTGCACATCGCGCAGACACTGGACAGCCGCATTGCAGCAGAGGACGGCACCAGCCAGTGGATTTCCAGTCCAGAATCTTTGGCCGACAACCATGCAATCCGCGGCCGCATCGATGCAATCCTCGTGGGAACCCAGACCGTGTTGGTGGACAACCCCCGCCTCACTGCCCGCAACCCGGCAGGAACCCTGGCCCGGAAACAACCGCTGCGGGCCGTGATGGGACTGCGTGACATCCCGGCGGACGCCGCCATCCACGGAAGCGACGGCCTGGTAACGCACCTTCCCACCCGTGACCCCCAGGAAGCGCTGTCTTCCCTTTACGGGTCCGGAATCCGCCACCTCATGGTCGAGGGAGGCTCGCGCATCCTCAGCGCATTCCTCACTGCCGGGCTCGTTGACGAACTCATTGTCTACCTCGCCCCCACGCTGCTTGGATCCGGAACTCCGGCCCTCACCGGCTTGGGAATTACTACCCTCGCCGACGCGCAGCAGTGGGAATGGGACCCGTCCGACGGCGGCGCCGTCCGAACGCTGGGCCGGGACCTGCGACTCCACCTACGACCGCAACGCGCGGTTGCCCTGGAACCACAAACAACACTTCACCCACAACCGTCCCGCGCCACCGCGGAGCAAGCCCAGGGAGGCTACTGATGTTTACCGGAATTATTGCCGAGCAAGGGCACGTTTTGTCCGTCGAGCGGGACGGGGATGCCAGCGCCACCGTCCGGCTGCACGCGCCCGGCTCCACAGAAGGGCTCGCCCTGGGCGGGTCCATCGCGGTCAATGGTGTTTGCCTCACCGCCACCGAAATCGACGGCAAGGAATTCAGCGTGGACGTTATGGGGGAGACCTTGGTCCGCAGCACCATCGGCGAGTTGGCTCCCGGTGACGCCGTCAACCTTGAGCGCTGCGTCCCGGCCGGCGGCAGGCTGGACGGGCACGTGGTCCAGGGCCACGTGGACGGCGTCGGCGTGCTGCTGGAACGCGAGCCGCTTGGCAACTGGGAAAGGCTTCGTTTCGGGGTGCCCGGGAACCTTGCCCGCTACATTGCGGAAAAGGGATCCATTGCCATCGACGGCGTCTCACTCACCGTCACGGCGGTCAGCCCCGCAGCGGAGCAGAGCCCCTGGTTCGAGGTGGGGCTCATCCCCACCACCCTTGCCGAAACCGGGCTCGGCGCCAAGAGCACCGGCCGCCGGGTGAACCTGGAAGTGGACGTCCTGGCCAAGTACACCGAACGCCTCCTTGCGTTCAGCACCCCAGCGCCCGCCGCTGTAGAAGGAGGAGCACGATGAACGCCGCAGTCCGGTTCGAACCCGAAGTTGCCCCCACCGCCGGCACCCGGACGGACAAAGCCCCCGGGTTGAACACCATCGAGGAAGCGGTGCGGGCCATCGCCGCCGGCCGGCCAGTGCTGGCTGTGGACAACGAGGACCGGGAGAACGAGGGCGACATCATCTTCGCCGCCCAGCACGCCACTCCGGCACTGATGGGATGGACCATCCGGTACAGCTCCGGAGTCATTTGCGTACCGCTGTCAGGCGACCGCGCGGACGCCTTGGCACTGCCTCCCATGGTGGCGGTCAATGAGGACGCCAAAGGCACCGCCTACACGGTGTCCTGCGACGCCGCCATCGGCGTCAGCACCGGAATTTCTGCGACGGACCGGGCCCTCACGGCCAGGGTCCTCGCGGATCCGCAGTCCGAACCGTCGTCCGTGACCCGCCCCGGGCATATTTTTCCGCTGCGTGCGGTTGACGGTGGTGTGCGGGAACGTCCTGGCCACACTGAGGCCGCTGTTGACCTGTGCCGCCTGGCCGGCCTGGAAGCTGCGGCGGTCATCGCCGAAGTTGTTTACGACGATGGCGAGATGATGCGGCTGGATGGGCTCCGTGCCTTTGCCGCGGAACACGGATGCCCCCTGATCTCAATCCAGGACCTGGTGGCGTACCTTGAGGCAGCGGGCACGTCGGCTGACAGCAACACCCGGGCAGGACGCCAGGGCGGAGAAGAGGAGATACGATGACGGCTTCCGGAGCTTCGGGAAACGGCCACCACCTGCCCGATTCGGGCAACGGCCATTACAGGACCACGTTCGCCAACGGCCACCACCAGGCAGAGTCCGGCAACGGCCGGGTACCCCATCCCGTCAGCGGCGGACCCATCGTCCAGCTGCCCACGGCTTTCGGCGACTTTATCGCCCAGGCATGGATAGACCTGGAGACCGGCGCCGAACACCTGGCCGTCAGTTCCCCCAATCCGCCCAAAGACGGCCAGGCCCCGCTGGTCCGGCTGCACTCGGAATGCCTTACCGGGGATGTCTTCGGTTCCTACCGCTGCGACTGCGGCGAGCAGCTGGCCTATGCGCTGGAGATGATCCGTGAGCATGGCGGAACCCTGCTCTACCTGCGCGGACAGGAAGGCAGGGGCATCGGCCTCGCCAACAAGATCAAGGCCTACGCGCTGCAGGAGGCCGGCTTCGACACCGTGGAGGCCAACGAACAGCTGGGCCTGCCCGTGGACGCCCGGTGCTACAAGGCCGCCGCCCAGGTGCTGGCCGAGATGGGACTGCATGAAGTCCGGCTCCTGAGCAACAACCCGGACAAGCAGAACAGGCTGGCAAAGGCCGGCGTCAAGGTTGTGGAAATGGTTCCCACCGAGGTCCCGTCCCGCGACCAGAACATCCGGTACCTGCAGACCAAGAAGGACCGCATGGAGCACCGCCTGGTTCTGGGCACCCACGTGGGCGTCGCAGTGCCCGTCACAACCCCTGATACTTCCTTTGACCACGAGCAAGACTGACCCACCAACAAGACTGAACGGAACAGCATTTACCTATGAGCGGACACGGCGCCCCCGATATCGACCTCTCCACCCTCAACCCGGCCGAAACCTCGCAGCTCCGGCTGGCCATCGTTGCGGCCAGCTGGCACACCCAGATCATGGACGGGCTCCTGGACGGTGCACTGCGCGCAGCGAAGGACGCCAGCATCGCCGAGCCCACTGTCCTGCGCGTCCCGGGCAGCTTTGAGCTGCCTGTCGCTGCCGCCCGGCTGGCACCGCACTTCGACGCCGTCGTAGCCCTCGGTGTTGTGATCCGCGGCGGTACGCCGCACTTCGAGTACGTCTGCCAGGCTGCGACGTCGGGCCTCACCGACGTGAGCGTGCGCACCGGAGTCCCGGTGGGCTTCGGCGTCCTGACCTGCGACACCGAACAGCAGGGCCTGGACCGTGCCGGCCTCCCCGGCTCAAAGGAAGACAAAGGCCACGAAGCCGTTACCGCGGCGCTGGCCACCGCCGTCGTGCTCAAGCAGTACGGCAACTAGCACACCCGCGCAGGCGGGCGTGTGTGTGTTCACTCACATCGCGCCCGTCATGCAACGGCCCGACAGGCGCCCTTCGGGCCGCAGCAAGTAGGCTGGAGGGCGTGAAGAATTTCGAGACGCTGTTCGCTGAACTCAGCGAGAAGGCAGCCACCCGCCCGGAAGGCTCCCGCACCGTCGCTGAATTGGACTCCGGTGTCCACGGCATCGGCAAGAAAGTCGTTGAGGAAGCAGCCGAAGTATGGATGGCTGCCGAATATGAATCCGATGAAGCGGCGGCCGAGGAAATCTCCCAGCTGCTGTACCACCTGCAGGTTCTGATGCTCGCCAAAGGCCTGACCCTGGAAGACGTCTACAAGCATCTGTAGCCACCGGTCCGGCGCGCCTTTGCCGCCGGTGCCCGCCGTGGCCCGCATTGCCTGAATACCTAGACCTCCCGAATCCAGAAAGATTTCCCATGCTGCGAGTAGCCGTCCCCAACAAGGGTTCCCTGTCCGAAGCCGCCTCTGCCATGCTGTCCGAAGCCGGCTACCGCCAGCGCCGCGATACCCGCGAACTGGTCATGGTGGACCCGGACAACGACATCGAGTTCTTCTTCCTCCGTCCGCGCGACATCGCCGTTTACGTGGGGCAGGGAACGCTCGACGTCGGCATCACCGGCCGTGACCTGCTGCTGGACGCCGAGGTGGAAGCCGAAGAGCTGCTGCCGCTGGGATTCGCCGCCTCCACCTTCCGCTTCGCCGGTCCGGTAGGGGATTTCGCCAAAGTTGAGGAGCTGGAGGGCAAGCGGCTGGCCACGAGCTATGACGGCCTGCTCCGCGGCTACCTCGCCGAACGCGGCGTCAATGCCAAGGTGGTCCGCCTGGACGGTGCCGTCGAATCTTCGGTCCGGCTTGGCGTAGCGGACGCCATCGCGGACGTCGTCGAAACCGGCAACACCCTCAAAGCGGCCGGGATGGAGATTTTCGGCGAGCCGATCCTCAAATCCGAAGCCGTCCTGATCCGGCGGACCGAAGAAGGCGGTGCCGCAAACGGCACAGCCAAGGAAATCGAGGTCCTGATCCGGCGCCTGCAGGGTGTGCTGGTGGCCCGGCAGTACGTGCTGATGGACTACGACATCCGCAAGGAACTCGTTGAACAGGCCGCCGCCCTGACGCCAGGCCTGGAATCACCTACGGTCTCTCCGCTGCGGGACTCGGACTGGGTTGCGGTGCGGTCCATGGTGCCCAAGAGGGAAACCAACCGGATCATGGACGAGCTGTACGACCTTGGCGCCCGTGCCATCCTGGTCAGCAGCATCCACGCCTGCCGCATCTGATTCCGCACGCACCGCTGCATCAACGCACCCCAGAATTCCAGGAGTTCCCATGGCAGTAGCCGTACGCGTCATTCCATGCCTCGACGTGGACGCCGGGCGCGTCGTTAAGGGCGTCAACTTCGAGGGCCTCCGCGACGCCGGCGACCCGGTGGAGCTGGCCCACCGGTACGACAACGCCGGCGCCGACGAACTGACCTTTTTGGACGTCACCGCATCCTCCGGCAACCGCGAAACCACCTTCGACGTGGTCCGCCGGACCGCCGAGGAAGTATTCATTCCGCTGTGCGTGGGCGGCGGAGTCCGCGGCGTGGCAGAGGTGGACAAGCTTCTCCGCTTCGGTGCGGACAAGGCATCCATCAACACCGCAGCCGTGGCGCGGCCCGACGTCATCGACGAGATCACCCGGCACTTCGGTTCCCAGGTCCTTGTCCTGTCGGTTGATGCCCGCCGCACCCGCCCCGGGTCCCAGCCCACGCCGTCGGGATTCGAAGTGACCACCCACGGCGGCCGCACCGGCACGGGGATTGACGCCATCGCATGGGCAAAGGAAGCCGCGGACCGCGGCGTGGGGGAGATCCTGCTGAACTCCATTGACGCCGATGGCACCAAGGACGGGTTCGACCTGGAACTCATCCGCCTGGTCCGGGCTGCCGTCAAGGTGCCCATCATCGCTTCCGGCGGTGCCGGGGAGCCTGCACACTTTCCACCCGCCGTCGCGGCCGGCGCAGACGCTGTGCTGGCCGCATCCATCTTCCACTGGGGACCGGACGACATGATGTCGCAGGTCAAAACCGCCATCAGGGAAGCCGGCTTCGAAGTCCGCTAGCGTCTTCCAACCCAACTAAGTAGCACTAAGTGTCGTTTTGAGCGCTCATAACGACACTTGGTGCTACTTAGTTGGGTTAGAGCCCTACTTCTGCTGACTGCAGGAGGGCGACGGCGTCGGGCTGGCCTTCGAAGGTGACCAAGGCATGGCGGGTGCGGCCGTGGGCGTGCATCAGCAGTTCGCCCGGCTCGCCGACGATGGCCACCGAAACGGGAGCGCGCTTGGCAACATGCCGCGGTCCCGAGGGCCGCACCAGAACGATGCCAAGGTCAACTCCCCGGTAGAGGATGGCGGCGCGCTTGACGAGCTCATCCCACAGGGCGTCCGAATAGGCTTCGTCCAATGCCCGCGGCGCCCACCGGTCCACGGCGCGCCGCACGTCTTCTGTGTGGACAAAGTACTCAATAAGGTTGGCGCTCTCGTCCAGCCCCTTGATGTTCATGGGCGAGAGAGCCGGCGGTCCGGAGCGGAAAGTGTTTACGAGCCGGGCGTAGGCGTCCGCGGTGGTGACCTTCGCAGCCAGCTTGGCTGTGGCCTGGTCTGATGCCTTCGCCAGGCACTTGATGATCAGCCCCAGTCCCACGGCAGCTTTGCGTTCGCGCAGGTAAAGGTGCGCGGCAAGGTCCCTGGTGCGCCAGCCTTTGCAGAGCGTGGGCGCGTCGGGACCGGCCGCAAGGAGGGTTTCGGCCAGGACTTCTCGGGACGGGTCGACGAAATGCATCACTTGTGAAACTAGCACGAGAGCCCCGCAGTTGGGCACCGTGCCCGGCGGGGCAGGCGTGCCGTTGTTCACACAGGAATTCGGGCATGGCCAAGGCACTAGACTTGATCTGATGTCTGAGCAGCCCGCCCCCGCCCCAACCACTGATTCCGCCGTGCCCGCAGCGCCGCCGGCAGCACCGGCCGGAACGTCGTCCGCGCCGGCAAGTCCGCTCCCGGCCGAGCTTGCAGCGGCCCTCAAGCGCGACAGCGCAGGCCTGGTGGCCGCCGTCGTGCAGCAATTCGACACCAACGAGGTTCTGATGCTGGGCTGGATGGATGATGAGGCGCTGCACCGGACCATGACCAGCGGAAGGGTCACCTTCTACTCCCGCTCCCGCCAGGAGTACTGGCGCAAGGGAGACACGTCAGGGCACGTCCAGTGGGTAAAGTCCGTGGCCATGGACTGCGACGGCGATGCGTTGCTGGTGCGCGTGGACCAGGTGGGCGCGGCGTGCCACACCGGCACCCGAACCTGCTTCGACGGCAGGGACCTGCCCGTCAGCACAGGCCACGCAAGCTGACACTCTTCACCGCAGGTTGCTGCGGAACGCGGGGGAGGGTTGGCCACCCCTGCAAGCACACCACCAGGCGCCGCGCAGCCGGCCCTATGAGAACAGGCGGAACAGCATAGCCATGCAGGACCTTGGAATCATCAGCCCGGGCCTTGAGGAGTTCCGGGAACTGGCCGGCCACAGCCGCGTGATCCCCGTACGGCTCAAGGTACTTGCCGACGCCGAGACGCCCATTGGTTTGTACCGGAAGCTTGCGCAGGGGCAGCCCGGAACGTTCCTGATGGAGTCCGCTGCCGTGGGCGGGGCGTGGTCCCGCTACTCGTTCATCGGCGCCAGGTCACGGGCAACACTGACCACCAAGGACGGGAACGCGCACTGGCTGGGTGAGCCGCCAGCGGGCGTTCCGGTGGACGGCAGCCCGGTGGATGCCGTCCGCGACACCATCGAAGCCCTCCGCACGGACAGGTTCGATGGCCTGCCGCCTTTTACGTCCGGCCTGGTGGGTTTCCTGGGCTGGGAAACCGTGCGGCACTGGGAGCGCCTGGTGAGCCCGCCCGAGGATGACCTGCAGCTGCCGGAGATGGCGTTGAACCTCGTCACCGACATGGCCGTGCACGACAACGTTGACGGCACGGTGCTGCTGATCGCCAACGCCATCAACTTCGATGACAGCTCCGAACGCGTGGATGAGGCCTGGCACGACGCAGTGGCGCGGGTCAAGGCGCTCCTGGCCAAGGTCAGCACCCCGGTGGCGCAGCCCGTCTCGGTCCTGGCGCCGGCGGCGCTGGACTTCGCCTCCAGCGTCCAGGAGCGCTGGGATGAAGCCGAGTACCTGGCCGCGCTGGACCGCGGCAAGGAAGCCATCGTGGACGGCGAGGTGTTCCAGGTGGTGATTTCGCGCCGCTTCGAGATGGAGTGCAAGGCCTCCGCCCTGGACGTGTACCGGGTGCTGCGCAACACCAACCCCAGCCCCTACATGTACATCTTCAGCCTTGAGGACGCCGAGGGCCGGGAGTACTCGATCGTCGGGTCTTCACCGGAGGCGCTCGTGACCGTCACCGGTGAAGAGGTCATCACGCACCCCATCGCCGGATCCCGCCCGCGCGGCAAAACCGTCGAGGCGGACAAAGCCCTCGCTGAGGAGCTCCTGGCGGACCAGAAGGAACGGGCAGAGCACCTGATGCTCGTGGATCTCTCCCGCAACGACCTTTCCAAGGTGTGCGTGGCCGGAACCGTGGATGTCACCCAGTTCATGGAGGTGGAACGCTTCAGCCACATCATGCACCTCGTCTCCACCGTGGTGGGGCAGCTCTCGCCGAAGGCCAAGGCCTACGACGTCCTGAAGGCCACGTTCCCGGCCGGAACCCTGTCCGGAGCCCCGAAGCCCCGCGCCCTGCGGCTCCTCGACGAGCTTGAACCGCACCGCCGCGGCATCTACGGCGGAGTGGTGGGCTACCTGGATTTCGCCGGCGACATGGACATGGCCATCGCCATCCGCTCCGCGCTGCTCCGTGAGGGCCGGGCGTACGTCCAGGCCGGCGGAGGAATCGTGGCTGACTCGGTGAACCCCACTGAAGCCCTCGAAACGGTCAACAAGGCTGCGGCTCCGCTCCGCGCGGTGCACACGGCCGGCTCGCTGCAAAACATCTCGGCGGACACCTTGCCGGGCGGGGCCGGTTCCTGATGTCCGGCACGGATCCGGCAGCAGGCCAGACGGCCACCGCCAAAAAGAGCTCCGGCACCCCTGCCTGGGCACGAAAGTCGACGTTGGTCCTGCTCATCGCCGTCCTGGCGCTGGCAGTATTCGGCACCACCACGCAAACATGGATGACGGTCACCCTTGACCCGAACCAGGTGGGCCAGGCCGGTGCCGCGCAAACGGCGCTGGAGGTCCAGGGCAGCAAGGCCGCCACTGCCGTCACGGCGCTGGCCCTGGTGGCTCTCGCGGGCGGGCTCGCCGCCGCGATCGCCGGCAGGATCGCGAGGTGGATCATCACGGCCATCATCGTCCTGGCTGCTACCGGGATCGTCGCCGCAGCGGCCACCGTCCTGGCCAATCCCCTGGCTGCAGCCCAGGGAGCGATCGCAGCGGCAACCGGGATCACCGGCAGCCAGGCGCAAGTGGCTGTGACGGCCTTCCCGGTGCTCGCCGTCGTCGCCGGTTGTTTGCTGGCTCTGGCAGCCCTGCTCATCATCCCTGCCGGGCGGCATTGGAAGACCCGGACGAAATATGACGCGCCCGCCGCCGGCGGTGCGGCCACCCCGGCGGGTCCGGTGGACGAGATCGACAGCTGGGACCAGCTCTCCCGCGGCGACGACCCCACCTGAACCGTCCCGGCCCTGCGCCGGCGCCGCGGGCGGGCCGCCGATACGCGGGCACCGGCCAATAAATGGCAGAATGTAAGCAGTATCCACCCTGAGGAGATTTTCCATGAGCAAAGCACCTGCGTCCGTTTCCAAGTCAGGCACCCGCACGGTAGCCCCCGGCGCCATTGACCACAGCCAGGAACTCGGCCACGGCAACAGCCCCGCGGCCTGGACCTGCGTCATCGTAATGCTGGTGGGCGCCCTCATCATGTCCATCGCTTTTGTCATCGCCAACACCCCCATCTTCATCGCCGGCGGCGCCGTGATGGTGCTTGGGCTGATCCTCGGCTACATCATGCGCAAGGCAGGCTACGGCGTCGAAGGCAGCAAGCTGAAGAACTCCGGCCACTGATGGCAACTGTTCTCGATGACATCAACGCCGGTGTCAGGGAGGATATGGACGCGCGGAAACGCCTGGTTTCCCTCGCTGAACTGAAGGACCGGGCCCAGGCCGCCGCGCCCGTCCGTGACGCCTGGGCCGCGCTCGGCGGCCCCTCCCCGTCCCGGGAACAGCTGAAAGTCATCGCGGAAATCAAGCGCCGCAGCCCCTCCAAGGGCGACCTCGCCGCCATCGGCGATCCCGCCTCCCTCGCACGGCAGTACGCCGACGGCGGTGCCTCCGTCATCAGCGTCCTCACCGAACAGCGCCGCTTCAACGGCTCGCTTGCGGATCTCGATGCCGTGCGCGCCGCGGTGAACGTTCCGCTGCTGCGCAAGGATTTCACTCTCGACGAGTACCAGATCTGGGAAGCCCGCGCCCACGGCGCGGACCTGATCCTGCTGATCGTGGCGGCCCTCTCCGACGCACAGCTCACCGAGTATTCGGCGCTCAGCTGCGAACTCGGCATGAACGTGCTGGTGGAAACGCACACCGAAGAGGAAATTGAACGGGCCATCGCCGCCCAGGCGCGGATCATCGGTGTCAACGTGCGGAACCTGAAGACGCTCGACGTCGACCGTTCCGTGTTCGCCTCCCTGGCGGGGCTGATTCCGGCCGAAGCCCTCGTGGTTGCCGAGTCCGGCGTCCGCGACGTGGACGACGTGACGCACTACGCCGCCTGCGGCGCCAACGCAATCCTGGTGGGCGAGGCCCTGGTGAGCCACTCCACCCCGCGTGAGCGGATTGCCGAATTTACGGCGGCAGGCGCCGCCGCCATCGCCGCCCGCGGCTGACCGGACGCCCCTGCACACACCACTGTGGACAGGGGCTGTTTGCCGCCCGCGGATTTGTCCCGGCCCCCAGCCGGAACACCACACTTACTGAACGATCAACTGGAACAGGACGGGACTGATGGCTGACGCACCCTCAGCGAACGCTGACAACAACGCCGCGGAAGCATTCCTGCAGGGCGGCTCCCTCAAGCACGCCCCGGGACCCTACTTCGGCAGCTACGGGGGACGCTGGATGCCGGAGTCCCTCATCGCCGCGTTGGACGAACTCGAGGAGACCTTCGACAAGGCCAAGGAGGATCCCGAATTCCGGGCCCAGATCGCGGACCTGAACAAGAACTACTCCGGCCGTCCCTCCCTCCTGACGGAAGCAAAGCGCTTCTCGCAGCATGCCGGCGGTGTCCGGATCTTCCTCAAGCGCGAGGACCTGAACCACACCGGTTCACACAAGATCAACAACGTCCTTGGCCAGGCCCTGCTCGCCAAGCGCATGGGCAAGACCCGCGTCATCGCCGAGACGGGCGCAGGACAGCACGGTGTGGCCAGTGCCACCGCCGCCGCCCTCATGGGCCTGGAATGCGTTGTCTACATGGGTGCGGAGGACTGCCGGCGCCAGGCGCTTAACGTTGCGCGCATGGAACTCCTGGGCGCCACCGTTATCCCCGTCACCAGCGGCTCGCAGACCCTTAAGGACGCCATCAACGACGCCCTGCGGGACTGGGTGGCCAACGTGGACAACACCCACTACCTCCTCGGCACTGCAGCCGGCGCGCACCCGTTCCCGGCCATGGTCCGGTACTTCCACGAAGTCATCGGCGAAGAAGCCCGCGCCCAGATCCTGGAGCAGGAAGGCCGGCTCCCTGACGCCGTCTGCGCCTGCATCGGCGGCGGCTCCAACGCCATTGGCATCTTCCACGGCTTCCTTGACGATCCGTCGGTCAAGATCTACGGCTTCGAAGCAGGCGGCGACGGCGTGGAGACAGGCCGGCACGCGGCCACCATCACGCTGGGCAAGCCCGGCGTGCTGCACGGCGCCCGCTCCTACCTCATGCAGGACGACGACGGCCAGACCATCGAATCCCACTCGATCTCGGCAGGCCTGGACTACCCCGGTGTGGGCCCGGAGCACTCCTACCTCGCCGACATCGGGCGCGTCAGCTACGAGCCGATCACGGACAGCGAGGCCATGGAAGCCTTTCGGCTGCTGTGCCGCACCGAAGGCATCATCCCCGCCATCGAGTCCGCGCACGCCCTGGCCGGCGCCATCAAGGTGGGGCAGCGACTGGCTGACGAAGACGCGGCTGCGGCTGCCGAAAAGATCGTGATCGTGAACCTTTCCGGCCGCGGTGACAAGGACGTGGCCACCGCAGCCGAATGGTTTGACCTGTTGGACAAGGATTCCGCCGAGTCTGAAATCGGCAAAGAGGGGGAGCAGCTGTGAGCGGCGCAGAGATGACGAACAGGGCACAGACCATCAGCAAGTCAGCGGCGGCCATCGACAAGGCCCGCGCCGAGGGCCGCGCCGCCCTCATCGGCTACCTGCCCGCCGGCTACCCCAGCGTGGAACAGACCATCGCCGCCGGCATCGCGCTGGCGGAAAACGGCGCCGACCTCATCGAAATCGGCATTCCCTATTCGGACCCCGTGATGGACGGCCAGGTCATCCAGGCCGCCACCACGGAGGCCCTGGCCAACGGCTTCGCCGTCCGCCAGGTCTTTGACGTGGTAGCAGGCATCACCAGCAAGACCGACGCCGCCGTCCTGGTCATGACCTACTGGAACCCTGTGGTCCGGATGGGTGTGGACGAGTTCTCGCGGCGCCTGTCCGAGGCCGGGGGAGCCGGGCTCATCACCCCGGACCTCATCCCCGACGAGGCAGCCGAGTGGATGGAGGCATCGGACAAGTACGGCCTGGACCGGGTGTTCCTTGTGGCACCGTCCTCCACCACCGAGCGCATGCAGCGGACCGTGGATGCGAGCCGCGGCTTCGTCTACGCCGTGTCCATCATGGGCGTCACCGGCGCCCGGACCTCCGTCAGCACGGCAGCCAAGGATGTAGTGGCCGCGGCCCACGCCGCCGGCGCCGAGCGCGTCTGCGTTGGACTCGGCGTGTCCAACGCCGGCCAGGTCCGCGAGATTGCAGCGTACGCCGAAGGCGTCATCGTAGGCACCGCGCTGGTGGCCGCCATCCGCGACGGCGGTGTGGACGCCGTCGCTGCCCTCACCAAGGACCTCAGCACCGGACTGAGCCGTGACACCGGACTGACAGAGGAAGAAGCCTAATCCATGCCGACTCTCCTTCAGGCAGCCGCCATGGTGCCCGCCAGCATCCCCAGCCCGGACTGGTCCGGCTTCGACATTCCCCTGCCATGGGGGACGCTGCGCATCCACGCCTACGCCCTGTGCATCCTGGCAGGCATCGTGGTGGGCCTGTGGCTGACCTCTGCACGCTGGGCGAAGCGCGGAGCACCTGAAGGCAGCGTCTGGGACATCGTCGTCTGGGCGATCCCCTTTGGCATCATCGGCGGCCGCCTGTACCACGTGGTCTCCTCACCTGACGCGTACTTCGGTCCCGGCTTCGACGGCACCGGGGATCTCTCCCTGATCCCGCAGATCCAGCGCGGCGGCCTGGGCATTTGGGGCGCCGTGGTCCTGGGCGTGGTGGGGGCATGGATCGGCTGCCGCCGCAGCGGGGTCAAGCTGAGTGCCTTCCTCGACGCCGCCGCGCCCGGGCTGCTGCTGGCCCAGGCCGTGGGGCGCTGGGGCAACTGGTTCAACCAGGAACTGTTCGGCGGCCCCACCACCCTGCCGTGGGGGCTGCAGATCGACGCCGACAACGCCAACTTCCCGGCCGGCGTCCCCGCAGACACCCTGTTCCACCCCACGTTCCTCTACGAATCACTGTGGAACCTGGCCGGCGTCGTCATCCTGCTCGCCCTGGACCGGAAGTTCAACTTCCGCCGCAGCAGGCTGTTCTGGCTCTACGCGATGTACTACACACTGGGAAGGGTCTGGATCGAAGCCATGCGCATCGATGACGCCGAGCAGATCTCGCTGTTCGGCATCACCACCCGCCTCAACGTCTGGACCAGCATCTTCGTTTTCCTGGCTGCCCTTGCGGCGTTCATCCTGCTGGGAAGGAAGAAGCGGACGGAGCCGGACAGTGTGTACCTGCCGGGCCGGAAACCGGCGGAAAAACAAGAGGCGGAGCCGGATAAAAACGCTGTATCAGCGTCCGGCGATCCGGTCCGTGATACGGACTCCGTTGTCTCAGATAGTGAATCGCGTGATAATCTCCCTGATAACCAAAGCGGTTCCCGGCGTGCTTCCGTCCCCACGGAAGAAGCCGAGGCTGCGCCGGCGGGCCCCAAGCCCGGACCGGACGCAACCGCTGCCGGAAGTTCCGGCAGCACGGCCACAGGAACCGCGCCGGAAGCCGGCGCTACCAAGTAGCGCGCAGGCCAGGCAGGGCAGCAGAGCCACCGCTCGAAGCGCCCAATCACCACAGTGTCGTGGCATCGGGGCCGCCCTGGACAGCATAGAGCTGCTGCCCAGTGTTGCCCGGGGCAGGGGCCTGCGTAACTGTTAGTTCAGCAGGCCACGCTGACCTACAATTTCCAGTAATCAACACTTTGTTGTGCCCATAACCGCGGCGCCGACGAGTGGGGCCAACGGTGTCCCTTCCATACGCACGATCAGGAGGAAGGACGTCTCCCATGAGCCAAACTCTTCACACTCCCAGCTGGTCCGAACCGGACCAGCCTGAGGCTGCCATGTCGCCGTTCAAGCGCTTTGCAGCCCTGCCGGAGGCCTCCGGGCTGTACAACCCGGAGCAGGAGAAGGACGCCTGCGGGCTTGCGATCATCGCCACCCTCCGCGGCGAGCCCGGCTACGACATTGTGGACGCCGCCCTCACCGCCCTGCGCAACCTGGAGCACCGCGGTGCCGTCGGGGCTGACGAAGGCACCGGTGACGGCGCAGGCCTCCTGATGCAGATCCCGGATGAGTTCTTCCGCGCGGTCACGGAGTTCGAACTTCCCGCCCCAGGCCAGTACGTTGCCGGCACCGCCTTCCTTCCCGCCGAACAGCGCGAGGCCGACGCCGCCAAGGCAGGCATCGAGGGCCTCGCGGCTGACGAGGGCCTCAAGGTCCTCGGCTGGCGTGAGGTGCCCATCGTCGCCGACCTCGTCGGTGCCATGGCACGCGCCTGCATGCCCTACTTCTCCCAGCCCTTCCTGGCATCCGCCACCGGCGAGGAGCTGGACCGCAACGAGCTGGACTCCCGCGCCTGGCGGATCCGCAAGCGCGCCCAGAACAAGTTCGGCGTCTACTTCCCGTCGCTGTCCTCGCGGACCATCGTCTACAAGGGCATGCTCACCACCGCTCAGCTCGAGCCGTTCTACCCGGACCTTTCGGACAAGCGCTTCAAGACCAAGCTCGCGATCGTCCACTCGCGCTTCTCCACCAACACCTTCCCGTCCTGGCCCCTGGCCCAGCCGTTCCGCACCATCGCGCACAACGGCGAAATCAACACGGTCAAGGGCAACCGCAACTGGATGCGCGCCCGCCAGTCCCAGCTCGCCAACCCGCTACTGGGCGACTCGCCGGAAGAGCTGTACCCCATCTGCACCCCCGGTGCCTCGGACTCCGCGTCCTTCGACGAGGTAGCCGAGCTGCTCTGGCTCTCCGGCCGCCCCATCACGCATTCGATCATGATGATGATCCCGGAGGCGTGGGAAAACCACGCCACCATGGATCCGGCCCGCCGTGCATTCTACGAGTACCACTCCCTGCTCATGGAGCCGTGGGACGGCCCGGCAGCCGTTTCCTTCACCGACGGCAACCTGGTGGGCGCAACCCTGGACCGCAACGGCCTGCGTCCGGGCCGCTTCTGGATCACCGAAGACGGCCTGATCGTCTTCGCCTCTGAGGTGGGCGTCATCGACGTCGAACCCTCCAAGGTGGTCAAGAAGGGCCGCGTGTCCCCGGGCAAGATGTTCCTGGTGGACACCGACGCCGGGCGCATCATCGACGACGAAGAGGTCAAGGCCGAAGTGGCCGCCGCCAACCCGTGGGCGGAGTGGGTCAAGGACAACCTGATCGACCTGAACGACCTGCCCGAGCGCGAGCACGTGGTCCACACCGCCGCGTCGGTGAACATCCGCCAGCGCACCTTCGGCTACACCACTGAGGAACTGAAGATCCTGCTGGGCCCCATGGCCCGCACCGGCGCCGAGCCGCTGGGTGCCATGGGCTCGGACACCCCGGTGGCCGTGCTGTCCAAGCGCCCCCGCCTGCTCTTTGACTACTTTGTGCAGTCCTTCGCGCAGGTGACCAACCCGCCGCTGGACGCCATCCGCGAAGAGCTGGTCACGTCGCTTACCTGTGCCATCGGCCCCAACGGCAACCTCCTGGACACCAAGCAGGTCCGCCAGCCGCAGGTCCAGCTGCCGTTCCCGGTGATCAACAACGACCAGCTCGCCAAGATCGCCAACATCGAGGATGCCGACGGCAACCGCGTCGCGATGAAGGTCCGCGGGCTCTACCGCCCCGAAGGCGGCGAGAACGCGCTCCGTGCCCGGCTGACGGAAATCTGCGAGCAGGTATCCGGTGCCATCAACCGCGGCGTGCAGTACATTGTGCTGTCCGACCGCGACTCGAACGCGCAGTGGGCGCCCATCCCGTCCCTGCTTCTGGTCAGCGCGGTGCACCATCACCTGCTCCGCAGCGCCAACCGGACCAAGACCGCCCTGGTGGTCGAGGCCGGCGACGTCCGCGAAACGCACCACGTGGCCGTGCTTATCGGCTACGGCGCTTCCGCCGTCAACCCGTACCTCGCCATGGAATCGGTGGAGCAGCTCATTGCCGCCGGCGACGTCACCGGGGTCACCCCGCAGGATGGCGTCTACAACCTCATCAAGGGCCTGGGCAAGGGCGTCCTGAAGATCATGTCCAAGATGGGCATCTCCACCGTTGCGTCCTACACCGGCGCCCAGACGTTCGAAGCGCTGGGCCTGGGCCAGGAACTGGTGGACGAATTCTTCGCCGGCACCCACTCGCAGCTTGGCGGCGTGGGCCTGGACGTCATTGCGGCCGAAGTTTCCGCGCGCCACCAGATGGCCTACCCCGAGGGCGGCATCGAGCAGCCCCACCGTCCGCTCCTGGGTGGCGGCGAGTACCAGTGGCGCCGCGACGGCGAGCCGCACCTGTTCAACCCGGAGACCGTCTTCCGGCTGCAGCACGCAACACGTGAGCGCCGCTACGACATCTTCAAGGCGTACACCAGGGGAGTGGACGACCAGTCCCAGAACCTGATGACCCTCCGCGGCCTGCTCAAGTTCAAGAATGAGCGCCCTGCGGTTCCGCTCGAGGAAGTGGAGCCCGTTTCCAGCATCGTCAAGCGGTTCTCCACGGGTGCCATGAGCTACGGCTCCATCTCCCAGGAGGCCCACGAGACGCTGGCCATCGCCATGAACCAGCTGGGCGGCAAGTCCAACACCGGCGAAGGCGGCGAGGACGTGGACCGCCTGCTCGACCCGAAGCGCCGCTCCGCAGTCAAGCAGATCGCGTCCGGCCGTTTCGGTGTTACCAGCCTGTACCTGACCAACGCCGACGACATCCAGATCAAGATGGCGCAGGGAGCCAAGCCCGGCGAGGGCGGCCAGCTGATGGCGCAGAAGGTCTACCCGTGGGTGGCCCGCACGCGCCACTCGACTCCCGGCGTCGGACTGATCTCCCCGCCCCCGCACCACGACATCTACTCGATCGAGGACCTCGCGCAGCTCATCTACGATGCCAAGCGCGCCAACCCCTCGGCCCGTGTGCACGTCAAGCTGGTGTCGGAAGTTGGGATCGGCACGGTGGCGTCCGGCGTGACCAAGGCGAAGGCCGACGTCGTGCTCGTTTCCGGCCACGACGGCGGAACCGGCGCCTCGCCGCTGAACTCGCTCAAGCACGCCGGTGTCCCCTGGGAGCTCGGCCTCGCCGAGACGCAGCAGACGCTGATGCTCAATGGCCTGCGCGACCGCGTGGTGGTGCAGGTTGACGGGCAGCTCAAGACCGGCCGCGATGTGGTGATCGCTGCGCTGCTGGGCGGCGAGGAGTTCGGCTTCGCCACCGCCCCGCTGGTGGTGGAAGGCTGCATCATGATGCGCGTCTGCCACCTGGACACCTGCCCGGTGGGCGTGGCCACGCAGAACCCGGAACTCCGGGCACGTTTCAGCGGCAAGCCCGAGTTCGTGGTCAACTTCTTCGAGTTCCTGGCCGAGGAAGTCCGCGAAATCCTGGCCGAGCTGGGCTTCCGGAGCCTGGAAGAGGCCATCGGCCACGCCGAGGTCCTCGACGCCCGGGATGCCGTCAACCACTGGAAGGCCGACGGCCTGGACCTGGATCCGATCCTGCACGGGCTGGAGTTCGACGACGACGCCCCGTTGCGGAACATGACCGGCCAGAACCACGAGCTGGACAAGCACTTCGACCAGCGGCTGATCACCATGGCAACCGAAGCCCTCACGGACCGCAGCCCGGTGAAGATCTCGGTGGACGTGATCAACACGGACCGTTCGGTGGGCACCATGCTGGGCCATGTGGTCACCAAGACGTTCAGCACGGACGTCCTGGCCACGGACACCATCGACGTCACCCTCAGCGGCACCGCCGGCCAGTCCCTCGGCGCCTTCCTGCCCGCAGGCATCACCCTGCGGCTGTTCGGCGACTCCAACGACTACGTGGGCAAGGGCCTTTCCGGCGGGCGCATCATCGTCCGGCCGGACCGCACCAATGTGTTCAAGGCGGAGACCAACGTCATCGCCGGCAACGTGATCGGCTACGGCGCCACGAGCGGTGAGATGTTCCTGCGCGGCCAGGTGGGCGAACGCTTCCTGGTCCGCAACTCGGGCGCCACCGCCGTCGTCGAAGGCATTGGCGACCACGGCTGCGAGTACATGACCGGCGGCCAGACGCTGATCATCGGGCGCACCGGGCGGAACTTCGGTGCCGGCATGTCCGGCGGCACCGCCTACGTCCTTGACCTGGACGCTGCCAAGGTCAACAAGGACGCCCTGCAGTCCGGTGAACTCCAGCTCCGTGAGCTGGACGCCGAGGACCGCGACATCGTGCACGGCCTCCTGGTCAAGCACGTTGAAGAAACTGATTCCCAGCTGGCCGCGCGCCTCCTCGAGAACTTCGATGACACCGCCGCCCGCATTACCAAGGTGCTGCCGCGCGACTACGCGGCTGTGCTGCAAACCCGTCTCGACGCCATCGAAGAGGGCCTGGACCCCGACGGCGAAGAAGTGTGGTCCCGAATCCTGGAGGTAACCGGTGGCTGATCCACGCGGATTTTTGAAAGTACGTCAGCGTGAAACCCAGCCGCGCCGTCCCGTTCCCGTCCGCATCATGGACTGGAAGGAAGTGTACGAGGCGCAGGAGAAGGGCACCTTGAAGGCGCAGGCCGGCCGCTGCATGGACTGCGGCGTGCCCTTCTGCCACCAGGGCTGCCCGCTGGGCAACCTCATTCCCGAGTGGAACGACCTCATGTGGCGGGACAAGGGCGAGGAAGCCATCGAGCGCCTCCACGCCACCAACAACTTCCCCGAGTTCACCGGCCGGTTGTGCCCCGCCCCGTGCGAGGCGTCCTGCGTGCTGGGAATTAACCAGCCTGCCGTGACCATCAAGCAGGTGGAAGTCTCCATCATCGACGAAGCCTGGGACAACGGCTGGGTCAGCCCGCTGCCTCCCGCACGCCTGACCGGAAAGACAGTTGCCGTCGTCGGCTCCGGCCCTGCCGGGCTGGCCGTTGCGCAGCAGCTCACCCGTGTGGGCCACACCGTGGCCGTGTACGAGCGCGACGACAAGATCGGCGGCCTGCTGCGCTACGGCATCCCCGACTTCAAGATGGAAAAAGAGCAGGTTGACCGCCGCATCGAGCAGATGAAGTCGGAGGGAACCCGCTTCCGCACCGGTGTAGCGGTGGGCACGGACGTGACCTGGGAGCAGCTGCGCAGGCGCTATGACGCCGTCGTGGTCTGCACCGGCGCTACCGTTCCGCGTGACCTGCCCATCCCGGGCCGCGACCTCGAAGGCGTGCACTTCGCCATGGATTACCTGGTTCCCGCGAACCGCGTGGTTGCGGGGGAGACGGTGGAGAACCAGATCCATGCCCAGGGCAAGCACGTCGTCATCCTTGGCGGTGGCGATACCGGAGCGGACTGCCTCGGCACGGCGCACCGCCACGGTGCTGCGTCCGTCACCACGCTTGCCATCGGCAAGCAGCCGCCCTCAGAGCGGGCGGGCCACCAGCCGTGGCCCACGTTCCCCACGCTGTTCGAAGTGGCCAGCGCCCACGAGGAAGGCGGCGAGCGGACCTACCTCGCCTCCACCGTTGAGTTCGTTGGCGAAAACGGCAAGCTCACCGGCGTGAAGGTTGCCGAGACGGAGTTCGTTGACGGCAAGCGGCTGCCCAAGGCCGGTACGGAGCGGATCATCCCTGCGGACCTGGTCTTCCTGTCCCTGGGCTTCACCGGAGCTGAGCCGGCCGGCATCACCGAGCAGGTCAATGCCGAGTTCGACGGCCGCGGCAATGTGTCCCGCGACGGTTATTACATGACCAACACCGAGGGTGTCTTTGTTGCCGGCGATGCCGGGCGAGGACAGTCCCTGATTGTGTGGGCCATCGCCGAGGGGCGCGCCGCCGCAGCAGCAGTGGACAAGTACCTGATGGGCAGCACCATCCTGCCCGCCCCCGTGGCGCCCACCGACCGGGCCATCGCCGTCCTCTAGTGCAGCATCGAGGGTTCACCTCCACGACAACTTAACCAATGCAAGAGACCAATAGGGTAGGTATATGAGACGCGCAAAAATTGTGGCTACGTTCGGCCCGGCAATTGCCAGCTACGAAAACACCCTCGCGGTGCTGGAGGCCGGCGTTGACGTCGCCCGCATGAACATGAGCCACGGCGACTACACCGTGCATGACAACACCTACGAGAACGTCCGGAAGGCTGCAGCCGACCTTGGCAAGGCAGTGGCCATCATGGCCGACCTGCAGGGGCCGAAGATCCGCCTGGGCCGGTTCGTTGACGGCCCGCACGCCCTCGCCGTTGGTGACACCTTCACCATCACCACCGAGGACGTTCCCGGCACCAAGGACATCTGCTCCACCACGTTGAAGAGCCTCACCGAGGACGTCAACGTGGGTGACGCCCTGCTGATCGACGACGGCAAGGTGGCGCTGCGTGCGACGGCCGTGGACGACGTCAAGGTCGTCGCCGAAGTGACCGTGGGCGGCATGGTGTCCAACAACAAGGGCATCAACCTGCCTGGCGTTGCTGTTAACGTCCCCGCATTGAGCGAAAAAGACGAGGACGACCTCCGCTGGGCGATGCGCCGCGGTGTTGACCTGGTGGCCCTGTCCTTCGTGCGTGACGCCTCCGACATCACCCGCGTGCACGAAATCATGGACGAGGAAGGCCGCCGTGTGCCGGTCATCGCCAAGATTGAGAAGCCGCAGGCTGTTGAGCAGCTCCCTGAGATCATCGATGCTTTTGATGCCATCATGGTGGCCCGTGGCGACCTTGGTGTGGAGCTTCCGCTGGAGGAAGTGCCGATCGTCCAGAAGCGTGCGATCGAACTGGCCCGCCGCTGGGCCAAGCCAGTGATCGTGGCAACCCAGGTCCTGGAATCCATGATCGACAACCCGCGCCCCACCCGTGCGGAGGCCTCAGACTGCGCCAACGCAGTGCTGGACGGTGCGGACGCGGTGATGCTCTCGGGCGAGACCAGCGTGGGCAAGTACCCGATCGAGACGGTCAAGGTGATGGCCCGGATCATCGAGTCCACTGAGGTCCACGGCCTTGAGCGCGTTCCTCCGCTGGGCACCAAGCCCAAGACCCGTGGCGGCGCCATCACCCGTGCCGCCGTCGAAATCGCCGACCAGCTGGACGCCAAGTACATCTGTGCTTTCACCCAGTCCGGCGACTCCGCGCGCCGCCTCTCGCGCCTGCGCCCCATCAAGCCGGTCTTCGCGTTCACTCCGGTGGAGCAGGTCTGGAACCAGCTGGCGCTGACCTGGGGCATCCAGCCGGTGCTGGTCCAGATGGTGGACCACACCGACGAGATGACCGCACAGGTTGACCGCAGCCTCCTGGAGATGGGCCTCGTGGACGACGGCGACCTGGTGGTCATTGCCGCCGGTTCGCCTCCCGGAAAGGCCGGTTCCACCAACTCCTTGAAGGTGCACAAGGTGGGCGACCTCGCCGACTCCACGCGTGTTGGCGAAGCCGCCAGCAACAAGGAAAAGCTCGGCCCCTGGCCGGAAAAGAAGAAGAAGGCCTAGGCTTTCGGATAGCGAAAAGGACCCCTGCCGGTTGGCAGGGGTCCTTTCTGCTGTCTACGACAGTGCTGTTAGTTGACCTGGTTGATGATGGTCTCTGCCACTTCACGCATGCTGAGGCGGCGGTCCATGGAAGTCTTCTGGATCCAGCGGAAGGCTTCCGGCTCCGTGAGGCCCATCTTGGTGGTGAGGAGGCTCTTGGCGCGTTCCACGAGCTTGCGGGTGGCGAACTGCTCCTGGAGGTCGGAGACCTCGCTTTCCAGGGCCTTGATTTCCTCGTGGCGGGAGAGGGCGATCTCCAGCGCGGGGATGAGGTCGGCCGGGGTGAAGGGCTTGACCACGTAGGCCATGGCACCGGCGTCGCGGGCGCGCTCCACGAGTTCCTTCTGGCTGAAGGCGGTCAGCAGCACCACGGGGGCGATGCGGGCCTTGACGATCTTTTCAGCTGCCGAAATGCCGTCCATCACGGGCATCTTGACGTCCATCAGGACCAGGTCCGGCTTCAGCTCTTCAGCCAGCTGGACGGCCTTCTCGCCGTTGTCTGCTTCGCCGATGACGTCATAGCCTTCGCCGCGCAGGATTTCGATGATGTCGAGGCGGATGAGGGTTTCATCCTCGGCCACAACGACGCGGCGCGCCGGCTGGGACGTGGGTTTTGACTCCGTCTGTTCAGTCACGGGATCTCCTTGGAAAGGTACGGCGGGGACATCACTATCTTAGGTGCGCCCGGTCCTGTACTTGATCTGCATGGTCAGGTGCGGCGACGGCGGCGCGATTCTGGAATTCAGCCTATCTGCATGTAGAGTAATTCCGCGTACGTGAAGCGATCGCGTTGCTCACAATCAGCTGTGGGCGTAGCCTTTTGCTTCATGTAATCCGCGCCCGAGTGGCGGAATTGGCAGACGCGCCGCACTCAAAATGCGGTATCGAAAGGTGTGTGGGTTCGAGTCCCACCTCGGGCACAGCATATCCCCTCGTCAGAGGGGTTTTTGCTTTAACGTGTTGTCATGGCCTGTGGTGGGGTCCCTCTGACGCTAGGTGCGCGGGCTGGAGCCTGGCTGCCCGCGGGCCTATTCAGGTGTGCGGGGTGGCGGGGGCCGGTCCCTGGCTAGTGGGCCTTCCGCCTGCTGGGGTGTGGTCTATTCGGTACCTCGTTCCGGTGCTGTCGGGTTGGTCGGGGTGGCCAACACCTATTCATGGTCGAGAGCGTCGGGGACAACATGACGTCACCGACTCTTGGTACAAAACTTTTAGTGAATAGCTCTTCTTAGATGTCGCGGGAGCTGCAATTGCATGCTTTGTCCTGCCAAAGGGGATGTGGACAGTGTCCACACTTATGTCTGCCTTATCAGTCCCTCCTGTGACGTGGGCGTGGAAGAGGATTTCGGATCGCCAGCGGAATGTAGCCCTGATGGCAGGCGAGGCGCCTAGGACCATGAAGTCCGATGTGCTTGCCAGCTAGCTGCGTTGGCTTCTGGTCGCAGCATCGATCCAGAGCCTTCTTAGCTTGATGTCAGAAATGACCCAGGTGCCGGCTTGACGTCAGGTTTGGGTGACAGCAGCTGGATGAACTTCCCGTCCAAGGCGCCAGATGTGTGAATCGACGATAAGTGGCGGCTTTTTCGCAGCGCTGATTGCACCGGGCCGGCCGTACACTGATCATTCAGCCTGCACCCGGCTCCTTAGTCCAAGCGCTGGTCTGCAACTGGGCAAGTCAATCCCATTGGCCAAGAGGCGCAATCAAGAATTGTTGATCGTAAAGTCGGCGGCGCCCCGCATCACCGTGTTACACGCCGGTCGACTCCATATTGGGATGGGGTGTTCAAATGATCGCGCAGGGTGGCACCGTCATAGTCCTGGTGGAACAGACCTCGTTGTTGGAGGATCGGCACGACACCGTCGACGAAGGCATCAACTCCGCCGTCATAGATGTCCGGGGATACCCAGAAGCCGTCGACAGCCTCTGCCTCAAACCATTCCTGCATGTGGTCGGCGGCTTCGGCTGCCGGACCGACGATGACGGGGTGGTAGTCGATGACGCCGTGCGCGAGTATGTCGCGGACGGTCCAGCCTTCACGCGCGATCTTCAGTGCGTGGATTGACCGGGGGTCGGCCGGTGATGGTCGAGCTTCGGACAACTGCGCCGCCGAGAGCGGTTCATCGAGGCGTGCGGGATCAAGGTACAGACCGAGCATCCGCCCGAGATACGCCGCGCGTTGAGGGAACGTTCGTGCGCTCAGCGTTATGCGGCGATCGAGGCCTTCTCGTTTACCGGGGGTGATCGTCGTCATCAGGCCGGCGAAGAACTTGATCTCGTCCGGGTTCCGTCCGGCGCGTTCGGCTGCTTCACGGAACGCGGCGCGCTGTGCACGCGCATCTTCGATCGTGAAGGCGGCGCCGATGACGGCGTTTGCCCAGCGTCCGGCGAACTCGTGGGCGTTTGGACTGCCTCCGGCGTGGAAGATGACGGGTTGCCCCTGTTCGGACGGAGGAATGTACAGGGGCCCGCGGGAGGCGACGTGTTCGCCACCGAGGTTGATCGGGGCGACCTGCTCCGGGTCGGCGAAGCGGCCGGTGGCCTTGTCGTGTACCCAGGCGGTCTGGCCCCAGCTGCCCCAGAGAGCCTGCACGAGTTGGACCGTCTCGTGTGCTCTTCCGTAGCGTTCCGGGCTGGACGGAATATGTTGGCCGTAGTTGGCGGCGACGTCTTCGCCGCTGGAGGTGACGGCGTTCCATCCCGTCCGTCCGTGACTCAGGACGTCGAGTGCTTTGAACTGTCGGGCGAGGTTGAATGGTTCGTTGAAGGTGGTGGAGCCGGTGGCGACGAGGCCGATATGGCTGGTTTCGCGGGCGACCGCTGCCAAGGTGACCATGACGTCGAGGTTGAAGTTGGGTGGCTCGTTCGCGATGTCGCCGACGTGGGTCGGGCCGTCGGGGAGGAACAGGAATTGGAGTTTTCCGCGCTCGGCGGCTTGGGCGTGCCGAACTTTCGCGTCGAAGCTCGTATAGCTTGTGGGATCGACTCCTGGGGCGCGCCAGGCGCCAGGCAGGTTGCCGTACCCGTTGCCCAAGTGCAGGCCGATGAGCATCTGTCTGGTCATGATGTTTTCTCTCCGTGTGTAAATCTGAGCTGTCGTTGCTGTCGAGTGCGCTCTAGGTATGGGCTGTGGAGGCGGACCCGTTGTTAGGGAGTCCGCGTTCGACGGTGCAGGCCGTACTGGTGGTCGATGCCGAGATTCTCGCGGAGGGTCTCGCCTTCGTACTCGGTGCGGAACAGGCCGCGCTGCTGCAGGATCGGAATGACTCCGTCGACGAAGGACTCTATTCCCTCGGGAATAACACCGGGGATGACTAAGAAGCCGTCCGCGGCATCAGCTTCGAACCATTCCTGCAGGTGATCTGCGATCACTTCGGGGGGACCGATGGGGGCAGGGTGGTAGTCGATGACGGCATGGTAGAGAACTTCGCGCACCGTCCAGCCTTCCTTGGCGACCTTGAGGGCTCTGGGCGACCGCGGGTCACCGGGGTCGGCCCGCGCGACGGCGAGCTGATCCGCGCGCAGTGGCGCGTCGAGGTCCATTGGCCCCAACGGCAGGCCGAGGAGCTGGCCGAGATGGCGCACCTGCTGCTCGATGTCGGGTTCGATCAGCTTTCCGCGTCGAGCAAGAGCCTCCGCGTGGGTCGACGCGATGGTGGGCATCACTCCGACGAAGAACTTGACGTCGTCAGGGCTGCGACCGGCAGATTCGGCGGCGTGGCGCACTGCGGCGCGCTGGTGCCGGGCCTCCTCTATGGTGAAGACCTCGCTAATGAGGATGTCGGCGTAGCGGCCGGCGAAGGCGAGGCTGTACGGGCTTGCGCCGGCGTGGGCCATGACCGGCTGGCCCTGCTTGGAGGGCGGGACCTCGAGTGGGCCGCGGGAGGAGGCGTAAGTCCCTCTGAGGTTCACGGGCGAGATTTTGGACATGTCGGTGATCCTCCGGGACTGCTGGTCGCCGATCCAGGCATCCTCTTCCCAGCTTCCCCAGAGCGCCTGGACGATCTGAACGACCTCGTCTGCGCGGGCATAGCGAGTGTCACGGTCCTCGATCGCGCGCCCGAAGTTCGCGGCCGCCTGAGGTGAGGAGGTGGTCACGGCGTTCCAGCCCATGCGCCCGCGGGAAACGACGTCGAGTGACTTGAGCACGCGGGCGATGTTGTAGGGCTCCTGGAAGGTGGCGCTGACCGTGGTGACGAGACCGATCCGCTCGGTAGCCAGGGCGATGGCGGTGGCAACGATGGTCGGCTCGAGGGTCTGGTTCGGCGCGTGCGCCTCACTGCGCTGGGTCTGCGCGAGGAAGTCGCCCTGGAAGAGGAAATCGAACATGCCACGTTCGGCGGCCTGAGCGGCGCGCACCAGGACGTGAATGTTGTCGTAGTCGCGGGGATCGACTCCGGGTTCCAACCATGCGTACGGGCTGGCGCCGTAGGGAGTGGCACTTGCTGCGGCGAGATGCATCTTCTTACGGGACATCGTCTACTCTCTCTCGCGCTGGATCACGGCGATCTGGCGGTTGTAAAAGGTCAAGGGGCTCATGTCGTCGTAGCGCTCGTGGTCTATGACTTCGAAGAGTACGAGCTCGTGGTCACCAGCTGGCACGTGCTGGTGTGGCCGAACGACGAAGGTGGCTGCCGCCTGCGGCAGGGTGCGTGCCTGGGTGGTGGCGTGATCTAGAGTGATGCCGTCGAGCCGGGCGGGGCCGGACAGGCGAAGCTGAGACACGAGGGCGAGGTGGGATTCTCCCAGAATCGTGATACCCAACTCTTGCGCTTGGCGAAGCCGGGGCCAGGTGGTCGAGGTATGGGTAAAGGCCATGGAGACGAGTGGCGGGTCCAGAGAAATGCTGGTGAAGGAGTTCGCGAGCATCGCCTCGTTCTGGCCGTTGACCTCGGCGGCAATAAGGGCCATTCCGGTGGGGTAGGCGGCGAGGGAGTGACGCATGGTAGCGGCTGACGAGGTTTGCACTGTCGATATCTTTCCTATCGGATGATCGGGTTTCGGAGCAGTCGGGGGTGATGCTCAGTGCCCGACGGGCACCTGGGCGCCGCTGGAGGCGGGCTTGCGGATGAAGAATGCGAGCGGGATTGCGATAAGCGAGAGGACTGCTCCACAGACGAACGCGGCATGGATACCGGCGGCCGTGGCCGCGATGACGTTGGTCCCGTCTTCGATTCGGGGTGTCGATGTCACGGTCATCATCGTGAAAAACACGGCGATGCCGACCGCGCCGGCGAGCTGCTGTACGGTGCTGACCGTGGCGCTGCCGTGGGAGTAGAACTGCGGGCTGAGCGATGCGAGTCCCGAGGTGAACAACGGGGTGAATGCGAGGGCCAGGCCGATGCTCAGCACGATGTGGGCGATGAGGACCGTGACGCTGCTCGAACCAGCGCCCAGCGTCGTCATGAACCACAGCGCACCGCTCACGATGGTCGAGCCCGGAACAACGAGCACGGTCGGGCCGGCTTTGTCATAGAGGCGCCCGACGAACGGCGCGAGGAACCCCATCACAAGTCCGCCGGGCAGCATCAGCAAGCCGGTGGTCAGGGCATCGAGTTCGAGCACGTTCTGCGTGTAGATCGGCAGCAGGGTGAGAGTGCCAAACAGTATGGTCGTATAGATCGCGATCACGGCTATCGCGAGCGTGAAGCCCGAGCTTGTGAAGGTGCGCAGGTCAAGCAGTGCGCGGTCCGAGCGTTGCAGCTTCAACTGGCGCAGGATGAAAAGCGCGATGCCTGCTGCGCCAACGGCGAGGGGTGCCCAGCTGGTTGGGCTGGAGATTCCTGCCTCGGTCTCGCCGATGTGACTGAGGCCAAAAACGAGCCCGCCGAAGCCGATGGCCGAAAGAACGACCGACACGTAATCGAGCGGGGTCTTGCGCGGCTCGCTGACGTTGGGAATGCGCAGGACCCCGACCACGAGAGCAAGTACGGCGACCGGCAGCACGATGATGAACATCCAGCGCCAGCTCAGGGCGCTCAGGATGAGGCCCGATACGGTCGGGCCGACCGCGGGGGCGACAGAGATCACGATCGAGACGTTGCCCATCACGCGTCCGCGTCGCTCTGCCGGAACGAGGGTGAACACGGCGGTGAAAAGCAGCGGGATCATGATCGCCGTACCCAAGGCCTGCACGACACGTGCGGCGACCAGGATCTCAAAGCCGGGCGCGATGGCCGCGATGAGTGTGCCGAAACTGAACAACGACATTGCGCTGATGAAGATCGCGCGAGTACTGACGCGCTGCAACAAGAAGCCGGTGATCGGAATCACGACCGCCATGGTGAGGAGGAAGGCGGTGGTGAGCCACTGCGCCGCACTTGCCTCGATGTCGAAATCGCCCATGAGGTGAGGAAGTGCGACGCTCATGATCGTCTCGTTCAGGATGACGACAAACGTTGATGCAAGCAGTACCCCGATCGCGAGCCGATTGCGCGCGTCGACCTCCTGCCGATGAGTATGCGCCGCCTGGGGAAGCGATGCGGTGGAGGTATCTGACATAGCTACATTCCGTTCATTGAAAGGTTGATTGCGGGCGACACCAGGACACGGGGGGCAACCCGAGCCAGAGTGTGGCGACACACCATCGGTCGACCGAAGTGTGGTCTATAGTGGAGAGTGTCTCCTCCTAGGCGTACGGCTATACGGAGACACTCCCCGTTTTGTCAAAAAGTGAGGCAACCGTTATGTCCAGGACCGCTACGAGCAACGCTCGCGCCCCGCGGGCTGATGCCCGACGCAATCGAGATCACATCCTCGACACCGCCGAGCAGTACTTCTCTAAGCACGGAGTCGGCGGCTCGCTCGACGCGATCGCGAAACAAGCGGGCGTCGGCGCGGGAACCCTGTACCGGCATTTTCCCAACCGGGAAGCTCTGCTCGCGGCCTTGCTCGCCGCGCGCGATGAGGCGCTGATGTCCCGCCGGGACGAGCTCCGCACCAAGGCGGCTAACGCAGCCGACGCACTCGACGGCTGGCTTGAAGCGCTGACCGAGTGGGCAGGCGCGTTCGACGGGCTGCCCGACCCCCTCCGCGCTGCGGCGGCCACCAGTACATCCCCGCTCGCAGTTACGTGCGAAGGATTCATCACAACAACCGAGGAGTTTCTGCACGCCGCACAACGAGATGGAAGTGCCCGGAAGGAGATTCGGGCACGGGATCTCTTCTTGGTGGCACTGGCCACGAGCTGGGTCCGCGGAGCGGCTTTGGCCGATGGTGCATCCGCCGCGGCCCTGGCCGGTATCACCAGGAATGGGTGGGAACTGAACCCGTCCCGCACGCGCGGGGTGTCACCGACAACCGTCGACTAGAACGTCACATCATCCGGGTTATCCATGCTGGAAAGCGGGAGCCAGGGGGTAGCTCCCTCGGCAGCAGTAGCAGTGGATAACCCATCAGGATTGTCCCCGGCTGTGGGTAGGCGAGCCGGGTGCGTAGACGGTGCCTGCTCAAGCTCCCGATGCCGGGCAGCTTTATGACTGGTCCCCGCTCGGACGGCCGACGTGCGGCCGGAGTCGATGAATCCTCTGCCGATTCAAGAGCGAGTCGGGTTCGGTCGTGGTTCGCAGAGGTGCGGAACCAGAGGGCTCTGTGCTGTACGCCGATTGCTACCCCAGCTAAGTCCGTTATCCCACAGCAAGCCACGGCGGGCTGCCGTGGCTTGCAAAAGCATGACGAGGCCTGTCGCCGCTGTCATCATCACCGCCATAGGGATAGCGGTTCCTGTGCCGCCCAAGCCCACATAGTGGAGTAGCTGCGGCGCCGAAGACGAACTGGATGAACCCCAGCCCGGCCGCACCGCTGCCGGAAACATGAGGGACAGCCTCGAGAGCCGGGGCGGTCAAATTCCCTTGGATGAAGCCCATGGAGCGCTGACTGCGAGCCAGGTCGGCAAGGCAAGGAACCAATCTGGGTCAAAAGGCGGGCGAGTTCGGCGCCGTAAGGGCGGACGTCCGGGCAGACGACTTTCAAATAGGCACTATCTCATAGCTCTGGGGTTGCGCCGGTCTCGGAGTTTGCCACTCGCGAAGCAAACTTTCATTCTCCGTCAACTCGGCGAAACCTGTCGACATAGGTGCCGATTGCCGCGAGGACAGGAGTGCTATCGACTATTTTGGAAAAACTGGAAGTAGGCAGTACCGGATGCTTCGTCCCCGTCGATCGCAACGTATGTTTGAAACGTAGTGCTTCGCCTGGAAGCCGTGGGGAAGCTATAGCTCTTCGCTCAGGATACGAAGGTCGTTATGCCCACGGCGAGGCCCGATACGGGGGATCTCACAAGATTCGTTCTAAGTAAACAGTGCAACCCACTCTTCGTGCTGATTCAGATCTCGGGTCGCGCCGAAGAGGGAACAGAGACGGTAGATCGCCCACATGTCGTCGGCATATGTCATATTGACTCCTTCGTCAGGCTGGAGTTGCGCAAAAGCGCGTCCGGGATAACCCCCGTCTGGACCAAGCCCGGCAATCGGCGTCGGCTCAATCTCTTAGCGTCGGTTCGTGACGGACATCTGAAAGCATGCCGACGGCGGTGGGGCCCAGGAAAGGAGACATCATGATCCTCGATCTCGAGATCTGAGACAATCCGCCGGGCTTCCGAACCAGCGGTTCGGGAGCCCCGCTTTACCCGCTAACCCGCCAAATGCCTTCCGTCTACTGTGCGTCAGCGGTGTCCGGATGATCGCGCCAAATCCACCTCAGGGTCTCGGGAAGGACCGCGCCACCGTGCACCAGTGAGTGTCCGCCTTCGCCGTAGACGAACTTGGCATCGTAGCGTCGATACTCAAGGGCCGCGAACATGTCCTTATTGGCAATCGGGATACTGCCGAAGATTACATCAAGGTCCCGGGCTCCCGTCTGAAGCCAGACCCGGATGGGTTTTCTCGGGTTCTGCCGAATTGCCGACGGGTGGTTGTGGCCACCCCGGATATTAATGAAGCTGCCGCAATGGGAGATGACGTTGCCGAAGACGTCAGGGCGGGACCAAGCCGCAGTGAACGCGCAATTGCCGCCCGAGCTGATCCCTACAAGCAGTCGATCGCGAGGAACGGTGGAGATATTGAGATCTCCTAAGGCATCCGGCAGGAATTCGTCCGTGAGGAACCTGGCATAATCGCCGTTGACGGAGTCATATTCGACGCTGCGGTTGTCTGTTCCGCCAAAAAAGGGATACCCCGGGCCCTTTTCGCCTGCTTCGATGAATACGGCAACGGTAACCGGAATCTCGCCCTTGTTGATGAGGTTGTCCAGCACAATATCAGCGTTGGCCTTCGGCGCCAGATACAGGTTCGCATCCTGAAAGATGGCCAAGGCGGCGGGCTTTTCGGGGGTGTATTGAGCGGGGACGTAGACGTAGTAGTCCCTTTCGACGCCGGGGTAAACGCTTCGCCCTGTGTGACGTCCTTTGGTGAGCCTGCCGCGAGGGCTTCCGGGCTGTCGCTCGGAATCTGGACCCAGTGAATAAATCGGCTTCGTGTCATCGCCGAGGACATAGGCCTCAGCATCTTTGCTGGAGATTATGAGGTCATCCTGGTATTCGTTTTCTTTCCGGTAATGCTCATCCGGGGCATCGCGGTCATCAGCCAGGCCTAGTTCGGTGTCGGGGGATTGCGTCATCGTGATCCTTTCATTGGTGGGGAAGTCTTCATCCCCCGGTATCAGTAGAAATGCGGTTCGCTCATTGAGAGATGAATCCGCCGTCGATGACGAGCTCGGTTCCGGTGATGAACTTTGCCTCGTCCGAGGCAAGGTAGAGCATGCCGTACGCGATGTCGGAGGCCTCCCCGGCGTGGGGCGGCAAAGGAACGGTTCCAGGGTTAGCCAGCAATTCCCTCGTGAGCCCGTAGCCACGAGTCATGCCGGTGTCGACCGGACCTGGATGCACGGAGTTCACCCGGATGTTGTCCTTTGCAAACCACTGGGCAGTGTGTTTTGTCAGGGAGCGGACTGCCCCCTTGGAAGCGGAGTAGGCTGCACTGCCACCGTCCGAGGCGCCGCCGACAATCCCGGCGATCGATGAGACGTTAACGATGGAACCGCGGCCGGCGGCCTGCATCGTGGGGATGACACTCTTCATACCAAGCCAAGGTCCGGTGACATTGATCGCCATCACCTTGTTCCAGTCCTCAAGCTCGGCTTCGAGGACACCCTTCGCCATGGCAATGCCGGCGTTGTTTATCAGGATGTCGATCCTGCCCCACTCGGCGAGGACGTCGTCAACTACACGCTTCCAGTCCTCAGCAGAAGAAACATCGTGCGTGCGGGCGATCGCCTCGCCGCCGTTCCCGGTGACTTCCTCGACCGCCTGCCGCAGTGCCTCCGCGGAGATGTCCGTGGCCACTACCCGCGCCCCCTCGTCTACGAAGAGCTTGAGGGCGGAGAGCCCCATTCCGCTGGCTGCACCCGTGATGATGGCGACTTTGCCGGCCAATCGCGACATATACAACTTCCTTCTCTACTAGTGGATTTTTCAGCAGCTGCTTTTGTGGAGACAGGTCAGGCTTCTCCCGAGCGCTTCCGCGACCGGGTGTAGGCGTCCAGTGATACGGCGGCGAGTACGATCACGCCGAGGGCCACCTCTTGTGTCGCTTGCGGAAATGCGAGGATGTCGAAAACGTTGTTGATTGTTCCGAAGATCAGGATGCCAACGAGCGTCCGCCACATCGCGCCTTCTCCGCCGAGCAATGAAGTTCCGCCGATGATAACGATGGCGATCGAGTTGAGTGTGACTCCGACGGCCACGCCTGGCTGGCCGACGCCGATGACCGACCCCAGGACGATTCCCGCGAGCGCGGCGAGCATGGCTGTCAGCACGTAGGTACTTGCCCGAAGTGAGGTCACGGGCAATCCGGCCAGCCGTGCGGCTTCGTTGTTGCCGCCGATCGCGTAGATTCCCCGGCCGTAGACCGTCTTGGAAAGTGCGAACCATCCTGCTGCTACGAGGACCGCGAGGAGCCAGACGGAGAGCGGGGCTCCGAGGAAGTCCTCATCGGAAAGGAAATCGTAGCCCCCCGTTGCCATGGAAACCGGTTTAGAGTTCGTGTACAGCAGGGTCAGGCCGCTGAACAAAGAGGCGGTCGCGAGAGTTGCGATAAACGCGTTTACTTTCGCTTTGGTGATGAGGAGGGCGTTGATGAGGCCGAGGAGGAATCCGATCGCCAGCGTGATGAGTATGGCCGGTCCCGCAGGCATCATGTGGGACAGCGTTGCGTAAGACACCCCGCCGATAGCCAGGACCGCGGCCACCGAAAGATCGAAGCCTCCTGCGATGATGATGAACGTCATCCCGACGGCGATAATGCCGACGGGGGCGTTTTGGGTCAGGATGTTGATCAGGTTTCCCGGGTTGAGGAATCGGGGATTGAGGATGATCGCCGTGATGACGAGGATGATGAGCACCCAGACCATCCCGAGGCTTGCTGCTCTTTCCCGCAGGTTGAGCCTCCTGTTTGCTGTTACAGCGGGAGTAACGGTTTGTTCCGGCGTGGTATCCCGGTCGATGGTGGCGCTCATGCGTGCTCCTTTAATCCAAATGCTGCTTGCAGTACGTCTTCAATGGAGATCTGCTGATCGCCGGTTCGTTCAAGGAGCCCCATGCTGTGGCCCTTGGCAATTACGAGCACCCGGTCGGACACCGCCAACACTTCTTCAAGCTCGGACGAGACCATGATCACGGCGACGCCTTCGGCAGCCATCAGGCGTAACGTCTCCAGGAGTTCGCCCTTGGCGCCGATGTCGATGCCGCGTGTTGGCTCGTCGGCGAGGAGCACCCGGGGCCGGTCGTACAGCCACCGTGCCATCAGCAACTTCTGCTGGTTGCCGCCGGAGAACCTGTCGCTGCGTTCTCCTAATCGGTTGACGGGGAAGTTCAGCCTGGTGGCTGCTTCGGCGACCTTCGCACGGAGCTTCTTGCGTCCGATCACGCCCCCGGTTGAGGCGGAGCCAAGGTTGGAGAGGGCGATGTTGTCCGCGGCGCTGCGGAGCAGGACGAGTCCTTCTCCCTTGCGGTCCTCGGGGATCAACCCGATTCCGAGTTTGCGTGCGGCGCGCACCGTCCGCGGCCAGGCAGGCTCTGAACCCGCCAGGCGGATGGTTCCCCGTGCGGTCGGTTCCGCGCCAGCGATCGCCCTCAGCAATGTCGAACGGCCAGAACCCACCAGACCGGCGATGCCAAGTATCTCGCCCGGTCTTACTTCCAGGTCAATGTTTTCAATGGCTCCCGGAACGGTGAGCCCAACCACTTCCAGAATCGGGGCAACGGCCGGTTCGACGGGTCCGACGTGTATTTCCACCGGCTTGTCCAGGAGCACGCGGCTAAGGGTCTGGTCACCCCGCTGGTCACCGAGCATTGCGCGCACGAGTTCGGCCCGGGTTTTCTCCCCGCGCCTGCTCGTGGTGATGGCCCGGCCGTTCCGGAAGACCGTTATCCAGTCGGCGAGCCGTTCGATCTCGTCGAAGTTGTGGCTCACGATCACGATGGTGACACCGCGCTTGCGTAACCCTTCGATCGCCTTATAGAGCGCCTCCCGTTCCTCGACGGCGAGCGAGGCGCTGGGCTCATCGAAGAGGATGACGCGAGGTTCGACCACGAGGGACCGCATGATCTCGAGCAGCTGCTGCTCTGCCACTGAGAGGGTGCCAACGGGAACGCCCGCAGGTATGACCCGAACGTCCAGCTCGGAACACAGCTGGACGTAGCGGCGACGCATTTCGCGGCTCGAAAGAACTCCGAACCGGGAGAGGACGGACCCAAGAAATACATTCGCTGCTGCATCCAGATGCGGGATGATCGTGAGTTCCTGATAGATGGCCGAGACGCCGTTCCGGCGTGCAGCGCGAAGGTTTCCCGGTTCAAGCGGTTCACCGAAGACTTCGACCACACCTTCGTCAAAGTCGACGCGACCGGCGATCGCACCCAACGCCGTGGACTTTCCCGCTCCATTCTCACCAATCAATGCATGTACTGTTCCTTCGTGGATCTCTACATCCACATCGATCAATGCGCGGGTGGCACCGTAGGTCTTCGACACCCCTTTAAGCGCGACGGCGATAGCCGGGTCCGATTGCGAAGGCTCCATTGCCGGTTCTACTTTCTGTACTGGGCCGGGGCGGCGTTCGAGGGAACGCCGCCCCAGCCCAAGGCTGGACGAACTGTGGTGTTAGCGCAGCTCGGCGGGAAGTTCTGAGATGGTTTCCTTCGTGACCACAAAGGGATTCTGCGCAGTGCCAATGACCGAGTCATCCACAAAGCGGGAGCTCGCATCCCCGCGTTGGGCGGCTGCGATGGAGTTGAGGTTTGCCTTCATTTGGTTGTAAGGGAAGAGCATCGTGGAGAGCTGGACGTTGCCGGCTTCCAATTGTTCGAGCTGGAATTTGCCGAAACCGACGTCTGCCACGTGGATCTTTTCCGAAAGACCGGCGTCTTTTCCAGCCTGGATGACGCCCTGGGTGAGATCGGGCGAGGACGCAGACAGGATGAGGGTGGTGTCCGGATGCCCCTGCAGGTAGGTCTGGGTCTTGTTGTACGCGTCAGTCGTCGTCCAGTCGGTGTAAATCGTGTCCACGGAATAGTCAGTGTTGTCCGCCGTGAGCTTTGCCAGTGCGGCTTCTGTGACGCGCGTCTGGGTGTTGACCGCCGGGCCAAGAACCGCCACCACCTTCTGCTTACCCGGGTTAGCCTTCGCAGCGGCTGCCAACCAGCCGTCGACGTAATCGCGGGTGGTGTTGCTGCCCACGAAGTTCAGCGTGCCAGGGACCCAGACTTCGTCAACCGACTTACCGCTCTGATCTGTGCCGTCATCGCACAGGGGCGAGCCCGAAATCGAGGTAAGGATATTGGCCTGTGCGAAATCCTCGGTGAGGAGCTTGCAGGACATCACGCCGTCAAGGGCCATTACTACCGCGGCGTCGAAGTTTCCCGATGTCATCGCTGTCTGCATCTGGTTGAGCTGCTTGTTCGGGTCATAGCCTGCGTCAAACAAGGTCATGTCCATACCGAGTTCCTTCGCAGTCTCCTTCGCCGCCCGCTCCTGCTCCAACCCGAACTCATTGGCCACGCCCGGGATAAAAACAGCGACCTTGAGGCCCTGGTCGGTTTTTAGGTTCACCTTCGTGTCATTGCCAACGTCGATTGCGACTGTGCCGGCTGGGCCTTGATCGCCCGGGGTTCCGCTGCTGTTTCCAGCGCAGCCCGCCAAGGCGAGCAGCACCGCCGTCGACCCGGCAGCCAGCATGGCCCGCGACTTCGTTGTACGCATAATTCTCCTGATTGCTTTTCCGGCGCCCTAGGCGCCCGGGATTTATGTGATGTGTCGCGTGCTTCTTTGCTTCGCGATTGTGAGATGGTGAGCCGACGCTGGTTGGGGAGCGGCAGCGCGCAAACGGGGTAACCCGCCTTGAACGGTGTCCCCGCGCCCCTCCGGGGCCCTGCGGCGGCTAGCGCAGTTCCGGGGGAAGTTCGGAGATCGTGTCCTTCGTGATGGTAAAAGGACTCTTCGCAGTGCCAATGACCGAGTCATCCACAAAACGAGGGCTGGCGTCCCCGCGCTGAGCTTCGGCGATGGCCTCGAGGGATACCTTTATCCCGTTGTAAGGGAAAAACAGCGTTGAGAACTGGATGTTTCCCGCCTCGATCTGTTCGATCGAAAACTCGCCGAAACCCTGGTCCACGATGTTGATCTTGCCGAGAAGGCCCGCGTCGTCTACAGCTTCGACGATGCCCCGGGAGATATCCGGCGTGTACATAGACAGGATGAGGGTGGTGTCGGGATGCCCCTGGAGGTAGGTCTGGGTCTCGTTGAACGTGCCGGTCGTCGTGTAGTCGGTGTAGACCTTGTCTACCGTGTAGTCGGGGTTGTCCTTCGCGAACTTCGCGAGAGCAACCTCAATGACTCGCGTTTGCGCGGCGACTGCGGGACCAAGGACAGCAACAACCTTCTGCTTGCCGGGGTTCGCCTCGGCCGCGGCGGCGAACCAGCCGTCGATGTAGGCGCGGGTGTTGTTGCTGCCCACGAAGTTCATCGTGCCCGGCGCCCACACCTCTTCAGCCGATGCACCGGTCTGATTAATGCCGTACTCGCACAACGGCGTAACGTTGTTCACCACCAGGATGTTGGCCTTGGGGTAATCCTCGGTGATGGTCTTGCACACCACCGTCCCGTCGAGGGCCTGCACCACCGCCGCGTCGTAGTCCCCTGAAGCCAGCGCCGTCTGCATCTGGTTCAGCTGTTGGCTGGGGTCGTAACTCCCGTCGAACAAGGTCATCTCCATTCCGAGTTCCTTGGCAGTCTCCTTCGCGGCGAGCTCCTGCGCCTGCCCGTATGCGTTGGCTACGCCCGGGATGAATACGGCGACCTTGAGGTTGGGGCCGGTCTTCAGATTGACCTTCATGTTGTTGCCGACATCGATAGCGACCGTGTCAGCGGAGGTTTGGCTGCTCGCGCTTTCAGCGCAACCAGCCAGAGCCAGCAGCACGGCCGTTGATCCGGCAGCCAACATGATTCGCGACTTTGTTGTTCGCATTTTGCTCCTCGAGTTTCTTTCGCAGGCTGTGAAGCGTGCGTCCCCTGGCTTCCCTGTATTCGGCCGGCGCCGTTGACGATCGGACTACAGGGTGGTTCGCCGCCAGCTTCTTTGCTTGGCGATCTTGGTGGGTGCTATGCCGACGGTACTTGTGTCTTAGGTCACCCGTCAAGAGAAACTTGCATCATTTGCAGACAGCTATCGTAATGAGAAATTCTGGAACGATTCATTTAGTAGAAGTGCATAATCAGGTGGCACTCATGCTTGCTCACGGGGCCTGCGGTCGGCTGGTAGCGTCAGGCGGGCTAATCGGGCGGAAGGTCACCTTCCGGCTTTGGCGGTCTCCCACTTGTAAGTCATCCAGACCTCGAATCCCTCGGCTTTGCTGATCAGTTGACGCTGGTTCACACCATCCGCCTCCAGCCAAAGGATCTTGTCGTCGCCCGTGACGGTGTCGACCATCCCTGTCCGGACAAACCGGCCATATTGTCTAATTTGTACGGTTTCCCCAACAAGGGGAAGCCACTCGTCTTGTTTGTGGAAAGTCATTGTGGGGTCCGTTGAGTAGTGGTTTTTCGTCCTGTGAGGCCGGTGAGCAACCCGCGGTTTTGAATGCGCGAACTGCTCGCCGGCCCCACAAGGGCCCGCCTCCTGGAGGCACGCCGCCAGGGTCAGCTAGAGGTCCTTCTAGTGGCTGGCAACATGGACCTTGGTGGGATCTGTCTCTGTGTCGACTGCGTGCAGATCGGTGATGCGCTTGGGTGCCAGCAACGCCCAGACAATCACGAAGACAGCGATAATCACGGCGGATGCGATGTAGATACCGGCAAAGGTTGCTTGCGGAATGAATCCGTCGGCGCCGGGGACCAGCACGTTCAAGATAATTGCGACGGCGATCATCGCCCCGACGAACTGGATGATGTTTTGCATGCCGACGGTCACTGCCATGTTGTCCTGCCGCCCGGCTGCTGCAACAAGGGTGTATCCGGTGGTCAGGCAGCTCAGGATCGTGAGTGCGTACAGGAACACCCACAACCAGGACAGCCACACGTGGCCGTGGGCCAGTGCGAGTCCGAGGAAGACGAGGACAGCAGCGGAACCGGAAACAACCAGGACGGTCTTCGGGCCCAGGCGCCGAAGGCCCCATCGGGTCCAGAGGTATCCCAATGCCGCCCCGGGAATCATCGCGAGCAGTACGTACGCGGAGTCCAGGGTCGAGAGGCCGTGGCCGTACCCGGAAGAAGCCGGCGTCTGCAGCCATGCCGGCAGCACGATAAAGATGCCCTGGCCAACCAGGCTGATCAGCAGGATGCCGGAGTAGCCGATGAGCGTCTGACGTATATCCATGTTGCGGAATGACACCAGGGGCTCCTGGGTGCGGCGCTGCTGAATGACCCAGGCGGCCAATGTCACCGCGCTGACCAAAAACGCGCCGAGCACCAGCGGTGAGGTCCAGCCCTGGCCGGGCCCTTCAGCAATGCCGATGAGGAGCGCCGTGACCCAGACGCCGAGCCCCAGGGCGCCAAACCAGTCCAACTGGACCACAGCACGGGCGGCGGCAGGTGTCTCAGGTGACTTCAGGGCCAGGATCAGCATCACGCCGTACAAAGCAAAGGTCACCCAGAAGACGGTCTCCCAAGGCAAACCCAATCCAACGATGAGTCCACCGGCAATAAGTGCGAGCGGTACAAGGACTGCCATCACTGTCGAGAGCACCAGCGAGACCAACCGGATCTGCCGGGCGGTAGCACGTGGACGCAGAAGTCCCCAGCTCAGCGGAATCGTGACCGCGAGTCCCATGAGGAACCGGCCAGCGACCAGAGGCCAGAAACCGTTGGCCGTTGCACCCAGGGCGCATCCCACCAGCGCCAGGACGATAAGCCCGATGAGTACTTTGCGATGCCCGAAAATGTCACCCATGCGGGCGGTCAGGCTGACGGAAATCACGCTGCCCATCATCAGCGCATTGAGGACCCACCCGATCTCCGAGCCCGTCAGGCCTGATTCGGTCGCGATCACCCCGATGAGGGGGGCGAGGATTCCGTACTGGATATCAAGGGTTATGCCGCTCACCAGGAGGAGGGCAATAATCGGTGTGCTCCGGCTGGTGCCGGGCTCGACCGCTATTGTTTGTGTCATCTTTGACCACCTTTTGTTTATTTCCAGCAGCCGCTGGGATCGTTCCTGACCGCGAGGAGCAGTGCATGGGATCGGAGGGAGCCGGCGAGCATCATTGGTTCGATGTGCCGACGGCGTCGACGGCATACGTTGTGTCCCGCGGAAGAATCCGGCTTCTTTGCCGGGCTTGCGCAGGCTTCAACGTTAAGTTCGGCAGGCCCCAGCCCGGCACGGCAATCAACGCCGTCCGCATGGGAAAGTACGCCAAGGTACGCCGCGAGTACCAGGAAAAAGCGGGCAAGCCTACGCCCCGGATTTGACGTTGGTTTTGTAGTGGGAAGCTTCCCGGTATGCCGTGGGCGGCATCCCCTTCCACCGTTTAAAGGCGATGGTGAAGCTCGCGGGCTCTGTATAGCCAAGCCTGCGGGATATCCGCGCTACCGAAAGGTCCGTATTCGAGAGCAGATCGGCGGCGAGGTCGCTCAGGGTCTTGTCCCGGAGCTGGGCGAAGTCGTCCCCAGTGAGTTCAAGCTTGCGCTGCAGGGTGCGGGGAGAAACTCGAAGTGTTGCGGCCACATTTGCCAGTTTGCGGTTGAGCTCAGGGGCCGCCCTTATGGTCTTTGCGACAGTGTCGGCCCAGTCTCCGGTCGCCCTGAGAGTGTCGACGATCTGGGTATCCGCCTTGATCCATGCCGCGTGCTGAAAGGCGTTACCGAAAGGAAGCTCCTGTGCTGACGTTACGGGGTCCCACCATAGCCGCAGCGTTTCGGCGCCACAGTCGATCACGCAGGGGACGTTAGCCGCAAGTTCGGGGGAGGCTTCCGCGAGAGGGAATTCAATCTGGGTGAAAGGGAAAGGGCTGCCATAGAGCCAGGTGAAATTCCGGGCAATGAAACAAAGGTCGCGGTAAACGCTGAACGGGATCAGCTCTTCCGGGGCATCGGGGTAGGTGAACTCCATCCCGGTTACTACGCCATCCGGTGTCCTCAACGATGCCAGTTCGAAAAGGGCAGGGCCATAGTCAGTGGTACTCGCAACGTCCACCCACGCCTCGATGGTCGGCGCAGTAGCCAAGGCCAATCCTCTCACCCCGAAGGCACCCAGTGAGTAAGCGCGCGCGGCGCGCACCCAGAGATCTACACGATCTTCTGTAAGGCCAACGAACTGCAGCTGGAACGCCAATTCCTTCCTCGCAGGAATAGTGCCTCCCGGCCGGTTCACTGCATCAGGGTCAATTTCGGCATGCGCGAGCGCGCTCTGCCAATCCAGGTCCGCATCCTCAAGCAGTCCACGCAGTATGTGCACGCTGAAATTTGGTACCCGAAGGTTCTGGTATGTTCCCCCTTTCACCGCCGCCACCTTTTGCCGCAGACATACGGGGCAGCCTCAGCAAATCCAGGACCGGTTCGGGAAAGCATCTCTCTCCTCTTCTTTGTGGAGGGACGGGCTCCTGCTCGTCAGCGCTTCGGCATATCCGAGTTTCAGAAGGCTCGTGAAGTCACGTCAGTAGCTTTGCACCTTCGGCGGTCTCGAACATTCAAGGGGGTACGTTTGGCGCGGTTTCCCATCTACTTGGCGTCGCTGGTCATGCCGGTCCAATACTGCGGGCTCCTAACGTTGAAGCTAAGCAAGGCTTCGCAAGTGAGCCGAAACAAAGCAACAAAGGAGAGGAAACGAGATGACACGCGAAGAAGCCTTCACGCTCTGCCCTTCAGACTCCTATGTGGAGCTCTACGGCAACCAGTGGCTCATCGTTCCGTTTGCACCGGTCGCACAGCCTCAGTTCTTTGCCTGCACACCAGGCCAACGCAACGCACAAGCACGGTAATTTGCCCCGAGTTCCTGACCAGAGCCGCAAGGCCTATGGGGATCTTTCATCTTGTGGTTGAGTGAAGCATGGCTGCCCCGATTGAGGATTATGCGCTGCTTTCGGATCTCCACACCGGCCCCCTCGTTTCCCGGCAGGGCAGTGTGGACTGGCTCTGCTTCCCGCGTTTCGACTCGCCCTCTGTCTTCGCCTCCCTGCTCGGGCGTGAAGACCACGGCCGGTGGCTGTTAACTCCAAGTCCGCCGGAAGCCGTTGTTGTGGAACGTCACTATGTGGACTCGACGTTCGTCCTCCAGACCACGTGGCAGACCAATTCCGGAAAAGTCCTGGTGACCGATTTTATGCCGGTAGGCGGCGCCCAGCCGTCGCTCGTCCGGCGGGTAACCGGACTTAGCGGGACAGTCCCTATGCACCAAGAGATAAGGATTCGGCCCCAGTATGCCACCGTCCTGCCTTGGGTGAGCAGGATCCGCGACAGCGACGACCCCAGCGTGGAAATACTTCTCGCCATGTCCGGTCCGGATGCTCTATCCCTGCGGAGTACCTGTCTTCCACAGGCCGAAGACCACCGGCATGCGGGGGAGTTCACGATTGAGCAGGGACGGAATGTGGACTTCCACCTCACATGGTTCCCCTCCTTCCAGGACGTGCCGCCGGCCATCAACATTGACACAGCCTTGGACGACGCCGTCCACTACTGGACCACGTGGGCAGGCAATTGCCGCTACGACGGGCCCTATGAGAGTGCCGTCAAACGTTCACTCCTGGTCTTACGTGCTCTAACCCACTACGAGACGGGCGGTATTGTCGCTGCTCCCACCACTTCCCTGCCCGAGGAGTTTGGCGGACCCCGCAACTGGGACTACCGCTACTGTTGGCTGCGCGATGCATCGTTGACACTCGAAGCCATGTTGACGCACGGTTACGAATCCGAAGCCCTGAAGTGGCGCAACTGGCTTCTGCGTGCCCTCGCGGGGGATCCGGAAGATCTGCAAATAATGTACGGCGTCGGGGGCGAACGCGACCTCACGGAAAAGGAACTCCCGCACCTACCCGGCTATCAGGACGCCAAACCGGTTCGAATCGGCAATGCAGCCGTCTTCCAGCATCAAGCGGATGTTGTAGGGGAGGTGATGGTGGTGCTGGAGAGGCTCCGCCTCGCCGGGGGCAAGGAGGACCACTTCTCCTGGGCCCTGCAGCGGGCCCTCCTTGGATCAGTGGACAAACACTTCGACGACAAAGACCTGGGATTGTGGGAAATGCGGGGCGCTCCACAGTATTTCACGCACTCCCGGGTCATGATGTGGGCCGCCTATGACAGTGGAGTGCGGGCTGTCCGGGACCACGGACTGCCTGGGCCACTCGGGGACTGGGAGCGGCATCGGGATCAACTGGCCGCAGAAATAACGGATCGCGGATTCAACCCGGACCTTCATTCCTTCACCCAGACATACGGCGGTGAGGAGACGGACGCAGCCCTGCTGGTGTTGCCACAGGTCGGCTTCCTCGCCTACGAGGATGAGCGGATGCTGGGAACAGTCGCCCAGTTGGAGAAGGAGCTGCTTACAACTGAGGGCTTACTGATGCGCTACCGCACCGAGACCGGTGTCGATGGATTGGCGCCGGGGGAACATCCATTCCTTGCCTGCTCCTTCTGGCTGGTGGAACAGTATGCACGCTCGGGCCGGGCAGCAGACGCGAAGAACCTCATGGGTGCCCTGGTGGGACTTTCCAATGATCTCGGCCTGCTCAGCGAAGAATATGCAATGAACGAAAAACGGATGGCGGGAAACTTCCCGCAAGCCTTCTCCCACCTTGCCCTCATCAGGGCCGCCGACGCCCTGCACAGCGGGGGCGTCTAAGCCTTGGACCGTGCGTTGTTCTTGTATCGGGATGCTTCCCTGTAGGCCGTAGGTGGCATCCCGTTCCACCGTTTGAAGGCGATGGTGAAGCTTGTTGGGTCTGTGTAGCCCAGAGTGCGGGATATCCGTGCGACGGAATGATCCGTTCTTGAAAGCAGATCGGCGGCCAGATCCCTCAGGGCTTTGTCCCGGAGCTGGGCGAAGTCGTCTCCGGTGAGTTCGAGCTTGCGTTGCAGGGTGCGTGGGGAGACCCGCAGTGTTGCGGCCACATTTGCCAGTTTACGGTTCAGCTCCGGCGCGGCCCTGATGGTCTTTATGACAGTGTCAGGCCAGTCGCCCGTTGCCCTGAGATTGTCAAGAATCTGGTGATCAGCTTTGAGCCAGGCTTCGTGTTGGAAAGTGTTACCGAAGGGGAGCTCGCGTGCCGATGTTTCAGGAGCCCACCAGAGCCGCAGTGCGTCGGATCCGCAGTCGATGGAGCAAGGGACGAAGGGGAAAATCTCAGGGGAGGCCTCTTCGAGAGGGAATTCGATCCGGGTGAAGGGGAAGGGACCGCCGTACATCCATGTGAAAGTTCGGGCAATAACGCAGAAATCGCGGTAGACGCTGAACGGGATGAGCTCTGGAGGGGTATCGGGATACGTGTACTCCATGCCGGTCACCGCGCCATCCAACGTCCGGAGAGGTGCAATTTCCATCAGGCCGGGGGCGTAGTCTGTTGAGCTGCCAGCTTCTACCCAGGCTGCAATGGTTGGCGCGGTAGCGAGGGCCAATCCGCGAATGCCGAAGGATCCCAGTGTGTAAGCCTGTGAGGCCTTCACCCAGAGGTCGACACGATCTTTTGTGTGAGCCACGAACTGCAGTTGGAAGGCCAACTCCTTCTTCGCAGGAATAGTGCCGCCGGGGCGGTCAATCGCTTCGGGGTCGATTTCCGCGTTTGTGAGCGCAGTTTGCCAATCGAGGTCCGCGTTCTTCAACACGTCGCACAGTCCGTGAACGCTGAAGTTGGGTAGTCGCAGATTCTGATACGAGCTTAGTTTCACTGCTGCCTCCTTTCACCGTTGAGGAAGAGGCGCTCCAACGTTTGGAGGGCATCAGTGCGACGAGTTGCAGCGGCCCAGCATGTGAAGCACGTCACCAGCTTTGCATCCCGCGCCATGTATTCACAAGTGGCCCGAGCATGACGCGGTTTCCCATCTCTTTGGCATGTCTTGCCATGCCACTTACCTCACCTGCGCACCTAACGTTGAAGCCCTGAGCACGGGCCGGCGGTGAAGCCGGCGCACTGATATCAAAGGAGATCCGGTGAGCTTATCCATTACTCAAAGCCTGGAAACGGCAATCACTGCCGACGAGTTCAAGGCGGCATTCCGCAACCATCCCGGTGGTGTCGCTGTCATCACGGCCGATGCGGGGAACGGGCCGGTTGGCCTGACAGCAACGTCTGTCATTTCGGCCAGTGCCGAACCTGCGATTCTGGCATTCTCAGTGTCGGAATTTTCGTCCAGCACTCCGACTATCCTCGGCGCAGACACCGTCGTCGTGCATTTACTGGGCGCTGACCAAGTGGACATCGCCAAGCTCTGCGCCACCAGCGGGATTGACCGCTTTGCTGACACCTCTCTCTGGTCGCGACTGGAGACCGGCGAGCCCTACTTTGTGGGGGCGCAGGCTTGGATCCGGGGCAGGATCATCAACTCGATGGCCGCCGGCGGGTCGTCCATCGTGGCCGTCGAGGCGCTCCAGGCGTCACCGGCGCTGTCAGCAGACACGGCGCCTGCAGACCCGCTGGTCTACCACAACCGGCGCTGGCACGCCCTTGGGGATGCATCCCAGATCTAAACCGTGCCCCTGCCGGTCATAACAAATCCAACCCGTTCCACATCCAATTTTCATCTTCCCGAAAGGACGGCGATTATGAGCATCGCATCCAACGAAACTTCCACCGAGAATCCCGTGGACCGCGACTTTGTCGCGGATTACACAGTCGAGCGCGACAACGGCCCGATGGTCGGAGGCGACAACGCCTTCAAGGTCGCGATTTTTGGGGCGAACGTGTCCACGGGGCAGGGCGGCCTGAACTTCGCCGACAACAGCATCAAGCTTGGCAACTGGGGCGAAGTGCAGCATCTCGCGCAAAAAGCGGACCGGTACGGCGTGGACGGATTCATCCCCATCGCGCGCTGGCAAGGGCTCGCCGGTCCCGACCGCCCCTGGGGTCGTCAGTTCGAGACGTTCACTTGGGCCGCGGGACTGGCTGCGGTGACCCAGAACATCCAGATCATCGCCACCTGCAACGTGCAGTTCATCAACCCCGTGATGGGCGCGAAAATGGTGACCACCATTGACCACATCAGTGGCGGCCGCATGGGGCTCAACGTCACAGCGGGCTACTTCAAGCCTGAATACGACATCTTCGGCGTGGAGCTCCCGGAGCACGACGTACGCTACGAGCTCGCCGACGAGTGGATTGAGATCGCTGAACGCCTGTGGGCCAATGAGGAGCAGGAGTTCGACTTCGACGGCAAGTTCTTCAATCTGAAAGGTGCGCAGGCACACCCGAAGCCCGTGCAGTCCCCCCGCCCGATGGTGATGAGCGCCGGTTCGAGCCCCGCAGGCCAGGAGTTCGCGTTCAAGCACGCAAACGTCTTGTTCGCATCGGTGGCAAGCGTCGAGCACAGCGGCGAGCTCACGCCGAAAATCCGCCAGAAAGCAGACGCGGCCGGTCGCGAGGACCTCGGCCTGTGGGCGGGCGCGCACATCATCGTCAAGGACACCGAGAAGGAAGCACGCGCCTACGCCGAGTACGTGACAGAGAGCACCGACTGGGAGAGTGCGCTTCGCTATCGCGAAATCATCCGCAGCGGCACCCAGAGCTTCAACTGGGATGAGTACAAGCAGTCCGAGGACTACAAGCGCGACGAGTCCGTGCGGGCCTTTGGCCGCGCCGCGCTCATGCCGATCACGGGCACTCCCGAGATGGTGGTCGAGGAGCTGCAGAAGTTGCAGGCCTCGGGCATCACCGGCATCTGCACGGGCCTCGTCGACTATGACGAGGGCCTCGACCGGCTGAACGAACAGGTCTTCCCGCTGATGCGCGAGGCGGGCCTGCGCGCCTGACGACCAAAGCGTCAAACCAGAAAGGAGTGAACACAGATGACTTTTCCTGATCCCAAAAAATTCCAACTCGTCGTCGCGGGACCGAACGAGTCCGGCGAAGCCGACTTCCTCGACGTCGGCCCGGCCGCCGAATTCGACTTCCCCGGCGTGGCAGCAGGTGCCTTTTACTGGGCCGTGGACGGAGGCCACAGCAAAGCGAACTTCGGTGCCCCGCCGAGCAAGGTAGCCCTTGCGGGACCCAATGGATCCACCTTCGGCATCAGCAGCTTCCCTGCGCACTCTTCGGGGGAGGTGGACGCGGCGACGCTGGACGAAAGCATGAGCGCCACCGACGACGACGGTGATGCCGGCATGCATGCGAGCGACACTATCGACTACGAGGTGGTTATCTCAGGCAAGGTGGATCTCGTGCTCCCCGGCGGGAAGAAGCGCACGCTCGTTCCGGGAGATCTGCTCGTTATGGCCGGCGTACCCCATGCCTGGAAGAACCCGTACGACGAGGATTGCGTCTACGTTGTGGTCACAGTGGGTTTCAACACCCCTGAGGTCGCATCATGAGCCTGACCTCACCCGGCAAGGCGCTGCGTGCAGTCTTCGACAGTCCCGAAACGGCACTGGTGCCGTTCGGCGCCTTGCCGCTCCACGCACAGATGGCGCAGCACGCCGGCTTCGATGCCTTCCAGCTCTCCGGCGGCATGTCTGCCTGGTGGCAGGGGGTCTCCGACACGGGATGGCTCACCCTGACCGAGGTAGTTGAGCACGCAAAGCGCACTGCCCGCGCCGCTGACATTCCCATCTATTGCGACGCCGATACCGGCTTTGGTGCGCCGATCAACGTGCAGCGCACGGTGTCTGAGTTCATTGACGCGGGCGTCGCCGGAATCCACATCGAGGATCAGCGGGAGCCCAAGAAATCGGGGGGTGTGGCCGGGATCGAACTGGTGTCGGACGCCGAGGCGATCGGACGACTGAACGCCGCCGTCGATGCCCGGGACAAGTTGGACAGCGACTTCGTCATCGTTGCCCGAACCGACGGCTACGGTGCCGCCGGCGGCGGCGTGGACGAGGCGATCCGCCGCGCCCAGCTGTACAAAGCCGAGACCGGTGCGGACGTCATCTTCTATGAGGGATTCCATACCTGGGAGCAGGCCGAACTCGCGCTGAAGGAGACACCCGGGCCGGCCTACGCCGTCGGGGTTCCGCTGATCGGACGCAAGACCGTCGCCGAGATGACCAAGATCGGCCAGGCGATCCAGCCCGTGGCCTTCGTGCTTCCCGGGGTCAAAGAGGTTTGGCGCCTGCTGATGCAGGTCAAGGAATCAGGCGAGGCCACACCCATCGGTGAGTACATCGACCACTTGAACGACGGTCCCGACAGCATCGGCTGGGGCGCAATGTTCGGCCGTCCCCTCACTGACTACGTGCGCGAAACCGAGGACAGGTTCCTCCCGCAGGAATCGCGCCGCAACTATGACAACAACGTCCATGCTGGAGAGAGCTACTAATGAATGAGGAGAATCTGATGATGAAAGACAAAGCCGGTCTCGTTACCGGCGCGGGCTCGGGCATTGGCCGGGCAGGTGCCCTGGCGTTCGCAAAGAACGGTGCGCGTGTAGTGGTTTCCGATATTGATGAGGCGGCCGGGCGCGAAACGGTGGAGATCATCGAAGCATCTGGTGGGAAGGCTGTCTTCTTCCAGTGCGATGTCAGCGACGAGGAGCAGGTCAAGGCCCTGGTTGATGCAACGGTGTCGAATTTCGGGCAGCTGGACTTCGCTTTCAACAATGCCGGGATGAACGGGGTCTTCGCACCTATTGGGGAGACCGACAGCGCTACCTGGGACCGGGTCATGAAGGTGAATCTGTACAGCACCTTCTACTGCCTGAAGCACGAAGTCAACGCGATGCTGAAGACCGGAGGCGGTGCGATCGTCAACACTGCTTCTGCTGCGGGCCTCGTCGGCATCGCCAACAACGCCCCGTACACCGCCTCGAAGTTCGGCGTCGTCGGGATCACGAGGAACGCGGCGATGGACTACGGCCCCCTGGGCATCCGCATCAACGCCCTCACACCCGGATCGACGACGAGTCCCATGATGAAGAACGCCTTCGAGCAGAACCCGCCCGAATTCCGGGAAAGGATTCTGTCGGCGATTCCGATGCGCGAGCTGGCCGAACCCGAGGATCAGGCAGATGCCGTGGTGTGGCTCTGCTCTGACCAGGCCCGCATGGTTACCGGAATCTCCCTGGCGGTCGACGGCGGCTGGCTGGCCGGAAAGTAAGTGGCACTGCCATCCGGTTCAAAAGAAATGGAGCAACAGAAAATGACTAATCTTGATTTCAAGGGCCGGGTGGCAATCGTCACCGGCGCAGGGCAGGGAATGGGCCGCGAGCACGCAAAAATGCTCGCTTCGCGCGGGGCGCGGGTCGTCGTCAACGACGTCAACGCGGCGAACGCGGCCGAAGCTGTGGCCGAGATAGCCAACGCAGGCGGCACCGCAGTGGTAGACAGCCATAATGTCGTCACCGAGGCGCCTGAGATCGTCCAGACCGCACTCGACTCCTTTGGGCAGCTCGACATCGTCGTCAACAACGCGGGTATTAACGCCTTCGGCCGCTTCTGGGAGATGGAAGCCGATACCTGGTGGCGCATCTTCGACGTGGCCGTCAAAGGCGTCGTCGGAGTCTCGCGCGCAGCCATGCCGCACCTCATCGCCTCGGGCAGCGGCCGGCTTATCAACATCTCGTCGAACGGGGTCATGGGCGTGCCGACGGACTCGGCCTACAACGCCGCCAAAGCCGCGATCTGGGGACTCGGTATCACCCTCGCGGCCGAGGCCCGTGAGGTGGGAGTTCAAGTCACTACGCTGATGCCGGTTGCCTTGACGCCGATGACGGAGGACGCCTTCCCCAACCCCGTCATCAAGGACGCGATGCGCACGACGGTTCCGGCAAGCTCGGTGTCTGCCTTCGTAACGTGGTTGGCACACCAGGACACAACAGTTTTCGGCGAAACGTTTGAGATTGCCGGAGTTGCAGCCGGTCGCGTCGCGATTGCCGGCATGCCGCGCATGAAGGTCGAAACACCTACGCCCGAGAGCTGGGCCGACAGCGGGGAGGCGCTCATGAAGGACGGCGAGCTGCGTGCATTCCGCAACGCGAGCGAGTCGTTCCGTGACCAGATGGTCTACTTGGCGCCGGAACTGGACGAGGTCCTCCCCGCCAACGCGGCAGACGTCTCGAGGTGACCGCGTCGCTGCAAAACCGTCTCTTACCGGCAAGATCACGGCCAACATTGGCTCTCAACTCAAAACAAGGATCCCCATGAAGATTGGCATTCTAGGAGCAGGTTCGATAGGCGCTACACTCGCCCGCAAACTGAGTGGAGCCGGCCATGATGTTAAGGTTGCGAATTCCCGCGGCCCCGAAACCATCAATTCCGACATTGTGGCATCGGGTGCACGACCAGTAGAGGCAAGCAGCGCTGTCACCGACGTCGATGTCCTCATCACGTCCATGCCACTCAGCCGGATGCCCGAGGTCAACACCCTTATCGCCGAACTCCCGGCCAACGCCGTCATCATCGATACGTCCAACTACTACCCCCAGCGTGATGGGCGGGTGGAAGCCCTGGAAGACGGGCAGGTCGAAAGCGTCTGGATTACCGAGCAGCTCGGGCGCCCAGTTGTGAAGGCCTGGAACGCCATCACGGCCGAGTCCTTCCAAGCCTATGGAAGAAAAGATGGGGATCCCGACCGGATTGCCATTCCTGTGGCCGCGGATCGCGATCGCGACAAGGCGGTAGCTATTGCCCTCGTCGAGGAGACCGGGTTTGACGCGGTGGACGCCGGATCCCTGGCAGACTCCTGGCGCCAGCAGCCCGGAGCGCCCAGCTATTGCACCGACTTTACGCGCCAGGAGTTGCCCGAGGCCCTTGCTGCCGCTGAAAAAGCCCGGCTGCCGCAGCGACGGGACATCGCGTTTGCAGCCATTATGGAACGGTTCCCGGACTATTCCGATGTCACCGCCGACTACCTTGTCCGGCTGCATCGCGCCATCTACAGCTGAACCCGTGACAATTCGCCCGGCCACAGGCCAAGGAGCAGAAGTGAACCTCAAAGAAGATGTAGTTATCGTCGGGGCTGCCCGAACTCCCCAGGGCAGGTTGATGGGCCAGCTCGCCTCGGTTTCCGCCGTCGAACTGGGCGGCACTGCAATTGCTGCGGCACTGGACAGGGCAGGCATCAGTGCTAATGCTGTTGACGCCGTTGTCATGGGCCATGTGATCCAGGCAGGGGCCGGCCAAAACCCTGCACGGCAGGCAGCTGTAGCCGGGGGAATCCCACTCAGTGCCCACGCTGTCACCGTTAATAAGGTGTGCCTGTCCGGGCTGAGCGCGATCATCGAAGCCAGCCGGCTGCTCCAGCTGGGAGAAGCGGAAGTGGTTATCGCCGGCGGACAGGAATCAATGAGCAATGCCCCGCATCTGCTTCCCGGTTCCCGCGCCGGCCATCTTTACGGGGACGCCGCGCTGACAGACGCCCTTGCCCTCGACGGACTCACCGATGCCTTCGACCACGAGTCAATGGGCCTCAACACTGATCGTGCCAACGACCTGCTCGGCATCGGGCGGGCCGAGCAGGACAAGACCGCTGCAGACTCCCACCGGCGGGCAGCAGCGGCCCAGGACGCAGGGTACTTCGATACGGAGATAGTTCCGGTCAAGGTGCCGCGTCGTCGGGGAGCGCCCGAACTGGCCGGCAGCGACGAGGGTGTCCGGCCGGACAGCAATGAGGAGTCCCTCAGCAAACTCCGGCCGGCGTTTTCCCCCGCAGGTACCGTTACGGCAGGCAACGCCTCGCCGCTCACGGATGGCGCTGCCGCCGTCGTCCTGACCACGCGCGGCTATGCGGAAGCCCACGGTATAGACGTCGTGGCGGTACTCGGGGCACACGGACAGATCGCTGGCCCGGACACATCACTGCCGGACAAACCAGCCCAGGCCATTGCCAAGGCCCTCGGAACCGCAGGTTGGACCGTGGAGGAGCTGGACTTCGTGGAGATCAACGAAGCGTTCGCCTCCGTTGCACTCCACTCAGCGGCGCAGCTTGGAATTGGGATGGAAAGGGTCAACGTCAACGGCGGCGCCATCGCTCTCGGACACCCCATTGGCGCCTCCGGGGCGCGCGTCGTCGTCTCAGCTGTGTACGAACTCCAGCGCCGCGGCGGGGGCAAGGCCGCCGTGGCCCTGTGTGGTGGAGGCGGGCAGGGTGAGGCGCTGCTCCTGTCCCTGAGCTTGTAGGTGACTGGAGTGGTCGAATCCATGAAGGAGGCTGAGTCGAACACCGGCAACCTGGCGGACTGGGCCGCCGAACTGGAGCAACTGCGTGTCCTCGTTGCCAAACAGGAGTTGAACGAGAACATGATCCGCTATTGCCGGGGCATGGACCGCAAGGACCTCGCCCTGATGAAGTCCACCTACTGGCCTGAGGCGACTGAGGATCATGGGATGTTCGTGGGCCTGTCCCATGACTTCTGCGACTGGGCGTACTCCATGCGGCGGGAGTCCTCCCACAAGGCCAGCCACTACGTGACCAACATACTTATTGAACTGAACGGCAACCAGGCCAAGCGTGAAACGGCGTTTATCTACTTGGCCATGCCGGCCGACGGCGGCCCTACCGATCTGCTTGCGGGCCGCTACCGGGATCTGTGCGAGCGGCGCCAGGGGGAGTGGAAGGTGCTCGCGAGGACTTGCGTCTGGGACGGGGCGCAACGACTCGCTCCGGAAGCGGACGTCGCCGAGCTGTTCGGCATTCCGCCCACGTCCAACTTCGGTGATCGCTATCCGCACGACCCGACCTATGCCACGGATTGGGGAAAAGCATCCCTGGTCCCGACTACGAATGCAAAGGAGCATCTTAATGACTAGCGATCAAATCCTCGCTGGAAAGCACATCCTTATTACCGGCGCCGGCCGCGGCCTCGGCGAGGCGTATGCACGCGCGGCCGCAGCGGAAGGCGCCCGCGTCGTCGTCTCCGACATTAACGCCGAAAGCGCCGAGGCCGTGGCGGAGTCAATCAACCGCGAGGGCGGCGAAGCATTAGCCGTCGCCGCGGATGTCACCGACTGGGACAGTTGCCAGCGGCTGGTCTCTGCTGCCGTTGAACGTTTCGGGAAGCTGGACGGCCTAGTCAACAACGCCGGCTACTTGGAGACGGTGACTGCCGGGCAGGAGACGCAGGAACACATTCGCCGTCACGTCGACATCAACGTCTGCGGTACCTACTTCATGTCAGTCCACGGTCTCGCCGCCATGGAGGGACGGGGGTCAATCGTCAACGTGACCTCGGGCGCGGTTGTGGGTCTTCGGATGATGAGCGCCTATGCTGCAGCCAAGGCGGCGATCGCCTCCTTGACCTTCGCCTGGGCCACCGAGTTCGGCGCCCAAGGTGGAGACATCCGGGTCAACGCCATGGCGCCCCACGCTGACACACCGATGATGACGGCAGGGACCGAGGCGTACACGAAGTTCTTCGGCGGCAACCCTCTTGCGCCGCCGCCTTCCACTAACGCTCCCGTGGTGCTCTATCTCCTGTCCGACCTCAGCAAGGGAGTCAACGGCCAGGTGGTCCGCTTTGCGAACGGGCATGACCTGATGCTTCTTTCGCACCCCGCCGTCGTCGATTCCGCCCTCACCCGCGAGACATGGACGCCACTTGATGTAAGCGCGGCGTTCGATGACGTGCTGCGCGCCAGGATGCAGCCGTGCGGCCAACTGACGTACATGGACTCCCGCAGCATGGAGCCCGAGCTGACCGAGTTTGCAGGAGTCAGCCAGTGAACCAGCGGAACGAACCCGCAAAGCGCAGCGTCGACGTCCTGATCATCGGAGCGGGTCCGGTCGGGCTTTCGGCGGCGATCCTCTTGGGACGGTTCGGTATCGACACGCTCGTGGTCGAGCGACGGACCGAGCGGTCGCGCCACCCCAGGTCCCGGGCGGTCAGTTGCCGCACCATGGAGGTGTTTCGCGAACTCGGCCTCGCTGATGAAGTGCGGGCGGCCGCGCTTCCCGGCGGACCGCGCCGCCTGCTGGGAAGCGATGCCGTATCGCCGTGGCGTTCAGTGGTCACCAGCAACGCGCATGCGAGTGGACCCGCGGACACCAGCCTCGGTCCGGAGACGCTGGACGTAGTTCTGTGCTCCCAGGACGCCCTTGAGCCCATCCTCGTTGATGCTGCGCAGGCCGAGGACAGCGTCACCCTCCAGTTCGGCAAGACGGTGTCGACGGTGAACGACACAGGGGCAGAGGTCCTCGTGTCCATAACCAGTGACAAGGGCCCGGAAGTCGTCGCGGCAAAGTATGTGATCGCAGCCGACGGCGCCGCCAGCCAGGTGCGCACCGCCTTGGGGATCGGGACCACCGGGGATCAGGACTTGCAGACGGCCGTGAGTGTGCTGTTCCGTTCGCCTGTAATCCAGCGGCGCACGGGCGACCCGTCCAGTTTCATCTATCTCGATAATCCGGACACGATCGGGGCTGTGGTGATCGCTCCCGTAGACGCGACCGACCGGGTGGCGATGCTGGGCCGCCCGCTGGTCATGGACAGGATGCCCTTCGAAGACATTGACTGGACGACGCAGATCCGCGACGCGATCGGCGACCCTGATGAGTCTGTCGAGCTGATGGACGCCCGGACCTGGACTGTGGGCGCCTGGGTGGCTGACCGCTACCAGTCCGGCCGGGTCCTGCTCGCCGGAGACGCCGTGCATGTAATGCCTCCTTACGGTGGGTTCAACCAAAACACCGGCATTCAGGACGTCCACAACGTCGCTTGGAAGCTGGCGGCGGTCCTCGAGGGCTGGGCGGATCCCGCCCTCCTGGATACCTACGAAGTGGAGCGACGGCCCGTGGCGGTGTTCAACATGGCCGAAGCTGTCCGCAACTTCCGGTCCATTGTGGGCAACGCCGATGAAGGCCCGCGCTCCTTCCGGCCGGAGAACTTTGTGCACCCCGGCCTGGACATCGGGTTCCGCTACGACCGTGGAGCGGTTGCCGGAGCCACATCGCCGGATTCCGGCTGGCCTGTGGGAACCTTCACTCCCACGGCTGCCGTGGGTGAACGCGCACCGCATGTCTGGCTCAACGCTGAGGGCACGCTCTCAACGCTGGACTTGTTCGGACGTGAACTGACCATCCTCGCGCACTCCGGTTCGGAACCTGCACTGGAGGCAGCCCAGCGCGCAGGTAGCCTCGGCATTCCACACCGCTCGGTGACGTTCGGACCCTCCGGGGACTTCGTTGCTGCCGAGGCCGCCTGGGCAGCCGCTTTCCGCGTCAACGGGGACGAGGCCATCCTTGTACGGCCCGATGGGCACGTGCTTGCCCGCCTGGACGGCAGCGACCCCGCCGCCGTGGACCGCGCCCTGCTTGCCTACGCCGGCAGGACGACCGCTCCATGATCCCGGGAGAGCTCGACCTGCCGCCGCCGGGAGATTGAGGACCGCTCCCGCACATACCGCTATTCCGGTGCTATTTTTCGATCGCTACTATTGAGAACTCGCGCTATTTGTATATAAGGTTCATATTACGAGAGTACGGCTAATGGCCGGACAAGTCGTGATGTAGCCGCAACTCATCGCCCAATCACAGAAATAAGGAGATTCACGATGGCGTGGATAACGTTTGATGACTACAAGGACAAGTACCAGCACATCAAACTGGAACGTGACGAAGACGGCATTCTGCTGGTCACGTTCCACACGGATGGCAGCGACGTGGTCTGGGGTGTAGGAGTCCATGACAACGTTTCATCGCTTTGGGATGACATCAGCAGGGACCGGGGAAACCGCGTTGTCATCATCACCGGGGCGGGCGACACCTTCATCGACAAGGAAGCCCCGATTGACAACAAGAACTGGGTCACGCCCGAAATCTGGCTCGGCCTCCATCACGACGCCAAGCGTCTTGTGCTCGGCCACCTCGACATCGAAGTTCCGATGATCGCGGCAGTGAACGGTCCCGCAAGGTATCACAACGAGCAGGCGCTGCTCTGCGACATCGTCATCGCTTCCGAGGATGCCGTTTTCGCCGATCATGCACACTTCTCCCAGGGGAACATTCCGGGCGACGGAATGCAGATTATCTGGCCGCTGGTTATTGGTTTGAACCGCGGCCGGTACTTCCATCTCACCGGACAGGAGATCACCGCGCAGCAGGCCTACGAATGGGGTGCTGTGAACGAGGTGGTGCCCAAGGATCAGGTAGTTGCCAGGGCATACGAACTCGCGCGGATGCTGGCTGCGAAGCCTACGCTGACGCTGCGTTCCACCCGGATGCTTATGGTGAACGAGCTCAAGAAGACCATGAATGACGCGGTCAGCCACGGAATGATGACCGAAGGTCTTGTTGCCATGGGCGAAGGCTGGAATCCGACTCCGCTCACGGGACCGGAACTGGCCGCAGGCGTCAAGACGCCCGCCTGACGCAAACGAAAGCGCCGACGACTTGAGATGTCGTCGGCGCTTTCTGCTCTTGTTTAACTGCCCTGACCAAGGGCGTTGGATGTTCACCACGCGAATCGCTGTGAACGGCGAAACCGTTCCTGGCAGGAACCAAAGCCCGGCCAGGAACGGTTGCGTCTGGAAGATCCGTCAGGAATAACCGAAGTGGCGGGCCCGGCGGGCCCATTCTGCCGCATCGATTGCTTCCATGATGGGCAGGTAAGCGCCGCCTTCTGCTTCACCCTCGAGCAACTCACCACGTGCCAGGAGGGACAGATTCTCGCGGAAGCCTGCCACGGCCCCGTTCACGGTGTTGATGACCAGCAGCATCTTTACGCCGGCGTCTTCGAGTTCCTGGCGCTCCTCCAGTGTTGGATTCTTTACGGTCACCATGACGTACTTGCCAGGGACGACTGCCGAGAGTTTGGGCAAGTCGAGAAGGGGGTAGCCGCACGGGTAGAGCATGTCTGCGCCGGCGGCAGAATAGGCGGCCATGCGTTCAGCCAGATTGTCGAAGCCAAAGCGGCTGGCATCCGAGCGGGCAACGATCACCGTATCCGGGGACGTCCGGGCTTCCACGCAGGCGCGGATGATGTTGCTCATCTCCTCGACGCTGCGAAGTTTGAGTTGCGGCTTCCAGCGCTCTCCGCCGTCCTTGGGTGTCCAGAAGTGCTTCGTTGCGGGCACCATGTCTTCGACGAGCAGGGCTGCGACGCCGGCTTGCTCGGCAAGTTGGACGCCACGGAATGCCTGAAGGGGCGATCCTCCTGCATCATCGAAGTCGAGAATGAGTGGCAGATCGGTGATTGCCGTGATGCGCCTGCCGGCCTCAATGAGTTCGCCCTGGGAAATAAAGCCGTTATCCGGCACCCCGTAGTGGAAGTTGGAGTAGGTGCCGCCGGCGATGAGCACGACGTCGAAGCCGGCTTGCTCAATCATCTTCGCAGAGAGTGCATCGTAGGCTCCCGGCGCGATGATCATTTTGGAGTCCGCAAGCAGTTCCCGGAGTCTTTGTGCGGGTTTCATGGGCTTTTCCCTTCTTTTCGTCGGAGTTTATGGCTACGACGGGAAAGATTTTTCGCGGAACGTAGCAGTGTTACTATCGTATCACGCTAACTACATTCGCTATTTGAAATATGCCGACAAGGGAGTCAGCACGGTGTTGCTCTCTCCTCATCAATACGACCTAAAGGATGACCATGCAACAGACCAAACCCCAAGCAGTAAGCAACAACGTCAGTGAGCCAAGCGTTCACGTCAGCAACTCGGGGGGAGTTCGCGTCATAACGATCACCCGTCCGCATAAGCGCAACGCGATTGACCGGCCCACTGCCCTAGCGCTTGCGGCCGCGTTCGATGAGTTTGATGCCGATGATTCTGCAAGTGTCGCCATCCTCACCGGCGCCGGTGGATATTTCTCGGCGGGCGCTGACCTCGCATCGGTTGCAGCAGGGGAGGTCCCGGTCCTTGAAGGACGTGGGTTCGCCGGCATCACCCGCCGGCCACCGGTAAAACCTGTGATTGCCGCCGTCGAAGGCTACGCCTACGCAGGGGGATTCGAGCTTGCCCTCGCATGCGATTTGATCGTCGCCAGCTCAACGGCGTCGTTTGCCCTGCCCGAGGTAAAGCGCGGACTCATCGCGGCCGGCGGCGGGCTGCTCCGCCTGCCGGACCGTATGCCCTATCACATCGCCATGGAACTGGCGCTGCTGGGAGAGCCCATTACCGCGGCACGCCTCGCCGAGCTCGGTCTCATCAACAGGCTGACGGACCCGGGCAAAGCGCTCGATGCCGCACTCGAACTCGCCGGGAAAATTCAGCTCAATGGACCCATCGCATTGAAGACTGCCAAGCGAATTATTTTGGAGTCGCGGTATGCGGCGGCGGAGGCGCGCTTCGCTGCCCAGGAAGACATCGTTGCTCCCCTGCGAACCGGACCGGAAGCACGTGAGGGTGCCCTGGCTTTCGTGGAACGGCGGGACCCGGCCTGGGTCGTCGCTGCACAGGCAACGCGGGCCACTGAAGCACCGTAATCAGGATTCTGGCATGGCTTCCTACGTCATTGGCGCCCTATGCCGTGTCGCTCAAGGTCCGCCGGCTCTTAGCGTTATCTCAGAACAAACGTCGGATGATCACTGACCTCAACGGACATCCGGTGGGCTTCCCGAACTTCTTTGGGACGCCCGTGGCTCTCAGAAGGCCCGACCGCATCGCCGCGGACGACGCCCCCGATAGCCGCGGGACCACGGATCAGTATAGAAACATGAAAGGCCAAGGCAACGATGCCCGAAAACCACCAGAAATTGCACTTTGGACCGGCTCGTACAGAACTGCACGTAGGCGTTGATCTGGACCGGATGCGCCGTGAGCGCGCTGACCGTATGCGGGAACTGATGCGTTCGAAGGGTATACCGGCGCTGCTGCTCACCGGCGCGGACAACGTGCGTTATCTGACCGGTTTTTGGTGGGGGGAATTCTCGCTCCAGGTCGGCTACGCACTCTTCTTCGCAGACGACGAACCAATTGTGTTCGCGCCGGCGGGATCCCTCCAGCAAATGCCCGACCAGGCGCCCTGGATCAAGCACTGGCGCCCAGCCATCTCCTGGCTTGGCGGTGTGGCGCCCAGTTCTGCCATTGCCGAACTGTCAGCTGTTTTTGCGGCACAGATTCGCGATGAACTTGCCGCACGTTCCCTCGCGAGCGAGCGGCTGGCAGTCAGCGAGATCGATGAGCCAGGTATGAATGCTTTGGCCGATGCGGGAATCGAGACGATTCCGGGCCTTCCGCTGTTGCTCGAATGCTCAACCATCAAGACGGCCGATGAAATCTCCTGTATCTCGATGGCGGCGAGCCTGAGTACTGCAGGCTTCGAGGCGACGCGGGCCGCATTGCGGCCCGGAACCAAGCAGGCCCAGATTGCTTTGATGGCCCGCCGCGCCATCGAAGATGCCGGCGCGGAAGTGGGAGCTGCCCGTCTGCTTTCCGGACCATTGTCATTCCCTCGGGGGATCAGCGGCGGAGACCGCATCGTTGAGCATGGCGATCTCGCGTACCTGCTCACCTGCGGAACTTCCTACATGGGGTACACGGCGTGCCTCTACCGCCAGTACGTCGTCGGCCGTGCTCCCACCTCAGCCGAGCGCTCCTCCTACACAAAGCTGACGGACCGCCTGGATCTGGCCATGTCGCTCATGAAACCAGGCGCCAGCACGGCTGACGTGGCCGCCGTACTTGCACCCGCGGAAGACCTCGGCTTTCCGTCCGAGGCGGAATGCTTCAGCATCGAACTCGGACACGGAATCGGCCTCGTCAACGCAGGATCGCGGGCAATCCACTACAACCCGCCGACTATCACGCGCTCGTGGTCCCTTGCCCATCCTGAGGAGATCAAAGAAGGCATGGTCATTGCCATCGAAGGGATCGAAGGGGAGCACCGGGTGGGAGGTGTGCGTCTCGAGAACCTCGTTGTCGTCACGGCCAGTGGCGCGGAACTGCTTGACCACTACCCGCGCCTCGACATGGTCCAAACCGCCGGGTGAGGACCCCAGCCGATGTGGAAGCAACACAGCGAAGGTTGCCATGGACCTCATAGTTGAAAAGCACGTCCCTATCGCCATGCGTGACGGCGTTACTCTCTCCGGAGATGTGTATCGGCCCAGTGAGGGGGAACCCCGCTCCACAGTGCTGATACGGACGCCTTATTGCAAAGATGACCCAGCGCATGCCAACACGTGGATTAATGTCCTGCGCGCCGTGGAGTGCGGGTGGGTGGTGGTGGTTCAGGACGTACGGGGCCGGTTCCGAAGCGAAGGCCAGTTCGTGCCATTTGTGAATGAAGCCGATGATGGCGTGGACACTATCCGATGGGTACGCGAACAACCGTGGTCGGACGGCAACGTGGGCATGGTGGGCGGCTCATACGTTGGCATCAGCCAATGGTTGGCGGCAGCCAGAAACCCTGAAGGCCTCATCGGCATCGTTCCCGCTGTAACCGCCGACGACGTCCATTCCGGCTGGCTTTACGAGGACAACAACGTCGTGTTGGGATTCCTTGCACACTGGGTATCAATTCTCCTCGCAAGCAGCGTGTTGGATGAGAAAAGCCGACCGCAGATCGCAGCCCTGGAGCGGAACGTCGCAGAAGGGCGCATCCGCACCTTCCACCAGCTCATCGAGGAGGCCGGAGAATTCGCGCCCTACCTGCTGGACTGGCGGGATAAAAGCCGCTTCCTGGTGGCTCCAGAGCTGGCAGGGCGCGTCGACGTGCCCGCCTTCGTCATCGGTGGCTGGTTCGACATTTTCCTTCCGGGAACGGTTGCCAGTTTTATGCGGCGGGAGGCCGCCGGCACACAAAATCCCCATGACCGGCTGTTGGTTGGGCCCTGGGCGCACGGGCTCATGGGCGGCTGGTTCCCGACCCGCTTCTTCGGTCCGGCGGCGTCATTCGAAAACCTCGACCCGACGTCGCTACAACTTGGTTGGCTGGAAGAAGTGCGCGATGGCCGCAATCGCTCTGAGCATCCTGTGACTGTTTTCTCCATGGGAGCTGATGAATGGCGATGCTTCTCAAGCTGGCCCCCTGAGGGCGCCAATCGGGTGCACCTTCGACTGCGCCCCAGCAACATAGACCATCCCACGGCCAGTATGGATGCCCGGGCGGCGTCGGTAGTTGATTCACCGGTCCCGACGATCGGCGGGCGGACATTTTTCCCCGGCTACAAAGTGGGTGCGAACTCAGGTCCGCGCATGGTGGAGGCATTGCACGCGCGCGATGACGTGCACGCCTTCGTTTCGGATCCCCTGGCTGACGACATCGAAATCATGGGCGGTGTCGCGTGCCGACTCGAGGTGACGACTGCTGAGCGGACGGCGGTCGTCGTCAAGCTGGCAACGCTTGACGATACTGGTGCCTCTGAATTGCTCTGCGAGGGGTCGTCGTACAACAGGCTGCGCGCTGGAAACGCAGAGCCAATCACCGTGGATCTGGGTTCAACTGCGGTCCGGGTGGCGAAAGGCATGCGTTTGTGCGCCTATGTTGCCACATCGGATTTCCCCCGCTTGGAGGACGGGCCCCGGACACCCTTGAACGTTTGTGCGGACGAGGGGCCGGTACTGGAGCTTGACGTTCTACGGCTGGGTTGAGTCGCCTTCTTCGTCGTCCAGGCGGCGGGCTTCCATTAGGGCATCGAGGCATTGCTGGAAGTGTTGCTCGTTGGTAAAGCGATGAAGCGGGACCGTAATGGACAAGGCGGTGCGGGGGCGCTGTGATCCTTCGAAGATTGGAACTGCCATGCCGCAGACGCCGAGAACGTATTCCTGGTGGTCCAGTGCGTAACCACGTGACCGGGTCAACTCAAGGTCGGCCAGAAATTCAGGAAGGGTGGTGATCGTGTGTTCGGTTCGTCTGGTGAGTTCACCATCGACGGAGCGGACCCGTTCCAGTTGTGATTCCGGACCGAAGGCGAGGAGGGCCTTCCCGGAGGCGCGTGCATGAATGTCGCCGGAGACACCCACCCGCAGGTCGGCCACCCTGACGGCGTGGCTGCCTTCCTCCACGGCGACGACGGTGACGGTGCCTCCCTGCCATGCGGACAAGTAGGCGCTTTCGCCGGTAGCCTCAACCACCATTTTCAGGAGACGTAGTGCCAGCGGAGAGGGACGCCAGTCATCTTCCACTCGCGAACTTAGATCCAGGATTTTCCCGGCAGCGAGTTTGTAGGTGCGCTCGTTACGTTCCAGGTAACCGGCATGTACAAGTGTCGCCAGCAAATGCGACGTCGTAGCAATGTGCAGGTTTACTGCGCTCGCGATCGACTGAGCCCGCATCGGCTCCTTCGACGCCGCAACCACATCAACGATGTTGAGCGCACGGGCAACCGACTGGACCAGGTCCTTCGGTGCTTCGGTGTCGGTGGACGTTTTAGCGGCTGTCTTAGCTGTACTTGCCATGCGGAAATCTTACGCACATGGCGAAAGAAGGGCCACAAGGCCACGAGAAGGGTCCCTGCCCGCAGGGGCAGCAGTTTATCCGTTGACAGCAGCCAGAAGGGTAGCGTAGTTATTAGATTATGAAAGCAACTATCACAGCGCGAGAGTTCGGGGATGGTGGCAACGATGCCACGTCCCGCGCCGCGAAGGACCTTGGAGGCCTCCCGGAGGTCCATTCCGCAGGTCCTGTTCCAATCGGAAGCGTGGGACAGGTGGGGATCCTCGTGTCGGACCTCGACGAGGCCATCGACTTGTACGGACACGCCTTCGGCATCGAAGAGTGGAATTGTTACCACTACGACCAGGAGTTCATGCCCTGGTCGCGCTTTGGCGCCGAGGAAGGTGCTTTCGCGATGCGCCTCGCCATGGGCGGTTCCAATCCGCAGATCGAACTCATCCAGCCCTTGGCCGGCCCAAGCATCTACCACGAGTTCACCGAGCAGGGCCGCACCGGCCTCCACCACCTGGGTGTATTCGTGGACAACCTGGATGCGGCGATCGCGCTTATGGGGGGAGCCGGCTACCGGGTTACCCAAACAGCGCGCGGGTATGGCCAGGGCGGCGATGGCGGATTCGCCTACTTTGACACCGACCGTGATCTCGGCGTGGTGGTCGAGGCAATAGAAATTCCGGCTACCCGAAGGCCGGCGACCGTGCGACGGACTGGAGGAATGTAAATGTTGGAGAGCAAGGCTGTTTTGAGCCCGGTGCGCATCGATAACCCGTTGAAGGCAGAGAGTGTAGCTGTGGTTGGTCCCTCCCGGGACCCTTGGAAGACCTCAGGGCGGACACTCGATTACCTATCCCGCCTCGGATTCGAGGGGCGGTACTACGCGGTCAGCAGCGTGCACAAGGAAGTGCTCGGTGTACCCACGGTGGAGACGCTCTCCGATCTCCCCGAGGTGCCCGACGTCGCCGTCCTCGTGGGGCCCGCCGACAGGGTCATCGAGGATCTGCGCGAATGCGTCGCGCTTGGCGTCCCCTTCGCGGTCGCGTTCGCCGCCGGCTTCGGTGAAACCGGCCGGCATGACCGCGATGAGCTGCTCCGTGCGGAATTGGCTAAGGGCACCACCCGACTCATCGGCCCTAACTGCATCGGCTTCATGCACGTTGGCCGGTCACTGACCGCAACCTTCTCATCTGTCCTTCAACGTGGCGCAATTCCGGCCGGTCACGTGGCGATGTTCAGCCAGAGCGGCGGACTGGGAAACGCGCTCATGCAGTCCCTCGCCGCACGCGGCGCCAGCGGATTGAGCGCCTGGGCCAGCTCCGGGAACGAGATTTCGACGGGCTTTACCGACTGGGCGCAGTGGCTGGGCGCTGATCCGGACACCCATGTCCTCACTTGCATCGTCGAGAGCTTCAGCGCAAACGATGATCTTGAGGCCGCTGCAACCGCTGCGGGGGATCGCGGTATCCCGGTCATCATCCTGAAGCTGGGCCGGTCCACCCGCGGCGCGATGAGCGCCCAGTCCCATACCGGCAAACTCGCAGGCAGCGGCCGCGTCGCTATAAGCGTCCTCCGCCACCGTTTCGGAATGGTGTGCACCTCGCCGGAGCAGCTCCTTGACCTGACCGAGACCTTCGACGTCTTCCACGGGCGGCTCTCCGGGCGCGACCAGGAGTTGACCGTCGTCACCACCTCCGGCGCCCAGGTGGGGCTTTGGAACGACCTGGCCGACGACCGCGGCCTGACGTTCCGCGATCTCGAACCGGAAGCGCTCCACTCAATAGGCGAGGCGGTGGGCAGCAATCACCTCGGCAATCCCATCGACGTCGGAGTACAGTCCACAACTGCCGACTACTTGCGCATCGTTGAGCGGGTTCTCGCCACGACGCCGGACGGCTGGGTTATAGTGACGGCGACGCGGCTCGCGCACGACTTCGATGAGCTGGCGGCCGGTATCGCCGCGATGACCATCCCGACGGAAGTACGTGTCATGGTGGTCCCGCTGTCCGAAGACGACCGGGTCACCGCGGCCCAAGCCGGAATCCTGCGCAAGGCAGGAGTCCTATCCCTGCCCACAGCCGGACGGGCACTGGACGCCGTGGCGGCCGCATCCTCCTGGTCGCAGGTCCAAAGCACCCGTGCCAACCGCGGCGAACTAGTGGGGGCGGCACTGAAGGCGGTGACAACGGGCGGGGCGCACAACCTGACCTGGCGCGAGGTGGCCGAATCCCTCGCCACGTCCGGTGTTCCAGTACCGGCAAGCCGCGCCGTCCGTGATATCGACGGCGTCGTCCGGGCTGCCGAGGAGATCGGCTTCCCGGTAGCGATCAAAATCGATGATGCCGAGATCCTTCACAAGGCAGACGCCGGAGGCGTCTTCATCGGCGTCAATGACTCCGACAGCGCCCGCGCGGCAGCCTCCCAGCTCACATCCATCCAGGGGGAGGCCGCAACGATCTCCGTCCAGGCGATGGCGCCAGGGAAGACCGAAGTCCTCGTAGGGCTCCGGCGCGATCCAGAGTTCGGTCCAGTCCTCGTCATCGGCGCGGGGGGCGGGATGACTGAGGCGATTGACGATATCGGTATCCTTCCGCTGCCAGTGTCCCGGCCGGAGGTCCGCCAAGCCATCTCTGACGCGCGCGTGGTGGCCACCAGCCTGCGCGGGCAAGCCGGCGGGAAGACCCTCGACGCGCTCACCACCACTGTGATGGACATTCTCGACTGGGCGGAACAGCAAGGAAACATCCATGAGTTCGAGTTCAATCCGATCCTTGCGGACCCGGCAACAGCAACCGTCACGGTGGTCGACGCTGTTGTATCGGTCCCCAGCGCCTCGTCAGGACCGACACCATGACCGCCGCCACCACCGGCGTACCGGCAAAGCAGATCACCGATGAAGACGTGGCCTACATGAAGAGCTTCATCGGTGAGTCAGCCGTCGTTGTGCAATGGAACGAGGAGGCAAGCACCGACTCAATCCGCCACTACGCATGGGGGATCGGTGACGAGAACCCGCTGTGGCTGTCGGAGTCGTACGCGCAGACAACGCGTCACGGCACCCGGATCGCACCCCCCACATTCCTTTACTCCGTGTGCGACGCCGAAGTCGCGATGGGGATGTCGGAGGGCATCCAGGCTATCCACCTCGGTGCCGACCTCGATTTCCGCAGACCGATCCGCCTGGGCGAGCGGGTCCGCGCCCGAGCCTTTGTGGAAGACGTCCGTGAACGCGTGGGCCGCCGCTCCGGCCGCCTCGTGGAGCAAGTGGGGCGCACCGATTACTTCGTCGGCGAGGAACTTGTCGGGATCGTCCGTAACACAATCGTCTGCGTGGCTCGAAGTTCGGAGGGCCAGCGGATGCACGAACCACGCGACCCCCATGTCTACACGGACGAGGAAAAGGAACAGATCCGGGCCGCGATCCTGGCTGAGGAGATCCGCGGCCAGCGCACGCGCTTCGCGGAGACGGTTTCTGTCGGCGATGTTGTACCGCAGGTAGTCAAGGGTCCACTCGACCTCATCACCATGACCGCGTATTATGCCGGAGCGATCGGTACCGCCGGCTACCGCGGGGTGGAGACCCGCGTGCGCCAGCAGGAGCGGGTGAGAAACGGCGACCCAAGCGCGCCAACGAACCTCGGTCCCGAGCACTTCCTCTCCGAGCCTTTCCCGAGCCTGGGGCACCAGGATGCCGCTATGGCACACGCGATCGGCATGCCGGGCGCGTACGACAACGGCAACCAGCGCGTCTCCTGGATGGCACACTGCGTGACCAACTGGATGGGTGATGATGCGGATCTCGTCTCGCTTTCGGTGCGCATCAAGCAGCCCGGTGTCTTCGGCGACACCCAGTGGATCGGAGGAGAGGCCACTCGTGTGTTCCGTGATGAGACCCATGGAGCATGCGCTGAAGTCACGGTCAAGGCCATCAACCAGCTGGGCGTGGAGACCACGAGTGCCGTAGCGGTCGTCTCGCTGGCCGAGACCCGGAGCAGTTGACCCGCGCACGGGCTGAGCGAGGATTGCTGACGCTTTTTCCCGCCATATTGGCGTCCATTGCCATGCCGGTCCTGACCCGGCGGCTCTTAGCGTTATTTGTGAACAAAGATCGGCAAAGTTGCCGATGCACTGACATCAAAGGAGATCCGGTGGGCTTTTCAAAAGTACGGAACCAGGATGGCTTGCTCCATCCAACGAGTGGTGACGCCAGTGACCAGTGAAGACGCGCGTCCAGGGAGCGCGGCCATGGCAAATAACCACATCCAGAATCTGACGGGTGAGACTGAGGAATATTCCGTCGTCGTCATCGGCGCGGGCATGGGGGGCATTTACGCCCTCCACCGGTTCGCCGACCTGGGACACGACGTCCACGGCTTCGAGGGAGCAGACGGAGTCGGGGGCGTCTGGTATCACAACGCCTACCCGGGTGCCCGCGTGGACTTGGAAAGCCACAGCTACGCCTTCATGTTTGATCCTGAGCTTTACGCGGGATGGGACTGGAGCGAGCGGTACGCCGCACAACCCGAAATTCTGCGGTACCTCAACTATGTGGCGGACCGCCTCGATGTGCGCCGCAACCTCTCGCTGAGCACTTGGGTGACGTCCGCCGATTGGCAGCCCCAGGAGAACAAGTACCTCATCAAGACCAATACCGGCCGGACGGTTTGGGCCCGCTATCTCGTGATGGCCACGGGGCAGCTGTCCAAACCGCGGAAGCCGGACTTCCCGGGACTCGATGATTTCGAGGGGGAGTGGCATCAAACCGCCCATTGGCCTCAGACTCCCGTTGAGATTGCCGGCAAGCGGGTGGCCCTCATTGGGACAGGATCTTCGGGTGTGCAGGCTGCGACGGAGATCGCCAAGACCGCCGGGCACCTCTATGTCCTGCAACGCACCCCGAACTACTCGGTCCCTGCACACAACGGGCCGGCGGACAGGAGGAAGAAGGCCCGCCTCAATAAGAAGGTTCTGCGACTACGAGACGAGTCATACAATTCCCCTGTCGGCTATGTCATGCAGGGCTTTGCCGGTAAGGCTTCAGACTTCTCCGAAGAACAGCAGCAGCAGATTCTAGAGTCCAGATGGGCGTTCGGGGGCCAGACCCTGCTCGGAACCTTCTCGGACCAGGGGACGAACATCGACGTCAACAATGTCGTGGCCGAGTTTGTGCGCGGCAAGATCCGCGACATGATCGATGATCCCGAGACCGCGAAGAAGCTGATGCCCACCTCCTACCCGATTGGCATCCGTCGGCTCTGCATTGATACGGGGTACTACCCGATCTTCAATCAGAGCAATGTCAGCCTCGTTGACTTGCGAAGTGATCCGATTGAGCGCATCACCAAGACGGGGATTAAGACCCGGGACAATGAGTACGAGGTTGATCTGATCGTTTTTGCCCTCGGTTTCGAGGCTTTTACGGGCGCCCTGGACCAGGCCAACGTCCGCAACGAGCACGGCCAGCAGCCGAGTGACCGGTGGAAGCATAAGCCGCAGACCCACTTGGGCATCATGACCCATGGATTCCCGAACCTGTTTATGCTCACCGGCGCGCAAAGCCCCAGTGTCCTCGCGAACTTCTTCGTCGGAAACAACCAACACGTTGATTTTGTGGCGGACATCATCGCGCACGCCGCAAAGAAGGGCGCCGTCCGCATCGAGGCCAGCCTTGAAGCGGAGCGGGAGTGGGGCGATCACTGCAATGAGATCGCGGCGCCGCTCCTGCGCCGAGCGGTGGATAACTACATGGTCCACGTCAACAAATACGACGGCTCGCGCTATTTCATTCCCTATGCCGGTGGCTTCGACAAGTACGTCAGGAAGGTCGAAGAAGTCGTCTCCGACAACTACCGCGGCTTCGTGTTTACGAAGGCTTTTGCACCTGGCAATGCAGGACAAACCGCAGATGAAAGCCGAAACCGTGATGCGGTTCTCACGGCACAGTAGATAGACAGACAACAGGCTCCCCGGAAGCCGGACTGGTCATCCAGTTCAGGCTTCCGGGGAGCCTTCTTATTCCCGCCCTGTGGTTGCCGACGTCTGGTGCAAGGGCTTTCAGCGGGCCCCCGCGAGAGGACACAATTTTGGCGCGGTTTCATTCGTTGTTGGCGCCGATGGCCATCCCGGTGCAGCCCCACCCGCTCTTAGCGTTGATTGTGGGCGAAATCAGCAAGAAGGCTACGCACTGAGATCAAAGGAGATCCCGTGAGCTTCCCCGGACGTGAAGGAATAACAATGAGCAACGTACTCGAAGGCAAGACCGCAATAGTCACCGGTGCCGGCTCAGGCATGGGTTTGGCAACTGCCCGCCTGTTTCATCAACAGGGCGCAAACATCGTCTTGGCGGACTTCTCGGGGGCCCAGGAGAAAACGGCTGTGGAGCTCGGAGACCGCACGGTGCCGATCCAAGCTGACATTTCAAAAGCTGGAGACGCGAAAGCAATGGTTGATCTGGCAATTAGCGAGTTCGGTGGCCTCGACATTCTTTGCAATATTGCAGGGGCAAATGCTCCCATGGTGCAGCACCATGAGGCGCTGGAGTCGGACTTCGACAAGATGATTAACGTAAATCTCCGGGGCGCTTTCCTCACGATGAAGTATGCAATTCCCGCCATGCTCGAGCAGGGCGGGGGATCGATCGTCAACGTGGCCTCGGCGGCAGCCTTGATGGGGACGCCTCTCTACGGCGGTTACAGCGCAGCCAAGACCGGCCTCCTCGGGCTGACCCGCACCATCGCCCTCGAATACGCGGAGCAGAATATCCGCGCAAACTCCATCTGCCCTGGCCCCATAAGGACTCCAATGATGGAAGAAGCTCTGGCGGAAAACCCTGCCGCCGCTGACTATCTCATCAACATGGTTCCGGCACGTCGCGTCGGAACCGCAGAAGAAGTAGCCAATGCCGTCCTGTTCCTCGCCAGTGAGCAGTCTTCGTACATCACCGGCGTCGCACTGCCTATCGATGGCGGCCAGACAGCCGCCTAACTGCCCAGACGTATTCGGCCCGGGAATGGTCAAAGACCGATCGCTCCCACACGGGCACCGAAAGGAATAAAACTCATGACCCAAAAATTTATGACTCGGCCGAAGGTCAGTGCATTCGGCAACGACCCTTCGCTGGTGAGGAGCACGTTTGCGCAATTTCCGTCCGGAGTTGCAGTGCTGGCGGTCGAATCGGGCGATGAGAAGCATGCGCTCGTCGCGTCATCGTTCATGGTTGGGGTGTCGCTTGAACCGTGCCTCGTCGCGGTAGCTGTGCAGAAGTCGTCGGAGACATGGGAGCAGATCAAGGATGCTGCTTCACTTGGGGTTTCGATCTTTGGCAAGGGGCAGGGGCATCTGACCCGCAAGCTCGCAGGCAAAGACCGCGCTGCACGCTTTGAGCAGGTGGCCATCGACATCGGCGAGGACGGGGCCGTATTCATAGAAGAGGCGGCGTTGTGGCTTGAGTGCTCGATCCATGAGGTTTCGGAGGCCGGCGATCACTGGATGGCGCTGCTCGAGGTGAAGAAGCTCGGAGTCGGCGAAAATGAGCCGCTTATTTGGCACGGCGCCAAGTTCCGCGAGCTCGTCAACGCTCAGTCGATCGACGTCGTTTAGCGGACTGTGCGGTTGCTGTGGAAGGAACATATGAGCGCCATTGATGCGATGCCCGGCGTCGGGTTTCCCCCTCGTGCTGTGCATGACATTCCTGCGGACCGGACCGTGATAGCGGCCGTCATCCAGTGGCGGGACAAGATTGCACTGTTCAGACGGAGCGGGAATCTTGGCCACGACAGTGGCCTGTGGCACTGCATTACCGGTTATATGGAAGCCGGTGCCACGCCTGAACAGCAGACCCTTGAAGAGTTGTTTGAAGAAGCCGGTCTGCAAACCAAAGATATCCTGGGACTCCTGCCGGGGCCGGACGTGGTGGTGGCCGACGATGTTGGGAATCCGTGGCTCATTCATACTTTCACTGCCTTCACGTCCCGCCGGCGGCTGAAGATCAACTGGGAAAACGACGCCTACCGTTGGACTTCTCCGCACAAAACCAAGCGCTTCAGTAACCGGGTGGCTTGGCTGGATAACGTGCTTGATGCAACCGGTCATGTCCCGGGCATTCCGGCACTTGAACCTGGGGCAACTTCGGGGTGGAGCTTGGGTGCTGCTCCACGTCAGGAGGCCTGACGATCATCGCGGTTGAAGTGGGCCGCCTCCTGGAGGATCAGGTTCAGCAGGCCGGGGAAGCGGGCTTCGAGGTCATCGCTGCGCAGCCGGCTCATGCGCCGGACACCGACGTCGTACTGGTGGATCACGCCTGCCTCGCGCAGTACCCGGAAGTGTCGCGTTCCGGCGGACTTTGTTACCGGAAGGGCAAAGTCCGTGCAGGGGATGTCCCCGCTGCTGCCAGCCAGGCGAATGACGATCGCCAGCCGCACCGGGTCAGTCATTGCGGCCATCAGTCGGAACAAGTCCAGTTCGCTGACGTCAGGGTGGGTCAGGGGGGTGGAGGTTCGGCTGGCCATGTGCCCAGTCTATCGGCTCCTATGTTTACGTTTATGCGAACATAGGCTACGTTTAATCCCAAGGCCGCCATCCAGTGCGTGCCATCAAGGGGACGTACCGTTCAGGTTCCCGCCCCATCCACGAATCCCAACTGAGGAAACACATATGCCCACCCTTGGAATCATTGGCACCGGGAACATTGGTGCTGCCATCGCCCGTCTGGCCGTCAATGCCGGCATCTCTGTAGTGCTGTCCAATTCCCGCGGCCCGGAGACACTCGCCAGCTTCGTCTCCGAGTTGGGACCCCTGGCTTCCGCCGGCACCATCGAACAGTCCGCGGCGGCCGGAGACGTTGTTGTACTCTCCGTGCCTCTGACGGCGCATACCGCCATTCCTACATCCCTCTTTGAAGGGAAGGCTGTACTCGATACCACCAACTACTACCCGTTCCGGGATGGAAGGGTGTCTGAGCTCGACGAGGAAAGGCTGACGACGAGCGAGCTGGTCCTGCGGCATTTCCAGGGAGCCGGCCTGACGAAGGCCTTCAACAACATCCTGGCTCACCACATCCCCCAGCTGGCACGCCCCTCCGGCGCGCCAGATCGTACCGCCCTTCCTGTGGCTGGCAATGATGTCTCTGCAAAGGCGAAGGTCATGGCCCTCATCGATCAGCTGGGTTTCGATGCAGTGGACGCCGGTACGTTGGGGGAGAGCTGGCGTTTCGAGCCGGAAGCCGCTGCCTACACCAGGCTTTACCTGGCGGACCCCGCAACCCCGGACGACCGCATGCTCGAAGCTCCCGCCGGCACTGTGCCCGCTGAACGGCTAACCGAAGCACTGCAGCGGGCCGAACCGGTGCGCGTTGCCGCGCGCACCTTCTAAGAACCCTTTCACGCCTGCTGGCCTTAGTGGCACGCCTTGACGGCGGCACTAAGGCCAGCGGCGTATGCGGGCCTGGCCCGGAGCCGACGGAGGTCGCCTCGATACCGCGCCTGACGTGGTTTTAACGCGCCTGACGTGGTTTTTAAACTGCATGGCGCCCTAGTAGCTACCTGTCCAGCGACTCCTGCTTTTAGCGTTGGTACCAGCGAGGGCAGCAAGGAAGCTGCCTGGTGTTTGAAGTAGAAAGTCTGGATATATGTCGCTCACAGATGCTCAACTGACCGAGTTGTATGACAAGCAAGCCCTCCACGACAACCTCATGTTGTACGCGAGGGGCGCGGACCGGCACGACCGCGAGCTGATGAAATCCACATATTGGCCTGATTCATTCGATGATCACGGCGGCTATGTCGGAAACGGCCAGGAGTGGGCTGATGCAGCCATGACCTGGCACGACAAGATCCACAGCTGCAGCCACCACATCTCCAACGTCCTGTCCGAGATCGACGGAAACCGGGCCAAGCGCGAAAGCACGTTCATCTGCGTGGTCCCGTTCAAGGACCCCGAAGTAACAATGTTCCAGGCCGGCCGCTACCGCGACTTGTGCGAAAAGCGCGACGGCGTGTGGAAAATCCTTCACCGCACCTGCATCTGGGACTGGATCGACGTCCGGCCCGTCAACACGGACTGGGACATCGTGGGTGTCCCTCGGGTCTCGCACTGGGGAGCCTGGCATCCCGAGGACCCGATCTACAAGGACTGGGTCGACAGCCCGCCGACCGAATTCTCGCGGTAGCCCTGCACCTGCCCAGCTGGCTTTCCTGAACCACCTAAAAGCGCCTGCCGACCCTCTACTGGGCCGGCAGGCGCTTTGGCTGTTGTGCGGGGCTAGTTCGCGTAGGGGTCTGCGATGCCGATGTATTGGGTGGTGGTGTATTCGGCGATGCCTTCTGAGCCGCCTTCGCGGCCGAGGCCGGATTGCTTAACGCCGCCGAAGGGTGCTGCGGCGTTGGAGATGACGCCGGCGTTGAAGCCGACCATGCCGAATTCGATCTGTTCGGCCACGCGCAGGAGCCGGTTGAAGTCGCTGCTGTACAGGTAGGACGCCAGGCCATATTCGCTGGCGTTGGCCAGGCGGATGGCGTCCTCCTCCGTTGTGAAGGTGGTGACGGGGGCGACGGGTCCGAAGATTTCCTGGCCCAGGATCGCAGCATCGTTGGGCACGCCTCCAAGGACCGTGGGCTGGTAGAAGTAGCCGGGACCATCCACGGGTGCGCCGCCGGTGACGGCTGTTGCTCCGGCGTCGACGGCGGCACTCACCAGTGCGTGCACGTCGTCCCTGGCGCCGGCGTCGATCAGCGGGCCCACCTGGGCGGCGGGGTTGGTGCCGCGGCCGGTGGCCAGCGCGCCCATCGCCGCGGCGAACTTGGCGGTGAACTCCTGTGCCACTGATTCGTGGACGAGGAAGCGGTTGGCGGCGGTGCAGGCTTCGCCCATGTTCCGCATCTTCGCGGCCATGGCCCCTTCGACGGCCTTGTCGAGGTCCGCGTCCTCGAAGACGATGAAGGGGGCGTTCCCGCCGAGTTCCATCGAGGTGCGGAGCACGTTCTGCGCGGCGTCGGCCATCAGCCGCTTGCCGACCGGGGTGGAGCCGGTGAAGCTCACCTTCCGGAGCCGGGAGTCCTTCAACAGCGGCCCGGAAATTCCCGAAGCGGAGGAGGATGTGACGACGTTGAGGACGCCGGCGGGCAGCCCGGCGTCGAGCATGGTCTGCGCGAAGTACTGCGCCGTCAGCGGGGTGAGTTTGGCGGGTTTGAGGACCATGGTGCACCCGGCCGCGACGGCGGGAGCGACTTTGCGGGTGGCCATCGCGAGCGGGAAGTTCCACGGCGTGATGAGCAGGCATGGACCGATAGGTTTGTGCTGGACCAGGATCTTGTTTTTGCCTTCGGGGGTGGTGAGGTAGCGGCCGTAGTCGCGGACGGTTTCCTCGGAGAACCAGCGCAGGAACTCTGCCCCGTAGGTGACTTCGCCGCGGGCTTCGGCCAAGGGTTTGCCCATTTCCAGGGTCATGAGCAGGGCGAAGTCCTCGGCCCGTTCGGTGACCAGGTCAAAAGCCCGGCGCAGGATCTCGGCCCGCACCCGTGGCGCGGTGCGCGCCCACGACGCCTGCACGGCGTCGGCGGCATCCAACGCTGCAATCGCGTCATCGCTTGTGGCGGAAGCGAGGGTGGCGAGGACCTCCCCGGTAGCGGGATCGTGCACGTCGAACGTGCCGCCGTCGGACGCCTCCCGCCACTGCCCGCCAATCAACAGGCCGGTCGGGACGGAAGCAAGAAGGGAAGCCTCCCGCTCGGGTGAAACGGCAGGGGACATTGTGGAGACAGTCATAAAGGGAAGTCCTTAAGGGTTATACGGGTTTCGACAGGCTCAAATACGAGGCCGATGCTGGTTGTGGGGGAGGGCTAGTAGGCTTTGACCCGCTGCTCAACCACCAGATGGATGAGCGCGAAGACGCGGTCCTCCTCGATGGCTCTCAGCGACGCTGTGATAGCGGCAGGAATGTCAGCATCGCGTTCCACCTTGACGCCGAAGCCCCCAAAGGCCTCTGCCATGAGCGCGAACTCAGGGTTTTTCAATTGGGTGCCCGAAACACGTTCGGGGTAATGGCGCTCTTGATGCGTGCGGATTGTCCCGTATTCCTGGTTGTCCATCACGATGACCAGGGGAGTGGCGCCATACTGGGCCGCGGTGGCCAGTTCCTGCCCATTCATGAGGAATTCGCCGTCTCCCATTCGGCCGCTGCAGGAATATGGTGCTTTTCCAGCCAGCGCGTCAGCTGGTCGGCGCCTTCCTGGGTCCAATCGTTTCCGCCGGTGACAAACAACGGCTTGCTGGACGCCGCCAGGGCATCGGCCAGCGCGGCCGCGTCCACAGTGGTCATGCCACCGGTGGCGACCGGGATCGGCGGATGGAGTTCGGCGGGGATCTGCCGGCGGATAACGTCTTCCGGCAGGCCAACGACGACGGGACCTGGCCGTCCGCTCATCGCCGCGAAGAGGGCTTCGGCGACGATTTCCGAGGCACGTTCTGCGTGGTCGAGGACCATCACGCGCTTGGCGCCGGTATCGAACCAGGCTTTGATGTCGAACTCCTGGAATGCCTCGCGGTCCCTGTGGGCAAAGGGAATCAGCCCCACGAACAGAACCATGGGGGTGGAGTCCTGCCAGGCGGTGTGCAGGCCAACATGGGCATTGGCCGCGCCGGGCCCACGGGTAACCATCGCGATTCCCGGCAGCTGGTTCATCTTGCCGTCAGCCTCGGCCATGTATGTGGCGCCACCTTCATGACGGCACACGATGGTTTCGATGGACGAGTCGTGGAGTCCGTCAAGAACGTCGAGGAAGCTCTCACCCGGCACCACATGGGCCCGCTTGATGCCGTGGGAGGCGAGCGTATCAACAATGACGTGCCCGGCGGACTTACGGGATACCTGCAGCAGGTCCCCTGGCAATTCGTCTTGCTCTGCCGTTACTTGTGTCATGAAATATAGGCCTTTTCGCTGGATGCCGCGTCTTTGCGCAACAAGTTCAGTGGGGGATGCGATTACAGGAGGATGCTGAGCGGGTTCTCGATGCGCGCTTTGAAGGCGGCCAGCAATTGTGCTGCCACCGCACCGTCGATTACACGGTGGTCTGCGGAGAGGGTGCAACTCATCACCGTGGCAACTGCCAGCTGGCCGTCGCGCACCACCGGACGTTGCTCGGCCGCCCCCACGGCCAGGATCCCGGCTTGGGGCGGGTTGAGAATTGCGGAGAACTCCCGTGTCCCGTACATCCCCAGGTTCGTCAAGCTAAAGGACCCGCCCTCGAGTTCCTGTTGCCGGATCCGGCCCGCGGCCGCACGTTCTTTGTAGTCGCCCATGGTTCTCCCCAGGGAGCTGAGGGAGAGGCTTTCCAGGCCGCGGACCACCGGCGTCAGCAGCCCGTCTGTGGTTGCGATTGCCACGGCGACATCCACAGTGGAATACCGGCGGATGGCGTCTCCTTGCCAGGAAGCGTTTGCGGCTGGCACGTCCACAAGCGCACCTCCCAGGGCTTTGAGGACAAGATCATTGACGGTTGCCTTCTGCCCCGCAGGGAGTGAGTCCTGGTTAATTTGCTTGCGTAAAGCCAGGAGTGCGTCCATTTCGACGTCAATGGAGACGTAGAAATGGGGAACGGTGGTCTTCGACTCGGTCAGCCGCCGTGCGATGGCCTTCCGCATGCCTGAGAGCGGTACGTCCTGGAAGTTTTGCACCCTTGGCGCCTGCTGCGCTTCCGCTGGGGACAACACGACAGTTTCTTGCGGCTGTGGAGTTGGCTCGGGGGTGGCTGCCTGCTGCCGGCGGGCCATTTCAACATCTCCGCGCAGGATCCTGCCATTGGGTCCGGAGCCTGCCAAGGCTGAGAGGTCGACGCCCAGTTCTTTTGCAAGCTTTCGAGCAAGGGGTGACCCGAATATGCGCGAGTCACGTCCCTGAGCATTGCGGGACGGTTCCTGGGTCGCGTCCGGAGCCGCAGGCCGCGTATCCCGCCGCGTTGTTGGTGCTTCAGTGTCCTCGGGCACGGGGTGCTCGGCAAGGCTGTGGGAGGCGCCGCCCGCGGAGGCGATCTGCTTGTCTACGGACGCGTCGTCTTCCCCCGCTTCTACGAGCACAGCAATGGGCTCACCGACACCTACGGAAGTTCCCGGCTGTATTAACAGCCTTCCGATAGTGCCGGGAAACTCAGCCTGCAGTTCAACAGTGGCCTTTTCAGTCTCAATTTCGGCGATGGGCTGTCCGGCGGCGATGGTGTCACCTATTTTTACGAGCCAGTCCTGGAGTGCTGCCTCGGTGGCGTCTGCGACGACGGCCGGCATAGTGATGATGGTTGCCATGATGAATGTCCTTCGATGGATCGGGTTCAGGAACGGCCGAGGTTGCGGGCTACTTCGTCGAAGCCGGCAAGGACGTCGTCGAGATCGGCGTTGGCGGCAGCCTCAAGAACCTTCGAGATGCTCGGCGCGGCTTCCTTCCCCGTTACCCTTTGGATGGGCTGGTCAAGGTAGTCGAAGAATCTGCGCTGGATCTCATCCGAGAGCCAGCCGCCATATGAGGTGCCTCGGGCACCCTGCTCGACGATCAGGACGTTATTGGTTTTCTGGATCGAGGCGCCGATGGTGTCCCAGTCCAGCGAGGCCCGGTCGAGCCACCGCAGATCGATAATTTCCGGGTCCAGATCCGGGCGTTGCTCAGCCGCCTGCAGTGAAACGTCCACCATGTTCAGGTAGCTCAGTACGGTGACGCCTTCGCCCGCTCGCCGTACGGCAGCTTTGCCGACAGGCAACTGGTAATCAAGATTCCCTTCGGGAATGCTTCCCTTGGTCCCGTAGAGGTCGACGTGTTCAAGAACGAGCACCGGGTCCTGGAGTTCCAAAGCTGTGTTCATCAGCCCGATATAGTCGTGCGGTGTTGACGGCGCTACGATGCGCCAGCCCGGGTTGTTGGCAAAGATGCCTGCCGGGTCCATGGAATGCTGGGAGCCATAGCCGGCTCCCATTGCCACCTTGGAGCGAAGCACCACAGGCATGGAGGACTGCCCGCCGAACATGTGCCGGGCCTTGCCAATCTGGTTGAAAATCTGGTCAGCGGCAACCCACAGGAAGTCCGAATACATGAACTCCACGACGGGCTTATAGCGCCCTGTCATGGACAGGCCGCCTGCCAGGCCTGCGAAGGCGTTCTCGCTGATCGGAGTGCCCAGCACCCGGTCGGGATAAGCATCTTTAAGGCCCCGGGTCGCCCCGTTGGTGCCGCCTTTGAGCCGGTGCACATCTTCGCCGAGGACCAGCACGCCCGGGTCCAGGTCCATTCGGCGATCGAGGACATCTGCAATGGCATCCACGAAGCGGCGCTCCACGGTGCCCTCTTCGACTTCTTCGCCAGATGCTGTGCCGGTCAATGCCGGTTCGCTCCTGATATCGGTATCCACGGCGGCGGGATCCGGCCAAAGAGTGGGGCGGATCCGGCGGGCGCCTTTAGCGCTTTCCGGGTCCTTCTCCGTGATCTCATCAACAATTCGGATGATTTGCTCCGTGATGTGCGAGGTGAGATCGTTCAGTTGTTCGTCGGTGAGGAGTCCGCGCCGGGTCATCTCCGCCGCCAGTTTGGCCAGCGGGTCACGGTCACGCCACTGCTTCTCCTCTTCCTTGGTCCGGTAGCCGAAGGCGCTGCCGGGGAAGGGGCCGTTCTGGTGGAAGTAGCGGTAGGTTTCCGCCTCGATGAGGGTTGCCCCCTTGCCGGCGCGCATGTGATCCACGGCTGCCTTCTGGGCAATGTAGACCGCGAGGGGATCCATGCCGTCCACGCGCCAGGACCTGATGCCGAAGCCGGGGCCACGAGCCGCCAGGCGAGGTTCCCCGGTTACGTCCGAAACATGGGTCGAGACAGCGTAGAGATTGTTTTCGATGTAGAAGCACAGCGGCAGGCGCCAGGCAGCGGCCAGGTTCATGGTCTCAAGCGTTGACCCGATATTCGAGGCGCCGTCACCAAAATAGGTCACGGTGACCCCCATCCCAGATGCCTGCCCGCCGTCGTCCTGGATCTCTGCGTCATGGCGCTGGGCCCACGCATTGCCCGCGGCAAGCGGCACTCCGCCACCCACGATCGCGTTTGTGCCCAAAGCTCCGGCCTCAAGCCACTGCAGGTGCATTGAGCCGCCCCTGCCGCCGCTGAAACCGGCCTTGAGCCCCAAAATCTCTGACATCGTCCGTCGGATGAATTCCGTGACCTGGTCGTTTTTTATCCCGTCGATGATCGACATACCGTTCGGGGACAGATAGGCAAGACCCTTTGCCAGGAATTGGTGATGGCCCCGGTGGGTGCCATTGACGCCGTCGGCTCCCCGCAGCGCCAAAACGGATCCCACCGCTGCTCCCTCCTGGCCAATGCTGGAGTGGGCGGGGCCGTGTACCAGGCCCTCTGCCGCCAGCTGCAGGACAACTTCCTCAAAAATGCGGATGGTGTGCATCTGAACCAGCATGGATTCGAGCAATTCGGGAGCTGCTGCGTCCCAGTCTTCGCGGGTTGTGTGTAACTGTGTGCACTCTGTCGAGTAGGTCAAGGGCGTTGTGGTTGACATCTTTGGCTCCCATGGGGCGTACGTGCATCGCTTTTGCGTTCGTCCCACCATAAGTGGATGATTGGATCCAATGCAAGGAGTGGAGCCCGTATTTACGCGCCAAAAATCCCGGAATGGATCCATTGGGTCGGAGTCCTTATGCTTTAGGTATGTCCACCCAAGCTGTTCTGTTGAAGAAATCGGGCGCCGCAAGCCAGCGCATCGCAGACGAACTAAGTCAAAGGATCCTCGACGGGGACCTCGCGCCCGGCACGAGGATCCGACAGGAGCAGATCGCAGAAGAGTTCGGCGTCAGCAGATTGCCGATCCGTGAAGCCTTGCGAATCCTTGAATCGCACGGACTCGTCACACTGGTCGCCTCATCCGGGGCCTGGGTCAGTTCCATGAACCTCGCTGAGTGCCAGGAGACGTATCTGATCAGAGAACGGCTTGAGCCGCTCGCGCTGGGCCAGGCCATCGACAGCGTCAGCATTGAAACCTTGGATCGGCTCACTCAGCTGGCCGGCGAGATGGAGAACTGCCAGGTGGTGGAGGACTTCGTCGAACTGGACCGTGAATTCCACCTGTTGAGCTTTCAAGATGCGGGCATGCCGACCTTGCTGGAGATAGTCGAGAGGCTCTGGAACACCACCCAGCATTACCGGCGCGCGTACGTGCAGCTGATCGGTCCCGAGGGACTCGACGACACACATTTGGAGCACAGGCTCCTTGTGGCGGCCATCCGCCGTCGTGACACCCGCTCTGCTGAGGAATTGCTGGCCATGCATGTCCGCAAAACACGCATGGCCCTGCTTGATCACCCTGAAATATTCGATCGCTAGAAATAGTTGGTGGAGAACCACATGAACCAGGACGTCGAACAGCAAGACATCGCCCTCAAGGAACGGCGCGGGCTGCCGGGTATCCGTGGAACGGATCACATCGGGTTCACAGTGCCCGATATGGAGCAAGCTCACGAATTCTTCGTCAACGTCATAGGGTGCCAGCATGTCTACTCGCTGGGGCCGTACCCGCAGGACCCCGAGTTGATGCGGACAAAGCTTAATGTCCACCCGGAGGCGACACTGGCGGAGATACGCTTCTACCGCTGCTTCAACGGGGCAAATTTTGAGGTCTTCAACTACTCCTCCCCGGATCAACGGCGGGAACAGCCCCGCAACAGTGACATTGGCGGTCATCACATCGCCTTCTATGTCGAGGACCTCGACGTAGCTGTCGACTATCTCAAAAACCACGGGATCCAGGTGCTTGGGGAACCGACCTCAAGTTCAGGAGCCAGCAAAGGCCAGCGTTGGGTCTACTTCCTGGCGCCGTGGGGAATGCAATTCGAACTCGTGTCCTTTCCGCAGGGAAAAGCGTACGAATCACAATCCCCACTGCGGCTCTGGATGCCCTAGGGAGACCTGGCCCTACTGCAATCCCGGGCCGAGCCCGTGCCGCAGATCGGCTGGTCCTAACCCGCGCAGAGTTTCTGCGAGGGGCCAGCGGCCGTGTCGAGGGCTTCGATGTAGCGAGTGAGCGCATCACGGTTGTGGATCAGAAAATCGATTTCTGGGACATCCGCGCGCGCTCATGCAAGCCACCAAGCCCTGCTCTTCGTAGCACAGCAGCGTGCGTGCCGGAACACCTGACCGCTTTGCCAGTCCTCCAATACGCCTGGTATTCCTTCGCTGGGGAACTGCATGGGCACTATCACTAGTGGCAATGCATAAATGGCCACAAGGTCACGAAGTATCACAATATGAAAGTTTAGTGAGACAGACGAAAGTTTTTCTTGACGCGCGGTGTGAATCGAACTAGCGTCGACGTACCGACCCGGCCGCACGAAGAAGAGCGTCTGGCGGATTCCACCTGTAACCCGGTCGCCTTTGGTGCCGGCGGAAACACCCAGGAGAACACATGCGGACAATGAAGTCGCAGGCCCTGCTGACTACTGGATCAAAGGCGGAACAGGACGTGCCCAGCGTCCAACCCGCCGAAACCAAGGAGTTCGGGCCAGACCAGAAGAAGCTGCTGCGCCGCACTGTCGCCGGCAGCGTCGTCGGCAACATCATCGAGCAATACGACTTTGTGCTTTACGGATCAGTTGCCGCCCTGGTCTTCGGCAAGCTGTTTTTTCCGACCTTCGATCCGACTGTCGCCCTGCTTGCCGCGTTCGGGACCTATTCCGTCGGTTTCATTGCCCGCCCGCTCGGTAGCCTGGTGGCGGGGCATGTCGGTGACCTCCGCGGTCGTAAGGGCGTCCTGGTTGCCATGCTGCTCATCGCCGGGATTTCAACGACCGCCATGGGACTTCTTCCGACCTATGCTGTTGTTGGGATCTGGGCACCGCTATTTCTCGTCACCCTGCGGTTCGTGCAGGGCTTCTCGTTTGGCGGAGAATACGGTGGCGCCATTCTGATGGTCAGTGAGACGGCTCCCCGGGAAAAGCGGGGCTTTTATACCGGATTCATCCCGGCATCGTCAGCGGTAGGCGGGCTGCTTTCAACAGGTGTGCTCTTCGCTCTGAGTTTCATGCCAGCGGAGACGTTCGAAGCGTGGGGCTGGCGGGTCCCTTTCCTTGCGTCGATCATCCTCGTCGTGACTGGCCTCATCATTCGGCTTCGGCTCAAAGAGACCCCGGTATACAAGAACGCCGAGACGCAGGGAAAGATCACCCGTAAGCCCATTCTCGAAGTGATAAAGGCCAACCCAAAGGAGCTTCTCCTCGCGGCGGGAATCAGTTTCGGATTCGGCACGCTCACCTATGGCGTAGTGACCTGGTTATTGAGCTACATCACCAACAACCTCAAGCTTGACGCGGGTGTGGGTCTTATTGCGCTAACCATCGCTTTCGTCTTCTATGGCCTCAGCGACTGGGTGAGCTCAGCGATCTCTGACCGGGTAGGTCGACGGCCGGTAATACTCACAGGTGGAATTGCTTTTGCCGTCTGGTCATTTCCGATGTTCGCGCTGATCGGCACGAAGAACTCCATACTCATCACGCTGGCGATGGCAGTTGCACTTATCCTATGCGGAATGATTTACGGCCCGCTTGCCTCACTGATCAGTGAGCTCTTTGCCACCAAATTTCGTTACAGCGGCGCATCGATGGGCTACCAGCTCGGCCAGACCCTGGGCGGTGGATTCTCACCCCTGATCGCAACCGCCCTCTACGCAGCAACACGGACTTCCTTTTCGGTCGCGCTCTATCTCGTGATTGCCGGGCTCATCACCGCCGCCTGTGTGTTCTTCCTGACGGAAACCAAGGGACGAGACCTCACGCAATAACCGTCACTCAACTGTCGCCGGCTCTGCCCACTCCCGCTCCCGCTGGCAGCGGGCAGAGCCTCGACCAGAAGCGGACGCTGGCCACAAAATGGCGCCTATTCGGGTGCTGTTGGCGGGAATGGCTATGAACGGCCAGTGCGAGTCGCTTTTAGCCTTAATAAGAACGAGGCTTGGCGGGACACCCATCGCACTGCCATCAAAGCAGCGCTCGGTTCTGGGATTGATCAGAATAAAGTTCCTAATACCTAATACCTGATGCCTACGCAGTGCGTTCTGCGATACCCCGCCATGCTCAGGTGCAAGAGCAACAAAATTGACGGATGGAACGAAATTAAGTGACCACAGCAACTGCCGACGGAGTCGGGTTTCGGTCCCGACGGGGCCCCATTCTTATTGCCTTAATGGTCTCGTCAGGCCTGGTGGCAATTGATTCGACGATTGTTGCGACGGCTGTACCTTCGATCGTGCACGACGTTGGCGGCTTCAGTTCTTTTCCCTGGCTTTTCTCGGCCTATTTGTTGGCGCAGGCTGTCTCCGTGCCCGTCTATGCGAAGCTCTCGGACATCGTAGGGCGCAAGCCGATCATCCTTAGCGGCATCGGTCTTTTCCTGCTCGGTTCGATCCTCTGCGGAGTGGCGTGGAGCATGCCAACCCTCATTGCATTCCGCGTGCTGCAGGGCTTGGGCGCGGGAGCAGTCCTGCCGATGGCAATGACCATCGTTGGCGATATCTACACGGCGACTGAACGGGCCAAGGTGCAAGGCTACCTTGCCAGCGTGTGGGCCCTTTCCTCAGTCATTGGCCCAACATTAGGAGGCTTGTTCGCGTCGCTCGGTATCTGGCGTGGGATCTTCCTTCTGAACATCCCACTCTGCCTCTTGGCTGGGTGGATGCTGATCCGAGCGTTCCACGAACGTATCGAGCGCGCCAAGCATCGGGTGGACTACTTGGGGGCGCTACTGCTAACTATTTCCCTTAGCCTGCTGATCCTCGGGGCTCTCGAGGGAGGTCTGGCATGGGCCTGGAACTCCGTCGCCAGCATCTCCGTGTTTGGAGTCGGGGCACTCTTGTTCGCGGTGTTCATTCTCGTCGAGAGGAGGGCAGCAGAGCCGGTGCTGCCGCCGTGGGTAGTGTCCCGGCGTCTGCTGGCCACGACGTCGCTGATCTCTTTCGGCATTGGTGCAATCATGTTCGGCCTTACTTCCTACGTGCCCACGTTCCTCTTGGGATCCCTCTCGACCTCCCCGGTTCTGGCCGGGCTCGCCCTGGCGGCATTGACGATCGGCTGGCCGATCAGTGCTTCACAGGCTGGCCGGTTCTATTTCCGGATTGGTTATCGGAGGACGGCACTGATTGGTGTCATGGTCGCTGTCATCGGTACATCGGTCCTTACGCTCACGGCTTCTTCCCCCAACGTTCCGGTTGTGGCGGCGTGTTGTTTCGTCGTCGGATTGGGACTGGGGCTGGTAGCGACCCCGATCCTCATTGCCGCCCAGTCAAGCGTCGAATGGAATGAGCGCGGCGTAGTCACGGGTACTAATCTCTTCGCCCGTTCGATTGGAAGCTCCATCGGCGTCGCCGTTTTCGGGGCAGTAGCTAACTCGATATATGCCGGCGTCCCCGGCGGCGATTCTGACCCCCACACAATTGTGTCTGCGACTACTGCTGTCTTCGTGGCCGTGCTGGTCAGCGCCGTACTGACGGTTGTCGCCGTTATCGCGATGCCTGCGGTCGACGACTTGAGCAACACCCTTGAAGCATCTGCCGAAGCCGATGCTGCATCCTCAAATGGTTAGGCGCCTCTGCTCTATACGTGTGAACCTGTTGAATCGCTGGCCGAAACTGGTCGAGTGAGCACGTTTTGTCGGCACGGTAATTGGTGTGTGGACATTGTCCTTCGACCGGCACCGGCACCGGGTCCTCGGCGATGCAGGACCTGTCCTCGCGCCTCGTCGGAGCCCGAACCGCGCAAAACGTCCACCCGAGGTTCTCGCATTATTGCTGTACTTAACGCCGATAGTTGTTCCTCCGTCTTGGTCCCGCAATAGCGGTGGTCCTGACACGCCATTCGGGGTAAGACAGCGTGTGTTTGAGATGGGTATCGACCTGCTAGCGGGCGAGGATTTTCGTTCAAGTACACGAGCTGACGGACCCAGTGGTGTTCCTGTCCTCCCTCGTGGCCGTTGACATGGTAGATATCGATGGATTTGGTGGACCCTTGTCCCGACTGCCGTGGGTTCCCAGTTCCGTAGCTGTTGTAGGAAGCGAAGACGGTGGACGGCGGGCAGACGTCATCGAGCAGTGCGACGGAAAACAGTGCTGGGGCCGTCGCCCTTCGAGCAAGGTGGACACCGTCGAAGTAGTTCAGGACCTCTAACGCGTGCTCGTAACGTTCCCGGTGCCGGGAGAGGAACGCTGCGATTTCGGGATAGGGCCCCCGTTGTGCCAGATCAATTGCCCGTGGAAAGTCCTGAAGGAAGGGTACGTCCGCAAGAACAGCGCGAATGCCGTCCAGTCTTCCGGCAGCAAGCCCGCCGGCTGCCAGGGCCAGGCCTCCGCCCTGGCTTATCCCGGCAAGGATGACGTTGTTTGCGTCCACCTCCGGAAAGCTTTGGACCGTCTCAGCCGCCCTGAATGCGTCCACGTACAGCCGGCGGTAGTAGTAGTCCTCCTTTGAGGTCAGGCCGCGTGTCATGAGGCCCGGGTATGCCACATCTCCCGCTGAGGGGTGCGGGTCTGCCGTGCCGCCGGAGATCCCGCCGTAGCCTTGGCCTCGCGTGTCCATAATGAAGTGGGCGTAGCCCGCCTGAGCCCATGTGGTGTCCTGCTGGACCAAACCGCGGCCGCCTGAGTAGCCGATGTACTGCACAACTGCCGACAGGCGGTGGCCGGGGGACCGGTATGCCGGAAGGTGGAGCCAACCCCGGATCCGGTCTCCGCCGTAACCGGCAAAGGAAACATCGAAGCTGTCGACGAGTGGCAGTAGATTGTCAACGGGCGTGGCCTCCGGCATCAAAGGGATGGCGCGGGCCTCAGCGAGGGTTGCATCCCAGAACGCATCAAAGTCCTCCGGCTCAGTCGCTGCGGACGTATAAGTGCGCAACTGCTCCAGGGGCATGTCAACGGTAGGCATACTGGCTCTCCATCATCTGGGTCTGGGGGAATCCCACCTGCCGGTGAACGCGGATTGTAGGATTCTGAAAATAAGACTGGCGAAACAGGACAGAGGATGTCCCATCTCCTGTACCATTAGTTTAGACGAAGGCCACCACCGGAGGGCGGCCAAAGGAGATGACGTGACAGTAGCACCCGCCTCGGTTTCGCCAGCCAGATTCAGCGCGCAAATCCGCTCCCAGGCCTTGCAGACTCGGATCATGGAGCTCATCCTGGAGCGTGGCCTGGATGTTGGCGACGCCCTTCCCACTGAGAGTGAGTTGTCCACTGAACTGGGTGTGGGGCGTAATACTGTCCGGGAATCCCTGAAAGTCCTGCAGGCTCTGGGCGTCATTGAGATCCGCCACGGGTTCGGCATGTTCGTTGCCCCGAACAATTTCAGCGCACTCGTGTCCGGGCTGACCTTCCGAGGGAGGCTCTCGCTCCGCCATAAGGGCGAGGAAGCGATGGAGCTTATCGATGTGCGGCAGGCTCTTGAGTCCGGCCTTATAGGATCCGCGATCGACCTCTTGACCGACGAGCATCTGGCTGATTTGCGTACCACCATGGAAGCGATGCAGGACGCCGCCGGCAAGGGTGAGCTCCTCGTACAGCACGACGCGGAATTCCACCGCCGTCTTTACGCGCCCCTGAACAACGAGCTGCTTATCAACCTTATGGACGTCTTCTGGCAGGTCTACCGCCAGATTCATGAGGCATTGGGCTCCGGGCCGGTCAACCTTGAAGAACAGGTCCAGATGCATTGGGACATCTACGACGCAGTGGCAAACAGGGACAAAGCTTTGGCTTCTGAGCGCCTTCAGCGCCACTTCGACGGTATCCGCCGCAAGTTGAAGGACGTCGCGTCAGCCTGATGTGCGCCGAGGGGCGCGGAAAACGCAGCTGCCCCTTTGCCTCACGCTGAGTTTCCCGTCCCATAGTTCGCCGCCAGGATTGGCGGAAGTGACACACCGTACGAGAGAGCCCCCTTTTGCCATGGAGATTTTTGTTGTGCCCGACGCCTCGGGTACCGGAGCTGTTGCCGCCGGAATTCTTGCCGCCGTCATCCGGAGCAAGCCTGACCTGGTCCTTGGTGTCGCTACGGGCAGCTCCCCGTTGCCCGTCTACGCGGCGCTGGCCGAGCACACTTTGGACATGTCCGGCGTCCAAGCGTTTGCCCTCGATGAGTACGTTGGCCTGCCGGCTGGGCACCCGCAAAGCTACGCCGAGGTGGTCCGCCGTGAAGTGACCGAACGGCTGGGTCTGGACCCCGCCCTTGTTTCCGTTCCCGACGGCGGCGCCGAAGATCCTCACCACGCAGCAGCCCTGTATGACGCCGCCATCCGCGCCGCCGGGGGCGTGGACGTGCAGATTCTGGGGATCGGCCACAACGGCCATATTGCCTTCAATGAACCTGGCTCATCGCTGGATTCCCGGACCCGCGTGGAATTTTTGGCCGAGCGGACCCGCAAGGCCAACGCGCGCTACTTCCGGTCTGTTGACGACGTGCCAACCCAGTGCATCACCCAGGGCCTCGGCACCATTCGTGAGGCCAGGCACCTGCTGATGGTGGCCAACGGGGCCGATAAGGCTGAAGTTCTCGCTGCAGCGCTGCACGGGCCGGTGTCACCTGAGTGTCCCGCTTCGGTCCTGCAACTGCACCCGCATGTGACCGTGGTGGCAGATGAAGCCGCGGCTGCCCTCCTTGGTGCCGACCTCGGACAGGTGGCCGTCCGGCTCGCGACCCCGAGCGCCTGAACCGAGCGCCTGAACCAGGGGGCAGAGGCCTTAAGAAGCAGGCGCGGGGGCAGCCGTGATGGCTGCGGCCGGCCGGGGGAGTGACAGGCCGCGACGGAACACCCTGAATGGGCGGAAGTCGCGGTCCACCGCCAGGTTTACATGATGCAGTACGGCAACGCCGGGATGTCCGCCCTCAGCCCTGAGCGGAGGCTTCCTACTTCTTGCTGGAGGCCAAGGATCCTTGCCGGAACGGCCGTGGCTGACACCACGGCGCTGGCCGCGTCCACCCCTGCTTCGACCGTCCGCCGTGCAACCTCCAGCAGTGTCGCAGTTCCGCCCGCGAGGGCGCCATTGCTGCGTAGCCTGGCCTCGCCATTGTGGACTTTCACTCCTGCCGCGCCAAGGTCGTAGTCGCCGTCCGGCAGTCCCGTCGCGGCCATGGAGTCGGTCACCAGAATGACGTTCTCCCCGCCAACGAGTGCGAAGACCATGCGTACGGTGTCCGGGTGCAGGTGGACGCCGTCGGCAACAAGTTCGACGGCGCCGTACATGCTGCCGCCATTCGCAAGCAGGCCGCTACGGGCCCGGGGTCGCGGTGGTGCAGCGATGGCATGCCGTTGAACAGGTGGGTGACCGTGGGTCGGGCGTTGCTGCCCAGCGCGGAGGCGAGCAGGTTCGCTGCCTGCGTGAGGAAGGTCGCCGTCGTCGGGGCATCGGCGTTGGTGTGTCCCAGGGACGGCGTGACGCCCAAATCAACCATTGATTTCACCAAAGCTGCGGCGCCGGGCAGTTCGGGAGCATAGGTCATGGTGCGCAGGTACCCGCCCGAGCTCTCGACGAGGTCCCGGAGCAGGTGAAGGTCGGGTTCGAGGAGGACCCGCGGATCCTGGGCGCCGCACCGCGCTTGGGAAAGGAACGGGCCTTCGGCATGGATTCCGGCGACCAGTCCCTCCTCAGAGAGAATGCGCAGGGTTTCGGCAACGCGCAGCAGGTCCTCGCGGGGAGCCGTTACCAGGCTCGCCAGGAGTGTTGTGGTGCCGCTGGCGTGGAGGAAGTCCTCGGCGGAGCGGGCTGAGGGGAGATCACCGCCGGGGAAGTCCCCGCCTGCCGCGCCGTGGCAGTGCAGGTCCACCAGGCCGGGCAGGAGCAGGGTTCCGGACGGCAGTTCCACTTCCTCCAGCCCTGGAAGGGAGCGGGGATCGAAGCCTGTCCTGGGGCCGGCATACGCTATGCATTCCCCTGTAACGCGACCACCCCGTCCTCAAGGACTGTTCCGTCGGTGACGATGGTGCCGGACAGCAGGAATGTGGCGGGCGTCTGGGAGTTCATTTCAGGGCGTCCGCGAACCAGCCCGTGATGGTGGCCGGGTGTGTGATGGCAGTTCCTACCACCACGGCGAAGGCCCCGGCATCAAGTGCCTGCCTTGCCTGGGCAGGGGTATGCAGCCGGCCCTCCGCGATCAGAGGCACTCCAAATCCGGCCGCCGCGATGTGTTCCAGCAGTTCAAGGTCGGGGCCTTGGGTTTTGGGTCGTTCGCCGGAGTAGCCGGCCAGTGTAGTCCCAATAAGATCTGCGCCGGCCTCGACGGCGGCCGCTGCGTCCTCGAGTGAGCCGCAGTCGGCCATGACCAGAGCGTGGGATTCTTTGTGGATTCCGGCCACTGTCTGGGCGAGGGTGAGGCGATCCGGGCGTGCGCGGCGGGTGCCGTCGACGGCCACGATGTGGGCGCCAGCGTTGGCTACTGCGAGCGCGTGCCGGAGGGTGGGGGTGATGAAGACGCCGTCGTGCCCGTCCTTCCAGAGCCCGATGACCGGGACCTCCACTGCCGCACGGGTATGTTGGACGTCCGCCAGGCCCTGCACCCGGACAGCAGCGGCGCCGCCGATGACTGCGGACGCCGCGACCTGTGCGGTGGTGCGGGGATCGCGCATAGGCTCACCCGGGTAGGCCTGGCAGGACACGATGAGCCTGCCCCGCAAGGATTCAAGGCCATCGGGGGAGAGAATCATGGTCAGTTCCTTTGGAAAATCGTTGCTGGAGTGAGGACGAGGCGGGCGGCGCCCACGATGGCGGCGGCGTTGCCAAGGGAGGCAGGCAGCACTCGAATGCCGGCAAGGGCTGGGAGGAGTTCGGCCCGGGCGGCCCGTTCCATGGGCCGCCACCACGGCGCTCCTGCATCGGAGAGTCCGCCGGAGACCACAACAACTTCGGGGTCCAGGATGTTGGCCAGCCCGCCCACCGCTTGCCCGGCCGCGGCGGCGGCGACGTTGATGGTCTGGATGGCGATGGCGTCGCCATTAGCGGCGAGGGCGAAGACACTGCGGGCGTCCGGTGAAGCCGCCTCCCCACCCAACCGCCGGTAGGCTTCCGGGACGGCGGGTCCGGAGGCGATGGCTTCAACATGCCCTGCTCCGCCGCAGACACACGGCAGCGGCTGGCCGTTGTGGAAGGCGTAGGGCGAGGCAAAATGGCCAACGTGTCCCCCCACGTGGCGGTGCCCCAGAACCGGTGTGCCGTCAAGAACATAGCTTCCGCCGACGCCGGTGCCGAAGGCCACCAGGAGTGAACTTGTGGTCCCGGCTGCAGCACCGGTCCATGCCTCGCCAAGCGCGTGGGCGTGGACGTCGTTTACTGCCTGAACGGACGACGGCGGCAGGTCCAGCCGTGCTGCCAGGCCGGCTGTGAGGGCTATTCCGGCCCAGCCGAGGAGCGCATCGGTTGCTGAAACCACTTCGCCTTTACGGGCATCAATGACGCCGGCGGAACCGATGCCGACATGGTCGACGACGATTCCGGCAGCAGCAGCACGTCCAATGAGTCCAGCAACCAGGACGGCAGTGGCGTTGAGAATTGCCTCGCCGCCATCACGATTGAGGGTGGGAATGGTCTCGGAAAACAGCAGTTCACCCGTGCCTGAGACCACCCCGGCAGCAGTCTTAGTGCCACCGAGGTCAACACCAATGGCGTGCATCAGCTTCAGCGCCCGCCCCTAGACCAGGCTGTTGCGTTCGAGGATGACCTTGATCGCGGTGGTTTCCTCTTCGTTAAGCGCGGGCATGGGGACGCTCATGGTGTTGGATTCGATGATGCCCATGATCTGCAGGGCGGTCTTGAAAGCGCCGAGGCCGGCTGCTCCGCCGGAGACGCGTCCCTTGGGGGTGTAGACGATCTCGAAGAGGTCGGCCAGGCGGTCCTGTTCGGCGGCGGCCTTGGCCCAGTCTCCGGCTCCGGCGGCATCAACGAGGTTGCGGTAGCCGCGGGGGTCCACGTTTCCCAGGCCGGGTACCACGCCCTGTGCGCCGCCGAGGAGGGCCCCGTCGACAACTACTTCGTGGCCGGTGAAGATGTCGAAGTTCTCGATGTCCCTGGCTGCGAGCAGCAGCTGGCGGAAGGAGACGTCGTCGCCGGAGGAGTCCTTGACGCCGGCGATGACGCCTTCGCGCCCGAGGCGGACCAGCAGGTCCGTGGGGAGCTTGAAGTGGGTGCGGACCGGGACGTCGTAGGCGAAGATCGGGGTGTCGACGGCTGCGCGGATGTTGCGGAAGTGGGTCTCGGTCTCTGCTGCGTTGCCGATGGCGTAGTACATGGAGGTGACCACGATGGCGTCGGCCCCGAGGTCGATGACGCGTTTGGCTTCCTCGATGACGCGGTTGGTGGTCTGCTCGTTGGCGCCCACGATGAGGGGCACTGATTTAGCACCAGCAGAGGCGTTGGCCGTGGCGATGGTGCTGACCACCAGCTCGCGCTCGGCGTTGGTCATGTAGGGCACCTCCGCGGAGGAGCCCAGGACGAAAAGTCCGGACACACCGCCGTCGAGCAGGTGCTTGGTGAGGTTCTGCAGTGATGCGGTGTCGATGCTGCCGTCCGCGTGGCGGGGCGTAACGACGGGCGGGATGACGCCGGAGAACTGGGAAGACACGGAAAAACTCCAATGGGTGGTTGTAAAGGCGGGGGTTCGAAAATTTAGATGTGCAGCAGGCTGGGGGCTGCTCCGAGGAGCTTCTTGGTGTAGTCGTTCCTGGGGGCGTCGAAGACCTGGGCGGCGGGCCCTTCCTCGACGATTTCGCCGAAGTACATCACGCAGATGCGGTCCGAGACGTAGCGGACGGTCTGGATGTCGTGGGAGATGAACACCATTCCCAGGTTCAGCTGGGTCTTCAGGTCTGAGAGCAGGTTCAGGACCTGCGCCCGGACCGAGACGTCCAGGGCCGACGTCGGTTCATCCGCGACGATGATGTCCGGATCCAGGGCCAGTGCCCTGGCAATGGCCACGCGCTGCCGTTGGCCGCCGGACACTTGCGACGGCGTCACTTCCGCTGCGGAGGCAGGCAGGCCCACCAGCGCAAGGAGTTCTTTGACCTTGGCCCCCCGGGACGCGGCGTTGCCGATCCCATGCACCTGGAGCGGGTCCGTAAGGATGTCCTGGATGGTCATGCGCGGGTTCAGCGCCGTGGCGGGGTCCTGGAAGACTACCGATACGGCCCGGCCGAATTCCTTGCGCATGGCCGCGTTCCGTTTGATGGCCGGCTTGCCGTGGAAGAGAACCTGGCCGGACGTCGGTGTTTGCAGGCCCACCAGCACGGAGGCCAGGGTTGACTTGCCGCAGCCGGATTCACCCACGATGCCAACGGTTTCGCCGCGGCTGATGCTGAAGTCCACACCGTTGACGGCTTTGACGATGTTCGGGCGGAAAAGACCACCTGTCCTTGCCCGGTGGTGGACTTTGACGTCCTTGAGTTCAATGACGGGTTTGCCGGTGGAAACGCTCACTTGGCTTCCTCCTTTTCATGGCTGGCCCAGTAGTGGTCAGAGTCCCCGCCCACGGCGGTGAGGACCAGCTGCTGGTTCGGGTTGGCGTCCCGGCGCAGGGAGCGCGGTGCGAAGCGGTCCCCGGGGGCGAAGTCCTGTGGTGACGGCACGGTGCCCGGAATCTGGTGCAGGCGGGCGGCGTCGGCTTCGATGGAGAGCACGGCGCCGAGCAGGCCGCGGGTGTATTCGTGCTTCGGGTTTTGCAGCAGCTCGGACGCCCGGGCTGATTCGACCACCTGGCCGGCGTACATGACCGTGATGCGGTGGGCCAGGGAGGCGACCAGGGCCAGGTCGTGGCTGACGAAGACCATCGCGAAGCCCAGCTGTTCGCGCAGTTCGTTGAGCAGGTCCACCACCTGTTTCTGTACGGTGACGTCCAGGGCGGTGGTTGGCTCATCTGCCACCACGATCTTCGGGGAACGGGAGAGTGCCATCGCGATCAGCACGCGCTGGCGTTGGCCGCCGGAGAGCTCGTGCGGGTAGCTGGCCAGGGTGCGTACCGGATCGAGTTTAACCATTTCCAGCAGCTCGGCGGGGGTCTTCCGCCCGCCGCGGCGGGTCAGCTGGGTCATCTGGTCCTTGATCTTCATTGACGGGTTCAGCGAGCTGAGCGCGTCCTGGTAGACCATGGCGATCTGTTCCCCGCGGAGCCCCTGGTAGGCCTTGGGATTGCTGTGGCTGGTTTGCGGGTCCAGCAGTTCCTTGCCGTCGAACTTGATGGAGCCGCTGATCCGTGCCGTCTTGGGCAACAGGCCCATCACGGCGAGGGAGGTGATGGACTTGCCGCAGCCGGATTCGCCCACCAGGCCCATGGTTTCGCCCTCACGGACACTAAAGGAGACGTTATCCACGATGGCGGTGTCACCGAACCTGCCGGGGAACCGGATGGAAAGGTTTTCCACCTCGAGGACTGTCCTCGCGTCTGTTGGGACCTGCGGCAAACGGTCCGTCCGGGTGGCTTCGACGGCTGCCAACAGTTCCAGTTCACGGTCGAGCAGGAGGTGGGGGTTGGCCGAGGCCACCTTCACGTCCGTGAGTACCGCGGCCCTGTTGTAGCTCTCCTCGTCGAGGATCCCCCCGGAAGCGGTACGGACGCCGTCGAGCTCGTGCTCTTCGATGACCGATGGTTGGGCAACAGAGGTTGCGACCTCGGCATCCACTGCAGCAACAGCGGCGCCTGCCACTGATGCGCCAGCGCCGTCGTCGTCTTTCACCACGGGGGCCTTGCGCAGTTTGGGATTCACCATGGCGTCGGTGAGGCCTTCAGCGAGGATGTTCAGTGCCAGCACGGTGAGGAGGATGGTGAGGCCGGCGAAAGTAGTGGCCCACCAGCCGCCGGACAGCACCAGGTTGCGGCCGTAGGAGATGATGTTGCCCCACGAGGGTGCCGGGTCCTGGACTCCGGCGCCCAGGAAGGACAGGGACGCTTCGAGGATGATGGCGTCGGCAACCATGACGGTGGCGAAAACCAGGACCGGGGCCGCGGTGTTGCGGACGATGTGCTTGGTCAGGATGTAGAAGCGGCCGGCGCCGATGACGCGCTCTGCCCGGACGTAGTCTTCGCCGTATTGGGCCAGGACGTTGGCGCGGACAACCCGGGCGAGTTGCGGGGTGTAGATGATGGCTATGGCAATGATGATGGTGGGCACCGAGTTGCCGAAGGCCGCCAGCAGGACGGCCGCCAGGGCGATCCCGGGGAAGGCCATCAGGATATCCATGATCCGCATGATGAGTTCGTTCACGGCTTTGCTCGAAGTCGCAGACAGCGAACCCAGGAATGCGCCCACCAGCACGGCCAAACCAACCGCGCCGAGGCCGATCAGGAGGGAGGACTGCGATCCGTAGAGCAGGCGGGAGAAGATATCCCGGCCCAGCCTGTCGGTGCCGAAGAAGTGTTCGGCCCCCGGGGGCGTGGCTGGAATAAACGTTTCAAGCGGGTCGTGCGGTGCCAGGACCGGAGCAAAGACGGCGGCAATGGCGATCACCACGAGGAAGGCGAGGGCCAGGCGGGAACTCCAGGGCAGGGCCTTGAAGCGGAGTCCGGGGGCGCTCAGACGTTCAGCGAGTTTGCTTCGCATGGTCACACGGTCCTGATTCGGGGGTTGATGAGCAGGTAGAGAAGGTCCACGGCGATATTCACCAGGACGAAGGTCACGGAGATGGTGAGGACCACGCCCTGCACCAGGTTGACGTCCAGGTTGGTGATGCCGTTCAGGATCAACTGGCCCATTCCGGGCAGGGCAAAGATCATTTCAATCACGACGGCGCCGCCGAGCAGGTAGCCGATCCGCAGTCCCAGCACGGTCACCGGCGTGACCAGGGCGTTGCGGAGCACGTTCTTGGAAACCACTTCGCGATAGGGGACGCCGTTGCCGATGGCAGTCCGGACGTAGTCCCGGTCCAGCTCCTCCACCATGGAGGTGCGAACCACCCGGATGAGGGAGGCTGAGACCGGGATGCCGAGGGCAAGGGCGGGCAGCGCCATCGAGTTGAGCCAGCCTCCGAAGCCGGACTCGGGAGTGGCGATGCCTCCCGAGGGGAACAGCGGATTAGACCCCAGGGCGAACCACTGGATCAGCACGATGCCCAGCCAAAACGACGGCGTCGCCACCGCGGCGATGGAGAACACACGGACCAGCTGGTCCTGCCACTTGTCCCGGTACAGGGCGCCCATAATCCCAAAGACCAGGGAGACCACCACGGCGATGATCACGCCCAGGAACGTCAGCTGGAGGGTGAGCGGAAAAGCCGAGCCGATCATGCTGCCCACGGACTTGGCCGGGGGAGTGGTGACACCCAGATCGAACTGCAGGAGCCTGCCAAGGAAGCGGACGTACTGGAGCAGGATGGGATCGTTCAGGCCGTTGGCCTGGCGGTACTGCTCTTTTGCTTCCTCGCTTGCCCCTTCGCCCAGGGCGCTGCTTGCCTGGTCGCCGGGGGCGGCCTGCAGGACGAGGAACACGAGCAGTGTGATGCCCAGGATCATCAGCGGCAAGGCAGCGAGCCGTCGGCCCAGCAGGCGCAATATCGTGGTCAATGTATTCTCCGGTTGCTATGGCTAGGAGGTGCGGCCCACACCAACGAAGGAAACTCCGGTGGTGGGCAGGGGCTTGAAGCCGCTGAGCTTCTCGGAATCCCAGGCGCTGGGAAGCTGGCGGTGGAACAGCGGGTACAGCGGGACCTCTTCTGAGACCAGGTCCACGATCTCGCCGGTGAGCTTCTTGGCGTCATCCTTCGAGGCCTGACCGGCCTTGGACATCAGGTCCACGAGCTGGGCCCGTTCGGGTGTCTCGCCCCAGAAGGCGCGGTTCTTCATCCAGGTGTCGCCGGCGTAGAACCAGCTCAGGAGCAGGTCCGCGTCGTTGCCGAAGACCGACGGGTCACCGGGCGCTGCGACCACTGTGTAGTCGCCCTTGGCGACGCGATCCGTGTACAGGGCACCGGACTGGAGGTTCTTCAGTGTCACCTTGACGCCCGGAATCTTGTTCCACGACTCAAGCATCAGGGGAGCAACATCCTTGACCCAGGCGGTGTCCGTGGTGAGGAGTTCAAATTCGAGGCTGGTGACGCCGGCTTCCTTGAGCAGTTCCTCGGCCTTTTTCGCGTCGTAGCCGTAGACGTTCTTGGCCTTGACGTAATCCGGGTGGCCCTCCTGGAAGTAGGAGCTGGCCGGTTTGGCGTTGCCGAACAGGGCCTTCTTGATGATGGAGTCCTTGTCCAGGCCGTAGTGCAGGGCCTGGCGGACGAGCTTGTTGTTGAAGGGCGCTGCGTTGCAGTTGAACATCATGAAGAGCAGCCCGAAGGACTGTACTGATTCAACGGTGGCCTTGGACTTCAGGCCTTCCATGTCCAGGTAGGGGACATCCTCGATGGCCTGGACGCGGCCGGACTGCATGGCGGTGACGCGGGCCGCGGCATCCGAGAGCAGCAGCCAGGTCATGCCCTTGGCCAGGGCCGGCATCGGTCCGGTGTAGGCGTCGTTGGCCTCGAAGATGATCTTGTCATCCTTGACGGCGGAGATGAGCTTGTAGGGGCCGGTTCCGACAGGCTTGGCGTCGAAGGACTTGAGCTGTTCCGAGCCGGCGGGGAAGTTGGTCAGGGCCTTGGGGACCACCTTGACCACGGAGATGCGGGGTCCGAAGCCGGGGAACGCGTACTTGAGGTTGAACTCCACGGTCTTGGCATCCAATGCCTTAACGTCCTGGATGAACGGGATGAACTGCGAGAACAAAGACTTGTTGGCGGGGTCCATCACGCGGGTGAAGGAGAAGACAACGTCCTCGGCGGTTACAGGCGTGCCGTCGTGGAAGACGGCACCGTCGCGGATGGCCACCTGGTAGGTGGTGTCATTGACCATCTTCGGGTCGGCGGCGGCCAACGCGTTGTACGGCTCACGGGTTGCCGGGTGGAGCTCGATCAGGCCCTCGAAGATATGCAGGTTCGCCGCCATCGGGGTGGCGCCGGAGGAGGAGATGGGGTCGAAGCCGGTGGACAAGGCGTAGGAGATGCCGGCCTCGATGGTGAGGTCCTTGTTGATCGGCGAGGTGTTCGTGGTGGCGCCGGACGTCGTGGTGGCCGGGGCGCCGCAGGCGGCAAGGGTGGTGGTGAATGCTGCGGCGACACCCATGGCGCCGGTCAGCTTGAGGAAGTTCCGGCGGCTGGCATCTTTGACCAGCGGCAGGTTCTTGGAGGAGATGTTCATAAAAGCCTCGCCATTCCAGAAGGTTTATCGGATGTAGGACATCCGAGCTCGTGATAAAACTGTAAGTCCGATCACAGCCGGGGGTCAAGTGGCGGTTCTTCGTCAGGGGGCGCGTAAGGGAAGCCAGTCAACCCCCGTGCCCCGGTTCCGTCACCTGGCGCTTGCCTCCGCCAGCCGTCGTCAAAAGGAGTTCGACATGTCCCTGATTGTGGGTGCGTATCCTGCCGTGCCGGAAGCGCCGCAGCAGCAGCTGTTTTACCAAGCGCTCGGGCGTGTTCCGTCCATCCGGGGGTTGGAGCTCCCTTACGGCCTGGCCGGCGGCAGTCCGTGGCCGGCCGGGGCTCCGGAAAACTGGTCCGCGGTGGTGACCGCCATTCCCGGAACCATGCAGCGCCTGAACCAGGACAAGACGTTCGGCCTGGCTTCCACCCACAGCCAGGGCAGGTTGAGGGCGCTGGAGTTTGTGTCAGGACTGCGGGAATACGTCCGGCGACTCGCCGTGGAAGGGCATTTTGTGGAAGCGGTGGAACTGCATTCCGCCCCTCATCTGTCCTCCTCTGCCACGGCCCTCGAGGAGTCCTTCATGGAACTGCTTGACTGGGATTGGGGCGGTGCGCGTTTGCTGATCGAGCATTGCGATGCTCCCCGTCCGGGTAGCAACCCGGAAAAGGGGTTCCTGACCCTCAGGGAGGAAGTGGATGTCATCGCCTCCCTCCGTGAGCAGGGGTGGGACCATACGGGAATCGTCGTGAACTGGGCCCGGTCGGTCATTGAAACGGAGAATCCTGACACTGCCGTGGACCACCTGTCACAGGCCCGGCAAGCCGGCACCCTGGCCGGACTGATGTTCTCCGGCTGCTCACCCACGGAAACCGAATTCGGCTACCCCTGGATCGACGCCCATCTTCCCGCCGCTGAGGTCACAGGCGCCCCGCCGAGCTCGCTGCTGAACGCTAGCGAAATCCAGCGCTGCCTCCACGCAGCCGGCCCGGTTTCCCTGACCGGCTTCAAGATTGGGCTATCCCGGCACGGGCTGTCTGCCGGGGAGCGTGTCGCCCGGCTGCAGCAGATGTGCGAGCTGATCGAATAAGCATCGCTGGAGCCCGGCACTGCCAAGGGCCGGTCGCAGCAGCCGGGCGCGCCCGTTCTGGCCATCCCTTATCCATTTATGGTGAGGACGAATCCTCGACGCTGACCTCTCCGGTCGCGATGTTGAAGCGGAAGGCCCGGGACCATTGGTGGAGGGATCCGTTCTGTTTTGCTTCGAGCGTGTAGATGACGTCGAATGCCGGTTGCTCTGCGTCCTCTTCAGTGACTGTGTAGGCAGGGGTGAAGTAAAGGGCCTGCTCACCTGGGGAAAGGTCGGTTACGGGGAAGGCGTCGGAGCCCGGGCCGGTAAGCCGCACCCCGTAAGCGGCCTCGGTCCCGTCGTTCCTTGCCCGTCCAGTGAGGGCAATGATGTCCCCGCCTTTGTAGCCCGGCAGGACAGGACCGTAGTTCAGGTCCTGCGCCTCGCGGGTGCCGAGGACCTGGACCTGGTCCGGTGAATAGCCTTGGCCGATCTCCTTCCAGGTCCCGGCGCCCCAGCCGCTCCCGTCCGTGGCCAGGACATGGGACTCCCCGGCGTTCTGCCACACTTCGGGCAGGCCCGGCGTGATGGACCGCAACTCCATGTCAAAGGAAAGACCCGGCCCCGCCGGAGGCGCTCCATCACCAGCTGCCGCCGGTGTCCGCGCGGCAAGCTGATCGGTCACCTGCTTCGGAGGTATGGAGACAAAAACTATTTCCCGGTATCCCTGGCGCTCGTACAGGACGCCAATGTTGCCGTCGGGCAGGCGCGTCGCCGTCGAATAGGCGGAACTGCCCGCACACAGGACCAGCTTCGCCGGCCACGTAGCCCCATTGTCGGGGGAGAGGCTCAGCACGGTGTTCCGGCGCAGATCGGTGTCGTGGTTGTTGGTCGCCAACAGCCACTGGTCCGTCATCGTCGAGGCCAGGTTCGTCACTGTGGGCAGGCCGTCGAACCGGGCAAGGGAGCCGTTGTCGCTGGGGTCCGGCAGGTCGCCGACGGGAACCAGGGTGCTCCAGCTGTGGCCGCCGTCGTACGAGAAGGCGGCAAGCCGCCGCGGAGTGGCGCGGCTGTGCAGGAGCAGCCGGCCATCAACTAACGCGGCCACCTTGTTCTCATTTGGCGCGGCGCCGCCGGGCGCCGCATCAATGAGTTCTCCCAGGGTCCAGTTGTCCCCGTGGTCGTCACTGTAGGCCGAGGCCGCCATGATCCTGCCGCCGCGGAGCACCACGAACTGCTGGACGAGACGGCCCTGGTACGGTCCAGTGTGGATCTGGATGCCCTGCCCCGCGGACGCGAAAATGCCGGTAATCTCCCGGGCGGCGGAACTGCTGCCCTTCAATTGGTCGGTGATGCGCCGGTGCTGCCACGTCAGGCCGTCGTCGTCGGAAAAGCTGAGGTCGCAGTGCTGGATGAACTCGTCGTCCGGGTCCAGCCCGGTAGTGGATTCAAAAAAGCCGGCCCGTGTGCCGGCGGCGTGGAAGAGGAAGATCCGGCCCGTTTCGGCATCCACCAGCAGGCTTGGATCCCCATAGCCCTGCAGCCCTGAGCCGGTACGCGCCACCTGCTGGGGGCCCCAAGTTTTACCGTTGTCCAGGCTCGGCGGAGCAGCAAATCGATGGGGCTGGGCAGGTCATCAAGGTTTGGCCGCCCGTCATACGCCGCCAACAGTGTGCCTCTAACGGTGACCGCTAAGGCGGGAATGCGGTACTGCCGGTAACCGCCGTACCCCCGGACGGCCAGGACTTGCTCAACGGACGGGTGGGCAACGGCTAAGGAATCGGAAACATAGGATGTCACATCTTCAGTGTAATCAGCTCTGGCTTTGTGACAGCGGACACCCTATGGTTTGTAGGACGTCGTATGTGAAGGAGCAGCAGAAGCTGTGTGGCCTGCGCCGACGTCTCCATGAAGAGCCGCACAGCGGCGTCCAGAAAGGGCAATGGATTTGCGAGATATGACAAGACGCAGCAGAGAACGATCGATAGGCCGGGCAGCGGGAGCCGGTGCACTGGCACTGGCTCTGCTGGCCGGAAGCGGGATTGCCGCCCAGGCGGCCCCCATCCCGTCCAACAGTCCAACCGCCCCTCCGGGCTCCTTCCAGGAAATGAACCTGGCAGCGGACAGGACAGCGGACAACTTCTTTTACCGCATTCCGGCCCTGACGTACCTGGGCAACGGGGTGGTCCTGGCCGCATGGGATGGCAGGCCCGGCAGCGCCGCCGACGCCCCCAACCCCAACTCCATTGTCCAGCGGCGCAGCACGGACGGCGGCCGGACCTGGGGGCCTGTGCAGGTCATCGCCGCCGGGCACGTGGCTGACGCGACCGGCCCCAAGTTCGGCTACAGCGACCCGTCCTACATCCACGACGCCGAGGCTGGCAAGGTCTTCGCCTTCTTCGTCTACTCCAAGGACCAGGGTTTCGGCGGAAGCCAGTTCGGCAACAACGATGCCGACCGTAACGTCATTTCCTCCGCCGTCATCGAATCCGCCGACGGCGGCATCACCTGGAGCGAGCCCCGGCTCATCACTGACGTCACCAAGCCCGGCACCAGCAAGACCAGCCCGGTGGCCGGTGATGTCCGCTCCAACTTCGCCTCCTCCGGCGAAGGGATCCAGCTCAAATACGGCCCGCACAAGGGCAGGCTGATCCAGCAGTACGCGGGGGACATCCGCCAGGCAGACGGCACCAACAGGATCCAGGCTTACAGCGTCTACTCCGATGACCATGGTGCAACGTGGCAAAAGGGCGCCAACGTGGGCGACCGCATGGACGAAAACAAGACCGTGGAACTCTCCGACGGGCGGGTGCTGCTGAACTCCCGGGACAACGCCAACCAGGGCTACCGCAAGTTCGCGTACTCCACCGACGGCGGAGCCACCTACGGTGCGGTCACCCAGGACACCGAACTGCCGGACCCGGCCAACAACGGCGCCATCGCCCGGATGTATCCGTCCGCGGCGCAGGGATCCGCCGACGCGAAGAAGCTCATCTTCACCAACTCAAACTCAAAGACAGCCCGGGAAAACGTCTCGGCCCGTATCTCCTGCGACGACGGCGCCACCTGGCCCGGCGTGCGCACCATCCGCCCCGGCTTCTCCGCCTACTCCACCGTGAGCCGACTGGAAGACGGCAAATTCGGTGTCCTGTACGAGGCCAACTACACCGACAACATGCAGTTCACCACCTTCGACGACGCCTGGCTCAACTACGCCTGCGCCCCGCTGTCCGTTCCCGCCGTCACCACGACGCCCGGCGCAACCCAGCAGGTGCCCGTGACGGTCACAAACCAGGAAGCCGGCACGCTCTCCGGTGCCACCGCCACGGTCTATACCCCCAGCGGCTGGACCGCCAGCACCGTACCTGTGCCCGACGTCGCACCCGGCGCCGCAGCCACTGTCAACGTCGCCTTGACCGCTCCCGCCAACGCCAGCGGCCCACAAAGCCTCAATGCTGCCTTCACAACGGCGGACGGCCGGGTCTCGCAGTACACCTTTACCGCCACCGTGCCGGTCGCACCGCAGGTGGGACTTGCCATCACCGGATCAGCCCCAACCCGGGACGTTACTGCGAGCCCGTACAAGGCCGGCGACGTGCTCAGCTACACCTTCAACGTCAAGAGCACGGCGAACGTTACCGCGAACTCGGTACCGGTCTCCGGCTCCTTCAACGCCGGCTTCCTCCCGCCGTCGGCCCCGAACTGCCGGTACAACAACCTGGCTGCCGGGGCGTCCTATACCTGCACCACGGCAAAGCACACCGTAACGGCGGAAGACATGGCCCGTGGCTACTTCCTCCCCGAAGCCGTGTTCGCCGTGACCGCCAGCGCGACGCCCAGCCTGACCAAGTCTGTCGCCTTCACCGGCCCTGCGGTGCCGCTGCGCGACGGCCTGCTCGCGGTGGACATCAAGGGCAGCCGCATCGACAGCGGCCGGGACCTGGCAGCCCAGCCCTACGTGCCGGGTGAGGCCTTCCCCTACAAGTTCGATGTCACCAACACCAGCCCGCTGACAGAAAAGGTCGTTCCCACGGCCGGGAATTTCAGCCCCTTCGTCCCCGAAGGACCCGGTAACTGCCGCTACAGCGCCCTGCCCGCTAGCCAAAGCTACACCTGCTCCACCCCCCGCCACAGTGTCACCGCGGAAGAGGCCGAACAGGGATTCTTCGTTCCCAGCAGCACCTGGGAAATTAGCGCCACCGGGCAGACTGCCAGGACCTACTCTGTTGATGGTGGCGAGGTGGATCTGAAGGTCCGCGACGCAAAACTCGAAGGCACTGTCGCCGCCGAATGGAAAGACAGTGACGGCGACCGGTACGCCTCCCCAGGGGACATTGTCAGTTACACCTACACCCTCGGTAACGCCGGTAACGTCCTGTTGACCGGTATCAGTGCACCGCAAGCGGGCATCAGACAAGAACGGCTCGCCGCGGGCGACAGCATCACCTCCACCCGCGACCACGTGCTGACCGCTGCGGACATCACCGCGGGCAGCATTGGCCCCGTGACGTTTGAGGCCAGCGCAGTCAACGGATCCAGAAAGGTTTCCGCCGTTATGACCGGCGGTGGAACTGAGCTAAACGTCCAGCCCGCTCAGCCTGTAACAGTTCCGGCACTGACCGTTCAGGAACTCGACGGGCAAACCGCGCCGTCCGACTTGGGAACCAGCGACAAGTACCGCAACGGCCAAAAAGTAAGCCTCAAGGGCCTTGAGTACGGGCAGTGGTACTACGTCTACCTCAACAAGCACGGCTACCGCATCGGCTGGATCTTCCCCACCACGGATGACACCGTCGAATTCATCCTGCCCTCAGACGTCCAAAACGGCCGTGACGACGTGGTGGTCCTAAATAAGGACGGCAAGCAGGTCTCTTTTGACCGCCTGCAGGTCACCCCCAAGGGATAACAGGCGGCGAATGCAAGCTTCGCCGAAGCTTGGAACGGTCGATGGGCTCCTATCGGCCGTTCCAACGCTGGGTACAGCCGTATCGTGGCATAAATACACCGATGGGCGGCGAGTCCTTTGTTTTCTGCGGCGACATGGTTGCCCTCCCGCAACGAGACGGCACAAATAAACCGCCGATATTCGAGATGCATCTAGCCAATCGGACAAGAGAACCCAAAAAGTGGGGCGTGCACAATGTCCACACCCCTGGCCATTGAGTAGCTCTTACCGCCCTCGGTTCCCTCCGGTCTCCACATGTTTTGGCGCCTCCCAGCGTTTGCAAGGCCACGAATGCAGTTCGAGTTTCACCTCGGGCACAGTGTTTCCGCAGATCAGAGGGGTTTCTGCTTTGAATTACGCAGTCACCGCGCCCCTATAATTGTGACGTGCCACTGCGGCGTAGCCGCACCTTGATAAGGGAGTGTTCTAGAACGACATCGAGCACTTCACTTTCGCTCGCTGACTTCCGTTCAGGGTTATGTGTTGGCCCAACTCTCGGCAGCTACGCCGTACTCGGGCCGGCCTGCGAACCGGTATTTCTGGATAACGAGGCCGCGGGACGTAGCGGATGAGTCGAGCAGCTGGAGCTTGTGGTCCGGGCCGGACTCGGGGAATAACCGTTTGCCCTGACCGATGACCACGGGATAGACAGTCAGGTCCAGTTGGTCCACTAGATCGTTGGCAAGCAGCCAGCGGACAAGGGAGAGGCTGCCGGGAACAACCAATTCACCCTCGCCGTCCTCCTTCAGCTTCATAATCTGTGATCCAATATCCCCAGTCAGGACAGTCGTCGGTTCCCACTCCGGATCGGACAGCGTGGATGACACCACGTACTTTGGGCGGCCGTTCAGCGCCGCAGCGACCGGATCTCCCGCCGGGTCGGCCATCCCCGAACCCCAGGAACCGGCGAAAACCTCGTACGTCCACTTGCCGAACAGGAACGCGGTGGCATTCCCGTATACCTCGTTGAGGTAGTGGCGGGACTCGGGGTCCAGCAGCGGACCAGCCCAACCGCCGCGTTCGAAGCCGCCCCGACGATCCTCATCGGGTCCGCCAAGGCCTTGCATCACGCCATCAACGCTGATGTTCATCGTGACCTTCAATTCCATGTCCTGCTCACTTTCTCCGGCGATAGGTACAGGTGTGGCATGTAGACCAGTTCTGGTGCCGCGTCCGTTTAGGAGCGTGGACTCGACCACTCCGATAAGGAAGCGGCCCTCTGAGGATTGCGAGGAGAGCCCCCACGGCCAAAGGATGTTCCGTTAGTGACGGTCCACACTTGTGGCCCGGATTCCGTACACCAGCTCAACCAGTCCCTGGTCATACACTGTTGCGCTCTGAAGGTTCAGCACGTTTGGGTCCTGCCCGGAAGGAAACACGCCACGGCCGGCGCCTATGGCGATCGGCATCACCACCAGCCTCACCGAGTCCACGACGCCCGCGGCCAGGAATGTCTCTGCCAGGGTAAGACTGCCCCAGACGACGATAGCGCCGTCGGTCGCACTCTTGATCCGCCTGATCGCCTCAACGGCGTCGCCGGACTCGATGGCAGCCTCTGCCATATCTCCCCATGGCGCCCTCACCAGGTGGCGGGAGAAAACAACACGGCGGAGCCCGTTGAGTGACGGCGCGATGATTTCGTTTTTAGAGGCCGGGGTTGGCCAGTACTCGGCAAACTCCCGGTAAGTGTTTGCCCCTAGGACCATCACGTCCACGTTCTTTAGCCACTCCTGTTGACTATGGTCGAATTCAGTGGTGCCCCCGTCCAGCAATTCGTAGAAGGTGAACTCGTTGTTGGCATCGGCGGCGAAACCGTCAGCGCTGACGAATTCCTGAACAATCAGGTGCCCCATTGCTTGCTCCTAGCTCCCGTGACGTCGTGGACTCTACGCCAGTCCCCGCACCCATCAACCCTCAAACCATCCATCAGATAGGCAATCTTCGCCTGCGACCGCACGCGGGGAGGTTTCACTACCTGTCGCGATCCTCAGTGGCTTCCTCACCGTTTACATGGGCTGGTTGAAGGCCGGCAACGGATTCAGACCGCAATTCTCTTGGGTGCCGTGGGCCTTCATCATCAATGGCGTGGTGCAGCGGGCTGGCCGTCCGGGGTGACCAGTGTGGCCTGGCTCCTGATGCGCCAGGGCACTGGGCGCAGAGCAAGATGTCCGCGGGCACTTTCCGAAACGCCGAAGCTGGCCGGCACTGCTGGTCGTGCCGTAGTTGACACTCGCCGGATGACCCGGTGGCGGTGTCGAGCCTATAGCCGAAATGACGCCTCTGAAGCTGCTCAATCTTGCAGGCAGCAGTGTTTCCCGGCGCCGGTGCGCCCTGGATTCAATCTCGTAAAGGGGACGGGATGGCTGTGCCGGCCGGCCAATAGGACTGTTCCAGTTCTGAATAAAAAGAAGGTTGTTCCCAGGGCTGGTCTGTGCCGTTAGGGTGATCACGGGCGGTGCCGTTGGATCGCCCGGTTGGGTGATCAGTGCCGGTATCGGAGCTGATCCTAGCGATTCGATTCTCGGGAGGAAACATGACCAGTCCAGAGCAGGATCCAAGCCAGCAGGAAGGCCCCGCGGACGGTGGCGCGGCTGGTGTCCCTGGCATGCATGACGGGGGTGCCGACGGAGGAGCTGACAGCGGGGCAGACGGAGGCGCCGACGGTGGAGCCGATGGCGGTGCTGACAGTGGAGCTGATGGCGGTGCCGATGGTGGAGCTGACAGCGGTGCCGACGGTGGTGCCGATGGCGGAGCTGACAGCGGTGCCGATGGCGGAGCTGATGGGGGAGCCGCAGAACGGGGCATCTAGATTTTGAGCACCACCCGCACGGAACAGGACCCCGACGCCTTGGAAAGCGACGGGGTGCTGGAGACACGCCTGATTAACATTGGCCGTGAGAGGTTCGCCGGCGACGTCTGGGGACACACGGCGCTGCTCACACGTGTTGCAAGCGACTTCTCCGATCTCTTCTCTGCCGAGGCCGTCGACGAACTGGTCTCGCGTCGTGGACTGCGCACACCTTTTCTCCGCGTCGCCAAGGGCGGCACCACATTTCCCGACTCATCATTCACCTCACCCGCCGGCGTCGGTGCCACCATCTCTGACCAGCTCGACGACACAGCGCTCTGGCGCAAATTCGCGGACGGTGCCACGCTCGTGCTGCAGGCACTGCACCGCACCTGGGAGCCTGTCTCGGACTTCAGCAGCAAGCTGAGCACTGAGCTCGGACATCCCGTGCAGGCCAATGCCTACATCACGCCGCCTCAAAACAGGGGTTTCGACGATCACTACGACGTGCACGACGTCTTCGTCCTGCAGATCGAGGGGACAAAGCGCTGGATCATCCATGAGCCGGTTCATACGGATCCGTTGCGTGACCAACCCTGGACCGACCGCCGCTCCGCCGTGGCGGAGGCCGCGAAAGGCGAGGCCTATATCGACACGGTGCTAGAGCCAGGGGATGTCCTCTACCTGCCGCGCGGCTGGTTGCATGCCGCCCAGGCGCAGGGCGAGGTCTCCATCCACCTCACGCTGGGAATCCACAGCTGGACCCGCTACGCATTGGCCGAACAGCTCGCGCAGGCCGCGCTTGCAGCGCTGTGCGACGATCCCGAGATGCGCAGTACGTTGCCCTTGGGCGTGGACGGGCCAAACGGGGAGATCGACGCCGTCCGTGGGCGATTGGCGGCCGCCCTTGCTGAGGCTGATACCACCGCCCTGTTCCACCGCACCAGGCGAGGACAGGGACGCCCTGCCCCGCTGGGACCGTTGGCCCAGCTCGCCGCCGTCGACGGCCTAAGCCCCGAGTCCGCGGTGCGGCTTCGCGATGCACTGGAAGCACGGCTGGAGGGTCGGCGCCTGACCACGCGCGTGGGTTGGCTCGACTTCCCCGAGGCCGATCTGCCGTCTGTGGTGTGCGCGCTGGACGGGGAGATTCACGCCGCCGGTGATCTCGGCGTCGAACTCGTTGAAAGACTACTGCGCGCGGGGGTCCTCGTTCCCGTTGAACAGTGATTTAACCAATAACTTGCCCCCAGCGGCCGCCAAGGAGCGATTCTTCTGTTCTGAAGGCGCACGGTTGCGCGGCGACCCCCTTGCCGGCACGGCGTCGCATGGTGTCGTCTGGGTCCTCATTGAGTACCGGGGCGGGTGGCCGCTCAATGGCTTCGATGGGCTTGATCTCGAGCCTGGGACCAAAGCTATCGTGCTCTCCGCCGCCAAGGCGGCACGGGCGCGGGTGCTGCTGGTGAGGCGGCCCGGCCCCCGCCGGCGTGAGGGTGAGAACCATTGGGGTGTGCTGCACCATGGGAACTCCGGTGCCTATCGTCAGCAATGGGGAACGTGGAGCCGGGATGAGGATCTGGCGGAGATTGCCACGGCCCTCGGCACCGCGGGAGAGCTCGGCCATCCGCCCGTCATTCTGGTGTGCACCCACAGTCAACGTGACCAATGCTGTGCCGTATGGGGACGGCCTGTGGGACGTGCGCTGAGTGAGCGCTGGCCGGAGCTGGTGTGGGAATGCTCGCATGTAGGCGGTGACAGGTTCGCAGGCAATGTCGTTGTCGCGCCCGACGGCGTGTACTACGGGAATCTGAGCGCTGAGGCGTCCGTGGCCACGATCGAAGAACACCTCGCCGGCCGTATCCGCGCGGAGTATTTGCGCGGCTACACAGACCTCTTCCCAGCACAGCAGGCCGCTGTCGCGGCCACGCTCGCACGTTTCGGCCCCGCGGGCCGGCATGACTACGTGGTCGCGGCGACCTCCCGCGATGGCGATTACTGGCGGATCCGCATCGCCGGCAGCCCGCCTCACCCGGCCCGTCTCGACGTCGAAATGCAGGCCCGCCACGCCCCGCCGCGCCAACTGACCTGCCGCGGGCCGGCAATGAGCTCGGCCGTGGTCTACGAGCTCATTTCGATCCGCGCAGTCTAGAAGGACGGGTTTACCGAAGGCAGTTCGTTTGCACTCATCGCCGCGCCAAGAACCACGCGGGTGCCAGCCGGGCCAAAAGCAACTGCCACGGCTGGCACCCTAAGTCAGGTTTAGCCGGGGATATTGTCCACAATGATGGGGTACTTGAACACGCCAGTGTTCTCCTTGGTGGACGAGTCCTTTTGGTGCGTGAAAATGGTCACGAAATGCACACCGTCCGTGAGTTTGGTCGTATCGATGGTCCACACGACATTACGGGGGCCATGACAGGTGCCTTTGACGGTAGGAGCGCAGGCTGTGGTGCCGCTGCCAAGGACAAGTCCGGTGGAAGGCGGATCCGCATGAAGCTTCGGATCCACTGACACCATCCAACCGGTGATGTTCTTGCTCACTCCATCGGTGGTTGTCTCGTGCGAGGCGATAAAGGAGTAATTACCCTTGACCGGCGCGTAAGGCAGCGTTGGCGAGTAGGAAGACGTGCTGGACTTCAGCCGGGCATAAGCGTACGCGGTGTTGGTGTGCCAGCCGTAGCCGTTCGTGTCGTGGCGGTTATAGTGGTCCAGCGTCTTGCCGTGCTGGATATTGGCCATGTAACGGATGGCCGGGCGCACCGTCCCGTCAGCAACCTTTATCTCAAACCGGTTCTGCACCTGCTGCCACCCCGTCTTATCGGCTGTGCCAACGTCGAAGGAAGTAGTCACCCAAAAGATGCCAGGTCCCCTGAACTTGGTGGAGTCTGTGTTGTAGAAGGTGGCCTTCTCGCCGCAGGCAGAACAGCTGTCGGTTGCGACCTCTTGCGTCAGCCGGTGCAGGTAACCGTTCATGCCGTGCAGGTCGATCCGCCAGTGGGCCGTAAGTACCGTGCCACCAGTCCTGACGGTCTGATCAGCAGGCAGGCATGCCCCCAGGTGGGCGTGAGTCTTATGGTCCGACCACCACGACTGTGCTTCAAGGAAAGTCCGTGGCTCAGAGTACATGCCAGTACCAAGGCCTGCGGCCCCCGGGTCATCCGCCGGCGCGCCGATACATCGATATCCGGCCGCTTGGGCCGGACTGACCGGGCCAAGGAAGACGGCCACCAGCAACGCCCCGATCAGGGCAGACAAGATCTTTCGAATTTTCCGAATCATGTGATCTTTCCCCTACAGCTTGAAGATGCGATTGGAACGCGTCCCACGCTATGGTTACGTCGCCGCCATTCGGGGTAATTTGTGCCGTGTCGATCCAAAGCATGAACCGCTGCGCCGTGGCCATAACGTCCGCGCCGTTATTGAAGCTGTTGTTGAGGTTGTCCAGGAGCACATCGACCTGTTGATCCGTCCGTCGAGCGGAACCACGAGGACTTACTAAATTCTTTGAGCCCGCCGAAGCAGGTACGCTCATGCGCCACAGGGTTGCGCGAGGGAGCGACCGTCTGACGCTTCCCACCGCATGCTGGGGGCAAGGCAAGATTGATGTCACAGAATGGCCGCCGCGAACTGAAGCAAGCCGCCCGACGAGACTCCCAGCCCAGTACTAAGAATTGCCCCAGCGATTGACACTAGAAGGGAGCTTCACGAGGACCAAGGGAGTCGCAGGCTGTGAGGGGCGCCACGAGTGGGCCTGTCTGTAGCAGGCGGCGTTGGACGTTAGCGTGGAAGAGCCCGCTGCAACAGAAGGACCCTAAGATCATCCGATTCTCCACCCGGACCCTGACCGCTGCCGCCTCCCTTCTACTGGCTGGCTCCCTCACCGGTTGTGACGCTGCCGCCAACGCCCTTGAGGTCCTCGAGTCGGCTCCACGCAATGCAGCCGATGCGCCAGCCCCGGCAGACCCGTCCTTTGCCTTTGAGGCCGCCAGCGCCCTTGCCCAATTGGAGAGCATTCCCGTGAAGGGTCGCGCCCCAAAGACCGGCTATACCCGTGACGAGTTTGGACCGGCCTGGGCGGACACGGACCGCAACGGCTGCGACACCCGTAATGACATCCTCGCCCGAGACTTGACGAGCGAGACGTTCAAGCCCGGCACCAACAACTGTGTGGTCATGACCGGAACCCTGGCCGATAAGTACACCGGCACCACGATTACCTTCACCCGCGGCCAAGACACCAGCTCCGACGTCCAGATCGACCACATCGTTCCCCTCAGCGACGCCTGGCAAAAGGGCGCACAGCAGCTCAACCCTGACCAGCGCAAGGAACTCGCCAATGACCCGCTGAATCTCATGGCCGCCGACGGCCCGACAAACGGTGCCAAAGGTGACAAAGATGCAGCTACATGGCTTCCGCCGAACAAAGCTTTCCGATGCGAATACGTCGCTCGCCAAACTGTAGTCAAGGCCAAATACAGCCTCTGGGTCACTCAAGCCGAGCACGACGCCATCGCCGGCCTTCTCAAGGGCTGCACATAGGCTCATCGGCGGGGGCGAGGCGATTCTGGCGCGCAGCCGCGAAGTGACATAGATGTGCTTTTCCCGGCGGGGACGGTAGGTGCGTTCGCCTGGCAGCAATTGTGGATCCGGTCAGGCCAGCCAGCGCCACCGACGTGGCTGCTCCGGTTCCTGAGTTGGTTCCGGTTGCGGCTCCTCGCCCAAGGGCAGCGCGGCCTGGACGATGTCGTCCGCGGTGAGCGTCATGACGGTCTCCCGCCAGCCAACGTGGGTCCTCGCGCGAATGTCGCGCGAGGCACTGCCTACAAAGGACCGCTGATGAGACCAGTTTGGGATGCAAAAAGAGACGCGCATCCAGCTGTGTCTCGGGCTAGTAGCTGATGTGGGACAGGCGCCGGCAGGGGTTGCCGGCTTTCCTGACCACCGAAGGGGATCCGTCGGCGCAGGATACTAAGCGGATTTCTCCGAGTTTGCCGACTGGACGTTCTCGCTTTCCTCAAGGGCTCCGGTTACCGAGGCTGTGAGGCTGTTGGCAATGTGGGTTCGTGCGAGTTCGGCTGCGCCGGGACCATCGCCGGAGGCTACAAGCTCAAGAATTTGGTGGTGTTGGTTCAGGTCTATGGTTCGTGGTTCATCACCGGAGGGAAGTTCCAGGCCAAGGCGGCGGTAGCGATCGGACTTGTCCCACAGGTCATCCAGGAGCTTGATCATGCTGGCATTGTGGGAGGCGGCGTAGACGGCCCGGTGGAATTCACGGTGTGCTGTGATAGCGTCCTCGCCCCAGACCTTGGTGACCGGCAGTAGTTTCTCCGCTGCATTTCGCATGGCGACGATGTCAGCTTCGGTCCGGCGGTGTGCCGCCAACTCGGTCGCTGACGGCTCCAGCGAGAGGCGGACTTCAAGCAGTTCGCGGGCCTCCGAAGCGCTCACGTCAGCCACACGGGAGTCCCGGTGAGTATCCATGATGATCAGGCCCTCGCTTGAGAGCCGGCGGATTGCTTCACGCAGGGGAGTGATGCTCATCTGCATCTTGTCGGCCAGTTCGTACTGGGAGACCCGTGAGCCGGGGGCAAGGCCGCCGGAGAGGATCAGCTGGCGGAGTTCGCCGTAAGCCAGACTCCCCTTACTGGAAAAGACGTTCGTGGTGCTCATCCAACGCTCCGAGTTTCTTGCTAATCGCCGCCGTCGTACTGTCCAGAACATCTTATAAGAAATCCCCTCCCAAGACTTGTGCGTCGCGTCACTCGCCGCTAACCTTGATCGCAGGTCTTATAAGATATTCGCAAGGAAGGGCTTCGGCCCCTTCCATCTCGGGCTAACCTAGGCTCAGGTCTTATAAGAAATAAGATCAACAGGAGATTCAAAGATGAAAATCGTTTCCGCCCACGTTGGCACCATTCCCATCAGCTCGTCGATCCGGAACGCCTTCATTGACTTCACCAAGATGGACTGCACCATCATCGCGCTCGTCTCCGATGTGTTCGTTGACGGCAAGCCCCTCGTTGGTTACGGGTTCAACTCCAACGGCCGCTACAACGCCACGGGCATCCTGAGAGACCGCATCCTTCCGCGCATCATGGATGCCCCATCCGAAGACCTTCTCGACGAGGACGGCCAGCTTTCGCCGGAAAAGGCGTGGGACCTGATGATGTCCAACGAAAAGCCCGGCGGCCACGGTGAACGCTCCGTCGCCGTCGGCGTGGCCGACATGGCTCTGCACGACCTTGCCGCCAAGATCGCCGGCGTCCCGCTGTACCGCTGGATCTCGGACCACTACGGTGACGGCAACCCGGACAAGGACGTCTTCGTCTACGCCGCTGGCGGTTACTACGCGCCGGGCAAGAGCCTTGAGGACCTGCAGAACGAAATGCGTGGCTTCCTGGCAAAGGGCTACGACGTGGTCAAAATGAAGATCGGCGGTGCGGACCTCGCCGAAGACCTTCGCCGCATCGAAGCCGTGATCGAGGTCCTCGACGGCGACGGTTCCCGCCTGATGGTGGACGTCAACGGCAAGTTTGACCTGCAGACGGCACTTGAATACGGCAAAGCCATCGATCAGTATGGGCTGTTCTGGTACGAGGAAGTCGGCGACCCGCTGGACTACGCCCTGAACGCCACCCTCTCCGAGCACTACAAAAATCCGATCGCAACCGGCGAGAACCTGTTCTCCCTCCAGGATGCCCGGAACCTGATCCGCTATGGCGGGATGCGCCCGGACCGGGACTTCATCCAGGTTGACCCGGCCCTGAGCTACGGCCTGACTGAATACCGCCGGATCCAGGACATGCTGGCCCAGCACGGCTGGTCCTCCCGCCGCTGCATCCCGCACGGCGGACACCAGTTCTCGCTGCACATCGCAGCAGCCCTCAAGCTCGGCGGAAACGAATCCTACCCGGGCGAGTTCCAGCCCACCGGCGGCTTCACCGACGACGCTGTCATCGTCAACAGCCGCGTGGCCCCGGGCGACCTCCCGGGCATCGGGCTTGAAGGTAAGGCCGAGTTCTACAAGGTCCTGCGCGACCTGCACAGCTAACCACTCGGGTAGTGCCCCGGTCCCGGGCAGTATCACTGCCCGGGACCGCACCTCTCAAATTTTCTCTGTCTGTCGTGCAAAGGAGCACCCAAGATGTCGTCCCACACCATGCAGAACCCGCAACATTCCGCCCACCCGCCCAAACAGCGATCCCGGTTCGGCCGGTTGATGCGCGAACTCTGGTTTCAAGTCGTTCTGGGTGCAGTCCTGGGCATCGCCGTCGGCTTCCTCCTCCCCGAAGTCGGCAAACAGCTCACCCCGCTCAGCGACTGGTTCATCGCCCTGGTGAAGATGATCGTCATTCCGGTGGTGTTCTGCGTTGTTTCCCTTGGCATCGCATCCATGGACAGCCTGCGCAAGGCCGGCCGCATCGGGGTGAAGGCACTGGGCTACTTCCTGGCCCTGTCCCTGCTGTCGATGCTCATCGGCCTCGTTGTCGCCAACGTTTTCCGTCCGGGCGATGGCATGAACATCGACCCGTCCCAGCTGGACTCCAGTAAAGTCCCGGCAAAGGCGAGTGAAGGCTTTGACGGCATCGAGTTCGTCAACAACATCATCCCCGAATCGCTGTTTGGCGCCCTGACCGGCCACACGATCATCGCCGCCCTGATGGTCTCCATCATCTTCGGCGCCGCGATGAATGTCTCCGGTGAAGCAGGCGCCTTCCTGACCAAGGGCATCCAGGCCCTGTCCACGGTTATCTTCAAAATCGTCAACTGGGTCATGCGGCTTGCCCCCATCGGCACCTTCGGCGCATTGGCCGCCGTGGTGGCCAACTACGGCACCCAAAGCCTGCAGCAACTGGGCTACCTCGTCCTGCTGTTCACCGGAACCTGCATCGCCTACGTCCTCGTGGTCTTGGGCGTCATCGCCCGTGCCACCGGGCTGAACATCTTCACAGTGATGCGCTACTTCAAGGCCGAACTGCTGATCGCCCTGAGCACCTGTTCCAGCGAAGCGGTCCTTCCGCAGCTAATCAAGAAGCTCGAAGCCATGGGCGTCGGCAAATCCACCGTCGGCATCGTCATCCCCTCCGGGTTCTCCTTCAACCTCGACGGCTCCGCCGTCTACCTCACCATGGCCTCGGTATTCCTGGCCCAGGCCGTCGGCATGGACCTGTCCTGGGAACAGCAGCTGGTCATGGTAGGCGTCATGATGCTCACCAGCAAGGGCACCGCTGGAATCGCAGGTGGCGCGTTCATCGTCCTGGCCAGCACCCTGAGCTCCGTCGGCGGCATACCGCTGGCTGCCCTGGCCCTCATCGTCGGCATCGACCGGCTCCTGAACGAAGGCCGAGTGTTCATCAACGTCCTCGGCAACGTGATGGCAGCAGTCGTCGTCGGAAAGTGGGAAAAGGACTACGACCCCGAACAAGCCCGCAGGGTCCTGCACGCGGCAGGCCAGAAAAAGAACGACATCGAGTCAAAGACACCCACCACTGTGGAGTCAGACAAAGTAGACGTCCACTAACACCGCATCTGGCAGGGCCGCCGCGCACACCGTGGCGGCCCTGCCCGCGTGAACTAAAACCCCAAGCCGCTAATGACAGCGCACAGCGCATCATTCCCGGCGATCACATGAGGAACCCTGCACCATGGCTGCCCGCATCCTGATCACCACCGACTACCTCCACCCGGGAGATCCCGTGGACCAGCTCCTGCGCGAGCACGGCCTGGAACCGGTCTACTCGCCCTCCCGGGGGCCACGGACCCTTGAGGAAGGCCGCTCACTATTCGACGGCATATCCGGAGTTATCCTCGCCAGCGAACCGGTCACCGCCGACATGCTCGCACATGCCGCGTCGCTCAAAGTCATCGCCCGCAGCGGCGTGGGCTACGACTCAATCGACGTCCAAGCCGCCACAGAGCGAGGCATCAGGGTCTGCAACGCCCCAGGAACCAACCACCACTCCGTTGCCGAACTCACCATCGGACTGATCATCATGGCCGCACGCCGCCTCCCCGAGGTCACCCTCGCCGTCCGGCAAGGTCGCTGGCCCCGCGAAGCCGGCAGCGAACTGCGCGGCTCCACCCTCGGCATCATCGGCTACGGCCCCAGCGGACGCGCCACCGCAAACCTGGGCACCGCCCTGGGCATGACCGTCGTGGTCAGCACCGCCCACCCCGACCCTGATACCAGCGCCGTCCGGTTCGCCGACCTCGACACCGTCATCCGCGAGGCCGACTACCTCTCCCTGCACACCCGCGGAGGACGGTCCGGCGGCAAACTTATCGACGCGCCCCGGCTGCAAGCGATGAAATCCACAGCCGTCCTCATCAACACCGCCCGCGGCTCACTCCTGGACGAAAGGGCCCTGGCCAAAGCACTGTACGACGGCACCATCGCCGGGGCCGCGCTGGACGTGCTTGAGAGCGAACCGATGCCCTCGGACAGCCCCCTCCGGGGCCTGGACAACATCATCATCACCTCCCACCTCGCCGGACAAACCATTGAGGCACGGACCCGGGCGGGGTTGGCCGCGGCGCACGCCGTCATCGATGTCCTTGAAAACCGCGAACCGGCACATCCTGTCGACCGCTAATTCCAACCCCGAACAGCAAGAGAAGGATCACTGATGACGAAATCCCACCACATCGCCGTCATTCCCGGCGACGGAATCGGCACCGAAGTCGTACCCGAAGGACTACGCGTCCTGGACGCCGCAGCCTCAGCCTTCGACCTCAACCTCAAATACGAGCACTTCGACTACGCCTCCGCGGACTACTACACCCGGCACGGGAAGATGCTCCCCGACGGATGGTTCGACCAACTCAACCAGTTCCATTCCATCTTCTTCGGCGCCGTCGGATGGCCCGACGTCGTCCCTGACCACATTTCGCTGTGGGGCAGCCTTCTGCAGTTCCGCCGCCACTTCGACCAGTACGTCAGCCTCCGCCCCGTCAAACTCCTGCCCGGCGTGCCCAGCCCCCTGGCCGGCAGGGTCCCGGGGGATGTCGACTTCTACGTCGTGCGCGAGAACACCGAGGGCGAATATTCCAGCATCGGCGGGAAGATCTTCGAAGGCACCGACCGCGAAACCGTGGTCCAGGAAACCGTTATGACCCGGACCGGGGTGGACCGGATCCTCAAGTACGCCTTCGACCTGGCCCAGAGCAGGCCCAAGAAGCACCTGACATCCGCCACCAAGAGCAACGGCATCTCCATCACCATGCCCTACTGGGACGAACGCGTCCAGGCCATGTCCGCTGCTTACCCTGAGATCGACGTCGACAAATACCACATCGATATCCTGGCCGCTAACTTCGTCATGCACCCCGACTGGTTCGACGTCGTTGTAGCCAGCAACCTCTTCGGCGATATCCTCTCCGACCTCGGTCCCGCCTGCACCGGAACCATCGGCATCGCCCCCAGCGGCAACATCAACCCCGAACGCAAGTTCCCCAGCCTCTTTGAGCCCGTCCACGGCTCCGCCCCGGACATCGCCGGCAAAGGCATCGCCAACCCGATCGGACAAATCTGGTGCGCAGCAATGATGCTCGACCACCTCGGGGAGCCCAAAGCCGCAGCCGCCATCACCACCGCTATGGAAACAGTGCTGGCCCGTGGATCACAGGCCCTTACTCCGGACATGGGTGGCAAGTCCACCACGGAGAGCCTCGGCAAGGCAGTGGCTTCGGTTCTCACAGCACCATGATCGGGTCATTCGGCATGAATAGCCAGGTCTATGGCGCCTACGGAAGGCCGAAGCCGGCCTCGTCCTAAGAGCCCTTCCGGAGCTGGCCGTGCTCAGGCAAGAATTAGGTGCGGTTGGTAAAGGCTTCGAGGTCGGCGACGACGGACCCGGGTTCTGTGGCCAAGGGAAGGTTTTGCTGGTCCCGGACCCCGTCGATGCCCCCGCTGGGATCGCGGTCAAGGCGCCCGAACAGGGAATCACGGGAGGGCTGCTCGGGGCCGTGTTCGGCAACGAGTTCGAACGCGGTGTTGGCAGCGTCGTCAGAAGTCAGGCTGTCGATGAGGACGCGGGCGATCTGGTGTCGGGCGATGACCCCGTCGGAGGAGTTTCCGGCGTGGCGGGTGTCGCCCTGGAGCAGGGTGATCTGGAGTTGGTTTTTGTCGTTGTAATCGAACCAGCCCGGCCGCACGATGGTGTAGGGGTTGCCGCTGGCGCGGACCAGGCGTTCGCTGCGGCGTTTCCAGTCGTAGTAGTCGGCCCGTGCGGTGACCCCGATGGCGGTCATCAGGGCGATGCGCGCCCGCCGGCCGTGCAGGGCGGTGAGGATATTGCGGACGCCGGCGTAGTCGACGGCTTCGAGGTCGCTGCTTCCGTAGGGCGCGCCGTGGGTGAAGACGACGGCGTCCACACCGTCTACCGCGGCAGTGAGTGTTTCCGGGCGGGTGAGGTCACCGACGATTACCTGTGCACGGTCATCCAGGATGCGGGCCCACCGCTCGTTGCGCACCAGGGCCTGGGCTGTGTGGCCCTGCCGGAGGGCTTCAGTGATGGCGGGGCGGCCGACGCTGCCGGTGGCTCCCACAAAGAGGATGGTGAGTGCTTCTTGGGTCATGATCAGTTCCTGTTCTGGCGCCGGCGGCAACCGCCAGGTGCGAGCATCGCCGCGGCGTCAAGTCTGCGGGTTTTGGTCCCTTTTTCTTGCCGGTCAGGCTTCGGGGATGGTGAGGCCGAAGCTGTTGAAGTCGATCTGATCGGGATCCATGGTGTCGCCGATGTGCAGGGCATCGATGCGGGCCAGTTCGTCGGCGGTGAGTTCGAAGTCGAACACGTTGAAGTTCTCCGCAATCCGGTCCCGGTGCACCGACTTGGGGATGGCGGAACGGCCCTGCTGGATGTGCCAGCGGATCATGACCTGCGCTGTCGTCTTGCCATGCTCGTCTGCGATGCCCTGAATCGTCGAGTCGGTCAAAGGTGTGGTGGTGTCACCCCTGTAGTGCCGGATCCCGCCGATGGGTGACCATGCCTGCATGACGATTCCGTGGGCTTGGTTGGCAGCCCGGACGTCCGGCCGGATGTTGTATGGGTGCAGCTCAATCTGGTTCACCGCCGGCATGACGTCCGTTTCGCGCAGGAGCGCCTCGAGCCGGACCGGATTGAAGTTGCTGACGCCGATGGCCCGGACCGCACCGTCGGCGAGGAGCCGCTCGAGTGCCTTGTAGGCGAGGATTGTTTTGTCGAAGGTGTTGGGCTGGGCCTGGTGCAGGATCAGGAGGTCGATCTGGTCCACGCCGAGCTTCTTGGCGCTCTTCTCGAAGGCGTGGAGCGTGGTGTCGAAGCCGTAGTCACTGACCCAGACCTTCGTCTCCACGAAGACGTCTTCCCGGGGGACGCCGGAGCGGCGAAGGCCCTCCCCGACCTCGCGTTCGTTGCCGTAGGCCGCAGCCGTATCAATATGGCGGTACCCAACTTCGGTGGCAGCCTCGACGGCGGCGACGGTCTCGTCGGGAGGGGTTTGGTACACGCCCAGCCCGACCGAGGGCATAGTGACGCCGTTATTCAGGGTGATGAGTTCAACCACAGCAGGCTTCTCCTCGGTTTTAGGGATGTTGTTAGAGCTGTCCGGCGCGCATCGCTGCGATGACGCCGCCGTCGATGAGGAGGTCTGAACCGGTGATGAAAGCACCTTCGGGTCCGAGAAGGATCCCGGCGATGGCTGCCAGCTCTGCTGGGGTGCCCATGCGGCCGGCGGCTGAGGTGTTGATCATGTTGCGGTAGCCTTCGGCGAACGGTCCGGACATTTCGTCCTGGGCCAGGGGAGTGGAGATAATTCCCGGGCTGAGGGAGTTGATGCGCGCCCCGCGCGCGCCCCAGGTGGTTGCTGCTGCCTGGACGCGCAGGGCGTTGCCGCGTTTAGCCAATGTGTAGGCGGCGCCTGAATCGCCCACCTTGTTGGCCGCGAGGAACGGCAGGCCAAGAAGCTCGGCCGTGGGGGTGTAAGCAAGCGCGTGTTGGACCTCGCGCGGGTAGCCCTCGCCCATGTGGCCGGCCATGCTGGAGATAACGACGCCGGAACCCCCTTGGGCGATGACCCGGCCGAATTCTTCCAGGACGTAGGCGGTGCCGAGAAGATCAACGTGCAGGACCCGCTCGGTGCTCGCCTGGACAGGGGACACACCGGCTGCAATGACCACGCGGGTGACGTCCCCGGCGGCTGCAGCTGTGTCGGCCAAGGCGGCGACGGCGTTGAGGTCTGAGATGTCCACCTGGCGGGTGGTGACGTCGTAACCTTCGCCGCGCAGCGAGGCGGCGACGGTGTTCATCGTCTCCTCGTTGTAGTCGGCGAGCAGGACGCGCCGGCCGATGCCGGCGATGCGGCCGATCGCTACTCCGATGCTGCCTGAGCCGATGATGACTGCTACTTCTTGTGCCATGGTGTGTTTCCCTTTACGTGGTGTGATTGTCTGTGGTGGGGGGCGGCGCTGAACGGGTTGGACGGTTAGTAGGTGCGGGCCCGGGAGTGCTGGGCTTTCCAGGTACCGCCGTCGCGGACGTAGGTGGTGGTGGACTCCAGCGGCCAGGTGGCGCGCGAGCCGTAGATGGTGGCGTCAACCAGGTTCCGGGTGACCGCCACGGCGGAGTCGCCGTCGATGGTGACGGTGGCGGAGACTTCCTCGAAGCCGTGGTAGCGCATCTGCCCGGACCGGATCTGGTCCAGCCATTCGGCTTTGGTCTGCTCGTAACCGCTGATATGCACGGCCACGAAGTCCGGGGCGAGCAGTTCATCGAGTTCGTCGGTCCGCTGCTCCACGAGCAACCGGCTCCGTTCCCTGTTCACCTAAAGGACTGCTGCTTCATCGGAGTTCGTGGACGGGGTACTTGGCGTCTCATTCATGGGGATGGGACTTTCTGAAATTGTTGCCTGGAACATGGTTGGTTCGTTGGATTCTGCACCGGGCAAGGTGACGGTTGGTGAGCAACTGGCAAGGACCGCGGCCAGGGAGACGCTGGCCAGCAGGGCTCTGCCCGGCTTTGTGATGCGGAATGGCATGATGATCCTTTTTGTTCTTGGCCTTGTGTGAAGCACTTTTAGTAGTAAGCCAGCGAGGCGGCGGAATCGGTGGAGGATCCATCGGCGACTGGATCGGAGGGTCGGGTGGAACGGACGAGGGCGAAAGAGGTTGCTGCGGCAAGAACGAGGGCGCCGGCAGCCGACCAGAAGGCTGTGACATATCCGTGAACGGCGGCCTGATCCGCTGCCGCACTCGTGGCGGTCCGGTTGGTTTCCAGCCAGGCTGCGGTGGCGCCGGCGGCAATGGAGCTCATGAGTGCAGTGCCGACTTGGCGGTCAGCGTCACTGAACGCCAGGTCCAGCTGGGCCTGGGGAAGGGCGATGTTCATGATCGAGGCATCAAAAGATCACCATCAGCTGGGCGATCGAGATGAAGATCAACGCGATCCAGCGCCGTCTCGTGGTCACGTCCGCGGGGTGCGCGGTCAGTGAGTCTGTCATTCAGGGATTCTCCGTAGAAGTCTTGGATGTCGAGGCGCTTTGCCTCTCTTCATCTACAAGTCAACCGTCGCCCCTGTTGCCGAGGTAGTGGCTGGTGTTCCATGTAATGCCAGTACCTCCCACCGGCCCTGTGTTCGCGCGTACCGTGGAAACCGTGACGAACAACAGCGAAGTACGTGAATTCCTCAAATCACGCCGTGCCCGGATCACCCCGGACATGGCAGGGCTGCAGATTTATGGCGGCCTGCGCCGCGTGCCCGGCCTGCGCCGTGAGGAACTCGCCATGCTGGCCGGGATGAGCATCGACTACTACAACCGGCTCGAGCGCGGGAACCTCACTGGCGTCTCCGACAGCATCCTCGAGTCCCTCGCCCGTGCCCTCAAACTCGACGACGCCGAACGCACCTACCTCTTCGACCTCGCCCGCGCGGCAAACCAGAAACGGCCCAGGCAGCGCCGGCGCGGCCCGCAGCAGCTCAGCCCCAGCATCCAGCACCTCCTCGACGGCATGACCGGCATCCCGGCCTTTGTCCAAAACGGCAGGCTCGATGTCCTCGGCATGAACGACCTCGCCCGGGCGCTGTACCACCCCAACGGTGACGAGCCGGAGCAGCCGCAGAACTTCGCCCGCTTCGTCTTCCTCGATCCTGCGTCTCCCGGCCAGGTGGCGGACTGGGAATCAATGGCCCAGGACGTCGTCGCCATCCTCCGGCAGGAAGCCGCACGCAACCCCCACAACCGCGACCTGACCGACCTCATCGGAGAGCTCTCCACCCAAAGCAAGGACTTCCGGACCATGTGGGCCGCGCAAAACGTCCGCCTGCACCGTTCCGGGACCAAGACCTTCCACCACCCCGTGGTCGGCGACTTCGAACTGACTTTCCAGGCACTGCAACTCCCCGGCGACGAAGGCCTCACCCTCATCGCCTACAGCGCCGAACCCGGCACCCCCGGACACGACGCACTCAACCTGCTCGCCACCTGGGCTGCCACTGTCCGCCGCGAGGCCGATCAAAACGCGACAGACGTGCCAACCCGCCGCGGCGCCTGAAGACAGCTGGAGTACCCGGCGCGGCCTGTTCTTCGGTCTTTTCGTACTCGGGGTGCTCGCGGCAGCACTGGGGCTTTTCGGGCCCGGCTTGTTGCTGTTGCGCCCGGAAGCTGGCTCCCTGCTGCTGCGTCCGGAGTGCCTCGTGCAAACCGCTGAAGGGGAGGTTGGTCTCGACCGTGATGAGGCACAGCTTGCAACGACCGCCGTTGCGCTCCGGGCCGGCGGGATGGAGGCTCCGGACACCTCCGGCGTCGATGAGGCGGTATTGCAGCAGTTGGCTGACGGACCATCCGAAGATGCTGGTCCTACCCTGAGCTGTCGAGGCTCAGCGGCGAGTGATCTGCAGGAACAACAGGCAGGCGTTAACGGTCTTACACCCCGCGCCGAGCAGTTGCGCGAAACCATGACCAAAGTGTTCGGCGACCAAAGCCTGGGCGGGTTCGCCCCGGGCGGCATCGACCAGGGACACGGAGCGGACTCAACGCACTACGACGGCAGGGCAATTGACATTTTCTTCCGCCCTGTGACCGAGGAGAACCGGCGTGAGGGATGGATCCTTGCCCACTGGCTCGTCGCCCATGCCGAGGAGCTGGACATCCAATACGTCATCTTCGACGACAGGTTCTGGAGCGTGCACAGCTCCCGGGGGCAATGGCAGAACTACGACGCACCTGAGCCCGGCAACGAAATCCTGCGTCACCTCGACCACGTACACGTGGACGTGCTGGGCGGAAGTCCTAACTGAGGTTTAGCCGGGCTCCGATGCATGCGCAGCTCTAGCCCTCTCTATGGCCGGATGAGGACCTTGAGGGATTCGCGGGAATCCATGGCACGGTAGCCGTCGGGGACGTCCTCGAGACTGATGGTGCGGTCGAAGACCTTGCCCGGGTTGACGGTGCCGTCCAGGACGCCGGGGAGCAGGGTCTCCATGTAGGCGCGGACAGGGGCCGGGCCGCCGGTGAGGGTGATGTTGGGGCCGAACATGGAGCCGAAGCCGATCGGGGCGTCCTCGTACTGCGGCACACCAACGCGGCTGATGACGCCGCCGGGGCGGACGGTGCCGAGCGCCTGGTCGTACGCGGGCCGGTGCCCGACGCATTCGAGCACGGTGTGGGTGCCGTCGCCGCCGGTGAGTTCGCGGACCTTCTCGATCCCGGCCTCGCCCCTTTCAGCCACCACGTCCGTGGCACCGTATTCGATGCCCAAGTCGGTCCGCGCTTTGTGACGGCCCATCAGGATGATCTGCCCGGCGCCCAATTGTTTGGCGGACAGGACCACCATAAGGCCGACTGCCCCGTCACCGATGACGGTGACGGTGGTCCGTTCGTTGACGCCGGCTTTGATGGCGGCGTGGTAGCCAGTGCCGTAAACATCTGACAGCGTGAGCAGCGATGGCAGCAGGTCGCTATCCTCCCCGACTGGCGCCTTCACGAGAGTTCCGTCGGCAAAGGGGACGCGGACGGCCTCGGCCTGTGCGCCGCCTATCCCGCCGGCGGCCCAAAAACCGCCGTGGCGGCACGAGGTCTGGAGCCCTTCCCGGCAGAAGTCGCAGGTCCCGTCGGACCAGGCGAAGGGGGCAATGACGAAGTCTCCCTTTTTCAATGTGGAAACATCCTTGCCGGCCTCCTCGATCACGCCGACGAACTCGTGGCCCATCGGCGAACCCTGGTGGGATTTAGGCATGCTGTGGTACGGATGAAGGTCCGAGCCGCAGACACAGGAACAGACAATCCGCACCAGCGCGTCGGTGGGATCCTGCAGCACAGGATCGGGCACGTTCTCCACCCGCACGTCGCCGGCTCCATACATAAAAGTTGCACGCATCTGACTATCTCTCCTTGTCGGTTATTTACGGCCGTTGTACTCGTCGTCCGTGATGTGCTCGCCCCAGAGGGTCGTTTCGGAAGGGTCTTCGCTGTTTTGGAGCATGGCTATGTGTTCCATGAAGCAGCCGGGGGCGGCGGCGTGCCAGTGTTCCTCTCCGGGTGGGGTGTAGATCGTCTGGCCGGCGTGGACTTCGATGATTTTTCCGTCCCGGGTACCGAAACGACCGACACCTTGGGTGACACGCAGATACTGGCCGTGTTTGTGGGAATGCCAGGCGGTACGTGCTCCGGGTGCGAAGCGGACGGTGGCGACCACCATGGTCTGGTCGGGCTCGTGGGGGAGTGCGATGGGATCCAGCCAGACGTCCCCGGCGAAGTGCATCGCTGGGTTTTTGGTCGTAGGCACTGCAGGTTCGATATGCATGGTTTCCTTACCTGTTGTCTATCGTCGGGGTTTCACCAGGTGGATGCGACTGTGCGGGCGATGACCCAGCCGTCTCCGCGGGGCTCGAACCAGGAGCGCAAACTCAGGCGCCAAGTTGCCCTCGCCCCCCAGATCGTGGCATCGGTCAGGGTGCGGGCGGTCAGCACGGGCACAGAGCTGGCAGTGCTGTGGGTGGCGTCGACCGTTTCCATCCGGTGGTACTGCATCTCACCAGTATCGATGGCCTCCAGCCATTCCGCCTTGGCCTGCACGTATCCGGTCATGTGGGTGAGCGTGAAGTCGCCGGCGAGGAGGGAGCCGAGCTCTGCAAGATCCCCGTCCACCATCGCCTGGCACAGCTCACTGTGGAGCTCCTCACGGTGCGCGTCGCTCATGGTTGCGTCCGTCGTCGTGCCTGTGCCGTGAGTTCATGGGTGCCGTAGCTGTTGTCATCGGGGTTGACTGTCACTCCCGGGGCGACGAGCTGGTCAATGCGGTCCAAAATATCGGTGGAAAGAGTTATATCGGCAGCGGGGAGGTAGGAGTCCAGCTGTTCCATGGTGCGAGGTCCCACGATGGCTGAGGTGACGCCGGGGTGGTTGATGACGAACGCGATGGCCAACTCGATGAGCGTGACCCCAGCGTCTTGGGCCACCTGGGCGAGTTCCTCGACGATGTCGAGCTTGCGCTGGTTGGCCGGCTTGGTCATGTCGAACCGGGCGCTGGGCCGGGCGCTGGAGCTGGGCCTGGATGCGGAGTCCTTCCGCCACCGCCCGGAGAGCCAGCCGCCGGCGAGCGGGCTGTAGGTGAGGGTGCCCATGCCGTGGCGGTGTGCGGTGGGAAGGATGTCCTCTTCGATGCCGCGGACCAGGATGGAGTAGGGCGGCTGCTCGGTGACGAACCGCTCCAGGTTGCGGTCACGTGATGCCCATTGGGCCTCCACGATCTGGGACCCTGAATAGGACGAGGAACCGATGTACCGCACCTTGCCCTGGCGGACCAGGTCGGTGAGGGCGCCCAGGGTCTCCTCCACATCGGTGTCCGGGCTGGGCCGGTGCACCTGGTACAGGTCAATGTAGTCGGTGTTCAGCCGCCGCAACGAGTCCTCCACCGCACGCATGATCCAGCGGCGTGACCCGCCGCGCTGGTTGGGATCGTCCTGGTTCATGGGCATAAAGAACTTGGTGGCGAGGAAGACGTCGTCGCGCCGGCTCCCCAGGGCCTGCCCGACGATCTCCTCGGATACACCGCCCGAGTAGACGTCCGCGGTGTCGATGAAGTTGATTCCCGCGTCGAGTGCGCGGTGGATAATCCGGGTGGCGTCGGCGCGGTCATCGTTGCCCCAGGGGCCGAACATCATGGCACCGAGGCATAGAGGGCTGACCCGCACACCGGTGCGGCCAAGGGGACGGTATTCCATGCTGATCTTCTCTCTCGTCCTAGGCTTCGGGGATGACCTTGGCGAAGCGCTCCGGCCGCACCTCGTCGGGGTCGGGTCCGTTGCGCTCGCCGGTGTCGAGCGCGTCGATGGCCGCGAGCTCGGCTGCCGAAAGTTCGAAGTCGAACACGTCGAAGTTCCCGGCGATCCGTGCCGGGTTGGTTGACTTCGGGATGGCTGAGCGGCCCTGCTGCAGGTGCCAGCGCAGCATGACCTGCGTCGGGGTCTTGCCGTAGGAATGCGCGACGGCGGCAATCGCCGGGTCCTGCATGACGTTCCGGCGGTCCTCGCCTCCCCAGCCGGGATAGAAAGTGATGCCGCCGATCGGCGACCACGCGTTGTACGCGGCGATGGTTTTCTCGAACCGGTCAGGGGCAGGCTGGTGGAGGATGAGCAGGTCCAGGTAGTCCACGCCGAGCTTTCCGACAGCCTTCTCCCAGGCGTGCAGCGTCTCGTCGTAGCCGTAGTCGCTGACCCACACCTTCGTCTCGATAAACACCTCGGCACGGTCCAGGCCTGAGGTGCGGATGCCTTCGCCCACCTCCCGCTCGTTGCCGTACGCGGCGGCGGTGTCAAGGTGCCGGTAGCCGGCGGCGAGCGCGGACTGTACGGCCGCCGTCGTCTGTTCCGGTGCGCTTTGGAAAACGCCCAGGCCGAGGGCGGGCATCGTGACGCCGTTGTTGAGGGTAAGTTCCATAACCATGCCTTTCACGGTATTGGGATGTGTGCGGTGGTGGGAGGGCACGTTACTACCCCCTTCGTTCCGTTTGTTCAATGCAACCGTGATGTCTTAGGGGCCGGGAGTCACGGCCGTTCCGGGTAACGCCAGTCCCTCCCTCGTTCCATCGGCCGCGCGTAGCGTGGAAGCCATGACACAAAGCGACGACGTGCGGAAGTTCCTGACCTCCCGCCGCGCCAGGCTCACCCCAGAGGAAGCCGGGCTGCCCGCGTACGGCGGCAACCGGCGCGTCACCGGGCTGCGCCGGGAGGAAGTGGCCATGCTCGCCGGGATGAGCATCGACTACTACATCCGGCTCGAGCGGGGGAATCTTTCCGGCGCCTCGGACAGCGTCCTGGAAGCGTTGGCCCGCGCCCTGGAGCTTGACGACGCCGAGACGGCCCACCTTTTCGACCTTGCCCGCGCCGCCACCGCCGCACCGCGGGTGAGGCGCAAGCGCAGCCCGCAGACGGTGCGGGCCAGCGTCCAGCGCGTCGTCGAAGCAATTACGACGGCGCCCGCCTGGGTCCGCAACGACCGCGGCGACGTCCTCGCGGCCAACGAACTCGGCCGAGCCCTGTACCTGGAGATGATGGCCGACGGCGGCACTCCGCCCAACAGCGCCCGGTTCACGTTCCTGAACCCGAAGGCGCGGGAATTCTTTGCCGATTGGGAACGCGCCGCGGACGACGTCGTCGCGGTCCTGCGCTCCACGGCAGGGAAAAACCCATACGACAAAGACCTCACGGACCTGATCGGAGAGCTCTCCACCCGCAGCGAGGAATTCCGCACTCGGTGGGCGCGGCACGACGTGAAGCACCACCGCACCGGCCGCAAGCGGCTCCACCACCCCATCGTGGGCGACCTCGACCTCACCTACGAAGCCCTTGAGCTCCCCGCGGACCCGGGACTGCGTATCAACGTCTACACGGCAGAGCCGGGATCCCCCTCAGAGGACGCGCTGAAAGTCCTGGCCAGCTGGGCCGCCACCCAGCGAGAAACAACAAAGGCCGCGGTCAAGGAGACGAAATGAACCACGGTCCGTCGACCTGGACCCTGAAACTTGGGCCGGCCTTCGCTGCCGGAATCCGGCCAGCACCGCCCTGACATCCTGTGCCTCAACACCGGGGTCAGCGTCATCGTGACACGGACGTTAGCGGGACACCAGCAGGCTGATTTGGGCGCGTATGTCCTGCACTATCGCCTCGGTATCTGAGGAGGCGTTCACGGTGGCTGCCATGCTAAGGAACATGATGGCAGAGACGATGTGTGCGGTTGTCGCGGCATGATCGGCACTGCCAAGTTCACCCCGGCCCAGGACGGCGGCGATGGCCTCCTCGGTCTGCGCGACGATGGAAAGGGCTTCACCGTGGTGGGGCTCGGTCGGGTCGCCGAAGACCATCTCACGCAGGTAGGTGCGCCCGTTGTCGACCTGCACGCGGTTGCACTCCACGATCGGACGCACGATGGCCATCACTGCGTCCAGTGAATCCGCAATGGTCTCCGCATTAGCCCGGCCCCGCTCCAGCGCTTCGGCATAGTGGGTGTTCTGCACGAGCAGGAGGAGTTCTCCCTTGGTCTTTGCGTAGAGGAACAGGGTTCCGGTGCCGATGTCGGCCTTATCGGCGATTTGCTGGGTTGTGACATCCTCCACCCCGTGTTCCGCAAACAGCTCACTGGCCGCGGCAGTGATGCGGTCCAGCTTCTGCTGCTTGTTCCGCTCGCGTCGTCCGAGCGGCTGGGATGCGACGGGCATAAAAATTCCTCTGGCAACGTAACCGACTGGGCTCGGGAAAAATTATAGTGGCCGTCTGCTGCCTCCTTCTCTGTGTGCAGGTCAGTTGGCGAGGAATTCGACGGCGGCAGGGGCGAACGTCGTGTGGTGCTGAAAGATGCCGCCGTGGCCGGAGTCGGGGTAGATGATCAGTTCGGATCCCTTGATGCGCCGGTGCAGGTCGTCGGAGAGGGCCGACGGCACCATGCGGTCGTTATCGCCGTTGACGATTAGGGTGGGGTGCGTGAGCGTGGACAGGTCCGACGGGGCGGAGCGGCCGAACTCCTGGATCGCCTTCAGTTGCGTCTGGAATGCACGGGTGCTGATCTGCTGGTCACGGTTAGCAGTGCGCTCTTGGAGGCGCTCGATGAACGCTTTCGCTGCTGGTTTGCCGGCGGTGTTGCGTTTGAAGAACAGGAACTCCTTGGGATCGGACCTTGTCAGGGTTGCGCGGAGGATGTCCAGGTAGGTGGTGCGGACCACCTTGTCGATGTCCTTTCCGCCCCGCGGGCCGGTTCCGGTGAGCACGAGTTTGCGGACAAGGTCGGGATGCTTGAGGGCCAGGTCCTGGGCGATCATGCCGCCCAAGGAGAAGGAGAAAACATCGATTTTGTCGAACCCGAGGGCGTTGATGAAGGTGTAGGCGTCGTCGGCCATTGCCTCAATGCTGTGCGGGACCTGCCCGGTGGAAGCGCCGACGCCGGGCTGGTCGAAGGTGATGACGTGGCGGTTCTTCGCAATGGGGTCGATGATGCGGGGATCCCAGTTATCCAAGGTGGCGGCGAGGTGCACGAAGAAGACGACGGGGATGCCGCCCTTGGGTCCCAGCTCGCGATAGGCGAAGTTGGTGTCGCCGGCGGTGAGGGCTTTGGTAGGTGCTTTCGCATAGGAGGTAACGAGGGATTCATGCGGGGTGCCGGTGGTGTCCATGGCGGTTCTTCTCCTGCGCGTGGTTTATAGGGTGTTAGGGGTGCGGTTCAGTGGGTCAGGGCGACAACTGCTTTTCCGCGGATGCCGCCCGCGGCCAGGGACTGAAGCGCCTCGGGGGTCTGGTCGAAGCTGAAGACCCTTCCTACGGTGGGGCGCAGCACGCCGTCGTCGACCAGGGCGCTGATCCGGCGCAGTTGGTCCCCGCTCGCGCGCATGAAAAGGAACTCATAGCTGACGCCGAGCTTTCTCGCCTGCCGCCGAATCTTGCTGCTGAGGAGAGCGATTGCCAGGCGGAGCACGGGATTCAGCCCGGCTTTGCGGGCGAACGCCAGATCCGGCGGGCCGGAAATCCCAATCGCCTTGCCGCCGGGCTTGAGGATGCGCAGTGACTTCTCGAGGTTCTCCCCGCCAAGGCTGTCGAGCACGAGGTCGTACCCGCTGAGGAGATGCTCAAAGTCCTGGCTGCGGTAGTCGATCACGATGTCCGCCCCAAGGTCGCGCACGAAGCCGGCGTTGGAACTGCTCGCGGTGGTTGCAACAGTCGCGCCGAGGTGCTTGGCGAGCTGGATGGCAATCGAGCCGACCCCGCCGGCGCCGGCGTGGATGAGAACCTTGTGCCCGGGAAGCACGTTGCCCTGCTCGACGAGGGCCTGCCATGCGGTCAGCGCCACCAGCGGCAGCGAGCCCGCTTCCTCCATGCTGGCCGATGCCGGCTTCAGCGCCAGGTCTTCCTCGGCGACGGCGATACGCTCGGCGAAGGTGCCGATGCGGTCCTTGTCCGGGCGGCCGTAGACCTCATCACCAGGCTTGAACCCACGCACCTTTGCCCCGACGTGAAGGACGGTGCCGGCGACGTCGTTGCCGAGGATCAGCTGGAGTTTGTAGGGCAGGATTTGCTTGAACTCGCCCAGCCGGATCTTCTCGTCCAGCTGGTTCAGGCCTGCCGCCTGCACCTGTACGAGCACATCGCGGTCCCCGACGATCGGCTCGGGGACGCTTGCCTCGCGCAGCGGCTCCCTGTACTTCGTGACGACGAACGCTCGCATGCCTTGATGCTCCTTCTGAGGGTGGTGAATAGCAGGGACTGTTGAAGCCCTATCTATGATCATAATCAATTCTGACTGCACTCAGATATTGTCAAGGGGAGGCATGATGGTTGCGAGTAGGGGAGATGGCGCAGGCATGTTTTAAGCGGTCCTGGTCAGAATGCCCTGCCAGGACAGTTGGGGCTTGGACTAATGCGTTGCCTCGATTTCGTTAATGGTCAGCTTCCGGAAAGTGGCGGCTCCTTCGTGGGCGTAAAGGCGGATTCCGGTGTCGCCTTCAAGCGGGAATATTCGGTGTGAGTGCACCACCCGGCCGTCTCCGACAAACACCTCCACGCTCGTGCGGTCCACAAGGATGCGGAGGGTGAGCCGTCCCGTCGAGGGGTCAATCGGCGTCTGGGTTTCGCCGCCGGTTGGGTTGATGGTGGGACGCCTGTTCAGGTAGACGAAGGGACCCCGCAGGAATGCGCCGGCGGCGACGTGCCTTCCGCCGCCCGGTGCGCGGCACACTTCAAGACCCACGTTCGCAGGTGGGGAAGTTGGGTCCCATACGAGCTCGCAGGTGAGGTCGTAAGCGGATGCGCGGACTTCGAGGTCCAGGGTGCCCCTTACAACTACGTCACCCATGAGATGGGTGCGCTTCACATGGTTTTGCAGCGCCGACGTGGGGGCGGAGACGAGGTGGTACACACCGTTTGTGTGTTTGAGGCGGATGTCGCGGACGATCATGTCATCGCCGTTGTAGCCGTCTGTTTCGAGGGTCGGCGTGTTGTGGGGGTAGTCCCAGAAGTTTGCCCACCCGATTGCCCGCCGGAGGGTCTCGTCTTCCGCACCTGAGGCGTCGTGATGTGGATATGTGACGGCGCCGTAAAAGTCATAGCCATAGTCGAGCCATTCGGGCTCGGGGTGATCAGGGGTGAACGATGTGCCGTCGAAGGCACCCGTCCAGTACGCATAGGTGGCGGGCAGGCCGCGGCCCTTGCCGTTGGCGCTCGTGCCGAGGATCCAATGTGAGGTGCCGTCATCAGCGGTCATCCGGAAGATATCAGGGCACTCGAGCAGCCCGAGGTCGGTCCGCACGAACTCGCCGACGCGCCGCCAGGACCGCAGGTCCTCCGATGTGTAGAAGCCGAGCTTCTGCCCCTCGGCGTTCGCCATGAACCACTGCCCGCGGTCAGCGTCCCAGATGACTTTGGGATCGCGGAAGTCATGGACTCCGGGGTTCGGCAGCACCGGGGCCGAGCCGGCGGCCTGGAACGAGCGCCCCCGGTCGGTTGAATACCAAAGATACTGGGCCTGCCGGCCTTCGGGCGCCTGCGTCACGAGCGCTAGCACCGTCCCCTCGCCGTAGCCGGCGGTGTTCCGCTCATCGACCACAAGGCATCCTGACCAGCAGTCACCGTTGCCGTTACTGAACTTGGAGATCGCGACCCCGCGGTCGGTGAACGCCACGTGATCCGTGGTCGTCGCGCGGCGCCATGACGTGCCTCCGCCGCCCTGCAGGTAGTCGGCGTTGTACAGGTAGTAGTAGTGGTATTCCCCGTCTATGTAGATGGGGCGCTGCGGGTCGTTCTTCCAGTTGTCCGGCACGCTGAAGTGGTAGGCGGGGCGCATTCGGCGTGATCCTTTTGACAGTGAGCCTTTTGATCCGGGATTGGGTGTCCTGGCCGGTGCGGCTGCGGCGGGTTCGGCGAACGCTGCTGAGAGTGCGAGCGATCCGCTGAGTGCCGCCGCCCCGCTTCCGGAAAGGAGTGAGCGGCGAGAGACCGTGGGTGAATCTTCCATGGGCTCCTTGTTGTTTTTGGGCAGCCTGGATGCTGCTGTGTCAGTGGGTTTTGATGTACTGCCCCGCGGGTTCAGGGGAAGAGGGGCCGCGCACCCTCATGGATGTTGGCCATGGTCCAGGCGTCGAGGGAGAGTACCTGGACCGTGCCTTCGGCGGCAATGCTGATACGTTCCCCGCCCAGCGTGGGGTAAACGCGGGCTGTGAGCGGCATTCCGTTGGCAAAAATCTCGACGGCGGACCGGTCCAGGATGACACGCAGATGCACCCGACCGTCGGACATGGGAACGGGTCCGGACTTGTCTTCCACATCAACGGTTGGATCCAGGCTGCTTCGCGTGCGGTCCAGGCGGAGCATGCCGTTGTTGGTGCCGTCAGCCGCCCTGCGCACCTCGATGATCGTTTCCTCGGTGGGGCCGGCGGACGTGCCCGTGTTCGTGGAGCGCAGTACGCCCAGTCGCAGCAGGGCGCCCGGGTCGAGCTGGAGGTCCAGTTCGAGGTCGAGTTGGTTGCCGGACATGCCGGTCCCCAAGGGCACCAAGTCGTCGGCCAACACCTGTGCGGCCAAACCGGCGTGGTGGCGGCGCAGCTTTTTGAGTTCCGGTAGGGGCGCGAAGCGGAGAGTCCCGTCCTCCGCCGCCGTGACGATTCGCGGCAGGCTCATGACACCCGACCAGCCGGCTTCCACCATCGCCGCGTCACTGCGGCCTTCCTGCATCCAGCCGAACATGACACGCCGGCCGGACTCGTCCTGGAACGATTGCGGCGCGTAGAAGAAGCGGCCTCCGTAGTCGAGGCGGTGCAGTGCCGCGGGCTCGAAGGTATCCCCGGCATACCGGCCGGTCCAGTACAGCGGGTGTCGGGTGTCGCCGTCGTCCCAGGCGGAGAAGACCAGCACATCCGGCGACCCGTCGGAAGGTGCAGATCCCAGCGAACCCTTCCCCGCCCGGAACAGGTCCACGCATTCCCACATGGTTCCGGTCCAGTCATTATCCGCAGGATCGCCGTGCGAGGCATCGCCGATGAACAGCGGCCCGATGTAGTCCCATCGCCGCAGGTCTGAGGACTCGTACAAAAACGAAGTGCCGCCGCGCTGGCGGATGCCTGAACCCACCAACTGCCGCCACTTCGTCCCTTCACGCCAGACGCAGTGATCGCGGTACGCCGTGATGTCCACGCCAGCCGGCGGTGCTGCGATCACGGGGTTTCCGGGGTCCTTCGTCCAGCTCAAAAGGTCCGGGGATCCTACGGCGACGCAGGGCAGTTCCTTGCCCTCGAACCGCCCCGAATACACCAGGGTGGGCGTGCCGCCGTCGTTCACCAATACGCCGGACCAGCAGCCCTCGGCGTCGGGTCCTGCGGACGGTTCCAAGGCAACAGGCTGGTCCGTCCAGGTGACGAGGTCGGTGCTGGTGGCATGACCCCACTGGATGCGGTGGTGGAAAGCGCCCTCCGGGTTGTACTGGTAGAAGAGGTGGTACGTGCCGTTCCATTGGCTGACGCCGTTGGGATCATTGAGCCAACCGGCCGGTGACACGAAATGGAAGCGTGGCCGGAGCGGGTCGGCTTCGGCCCTGGCAACCAACTCATCCTGGGGAACGGTGGCGAGCGGGTGGGTCAGTTCAGTCATGCTGAGGCCTTTTCTTGGGCGTTCGACGCCGGGAGGTCGGGTTGGGCCGGTTCGCCCGCCAGGGCATGGCCGTCGTTACCAGCCCACGGCCGGTAGAGGTGGCAGCGCACCCAATGCCGGTTGTTGGGGTCTCCCACCTGATGGCGAACGGGTTCTTCGGACGAACACGCCTGGTTCGGGTCGCCGTCGTAAGCGCAGGTCGTCGAAGCCATCACCGCCTGCCGCAGTTCGGCACGGCGGACGGGATCGTACGAGCCTGCCCGGGCCGGGTCCGGGACAGCCGAAACCAGGAGCTGCGTGTAGGGGTGCGCGGGGTTTGCCAGCAGGTCCAGGGACTCGCCTTCCTCAACGAGTTCCCCGGCGAACATTACGGCCGTGCGGTCCGCCAGGTAGCGGGCGGAGGCGAGGTCGTGGGTGATGTAGAGCATGGAGATCCCCTGCTCGTCGCGGAGCTTGCGCATCAGGTTCAGCACGCCGATGCGGACGGAAACATCCAGCATGGAGGTGGGTTCGTCGGCCAGGATGACTTGTGGTTCAACGGCGAGGGCCCGGGCAATCGCAACACGCTGGCGCTGACCGCCGGAGAGCTCGTGCGGATACGAGTTCAGCATGTCAGCCTGCAGGCCAACAGTGGTCACGAGGTCTTCGAGCCGCCGCCGGGTCTCCTCCTCGGAGCCGCCGCCCTTGCCGTGGATTGCCAACGAACGCCGCAGGAAGTGCTCAATCCTGTGGGCGGGGTTCAGGGAACCGAAAGGGTCCTGGAAGACCATCTGCAGCTGGGACCGGAACGCACGTGACGCCTGGATACGGTCGCGTTTGAGGATGTCGACGCCGTCAATCAGGATTGCGCCGGAGCTCGGCTTCTCGAGCCGGGCAACACAGCGGGCCAGGGTGCTCTTGCCGGAACCGGATTCCCCCACAAGCGCCACGATTTCGCCGCGGCCGATGGTCAGGTCCACACCGTGCAGGGCGCGGACCGACCTGCGGGAGAACAGCCCCCCGATGGGGAACGACTTGCCGAGGCCGCGGATTTCAAGGGCGGGGGTGCTGGTGGTGGAACCAGCCGCGGGGGACGTCAGAGAGTGGCTCATCGTGCGGCTCCTGCCAGGTTTGCGGAATCGATCACTGCAGCGTCGGCACCAAACGGGGCCACAAAATGGCCGGGAGCTGCCTCGCTGAGATCCGGGATGTTCCGGAACTTCACGCCGTCGGGCAGGCCTGTGAGCGGAACACGCGGGCCGGTGAGTGGCGGGAACGCGCCCATCAGCGCCTGGGTGTAGGGGTGACGTGGGTTGGCGTAGACGTCCTGGGCCTTCGCGGTTTCCACGATCCTGCCGCCGTACATCACGGCCATGCGGTGGGAAAGCTCCACCATGAGTGACATGTCGTGCGTGATGAACAGGACGGAGAAGCCGAGCTCGCGCTGGAGATCCTTGATCTGCGCCATGATCTCCTGCTGCACCACCACATCCAGAGCGGTGGTGGGTTCATCGAGGATCAACAGGGACGGCTTGAGCGCCACGGCCATCGCTATGACAGCCCGTTGACGCATGCCGCCCGAGAGCTGGTGCGGGTAGGACTTGAGGCGCGCGGGATCAATCCTTACGAGTTCCAGCAGCTCAGCAGCGCGGCGCAGGGATTCCTTGCGCGAGTAGCCGGCGTGCGTGGTGAAAATATCCACGATCTGTTCGCCGATGGTCAGCACGGGATTGAGCGAGTTCATGGCTGACTGGAAGACCATGGCCACGTCCTGCCAGCGGAAACGCCGCAGTTCCTCCGGGCTCATGGCCAGGACGTCCTTGCCGCCAAAGGAAATGCTGCCCCCTGCGATCTTCGCGGGATCCTTCAGGAGCCGCATGATCGAATTGGCGATGGTTGACTTCCCGCAGCCGGACTCTCCCGCGAGGCCGAACACCTCGCCGGTGCCGATGCTGAAGGAAACGCGGTCGACGGCGGTGGTGGAGCGGGTGTCGCCAATGTATTTGACGGTGAGGTCCTTGACGTCCAGGACGGGTTCGTGGGAGCCGAAGGACACTTGGGAGATGGTCATTTGGAGGTGCTCCTTTCGGTATCTTTCGGGGTTTTGATCTTCCGCAGCCGCGGGTTGGTGACCTCGTCCACTGCATAGTTGATGAGGGCAAGGGCGAAGGCGACCAGTGCGATGCAGACGCCCGAGGGCACGAACACCCACCAGCTGCCCGTCAGCAGGGCGCCTTCATTGCCTGCCCAGAAGAGGTTGTTGCCCCACGAGACCGTGCTGGCATCGCCCAGGCCCAGGAACTCCAGGCCCGCCTGGGCGCCTATGCCGTAGATCACGCATGCCAGCAGGGTGCCCATGACGATCGAGGCCATGTTGGGCAGGATTTCGCGGAACATGATCCGGCCCGCCCGTTCGCCGGACACTACGGCCGCGGCCACAAAGTCCTTGGAACGGATGGATAGCGCCTGTGAGCGCAGGACGCGTGCTGAGCCTGCCCAGCCTGTAACCACGAGGACAAGAATTACAGTGCCCAGCCCCGGAGGCAGGAACGCGGCCAGGATGACCAGCAGCGGCAGGCCGGGCAGGAGCAGGAAGACGTTGGTCACCAGGGAGAGTGCTTCGTCGATGAACTTGCCGAAGTACGCCGAGGCAAGTCCCACCAGGATGCCGATGAACGTGGATGCGAAACCAACGGTGAGCCCCACGAACAGCGAACTCCGGGAACCGTGGACCGTCAGCGCGAGAACGTCCTGTCCCTTGGCTGTAGTTCCCAGCCAGTGCTCGGCTGATGGTTCCAGGGAGGCCATGGCAGTGATCCGCGACGGATCGCCGGGGAAGAGCACCGGTGCCAGCAGGGCCAGTGCGATGAAGACGAGCATCACGGCCATGCCTGCCAGGGCCTTTTTGTTGGTGATGATGCCGTGGACGAAGCTGCGGTTGGGCTTGCGGGCAGCCGGGGTTTTGCCGGCCGTTGTGCCGGATTGCTGCAGGATTGCGGTTGTCATGGTCGTTTTCCCCTAGTTGCTGCGCACGCGCGGGTCGAGGCGGACGTAGAGGATGTCCACCAGGAAGTTGGCCAACAGCACGGCGGCGGTGATGGTCAGGAACAGGCCCTGCATGAGCGGGTAGTCAAGGCCCTGGACGGCGTTGAGGAGTTGGTAGCCGACGCCGGGGTAGGCGAACACCACCTCGGTGAGCAGCGCACCTCCCACCACGAATCCCAGTCCCATGCCGAAGCTGGTGACGGACGGGAGCATGGCGTTGCGTGCTGCGTAGCGGAGCATGATCCGGCCCGGGCGGAGTCCCTTGGCCTCGGCCATGGTGATGTAGTCCTCGGAGTTGGTGGCGATCATGGTGTTCCGCATGCCCAGCATCCAGCCTCCGATGGAGACCAGCACGATGGTCAGGGCCGGAAGCACCAGGTGGGCGCCGACGTCGCCAATGAACTCCCACGTAAACCCGGGCTCCAGGCCGGCGGTGAAGGCGTGCCGGATGGGGAACCAGTTCAGTACTACGCCGAACAGGTACAGGGCACCCATCGCGAGCCAGAAGTAGGGGAAGGAGCCAATAAATACGAGCAGCGGTGGAAGTGCGGAGTCGACCGCGCCGCCGCGTCGCCAGGCCGCAAGGACGCCCAGCAGGTTACCCACGACGGCGGCAATCACCAGGGCGGTTCCGCCGAGCAGGAGGGTCCAGCCGATCTGGGACGAAATGACCTCGGTGACCGGGGTGGGGAAGCGGGAGATGGAGACGCCCATCTGCCCGGTGAAGATGTTGGTTATGTAGCCGATGTACTGTTCCCAGAGGGGCCGGTCGTCAACACCCAGCAGCTTGCGCAGGGCCTCGATCTGTTCGGGCTGCATTCTGTCCTGGGAGCGGGCGAACATGCGGGAGACGGGGTCCCCGGGCATGAAGCGCGGGAGCAGGAAATTCAGGGTGATGGATGCCCAGAAGGCGATCAGGTAGAAACCCAGGCGGCGCAGGATGAAGCGCACGGTTTCCCTCCATTCGGGAATTACGGAAAGTTTGGGGGCTGGCCGCCGGATGATCCGGCGGCCAGCTGGTGTGGGTGGGGCCCACGCCGCCAGGGAGGCGATGGGTGGGCCCGCGCCGCCAGGGAGGCGGTGGGGACTACTTGCGCGGTTCCAGCGTGGTCAGCACAAGCACCGTGGAAGGTGAGCGGACCGAAAGGGTCGCGTAGGGGTTGTCCTCGGTGGGCCAGCCGGTGAAGCGGGTGTCGTTGAAGGCGCCCCACTCCGGACCGGAGAACAGCGGCACCAGCGGTGCGGCGTCGTCGTATTCTTCCTGCAGCTTGTTGACGATGTCCTTCTGCTTGGACTCGTCGGCCTCTGCAGCGAACTCTGCCAGCAGGGCGTCGGCTGTGGTGTCGCCGAAGCGGTGGTAGTTGTCGAACGTCTTGGTGCCCACGGGCTTGACGGTCGCCGTGCCCATGGAGGCGTTGAAGTACTTGTACGGGCTGGGGTCGTTGGCACTCCAGACGATGCCGGAGTCGAAGTCGCCCGTTTCGTAGCCGGCAACCACGGCAGCCCAGTCCGGGGACTCCACCTTTGCCGTGACGCCGACTTCTGCCAGGTTCTGCGCGATCACGTTGGCCACGGACAGCCAGTCGGAAGAAGAGGCTCCCACGGAGATCTTGAATTCGAACGGCTTGCCGTCCTTGAGCGCGCGCTTGCCGTCAGCACCCTTCGGGTAGCCCGCCTTGTCCAGCAGCTCATTGGCCTTCTGGACGTCCAGCCTGGTCCAGGTGCAGTTCTCCTTCACCTCGTTGTTCTTCCAGGTCTCGTAGTTGCCGGACAGTCCGGTGCAGTCGGCAGGCTCGGCGTAGCCGCCCATGCCGATCGTGGTGACCTGCTCCCGGTCCACGGCCATGCTCAGGGCCTTGCGGACATCAACGTCGTTGAAGGGGGCCTTGGTGGTGTTGAGCTGCCAGTTGATCATGGCGCCCGTGGCAGGGAACCAGTAGTGGCGGTGTTCCTTGTCCTTGGAAACGAAGGTCTTTTCGATGTTCGGGATGTACTGCGGGGCCCAGTCCACGTCGCCGTTGGCGGCGGCGAGGTTGGCGCCGTCGTTTCCTGCAAACGCGAGCATCTTGATACCGGCGATCTTCTGCTTGTCCGGCTGCCAGTAGTTGGGGTTCTTCTTCAGCACAAACGACTGGGCCTGGAAACTGTCAACCTCGGTGTAGGGGCCTGTGCCGACGGGCTTGGCATTGGCGTCCTTCTCCGGATCGGCAAGGGCGGACCAGACGTGCTTGGGCAGGATGGTGAGGTGCCCGACGTCGTAGAGGGCCGGCGACCACGGCTTGTTGAAGGTGAAGGTCACTTTGTTGGTGCCTTCGGCGCTCACGGTGTCCAGGTACTCGAAGCCGCCCTTGATCTTCTTCTGGAGCTCGAAGGTGTAGGCGACGTCCTCGGCCACGAAGGGCTGGCCGTCGGACCACTTAACGCCGTCGCGCAGGGTGAAGGTGATGGACTTGCCGTCGTCGGCGGCCTTCCATTCAGTGGCCAGCCACGGCACCGTGTCGCCCTTGGCCGGGTTGAAGATCAGCAGCGACTCGTAGATGGACTGCTGGACCATCGGGTTGACGGTGGGGGCGAACGGGTTGAAGTTCTGCACGAAGGTGCCCATGTCCTCACGCGGAATGGTGAGGAAGGCGCTGGCGTTCGCTGCGGCGTCGGTGCCGGCGGCCTTGTTGCCGGTGGCTGCACAGCCGGTCAGCAGCAGTGCGCCTGCCGCCAGGCCGGCGGCCGTGATGCGGGCAGCCCTCAGGAATCGGGGTTGTGTCATGATGGTTATCTCTTTCCTATCTTCATCAGCAAGGTGAAGGGGTGGGGGAGGGGTTGCTCTTCGAAAGTGATTTCGCGGTCAGACCGAAGAGCGTTCTAGCAGCGGACAGCCGACTAATTGCTGGTCGGCAACTATCGGCTGTCCTGCTGTAAGAGCTGCGAGCGTCTGGACTCCCAGGGCGCCCATTTTTTCAAACGGCAACGCAACCGTGGTCAGCTTGGGCCTGAGGTAGGCCGCAATCAGTTCCTGGTTGTCGAAGCCAATCACGGCGATGTCTCCGGGGATGGTCAGGCCCCGTTCCTTGATGGCGTCGTAAGCGCCCATCGCCATGCGGTCGTTGAGGCAGAACAGCGCGGTTGGCCTGTCCTCCTGTGGGTAGCGGTCCAGGATGCGGCACGCGGCCTCATACCCGCCGTCGGCCGTTGCATATCCGGGCACCACGAGCTCGGGGTCCAGCTCGAGTCCGGCTTCGGCGAGTGCTTCGCGTGCACCCTCCAGACGCCCGATGGCCGCCGGAATTTGCGGGTCCAGGTTGATGACTCCGATCCTGCGGTGGCCGGCCTGGAGCAAACGTTCGACGGCGACGCGGCCCCCGGCACGTTCGTCCGGGACAATCGAGGGCAGCTTCCCGTCGGCGTCGAAGCAGTTGATCAGGACGGTGGGTACTTCCTTGGTGCTTTCCGGCACATGCACGCCACGGTGAAACGTGGCTGCGTAGAGAAGCCCTTCCACGCGCTGCTCCAGCAGCTTCTCGGTTGCGGCGTCTTCCATACCCTGGTTGGGTCCTACGGCATCGGCCTGGTCGGAGGGTGCGATGAGCAGGAACTTGCGGTCGAGCCAGGCTTGGTCTTGGGCACCCTTGATGATGTTGACGGCGAACGGTGCCGTCACGATCTCGGTGACAATCCCGTACCAGTCGCTGCGCTGGGATGCCAGTGCACGTGCTCCGGCGTTCGGGCGGTAGCCCAAGGCATGGACAGCTTCGTAGATCCGAGTGCGGGTTTCCTCGGAGATACTGGCATTTTCGCGGTTGCTCAGCACGAACGAGACCGCGGTCCGGGAAACGCCGGCGTGTTTGGCAACGTCATTCATGGTGACACCCCGCTGCCGTGCAGCCCCTGCATGGTTCGGGGTGGTGGTCTTCGCCATTGAAAGCTCCGGAGGTGGTCGGTGGTACTGCCGTTTGGTAACGCGCGTTACTTGCGTTATGTGATAGAGGTTACGCGCGTTACTAGATCCGTGTCAAGGGTTATTTGCCTGGCCCAAGCCACAACCTTGCAGGCGTCCCGGGCAGCCGCGGCGAGGGCGGTTTTATGCGTGCATTTGCAGCTGGGGCTGGTGCTGAAGCCCTGTGCGGAGTTCGTCTCCGGTCGGGGGCCGGGCGCCGGCCCGGGATACGGTGACTGCGGCCGCAGTGGCGGCTGTGTGTCCGAGTTGTTCGAGGACGGATGGAGCCAGGCCGTCGGGTGCTGCCCTACGCGAGCTGCGTGGCCTGGAGGCTGGTGATGGTTGCCGTGCCGCCGGTGGCGTAGACGGCGAGGCTGCTGCTGGTTTCGGCCGGGAAGATCAGTTCGGTCATGGTGACCAGGCCGTCCTGGGCGAAGACTTCAACCGAGCAGTGGTCCACGAAGATCGTGAGGTTGTAGGTGCCCGAGGTTGCGCGGAGCGGGGCGGTGTCGATGGAGGGGAAGGACTCGTGGAAGTCTGTGATCCCGGATTCGCGCCGGTCCACGAACAGTGTGCCGTCACCGGGACGGATGCCCACACGGGTTCCGGTGGCACCGTTGCCGCGCAGGATGAGGCCGAATTCCGTTGCGCTTCCGGGCGTGAAGCTGACGTCGATGCGCTGGACCGTGCCTTCCGCGCCCGCCAGGACCTGCACGCCGTCGTTGATGGTGGTGTTGGAAAGGCGGAAGGGGGCCGGGCCGGCCAGGGCTGTCCAGTCGCCGGCGGGCTGCTGGACCAGGCACAGGTCGCCGTCGGTGGTCTGGAGGGTGATTTCGCGGGCGAGGCTCATGGGGCTTCGCCAGGGCGTGGTGGGGATCTGGTTGGCGTAGTCCCAGTTGTTCATCCAGGCGATCATGAGACGGCGGTTGTCCGGGGCGTCGCTGAAGGAGACGGCGGCGTAGTAGTCCCGGCCCCAGTCCAGCCACCGGTAGTCGCCCAGCCGGTCCGGGTCCTGGAGGCCTTCGGTGACGGTGGTGGTTGAGGTGAAGGTGGTGCCGTCGAAGTCGCCCAGGAAGTATTGTCCGGCTGAGCCGTTGTTGGGCCCGCCGGGGTTGAGGTTGACGGTGAGGACCCACTTGAGGTTTTCCGGGTCGCCGTCGACGGGCAACGGGAAAAGGTCGGGGCATTCCCAGACGCCGCCGGTGGCGTTTGCGGGGCCGAAACTGCTGAGGTATTCCCAGATTTTCAGGTCGTCGGATTTGTAGAGGACCACCTGGAAGTCTGTGGCTTCGACGGCGACCATCACCCAGTAGCTGCCCGCGCCGCCGTCGTACCGGATGACTTTGGGGTCGCGGAACTCCGCGGACCCGCGGTTCAGGACGGGGTTGTCCGTGTGTTTTGTCCAGGTGTAGCCCCCGTCCAGGCTGTAGGCCAGGGACTGGGCCTGGACCCCCGCATGCTCCGAGCCCGGCTTGAAAGCGCTGGTGTAGACGGCCACGAGCGGGGCGGCGGAGCCGGTGCCGAAGCCGCTGGTGTTGTGCCGGTCATGGACGATGCTGCCGGAGAAGATGTCCTCGTTCTCGTCACAGGCGATGGCGACCGGGTGTTCGGTCCAGGTCAGCAGGTCGGTGGAGGTGGCGTGTCCCCAGGACATGTTTCCCCAGACGTTTCCCAGCGGGTTGTTCTGGTAGTAGAGGTGGTAGACGCCGTCATGGAAAATCAGGCCGTTGGGGTCATTGAGCCAGGTGTTCCGGGCGGCATAATGCATGGCCGGCCGGAAGGTCTCGGCTGTCGTGGCAGTCGAGGTGAGTGTATCCATGAAGTTCCTTTGGTGGTCTGTGTTATTTGCTCGCGCCGGCCGTGAGGCCTTCGCGGAGTGTGCGTTGGCCGAAGATAAAGACGACCAGGGCGGGCAGCATGGACAGGATCACGCCGGCGAGGACCACGGATATGCTCCCGGTGCCGAGGTTGCCTTGGAGCGTGACCAGCCCGAGGGGAAGAGTGAAGTTCTGTTCACTGATCGTGAGGATCAGTGGCCGGAAGAACTCGTTCCAGTGGAAGTTGAAGGCGAGGATCCCGACGATGGCCATACCCGGAACCGCCAATGGTGCGTAAACGGAACGGAAGATCCGCCATGGTCCGGCACCATCCAGGGCAGCGGCCTCCGCAAAATCATTGGGAAGGCCCAGGAAGTATTGGCGCATCAGGAACGTGCCGAAGGCGGTGGGAATGGCCGGCAGGATCAAGGCCAGCAGGGTGTCTGAGAGATCCATCCCGCGGATGAGCATGAACACCGGGACGATGGTGACCTGCACCGGAACCATCATGGTGGCCAGCACCAACGAGAAGATGGCCTTCTTGCCACGGAAATCCAGGCGGGCGAAAGCGTAACCGGCAAGCGTGGCGGAAGCCATCTGGCCAAGCGCGATCAGCCCGGTCACCAGGGCGCTGTTCAGGACGAGGAGGCCGATGTTGATCTGCCTGAACACCTCCTGGTACGCCGTAAAGTCAGGGTTGATGGGCAGGAAGGACGGCGGCAGGTTGAAGGATTCCGACGGCGTCCGCAGCGAGGTGGACAGGGTCCACAGGACAGGGCCGAGGGTCAGCGCCGCAGCCACCGCCAACGCCGCGTACCTGCCGACAGCTCCTGCAGCGGGCAGGCGGCGGCTGCGGTAGGGCTTGTGGGTGGTTGGCGTGCCGGTGGTGGAACCGGGATTCTCGCCGGTCCCGGTGTGCAGGGTCTGGCTGGACATGAGGGGCCTCACTGGTAGAAGACGAAGCGGCGGCTAAGGCGGAATTGCAGGGCGGTGACGGCAAGGATCAGCACGGTCAGTACCAGGCCGATGGCCGAGGCTTCGCCGAATTCCAGTTGCTGGAAGGCGGATTCAAAGATCACCATGACGGCGGTGCGGGTGGAATCCCCTGGACCGCCGTTGGTCAGTACGTAAGGCTGGTCGAAGACCTGCAGTGCACTGATGATCGCCATGACGGAGGCGACGAGGACCGTGGGGCTGATCAGCGGCAGTGTGACATTGCTGAACTGCTTCCAGCCCGTGGCACCATCGAGGTTTGCTGCCTCGTGCAGTTCCTTGGGGATGTTGGTCAGCGCGCCGAGGAAGAGCAGGAAGGAAAATCCGAAGTTCTGCCAGACATAGACCAGGATGACGACTGCGGCGGAGGCCGTGGGACTGGTCAGCCAGGGCACTGCGGGAATGCCGGCGAGCGACAGGAGCCAGTTCACCACGCCGAACTGCTCATTGAACATGTACCGCATGAAGATGGACACCGACGCGGCGGACAGCACCAGGGGGAAAAAGAAGGTGGAACGCAGGAACACCCTGAGCCAGGACGGCATCCTGGCCTGGAGCATGGAAGCCAGGCTGAGTGCGATGCCGAGTTCAAGGATGACGGCAACGACGACGAACACGATGGTGTTCAGGAACGACACGCGAACGGTGGGGTCCTGTGCCAGGGAGGCGAAGTTGGCGAAACCGACGAACTGGGGTGCCGAAATGATGTCCCAGCGGAAGAAGGCCAGGATCAGCGAGCCGACGATCGGCAGGAAGGTGAACAAGGCCATACCCACCAGGGTGGGGGCAAGGAAAATCATCGCCAGCCACCGCTCGACGAACGATCTCCGCGCGGTCGGTGGCTTGACGGCTTGGCGTGTGGCGGTGGACGCGGTGGTCATGAGTTCCTCCTGAGGGCCAGTTCGAGGTCGCGCTGCAGGGTGCCCATCGCTGTCCGTACGCCGGCGGAGCTGCCGCTGACAGCAGTGGAAACGTTTTTCATCAGGGCAGTTTCGACGGCAGCCTGCTGCGGCGGCGCGGGGATCGGGCCGGACGTGGGGAACCTGTCGAGGGTGTCGTAGAAGACTTTCCAATGCCGGGGCCCGGTGGCGGCGTAAAAGGACTCGTTCACCATGGAACGGCGGGTGGGGGTGGTGTTCGGTTTGGGCATGGCCAGTTGCATCGCGTCGCGGCTGGAGCAGAACTTAACCCATTCCCAGGCTGCGTCCTTGTCCTTGGCCGTGCGCATGATCGCGTAGCCGGCAGCACCGAACTGATGCCGCTGGGTCCGCCAGCGGGGGAAGAACTGAACATCGAACTGGTCGGCGGTCATTCCGGCGTCGTGGAGGCCCTGCGCCCAGTAGCCGCCTGCCGGCGTGGTGCCGATGCGGTTGTTGCCGAACAGCCCGACCAGGGCGTTTCCACCCCCGGATTCAGGACGCACGCCCAGCCCTTCGGCCACGAGTTGGCGCAGGTAGTCGAAGGTCTCAATCACCCTCCCGTCCTCGGCGTTGGGAGCGAGCCACTGATAGCCGCCTCCGCGCGTCGCCCGGGCAGGGTCCGTGGGATAAAAGCTGTCCCACAGCCAGTCCCCGCCTGCAGCCTTGCTCTCGGTCAGGAAGCTGGTGTCGTTGGCGTACAGCCACGGCACTACTCCGCCGAAAAGCCTGTTGGTCCAGTAGTACGGTGTGAAGTCGGCCGGGCGGGCTTTCCGCAGGGCGCGGAGGGTTGCACTGAAGTCATCCTGCGTCCAGTCGTCCTTCGGCCGGTCAAGGCCGGCCTGGGCAAAAGTGGTGGTGTTCAAGTACATGTTCGCCGCGTTCCAGTCCAGCGGGAGCTGGTACAGGCTTCCCTGGTACATGAAGGCTTCCAGCAGGCTCGGATGAACGTCATCGAAGTAATCGCCCATGTCGGCGGCGTCGCGGCGGACATAGTCATCCAGCGGCTCGGCAAGCTTGTCGGCGAACAGCTGGGCGCCCTCGGTGGCCACGTAGACGACGTCCGGCGGTGTTCCAGCGGCCACCATGGTGAGGATTTTGGAAAAAAAGTCTTTCCAGTCCGCGCCCTGGATGGCCTGCACCTGGACCGGAATGTCAGGGTGGGCGGCGGCAAAGGCCTGAACCAGGCCCTGGCGGGCCGCGGCGTCCGCTGAGGTCCCAAGGATGGCGATGTTCAAGGCCTTACTGCCACGGCCGGGTATGTCGGTCCCGGTCAGTCGCGGCCAGGCTCCTACAGTAGCTCCCGCCACGGCGAGTCCCGTAAGGCCGAGCATGGAACGCCGCGTGAGTTGTGCAACTCCGCTGCCGGGCCGCGGCGCAGATGAGGGGGTGGGTTGCCCCGGTGTCTTCTCAGACGTCATTGTCGGCTCCTCCTAACACGTGTTAAGAACAGTAGAGACGCCACCTAACACGTGTCAAGGAGTAGTGCTGCTGAACATGTCCGCGCAGGAAGTGACCGTTCCTGCCGCGGGGTCTCAGCAGTGGAGTGACCCGTGCAAACGTCCCGCCGGGACTATTCAGCCGGGACGGTTGCGGTGGACGCCCGTGGAATGATGTGGCAGGGCACACGAAGCGTTCCTGCTTCCGCGTTCCCGGCTGCCGCGGCTTTACCTTCAACCGAATCCAGCAGCATGGACATCGCCGTCGCTCCAATTTCGGCGTGTGGAAGTGCCACCGTGGTCAGGGCGGGAACAAGGTTCGCAGCAAGGTTCTGCTGGTCGTCATAGCCCACCACGGACAAATCCTGCGGGACACGCAGTCCTGCGGCAGCTGCATACAGCAGGACGCCGGTGGCCACCCTGTCGTTCGAGCACACGATCGCCGTCGGCCGGTCGCTGCCGCCCAGCACCGAGGAAGCAGCCCGGTAGCCCTCGTCAATGTCCCATCCGGTCGCATGGACGTGCTGTTGTTCCCGGCCCAGCCCCGCCGCTTCCATGGCCTCCCGGTAGCCCTGTTCGCGCTGCGGGGCGGCAGGGGAGCTGAGGGTTCCGGTGAGCAGTGTTATGCGTCGGTGGCCCAGGTCAATCAGCAGCTGCGCTGCGGCGCGTCCACCATCGACCTCTGCGGGGATGACCGACTGGAGGTTAGAAGCGGCATCCGTGCAATTGGCCAGAATGGCCGGCAGGGTGAGCATCGCCGCGGGGGTGGCAACCTCACGCAGGCTGCCGGTGGCGTACATGATTCCATCTACCTGCCGGTGCACGAGCTGCTGCGCCGCGGTGCTCTCGCGGGACATGTCATGTTCTGTGTCGACCACCAGGACCATGTATCCACGGGCCAGCGCGGTGCGGGAGGCGCCGCTTATCAGCCGGCCTGCGAAGGGGCTGGTAACGATGTCATCAGTGATGATGCCAATTGTTGATGTTTGCTGGTTGCGCAGGCTGAGGGCAACCGAGTTGGGCGTGTAGTCCAGCTCTGCTGCGGCGCGGAGCACCCGCTCCTGGCGTTCCGCGGTGACGTTGCCGTTTGCCCTTCCGTTAAGCACCAGTGAAACGGCACTGCGGGAAACCCCTGCCCGGCGTGCCACATCCAGCGCCGTAGCTTTACGTTTGGTCATGCCGGTCCTCTCGCCCACATGAATCAGCATAGCTAACTCGTGTGAGGTTAGGATTTGCCACGTTCGGAGCCGATTTCGTGGCCCGGGACAGCGGAGTCGACAGGTCGCGCGTCGGGCGCGCGTGCCACGCAGGTAGTTGCGGGACAGGTGCGCGACCTTTAGTTCAAAAACCGGACGAGAGCCGGAGGACAATCAGAAGGGGTGTGGCTCATGGCGCCGTTCCTTAGGCGGTGCCGTGAAGGGCCCGGTGGAAGTGCTTAGTGGGAGCGGGGCTGCCCGTTGCTGAGCGCTTGATCAGGATACTGATGCCCAGGATGGCTATCCAGAGTCCCCAGCCGGTGCTGCCGATCAGGCCGGCGAGGTCCCAGACGGGGAAGCCGGGGACGGCGGTGGCAAGGATATCGCCCTGATTGAGCAGATAGATGCTGCTGGTGATGAGGCCGGCGGCGCCGAGCCATCGGGGAAGAATGCCGCTGCGCAGGATCATGACGCTGACAGCGGCGGACCAGGCGATTACCAGCAGTTGGCCCAGGTGCTCGCCCAGCAGCGCGCCGCCGTATTGGTGCTGTGCTGTCCAGGCGGCGGCCACCGCAGCCTGGGTTTGCCCGTCCCCTTTTTCGTAGGCGCTTGCCAGGGCCGGGACAACGAACACCCAGCGCAGGAACCCGATGAGTGACAGGAGCACGGAGGCAGCTCCGGCGTAGGTGGCAACCTTTGCAACGGGATTCCCCTGCAGCTCGAGTGCCGCCGGCAGTAGCAGGATCGGGATGGCCAGGAGCCCGTAGGTCCAGGCCGCCGCGAACCAGGCCCAGATCAGGGCGGGGCCACCGGCGGTAAAGGCGGGAAGCACCACCTCGGCCGGCTCCCGCAGCACGTCCGGCCAGTCAAACATCGCCGACAGGGCTGTGGCCGCTGCCGCGAACGCCAAGGCGCTGAGGGCAAAAAGGCCACCGGTGGCGGTGCGGAGTTTTGTGCTTGGGCTGGCATTCATGGCGGTCTCCCTGCCTATTTCTGTACAGCGTACAAACTGGACGCTGTACAAATCGTGTACGGTGTACAGAGTAAAGTCAAGAGAGGGATTAATGACAACGCAGGCACGCAGTTCCCGGCCCGGACCGCGCCGCACCCTGACGGAGGAAGAGATCATGGGCGCCGCTCTCGACCTTCTGGACGAAGGGGGCGTGAACGCGGCATCCGTGCGGGGGATCGCGGCCCGGGTTGGTGTTGCGCCGAACGCCGTCTATACGTACTTCCCCGATAAGGCGGCCGTGGTGAAGGCCATTGTTGAGCACCTGCTGGGACAGGTGGACCTGGCGGTATTCTCGGACCGCGATGTTCCATGGCGCCAGCGGATCGAGTCCCTGGCGTTGGAACTCAGGGAGCGGCTTACCGCCCATCCGGGAGCGGTGAATCTGATGATCGGCGGACCGATGGACGGTCCACGGGCCCTTGCGCTGAACGAACACCTCATGGAGACGCTTCAGGATTCGGGGCTGGACGCCGCTGAGGCGGCGAAGGCGTCCTACCTGCTGATCGTCTACGTCTTCGGCTCGATAGCACTGGAGACGGCAGAGCTTGGTGGTCAGCGTGGGGGAGGTTCGGAAGGCGAAAGGATTGCCTCCCGTCTGGAGGAGTTCTCGGCGATACCGGCCGGCGCTTACCCGCTGTCCGCGGGAGCAGCAGATGTCATGGCCGGGTACGTCTCCACTGAGCAATACGCGTGGGGGCTGCACAAAGTGCTCGACGGGATCACCAGAACATAAGCGCCAGGGCTGGGTGCAGATGGCGGCGCGGGTCCGCGGGCAGCCCTTTCGCCGCCAGATGCACAGGAGTTCGTCCAGGCTGGTCGTCCGAAGAACATGCTGCACCAGCCCCTAGGGAACGTCCTGGTGCCGTGCGGCGGTTGCTGAAGGTTCCCGTTGAAGCTGCCGGAGTGCGAGCAGCGGAAACAGGAGTACCGAGAGCATTCCTGCTCCGACAAGTGCTGACGAGATTGCGCTTGAAATGAGCCCTTCGTTCCGGCCGATGGCTGTCACTGCCACGATGATCGGCAAACCCGTGGCCCCAAACAGAATGATGGCCCGTTTATCGGCCCAGCTGGATCTGGCCGGCGCGGCGAGCATCGACGGCAGCCCGCGGATGACGAGCAGGAGGAGCAGGAACAGGGGGACCAGTGCCAGCGCGGCCGGGCTGGCGGTAAGCGCGCTCAGGTCGAAGTCGATGCCGGTGTCGATAAAGAAGACCGGCACCAGGAATCCGAACGCGATGGCGTCGACTTTGGCCTCGATGACGTGCCGGTCCTGCTCCGGAGCGCGTGCGATGGCGACCTTCCAGAGGACACCGGCGGCGAAGGCGCCCAGGAGCATATCGAGGCCCAGAACCATGCTGAGCACAACGAGCACGGTAAGGATGAACATGATGGACCGGACGGCGAACTGCCCGCTGGTGTGAAGGGTCCTCGTGACCTGTGCATGGAGAAGGGAGTGGCGTGCCCGTGAGGCGAGATAAATCGCCAGTCCGGTCAGGAGAACAAACCCGAGAAGGACAGCCGTCGCAGGTCCCAATTCCCTGCCGCTGAAGAACAGCGAGATCGCCACCAGGGGTCCAAACTCCCCGGCGGCACCCAGTGCTGTAACAGCGATACCCATAGGCGACTTCGACTCGCTGGCGTCGCGAAGGATGGGCAACAGCGCGCCCAGAGCTGTGGAGCATAAAGCGACGCCGATGATCACTGCGGCAGCCGGCGTCGGGCCCAGCACAAAGCCAGCACCAATGCCCGCCGCCAGGGAGATGACCCAGCCAGCGGAGGCGCGGGTGATGGGCCGGCCGCGGATGGCCGCGAAATCGACCTCATTGCCGGCAACGAAGAAAAGCATGGCCAGCCCGAACTGGGCCAACGTGTCGACGAACTCGGTGGGTTGGATCCACCCCAAAATGCTGGGACCGAGTACCATTCCCAGGACAATCTCGAACACCACAATGGGCACCTTGACCGCCCGGTCAAGGAAGCGGGCCGCAAGGGGCGCCACAACAGCCAGCAGAGCGATCAGAACCAATGACGTGGACAAGCCCTGCATCAGCGGTACCTCCGGTACCTCGGCTGCTTCAAAGGAAAAGTAATCCAAAGCTACCGCCAGCCTCAGCGACGGCGCCACAACAGCTTTGGTCCCGGTGTTCGGTGCACTGTGTCCGGTGCGCTGAGCAGCGCCACCTGGTGGTGGTAGGCCAATGGGTCCCGTCGCGCTATCGTTTCCCGTAATGCGCGTGCCCGGGAGGGTTGTCACTGCGGTGCAATGCCAGGAAAACTGCTTGCGAAAGGGGGCCGGATGGGTGCTGAGCTGACGAGTGGCGGTTTGGAGTGCGTGTTCACTGGCTCGGTATGGGCGGAGGGTCCCTTATGGGTGCCGTCGTCGCAGACGGTGCGCTGGAGCGACATCCCGAACAACCGCATTCTCGAGTTCAACCCCGCCACGGGGAAGACCCGTGAGTACGGACTCGGGGTCGAATTTACCAATGGCCGAACCCTCGACGCCGACGGAACTGTGGTGCAGTGCAGCCACGGGCGCCGCCGGGTTGAGCGTGACCGCGGGGGAGCGGTGTCGGGACTGGTTGACTCCTTCCAGGGGCGCCGGCTGAACTCACCCAACGACGTCGTGATTGCACGCGACTCAAGCATCTGGTTCACCGACCCGCCGTACGGGATCCTGCCGGGCACCAAGGAAGGACACGAGGGAGCGCAGGAGTACGGCGGCTGCTACGTTTTCCGGTTCGAACCCGCTTCGGGCACCCTCAATGCAGTGATCACGGACCTCGTGTATCCGAACGGGCTGGCGTTTTCACCGGACGAGTCGGTCCTATACGTTACGGACACAGCCGGTCCGGCTCACGGCGTGCCGTTGAGAATCGTTGCCTACGACGTGCTCGGTGGCATCTGCCACCGCAACGGAACCCTCCTCGAGCTTGAAGAAGGTTATGCCGCTGACGGTTTGCGCGTGGATGCCCAAGGCAGGATCTGGACTTCTGCCGGCCCCACCGTCCAAACCTATTCCCCGTCCTTCGATCTCCTGGGTGCCATCCCGGTGCCCGAAAAAGTATCGAACGTGTGCTTCGGAGGCCCGGACGGCCAAGACCTCTACATCACCGCAACCACGAGTCTGTACCGGGTCCGCACCACCACCAGGGACGCTGCCGCCCGCATTGTCGAGCCCGTCGACGTCGAATCACGAGGATAACCAGAAGGTACCGAACGCTGGCCGGAGCGCCGCCGTCGTTTCGGCCTAGGCGCTGGGAACCACCCGGTAACGGACATGCGTTACCAGACGGGTGCCGCTTACCTCCGTCGGCTCAAGCTTGAGGTTTCCGACGCCGTCAAGCAGCCTTTCGCCCGCGCCCAGGATAAGCGGCGCGATGTGCAGCCGGAGCTCGTCGATCAGCCCGGCGGAGAGGAATTGCCGGGCAGTTTCTGCACCACCGGCGATGGCCACGTCCTTTCCGGCCGCAGCCTCCCGCGCCTGGGCCAGTGCCGACTCGATCCCGTTGTTCACGAAATGGAAGGTAGTGCCTCCCTGCATCTGTACAGGAGGGCGCGGATGATGCGTGAGCACAAAAACGGGGGCGTGGTACGGCGGCTCCTCACCCCACCAGCCGCGCCAGTCCTCATCCCACGGACCGGCCCCGGGGCCGGCGAACATGTTGCGGCCCATGATGTAGGCACCTGCGGAGAGAATGCCCTGAAGCGCGGCGGCGTTGGCCTCGGGTTCTTCGAACTGCCACCGGTGCAGGTCCTCGCCACCCTCACCCAGCGGGTTGGAGTGGCTTTGATGGGGGCCGGCGAGGAAGCCGTCAAGGGATACGGTGAGATCGCAGGTGACGCTGTTCATGGCTTCCTTCTGCTTGGCAGGGGCGTTCTGAGCGCAATCGATAACGGCCATGCTATTGGCGTTCGACGGCGGCCGGAAGGGCTGCTGCGTCCGCCATGCCTGAGCGGGCGGCAGGCAGGATCACGGCCGGGAGCTGGACGGTGTGCGCCTCGACCAGGCGGACCCTGACCCCGCGAGGCGGTTGGGTGGATTCGGTTGCCTTCCGGGGGAAAACCGCGCCGCCCTTCCCATCCCTCCCGGCGGCCCTTGAAGGGCTGATCGTGGCAGGGATAGCATTGCCCGCACCTGCCATCAAAGGAGACGGTCATGGGTGAGACACCTTCCGAGGCGCCATCAGAACTGATGGTTGATTTCATCATTTCCCTGGACGGGTACGCCTCGGCCGAGGGATGGCCGGGCTGGTGGGGCCTGGAGGGGCCGGAATACCTGGCCTGGCTTGAGCAGGAAGGGAAGAAGGACTACACCCTGCTGATGGGGGCGAACACCTACCGGCTGATGTCCAGCATGTCTGAGGAGGCCGCGGCGGAAGGCTCGGAGTTCTCCGAGGAAGAGGGGGCCAGCCTCACCGGCCTTGCCGCGGTGCCGAAGGTGATTTTCTCGTCCACCCTGCAGGCGCCGCTGACGTGGCCGAACTCAGAACTGGTGACCGGGGACGCCGTTGAGGCGGTGAAGGAGATGAAGCGGACCGGGACCGGGCCGTTGAGCACTCTCGGCAGCGTCAGCCTGTGCAGGTCATTGCTGGCGGCCGGCCTCGTGGACAGGTTCCGGCTGGTCGTGTTCCCGGTGATCACAGGCCGCACCGGGCAGGAGCGGATCTACGACGGCTATCCTGACGTTTCGCTGGAGATGGTGGAGAGCAGGACGTTCGACGGCCGGCTCCAGTTGCTCGAGTACGTCCCCACCGTGCTCAGCGGCCCGCCTGGCGTCAGTCCGGCCTGAGGCAAGGCAGAAGAGGGAGCCCTGCCGCGTAGAAGATCGTCCATATGCTCGCGCGCTTATGCCATGGGAACAGGCCCGGGAACTTCGTAGGCTTGCACCCGTGATGGATGCAAACGAACACAAGAGCCACATAGTTCTGCCCGACGCGCCGCTGGATCAGCAGGCCGTTCTGGAGACAGGTGGCGTTGCCTGCTGGTCCGAGCCGGTCTCGATTGATACGTATGCCCCGGGGGAGCCGGACCGGTACCCGCTGTTCCTGGACCGGCGCGTGTACCAGGGTTCCAGCGGCAAGGTGTACCCGATGCCTTTCATCCACAGCATCGCGGCGACGAAGGAACCCCGTCTTTGGCAGGCTATTCACCTGGAGAACCAGTTTGTACGACTGATGCTGCTTCCGGAGATTGGAGGCCGCATCCACATTGGGTTCGATAAGACGGCCGGGTATGACTTCTTCTACCGGAACAACGTGATCAAACCCGGCCTGGTGGGGCTGGCGGGCCCGTGGATTTCCGGCGGCGTGGAGTTCAACTGGCCCCAGCACCACCGCCCCGCGACATTCCTGCCCGTCGAAACCTCCGTGGACAGGAGCGACGACGGCCAGGTTACCGTGTGGCACAGCGACCTGGACCCCCTGCAGCGCATGCGGGGCTCCCACGGAGTGCGCCTTCGCCCCGGCAGTTCCCTGATCGAGGTCGAAGCACGGCTGTACAACCGGACTGATGAACCACAGACCTTCCTGTGGTGGGCAAACGTTGCAGCCGCTGCCCATGAAAAATACCAGTCATTCTTTCCCACCGACGTCAACTTCGTTGCCGACCATGCCCGTCGCGCCATCACCGCCTTCCCGAAGGCTGACCGGCCCTACTACGGGGTGGACTATCCGGCGTTGGCTGGTGAGCGCGGGCATCAGGGCGCGGACCGCATCGATTTCTATGCCAACGTCCCGGTCCCCACCTCATACATGATCACCGACACGAAAGACAGCTTCTTCGGCGGCTACGATCACGAAGCCGACGCCGGGTTTGTCCACTGGGCTGACCGCAGCATTTCCCCCGGCAAAAAGCAGTGGACGTGGGGGAACGGCCCTGTGGGCAAGGCTTGGGACGCGCACTTAACCGACGACGACGGGCCGTACGTTGAGCTGATGTCCGGCGTCTTTACGGACAACCAGCCGGACTTCAGCTACCTGGCTCCCGGGGAGACCCGCACCTTCAGCGAGTTCTGGTACCCCATCCGGCAGATGGGCCCGGCGCATCAGGCGAACCTCGAGGTCGCCGTGTCGCTTCAGCTGGACAGAACGGGGCGCACGGTCACTGTGGGCGTTTCCAGTACGGCGGATCATGAGGATGCAAAGGTTGTTCTCAAGTCCCGGGACGCAACAGTGCGGGAATGGGCTGCCCGGATCTCGCCGGCCCACCCCTTCACCGAAGACTTTGAGCTGCCCGAACCGTCAGATGAATCCCACCTCACGCTGCAGGTCCTGGACGGCGACCGGGAACTGATTCTTTGGAGCCCGAGCAAACCACAGGAAAAACCGGAGGAGCCGTGGGTTGCCACTGAACCTGATCCCGCTACCGGCATGGCAAGCATGGACGAGCTTTTCGTCACCGGAACCCATTTGACGCAGAACCGGCACCCCACACGTTCGCCGCTGCCGTACTTCGAGGAGATGCTGCGCCGGGATCCGCTCGATTCGCGCGCATCGATTGCGCTGGGAGCCGCGGCGTACAAAATCGGAGATTACGCCCGGGCCCGGAAACTGCTGGAGAACGCCCTGGGCCGGCTCACCCGCCGCAACCTGAATCCGCCCAGCGGGGAGGCAAGCTATCGCCTCGGCCTGGTCCTGGAGCGCACGGGGCGGTTGGATGAGGCCCGGGAGCGGTTCGGCAAGGCAGCGTGGGACAAGGCGTGGGCGCAGCCGGCACACCTGGCGCTGGCGCGCCTGGGCCTCCGGTCAGGTCAGCCCGCCGCGGCACATCGTCACGCCGATGCCGCCCTGGCGTTGGACCCGGGCAGCCCTGAGGCGAAGCACCTGCTGTACCTGGCTCTGAACAAAGCCGGGCGGCGGGAAGAAAGCGCCCGGCTGCTGCGGGACATCCTCGCGGCGGATCCATTAGACCCTGTGGCGCTGGCGCTGGACGGTTCCCTGAACGCTGCGGACCCGAAGACATCGCTGACAGTGGCCTGCTGGCTTGCGAGGGCCGGTCAGTGGCAGGCCGCGCTGGACCTCATCGAAAACCACGCAGCTGCCAACGTCAATAAAGTCTTCGGCAATCCCGAACCCCTTAGCCGCTACCTGCGTGCCAGTTGGCTTGAGGAACTGCTGGACCCGGACGGTGCCTCTGCAGAACGTTTCGCTGCCAGGCGCAGTAACACCGCTTATGCCTTTCCCTACGGGCTTGACGACTATGACGCGCTTCACCGTGCCATCGAGGCTGACCCGAGGGACAAGGTGGCACACGGACTGCTGGGGTGCTGGCTGTTGGATGCGGGCCGCACACCGGACGCCCTCGCGCTGCTGGAAAAGTCCCTGCTGCTTGGCTCAACAGACCCTGTGGTCTGGCGCAACGCAGCCATCGCCACGGTCAACACCGGGGGCAATCCCGCTGCTGCCGACCAGTACTTGGAGCATGCACTGGCACTGAGCCCGGATGACGCGCGGCTTGTCTTCGAACGGGCAGTCCTGGCCAGCCTTCGAGGGGTTTCTGTCGAAGACCGCATCGCAGCCATTGAACGCCACGACCCGGCTGTCCTTGAGCGCGACGACCTGGCAGTGCTGTATGCCAATCTCCTGACGGAGGCAGGCCGCGCCGAGGAAGCCTTGGACATGATGTCCGCACGGACCTTCCAGCCTTTTGAAGGCGGCGAAGGAATGGCCCTCGCAGCCTACGACCGCGCTGCCGCCGCACACGCAACCACCCTCATGAAGCAGGACCCGACGGCGGCCATCGCCTTGCTGCGCGCGGGCGTGGAAGCTCCCGCCAACCTGGGCGAGGGACGGCACCCGGCGGACAGCATGGCCGAGCGACTGGTGGTGCTGGGGGATGCCCTCGAACTCGTCGGGAACGCCAATGAGGCCGTGGACGCGTGGAACCAGGCCTGCCGGGAAGGCAATGCGTTCGCCGTAGACCCCAAACCCACGAGTTGCGAAGACTACTGGCGGGGGATCGCCCATTGCAGGCTCGGCAGACCGGCAGATGCGGAAAGGGTATGGCAGGACCTGGAGGCCCGGGCCGACGAGCTGGAATCCGCCCCCTCGGTTCCGGACTACTTCGCCACCTCCCTTCCCGAACTGCTGCTGTTCGACACTGACACTGCTTCATCCCGAGTTGATATGGCCAAGTCACTGCGGGAACTCGCCGCCGTGGGACGGACACACGAGAAAGAGACGGCCAGGCTGTGAGCGAAGAACCGAGGTACCTAGGGTCCGGAACGCTCGACGCCAGCACTGCATCCCTGACGGGAGCGCCGCCGCCGCACCTTCCATCGCGCCTGACCATTACCCTCTGGGACTTTTCCTGGTACACCCGTGCCGAGGACGGCGGCCCATACTCGGATCTGGACGCTGCCTGTGCGAAGGCGGCAGAGCTTGGGTACAACACCATCAGGGTCTGCGCCGCACCGCTGCTCCTCTTTGGTGGCTTGGGTCTTGAGGGCTTGGCCAGCGACCTGGAAGTTGAAGGCCTCGGGAAGGCACCGGATGGCGGAATCTACGGCAGGGGCACCCGCTGGTATGACGCCCCCGGCGGTTACCGCCTCAACCTGAAGGAACGGCTCCTGGAGTTGTTCGACGCCGCTTCCCGGCACAGACTCGTTGTCATCCTGGCCAGCTGGGAGTACCAGCAGTCCACGGTCTTCGCCCGGTCCCCGCAATGGTTCGAGGCCATCGACGCCGTGCCGCTCACCGACAGGTACCGCGTCCTCGCTGACGCCTGGCACCGGCTCATCAATGCCCTCACCGATGCCGGGCACCGGGAGCGGATCGCCATGGTGGAACTGCACAACGAGGTGGACTTCTCCATCCTGCCCGCGCTTGCCGACGGCGGCAGCGGGCAACTGCACCGGCTCCGGGAACTCCACCCCGACCTGCTGGTTACCGCCAGCTACGGCAAACCGCCGCACCTGGCCATGCACACCGTCCCCGACGGGCCAGGCGCCGCGCAGTTCCACGTCTACAGCTACGGCGTGCTGGACGCGCTGCAGCAACAGATCGACATCCGTTCCGAAGGAACCTCTGACTTTCCCAACCCGGCGCTGCGTGCGCTGCTCCGCCCCGATGCCCCCTCAGTCGAAGAGTACGGGCGCCTGGCCGACTGGAAGTACCGCGCCACCGTGGTGACGGACCAGATGTTCTATGGCTACGACTGGATCGATCCGGATGCCTGGGACACCTGGCTCTGCAACGAATACGGGATGTACCGGGAGGTGATGCGGCGGGAGATCGAGTCGCGGGTCATCGCGATCGCGGCGTGGGCCCGCTGGAAGAACGTGCCCGCCGTGGTGGGCGAGGGGTGGATCGGCTACACCCCGCTCCACGGCACGTTCGAGGAAGGCCCCATCGGACGCGACCTTGCAGAGAGAGGTATCCGCACGTCGTTGAACCACGGAATCTGGGGCATGGTCCTGTGCTCCAACGCTGCACCCCATCATCCCCTCTGGGCCGATGAAGCCTGGCAACGCCGCATGAACACCCTCATCCTCACCGCTCCTGGGAGCTGAAAGAATCCACACATGCGCCTTGAACACAGCACCCTCGAATCACAGGGGATCCACGGGCTTTTGAAGGTTACCCACCGGCCCCATGAACTGCCACTGCAGCTCCCGCCCATGAGCAACACCGAGGACCCGCACAGCAGATGGCGGCTCACCAGCCGCTACATCGAGTGCGCGGGCCGGCCGGCGGTGCCGGTGTCAGGAGAAATCCACTTCAGCCGGCTTCCCCGGGCAAGGTGGGAGGAGCGGCTGCGGTTGATGAAGGCCGGCGGCATCACCGTGGTGGCCTGCTACATCTTCTGGATCCACCACGAACAGACCGAGGGCGAGGTGCGCTTCGATGGCAACCTGGACGTCGCCGCCTTCGTCCGGTTGTGCGCCTCCCTCGGCCTGGACGTAGTCCTGCGCCTGGGGCCCTGGTGCCATGGCGAGGTCCGCAATGGCGGCTTTCCCGACTGGGTGCAGGCGGCCGCCGTCGAACACCGCACGAATGACCCCGCCTACTTGGCGCTGGTGGAACGCTGGTTCAACCGCCTCGGCGGGGAACTGCACGGGGTGACCGGGGCGGACAGCAACGTCGTCGGCATCCAGCTGGAAAACGAACTTTACGACCAGCCCGGGCACATCGCCGAGCTCAAGAAGCTCACCCGGGCAGCCGGGTTCAGCGCGCCGATCTGGACGGCCACAGCCTGGGGTGGGGCCGACATCCCGGAGGAAGAGGTCCTGCCGGTCTTCGGCGGCTACGGTGACGGCTTCTGGGTGGACGCCGACGCCCCCTGGGATCCGACGTTCCGGCAGCACTACTTCTTCAGCCACGAGTGGGATGACCCCGGCATCGGTGCCGATCTCCGCGAGCGCCTCTCCGGCAGCGACGCAGCGCCCCCTCGCTCCCCGTCCGCCCTCTACCCGCCGGCCACCTGCGAGCTAACGGGAGGCATGGCCACGGCCTACCAGCGCCGGCCGTGGCCCAAGGGCAAGGACGTGGCCGCCGTGGCCAACAACAAAATCGGCAGCGGCTCCGGCTGGCAGGGCTACTACATGTTCACGGGCGGAACGAATCCTTCCGGTGGCCTGCAGGAGTCGCAGGCAACGGGCTACCCCAACGATCTTCCGGTTTTCGACTACGACTTCCACGCGCCCCTCGGTGCGTCCGGCCGGCTGGCGCCCAGCTTCGGCCTGCTGCGCAGGCAGCACGCTTTCCTGTCCGCGTTCGGCGACCGCCTCGCCCCCATGCCGTCCACGCTCCCGGACCAGGTACCTGCCGGCGTCGAGGACTCGGCGACACTTCGCTGGGCCCTGCGCAGCGACGGGCAGACCGGGTTCGTGTTCATCACCTGGCACCAACCCCACATCCCGCTCAAGGATTACCCGTCAGCGCAGTTCAGGCTGTCGCTCGGGGAGGACACGGTGACCTTTCCAAGCAAGCCCGTGGCCATTCCCGCCGGAACGATCAGCGCCTGGCCCGTGGAGCTCGAGATTGCAGGGGTCCGGCTGCGCTGGGCAACGGCATCGCCGCTGACCCTTTTGGGGCCGGAATCCTCACCAACCCTGGTCCTCGCTGCCGAAGCCGGAATCGAGCCGCAGCTTTGCCTCACCGAGGGAACGACCCTCAAGGGGCCCATTAGGGCAGTGGGTGGCAACATCTACGCGATTGACGCCACGCAGCCGGAAACCCTCACGGTGAAGTCCCCTGAAGGCTCCCTGGCCATCCTTGTCCTGCCGGCTGAGCTGGCTGAGCAGGCATGGGTCCTCGATACCCTGCGCGGCCGTGAACTGGTTCTGTCAGCGGACCCGCTCTGGGTCGGCGCCGACGGACTCCTGGCCGGCAGGTCTGTTGGGTTGCCTTCCATTCGGCGGTACTCCACCGGGACCGCCCGGTTCGAAGACGTTGGAAGCTCGGCGACGGAACCCGAACGGACACGTTCAACCCTCGTTGCCGAGCTCATCCGCCCCGCACAGTCCGTTCCTGCATCCTTCGGTTCACTCGCCGGGCGGGCTGCCGCGCCCACCGGGGGAGCCATCGAGGAACTGGCCGAGGTGTACCGGCTTGACGTGACGACGACGGCGGCGGCGTCCTTGGCCGGCGAGGGGCACTCTGAGCTTGAGATCGTGTGGGCCGGGGACGTTGCCCGGCTCCTCGTTGACGGGTACGTGGTTGCGGACCGCTTCTGGGACGGTTCGCCTTGGGTCCTCGAAGCGCATGATGCCGGCATCCGCCCCGGGTCTGAGGTCCTGCTTCAGATCCTTCCCCTCCCGAAGGAGGCGAAGGTGGGGGTGCCGCTGGAGGCCCAGCACAGGCGTGATTCGGTCGACGGCGACCTGGCCGCCTTGGACAGGGTGGAGCTGCTGATGTGGACGGGCTGGAAGGAACAGTCATCCTGACCCGCGCCGCTGGGACCCTGCCCGCCCGGCATACACTGAATGATTCGACGGAGGGAGCGCAGGTGGAACGGGCAACGGGCTTCCAGAACCAGCGGCTCGTGGTGGTTCCGCGGCCGCTGGTCCGGGAAGCGCTCACCCGTCCCGTCACACGCCGCCTCATGGTCACTGATGCGGGCGTCTTTCCCGTCGCAGAGGCCCATGGGCGGCACCGTCCTTCGGGCGCCGAGGAAACCATCGTCATCCTCTGCGTCGCGGGGAAGGGGTGGGTGGATACCGCCGGTTCCCGGTTCGACGTCGGCAAGTCCACCGCCGTCGTTCTTCCAGGCGGTACGGGGGAGGCCCATGCCTACGGTGCCTCCAGCGAGGACCCATGGACCATTTGGTGGTGCCACGTGTTGGGCTCTGATACTGCCGAACTTGTTGAGGAATCCGGTGTGCGTCCGGACCGGCCCATTATCCCGCTGGTAGCCGTGGACCGGCTGACGGCCATGTTGGACGAAATCATTTCCGCCCTGGAACAGGACCAGTCGCCTGCCCGCCTGGTTGCGACGGCAGGAATGGCCTGGAAGCTCCTCGCCACCCTCGCTGTAGACCGCCGCCTCCCTGAGCAGGGGACGCCCCTCCAGCAGGCCATGAATTTTTTGGAGGAGCGGGTTGACGGCAGCATCCGGTTGCCCGACTTGGCTGCGGTGGTGGGTGTTTCGTCGTCGCAGCTGAGCAAACTCTTCAGGGAAGCTACTGGTGGTGGAGTGCTGGCCCACCACACTGCCCTGAAGATGGCCCGGGCGAGGCTTCTGCTGGATACTACGGAACTGACTGTCGCCCAGGTGGGACGCGAAATCGGACTATATGACCAGTTCTACTTCTCCCGCCAGTTCCGCCGGATGCACGGGGTAAGCCCCAGTGCATACCGGGCGGAACGGAAGGGGTGAGATCTCCTGCGGCGCCACACCAACTTCTTGCTGGTTCGCCAGCCCCTTGCCGTGTGCCCATCGTCCGCCTACCAAGGGCACAATAGGTGCCATGGCAAATTCTGAAGCGGTGACAACCCAGGGCTCGACAGTTGAGGAATGGACGCAGGCGTTGGCAGAGTCCAAGGGTTCGCCGGGCGGAGGGGCAGGGACGGGGGTAATGCTTGCCATCGCCGCGTCCCTGGTGTCGATGGTGGCGGGCTACACCAAGCCAAGCGACGGCAGGGCCGGGAAGCTCGCCGACCTCCACGCGCGTGCCCGATCGCTCCGTGAGACCGCGCTTCGACTGGCCGACGACGACGCTGCCGCCTCCGAAGCGTTCGGCGCCGCGTTCCGCCTGGAACCTGGGCCGGAGCGTGATGACGCCATCCACGGCGCGTCGGTTAACGCCGCGAAGGCTTCGGCCCTGCTGGGCGAACGGGCGGTGGAAGCCATCGAAGATCTTGGCTGGCTCGCCTCCCATGGAAACCCAGCGCTGATCGCCGATGTGGTTGTCGCTTTCGGCGCCCTCCGGGCAGCGGTGGCGGGGGCGCGCACGAACGTCAGTTTTGACCTCGCAACGCTGCGGTCCGCTGGCGCCTCGCTTGAGCAGATCCGCGAAGAACATCCAGATCTCTGGGCGACTGTCCAGCAGCTGAACACGGCACTGGACCGGATCGACGAGCTGACAGCCGGGGTGGATCACCGCGCCGCCCCAACTGACACTGACGCCCTGGAGTAGCTCCGGCACGCAGAGTCAGCGAGGACTAACCGGTTTCGCCCCGGCGAAGCGCCGCCAGGGCTTCGGCCAAAGGCATGCGCAACGCCGGGCCGTGGCCGGGAAGCACCACCGAGGCGTGGACGCCGTCCAAACGTCGGGTGGCTTCCAGGGCGGCGTCCGGGTCCGAGTGGTACATGCGATGGAGCATCTGCGGCCCTGTCTTTCGGGTCAGCGGATGGCTTGAGGCAAAGGAATCTCCGACCGCGATTGCTCCTGCCGTTGGAAGGAGGATCGCGGCGTTGCCGGGCGTGTGCCCCGGTATCAGGATGGCTTCCGGACGGCCAGGCAGGCTGCGCAGCGTCGCAGCGTCCCACGCGCGGGCCCGCGTTGCCGGCCTTGCAGTAAGCGCTCCGGCTTTGACGACGTGGAGCATCCACCGGAAAACCCGGGGGCGCCACGCACGGACGAGGACCTGCCCAAACGTGACCTGGTGCTTCTCCCTGCCCTGGACGTGGGCCAACTCTTCCGGTGAGCAAAAGATGGGGGTGCCGTACGTGCCGGAGAAGTGGGCAGCAGCACCGGTGTGGTCGACGTGGCCGTGCGTGATGAGCACGGCCCGGGCATCGGCCGGCTGCAGTCCCAGATGCCTGATCGATTCCAACACCAGGGGGCAATCGGCGGGGTAGCCGCTGTCGATGAGCATAAAACCCGACAGGTCGCGGACCACGATCCAGTTCGAGGCTGGTCCCTCGACGAGGAAGACGCCAGGCGCCTGCTCGGAAACGCGGGAGGAAGGATGCCAGCCGGAGGTTGTGGAGCGCACTGGCCCATCGTAGCGGCCGCTCCCGTTCATAGGGCTGCGTCCGTCACCTATACAAGGGGCCAGGGGTGACGCATTCCGGTGGGGTCGAGCGGCAGCACGCAATCCCGCAGCACACGCTGCACCCGTCGCTGCAGGGCTGCCACTTCGGCGTCGTCCAGAAGCTGCGCGACGCCGGGCGGGACGCGTTCCACGAGCGGGCTGATGTCCTGCAGCAACGAGGCAGGAATGGGTTCGCCCGCAAAATCCCAGATGACGGTGCGCAGCTTGAAGCCGGCGGAGAAACACAGCCCATGGTCGATGCCCCATACCCGCCCGTCACGTCCGCGCAAAACGTGTCCGCTTTTGCGGTCCGTGTTGTTGCTGATGAAATCGAACAGGGCGATACGGAAAAGGGCGTCGTGGGTTTCCGGCGATTCCGCGTACAGGGTGAAGTAGTGGTCCCGGTAGTCGCAGGACACGAACCATTGCAGCGACCCGATTCCCAGGGGAGAGTCGTCCCGGATCACTGTTGGCGGCACGAGCCCCCACTGCAGGTAATCGCTCAGCAGGTACGCAGCGCGCTCGCGCCGGTACAGCCCGGGCTCGAAGTCGGACAACGGCCGTTCGCCGGCCTCCGGCTTGTAGACAGCATGGGCGGAGTCGTCCCCGGAGGAAACCCGCACAAGGAACGTGGCGTTGCTGCTCCTCGGGATGCGTGCCAGCAGTTCCACCCGGCCCTCGGTGAGCAGCGTCAGTTCCCGCCCCGGCACCGGCTGTTCCTGTTCATCGCCTGTCCCAGCTAGGCGCGCCGCGTTTCACTGCGCCCTCAGCCCGCTCAGGGGCTCGGACGTCGAATTCACCATAACCACCGCAGGCGCCTGGCCATCGACATGGGAGATGACGGACACCGAGCCGGGGCTGATCACGATGCGCTGGAAAAGGTCAAGGGGGGTGCCCAGGGCGTCGGCAACGGCGGCCTTGATCGGGTCTGCGTGGGAGAAACATACGACGGCGCCTCCGGGGTGGGCGGTGCGAAGCACCTCGAGTGCCCCGACCATCCGCGCCTGCATCTCGGTGAAGCTTTCCCCGTTGGGGAAGCGGAACGTTGATGGACTCTGCTGGACGGCCTGCCACTGGGGCAAAGCGGCCAGTTCTGCGAGCGCGGCCCCTGTCCAGTCGCCGAAGTCGCATTCGAGCAGCCCGGGCTCTTCGGTCACCGCCAATGCGGAGCGCATTGCGGCGGGCTCGGCAGTTTCCCGGGCGCGCTCCAAGGGCGAGGTATAGATTGCGTCCACCGCAAGACCCTCGAGGCGTTCGGCTACGCGTTCGGCTTGCTCCCGGCCCCGCTCGGACAGGTACAGCCCCGGCGCCCGTCCCGGCAGGACCTTTCCGGTGGTCGGCGTCTCCCCATGGCGCACCAGGAGGAGGAGGGTGCGTTCCGGTCCCGCTGGCGGTGGCGGTGGCGTTGTCGGCGTTGCTGCGATCATCGGTATTAGGGTATGCCCGGAAACGGATGCGGAACGGGATGTTTGCAGAAATCCCTCGATTCACAGCACAGGAGGGGACTACCGTGGAGTGGTGACTGATCGACCCGATATCTTCACCGTTGGCGAAATGCGTGCGGCCGGGCACGTCCAAAAGGACCTGCGCCACGAGATCCGCGACAACCTGCTCGCCGCGCTCGCCGCCGGCCGCGATCCGTGGCCCGGGCTGTACGGCTTCAGCAGGACCGTCCTTCCCCAGCTCGAGCGCGCCTTGATAGCAGGCCACGACGTGGTGCTCCTCGGCGAACGGGGGCAGGGCAAAACCCGGCTCCTCCGCACACTGGCCGGGCTGCTGGACGAATGGTCACCGGTGATCGAGGACTCGGAACTCAACGAACATCCGTACGAGCCAATCACGGAGCACTCCCGCGCCCGCGCCCTCACCGAAGGCGACCGGATGCGCGTGGCATGGCGCCACCGGTCCGAACGGTATGTGGAGAAGCTCGCCACGCCGGACACCTCCGTTGCCGACCTCATCGGCGACGTCGATCCGATGCGGGTGGCCGAGGGCCGCCGCCTGGGGGACCCGGAAACCATCCACTATGGCCTGGTCCCGCGCTCCAACCGCGGCATAATCGCCATCAACGAACTGCCGGACCTTGCCGAGCGGATCCAGGTGTCAATGCTGAACGTGATGGAGGAGCGCGACATCCAGATCCGCGGCTACGTGCTGCGGCTGCCGCTGGACGTGCTCGTCGTCGCATCGGCCAACCCGGAGGATTACACCAACCGCGGCAGGATCATCACTCCGCTGAAGGACCGGTTCGGCGCCGAGATCCGGACCCACTACCCGATAGAGCTGGCCGACGAGGTAGCGGTGATCCGGCAGGAGGGGCAGCTGGTGGCCGATGTCCCGCCCGTCATCCTTGAGATCCTGGCCCGTTACACCCGCGCGCTCCGGCAGTCACCGGCGATCAACCAGACCTCCGGGGTGTCTGCACGGTTCGCCATCGCCGGTGCGGAAACAGTGGCCGCAGCAGCGCTTCGCCGGGCCAGTGTCCGCGGGGAGGAGGAAGCCGTGGCCCGGATCGTGGACCTTGGCACGGCGGTGGACGTCCTCACGGGCAAGATCGAATTCGAGTCGGGGGAAGAAGGCCGCGAGCAGGCGGTCCTGGACCACCTCCTGCGCACCGCCACCGCCGAGGCAGTGCGGGCGCACTATCAAGGCATCGACCTGGGTCCGCTTGTCGCTGCGCTCGACGGCCACAGGACCGTGACCACCGGGGAGCATGTCACGGCGCAGGAATTCCTGCAGAACCTGCCGTCCCTCAACGGATCGGGCCTGTACGACGAAATCAGCGGCCGGCTCGGCGCAACCAACGAAGGGCAGCGCGCCGCCGCCATTGAACTCGCGCTGGAAGGCCTCTACCTCGCCCGGCGGATTTCGAAGGAGTCCGGCGACGAGGAAACCATCTACGGCTAGCAGGAGAACGGCAGCAGCAGGCCGAAGGCAGCAGGGCGGCCAGGACAGGAACCGGAGGCATCATGGGCATCCACAACCACTCCGCCAGGTACGGCCGGTACACCGGCGGGCCGGACCCGCTCGCGCCGCCGGTTGACCTGGCGGAGGCACTGGACGCCGTCGCCGAGGACGTCATGGCCGGCTACTCGCCCCGGCACGCCCTGCAGGAGTTCCTGCGGCGCGGCGGCCGGAACCGGGAAGGCCTCGATGATCTAGCGCGGCGTGTCCAGCAGCGCCGCAGTGAACTCCTGGGCCGGCACCGGCTGGACGGCACCCTCAACGAGGTCCAGAAGCTGCTTGAGACGGCCGTGCTGGAGGAACGCAAGCAGCTTGCCCGGGACGCCATGATGGACAACACCGATCGGGCCTTCCGGGAGATGCAGCTGCAGAACCTGCCGAAGTCCACGGCGGCAGCCGTCAACGAACTCGCCTCTTATGACTGGCAGTCCAGTACCGCCCGGGAGGCCTACGAGCAGATCAAGGACCTGCTGGGCCGTGAGGTCCTCGACCAGCGGTTCGCCGGGATGAAGCAGGCACTCGAGAACGCCACGGATGAGGACCGGGCGGCGGTGAACAGCATGCTGCGGGACCTCAACGGGCTGCTGGACAAACACCGGCGCGGCGAAGACACCGAGGCGGACTTCCAGGACTTCATGGCCAGGCATGGTGGGTTCTTTCCGGAGAATCCCCAGTCGGTGGAGGAGCTGATTGATGCCCTCGCCAAGCGCGCGGCCGCGGCGCAGCGGCTCCTGCAGTCCATGTCACCCGAGCAGCGCGAGGAGCTCATGCGGCTCTCGGCCCAGGCTTTCGGCTCGCCGGACCTGATGGCCCAGCTTGATCAGCTCGACTCCAGCCTGCGGGCCCTGCGCCCCGGCGAGGACTGGTCCGGGTCCGAACGCTTTGACGGCCAGGAGGGCCTGGGCCTGGGTGACGGCACCGGCGTGCTCCAGGACATCGCCGAGCTCGACGGGCTGGCCGAACAGCTGTCCCAGTCCTACAACGGATCAAACCTCGGTGACCTGGATCTGGATGCCCTCGCCCGCCAGCTTGGCCAGAATGCCGCCGTGACCGCCCGCACCCTCGCCGAGGTAGAGCGGGCCATGCAGGACGGCGGCTACCTGCGGCGGGGAGCCGACGGCGACCTGCGGCTGTCTCCGCAGGCCATGCGGAGGCTGGGCAAGTCCCTGTTGCGGGATACCGCCAAACAGCTGTCAGGCCGGCAGGGGCGGCGGGACACGCGGGTGGCCGGCGCCGCCGGGGAGCAGACCGGTTCCAGCCGCCAGTGGGAGTTCGGGGACGCGGAGCCCTGGGACGTCACGCGCACCCTGACCAACGCGATCAGCCGTACCGCGGCCGACGGCGGGAACCCCACCCGGGGGCTGCACCTTACCGCGGCAGACATCGAAATCAGCGAAACGGAGGCCCGCACCCAGGCCGCCGTCGTCCTGCTCGTTGATGTGTCGTTCTCGATGGCCGCCGAGGGGCGGTGGGTGCCCATGAAGCGGACCGCCCTGGCCCTGCACCACCTCGTCTCCACGCGGTTCCGCGGGGACCGGCTGGAGCTGATCACGTTCGGCCGCTACGCGCAGGCGATGGACATTGGCGAGCTGACGGCGATGCCGGTCCGTCGGGAACAGGGAACCAACCTGCACCACGGACTGCTGCTCGCCGGGCGGTTCTTCCGCCGGCACCCGTCCATGCAGCCTGTCCTCCTTGTGGTGACCGATGGCGAACCCACCGCGCATCTGCTGCCGGAGGGCGAGCCCTGGTTCTGCTGGCCTTCGGACCCGGAAACCATCCGCGTCACGGTGGCAGAGCTCGATCGCCTGGGGCGTGCCGGGGTGCAGGCCACATTTTTCCGGCTCGGCGATGACCCAAGCCTTGAGCGGTTCGTCCAGCGCATGGTGCGGCGGGTCGGCGGCAGGGTTGTCGCGCCCGACGTCGGGGGCCTCGGGGCCGCCGTCGTGGGGGAGTACCTGCGCGCGCACTTCAGGGGGCGTGCCTTCGGCGACGCCGACTGGGCGTCCTGAATATCCTGATCGGGGATGCTGTTCAACGACTGTTCAGGAAAGAGCCTGCCCCGGCAACGTGAGGATTTCCGCACCGTCGTCGGTGATGGCGATCGTGTGCTCACTGTGGGCCGTCCGGCACCCTGTTGCGCTCCGGAGCGTCCAGCCGTCGGGATCGGTGATGAGTTCGGCGGTGTCCGCCATGACCCAAGGCTCCAATGCCAGCAGCAGCCCGGGCCGCAGCGTATATCCACGGCCTGGACGTCCGGTGTTTGGCACGTGCGGGTCCTGGTGCATTGTTGATCCGATCCCATGGCCGCCGAACTGGGTGTTGACCGGGTAGCCCGCCTCGCTGAGGACGGAGCCGATGGCGTGGGAGATGTCACCGATGCGGGCTCCGGGGCCTGCGGCGGCTATACCTGCATACAGCGCGCGTTCGGTCGCATCGATCATCGCCACGCTCTCCAGGGGCTTCGAGCCGCCAATGATGAAGCTGATGGCTGAGTCTGCAGCTACTCCGCCTTGGGAGACGGCGAGGTCGAGCGTCAGCAGGTCGCCGTCCGCCAGCGTGTAATCGTGCGGCAGTCCGTGGAGCACGGCGTCGTTGACGGCGGTGCAGATGTAGTGGCCGAATGGCCCGCGCCCGAAGGACGGCTCGTAGTCCACGTAGCAGGACTGCGCTCCAGCCCCGACGATCATGGCCTTTGCCCACCGGTCGATGTCCAGGAGGTTGGTGCCCACCGCGCTGCGGGCCTTCAGCGTCTGCAGTATGTGGGCGACCAAGGCACCGGCCTCCTTTGCCCGGCCCAGCTCGGCGGAGTTCAGGATCTCAATCATGCGGCACCTTTCCCACGCGCTAATAGCTGTCCCGCCATTATCCTTAATCCGGAGTTGCTCCGCGGAGTCTCAGGGGTGCGTCTCCTCGGCCGGCCCCTTATCCGGTTGCTCCGTTGACGCATTGGCTTCGTCCGCTGCGGCGCCCTGCCGCCGGCTGGCAACGAGGAACGGAACCGCAAGGCTTTGGAAGATTCCGGCCAGGGCCAGCGACATGGGATAGCCGTACAGGTCGGCGCTCCTGCCGAGCACCGGCTGCACCACAACTCCGCCGCTGGATCCCATCAGCGAATCAAAGCTCAGCACGGTGGCCCGCTGCTTGGACGGAATCATGTCATTCACATACGCCTGCCGTACGGGCATGGCGGCGGAATCGATCACTGCCCACAGCGTCAACAGCACCAGGGCAACCCAGAAAACGCGGGCAAACCCGAGCACCAGGAGAATCACAGCACTGATGCTGCCACTCAGGATCAACACGGAGGTGCGTTTGCGGAAGAGGCGCCGGACATAGGGCGCGAGCCAGCCGCCCACCACCTCCGCGCCGGCCACAATGGCCGCTGCAAGGCCCGCAACAGAATAGGCGCGGGGATCGCCAAAAAGCTCCAGCAGGTACGGCTGCAGGGCATAAAAGACATAGATTCCGACGCCGGCACTGAAGGGGGCGGCCAGCATCACGTACCGTACGGGCGGGATTTTCAGGCCGTTCTCGATTGAGGCGGACAGCACGGCCCGCGTTGCGCGCAGTGGGTGCGTCGAGCGCTCCGGGGTGAACCCGACATCGTGCATCAGTCCAAAGGCGACCGCGAACATAGCCAGCAGCACGCCCACCCGCACCAGGAAGGGCACACCGAGGTCCGTTGCCTGGGCGATCACGCCACCGGCCACCGAACCGGCGAGCATCGCCACGCCCGAGACCATCTGCCCGCGCCCGAACACCGCCTCCAGCCCTCCTTCATAGCCGGAGTAACGCAGCGCATCAACAAGCCAGGCCTCAACCGCACCGGAGAAGAAGGTGAAGCCCAAGCCAAGCAACACGGACACGACTGCCCACCAGGCGAACGGGGCGGAGAACTGCCACAGCAGGTAGTAGAGGTACGTGGACCCGGCAAGGGTCACGGTGCCAAGCAGGAACGACGCCCGGCGGCCCCAGCTGTCCGCGACCACGCCGGTGGGAACCTCGAAAATTACCATTCCGACCGTGAAGAAGGCGTTGGCGGCGAAGGCCTCGAAATTGCTGAGGCCCGCGTCCAGCAGGAACAGCGTGTTGACGCCCCAAATGAACGAAGCCGCAAGCGTATTGCCCAGCGTCAACGTCAGGTAGATGCGCTGGATCCTTCGGGCTGCGGCGTTCATCGGTTCGCTGGCCCGGCCCCTCCGTGCAAGGAACACGAGGCCATTCTCACCCCGTGCAGGCTCCCGGTGCCAGAGCCCCCAACAAACCGATCCACGGCAGTGGCCGGAGAGGCCTGGAACAGCTCAGCGCATCGGCCAGCTTTGCTGCCGACCGTCGCCTCAGCCCGTGGTGCCAGTATCGTCGTGTGCGGATCCGACGGGTTTGGATTCCGGTGACCCGCGCTGGCGGAGGTAGATCGACAGGACAACCATGGACCCCACGGCCAGGAACTCCGACTGCCAGTTTTGCAGGGTCCGGTTCCAGAAGTCTGGAGAAGCGACGTACTCGAGCCACGGGATGGGATCCTGGAAGTTCCGCAGCTGCTCTTCGTTATAGGCCGCGTGTCCGGTCAGCGACTGGACGAGCCAGGACATGACGAAGATCAGTCCCATGGTGGCCGCGAGCGAGTTTGAGAATACCGTCAGGCGCCAGCCGCGGACTCTTGCCCAGGCAGGGGATTTAGCGTTGGCATGCTCGCCGACCAGTTGTTCTTCATCGGATTCAACCCCCTCCTTGCCCAACTCCTTGGACTCCGGCGACCCCTTTTGGACCAGCCAGATCGTGGCCACGATGTAGAGCAGGAACTGAAGGTACTCTGACTGCCAGTTCTCCGATACGTCCACCGCGAAGCTTGAAGAGGTCAGGTATTGCGCGAAGCTGATCTCGTCCAGCCCGGCGGCGAGTTGCTCGTCATTGAAGACAGCCTGCCCCGTGATGGCCTGCCCCACGACCGCGAGCAGGAAAATTGCTCCGAAGAAGAGACTCAGTCCATTGTTTTTCAACCCGTTTTTCACATCAGGATCCTTATCCGCGGACCACCCCGACGAACGCCATGTACGCCAGCCCGCCGAAGATGAGGATCAGGTAGAGAAGGAAGGACCACCGCATTCTTACTTGCCTCCTACTTCGCATAAGTATGGGGAATCTCCCCGGGGGCTGCATCCCGCCGCTGTGACTCGCCAAGCCGAGCCGGAGGAGGCCATAAAAACCACATCGCCATCGAATTCCACCAGAGCCTCCCGCCCGTATGCTTCGGTCTTCAGAAGCGTCCCTGCTGTGGGTAGCTGCAAGGATTCCAGGCCGGATTCGCAGGTGCCGCCGTTCGGCTCTGCGACCTGCTGGCGCGTATCGGGCTGCAGCAATCCACATGCTGTGGACCAGTCAGAGGACCTTACGGCCTCGTGGAAGTCCTGTGCCGTTGACGACGCACCCGTAGCATCCGGAGCGCAACCGGTAACGGCGGCCATAACAAGCAAGCAGGCGACGGCTGGCAGCGGCCTGCGGAGCCCTTCGACACTGAACCTGGACGGAGCCCTTGCCTTCACGTACCCTCCTTCGGACGTCACTGCTGTGATGAACTTACTGCAGAATCGAAGGATGGGAACAGCACCCGCCCAGCGGCAGGACGCACAACTCCCACGAGGAGTCCGTTCCGTGTCAGGATCAAGGTATGCCTGACCGCCTGATGCTGCTGGACACTGCCTCGCTGTACTTCCGCGCCTTTTACGGCCTGCCCGATTCCATCCGCCGCGCGGACGGGACGCCGGTCAATGCCGTCAGGGGTCTGCTGGACATGATCGCCAGGCTGACCACGGACTACGGGGCCACCCATCTCATCGCGTGCTGGGATGACGACTGGCGGCCTCAATGGCGTGTGGACCTCCTCCCCACCTACAAGTCGCACCGCGTCGCGGAGGCGATGGCGGATGCCCCTGACGTGGAGGTCGTGCCGGACGCCCTCGAGGCGCAGCTTCCCATGATCCGCCGGGCGCTTGGCCTGGCGGGAATCGCCATTGTCGGTGCCGCTGACCACGAGGCCGACGACGTTGTGGGCACCTACGCCAGCCATGCCGACCTCCCTGTCGACGTCGTCACCGGGGACCGCGATCTCTTCCAGGTCTGCGATGACGCCCGCCAGGTCAGGGTGATCTACACCGCGCGCGGCATGAAAAACCTCGATGTCATGACCGAAGCGGCGGTGGTGGGCAAGTACCGGGTGCTGCCCCAGCAGTACGCGGATTACGCCACCCTTCGCGGCGACGCGTCGGACGGCCTGCCCGGTGTGGCCGGGATCGGGGAAAAGACAGCAGCGTCCCTGCTCCTGAAGTACGGCACCCTGGAAAACCTCCTTGAGGCAGCGGCGGACCCGGACAGCGGCCTGTCGTCACCTGTCCGGGCCAAGCTGGAAGCCGCCGCCGATTACCTGGTGGCCGCTCCCGCCGTCGTACGGCTTGTGCGGGACCTCGACCTGCCCTCCCTCGAGGAAGCCGGCGCGCGGCTCCGCCCCGTCACCGGCGGGGCGCGCGCCGAACTCGAAAGCGTCGCCACCGAATGGAACCTTGGCGGGTCCGTCAGGCGGCTTCTCGACGCGCTGGACCGTCCCCGGGCAGGCTGACACCTGGCGGGCAGCCCCCTTGGTCCGGAAGCAGCGGCGAAACTGCCTATTTCTTGAGCAAAAGTGACATGGTGGGCTGCCTTCGCTGCCGATAGGGTGGCTGCAGTGGTTCAAGCAGCCGGACCTCTCAATTGGGGGATTGGAGTTGCTCATGGCCGATGGCCCGGACAAGCGCGGCAGAACCAAAAGGGACCGGAAGAAAAGCGGTCCGGACGACGCAGGCGAGGCAGAGGATGCCGAACAACAGGCGGACGCCCCCGCTGCCGCCCCCGAGGTGGAACCCCGCAGCCCACGCCTCTACGGCTACGACCCTGACTCTTGGCCCGAGCAGCGATAGTGCTGTCTTCCAGACGGAGGTTCCCGGCCGGCACCGGCAGCAGACAAGCAAACCAGGGCATGGCTAAGCTTGGTGTGTCCGGACGTTCAGCCTGCTGACGAAAGCGCGGTGAGTGCAATGCCGAAGACGGGAAAGAACGACCACGCCCGCAAGGACGAGCTTCCTTCGACCCTTCAGCGCTCGGACCAGAAAGCGCAGGACACGTTTGCCAAAACCTACGATTCCGCCATGGCGTCGTATGACAATGACGAAAGCCGCGCCGCCCGGGCCGCCTACGCATCACTGAAGCACAGTTACGAAAAGGTGGGGGACCACTGGGAGCCGAAAGAGAAACGCGGGCCCTCAGACAAACGGGCCGAAAAGGGAGCCGGGGCAGCCGAACCCACGGCCGGCGGCGTGGACGCCAACGCCTCCAAAAAACACCTGCTGGAGCGCGCCCGGGAACTGGATATCCCCGGCCGCTCGACAATGGATAAGGACGAACTCGTCAAGGCGCTGCAAAAGGCTAACGAAGCCGCCACCCGCAAGGCACGCGAAAAGTAAAACAACCAGGCAAAGACGCCAGGAGGTTCGGATGTCGGTCAAAGGCACCAGGGACGTAGCAGGGCCTGCAGGGCGGGGCGGGCCGGAAGGACGCCAGGGCAACGGCGCTGCCGGCATCTCCCCGCGGGACCCCGCCATGGTTCGAAACGTGGCACTTGTTGGCCGGTCCGGTGCCGGCAAAACCACCCTCGTCGAGGCACTGCTTGAGGCCAACGGCATGATCACCAGGAAGGGCTCGGTGGTTGACGGGACCACCGTGAGCGACTCCGATCCCGCCGCCATTCACCAACAACGCTCGGTGGCCCTGTCAGTGGTCCCGCTGCCTGTGGCCGGAATGAAGATCAACCTCCTCGACACCCCCGGCTATCCGGACTTCATCGGCGAACTCCGGGCCGGCCTTCGCGCCGCGGACGCCGTCCTTTTCGCCGTCTCCGCCGTTGACGGGGTGGATGCAGGCACCACTGCAATCTGGCAGGAGTGCCAGTACCTGGGGATGCCGCGTGCCGTAGTCCTCACGCGGCTCGACCATCCCCGGGCTGATTACGACGGCGTCCTCGCCGCCTGCCGCGCGGCGTTCGGCGACACGGTGCTTCCGTTGTATGTCCCTGTCCGCACCGACGGGGAGGCCACCGGGCTCCTCGGCCTGCTGTCCGGCACGGTCTTCGAGTATTCGCCGGGAACGTCCGGTGCCACGGCGCGTGCCGCCGTGCCCCAGGAAATCGAAGCAGCGGATGCTGCGCGGGCCGAGCTCATCGAAGGGATCATCGCGGAAAGCGAAGATGAGACGCTGATGGACCGTTACCTGGGCGGCGAGGACATCGATGCCGACGTCCTCATCGCGGACCTGGAAACCGCCGTCGCCCGGGGATCCTTCTTTCCCGCGGTGCCCGCTTCGGCGCTCACCGGGCTGGGCACGGCGGAACTTCTGGAGCTCCTCACCAAAGCGTTTCCGTCGCCGCCGGAGCGGAGCCTGCCGCGGGCAACAGACCTTACCGGAGCGCCGGTCCGCGCCCTTGCGTGCAACCCGGAGGGACCTCTTGCGGCTGAAGTGGTGCGCACCACGGTGGACGCCTTCCTGGGCCGGGTCTGCCTGGTCCGGGTCTTCTCCGGAACCCTGCGCGGTGACACCCCGGTACACGTCAGCGGACACGGGCTGGCGGACCGCGGCCACCAGGACCACGACACTGACGAGCGCCTCACCCACCTCTATTCGCCGCTGGGAGCCAACCTCCGGCCCGTGCCCTTCTGTATCGCCGGCGACATCGCGGCGGTAGCCAAACTGGGCAGCGCCGAAACCGGGGATACCATCTCGGCCAAGGACCAACCACTGCTGCTTGCCACCTGGGAGATGCCCGAACCGCTGATGCCGGTCGCCATTGAAGCCGATTCGCACGGCGACGAGGATGCCTTGGCCCGCAGCCTGGGAAAGGTGGCCGCCGGCGACCCCACCCTTCGGGTGGAGCGGAATGCGGAGACCCACCAGCTGATCTTGTGGTGCATGGGGGAGGCACACGCCGAGGTGGTGCTGGACAGGCTCCGTGACCAGGGCGTGAAGCTGCACACCGTGGACGTTGTGACGCCGCTGAGGGAAACCTTCTCAAGCCGCGCTGCCGGGCACGGCCGCCACGTCAAACAGTCCGGCGGCCACGGCCAGTATGCCGTCTGCGACATCGAGGTTGAGCCCCTGCCCAGGGGCACCGGATTCGAGTTCATCGACAAAACGGTGGGCGGCGTGATCCCCGGAACCTTCATCTCATCGGTCGAGAAGGGCGTACGTGCCCAGATGCAGAAAGGCGTTGCGTCCGGCTTCCCGGTGGTGGATGTGCGCGTGACCGTGGTGGGCGGCAAGGCGCACAGCGTCGATTCCTCAGACGCGGCCTTCCAGGCAGCCGGTGCCCTTGCCTTGCGGGAGGCGGCGGCCGCGGGCAAAATCCAACTGCTGGAGCCTGTTTCGTCAGTGGCGATCAGCGTCCCGGACGAGCACGTGGGGACGGTAATGAGCGACCTTTCCGCCCGCCGCGGCCGGCTGACGGGCACCACGTCCTCCGGCGGGGACCGGACTGAGATCACGGCGGAAGTGCCGGACCAGGAACTCTTGAAATACGCGGTGGAACTCCGTGCTTTGACAGCGGGAACCGGCACCTTCAACCGCCAGTACCTCCGGCACGATCCGGTACCAGGCAACGTGGCCGCCGCGGGCGCCGGCAGGTGACGCTGCACCCCACGCGGAGTTAGGGCGCCTGGGGCGCCGGCTGCTCCACGTTCCTGGGTGTGATGGTGATGGAAGCCACCTGCTCCAGCCTGGGGTGCAGATGGTCACCGCCCTTCACCACGCCTTTCTGCCACCACAGGTCCAGCCCTTCAGGCGTCACTTCCAGGCACGCCAGGTTGTTGTCGAACCACGGACCCTTGATGCCTGACCATGTGTAGGGCGGGTCCGGCACCCTGGCAGAGCGCGCCGCACGGGCGCCCAGGGATTCGGCGAGCCCGTAGGACAGGATGGCAGTGACGGACCGCATCAGGCGCGGCAGCGGGTTACGGATGGGCGAGCAGACCGCTTGGATGATCCTGCTTCCCGTTGCCCGCCGCACTTCCGAAACATAGGAAAAGTGGACGTCCCCAGAGAGGAACATCACCGCCTCAGGAGCGCTCCCGCGTTTGCCGTCGGCGACTTCGGCGGCCATGATGGCCACTTGCCGGAAGCTTTTCTGGAACGCCGCCCAATGTTCCAGGTCGAGGGCCTGGCGCAGCTTTTCGGCTGCCTTGGCGGCCCGGCTTCCCCAGGCGCCCTCGGAAACGGCTTCGTTCCAGGATTCCATGTGGTGCAGGCCCATCGGCAGGAGGAACGGCAGCGACGTGGCGATAAGCAAGTGGCGGAACCCGCCCCTCATGTTCTCGTCGAGCCAGCCCATCTCTGCGTCATCCAGCAGCGCCCGCCGGCCCGGGGAAAGGTCCCGGGCGGCGCGTGAGTCCAGCACAATGAGTCTTGTATCGCCGAAGTCGCGGCAGAGGCTCCACCGGTAGGTTTCGGGGCTACTGTCCGCGCGTTCCACGAGTCTGTCCAGCTCGTCGCTGAGGTCCAGCTCGTCAGGGCCGGTGTGGCGGGCAACCCGCTGCCACAGGGCATCCTGGGCACGCTCCTGCGGGGAGAGGTTTCCCAGGTGCTGGTAGACCCAGTAGGAAGCCAGCCCGGAAACCACCCGTTCCTGCCACCACGGGGTGGTTGCCATCTTCTGCTTCCACGTTTGGGAGGCGTTCCAGTCGTCCCGGATGTCGTGGTCATCGAAGATCATGGTGCTGGGCAGCGTGGACAGCAGCCACCGGTTGGCCGGGTCCGACCACGCCAAATAGTAGAGGTGGGCGTACTCCTCGTAGTCCTTGAGCTCCTTCCCGGGCGGTTCCTTGATATCCCGCCTGGAACGGATGAACTCCTGCATGTGCTTGCTGGTGGAGTCCGCGTAGACCTGGTCGCCCAGGAACGCCAGCAGGTCCGGCCAGGGAGTGCCGTCGTCGGAGGCCATCCGCAGGGCGTAGGCGCGCAGGGAGTCCACGCCGTGGCTTCGGTTTCCGGAGGCATCGTGCGGGACACTGGTTCGGCAGGAGCCGAAGGCCAGCCGAAGGGGCCTCCCGGGAACCAGTGTCGTGATTTTCGACGGCGGCAGGTCGGATTCCGGATCGGGCCACACCTGGTTCCCGTTGACCTGGAGAGTGTAGGGGGTGACGGTTCCCGGCTCCAGCCCTGCGACCTCCACCAGGGCGTAGTGGTGGCCGTGGACAGTGAAGGTCCGGGCGGTCCAGGATTTTTCGACGGCGTGGACCGTGACTTCCGCGGAACCGCGCGTCTCCACCCAGATGCTCGCTGAGGTTTCATCCACGTACCGCATCATGGGGCCGAGCACCAGGGGCGACGTCATGAATAAGTTGTACCCGCTCCGCGGCGGCGGCGCCATGGTCAGGAGCTGAGGGTGCCCCTGACGATGCTGACACTGGAGTGCGCGGGATTGCCGTCGAGCGGCTCGTCCGAGATGTCGACGATGGGGTAGCCGGAGAGGTCGAGCCCTGCCGGAACGTCAAAGCGGCCGGACGACGAGTTCATGATCCCCAGGCTGACCAGCCGGGAAAGGTCCGGGGCAATGAGCCAGACTTCCTGGTAACCACGTGCCTCCGTCTTGTCCAACTGCACTTCGATGGTCCGCGTCCCGTCGCCTGCTTCGGTCACGGTGGCTGATCCGGTGGCGGAGAACTGCTCCAGCGGTTCCAGGCGGGCAGAGGCGAGCGGAACCGGGGCGACCGTCTGGTTGACGGCGACCACAACGCCGGTTGTGATCACGACGGCGGCCGCGGCGGCTGCAAGCCAGGTCACCGGCCAACGGAGCCAGGAGACGTTGTTGCTTCCAGTTGCAGGCTGGGGTTCAGCAGGCTCCGCGTTTGCGGGGCCAAGCGGATCCGACGCGACGGCGTCGGAAAGTCCCAGCTTGCGGTGGATTCCTTCCCATACGTTTGGTCCCGGGCTCTCCAGGGAACTGGCGTCGGGCGTGGTCCGGACAGCGTTGACGGCCCGGCGGAGCGCGGCGTACTCGGCTGCGCACTCAGGGCAGGAACGAAGGTGGCTGATGCTGCCCGCGTCCACAGGCTCGTCCAGGGCGAACAGGCTCAGGACTTCGGGGTCAAGGTGCTGCATGATCCACCTCCAATCGGTGTCTCAGGTGGCTAAGGCTGCGGCGGATATGACTCTTGACCGTACCAAGGGGAAGGTTCAGTTGCCGTGAAATCTGGTCGTGGGTCAGGTCGTCGTAAAACGCCAGGCGCATAATCGAGCCCTGGGGTTCGCCGAGGCGGTCAAGCTCCCCGTCCAGCAGCAGCCTGTCGGCGAGGACTTCAGCCGACGATGAGGCGGCGGCGTCCTCGGCCCCGGGCTGAAGACCAGCAGCCGCGAGCACTTTGCGGTTTTCGCGGGCGGACGCGCTCAGGGCATCCGTGACCGCATTGCGGGTGATCCCGACAATCCACGCCGGGAGTTCCGCCTTGTAGGGGTCGAAGGCCGACCGCGACTTCCAGACGCGGATGAAGACTTCCTGCGTGACGTCGTCGGCGGCGCTGCGGTTCCGCAGCGCACGGAGCGCCAACGTGTACACCAGGGGAGAGAACTGGCGGTAGGCCTCGGCCAGGGCAGTTTCATCACCGGCCGCGAAGGAATGGTCGAATTGCCGGTCCCATCGTCCAACCCCGGTGGGCCGGGAAGCCGCGCTGCCGCCACGCTGCTCGTCGCCGGAAGGCGGCTGTCCAGAAGGTGCCACATTGGCCTCCTTCCCCACCTCGGCGTTGAGCGTCAGGGCTGCGGAGCGGCTCATTCCAGTTCCGCAGTGACAATGACATTGTCACTGTAGTCCTGTTTCTCGTCCAGCCAGCGGCCTCCGCAGGTGACAATCTTGAGCTGGTGGGGCCCGTCACGGCGGAAAAGGGAACCGCCGTCGAACTTGTCCTTGGCCATCAGCTCGACGGAGCGCACGCGGTAGTTCAGGGCCGGTGCGCCGTTCCGCTCGATAGTGACGCGCGTGCCGGCTGTAAGCCCGTTGAGCTGGGAGAGGGGAGCGAGGTCCGAGGTGGTGTCAACGTGGCCCGCCACAACGGCTGCCCCGGCTGCTGCTCCGGGGGCCGGCCCGTGCCGGTACCAGCCGGCCTGGTCGAAGGCTTCAGGAATTTCCATGGCCCCGTCCGGGGAAACGCTCACTTCCACGATGCCCATATTGATGGTGGTGCCCTCGACCGTCAGGGAGCGTGGTGCCGGATCCTTGGGTGCAGCCGGCGTGGGTGTGGCTTGGCGGATTGGAACATCGGGCAGGGCAGCGGGTGTGCTTGCGGGTGCTGGTCCCGATGCGGGGGCGGCGGCGGCCGCTGTGGTGGGGGCAGGGGAGGCCGCTTCCGTGGGTGCCGATGCGCACCCGGACAACAGCGCCATCAGGGCAAGGACGATGGCGGCCGTAATAGTGCGTGCCTTCGCTGCGCTGCGCCCGGTGGCCACCTGCACCAGGTCCGGGCAGTTCCGGACCTGTTGGTCCGTCGTCGTGCTTTCCATGGGGACAACCTCCTCTTGTCAGCGCTGCCCAAATGCTTGAAGGCTCCGCCTCCTGCCTGGGGAGCAGAAGGGACGGGCCCGGCCGGCCGGCGAAGAATGCCGGCCGGCCGGGCCTTGGGTGTCAGGGCGTCGGTCTGGCCGTGCCTGGCTTTGCAGTGCCGCTAGTTCACCCTGCGCAGGGCAGCCGAGCGTGAAACGGCGACCGCGCCCAGTAGGAGTGCGATTCCTGCAGCCCCAAATCCGGCGACTGCCGTGGCCTGTCCTGCGGCGCCCGCGTCAGCCGCACCCGAGCGTCCGCCCGGGACTGCCCCCGGTGCTGAATGCAGACCTTCAATCGTCTGCACTGCGAGCTGAAGGTTCTGGTCGGTCAGGCTGCCCCAGGCGTACACGATGGTGTGCGTGCCTTCGGCGACTGTCACATCAGCGGGTCCAATGACGGGCTGGGTGGTTCCAGCCGCTGCCACAGCTGCGGGGATAGTGCCCGGATCCAGCGTCAGTGTCTGTTCGTTCGGGTTGGCCAGGTTGGAAATGACGGCGGAACCGGCGGCCAGGACGTCGACGGCGGGAGCGGCAGCGGTGTGCCTGACTGTCAGCTTGCCCTTGCCGGGTTCAATCTGCGAGGCGTCGTTGGTAAAGAGGTTCGCCGTGGGCTTGCCGGCGGCATCCAGGTTGGCCACGGCGGTGTAGTTGCCGTTGGCGGCGAGGGTCACGTTGACCGGGCCGATCACGGCGGCTGATGCGTCTGCTGCATCCGCGGCAGTGATGGCGAGGGCGTAGTTTCCTGCCGGAAGAGCCAGCGGGCCGGCAAGGGTGCCGGGAGTAAAGTCGTCCAGGGTCCGCTCGCCATTGACCCAGACGTCGACAGTCAGGCCGGGCACTCCGTGCAGGACGGACAGCTGGGCGTCGCCTTCAGCCGCCTGGGCCGGGCCGGCGAAAGCCAGTGCTGCCGCGACTGCCACTGCTCCTGATGCAAAAATGCTGGTGCGCATGATTTCTCCTTCTTCGGCCCGCTGGGCGGGCGGTTTTTGCTTACACCCCTACTACCGGCAGCAGTGCCCATCCGGATGCAGATGCATGAAAAAAACTTTGAAAAAGATTCCGCCGGAAAGCCCGGCTTCATTACGGACGATGTACCGGCATGACCCTCCGTGTCGGTCCGCGTCCGCACGTTTCAGGGCGGTTGAATCCTGGGAGCGGCTGATGGTTTGGTGAGGTAACGATCCAACGAGAGGGCCACGCCATGACAGTCACAGCAAATCTTGCTCCCCGCCGGCTTCGCGACATTTTTGGAACTTTCGCCACCGGTTTGACCGTGATCACCAGCGCCACGGAAGGTGGCCCCGCTGGATTTACCTGCCAGTCGTTCGCATCGTTGTCCCTCGAACCTGCGCTTGTGACCTTTAGCCCGGCGAGGACGTCCAGTACCTGGCCGGTACTGCGGCAGGCAGGGTCCTTCGCCATTAACATCCTCCCCGCAGCGCACCAGCATCTCGCGGGGCAGTTTGCGAGGTCGGGAACGGACAAGTTTGCCGGTGTCGGCTATTCAGCCTCGCCCTTGGGCAACCCCGTCCTCGACGATGCCCTTGCCTGGATCGACTGCGAACTCCATGCGGAGTACGACGGCGGCGACCACACCATCGTGGTGGCTGCCGTGAGGCACTTGAGCGCCCGGGAGGACGCCGAGCCGCTGTTGTTCTTCAAGGGCCGGTACGCCGGGATTGCCCCCGCCGGCCGCGTGCTTGAAGCGGCCAGCTAGGCATAGGGTCTGTGGGCGCGCCGCCGTGCCGGGCCAGCGCTCCCAGCGTCTACCAATCAATATGAGATGAAGGCGACCAGTTCGCCCACCCGGTCCTCGGGGTAGTTGCGGGCAATGTCCGCCTGGCTTAGAACCCCCACCAGGTCGTGGCCATCGATCACCGGCAACCTGCGCACCTGATGGTCCTGCATGGTTCGGATTGCTTCTTCAATCGAATCGTCAGCGCCGATGGTGACGGGTTTTCCTTCACCAAATTCTCCGGCTGTGGCCGTGCGTGGATCCCCGCCCGCTGCAAGGCACTTGATAACGATGTCCCGGTCCGTCAGCATGCCCTTGAGCCTGTTGTCCTCGCCGCAGATTGGGAGTGATCCCACATCGAGTTCCTTCATTTTCCGGGCTGCCGCCTCGAGCGTCTCCTTCTCGCCCACGCACTCTGCGCCCCCGGTCATAATTTCCCGCGCCGTTGCCATGATCGTCTCCTCCATCCATAACGCCGTGCCCTGCCATTGCCCTGCCGTGCCTGCGGCGGGATCGGGTGGCCCTTCGGGGAGGCGTTCATGGTTGACACCTCCGAAGAGCCAACCGATGAAAAAATGCTAAGCCTGCTGACTATTTGTGTCCAGAGCTCCGCGAGTTGACGTAAGGCGGGCGCGGATAGCCGGTGTTTCGTGGGGGCTGGAGTTCTTGCATCACCGCGATCAGGTAGTAAGCTTGCTGACCAATACTAGTAAGCTTGCTGATTAATTGAGGTTAGGAGTAGGGCCATGGGCACAGTTTTTTCTGCCGCCACGGCGCTGGCGGTCACCGTGGCCGGCGCAGCCGCGGCTCTGAGTGCCCCCTTTGGCGCTGCCGGGAATGGAAGCCAGTACCTGGCCGGCCACGTGCTGTTGGGGCTGGGCCTCGGTCACTCAATCGCCATCCTGCTGCGGATGGCGACCCGGCGCCTGATGGCCGGCCGATCCTCAGCCAAGGAGGCAGCCGCCACTGCACCGGAGCCGGCTCAGCTCGCCACGGTTACCGTAATGCCCACCAGGCCCCCGGCCATGGCACCGCTCCGGGGCAGGCATGCCGCCTGAAACGGAGCCGCATCGTGAAGGCAAAGAAGGCACGCCGCCCCTGAAGCGCCTCCGCGCCTGGCAGGCCGCCTCTGCGCTACTGGCAGTAGCCGGCCTTGCCGCGGCACTGTATGCCGCCTCCCCGCTCGCGCGGCCGGCGGATTCGGATGAAGGTACGCTCCGGGGACTGCAGATCAGGGTGCTCACCATCAGCCAGGCTGCATCGGAAAACCGCATGGACGGTGCCCTTGCCGCGCTGGAGGCGCTGGAGAAGGACCTGAACGACGCCGCCGGCCAAGGCCTGATCTCGGTGTCGAGGTATCGCGGCATCGAGGCAGCCCTGGACTCTGTGCGTGCGGAGATTACCGGGCAGATTGCAGCGGTATCGGCTGCCGCTGCTGAAGCCCCTACGGCGGGCACCGCAGGCTCTTCCGCGGCTCCGGAACCCGCGCAGCAGCCCGCGCAGGTTGTACCGCAGGATGTACCCCAGCCGCCCCTGATCGTTCAGGCCCCCGCCCCTGAGGTGGCGCCCGTCCAGGAGGAACCGAAGTTGCCGGAGCCCGCAAAGGAAGCCAAGGGAAAGGGCAAGGGGCCGGGAAAACCCTGAGGGAACTTCCGGGCACAATGGACGGATGACTTCTCCAGCCGGACAGCAGAGCGCCGGCAAACCCTTCGACATTGCAGCCATCGGCGCCCGCCTGGCCTTCGCCAGCTCAGCCCGGGCGCTGACGGAAGCCCTCGCCGGCGGCGACGGCCCGCGCTCCGCAGTCGTGCAGGCGCCGCCGGGAACCGGTAAAACCACCCTGGTTCCGCCGCTGATCGCGAACCTTCTGGCGCCGGGCACCGGGCGCGTGGTTGTCACCCAGCCCCGCAGGGTCGCTGCCCGTTCCGCCGCGCGCCGGCTCTCGGCCCTGGACGGCGCCCGGCTGGGTAGCCGGGTTGGCTATTCCGTGCGGGGGGAACGGCAGGCCGGATCCGAAACACTCATCGAGTTCGTGACGCCCGGCATCCTGCTGCGCCGCCTGCTCTCCGACCCGGGGCTGGACGGTGTGGGCGCGGTGATATTGGACGAGGTCCACGAACGCGGACTTGAGACGGACCTGCTCGTCGGCATGCTCGTCGAGGTGCGGGAGCTGCGCGGGGACCTCACCGTCGTGGCCATGTCCGCCACCCTGGACGCACCCCGCTTTGCCGCCTTGCTCGGCAATGGTGACGGCGGGGCACCCGCTCCCGTAGTGGACTGCCCCTCGGTGCTCCACCCCTTGGAAACGGAGTGGCGGCCTGCTGCAGGGCCGCGCCTGGACGACAGGGGAGTGACGCCCGCGTACCTCGATCATGTTGCCGCCACAGCTGCGGAGGAATTCATTCAGGCGCTGAAGGGAGACAGCTCCACCGATGCCCTTGTCTTTGTTCCCGGCGCGCGGGAGGTCTCCCGGGTGGCGGTGGACCTCCGCCGTAGGCTGGGACCGGCCGCGGACGTCCTGGAGCTCCATGGCCAGGTGGGTTCATCAGAACAGGACCGCGCAGTTTCGGGCCGCGCACCGGGCGGGAGCCCAAGAATCATTGTCTCCACCGATCTTGCTGAATCCTCCCTTACTGTGCCGGGTGTCCGGCTTGTCATCGATTCAGGGCTCACCCGGGAACCAAGGCGCGACGCCGGCAGGGGGATGAGCGGGCTGGTGACCGTTTCCTGCTCCCGGGCCTCCGCCGATCAGCGTGCGGGGCGGGCAGCCCGCCAGGGTCCCGGGCGGGTGGTCCGGTGCTATGACCAGCAGGCCTTTGGCGCCGCGCCGGCCCATGTGACGCCGGAAATCAAGGTGGCGGACCTGACCGGCGCCGCCCTGCTCCTGGCATCCTGGGGTGCCCCGCGCGGAGAGGGGCTCGCGCTGCCGGACCAGCCGCCGCACCAGGCGATGGACGATGCCATGGAGATCCTGCGCGAACTTGGGGCGGTGACAGACGAGGGCCAGGCCACCGGCATGGGCAGGCTGCTGGCCACCATACCGGCGGATCCCCGGCTGGCCCGGGCCCTGCTCGACGGGGCCGCCGCCGCGGGTCATCTGAAGGCAGCCGAAGCGGTGGCGCTGGTCGCGGGTGATTACCGCGCTCCCGGCGCCGACCTGCCCCGCCTCCAGTCCCGGTTGCGAAACGAAACAGGACCGGAGGCACGGCGCTGGGCGGAGGATTCCCGCCGCCTGGCAGCCCTTGCGAAGCAGGGCGCGCCGACTTCTTCGCCGGCACAGCCCGCCCTGCCCGGGAAGGTCACCGGTGCAGCGGTGGTGGGCGCCGTCGTCGCACTCGCCTTTCCTGACCGCGTGGCACGAAGGGTGGACGGCGACATCCCAAACCGCTATCTCCTTTCCTCGGGTACCCGCGCCGGGCTGCCGGCCGGCAGTTCGCTGTCCGGCCATGATTGGCTGGCGGTGGCGGAAGTGACCCGCGCCGGCGGGAGGGACGCCGCCGGAACCGGCGCGGTGATCCGCTCGGCAGCGCCGCTCGCACCCGAACTGGCGGAAGCTGCTGCGTCACACCTTTTGACCGACGTGGTCGAGGTGGAATTCACGGAGGGCCGCCTCTCTGCCCGGCGGGTGCGGCGCCTGGGGGCCATCATCCTGGCGTCCACGCCGGTCCGCCCGTCGCCCGCCGAGGGGCGCGCGGCCGTAGCGGAAGCCCTGCAGCGGGGAGGCCTGGGCGTCCTTGACTGGTCGACGGCGGCAGATGCGTTGCGCCGACGTCTCGCCTTCCTGCACCGCGGGCTGGGTGCGCCGTGGCCGGACGTTTCGGACCAGGCGCTGCTGTCGAGGCTGGGGGACTGGCTGGGACCGGAGCTGGAAGCCCTCGCCGGCGGAACGGCCGCACGCTCCATCACCCTCGGTGACCCGTTGCGCCGGTTGCTGCCCTGGCCCGAGGCGGCCAAACTGGATGACCTCGCCCCGGAGTGGCTCGAGGTGCCCAGCGGGTCCCGCGTGCGGATCGATTACCCGGACGTTGCGGACCACACTGCCCGGCCGGTGGTGGCCGTCAAGCTGCAGGAGTGCTTTGGGTGGGCGGAGACCCCGCGACTGCTCGGCGGCCGCTTACCGGTCCTCTTCCACCTGCTCTCACCGGCCCGGCGACCGCTCGCCGTAACCGACGACCTGACATCGTTCTGGTCCGGCCCCTACGCGCAGGTCCGGGCCGAAATGAGGGGCCGATACCCCAAGCATCCCTGGCCCGAGGACCCCTGGACGGCCCCGGCCACCGCACACGTCAAGCGGAGGAAGTAGCCGCCCAAGCGGCGGATCCCGGCTCCGCGGAGTTCACCGTGAGATCTCCGATACACAGTTGAAACCTCGCGTCGATGGACTGAAACATCCCGTGGATAGGCTCGTTTGCACCTGGACGGCGTTGTCCACACCCTCACATTAAGGACGTGCAGATGTTTCTCCTCAACAGCCTCAACCTCTTGCTCGACGGCCAGCGGAACGATGAAAGCCGGTCCCACAGGGGTAGCGATGGACAGTCCGACTTTCCCCAAGGCCAGCTGAGCTCCGCCGCCTGGGAAGGGTGGTGGCAGGACGACGCCGCGTAGCTGCTGTTCCCCCGGCGGCCACTGGAGCATCGCGGGCCGGCTGTTGTGGCTGGAAGTTCGCCGTCAGGAGTGGCCGCGGATAAAGGCAGTAACGGGTTCGGCAAGGGAAGCACCCACCTCGTCCGCCGAACGCTTAAGCCCGGCGACGACGAAAGAGTGGTCACCGCCCTCCATCCACTGGAGAACGGCATTGGTCCCGATCCGCGAGACCACGCCCGCCAGGATTTCCGGGGTTGCGAACGTGTCCCGGCTTCCCTGGAGGAACAACATGGGCGTCGTCAGCCCGTACAGGTGTTCATCCCTCAGCTTGTCCGGTTTGCCGGGCGGATGCAGGGGATAGCCCAAATACACGAGTCCTGCCGCTTCCATCCCCTCGGCCACCGCCATGGATGCCATCCGGCCCCCAAAGGACTTGCCGGCCGCCCAGATCGGGCCGGCGTCGTTATGGGCTGCTGCCTGCTCCGCCGCCGCCGCCATCGCAGCACGCCAGGTGGCGACGGCGACGGGCGGCCGGTCGGGGAATTTCCGGCCCGCTTCCCGGTAGGGGAAGTTGAAGCGCAGCGTTGCTGTCCCCAGCGCATTCAGGGCCGCCGTGAACCCGCGGAGGAAGGGATGCTCCATCCCGGCGCCCGCCCCGTGGGCCACCACAACCGTTGCGGTGGGATCATCCGGGCGGGCGTACGCAGCAGAGACATTGACGCCGCCCACTGCGAGGGTCAGGGGCACTTCTGAGGCAGGCATGCCTCCATCATGCCGGACCCGGATCCCCAAATCTCAACGCAGACAGCAGCCGGGGTGTACGTTGTCCCCATGGCGAGCGAACAGACCACCATTACCGTTCCGGGCCCCGACGGCGAGCGCGAGATGCGCATTTCCAGTCCCAGCAGGGTGCTCTGGCCCGACCTGGGACTCACGAAACTGGACCTCGCACGGTATTTCGCCGATGTGGGGGAGGCGTTCATCACCGCCAACGGCGACAGGCCGGTGGCCCTGCAGAGGTATAAGGACAACGTTGATGGCGAGATGTTCTTCTCGAAGAACCCACCGAAGGGCACCCCGGAGTTCATCCGGACGATGAAGGTGGTTTTCCCGAGCGCCCGCTCCCATCCCATGCTGGTCCTGGACGAACCGGCCGCGGCCATCTGGGCGGTCCAGATGAACACTGTCGTTTTCCACCCGTGGCCGTCCCGTACCGCGAACACGGACAACCCGGACCAGTTGCGCATCGACCTGGATCCGCAGCCGGGCACCGATTTCGACGACGCTGTCCCGGCGGCGCTGCTGCTGAAGGAGGTCCTGGCCGAGGCCGGGCTTACCTGCTTTATCAAGACCTCCGGAAACAGGGGACTGCATGTGTACGCGCCCATCGAGCCCACCCGCGAGTTCCTTGATGTGCGGCATGCCGTGATTGCTGCGGCCCGGGAAGTGGAGCGCAGGATGCCGGAGAAGGTCACCACCGCCTGGTGGAAGGAAGAACGGGGTAAGAAGATTTTCCTGGACTTCAACCAGGCCAACCGCGACCGGACCATCGCCGGCGCCTACAGCCCCCGGGCGCTTCCGCACGCCTCAGTGTCATGCCCCATCACCTGGGATGAGCTGGAGACCGCGGATCCGAAAAACTTCACCATCCTCACTGTCCCGGACCGGCTCAAGACCGTTGGTGATCCCTGGGCGGACATGCACAACAACCCGGGAACCATCGACACCCTTCTTGAGTGGTGGGACCGGGACCTCAAAGACGGCCTTGAAGAAATGCCCTTCCCCCCGGACTACCCCAAGATGCCGGGCGAGCCGCCGCGGGTGCAGCCCAGCCGTGCCCGAAAGCAGGATTAGCGGCCTACTCGAAGCGGGACGGGTCGCCTGTCCCGCGGCGGACCACCTCTGCCACGCCGCTGGAGAAGTCCACCACGGTGGTGGGCTCGGCTCCGCAGTCGCCGGCGTCGATCACGGCGTCCACCTGGTGGTCCAGCCGTTCCTTGATTTCCCAGCCCTGGGTCATCGGGTCCTCCTCGTCCGGCATCAGCAGGGTGCTTGAGAGCAGCGGCTCGCCGAGCTCGGCCAGCAGCGCCTGCACCACGCGGTTGTCCGGGATCCTGACTCCCACGGTCTTCTTCTTGGGGTGCAGCAGGCGCCGCGGAACTTCTTTGGTGGCCGGCAGGATAAAGGTGTAGCTCCCCGGAGTCACGGACTTGATGCTGCGGAAGACGTCATTGCCGATGTTCACGAACTGCCCCAGCTGGGCAAAGTCCCTGCAGACCAGCGTGAAGTGGTGCTTGTCGTCCAATTTGCGGATGGAGCGGATCCGGTCGAGGGCGTCCTTGTTGCCCAACTGTGCCCCCAGCGCATAGCAGGAGTCCGTGGGGTAGGCGATCAGCCCGCCGTCGAGCACAATGCGCACTGCCTGGGTGACGGCACGGGGCTGGGGATCCTGCGGGTGAACGTCAAAGTATCTGGCCATGCACCCGAGCCTACGTTCCCGGCCCCGCTGCCGCACGCATTGGCGCCGGGGCGTAGCCAAAGCAGCCGGCAGGGCAGATGCCCCCTACCCGCCGACTGCGGATTGGGGCAGGATGTTGTCTGGTTCCATCCCTTTCGGTACAACTCAAGGAGATCCAGCCATGCCCACAACCCTCAACCCGTACCTTGGCTTCCGTGACAACGCCCGCGAGGCCATGAACTTCTATCAATCGGTTTTCGGCGGCGAGCTGACGCTCAGTACCTTTGGGGAGTTCCAGGCCAGCGAGGACCCCGCCGAGGCGGAAAAGATCATGCACGGCATGCTGACCACCACCCAGGGCCTGGTGCTGATGGGAGCGGATACGCCCAACAACATGGAGTTCAGCGCGGGCTCGTCCATCTCCATCTCGTTGAGCGGCGACGACGAAGCGGAACTGCGCGGCTACTACGAAAAGCTCAGCGGCAACGGCGGCAATGTCACGGTGCCGATGGAGCAGGCTCCGTGGGGTGACATCTTCGGGATGTGCACGGACCGCTTCGGCGTCGCCTGGCTGGTCAACGTCAACAACCCGGAGGCTGCAGGACAGGCAGCCGGGTAACCACCCCAGCCGCGCTTCCTTGAGGAGGGGCGCCACGCAGTGCGACGATGTACGCGTGGAGTCCCTCTTTGAGATCCTTGACGATAAATGGTGGCTCGTCTTCCCCGCTTTGGCCTTTGCCGGTCACTGGGCGAACTCGTGGCGCAAGGCCAGCGACCGGCGGCACCAGCGGAAGGTGGAGCTGTACAAGCTCAAGAACCAGGCACGTGAGGCTGAGAAAGCTTCGGCCGCCGAGGTGAAGTCACTCATGGCCGCCCATGACGCTGCCAACAAGCGCTGGCTGGACTACGAACTCGACGTGGGCAAGCTGATCGACTTCCCGCTTATGACCGATGTCCGGGAACCCCTCACGGTGGCGTTCCTTCGAGCCAAACGTGAGGCTGACGGACTGCGGCCGGTAACGGCGGCGGACGTGACCTCACACTCCCGCCTCGAGGCGTACCGGAAAGCTGTGGATGGTTTCAGCGTGGCCCTGGACGTCGCCGAGCGTGAAGCCAGGCGCATCAGGGACAGCAAGTTCACTGGTCCCGAACGTGAACGGCTGGCCACCGCCCGGCAGCTACTGAAAATCGCGGAAAACCATGCAGCCACCCCGGCGGAACGCCAGGCCGCCTACAAGCGGGCCCGCCGTGAACTGGACGGCCTTATCGTCCTGCCCGACGTGACCGTGGCGGCACTCGAAGGGAGAATCGCACCGATGCTGGACCCGGGCGCTCGGCCCTCCAATTCCCACCACGGCTGATCGGCCGGAAGCAACCGTGGCCGTTCGAACGCTCTACCTTGACGTCGACGGGGTCATCTGTCCCTTTGGCCCCGAAGGGAGCACCGGCTGGGGAACGCCCTGGAGCCGTGCCGAGGCCGGGCTGCTGCCGGTGACGTACGCACCTGAACTTGTCAAAGGACTCAACAGCCTGGCTGCCATGCCCGGGCTGCGGTGCGTCTGGCTCACCAGCTGGGAGGACCTGGCGCCCCAATACCTCTGCCCGGCCATCGGCCTGAAAGGTGGCCGCTGGCCCTTCCTGACAGCCGATGGGCCCGGAAGCGGACCCGGCTGGTGGAAGCTCCGGGCCCTTCAGGCCCATGTGGAAGAGACGGCACCTGGCGCGGTGGCATGGGTGGATGACCAGCTCGCGTTCGAGGCGGAAGCCCAGGCCTGGGCGGGAATCATGGGCCAGCGTTTGCTGACGCTCTCGCCGGACCCCCGGCGGGGAATCTCGCCCGCGGAATTGGACGCCGTCGCCGCATTCCTCATGGGGCCGGTGTTTTGACCTCCTGCCGAGGACGCGTACGATCGATAAGGTTTCTCGCCGGTTGTGTTAGCCCATCGTGTTAACAGCGCAGGTCATTCCAAGCGAACAGCTGGTGAATTATGCTGTGCAAGGCAGCCGGGGGAATGAAACTGCTGAACGTCGACTCTGCAGATTGGGCAACAGGTGGATATCACCTTCATGGTGGCGCTGGTCATCGCACTGGCACTATTTTTCGACTTCACGAACGGCTTCCATGACACAGCGAATGCCATGGCTACGCCCATCGCAACCGGTGCCATCAAGCCGAAGACCGCGGTAACCCTCGCGGCCGTCTTGAACCTGGTGGGCGCCTTCCTGTCTACGGAGGTCGCTAAAACGGTCTCCGGTGGCATCATCCGTGAAGGCTCCGAAGGCGTGCAGATCACGCCGGATATCATCTTCGCCGGTCTCATGGGAGCAATCCTGTGGAACATGATCACGTGGCTGAAGGGCCTGCCGTCGAGTTCCTCGCACGCGCTGTTCGGCGGCCTGATCGGCGCGGCCATTGCCGGTATCGGCTTCAATTCCATCAATCTTGAAGGCCTCATGCAGAAGGTCATCCTGCCTGCGATCTTTGCACCGCTCATCGCCGGCATCGTTGCCTACGTCTGCACCCGCCTCGCCTACGCCCTGACGTCACGGCAAGATCCCGAAACCGGCAGCAAGCTCACGCAGAAGCGCGGCGGTTTCCGGACCGGCCAGATCTTCACATCCAGCCTGGTTGCACTTGCCCACGGCACCAACGATGCCCAGAAGACCATGGGCATCATCACCCTGGTCCTGATTGCGGCCGGCACGCAGGCTCCGGGGTCCGGCCCGCAGTTCTGGGTGATCGCCGCGTGTGCACTGGCCATTGCCATCGGCACCTACGCCGGCGGCTGGCGCATCATCCGCACCATGGGCGCCGGGCTTACGGAAGTAAAGCCTGCGCAGGGTTTCGCCGCTGAGACCAGCACGGCGTCGGCCATCCTCGCGTCCTCGCACCTCGGCTTCGCACTCTCAACCACCCAGGTGGCCTCCGGTTCCGTCATCGGCTCCGGCATGGGCCGCAGGGGAACCAGCGTCCGCTGGAACATGGTGGGCAAAATCGCCCTGGGCTGGCTCTTCACCCTCCCCGCAGCCGGCATCGTGGGGGCGCTGACTGCGCTGCTGGTAAAGACCGGCGTAGTGGGTGTCCTGATTGCGGCTGTCGCCGGTACTGCAGCCGTTCTGTTTATGTTCTTCTACTCACGCAAGTCCGCCGTCGGCCACCACAACGCCATTGAGGTGGAGGAAGCCGGCCAGGCCGTGCGCTTTGCCAAAAAGAAGGCGATGGCCCGGGCGCGCGCCAAGGCCAAGGCCCACTCAAAGGCCAAAGCCGAAGCAAACACCAAAGCTGAAGCTCAGACCAGCACCGAGGCCAACACCAGCGCCGAGGCCACTACCGAAGCTGAAGCCGAAGCCATTACAACGAAAGATGCGCAACGATGAAATGGTTGGAACTGCTGACCGTGGCAGGAGCCACCCTGGCAGCGGCAGTGACCGTCGTGGTTCTGTACTCGCTGGGCGTTAGGCTGACGGCCATTGCCGGTGACGTGCAGCAGGCTTCACCGGGGCTGAAGAGGTCCCTTGCCTACGTGTGCTTCGGGCTATGCGGATTGGCCGTGCTGTTTGGCCTGTACCTGATCATCCCGTACTTCTCGGGGTAACGCCCGGTACCCCGAGGCAAGGGGCTGCCTACTGGGCCGTTGGCCGGACGGCGGCGGATGGTTAGGCTGGGGCCATGTCCCGGATTCAATATTTTGTAGCTGCGTCCCTTGACGGTTTTATTGCCACGCCCACCGACGATCTTGGCTGGCTCCTGCAGTTCGATGGTTTTGAGGGCGGCAAGGAAAGCTATGAGACGTTCATGGCGGGCGTCGGCTGCATCGTTATGGGCGGCGGGACCTATGCCTGGCTGATGGAGCATGAACCAGGAAAGTGGCCCTACCCTGAGACCCCCTGTTACGTCTTCACCCGGCATGAATACACCGCACCGGACGCGGCGGACATTACGTTTATCCGCGGGAGCGTCAGTGAGTTCATCGCCGACTTCAAGGCAGACGCCGGGAGCAGGAACGTCTGGGTGGTGGGCGGCGGAGACCTCGCCGCCCAATTTGCCGACGCCGGCCTGCTGGATGAGCTCATCCTCTCCGTCATTCCCGTCGTGCTTGGCGACGGCAAGCGGCTGCTCCCATTGACAGGCCCGACGCCGCCACTTGAGTTGACTGCCTCCCGCGCCATGGGCAGGGGCATCGTTGAGCTGCGGTACCTCCTGAACACGAAACCCGGGGATTAAGACTATTCGTTATCCCGGATCATGTTGGTGATGCGGGCGGTGGACAGTCGCCGCCCTTGTTCATCCGTCATCACAATCTCGTGTGTCGCAAGAGTCCGGCCGAGGTGGATCGCGGAGCAGGTCCCCGTGACCGTGCCCGCGGCGATGGACCGGTGATGGGTGGCGCTGACCTCGATGCCCACTGCGTGGCGTCCTGGCCCTGCATGCATGCCCGCAGAAAATGATCCAAGCGTTTCGGCCAGCACCACGTGGGCGCCGCCGTGCAGGATTCCGGCCACTTGGGTGTTTCCCTCCACCGGCATGGTGGCCACCGTCCGCTCGGGACTCATCTCCAGGAAGCGGATCCCCATCTTCACCACCAACGCGCCGATCCCGAATTGGCCCAGCCAGCCGTGCAGGTGCTCCGGGACGCCGGCTGCGGTGAGCTCGTCGGCGAAGGGGCCGGGCGTGAAATTGTCCATCATGGCAACTAGGCTGGCACCTGTGAGTGAAACAACCAAACCGGCCCCTTTCCCGTCCGACGTCCTGCAGGAGGACAACGCCCCACAGGGCTCAACCGCCCTTGAGGACGCTGCTGTTCAGGACACGGTTCCGGGCCAGTCCGGTGGATCGGTTTCGGCCACTGCCGCCCCTGTGGTTCCCATCACCGGCCAGCCGCGGCTGCTGGTGCTGGACGGCCACTCCATGGCCTTCCGCGCCTTCTTCGCCCTCCCTGCCGACAAGTTCTCCACCGCGAACGGGCAGCACACCAACGCCATTCACGGCTTCACCTCGATGCTGATCAACCTCATCAAGGAGCAGCAGCCCACGCACATCGCCGTGGCTTTCGACGTCTCGGATGAGTCCACCCACCGCAAGGCTGAGTACAGCGAATACAAGGGCGGCCGCAACGAGACTCCCCGCGAGATGAACAACCAGATCGACCTCATTGGCCAGGTGATGGAGGCCTGGGGCATCAAGACCATCAAAATGCCCGGCTACGAGGCCGACGACATCCTTGCCACCCTTGCCGCCATGGGCGAGAAGGCCGGCTTTGAGGTGCTGCTGGTCTCCGGTGACCGTGACGCTTTCCAGCTGATCACGGACAACGTTTTTGTCCTGTACCCGAAGAAGGGTGTCAGCGACATCCCCAAGATGGACGCCGCCGCCATCGAGGCCAAGTACTTCGTCAGCCCGGCCCGCTACTCGGACCTCGCCGCGCTGGTGGGGGAGACGGCCGACAACCTGCCGGGCGTGCCCGGCGTCGGCCCCAAGACGGCCGCCAAGTGGATCAACCTCTACGGCGGCCTGGAGGGCGTCCTGGAGAACCTGGATTCCATCGGCGGGAAGGTGGGCGACGCGCTGCGCGAGAACGTGGAAGCCGTCAAGCGCAACCGCCGCCTGAACCAGCTGCACACGGACCTGGAACTTCCCGTCACGCTGGATGAGCTGTACGAGCCCCGCCCGGACCAGGCAGCCCTTGAGGACCTCTTCGACCAGCTCGAATTCAAGGCCATCCGCGGCCGGCTCTTTGCCCTGTACGGTGACGACAACACTCCGGCGCCTGAGCGTGCGAGCATCGAAACTCCGGAGTTCATCACACCCTCCGGTGCTGCGGAGCTCGCTGAGTTCCTGACGGTGGCCGCGGGCCAGCGCTGTGCCCTCGCCGTCGACCTGGTGCCGGGACGGATCGGGGAGGACGCTGCAGGTCTGGCCATCGTCCGCGATGGAGCCGCCGCGTACATCGACCTCGCCGGGCAGGATGCTGAGGCGGAAAACGTCCTGGCCGGCTGGTTGCGCGATCCCGAAGCCCCGAAGGTGATGCACGGTTTCAAGGCTGCGCTAAAAGCCCTGACCTCCCGCGGACTGGAGCTCGAGGGCGTGGTGGACGATACGTCCATCTCCGGCTACCTCATCCAGCCGGACCGCCGCACCTACGAACTCGCCGAACTGGCGCAGCACCACCTCAACGTCGGGATCCCCGCCGCCACCGCCAAAGCCGGCCAGCTGGAGCTGTCCTTCGACGGCGACGACGAAGCAGCCGCCGGCGCACTGGTGCAGGCGGCCGCCGTCGTCCTTGAACTGAGCCGCTACTTCGAGGCGGAACTGAAGGAGCGCCGCGCCGAGGAGCTGCTGTCCACCCTGGAACTTCCTGTCAGCCGCGTCCTGGCCGACATGGAACTCGCCGGCATCGGAATTGACATGGCCCGCATGGACGAACAGCTCGCGGACCTCGCCAGGGTCATCGACAACGCCCAGGAGCAGGCCTTCGCGGCTATCGGCCACGAGGTTAACCTCGGATCACCCAAGCAGCTGCAGACCGTGCTGTTCGAGGAACTCCAGCTGCCCAAGACCAAGAAAATCAAGTCCGGCTACACCACCGACGCCGCATCTCTAAAGAACCTCCTCGACAAAACCGGCCACGAGTTCCTGGTCCAGCTCATGGCCCACCGGGAAGCCGCCAAGCTGCGCCAGATGCTGGAGTCGCTGAAGAAGTCAGTGGCCGAGGACGGCCGCATCCACACCACCTACGCCCAAAACGTTGCGGCAACAGGGCGCATCTCCTCCAACAACCCCAACCTGCAGAACATCCCCATCCGCAGCGAGGAAGGACGCCGCGTCCGTGGGATCTTTGTGGTCAGTGACGGTTATGAGTGCCTGCTGTCCGCGGACTACTCCCAGATCGAAATGCGCATCATGGCGCACCTGTCCGGCGATGCCGGCCTCATCCAGGCGTACAAGGACGGGGAGGACCTGCACCGGTTCGTGGGCTCCAACATCTTCCACGTGCCCACCGAGGAAGTCACCAGCGCCATGCGCTCGAAGGTGAAGGCCATGTCCTACGGGCTGGCCTACGGCCTCACCTCCTTCGGCCTGTCCAAGCAACTGGAAATCTCCGTGGACGAGGCCCGTACCCTCATGAAGGACTATTTCGACCGGTTCGGCGCCGTCCGCGACTACCTCCGCGGCGTGGTGGACCAGGCCCGTGTGGACGGTTACACGGCGACCATTGAGGGGCGCCGCCGGTACCTTCCGGACCTGACCAGCACAGACCGGCAGCTCCGCGAGAACGCGGAACGGATCGCCCTCAACAGCCCCATCCAGGGCTCGGCAGCGGACATCATCAAACGCGCCATGCTCGGCGTCCATGCCGAACTCCGGTCGCAGGGCCTAAAGTCGCGGATGCTCCTGCAGGTCCACGACGAACTGGTCCTTGAAGTTGCTGCGGGGGAGCGGCCAGCGGTGGAGAAGCTCGTCACCGAGCAGATGGCAGCCGCGGCGGACCTCACTGTCCCGCTGGAGGTCCAGATCGGTGTTGGTCCCAGCTGGTACGACGCCGGGCACTAGCACGGCCAGGCCCTGTACATGACAGGGGCGGGGCGCGTTGGACGAGCAGGACGTCCGGAAACAGGTCAGGGAACTGTACGCGCCCCGTCCCCGCGGAAGCGTGTCGCTGCTGGCCAGGCGCCGGACCGATTGGTTAGGCTCGGTCCGATGGCTGATCTGACCGGGAACTATGAGATCCGTCGCTTCGGCGCGGTGTCCGAAGGTAATGACGGTTATGCCGAGGCGGTGACCTGGGCAAGGGCGGTGGCCTTCGGATTCCACGAGTCCACCCGGACGCCCGAGCACGTGGCGAAGTCCCTAGCCACCTACGAAACGGACGGCCGGGTCTTAACAGGCGTGTATCAAACGGGCCAGGTCGCGCCACATTCGCTGCCCGCCGATGTGCCGGTGGCCACCTTTGCCACCTTCCGCAAGAGCCTGAACATCGGTTTTGGCCGGACCCTTGAAACCCGGCTGGTCACCTCAGTGACCGTGCGGACCTCGCACCGCCGCCGCGGGCTGCTGCGCCGGATGATGAGCGAGGACCTGCACCTCGCCAAGGAAGACGGGCTCGCGGTGGCCGCCCTCACTGCCTCCGAGGGAACCATCTACGGGCGCTTCGGCTACGGTGTGGCCAGCTTCGAGCGGACGGTGAAGGTGGATACCACTGCCCGGTTCAGCCTCGGGCACCAACCCACGGGCAGCGTGGAGGTGGCAGATCCCAAGGCCCTGCTGCAGCTCGCACCGGAGGTCTTTGACCGGGTCCACCAGCTCACCCCCGGGTCCGTCGGCCGGCAGGAATGGTACCGGCAGCTCGCGTCGGGATCCCTCGGCCGCGACGGCAAGGAGGACCCCGCCGTCAAGGTGGCGCTGCACTACTCGGCCAACGGAGCTGTGGACGGTTACGTCTCCTACAAGTTCCTCGGCTGGGACACCGAACCGTACACGGTGGAAGTAGTGGACCTGGTGGCCGCCGGCAACGACGCCTACCCGGAGCTCTGGCAGTTCCTCGGCGCCATCGACCTTGTGGAGCGGGTGTCCTGGGACGAGGCGCCGGTTGATGACCCGCTGGCGTGGGCACTCAGCGATCCCCGCTGCATCGACTCCTCGGATAGCCGGGACATGCTGTGGCTACGCATCCTGGACGCCGGCAAGGCACTGGAGGCCAGGCACTACCCTGCAGACGGCCGGCTGGTCTTCGACGTCCATGACTCCCTGGGCCTCACCGCAGGAACCTTTGCCCTCACTGTGGATGGCGGCAAGGCCGCCGTCGAACGCCTGCCGGAAACCGCGGAAGCGGACCTGGCGCTGGATGTCTCGGCCCTTTCCTCCATCTACCTTGGCGCCGTCTGCCCCGTCACGCTGACGGCAGCAGGGCGGATCCGGGAAAAGACGGCCGGGGCTGCGCTGAAGGCACGGCAGATGTTCGCCGTCGAGCGGGCACCACACTGCCTCACCCACTTCTGACCCGTACACCTGGAAACAGGAGGGCCGCTTTGACCCGTGTTGCGGGCAGCGACTAGAATGAACGGGCGTGTGTTACGTGTGCGCAGCTTTGGTTCGCACTTGAACGCCACGCAATCAGGATGACCCGGCAATCCGCCGCGCTCCGCCTCCAGGTCAGTACCCGGAAGTGGTGGTCGCCTGACCAACTAACTATCCACAACGGAGCCCCTACTACATGACCATCACCTCCACCGAGAAGCCCGGTACCCCCGTAGTCGCCATTAACGACATCGGTACCGCTGAGGACTTCCTCGCAGCAGTCGACGCCACCATCAAGTACTTCAACGACGGAGATCTCGTCGAAGGTACCGTCGTCAAGGTCGACCGCGATGAAGTCCTGCTCGACATCGGTTACAAGACCGAAGGTGTCATCCCCTCCCGCGAGCTGTCCATCAAGCACGACGTTGATCCCGGAGATGTCGTCTCCGTTGGCGATCAGGTCGAAGCCCTGGTGCTCACCAAGGAAGACAAAGAAGGCCGCCTGATCCTCTCCAAGAAGCGCGCTCAGTACGAGCGTGCCTGGGGCGACATCGAGAAGGTCAAGGAAGAAGACGGTGTTGTCACCGGTACCGTCATCGAGGTCGTCAAGGGTGGTCTTATCCTCGACATCGGCCTGCGCGGCTTCCTGCCCGCATCCCTCGTCGAGATGCGCCGTGTGCGCGACCTGGCTCCGTACATCGGCCAGCAGATCGAAGCCAAGATCATCGAGCTGGACAAGAACCGCAACAACGTGGTCCTGTCCCGCCGTGCATGGCTCGAGCAGACCCAGTCCGAGGTCCGCTCCACGTTCCTCAACAAGCTGGAAAAGGGCCAGGTCCGTCCCGGCGTCGTTTCCTCCATCGTCAACTTCGGTGCCTTCGTGGACCTGGGCGGCGTAGACGGCCTGGTTCACGTTTCCGAGCTGTCCTGGAAGCACATCGACCACCCGTCCGAGGTTGTCGAAGTTGGCCAGGAAGTCACCGTCGAGGTTCTCGAGGTGGACCTGGACCGCGAGCGTGTTTCCCTGTCGCTCAAGGCTACGCAGGAAGATCCGTGGCAGACCTTCGCCCGCACCCACGCCCTCGGCCAGGTTGTTCCGGGTAAGGTCACCAAGCTCGTTCCGTTCGGTGCGTTCGTTCGCGTCGAAGACGGCATCGAAGGCCTGGTCCACATCTCCGAACTGGCCGTGCGCCACGTGGAGCTGGCAGAGCAGGTTGTCTCCGTTGGTGACGAGCTGTTCGTCAAGGTCATCGACATCGACCTCGAGCGCCGCCGCATCTCCCTCTCCCTCAAGCAGGCCAACGAGGGCGTCGACGCCGACAGCACCGAGTTCGATCCGGCTCTGTACGGCATGGCCGCAGAGTACGACGAAGAGGGCAACTACAAGTACCCCGAGGGCTTCGATCCCGAGTCCAACGAGTGGCTTGAAGGCTACGAGAACCAGCGCGCCGCCTGGGAGCAGCAGTACGCTGACGCCCAGACCCGCTGGGAAGCCCACAAGAAGCAGGTTGCCCAGCACGCTGCTGACGACGCTGCTGCCGCAACGTCCGGTGACAGCGATTCCGGCACCACCAGCTACTCCTCGGAGCCTGCTGCTGAGTCCAACGCCGGCGCAGGTACGCTTGCATCCGACGAAGCCCTCGCCGCCCTGCGCGAGAAGCTGACCGGCAACTAATTGCCACCGGCCCGGACTTTCCGGGCCAAAGCAACAGACCCCCTGCCCACAAGGCAGGGGGTCTGTTGCGTTAACGGAACTGACGGGCCGCCGTGCTTAGGGGAACCAAGCACTAAAGTACGACGACGGCGCTCACTGTCCCGTCGTCGTCGGGCGTCAGGACTGCCCCGGCGGAGGCAAGGACGCGCCGGGCGCCGAGGTTTCCCGTGAGGGTCCGGGCGGTAACCTCGGCGATGCCGGCGTTGCGGGCCTCGTCGAGGACCAGGCGCAGGGCTGCGGTTCCGATGCCCCGGGACCGAAAGCTCCTGCCGAGCCAAATGCCGGTGTCCGCAGCAGCCGCGCCGTTGCCGGACTCAACCCGGCGGAGGCGGATGGAACCGGCAAGGCTGCCGTCGGCCAGAATGCCCCACGACTTTTCCCCGGCATCTCCGTCGAGGCCGCGGGCGGCGGCGCGGTGATAGCTGAAGAACCACGCCGTGCGCTCCAGGTTCCAGCCCGGGCCGCCCAGCGGGGGCGCCACTTCGTCGGGGGAGGCGTCGCGCTTGGCGAGTTCCAGGAGCTGCTCCAGCACTGTTTCATCCACGTCCACCAGTGACACGTCAGGGGAAGGGGACATCCACCCACTCCGTTCCTTCGGGCTGGAGTACGGCACCTCCCGCGGTGAGTGACTGAAGGCGCTCCGCGGCGGCCGAAATTTCACCGGCTTCGTCCGGCAGCGCCAGCCGCAGGACAGTGTGCTGCGCGCCGTAGCTGGTTTCCGCCATCACGAAACCAGCGGCCCGCAGGTCGTTCTCCAGCCGTCCGGCAGCAGCATGCGGCACTTCCGCAGAGCAGATCCGCAACCTGCTGCGGCGCACCATTGGTGCCAGGGACAGCGCAGAGGACACGGACTCCGAATACGCCCGTACCAATCCGCCCGCGCCCAGGAGGATCCCGCCGAAGTAGCGCACGACGCCGGCGCTCACGTCGCTGAGGTCGGCCAGCCCGGGCGTCGTTTCCCTTTTGGCCAGGGCCTCAAGCATGGGGATGCCGGCCGTACCGGAGGGCTCGCCGTCGTCGCTGGAGCGCTGGATGTCCCGGTCGGGCCCGAGAAGGAAGGCCGAGCAGTGGTGCCGGGCGTCGTGGAACTCGCGGCGGAGGCCGGCCACCAGGTCCCTGGCGGCTTCCTCGCTGTCCGCCCGGCGCAGCACAGTAATGAACCTGGAGCGTTTGATCTCGATCTCGTGGCGGAAATCCGGACCGGACGCCAGGGTGGTGTAGGCGGTTGTCCTGCTGTCTGGCTCTTGCATCCGCCCCAGTCTAGTTGCGGCATCGGCCGTGGGCCCACGAGGGAAGGGGCAGCAAGGGAATAGTGTGGTGGAGTGCTGAAAATCGGTTTGACGGGCGGAATCGCCTCAGGGAAATCAGTTGTCGCCTCCCGGCTAAGGGAACGCGGAGCCGTGCTGGTGGATGCCGACGCGCTGGCACGGGAGGTGGTGGAACCCGGGACGCAAGGCCTGCAGCGGATCGTGGCTGAGTTCGGCGACGAGGTCCTGGGCGCTGACGGCCGGCTGGACCGGCCAAAACTCGGTGCCCTGGTGTTTGGTGATTCTGCGCGCCTCGGGACGCTGAACGGTATCGTCCACCCGCTGGTCCGGGCCCGCGCCGCAGCCATGGTCGAAGCCGCCGCCGTCGATGACGTGGTGGTGCAGGACATCCCGCTGCTCGTGGAAACCGGCCAGGGCAGTAATTTCCACCTCGTCCTGGTTGTGGATGCGCCGGACGACGCTCGGGTGCAGCGGATGCTTGACCACCGCGGGATGACCCGGGAGGCCGCGCAATCACGCATGGATGCCCAGGCGAGCCGGGAGGACCGTTTGGCCGCGGCGGACGTCGTCCTCGACAATTCGGGCAGCCTGGAGGACCTGGTGAAGCAGGTGGACGAACTCTGGGACGGGCGGTTGGTACCTTTTGCGCGGAACCTGGCTGCCGGGACGCGCGCGGCAAGGAATGGCGGGCCTGTCCTGGAACCGTACCGGGAGGAGTGGGCGAAGCAGGCGGCCAGGATTGCGGCAAGGCTGACGACGGCGGCGCCCGGACTCATCCTGGCGGTGGAACACATCGGCTCAACGTCCGTCCCCGGGCTGGCCGCGAAGGACGTCATCGACCTGCAGGTTGCGGTGTCCGGCCTGGATGCTGCTGACACTGCTGCACCGCTGCTGGCCGAAGCAGGGTTCCCCCTGGTGCCCGGCGCCGGGTCCGATACGCCCAAACCTACGGACCCGGATCCCCGGCAGTGGCAGAAACGGTTCCACGCCAACTCCGACCCCGGCCGGGCGGTCAACATCCACGTCCGCGTTGCCGGTTCGCCTGGCTGGCGCTACGCCCTGATGTTCCGGGACTGGTTGCGAAATGACCCGGCCGCGCTCCGGCTGTACGCAGCGCACAAGGCAGACCTTGCCGGGCGTTTTGCCGGCTCGGCCAGCACCAGAGCGTATGCCGAGGCCAAGGAGCCGTGGTTCACGGATGTTGCGTGGCCGCGAATGTCCGCCTGGGCGGAGGAAACCGGGTGGGCGCCGCCGTCCTACGCATCCTGAGGCCGGTCCAATGGTCCGGCGGCTGTTCGCCCGTAACGGACGTGCCCCCTCACTGTCGGTGCCCCACGGTAAATTAGAACCATGAGCCTTGCGCAGGAGATCAACCGTGTTGTAGCCCCCTTCGAGGTCATCAGCGAGTTCAAGCCTGCCGGGGACCAGCCAGCCGCGATTGCGGAGCTGACGGAGCGTATCAAAAACGGCGAGAAGGACGTAGTGCTGCTCGGCGCCACCGGTACCGGCAAAAGCGCCACCACGGCGTGGCTGATCGAACAGGTCCAGCGGCCCACCCTGGTGATGGTCCAGAACAAGACCCTCGCGGCGCAGTTGGCCAACGAATTCCGTGAGCTCCTGCCCAACAACGCGGTGGAGTACTTCGTTTCGTACTACGACTACTACCAGCCGGAAGCCTACGTACCGCAGACGGACACCTTCATTGAGAAGGACTCCTCCGTGAATGAGGAAGTGGAGCGGCTGCGGCACTCCGCAACCAACGCCCTGCTGACCCGGCGCGACGTCATCGTGGTGGCCACTGTCTCCTGCATCTACGGCCTGGGCACCCCGGAAGAGTACATCGCCGGCATGGTCACCCTCCGCAGGGGCCAGGAGATGAACCGGGACGCGCTCCTGCGGAAATTCGTTTCCATGCAGTACACCCGCAATGACATGGACTTCCACCGCGGTACCTTCCGGGTGCGCGGCGATACGGTCGAGATCATCCCGATGTACGAGGAACTGGCCCTTCGGATCGAGTTCTTCGGCGACGAAGTGGAGAACATCTACACGCTGCATCCGGTGACGGGCGAAGTGATCCGCGAGGAAACCGAGATGTACGTTTTCCCCGCGTCGCACTATGTTGCCGGACCGGAACGGATGACCCGCGCCATCAAGGCCATCGAGGACGAGCTCGCCGAACGGCTGGCCGTGCTGGAGGGGCAGAACAAGCTGGTGGAAGCGCAGCGCCTCCGCATGCGCACCACCTACGACCTCGAGATGATGCAGCAGATGGGCTTCTGCAACGGCATCGAAAACTACTCGCGGCACATCGACGGCCGCGGCGGCGGCACCGCTCCACACTGCCTTATCGACTACTTCCCGGACGACTTCCTGCTGGTGGTGGACGAATCCCACGTGACCATTCCGCAGATCGGCGCCATGTACGAAGGGGATATGTCCCGCAAGCGGACCCTGGTGGACCACGGCTTCCGGCTGCCGTCCGCCATGGACAACCGGCCCTTGAAGTGGGACGAGTTCCTGGAACGCATCGGCCAGACCGTCTACCTTTCCGCCACACCCGGCAAATACGAGCTGGGCAAAGCGGACGGGACAGTCCAGCAGATCATCCGGCCCACCGGACTGATCGATCCCGAAGTCATCGTCAAGCCCACCAAGGGCCAGATCGACGATCTCCTCGGCGAAATCAGGACCCGTGTGGAGAAGGACGAGCGTGTCCTTGTCACCACCCTCACCAAGCGCATGGCCGAGGACCTCACGGACTACCTTTTGGGCCACGGCATCAAAGTGGAGTACCTGCACTCCGACGTCGATACGCTGCGCCGGGTCGAGTTGCTGCGCGAACTGCGGATGGGCAGTTTCGACGTGCTGGTGGGCATCAACCTGCTCCGTGAAGGCCTGGACCTTCCGGAAGTCTCCCTGGTCAGCATCCTGGACGCGGACAAGGAAGGCTTCCTGCGGTCCTCCACCTCCCTGATCCAGACCATCGGCCGTGCTGCACGAAACGTGTCCGGCCAGGTGCACATGTACGCCGACCGGATCACGGACTCCATGGCACACGCCATCGAGGAAACCAACCGGCGCCGTGCCATCCAGGTGGCCTACAACACCGAAAACGGCGTGGACCCGCAGCCGCTGCGGAAAAAGATCGCCGACATCACGGACCAGCTTGCCCGGGAAGATGCCGACACCCAGGAACTGCTCAAGAACAACCGCCTGGCCAAGGGCGGCAAACGGAAGGCCGCTGCAAAGGGCGCCGCCCAGGTGCGCTCCGACGGCCTCGCCGCCGCACCGGCAGAGGACCTGGTGGGCCTGATCGAACAGCTGACGGAACAGATGCACGGGGCCGCTGCCGAGCTGCAGTTCGAGGTGGCAGCGCGTATCAGGGACGAAGTCAGCGAGCTGAAAAAGGAACTGCGCCAGATGCAGGCCGCCGGGCACGCGTGACGCAAAAGCCATCAGTGACGTGGCTGGGCACCAGCCTGGGGTACAGTTAAAGCCACGTAGGGGAGTATCCCGAGCGCTACGATCGTCAACACGCAGGGCACGGTTGCCCCGCCGGGCGTAGCGGGCCGCCACATCAGCACCAAGTGCACAGGTAGGCCGGAGAGACTTACACTGCATCTCTGTACCCTGCGAAAGGCTACCCTGTGCTCGAATTGCCCGTGTGGTTCGAGGTCGGCTCCCTTGTCGTCCTCGGCCTGATCCTCCTGATCGACCTTCTCCTCGTGGTGCGCCGCCCCCACGAACCTTCCATGAAGGAAGCCGGACTGTGGGTGGCGTTCTACGTCAGCCTGGCACTGGTATTCGCCGGCGCCATGTTCGCCTTCACCGGCCCTGAATACGGCGGGCAGTTCGTCGCCGGCTGGGTGACGGAATACAGCCTCAGCATCGACAACCTGTTTGTCTTTATCATCATCATGGCCAGGTTCTCCGTACCCCGGAAGTACCAGCAGGAAGTGCTGATGGTGGGCATCATCATCGCCCTGATCCTGCGCGGCATCTTCATCCTGCTCGGCGCCATCGTGATCGAACAGTTCAGCTGGGTGTTCTACATCTTCGGCGCCTTCCTGCTCTGGACAGCCTGGAAGCAGGCCCAGGACGAAGGCGAAGACGAAGAAGACCGGGAGAACCCGCTGATCGCCAAGATCCGCAAGGTCATCCCCATGTCCGAGAAGTTCGACGGCGGCAAGCTGCGCACCACGGTGGACGGCAAGAAGGTCTTCACCCCGATGCTGATCGTGTTCATCACCATCGGCCTCACGGACCTGCTCTTCGCCGTTGACTCCATCCCGGCAATCTTCGGCCTGACCCAGAGCCCGTTCATCGTCTTCACGGCGAACCTGTTCGCCCTCATGGGCCTGCGCCAGCTGTACTTCCTGCTGGGTGGCCTGATGAACCGCCTGATTTACCTGAAGCACGCCCTGTCCTTCATCCTGGCGTTCATCGGCGTCAAGCTGGTCCTGCACGCAATGCACGTCAACGAACTGCCGTTCATCAACGGCGGCCAGCACATCGAATGGGCTCCCGAGATCCCCACCTTTGTGTCCCTGGCGGTTATCGTTGGCACCATCATCATTGCGGTGGTTGCCAGCCTGCTCAGCTCCAAGGCGAAGGAAACGCACCTGGATCCGCGCCTCGAAGAAGACGTACGCAAGAGCCACAGCGACGTCGACTAGTCACTGCCGCCCCTGCTTCACCACACGATCCCGGCCGCTCCGAGCGGCCGGGATCGTTGCTTAAATTTGACCCCTGTGGGAGCCCGGCGCCGAGGACTAAGCTCTGATCATGGCCGGCACCCTGATGACGGAAAGCGGAGTGCGCCAGGTGCAACGCCGCACCGTGGTGCTGCTGAGTGCAGCCCAAATCTTTGGCGGGATCGGAACCGGGGCCACCGTTTCCATCGGTTCCATCCTGGCCGTCGAGCTGTCCGGATCAAGCGCGTGGGCGGGTGCCGTCGCTACGGTAATGACGTTGGGTGCCGCACTGGCTGCCTTGCCCCTTGCGTCCCTGGCTGACCGCCGGGGACGCCGCATTGGCCAGGTGGCGGGACTCTCGGCCGCACTGCTGGGCACCCTGCTGATGGTGCTGTCCATTGTTTGGGGAGTCTTCTTCCTGCTGGTGCTCGGTGCGGCCGGTATCGGAGTTGGTACTGCCGCAAGCCTGCAGGCGCGGTTCGCCGCCGTAGACCTCGCAGACGCCGAACACCGGGGACGGTCCCTGTCCGCGGTGGTCTGGGCAGTGACAGTCGGCGCGGTGGCCGGGCCCAACCTGATCCAGCCAGGCACCGTGGTGGGCGAGGCGCTCGGCCTGCCGCCCGTCGCTGGTCCGTTCGTGATCTCCGGGGCCGGGCTCCTCGTGGCCACCGTGCTGCTCTTCGCCGGCCTGAGACCCGACCCCCTGCTGCTCGCACGCAGCCTCGCAGCCGCGGCGGCTCCCGCCCAAGCAGTCACTCCAGTACCGGGGAGTGCCACGGCCGAAGCTTTGAGCGTCCCGCCCCCTTCAATCCGGGGCGGGTCCCTGGCCCGGGGGATGCGGGCCATCCGCAATTCCCGGATGGCACTGCTCGCTGTTTCCGCCGTCGTCGGGGCCCACGCTGTGATGGTGGGTGTTATGTCCATGACGCCGCTGCACCTGCAGCACCTCGTCGAAGGGCCGGCAGCGTCACATGCCGGCCACACGGCGTCGGGTGATGTGCTGGTGATCATCGGATTCACCATCTCGCTGCATATCGCGGGGATGTTTGCGCTGTCACCCGTGATGGGCTGGCTGACCGATAAGGCAGGCAGGACCGAAACCATCATGATCGGCTGCGGCCTGCTGATCACCGCCGTCGCCGTTGCCGGCTTCGGCCAGGGCTCCACCGTCGCAGTCGCCGTGGGGCTGGTCCTGCTGGGCCTGGGCTGGTCCGCGTCCACGATCTCCGGCTCCACGCTCCTGGCTGAGAGCGTCGGCCAGGACTCCCGTGTGGTGGTCCAGGGTGTTTCGGACATGCTCATGGGGATCGCCGGCGCATTTGGCGGCGCCATGTCCGGCCTGGTGCTGAGCCAGGCCGGCTACCTGGGGCTGAACATGGCAGGAGCCCTGGTGGGAGTGGCCGTATTGGCCGCGGCAGCGGTAACGGTTATGGCGCGCCGCCGGGGGACGCTGGTGCCCTAGCTAAGGCGCAAACGTCAGGTGCCGGCGCGTGCCATACCCAGCAGGCGGGCAAAGATCCCCTCACCGTCGTCGGCAATTCCGTCGTGATGGAAGTCCCTCGTCTCCCACACCTGCAGTCCGTGGACGGCCGACGCCGTGTCCAGGGACAGGTTTCGGTCCACGTAAATGTCATCCGAGTACACGGCCGCGGCTACGGGAACAGTGTTGGCGGCCAGCTGATTGACGTCGTAGAGGGGTTTCCAGTCCGCCTTCACTGCCAGCAGCCCTGCCACTTCGCCCAGGGGCCGCAGCGCGGGGTCCTGGTCGAAGTACCACGGGTACACCATTTCGCCGGTGAGCAGCAGTGGATCCGCGTCCGGCGCGAACTCCGGAAACTCACGCAGTACCCGCCAGGCAGACCAGTCAGTGGCCCCACCCTGTCCGTAGATGGACTCATGCATCAGGGCATACAACGGGTTGGAGCGGCGGGACACGATCCCCTGCATCTGTTCCAGGAAAGGATCCGAAAGCCCGCTGCCCCCGGCGGACCCGATGAACGCATCCTCCAGCAGGTAGTGCAGGCTGTCCACCCTGGTGTTGCCGCCCAGGAACGCCCCCGCCATCTGGAAGCGCTCCACGGTGAGGGGGCCGCCGTCGGGCAGGAACTCCGGGGTGTTCCGCAGATGGCGCGCAATCCGCTCAACGGTGGCCCGGTCCTCGGGGTACCAACCGAAGTATTCCGCGTTCCGCGCGGCCACGCGCTTGAAAGTGGCGCGGTACACGTCGTCAGCGGAGCCGGTCAGCGGGGCAAGGCCACCGGTGATGAGCACCTCACGAAGGCCTTCAGGGGCAAACGAGAGGTAGGTGAGCGCGCAGAAGCCGCCATAGCTCTGCCCGTAGATGCTCCAGGGGCCCGAGCCCAGTGCACCCCGGATCAGTTCGGCGTCGGCCACGATCGAATCAGCCCGGAAGTGCTCCAGGTAGGAGGCCTGCTGTTCAGCCGTGCCGCGCAGGGGCAGGGTGTTTCGGTCAAGGGGGGTGGACAGCCCCGTGCCGCGCTGGTCCAGCATCAGGATCCGGAAGTCCTTGGCGGCGGCCTTGCTCCAGCCTCCCAGTGAACCGAACCTGTTGCCGCGCCCGCCCGGACCGCCCTGCAGGAACAGCAGCCACGGCAGCTCCGCGGCTTCCTCCTCGCTGTGCGAGGCCGAAACATATTCGCGGGCGAATACCGTGATGGTTTCCGGATCGGGGGAGGATGCGAAATGGTCCAACGGCACCGTAAAGAAGTGCTCAACCGTTCGCATGCCGCGGAATTCATGCCGGGCACGAACCTCGTGCCGCACCTGCCTGCGTGTAGCGGCCACCCCGACGTCAGCCATTGGCGGTGGCCTGCACAGGGTTGCCGAACTGCACAGCGCTGCCGAACCGCTCGAGCGCATCGCCGGTGAGGCGGAAGGTGGACCAGCCGTCCATGGGCCGGGCGCCCAGGCGGCGGTAGAAGTTGATGGACGGCTCGTTCCAGTCCAGCACGCTCCACTCCACCCTCGCATAGCCGTTCTCGACGGCGATGCCGGCCAGGTGCTGCAGCAGCGCCTTCCCGTGCCCCTCGCCCCGCGCCTCCGGGCTGACGTAAAGGTCCTCCAGGTAGATCCCGTGGACACCTTCCCACGTTGAGTAGTTCAGGAACCACAGGGCAAAGCCGCGAACGTCGCCGTGATCGTTCTCAGCCATGGCTGCAAAGACCCTCGGGTTCTCGCCGAAGAGAACGTGCTGCAGCATCTCCGGAGTGTTGCGGACTGCGTCCGGTTCCTTCTCATAGTGCGCCAGTTCATGGATCATGCGGAGGATCGCGGGGACGTCGTGCGGGGTTGCAGGGCGGATTACACTCATTGTTCGAGCTTACCGCCGGACCGTGCCGCCGCTGTCAGCCCGCCCCCAAAGCGGGGCGGCGGGGACAGTCAGAGCCGGTTCACATCTGTTACCCGCACCACGGCTGTTCCGGTTTCATCCGAGGCCTCCAAATCCACCTCGGCGGAAATCCCCCAGTCGTGGTTCCGCGCAGGGTCGTCAAAGATCTGCCGGACCTTCCACACTCCGGGCTCCTCGGTGATGATGAGCAGCCCGGGGCCGCGGGCGTCCGGGCCCGTGCCGATGTCGTTGTGCTCGTCGAAGTAGTCATCCAGGACGTCTTCCCAGCGGTCGGCGTCCCAACCCGCAGCGCCGTCCAGTTCGCCCAGGGCTGCGGCGTCCTCATCCGCAAACAGCTCCACCCGCCGGAACATCTCATTGCGGACCATCACCCGGAAGGCGCGGATGTTGGAGGTGAGCGAAGGCGGCGGAGGCGGCGGTGCATCATGCGGGGTGGGTGCCGCGCCCGAGGTCAGTTCCTCCCACTCGTCCAGCAGGCTGGAGTCAACCTGGCGGACCAGCTCGCCCAGCCACGCGTTGAGGTCTTCCAGGTCTTCCCGCAGCATGTCCTGCGGCACTGTCTGCCGCAGTGCCTTGAAGGCATCCGCCAGGTACCGCAGGACGATGCCTTCCGAGCGTGCCAGGCCGTAGAACTGCACGAACTCGCCGAAGTTCATGGCCCGCTCGTACATGTCCCGCACCACGGATTTTGGTGCCAGTTCGAAATCGCCCACCCACGGGGCGGCCTTGCGGTACACCTCGAAGGCTTCGGTCAGGATCCCGGCCAGGGGCTGCGGGTACGTCACTTCCTCCAGCATCGCCATGCGCTGGTCGTACTCGATGCCGTCCGCCTTCATGGCCGCTATTGCTTCACCCCGGGCCTTTTTCTGCTGCGCGGACAGGATCTGGCGCGGCTTTTCCAGCGTCGCCTCGATCACGGACACCACATCCAGGGCGTACGACGGCGACTCCGGGTCAAGGAGCTCCAGCGCGGCCAGGGCGAAGGGGGACAGCGGCTGGTTCAGTGCGAAGTTGGGCTGCAGGTGGACGGTAAGGCGGACAGTACGGCCGTCGGTCCCCTGCTCTTCGGGCGGGATGCGCTCCACCACCTCGGCGGCCAGCAGCTCACGGTAGATGCCCAGGGCCTTCTTCATGAGCTGCAGCTGCGAGGACCGGGACTCGTGGTTTTCGGTCAGGAGGCGGCGGGCTGCGGCAAAGGGGTCGCCGGGCCGTTCCATCAGGTTCATCAGCATGGCGTGCGTCACGGTGAAGCTGGACGTGAGAGGTTCCGGCACCGATTCGACCAGCCGCTTGAACGTGGGTTCGCCCCAGGACACAAAGCCCTCCGGCGGCTTTTTCTTCACCACCTGGCGCAGCTTCTTTTGGTCGTCTCCGAATTTGGCGGTGGCCTTGGCCATCGCCTTGACGTTCTCCGTGACATGCTCGGGGGCCTGGACCACCACGGTCCCGGCGGTGTCGTAGCCTGCCCGTCCGGCCCTGCCGGCAATCTGGTGGAACTCACGCGGGTTGAGCAGCCGGGTGCGCACGCCGTCGTACTTGCTCAGGGCGGTCAGGAGCACAGTGCGGATGGGCACGTTGATGCCCACGCCCAGGGTGTCCGTGCCGCAGATGACTTTCAGGAGGCCTGCCTGCGCCAGCTGTTCCACCAGCCGGCGGTATTTCGGGAGCATGCCCGCGTGGTGCACTCCAATGCCGTGCCGGACCAGGCGGTTGAGCGTCTTGCCGAAACCCGCGGCGAAACGGAAGTTGGCGATCAGCTCGGCGATCCTGTCCTTCTCCTCGCGGGTGCAGACGTTGATGCTCATCAGCGTCTGCGCGCGGTCGATCGCCTCAATCTGGCTGAAGTGCACCACATACACCGGCACCTGCTTCGTGGAGAGCAGTTCCTCGAGCGTCTCGTGGACAGGGGTCTCGTGGTAGTAGTAATGCAGCGGAATGGGCCGCTCCGCGGAGCTCACCGTGGTGGTGGGCCGTCCGGTCAGCTCGGTCAGTCCTTCTTCAAACCTGCTGACGTCCCCCAGCGTGGCGGACATCAGGAGGAATTGTGCCTGGGGGAGCTCCAGCAGGGGCACCTGCCATGCCCAGCCGCGCTGCGGGTTCGAGTAGAAGTGGAACTCATCCATAATCACGGAGCCCAGCTCCGCTGCAGCCCCTTCGCGGAGCGCCGTGTTGGCCAGGATCTCGGCCGTGCAACAGATGATGGGGGCGTCCTGGTTGACACCGGAATCGCCGGTGATCATGCCCACGTTCTCGGCGCCGAAAATCTCGCAGAGGGCAAAAAACTTTTCCGAAACCAGCGCCTTGATCGGCGCCGTGTAGTAGCTTCGCCGGCCCTGGGCCATGGCCTGGAAGTGCGCGGCTATGGCCACGAGGGACTTTCCGGAACCGGTGGGCGTGGCCAGGATGACGTTGGCCCCCGTAGCCAGCTCCATAATTGCTTCGTCCTGTGCGGGGTACAGCTCCAGCCCCCGGCTTTCCGTCCACTCAACGAACCGGGTGTACAGGGCGTCAGGTTCGACGGCGGAAGCGGGCAGGTCCCGGGCGGGCAGAAGGGGCAGCTGGTCAACGAGTTTCATTGATTTCCAGCTTAGTGCCCTGACGCGGCCGGTAATCCGCCGCCCCCGGGTTAGGCTTCGGCGTACCTGCAGAACCAGAACGTGGAGACAGATGACATGAAATGGGATCCGGCAAAATACGTCCAGTTCGGCGATCACCGGCATCGGCCGTTCTTCGACCTGACGGGCAGGGTGGACGCTGAGTCGCCGGCGCAGGTTGTTGACTTGGGATGCGGGCCGGGAAACCTCACAGCCACCCTCGCGGAGCGCTGGCCTGAAGCCGACGTCGTCGGGCTGGACTCCTCGGCCGAGATGCTGGCCCAAGCGGAGGCAGTTGCGCAGGGGACGCCCTCGCTGCGGTTTGCCCTCATGGACATAGCTGAGTGGATGCCATCCGCGGAGACCGGGGTAGTGGTGAGCAACGCGGCCCTGCAGTGGGTTCCCGGCCACCGGGACATGATGCGTTCCTGGCTGGCGGCGCTCCGTCCGGGCTCATGGTTTGCCATGCAGGTTCCGGGAAACTTCAACGCACCGTCCCATGCGCTGATGAGGGAGCTCGCCGGGTCTTCCCGGTGGGCGCCCAAGCTCCGGGGGGCCCTGCTGGGCGGTGAGTCGGTGGGTGAACCGGCGGACTACCTTCGAATACTGCTCGACGCCGGCTTCGCGGCGGACGCGTGGGAGACCACCTACCAGCAGGTGCTGCCCGGCCCGGACCCGGTCCTGGAGTGGGTCCGCGGTACGGCCCTGCGGCCCGTCCTGGCGGTTCTGCCGGCGGAGGAGGGCGCCGACTTCGAGGCCGAATATGCCGCTGCCCTCCGGAAGGCCTACCCTGCCGGCCCGCACGGAACCGTCTTTCCCTTCCGCAGGATTTTCGCCGTAGGGCGCAGAAACGGTTGAGGAACGTCCATTCGTTGGATGTTCTCTACAAAGTCGTCATGGCGTGTGACACGGAGCGTAAGTGATGTGGCTTACAATTGCGGGATGGGCCGTTGGGGGAGGCCGCTACCGCCTATGGCGGCTTCCCTGACCGCAGTGGAGGTATGGTGCTGATTGCATTAATGAGGCGGCTGTTGGCGGACCACAAGCCCGCCGTGACCGCCATCGTCCTCCTGCAGCTGGTTCAGGCCGCGGCGAACCTCCTGTTGCCCACAGTCAACGCCGCGATCATTGACGACGGAATCGTCACTGGGCAGACCGACGTGATCTCCCGCCTGGGCGCGGTGATGGCCGTGATCGCGATTCTCCAGGCGGCCGCCGCCGTCGCAGCGGGATACCTCGGCGCGGTTGTTGCGATGAGGATGGGGCAACAGCTGCGGGGGGAAATCTTTGCCAGGATCCAGTCGCTGTCCTCCCAGGACGTTGCGGTTTTCGGGACCCAGAGCCTGACCACCCGTGCCACCAACGACACCCAGCAGGTCCAGGCGTTCGCTGTGCTGGTGTTCACCATGCTGGTGGCCGGGCCGGCCATGGGGGTGGGGGGCGTGGTCCTGGCCCTGCAGCAGGACGTGGCGCTGTCATCGGTGGTGATCGTCATTGTGCCGCTGCTCCTGCTGATCATGTACCTCATTGTCCGGAGGCTGATCCCGCTCTACCGGGAAGGGCAGGATCTGCTGGACCGCGCCGGCGGAATCCTTCGCGAACAGATCATCGGCGCCGGTGTGATCCGGTCCTTTGTCCGCCAGGACCGGGAGGTGCGCCGCTTCGCCCGGGTCAACAGCAGCCTCACTGCCAATAACCTCCAGTCCGCGCTGCTGGTTGCCGGCATGCTCCCGCTGGTCATGCTGGTGGTCAACATTTCCTCCGTGGCTGTGGTGTGGTTCGGAGGGCACCGGATCCAGGTCGGCCTGATGAACCTCGGAGCCCTGACAGCGTTCATCGCCTATATCCTGCAGATCCTGGTGGCCATCATGATGTCGATGTACGTCTTGATGACGGCACCGCGCGCAGCGGTCTGCGCGGAGCGGATCAGCGCCGTCCTGGACATGGAGCCGTCAGTACGGGAACCACTGGACCCAAAACCCCTTCACCCAAAGACCGGGGACAGTCCCGCGACCGGCCCTGCCGTTCAACCAGCAGGCGCTGTGCCTCCCGGGACCCTGGCGTTCAGCGAAGTGGGCTTCTCCTATCCGGGTGCAGAGGAGCCCGTCCTTGCCGGCATCAGCTTCACCGCACGCCCGGGCACCACAACGGCGATCGTTGGCTCCACCGGCAGTGGGAAGTCCACCCTCCTCAACCTGATCCCGCGCTTCCTTGATTCAACAGCCGGAAGCATCAGCCTGGGGGGCGTGGACATCAAGGACGTTTCCCTGGACACGCTGCGCGCCTCCATGGCAATAGTTCCCCAGCACTCGCACCTCTTCACCGGCACCATCGCCGACAACCTTCGCATTGCTGCCCCGGACGCAACGGACGAGGAACTCTGGGAGATCCTCGAAACTGCCCAGACCATGCGCTTTATGCGGGACTTGCCGCTGGGACTTGCCACGCCCCTTGGCCAGGGCGGCACCAACCTCTCGGGAGGCCAGCGGCAGCGGCTGTGCATTGCCCGCGCACTGCTCCGCAAGACTTCCCTGTACCTGTTCGATGACAGTTTTTCCGCTCTCGACTATGACACGGACACCAGGCTGAGGCAGGCGCTGCAGACCACGCTGGCCGCCGCCACGGTCATAGTGGTCGCCGAGCGTATTTCTGCCGTTGAAGACGCGGGCCTGATCCTGGTGCTCGACGGCGGCCGGCTCGTCGGGCAGGGAACACACCAGGAGTTGCTGGAAACATCCTCCACCTACCGGGAAATAGCCGAGTCCCAGTTGGCACTGGACGGACGCCCATGACGGAGGCAACCGCCGTCGAGCAGACTCCGGAAAGGTTCTGGCCCACCGCACGCCGGCTTCTTGCCTTGCTGCGGCCCTTTCGCCTGCGCATGCTGGGCGCCGTTGCCGCCACCTGCGCCTTCGCGGGGCTGAACGTCGCCGCGCCCAAGTATCTCGGTGACGCCACCGACGTCGTGGTTGAAGGCGTCCTCCGCGGCGCCCTGGACCAGGAAGGGCTCGGAGTCCTCCTCGGGGCCGTGGCGCTGATGTATGCCTGCGCTTCCCTTTTCAACTGGATCCAAGGCGCATTATCCGCCCACTCGGTGCAGGGCCTGATGTACGGACTGCGGGAATCAGTGGAGGAAAAACTGCACCGGCTGCCGGTGCACTACTTCCGGGAACGCTCCAGGGGCGATGTCCTGAGCCGTGCCACTAACGACATCGACAACATCACCCAGGCGCTGAACCAGCTCCTCACACAACTGATCATGTCCTTCCTGATGCTGTGCGGTTCGCTGGCCATGATGCTGTGGATATCGCCGTTGCTGGCGGCAATTGCGATCGCGACGGTTCCCTTTTCCACTCTCATTACCGTGCTCGTGGCCAGGAAGTCCCAGGCCCAGTTCGCCCGGCAGTGGACCGAAACCGGCGAACTGAATGCACAAGTGGAGGAGTTCGTCACCGGCCACGAGGTCATCAAGGCGTTCGGGCAGCAGTCACAGGCTGCGGAAGTCTTCGCCCGGAGCAACGAGCGGCTCGCACGGGCCGCCACCAGGGCGCAGTATTCAGCCGGGGTTGTGCAGCCACTGATGGTCCTGATGTCCAACCTCAACTACATCGCCGTGGCAGTGGTCGGGGCCCTCCAGGTCATCGCCGGCGCCATGACCATCGGCGGCATCCAGGCCTTCATCCAGTTCAGCAGGCTCTTTACCCAGCCTGTTGGCCAGATCGGAGGCATGCTGAACCTCATGCAGTCCTGCGCGGCTTCCGCAGCCCGTGTTTTCGCCCTGCTGGATGCGGGGGAGGAGCCCGCCGATCCGCCGGCAGCAGGTGAAGTGGCCGCGACGCCCGGACGCATCGTCTTCGATGACGTGACTTTCGGTTATCAGGAGGCAGCGCCGGCGGTCCGAAACCTCACCTTTGCGGTGGAGCCCGGCCGGACGGTGGCGATTGTTGGGCACACCGGTGCGGGCAAGAGCACCGTCATCAATCTCCTGCTGCGGTTCTGCGAACCACGTTCAGGACGGATCACCATCGACGGGACAGACATCGCGGCCATTCCCCGGGACCTCCTGCGGGAACAGTTCGGTGTGGTGCTGCAGGACGCGTGGCTCTTCGCGGGCACCATCCGGGAGAACATCGCCTATGGAAACCCCGGTGCAACGGAAGCCGAGATCCTGTCGGCGGCGGAGGCCAGCTATGTGGACCGCTTCGTCAGGTCCCTGCCCCACGGGTACGACACCGTGCTGGAGAACGGCGGCGACGGGTTGAGCCAGGGCCAGCGGCAGCTGATCACCATCGCCAGGGCGCAGCTGGCCGGACGGTCGGTGCTGATCCTCGATGAAGCAACGAGTTCGGTGGATTCAAGGACAGAGCTGCTGATCCGCCAGGCCATGCAGCGGTTGCGCCGCGGCAGGACCAGCTTTGTTATTGCGCACCGTTTGTCCACCGTGCGCGACGCTGATCTAATCGTGGTCATGGACCACGGACGCATCGTCGAGCAGGGCAGCCACCAGGACCTCCTGGCCGCGAACAGTTATTACACCAGGCTTTACAACGCCCAGTTCGCGCGGCAGGCGGGACGGCCCGGCGTTCTCGAGGCCGGCATTTGAGCGCGGCGGCCGGCTTTCCGGGATCATGGAAGCCGAATGCGGCAAGCTCGGTACCGCTGTTCGAGCAGCTGAGGCTCCAGGTCATTCATCTGGCAGACGGCGGAAAGCTGCCGCCGGGCACGCGCCTGCCCGCTGTGAGAGCCCTCGCGGAGAGTTTGGACGTCGCCCCGCATACGGTGGCCAGGGCGTACAAGGAGCTCGAGGCGGCCGGCGTGGTGGCCACGCGTGGGAGGAACGGCACGGTGGTGTGCGCGCGTGATGAACGTCTCGGTGGACTTTCCGAGGCTGCCGCAGCCTATGCTGCCGCGGCCAAGGCCCAGGGCGCGTCGTTCGCCGAGGCGGTGCAGCTGCTGGCAGCAGCGTACGACGGCGGCTGAGGGCTGCCGCGTGGATGTTCGAAGAAGTTTTCGATTAGCATTAGTGGGTGCCTAAAGCCGTAGCTGAAGAATCTGCCATCCAATCCGTTGAAGTCGCCGTAGCCCAGTCTGCGCCGCCGAAGCGCCCGGACCTTTCGCGCCTCGTTGTCAAGGGTGCCCGGGAGCACAACCTGCGCAACGTGGATCTGGACCTGCCGCGTGACGCCATGATCGTCTTCACCGGGTTGTCCGGCTCCGGCAAGTCCTCGCTTGCCTTCGACACCATTTTCGCCGAGGGCCAGCGCCGCTACGTCGAATCGCTCTCCGCCTACGCCCGGCAGTTCCTCGGGCAGGTGGACAAGCCCGACGTCGACTTCATCGAGGGGCTGTCACCGGCCGTCTCCATTGACCAGAAGTCCACCAGCAAGAACCCCCGCTCCACGGTGGGAACCATCACCGAGATCTACGACTACATGCGTTTGCTCTGGGCGCGTGTTGGCCGGCCGCACTGCCCGGTATGTGGAGAGCCCGTGGCCAAGCAGACACCGCAGCAGATCGTTGACCAGCTCCTCGAGCTGGACGAGGGCACCCGCTTCCAGGTCCTCGCCCCGGTGGTGCGCGGCCGGAAGGGCGAGTTTGTCGACCTCTTCAAGGAACTGACCGCCAAGGGGTACTCGCGGGCCCGCGTGGACGGAAACCTGGTCCAGCTGAGCGACCCGCCAAAGCTGGGCAAACAGTTTAAGCACACCATCGAAGTTGTGGTGGACCGCCTGGTGGTCAAGGAAGGCATCAGCCAGCGGCTTACCGATTCCATCGAAACCGCCCTTGGCCTTGCCGAGGGCCGGGTCCTCGCCGAATTCGTGGACCTGGAGGCTGACGATCCGCACCGGCTCCGGGCGTTCTCCGAGAACCTGGCGTGCCCGAACGAACACCCGCTGGCCATCGACGAAATCGAGCCCCGGTCGTTCTCCTTCAACAACCCTTTCGGCGCCTGCGCGGCCTGCAGCGGCATCGGTACCAAGCTGGAAGTGGACGAGGAACTCATCGTTCCCAACCCGGAACTCTCCCTGTCCGAAGGCGCCATCGCTCCCTGGTCCCTTGGCACTGCCACCACCGAATACTGGAACAGGCTCCTGGAAGGACTGGCCAAAGAACTCGGCTTCTCCATGGACACCCCGTGGGAGAAGCTGGGCAGCGACGTCCGCCAGACGGTGCTGCACGGCAAGGACCACAAGGTTGTTGTGCAGTACCGCAACCGGTTCGGGCGGGAACGGAAGTACAGCACCGGATTTGAAGGTGCCATCCAGTACGTTCACCGCAAGCACGGCGAGACGGATTCGGACTGGGCCCGCGACCGCTACGAAGAGTACATGCGGCAGATCCCCTGCCCCGCATGCAACGGCGCCCGGCTCAACCCGGCTTCCCTGTCGGTGCTTATCAACGGCAAGTCCATTGCCGACGTCGCCGCCCTCCCCATGCGCGACTGCGCCGAATTCCTGAACAACCTCGTGCTCACCGGCCGTGAGGCCCAGATCGCGCACCAGGTGCTCAAGGAAATCCAGGCCCGGCTGACCTTCCTGCTCGACGTCGGGCTGGAATACCTGAACCTGGAAAGGCCGTCCGCCACGCTCTCCGGCGGTGAAGCCCAGCGCATCCGGCTTGCCACCCAGATCGGCTCCGGCCTGGTGGGTGTCCTGTACGTCCTTGACGAACCCTCCATCGGGCTGCACCAGCGCGACAACCGGCGCCTGATCGACACCCTCACCCGGCTCCGGGACATGGGCAACACGCTCATCGTGGTGGAGCACGACGAAGACACCATCCACGTGGCGGACTGGGTGGTGGACATCGGACCCGGTGCCGGCGAACACGGCGGCCAGGTGGTCCACTCCGGCTCCTACAAGGAACTGCTGGAAAACACCGCGTCACTCACCGGCGACTACCTGTCCGGGCGCAAGAAGATCGAGGTTCCGAAGAAGCGCCGGAAGTACGACAAGAAGCGTGAACTGAAGGTGATCGGCGCTCGGGAAAACAACCTGGTCAACGTTGACGCCGCGTTCCCGCTGGGCCTCTTCACCGCCGTTACCGGCGTGAGCGGTTCGGGCAAGTCGACGCTTGTGAACGAGATCCTGTACAAAGTGCTGGCCAACAAACTTAACGGCGCCAAGCAGGTAGCCGGGCGGCATAAAACCGTCCAGGGACTGGAACACCTGGACAAGGTGGTGCACGTTGACCAGAGCCCCATCGGCCGTACGCCGCGCTCCAACCCGGCCACGTACACGGGCGTCTTCGACAACATCCGCAAGCTCTTCGCGGAGACCACCGAAGCGAAGGTCCGGGGCTACCTTCCGGGCCGGTTCTCCTTCAACGTCAAGGGCGGGCGGTGCGAAGCATGCTCCGGCGACGGCACGCTGAAGATCGAAATGAACTTCCTGCCGGATGTCTATGTTCCGTGCGAGGTGTGCCACGGGGCCCGGTACAACCGCGAGACCCTGGAAGTGCATTACAAGGGCAAGACCATCGCGGACGTGCTCAACATGCCCATCGAGGAGGGCGCGGAGTTCTTCGCCGCCTTCCCCCCGATTGCGCGCCACCTGAACACCCTCGTTGACGTGGGCCTTGGCTACGTCCGTCTTGGCCAGCCTGCCACCACGCTGTCCGGCGGCGAGGCCCAGCGCGTCAAGCTGGCCGCTGAACTGCAAAAGCGTTCGAACGGCCGCAGTGTCTATGTCCTGGACGAGCCCACGACGGGCCTCCACTTCGAGGACATCCGCAAGCTGCTGATGGTCCTGCAGGGCCTGGTGGATAAAGGCAACACGGTGATCACCATCGAACACAACCTGGACGTCATCAAGAGTGCCGACTGGATTGTTGACCTCGGTCCGGACGGCGGCTCGGGCGGCGGCCAGATCGTTGCTGCCGGTACGCCCGAACAGCTCGCCAAGTCCACCACCAGCCACACTGCCACTTTCCTCGCAGAAATCCTGCCCTAGGGAGCGAAGTATTCCGTGGCGGGTATGCGAGTTTCAGGCATGCGTGCTGTCGTGAGAAACTAACCCGGTGACTCAAACAACAGTGCCCGTGATCTTTGACCTGGACGGCACTCTTGTCGATCCGGCCGGTGGGATAACAGACGGAATTGCTTCGGCCCTTCGCGGGCTGGGGCTTCCGGTTCCCGGCCAGGACCTGCTCGAAGCGATGATCGGCCCCAAGCTGAGCGACTCGCTGCTCAACGTGGCCCAGGTACCGGCGGAGCTCCTGGACGACGTCATCCGCCGCTACCGGGAGTATTACGTGGCTACCGGAATCGCCCAGAGCCGGCTCTACCCGGGTGTCCGGGAGGTCCTCGAGTCCTTCGTTGCCGCGGGCCGGCCGGTCGCCGTAGCAACGCAGAAACCCCAGGGCCTGGCGCGCACGGTCCTGGAGCACCATGGGATCGACGGCCTGTTCCACGGCATCCACGGATCGGCAGATGACGAATCCGCTGTGGAAGGCGTTCCGCTGGGCAAGACGGAGATCATCGCCGCAGCTTTGAAGGACCTGGGCACGCAGCACGCGCTGATGGTCGGGGACCGGGCCCAGGATGTGGCGGGCGCCATCGCCAACGGCCTGGACTGCATCGGCGTCGCCTGGGGCTTCGCCCCCGACGGTGAGCTGGAAACGGCGGGTGCTGTAGGCGTTGTGGAAACCGCCGCGGAACTGGTGTCCACCATCGACCGGTTGCAGGCAATCCACACTGCCGCCATGAGCGAGGTGACGAACGATGGCACTTTTTGATGCTGTCCGCTGGACCACGCGAAGCTTGATCTCCGGCTCCTGCCGGCCCACCGTCATCGGACTGGAGAACGTGCCCACCGACGGTCCGTTCATTGTGGCACCCAACCACCTTTCCTTCTTTGACAGCGTCATCGTCCAGGCGCTGATGCCGCGCCCGGTGGCGTTCTTCGCAAAGGCCGAGTACTTCACCACTGGCGGCGTCAAGGGCAAGGTCATGAAGTCCTTCTTCGAATCCGTGGGTTCCATCCCCGTGGAACGCGGTGAGCAGGCCGCCAGCGTCCAGGCGCTCAAGACCCTGCTGGACATCCTCGAGTCGGGCAAGGGCATCGGGATCTATCCCGAAGGCACCCGTTCCCGGGACGGCATCCTCTACCGTGGGCGCACCGGCGTGGGCTGGCTGGCGTTGACCACCGGAGCCCCGGTCATCCCGGTGGGCTTGATCGGAACGGAAAACCTTCAGCGCGCCGGGGAGAAGGGCGTCCGGCCGCAGCACTTCACCATGAAGGTGGGGGAGCCCCTGTACTTCGACAAGACGGGGCCGGACCACTCGCTGCCGGCCCGCCGGGAAGTCACCGACCGCATCATGGACGCCATTGCTGAACTCAGCGGCCAGGAGCGGTCCACCAGCTACAACCAGAGCAAGATCGCCGAGTAGGAACGGCTGGCCCCGCGCAAGGTCCAGCCGTGCACGGGGAGGCTGGGTGTGGCAGAGGTAGCCAGTGAGCCTCAGTAGAATGGATAGGTGGCAAATCCAGCAAGTTACCGCCCCCAGACGGGGGAAATTCCCACCAACCCGGGGGTGTACCGGTTCCGTGACCCCAACGGGCGGGTCATCTATGTAGGCAAGGCGAAAAGCCTCCGCTCCCGGTTGAATTCGTACTTTGCCAACCCTGCCGGACTCCTGCCCAAGACCTACGCGATGGTCCACGCGGCCAGCAGCGTGGAATGGACAGTGGTGGCCAGCGAGCTGGAATCGCTGCAGCTGGAATACACCTGGATCAAGGAATTCAAGCCCCGGTTCAACGTCGTCTTCCGCGACGACAAGACCTACCCCTACCTCGCCGTGACCATGGGCGAAAAGTACCCGCGCGTTCAGGTCATGCGTGGCGACCGAAGGAAGGGCACCCGCTACTTCGGGCCCTACACCGCAGGAGCCATCCGGGAAACCATGGATACGCTGCTCCGCGTCTTCCCGGTGCGCAGCTGCAGCGCCGGTGTCTTCAAGCGCGCCGAGGCAAGCGGCCGGCCCTGCCTGCTGGGGTACATCGACAAGTGCGCGGCACCCTGCGTGGGCAGGATCTCGCCAGAGGACCACCGCGCCCTCGCGGATGATTTCTGCGCCTTTATGGGCGGGGAGGCCAAACGCTTCATCGGCAAGCTCGAAAAGCAGATGGCGGAAGCGGTAGCGGAGCTTAACTACGAGCGCGCGGCCCGGCTGCGCGACGACATCGCGGCGCTGCGCAAGGTCTTTGAGCGGAATGCCGTGGTGTTGGCCGAAGACACGGACGCCGATATCTTCGCCCTGCACGAGGACGAACTGGAGGCCGCCGTGCAGGTGTTCCACGTCCGCGGCGGCCGGGTCCGCGGCCAGCGCGGCTGGGTGGTTGAGAAGGTGGAGGATTCCACCACCCCCGACCTCGTGGAACACCTCCTGCAGCAGGTCTACGGGGACGAGGGGCACGGCCATGGCCGGCTGCCCCGCGAAGTCCTGGTGCCGGTCGCACCCAGCAACGCCGCGGAACTGACCGAGTGGCTGGGCGGGATGCGCGGCGCCAAAGTTGACATCCGCGTGCCCCAGCGCGGGGACAAGGCCGCCCTGATGTCCACGGTGCGCGAGAACGCCGAGCACGCGTTGAAGCTGCACAAAACCCGCCGGGCAGGGGACATCACTGTGCGGTCGCAGGCACTGCAGGAACTGCAGGAGGCGCTGGACCTTCCGGTGCCCCTGCTGCGCATTGAATGCTTCGACGTCTCCCACGTCCAAGGCACCAACGTCGTGGCGTCGATGGTGGTGGTGGAGGACGGCCTCCCGAAGAAGTCCGATTACCGGAAGTTCTCGATTACGGGCGCCGCGGCCACCGACGACACTGCCGCGATGCACGACGTCCTGACCCGGCGGTTCCGCCATTACCTCCAGGACAAGTCGGCGCAGGTGGACGAAGCCGTCCTGAACTCCAGTGCGGACGAAACGGACCAGCGTGAAGCCGGGCTTGTGGAGCCAGGGCAGCAGGATCCGGCCACGGACGCGGCCCTGCTGGACACCACCACGCCGGCGCCCCGCGCAAAGTTCGCCTACCCGCCCAACCTCGTGGTGGTGGACGGCGGAAAACCCCAGGTCAACGCCGCCGCCCGGGCGCTGGCAGATCTGGGCATCGACGACGTATACGTCGTGGGCCTGGCCAAGCGTCTGGAAGAGGTCTGGCTGCCGGACAGTGACTTCCCTGTGATCCTGCCCCGGACATCCCAGGGGCTGTACCTGCTGCAGCGGATCCGCGACGAGGCCCATCGGTTCGCCATCTCGTTCCACCGGCAGAAGCGCGGGAAGGCGATGACCGTCTCCGCCCTGGACGGCGTTCCCGGCCTCGGCGCCTCCAAGCGGAAAGCCCTCCTGGCGCACTTCGGATCCGTGAAGGGCGTCAAGGCCGCTTCAGTGGCGGAACTTTCCGAAGCGAAGGGGATCGGACCTGCCCTCGCGAGCGCCATCGTCAACCATTTCTCCGCCGGCGGACCGGAGGCAGCCACCGTACCGGCCATCAACATGACCACCGGTGAAGTCATCGAATCCTCGTAGACACTGCTGAAACTTCGCGGAGTTCAAAGAAACTTAGCTAGGGTTGAGGGCGGGGTGTCGGCCGATGCGGGCCGGCCCACAAACCAAGAGCAGAAACGGGGCGGACTTAATGGCAGACACAACGGCGGAATCCGGAGCAGGGCAGGACGGGATGCTCCCCGTCAAGCCGCTCGAAGCGGAACTGCTGGTGGTCACCGGGATGTCCGGAGCGGGACGCAGCACGGCGGCGGACGCGCTTGAGGACCACGGCTGGTACGTCGTGGAGAACCTTCCGCCGCAGATGCTGGGCACGCTCGCCGAGCTCGTGTCCCACGCGCCGCAGTCCATCCCGCGGCTGGCCGTGGTCATCGACGTCCGCAGCAAGGGACTGTTCGCCGACATCCGCGCCGCCCTCGGCGCGCTGGCCGCCAGCGGCGTCGCCTTCCGCGTCCTTTTCCTCGACGCCAGCGACGACGTCCTGGTCCGGCGGTTCGAACAAGGACGCCGGCCCCATCCCCTACAGGGCGGCGGCCGCATCCTCGACGGCATCGCAGCCGAACGCGACCTGCTGCAGGAACTGCGCGACAGCTCCGACGTCGTGCTGGACACCACGGGCTACAACGTTCACGGCCTCGCCACGGCCATCACCGAACTCTTCAGCGAAACAGGGCCCGTGGCCCTGCGGCTGAACGTTATGAGCTTCGGCTTCAAGTACGGCCTGCCCGTGGACTCAAACTACGTGGCAGACGTCCGGTTCATCCCCAACCCGCACTGGGTGCCGCAGCTGCGCCCGCACACCGGGCTGGACAAGGACGTCAGCGACTACGTGCTCGAAGCCGAGGGCGTCAAGAACTTCGTGGACCGCTATGTGCTGGCACTGGAACCGGTCCTGGACGGCTACCGCCGCGAGAACAAGCACTACGCCACCATCGCCGTGGGCTGCACCGGTGGAAAACACCGCTCGGTGGCCGTCGCCGTCGAACTCTCCAAGAAGCTGGCCCAGTACCCGCGGGTCACGGTGACCACCACGCACCGGGACCTGGGCCGCGAGTAATGTCGCTTTTCACCGGGGCGCTGCCGCTGGTTCCGCCTGCCGGAACGGCGGCCTTCCAACACGATAAGGGCCCGAATGTTGTTGCCCTCGGTGGCGGGCACGGCCTGTCCGCGTCGCTCTCGGCTCTGCGCCTGCTCACCTCGGAGCTCACTGCGATCGTCACAGTCGCGGACGACGGCGGTTCTTCCGGGCGCCTCCGGGACGAGTACGGCGTCCTCCCGCCGGGGGACCTGCGGATGGCGCTCTCTGCCCTGTGCGACGACACCGACTGGGGACGCACCTGGCGCGATGTGATGCAGCACCGCTTCCGTCCCGGGAAAGGACCGGGCGGCTCGCTGGATGACCACGCCACCGGCAACCTGCTGATCGTCACCCTCTGGGAGTTGCTGGGTGACGCGGTCGCAGGACTGCGGTGGGCCGGCGCACTGCTCGGCGCCCGCGGCCAGGTCCTGCCCATGTCCACGCAGCCGTTGACCATCGAAGGCGACGTCCGGGTCACCGCTCCCGACGGCACGTCACAGCTGCAGACCATCCGGGGACAGGCACGCTGCGCCGTGGCGGGCTCGTTGGAGCAGGTGCGCCTCCTGCCAGAGGCGGCGCCGGCCTGCCCTGAAGCACTGAGCGCCATCGAGCTCGCGGACTGGGTGATCCTGGGTCCCGGCTCCTGGTACACCTCCGTGCTGCCGCACCTGTTGCTCCCCGAAATGCGGCAGGCGCTGTGCCACACCCCGGCGAAGCGGTGCCTGACAATGAACCTGGCGACAGACACCAAGGAAACTTCCGGCATGACGGCGGCCGACCACCTGCACGTCCTGCGGCGGTACGCCCCGGAGTTCAACGTCGACGTTGTCCTGGCCGACCCCGCCTCCGTTCCTGACCGGCAGGAGTTCGAGAAGGCCGCCGCGATGATCGGCGCCGAGGTGGTCTTGGGTAAAGTAGGGGCGTCGGGCCGCCGACCCGTCCATGACCCCCTGCGTCTGGCCACGGCGTACAACGACATTTTTGGGAACAGTTAGGAAGGTGCCATGGCACTGACAGCATCAGTCAAGGAAGAACTGTCCCGTCTGGACATCAAGAAATCATCAGTCCGGAAGGCTGAAGTCTCCGCCATGCTCCGCTTTGCCGGCGGGCTCCACATCATCTCCGGCCGGATCGTCATCGAAGCCGAAGTGGACCTGGCTTCCACCGCCCGCCGCCTCCGGGCTGCCATCGCCGAAGTCTACGGGCACCAGAGCGAGATCATCGTGGTGTCCGCCGGGGGACTGCGCCGTGCCAGCCGCTACGTCGTCCGGGTAGTGCGCGACGGCGAGGCGCTGGCCCGCCAGACCGGCCTCCTCGACGGGCGCGGCCGCCCCGTCCGGGGGCTGCCCTCCGCCGTCGTCAACGGTTCCGCAGCAGATGCCGAAGCCGTATGGCGCGGTGCCTTCCTGGCGCACGGATCGCTCACCGAACCGGGACGGTCCTCCTCGCTGGAGGTCACCTGCCCCGGCCCCGAATCCGCGCTGGCACTTGTAGGCGCCGCCCGCCGCCTGGACATCCAGGCGAAAGCCCGCGAAGTCAGGGGAGTGGACCGGGTGGTCATCCGCGACGGCGACACCATCGCCGCCCTCCTCACCCGCATGGGCGCCCACGACGCGCTGATGGTGTGGGAGGAACGCCGGATGCGCAAGGAAGTACGGGCCACCGCCAACCGGCTTGCCAACTTCGACGACGCCAACCTGCGCCGCTCAGCCCAGGCCGCCGTGGCGGCCGGGGCCCGCGTGGACCGTGCCCTGGAGATTTTGGGCGACGACGTCCCGGATCACCTGAAGTACGCCGGCGAGCTGCGGGTTGCGCACAAGCAGGCCAGCCTGGACGAGCTGGGCCGCCTCGCCGATCCCGTGATGACCAAGGACGCCATCGCCGGACGGATCCGGCGCCTGCTGGCCATGGCAGACAAACGTGCGCAGGACCTGGGCATCCCGGGGACGGATGCCAATGTGACGCCGGAAATGCTGGACGAGTAACAGCCCCCTAGAATCAAAAAGATTCCGGGTGCCAGACGCCCGGATGCACAATCCGAGAGTTACCAACCGGACTGAGTGTCCACGATATTGGAGGATTTTGTGACCGAGTACGTACTGCCCGAACTCAGCTACGATTACGCTGCCCTGGAGCCGCACATCTCAGCGCGCATCATGGAGCTGCACCACAGCAAGCACCACGCAACCTACGTGGCCGGCGCCAACAACGCCCTGGCCCAGCTGGCCGAGGCGCGCGAGAAGGGCGACTTCGCCAACATCAACCGCCTGTCCAAGGACCTGGCGTTCCACACCGGCGGCCACGTCAACCACTCCGTGTTCTGGAACAACCTCTCCCCGGACGGCGGCGACAAGCCCGAAGGCGAGCTCGCAGCGGCCATCGACGACGCCTTCGGCTCCTTCGACGCCTTCCGCGCCCAGTTCTCCGCGGCGGCACTCGGCCTGCAGGGTTCGGGCTGGGGTTTCCTGGCGTACGAGCCCATCGGCGGAAACCTGGTCATCGAGCAGCTGTACGACCAGCAGGGCAACACCGCGCTGGGCACCACCCCGTTGCTGATGCTGGACATGTGGGAGCACGCCTTCTACCTGGACTACGTCAACGTCAAGGCCGATTACGTCAAGGCATTCTGGAACATCGTGAACTGGGCCGACGTCGCCAAGCGCTTCGAGGCCGCACGCACCAACGCCACGGGCCTCATCACGCTCCGGTAGTGACCCGCGCTTCACACGCATGTAACAAAGTTCACATTTAGGGGGTAAAGCTCCCGGAATGTGGACCGTCCGCCCCCGCACTTGCGGGGGCGGACCCAGTTAAACGTAAGATAGGTCACGGAAGGCGGTTAGCCTTCAGCAATGAGGCTGGTCGCCCTCCGTCTGTAAATCATCTCTGCCCAATGGCGTGCGGGATCTGTTAGTTGGCTTGAACGCCCGCTCAACTAGTTGTGCTTCTGAAAGCACCAAGGAGACTGAAAAAGTGACGACCCGTATTGGTATCAACGGCTTTGGCCGTATTGGCCGCAACTACTTCCGCGCAGCACTGGCACAGGGCGCGGACCTGGAGATCGTTGCAGTCAACGACCTCACCAGCCCGGAGGCCCTGGCCCACCTGTTCAAGTACGACTCCGTCGGCGGCCGCCTGAAGGAAACCATCGAGGTCAAGGACGGCAACATCGTCGTCAACGGCAACGTCGTCAAGGTCCTGGCAGAGCGCGACCCCGCCAATCTCCCCTGGGGCGAGCTGGGCGTGGACATCGTCATCGAGTCCACCGGCTTCTTTACCAAGGCCGCCGATGCGCAGAAGCACATCGACGCCGGCGCCAAGAAGGTCCTGATTTCCGCACCGGCCTCGGATGAGGACATCACCATCGTGATGGGCGTGAATCACAAGCTGTACGACAACGCCACGCACCACATCATCTCCAACGCGTCCTGCACCACCAACTGCCTCGGCCCGCTGGCCAAGGTGGTCAATGACGAGTTCGGCATCGAGCGCGGCCTCATGACCACCGTCCACGCCTACACCGCGGACCAGAACCTGCAGGACGGCCCGCACAAGGACCTGCGCCGCGCCCGTGCCGCAGCCGTCAACATGGTGCCCACCTCCACCGGTGCAGCCAAGGCAATCGGCCTGGTCCTGCCGGAGCTCAAGGGCAAGCTGGACGGCTACGCCATCCGCGTCCCCGTCCCCACCGGTTCCGCCACCGACCTCACCGTCACCGTCTCCCGTGAGACCACCGTGGAGGAAGTCAACGCCGCCCTCAAGCGGGCAGCCGAGTCCGAGGACCTGCAGGGCTTCCTGACCTACACGGACGAGCCGATTGTCTCCTCCGACATCGTTGGCGATCCCGCATCCTCGATCTTTGACTCCGGCCTCACCAAGGTGATCGGCAACCAGGTCAAGGTTGTTTCCTGGTACGACAACGAATGGGGCTACTCCAACCGCCTCGTTGACCTCACGGAGCTTGTGGCAGCCAAGCTGGGCTAGGGTTAGACACATGACATCTCACACCCTCAACGAACTGATCGCTGAAGGTGTCCGCGGGCGGTACATTCTGGTTCGAAGTGACCTGAATGTGCCGCTCGACGGCTCTACAGTGACTGACGACGGCCGCATCAAAGCCTCATTGCCAGTGCTGGGAAAGCTCACGGACGCCGGTGCCCGCGTGCTGGTAACAGCCCACCTCGGACGCCCCAAGGGCGCCCCGGAGGAAAAGTACTCCCTTCGCCCCGCCGTCGACCGCCTGGCCGAACTGGCAGGCTTCAAGGTCTCCCTCGCCGGGGACACGGTAGGCAACTCCGCCAAGGAAGCTGCAACCTCCCTGCAGGACGGCGAAGTGCTGGTCCTGGAGAACGTCCGTTTCGATGCCCGCGAAACCAGCAAGGACGACGCCGAGCGCGGCGCCTTCGCTGACGAGCTGGTGGCCCTGACGGGCAGCAATGGCGCGTACGTCGATGACGCCTTCGGTGCCGTGCACCGCAAGCACGCCAGCGTCTACGACGTCGCCACCCGGCTCCCGTCCTACCTGGGCGACCTCGTGCACACTGAGGTGGAAGTGCTCCGCAAGCTGACGGCAGACACGCAGCGCCCCTACGTGGTGGTTCTCGGCGGCTCCAAGGTCTCGGACAAGCTCGCAGTCATCGACAACCTGCTGGGCAAGGCGGACACCATCCTGGTGGGCGGCGGGATGCTGTTCACGTTCCTCGCCGCATCCGGACACAAGGTGGCCTCCAGCCTGCTGGAGGAGGACCAGATTCCCGTGGTCCAGGACTACCTGAAGCGGGCAGCAGACGCCGGCACCGAATTCGTGGTGCCCACAGATGTTGTGGTGGCGGAGAAGTTCGCTGCCGACGCAGCCCACGAGACCGTTCCGGCCGACGCCATCGAGAACAGCCGCTTCGGTGCCCAGGGCATCGGCCTTGACATCGGTCCGGATTCCGCCGCTGCCTTTGCGGACAGGATCAAGGGTGCCAAGACTGTCTTCTGGAACGGCCCCATGGGCGTCTTCGAATTCGAAGCGTTCGCCGCCGGCACCCGCGCCATCGCGCAATCCCTGACCGAAACCGGGGCGTTCACCGTTGTGGGAGGCGGGGACTCAGCAGCCGCCGTCCGCACTCTCGGTTTCGCTGACGACCAGTTCGGCCACATTTCCACCGGTGGCGGCGCCAGCCTGGAATACCTCGAAGGCAAGGAACTCCCGGGACTCAGCGTCCTGGACCGGTAGCAACATCTCCGGAAGCAGTACCTGGCTCTTCCATCCTCCGGCCGGCAGGTTGCCCCCGCGGCAGCCTGCCGGCCGAACACTTATCAAAGACTTTTTGGAGAATACGTGACAACGTCAACGAACGGCGCCTTCGACCGCAAGCCCTTCATCGCGGGCAACTGGAAAATGAACATGGACCACGTGCAGGGCATCACCCTCCTGCAGAAACTCGCGTGGACCCTCTCCGACGCCAAGCACGACTACAACCGGGTCGAAGTTGCCGTCTTCCCGCCGTTCACCGACCTCCGCGGTGTGCAGACCCTGGTCCAGGGCGATGACCTCGACGTTGCCTATGGCGGCCAGGACCTCTCGCAGTTCGACTCCGGCGCCTACACTGGCGACATCTCGGGCCAGTTCCTGAATAAGCTGGGCTGCAAGTACGTCCTGGTGGGCCACAGCGAACGCCGGACCATCCACAACGAGTCCGACGACGTCCTCAACGCCAAGGTGAAGGCCGCCTTCAAGCACGGCCTGGTTCCCGTGCTCTGCGTCGGCGAAGGGCTGGAAATCCGCCAGGCCGGCACTCACGTGGACCACACCCTGGCCCAGCTCCGCGCTGGTGTTGCAGGTCTTACCCCGGAGCAGGCCAGCGAGCTTGTGGTGGCCTACGAGCCCGTCTGGGCCATTGGCACCGGCGAAGTAGCAGGGCCCGGTGACGCGCAGGAAATGTGCGCCGCAATCCGCGCCGAGCTCGAGTCCCTGTTCGGAGCCGACGTAGCGTCGAAGACCCGTCTGCTGTACGGCGGTTCCGTCAAGGCCAACAATGCCGCCGCGATCCTGAAAGAACGCGACGTGGACGGCCTGTTGGTGGGTGGCGCAAGCCTCGATCCGGCCGAGTTTGCTAATATTGTCAGGTTCGAGAGTCACTTGGTGACGGACTAGTCCGTCCCGCCGCGCATACTCCCGCAATTCCAACTTTCTGAAAGGCCGTCGTGGACGTTCTTCATGTCATTCTGCAGATCCTCCTGGGCATCACCAGCCTCCTGCTGACGTTGCTCATCCTCCTCCACAAGGGACGGGGCGGCGGACTGTCCGACATGTTCGGTGGCGGCATGAGTTCCGGGCTCAGCTCCTCCGGCGTTGCCGAGCGCAACCTCAACCGGTTCACCGTCATCCTCGGTGTCACCTGGGGTGTTGTGATCATCGCCCTGGGGCTGATTATGCGGTTCACCGGGAGCGGCGACTCCTAAAGCACTGCCAAGAGGATCGGCGCGGGCACTGCCGCGGCGCAGATCTGCGAACTAAACTGTGGCTGTCGGTTTCCGGCAGCCACAGTTCTGTTTAAGAGGCAGGAGCCCCGATGGTACATCCAACGTCAGGTTTCCGGGGCACCCGCGCGGGTGTCACGGCAGGATCAGGACCAAGCCTCCAGGCCGCCGAGGACCACGGGAAATTCCTCCCGCGCATCCGGATCTCGTACTGGTGCCCGAAGGGACACGAAACCCGGCTGGTCCTCCTCAAACTTCCTGACGACCAGCTTCCTGCCGTGTGGGACTGCCGGCGATGCGGGGCCATGGCCGCGAGGGATGGCATCGCGGCGGCCGAGGCGGACGGCTTGGACGATGGCTACAAAAGCCACCTGGAATACGTTAAAGAACGGCGCTCCAGCCAGGACGCCGAAGACCTCCTGGCTGGAGCGCTGGAAAAACTACGCGCCCGCAGCGTCCTTCCGGACGAGCTGCTGGGGGACGCGTGACGCCGCGTTCTCATCGATGAGCCAGAGGGTCCGCGACGTTCCGCGCGGACCCGCGGCAGGCACCTGTACAGGGTTGGCACCGGCAAGTGCCAGCCCCACCGCACCGGCCTTATCCTCGCCCGCAACAACCATCCACACCTCAGACGCCGTGTTGATGGCGGGCAGCGTCAGGGATACGCGCAGCGGAGGCGGCTTGGGCGAATTCCGCACGCCCACCACTGTAAGCTCCTTTTCCCGGATTCCAGCCTGCTCAGGGAATAGCGACGCCACATGCGCATCGGGTCCTACCCCCAGCAGGACAACGTCCAGGCGGGGGAGTGCAGCCGGCTGCTCAGGCCGGTCATCGGACATGTCCGCGGCGTGCTCTGAAGCGGCAGCATCCCGCAGTTGGCGGGCGTAGTCCTCTGCAGCCTCTTCGGGAGTACCGAACTGGTCCGATGATCCCGGTTCATGGATCCGGTCCGGATCCACCGGAATGTGCGAGAGCAAGGCCTCGAACGCCTGCTTTGTGTTCCGGTCGGGATCGTCCGAGGAGACAAACCGTTCATCTCCCCACCAGAAGTTGACCTTGGACCAGTCAACCGCGGGCGCCGCCGGAGAGTCAGCAACAGCCTTGAGCGTGCCGATACCCACCGTGCCGCCGGTCAGGACCACGGTAGCTTCACCGTACTTGTCCTGGACATCAACAAGCTTGGTGATCAGGCGCGCCGCAATGGCCGCCATAAGCACGGACGAATCAGGATGAATGCTTACTCTTGGCTCAACGCTCACTGGGTCGGACGCTCCTTAGATTGGTACGTGGCAGTCCCATAGTAATCACTTCGCCGAACACTTCGTCCGGGTCCAGGCGGCGCAGCTCCTCTGCAAGGCAGTCGCGCAGGCTGCGGCGTGGAAGCGAGATCCGCTGGGCAGGCTGGCCCGGCTGGGTCAGTTCGGCCACGGACAGTCCCGGACGGAAGAGCTGCACGTCGCCGCCGGGTCGGGTGAGGCGGACGCGCCGGATGCCGGTCCCGGCCGGGTCCGCCACGATGGTGACCGGTGCGTCCAGGGTGAGGGTGAGCCAGGCCGCGAGGAGGATGGTGCTCGGGGAGTCCGAGGCACCTTCAACCGCGACGGCGGTCACCGGTGAGGAGTCCACCTGGTCCAGGACTGCGGCCAGCTGGATCCGCCAGTTGGTCAGGCGGGTCCAGGCGAGGTCCGTGTCCCCGGCCCGGTAGGTGGCGTGGATGTTCTCCAGCGCCGCCTGCGGGTCCGGTTCGTTGGCGGAGTCGGTGATCCTGCGGTGGGCGATGCGGCCGATGGAGGTTTCGCAGGCACTTTCCGGGGCGCCGTGCGGCCACCAGGCGACAATCGGGGCGTCCGGGAGCAGCAGCGCGGCCACGAGGGATTCGCTTTCGTGGGCAAGCTGGCCGTAGCCGCGCAGCACGATGACCTCGGAGGCCCCCGCGTCACCGCCCACGCGGATTTGGGCGTCCAGCTTGTCGGCGGCGTCAGCCCCGGCGTCGGCCAGGACAATGATCCGGCAGGGGTGTTCCCGGCTGGCCTCGTTGGCTGCCTCGATCGCTTCTTCCTCGAGCCCGGACTTGGTGACCACCACGAGGGTGAGCACGCGGCCCAGGGCGATCACGCCGCCCTGCTCGCGCAGGGCCATCAGCTTTTTGGAAACGTTCGAGGTGGTGGTGTCCGGCAGGTCTACAATCATGGCCTTCTCCAGGTTCGTCCGTCTCGGGCCAGCAGCTCATCAGCGCTGGCCGGGCCCCACGAGCCCGGGGCGTAGGGCTCGGGCTGTTCGTCCAGGGTGGCCCAGTAGTCCTCGAACGGGTCAAGGATCTTCCAGGACAGCTCCACTTCCTCATGCCGCGGGAACAGCGGCGGCTCGCCCAGGAGGACGTCCAGGATCAGCCGCTCGTACGCCTCCGGGGAGGACTCGGTGAAGGAGTGCCCGTAGCCGAAGTCCATGGTCACGTCCCGCACTTCCATCTGCGTGCCGGGGACCTTCGATCCGAACCGGATGGTTACGCCCTCGTCAGGCTGGACCCGGATCACGACGGCGTTCTGGCCGAAGTCATCCTCACCGTGGTCACGGAACAGCAGGTTGGGTGCACGCTTGAACACCACCGCGATCTCGGTCACGCGCCGGCCCAGGCGCTTGCCGGCGCGCAGGTAGAACGGCACGCCGGACCAGCGGCGGGTGTGGATGTCCACCCGGATCGCGGCGAACGTCTCGGTGGTGGAATCGGCCGGGATGCCTTCTTCCTCCAGGTAGCCCTGGACCTGTTCGCCGCCCTGCCAGCCGCCGGTGAACTGGCCGCGCGCCGAATGCGTGGACAGGTCATCGGGGAGCTTGACGGCGGCGAGGACCTTTTCCTTCTCCGCCCGCAGGTCATCGGCGTTGAAGGAAATGGGTTCCTCCATCGCGGTCAGCGCCAGCAGCTGAAGCAGGTGGTTCTGGATGACGTCGCGGGCCGCGCCCACGCCGTCGTAATACCCTGCCCGGCCACCGGTGCCGATGTCCTCTGCCATGGTGATCTGGACATGGTCCACATAGTTCGCGTTCCACAACGGCTCGAACAACTGGTTCGCGAACCGCAGCGCCAGGATGTTCTGGACCGTCTCCTTGCCCAGGTAATGGTCGATCCGGAACACTGCGTCCGCCGGGAATACCGACTCCACAATGTCGTTCAGCTTCCGGGCCGACTCAAGGTCATGCCCGAACGGCTTTTCGATCACCACGCGGCGCCACTTGTCACCCTCAGCCTGGGCCAGGCCGTGCTTGGACAGCTGGCGGCAGACCTGCTCGAACGCCTTCGGCGGGATCGAAAGGTAGAACGCATGGTTCCCCCGGGTGCCGCGGACGTCGTCGAGTTCCTTGATGGTCTCGCCCAGCCGCTCGAACGCGCCGTCGTCGTCGAACTCACCCTGGACAAAACGGATGCCTTCGGACAGCTGGTTCCACACCGCCTCATCAAAAGGCGTACGCGCGTAGGCCTGCACGGAGGCCTTCACCTCAGCGGCGAAGTCCTCCTTGTCCCACTCACGCCGGGCGAAACCGACCAGCGCAAAGCTGGGCGGCAGCAGCCCGCGGTTGGCCAGGTCATACACGGCTGGCATGAGCTTCTTGCGGGCAAGGTCACCGGTGACTCCGAAGAGCACCAGCGACGACGGACCGGCGATCCGGTTCAGGCGGCGGTCACGCGGATCCCGCAACGGATTCCGCGGCGGCTTTCCGGGGCGCGCCCCGGACGTCCTGCCGTATTCAGTTTCTGGCATGTTGCTTCTGTGCCTTAGCTTTCAGTAACGGAGGCTGACCTGGCGGACAGCGCAGCAATGATGTCCTGCAACTGTGCCACACCGGCAGCCCGGTCGGTCAGGTGCAGGCGAAGCACGGGACGGCCGTGCTCGCTCAGGACCTGGGCGTCACCGGCGGCCTGCGCGGCGATCAGTTCCCCGAACGTGAAGGGACGGTCCGGGATGGAAAGGTCTTCGGCCGAAGCAGCTGTGACCTGGAGGAACACACCGATGGCGGGGCCGCCCTTGTGGAACTGCCCGGTGGAGTGCAGGAACCGCGGCCCCCAGCCAAACGTGACCGGGCGGCCCGAGACTGCGGCAAGCTCGTCGCGGATGCCCTCGAGCTGCGCGAACGCCAGCCGGTCGAAGTAGGCCTGGACGCTCAAGTAGCTGTCCGGCTGGAGGGTTTCCAGCAATGCGCGGACTGCTTCCTCGGCCGTTGAGGCACTGCCGAGCCAGTCGCCGCCGCGGACCTCGATAGCACCGTCGACGAAAGCTGCGGGGGTAGGTTCCGGCTGGGCGTCCAGCAGGCCCCGTGCCGCCACCTTCGCTGCCTCAACGTCGGGCTGATCGAACGGGTTGATCCCCAGCAGTCGCCCGGCAACGGCCGTGGCGAACTCCCAGACCATCATCTGGGTGGCCAGCCCACCGGCGATGGCAACCTGGTTTTCACCAAGTTCGACGTCGGCATCCGGGGCTACCAGCCGGACCACCAGCACGTCCTCTGCCCCGGAGGTTACCTCGGGCGAGGATGGCCCGGCCACGACCGGCAGGACGCCAGTTCCCAGCTTGCCCGTTGATTCGGCGATGAGCTGCTCGGCCCAATCGGCGAAGCCCACAATGCCCGAACCGTCCTCGGCGATGACGATCTTGTTGCGCAGCGGGCTGGTTCCGCCCAGCGCGGTTCCGAGCGCAAGGCCGATGTTCTCGGGTGCGTCGTCGTTCAGGACCTCGGCTGCTTCCTCGGCCTCATCCAGGAAGGCCTGGATGTCTACGCCGGCCAGGCCCGAGGGCACCAGGCCGAACGCGGTGAGCGCGGAGAAACGGCCGCCGACATTGGGGTCCGCGTTGAAGACGGCCCGGTAGCCGGCCTCACGGGAGGCCTTGTCCAGCGGGGAGCCCGGATCCGTCACGATGATGATGCGGCTGTTCGCGTCGATGCCGGCGTCGTTGAACGCCTTCTCGAAAACCCTTCGCTGCGAATCCGTCTCTACGGTGGATCCGGACTTGGAGGAGACCACGATCGCGGTCTCCGCCAGCCGGTCCACCAGGGCAGCACGGACCTGGTCCGGGTCCGTGCTGTCCAGCACAGTCAGCTCGACGCCGGCGGTGCCCGCAATGACTTCCGGAGCCAGCGAGGACCCGCCCATGCCGCAGAGCGCGATGCGGGTAACCCCTTCGGCGCGGAGGGCGTCGCGGAGTTCCAGGATCTCCGCCACCAGCGGCTGGGAGACGGTGGCCGCCTCAACCCAGCCGAGGCGGACGGCAGACTCTGCTTCGGCGTCGGGACCCCACAGGGTGTGGTCCTTCGCGAAGATCCGGGTGGCGATGCGGTCCTCCACCAGGGCGGGGAGGTGCTGTTCCAGTGCCTGCTGTGCGGCACCTGTGGCTTCGTAGCTGAGTGTGCTCATTGTCGGTTAGGAAGCCTTCCGTGCTGAGGCGAGGGCGCCCTCAACGTCGCCGAGCAGTTCCTTCCAGCTGGCCACGAACTTGTCCAGGCCTTCGGATTCCAGGATTGCGACGACGTCGTTGTAGGAGATGCCGAGCTTTTCGAGCGCGTCGAGGGTGTTGTTGGCTTCGGTGTAGGTACCGGTGACGGTGTCCCCGGTGATGACGCCGTGGTCGAAGGTGGCGTCCAGGGTCTTCTCCGGCATGGTGTTCACCACGCCCGGAGCGACGAGCTCGGTGACGTAGAGGGTGTCCGGGTAGGCCGGATCCTTCACGCCGGTGGAAGCCCACAGGGGGCGCTGGGGGAGTGCGCCGGCTTCGGCCAGCAGGGCCCAGCGTTCGGTGGAGAAGAGCTCTTCGTAGACCTGGTAGGCCAGGCGGGCGTTGGCCAGGCCGGCCTTGCCCTTGAGGGCCTTTGCCTCGTCGGTGCCCAGGGCGTCGAGGCGCTTGTCGATCTCGGAGTCCACGCGGGAAACGAAGAACGAGGCCACGGAGTGGATCTTCGACAGGTCGTGGCCGTTTTCCTTGGCCTGTTCCAGGCCGGACTGGAAGGCGTTGATGACGGCGCGGTAGCGCTCCAGGGAGAAGATCAGGGTCACGTTGACGCTGATGCCCTCGGCCAGGGTGGCGGTGATTGCTTCGAGGCCTTCGAGGGTGGCCGGGATCTTGATCAGGACGTTGTCCTTGTTGACCCTCTTATACAGGTGCTTGGCTTCAGCGATGGTGCCTGCCGTGTCCCAGGCCAGGCGCGGGTCAACCTCAATGGACACGCGGCCATCCACGCCGTTGGTTGCTGCCGCCACGGGGGCGAACAGGTCGCAGGCGTCGGCGACATCGGTGGTGGTGATTTCGAAGATGGTGTCCTCGACGGACGCGCCGGCTGCTGCCTGCTTTGCGATCGTGGCATCGTAGTCGGTGCCTGAGGTGATCGCGGCGTGGAAGATGGACGGGTTGGTGGTCACACCAACCACGTTCTTCTCTTCGATGAGCTTGGCCAGCGTGCCGGTTTCCAGGCGTCCGCGGGAGAGGTCATCGAGCCAGATGGAAACTCCGGCGTCGGAGAGTTGCTGGGTGGGAGTAGTCATTGTCTTTTTATCTCCTGGAAATCGTTGGTTAGGACTGGAGGCCTGCGAGGGAGTCCTTGGCGGCCGCAGCAACTGCTTCTGCGGTGATGCCGAACTCCTGGAAGAGGCGCTTGTAGTCCGCGGAAGCGCCGTAGTGCTCAAGGCTGACGGAACGGCCGGCGTCGCCGACGAATTCCTTCCAGCCCAGGGCAAGTCCTGCCTCGACGGACACACGGGCCTTGACGGCTGCGGGGAGCACTGACTCGCGGTAGGCGGCGTCCTGCTTGTTGAACCACTCAACGCAGGGCATCGAGACAACACGGGCGGCAATGCCTTCGGCCTGCAGGGCTTCGCGGGCCTGGACGGCCAGCTGGACCTCGGAGCCGGTGCCGATGAGGATGACGTCGGCCGGGACGGTGACGCCGTCCTTGGAAGCTTCCGCCAGCACGTAGCCGCCCTTCGCGACGCCGGCAACGGAACCGAAGGTGTCGCCGTCGGCCTCGCCCTCGCCGCGTTCCCAGGTGGGGATGTTCTGGCGGGTCAGGACGATGCCGGCCGGGTTGCTGTGGTTCTCCAGCATGGTCTTCCATGCCACGGCCACTTCGTTGGCGTCACCGGGGCGGACCACGTCCAGGCCCACGATGGCGCGCAGCGAGGCGAGCTGTTCCACCGGCTGGTGGGTGGGTCCGTCCTCGCCAAGGCCGATGGAGTCGTGCGTCCAGACGTACAGGGACGGAACACCCATCAGAGCGCCGAGGCGGATGGCGGGGCGCTGGTAGTCGCTGAAGATCAGGAACGTGCCGGAGAACGCGCGGGTCCGGCCGTGCAGGCTGATGCCGTTCACGATCGAGGCTGCGGCGTGCTCACGGATACCAAAGTGCAGGACACGGCCGTACGGGTTGCCCTTCCAGGCATCGGTCTGCTTGGACGCCGGAACGAACGACGGCGAGCCCTCGATGGTGGTGTTGTTCGACTCGGCGAGGTCGGCAGAGCCGCCCCACAGCTCCGGCAGGACCGGGCCCAGGGCGTTCAGGACCTTGCCGGAGGCGGCACGGGTGGAGACGTCCTTGCCGGCCGGGAAGACCGGAAGGGCTGCGTCAACATCATTGGGCAGTTCCTTGGCCTCGATGCGCTGCAGCAGTGCCGAGCCCTCGGGGTTGGCTGCCTGCCAGGCGTTGAAGGACTCTTCCCACTCCTTGCGGGCGGCAGCGCCGCGGTCCACGACGGCGCGGGCGTGGGCCAGGACGTCCTGGTCCACCTCGAAGGACTTGGCCGGGTCAAAGCCCAGAACCTCCTTCAGGGCTGCGACTTCCTCGGCACCAAGGGCCGAACCGTGGATCTTGCCGGTGTTCTGCTTCTTGGGGGCTGGGTAGCCGATGATGGTGCGCAGCGACACGATGGAGGGCTTGGAGGTCTCAGCCTTGGCCGCGAGGAGCGCCGAGTAGAGCTCCTGGACGTCTTCCTTGTACTCGCCGGTCTTGGTCCAGTCCACGCGCTGGACGTGCCAGCCGTAGGCTTCGTAGCGCTTCAGGACATCCTCGGTGAACGCGATGTCGGTGTCGTCCTCGATGGAGATGTGGTTCTCATCGTAGACAACAACGAGGTTGCCCAGTTCCTGGTGGCCGGCCAGCGAGGAAGCCTCGGCCGTGACGCCTTCCTGGAGGTCGCCGTCGGAGGCAATGACCCAGATGGTGTGGTCGAAGGGGCTGGTACCCGGGGCGGCGTCGGCGTCGAACAGGCCGCGCATCCGGCGCTGGGAGTAGGCAAAGCCGACGGAGGACGCAAGGCCCTGGCCCAGCGGGCCGGTGGTGATTTCCACGCCGGCAGTGTGCTTGTACTCGGGGTGGCCCGGGGTAAGTGAACCCCATGTCCGCAGCGCCTCCAGGTCCTTAAGCTCCAGGCCGTAGCCGGAAAGGAACAGCTGGATGTAAAGGGTGAGCGAGGTGTGGCCCGGGGACAGGACAAAGCGGTCACGGCCCAGCCAGTCAGGATTCCGCGGGTCGTGCCGCATCAGCTTCTGGAACAGGAGGTACGCGGCCGGCGCCAGGCTCATTGCCGTTCCCGGGTGGCCGTTGCCCACCTTCTCCACGGCATCTGCTGCCAGCACGCGGATGGTATCCACCGCGCGCTCGTCCAGGCTGGTCCAAGACAGTTCTTGCTCTTCCAAATGTGGCACGAAAACCGGGCCCCTCTCTGTGCTGATGGCAGATGGCACACCGGATCCGTTTGGAGGCACGCTGTGTGGCGCCCGCTGCGGTGTGTACCAGCCGTTCACCATCGAAACGTTGATCTTTTCACTCAGCCACTGGCCAGTCCGGGAATGCGTTTTCCACTGCTTCCTTGCTGCGTGCTGATCTGGTGACAGCTTAGCTCTATTCCACTCTACGGGCGGCCGAAATCTCACGTTTTGGACGCAATTTCGGCTTATATGAATCCTTCTGAAGTGAGGTTGAGTTAATCTGCTCGAATCGATGCGCGAGCGATCACCAGCACCAAATGACGGGCCGTTGGGAGGGGACCGGCACGGTATGATATTTGGAGGCCGGCGCCGGGTGGCGGACCTTTTTAGCTCCCGCGACTCCCGGCCATGGCGAGGATCGGTGATTACGGTTCCGCCGGCGCCCCGACGGGCGGGCCTCATGACACAGCTGGACAGCCAGACAGAACTGCCAACAGAACGGGTGACTGCCACCGTGAGCACAACAGATACGCCGCTGAACGCATCCCGGGCAACAAGCGCCGGGATTGCCCGTAAGGCCAAGGCGTATCTTGCCCTCACCAAGCCCCGCGTGATTGAGCTGCTCCTCGTGAGCACCCTTCCCACCATGATCTATGCGGAGCGCGGCTTTCCCTCGATCGGGCTCATCCTCGCCACGCTGGTGGGCGGCGCCTTCGCCGCCGGCAGCGCCGGAGCGTTCAACTGCTACATCGACCGCGACATCGACAAGCTGATGCACCGGACCGAAAACCGTCCGCTGGTTACCGGTGAGGTAACGCCGCGCGAAGCGCTGGTCTTCTCCTGGCTCCTGGGCGCGGCCGCCATCGCCATCCTCTGGTTCGGAGCCAATCCGCTGTCCGCCTGGCTGGGGCTGGGGGCCATCTTCTTCTATGTGGTGATCTACACGATCATCCTTAAGCGGCGTACCGCGCAGAATATCGTGTGGGGCGGCGCTGCAGGCTGCTTCCCGGTGCTGATTGCCTGGGCGGCTGTCACCAACTCGGTGGAATGGCCGGCCGTGATTCTCTTTATGGTGATTTTCCTCTGGACGCCTCCGCACTACTGGCCCCTGTCCATGCGCTATGGCGAGGACTACCGCAACGCCAAGGTCCCCATGCTCGGAGCCATCGCCGGCGCCAAAGTGGTCTCCGTTCAGGTGGTCCTGTACGCGTGGGCCATGGTGGCCTGCTCATTGCTGATGATTCCCGCCGGCGGAGCGGGCTGGGTCTACACCGCCACCGCCGTCCTGGCAGGCGCCTGGTTCCTCTACGAGTCCCATTCCCTGTACAACCGGGCCCAGCGCGAGGACATCTCCGACAAACGGGCCATGAAGGTCTTCCACGGCTCCATCAGCTACCTCACCCTGCTTTTCATTGCCCTGGCGGTTGATCCGTTCATCGGGCCGGCGGTCATGGCAGGCTAACGACGCCGTCCTGCCGCACATCAAGCCTCTCCCGGTTCTGCCGGGGGAGGCTTGACCCGTTAAGGAGTCCGGTAAGTGTGGAAAGCGGCAGGGGGAACACTTGACATCTCATATGACAGATATGTCATATTGCTCACTTTAGTCTGTCACCGCTCGTGACCGCCTGGTTATTCTGGGAAGGATCCTGCCCGCGAGCGAAGGAAAATCCATGGCACAGGCACCTGATCCCTCTACTGTCCCAGCTGCAATCCACGGTCCGCCGCCGTCCGGAAGGGACGGCAGGAAACGCCGGCGTCCGGGCGTCTTCAGCCATCCCGGGGCCGACGTCCCGGCTTCACTGGTGGTGTTCCTCGTTGCACTGCCGCTCTCGCTGGGCATCGCCGCAGCGTCCGGCGCGCCCGTCATGGCCGGCCTCATTGCCGCCGCCGTGGGCGGCATCGTAGCGGGCAGCCTGGGCGGGTCACCCCTTCAGGTGAGCGGCCCCGCCGCGGGCCTCACCGTCGTCGTCGCCGGGCTCGTCCAGGAGTTCGGCTGGCAGGTCACGTGCGCAATTACCGCAGCTGCCGGCGTCGTGCAGCTGCTGCTTGGTATCAGCCGGGTGGGGCGGGCAGCGCTGGCCGTCTCTCCCGTGGTGGTCAAAGCGATGCTGGCCGGCATTGGCATCACCATCATCCTGCAGCAGGTCCGGGTCCTGCTCGGTGACCAGCCGGCCGGTTCCGCCCTCGACAACCTGCTGGCGTTGCCTGCAGCCATCACCAACGTCGAACTGCACGCCGCACTGCTTGGGCTGACCGTCGTGGTGATCCTCCTTGCCTGGAAGCACCTTCCGGCTGCGGTGCGGCGGATCCCCGGGCCACTGGCTGCCGTCGCCGCCGGCACCGCACTCTCCGTCGCCTTTGCCCCGGGAGTTGAGCGGATCTCCTTCACGGGGTCGATTTTCGACGCCGTCGCGTTGCCTCAGCTGCCGGAAGGCAACTGGCGTGCCGTCGCCTTCGCCGTTATTTCGATGGCACTTATTGCCAGCATCGAGTCACTGCTCTCCGCCGTCGCCGTGGACAAGATGCAGAGCGGCCCCCGCACCAACCTGAACCGGGAGCTGGTGGGTCAGGGGGCGGCCAACATTGTTTCCGGGTCGCTCGGCGGGCTGCCGGTAACGGGAGTTATTGTCCGCAGCGCCACCAACGTGGAGGCCGGCGCGGCAACCCGCCTGTCCGCCGTCCTGCACGGCGTGTGGGTCCTGGCTTTCTCCGCCCTGTTCGCCGGACTGATCCAGCTGATCCCGCTGTCCGTCCTGGCCGGCCTGCTGGTGATGATCGGCGCGCGCCTGATCAAGGTGGCCGACATCAGGACGAGCCTCCGCACGGGGGATCTCCTGATCTACGCGGTGACACTCCTTTGTGTTGTGTTCCTGAACCTCCTCGAGGGCGTCATGATCGGGCTGGCTCTGGCGGCGGCCAGCGTGCTGTGGCGCGTGCTGCGGGCGGCAGTGCAATCCCATCGGCCCGCCTCGCCGTCGGACGCCTGGCGGGTCACCATCGGCGGGTCCTGCAGCTTCTTTGCCCTGCCGAAACTCAACCGGGTCCTGCATGCCGTTCCGGCCGGAGTGAACGTGGTGGTGGAGTTGAATGCGGACTACGTGGACCACGCATTCCGCGAGGCCCTGCTCGCCTGGCAGCACCAGCATGAGGCGGCCGGCGGGACAGTCTCCCTTGAGGAACACGGAAACACGCTGTTCCAGGACGCGGCAGATCAGGCGCCCAAACGCCAGGAAGCACGGGAGCTTCCGCTGCCCCCAAGGGCCTTCTGGCAAGACCTTGCAGGTTCACAGGACCCGGGAGGTGAAGCCGGGGACCACGTGGGGGAAGGCTCACGTCCGCTGCAACCGCTCCTGCTGGGCATCGACAAGTATCACCGCCGCTTCGCGGACCAGGTCCGTCCGCTGGTCCAGGACCTGGCGAACAGCCAGAACCCGGACACCCTGTTCGTGGCCTGCGTGGACTCGCGGGTGAACCCGAACCTGATTACCAGCAGCGGCCCGGGTGACCTGCTGACCCTGCGGAATATCGGCAACGTGGTGTGCCACGACGGCCAGGATGCCTCGATCGACTCAGCCCTGTCCTTCGCCGTGAAAGGCTTGGCCGTGGAGTCGATCGTCATCTGCGGGCACTCCAACTGCGGTGCCATGAAAGCCCTGATCGACGACGCCAGTGGCAAGGGAAACCCTTCCCTTGGTGCCGGGTTCGACGCCTGGCTGGACCACGCGCGGCCAAGCTACCGGGAGCTGTTGACGGACCATCCGGTGGCATTGGCTGCCGCTGCAGCCGGCTACAGCCGGCAGGACCAGTTGGCGATGGTTAATGTGGCCGTGCAGCTGGGCAAGCTGGAAAACCATCCGGTGGTGGGCCCGGCACTTGCCTGCGGCAGCGTACAGGCGACGGGCCTGTTCTACGACATCGCCACGGCCCGGGTGTTGCTGGTGGAACCGGCCGGCATCCAGTTCCTCGACCCGGCCCAGGCCGCCCCACGGCTGCCTGCCCCCGCAGGGACGCCTGCAGGCTGACCAGGAGGAAGCAGGCTTGGCATTGCAGATTGGGAAGCGGGGGGAACTACGCCACGGGGCTGGACCGGGCGACGTCCCAGGCGTTGGTTGCAGCCACCATCAGCAAAGCGGCCCCCAGCATATGGGCGGCGACCAGCAGTGCGGGAATGCCGTTGTAGTACTGGGTGAAGCCGATGACGGCCTGAAGGAGCGTCACGCCCAGCAGACCCAGGACGGCGGTGCGGAAGGACCCCTTGATCCGGCGCAGGAAAACCAGCGCGAGTGCCACCAGGGTTCCAGCGGTGATGAGGTAGGCGGGAACGGCGTGGATGTGGGAGAACAGGTCCCAGTCCAGCCCGTTCCGGGGAGCGTCGGCGTCGCCCGCGTGCGGACCAGCCCCGGTCACCACCACACCGAGCATCACGGCAAGCGCGGAGAAGAGCGCAACGGCGGCCGTCACCGGACGCATGATGCCCGGCAGGGCGGCGTGGGCGACGGTCCGGAACCGGCCCGTCCGGCCAAAGGCACGGTTCACCAGCAGCGTGGCGAACACCACCAGCGCCATGGAGACCAGGAAGTGCAGGCCCACCACCCAGGGGTTGAGGTTGGTCAGCACCGTGATGCCGCCGATCACGGCCTGGGCCGGGATGCTGGCCAGCAGCCCCAGTGCCAGCAGGAAGAGGTCCCGGCGCTCCTTGCGCAGATTCCACAGGTACACCAGCATCAGGGCTGCGACGGCGGCAAGGGCGAAGGTGAGGAGCCGGTTGCCGAATTCGATGAACCCGTGGATGCCCATTTCCGGCGTGTTCACCAGGGACGTGTCCGTGCAGCGCGGCCAGGTGGGACAGCCCAGGCCGGATGCCGTCAGCCGCACCGCACCGCCGGTGACCACCAGGAGGGTCTGGCCGATCAGGGAGGCAACCGCCAGGCGGCGGACCCGGACGTCCACGGTGCGGGGCAGCCGCGACGACAGGCGGTTAACAAACTGGGGGAGGCGTGCGGCCGTGCTCACGGATATCTCAATTCCACTTGAACCAACGGATGGCTGCTGCCCCGGCAATGACGGTCCACAGCAGCAGGATGAGGGTGGCGCCGCCATTCAGCGTGCCGGTAAGGAAAGCCTCCCGCAGGGATTCACCCAGTGCGCCGGAGGGCAGGAACTCCACCATTGCCTGGGCGCCGGCAGGCAGGCGTTCCGCCGGGAGGACGATTCCGCCCAGGGCGCCCAGCAGGATCCAGAGTAGGTTCGTGATGGCGAGCGTGGCTTCAGGCCGGACGGTCCCGGCCACCAGCAGGCCCAGTGCGGTAAACGCCGCGGCGCCCAGTGCCAGGAGGAACAGGGCGGGCATCCAGGCGAATGCCTGCGGCTGCCATCCCAACGACAGGGCCACCACAGTGACCACAACCACCTGCAGGCAGAGGACGGCCAGGACCGAAAGCGCCTTGCCGGCGATCAGGCCCCCGCGTCCCAGGGGAGTAGTGGAAAGGAAACGCAGCACGCCATAACGCCTGTCGAAGCCGGTGGCGATGCCCTGGCCTGTGAATGCCGTGGACATAGCGCAAAGGGCCAGGATCCCGGGTACGGCAACGTCAATGCGGCTGGCCCCCATCCCGTCCAGGAACGGCGTCACGGTCAGTCCGACAAGCGCCAGGAGCGGCAGCACTACTGCCAGGATCAGCTGCTCGCCGTTCCGGAGCATGGCCAGGGACTCGTACTTGCCCTGCAGCAGAACACGGCGCAGCAGGGAAGCAGGATCCTGCCGGCCGGAAACGCCGCCCAGGGTGGTGCCTGGACCATTGCCTGGAGTGGCACCGGCAGCGCCCGATGCTGATCCGTTCATCGGATGTCCTTTCCCGAAATATCCAGAAAGACGTCTTCAAGGCTACGCGCCTGCAGGGTCATGGAGGCCGGCATGATGTTATGCGTTTCCCACCACCGCGCCAGTGCTGCGAGGTGGCCCGGAGTCAGGCTGCCCGTAACGGAGTAGCTGCCCGCGCGGGTCTCGGAGACGGCAATGCCGGCCGGCAGGAGCCCGGCAAAATCCAGCCCTGGATGCGCCTCGAACTCGAGCGTACGGATGTGCTCCGTTTCTACGGCAGGACTGCGCTGGAGCAGTTCCTGGACCGTGCCCTCGGCCACGTTGCGGCCGCCGTCGATGATGTAAACGTAGTCGGCCAGCCGCTGGGCGTCGTCCATCAGGTGCGTGGTGAGGATGATGCCCATCCCGGCATCGCGCAGCTCGGAAATGAGGTTGAACACCAGCTGGCGGGACTGCGGATCCAGGCCGGCGCTGGGCTCGTCGAGGAACAGGACTTCCGGCCGGCCGATCAGCGCAGCGGCAAGGGCCAGGCGCTGCTTCTGCCCGCCGGAGAGCCGCCGGACGGTGGTCCGGCTGAACGCGCCGATGCCCAGGCGCTCAATCAGGTCATCCACGGGCCAGGGCCGTGCATAGAGTCCGGCAATGTGCCGCAGCAAGGGAACAGGCCTGGACGACGGCGGCAGCCCGCCGTCCTGAAGCATCACGCCTACGCGGGAGCGCAGCTCCGCCCCTGCCGTTGCGGGGTCCTGGCCCAACAGGGAGATTGTGCCGCCGCTTCTTTTTTGAAGGCCTTGGGCACATTCAAGCGTGGTGGTTTTCCCGGCACCATTGGCGCCCAGGAGGGCGGTGACCTGGCCGCGCTCAGCGACAAGGGAGACCCCGCTCACCACCCGGAGCATTTTTCCGTCCAGGCTTGCAAGCGGGCCTACATCCTTAACTAGCCCGCTGATGGACAGAACCGGGGATTGGGGGGATCGCACCCGAATATTCTACGGGATGTAGTATTTTCCGACGTCCTTCGACGGCGCGGGAGGAACCTCCACGGGTTTTTGTCCAGATATGCGGACTTCCGTCGTGGCCAGGCCTGCATACGTGGACAAAAACTCCGAGGGCCCGGGTTGCTCAGGTCAGCCTGCCCTTACTGGAGCGAGGGAGTAAATTACGACATGATTGTGTTGTGTATTCCATGAGCAATGCTACTGCTGTGCCCTTTGCCGGGCACGGGGCCTCACAGGCTCCCGCAGACCGCGGCCCCCTGGCCGCCGGTCCGGTGGCTGACGCCGACGAGCGCACCCGCGACCGGGTCCTCTCGGCCGTCCTGGAACACGGACCCGTCAGCGCCGCTGAACTCGGCGACCTGCTGGGATTCACTCCGGCGGCGGTGCGGCGGCACCTGGACCATTTATCCCGTGCAGGCGTTATTGAAGTCAAGCGCGTGGCAAAGTCAGGCGCCGGGGCAGGCCGTCCCGCACGGCGCTATGTGCTCAGCTCCCAGGGCCAGTCGAGCCTCGGCAACGACTACCTGGACATCGCAGCACTCGCGCTCCAGCAGCTCCAGAAAGTTGCCGGGCCGGACGCAGTGCGGGCATTCGCCGTCGAGCGCTTCGCCGACATGGAGCGCCGCTACGCCCCGGAAATCGACAAGGCGGGCCCGGACATCACCGACCGCGCCAAAGCCCTGGCGGATGCCCTGAGCCGCGACAACTTCGTGGCCTCGGCAGCCTCCATCGAGGCCAAGCCCCCGCTCCCGGCGGCACTCTCCAGCGTGCAGCTGTGCCAGGGCCACTGCCCCATCCAACAGCTTGCCGCCCGGTTCCCTGTGTTTTGCGACGTGGAGACCGAAGTGTTCTCGAGGCTGGTGGGTGTGGACGTGCGCCGCCTCTCCACACTGGCCCGCGGCGGGCACGTGTGCACCACCCATATACCCACAGGCAGGCTGTCTGCCCAAGGACCTCCGAGGTCCACGGCAGCCCCCGCCAGCCTGAATGAAGTAAACAACCATCAGCAAGAAAGGCCGTGATGACGGACCAACTATCAGAGAAAGCGGTAGCCGAAAACACTGTGATCTCGGAGATTCTGGAAAAGAATCCCGAGCTTCACGGCATCGGCAACTACGAGTACGGATGGGCTGACAAGAACGACGTCGGCGCCAACGCACGCCGTGGGCTCAGCGAAGAAGTGGTCCGGGACATTTCGGCCAAGAAGAGCGAGCCGGAGTGGATGCTTGACCTGCGCCTGAAGGGCCTGAAGTACTTCGACCGCAAGCCCATGCCCACGTGGGGTGCAGACCTCTCCGGCATTGACTTCGACAACATCAAATACTTCGTCCGCTCCACGGAGAAGCAGGCTGCCACCTGGGAAGAGCTGCCCGAGGACATCAAGAACACCTACGACAAGCTGGGCATCCCCGAGGCCGAAAAGCAGCGCCTGGTTTCCGGTGTCGCCGCCCAGTACGAGTCCGAGGTGGTTTACCACCAGCTGCGTGAGGACCTGGAGCGGCAGGGTGTCATCTTCCTGGACACCGACACCGCCCTGAAGGAACACCCGGAGATCTTCCAGGAGTACTTCGGCACGGTGATCCCGGTGGGCGACAACAAGTTCGCTTCGCTGAACACCTCTGTCTGGTCCGGCGGCTCCTTCGTGTACGTGCCCAAGGGCGTCCACGTGGACATCCCGCTGCAGGCATACTTCCGCATCAACACCGAGAACATGGGCCAGTTCGAGCGGACCCTGATCATCGCGGACGAGGACTCCTACGTCCACTACATCGAAGGCTGCACGGCTCCGATCTACACTTCGGACTCGCTGCACTCTGCCGTGGTGGAGATCATTGTGAAGAAGGGCGCCCGCGTCCGGTACACCACCATCCAGAACTGGTCCAACAACGTGTACAACCTGGTGACCAAGCGTGCCATCTGCGAAGAGGGCGCCACCATGGAATGGGTCGATGGCAACATCGGCTCCAAGGTCACCATGAAGTACCCGGCCGTTTACCTCGTGGGGGAGCACGCCAAGGGCGAAACCCTGTCCATCGCGTTCGCCGGCGAGGGCCAGCACCAGGACACCGGGTCCAAGATGGTGCACATCGCGCCGAACACCAAGAGCTCCATCATTTCCAAGTCGGTGGCCCGCGGCGGCGGCCGTGCAGCGTACCGCGGCCTGGTTCAGGTCCGCGAAGGCGCCAAGCACTCCGCCAACACCGTCCGCTGTGACGCCCTGCTGGTTGATACCATCAGCCGCTCGGACACCTACCCGTACATCGACATCCGCGAGGACGACGTTGTGATGGGCCACGAGGCAACTGTTTCCCGGGTCAGCGAAGAGCAGCTCTTCTACCTGATGTCCCGCGGCATGCGCGAAGACGAAGCCATGGCGATGATCGTCCGCGGCTTCATCGAGCCCATCGCCCGCGAGCTCCCCATGGAGTACGCACTTGAGCTGAACCGCCTGATTGAACTGCAGATGGAAGGGTCCGTCGGATAACGATGACTGAAATCACTACTGAAAAGGCACGCATCGGCGCGCCCTCAGCCCAGCCGTTCATCGACGGCTTCACCGAAGAAGGCGAGAGCCTCTCGCCGATCAACGCCGGCTCCAAAGCACCGCTTGCGGGTGCTTCGGCCAAGAGCCACTCCCACGGCGGCGGCGTCGGCATCCCGGACAGCTCACGGGCCGGCCGGCTGACCTCCTACAAGCTTGCCGACTTCAAGCCGCTCACCGGCATGGAGGAAGACTGGCGCTTCACCCCGCTGAAGCGCCTCCGCGGCCTGCACTCCGAGGTCCTCGCCGGCGCCGCACCCACCGTGGTGGTCACCGGTCCCGAGCAGGTCACCGTGGAAAGCGTCAACCGTGACGACCAGCGGATTGGTACCGCCGGTATCCCCGAGGACCGCGTGTCAGCCAACGCCTGGGAAAACTTCGCCGGAGCCACCGTCGTCACCATCCCGGCTGAGTTCGAAGCCCTGACGGAGATCTCCGTCGACATCGAAGGCACGTCCCTCGAGGCAGCAGCCCAGCACCTGGTCATCGTGGCGGAAAAGTTCTCCAAGGCAGTTGTGGTCCTGAACCACAGGGGATCCGCCGTTGTATCGGAGAACGTTGAGATCATCGTGGAAGACGGTGCCAGCCTGACGGTTGTCTCCCTCCAGGAATGGAACGACGACGCCGTCCACGCCTCCTCCCAGCAGGCAAAGATCGGCCGCGACGCCAAGCTCAAGCACGTCATGGTCAGCCTCGGCGGGGACCTGGTCCGCGTCACGCCGTCGGCACGCTTCACCGCCCCCGGCGGCGAGGCTGAGCTGTTTGGCCTGTACTTCGCCGACGCCGGCCAGCACCTGGAGCAGCGCCTGTTCGTGGACCACGCGGTGCCCAACTGCAAGTCCAACGTGCTCTATAAGGGCGCACTGCAGGGCCGCAACGCGCACGCCGTCTGGGTTGGTGACGTCCTGATCCGCAAGGAAGCAGAGGGCACCGACACCTACGAGGCCAACCGCAACCTGCTGCTGACCGACGGCGCCCGCGCCGATTCCGTGCCCAACCTCGAAATCGAGACCGGACTGATCGAGGGTGCCGGCCACGCCAGCGCCACCGGCCGGATGGATGACGAGCACCTCTTCTACCTGATGGCCCGCGGCATCCCGGAATCGGTTGCCCGCCGCCTGGTGGTCCGCGGCTTCCTGAACGAGATCATCCAGCAGATCAAGGTCCCCTCCATCGAGGAGCGGCTGACCGAGGCTGTTGAGCATGAACTCGCACTGACGGACAACTAGAGGTAACGGGGCACGGGCTTAAACATGACTGACCAGCCAAAGGGCGAGCTTGTCTGCAAGGTGGATGAAATCCAGCTGAAGCAGGCACTGCGGATCCTGATCGACGACTACCCTGTGGCGATCGTCAAGGACTCCATGGGGGAGATCCACGCAATCGGTGACACCTGCTCGCACGCGGACATTTCCCTGTCCGAGGGCGAGGTGGAGGGCTGCGCCATCGAATGCTGGGGCCACGGCTCCCAGTTCGACCTGCGCAGCGGGGAACCGCTGCAGCTGCCGGCCTATGATCCCGTTCCGGTCTTCGCCGTCGAGATCCGGGGTGATGAGGTCTATGTGGACTTCACCAACATCCTCAACGGCGCCGAAGCCCCCAACTTCAGCTAGCACCACAGAATTACGAACCAACTTCCAGACAGAGACCGCACCGCAGCCGCCAGGCACGGTGCAGAGGAGAACAAGACACATGTCTACTCTTGAGATCAAGGACCTGCACGTCAGCATTGAGACGGAGCAGGGCACCAAGGAAATCCTGAAGGGCGTCAGCCTGACCATCCGGACCGGCGAAACCCACGCCATCATGGGCCCCAACGGCTCCGGCAAGTCCACGCTGGCCTCCACCATCGCCGGCCACCCGCGTTACAACGTGACCAGCGGCTCCATCACCCTTGACGGCGAAGACGTCCTGGAAATGAGCGTTGACGAGCGCGCCCGCGCCGGTGTCTTCCTGGCCATGCAGTACCCGGTGGAGGTCCCCGGCGTCAGCATGACCAACTTCCTGCGCACGGCCAAGACCGCGATCGACGGCGAAGCCCCCAAGCTGCGCACCTGGACCAAGGACGTCAAGGCTGCCATGGAGCAGCTCCGCATCGACGCCGACTTCGCACAGCGCAACGTGAACGAAGGCTTCTCCGGCGGCGAGAAGAAGCGCGTGGAAATCCTGCAGCTGGAACTTTTCAAGCCCAAGTTCGCCATCCTGGACGAGACCGACTCCGGCCTGGACGTTGACGCGCTGAAGGTTGTGTCCGAGGGCGTCAACCGTGCCCACGCCGAAGGCAAGATGGGCACGCTGCTCATCACCCACTACACGCGGATCCTGCGCTACATCAAGCCGGACTTCGTGCACGTGTTCGTGGACGGCCAGGTTGTTGAGGAAGGCGGCCCCGAGCTGGCCGACCGCCTGGAAGAAGAAGGCTACGACCGCTACGCGAAGGGCGCCGGCGCCGCCGCTGCACCCGTCGCCGCACAGGCCTAGTAAGGACTTTCGCCATGACCGAAATCGACGCGTCCCGCACGAGCCTCGAGGACATCGAAGAGGCGCTGAAGGATGTCATCGACCCGGAGCTCGGCGTCAACATTGTGGACCTCGGCCTGCTCTACGGCCTGAAGTACTCCGATGACGACGGCGCGCTGCTGATCGACATGACCCTGACCACCGCCGCCTGCCCGCTCACCGATGTCCTCGAGGAGCAGGTGGGCCAGGCCCTGGACGGCGTTGTTGACGACTGGCGCCTGAACTGGGTCTGGATGCCGCCATGGGGTCCGGAACGGATCACCGACGACGGCAAGGACCAGATGCGGGCCCTCGGCTTCAACATCTAAATAGAGTACGACGACGGCGGGTCACCTTCCCCGGGAAGGTGACCCGCCGTCGTCGTCGTCTCTAATGCAGAAGCATCAGGAGTTAGAGCGTGGGCGCCGAGAAAGTGTCGCACTGGTTGATGTCGCCGGTCTCGTAGCCCTTGTAGAACCACCGCTGGCGCTGCTCGCTGGAGCCGTGGGTCCAGGCCTCGGGGGAAACCCGCCCGGTTGCTGCCTCCTGGATCCGGTCGTCGCCGACGGCCGAAGCGGCGGACAGTGCGTCGTTCAGGTCCTGCTGGGTGAGCGTCTCCAGGAACGGCTCGCCTGCCGGGCCGGGCTGGGTTGAGGCGTGTTTGGCCCACAGCCCCGCGTAGCAGTCGGCCTGAAGCTCAACGCGGACAGCGCCGGACTCCGGGCCCTGCGGGTCCTGCTGTGCCTGGTCCAGGTTCCCGAGCACGTTCTGGATGTGGTGCCCAAACTCGTGGGCCACCACATACTCCTGCGCCAGCGGACCGCCCGAGGAACCGAACCGGTCCACGAGCTCCTGGAAGAAGCCGGGATCGAAGTAGGCGGTGGTGTCGGCCGGGCAGTAGAACGGGCCAACAGCGCTGGAAGCCGCGCCACAACCTGTATTGACCCCCTGCTCGAAGATCACTGTGGTCGGCCGCGGGTACTGCACGTTGTACTGCTGCAGATAGGCGGGCCAGAACGCGTTCAGGCTGTTGACGGTGCCGGTGATGCGGCAGTCCACCCGGGCATCAGCATCCGCCCCCCTATCGCAGGCCGGGGCGGTGCCCTGGCTTTGCGGCGCCTGCCCTGCTCCTGCCAGTCCTTCCAGCAACTGCGGATTGACGCCCAGGAGCGCAGCGATGAGCAGGATGAGCCCGCCGCCGATGCCACCGCCAACCTTCACTCCGCGGCCCATGCCGCGCCGGTCCTGGACCTGCGAAGGATCCAGCTGCACATTGTCGTTGAAACTCATAAAGTCACATTACCCGCGGACCCGAAGCTCAATCCGTGCCGGCCGGTAAAGTTGATCCGATGCCTTTCCTCAACAGACTCCAGCGCTGGGCCGACGAACGGCCGCACGACACCGCCGTCGTAGTCGCGGGTCAACACCTCACGTGGGCGGAGCTCCGTGATTCCTCCGCTGCCCTGGTGGCCGAAACGAAGGCCGTCACCGCACTCTGTGAAGCCAACTCCGTCCGCTTCGCCGTTAAGTTCGCCGCTGCGCTGGCCGGAGGGCGGCAGTGCGCCGTCCTCGACCCCACCTGGCCTGCTCCGCTGCAGGAAGACGTCGTCCGCCGCATCGAGTCATCGGCGCAGCCCGCTGCGGTGTCCCCGGACGATGTACTTGCGGACGGTGCGCTGGAATCGACGTTCCTCATCGGCCTGACGTCCGGCACCACCTCCGTCCCGAAGGCCTTCACCCGGTCCCGCCGGTCCTGGCAGGAGTCCTTCGACGCGTCCATCGAGTTCTTCGGGCTCCGCCAGGACGATGTCACCCTGGCGCCGGGGCCGCTGGCTGCCAGCCTCAACCTCTATGCCCTGGCCGAGTGCCTCTACGCAGGGTCAGAATTCCAGACCCTAGACACCTTCGACGTCGGCGCCGTCCACGCAGCCATTTCGTACGACCGGGTCACCAGGCTGGTGCTGGTGCCCACGATGCTGAGGATACTGAGCGAGCGCGGATTGACTGGATGCGTGGACGCATCCGGTATTCGCAGCATTATCTGTGCCGGCTCCAAACTCGATGCGCGGACCCTCGAAGCTGCGAGACGCTGGGCCCCGAACGCCACCATCTACGAGTACTACGGCGCTTCTGAGCTGAGCTTTGTGTCCGGGGCCGGCCTGGCTGCGGGCGAAGAGGCGTCCGTGGGCGGGACGGGCATTGGGCGTCCCTTTCCCGGCGTGGATGTCAGGATCCTCGATGACTCGGGCAACGCCCTTCCGGACGGGGCTGCCGGCAACATCTGCGTGCGGAGCGCCATGGTCAGCAATGGCTACCTCTGGGGTGACGACGGCCAAGCGTTGAGGTCCTTCGACGGATGGTTCACCGTGGGGGACCAGGGCTACCTGGAGGCGGGGGAGCTCCACATCCTGGGGCGCCGCTCGGACATGATCCTCACTGCCGGCAAGAACGTGTACCCGCACGAGGTGGAACTGGCGCTGGCCGCGGTGCCCGGCGTTGCAGCCGCTGTGGCGGCCGGGATGCCGGATGACCTGCGGGGACAGCGGGTGGTTGCGGGGGTTGTCCCGTCCGCCGGCGCTGTTACTGCCACCCAGCTGCGGGCGGGCCTGGATAATATCCTGGCCCGCGACAAGTGGCCGCTGCAGTACTACGCTGTCACCGAACTCCCGATTACGGACCGGGGCAAGATCAGCCGGAACCTGCTGCTGGACTGGATCAGCTCGGGGGACCAGAGGATCCGGAACCTTGGCGGCTGAGCTCCTTCCGCCGGACCGCCAGCCCGTCATCATTGCGGCCCGCCGCACCCCGGTATGCCGCACCAACGGAGCGTTGCGGCAGATGCGTGCACACAAGCTGTTGGTGCCCGTCCTGCGCGAGCTCGTGGCGGGCCCGGGAATGGATCCGGGCGCCGTCACGGATGTGGTGATTGGGAACGCGGTGGGCGGCGGCGGAAACGTGGCCCGGCTTGCATTGCTGGAGGCCGGCCTGCCGGTTACGGTCCCCGGCCTCACTGTTGACCGCCAGTGCGGCTCCGGCCTGGACGCGATCGTCCTCGCCGCCGGGCTGGTGGCAGCCGGCGGCAACCCCCTGTATCTGGCCGGGGGAGTGGAAAGCACCAGCACCGCGCCCCTGCGGGCGCACCGCAACGACGACGGCGGGCCGGAGTTTTACGCTCGGGCACAGTTTGTGCCGGACAGCTTCGGAGACCCGGACATGGGCGTGGCCGCGGAGAGCGTGGCGCGCAAGTTTGGCGTCACCAGGGCCCGCCAGGATGTGTTTGCGCTGCGCAGCCACCGCTTGGCTCTTGCCGCCGCGGAAGCCGGACATTTCGACGGCGAGCTGGTCCCGCTGGAGACAGCTGCCGGTACTGTTGCTACGGACGATGGGCCGCGGCGGGGCTTGGGCGCGGCGGTAATGGCGCGGTTCCCGCCCGCTTTTGTGGACGGGGGAACTGTCACCGCCGGAAACTCCTGCTTCGACGCTGACGCTGCATCCGCCGTCGTTATCACTTCCCTGCAGCGGGCCCGGGAAGCGGGCGCCACTGACGGTCTGCTGGTGCTCGGCACGGGGACGGCGGGCGTGGATCCCGAGCTGCTGGGCGTCGGCGCCGCCGCTGCTGCCCGCAGCGTGTTGGCGGCCGCGGGAGTGGAAGCGGATGAGCTGGACCTGGTGGAATTCAACGAGGCCTTCGCGTCCCAGACGCTTGCCTGCCTTGACGAGTTGACGATTGACGCCGAGCGGGTGAATCTCGACGGCGGCGCGCTGGCGTTAGGGCACGCATACGGAGCGTCCGGCGCTGTCCTGGTGACCCGCCTGCTGGCCCAGGCGCGGAGGACCGGAACGCCCGGGAGCCTGGCGCTGGCAATGATCAGCATCGCCGGCGGAATGGGTACCGCCGCCTTGCTGCAATACGAACGCCTTCAGGGCGCTCTCCCGGGAGCCTAGTCTTCGGCGTCGCCCAGTCCACGGGCGGCGAGCGCCTCGCCCGTCTGCCGGGCGAAGGCCACGGACGTGATGAATACCGGCAGGATCAGGGCGCGGGGATTGCGCTCCAGCCCCCGTGCCCGGGCGGAATCACGGACGTCGGCGAACGTGCCCGCGATGTAGGGGATGCTCCGCAGCATGATGCCGATGGTGAGGGCAAACCGCTCGGGGTCGGCGCCGAACCGCCGGAAGGGGGTGGCCGCTTTGACCACTCCGTCCAGCAGGCTCTGCACCGGTGTGGTGGCGGTCAGCAGCGACGCCGCCACCACACAAACGAGGATATTCAGTACGATCCGGGCAGCGGTAGGTGCTCCGAGCTGCCACCACTGGAAGAGTCCGATGACCAGCAGGACGGCGGCGAGCGGGCGGACGGCAGTCCAGAGGCGTTTCAGGCCGGCGCCTGCCAGCAGGAAGAGGCCGGCAAGACCGCCCAGTACTGCCAGCGAAACCCGCCAGTCAACGATGATGAACGAGGCCAGCCCGCAACTGAAGACCAGGAGGAACTTCAGCGCCAGCGGTGACCGGTGAATGAGGGAGTTGCCCGGCACATAGTTGGCCAGGAGGAAGCCGTGGCCCCTCATTGGTTGACCGGTCCCCGCGCTTGAAAGCCGTCCATGCACAAGGCCCGGTATGCTGCCACGGCCTCCGCCGGGCCGCCGTCGAACGAAACTTCTCCCTGTTCGATGACCAGCACCCGGTCCATTTCCAGGGCGAGGTCGAGGTCATGGGTGGACATGATGATCTGCTGGTCGAGCCCGGACAGGGTCCGGCGGAGGAGCTCACGGTTGCGCAGGTCAAGGAGGGTGGACGGCTCGTCCAGGACCAGGACCGATGGGTTTACCGCGAGCACGGCGGCGAGCGCCATGAGCTGGCGTTCGCCGCCGGAGAGCTCATAGATGCTCTGGTCCGCCAGGTGCTGGAGCCCCAAACCTTCAAGCGCGGCTTCAGCCTTGTTCCGCCGCTCGGCGCCGTTCTTGACACCGCGCCGGAGTGACAATTCCACGTCCTCCCGGCCTGTGGGCATCACCAGCTGGGACAGGGGATCGGTGAAGACAAAGCCGACGTTCCGCCGCACTTTGCGGACGGCACGGACGGTATCGTCGCCGTCGACGGAGACGGTGCCCGCCGTGGGCTGGACGAGGCCGTTGACCAGGCGCAGCAGCGTGGACTTCCCGGAGCCGTTGGCGCCGATAACGCCGATCCGTCGTTCCTCGAGCCGGAGGTTGACCTCGTTAAGGAGGACTTTGGGCTCCGGGGCGTGGTCCCTCTCGACGGCGACGGTTACCTGGTCAAAGGTCACTGCGGGCATGGGACGGTCCTCAGGCCTTCGCAGGCTGGGTGGCGCTCCGCCGGACGCGGCGCACCAGGATGTCCGGGAAGGCGCGGTGGAGTGCGACGGCGATGACTGCTGCCAGGATGTTCTTGATGATGTCTCCCGGGTAGAAGACGACGTCGCTCAGGAAGGCCTGTTCGAGGGTGGCCTTCGTATTCAGGGCGATGCCCGCGAGGCCCAGTGAGTGCACAAACACAACACTGGTGACGGTTGCGGACAGGAACAGCCACAGGGCCCGGGCTTTGGTGGTGCGGCGGATGACCACCGTGGCCAGCCATCCCACGACGCCCGCGGCGATGGGGAAGGCGATGATGTAACCGGCGGAAGGGCCGGCAAGGATGCCCAGGCCGCTGCGGCCCTGACTGAAGATGGGCAGGCCGGCGAGGCCTAGCAGGACGTAGAGTCCGACGGCGGCGAAGCCCCTTCCGGGGCCCAGCACCAGGCCGGTGAGCATCACGGCAAGGGTCTGGAAGGTGATGGGCACGCCGAAGCCGTTGACGGCCAGTCCGGGCACCAGCGCTGCGCCGGCGACGAGGGCGGCGAAGACGGCGATCAGCCCAAGGTCGGTGGCGTTCCAGCGGCGGCGCCCGGTGTTCAAGGTGTTTTTGACGGCAGTGTCGGTGTTGCTCATGGCAGTCCTGTCGGGGTTGTACAAGCGGAATCTAATGTACTGCCGACGTTACTGCGGTGCGAGTGCCTCTATTTTGTAGAGGGTCTACTAAAGCCGGTGCCGGGCGCTGAGGGCTGGGCACAACGATTATTCGAAAAGGCCCCGGAGCTAAGTGCTCGGCGTCCCGACCGGCTCACGTCCTGCTCATTGCAGAGACTGGGCCCAGCTAGACTCAAATTCATTTCTAGGTTGGGGGACCACATGAGCACACCTACAGAGCCGACCCGTGCATCTAGCGGTCGGCTGAACAAACTGGCCCTTGCAGCGATTGTTTTTGCAGTCATGGCAGCATCGGGGTTTTGGGTTTTTGGAGTTGCGGTTCTTGCTGTTTTTGCAGTGGGCGCCGGACACGTTGCCCTGAATCAAATCCAACTCAGAGGCGAGCGAGGCAAAGGCCTGGCGATCGCTGCCCTCGCAGTTGGGTACGGCATAGCCACACTGGCACTGGTTAGCACCCTAGGGTTCATACCGACCGCGGTCCAACAGTTTTCGCAGTAACCCGGAGGGCTACGGAGCCGCCACAAGCGATATGACGCTGCCTCCTGGAAAAACGCTGGAGTACGTCGCGTAGATGGTTCCCCAATGGCGCAGCGGTGGGTAGCTCCATTACAGATTGATCAATAGCATGAGGTGTGGCCGTGCGAAATGAAGGTTCAAAGTTGATTTGGCCCCTAACGGTTGTCCTACTCAGTCTTTCTCTTTTCGCTACGTCCTGCGTCGGAACGGGGTCTGGAGGTCCGGGCGGTGAAGCCGCGCAGCCGTCCACTTATCAGCCGACACCAATGCAACCTCCTGCTAGTTCACTGGTCAGCCCCGAAGTTGGGCCGGCGGACGGAGCAACCTCTTATACGGCCAGCACGCTGAGCCGGGAGCTGGCAGGGGATGCACAGTTCGCCTCAGTCGAAGTGATCGAGGGGAACCGAATTATCGTCCATTGGCACGGCCCGGTGGGCACGAAGCTACGGGACCTACTGGCCCAGTTCCCAAGAGCAGACATTTCAGTGCAGCCAACCGCTTGTTCTCCAGGGAAACTCAACCAATTTGCCAGCGAGCTGTTGGCCTCAGACCCTGCCGTGAACATCACCTCGGTGTCGCCTGATGCGTCGCACCTGACCGTCACGCTGGATGAATTAGTCGGGGCCACTTCGGACGTCGCCAGCCTTGAGCGCAGGTATTCAGAGGCAGCTGGGTGTCCGGTGAAAGTGGAATTCGGGGATATCGCCGCACTCACCGGCTAGTCCGCGCGCAACACTGAAGGTCGTAAGGCATGCCCGACCGCCATCCTCGACCAAAATCGCCTGCAATCATCGAACAGCGTCCGTAAAAAGCGTAAACCTCAGTTACAACCCCCTTGGAGTCCGAGTGACTATTCCTGTTACCGTCCACGTGCCCGATCACCGTGTGGAAGAGTTCTACATCCGCTTTGGAGAGTTCATGGCCGCCGTCCCTAATCCCGATGCGCCCAGCCAGCTGCAGTCCGGGATTGTTCCCTCCTGGGTTGGCATATTTTCGGTGTCTCATAACTAACAGCTGCTACGCGGATTCGACCAGTTTGTTTCGAGACATAGTTATGAGAATTGCCCATGCGATGGCACGTCCCGAATTCTGCAGAAAATCTGCGACGGTGCAGGTCAAACGCCTCTGCACTCGTTGAGACGTCTCGTTTCCCAAGGGTTACGAGACGGTTTGCTGGCTCCAGTCGGGGGACCTTCACTGAGTGATAAATCGGGCAGGTCATATGGGAATCAGTAAGGAGGACCTCGCCACGCCTGATCTTTCAAACCAGCCGTGCGGTGACCGACCGGCTTACGGGACGACGTGCGGACAATCCTCTTCCGGAGCCGACCACCGGGAGCAGGGGCTTCTTTCACGTACTGGGTCTACTAATTTGTGTTTCTTGCACTAGGCCGAGTAGCGCGATGAATGTAGCCTTGGCCCAGTTATGGAAGGCAAATTACGGGCTAATTGACCAAATCTGGAGAGGCCATGAAACCGCTTGAAGCGCCCCGAGTAATGCTCGTGTTTGCGGGGATTGGAACTTTGATGTGGGGGGCTTTCGGACTAATGGAGTTGTTTTCAGACGACGCTTCCTGGCGGATGTATGCCTATTTCCTGATGACTGCAGCTTGCCTGTACATGGTCATCCGGGCTGTCCATACGATTCGCCAAAGAAGGCGTTCAGAGCTGTGAGTCATTGGTTTCCCACACGGGCGGCTGTTGTTCACGTCCCGTTGGAGCTTCCCTTCGGTCACCCTCAACGTCTATCTTGATTCTTCGCCTTTTGGCCTCCGCGCAAGGTGGTGAAAATGAGGATAATCATAGCTGCGGCGGTGAACCACATATAGGCGGATCCCTGAAGGATGAGGGCGACAGCGATAACAAGAATCACTGTAGCTAGTGCAATAAGAACCCATCGTCCCGTGCTCATTGATTCACTCCTAGGTGGATTCGATGAAGCGTATTGTCGAGCCTCTCACGGTGGATCCGGTGGTACTAGGCCGAGCACGATGCATAAGGGCCAAGAACAGTGGACTATGAGATCGGACGGTTCCGAAAGTGGTTAGCTGATAGAGAACTCGGGGCCCCTACTTCAGACCCCGCCGCTTCCCTTAACTTTCATGCGCAGCTCACTGACAATCTGTGAAATGGGTCCGAAGAGTTCTGGGCTCGACAATTCGAACAGCGCTTCCGCAAGAAAAGCTCGCTCGACATCGGCAAGTTCAATATCGTCAAGAGTATGGACGGCCTCGGCCCAGCGCTCAATGGATTCGTCGTCCAGACATCCGGCAGCATGGAGGTCCAACACCTGCCGAAGCCCTCGCAACGTGAGGATCACGGGCTTTGTCTCGCCCGGAGCTTGAATTTTCGACAGACGTTCCAGGACGCTGCCCACCGGGAAACGAAGCTCCAGCAGGTCATGAAGAGCCTCTTCGTAGGCGTTGTAGTTTGTCATCGGAGCTGCCCTTCATTCGAATGATGGTGGCGCCCGCAAGTGCCACCTGAGAGGATTCTCGTCTCTACTATCCCGAGTCAGACAATCCTGCCGCCATTCATCGGCTCGGAATCAGCATTTGCGCGAAACTGTCTCGTAGAGGGTTCCATTGAGGGTTGCCGCTACGTGCTTCCCTGGACTCTTGGGGCTTCCTTGAGCGCCGGTGCCACTGCAATACTTGCCGAATGACAGAGCCCGGTTCTCGCAACATGTGGCTGCGCATGACAGACAGGGCAGGCTTGACCGAACCTGGGAAAAAACCGCCGGCGCAAAGTCCCAAGTGGCTCCTGTTCCAGACAATCCTCTGGTCCGCGTCGTTCGTACTGTGGTTGTCATTTGTCATCCGTAGCGGAGGACAATTGAACTTCCTGCACGGTGCCCTGGTTGTCATGTCACTTACCCTGGCAGTGGCTAACTTCCTTATGCTTATGAAGTCCAAAAGGCGGTAAGCCCACGCTGCCTTTGCTCGCCCGGCGAGAACATTTTTCTGCCTTCGTTGTTCGCGTCCTGGCGCAGTACGGTTAGCAATTTGCGGGCTGCTGCCAAATGCGGATGTATCCCGGCGCGACTTGTCCCGATATGGGTTGCCCATAAAACCGGCCGGTTATGGTGAGTGCAACGTCGTGCCGGGCTGAGGCCCTTGACTCCTGATTGGACGTGATCAGCATCGAAGCAGTTCCATTGGTTTCACTTATTGTTTTACTCGGCCTCACCATGATCTTTGCCTCCGGCCCTCTCACAAGGCTCGGAGCGAAAACTAACTTCTTCTTGCCCGATGATGAGACGGCTCAGTATCAGCGGCGAAAAGAGCGGAAAGCACGGCAGTACGGAGTTTTCACCGTCACGGTAGGGGTGGCATTCGCCATTTACTACTTTCTCATCCGCGCCTCATAGGCCGGGGAAGCTCATGGACCGAACCGTGTCTCAGACTGACCGCTTGGCGTTCCTCGAAAAGCGCAGCAGGGCACAGCCCTTGGCCTTAGTTCGCCCCCTGTGTGACGAGACTGCCAGCCAATGAGAAGACGACGGCGCAGGCTAGAGGCCCATTGCTGCCGATGGCGTGCGGCTCGATCCCAAATTTTTTTCTGATTCTCGTTACACTTTCGGGGCTGCCGGACATTAACGGGGTATGAGCTTGCAGACAGACCAAGGGGATCGCGTGGATTCGGGCAGGCAGAAGCGGTTCCTGGCGGCTCATGCGGCTTGTCATGACCGTGTGTATCGTTATTTCCGGCGCCGAACGGAGGACCCGGCTACGGCCGAAGACCTTTCCGCGGAAGTCTTCCGGATTGCCTGGGAAATATCCCGTCAACACGAGGACCTGTCGGTTTTGGTGGTCTTCGGCATCGCCGGAAACGTCCTCCGGAACCACCGGCGTTCAGCCGCACGCTCTGCAAACCTCCTCCAGCATCTAGAGGGGCAACGCACTCACGACGAGGTTGCGGAAACAACCGTCCGGGAGGCGGTGGACCGGCTCAAGCCCGACGACCGTGAAGTGCTGCTCCTGACTTACTGGGACGGTTTCACTTCCAGCGAGGTATCGGACCTGCTCAATGTCAGCGCGACCGCGATCAGGATGCGTCTGCACCGGGCCCGGAAAGAACTAAGCAAACTACTTCAGACAGAGCGAGAGTCAGAGGAAGCACAGCGATGAGTCAGAACGAAAAATCCGTCATTCGAGGCTTGAAAGCAACTGACCCAGCCCTGACCATAACTAACGATGAGCTGGCCCGTAGCCGGGCGAGAAGCCTGGCAGTCATGGATACCGATGTCACGCACATCGCCGTCGGCGGATCCATCGAACGTCTCGGTACCCGCCCAGCCAGGCGTCATTGGGGGCGCGTGGCCGGATTCCCGCGCAGCTCCGGGAATTCAGATTCCCGCTTGCAATTCAAGGGCGCACCGGCGCCTCGTCCCATCGCCAGGCGTGTCCTGCTGGCCACCGCTACGGCTGCCGTGGGGGTCCTTGTCGTTGGGCAGATCAGCATCACTGCTCAAAGCGCCCACGCCGCTGGGGTTCTGCGCGCTGCGGCAGTGCAATCTATGACGTTTGTGGATCCGGTAGCCAAACCGGGCGAATACCTACTGGTCCACACACACGCCAATTGGAGTTTCACCAGCCAGGACACGTCCGGAAACATGAGTACGAGGATGAATGCACAGACCATCGACGTCTATGTCCCCGGCAACCGTGACGAGGAATGGGTGCTCGACCGGGACTGGGGAGACGTGGGCCCCGCCCCCGTGGATGACGGTGTAATCCGGGCTGAGGACGGGCACTTTTATGGAGGTCCTTGGACACCGCTAAGTGACGAAGAGCTGGATGCCCTGCCACGCGATGGGCAGGCGTTGTACGACCACTTCAACGCCCAATATCAGGGCGGTTCTGCCTCCCGCGATGAGGACAACTTTGTCCGTATTACTGACCTTCTGAGGCTGGGACTCGTCCCCGCTGAACTCCGTGCAGGTCTTTATGAGGCCTTGGCCCTGATTCCAGGCGTAACTGCCAGCGAACAGACGAACTTCGACGGCAAGGTGGGCATAGCCATAGGCCGCACAGAACCTCTTCGTGCAGGACAAAGAGCGGAAATGATCATTGACCCGGCCACGGGCCTGGTCATAGGCGAACGAAGGATCATGACGTACGCAGCCTTCGGCTTCGGCTCTAACGAAGTTATGGGCCACACCGCCATCGACTACCGAATTGTGGATAAGGCACCCCAATAAGACGACTACACGGTTCTTGTTTCACTGAAGGTTCCCCTTCAAGGTTTGCTGGTGCTGGAGATCGCCAAGCACAAGCGAACGGACGGCGACTTTCCTGAGCTGTTCACCCGCGGCAATATGCCAGCCGTCTCATTTATCGTTCGGTGACGGTCTCTTATTCGCGGCGTTCTTCTCTCACAGGTTTGAGGTGCTCGGGGATTCCACCGTCTTGGAGGGCCGGATAGGTGCACGTGAACTCGCCGCGGTACCCGAAGAGAAACCCGAGGATAGGGTTCCGGACCTGCATCTGGATTGTGAACACGCCTCGGGCATCATCAAAGCTCTCGTAGAGGTCTGCCGTGCCTGTGCAGACGGCGGGAAACTCGAATGCCGCGAAGCCTTCGTAGAACCGCTGTGCCGCTGACTGCAGATGTAGTGACCCGTCAGCCATGACCTCCAAAGCCAAGTCAGTAGCAACGTGCTGGTGGGTGCCGAGGTAGTCGACAATGCCGCCGGTATCGTTGCTGTGCACCATGGTCGCGTCGAAGCGGCGACGTTTGGAGTTGGTTAGTTCCAGAGTCCTGACGAAGGTGACGGTAGGCCGGCCGAAGCCATCGATGTATGGGTAGTTCTCGATCGTGAAAGGAATGTTCTTTCCCTGGTCGGGAAAGAGTATGTTGCGGTACGCCCCCAGCTGCAGAAACGGGACTGTCCACCACGCCCCACGGCGGACTTCGGAGAAGGTCCCGCGTCCCACGCACGCGTAGCCTGCTTCCGTGTCAACGCCAAAGCGCTTCTGCAGCATTGGGTGCAGACGGTGGAAGTCATCGCCGAGTGCTAACTCAAATATTGACGCCACGGTTATTCCTGCCCTCCCGGGTTGGCGCTCAGACCAGGTGTGGCTGGTTCAGGCAGATCAGCAAGTGCTGACGGGGCACGCCCGGACCGCGAGTCGGGCGCCTGCCGCAGGCAGCGTCTTGCGCGGGGTACGGTCCAGTGGGGTGGCAGCATCAATGAGGCCGCCCCTACTGTCAGGCCGAGTGCTGCGGGGCCGGCGGTTCGTCCCGCCAGGGCGCGGCGGAACAGGACGCAGGCGGTGAGAACGCCGCATGACCTGGCTGCGGCATCGATCAACCAGTGGTTGCGGGAGTCGCTGGGCTCAACTTCAGACTCCGCCCACATTCTCAGGCGGTCAAAGCTTATTGCCGTCGCCCACCCCAAGGCGGGGCGGAAGACCCAGGAGTCCAGGGCCCTTCCGAGAGCACCCATTCCCGCTGATAGTTGTACCCCGTTATGAACCGAAGACCGTCCTCTGTTGGGATATAGCGCCAATAACCGGAGCCAGGCCCGATGGGTGACAAAGGGTCAGCAGTGTCGAATTTCAAAACCGAGGTGGCCTGCCCATCGGGCCGGAACCGGTGCCCTAGGGATGCACCCGTTCCTTGGATGACATATAGGGGAAGGCGGAACTCATAACGGAAATGAAGAAGTCCCTGGTCGTCTTGCTCAACCGGGGTGATTCGGGAGAACCGCAAATCCCATCGAGGGTGCAAATCCGGGTCCTGGCTAAGCTTCCACGCCCGATCCATTGCGGCCCGAATGCCAACCTCAACGTAAATCGGCCTACGTGACACAGAAACTGGCCGGCGCATTTTTCCCCCCACTGCAGCATCATAAAGGCAGCACGCGCACGACCACTAAGGCCTACACAACGCACAAGTTCTTAGTGTCACCACGATCTGAATGCCAACAAGACCAACCGTCCCGTACAAGGTTGGTTTATGACAGGCCGGTTGCCCGTCGGGGGAATTCCCTTCTGGCTCTAGGAGGGAACATGATTCGCACCGGTCATAGCTTCCATACCAACACCATATGTGCCGGCCCGGCGGGACCAACCGACCGCTACAGGGGCCTTGAAGGATAGGGGAAGCAAGCTTTCAATCTTTCGCCGGCGGGTTCGTCAGGAATGATCCCAGCCGTTTGCCGACCTCTGCCGTCGTCCAGAAGGAGACTTGCTGTTGCCCTTCGGGGGTTTCGATATTTACTTCAATGGCGAAGCCCGGCACATCTCCTACCGTCCGGCTAACGCCGAACCCATCCATGCGGTTCTGAGGGAGGTCTTCTCCCATCAGAATGCAAGGATCCTCGACACCCGTGCCACCGTGCAGCATCCAACTCGCTCCCTGCTGCAAAGCGGCCCGATGTCCGTCGCAAACAGGAGCTTCCCTCCGGGACCCTGGGATCAACTCGAACGCGCCAGTAGGTGCCTCAGAGCAGCGCAACACAGAACAAGTCGTCATGCTTGTGATGGTATCTACCGCCACTCCACACCGAAGCATTCCGTGGGTTCCAATCAAATCCCGGAAACAGTGCCGTAAAGGGTTCCCCTCGGAAGCTAACCAGGCCACGAGCTTGCTCCTGCAGTAGGCTGGCATGGTCCTTCTGGGCAGATAAATCTTTGGGGGAAGAATCATGGATATCGTCTTGCCGGTCGTTTTCGCGGCCATCTTCTTTTACGTCCTCTATGGAGTAATCCGGGCGGCGACACGAGATGGCATCCTTGCGGCTAAGCAGGCCGAAAGAGATCGCGCTGCTAGTGAAGCTGATTCCCTAAGCCATAGCTGAACCGTCGATGTCTCGGTGAAGGTTACACAACCGGTTTGACCAGTAGCTTTCAGCGCTGTCGTAGGCCTACACCTGGGCCCTCGTTGCGCTTGAGCAACTTTCTGCTCGAGAAAAAGTTGATGGCGGCCAGGCAGAGGAATATAGCGACGAGGAGATAAGACCAAATCTGGGCCTCTCCTTTTGACGAGAGCGCTAAGCCCGTCCAGATCGCTGCCCCTACCAGATACAGGACCGTGACAAACAGACGCATCCTTGGATACGGCGGAGTCTTTCTGTGCTCAGACCCGAATTCGTCATCACGCATGCCCAAACCCTAACCGCACCTATGAATACAGGACAGCCTTCGTTGGATCGGTCTCGGCCCCGCTCCACCACATACCCGATTCCCGGAGGGTGGAAGCAGCTAGCCCATTCGGTGTCTCGAAACCTTGCCGCCTCGAAACCCTAGGGTTTAGAAACAGCTTGCCTGCGACGGTGCCGGCGGCCGGTAAAGGATCCTGCACTGGGCGCCTCAAAAACAGTTTGCGGCCCAAGGGCGCCGGAATCTTTATTAGTGCCGCCTGTCATGTGGGTCCCTGCAAGGGTGCGGGGAGGTTCCCGCTATGTGCCTACGCTGGCGTATTCGCCGTTCAGCTCCTTCGCAAGTCGTTCGGCGTTCCAGGTTGAAGGTTGTCCACTTCCCAGGCGGCTGAAGTCGACGACCATCCAATTCATGCCGTGTACGAGATGGATCTTGCCCTGATTCGAGTCAGACAAGAGCCGGTAGCTTTCCTGAAGGGCCTTTTGATCCGGGTAAAGGTCTAACTGGACATTCTCAAAGCACAGTTTCTGTGCTGACGTCAGCGGAACACCGTCACCTATCGGAACGATCGGTTCGCCAGCAGGATCAGCTTCACAGCCCAGGATCTCATTGACGGCAACGTAAGCCTCATCGATAGAACTGAAAGTTCGTAAGTTCTCGCCTCGCGGTTGGTCCTGCGGCGCACACGCCGTGAGCGGGACCGCCACCAAAAGCGTTGATACGGCGACTTCTAGCAAACATCCACGCTTCGTCATTTCTACCCCCCAAGCAGAATTGTTGTGTTTCCCAGCCTAAAGCTGCAGCAGAACCGAAGCGCCAGTTCAGCTATTCCGCAATGAAACCGATATGCGGATCCTCTCGAACAAGCTGAACCCCTTGTCTCATAACCTCAGCGCCTCAAATCCCTAGGGATTTGAGACGGCAGGGCTTTGATAACCCATCAGAGGTTCCTCCCCTGGATCCCAGACGGGAGAGCGCGGGCGCATATTGGAATATCCACTTCTTCCTTCAGTCCTAGGATATGGCTACGCTCAAGCCATGGAACCTGACAGGCCCCGCAACAGGACGCGTTGAAAGCGGCCGGCTGCTACCGCTTCTTCACAGACACTAAGGGGACTGATAGATAATGGTCTTTCCAAAAAAGGGCCAAGTTTGGACTTACCGGGAACGTTCTAGGTTTCTTGCTATTACTAGCGCGCTGCCCCTACTCATCTTCCTCATCCTTGGGATCTATAACAGTTACATGCCGCTCATCGTGATTTCCAGCCTTGGATTGATAGCGGTAATCGGCCGACTGGTTAGTACTGAACGCTGGTTTCGCGACTAGCCCTAGTGCTTTTACAGCGCTCACGCAGTCGACTGTCTGAGTATTCGCGTCGCTAGCTCCTGGCACCTCGGGACTGTCCAGTCAAATATTGGTTCCGAGCGGAATTCATTCCTCCCTGAAAGCGGTGCCGAAGGTGCTCGGGGCCGATCGGAGAAAGACCCCTTTGCCAAGATCCGCGCCGGTAGCGGGGCGCCAACAGACTCAGATGATGTTCGTGCTGGAAACTGCCCGTAGAGGGTTTCCTTCTGAGGGGGACGACTCTTTCTCCAGCTCGGTGTCCCGAAACCTCTGTGCCTCGAAACCCTAGGGTTACGAGACACTAGGGGGCGCTTCGTGGGAGGACCCCAGCTGGCAGTATTTTCGCGCCTTTGCCTTTCTATACCCCCAGGGGGTATATTCGGGTTGTTGTCAGTGACATGGTGTGTCCCGGCCGGTGTTCTGTGCCCGCCTTTACAGCCGTCATCCCCAGCACCCATTGATGCTTCGTCAAGGAATGGAAACTGACGTGTTTGAATCTGAAAAACGCACTGAGCTGCCTCTCGCCTCGTCGGCTGGAGGGTGCGGCTGCTGCTCATCCGAACCATCCTCCTCGCGCGTTGGCACCGGCGGCGTTGAGTTCACTGTTGAAGGTCTAACGTGCGGGCACTGTGTCCAGACTGTTGAGAAGGCTGTCTCGGCGCTTGAGGGTGTGGAATCTACCTCCATCGAGCTCGTTCCCGGCCGCCCTTCCCGTCTGGTTGTCAGCGGTCCAGTCAACGGCGGCGCTGTCCGTGATGCCGTCACTTCCGCCGGTTACTCCGTTATCAGCAACTGAGCCGGTAGCACGCCGCGGTTCCCCAGCAGTCAACCGTGCGGAATCGCGGTCTCCCTTTTGCTCCAGGACTTGAGCGGCCGAAACGCTGTGCCAGGCCATCATTCCCCGTGGCCGGCAGCGGCGAGGCCGTGGGCGCAGGCGTGCTGAAACCCGACAAGCTGCACCGGCCACGGCGACGAACGAGGCTTCGGCCTGGGCAGCACCGCCAAGCAGCAATGGGGTGCTTTGCACCCTTCACTGCCGCGGCAGCTTGTCCCCAAAACTAATTTTTCGGCATCCATGCGGGATGCGTGAGCAGACGAAAGTCACTGCGCGCCCCCGCGCTGCCTCCCCATATTTTTGAAGGAAATGTTGTGACAGAGAAAACAGGACAGCGGCGGGGTTTGATACCGCTGCTGGTGATAGCCGCCGCGCAGCTGATGCTGGTGCTGGACGACTCCATCGTTAATATTGCTTTGCCGAGCATCCAGCAGGAACTCGGGATCGACGCCGTGCATCTGCCCTGGATCGTGAACGCCTACATCCTCGCGTTCGGCGCCCTGCTGCTCCTGGGCGGGCGGATCGGCGACCTCTACGGGCGCCGGCGTGCCCTGCAAACGGGCCTCGCTATCTTCGTGCTCGCGTCACTGGTCGGCGGTCTCGGCCTGAACAGTGGGGCGCTCATAGGCGCCCGGGCCGTCCAAGGGCTAGGAGCGGCCCTGGTCGCGCCAAACGCGCTGGCCTTGATCGCCACCACCTTCGCCGAGCGCAAGACACGGGACGCCGCCCTGGCGCTGTACGGCGCGATGTCCGGCCTCGGAATCGTGATCGGCCTGCTCCTCGGGGGCGTGTTGACCGACACCCTGGGCTGGCGGTGGGTCTTCTTCATCAACATCCCCATCGGCATCCTGGTGCTGCTCGGCAGCCGCACGCTTGTTGAAGCCGAGCGTCACCCGGGCAGCCTTGATATCAGGGGCGCAGTGCTGGGAACCGGCGGCATGGTTGCCCTGGTGTATGCCATCACCCGCTTTGGTGAAGATGGTTTCACCGACCTGATCGGGCTCGGGCTCCTCGGCGCCGCACTGGTGCTGCTTGCAGCATTCATCGCTACGCAATCCCGCAGCCGCACGCCGCTGGTCCCACTGAATTTGTTCCGGGACCGCGGCCGCGCCGGCGCCTACGCGTCCATGCTGTTGCTGGCCGTCGGGCCGATGGGCACCTTCTATGTGATCACCCTTTACCTCCAGCAGGTACAGCACTACAGCCCCTTGCAGACCGGCGCGGGCTGGCTTCCTTTCGCTGCCGGGATAGTCGTCGGAGCCGGCGCTGCCCCCAAACTGCTCAACAAGCTGGCTCCGCGCACCATCGCATCAGCTGGCGCCCTGCTCAGCGCGGCGGCAGCCTTCTGGTTCTCCTTCATCCAGGTAGACACGAGCTACTGGCTGCACCTTGCCCCGGCCATGTTCTTCCTCGCCCTCGGGTTCGGCCTCGGCGTCATCGCCCTGACCCAGGCCGCGGTCTACAACACGGCATCCCACGAGGCCGGCATTGCCTCCGCACTGCTCAACTCTGCGCAGCAAATCGGGGTGGCCCTGGGACTGGCGGTTCTGGCTGGCATCGCCGCAACCGTCACCGGGACGTCCGAACCCGGCGCAACAGAGGCCACTCAACTGGTCGCCGGGTACGGTAGTGCACTCGCCGTGGCCACCGGCATGCTCTCAGCAGCTGCACTACTGGCCGCCACCACCCTGCCCGCCAAACCAACGGCACAAGCCGGTGGCAATTCCGCTGTGGCTGCGGTTGACCAGCCGAGCCACTAGCACCCGACGAAAGGCTAACTAATGCATGATCACCAAGCAGATGCCCAGTACATGAAGGATCTGAAGGAGAGCGCGCCGGAGATGGTCTCCGCGTTCTTTGCGTTCGACAAGGCGGTTTTCGGCAAGAAGACCGGCGGCCTTGACCCCCTTGTCCGGGAACTCATCGCGGTCGGTGTCGCGGTTACCACCCAATGCCCCTTCTGCATCGAGGATCACACCAAGCGTGCCGTCACCGCAGGAGCCTCCAAAGCCGACATTGCGGAGGCTGTCATGGTTGCTACCGCATTGCGTGCCGGCGGTGGAGTAACCCACGGGTGGAAAGCGATGAGAAGCATCGCCGAAGGGGACTGAATAACGCGAAGCAGGTACGGACATGCGGGTCGTTGACCTGGAGGAAGCGCAGGAACGGCAGACAACCAGTGTCTCGAAACCTCTGTATCTCGAAAAACAAGGGTTATGAGACAGCCTAGGTGCCTCGATTAAGAGGCGCTGACCGGGAGGCTAATCGGACAGGTCATACGGGCTCCCGGCCGCCAGGGGCACACGAAGGCGAGAACTCAAGGCGGTGTGCCCTTCCAGCGACCGGCTATCGGGACGACGTGCGGACGGGCCTCTCCGGCCAAATCAAAGAGAACTACTAGAGAAAATGGTGTTAAGCCAGCGATTCACCTAGGAGTAGGCTCCCGTCATGGGGATCAATGAGGGGAATACGACCACGCCGCTTTCAGCCATTTTTTTCAAAACAGTCATCGTCGGCGTGGCAGTAGGAACTGCACTTTCCGTCATTACACATCTACTGCCGCTTGGCAGCCCCGGTCTCGATGCTGGCAAGCTTTCGCTGGTTCTCCTATCTGGAGCCAGTACGGGAGCGGTACTTGGAGGCGGATCCGCAGCTGGTTCTCTTGCCCTGCATTCCCTGACCAAGAAACTTAAAAGACTTACGCGGGCTCTTGCCGCAGGGGTTGGAGGAGCATTAGGAATCCTCGTTCCCCCGCTTGTAGCTCTGGGACCTTCCGCGCTAGCCAATACTGCAAGTTGGTGGCTCCCGCTCGCCATGATTGCAGGAGCAGTGTTTGCAGTTGTGACAACCCGACCACTACGTACCGAGTCCGCCCCAGCAGAGAAATCTGTCTACTGAGGGTTTTTCGGCTGGCCACGGTTTCTTGCCGCCGAAACCTGCAGGAATGATTCAATGAGCGGATGAAGGAGCCCTGGTTCAAAGATCCCCTACTGCTGCGTTCGATTCCTCTGAGTGCCCGTCCTTCCGCTCAGCGGACAATGCGATTCTTGGATCGACCCGAAATCTCCACCTCTACCTGCCTAGTCCAGGACACAAACTGGCACGTGGCCGATTACCCGGAGATTTACGTCGAAGGCGAGCTTGTGCAGATCCCCTACCGCATCCACTACTCCTGGCCCCAAGAGCATGTGATGTCGCGACTCGCACCCGATGAACAGCTAGTCCTTGCCTGCTGGATGACCCGGCACCACGACGGGCGGGCACGGCAAAAAGCCCTGTCCCTGGTCTTCGCCTCGGACGTCTCCTGGACCATCCCCTTCGTAGTTCAACTCTGCGGCGAGTACGTCATCGAGGTAGGGGAAGACGTGTATGACTTCCTTAACCGCGACCTGCCCCACCGGCCCGGCCTCCAGGAGGCTTACAAAAAGTTCTTGGTTGAAAATCCCGAGTTCCTCAGCCTCACCGAGCAAAGGGCAATGAGCTACTGGCTGGATGATTACCAAACCAAAATGCCGCAGGGCGACTACCCTCAGTTAGCAGCCCTGAGGCTTTTGGAGCACCTGTCTAGCTAAGACCAAACCGCGCACAAGCAAGATTCCCAGTCCGAATGCGAAGGCTGTCCCATGGAGGGTTAGATAATCGAGCCGAGATCGGATGAGAGTAGCATCGTGCTACAGAAGAGCCTGAGGGGGCAGCGCCATCAGATACCGCAAATTTCCACTTCTAATCGCTGTGCTCATACCCGGACTGGTCCTCAGCAGTTGCTCAGACGCCTCGGGGTTCAAAGCACTGGAGCGTGTCGCTACACCGGACGATGCGCTTCCTGATGGCGCTAACTTCGGTCCCGAGACAAAGCTGGACAAAGTTCTCCTTGTGGCCGAAGCGAACGGCAAGAAATACTTCCTCGGTCAGGACGATCAGGAGCTTCGGGCATGCCTCGGCACCTTTCCTGTGAACAACCCAACGGGTTGGCACAGCGGATGCGTAAGTGCCGGAACACGTGAGGGAGAAATCCTTAAAACTTATGGACCTGATCAGGAAGCGTCCATTCTTGTTACGGACGGGTACGACACCAAAGAGCTAGAGCAATCCGGCTGGACGAAAATCCACGAGAATATTCTGGTCTCCGACGGCTAGAGCAGGCCTACCAGTTCAAGGACATCTAGGCTCACCCTAGCCGTAGGGCCATCGGCGGCCCCGTTGCAGGTTCCGGCTGAGGACGGCCGACTCGTTCTCTGAGCCCGTTCGATGTCTCGAAACCCCTGCGTTTCAAAACCCTAGGGATACGGGACACAGGGGTTATAAAACAGGGCCTCAGCACCAATCCCCGTTAGGAGACCGGGGCTAGACGATGCCTCCGTTATTGAGCTGCGGGTGCCGGGAGCGGCGGGGGAGGCTCCAGGCCCAATATGTGATCATGAGTCCAGCCGTCGCGGCCCCGCCCGCATATACCCAGGGCGAGGACCATGACCCTTCGGGGGTGGGAATGGCAAAGGCAATCACGACGGCAGCCACGGCCAGAAGTACCTCCACGGCCGCTTGCAGAGGCTTGGCCCGGTACTCAGGGTAGGCCAGTCGGACCAGGGGGACTATCGGGAGCAGGAGTAGGCCGAGGCTGAAAATCACCCAGATGATGTTGAACGTGAAGAGCGCCAGGCCCAGCACCAGCAGCCCAAGGAATTTCAACACGTCCACGGCCCGGAGCGGGTTTGCCGTAGTCGATCGGCTCAGCAGCAGCCCCCAGGCCGGAAGCCCGAGCAGCCAGCCGCCGCACCAAAAACCCAGGTCCAGCAGCGCCAGGACCACGAGCAGGGCACCGGGAAGCAGGAACGCCGCGGCCTGCCCCGGTGACGGGAGTTTGCCGGTCGGGCCGAAGATGCACACCCCGATTAGCACGTAGGTGGCCACGTACCCGGGCAATAGGTCGATCACTGGCACCTGCGTCAGGCCGAACACCAGAAGCGTCAGCGAGGGCACCATCACGCAGACCGCGGCGAACGGCCATTGGTGGCGGACTCGCCGTTGCTGAATCACGGCAGTGACGTCACGATGTCATGTGGCCACTCCCGGGTTAGCACCTCGTTCAGCTCCTCATTCGAGCTGGACACACAGTAAGGCGTCTGGTCCACGTTGAGGACAGCCAAATCTACTGGCACGGCGAACAGACCCCAGGGCTGGATCCTGTTAGCCAGGTACCCAGTAAGTTTCAGGTCGGCGTACTGGGGCGCGTTCCAGACCCTGCAGGCGTGCTGGAGGTCATCGGGGTGGATGGCAATCCAGACCCCAAACCGGAACTCGTGCCCGCCCTGCAGCTTGATAGGAAGCAGGGCACGGACGAAAGGACTGATATTCGGGATCTGCATGAGCGTGGCCTTGTTGGGGTCAGGGTCGCTCAGCCAGCTGTCCTCGACCCGGTGCTGTTCAGGGCTCTCTAGCACTGGATCCGGGAGACGGAACCGAACATCTCTATCGTGGGCCGCCAGAGCTTGCCCGCACATCCCGCACGCGCGATTCTTACCGAACATCACATCCCCCAATTTGTAGTTGCTCAGGTGAGTCTACGTCGCGGGTCCAGGCGAACTAGCACAAGGTAGCCCGGCCTAAAACGAGTGACTCCTCGGTCGGACTTTCATGCGGATACGATTCGGGTTGTCGAGCTGACTTTGGCAGTACCCGGATGGATCAGGGGCTACAACGAGTCTGATAACTCTAGCGATTTGAGACGGGAAGGTTTCGAGACATCCGCCCTGAAGTGGATGTTGCTAGGGTAGCGAGGTGCCCACTCGCGTCGAGCAGTTCGTCTCCCACCTGGACCGTCTTAGCGGTGGGATCGAGCCGCGATTCTTTCCATTCGAAGCAGTTCGTGATTTGCCCCCTGTGACTGTGATGGTCTACGACGACGTTCCCGAATCCGGGATGATTACAGGATTCACTTATGGCGTCAGCTTGGCTGACCATCCCCACTGGCAACTTGGTAGGCCTGAGCTCTGTATCAGCGTAAAGTCTGATGACCTCCGCTGGCCACTTGTCCTCGGGCACATCGGAGAGACCCAACGTGGAGATAACCCGTTCCACTACGGCGACACGATCAATCTCGGAGAGAGGATCGCGCCCGACTCTGCAATGACTGCCTTCGTCATCTTTGCACCGGCCGTCCTGGAGCGCGCGGATTTTGCCGACATCAACGTTGGAGAGACTCGACCAATCAACATTTGCTGCCTCTTCCCAATCCACGAGGCCGAGCGCCGTTACATTCACGATCAAGGGCTCGAGGCTTTTTGGAAGCTCGGCTGGGACCCCTATGACGTAAAAAGGCCCTCCGTCGTCTGACATACCCTTGAACCCCATCACTTCCGGTTCAAAGCGGGGACGCAACCCCCCCGGTCCTGGTGCTCCATGTCCTCTACCCAGGCACGTGACAGCGGACCTTCGCCCAAGAACTTTGCCGCCGATGTGCGGTCTGAGAAGGGCACGGGCCCCTTTAGGGTTCGTCACCTGGATCCCTGCAGGGAATCCAACTCAGCCATCTAAACGGGGACTATTTGGTGAACTTGCTACCGAGTACTCTGCCTGTCTCCGAGTCGATAGCAACGCGGTACCCATTCCAGGTGTTGGCGAAAACTTGGCCGGCACCCGACAAGTCCATCGATACGTAGCACTCCCGAGGGCCTGTATCCGGAAGGTCCGCTACCCACACAGTCTCCCCGCAGTGGCGAAGCTTTACGAGATTGCGAACGGGGCCATTTCCCATCTCCATGTAATTCAGCAGGACAACGACGGACTCCTCACCGGGCAAGTCTTGGATATCCAAAACGGTCACCCCAAGTACCTTTCCGTCGTTGCTGATCTCCTTGAGCATTTCTGAAGCCTACGCTGCCTACGGGAGGCACTACTCCCTGGGCATAAGTACCGCGCTGCACCCAGAGAGACATCGCTGTCCCTGCGCGTCGGGTTCGCTTCAAGTGTTCGTTCAGCATTCCCACTCCGGCTGTCTCGAAGCCTCGGCGCCTCGAAACCCTAGCGTTTCGAGACGAGCACCTTTACGACTCTGGGGCATGCCGTTGGCCACCGTGGGTGTGTGTCACGAGTTGCGGAGGAACCAGAACGGCCCTTCCGGCAGTGCTCGATACAGTCTTCTGACAGCCTGAGAGGATGCTGAGGTGCCGACATCTTGGGCTGAACCCATGCCGCCTCGGTAGAGACTGCCGAGAGCATCCGAAGTGCCCCACGGAGAACGCGCCGGTCCCTGACGCCGGCGAACTGTCCATCGGGCGAGTCTGCAGCGTGGTTCCGATGCTTGTCCTGCTCCGTTTGTGCGACAGACCGTACTTCTGCAACTGCGGAGATGATTACGTGCCGGACGGCTTCGACGGTTGTCTCGTGCTGCTCATGGACGAGTCCTACGGGCTTTGCCAACTCGCTTTGAGCCGCAGCCTTTCGCGCCGGCTCACGCACACCGGGCTCGGCTACGACGTGACGTCGTCAGCCAGCAAAAAACCCACTAGCTTCCAAAATGGACCTGGCGAAGGTCCATTGCCCAACCACGCACCCTAAAATCATGACTGGAGCAAGAATGTAATACGCTATTCGCGATCCTTTTCCCATGTGATGCGAATCTGGCTTGGCTCCTGAACGCCATAGCAGAAATAGCAGGATTAGCGATGGAAGCATTGCAGCAGGCACGGGAATTCCCGCTCCGCTCCGATTGAACCTCCCCTCGTAAGGCATCCGCGTATCGATCGGAACGCTCAAGAAGACGAAGATTGCGATTCCCACACAAACCAAAAATGCAAAAGCACACAACTGCGTCTTGAGCCTCACCGCTCGCTTACCCAGGCGCAGGTCTCTCTCAGTCAGACCTCCGGGACCTTCTGGTGTTGAACCAGCATTGAAATGCTCATCTACCATGATGGATTCCTCCCTGGCTCTCTCAGGCTTGCTCTCCTTTGAATCTACCGCTGTCTAGGATCGCGCCGAAATCCGCCCCATCCACCACGGTCTTGATGACCCTTGTGCTTTTCCCTGCAAAGACGCGAATCGGTTCAGGTCCAAGTCCGCGCCGTCGGTGAAGCCCAGAGCTTCGTAAAACGATCGCTGCCTTGGTTCGTCATCTGTGATTAGAACGGTTTGCCGGACATGCTGGTATTTCTCCAGGACGCGGGAAAGCAAAGCCCCCCACTCCCTCTTTCTGGAACGCTGGCTTCACAAGATGTCCTGCAAATAGCAAATCGTCGCGTCGTCAGAAATTGCCCGTACCAGACCAGCCAGCTCACCGCAGACCGGGCGCATACGACAAGCGAGGAACCTAGGATCGCGCTAAAGAGCAGCCCCGGATCCCTCGTATAAGCAGACCAACCCACAGATTCGTAAAGAGACAACACCTCAGCATCGTCGAGATCGGTGGAAGAATTTACGACGTAGCCAGACATCGGACCCGAAGAAGGTTCCTCCGCTGGATCCATTGCCGGACAAGCGGATATCCCAAGCAGTCACTTCTATGAATCGTGAGAACATCATTTGAATGACCGACGATACTTTGCTTGAACTGCCGCCCCTATATAAGTCCCTAACCTGGCTCACCCCGCTCTCCGAGGAACGTGCCGCTCACCTTGTGGCATTCCTTTCCGACCCGGCGCCGGCTGAGGTTCTGGACATGGGGTGCGGATGGGGCGAACTACTACTTCGGGTTTTGGCGTCGGCCCCGCAGGCACGGGGACGCGGAGTGGACAGTGCCTCCGCATCCATCGACCGAGCGAGGCAACAAGCATTGACTCGTGGGCTGCTCAATAGAGCGACGTTTGATTTGATGCCTGGGGTAGAAGCCCAGGATCGCCCCGCAGACGCTGTCATCTGCATCGGCGCGAGCCAGATCTGGGGGCCGTCGGTAGAGGACGCGCAGCCGCTCGACTACGCCGCAGCCCTGCACGCCCTTCGAGCTCTGGTGCTCCCCGGCGGCCGACTCGTCTACGGCGAGGCGATCTGGTCAGCAACACCTCATCCGGCTGCTATCGCCCCTCTGGCTGGACGTGATGACGAGTACCTAACAGCAGATGCGTTACGCGAGCAGATCCGCGCCGCTGGTTTCGAGGTGGTGGACGACGACCATGCAAGCGTTCTGGAGTGGGACGTCTTCGAGGCCGGATATCGCGACAGGTTTACCCGGTGGCTAGAAGCACATGATGTCGACCATCCCGCCGCAGACCAGGTCCGTCGGCAATATGAGGAACAGCGCGCTGCTTATGAAGAGGGCTACCGAGGCGTACTCGGGATGGCGTATTTCTGCCTAAGGGGGTAGGAGTCCACAGCAACTCACCGTCGCCTGGCGTACAGCCCGTATGACCTGTCCGATTAGCCTCCCGCTGAGCGTGACATGCCTGTCCGATCAGGGCTCCTCGCCTGGACCCGGGTCAGTCTTGTTTCAGTTTTTCGGCGACCATCACCAGGATTCCGCTGGGACCGCGGAGGTACGTGAGCTTATAGAGCTCGCCGTAGGTTGCCACGCCACGCATCGGACGACACCCGTGCTTTGCAGCTTCGTCAAGGGCCTTGTCGATGTCGTCGACCGAGAAGGCCATACTATGCATGCCTATATCGTTGGGACGGGTTGGCTCCGACTCGGTCGCTTTGGGGTGGATGTATTCAAAGAGCTCAAGCCGACCGTAGCCGTCCGGGGTCTGCAGCATCAAGTCCAACGGCAGGGTCAGTCCATTCCCCGCTGACCGTGTCACGGCCCACGACCGTAAGCCCGAGGTCGGTGGAAAAGGCGATTGCTGCTTCGAGGTCGCGAACAGCGATACCGACATTCCCAAGTTTGATGGGCAGGTGTCGAAACCTACCAAGGCCGATCAGTTACCTCCAGTGACGGGCGGGACCTGATTAAACAAGCCCCGCGAGCCAGTTCAGGGGCGAGCGACGCCCGGGGCTTGCCAGTGCCAGTGCCCGTCGCGGACTGCCCGCCACCGTATAATCTGAGCATGCTGATTACGCGCCGCAAACGAGGCTTCCACGCCCAGCTGTCCATCCTTGCGCAGTGCGGGAGCGGTCTGTGAGCGGCGGTCTCGTCGCCCTGCTGGACGACGTCGCAGCCCTGGCCCGCATAGCGGCCGCCTCAGTGGACGACGTCGCTGCCGGGGCCGCCAAGGCGGGGGCCAAGGCCGCCGGCGTGGTGATCGACGACGCCGCCGTCACCCCGCAGTACGTCTCCGGGGCGGACCCGTCCCGCGAACTGCCGATGATCAAGAAGATCTTCTGGGGATCGCTCCGGAACAAGCTGTTGATCATCTTGCCGGCACTGCTGCTGGTCAGCGCCTTCGTCCCCTGGGCCATTCCGTTCATCCTCATGCTGGGCGGCACCTACCTTTGCTACGAGGGCGCCGAAAAGGTCTGGCACAAACTCCGCGGCCACCACACCGCGGAGGAAGATGCGCCGGCGGTTGAACGCGGCCCCGAGGCTGAGGCCAAGGTCATCAAGGGCGCGATCACCACGGACTTCATCCTGTCCTGCGAGATCATGGTCATCGCCATGAACGAGGTGGCCGCAGATTCCCTGCTGTCCCGGGCAATTATCCTGGTGGTCGTGGCCCTGGTGATCACGGTGCTCGTGTACGGTGCCGTCGGACTGATCGTCAAGATGGACGACATCGGCCTGCACCTTGCCGCCAAAGATTCAGCGGGCGCCAAGCGCTTCGGCGAACTGCTGGTCAAGGGGATGCCCGCCGTGCTGGCGGCGATCACATTCATCGGAACCATCGCCATGCTGTGGGTTGGCGGCCACATCATGCTGCAGGGGGCCTACGACCTCGGCTGGCACGGACCGTATGACCTGGTCCATGTCCTCGAGCACCCCTTCGCCGGGATCGCAGTGGTTGGCAGCTTCCTGGCCTGGCTCGTGAACACCTTGTGCTCAGCCGTTGTCGGGCTCGCTTGGGGCATCGTCGTCATGGCAATCGTGCATCCGCTGCTCAAAGCGCTGCCCTTCGGCAAAAAGAAGGGCAGCCACGAGGAGGGCGACGTCCGCGCCGAACTCGCCGGCTACCGGCCGACGACGAAACGCAACGCCGATCCCTCCTCCTAGCTCACACGCCACAGGGAAAGTCAGTGCGTCCGTCAGGCGGGGGCTTGTGGGCTATCGCCGTCCGTCGCAGAGGTTCGCCCTAGGCCGGCGGCGGGATGCTGTGCTGTGCGGACGTCGGGGTCCCCACCGGCAGGTGCCCGCTTAAGGCGGGAGGCGCGGAAGGCGTTGGCTGCGGCAACCACTCCCAACAGGAGGATCAGGGCGGCGATCTGCTGCCACTCGCCGTCGAATACGTCCAGCTTGGTTGACATTGAGGCGTTGAAGGAAGCGTGCAGCAGCCCCACGATGAACAGGCTGTACCCCGTTCCCAGGTAGGCGATTCCCATGAGTAAGCGGAAGAACGGGGCAAAAAGGAACAGGACCAGCCAGGAGATTGCCACGTCGCTCCAGGGCGTGCCGGAGAAGCCCCTCTCGGCAAAGGCGAACGGCAAGTGGATGAGTGCGAACGGGATGGCGGTCAGCAGGGCGGCAGTAACCGGTCCGCGCCGGTCCATGATCCGGTCCTGCACCACGCCGGTCCAGGCGAGCTCTTCCCAGATGTTGCCCAAGAGGGCACCGATGATCAGGGTGTTCAGCAGATAGTTGCCTAGCAACAGCCCCCAGCCACCGGCGGGCGGGTGGAACGTTCCGGTGGCTGCAGCAATGAGCACCGTTAGCGCGGGAAGGCCCAGCAGTGCTGCCACGTACCAGGCCGGGGCCACCCTCCAACGGAAAGCCCGGCGGAACAGCTCGCGGACCGCGGGTCTGCCGTCTGCGACGCCTGTGACCAGGATGGCCGTTCCCAGCAGTATCAGCAGCTCGGCGAGGATTCCCGGCAGGATGTCCCCCAACAGTAAGAGGGACAGGATCTGGCCGGTCCAGGACAGCAGGAGGACGATGAGCACGAAGGCTGCCACCGGATGATGTTTGATGAGGGACAGGGGAGCGCCACGAGCACCAGGCGAGCTCATCAGCAATACCGCCGTTCAGATTTTCCGGTTAGGGAAGGCACCGCAGCGCATGCCGCCACGTGCCGAAGAAGCGCTGAGCCGCTGACACGGGAATCAGGACCATTCTCTGCCCTCAATGAACCGCGGACAAGCAAAAGTATGAAGGAACGGCCCTGCACCGCTGGAAAGTTCAGTTGAATGAGTATCGGCGGGTCAAGGCGTGATTGTGAGGGCCTTCACCGGCTCTGCACACGAGGCACGCTCGAAGTTCACAGGTCCTTCTGCACGGTTGTTTCTGCCGGTGTCGTCGCACCAGTCGATATTGTGCGGCATTGCAGTCACCGTCGCCTGGCCAACCGCTATTTCTTCGGGCACTGTGAACGTATACGTAAATTCACCGGAATCAGTCATTGGAGCCGTTGCGTTGATGACTTTGTTGCCGCGTGCATCGGTGACACCCACTGCAATCCGGGCAGTGCCGCCGTACCGCGGGTTGCAGTCGGCTGCGGGTGCTGCGACTGTCACTTTCTCGCCGGGCCTGGCGCTTGTTGGACTCACCGAATAGGAAGGCGGAAGGCAAGGGGGCCCGCCGCCGGTTGCCTCATCAGGGAAGCGTGAGGAGCAGGCGCCTGCAGGGGCTAGCAGGGCAGCACCAAACACAAGGGCGAAGAACAACTGCTTCATTCTTGTGGGAAGCCTGTAGGGGAGCTTCATGTACACATTGTTGTCCTGCATGCACGGCACCGCCCGAAAAGCGGGGCATCCGTCCCCGGATCGTTACCGCTGACTACGCCTGCTGCAGCTGCACTCGCACGTGGGTCAGTTAGGATTCACCGCAGGGCTTCGCATTCCGCTGTAGGCTGCCACGACTCCTGCTAGGAAAATGAGCACCGCGAGGTAGACCGGGCCGAGATGTCCCAGCGTGGCCAGGCCCCACGGGTAATGCGCCGGGAGGGCTACTGCGAGTCCGACGGTCGGGACGAACACAGCTGTGGTGAAAGCCCAACGTACTCCTCTCCGCACCCCGTACCAGGACAAGCCTGCGATGGCCAGCCCTGTGGCAGCGATGAAGCCGCTCAGCGCGATGTGCAGATGGCTGATGTAGTGGTACAGCTCCGGGCTGAACGCCTCGACCTCAGCTTTCCCCTTGTCCACCTGATCGGGGCCAATCCCCAGCTCAAGGAAAGCGCCCGTGAAGTTGGATACCAGGAAGACGGCGGCGTACCCCACGAAAGCCAGCCCGGCAAGCGCCATGAGAGCGGCTCCTGTCCGGAGGCGGGATTCCTTCGCCGAGGTAGTTTGGATGGCAGGCATAGCCGCCACCCCCTCTCTTTTCACATTGGTACTCGATAAGAGTCCCCTGGCTGTAGGCCTGTCAAGGGAAACGTCGAATACTGTGGGATGGGTGACGGGCGAACAAACAACGACAGAATCCGGCTGGGTGACCGTGCCCAATGCCAAAATTTATTGGGAAGCAACGGGCGAACCTGCCGGCATTCCAGTCCTTTACCTGCACGGCGGCCCTGGGGGTTCCCTTGGTCGAGGCGGCTACCGTCAACGCCACGACCACAACCGATTCCGCACCATCGGATTGGACCAGCGCGGTTGTGGCAAGAGCACACCCGCTGCGCAGGACGACCTTGACCACCTGTCGGAGAACACCACGCAAACTCTGATCGAAGACATTGAGGCGGTCAGGGAGCACCTGGGCATCGAAAAGTGGATAGTCACCGGTGTTTCCTGGGGCAGCACGCTTGCCCTCGCCTATGCCTTGGAACATCCGGGTCGGGTGTTGGGTATCGCTTTGGTGGCGGTGACAACAAGCAGCCGGGAAGAGATCCAATGGATCACAGAGGATGTGGGACGCATCTTTCCTGAAGCTTGGGCCGACTTTGCGGAAGCTGCCAAGGCAGTCCCCGGTGAACGAGTGGTCGAGGCGTACGCTCGCCGGTTGGCCGGCCAGGATCGCGACGACGCCCGCCTGGCTGCCCTGGCCTGGGACCGTTGGGAGTCCACGCATATATCTTTGGACCCCAGCTGGCTTCCTGGCCCCCTGTTTGAAGACGAGCGGGAGCGTATGACGTTCGCTCTTCTGGTGACGCACTACTGGGCCAGGGACGGGTTTCTGGTCGACGGACGAGAGATTCTCCCGCGGATTCACGAGCTCAACGGCATCGCCGGTTACCTAATTCATGGCCGGCGTGACATCAGCAGCCCCGTCGTTACAGCCTGGCAGCTGCACCGGCGTTGGGAATCAAGCCGCCTCGTCGTCATAGAGGATGAGGGGCATGGCGGCCCTTCGTCCATGGCGGCACTGACGCGGGCAGTCGAAGATATCGCGGCCAAACCGGGCGCAGCCCACGGGGCGCGAAGCCGTGAACAGGCCTAGGCTTGCGGCAGCACCAGCATGTAGCCGGCTGGCAACTCGGTGCTCCAGCGCCGCGGCTCGCGGATCACGAACTGCGTCGCCAACTGCTCGGGGGTGAGCAGGCTGTTGGGCGCGGGCGACGGACCCCACTGCCCGCTGCCGTGCGGGTAGAGCGGATCCAGGACGCGGATGCCGGTGACCGAAAACTCCGGGAACTGCTTCGGATCTCCGAGTGACTCGAAGCCACTCATCACCCACGCGTGGCGGCCGCTCCACATGACCAGCCCTACCGGCCGGCCGGTGTCAGCGATGGCGCGGGCCGCCGTCTGAAGCGCGTCCTCATAATCGGGGACGCTGACAACGGAGTACGGCCCCATCCCAACTTCGGTCAGGACCTGCGCCCAGCCCAAGGGATTCGCGCCGTTGAACGAGTTGGACGATCGAGCGCGGGCCATCTCCCAGAGTTCGCCTTGGTGGGTAGGGTCGCCCCACGTGCCGCCGCCGGTGTCGTCTATCAGGTTGTGAACTATCTGGATGCTCGCTGCAACACACCAGTCGAAGGTGTGCTGCGGCACGAAGTCCCCCTCCTGGTAGAGGTTGAGGGCGAAGGGCTGGGGCACAGGGGGTGGCGCGGGAACCGCCGTCGGAGTGGGGGTGGGGGCCGCCTGAGGCGGGAGGGCGACGTCGACGGCGGCTGAAGGTGCCGAGGAAGCCGGGGCCGGACGGTCGGTATCGGCGTCATCGAGGCCGATCGCGGGCACACAACCCGCGAGGAAGGCCGCCAAGGCGAGGAGCCAGGCGAGAAGACGGGTTCGGGCACCGATCATGATTGGTCCAGTTTAGCGCGGCGCGTCGGGCCCCGGCAGGGGAGGGCCATCCTGTCGGGCCGCCGACAGCGCCACTCCGGCAGGGGCTGCGGTGCGGTCCCGCAAGCGGGAGGAGACCTGTCAGGGTGCCGTGACGTCGTCGGGAGCTGACTTTGCTCCTCAGAACGCGTAGCGGATCCGGCAGTATGGCGCGATCTGCTCAATGAGCGCCGTCAGTTGCCGCACGTAGTGTCCTTTGGTTCCTGAACGGTAGCGGACGTTGGTGAAGCCGTTGGAGGAGACCTTCGCTTCCTGCAGGTCCGGACGCCACAGCACGTTCTCGGCCTGCGGATGCCACCCCAGGTTGACCTCGTGGAGCCGCGCGTTGTGGGTCAGGAAGATGACTTCCGCCGCGAGCTGGGCTTTTGCGGCATCCGTCAGGGTGGCATCGAGCTGGCGCAGCAGGTCCTCCCAATCGCTGAGCCAGGTGTCGGTAACGATGACGGGGGAAAAGTTCACGTGCACCTCGTACCCGGCATCAACGAATTCGTTGATTGCAGCCATGCGTTCAGCCACCGGTGAGGTCCGGACGTCCACCGACTTCGCCAGGTCAGCAGGCATAAGGGAGAAGCGGATCCTGGTGTGGCCGCCGTGGTCCCAGCCGAGCATCGCCGGGTTCACGTACTTGGTGGCAAAGGACAGCTTGGCTGTGGGCAGGCCGCCGAAAAGCCTGACGAGATCCTCCACGTTGTCACTGATCAGCGCGTCGACGGAGCAGTCACTGTTTTCACCGATGTCGTAGACCCACAATTCTGGGTCGCACTGGTTGGGCTCCAGCTTCATGCCCTGCCGTGTGGCGTGGCGCTCAAGTGCCCCGGCAATCTGCTCGATGTTCGCAAACACGGTCACCGGGTTGCTGTACCCCTTGTGCCGGGGCACGTAGCAGTAAGCGCATGCCATGGCGCAGCCGTTCGCGGTGGAGGGGGCGATGAAATCCGCTGACCGGCCGTTCGGCTTGACGGTCAGCGCCTTCTTGACGCCGAGGACCAGCGCCTCGGTCTTGATGCGGGACCAGCGCGGCACGTTCGTTTCATCGCCGTGCACCTCCGGGATGTTCCAGTGGTTTTCCACAAGCACGACGTCGGCGTCCGGCCAGCGTTCGACGATCTCCTTGCCCCGGGGCAGCTCCAGGGCAGCAGGCTGCGCATAGATGCGGCGGATCTGCAGCAGCCGGTTGAATTCCATGACTTCATTCTCCCAAGGTGCCAAAGATGCCGAGGCCGGTTAAGCCCACGGCATCTTGCGCTGGCGGCGAACCGCTATTTCCCTGGGTCCCGGTTACGCCTTCGGTTCCGCAATGTCTTCAGCGCCCGTCCGCTAATCGGCGGACGGCCGCTTGCGTTGCTGTTTGGTTGTTGACCGCAGTTTCTTGGCGACGAGGCGGCGGCGGTCAGAACCGCGGGTAGGTTTGGTTGCCCGGCGGCCGGGTGCAGCAGGAGCAAGGCCCCCTGCCACAAGGTCGGCGAGCTTGGCCAGGGCGATCTCGCGGTTGCGCAGCTGCGAGCGCCGCTCGGAAGCGGACACCGTGACGACCCCGCCGATGAGGTGTGGTCCGAGACGCGTCAGCAGGATCAGCCGTTGGCTGTCTGACAGCGCAGATGATTCCCTGACGTCCCACGAGAGTTCGACGCGGCTGTCCGAAGTGTTTACGTGCTGACCGCCTGGCCCGGACGAACGCGAAAACCGCCAGTCGAGCTCCGACGCGGGAATCGTGAGCCCGGGCACCACGTCCAGATCCATGCGACTAGCGTTACATGGATCTGGAACGTTCAAAAAGCGGTGACGGTCACGGTCCGGGTCGCCAGAACCTGCCCCGTGACCCAGTGCAGGAAGTCAACCGCGATGGTGTATCGTCCTGCAGCCTGCGGGCGCAGCAGGAAGTCAAACTTCTCGGCCGCACCCGACTTGAGGACGCTGGTGACCAGCGGCTGGCCGGCCAGTGAGGGCTGAACCGCCGGACCGGCCGGGTTGGGGGTATTCCAGAAGGGGCGCCCATCGTGGGCGATAAGTTCGGCGATCTCAGCCGGATTGCCCGCAGCGTCGAGAAACCGCGTAAGGGTGGGAAAGTAGTCCACATTCACCATGCGGACGAGGGTGGGCTCGTAGCCGGGCCTGGGGACGTTCGCGCGCATCGCGCTGATCGCCCATATTCGGTCCCCTCTGGGCCGGGTGGGGACCGTGCCGCCGAGGAGAACGAAGTGTTTGGGTTCGAAACGGTTAAGGCCTGCGTCGTCCCCGGACAACCCGGCTGCATGGTTCAGCTCGTGCCAACGCGGGTCGATCGAATAGGGGGCAATCAACGTCTCGGTGGCGATGTCGTACAGCGGGCCGTCCGTCGAGTGGCGGCGGGTTCCTTTCGGCGGCGGGGCTGTGGAGCTGACCCGCGGATCAACGATGATGGGCCCGAACATTCCCATTTGGACGTGCAGGGGTGTGTTGACGTGGCAGTGGTAGAAATAGGTCCCGGCAGAGCCGCGGTTGGGGTTCCCGGGTACGCCCACCTCCGGCCTCCACTGGTAGGTGTATTCCCCGGTGACCTCGAAGGAAGTGTGGCCCACGCCGTCGTTCCGGGGGTCGGGTTCAATGCCGTGCCAGTGGATGGTGTGCACCCTCTTGCTCGGTTCCACAGTGCCATGGAACAGCTGGCCCTCCGTCAGCCGCAACAGCGGTCCGGGAAGCCCCCGTCCCGATCTCTCGTCCTCGAAACTCCAAAACTCGATTTCGGGGCCGTTCGGCACCTTCAATTTCCGGTTAAAGAAATCGAACACCATGCTGACGTCCGGGCGCTGGCGGAACTCAGTTTCCGGGCTTCCCTCATGAGGCTGGTCCGAGGCGAACTCCACCTGGCTCCGGTACTGGTGATGGCCGCCTGACACGGTGCCCGGGAGCCCCGGCTCGGGGATCGCGCCGGCGGCCAGTACCCAGTCAGCGACAAGACCGCCCGGGTAGAGTCCGCCGGCCGCGGTCTGCGAGGGCTCCGCATGGCAGTGCATCGGATACTTCCAGTCCTCGGTTCGGGCGTCCCACACTGGATCCAACACCTCCGGCGGGCGCCGGACGGGCAGAAGCGACTCCTTTCGGTCCATCGGTTCCAGCTGTACGGTGTCCTCCCAGTGCTGCAGGAGCACGTCACCCTCCGCGCTGACCGATCCACCGCTTCGGGGGAAGTCATAGCCGTTGGCCCGCACAGTCCAGACGTGGTTGCCATGGTAGTGCAGTTGGTGGTCCACGATGCCGGCGTTGACCATCCTCATCAGCTGGCCGGTGCGGACGCCACCTAGGGACGGCGAGGCGCTGAAGTTGCGCACATCGGTTTCGCGCGGGTGGCCTGAGGGCAGAGTGTCCTGTTCCCGGAGTTCGTTGAATTCTTCATTGGTGGTAACTGCCAGCGACTGGAAGCCGGAGTACCCGTTAAGTGTGAAGTACCGTGGCACGGCCGGTGTAGAGGCGGGATTGACCGTTTGGCCGCGGGAAGCGATGCGGGCCCAGTTAGGATCCACGTCATGGCACAGCCACAGCCATTGCCGTTCGAACTCGGTCCCGCCGGGGAAGAGCCGCCAGGCGTTGGCCGGGTCTATGACCACCAGCGCCCCGTAGAGGCCAAGGGTCCGTTCCACGGGTTCGTTGCCCGGGTCCGAGAACAGATAGGTTCCAGGTGGGGGCGCTTCGAACTCAAGGAGAGTTGATGCTCCGGGAGCTATGGCGCCCGTGCCCTTATCCCCGCCCGCCGGGGCGATATGGAACCGGAGTTCGTGTTCCTGCGAAAGATGGTTGTGCACCATAATCCGGATTTTGCTTCCTGTTTCTGCAACGAGGGTCCGGTCCGGAAAGTAGCTGGCCCAGTATTCCTTCCTCACCAGATACTGTCCGGGATTTGCCGGGTCGGGCTGCAGCGGGGCTGGCCTGCCGTGCGGAGGCGGCGGAGCGGTGAGGGGATAAGTCCGGCTTGCCACGACGTCTCCGGCAGCCGTGAAGACCCGCGGGCCCATGGACAGGGACGGACTGACGTCCGACACGATGGAGCGGCGCTCGCCGAAGCCCCGGTGGTAGACCAGGGAACCGTCCACCATCGGCACATACCCCTCATTGATATGGAAGTCCAAGATGCTCATGACCGAACCTCGTTCGTTGTGAGGGACGGGAGCGCCAGCCGGTAGGTCCGGTCCTGCTGCTCGTCGGAGTAGTCCAGCGCCAGCTCTGGGGACTCACGCGGCGCCAGGTAGCTGATCAATAGGTGCTCCGAGCTGTGCGGTGCTATCGGGCCGGGGTCCCGGTCGGAATCCCGCGGCGTGACTGTTACAACCGATGAACCCAGCTTTAGCCGGAGCTGGCCCGGGCTGAAAAGCACTGGCACCGCCCCGGCATTCTGAAGTTGCACCTCGAGCAGTACGACGTCGGCCCAGGTGAGGTTCAACGGTTCCGGCCCCGCCGCGCCTCCCAACGTCCCGTCGTCGTGGCCGTGAACGTCGGGGCTGGGCTGCGTTGTGCTACTGACACGCCGAATCCGCATGTCGCCTCCGGTGCCGCCGCCGGCATTCAGTCGCGAGGCAGCGGCCGCCAAGGTCTTGAAAGCTGGTTGTCCCTGGGCATCGAGTCGGGCAAGGCGTCCGGCCCGAACAATTGCCAGGGATCCAAACGCCGTGGCCACGCTCGTGGTTGTGTTCTCCCGGCTCCGCCCGGCAATGCCATAGGTACCGCCGGCCAGCAGCAGGAAAGCGCCACCACTCAGCACCAATCCGAACTGGCGGCGACTTAGGCTTCGACTAGTGAAATGGCCTGGTTGAGAAGTCATGTCATCTCCCTGTATTTGCGGATTGGGATCATCCTGCTGGCAACCACCTGCGGAAACCTTGGGGGCAGCTAGGAGGGTGTCTCGATGCGGTTCTGCAGGGGTGTTGCGGCAATGTCATTCAGTTCACCGGTTGGGTCCGAAACCACTGGTGCAACGGTGCCCTGGCTGCCACTCTGAGTCATGAATACTGCTGACCAGCCGTCTCCGGAGCCGGGCGGGCAGCCCCGCCAACTGCACGCCGAACGGGTCCGGGCCATCGCCCAGGAAATTGCTTCCGCCGCGAACATCCCAGGAATTTCCATTGCAGTGGCCACACCGGACGAGGTCCTTTACGCAGGCGCCGTTGGATACGCCGATCTCGCAGGACATCGTCAGGCGCGGCCCGAGGACCAGTACTTGTGGTTCTCCATGACCAAAATCGCCACCGCCACCGCCGCAATGAGGCTGCACGCCGACGGACTCCTCGACCTTGAGGCCCCGATTGGCACCTATCTCCGTGGCTACCGCCCACACCCGCGGCACGGTCACCCCACCACGAGGCAGCTCCTCACCCACACTGCGGGACTGGGCAACCCCCTGCCGGTGCGGTGGGTCCGCCCCGAACATCACGCGGCAGTCCCAAACCGGCTGGCCCGCATAGTCCGCAAGCACGGGGCACCACACACAACGGTTGGCAGCCGGGCAGCCTACTCCAACATCGGTTACCTGCTGGCGGGCGAGGTTATGGAGGCCGCCGCTGGACGCCCGGTGGAGGAATGCGTCCAGGAACTGGTGCTCGACCCGTTGGGCATGACCAGGACCGGATACGGCTATAACAGCGCGGCTCCCCGCGCGGTGGGATATGTGCGCATGGCACCTCTCCTTCGGCCGGTGCTGGTCCGGATTCTGCCGAAAGGGGTGGTGGGGCCGCAGGTGGGTCCCTACACCAGCCTGAACCCGTTCGTGGTGAACGGCGCCGCGTACGGTGGCCTCCTCGGCACTGCTGCCGACGCCTCCCGGCTGGCCGCAGCCCATGCCGCCGCGGCTACGGACCCGCACCCGGTTCTGGGACAGGGCGACATCGAGGAGATGCGGACTATCCACGCCTTCGGCAAGCGATTCGACCACGGCATCGGATGGTTCCGCAAACCGGCGGATGCCACGCGCAGCCCTGCATTCGTCGAACACTACGGGACCGGTGGTGGCTTCTGGAACGCCATGCGCATCTACCCTAAGGACCGGCTGGCCCTGGTTGCCATGGCCAACACAACAGCCGCGTGGGATGTCGACCGCCTCTTCACCCAGCTCAAGGGCCTGCCCTGGGCATGATCATTATCAAGTTCGCGCAGCTAAAGCCCGCGAGTGTGAGCACCGGCCAGGTGACGGTTCCGTCCCTCGATGAGCTTCCGGAGGTAGCGGGCAAGGACCAGTCTTTCGATAAGGCGACCTATGAGTCCGAAGGGGGTCTCGAACTCGATCCGGTCCACCATTGTGGTTCCGGCAGGATCTTCCCTGAATTCGTGCACGTGCCGGAACCGCCGAAACGGTCCCCGAACCTGCTCATCCACAAAATAATTGGGCGACTGCAGCTCGGTGATCCGGCTTGTCATCCTTAGCGGAAGGCCGAAATGCCAGGCCCGCCACGTTACTTCGTCGCCCAGCGAGATGAGGCCGGTAGTCACACCGGCAATGGCTTCCTCACGGGACTCCGCCATCGATTCCTTATGGGCGTCGACGCTCCGGGCAAGGTCAAACAGCTCCAGCCTGGGCATGCTTGTCCGCGTTGTGCACTCAAAGTAGACGGCCATTGTCAGAGTATGGCAGTTCTTCGTTTCCCTGCCCGACATGGTGCAGGTGCAAACCGCGATCCCCGCCCGGCAGCCGGAACCGTACAATCCCCACCCGTCCTGCGGTTCTGCAGCGCAGGCGCGGACGGTAGACTTGGATGGGCCGTTCTCCGGCCATTGCCGCCCACGCCCACCACAGACGCTCTGGGCTGCGGCTTATCCCTCTGTGAAAGGCTTTACCTGCTGTGATTACTGTCCAGGATCTTGAACTGCGCGCCGGCGCCCGGCTCCTGATGGACCAGGTGAGCTTCCGCATCGACAAGGGAGACAAGATCGGACTGGTGGGCCGCAACGGCGCCGGGAAGACCACGCTGACCCGGGTTCTCGCAGGGGAGGGGCTCCCTGCTGCCGGCAAAGTCACCCGCACCGGCGAGATCGGCTACCTGCCCCAGGATCCCCGCACCCCGGACATGGAGCAGCTTGCGCGGGACCGGATCCTGTCCGTCCGGGGCCTGGACATCGCCGTCGGCAAGCTCCGCCTGGCCCACGAAGAGATGGCCAGCGAAGACGCTGCTGTCCAGCGCAAGGCGATGAACCGCTACGACCGGCTCGAGTCCGAGTTCCTGGCGGCGGGCGGCTATGCAGCCGAAGCCGAGGCGGCGGCAATCTGCTCCAACCTTGCGCTGCCGGACCGTCTGCTGAACCAGCCGCTCAAGACCCTCTCCGGTGGCCAGCGGCGCCGCGTGGAGCTCGCGCGGATTCTTTACTCGGATGCCGAGACCATGCTCCTCGATGAGCCCACCAACCATCTTGACGCCGATTCCATCGCCTGGCTTCGCGACTTCCTGAAAAACCACCAGGGCGGATTGATCGTTATCAGCCACGACACCGAACTGCTCGAAGCCACCGTCAACAAGGTCTTCCTGCTCGATGCCAACCGCGCCCAGATCGACTTCTACAACATGGATTGGAAGCGATACCTCACCCAGCGCGAAACCGACGAGCGTGCCCGGAAGCGGGAACGTGCCAACGCTGAGAAGAAGGCCCAGGTCCTCTTTGACCAGGCCAACAAGATGCGCGCCAAGGCCACCAAGGCCGTCGCAGCACAGAACATGGCCAAGCGCGCCGAACGCCTGCTGAGCGGACTCGAGGCCGTCCGCGAGCAGGACCGCGTAGCAGCCTTGCGCTTCCCGGACCCGTCACCCTGCGGCAGGACTCCGCTGACAGCCGAGGGCCTCAGCAAGTCGTACGGTTCACTGGAGATCTTTACCGATGTGGACCTTGCCATCGACCGCGGCTCCAAGGTTGTTATCCTCGGCCTCAACGGCGCGGGCAAGACCACCCTCCTGCGCATGTTGGCCGGTGTGGACAAGCCCGACACCGGTGACGTGATCGCCGGGCACGGCCTGAAGGTGGGCTACTACGCCCAGGAACATGAGACTCTCGACGTCGACCGCACCGTCCTGGAAAACATGCGGTCCGCTGCTCCCGACATGAAGGACGCGGAGGTGCGCGGCATCCTGGGCTCCTTCCTGTTCTCCGGGGACGACGTCGACAAGCCCGCCGGCGTGCTTTCCGGCGGCGAGAAGACCCGCCTGGCCCTGGCCACCATCGTGGCATCCAGCGCCAACGTCCTGCTCCTGGACGAGCCCACCAACAACCTCGACCCCGCCAGCCGCGCAGAGATCCTGGGCGCCCTCAAGAACTACAGCGGCGCCGTCGTCCTGGTAAGCCACGACGAAGGGGCGGTCGAAGCCCTCAACCCCGAGCGCGTCGTCCTGCTGCCCGACGGCGTCGAGGACCACTGGAACGAAGACTACCTGGACCTGATTACGCTGGCTTGAGCCGTCTCGCTGCCTGCCTTACGTCCGCTCCGCGGCGCAGGTGATTTCCCGCGTGCTGGCTCCTTCGTCGCCTTTGACGCACGCTACATAAATCACCTACGCCGCTTCGCTCGTGCCTCTGAAGCCTTACGCTTCAACGCACCTTCAGTTCCAGCGCTTCGGTTATTTCTTGAAGCTGCCGGTAGGTGATGCTGAACATTGAGTTGTGGTCGCCTGCTCCTGCCCAGAGGAGCTCGTGCTTCTGGAGCGACTTGTCCAGGAGGGTCCTTATCTTTTCGGGGTGGCCAACTGGGGCTACTCCGCCTACATGCTGGCTGGTGTGCTTCAGGACGAAGTCGGGGGAAGCCCGGCGGATTCGGCCTTCACCCAACTGCTCAGCCACCAGCTTTGTGTCCACGCGGGCTGCGCCGCTGGCAAGGATCAGCAGGGGTTCTCCGTTGAGGTCGAAGATCAGGCTGTTGGTGATTGCCGCTAGGTCGCATCCCAAAGCCTCCGCCGCCGCGGCTGCTGTCGGGACGCCGGCCGAAAAGGTCCGCACAGTGTCGCCAAGGCCGGAGCGTACTAACGCCAAGCTCACCCGGCCGACCGGGCCGCCGTCGTACTCCGTCATGCGTCAGTAACCCTGGGCGTCCAGGAGTGCATCTTCCTCTTCCTCGGATGTTGCTTTCTTCCGCTTACGGGGAGTTGGCGGACGGCGGCGGGCTGCCGCGGCAGCCGAGTGGATGGGGCTGCCCGAGGCGAGCGATTCGTCCGTGCTTTCGTCGTCGTCCTCGGCGTCGATCGCTGCGTTGCGGGCCTGCTGGCGGGCTGCGTAGCCGAAGCCGACAAACATCAGCACGCCGAACGCGAACCACTGCAGCGAGTAGGACAGGTGCGTGCCCTCCTCGGTGGAGGGCTTCGGGAACGGCAGTGGCATCTCGGCGGCAGGCGGCGTCTCTGAGGCGAGCTGGCCGTACGCCCCGGTGAGCAGGGGGTGCCCGAGCTGGGCCGAATAGGCGGCGAGGTCGATGGAAGCCAGCTGGCCTTCGGGCGCACCACGCTGCAGTTCCGGCTCAGGATGCTTCAAACGCACGACGGCGGTCACTTCACCTGCAGGAGGTTCGGGCACCGAATCAGGGCTGCCCGGATTCTTGTTGCCGATGGGCAGCCATCCGCGGTCAACCACGACGGTTTCGCCCGTGATGAGGCGGAACGGGACAACCACTTCATAGCCTGGCTGGCCGTTCATCGGCCGGTTCCGGACGACGCGCTGCTCATCCGCCAGGTACGAGCCTTTCAGCTCTACCTGCGTCCACTCCATGGCAGGGTCCAGCCGGTTGCTGAACTGTTCCTTGGCATCAGAGAAGGGGATGGGCGTGGCGGAGTAGTTGGTCACCACACGGTTGATTTCGGCCAGGGTCTCCGCGCGCCGGTCCATCTGCCAGCGGCCCAGGAAAACGCAGGCGGACGCAAAGATGGCAGCCAGCAGGAGGTATCCCAGCCACTTGCTGGAGAAAAGGAAACGGTACATTCAGCTGTCCTGCTCCAAGGCACCGGATACGCCCTGGCCCGCAAGCGGCAGAGTTTCCTTCCACAGCCCGCGGGTCTGGAGGTAATCCTCCAGCCAGTCCCGGTGGTCTGCACAGGCCAGCCAGGTCTTGCGGCGCTCGGGGGAGTGGATCTTGGGGTTGTTCCACTGGAGCTGCCAGGATGCCTGGGCCCGGCACGCCTTCCGGGAGCAAATGGCAGCGGCTTCCGCCACGGTGGGATCGGTTCCCGCTGCGAAGTCAAAAATACTCATGATGCCCTTCGCTCCTGCCCGGATGGTGTTTCGTCGTCGTCATCAATCAACTCGCCCTGAAGGACCTCGCTGCCATGCCCGTCATCCGGTGTGGGAGCGGGCGGGCTCTCAATCTCGGCCAGCGGGGCAGAATCCAGCAGCAGGTCGCTGTGGCCCTCGGCCTTGTCGTTGCCATTGGCTATAACAACCGCAATCCAGGGCAGGAACACTGCTCCGGCAACCATAACGATCTTAAGCCAGCCGTCCACCACAAAGATCAGGATCAGGCACACCATGCGGATTCCCATGGCCAGCGCGTATTTGACCATGCGCTGGTGCATGTCCTCGGAATGGCCTCCCGCGGCATCCGTGATGCTGTGGACTTCCGAATCGCCGGAGAACCGCTCGGGTTCTCCAGGCGCGGATTGTCCCGCATGGTTTTCAAGGGTCACGGTGATTGATCACGCTCCAAAGGCTTACGTCAATTCTCTCACCAACGGCAGTGGCACCCAAACCAGGCCCGGGCCTGACGCTAAGATCGAAGTCAGCCAAATCACCCCTCTTCTACAGCGGCCCACTGCCGCAGAAATCCGGAGCCTTTTCCATGACTGAAGCAGCCACCGCCCCCCGCAGCGTCCTCATCACGGGCGGCAACCGCGGCATCGGCCTGGCCATCGCCGAAGCGTTCCTGGCCAACGGGGACAAGGTGGCCGTGACCTACCGCAGCGAGTCCAAGCTGCCGGAGGGAATCCTGGGTGTGAAGGCCGACGTCACCGATGAGGCGTCCGTGGATGCCGCCTTCAAGGAAGTGGAAGCAGCCCACGGGCCGGTGGAAGTCCTGGTGGCGAACGCCGGTATCACCAAGGACACCCTGCTGCTGCGCATGAGCGAAGACGACTTCACGTCCGTCATCGACACCAACCTCACTGGCGCGTTCCGGGTCATCAAGCGCGCCTCCAAGGGCATGATCCGCCTGCGCAAGGGCCGCGTGGTCCTGATCTCTTCGGTCTCCGGCCTGTACGGCGCCCCCGGCCAGATCAACTACTCCGCTTCGAAGGCCGGCCTGGTGGGCATTGCCCGTTCACTGACCCGCGAACTGGGTTCACGCGGCATCACCGCGAATGTGGTGGCCCCCGGCTTCATCAACACGGACATGACCGCTGAACTTCCGGAAGCCACCCAGAAGGACTACCTGTCCAGCATCCCGGCAGGCCGATTTGCCGAGGCCACAGAGGTTGCCAACGTGGTCCGCTGGATTTCCAGCGAGGAAGCCGCCTACATCTCGGGCGCTGTCATTCCCGTGGACGGCGGCCTGGGCATGGGCCACTGACCCGGTAGCGGGACAGCAGCACCATCACCGGCGGCCGTAAACGCCTCCGCCAGCCAATCTGCCACCTCGCCGTCAACCTCGTCCACGCCGTTCAGTTCCAGGTGATGCATCCAGACACCAGGGGACGGATGGATGATCTCCTTGAACCGGCCGGATTCCAGGCGCCGTGGCAGGGCGATGGACAGCACCGCCGGAACGTTGGTCATCAGGTATCGGCGCGGGTTCCAGACATAGGCGAACCCGCGCCGGTTCCGAAAAGCCACCTGGCTGGTGGTGGTCCGGACCGTGGCCTGATGAGCTATGACGCGCTGGACGGCCGCGCAGATCTGCAGCCCTTCCGGCGAACCGCTGAAAACCTGCTCCGGAGTGGAAGCGGCACCGGACGCGCCCGCCTGCTTTTCCATAGGCCGAGCCTACGCCGGGTCACTCTTTCGGACGGCGCGTTTCACCGGTCCTGGCGCCCGGGCGCGGACCGCCCCAACTAAGCCGTCGCCACCTTATTTGTGGGGGTCACACAAGCGGATCGGGAGCGGCCGCTGGCATGATGGACTGCAGACCTTCAGCGATTTAGACGTTTCGAACAAAGGGAGCTCGTATGGGACTGCTGGACAACAAGACCGCCATCGTCACCGGATCATCGCGCGGCATCGGGGCTGACGTAGCCAAGATCCTCGCCGGCCAGGGTGCCGCCGTCGTGGTTAATTACCGCCAGAAGGCGCCGCGCGCCAACAAGGTAGTGCAGGGAATTGAAGCCGCCGGCGGGCGTGCCGTGGCCGTTGGCGCGGACCTCACCACCCAGGAAGGCGTCCAGGCCTTGGCCTCCGCCGCCATGGAAAACTTCGGAACGCTGGACATCCTGGTGCTCAACGCCTCCGGCGGCATGGAAACCGGCATGGGCGAGGACTACGCGCTCAAACTGAACCGCGACGCCCAGGTCAACATGCTCAACGCAGCCGTACCCCTAATGAAGGAAGGCTCCCGCGTGGTGTTCGTTACCAGCCACCAGGCCCACTTCATCAACACCGTGCCCACCATGGAGGCCTACGAGCCCGTGGCCCGCAGCAAGCGTGCCGGGGAGGATGCACTGCGGGAACTCATCCCCAGCCTCGCCGAAAAGGGCATCACCCTGGTGGTTGTGTCCGGCGACATGATCGAGGGCACGGTCACCGCAACGCTCCTTGACCGCTCCACCCCCGGTGCCATCGAAGCGCGCCGGGCCGAAGCCGGAAAGCTCTACTCCGTGGAAGAGTTCGCGGAGGTGGTGGCCGGCATGGCTACCGCCGACGTCGAGTCCGGCCACACCGAATACGCCGGCGGCGCCGACTACTTCGGCAAGGGCGCGGGCCAGCCCAGCTAGGCCCCTGAATGCCGGATAGGCCCACACCGTCAAGGAATCCTGATGGTGTGGGCCTATCGCGCTTAAGCGGACTAAACGCCTGCCACGTGGCGGACGGCGTCGAGGTACGGCATGTTGACGGCGGCGTCGGCCACGGCGCGCACGGCAGGCTTCGCGTTGAACGCGACGCCGATCCCGGCGGCGCCAAGCATGTCAAGGTCGTTGGCGCCGTCGCCCACGGCCACGGTGTGTTCCATGGCGATGCCCTCGGTGGCCGCCCATTCACGCAGGTACTTTTCCTTTGCCGCCCGGTCCACCACTGCGCCCAGCACCTTGCCGGTCAGGGCGCCGTCGACGATCTCCAGCTCATTCGCCTGCCAGTAGTCCAGCCCCAGCTCAGCGGCTATCGGCTCCAGGATTTGGTTGAACCCGCCCGACACCACGGCCACCACATGGCCCGCGGCCTTGAAAGCCGCCACGAGTTCGGCGGCCCCCTCGCTGAGTTTCACCTCTTCACGGACGGAATGCACGACGTCGGCCGGCAGCCCCGCGAGCACCTGCACCCGGGCGTGGAGGCTCTGGGTGAAGTCCAGCTCGCCGCGCATGGCAGCTTCGGTGACAGCAGCCACCTCTTCGCGCTTCCCGGCGTAGGCGGCGAGGAGTTCGATGACCTCCTGCTGGATCAGGGTGGAATCCACGTCCATGATCAGGAGTTTGCGTTCTGCCGAGCGGAGGCCGTTGGGGACCAGCGCGGTGTCCAGTCCGGCGATCGACGCCTCGGCGACGGCGTGACGGAGGGCAGCCATCCCGGCCGCAGTGGCGTCCGAAAGCTGAAGTTCGGCCACGTGCACCTGGTACCGCTCGTCACCACGGTCCGTTTCGGACAGCAGGGCAGCCCCTTGTCCGGTGAGGACGGAACGCAGCTGCTCCAGCCCGGTTGGGGTCACATTCAGGCCATAGCTGACGGCGGTCACGTTCGAAGTCATGCCTGCAATCTTAGTCAGCGGGGGAGGGGTCCCTTGAATTCATTGCGCGGCGGCTGCCCGCCTGCCTTCCGGGCGACGATCGTGTAGGTACAGGGAACAAGGTCACGTTCGGATTCCGGCCACGCGAACCCGCCTGCCACCTCCACCATGCGGGGTGAGAACTTCCACGGGAGTGTTTTGTCCTCGCCCAGATGAAGAATCTGCAGTCCCGCCGCGATGAGGGAGTTGATGATTTCCGACAAGGGGTGTGCCCACTGATACGTCCGGGAGTGGGCCACCTTGCCGTCGCCGTCGTAGGTGGACTCGTCGTCCCATAGCTGCGCTTCGCCATTGCCGAAGTACGGATATCGAAGCTGCAGTCCGTCGGCATGCTCATCAATGGCGTAGAGGGCAGGGTGCCCGTCGCGGATGTAGAACGTTCCTCCGGGCCGCAGAAGCGCTGCTGCCTGCCCGGCCCAGCGGCCCAGGTCCGGCAGCCAATTAATGGTTCCGATGCTGGTGTACACGAGGTCGAAGTCACTATCGACGGCGTCACGGGCCTCAAGGACATCCGACTCGACCCACGTGGCATCAAGGCCTAAACGTTGTGCCAGGCCGGCGGCGGATGCCAGGGCGCCCGGTGAGAAGTCCACGCCGGTGACGCGGGCCCCGGCCCGGGCAAGGGAAAGTGTGTCGGTGCCTATGTGGCATTGAAGATGACATACATCCAGGCCGGAGACGGTGCCGCCAGGGAGGAATGGCGCGAGTGCGGCCAGGTCCGTCCGGATCACGCCGGTGAGGTGGTTTGGGTCGTCCAACTCGCTGATCGCGTATGCCTTCTCGTGCAGGGGAACCCTGTCTTCCCAATTGGCACGGTTACTCGCACGCGCGGCATCCCAATCGATTGCAATCCGGCTGTTACTCATGGGGCGAGTCTATGCAACGGCAAGCGGGATCACTTGTTGCCTCCCCAATGACAGACTGTCCCGATGGAGTGGAAGCGCGCGAAGGACTGGCTGATCGGTGCTATTGGAATGCTCCTCGTCCTGGGGGCCGCGATTGCCATCCTGTGGTGGGTGGCGAGCGAACCGGCCGCCGGGGAGGCAGGACCTGTGCCGTCGCCGACGGTAGGCACCGGACGCATGCCAGGCGCAGAGCCTCCTGCCGGCCTGCGCGAGGACGAGGTGTGGCTGGCCGACCTTTCGCTGGATGCCGGGACAGTGGTAGCCGCGGGCTCGACGCTCCGCGACGTCCGGGTTGTGGGGCAGGACGTGACCACGGGACCGCAGGGGCCGGTTGCTTCCCGGCTTGCTGTAGATGCGACCGTGCCCTTCGAGGTTGTCGCCGGAGAGCTTGGCAACGGGACCGAGGTCCGTGCCGCTGACGGCGGCCAGGCCATGGTGCTTCGCACGGTCGAAGCCTTGGGCCGTGAACTGCGCGTGATAGCCACCGGCACGGTCCAGGTTGAGGCCGGCAGGCTCGTCGTCGAGCCACGCTCGATCGACTTCGGCGGGCCGGCTTTCCTCTCCGACGCCACCGCCGCCGTCGTGCGGGGGCTCGTAACCATAGAGCATGACATTGAGGGCCTGCCCAACGGCCTCGTGCTCCAGGACGTCGCCGTTCAAGGCGACGGTTTCCGGGCCAACCTCCGGGGCGAAGACGTCAGGCTCGTCCGGTAACTTCACGTCCTGTCCGGCCGGGACACCGGTTATCAGTCAGCCTCTTTTTTGTCCTAGTGTCTACTCCTATGAGTGATGTTCTGGAATTGGCTTCCGTTAGCGTTGTCCGAGGTAAAAAGACCCTGCTGGACAAGATTGACTGGGAAGTTAACGAAGGCGAACGCTGGGTAATCCTCGGGCCCAACGGTGCCGGCAAAACCACTCTCCTCCAGATCGCGGCCGCCCGGATGCATCCGAGCAGCGGCAAAGCCGGAATCCTGGACGAAATCCTGGGCCGGGTGGACGTCTTTGAACTCCGCCCCCGCATTGGCCTTTCCTCCGCCGCCCTTGCCACCCAGATCCCCGAACACGAGAACGTCCTCAATGTTGTGGTCACCGCCGCGTACGGCGTCACCGGCCGCTGGCGGGAAGGATATGAGCGCGACGACGAGCGGCGGGCCTTCCGCCTGCTCAACGACTGGGGGATGGGGCCGCTCCTGAACAGGACCTTTGCCACGCTGTCCGAAGGTGAGCGCAAGCGCGTCCAGATCGCCCGCGCACTGATGACTGATCCCGAGCTGCTGCTGCTCGATGAACCCGCCGCAGGCCTGGACCTCGGCGGCCGCGAGGAACTCGTCCACAAGCTCGGGGAACTCGCCCGGGACGAGGCAGCACCCGCGATGGTCCTGGTCACCCACCACCTTGAGGAAGTCCCGCCGGGCTTCACCCACGCCATGCTGATGCGCGACGGCGGAGTGGTCGCCGCTGGCCCCATCACGGACGTGCTGACGGCCGAACACCTCAGCACCACCTTCGGGCTGGACCTGGATGTGACCGTCAACGGCGGCCGGTACACCGCCGTCGCACGCCGCTAGGGCGGCACCGCAGCACCTTGGATCTTCTCAGCAGCATCTTTGTGTCCATCGCCGGCCTCTGGGCCGGCACCATCAACGCTGTGGTGGGCTCCGGAACACTGGTGACGTTCCCCGTCCTGATCGCCTTGGGCGTCACCCCGGTTGTGGCCTCCATGAGCAACGCCATGGGCCTTGTTTTTGGCACCGCCGCCGGTGCCTTCGGTTACCGCCGGGAACTGAAAGGCCGCGGCCGCCAGCTGCTTCGGCTCCTGCCGGCGTCCCTCCTGGGCGGCATCTCCGGCGCCTGGCTGCTGCTGCATCTCCCCGAACAGGTCTTCCACTACGTCGCCCCGGTCCTCCTGGTCCTGGCCCTCCTGATGGTGGTGTTCCAGCCCCGGATGCAGGCCTGGGTCCGCAACCGCGAGGAGAATCCGGAGCACGCCGTACGGGACAAGCGCCACACCGTTCTCCTGGTGATCCTCGTCTACCTTGCCGGTGTTTACGGCGGCTACTTCGTGGCTGCGCAGGGAATCCTGCTCGTCGGTATCCTGGGCGTGTTCCTCACCGGCACCATCCAGAACGCCAACGCCATGAAGAACATCCTGGTGCTGGGCGTGAACCTGGTGGCAGCCATCTCCTACCTGCTGTTCGCATTCGACCGGATCAACTGGCTGGTGGTGCTGCTCATCGCCGTCAGCTCAAGCATTGGCGGCCTGTTGGGTGCCAAGGTGGGCCGCCGGCTTTCCCCGACAGTGCTCCGCGGTGTGATCTTTGTCCTTGGCCTGGTGGCCCTCGGATTCATGATCGCGAATCTGCTGAAATAATCACCCGGTGACAATCCACTATCTCGAGTCCGCCGCCGACCCTCGCGTGACCGACTACACCCAGCTCACGGACGTGCACCTTCGCAAGCTTCGCGAACCGGCTGAGGGCATGTACATCGCCGAATCGTCCCGCGTGCTGCGCCGTGCCCTCGCCGCGGGGCACCAGCCCCGGTCCTTCTTCCTCGCGGAAAAGTGGCTGGACGACCTCCAGGACATCCTCGGCGCCTACCCGCAGGTTCCCGCCTTCATCGGCAGTGCAGCCCTGCTGGAGGAGATCACCGGGTTCCACCTCCACCGCGGTGCCATGGCCGCCATGCAGCGCCCGGCGCCTGTCCCGTTGCCCGAACTGCTGGCCGGAGCACGGCGGGTGGCCGTCCTGGAGGACATCGTGGACCACACCAACGTGGGTGCCATTTTCCGCTCCGCCGCCGCCCTGGGCATTGACGCTGTCCTTGTTTCGCCGCGCTGCGGCGACCCCCTCTACCGGCGAAGCGTCCGCGTGAGCATGGGCACCGTGTTCCAGGTGCCGTGGGCCCGCCTCACCAGCTGGCCGGAGGACCTTCATCTGCTCAAGGACCAAGGGTTCACCGTGGCCGCACTGGAGCTGACGGCGGATGCGCAGGACGTGGACGCGGTCGCTGCGCAGAATCCGGAGCGGCTCGCCCTGGTGCTGGGCACCGAAGGTGCCGGCATGAGCGCCGAGACGCTCGCCGCCGTCGACCTCGCCGTGAAGATCCCGATGCGCAACGGCGTGGATTCGCTGAATGTTGCGGCGGCATCGGCCGTTGCCTTCTGGGAGCTGCGCCCCCGGGATTAGGGGCCGGCAGGCGGTTCGCGGGCACCCCGGTTATCCGCTATTATTGATAGCTGGCTGCCCTGCGTCTTGCGGCGCGGAATGCGGCCATCCCATTCATACCTGGCAGCTGGCAAAATCCAGTTGTGCGAACAAAGGTCCCATTATGAAGTCTGATACCCACCCGAAGTACGAAGCTGTTGTTTTCAACGACCTGGCTTCCGGCGTCAAGTTCCTGACCAAGTCCACCGTTTCTTCCTCGAAGACCATCGAGTGGGAAGACGGCAACACCTACCCGGTCATCGACGTCGAAATCTCCTCTGAGTCCCACCCGTTCTACACGGGCAAGCAGCGCATCATGGACTCCGCAGGCCGCGTCGAGCGCTTCAACGCTCGCTTCAAGGGCTTCGGCGGCAAGAAGTAATTCACTTCCCTCCAAGCTTCACAGGGAAAGCCCGCACCGGCGACGGTGCGGGCTTTTCGCGTTAACGGCCGGCATCGTTTCAGGGGCCGGGCCGTTCTGGGGCAGGATGGGAAGCATGACTGCCACGCCAGCTCCAGCTGCTGATTCCACATCCCGCCGGCACGGCGAGTACAAAGTCCCCGGCGGCAAGCTCGTCGTGGTCGACCTAAACGTTGTGGACGGCCGGCTGGCCGACGTATCCGTCAGCGGGGACTTCTTCCTGGAACCCGACGAAGCGCTCCTGGACATCAACCGCGGGCTGGCGGGGTTGCCGGACACAACGACGGCGGCCGAGCTTGCCGCCGCCGTCACGGCTTCGCTGCCGGAAGGCGCCGCCCTGTTCGGCTTCTCGGCCGACGCCGTGGCGATCGCTGTCCGCCGTGCCCTCGCCAAAGCCACCTCCTGGGCGGACCACCAGTGGAACCTCATCCCGCCCACTGTCCTGCCCACCGAAATCAATGTCGCGCTCGATGAGGTCCTCACCGAGGAGGTGGGCGACGGCCGCCGCAACCCCACGCTCCGGTTCTGGGACTGGCAGGAGCCCTCAACGGTGATCGGCAGCTTCCAGTCGTACCGCAACGAGGTGGATCCCGACGGCGTGGCGAAGCACGGCATCAACGTTGTCCGCCGCATCAGCGGCGGGGGAGCGATGTTCATGGAGGCGGGCAACTGCATCACGTACTCGCTGTACCTGCCCCAGACGCTGGTGGACGGCCTTAGCTTCGCCGACTCCTACCCTTTCCTGGATGCCTGGGTCATGGCCGCGCTGGAGAAACTGGGCATCACTGCGTTCTACGTGCCGCTGAACGACATCGCCACGGACCAGGGCAAGATCGGCGGCGCGGCACAGAAGCGCCTGGCCAACGGCGGCATGCTGCACCACGTCACCATGAGCTACGACGTCGACGCCGACAAGATGGTGGAAGTGCTCCGCATCGGCAAGGAAAAGCTCTCGGACAAGGGCACCCGCAGCGCCAAGAAACGGGTGGACCCGCTCCGCCGCCAGACCGGCCTGGCCCGGGCTGAGATCATTGCGGCCATGATGGAAGTCTTCACGGAGCGCTACGGCGCCACGCCCTCAGAACTGACCGAGGCGGAACTGGCCACGGCGCGGGAGCGGGTAGACACGAAGTTCGGCACCGACGAATGGCTCCACCGGGTTCCCTGAGCTTTGACTGGACCGTAACTGCCTTGGCGGTAGGGTTCGGTGCGCAGGGGCCGCCCCTGCGCACCCAACCGGGGCTTCACTGCGCAGGAACGCTCGAAGACGGGGCTTTGATGACGGCGGCCTGGGCCGTCAGCGCCCGCAGCAGGTGGCTGCGCTGCTCCACGATGATGCGGCGCAGTGCACGGGGCGCCTCGACGTTGTCGGCCAGCCACTGGTCCGTGCGCCGAATGACGGGATGCTCCGTTGGTTCCGCCCCGTCGGCCAGGTCCTGGGCCAGGGGGTACAGGCCACGGACAATCCGGCTCGCAATCTCGATGCTCCGCCCGTCCCAGACTGCGCACAGGCACTCAAAGTACGGCTCCACGTAAGGTTCCAGCAGCTCCGCCGGTGCGGTCATGAACCCTGTGATGGTGGCGGTCAGCAGCTGGTTGGACAGTTCGTTTCCTTGAACGGCCTTCTTCCACGCTGCTGCTTTGACGTCCGGGTCCGGCCGGGCAGCGAGGGCGGTGGCGTGGCCGGCCCGCCCTGAGGCCGTGGTGTCACGGGCCAGCTCGGCGTCCAGTTCCGCCGCGATGGCCTGGCCGTTCGCCGCCAGCGCATGCCAGAAGTGCCACCGCAACTCCGCATCCACGGCCAGTCCGGTCACCGGCGACGTGCCCTCCAGCAGGCCCTTCAGCCGGGGCAGCATGGCGTCATCGTTCCTGCTGACGGTGGCGAGGGTCCTGGCCCAGGCCAACTGCTGGTCCGAGCCGGGCTGGGCGCGGTCCAGTTCCGCGGCAGCGGCTGCCAGGAACGAAGCCCGGACGGCTTCGCGGCCGGCTGCCGATGTGTAGCGTTCGACGGCGGTGCTTGCGTTGTCGAGGATGTTCAACAGGACGCCGATGCCCGGCTCAGCCGGTCCGAAGGCAGCCACAGCTTCGACGTACCGCGCGGCAGGGCTTGCGCCATCGCGGGCGGAGTTCCAGAGCGCCGTCCAGCACAGGGCACGGGCCATGGGGTCCACGATCCGGTCCAGTGCGGCCAGGGCCGTCGCCTCGGAGGCGGGATCCAGCCGGACTTTGGCATAGGTCAGGTCGTCGTCATTCACGATCAGGAGCGCGGGCCGTGGCACACCGGAGAGCTGGGGGAGCCCGGTCCGTGCCCCTGCCACATCGGTTTCGATACTTCCGGTGCGCACCAGGGCGCCGTCGGCGTCGAAATCGTAGGAGCCCACGCGCAGGCGGTGCGGGCGCAGTTCCTCGCGTCCGGTGACGGGATCGGTTGCCTCCTGGACGATCGACACGCTGCCCAGCACGCCGTCGTCCGTTGGGTCTGCGGTGATGTCCAGGGACAGCCTGGAGATGCCGGAGGTCTGCAGCCACTGCTGCGCCCAGCCGGCAAGGTCCCGGCCGGAGGAGGCGCTGAGGGCTGCCAGCAGGTCAGCCAGGGAAGTGTTGCCGTACGCGTGCTTGCGGAAGTACGCGCGGGAGCCGGCGATGAACGCCTCGAACCCCACATACGCCACGAGCTGCTTCAGCACCGACGCGCCCTTGGCGTAGGTGATGCCGTCGAAGTTCTGCTTGGCGGCCTCCAAGTCCGGGACGTCCGCCACGATCGGGTGCGTGGTGGGCAGCTGGTCCTGGACGTAGGCCCAGGCCTTGCGCTTGTTGGCGAAGTTCACCCAGGCGGTGTCCCAGTCCGTGGCGCGGTCAACGCCCAGGGTGCCCATGTAGTCGGCGAACGATTCCTTGAGCCACAGGTCATCCCACCACTGCATGGTCACGAGGTCCCCGAACCACATGTGCGCCATCTCGTGCATCAGGGTGTTGGCCCTGGCCTGGTACTGGGCGTCGGTGGCGCGGGAAGTGAAGACGTAGCTCTCCGTGAACGTCACGAGGCCGGGGTTCTCCATGGCGCCGAGGTTGTATTCGGGCACAAAGGCCTGGTCGTACTTGCCCCAGGGGTACGGGTAGTCGAAGAGCCGGTTGAAGAAGTCCAGTCCGTTCTTCGTGAGCCGGAACAGCTCGTCGGTGTCGAAGGAATCCGCCATGGAAGCCCGGCAGTACAGGGCGAGCGGCACGTCCAGGGATGTGCCGTCGTCGAGCGTCGCCTGCCAGCGGTCCTCCGCCTTGAAGTAGGGCCCGGCCAGCAGGGTGGTGATGTAGGTTGACATGGGTTCGGTGGTGGCGAAGTCCCAGGATGCGATGGACTGGTCGCCGGCAAGGAAGGTCCGGCCCGTCTCCGCGCCGTTGGAGGCGACGTGCCACCCGGCGGGAGCCGTGACGTGGAAGGTGTACGTGGCCTTGAGGTCGGGCTGTTCGAAGTTGGCGAAAACCCGGCGGGCGTCGGCGGGCTCGTACTGCGTGTAGAGGTAGCACTGGCCGTCGGCGGGATCCACGAACCGGTGCATGCCCTCGCCGGAACGGCTGTAGAGGGCGGTTCCGCTGACGGTCACCTCGTTCCGGGCCTGCAGGTTGTCCAGCCTGATCCTGGCGCCGTCCACAGCGTCCTCCACACGGAGTTCCCGGCCATTCAGGAACACGCTGTGGACATCGCCGATGAAGTCCAGGAAAGTCGAGCTGCCGGGCTGTGCCGCCGAGAAGGTAATGACGCTGCGGCTCGGGTAGCCCGCCACGTCCGGGTCCCCGGCCTGGCGCACGTCCAGCGAAACGTCGTAGCTGGTGGTGCTGATCAGGGCTGAACGTTCGGCGGCTTCGTCGCGCTGCAGATTCTCATTTGACACTCAGCTATCTAATCACGGGTTATGCGGCGATCAGCAGGGCCGCTGCGAGTCCCAGGAGTGCGATCAGGAGCCAGGATACGAGGGCGGCCAGGAGCGCACGGCCGCCGGTGTGGAGCAGCGTGCGCACCCGAACGGCGGAGCCCAAACCGAACAGCGCGGCGCCGAGCAGGATGTCCTGCAGCGCTGCTCCGGCCTCAAGCCAGCCGGCCGGAAGCCAACCGGTGGAGCGAAGGCCCACCATGGCAATGAAGCCCAGGACAAACAGGGGAACCACCGGCGGCAGTTTCGCGTCCGTGCCCTCTGCGCCCGGGCCGGGATTTGCAAACAGCCGCTGGTGGGCACCCGCCAATGCCGCCACGGGTGCCAGCAGCAGCACCCGGGTGAGTTTGACGACGACGGCGATGCCCAGCGCCGCCGTCCCTGCGGTTTGCGCCGTAGCCACCACCTGGCCCACATCGTGCACCGAGGCGCCCGTCCAGGCGCCAAAAACCGGCGCGCTGAGCTGCAGGGGGTGGACCAGGAGGGGCATAACCCCAATGGCGAGGGTCCCGCAGAGCGTCACCAGCGCCACCGGCAGGACGGTGTCCACATGCCGGATGCGGCGGACGGCGGCCATCGCACCGATGGCGGACGCACCGCAGATCGAGAACCCTGTGGCCACCAGGAGCGAGGTCACCGGGGGCAGCCGGAACAGCCGGGAGATCAGGTAGGTTCCGCCGAAGCTCACGGCCACCACCCCCGCGATCAGCACCAGGGCCAGCCAGCCCAGTCCCAGGACGTCCATAACGCTCACCTTCAGGCCCAGCAGGACAATCCCGCCGCGCATCAGGTGCTTGCCGGCGAAGTCCAGCCCCGGGCGCGCCCTGCCGGCAGTCCAGACTCCGGCCGCCGGCAGGTTGGCGGCCAGGACGCCCAGGACCACGGCCAGGGTCATGGCCGGGAGAACGGGAACGAGCCAGTGGACCAGGAGCGCTGCGGCCAGGGCAACAGCCGCCGTGGCCAGGCCTGGGAGCAACCGGTCAGCGCCGCCGGGGATGCCCGGGCCGGGCGTGGGGAGGCTTCTGCTGACTGGCACTCACCTACTGTGCCGGAAAGGACACGGAATCCACGAACCACACCACGTCCGCCAACACGCCAGAATGGATGGCAGTAATGAATTCGAAACAAAAAGATGGTTGGCTATTGGACATGTCAGACCTATTCCAGGATTACTCCGTGGCCGCCGGCCGGACCGGAGCCTACGACGAGATGTTCGCCCCCGGGCAAGAAGCGCGGGGCTCTTATGAGCAGGTGGCGGACGCCCTGCGCAAGCTTTCCCTCGCCGACGTCAGCGCGCGGGCGGACTCCATGGCGCGCACCTTCCTGGACCGTGGTGTCACCTTTGACTTCGCCGGCGAGGAGCGCCCCTTCCCGCTCGATATCGTCCCCCGGGTGATCCCCGCGGCGGAATGGGACGTGCTTGAACGCGGCGTCGCCCAGCGCGTGCACGCACTCGAGGCCTTCCTCAACGACGTGTACGACAAAATGAACGTGGTGTCCGACGGCGTGATACCCCGGCAGCTGGTGACTACGAGCGCGCACTTCCACCGCCAGGTCCACGGCTTCGAACCGGCCGGCGGCGTCCGCGTGCACATCTCCGGCATCGACGTTGTCCGTGATGCAGCCGGAACCTTCCGGGTGCTGGAGGACAACGTGCGCGTCCCCTCCGGCGTCAGCTATGTCCTGGAAAACCGGCGCGCCATGGCCAAGGGCCTGCCCGAAGCCTTCGGCCAGCAGCTCATCCGCCCGGTGGAGGAGTACCCCCGCCGGCTCCTCTCGGCCCTGCGCAAAACCGCGCCCGCCGGCGTGGACGATCCCACCGTCGTCGTCCTGACCCCCGGGGTGTTCAACAGCGCCTACTTTGAGCACACCCTGCTCGCGGGCCTGATGGGTGTTGAACTGGTGGAAGGCCGAGACCTCATCTGCCGCGGCAACCGCGTCTACATGCGCACCACGGCCGGCGAGCAGCGCGTGGACGTCATCTACAAACGGATCGACGACGACTTCCTAGACCCGCTGCAGTTCCGGGCCGATTCAATGCTCGGCTGTCCCGGACTCGTCAACGCCGCCCGGGCAGGCGGGGTGACCATCGCCAACGCAGTGGGCAACGGCGTCGCGGATGACAAACTGGTCTACAGTTACGTCCCTGACCTCATCCGCTACTACCTCAACGAGGAACCCATCATCGCGAACGTGGACACCTTCCGCCTGGAGGAGAAGGAAGCGCGCGAGTACACCCTGGACAACCTGTCAGAGCTCGTGGTCAAGCCGGTGGACGGCTCCGGCGGCAAGGGCCTGGTTATCGGCCCGGACGCCTCCAGGGACGAACTCGACGCCCTCCGCCAGCGGGTCATCGCAGACCCCCGCGGCTGGATCGCCCAGCCGGTGCTGCAGCTCTCCACCGTGCCCACGCTGAGCGGGGACAAGTTCGGCCCCCGCCACGTGGACCTGCGGCCTTTTGCCGTGAACGACGGCGACAACGTCTGGGTGCTCCCCGGCGGCCTTACCCGCGTGGCACTGAAGGAAGGGTCGCTGATCGTGAACTCCAGCCAGGGCGGCGGCTCCAAGGACACCTGGGTCCTTGCCGATTCGCCCCACCTGCCGGTGGAGACCGTGCCGCGGCAGTCCATCTCCGTCCGCGAGCGGGTGTCCGTGTGGCCGGTCGAAAGCAACTGGCGCGACCGCCAGTCGGAGCAGCAGCAGTGAACCGGCCCATGACCGCGCCAATGTCCTTTTCAGTGTCGGGCCTGCAGGAGGTAGCCGCGAATGCTTAGCCGAATTGCCGAGTCCCTTTTTTGGATTGGCCGTTATGTGGAGCGTGCCGATGGCACGGCGCGTATCCTCGATGTGCACCTGGAGCGGCTGAACCACCTGCCCATGGACGAACGCAAAAGCGTGGCGCAGGAACTCCTGGCCGTGATGGGCGCCCGCCCGCAGAGCGAGGACTTCGGGCTGCCGGAACTGCTCCACGCCCTGGCCTACGACAAGACCAGCGCCACCTCCATTGCCGGTTCACTGGGAGCCGCACGCGAGAACGCCCGCCGTGCCCGCGAAACGGTTTCCTCCGGCCTCTGGGAAAGCCTCAACACCACGTACTACGGGCTGAGCCAGCACCGCAAGGACGTGGTGGGCACCTACCGCTTCTGCAACTGGACGCTGGAACGCACCGCCATGGTGAGCGGCCTGGCGGACACCACGGTGAGCCATGACGAAAGCTGGCTCTTCCTGGTGCTGGGACGCTCCCTGGAACGGGCCGACATGACGGCGCGCATGCTCTCCACCCGCGACGTCCTGTCAGCAGGCATGTCCTGGGTCAACATGCTCCGGTGCGCGGGTGCCTACGAATCCTTCCTGCGTACCCGGCGCGCCGCCTTCGGTGACCAGCACGCCGCCGAGTTCCTGCTCCTGGACCGGCTGTTCCCGCGGTCCATTGTCTACGCGCTGCGGGACGCTGACGAGTGCCTCGCCAAGCTGGATCCGTCTGCGCAGCGCGTCGGCTTCATCAACGACGCCCGCCGGATCGTGGGCCAGGCCCGCACGTTCCTTGAGTTCCACCGCACGGACGACCTCATGGCCGAGCTGCCCGAACACATGGAACGCGTGCAGAAGGCAGTATCCCAGGCCTCGGACGCCATTTCCCGTAAGTACTTCAATCAGGCCGACGAACTGGCTTGGGTGGGAGAAGTTTCATGACCCGGCTGAGCATCGTGCACAAGACGGCCTACAAGTACAACAAGCGGGTCACGCTGTCCTATAACGAGGCCCGCATGACGCCCCTCACGGATTCCCAGCAGGTGGTGCTGGAATCGGTGGTCAAGGTCTCGCCGTCGCAGGCTGCGGTGAGCACGTACCGCGACTACTGGGGGACCAGGGTCACGGCATTCGACATGCAAATGCCGCACGAGCACCTCGAGGTGGTCTCCAACATCACGGTGGAAGTACACCGTGCCGAGAAGATCCCCTCCGAGTCCGACATCGTGGGCTGGGATGTCCTCGCCTCGCCCGGGACGCTCAATACGTACAGCGACTGGCTGCCCCAGTCCCGGCTGAGCGGTCCCGGGGACGAGGTCCTGGGCCTCATCCCGGAGGTGGTGGCGGGGAAGAACCCGCACGACGCCGCCATGGCAGTCTTCGAGTGGATGCGCGGCGAGATGACCTACATGTCCGGCTCCACCGCTGTCACCACGAACGCAGAGGAGGCCTGGGGGCAGCGCCAGGGCGTGTGCCAGGACCTCGCCCACCTCGCCATCGGCGCGCTGCGGAGCTGCGGAATCCCGGCCCGGTATGTCTCGGGCTACCTGCACCCGCGTTCCAGCGCCGGCATCGGCGAAACGGTCGCCGGGCAGTCACACGCCTGGCTGGAGTTCTGGGACGGTGACTGGCGCAGCTGGGATCCCACCAACCACAAGCCTGCCGGCGACTTCCACGTCACCGTGGCACGGGGGCGGGACTACCGCGATGTGCCCCCGCTGAAAGGCATCTTGTCCGGTGGCGGCGGGTCGGCTCTTAACGTCAGCGTGGAGATCACCCAGCTGGCCTGAGCGGCAGGCCCGGACCAACAGCAGTGAACACCAGGGGCGTCCACATCCGTGGACGCCCCTGGTGTTTACTCCGGCGATGCCTTGGCGACTCCGCTGAGCTGGGTCCACCACGTGAGCGGTTCCGTTACCTTGAACCGCCGGCCGGTGACGCTGTCCGGTGCGATCCGGACGAACGCATCCTTGTTGCCCGCCTGCCAGGGGAAAAGGTAAAGCCCGGCAGTAGCCAGGACCTGGTCTGTTCCAGTGACCACCTCGGCAGTGCCTTTGACCACCACGCTCCAGGCCAATGCGGTGTCCGGATCCACGCCGTCGGCCTCCAGTGCCACCGCCGCGCCTTTCGACGCGCCAGCGAGCTTTGTGCCTTCCCCAGTGCGGAAAACAAGTGTTCCGCCGTCCACTGTGTAGTTGATGGGGAAAATATCCGGGCGCCCGTCGGCCAGGACAGCAAGCCTGCCGACGGACACCGTCCGCAGCATGGCCCAGCACTCGTGGTGTTCCAGATTCTGTACGTCGGGGGCAGTCTCGTGGCTCATGCCGCCGAGCATACGCCTACCAGGGGCTTGGCTTGTAGTCCTTGAGGAACACGCCGTACTGGTCCTCGCCGTTCTCGCCCATCACGATCGGATCGTAGACCCGTGCAGCCCCGTCCACCAGGTCCAGGGGCGCGTGGAAGCCTTCCTCCATCAGCCGTACCTTGGTGAAGTGCGGCCGCTCGTCAGTAATCCAGCCGGTATCGACGGCGGTCATCAGGATGCCGTCTCTGTCCAGCATCTCCTGGGCGCTGGTGCGGGTCATCATGTTCAGCGCCGCCTTGGCCATGTTGGTGTGCGGGTGGCCGGGGCCCTTGTAGGCACGGGAGAACTGCCCCTCCATGGCGGAGACGTTCACGATGTACTTCCGCCGCGCGGTGGACTGCTTCATGGCCGAGCGCAGCCTGCTGACCAGAAGGAACGGCGCCGTGACGTTACAGAGCTGCACCTCGAGCATTTCGAGCGGGTCCACCTCGTCCACCACCTGCGTCCAACTGTTAATCGTCGCGAGGTCCGGAACCAGTCCGCCGGCGTCGATCGCTGTTCCCGAGGCGATCCGCTCCAGCGAAGCGGAACCGGTGGAGAGCGCCAGCGAGGTGATGGCATCGCCGGCCAGGACCGGGTGCTCAGTGACGCTGCTTGCCAAAGCAAGGGGGTGCTTGTCGTGGGCGTGGCCGAAGGTGACCAGCTCGGGGCCGCCGTTGGCCTGCTCCAGGGCTGCGGGCAGCGGTTCGTCCTCAGCGTCCACCAGCGGCTTGTAGGCGTTACCGGACCGGCGCACCGTCTGGGCAGCGTTATTGATAATGATGTCCAGCGGGCCGGCCTCGTTCAGTGAGTCGGTCAATGCCATGACCTGGGCAGGGTCGCGCAGGTCGATGCCCACGATGCGGAGCCGGTGCAGCCACTCGCCGCTGTCCTCCATGGCGGCAAAGCGGCGGGCCGCGTCCTTGGGGAACCGTGTGGTGATGGTGGTATGGGCGCCGTCACGGAGCAGCCGGAGCGCGATGTACATACCGATCTTGGCCCGCCCGCCGGTGAGCAGCGCGCGGCGGCCGGTCAGGTCCGTGCGGGCGTCGCGCTTGCCGTGGTTGAACGCGGCGCACTCAGGGCAGAGCTGATGGTAAAAGGCGTCAACCTGGGTGTAGTGCTGCTTGCAGATGTAGCACGGCCGGGACCGGATGAGATGGCCGGCCACCTTGCCGGTGGCGGAAGGAGCCAGTTTGTTCCCGCGGGTTTCGTCGTCGATCCGGTCCGGCGCAGCGGTGGCAGTCTGGGCAATCACTGCCCGGTCCGTCTCGGAGATCAGGTCCCGCTTGGTGACGCGGCGGTGCCTCTTGACGGCCTTGAACATTTTGCCGGTGGCACGGCGCACCGAAACGTAGTCCGGATGCTCCTCGTCATAGGCGTGGATCGTGTTGAGGACCTTGAGGCAGGCCTGGATTTCCTCAGGCGTCAGATCGGGGGAGCTCATTGTACCGATTTTACAGCCTGGGAGTCCCCGCCGGCCCCACCATCAACAGGGCCGGCAGCGGGGGAGCGCCCGGCCCGGGCGCTCCCGGCGGGCGATCAGGAAATACTCGCGCCAGGCGCCATTTCCGCCGCTGCCGCAGCGTGCGTTTTGGCGACCTTGTCGACGGACTCGCGAACGTCCGGGTACTGCGCGGCTGCGGCCTTGACGGCGTTGGGCACAAGATGCAGGTTGGCGGCCGCGAGCTTGCGCTCTTCTTCGCCGGGCTCCGGAACTTCCTGGCCCTTGGACAGCACGGTAATCCCGGAATCGGTGACCTTGAAGCCGCGGGCGCGGTCCAGTTCGGGGTCCAGCCCAATCGCCGCGCCGGCCGGCACCTTGACGTTTTTGTCGATGATGGCCCGGTTGATAACCGCGCCCTCGCCGATCTGCACCTTGTCCATCAGCACCGAATCGATAACCCGGCTGCTGGTTGCCACAAAGACGTCGTTGGAGAGGACCGAGCCCTCCACAACACCGCCGGAAATCACCACGCCGCTGGAAACGATCGAGTCCAGTGCAGTGCCCACCGTGTTGTTCTGGCCGCGGACGAATTTGGCCGGCGGCGAAATGCTCTGCCGCGTGTAGATGGGCCATTCGGAGTTGTACAGGTTGAAGACCGGCAGCGGGGAGATGAGGTCCATGTGGGCATCGTAGAAGGAGTCGATGGTGCCGACGTCGCGCCAGTAGGTGCGGTCCCGCTCGGTGGAGCCGGGGATGTCGTTGAGGGTGAAGTCGTAGACGCCCGCTTCGCCCTGGTTCACGAAGTAGGGGATGATGTCCCCGCCCATGTCGTGCTTGGTGTCGAGCCGCTCGGCGTCGACATGCAGCGCCGCGACCAGTGCGTCGGCGTCGAAGACGTAGTTGCCCATGGAGGCCAGGAACTGTGAGGGGTCCGCTGCGAGGCCAGGGGTGCTGGCGGGCTTCTCCACAAAGGCGGCAATCTTCTGGGGATCGTTCTGGTCCACTTCGATGACGCCGAACTGGTCCGCCATGTGCAGGGGCTGCCGCACTGCGGCGACCGTGGCCTTGGCACCGCTGTTGACGTGCTGCGCCACCATCTGGGCAAAGTCCATGCGGTAAACGTGGTCCGCGCCGACCACCACCACGATGTCGGGGTTGGCGTCATGGATGAGGTTCAGCGACTGGTAGATGGCGTTGGCGCTGCCGAGGAACCAGCTCTTGCCCACGCGCTGCTGCGCCGGGACGGAGGCAACGTAGTTGCCCAGCTGCGTGGACATGCGCCAGGTCTCGGAGATATGCCGGTCCAGGCTGTGCGATTTGTACTGGGTGAGCACAACGATCTGCAGGTAGCGGGAATTCACCAGGTTGGACAAGGCAAAATCGATCAGGCGGTAGCTTCCCGCGAAGGGCACCGCGGGTTTCGCGCGGTCTGCCGTCAGTGGCATCAGTCTGTTTCCCTCGCCGCCTGCGAGGACAATGGCCAGGACTCTTTTGTTCAACGGCATAATGGTCGCTCCTGTACGCCTTCGTAACTCCCCAAGACAGTCCGGCATGCCCGGACTCCTTCACACTAGAACAGTTATGCGTGAAGGACTACCTTGGGTCTTGTGCGAATAGACATTGTGACTAAAGAGTTTCCGCCGGAGATCTATGGTGGCGCGGGTGTCCACGTGGCCGAATTGAGCAGGGTGCTTAGTAAGCACGTTGACCTGCACGTTCGTGCATTTGGGGCTCCCCGCGACGCCGACTATCATGGCGCGGCGGTGACGTCCTACTCCGTGCCGGAGGATCTCGGCTCGGCCAACGCCGCGGTGCAGACGCTGGGCGTTGACCTGCGGATCGTCCCGGACGTCGAAGGTGCGGACCTGGTCCATTCGCATACCTGGTACGCCAACATGGCCGGGCACCTCGCGTCCCTGCTCCACGGGATTCCGCATGTTCTCAGCGCCCACAGCCTCGAGCCGCTCCGCCCGTGGAAGGCAGAGCAGCTCGGCGGAGGCTATGCGCTGTCCTCCTGGGTGGAGAAGACCGCCTATGAGGCTGCAGCAGCCATCATCGCCGTGTCGGAGGGCATGCGTCAGGACATCCTGCGCAGCTACCCCAACGTGGACCCGGCCAAGGTGCGGGTGGTCCACAACGGCATCGACGTCGAGCTATGGAACCGCGACGAGAACAGCGACGCCGTCCGCGCCCTGGGTATCGATCCGGACAAGCCAAGCGTGGTCTTTGTGGGGAGAAACACCCGCCAGAAGGGGGTTCCCTACCTCCTGCGGGCCGCCGCGAAGCTTCCGGCCGACGTCCAGCTGGTCCTCTGCTTGGGCGCCGCAGACACTCCGGAACTGGCCGCGGAGACTGCCCGCCTGATCGAGGACCTGCAGCGGGAGCGCACCGGCGTTGTCCTGATCGAGCGCATGCTGCCCCGCAACGAGCTCATCCAGGTCCTCAGCCACGCCACGGCCTTCGCCTGCCCCTCCATCTACGAGCCCCTCGGCATCGTCAACCTTGAAGCCATGGCCTGCGGCGCAGCAGTTGTGGCGAGCGCCACCGGCGGTATCCCCGAGGTGGTGGATCACGGCCGGACCGGCCTCCTGGTTGACCTTGAGCAGGTGACGGACGGTACCGGAACACCCCTTGACCCGGAAAAGTTCGTCACCGAGTTCGCCGCTGCCCTCACTGAGGTCGTCTCGGACCCGGAGCGCGCACGCGCCATGGGACAGGCCGGCCGGCTGCGGGCCGAACAGCACTTCTCGTGGGAATCCATCACCGAGACCACGCTTGAGGTGTACCGTTCAGTGCTTCCGGCACAGGGCCAGCCCTCGTAGCTAAATGACGACGGCGCCGCCCCCTCGCAAGGGGAGCGGCGCCGTCGTCGTTCCTGGCATTAGGGGACGGTCAGTTGCGCTTGCCTGCAACGGTACGGGCTATCAGCACCTTTTCGTCCACCGGGGCCTGGCCGTTGGCGCGCTGGCTCCGAAAGTAGGCGCGGGCCTCGTCCTGCCGCTTTTTCTCGGCACCGGTGGCGATGGTTGCTCGCACGTGCTGCTCGCCGTAACCGAAGGCGTCCACCAGGTCCACGGCATGCGGGCGGAGTTTGACCAGCAGCCGGTTGATGTACTCGCCCACCGTGCGGCCCCGCTGCATGGAAAGGCGGCCGTTCATGAGGTACCAGGACAGGTTTTTTTCGATCAGGGAGAGGCCGAAGAGGTCGCGCAGCCAGGTCAGCACCTGTTTCGTGCCGGGATCGGTGACAGCGCGGAGCGCGTCCGTGAACGCCTCCCACTGGAGCAGCTCGGCGTGCGCCTGGGCTGCGTCGATGAGTTCATTCTGGTGCCGGTTGAATAGGGCCGCACCCTTCTCCTGCGACAATCTGCCCGTGCCCTTAAGCGCTGTGGCAGCTTCAGCCACCATGGTCTGGACACGGTCGGTGAGGAGCGCGCGCTGGCTTTCCTCGTCCCGCAGCGCAATGGCCGCCTTCTGCACGGAACCGGTGTCCGCGACGAACTGTGCCACCTGGCGCAGGCCGGTGCGGTGGATGGCGGCGCCGGTAGCCTGGCCCACCACGTAACGGGCCAGCACTCCGAAGTCGACACTGCGGAATTCCTTGGCGTAGTCAGCCAGCAGCCGTTTGGCGACGAGCTGCAGCAGCACGGTGTTGTCGCCCTCGAAGGTGGCGTAGACGTCCAGGTCGGCCCGCAGCGACGCGAAGCGGTTCTCGATCAGGAACCCGGCGCCGCCGCAGGCTTCGCGGCATTCCTGCAGGGTATCCAGGGCATGCCAGGTGCTCAGCGGTTTCAGTGCTGCAGCGAGGGTTTCCAGGTCCTGGCGGTCTTCGTCCGTGTCATGGGCGCCGGAGAACACGTCGTCGAATTTTTCCAGCAGCTGCTCGTGCGCGAAGCTGGCCGCGTACGTGGTGGCCAGCCGCGTGAACAGGCGCTTTTGGTGGCGCTGGTAATCGAGGAGCACTTCCTCCTCGGTGTGGGATGAGGCATTGAACTGGCGGCGCTCGGTGGCGTACTGGATTGCCGCCTTCAAGGCCACTTTGGATGCGGCCACGGCGGCGCCATCGAGGGATACCCGGCCCTGCACCAGGGTTCCCAGCATGGTGAAGAAGCGGCGGCCGGGGCTGGCGATGGGGGAGCTGTACCGGCCGTCGGCATCCACGTCCCCGTACCGGTTCAGCAGGTTGGTCCGGGGGATCCGGACATTGGTGAAGTGCAGCCTGCCGTTGTCGATGCCGTTGAGGCCGCCCTTAACACCGTCGTCCTCGCCTCCGATGCCCGGCAGGAATTCTTTTGTCGCGGGGTCCCGGAGATCCACATAGAACGCGTGAACCCCGTGGTTGACGCCCCGGGTAACCAGCTGGGCGAAGACCACTGCGCCCAGGCCGTCAGTGGCCGCGTTTCCGATGTAGTCCTTCCAGGCAGCACGGAAGGGGGTGTGCACGACGAATTCGTCAGTGGAGGGGTCGTAGGTGGCGGTGGTGGCGATGCTGGCCACGTCCGAGCCGTGCCCTGTCTCCGTCATGGCGAAGCACCCCGGGATCTCGAGGTTCATGATGCCCGGAAGCCATCTGGCGTGGTGTTCGGCAGTCCCGAGGTGCATAACCGCGGAACCAAAGAGCCCCCATTGGACGCCGGCTTTGATCTGCAGCGAAGGGTCCGCCACCACCAGTTCCTCAAAACCGGCAATGTTCCCGCCGTGGTCGTCCGAGCCGCCCAGGGACTCGGGAAACGCGCGGTGCACGGCCTCGTTCTCCACGAGGTATTGCAACTGGCCGAACACCCTGGCGCGGTGTTCAGTGTGCGTCAGGCCTTCGATCTTGTGCAGCTCGGGTGACGCTGCGAGGTTCCGGGCCTGGAGCCGCACTGCGGCCCACTTGCCAAGGAGCTGCTCACCCAGCGCGTCGACGTCGACGGCGGGCTGTGCGGAGGCTGCTCCGGAGGCGGCAGCGGCCACCGTGGTGGGGCGGCGCCTGTTTCCAGCGGGACGGTCCACTAGTTCAGTCATGTCAATGTCCTTCGTTGGTGCTGACAGATGGGTTGGTGGTGCTGCGGCAAAGCAAGGGGGATCACGCGTCGGGGGCGGACAGCTTGGGCAGTTCAGGAGCGATGCCAACGCACAGCCAGGCGGTGATCTGCCGCGCCATCGCCTCCTGCCCTGGTTTTGTTGGGGAGTCCGGCGTACTTAGCCACTGTTCACCGGCGTTCCGGACCAGCCCGATTGCCGCTTTGGGCCAGTAGCCGATGACGGCCTCCTTGCCGTCCCCCAAATGCGAACGCATGGGGGTGGCAATCATGTCGGCGACGGCTTCAAAGAAGTGTCCCAGCGCAGCCGATCCCGCCGCAGGATCCCGCGTAGTTGCCGGTTCCGCTGCGGCATGACGTGTCACAAAGGTGTAGACGTTGGGGCTCGTACTGGCCATCTGAAGGTAGGCGGTGACCATTGCCAGCAAACCTTCACGCGGAGTGACGGCGCTCTGTGCAGCCTCCTGGATCCGGCGCTGCATCTGGCTGAGGACAACTTCGCCCACAGCCTGCTGCAGCCCGGCCTTGTCCCCGAAATAGCGGTAGAAGACAGACTTGGAGGTACCCGCGGCGGCGGCAATGTCCTCCATGGAGGCGTCGCTGCCCAGTGCGTGCACCGCCCGGCGGGCTGACTTGATCAGCTCCCTGCGCCGCTCCTCCCGGTGGCTCTGCCAGCGGGACGAGCGGCCGTCACCAGGCCCGGCGGCAACGGCGGGCATCTGCCCTGCTTCCTGGATGTTCACGATACCCAGCGTATCAGGTACGCTGGGTATCGGTAATCGAACGTGACCCGAGGAGATAGCCATGTCCATTGACGGACAGCCCACCACCGGACCCGACGCCGCCGGAACTCCCGCCGCAACCTCCGCCCCTGCACCCCGCAGGGCCGTCATTGTGGGAGGCAACCGCATCCCGTTTGCGCGGTCCGGCGGGGCCTATGCCAAGTCCTCGAACCAGGACATGCTGACTGCTGCCCTGGACGGACTGATCGCACGGTTCGGGCTGCAGGATGAACGCATCGGGGAAGTGGGCGCCGGTGCAGTGCTGAAGCATTCAAGGGACTTCAATCTCACCCGTGAGGCCGTCCTCGGATCCGCACTGTCCCCGGAGACGCCTGCCTACGACCTCCAGCAGGCCTGCGCCACAGGGCTGGAAACTGTCGTAGGACTGTCCAACAAGATCAAGCTGGGCCAGATCGACTCCGCGATCGCCGGCGGCGTCGACTCTGCCTCTGATGCACCCGTGGTGGTCAGCGAAGGACTCCGTGAGGTGATCCTGGACCTCAACCGGGCAAAAACCCTTCCACAGCGGCTGCAGATCCTCAGCCGCCTGCGGCCCAAGGACCTGGCGCCGCTGGCGCCCGGAACGGCCGAGCCGAGGACGGGGCTGTCCATGGGGGAGCACCAGGCACTGACCACGGCACAGTGGAAGATTTCGCGGGAGGCGCAGGATGAAGTGGCCCTGAACAGCCACCGGAACCTCGCTGCCGCCTACGAGGCCGGATTCTTCGACGACCTTCTCACCCCGTACCGGGGGCTGGCGCGGGACGGCAACCTGCGGCCCGATACTTCGCTGGAAAAACTCGCAACCCTGAAGCCGGTCTTTGGCAGGAACCTCGGTGCCGATGCGACCATGACAGCCGGCAACTCCACCCCGTTGACGGACGGCGCCTCCACTGTGCTGCTGTCCTCCGAAGAGTGGGCCGACGCCCGCGACCTGCCCAAGCTGGCCGCTGTGGTGGACGCCGAAGCCGCCGCGGTGGACTTTGTGCACGGGAAGGACGGCCTGCTGATGGCACCGGTCTTCGCCGTGCCCAGGCTGCTCTCCCGGCACGGACTCACCCTGGACGACTTTGACTTCATCGAAATCCACGAAGCCTTCGCGGCCACCGTCCTCAGCATGCTGGCAGCCTGGGAGGACGAGGAATTCGGGCGGACCCGGCTGGGGCTGCCTGGTGCCTTTGGCAAAATCGACCGGTCGAAGTTGAATGTCAACGGGTCCTCGCTTGCCGCGGGCCATCCGTTCGCCGCTACCGGCGGCCGGATTGTGGCTTCGCTCGCCAAGACGCTCCACGAAAAAGCCAGCACCGAAGGCCGTCCAGTACGGGGCCTCGTCTCGGTCTGTGCAGCCGGCGGACTTGGCGTCGCGGCGATTCTTGAATCACTGTAGGGGGAACGCATGACAGACAAGTACGCACAACTGGTCAACCAGGGCCTGGGCAGGAACGTGGCCAGGAAGCTCGGGCTGCCCCAGCCGGCAGTACTGCGCCGGTACGAGCCCGGCCAGCCGTTGATTGCCGGGCCAATCCTGGTCCAGGGCGGCACTGCCGGCGCCGACAGCCTGGCCGCCGAACTGCTTTCCTGGGACCTTGACGTCAGGCGCCACGCCGTTCCGCGGGAGAAGCTTGGTGCCATCATCCTGGTGCTGGACGAAGTGGCTGAACCTGGAGACCTCGGGAAGCCGATTCTCGCCGCTGCAGCCTCCCTGCGCGATCTCGCCCCGGGCGGCCGTGTAATGACGGTGTCCCGGCCCGCCTCGGACGCACCCTCGCCGGCGGCAGCAGCCGCACGCCAGGGGGTGGACGGGTTCCTGCGTTCCCTGGCCAAGGAACTGCGTGGTGGTGCCACCGGCAACGGCATTCTCCTGGCGCGGGACGTCAACACAACGAGCCCAAGCGCGCTGGCGGCAGTCCGGTTCTTCCTCTCCGGCCGCTCCGCTTTTGTGGACGGCCAGTTCGTCACGGTGTCCACGACGGCGGGAGAACTTTCCGCGGATCCTGAGACGCCCCTGGCCGGAAGGGTCGCCGTCGTCACCGGGGCAGCCCGCGGCATCGGCGCGGCCATAGCCCGCACATTGCACCGGGACGGCGCCACCTTGGTGCTGGTGGACATCCCTGCGGCGGGCGACCAGCTGGCTGCGGTGGCGAATGAGGTGCGGGGGACAGCCCTCCAGCTGGACATCAGCAGGGGGGATGCCGGACAACGGATGCTGGAGCACGCCGCCCAGCGGCACGGGCGCTTGGACATCATGGTCCACAATGCCGGCATCACCAGGGACAAGCTCCTGGCCAACATGGATGAGGGCCGCTGGAACTCCGTGATCAACATCAACATTGCCGCCCAGCTGCGGATCAATGAGGCCCTCCTGGCCTCTGAACACTTCCGCAGCTCTCCCCGGATCGTCTCCGTTGCCTCCACGAGCGGCATCGCCGGCAACCGCGGGCAGACGAACTATGCGGCGTCCAAGGGCGGTGTCATGGGGATGGTCCGGGCGGCTGCTCCGCTTCTTGCCGGGCAAGGCGGCAGCATCAACGCCGTCGCGCCGGGGTTCATCGAAACCGAGATGACGGCCCGGATACCCTTTGCACTGCGGGAGATGGGCCGGCGCCTGAACTCGCTCCAGCAGGGTGGCCAGCCATCCGACGTCGCAGAGACCATAGCCTTCCTGGCCAGCGACGCGGCTGGCGGTATCAACGGCGAGGTGCTCCGGGTCTGCGGCCAGAACCTGGTGGGGGCATGACGCCTGTACAGCCGCTCATCCTGGGGGAGATGCCGTCGCTTTCCAAGCTCTACGTCAATGCTGCCGCCCAGGCAGCCCGACGCCGGCTGCTGGGGACGCATGACGGATCAGTCCTTCCGGCAGAGAGCCACGAAGTCCGCGGTGTCACGGTTGACGTCGGGAACCTTACGGCGTACCAGCACCTCATTGGCGAAACGGCGAGTGATGTCCTGCCCGCAGGATTCATCCATGCCGTGGCGTTTCCGCTCGCCATGAGCGTCATGAACCGGGACGATTTTCCCTTGCCGCTGCTCGGCATGATCCACCTGCGCAACGTCGTGGAACACAGGCGGCCGCTCCTCTTCACGGATACCCTGGTCATCGCCGCGCACGTGGAGAACCTTCGTGGTCACCGGTCGGGCACACAAGTGGACCTCGTGGCCGAGGTCCGCAGGGCCCCGGCTGAGGAAATCTACTGGCGGGGGGTCTCCACCTACCTGGCCAAGGGCGTTTTCCTGCCGGGAATCGACAAACCGACAGTCGCCCCGGCACGGCCGGAGTTCACGGCGCCGGATCCCACCGCGCTGTGGCAGCTCGGCGTGGACACCGGAAGGGCGTACGCGGCGGTGTCCGGCGACTTTAACCCGATCCACCTCAGCGTGCTGTCCGCCAAGGCGTTGGGCATGCGCCGCTCCATCGCCCACGGCATGTATCTGGCGGCCAGGGCACTCGCCGACGTCGGCGCCGTCCGCGGGGATTCCTTCACCTGGGAAGTCGACTTCGAGGCGCCGGTTTTCCTTCCCTGCCGCGTCGCCCTGGACATCAGTACCGTGCAGGAAGCGGCAGGAGCTTGGGAACGTTCCGACTTCGTGGCGTGGAACCCCCGCTCCGGCCGCCGTCACTTCAGCGGCTCAGTCGCCGCCCTCTAGAGGTTCCCGCCGGGGCGGTGCCCCCGAATCACTTGGCGGGTGGACGGCGCGCAGGATCCGGTGGAGGCTCAGGAGGATCGATTCGGACGCCGGAACCGCGCCTTCGTCCAGCTCCCGGGTGGCGGTGGATGCCATGCAGGCTTCCACCGCCGTGCTGGCGGCCTGATAAAGATCCTCCTGCTGTTGCGGGTCTTCATTGCTGAATGAGCGCAGCAATTCGCCTGTGGCGGTAATGGCTCCGGCCAGGGGACCATTGTCTTGCAGCGGGACGGTGTACGGCACGTCGCTTTCCCAGATGACGTCGGAGAGCACGTCCGTCATGTCCTGAATGTGGAAGGTGACCCTCTCCAGCTCGCGAAGATTACGGTAGTCACGGTCAATGTCCCGGGGGTGGAGTTTACGGCGGGGGTTGGCACGCCGGCTTGCGTCGGCTTCCTTCACGAGATGCCGTACCGTGCGCGCTGCTGATGCCAGCTCATCCGAACGGCGCGACCATTCCTCATGCTCGGGCGGCCATTCCTCCTCCAGCGCCGCGCCCATGTCCGTCAGTTGCCTGCCCAAGGCAAGGCGGAGTTCGTCGAGGCTGGCCGCCGCGGCACTCAGGTGCAGCGGGGGAAAGACCAGGAAGTTCACTGCGATGCCCACGGCAACGCCGGCGCCCATTTGCACGAGGTAGCCAAAGGAAAAGTCGTCAGCGTTGCTGCCTCCCACGAGGAGCACCAGCAGGGCCGCCGTCGGAATCCAATCGCTGCCCGAGCCGATCCATGGCAACCCGCCCAGCAGTACGCCTATGCCCATGAATAAAGCGACCGTCAGGGGCGAGGGATCGGCGATGTTCACCAGGATGACCGCGAGGCCTATTCCCATACTGAGTCCGGCGAGGGCTTGGAAGCCTTGCCGGACTGAGCCGGCCACGTTGTGGTACATCGCCACCAGCGCTCCCAGTGGCGCGTAGTAGGGATAGTTCGCGGCTGCACCGGGCATGAGCGGGGCGATGAGGAATGCCAACCCTGCGGCCAGGGCGGCTTTGGCCGCCAACTGGAGGCGTTGTGCAGCGAACGCTGCGGACAGTCCTTCCACTGCCTGCTTCAGAAACTGGGTCCCCTTGGCCCACCGGACTGCCGGACGTGCTTGAGATTTGCCCATCCGATCCACCCTAGGGGGCCTGTGGGGGAGGGGACAAAGCTGCTGGTCAGGGCGGCAGTAAAAGGCGGCGGGCGGAACTTTTAGGACAAAGCCGCCGCTGAACGGCGCACGGCTGCGGCCAATTGGTGCGCCTTCCCAGGGGTGCGTCCGTCCTCCGCCCGCCGTGGGATGTAGCCGAATCCCAAGCCGTAGGCGGGGTCCGCGAACCCGAGGGCAGCGTTGGCACCTTCGTGGCCGAAAGCGCGGTGGCTGCCGAAGTTCCGGGAGGGATGCGGCTTCATAAAAACCACGGCGAAAGCGTTGTCCAGGCCGGAGGAACGGTCCAGGCCCCACACCTGTTCCTGGGACATCAACTCCACCGTCCCGGGAGCCAGGAATCCTTCCCCGCCGTTGACTCCGGTGGTGGCTGCGGCATAAAGCCGGGCCAGGCCCTCAGCAGATCCCACCCCGCCGGCCGCCGACATGCCTGCCCGGCGGACACCGCGGACGTTGGGGAGCTCCATGATGGTGCTGACGGGTGCGTTGCTGTTCAGCCCGTCCAGGCTGAGCGGATCGACCCATGGCTGTTGCGGATCGATGGTGTACAGGACGTCCCGGTAACGGGGCTCCAACTCCTCCGGCAGGCCAAGGTAGAAATCGATGTCCAGTGCCGTCCGGATCCGGCGGTCATAGATGTCCTGCAGCGATTCTCCCGCCGCGCGGCGGCACAGCTCTTCCATGATGATCCCGATGGTCAGGGCGTGGTAGCCGAACTGGCGGCCAGGCCGCCAGGCTGGGCGGGCCGCGGCGAGGCGGGCGGCAGCACTAGGGGTAGTGAACTCGTCCAGGGCGAAACCGCCTTCCACCCCCATGATTCCCGCCTGGTGGGACAGGGCTTCCCGTACCAGCAGCCGGTCCTTGCCATGGACGGCAAACTCCGGCCAGTAGTGGGCAATCCTGGCGTCAAGGTCAAGCAGCCCGTCCTGGACCAGGAGTGCGACCACCATGGCTGCGACTCCCTTCGAGCAGGAGTATGCGCCCGTTATCGTACCTTCGTCCATGTCCGGTCCACCTGCGAGTGCCACCACCTGCTTCCCGTGATCGTAAGCCGCCAGCTGCGCACTGTACTGCGGGTCCTTCGCCAGGAATGATTCGAAGAGCTCCAGGACATTTTCGTAGCCGGGCGCTACGTGGCGTTGAGTTGTCTGCATCCGGCCAGTTTAGCCAGAAAGCGCTTTCCTTCAGGAGTTCGCCCCGTGTCCCGGCGCAACTTCTTCCCCGGCCTTCACCGACCCCGGCGGGGTCCCATCCCCGAAGGGCCGGCCACCCAAGGACTCGCGCCCGTGGGCGTCAAGCCAACCATCCAGTGCAGGGCCGGCAGGGACGATGCCGGTGGGATTGATGTCCTCGTGCACGATGTAGTAGTGCTGCTTGATCTGCACGAAGTCGGTGGTGTCGCCGAACCCGGGAGTCTGGAAGAGGTCGCGCGCGTAGCCCCAGAGGGCAGGCATCTCGCTGAGTTTCTGGCGGTTGCATTTGAAGTGGCCGTGGTACACGGCGTCGAATCGTGCCAGGGTAGTGAAAAGCCTTACGTCGGCTTCCGTGATGGTGTCGCCTACCAGGTACCGCTGCCTGGAGAGCCTCTCTTCCAGCCAGTCCATGGCGGACCAAAGCCTCGCATAAGCGGCGTCGTACGCCTCCTGGGAGCCGGCGAAGCCGCAGCGGTAGACCCCGTTGTTGACTTCGGTGAAAACCCGCTTGTTGACCTCGTCGATCTCCTCCCGGAGATGCTCGGGGTACAGCTGGGGTGCGCCGGGCCGATGGAACTTCGTCCATTCCGTCGAGAAGTCGAGTGTGATCTGCGGAAAGTTGTTGGTGACCACCGCGCCGCTGGCCACCTCAACAATCGCCGGCACGGTAATGCCCCGCGGGTAGTTCGGAAACCGCTTGAAGTACGCCTCCTGCAGGCGTTCGATGCCCAGGACCGGGTCAACGCCGCCCGGATCCAGGTCGAAAGTCCAGGACCGCGCGTCATGCGTGGGGCCGGGCTGTCCGAGCGAAATGGCATCCTCCAGCCCCAGCAGGCGGCGGACAATAACCGTCCGGTTTGCCCACGGGCACGCCCTGGCGGCGATCAGGCGGTACCGTCCCGGCTCCGCTGGCCAACCGGGCTCCCCGTTAAGCCCCGGCCTGCCGTCTGCGGTGATCCGGTCCTCGATGTAGTTGGTGTCGCGGTTGAACTCCGCGCCACCGGTTACGTAGGCGCCGCGCGTGCTGTGCTCTGCGGTACGGCCGCTTTCCACCTGTTGGGTGCTTTCCGTTTCCTGGCTCATGAAACCACCCTAAACGCCCGCCGGCAGGACTGCGGAGATAGGCTGCCAGGCGACCAGCCAGGACCCGCCCACGAGGACCGTAAACAGGAGGATCCACACAACGGAGGGAATCGCCGTCGTACGGTACAGGAGGTACGCGTCCGAACTGGCAAGCCGGTCCCTGCGCCGCAGGTGCACATGCATGAGCTTTATGAGGTCCCGTACAGCACCCACCAGCAGTACCAGGCCCAGGATGACGGACACATGGCCCACGAAACCGTCCGGCACCAGGAAAATAAGGGCTATGTTGCCGCCTATCGTAGCGGCGGTGATGAGGAACCCCGCGGGGTTCCGGAGGAAGAGCAGGGTGGCTGCGAGGGCTACCGTGCTGGCGGCCAGGGCGGCAGGGCCCCACCCGGTGAAGCCGCACCACACGAACGCGGCGCCGACGACGGCCGGGACGGGATACCCCCAGAAACAGGACCACACGGTGGCGAGTTTGCTCCGGCTGTACGTGGTGGTGGTGCCTGAATGGTCCAACCGAAGCCGTATCCCTGAGAGCCGCTGGCCGCTCGTGACGGCTGCGAAGGCATGTCCCAGCTCGTGGGTGGCTGTTGCGAGCAGGCCCACGTACTTCCAGGACTGGCGGGGGATCGACAGGGCAGTCACTATGCCCAGGGCGAGCATCAGCTCAGTGAATGTAATGACGGGAAGATCGGTGCGGCTGAAGGAACTGTTGAACGTGTTCCAAGGGTCCTTGGCAAGATTCACCGAATGCTGCCCGGGCATGAGTGGTCATTTTCGGCCATAAGCACCTACGGTACTAGGGATGGGTGGACGCTGCCGCGGCGCCCTGCGGCGCCCGGTCCCAATGACAGAAAAAACACAGGAACAGAGGAAACGTGTCATCTTTGAAGGAACGGCTGCAGGCCGACGTCGTCATCCATATGAAGGAGCGCAATAAGACTGCGCTGACCACTGTCCGGAACGTCCTGGGCGAGATTGAAACCCGTGAGAAATCGGGGAAGACACCCGTGCAGCTTGATGACGCCCAGGTGACGTCCCTGCTTCAGAAGGAAGCAGCAAAGCGCCGGGACACGGCCGGCATCTACGCGGAAGCCGGACAGCCGGAGCGGGCGGCGGCGGAAATTGCTGAAGCCGAGGTGATCGAGTCTTACCTGCCAAAGCCCCTGTCCCTGCAGGAGGTGGAGGCAATTGTGGACGAGGTCCTCGACGGGCTCCGCGCCGAAGGGCGCGAACTGACGCCGCGGCAGATGGGCGAAGTGATGAAGCCCGTGACGGCGAAGGTGGCAGGGCGTTTCGATGGCAAGGAAGTCAGCCAGCTGGTGCGCCAAAAGCTCGCTTAAAGCGGAAAGGCACGCCCACTCGATAGTGGGCGTGCCTTTGCTCAGTGGGGGCGGCTGAATGGGGCCGTCCCGCCTGACTTCCTGATTTAGCCTTCGCACTCCGTGCAGTAGCTGTGGCCGTCCTTTTGGCGCGCAATCTGCGAGCGGTGGCGGACCAGGAAGCAGGAGTAGCAGGTGAATTCGTCCTCGGCCTGGGGGATGACCTGTACTACGAGCTCCTCAGCGACAAACTCGCCGCCGGGTACGCCCGCGCCGTCGAGGCCGTCAGCTTCGTCCAGCTCCAGGACAACGCTGCGCGCGTCGGGAGCATTGGCTGACTGGAGCTGCTCGAGAGAGTTGTCCTGCGATTCCTTGACGTCGGAACGCAGTTCGTCGTAATCGGTTGCCACTTTAGGTGCTTCTCTTTTCTTTGGTTCGTCTGTCGCGTATGAAACGTACAGCATCATCCGGGTATTCCCCAATAGCCGGAGTATATTGACCGCCGTTTGGGTAGAGGTTTAAGGAAGCGGCCTCAAGGTTCATCACCCTACTGTGGCTGTACGGGCAGGGGAGGTCGCCGCGAACGCTGCGGTCTCCGCACTATCTGAAGGGGTATATGTGGAGCAGCTCACTGCAGAATTCGGGGGCGCCGGGCGGACCGGCACTGGCGTTGGTCCAATCCTGGAAAAGTTTGAGTCGGTATCAAGGATAGCCGTATTGCGCGGCGGGGGCCTCGGCGACCTCATTTTCGCTATTCCCGCCATTGCCGCATTGAAAGCGGCATACCCCCAGGCCTCCATAACCCTCCTCGGCACCCCTGCGCACAAGGCTTTGATCGCCGCGACGAAGAGCCCGGTGGATGAGGTTCAGGTCCTTCCCTTTTCCGAGGGTGTCCGGCCCGGAGTCGAGGACGAGGATGACCTAGAGCGGTTTTTTGAGGAGATGCGGGCACGCCGCTTCGATCTGGCGGTCCAGGTTCACGGTGGCGGGCGGTATTCCAATCCCTTCCTGCTCCGGCTCGGCGCCCGCCACACGGTAGGGACGCGCACGCCTGACGCAGCAAGCCTGGAGCGCACTGTGCCCTACCTCTATTACCAGCATGAACCGCTAAGGGCCCTGGAGGTGGCCGGGTTCGCCGGTGCGTTCCCGGTGGATCTCGAAGCACGGTTGGCCCCGGCGGAGGGACTGCGCCCCTCTCCCCAGGCGGCCGACGACGATAGCCAGCCTTTGGTGGTGATGCATCCCGGCGCTACGGATCCCCGCCGTCGTTGGCCAGCGGAGCGGTTTGCTGAACTTGCCGTCGCCTGCGCCGGGGACGGCTTCCAGGTGGTGGTTGTGGGCGATGAGAGCGAGAAGGAACTTGCCGGGCGGATCGTCGAACTGGCCGCCTCGGGCCAGGTACGTTCGGTAGCCGGCGAACTGGACATGGCAGGCTTGGTGGCGCTGCTGGCCCGTGCGGCGGTGGTCGTCGGAAATGACAGCGGCCCGCGCCATCTCGCCCAGGCCCTGGGGGTTCCCACCGTCGGTATCTTCTGGGCCGGCAACGTTATCAATGCCGGTGCACTGGGCCGGAGCCTGCACCGGATCCATGCTTCCTGGGTGACCGCTTGCCCCACCTGCGGAATAGACGTGACCCAAGTGGGCTGGACGGCCCCGCGCTGCTCCCACGACGATTCGGTGGTGGCCGGCATTGCGGCGCGGGATGTCCACGAGGATGTCCGCAGTCTGGCGGCCACCGAAGTGACCAGGCAGCTGGCATGAGCGCGACGGAAAGCATCGCGGTGGGGGAAGTCAACGAGCCGCACGACGGGAAACCGGAGCTTCTGGTCCTTCGGGCGTTGAAGCTTGGGGACCTGCTGGTCGCAGTGCCGGCCCTGAAGGCGCTCCGGCGTGAGTTCCCGGATCACCGGCTGAGGTACGCGGCGCAAGGCTGGCTTTCTGAGGCGCTGGGGCTCGTGGGCGGTTATGAACTTCTGCCCACGCACGGCCTGGACGAGCCGCTGGCCATGGAACCCGGCGTCGTGGACGTGGCAGTGAACCTGCACGGCAGCGGGCCGGAAAGCCAGGGCAGGATTGAGGCGTTGCAGGCCCGGCACACCATTGGCCACCGGAGCCAGTACCGCGACGGGCCGCCGTGGCGGGCCGAGCTGCATGAGAGGGAACGCTGGGTCAGCCTCCTGGCATGGCACGGCATCGAGGCCGACCCCCTGGATATCCACCTGAATACTCCGCATGTGCCCAGCCCCGTACCGGATGCCACCGTCCTGCATGTGGGGGCCGCCTATGGCAGCCGGCTATGGCCAGCTGAGCGGTTCGCAGCTGTTGCCGCAGCGCTTGACTCGGCTGGGCACAATGTTGTCTTCACCGGTGGCAGCGGCGAGAGGGACCGGGCCCTTGACGTGTGCCTTCGGTCAGGGCTTGCGGAGGATGCAGTGTTGGCGGGACGGCTTGGCCTGGCGGAGTTCGCCGCGACCATCGCGGCGGCCCGCCTGGTGGTCTCCGCCGATACGGGGGCTGCGCACCTGGCTTCCGCGTATGGAACGCCATCTGTGGTGTTGTTCGGGCCCGCTCCGCCCGAGATCTGGGGTCCGCCCCCGGGTCCGCACATCGTCCTGACCCGCGCTGAGCTGCGGCGGGGGGACACTTTCGCGGCCGAGCCGGACCCGGCGCTGTTGGCCATCACCGTACCGGATGTTCTGGCTGCAGTCCGGGGGCTGGGCGTTTTCTAGGGCTGCCCAGGCACGTCAAGCCGGGGGCGGCCAGGCCTCCTGCCGGACGCCGGAAAGTCCTAAAATAATGCCATGGGCACTGAGATCGAAATTGCCTTGGTATTGACGATGGCGTTCGTGTGGGTCGTGGGCACCTTCGCCATCTTGTCCGGGATCGACCGGCTGGAGAGGAAGGCACGGCGCCAGGAGCGCAGGGCGGACCGGGAGCGGCAACGCCGCGTCCAGTACCGCCCGGTTGCGCCCGGCTCCCGGCTGCTGGGCCACAGAAGGCACGCGCACACCCGTTAGCCTGCACCCAGGGCGGATGGCATCGTCTGCTTACCCCACCCCATGTGGTTGGGGAGCAGATTTGGACCGGGCCGCACCGGCGATCACCACCGAGTGGGGGTTGGGGTGGCCGGCCCGGACCAGGGTGGCAATGGCGCGCGCAATTTTCCGGCCACCCTGCGTTGAAGGTTCTATGGGATTGGCGTAGTCGGCGTCTTCGCTGCAGATCAGCCTCAGGTCGATCACTGGCGTGCCGCTGGAAAAGGCTGCCCGAGTAATCGAATCGTTGAAGAGGGACAATGCTGCCCTGACGATTTTCTGGTTCGGTTCCGATGGGGGAGTGTCGTAGATGGTGCATACCGCCGCGGGCAGGCCCTGAGCCAGGACGCCGGGCAGCATGGCCCGGTAGTCGGCGTCGAACCTGTCCCTTCCGGCGTCAAGCATGAGCAGGGCCTCGGCAACGGAGCCGGGACGCTCCTGCAACAACGGCGCATAGCCGAGGGCATCGTTTCCACCAACGCTCACCACCAGGTGGGTGGCGTCCCGGGGGAGGTCGCGGAGCTGGCGGGCGACACCGGTGATGACGTCCCCGTCGATGGCCAGGAGCGAGCATTTCCAGCCCGGCAGTTCCTGGCGCAGCTGGCTGATGACGTCGGGGCCGCCGTCCACGTACGCAGCGTTGTCGAAGATGGAATCGCCCAGCAGGACCACGTGGCCCGTCTCCTTACCCTTTCCAAAGTCCATGAGGGTCATGTTCCACCCTGGCACGCGTCACCGCCACCTCTGTCAGTGGGGCAGGGTCTCGCCCTTCGTGGAACCCGCTAAGCCACCGGAGTGAGAGCAGGGCCGAATGGCTCGCTCCCACTTCGCATCTACCGGTAGGGAGTTCATCACCTATGAGGCCCGGATGGGAGCCCTGGGAGTAAAGGTAGAGTCTCGAAGTGACCTCATCCAGGAACATCTTGATCGACGGCATAGAGATCCGGATATCGCGCTCCAGTGACGCCCGGAAAATGAAAGACGCCTATCTGCGGAACAGGGAGTACCTCACTCCCTGGGAGCCAGCACGCCCCGAGGATTTTTTTACTGTGGCCGGGCAGAACAAAATTACAGAAACGCGTTTGGTCTCCTACGCGGCCGGGTCTGAAGTACCGTGGGTGATTCTCGATGTGGACCGCATTATCGGTGCCATAACGCTGACAGGAATTGTGCTCGGACCTTTTTGCAGCGCCAACGTTGGCTATTGGGTAGACCACGAGTACTCCGGGCGAGGAATCGGCTCGGCTGCACTGACCCATGTGCTCGCTTATGCAAAGAACAAGATGGGCTTGCACCGCATCCAGGCGGCAACCCTCCTGCACAATGCGGCCTCACAAAAGATCCTCCAACGTGCCGGCTTCGAATGGATAGGAGTGGCGCCGGCTTACCTGAAAATTGCCGGCACGTGGCAGGACCATAACCTCTACCAGCGCATCCTCTACTGAAAACGGCGTCAGCGCGATTGGTGCCCTTGCCGTTCGAAGTGGGCAGGGTCCTCGGCGCAAGGTCGGATGAAACCCGGTCTGTCAGGACGGCGCGCATCGACTTAGACTGAAGCATTCCGGGCAACCCACTGCTTCCGGTCCACGTTACGGGGCCGTCCAGCCAGGACAGGAGGAACCTATCGGAGATCCGTGCCAAAGCTGATTATTGCTGGCGCGCAGGTCAGGGCGGACCTGCGGAAATTCAGGGACTTCATCGGATCTGGCGGCAAATTACCTGACGCAGGGCGACGAAGTCATAGGACCCCGGGACCGGGGAACTTCTAACGCCCGCTCGGGCGGAACCCAAGGAGATTGCCATGACCACAGCACGTGAAATTATGACCGGCGGCGTTGAATGCATCGGTGAAAATGAAACTCTGGAAGCAGCGGCGCGGAAGATGAAAGACCTGAACGTCGGTGCACTGCCGATTTGCGGCGAGGACAACCGGCTCAAGGGCATGATTACGGACCGGGACATCGTCATCAAGTGCTTCGCGGAAGGCGGCGATCCCCGTACGGCAAAGGCAGGCGATTTTGGCCAGGGCAAGCCTGTCACCATCGGTGCGGACGATTCCATTGAAGAAGCGATCAGCACAATGCAGGAGCATCAGGTGCGCCGGCTGCCAGTCATTGACGGCCATGATCTGGTCGGCATTCTCACCCAGGCAGACATCGCCCGCAACTACCCGGAGGACAGAGTCGGGGAACTCGTCGAGCTCATTTCCTTCTACTGAGTGCACTCCAAACGCACGTAGGAAGCCGCTACCGCGGGCCCCGTGTCAGCCCGGAACAGTTGTAAGCACAGCAATAATTTCAGTGTACTGACCCCTGGCGAGGGAGGCAGGGGACCGCGTAGCCTAGTCCGCCAAGACCTGCGTCTGGAGCCCGAGCGGTCCCTCGCCGCTGCAGCGCTGGAAGACTGATGGTCCTCCAGGGCGCAGTCTTGGCCGTTGCCATTAACCATGCGGGCGCGGGAGAAGAAGATGTCGAGAGGCGCTGGCGGTCCTCAAACTGCAACTGCCCTATGGCATCGCAGGAAACTTCTGTTGGTCCTCAAGATTCCTCTTGAGCTCGGCCTGGTCTTGCTGGTGTTCATCACCTTCATGTACGTGCAACACGTTTTCTCGCTAATGCCCATGTACCTAAGCGGTGAGATCACGTCACGCCCTGATGCTGAAGAGGCCCTGATCAGTTCGGCCACCTGGTCCGCAATTCACATCCCGGTCCTGGGTCTGTGGCTTCTCCTATGGCTCTGGCACCGCAGATTACTGCGAAAGAGCAAGGGGTTGGCGGCTCCGATGTCCCGGCAGAGAACGGGCTGATTGAAGCGGCCTGCCTCGGCGACAAGACTGACTCCGACTCCCGCCTGCGATAGGTTAGCTCTGGCCGGCCGCGCAGGTAGCCTGAAACGGCCGCCCGATCATCCTTGGGGGACCTATGAAAAGCCTTGCCGCCGTACTGATCGCCGCACCACTGCTGCTGACCGGCTGCGTCGTGCCCTATGGCGGTGAGAACCTCAGGGGTACTGCCACGGCAATTCCCGGTGACGGCTACGCCCGCCTGGACGCAGCCGGCATCGCCCAGATCAAGGCCTCCAAGGAAGCGCGCCTCGATATGTCCTCCGGGGGGCTGACCAAGGCAAGTGTCGGCCTGGAGGATGGCAGCAGCGAGGCTCCTGACGTCCTGATACGGGACGGCGTAATGAACCTGGAGATTCTGGGCCCGAGCGGGACCGTGACCGCTAAGACCGACCGGCTTCGCCTGAACGGCATGAACACCCGCTCCGAGTTCACCGAGGTTACCTACTTCCTAACGGCCCAGTCATTGGATGGGTACGTTGCCCTGATACGCGAAGGCGTGGACCGCTACGGCATCAACAAGGAGTCGGCCGAAGGGTGGATCGAATCGATTTCCAACCGCCCGGGGGACAAGAGCGACTTCGCCATCCAGCCTGGCACCTCAACAGGGCTCCAAATCACCTACGACCTCCGGTACGACGGTTCCAAGCACACCCAAGTCATCATCGTGCACGTCAGGCCGTGGCCGACCAACTGATGAACGTTCCATCACTAGGGCGCTGCGCACACTGCAGTTTGCCCGGAAAAGATGACAGTGGGGGACAGTGCACCAAACCCAGACGCGCGCAACGAGATTGCCGGAGCATCCCATCGGCTCGCTGCTCCCGGGCAGTAGCTTCGAGGCATGGGTTCCAGTGAGAACGTCCCCGTGATACTCGACTCAGCGGGGCTGTGGGGGGAATAGCGCTGGCGGAAAGGGGCTTGTCTTCAATGGGTCTGGCCTTCGGTTGGCTGACCCACGAAAGGACCTCTTGCCCAGCGCTTTCATTCCATTCACCATGCGCGCTTCGGCCCGCGCCGACCACCGACGCACCTTCCGTACCGACATCGAGCGGCTGAACAACGGGCACCTCCCGCGGGTGCCCCTGGACGTACTCCGGTCCACGAACAACCAGGCGGTTTTCCGCGGCGCTGTCCCTAAGGGCGCACACACCGCGACTGACGAAAGCCTTGCCCGATTCCTGGAGGGCCGCCTCGCCACCGACGACATCCACCTGGATCTCAGCGTCACCATCGAGCGGTGATGAGTAGGCCCCGGACCGATTGGTCCGGGGCTTTCTTGTGTCCGCCGATTAGCCGTCGGAGCCGGAAGTCTGGCTGCGCGTGCCACAGTTCCTGTTGGGGCCTCATTAATTCAGTCCGGCCCAGCCGGTTGCAGGGATGGGGTCCTCGTCCGGGCCGTCCGGCAACCGGCCCGGGAGATGATGCAACAGTCGCGGGAGTCGAGCCATTCCTTCATGTGCACCTTCTCTAGAGAGACTGTCTCCTTCATCTGCGCCCGGAGCTCGTCAGCGCTGAGGCCTCTCAGGCTTTGGACACGGGCGTTCGGCTAGTGCCAGCCGCTGTATGGGTCCGCGTTGTGATTGGTGGACGGAGGGTCCTTGTAGACACGGCCACGCTGGGACTGCGGCTCGCCCTGGTGCCGCGGCGGACGGGTTCGGCGGTGCTTTCCCTGCCAGTAAGCGTTCAGGACTCGCAAGACCACCATGGCCGCCAATAGGCAGCCGAAGCCCACCAAGTACTCCATCAGGGCTCCTGACCCGTCTTAGCCTTCTGGGCATGCAGCCAGCGCTGCCGGCGGCTGGCGATAACAAAGGCCCACCAGACCATGACGAAGGTTGCGAGCCCGAGGATGCTGCTCCAGATACCAGTCCACGATTCGTCAGGCAGGGTGAAGCAGTAGAAGCCCATTGTGAGCATTCCGCTGCCGATGAGAGCAAGGAAGCAGGCCGCCACCCTGATTGTGGTCGGGTCCTGGAGCGGTGTGATGGCGCCCATTGAATATCCGTCAGGGACTCCGCCGGGACCGTACTGCTTCTCGTATTGGCGCACGTTGAAGGGGCTCGGGTCATATGGCGTGCCGTCCGGCCTGCGGAACTGCTTGTCCTGATTAGACATGATTGGAATCATATCGGGGTGTTCCGGGCTGACCCGGGCGTTCCTGGCCCAGTTCCAGAAGGTTGATGTCAACGGCGCCGGAAATGCCAGCCTTCGGGGAGCCCCGCAGCTTGCGAAGCTTGGTGGCCCGGTATTTGCCGCGTATGCGTGGCACCCCCTTGCGGTCTCGTGGCTAGAGACGCGGGCTCGCGTGCTTGGAGACACAAAGAAGCCCCGGAAAATCAGTGATTTTCCGGGGCTTCCGTTTGTGCGCGGAGGGGGACTTGAACCCCCACCCCCTTTCGAGGACTAGCACCTCAAGCTAGCGCGTCTGCCATTCCGCCACCCGCGCAGGTGGTATTTCGGGAACCGTTTCCGCCTTTCAGCGTTTCGGGTTTCTCCGAAGCAGCGAGAAAAACTCTAACACGACTTTTCCCGAAACATCGAATCGGGCCAAGTGGGTAGGCTGAGGGCAGCAATCCAGCGCTGCAATCCCGTCATTCCCCAGTGAGGAGCTCTCAATGCCTGACGTCCTGCCCGAGGATGAAGTTGTCCGTATCTGCCAGGAACTCATCCGGATAGATACGTCGAACTTTGGCGACGGGTCCGGTCCGGGGGAGCGGGCTGCGGCAGAGTACGCCGCAGGGCTCATCGAGGAAGTCGGTATGGAGGCTGAGATCTTTGAGTCAGCGCCAGGGCGGGCCAACGTGGTTACTCGGATGGCCGGCGAGGATCCTTCCGCCAGCGCCCTGGTGGTGCACGGCCACCTGGACGTGGTTCCTGCCCTTCGCGACCAGTGGTCGGTGGACCCGTTCGGAGCCGAACTGAAGGACGGGCTCATCTGGGGCCGCGGCGCCGTCGACATGAAGGACATGGACGCCATGATCCTCGCCGTCCTGCGAAGCTTTGCCCGCACGGGCAAAAAGCCCAAGAGGGACATCATCTTTGCTTTCTTCGCGGACGAGGAGGCAGGCGGCGCGTATGGTGCCCGCTACGCCGTGGACAAGCGCCCGGAGCTCTTTGAGGGTGCAACCGAAGCCATCTCGGAAGTGGGCGGGTTTTCGGCAACCATCGGAGGTCAGCGCACCTACCTGCTGCAGACCGCCGAAAAGGGCATCTCCTGGCTGCGCCTGGTAGCCCATGGGAGGGCAGGCCACGGCTCACAGATCAACACCGATAACGCCGTGACCCGGCTCGCGGCCGCAGTGACCCGCATCGGCGAATACAAGTGGCCCATCGCACTAACGCCCACCACCAGGCAGTTCCTGGACGGCGTGACGGAACTCACGGGCGTTGAGTTCGACGCCGACAATCCCGACCTCCTGCTGAACCAGCTGGGGACCGTGGCACGTTTCGTGGGCGCAACCCTGCAGAACACCACCAACCCCACGCTCGTGAAGGGCGGCTACAAGCACAATGTCATCCCCGAGTCCGCTGAGGCGCTCATCGACTGCCGCACGTTGCCCGGCCAGCAGGAGCACGTCCTGGAAATCGTCCGGGAGCTGGCCGGAACGGGCGTGGACGTGAGCTACGTCCACAACGATGTCTCCCTCGAAGTGCCCTTCGCCGGCAATCTGGTGGATTCCATGATCGACGCCCTGCATTCCGAGGATCCCGGCGCCAAAGTGCTGCCTTACACACTGTCGGGCGGCACGGACAACAAGTCGCTCAGCAGGCTGGGCATCACCGGTTACGGTTTCGCACCCCTGATGCTCCCGGATGAGCTGGACTTCACCGGGATGTTCCACGGCGTGGACGAGCGCGTTCCCGCAGACTCCCTCAAGTTCGGCGCCAGGGTGCTCAACACCCTGCTCACCAACTACTGAGCAGGCCCGCATGACCCCGGAAGAAGTCCTGCCGGACGCCCTCTTGGAACGGATCCGTGCCAGGGCCGCCGGATACGACAGGGACAACGCATTTTTTCACGAGGACCTGCAGGAACTTGCGGAGGCAGGTTACCTGAAGCTTTTTGTCCCAGCGGCCGACGGCGGGAAGGGCCTTGGGCTGGAAGCGGCGGCACAGTGCCAGCGGAGGCTGGCAACGGCTGCCCCCGCCACCGCCCTGGCGGTCAACATGCACCTGGTGTGGACCGGCGTCGCGCACGTCCTTCAGGCAAGAGGGGACAACTCCCTGGACTTTGTCCTTCAGGAAGCCTCCCAGGGCGAGGTCTTCGCCTTCGGCAACTCTGAAGCAGGCAACGATTCAGTCCTGTTCGACTCCCGCACGGTGGCTGAGCCGCAACCCGGCGGCGGCTACACCTTCACCGGCACAAAAATCTTCACCAGCCTGTCGCCGGCATGGACCAGGCTGGGCATCTTCGGAAAAGACCCGTCCGCAAGGGAAGGTGACGGGGAACTGGTCCACGGCTTCATCACGTGCGAAACAGCCGGCTACAGCATTCTCGACGATTGGGACACCCTCGGAATGCGCGCCAGCCAGTCCAACACCACGGTCCTTGAGGGCGTCCACGTCCCCGAAAACCGGATCTTCCGCAAGCTACCCGTCGGGCCCAACCGCGATCCCCTGATTTTTGCCATCTTCGCGTGCTTCGAGACGCTGCTCGCCGCCGTTTACACGGGAGTGGGGGAGCGGGCGCTGGAAGTCGGCGTCGAAACCGTCAAGCGCCGGACTTCCTTTAAGAACGCTGGACGGAGCTACGCGCAGGATCCGGACATCCGCTGGAAGGTGGCGGAGGCCGCGATGGCGATGGACAACCTGTACCCGCAACTGGCCTCAGTTACGGCTGACGTCGACGCCCTCGCTGATCACGGTCCGCAGTGGTTCCCGAAACTCGTAGGCCTTAAGGTCAACGCCACGGAGACCGCACGCCGCGTTGTAGACCTCGCCATCCGCGTCAGCGGCGGATCAAGCTATTTTCGAGGATCAGAGCTCGAACGGCTCTACCGGGACGTTCTGGCCGGGATGTTCCATCCGTCCGACGACGAATCGGCCCACAACACAGTGGCCACCGCCTGGCTGGGGCCCCTCGAGGATTAGACGGTCCGCTGGACCTGCAGCACACGGCGCCGGAGCCAGAACCGCCTGCCGCCCCCGACGTACAGCTTGCTGCGCTCCAGTTCCCACTTGCCGTATTCGGAGTGTTCCACCAGCCGGCGCCTGGCTTCGTGCAGTGAATCGACAGGGCTGACCGTCAGTACAAGGTACTCGTACTGCTTCGCATAGTCCCGTTCCCGCTGGACCGAGCTGGTGAGAAATTGTTCCTTCATTTGCTCTCCATTTTCGTCCTTTTCCGGCTAACGTGAAGGCATGAGCATCGATCCGCGTGTCGCGCTTCAGTCCTTGACCACCGCTTTGGAAGAACACCTTATAGCAGCATCCAACCGCCGCGGAGATGGTGACCCCTCCGTCGAGGCGGCGTTTTTCGCAGTAGCCGATGCTTTTGAAGTCTACGAGGACGCACTCTACGAGGCCTACAACGAGGTCACGCCGCTTCAGGTCTTTGACGACGAAGATGACGAGGAAGAGGAAAGCGACGTGGACGACGAAGACCTCGAAATTGTCGAGGACCGGAACCTCTGAACACAGGGCAGCGCTGCGGGCCGGCTGGGCAGCTAGAGCCCTAAAGGAGCGCTGATGCGTCTTCCAGGGCGCAGGCTATCTCCGGCGGCAGGGGCGTCAGCTGGGCATCCACGATTTCCTTGAGCTGCGCAGGCGTGCGCGGGCCAACTATCGCCGTGGCGACACCGTGCTGGGATAGCAGCCAGCTCAGCGCCACGTCCTGCGGCGTCCGGCCCAGACCCTTGGCCGCCATGCACACGGCCTCGACTGTCCTGGACGCTTTCCCGTCAAGATAGGGCTCCACATACCCGGCCTCCGTGGCGGACGCTCCCCGTGAACCGGCAGGAATGCTGCCCCGGTACTTTCCGGTCAACACCCCGCGGCCAAGGGGTCCCCACGCCATCAGGCCCAGGCCTGCATCCTCAATTGCCGGAATCAGTTCGGCTTCCGGCTGCCGCTGCAGGAATGAGTACTCGGCCTGGGCCGCCACCAGGGGAAACCCTGCGATGGCCGCGGCCTTGGCCGTCTGCCAGCCGTTGAAGTTCGAGACCCCTGCGTACCGGGCCCTTCCAGTCCGAACGGCGAACTCCAGCGCGGACAGCGTTTCGTCCAGCGGCACGTTGCCATCCCAGGCCTGCGCAAACCAGATGTCCACGTAGTCGGTGCCCAGCCTGGCCAGGCTGGCCTCCAGGCCGGTGAGCATTGCGTTCCGTGACGTGTCCACACCCCGCCGGCCATCCGGCGTCGTCATTCCCGCCTTGGTGGAAATGGAAATTTCGGTGCGGGCAACCACGTCGCCCAGCATCGACCCAACCATGGCTTCCGACCGCCCGTCGGCGTACGAGGCTGCCGTATCGACATGCCGTCCGCCGGCGTTCAGGAAGGTGCGCAGCAGCTCCGCGGCGTCCTGTTCGTCGGTCTCGCCGGCCCAGGACATGGTTCCTAGGGATAGGGCGGAAACTCGCAATCCACTGTTGCCGACGTAACGCTGCTGCATAGCAGCAAGCTTACGGGCAGAACCAGCACTGCCCATGCCGTAGGGTCTTAGCGTGAACTGGATTGAGGCGGCCCTGCTGGGCCTTGTGCAGGGACTGACCGAATTTCTACCGATTTCATCAAGCGCCCATCTGCGGATTGTGGGGCAGTTCCTGCCGAACGCCGCCGACCCCGGTGCCGCTTTCACCGCCATCACCCAGCTGGGTACCGAAACCGCGGTCTTGATCTATTTCTGGCGGGACATCGTCCGGATCGTGAAGGCATGGGCCGGCTCCCTCTCCGGAAAAGTCTCCAGGCAGGACCCTGACGCCAGGATGGGCTGGCTTGTCATCCTGGGCAGCCTGCCCATCGTGGTGCTGGGCCTGCTGTTCCAGGACCAGATCGAGTCGGTGCTCCGCAGCATGTGGATTGTGGCCACTATGCTGATCGTGTTCGGCCTGTTCCTTGCCGTTGCGGACGCAGTGGGCAAGCAGGAACGGGACCTCAGCCGGCTGACCTACAAGCACGGCATCCTCTACGGCCTTGCCCAGGCGATGGCGCTCATCCCCGGCGTGTCCAGGTCCGGCGGCACTATCACAGCGGGCCTCCTGATGGGCTACACCCGTGAAGCAGCGGCACGGTACTCGTTCCTGCTGGCCATTCCCGCGGTGTTCGGCAGCGGGCTGTTCCAGCTCTACAAGACCGTGTCCAAGGAGGGCATCACCGGCCCCTACGGACTTCCCGAAACAGCCCTGGCCACCGTGATCGCCCTCGTGGTGGGCTACGTCATCATCGGCTGGTTCCTGAAGTTCGTCTCCACCCGGAGCTACCGCCTGTTCGTCTGGTACCGGATCTTCCTGGGCCTGGCCCTGTACCTCCTTCTCGGTTTCAATGTCATCAGCGCCTAGCACTAGGCTTGGCGTGTGAAATCCTGGATCTCCCGCCCTGTTCCCGACGTGCCCGGCAGCGTGCCGGCCATCCGGTTGTTCGATACCGCTGTGGGCCGCGAGGTGGCCCTGGAAACAGATGGCCGGCCCTCCATGTACGTTTGCGGCATCACGCCCTACGACGCCACGCACATGGGCCACGCCGCGAGCTACGTGGCGTTCGACCTCCTCAACCGCGTTTGGCGCGATGCCGGCCACGAGGTGTCCTATGTCCAGAACGTGACGGACGTGGATGATCCGCTGCTGGAACGCGCCACGGCCACCGGCGTGGACTGGCGGGATCTGGCAGCAAGCCAGATTGAGCTTTTCCAGACGGACATGGAAGCGCTCAACGTCCTCGCGCCGGACCACTACGTCGGCGCCGTCGAGTCCATTTCCCTGATCGTGCCCGAGGTAGAGCGGCTGGTCAGCCTGGGGCTGGCTTACAAGGTGCAGGGCACCAACGGCGAGCCGGACGGGGATGTCTATTACGACGTCGAGGCTGCAGGCAAGCAGTCCGCGTCACCGGATGCCTGGTCCCTGGGATCCATTTCCGGCCTCGCCGAAAGTGAAATGCTGGAGCTCTTCGCCGAACGTGGCGGTGATCCCGGCCGCTCCGGAAAGCGCCAGGCGCTGGACCCGCTGCTGTGGCGGGTGGCGCGGGAAGGCGAACCCAGCTGGCCCGGCGGCAGCTTGGGAGCCGGCCGGCCCGGTTGGCATATCGAGTGCACGGTCATTGCGCAGAAGTACCTGCCCTCACCGTTTACCGTCCAGGGCGGCGGGTCGGACCTGATCTTCCCGCATCACGAAATGGGTGCCGGCCACGCGTTTTCACTGGCCGGAGTCCCGCTTGCAAGGCATTACGCGCACGCCGGAATGGTGGGGCTGGACGGCGAAAAGATGAGCAAGTCCAAGGGCAACCTGGTGCTGGTGTCGAAGCTGCGCGCCGCGGGGGAGGACCCGGCAGCCATCCGTCTCGCCATCCTTGGCCACCACTACCGTTCGGACTGGTCCTGGACGGACGAAGGATTCGCTGCCGCGAAGTCAGACCTGGCGTCATGGCGCCGTGCGCTGGACCACGCCCCCGAAGGCTCCGCGGAACCGCTGATCGTGGAGATGCGGGCAGCCCTTGCCGCCGACCTGGACGCCCCCGCTGCCGTTGCAGCGGTCTCGAGCTGGGCACGGCAGGCGAACGACGCCGGCGCTGCCGCCAGCCCTGCAGACCAGCACCTGGTAAAGGACGCCGTCGACGCCCTTTTGGGCATCCGGCTCTGAACCGTCAGTCCCTGGCGTAACGCCGGGGACTGACAGGTACAGGAAGCCCGCTGTCAGGGCCTGTCCTGGCCCCGCCGCTTGAGATAACGCTCAAACTCGCGGGCAATGGACTCGCCCGTGGCTTCCGGGAGGTCAGCGGTGTCTTTGGCCTCTTCCAACTGCCGCACGTAGGCCGCGATTTCCGGATCCTCGGTGGCCAGCTCGTCCACGCCCCGCTCCCAGGCGTCCGCTTCCTCCGCCAGCTCGTGCGTGTCCAGGGGAACCTGGAGCAGTTCCTCAATCCGGTGGAGGAGGGCCAGCTGTGCCTTCGGCGATGGCGCCTGCGCAACATAGTGGGGGACGGCGGCCCACAGCGAGACCGTGGGGATGCCTGCCAGGAGGGACACCTCGGAGAGAACTCCGACAATTCCCACCGGGCCTTCGTACTGCGAGGCTTCCAGGTTCATGCGTTCCCGCAGCGGTGCGTCATCGGAGGACGTGCTCACCGGAATGGGCCGGCTATGCGGAACATCTGCCAGCAGTGCGCCCACCAGGACTACATAGTCGACGTTCAGTGCTTCGGCGTGCACCAGGAGTTCTGCCGTGTAAGCCCGCCATTTATAGGACGGCTCGGTGCCCTGGACAAAAATGACGTCAACGTTCGAGCCGGGTGCGCTGGCCTTGTAGATCCGGGTGGAGGGCCACTTGATCTTGCGTTCCCCGGCAGCATTCCTGCGCACGGTGGGCCTTGTGAACTGGAAATCGTAGTACTCGTCGGCGTCTATGGACGCCACTTTCTTGCCGCCCCAGAGCTTATTGAGGTAGCGCAGCGAGTCGCTTGCAGCCTCCCCGGCGTCGTTCCAGCCTTCAAAGGCGGCCAGCATCACTGTGACGCGCTGCCCGTCAGCCACAGGCTGCAGGAAGCGCTCACGGGCGGGTCCGGCACCCGGGTCGGTGGTGTCTCCCTCGAAGCTATTCATTTCTTCACCCTACGTCCAAGGAGCAGGGTCTTGCATTGAATGAAGCGCCGAAAAATGCGTCTGAATCTCCCGAAGAGGCAGCAAACCAGGCCGTATTCGCCGAGGGCGTAGCCACAGCCCCCGTCCAGACAGTCCCCGTAGACTGGGGGCATGCGACCGCCAGCCACCAGTTCCCCGCTCAAAGCCGTCCTCTGGGACATGGACGGCACCATCGTGGATACGGAGCCCTACTGGATAGCGGCTGAACATGCGCTGGTGGAAGCCCACGGCGGAACCTGGTCCCATGAACAGGCCATGCAGCTCGTAGGACAGTCTTTGACGTTCTCCGCCGGCCTCCTCCAGCAGGCCGGCGTCGATCTTGGGATCCGCGAGATCATTGACACCCTCACGGCCGAAGTAGTGGCCAGCGTTAGGCGTCGGGTGCCGTGGCGCCCGGGTGCGCGGGAGCTCCTGGAAGACCTCCACCTTGCCGGCGTGCGGTGCGCCCTGGTGACCATGTCCGAGGGGCCGCTGGCCCGGGAGGTGGTGTCAAGCCTTCCCCGCCCCTACTTTGAAGTGGTAGTCACCGGGGATACCGTGGCGCAAGGAAAGCCGCACCCGGAGGCATACCTGAAAGCCGTGGAACTGCTCCAGGAAGATGACGCCGGCCTGGCGATCCACCACTGCGTGGCGCTTGAAGATTCGGAACCGGGAGTGGCCGCTGCAGTGGCGTCCGGGGTGGCCACCGTCGCCATTCCCCACATCGTTCCACTGCCTGAAGACGAGCGGTACACGTTATGGGAGTCCCTGGCGGGACGGTACCTGGCTGATCTCGAGGACCTGGTGGTGGCCCGCTCAGCGGCGCCGTCCGCTGCAACACCGGCCGGACTGCTGGAGACCTCCCATGACTGAGACGGCGGCCCCGGTCCGCCGGGAGGGAATCCCCTTGGGCAGGATTGCCGGTGTTCCCGTTGTCCTGGCGTATTCGTGGTTCCTCATCGCAGCCTTCACTGTGATTGTCTACGGGCCGGTACTTGGCCGGAACAACCCTGCCCTTGGTGCCAGCGCCTACGTCATCGCTTTCGCCTACGCTGTCCTGCTGCTCGTCTCCGTCCTGGTCCATGAACTGGCCCATGCCCTGACGGCCAAGATCTATGGGTGGCCAACCCAGAAGATCGTGCTCAACCTCTGGGGCGGGCATACGCAGTTCGAGAGCTTCACTGCCACGCCGGGACGGTCCGTGCTGGTGGCCCTGGCCGGCCCCGCCGCCAACTTTGTCCTGGCCGCAGGCGCCTGGCTGCTTCTCACCGGAGCCCCACTTGGCAGCGTCGCCGAAATCCTCACCAACATCTTTATGTGGGCAAACTTCCTGATTGCCGTCTTCAACGTCCTGCCGGGGCTCCCACTGGACGGAGGCCGGCTGGTGGAATCCGCCGTCTGGAAGGCCACCGGCAGCCAAGCCAAGGGAACGGTGGCAGCAGGTTGGGGCGGCCGCCTCATCGTGGTTGCGCTCGTCTACTGGTTCATCCTCCGGCCGCTGCTTGCCGGTGACTCACCGGAGTTCAGCCTTCTCATGATTACCGTGCTGGTGGGCGGCTTCCTGTGGATGGGAGCCTCGGCCGCCATCCAGCAGGGAACGCTGCGCGGACGGCTGCATCTGGTCAGCGCGGCAGGGTTGTCGACGCCCGCCGTCGGCCTGCCTGCCACGGCGTCGGTGCAGGACGCACTTCGGCTTGGCGCACCGGACAGAACGTCGGTGGTGGTTTACGGCCATGGGGGACGGCCCGAGGCCGTTGTGGATCCTGCTGCGCTGGCTTCGGTTCCGGCCGCTGCCGCCGGGGCAACTCCCATCACTGCTGTGTCCTATGCCCTTGCCGCGGGCGCCTACGTACCGGAATGGTCGAAGGGACAGGAACTCCTGCACTTCCTCTCCCAGCTCGAAGGACGGGACTACGCCGTAGTGGACCATAACGGCAGGGTGACCGGGCTGCTTTCCCAGGACGCGGTGCTGTCCGCCATCACGGGCAGGCGCCAGCAACCCGGTAGGCACCCGCAGGGCAGGAACCGGTAGAGTTACCTGCCGGTCGTGCATTGCCGCCGCAGAAGCCACAATGTCCTTAAGGACATTGGCGCGGGGGCACCACAGTTTTACAGGAGCGAGGAAAATCATGAGCAGCGAAACTGCCGTCAACGAAGCCACAGCAGCAGCCCAGTCCGGTGTTGCCGCCAGCGGCTCGCAGCCGGTGGGAGCTGCCCGTCGCCGCGGTCCCTTCCGGGAAGGCGAACGCGTGCAGTTGACCGACGAGCGGGGGCGCATGAACACGATCACCCTCGAAAGTGGCGGTGCTTTCCATACCCACCGCGGTTTCCTGAACCACGATGACATCATCGGCAAGGTTGACGGCTCGGTAGTGGTCAACAACGTGGGCCAGCAGTACCAGACCCTGCGCCCGCTGCTCTCCGATTTCGTCCTCTCCATGCCCCGCGGAGCTGCCGTGGTGTACCCGAAGGATGCCGGGCAGATCGTTACCATGGCCGACATCTTCCCCGGTGCCCGGGTAGTGGAAGCAGGGGTTGGCTCCGGCGCCCTCTCCATCTCGCTGCTCCGCGCTGTGGGAGACAACGGCTACCTGCACTCTTTTGAACGGCGTGAAGAATTCGCGGACATCGCCCGTGGAAACGTCGAGACGATCTTCGGCGGCCCGCACCCTGCCTGGCAGATCTCCCTTGGCGACTTCCAGGAGGAAGTGGTGCGCAGCGAGGCCCCGGGCTCCGTGGACCGCGTGGTCCTGGACATGCTCGCGCCCTGGGAGTGCCTCGATGCCGTGGCTACGGTCCTGGCCCCGGGCGGCGTGTGGATCAATTACGTGGCTACCGTCACCCAGCTCTCAAGGACAGCGGAGGCCATTCGCGCCGACGGCCGGTTTACTGAGCCGGACGCCTGGGAGTCCATGGTCCGTGGCTGGCACCTCGAGGGCCTCGCCGTCCGCCCCGACCACCGCATGGTGGCCCACACCGGCTTCCTGCTGGTCACCCGCCGGCTGGCCGACGGCGTCACAGGCATCTCGGTCAAACGGCGCCCCTCGAAGACAGACTTTAACGAGGAGGACGTCAACGCCTGGACGCCGGGCGCTGTGGGGGAGCGGCTGGTCTCGGACAAAAAGCTTCGGCGCGCCGCCCGCGATGCCATTGCGGGCACAAACGTCAAGGACACGCCGGACATCACGAACTAGTCCATATTTCGGGAGTCTCCCACCCTACCTGCCATCTTGGGACTAAGGTCTTAATAGAAGCGCAGGAAGGGGCTGATACATCATGGAGACGCCAAACCAGGACTCCGGACGTACACCGGCAGAGCAGTCTGCCGCCAACGACCTCTCGGTTGCCGACCGCCAGGTCAACATCCTTAGGGACAAGCTCAGGCACATCGACCGCCAGTTGGCTGCGGCAACGCAGAACAATACCAAGCTGGTCACGATGCTTGAGGCCGCGAAGGCCGAGATTCTCCGGCTGAAGAACGCGTTGGACCAGGAAGGACAACCTCCCTACAGCTTCGGCACCATTCTCCAGCTGAACCCGCGGAGGCAGCCCTCGCCAGGCAGCAGCGGGCAGGCGGCCACGGAAGAATCAGTGGACATCTTCAACGCCGGCCGGAAAATGCGGGTGGGCATCAGCCCGCTGGTGAACATCAACCAGCTGGCCGTGGGCCAGGAAGTCCTCCTCAACGAGGCGCTCCTCGTCGTCGCCGGGCTCGGTTACGAGCGGGCGGGCGAACTGGCCACCCTGAAGGAGATGCTCGGCTCGGACCGCGTTCTCGTGGTGGGCCGGGCGGATGAGGAACGGGTGGTCCGGCTTTCCGGTGCGCTGCTCGCCGAAAAGCTCCGGGTGGGCGATGCCCTCTCCATCGACTCGAGGACCGGCTACGCGCTGGAGAAAGTGCCGCGGTCCGAGGTGGAGAACCTGGTCCTCGAAGAGGTCCCCGACATTACGTACGAGGACATCGGTGGACTGGGACCGCAGATCGAACAGATCCGCGACGCCGTCGAACTGCCCTTCCTGCATCCGGACCTTTACCGGGAACACGGCCTGAAGGCGCCCAAGGGCATCCTGCTTTACGGCCCTCCCGGCTGCGGCAAGACCCTCATCGCCAAGGCCGTGGCCAATTCACTGGCTGCCCGTGCCGCGGAGCGGTCCGGAAACGTGGACCTGAAAAGCTACTTCCTGAACATCAAGGGCCCGGAACTCCTGGACAAGTACGTAGGCGAAACGGAGCGCCACATCCGGCTCATCTTCTCCCGCGCCCGGGAAAAGGCGTCAGACGGCAGCCCCGTCGTGGTCTTTTTTGACGAGATGGACTCGCTGTTCCGCACCCGCGGCACAGGGATTTCGTCCGACGTCGAAACCACCATCGTGCCCCAGCTGCTCAGCGAGATCGATGGGGTGGAGCGGCTCGACAACGTCATCGTGATCGGCGCGTCCAACCGTGAGGACATGATCGACCCGGCCATCCTTCGGCCCGGCCGGCTGGATGTTAAGGTCAAGATCCACCGCCCGGATGCCGAGGCTGCTGCGGACATCTTCAACAAGTACATCACTCCGGACCTGCCGTTCCACGAGTCCGACCTCGCCGAGCACGACGGTGACGTCCAGGCAACGGTGGACGCCATGGTCCAGCGCACGGTGGAAGCCATGTACTCCACGGACAAGTCGAACGAGTTCCTGGAAGTCACGTACGCGAACGGTGACACCGAGATGCTGTACTTCAAGGACTTCAACTCCGGCGCCGTAGTGCAGAACGTCGTGGACCGGGCGAAAAAGTACGCCATCAAGGATCTGCTGACCACCCACCAGAAGGGGCTGCGGATCGAGCACCTGCTGCGGGCCGTGGTGGACGAGTTCCGTGAACACGAGGACATGCCCAATACCACCAATCCGGACGACTGGGCCCGGATCTCCGGCAAGAAGGGTGAACGGATCACCTACATCCGCACCATCGTTCAGGGCAAAGCCGGCCAGGAGCCTGGAAAGTCGATCGAAACAATGCCGACCACAGGGCAGTATCTATGACGGCTGCGCAGGAACCTGCCGCCGGGGGAGCCCTCCCCGTAGGCGGGGCCTTGCGGGTCATGGGAGCAGAAACCGAATACGGCATCCATGCCCCGTCCGCTCCGTCGGCGAACGCCACCATGATGAGCGCGAGGGTGGTTCAGGCATATGCCCAGGTGACCCGCCAGCGTGCCGCAGGCGGGGCGGAAACGCGGTGGGACTACACCGACGAGGAACCCCTCCATGACGCACGGGGCTGGACGGTGGACAGGGGATCCGCGCACCCCAGCCAGCTGACCGACCAGCCGCCGGTGCTGGACGCGGAAGCCGTTGCGCTGGCCTACGGCCGGGAGGAACTCGAACTCGACGGGCAGGATGAGTCCGGCACCCTCCTGATGAACATGGTCCTCGGCAACGGAGCCAGGTTATACGTTGACCACGCCCATCCGGAGTATTCAAGCCCTGAGGTGACGAACCCCCGTGATGCCGTCACGTGGGATGCTGCCGGCGACCTCGTGGCGCTGGCCTCGGTGCGGCGGCTGTCCGCTGATCCCGACCTGCCACCGGTGAACCTCTACAAGAACAACACAGACAACAAATCGGTGTCCTACGGGTCCCACGAGAACTACCTCATGCCCCGCTCAGTTCCGTTCGGGGATATCGTCCGCGGGTTGACGCCCTTCTTCGTCAGTCGCCAGATCCTGTGCGGGTCCGGCCGGGTGGGGATCGGACAGGACGCTTCCACCCCCGGCTACCAGATCAGCCAGCGGGCGGATTTCTTCGAGGCCGAGGTGGGCCTCGAAACCACCATCCGGCGTCCCATCATCAACACCCGGGACGAACCGCACTCCACCGCGGACAAATACCGCCGCCTGCACGTCATCATCGGCGATGCCAACCTCAGCCAGGTTTCCAACTACCTGAAGTTCGGGACAACGGCCATGGTCCTCAGCCTTATCGAAGCCGGGCTCGCGCCAAAGATCGAGGTGTACGAACCGGTGGCCGCCCTGCAAACTGTCAGCCACGACACCTCCCTTACTGCGACACTTCGGTTGCTGGACGGCAGGCGTGTCACAGCCCTTGACCTCCAGTGGATGTATCACGAAGCCGCTGCAAAGCTGGCACAGGACACCGGGGTCGGTGATGCCGTGGACGGCGATGGCCACACCCACGACGTGCTGGACCGGTGGGCCACCGTCCTCACCCAACTGGACAGCGACCGGGCAGCGGCTGCCCGGTCCGTTGAGTGGGTCGCAAAGCTCTCGCTCCTTGAGGGCTACCGCGAACGTGACGGCCTGGAGTGGAGCGACGCCCGGCTTGGGCTGGTTGACCTTCAGTGGGCCGACATCAGGCCGGAAAAAGGCCTTTACTACCGCTTCCTCGCCAGGAACCGCGTGGACAGGATTGTCGACGACGGCGCCATAGCGGCTGCCGTGGGTGAGCCGCCGCCGGACACCCGTGCGTTCTTCCGGGGCAAGTGCATCAGCAGCTTCGGCAAGGACGTGGTGGGGGCCAGCTGGGACTCGGTCATCTTCGACGTTCCGGGCTACGGCAGGCTTCAGCGGGTGCCCACCCGGGAACCCCTTCGGGGAACCAAAGCCCTGACCGGAGCGTTATTTGAGCGCTACCGGGAAGCAGGCCCCTTCCTCGCGGAACTCCTGGGACACAACAGAACTCCGCCTGCGGCATAAACCGCGCCGGAAGGCCTGCATCGTGGCAGGATTGGCATATCGGAGGATCCGCCGGATCCGACGGCAGGAAAGGGAGAGGTAAAGATGGCAGGCCAGGAGCAGCAGCAGCCGCAATCGCGCGATACCCAGGTCGACGAGGACATTCCCGAGGCCCCGCCCGCGCCGCCCGAAGCGCAGGCATCAGCATCAACCGAAGGCGTGGATGACCTCCTCGACGAGATCGACGGAGTGCTCGAATCCAACGCCGAGGAGTTCGTGCGCGCCTTCGTCCAAAAAGGCGGCCAGTAACCCGGACCGGTGGGTGGCGGATGCCGCGGACGGCCGGAATCTGTACCGACGTTGAAGAACTACGTTCAAGGAGTGCATGAGTGCAGGAATCAACCGCCAACCAGGTAGCCGCCAACGCCACCTCGTCCTTCACGGAACATCTGCAGCGGGACCGGCCGGAACTCCTGCCGTATAACAGGGGGCATCAGGCCACCGTGCCCGGGACCCCACCGCTGCAGGTTCCGCATGCCACCACCATTGTGGCCATGAGCTACGCCGGCGGTGTGCTGATGGCCGGGGACCGGCGGGCCACCATGGGCAACGTGATAGCCAGCAGGCACATTGAAAAAGTCTTCCCTGCCGACCGTTATTCCGTCCTCGGCATCGCCGGCACTGCCGGCATAGCGATTGACCTCACCCGACTGTTCCAGGTGGAACTGGAACACTACGAGAAAATAGAGGGCACCCTCCTCAGCCTGGAAGGTAAAGCCAACAGGCTGGGAGCGATGATCCGCGGCAACCTGCCCCTCGCCATGCAGGGACTCGCTGTGGTGCCGCTCTTCGCCGGCTTTGATACCAGCGCCGGCGTGGGAAGGCTGTTCTCCTATGACGTTACGGGGGGCCGGTACGAGGAACATGAGCACCATACGGTCGGTTCAGGCTCTGTTTTTGCCCGGGGCGCCCTGAAAAAGCTGTGGCGTCCAAACCTGAGCGAGGCTGAAGCGGTGTCCATCGCCGTCGAGGCCCTCTACGACGCCGCCGACGACGATTCCGCCACGGGCGGACCGGATACCGTACGCCAACTTTGGCCTGTCATTTACACGGTGGACAGGGCGGGCGCACGGCGGGTAGCCGAGAACGTTCTCGCGGCGGCCGCTGGGAACATCATCGAGGCCCGCACCAACGCCGGACGTGAGGCCTGAGATGACGCAGCAGTTTTACGTATCGCCAGAGCAGCTGATGAAGGACCGTGCGGATTTCGCACGGAAGGGAATAGCCCGAGGCAGGTCAGTTGCGGTCATCAGCTGCGCGGACGGCATTGCCCTGGTCGCCGAGAACCCCTCCCCGTCCCTGCATAAGATCGGCGAGATTTACGACAAGATCGCATTCGCGGCTGTCGGGAAGTACAACGAATTCGAAAGCCTCCGGCAGGCCGGCGTCAGGTACGCGGACGTCCGCGGCTACTCCTATGACCGCGAGGACGTTACCGCCCGCGGCCTCGCCAGCGTCTATGCACAAAGTCTCGGCGCAGTATTTACCGCCGAGCAGAAGCCATTCGAGGTTGAACTCGCAGTGGCGGAGGTAGGCCCCACCCAGGCCGAGGACCACCTCTACCGCCTGACTTTCGACGGCTCCATTGCAGACGAGCACCAGTTTGTTGTGATGGGCGGCCAGGCAGACAAGGTGTCCTCAGCCATCGATCAGGGCTGGCGGAGTTCAATGAGCTTTGCAGACGCCTTGCGGCTTGCCATGGCAGCACTGGTTCCGGCCACCGAGACCGGCGAACAGCCAAAGGCATTGCCTGTACAGGCCGTGGAAGTTGCCGTGCTGGACAGGTCATCGGAGAGCTCGCGGGGTTCGCGGCGCGCCTTCCGCAGGCTCGACGACGCGGATATCACTGCATTGCTGGCCTAGGAGGACAGATGGACAAGAGAATCTTCGGTATCGAAACGGAATTCGGGATTTCGTATTCCAGCCCCGACTCGAGGCCTCTTGCCCCGGAGGAGGTGGCCCGGTACCTCTTCCGCAAGGTGGTCAGCTGGGGCCGTTCATCCAACGTCTTCCTCACCAACGGCTCGAGGCTGTACCTCGATGTCGGCTCCCATCCCGAATACGCCACGGCCGAGTGTGACGACCTCGCGCAGCTCATCGCACATGACCGGGCAGGGGAGCTGATTCTCGACGACCTCGTGGACGAGGCGCAGGCCCGCCTCGGGGCTGAGGGCTTCAACGGCACGGTCTATTTGTTCAAGAACAACACTGACTCCGCCGGGAACTCCTACGGCAGCCATGAGAATTACCTGATTCCCCGCCGCGGTGAATTTTCCCGGCTGGCCGAGATCCTGATTCCCTTCCTGGTCACCCGGCAGCTCATCGCCGGCGCCGGGAAAATCCTGAAGACCCCGCACGGTGCAACTTTCGCCTTCTCCCAGCGGGCGGACCATATCTGGGAAGGGGTCTCCTCGGCCACGACCCGGTCCCGCCCCATCATCAACACCCGCGACGAACCGCACGCGGATGCCGAGTTCTACCGCCGACTGCACGTCATCGTCGGCGATTCGAACATGTCCGAAGCCACGGCCCTGATGAAGGTGGGCACCGTTGACCTGGTCCTGAGAATGATCGAGGCAGGGGTCATCATGCGGGACATGCGGATGGAAAACCCCATCCGCAGCATCCGCGAAATCTCCCACGACCTCAGCGGCCGGGCACTGGTCCGCCTCGCCAACGGGCGCCAGCTTACCGCTTTGGAAATCCAGCAGGAGTACCTCACCAAAGTAACTGCCTTCGTCAAAGAGCACGGTGCCCACAACGCCCATGTCCCGGTGATCCTCGACCTCTGGGAACGTACGCTGAAGGCCATCGAAAGCGGCGACACGCGGGGCATCGACACCGAGATTGACTGGGCCATCAAAAAGAAGCTGATGGACAACTACCGGGAACGCCACGGGCTCGGGCTGGACGCCCCACGGATAGCCCAGCTTGACCTGACGTACCACGACATCTCCCGCAGCCGCGGCCTCTACTACCTGCTTCAGGGCCGCGGGGCCGTCCGGCGGATTGTGGACGACACAGTTATCAAGGACGCCGTTGACGCGCCGCCGCAGACCACGCGCGCAAAGCTTCGCGGTGACTTTGTCCGGCGGGCGCAGGAGTTGGGCCGGGACTACACCGTGGACTGGGTGCACCTGAAACTGAACGACCGGGCACACCAGACAATCCTGTGCAAGGATCCGTTCCGCAGCGTCGATGATCGCGTGGATGCCCTTCTCGACTCTATGGGCTGACACCCAGCTTCAGGGGCTATTCTGGATAGGGCCCATTAAAGGCCCTGCCGCGGTGCCGCCCGCCCGAGTTGCGGACCACCGCCTCCATCTTGCCCCGACGAAAGTTCTCTTACGTGCGCCGACTACTAGCAATCCTTCTTCCCGCTCTGCTGCTGTTGACCGCCTGCGGCGGTTCAACCGCGGAGCCGGAACCCACCAGCAAGTCCGCTGGCGAGACTGCAAAGTTCGACTCCCTCAAACTGACCGAAAACGGGGACAAAAAAGCTCCGGGCGTGGAGTTCACCAAGCCGCTGGAAGTGGCAGAACCCACCGTCAAGGTGGTCACAGAGGGCGACGGCGACCGCGTGAAGGCGAACCAGATCGCCAACATCTCCATCCTCGCCCTGAACGGTACGGATGGATCCACTCTCGAGGACACGTTCGCCAGCGAGCCCGAGCCCTTGGAGCTCAACGAGGAATTGAAGACCGGCAGCGAAGTCATCTACAACGCGTTTGTGGGCGCCAAGGTTGGTTCCACCCTCGCACTTGCCGTTCCCGGCCAGGCCGCTGCCGCTGGCGGCGAAGCCCAGCCCACGCAGCTGCTGGTGATCAAGGTTCTTTCCGCCTCCGACGTCACCCCGGTGCTTGAGAAGCCCGAAGGTGAGACAGTCACCCCGCCTGCCGGGCTGCCCACCGTCACTGAGAAAGACGGCGTTCCGGAGATTTCTGTCGAAGGAGTTGCTGCTCCCACCGCCTTGGTCTCCCAGGACCTCATCAAGGGCAACGGCGCCACTGTCAAGGAGTCCGACACCCTGACGGTGAACTACGTGGGCGTCAACCTGGTGGGCGGAACGAAGTTCGACTCGAGCTTCGACCGTGGCGAGCCCGCCTCCTTCCCCCTTACCGGCGTCATCAAGGGCTGGACCCAGGGCCTGGCCGGCAAGACCGTAGGCTCACGCGTCCTGCTGGTGATCCCCAAGGACCTGGCCTACGGCGACGCCGGCCAGGGCGAAGCCAAGGGTGATCTTGTCTTCGTAGTGGACATCCTCGGAGCCAAGTAGCAACAATGGCAACAGGCCCGGCCACCGCCGCGGCATCCAAGCAACACACCAACTACAGGACATCAAGGAGCAACCATGTCTTTTGGACAGCGGGAATTTGACCGCCAGAAGCCCGAAATCGACTTCCCCGAGGGCGACGTTCCCACGGAACTCGTCATCACCGACCTCATCGAGGGGGACGGCCGCGAAGCAAAGGCCGGAGATACCGTTTCCACCCACTACGTCGGAGTCGCCTGGTCCACGGGTGAGGAATTCGACGCCTCCTGGGGCCGCGGCGCACCGCTGGACTTCCGGGTGGGAGTGGGACAGGTCATCCAGGGCTGGGACCAGGGCCTCCTGGGCATGAAGGTTGGCGGCCGTCGCCGCCTCGAAATCCCCTCCGAGCTTGCCTACGGTTCCCGTGGCGCCGGTGGGGCCATCGCTCCCAACGAAGCCCTGATCTTCGTGGTTGACCTCGTGGGCGTTCGCTGACCCCAGCAGCAATCCGTGCGGAGCGCGGCAGCAACAGGACCATCACATCCTGTTGCTGCCGCGCTTCCTGCGTTACGGCGCGGAGTTTAGTAACGTAACGAGGGTGTCCGCATCCCGTACTGAACGCCTCCTGAACCTGCTGATCGCCCTGCTCAACACGAGGTACGGCCTGCGCCGGAACGAACTGCGCGAAACGATCTACCGCGACACCCCCGGCAACGAGGCATCCTTTGGCCGCATGTTCGAACGGGACAAAAGCGATCTTCGCAAATTCGGCTTCGACGTCGAGACGCTGACGGACCTGGGCTGGAGCGAGGATGATCCCGCCACCACCCGCTACCGGATCGGCAAGGAATCCAACCGCTTGCCGGACGTCCAGCTCGGGCCGGAGGAGTGGACGGTACTTCTCCTGGCCTCCCAGTTGTGGGAGCGAGCAGCACTGGGCACAGCCGCACAGAGCGCGTTGCGGAAGCTCCAGGCCTCCGGAGCGATGGCCGACGTCCAACTGCCGGCAGGGGTCCAGCCCAGGATCAAACCCGCCGGCCAGGCCTTCGACGACCTTGTTGCCGCGATGCACGCCAAGCACCCCGTCACGTTCACCTATCTTGCAGGCAGTACCGGAACTGAGGAACAACGGACGGTTGAGCCCTGGGGGCTCGGAAGCCGCTTCGGGCACTGGTACCTTGCCGGCTACGACCGGGCACGGAAGGCACCCCGCCATTTCCGCCTGTCCCGCTTCACCAGCGCGGTGACCATCCTCGAGCGGGAGCAATTCACCCCGCCGCGCGACTTCAACATCCGGCAGGAACTGGACCGCCTGCCGGAACTGCCGCTGCGCACCGCCGTCGTGGACGTCCGAAAAGGGCGGCTGCTGGCACTGCGCGGCCGTGCTGTCGCGCAGGACGTTGCGCTGGAAGCTGCACAGGGCAGCGGCGCCCCAGAACCACCTGGAACGGGCTACGAGCGGATCAGCCTGGAGTACCGGGACCCGGAGGTCCTGGCCGAAGAGCTCGCTTCCTACGGCCCTGACGCTTTGGCAGTGGCTCCCGCCGAACTCGCCGACGCCGTCCGACGCAGGCTTCGCGCCGCAGCAGAGTTCAGCGCCGCCCCTGTCCCCACATTCAGGTTCGCCAGCGCTCCCTCCCGGCCCGTCCGCGCGCGCACCTCGGAGGACCAGCTCAAGCGGATGCTCCAGCTGGTGCCCTTCCTGGTCCACAACCAGGGCCTGCACATCGAGGACGTCGCACACCGCTTCGGGATCAGCAGGAAGGAACTGGAGGATGATCTGCAAATCCTCATTTGTTCAGGCCTTCCGGAGGGATATCCCGACGATTTGCTGGACATCCAGTGGGAGGACGATCACGTCTACATCACCCAGGACCTGGACCTGACCAAACCCGTCCGCTTCACCGTGGAGGAGGCCTGCGCACTCCTGACCGGGCTGGAGACGCTCAACGGGCTGCCGGAGGTAGCAGAGGGCGGCGCCCTGGAATCGGTGACGCTCAAGCTCCTGGCGGCCGCGGGCGAGGAAGGGCTCCGGGCAGCTTCCCTTGCCGGCCCGGAAATGGCACCGGCAGATGCCGCGACACACTCCACGGTACGGCAAGCCATCGAGTCCGGATCCCAGCTGCGCCTGACGTACCTGGCCCCGCAACGGGACAGCGTCTCGGAACGCGACGTCGACCCGCTCCGCCTCTATTCGCTGGACAACATCTGGTACTTCGAGGCCTACTGCCATTCCGTTGAAGGGCTGCGGAATTTCCGGCTGGACCGCGTCCAGGACCTCCATCCGAACGGGCGGCCGGTGCCGGCCGGAACAACCCCCGCCGAGGGGGTTCCGGCGAAGCTCTTCACCGCCAGGGACGACGATACGGTCGTTACCGTCCAGCTCACCCGGCAGGGGAGGGGGTTGGCCGACGACTATTACGCGGAACGTACGGCCGAGCTCGACGACGGCGGGCTGGTTGCTGATATCCGGTTCGGCAACACCGCCTGGCTTCCGATGTTCGTGGCCCAGCATGGCGGTTCCGCCCGGATCCTGGCCCCGGTGGAACTGGCCGACGCGGCCGGCACATGGCTGGCGGCGTCCCTGGCCCGGTACGGCGGCTAGACTTCTCAGCATGCCTTGGTGGTCCTGGATTTTGATATGGGTAGCGCTTGTTGCGCTCTCGCTTCTCCTCTACGTCTTTTTGGGCTTCCGGCTGTTCCGCCAGTTCATGGCCACGCTCAAGGACTTGGGGGCAGCCGGTGAAAAACTGGGGCAGTTGGGCCCCACCGAGCAGCCGGACGTGTCCCCGGATCCAGCGAAGCCGCAGCCGGGTTCCGCAGTTTTTGCCTCCCCGACCGTCATGCGACATGATTACGAGGCATCCAAGTCGTCCCGACGGGAAGAACGCCGCCTCAAACGAGTGCAGCGCAAGGCGGACCGGGGTCAGCCGCAGGCGCTCGGCGATCTGGACTTCACATAGAAGTAAAATGTACTTAGACGAAAGGATTTCCCGTGGGAAGACTGTTTGATGGCCCCTGGCCCATCGTAATTATCATCGTTGTTGCTTTGCTTCTTTTTGCCGCGCCCAAACTTCCGGCGATGGCACGCAGCCTGGGCCAGTCCATGCGGATTATCAAATCCGAGGTCAAGGAAATGAAGAACGACGGCAAGACCGACTCCACTGACGCCTCCGGTCCGGTGGAGGGCACCATCGTCAACCACCCCAAGGCGAAGCCCGGCGAGCCGACAGACGGCACTGACGTTCCGCCGTCGAACCGCGCCTGACCCCCAGTGGCACTGTCGCGGGCCCGTAAAGCCAACCCCGAAGGGCGCATGGCTCTTTGGGACCACCTCAAGGAGCTGAAAAACCGGCTGATCAAGTCGGCTATCGGCGTCGTCATTGGCGGCATCGGAGGCTGGATACTTTACGATCCGCTGCTGAAGGCGCTGGCCGATCCGGTCAACCGCATCTCCCAGCAAACCGGCGGGCTCTCGGCGATCAACTTCGGAACCATCGCCTCGCCGTTCGACTTCAAGCTCCAGATGTCGCTCCTGATTGGGGTGGTCATTTCCAGTCCCATCTGGATCTACCAGCTGTGGGCGTTCATCACCCCGGGCCTGACCTCCAAGGAGCGTCGGTACACCCTCGGGTATATGGCGGCCGCCGTCCCGTTGTTCCTTGCCGGTATCTGGGCAGGATGGCTCGTGGTGCCGCAGGTGGTCCGGGCACTGACACAGTTCACGCCGGACGGCTCATCCAGCGTGATTGATGCGCGCACGTACATTGAGTTCGTGACGCGAATGGTCCTGGTGCTGGGGATCGCTTTCCTGGTCCCCGTGGTGCTGGTGGGCATCAACATGGCCGGTGTTATCTCCGGCCAAACCATCCTCAAGGCCTGGCGCATCACTGTGTTCCTGGTGTTTGTCCTGGCGGCTATTGCTGCTCCGGGCGCCGACGCCATCTCCATGTTTATGCTCGCCGGCCCGCTGCTGGTGCTCTTTTTCGCGGCCATCGGGATCTGCCTGATGAATGACAAGCGCAGGGAGCGCCGCCAGGCCAAGCGCATGGCCGAGACTGATGCCACAGCGGACATCGCCACCCCGGGCAGTGAGCTGAAGAACCTCTAGGCTCCTATTAGGCTTGGGTTATGTCCTCCAACGACGGTTCGTTCCAGCCCAGGCCATTCCCGACCGGCCCCAGCGATCCTGAAGAGTTATCGCCGGCCGAGAGGTACCGTGCCAGCGCCGAACGAAGGGCAGAAGCGGCCACCTACCTCGGTGCTTTCTCCCGCACCCTGGACTTCGAGCTCGACGACTTCCAGCGCCAAGCCTGCCGTTCCCTGCAGGAGGGCAGGGGCGTGCTGGTCGCAGCGCCCACCGGGGCCGGAAAAACCATCGTTGGCGAGTTCGCGATCTACCTGGCGCTCCAACGGGGCCTGAAGGCGTTTTACACCACACCCATCAAGGCGCTGAGCAACCAGAAGTTCACCGAGCTCAGTGACAAGTATGGCGCCGACAGTGTGGGCCTGCTGACCGGCGACACCAGCATCAACGGTGATGCCCCCGTGGTGGTAATGACCACAGAGGTCCTGCGCAACATGCTCTACGCCGATTCGGCAACCCTTGGCGACCTGGGCTACGTGGTGATGGACGAGGTGCACTACCTTGCCGACCGCTTCCGCGGCGCGGTCTGGGAAGAGGTCATCATCCACCTCCCCAGCGAAGTGCAGGTGGCCTCCCTCAGCGCCACCGTGTCCAATGCCGAGGAATTCGGCGCCTGGCTTGATACCGTCCGCGGCGATACAGACATCATTGTGTCCGAACACCGGCCCGTGCCGCTGTGGCAGCACGTTATGGTGGGCCGCCAGATCATGGACCTCTTTGCCGGCGAAACCACCTTCGACGAGATCGCTCCACCGGTGGACTCCGACGAGGCTCAAGAGAACTCCAGCAAGGACAGGGCAAAGAGCCGGGGCTTCGACGTCAACCCCGATCTCCTCACCGTGGCCCGCAGCGAAAGCATGCAGAGCTTCCGCGCCCGGTCTGCGCCCAACGGCCGCGGCCAGCGCGGCAGGCGCGGGAACGACCGGCCGGGCCGGGGCGGAGACGAACGGGGTGTGCGGCCGGCCAGCCGGCCCCAGGTGATCGCAAGCCTTGACCGCATGGACCTCCTGCCGGCCATCACCTTCATCTTCTCCCGCGCCGGTTGTGACGCTGCCGTTGCCCAATGCGTCGGTTCCGGACTGTGGCTCACCACGGAAAAAGAGCAGCGGATCATCGCCGAGCGCGTGGACGAGGCCGGCCATGACATTCCCCCGGACGACCTGGACGTTCTGGGCTTCTGGACCTGGCGGGACGGCCTCCTTCGCGGTTTCGCGGCGCACCACGCCGGGATGCTGCCCACGTTCAAGGAAGTAGTGGAAAAGCTCTTCGCGGACGGCCTGGTGAAGGCCGTTTTCGCCACCGAGACACTTGCCCTTGGCGTCAACATGCCGGCCCGGTCCGTTGTGCTCGAAAAACTGGACAAGTTCAACGGTGAAGCGCACGTGGACATCACTGCGGGGGAGTACACCCAGCTGACCGGCCGCGCCGGCCGCCGCGGCATCGACGTCGAAGGCCACGCTGTGGTGCTGTGGCAGCCGGGTACGGACCCGACGGCGGTCGCAGGCCTGGCGTCACGGCGTACCTACCCCCTGAATTCCAGCTTCAGGCCCACCTACAACATGAGCATCAACCTCCTGGCCCAATTCGGCCGGGTCAGGGCCCGCGAGATCCTGGAGTCCTCCTTCGCCCAGTTCCAGGCCGACCGCTCTGTGGTCGGCCTGGCACGGCAGGTCCGCAGCCGCGAGGAATCGCTGGCCGGCTACGCGAAATCGATGACCTGCCACCTCGGGGACTTCACGGAGTACGCGCGGTTGCGCCGGGAGCTCTCCGACGCCGAGAATGCCACCTCCCGCACCAAGTCACGGGCCCGGAAGTCGCTCAGCGATGATTCGCTGGCGCGTCTGCTTCCCGGCGACGTTGTGCACGTTCCGGGCGGCCGGGCCCCTGGTCCCGCGATTGTGCTGAGCTCGGACCACAGCAGCCGGGAGCCGCGCCCTGCCGTGCTGACCCTGGACAACCAGCTGCGCCGCATCGGGACCGATGACCTGGAAGGTCCCATCGCACCGGTCACGCGCATCCGCATCCCCAAGTCCTTCAACGCCAAGGTTCCCAAGTCCCGGCGCGACCTCGCATCCTCGGCCCGGAACGCGCTGCGGGAAAACCGCCCGCCTGCACCCGGCAACAACCGCAACAACGACTTCGGCCTCGCCACCGCCCTGCCGAACCAGGAAAAACGGATCGCCGACCTTCGACGGGCACTGCGCGCCCACCCCTGCCACGGGTGCAGCGAACGGGAGGACCATGCCCGCTGGTCGGAACGCTGGTGGAAGCTCCGGCGGGAAACGGATGGGCTGGTCCGGCAGATCCAGGGCCGCACCAACACCATCGCCAAGACGTTCGACCGGGTCTGCGACGTCCTGTCCTCCTACGGCTACCTTGAACCGACTACCGACGGCAGACTGATCATCAGCTCCGACGGGCAGAGGCTGCGGCGGATTTACGGCGAAAAGGACCTGCTGATTTCCCAATCCCTTCGGCTGGGCGCCTTCAATGACCTTGACGCCGCGGAGATCGCGGCCCTTGCCAGCGTCCTGGTGTACCAGGCCAAGCGCGAGGACCGGGGGCTGCGCCCGCGGATGCCGAGCGTCTCCCTGGAGACCTCGGTGGACATCGTGGTGCGCGAATGGTCTGCCCTGGAGGATACGGAAGAGGAAAACAAGCTTCCGTTGACCGGCGAACCCGAGCTGGGCCTGGTGTGGCCGATCTACAAGTGGGCACGTGGCCGGCACCTGCAGGACGTCCTGAGCGGCACCGATCTTGCGGCCGGAGACTTCGTCCGCTGGGTGAAGCAGGTGGTTGACCTGCTGGACCAGCTCGCAAAGATCCCTGGCCTGGATCCCCGCCTCGCACGCCTTTGCTCCGACGCCATCTCGCTGATCCGCCGCGGCGTCGTGGCCTACTCTTCCGTTCTCTGACCTACCGCCCGCTGCTGCGGGCCGTCCTATTTCCAGGAGTTCTGCTTACCTATGCCCCGTCCCGAAGACCTGCCCGGATCCCGTGCCAAGACCAGCCCGGTACTTTATCGCAACGGCTCTGTCTACACAGCCGCCGACCCCTTTGCCACCGCCATGCTTGTGGACGGAGACACGGTGGCGTGGGTGGGATCCGAACAGGCAGCTACCTCCATTGCGGACAGCTCAATGGACATCATCGACCTCCGCGGCGCGCTGGTTGCCCCCGGCTTCGTGGACTCCCACATGCACCTGACCGAAACAGGAATCGCTTTGGATTCCATGGCGCTGCAGAAAGCCAGCTCTGCACGTGAACTTTTGGACGCCGTGGCCGCCGTCCCCGGCGATGGTCCGGTCCTGGGCCACGGCTGGGATGAAAGCACCTGGGCCGATGCCAGCCTGCCAAGCGCGGAGGAACTCGAGCGGGCTTCCGGAGGCCGCCCGGTGTACCTGTCCCGCGTTGATGTCCACTCAGCCCTGGTCTCGGCGTCGCTGGCAGACTCGGCAGGCCTCCGCAGCCTGGATGGCTTCGACGGCGGCCCCATGGTTCGGCGGGCCGCGCACGCAGCAGCCCGGCAGGCAACGCGCCGGCTCCCCGAGGACGTGCTCCGGGGGCACCAGCGCCGGGCCCTCACTGAGGCTGCCGCCAACGGCTACGTGGCAGTCGTTGAGATCGGCGCTCCGCACATAGGGGGTCCCGGGGATCTCAGGATGGCAGGTAGCTGGAACAGCGACAACGGGGGAGTACCAGCGCCTGAAGTACTGCCGTACTGGGGTGAACTGGCGACGTCCGAAGAGCACGCCCGCAGCATTCTTGATCAGCTGGGGGTTGGCGTCCGGGGCCTGGCCGGCGACCTGAACATCGACGGCTCCATAGGATCACGGACGGCGGCCCTGAGGGCCGGTTACAGCGACGCCCCCGAGGAGTTGGGCAGCCTGTACTTGAGTGTTGAGGAAGCAGCAGCGCATCTTGCTGCCTGTTCCCTCGTGGGGATCCAGGGCGGTTTCCACGTTATTGGGGACGCCGGGCTGGATGCCGCACTGAAGGCCTTGGAGCTGGCGGCGGCCGAGGTGGGGGAGCAGCGGGTCCGGGCTGCGGGCCACCGGTTTGAGCACGTGGAAATGGTGGATGCCGCCGCCATCGCAACGCTTGCCCGCTACGCCGTGACGGTGAGTGCCCAACCTGCGTTCGATGCTGCATGGGGCGGTCCCGGAGGACTGTACGAGAAGCGGCTGGGGGAGCGGGGCAGGGCCATGAATCCCTTTGCCAGTCTCTACTCAGCCGGCGTTCCGGTGTGCTTCGGCAGTGACAGCCCCGTGACCCCGCTGCGCCCCTGGTCCAGCGTCAGGGCCTGCGTGGAGCACCGCAATGAGGATGAACGGATTTCCGCGCGCGCGGCTTTCCTTGGCCACACCCGGGCCGGGTGGCGGGCAGCCAAATATCCCAATCCCATGGCGGGCCAGCTCGTCCCCGGAGCTCCGGCCAGCTTCGCCGTCTGGGAGGTCGAGGAACTGATGGTCCAGGTGGCCGACGGCAGGGTGCAGTCCTGGAGCACCGATCCGAGGGCCCGGACACCGTTGCTGCCGGCGCTGGACACCGGCTCGGACCCGGTTTGCCTGCAGACCGTGAAGGAAGGTTCTGAACTGTACTCCAGCCCTTCCCTGCGTTCCTGACACCCCGTTCCCGACCCCTGTGCCGCCCGCCCTATAATGGGTAGCTGCGCCTGCCAGCGATTTCGCTCGTCCGCGGGTGCACCGACCGTTCCCACCAGGAAGGCTCTCTGTGCGCGTCCTTACCATCATCCCTACCTACAACGAGCTGGAATCGCTGCCGATCACCCTGCAGCGGCTCCGCGCAGCCGTACCGGCCTCGGACGTGCTGGTAGTGGATGACAACAGCCCTGACGGCACGGGCCGGCTGGCCGACGGGATCGCAGCCGAGGACGCCCAGGTGCATGTCCTGCACCGTAAGGGCAAGGAAGGGCTGGGCGCCGCCTACATCGCCGGCTTCAAGTGGGGGCTGGACGCCGGTTACGACGTTCTGGTGGAAATGGACGCCGACGGTTCCCACCAGCCCGAACAGTTGCCCCAGCTCCTCGAGGCCATTGACCAGGGCGCCGACCTTGCCATGGGTTCGCGCTGGGTCCCCGGCGGAAGCGTGGTGAACTGGCCGTTGTACCGGCAGGCCATCTCGCGGGTGGGAAGCACCTATGCCCGCCTCATGCTGGGCCTGCAGATCAAGGACGTCACGGGCGGCTACCGCGCCTTCCGCAGGACCACGCTGGAAAAGCTCAACCTGGACCAGGTGGACTCAGTGGGCTACGGCTTCCAGGTCGACCTCGCCTGGCGGGTTTCCCGCATGGGCCTTCGGATCGAGGAACGGCCCATCACCTTTGTGGAGCGCGAACTCGGCGCCTCCAAAATGAGCGGCAACATCGTGGTGGAGGCAATGATCAACGTCACCAAGTGGGGGCTCCAGGCCCGTTGGAATACCCTCATGCGCAAGAAGGCGTCCGCGCAGCCGTAACTGCTGAAGCCCGCGCCTGCCAAGAAGCGGCAGCGCGGCAAAAGCAAGGGCCGTCCCCCACGGAATGGGGGACGGCCCTTGGTGCATTTTCGGGGTGCTAGGCGGAGCGGCGCTCTCCGCGGCGTTCGCGCAGGATGGTCAGCCGATCCTCCAGGATCTGCTCCAGCTCCGGAAGCGAGCGGCGTTCCAGCAGCATGTCCCAGTGCGTGCGGACGGCCTTGTCATTGCTGGTGTCCGGGCGTTCGCCGTCGACCAGGAGGGCTTCCTTGCCGGTCTTGGAAACCCAGACCGGGGGAATCTCCGCCTCGGAAGAGAACGTTACGAAGACCTGCTCGCCGTCCTCGCACCGGTACTCGACGCGCTGGCGCGGAGCCGGCTCGACTCCGGACTCGGTCTCCATGCTCTGCGCACCAAGGCGCATGCCCCGCAGGCTGCGATCGCTCATGTTTTCTCCCTCTGATCGGTTCGCGGAGTAAGACCCCGCGCAAGCCGGTGGCTAAAAAGCACCTCCGGACTACTGTGTGCTCTGTGCTGCATCTTAAGATTCAACGCATCGCGAAGCTTGGTTGTTCCAGCGGATCTGCTCCTGCCGGACAAATACCCAATTATACGGGTGTCATGCCATCCGGGCCAAAATGGAGGGGATCCGCAATTGCTGCGGATCCCCTTAAGGTGCCTTCCCGGCCTTGAGCCTATGGCTCGGAGGTCTTGGCTCCGACTTCGTCGAACAACCCCGCGGCGGCCGGATCAGGGTTGGTTCCCCCCAGGGCGTTGCCGATTCCCTTGAGGGCTTCGCCGACTTCGCTGGGAATGATCCACAGCTTGTTGGAAGAACCCTCCGCGAGCTTTGGAAGGGTCTGCAGGTATTGGTATGCCAGCAGTTTCTGGTCCGGGTTGCCCTTGTGGATGGCGTCAAAGACCTTCTGGATGGCCTGGGCCTCGCCGTCGGCACGCAGGATGGCGGCTTTGGCGTCGCCTTCGGCCGCCAGGATGGACGCCTGCCGCTGGCCTTCGGCCGTCAGGATGGCTGACTGCTTGGTGCCTTCGGCAGTAAGGATGGCGGCGCGGCGGTCCCGCTCCGCGCGCATCTGCTTCTCCATCGAGTCCTGGATGGAGTGGGGCGGGTCGATGGCCTTGAGCTCCACGCGGGAAACGCGGATGCCCCAGCGGCCGGTTGCCTCGTCCAGGACGCCGCGCAGCTGGCCGTTGATCTGGTCTCGCGAGGTGAGCGCCTCTTCGAGGTTCAGGCCGCCCACAACGTTGCGCAGCGTGGTGGTGGTCAGCTGCTCGACCGCCTGGATGTAGTTGGCGATCTCGTAGGTAGCCGCCCGCGGATCCGTGACCTGGAAGTAGACCACGGTGTCGATGGAGACCACCAGGTTGTCCTCAGTGATTACCGGCTGCGGAGGGAACGACACCACCTGTTCGCGGAGATCCAGCAACGGCAGGAGCCGGTCCACGAACGGGATCAGGATGGTCAGCCCTGGATTAAGCGTGCGCTGGTACTTGCCCAGCCGTTCCACCACGCCTGCGCGGGCCTGCGGAATGATCCGCACCGACCGGACCAGCACGATAATCACAAACACGATCAGGACCACCAGCACAATGGCCAATGCAGTTCCTCCTGCGTTATCCATACATCTCCTTGTTCCCCATTTGTTCAGGCTGTATCAGGACTGGCTTGCTGCTTCCGGCGGCGCTGACACCACTGCCGTGGCCCCATCGATGGCGGAAACCACAACTTTCTGGCCGGCTGGAAGGATGCCCCCTGCAGAACGAGCTGTCCAGATGTCTCCGCCGATCTTGACCAGGCCGCCGTCGGATGTCACCGGTTCCATCACCACGGCCTGCTCACCGATGAGCCGGTCAATGTTGGTGCGCTGCTCTGACGGACCGTTCTTCAGGTGGGCCAGGGCCACGGGCCGGACGAAGGCAATCATGAGCAGGGAGACCACGCAGAAGACCACGATCTGGAGCCAGAGGTCGGCGCCTGCGAAGTCCGCGACCAGGGCGGCGAGGGTGCCTCCGCCGAGCATGATGAAAAACAGGTCAAGCGTGATCATCTCGATCACTGCAAACGCCAGGAAGGCCGTGAGCCACAATGCCCACCAGTTTTCCCCGAGCCATTCGAACAACGTTCTCCCCCTTCGCTACGGGGAGCACGCACGCGCGCACCCGCCAGTAACTGTTCTTCAATCTTAGTGCGGCCCCCTTCGCTGTGGGCGGGCTCTCACCAGCCCGGCGGCGATAGTGGCCAAGTCGTTACGTCGCGGCAACTTTCCTCGGCCGGAATACCATCACCCTGAACCGGGCTTCGGCCTGCACCGGCTCGGGCAGGGCCAGCAGCCGTTCAGTAAGATCCCGCCGGTCAAGGTGGTGGCCCGCCGGGCCCATGTAGGCGAGGTCCGCGGCCTCCGGGCGGGTCAGTGTCAGGGGAATCCCGACGTCGGTGCTTGCCTCGGCGTCGAAATGGCTGCCCATGGCTTCGGCCAGCCGGGCGTCCTTGCCTTCCTCGATGCCGAGCATCCCGGTAGCAGCAGCGATGGCGGCAAGGTGCCCGCTCCGTGGAGTAACCACCACCAGGCGCCCGCCCGGTCGCAGGACGCGGGCAAACTCGGCGGCATTGCGCGGCGCAAAGATGACTGTGATGGCGTCCACTGAGTTATCTGCCAGGGGCAATGGCTGCCAGACATCGCACACCAGGTTCACGGCCTCGGGGTTGAGCCGCGCGGCGCGGCGCAGGGCGAACTTGGAGATGTCCACACCCAGCGCAGCCACCTGGCGGCGGTTCTGCGCCGCGGCCTGATCGAGCACGGCCCTGAGGTAATGCCCCGTTCCCGTCCCGGCATCAAGGACGGTGCTGCGCTCTTCAGGCAGGCAGGACACGACGGCGGCTGCCACCGCAGTTGCCAACGGCCGGTAATGCCCGGCCGCCAGGAAGTCGTAGCGTGCCCGGACCATGTCCGCGGTGTCGGCCTCGAAGACAGTGCCCTTCCCGACCAGCAGGTTGAAGTAGCCCTGGCGTGCAGCGTCAAAGCTATGGCCGGCGGTGCATACCAGTTTGCCCTGACCTGCATCGGCGGCGGCCTGGAGTCCCAGCGGTTTCCGGCACACCGGGCACAACAGCGGCAGGTCAGTCTTAGAGGGCATGCTAACCATCCTATGGCTCCAGAATCCCGCTTTTTTCGGGACGGGGCGTGGTGCCGGAAGGTCAGTGGAGGCTGATGCCGGCAGGACCGGCGCCGAAACCGAGCCCCTGCTGCGCCTTGGCGATGCCTGGCTCTGCCCAGTGGGCGGCGTATTCGGCGTTGGTGCTCAGGGACCTGAGCTGCGCGCGGTCCACGTACAGCACACCGTTCAGGTGGTCAGTCTCATGCTGGACAATCCTGGCCTGCCAGCCGGAAAACTCCCGCTGCATCCTTGTGCCATCCGGAGTCTGGAACTCAAGAAGCACATTCTCGTACCGGGCCACCACGGCCTGGAGGCCATTGAGGGAAAGGCAGCCCTCGTAGAAGGATGCCAAGCCATGACCCAGCGGCGTGTAGCGGGGGTTCAGGACCGCAAGGAAGTCCAGGGGGCTCCGGTGACGCAGGGCAGCGGCCTCAGGATCGACGTCGAACTGGTCCTCGACGACGGCCAGCTGCAGGGGTATACCAAGTTGGGGCGCGCCCAGCCCCACGCCCGGAGCCTCATGCATCACCTGGCGCATGAGGGTGATCAGGCGCCCGAGCTGGTCGTCGGACAGCTGCCCGTCAAAAGCGGCGGCGCGCTGCCTGAGCACGGGGTGACCCGCCTGAACAATGGGCGGGAACGCACCTGCGTCGAGGATCCGCTCCACGGTTTCGCGGATCTGCTCGGCGGTGTGTGCGGTTTCCGGCGGGCCTTGGTTCATGGGGAAAGCCTAGCGGCCGAGCGCCCTCCGCTCGGCTAGTGTCTATCCCGTGCCTGAAGAGTTCTCCGTGCTGACCCCGCCGCTGGACCGTGTCCTTACGTTTATCCGCGTCCTCGAATCCGGCGGGGGAGCGGCAGCCATCAGGCCTTTCCTCGCCGACTCCTTTGTCCTGGTGGAGGCGCCGCACCTCCTGGCGCCGGAAGGCTCCACGCGCACGCTGGCGGAGGTCCTGTCCGGCGCCGACCAAAGCCGGGAAGTGGTGGCCGACCAGAAGTTTGTGGTCAGGCGGACCACCTGTGAAGGCGGACGGGTGGCGGTGGAAGCGGATTGGTCCGCGACGGCCCTGATGGACCTCCGTTACTGGGACCGGGGGGAGATTATCCGGGCCAGGACGTCGTCGGTGTTCGAAGTCAGCAATGGGCTGATTGTCAGCCAGGACAGCTACGACTGCTACTTCAGGTAAGCCTGCTACGTCCGGTAAGCCCAAGCGGCGCCCACGCTGGCTGCCTGTCCAGCTCTTGCATGGTGAAGCGCCGGGCCACCCACCGGTTGACTGACGGTGTGGCAGCTGCCGCACTGATTCCCAGGTTTCGCAGGTCCAGCAAGGGCCGGGGCAGCGGCCGCCCCAGCAGCATGTTGATCTCGGACTGCCGCTGAGCCAGCCTCGCGGCACGTTGCCGGCTGGCTTGGTACTCCTTGAACTGCCGGTCAACCTGGCCGGGGGTTGCAAGTGCCGCCTGGAGGAGGGGAGAAAGGGCGCATGCGTCCAGCCACCCGAGGTTCATGCCCTGTCCGCCGATGGGGCTGATTTCGTGGGCAGCATCGCCGAGCAGGAACACCCGCCCGGCCATCATCCGCCGGGCCATGGTGGATCGGACGCTGAAGGCGCTCACCATGGTGTTGGTGCGGGCATCCGGGAGGATCCCGGTCCGGCGCAGGACCTGCTGTGCCAACTCATCCGGCGCGGCGGTACCGGCAGGCCTGCCCAACCGCACCACCCAGCGCCGGACCCCGCCCGGCAGCGGAAAAGACTCAACGATCCCGCCCGGCTCAAGGAACAGGACTGCCCGTTCGCCGTAAAACCCGGCGTCCCGGAAATCGCCCATGAGGTAGTGGTCGGGATATTTCTTTTGGCGCACGGGCACATCCAGGAGGCCGCGCACCTGGGACCGCGCGCCGTCGGCCGCTACAACGAAGGATGCCGTCCACGTGGATCCCCTGCCTTGGTCCTCCCCGGCGGGTCCGGCGGCCACGGTGACCTGCCCGCCGTCGTCCTTCACCCGCCTGACGCGCACACCCCTGACGAGGGCGGCCTTGTCTAATTGGCGGACGCGCTCCTCCAAAAGCCGCTCGGTGCGGAACTGGGGCAGGGCCAGCACGAAGGGAAAGGCCTCCGAGACTCCGGCGAATGACATGGTGCCCACAGTCTTTCCGCCGCTGACTGCCAGCCCTTCCCGGATCTGTACCCCCTCCTGCACCGCGGAAGCCGCAATGCCGATGTGCTGCAGACCCTCAAGGGCAGGGGGATGGATGCCGATGGCACGTGAGTGCAGGTTCCTGCTTTGCCTCTGTTCCAGGACCCTGACGCTGACGCCGTCCTGAAGCAGCAGGGCGGCCAGGTACAGGCCCACCGGGCCCCCGCCGATGATCAGGACCTCTGTGTCCGTGGACATGTCAGGTCCTGCGCAGGGCGAGAATCTGATGGAACTTAGGTCGGGTTTCGACGTTCCAGCCCGGGGGAGCGAGGGCGGCCAATTCGGTGGGGGTGTAGCTTCTGCGGATGGACGTCAGGCCGTCCGCCCGGATAAAGGACCGGCGGAACGGCAGCGCGGCGGCAGAGAAGAGTGCGTAGGCGGCAGGGCTCCGTCTCAAGTCGTTGTGCAGCGCTTTTTTGGTACTGAGAGCGGCTGAATCGGCGAGCAACTGCTGGAGTTCGTGCGCCGAAAGGTGGTGCAGGACGTGGTTCGAAACGACGAAGTCGAAACGCCTTCCTTCGCGGACAAGATCGGCGCTGTGCGCCTGCCGGAACTGCACACCGGGCAGGGGCGGCCGTCCCAGTGCGTACGCGGCGGCGCGTGGATCAGGGTCTATGCCGGTGATGTGCAGCGCAAGTCCGTCACGCCGCGCCCAGCCTGCCAACATCTGCGCAAGGTCGCCCCCGCCGGCGCCGATGTCCAGCAGGGTGGCTGGAGCGCCATTCGCAGACATGGAGGGACGAAGCTCCCTGGCATAGAGCCTCCGCCACCCGGCAAGCACGCGGTTGACCACTGCGAACTGGCGGTACGTGTTCTGGAGGAGCCGGGCGTCGCAGTCCGGCCTGTCCATGATTTCCACGGCGTCGACGGCGCGCTGCCGCATCATCAGGTCCATGGGACTAAGGGACGGATACTTCTGCCGCTGCCTGGCCCGGCACCTGCCCCACCAGTCCTGCACCGGGAGCCTGGCGCAGTTTTGTGAACAGCGCGGTTTCCACCGTAAGTCCCGGGCCGAAGGCCATGGAGCAGATGCGTTCGTCCCCGTCCTCAGGCTCCTGTTCCAGGATGTGTTTGAGGACAAAAAGTACTGTGGCGCTGCTCATGTTTCCGTAGTTCCGCAGTGTCTCCCGCGCCGGCACCAGTTGCTCCCCGGTGAGGCCGAGCCGGGACTGGACTTTGTCCAGGATGCTCCGTCCGCCGGGATGGATGGCCCAGTGCCGGATGGAGTTGTAGGGGAGTGCTTCCAGTTCCGGATCCCGGGCCAGGAGCGGCCGAAGGGCACCCACAATATGGTCATCGATGATGTGCGGCACATAATTTCCCAGCACCATTTCAAACCCGTGGTCGCCGATGTTCCAGGCCATGGCGTCCTCGCCGACCGGTGTGAGGACCGTTTCGAAGTGATCGAGCTGGAGCAGGGACTGTTCCGCCGACCCGCTGCGAGCCGTGACGACGGCGGCGGCGGCACCATCAGCGAACAGGGCTGAGCCCATAATCGTGTCGGGATCGTTTGAGGTGCGGACGTGCAGGGAGCACAGCTCGGCACACACCACCAGGACAACGGCCTGCGGGTCGGCCTCGCAGAACAGCTTGGCGGCGCGCAGTGCAGGGAAAGCTGCGTAGCAGCCCATAAACCCCAGGTGGTAGCGCTGGACAGCGGGATCCAGGCCCAGCTCCCGGACGACCTTATAGTCAGGGCCCGGGTTGAAAAACCCGGTGCAGGAGACGGTGATGAGATGAGTTATGTCAAGTAAATCGAGTTCAGGGGCGGCGTTGACGGCGGAACGGGCGGCTTCCACAAAGAGCTTGGTTGCCTCGCGGCCGAAGATGTCGTTGCGGACCTTTGTGCTGGGATTCAGCAGCAGGCCGGAGTCAGGATCGAAGAACTGTGGATCATCGGCCCGGTGATCCCTTGTGAGTTCTTCGACGGCGGTGAAACGCGTGTCAATGGCAGCGGAGTCAAAACAGGTATTGACCAGCCGTGAGCCAAGCCTGGACAATCCGGGCTGGGCCGCAAATACGTCACGGGCTTCTGTCTGGATCAGCATCGTTTTAGGAACTGCAGTTTCAAGTGATCGCACGTAGACCGTCATTGACTCATTCTTAACGAGCGCCCGGCATAAGACAATGCTGACCTGCGGATTCATCGTCGATGCGGATACTGCACACAGGCTGCAGATGTGCTGGGTCCCGCCCCTCCCAGGTCCGATACAAAACGCCGATAATCTACATTATGTCAAGTAACGCTGCGAACGATTGAAAGTGGTACCTATTTTTGTGGTCACGCTTTCGACGGGTGGACTTAAGCAGGATCGCGCTCTACCGTTCAAGCTGACTGCACAATCAGGAAAATCAAATTGGCGGGGGGCCATTAGATGCGAAAAGCTATTGCCGTCTTAGGAATCGCGGGGCTGGGAATGGCTGGCGGAGCTGCTCCCGCCGTCGCGGCCCCTGTCGCAAGCCAATCGGGCGCGTTGATCTGCCACCTCACAGAGTCGGGGACGTATGAGCCGTTTTTTGTCTCTCGCCATGGCATGATTCATAACCTGAATGGCCATGGAAGTCACAGTGGCGACATCATTCCGTTTCCCGGCTTTGGCGGTTCCCCGGCCGGCCAGAACATGACCCCGGAGAACGTTGTTATTTTCAACAACGGTTGCGTCGGAGCAGCGGTCTTACCGGCCATCCCAGCCGTTCCCGCTTCACCGGCAAACCCAGCCGTTCCCGCGTCACCGGCCACCCTTGGGAAAGCGCCCGGCGTTACCGGCACGAATCTGGGATACAACGTGGATACGGGCGCTCAAGCGCACCCTGTCCAGACGGAATCCGGCATCGTCTCCCCCACCTGGTTGGGCTGGGCCAGCGCCCTCCTCGCGGCCGGATGCGCGTGGACGGTCTGGAGATCAAGAGGCCATGCGAAGCGCTCTGCCGGATAAAAGCCGTGCTCGGCGTACGTCTCCAACAGTTCCGTGGCCCCTCTGTTCTTGCAGGCAGCCTTGCGGGCGTGCTCCTGGTCGCGGGGTGCGGCGCTGCAACTAATGTCCATCCCCCTCCGGGTACTGCGGGATCGCCGCAGGTCATCAGTGAACGGGGTACGGTTCCGCAGGCTGAAAGCGATCCGGTGGCTTCCCCACCGATTCGCATACGCTACCCCGCCGCCGGCATGGACGTAGCCGTTCACGCCCTCGAACCTGATGCGGAAGCCGAGGCCAGCCGCAACCTCGTGCCGCCGGAGACGATGGACGGATATTGGCTGTCGTCCTTTGGTTCTCCAGGTGCAGGCTCCTCGAACACAACTTATGTCATCGGCCATAGTTGGATAGGGCGGGAGGCACCCTTTAATAAACTGAGCACAGCAACCGCTCCGGGCGACAAGCTGACAGTTTGGACAGCGGCGGGGAACATGGACTTTCAAGTGGATTCGGTCGCCACCTACACGAAGTCAACCCTGCGGGACAGCGCCGTCTGGGCCGTTGTACCCAACAGGCTGGTACTCATCAGTTGCCACACGGGAGATCCCCAAGGCAAGAACGTGGTGATCACCGCGTCCCCTTCGCTAACCGGCCCGTAGCGGCGCCCTCGCCACCCGCTTCTTTTGCCGGTTATCTCCCAGCACCAACCCCACCGGCTCTTGTTGCCCGCCTAAGCCGAAACGCGAAGTAGACGACGGCGGCCCCGCTTAGAACTCCCAACATCCATGTGCCTTCGATCCCGAACAGCGGACCACTGGTACATACGCTTGTAGCGCCCGAGCCCTCTGCGGCATCAAGGCACTCACCACGTCTGAACCCGAGGTAAAGGACGTTGAAGACGACTAAGCCCAGGATCGCAATAGACCACGGCCACCGCGACGAGCGGTTCTCTGAATTTGCGTCCATGAGTTCACCCTATGGACCGGGCAGCGGAAAAGCGCTCCCCCACTCCTCACGATTTGCGGAGCATTTCCGTACGAAATCGGTGAAAGTCAAAGGAATCGTCCACGGAGAAACTCAGAATAGACATGGTGCGCCAATAACCGTGCCGCACCGTAGGTGGCAGGTAAAGTGCACGCAATGACTTCTCTGTGCCCCAACTTCAGCTGTCCTGCGGTGACAGGCCCGTTGCCCGAGTGCATGCGTACCTGACATGACGGCCAACCACCTTTATTACACCGCCCCCGCGCTGAACTGGCTGGACGGGCTTCCCTTGGGCAACGGCCGTCTCGGCGCCATGGTGCTCGCGGCCCAGGACCAGGTCAGGCTGCAGGTCAATGACAGCACGGCATGGTCTGGGAGCCCGGCCAGCGAGCACCGCTGTGGAGCCGTCAGCCCGGAGGTTGCGGCGGCGGCCCTCGCAAGGGCGCGGGCAGCGATAGCCGAGGACAGGCCAGTGGATGCGGAACGTGACCTTGAGGCGCTGCAGGGCCGGTACTCCCAGGCATACCTGCCATTTGCCGACGTGTTCATAGAGACCCCGAAGCCCGGCCGGCTGGTGGAACGTGGCCTGTCCCTGCGCTCGGCTACGCACAGCAGCCTTCAGGAGGCGGCCGGCACCAGCATTCGGCAGGAAACCTTCATCAGCGCTCCGGACCAGGTACTGGTGCACCGGCTCCGCTCTGAGTCCCCCACTGAGGTCATCCTGCGCCTTCAGACTCCCCTTCGCCAGACGCACTGCGCGTCCGGATCCAGCGAACTCTCCCTGCAGCTTCATCTTCCCGCGGATGCAGCTCCCGGCCACGAACCGGACGAGCCGCCCGTGACCTGGGAACTGCCGGGGATAACACCCGTGGCCGGCGCGGCTGTTCTGGCCCTGACCCATGATGGACAAGCCGGTGCCGCCGGCAGCGATGGCGGAGACGCGACGGTGGTCCTTACCGGCGTCACCGAACTGGTCTTGGTGCTGGCCACCAGCACAACCTTCACCGCACCCGGCCACCCGCCGCGCGGCAGTGCCGGCGATTGCGCCGCAGGGGCCTCCAACCGTGCCCACGCAGCCCTGGACCGTGGCTTTGACGCGCTGTGGAAGGACCACGTGGAAGCCCACAGGTTCCTCTTTGACCGGGTGAACCTGGCCCTCGAGCCGGGCCCCGATGCGCAAACGATCCCTGCAAACCTGCCCACAGACCAGCGGATCCTGACGGCCGCCCAACAGCCAGGCGGTGCTCCGGCTGCCGATCCCGGCCTGGTGTCGCTGCTCTTTGATTACGGGAGGTACCTGCTTATATCGTCCTCCCGGCCCGGGACCCTGCCGGCAACGCTGCAGGGTATCTGGAATGACGAACTGCAGCCGCCCTGGTCCTCCAACTACACGCTGAACATCAACACTGAGATGAACTACTGGGGGGCGGAAGCAGCCAACCTTGCCGAGTGCCACGAGCCACTGCTGGACCTGGTGGACGCACTGGCAGAACGGGGCCGCGCCACGGCGCGAAACCTGTACGGGACCCGCGGCTGGGCAGTTCACCACAACAGTGACGCCTGGGCGTTTACGTCCCCCACGTCCGGACATGCCAGCTGGTCCCAGTGGGCAATGGCCGGCGTGTGGCTCGTTTGCCACCTGGATGAGCGGCGACGCTTCGGCTCAGCCGCTCCAGACGAACTGCGGCGCTTCTGGGCGATGGCAGTCGGAGCCGCAGAGTTCGCATGCGACTGGCTGTTCGACGACGGCGGCCCCACTTTGCAGACGCGGCCCTCCACCTCCCCCGAAAACTGTTACCTGAGTGGACAAGGCAGGGCCGCCGTTACCACCTCCACCGGAATGGACCGGGCGCTGCTGAGCTGGCTCTTCGACACCGTGATTGCCCTGGCTGACGAAGTAGGCGAAGCGGACCACCCCATTGTTCGTGAGTCTGCTGCTGCACGGGAGCGGATCGCTCCGCCGGCCATCAGCAGCGGCACTGTCCTCGAATGGGGCCCATCCCACCCCGAAACAGAACCGGACCACCGGCACGTTTCGCACCTGGTTTTTGCCTATCCCGGCAGCACTCCCCTGTCCGGCGACCTGGGCACGGCGATTGGCACAACGCTGGACCGCAGGGGCGATGACTCCACCGGCTGGTCACTGATCTGGAAACTGTGCCTCCGCGCCCGGCTCCGGGAACCGGAGCGCGTAGCCGACCTGCTGCGCCTTCTCTTCAGGCCCGTCGCCACCACGGCAGTGGACCACTCCGGTGGCCTCTACCCGAATCTGTTCGCTGCGCACCCGCCTTTCCAGGTGGACGGAAACCTAGGGTTCATCGCAGCGGTCACGGAGATGCTCCTGCAGAGCCATGCCGGAGAAATCCGCGTGTTGCCTGCGCTCCCGACGGAACTCGCCACGGGCAGCGTCAGCGGGCTGGTTGCCCGGCCCGGCATCACCGTTGACATTCGCTGGGAGCAAGGCGCCGCCGTCGAACTTTCATTGACGCCGCGTAATGCCGCGGCTGTCCGCGCGCACACGGTCTGCATCGGCGGATGGACCAGTTCCGTGGAGTTACGGTCCGGCTATCGCACCCGGTTGGTCGCTGCCGGCGCGGAGTTTCACATTTCGTATACCGAGGCACCCGCCGGGGCTTTCGTGGCATAGCGCCAGCCCGCTGCAGCCACTGGGGCCGACAAGTCAGCGCCGCGGCCGGATTCCTGCCCCGACGACTGCGCCAATGCCGAGGCCCAGGGCGAGGCCGATAAACGGGCTGTCAAAGACAGCAAGGCCCAAGGTAATTCCGACGGCGGCTCCCACGAGGCAGCAGATCCACAGCGGTTTATTCATTGGACCTGCTGCCAGCCGGGGTTTTCCGGGAGTACTGCTGTGACTGGAACGGGCATCCACACGGGTGCGGCCACCCGGGAGTCAGCCGTCGTAGGCTTTCTGCAGTTCAGCAATGTCCAGCTTCCGCATTCCGAGCATCGACTCCATCGCCCGCTGCGACCCCTCCGGGTCCGGCCCGGCAATCAACGAGCCCAGTACAGAGGGAACGATCTGCCAGGATACTCCGAAGCGGTCCTTGAGCCAGCCGCACTTGCTTTCGTTACCGCCGTCCGTCAGGGCCGTCCAGTAGCGGTCCACGGACTCCTGGTCCTCGCAGTCGACCACGAACGAAACCGCCTCGGTGAAACTGGAAACCCGTGCACCATTCAACGCAGTGAACCCGCGGCCTTCCAGCTCGAACTCGACGGCGATCGCCTGGCCTGCAGGAGCGGGCGCACCTTCGCCAAAGCGCGAGATGTTGAGTATCTTCGAGTCGTCGAACACGGACGTGTAGAACTCTGCGGCCTCTTCCGCCTGGTTTTCGAACCAAAGACAAGTCCCGATGGTGCGTGGCATAGTTGCTCCCTTCCGGCTTGAGCCTAGTGCTGAAGGCCCGGGGGGACAACGGTCTATAGGCGCAAGTGAACTCACGCGTCCCGCCGTCCGGGGGCGGATGGTCCTGCCGCCAACTGGCTGACGAGTCCCAGCGTGTTGCCCTCGCTGTCCCGGATAAAAGCCAACCACTCGTCCGTTCCTGCCGGACCAAGAAGCCCGTCAGTGTGGCTGTAGATCACGTGCGGGGCCCCCACTACGTCCACTCCCCTGCCCGTAAGCTCCTCCACGGACTTCCTTACATCCGGAACGTCCAGGTACAAAAGAGCCCGCGGGGCACCGGCTTCCAGCAGCAGACGCACGCCGTCGAGGTCGAAGAACACCAGGCCGGGCGGGTCGAACACCGCCGTGGGCTGAACCGCCAGCAGCTCGGAGTAAAACGCCGCTGCGCGCCGGAGGTCGCCGGCGTACTGGGCAACCTGGATCAACCGCATGGTTCCGCCTTCCTTCTGCCTAGTTTGTCCATCCTGCTCAATGACAGGGTGTCCGGCAAGGGGCAACCGAGCGTCCGGAGCGGCGCAACTGGAACGCTGCCAATTGCTAGGCTCAAAACCATGACGCCTCCGATCCACCGGCCCCGCCCTTCGTCCCCGGCGCGGCTGGCAGCAGCTGCAGCCATTGCCGACGCCGTCCTGATCCTGGTGTTCGCCGCCGTCGGCCGTGACGCCCACCAACGCGGCGACGTTGTTGCCGGAGTGCTGCTCACTGCCTGGCCGTTTTTGGCTGGAGCTGCCCTTGGCTGGCTGGCAGCAAGAGCATGGCGCAACCCCTTGTCGGTGCGCTGGACGGGGGTGGCGGTCTGGATTGGGGCCTTGGGGGGCGGCATGGTGCTCCGGCTGCTGACGGGACAGACCGTTGTGCCGCCGTTCATCATCGTGGCGTTGCTGAGCCTGGGGCTGCTGCTGGTGGGGTGGCGGCTGGCATGGGCAGGGGTCCGGCGGCTCCGAAGCGCCTGAAGGAAGGCGGCCCGGCTGGCTGGAGGTCCGCCGGCAGCCCGCCCTGATGTAATAGGCTGGCAGCACCGAAAAGCTTGCCGGGCTATGCTACGGCGCAACAGATCCGGAAGGATTTATCGTGATCACCGCATTCGTTCTGATCAAGACCGACGCTGCCCGCATTCCTGAGACGGCCGAAGAGATCTCAGCGATCGAGGGCATCAGCGAGGTGTATTCCGTCACCGGCGAATGGGACCTGATCGCGGTGGCACGGGTTCCCCGGCACGAGGACCTGGCGGACGTTATTGCGGACCGCCTGTCAAAGGTTCCTGCCGTCGTCCATACAACAACGCACATTGCGTTCCGCGCCTACTCCCAGCATGACCTGGACGCTGCATTCGCCCTCGGCTTCGAGCAGTAGCCGGGCAGGGCGGTCACTGACGGCTCAGCGCGACCCAGTTCTCCAGGACGGCTGCGGCAGCCCCCGAGCCAATGGATTCGGCTGCGCGGCTGAATGCCTTGTGCATCCGGTCGAGGAACGGGCCGTCCGCACTGGTATCGAACGCCACCAGGCCGGCTGCCGCATTAAGGAGAACCGCGTCCCGCGCCGGACCTTCCTTGCCCGCAAGGACATCGCGGACCACGGCGGCATTGGCTTGCGCGTCTCCCCCGCGGAGCTGCTCAACAGTTGCCGGTTTGATGCCCAGGTCCGTGGGCGAGAACATCAGTTCCGCCACACTGCCATTGCGGATCTCCCAGACGGTTGAGGGACCCGTGGTGGTCAGTTCGTCGAGCCCGTCATTGCCGCGGAACACCAGGCCACGGCTTCCGCGCTGGGCCAGGACGCCTGCAACCAGCGGCGCCATTCTTGCGTTCGCGACGCCGACTGCTGAGGCCTGGACTTTGGCCGGGTTGGTCAGCGGGCCGAGGAAGTTGAAGGCCGTTGGGATGGCCAGTTCGCGCCGGGGCACGGCTGTGTGCCGGAATGAGGGGTGGAAGACCTGGGCGAAGCAGAAGGTGATGCCCGCATCCTCAGCATTGCGTGCCACCTGTTCGATGGACAGGTCAAGGCGGACGCCCAGTGCCTCCAGCACATCTGCCGAGCCGGACGACGACGACGCCGCCCGGTTGCCGTGCTTAACCACCTTAGCGCCAGCTCCCGCAGCCACCAGGGCGGCCATGGTGGAAATGTTTACCGTGTTCAATTGGTCACCGCCCGTCCCGACGATGTCCAGCTTTTCACCCGTGATGGAGACCGGCCTCGCGTGGGCCAGCATGGCATCCACCAGGCCGGAGAGCTCCTCGACCGTTTCGCCCTTGGCACTGAGGGCCACCAGGAATCCGGCGATCTGGGCGGGCGTCGCTTCCCCGGACATGATGGTGTCCATAGCCCAGGCGGTGCTGTCCGCCGTGAGGTCCTTGCCGCTGATCAATGCCGAGATCAGCCGCGGCCAGGTGTGGCCTGCCGCCGCTGCAGATGCCTGTGAAGTCACCTGTTGATGCTATCGGGGGATGGGCGGGAGTGACCAATATGAACGGGCGGGGGAACTTTTCGCGGCGATTTCGCGTCTTTGTAGAAAAAGTCCCTCGAAAAGGCGGTTTGCGTTGGGCAGCACGGACTTTTACAGACATAATGTCTATGTGACATCTGCGACCCATGCCCCCAGTACCCCGGCGCACCCCACGCTGAACCGCCCCAATATGGTTTCCGTTGGAACCGTTGTGTGGCTGTCCAGCGAGTTAATGTTCTTCGCCGGTCTCTTCGCCATGTACTTCACGCTGCGCTCCACGAGTGCGGAAATGTGGGCGGATGAGACGGCCAAGCTCAACTTCCCCTTTGCGCTCGTCAACACGATCGTCCTCGTGGCAAGTTCGTTTACTTGCCAGATGGGCGTCTTCGCCGCTGAGCGGCTGCAGCCGCGCCGAACCGGAGGTGCCTTCCAGTTCGCCCGCTGGGGAATGAACGAATGGTTCACCCTGACCTTCCTTATGGGGGCGTTCTTCGTCGCCGGCCAGGCCACGGAATACGCGATGTTGGTTTCCGAGCACGTCTCGCTCTCCTCAAACGCTTACGGGTCGGCCTTCTACATGACCACCGGCTTCCACGGCCTCCACGTGATCGGCGGCCTGGTGGCCTTCCTCCTGATCATGGGCCGTTCCTTTGCCGCGAAGAAGTTCGGGCACTTCGAAGCAACGTCTGCGATCGTCACCTCGTACTACTGGCACTTCGTTGATGTCGTCTGGATCGGCCTCTTCCTGGTCATCTACGTACTCAAGTAGCCAGCTTTGATTCTTTTTCTACAAGAGGCAGAATTTCAGGTAGCGGCTCCCGGAGCCGGCGCAGGATCGAATAAAGGAACCACCACGTGAAGGCACTCTCGCAAAAGCGGCGTCACCCACTGGCAGCAATCGCACTGCTGCTGATGGGGCTCCTCATCACCGGCGGGCTGTACGCCGTGGCCACCACCGTCAACGAGGCTAAGGCCTCCACCACCACCTTCAGTGCAAATGATGCCGAAGAAGGCGGCAAGCTCTTCGCCGCCAACTGCGCCACCTGCCACGGCATGGGTGGGAGTGGCTCCCAGGACGGCCCGTCCCTCGTCGGTGTTGGCGCCGCATCTGTTGACTTCCAGGTGGGAACCGGCCGCATGCCGATGCAGATGAACGGCCCCCAGGCCCTGGAGAAGCCCGTCCAGTTCAACGATGAGCAGACCCACCAGCTTGCAGCCTATGTTGCCTCCCTGGGTGCCGGCCCGGCAATCCCTGAAGAAAGCCTGCTCGACGAAGGCGGCGATGCAGCCGCCGGTGGCGAGCTCTTCCGCACCAACTGCGCCATGTGCCACAACGCTGCTGCCGCCGGTGGCGCCTTGACCCGCGGTAAGTTCGCACCTGCCCTGGAGGACACCTCCGGCAAGCACATCTACGAGGCCATGGTAACCGGTCCGCAGAACATGCCGGTCTTCAGTGACTCCAACATCACCCCTGAAGGCAAGCGCGACATCATCACCTTCCTGAAGCAGATCGAAACCAGCGGTTCCCCCGGTGGCGCTGAGCTGGGATCCCTGGGTCCCGTGGCAGAAGGCCTGTTCGTCTGGATCGCAGGTCTCGGCGTCATCATCGCCTTCACCATCTGGCTGACCTCGCGGACGTCCTAGGACCTCCTCGAAGCCCTGCACAACTTCTGCTGATCCGTCAGCAGCTTGATATTAGAAACTAACCCGGCACCCGCCGGGACGAGAGAAGGATGAGGCGAATTATGGGCAACCATAGTGACGGCAGTCCGAACCACTCGGGCACCGTAGCTACGGCTGGTCAGAATGAGGTGGAGAAGTTCCAGGACCCTGGAATTCCTCCGCACCGTTTGCGCCTGGCTGACACGGACCCGAAGGCCGCAAAGCGGGCAGAACGGCAGGTCGCCTTACTATTTGGCATCTCTGTTGTTGGAACCCTGATCTTCCTGGTGGCGTACTTTGCCATTGATCTGGGGCCCGGCGAATCAACTATCGGCAACATCCGGCTCCAGAACATGCTCCTTGGTCTTGGAACGGCTTTCGCGATGCTCGGTATCGGTACCGGTATCGTGCACTGGGCCAAGGCCCTGATGCCGGACCACGAAGTCTCGGAAGAGCGCCACGCCATCCGCTACGAAGAGGACCGCCAGGCTGCTGTCCGCATCGTTGACGACATCGTGGAAGAGACGGGCATCAAGCGCCGTCCGCTGATCCGCAACACCCTGCTGGGTGCAGTTGCACTTGCCCCGCTGCCTGCGGTTGCCATCTTCGGTGACCTCGGACCGCGCCCGGACAACAAGCTCGCCCACACCATGTGGGCACCCACGGACGGCCAGCTCAAGCGTCTCGCCCGTGACCCTGACGGAACGCCCATCAAGGCCTCCGACGTCACAATCGGTTCAGCCTTCCACGTCATCCCGGAAGGCCTGAACGAACTTCACGAGGGCAAGCTCAACGAGAAGGCCAAGGCCGTTGTGCTGCTCATGCGCCTGGATCCCGAGTCGCTGAACCCCTCGCCGGGCCGCGAGGACTGGGGTTACAACGGCATCGTTGCCTACTCCAAGATCTGCACCCACGTCGGTTGCCCCGTTGCTCTCTACGAGCAGCAGACGCACCACCTGCTGTGCCCGTGCCACCAGTCCACCTTCGACCTCACGCAAGAGTGCAAGGTGATCTTCGGCCCCGCCAGCCGGCCGCTCCCCCAGCTGCCCATCGCAGTTGATGACGAGGGCTACCTGGTCGCCACCAGCGACTTCAAAGAACCTGTAGGACCAAGTTACTGGGAGCGTGATATGCATGAGCGCAGCATCAACAGCTGAGCCCGCTTTCGTCGCCAAAACCAAGACAGGCCGGTTCACCGACTTCGTCGATGCACGTGTTGGCGGTTCCGGAATCCTCCGTGAATTCGGCCGCAAGGTCTTCCCGGACCACTGGTCCTTTATGTTCGGCGAAGTAGCCCTGTATTCCTTCGTCATCCTGCTGCTTTCGGGCACCTTCCTGACGTTCTTCTTCGATCCGTCCATGGCGGAGACGCACTACGACGGCTCCTACGTTCCCCTCAAGGGCGTTGAAATGTCGGTGGCCTACAACTCGTCACTGGACATCTCCTTCGACGTTCGTGGCGGCCTGTTTATGCGCCAGGTCCACCACTGGGCAGCACTGCTGTTCGTGGCTTCCATCGCCGTGCACATGTTGCGGGTCTTCTTCACCGGAGCCTTCCGCAGGCCCCGCGAAATGAACTGGGTTGTCGGCAGTGTCCTCCTGATCCTGGCCATGGCTGCAGGTTTCACGGGCTACTCCCTCCCCGACGATCTGCTCTCAGGCAACGGCCTGCGCATCATCGACGGCGTGATCAAGTCCATTCCGATCGTTGGCACGTACATCTCGTTCTTCCTCTTCGGCGGAGAATTCCCGGGCACTGCCATCATTGGCCGCCTGTACATGCTGCACATCCTGCTGGTGCCGGCACTGATCCTGCTGATGATCGTCCTGCACCTCTTTATGGTTGTCGTGCACAAGCACACCCAGTACCCCGGCCCGGGCCGCAACGACAACAACGTTGTGGGTTACCCGCTGGGTCCTGTCTACGCCGCCAAGGCCGGTGGATTCTTCTTCATCGTCTTCGGTGTCCTGGCCCTGATGGCCGGTTTCTTCACCATCAACCCGATCTGGAACTACGGTCCGTACGACCCCTCCCCTGTCTCGGCCGGTACCCAGCCCGACTGGTACATCGGCTTTGTTGACGGCGCGCTGCGCCTGATGCCCGGTACGTTGGGAGACTGGCAGGTCGAGCAGAACTGGTTCGGCTTCGTGTTCAGCTTCAACGTCCTGCTCCCGGCCCTGGTGCCCGCCGGCATTCTGTTCACGGTGATGTTTATGTACCCGTGGATTGAGCGTTGGATCACCAAGGACGACCGTGAGCACCACGTGCTGGACCGTCCCCGCAACGCTCCGACCCGTACCGCCATCGGCATGGCCGGATTCGTCTGGTACTGCGTGATGTGGGCAGCTGCAGGTTCCGACCTCATTGCCACCCACTTCGGTGTCTCCCTGAACGATGTCACGTACTGGTTGCGTACCCTGTTCATCATTGGCCCGATCATTGCGTTCATCGTCACCAAGCGGGTGGCCCTGGCCCTTCAGCGCAAGGACCGCGAGATCGCCCTGCACGGACGCGAGACCGGGCGTATCGTCCGGCTCCCGCACGGTGAATTCATCGAGGTGCACGCACCGCTGGACGAGTACAAGCGCTACAAGCTCGTTGGCTTTGAGTCGCCTGAGGTTCTGCCGGCAGTACCGAATGAGCACGGTGTGGTGACCCGCAAGGAGAAGCGGCGTGCATTCCTCTCCAAGTGGTTCTTCGAGGACCGTGTTGCTCCGGCAACCCCTGCTGAGCTGGAAGCGGCCCACGGTCACGGCCACGCAGCAGTCGAAGCACCCGAGGAAGCCAAAAGCCTGAGCCACTAGGCACGCAGTCTGGTTCCCAACATAAAAGGCCCGGTCCATTTGGACCGGGCCTTTCGTGTTTCCCCTCCCGCGCGTTGTCAGGGGCCGCTACGGAACACAAGCAATGCGGGGGGCGGGGCAGATGCTCGCCGCCTTAGTGGTTACGTGAGCGGCGCGCTCCGGGGCGCTGCAGCGGGACCCACAGCTTATAGCGGTCGGCGCGGTAATAGGAGACGGAATAGTCCACCATGGTGCGGGAAACAAAAGCGTGGCGCTGGATTTTGAGCAACGGTGAGCCGACTTCGACGTTGAGCAACCGGGCGGTGGACGGCGACGCTGCGGTCGCCTCGATCATGTCCTCTCCCCACTCCATCACGAGGCCGAACTGTTCGCTCAGAACGTTGTACAGCGAAGTGGGGGGCTCTCCGTCCAAGAGGCCGGGAACCCGGTGGGCTGGAATGAAATTTTCATCCACGCTCATGGGCTCCCCGTCCGCCAACAAGAGGCGCCGGAAGCGGACCAGCGGCGTTCCCTCATCCAACTGAAGCTCGCGGGCCAGGAATGCGCTGGCTCCGATCTGTTCGAAGCTCAGTACCTTGGCTGCGGGAACCATGCCGCGCCGCTGCATCTCCTCGCTGTACGAGGTCAGCTTCACCTGCAGGTCCAGCTTTGGCCTGCGAACGAACGTGCCGAGCCCCACCACGCGCTCGATGACTTCCTCACCCACCAGCGCGTCAATCGCCTGCCGCACGGTCATCCTGGCAAGCCCAAAGCGCTCCGCCAGGTCACGTTCGGAGGGCAGTGCGGAGCCAGGCCGGCACTGATCGGCAATGTATGTACGCAGGATCTCGCGCAGCTGGACATAGATTGCAGTCCCACTGGCGCGGTCAATGTCGCCGGCTATCGCCCCTGCGCTAGCCGCCATGGTGGGTCTCCCCTGGGTTTACGTTCACCTAGCCATTTTAGGACAGGTCTAGACCACGCAGCGCCGCAGGTTGGCCGCACTTCGCATGACGGGTACACGGGCCGCTATATTTGGACAGGAAATTTTCAGCACCGACGGATGGGGCCGTCATCAACTAGGAGTTCGCGTTGCCAACACAGAAGGCCGTGGTCACAGCCCCGATCGGATTGCACGCGCGTCCCGCGGCTGTATTCGTTAGGGCGGTGACTGAAACGGGGCTTCCCGTGACCATCACCAAGGCCGGCATCAGGAGGGTGGATGCGAGGTCGCTATTGCACGTAATGGCCGCAGATTTTTCCTACGGCTGCGAAGTGGAACTGGGCATCGAGGATTCGGCCTTGAACGGTGCCCTGAGCCGCGAGAAGGCCGCAGCTGCCCTCCGGACCCTGGGTGAGCTGTTGGAGTCGCAGGGGCCGGAATAAGCCCCTGCCAAAGGGCGCTCTAGGGAGTGGCCACGCCGCCGGCGGTAAGAGTACAAACAACGACGGCGGGCCCCACCAGAAGGTGGGGCCCGCCGTCGTTTTTTGTCTAGTGGGCGTGGTCGCCGCGGCTGTACTCGTAGACCCAGCCGACGAGTGCAACAACGGCCAGGCCGGCTGCGATGTAAACGATCCAGAAGCCTACTGCCAGGCCCAGGAAACCCGTTGCGCAGGCGAGGCCGAGGACCAGCGGCCACCAGCTCCAAGGGCTGAAGTGCCCCTGCTCGCCGGCGCCCTCGTGGATCTCGGCATCGCTGCGGTCTTCAGGACGAAGGCCAACGCGCTTGCCGGTGAAACCAAGGTACCCGCCGATCATGCCGGCGAGGCCGCCGACCAGGAGGATTCCGAGGATACCGACCCACTCACCCCAGTCGGTGAGGAACCCGTAAATCACCGAAACCGGTACGAAGAAGAAGACTCCGGAACCAAAGATCCATGACTCAATTTTCACTGTGCAGTGTCCTTCTGGTCGGCGTTACCGAGCGCCTGGGCTGCGGGAGCCGGTGACTCGACAGTATGGACCTGTCGAAGCTCGGGGTGGTGCAGGTCGAGGGCCGGCCGCTCGGAGCGGATCCGGGGCAGGGAGGTGAAATTGTGCCGCGGCGGCGGGCAGGACGTGGCCCACTCGAGCGATGCACCGAAGCCCCAGGGGTCATCAACCTGTACCCTTTCGGCGCTGCGCCACGTGATGTACACGTTCCAGAAGAACGGAATCAGGGATGCACCGAGGACAAACGAGGCAACCGTGGAGAACTGGTTCATCCAGGTGAAGTTGTCCTCCACCAGGTAGTCCGCGTAACGCCGGGGCATGCCCTCAACACCGAGCCAGTGCTGGATGAGGAAGGTGCCGTGGAAGCCGAGGAACAGGAGCCAGAAGTGGATCTTGCCCAGGCGCTCGTTGAGCATCTTGCCGGTCCACTTGGGCCACCAGAAGTAGAACCCGGCGAACATCGCGAACACCACGGTGCCGAACACCACGTAGTGGAAGTGCGCCACCACGAAGTAGGAGTCCGAGACGTGGAAGTCCAGCGGCGGGGAGGCCAGGATGATGCCGGTGAGGCCGCCGAAGAGGAACGTGATCAGGAAGCCGATGCTCCACAGCATGGGCGTCTCGAACGTCAGCGAGCCGCGCCACATGGTGCCGATCCAGTTGAAGAACTTCACACCGGTAGGAACCGCGATGAGCATCGTCATAAACGCGAAGAACGGCAGCAGCACCGCACCGGTGACGTACATGTGGTGGGCCCACACCGTCACGGACAGGGCAGCGATGGCGATCGTGGCGTAAACCAGGCCCTTGTAGCCGAAGATCGGCTTGCGGCTGAAGACCGGGAAGATCTCGGAGACGATGCCGAAGAACGGCAGCGCGATGATGTACACCTCGGGGTGGCCGAAGAACCAGAACAGGTGCTGCCAGAGCACTGCACCGCCGTTCTCCGGATCAAAGATGTGCGCACCGAAGCGGCGGTCCGCTCCCAGGGCGAACAGCGCGGCGGCCAGCGGCGGGAAGGCCATCAGCACCAGGATGGCGGTGACCAGGGTGTTCCAGGTGAAGATCGGCATCCGCCACATGGTCATGCCGGGGGCACGCATGCAGATGATAGTGGTGATGAAGTTGACGGCACCGAGGATGGTGCCGAAGCCTGACAGCGCCAGGCCGAACACCCACAGGTCCCCGCCAATGCCGGGGCTGAAGGTGGTGTTCGACAGCGGAGCGTAGGCAAACCAGCCGAAGGACGCAGCGCCCTGCGGTGTGATGAAGCCGGACACCGCGATGGTGGAGCCAAAGAGGAAGAACCAGAAGGCCAGCGCGTTCAACCGCGGGAACGCAACGTCAGGTGCGCCGATCTGCAGCGGCATGATGACGTTCGCGAAACCTGCGAAGAGCGGGGTGGCGAACATCAGCAGCATTACGGTGCCGTGCATCGTAAAGAGCTGGTTGTACTGCTCCTTGGTCTGCAGGATCTGCATACCGGGCTCGAACAGCTCGGCGCGGATCAGCAACGCCATAACGCCACCAAGGCAGAAGAACACAAACGACGCAATCAGGTACATGTACCCGATGGTCTTGTGGTCGGTGGAGGTGATCCAGTTGACGACGATGCGCCCCTTGGATTTTGGAACCACGGGAGCCGTGAGGACTCCGGTGGGTGCGGATTGAGTGTACGTAGCCACGTCGCTCCCCTTACTTAATTTCGTTCAGGTTCGGGTTGCGGTCGTACTCCACACCGAGGAGGCCCGTGTTGCCGGCGGCCTTGAGCTCTTCCAGGTGTGCCTGGAATTCAGCTTCCGAAACCACCTTGACGCGGAACAGCATTTCCGAGTGGTACTCGCCGCAGAGCTCGGCGCACTTGCCGTCGTAGGTGCCCTCTTTAGTGGGGGTAAACCGGATGTAGTTGGTCTTGCCCGGGATCATGTCGCGCTTCTGCAGGAAGGCGGGAACCCAGAAAGAGTGGATCACGTCGCGTGCGTTGAGTTCGAGGTCAACGGACTTGTTGACGGGCAAGTACAGCGTGGGGAGCTGCTCCTTGTCGATCGTGTTGCCGGTCAGGTGCGCCTGGACGCCTGCCTCGTGGACGTCTTCTTCGATGACGTCGCCGGCTTTGTAGTTGAAGTCCCATGCCCACTGCTTGCCGCGGACGTCGACAACGACGTCGGCCGGCTGTGACCGGTCATCAATGGCCTGCTGGTCGCGGTCCGTGAAGTAGAAGAACACCAGGACCATAAAGAGCGGAATGGTCAGGTAAAACACTTCCAGCGGAAGGTTGAAGCTGGTCTGGCGCGGGAAGCCCACAGTGCCCTTGCGGCGCCGGTAGGCCACGAGGCACCAGACGATCAAGCCCCAGGTAATAATGCCCACAGCCAAGGCGGCGATCCATGAGTTGACCCAGAGGTCCATGATGCGGTCGCTGTTGCTGGTGGTGCCACGTTCTGTGGGCAGCCACCCCTTCTCTACCTCTGGCGAACATCCGGTCAAAACCAACGCGCCGGCAATTGCCAAGCTTGTGATCGTGGTGATCGTTTTGCGTCGGCTGCCGGTTCGGTTCTGCGAACTCACAGACGGCCCTTCCTACTTGTTGCTGCTGTTGTCCGGGCAGCCATCGGCGCCGCGGGCACACTAAAAGTTTTACTACTCGGTGTAGAGCTTACCGCTCCGCCGGGAGTTTCGCCCACATGTCGGCGCCGCGCCTCCTTCCGTTATTAATGGGAGGAGGCGCGGCGCGGGCATCGGGCGAAATAACCGGCTTAGTGGAAGGAGTCTCCACAGGCGCAGGAGCCGCCGGCGTTCGGGTTGTCGATGGTGAATCCCTGCTTCGAGATGGTGTCCTCAAAATCGATGCTGGCACCACTGAGGTACGGGACGCTCATCTTGTCCACAACAACTTCGACGCCGTCGTAGTCCCGGACAGCGTCGCCGTCCAGGAGCCGTTCGTCGAAGTAGAGCTGGTAGATCAGTCCTGAGCAGCCGCCAGGCTGCACAGCAACCCGGAGCCGCAGGTCCGTGCGGCCTTCCTGCTCGAGAAGACTGCGGACCTTGCCTGCTGCGACGTCGGTCAGGTTGACCTCGTGGACAGGCAGTTCTTCACTGGCCGCTCTGGTGGTCTGGGTGCTGTTCTCATTGGTTGCGGTGCTCATTGGCCTACCTTCTTAGGACGGTCTGGCGGCTCCGCGCTAACGGTGCCTGCCCCTACGGATTCGGTATGGGCTATAACTACATGCTACGCGGGGCGCACCTGTAGCTCTAACTCCTGACGTAACCATGGAAGCCTCTTCCTTGTTCCCGCCAAGCGCCCTTCAGCTTACGCTTCAGGGGTGAGGCCAGGGGTGGCTCCAGGGGTGACGCCGGGACGACAGGCCGCCCGCTTCTACAGTCCACCGTTCAGGCGTGACAACAGCAGCGCTTCCGCCAGGATGGCTTTCCGGAAATCCCCCAGGTGCAGCGACTCGTTGGCGCTGTGTGCGCGGGAGTCAGGGTCCTCCACACCGGTCACCAGGATCTGGACGTCCGGATACAGCTCAGTGAGGTCGGCGATAAACGGAATGGAACCGCCGATGCCCGTCTCCACGGCCTGAACGCCCCACGCCTCCCCTAACGCCCACATCATCAGCGCTGCCGCGGCAGAAGAGGTGTCGGTCTTGAACGGATTGCCGCTCTCCCCCGGCGTGAAGGTGACTTTGGCGCCGAAGGGAGCGTGGGCCTCCACGTGCTTGCGGACGGCCTCCATCGCTTCTTCCGGAACCTGGCCCGGTGCAAGCCGCAGGCTGAACTTGGCCCGCGCCCGGGGCAGCAGCGTGTTCGAGGCCACGTCCACGGCAGGTGCGTCAAAGCCGATAATGGACAGTGCCGGCTTGGTCCAGAGCCGCGAGGCGATGCTGCCCGAGCCGGCGAGGCGGACGCCGTCGAGCACTGAGGCATCCGACCGGTAGTCAGCCTCCGGAAATTCCACCGTCGCATTGTCGAAGGCCACGAGGCCCTGGATGGCGACGTTTCCGTCGTCGTCATGAAGGGTGGCGATCAGGCGCGACAGCAGGGTGGGCGCATCCAGCACCGGTCCCCCGAACATCCCGGAATGCACCGCGTGCTCCAGGACCTGGACTTCGATGGTTCCGTCCACCAGCCCGCGGAGGCTTGTTGTCAGGGCCGGAATGCCCACCTTCCAGTTGCTGGAATCGGCGACGACGATGACATCAGCACGGAGTAGCTCCCGGTGTGCCTCCAGGAAAGGCCGGAATGTGGGGGACCCTGCTTCCTCCTCGCCCTCGAAAAAGAACGTCACGCCGAGGCCCAGCCCGTCCCCCAGGACCTCGGAGACCACGGTGAAGGCTGCGATGTGGGCCATGATGCCGGCTTTGTCGTCCGCGGCTCCGCGGCCGTAAAGGCGCCCATCCTTCTCAACAGCCGTGAATGGTTCGGTATCCCACAGGTCCTCGTCGCCCGCGGGCTGGACGTCGTGGTGGGCGTACAGCAGGATGGTCGGCTTGCCTTCGGCCGCGGGGCGGCGGGCGACGACGGCGGGGCCGCCCAGCGTGCCGTCGGACTTGTCGCAGCCAAGGACCCGCACATCATGGAGGCCAGCCCCGCGGAGCAGTTCCGCCACGGCTTCGGCGCTGCGGTCCAGCGGCGACCGGTCGAAGCTGGGCCAGGCGATGCCCGGAATCGCGACCAGTTCCTTAAGGCGGGCCAGGGTGTCCTCAAAGGAGCGGTCGATGGCGGCCCGCAGCTCTTCCGTGCCGGGGTTTGGGTCGTGGCCGGGAGATGTGGGGCCGGCAAAGTTGTTGGGGGTGGCCGTCGGAGATGAAGTCATGGAAAAACATTACCCTCGTCACATTCAGCGCCGTGGCCGCCGCACGGCCGGGCCGGAAAGCAATGCCGCCGCAAGGTATTCTGTTCAGGTGTTCGGACGTAAAAAGGAAGCGCCCTCGGCGCAGGAAATAGTAGACCAGCAGGCGGCGGAAGCTGCGGCCCGCCAAAACGGCATAGCCGGCAAGGGAGCTCCCACTCCAACCCGCAAGGCCCAGGAAGCTGCACGGAAGCGCCCGTTGGTGCCGGAGGACCGCAAAGCCTCCAAAGCTGCCGAACGCCAGGCCATCCAGGACCAGCGGCTCAAAATGCGCCAGGCGCTGGACACCGGTGACGAGAAGTTCCTGCCCCTGCGGGACAAGGGTCCCCAGAAGCGGTTTGCCCGTGACTATGTGGACGCCCGGTTCAGCCTCGGTGAATACCTGATGTTCGGCGCCCTCGTCTTTGTCCTGGTTTCCCTGGTGGTGCCTGCGTCCAGTGACCTGATGATTTACGTCCTGGGCGGTTTCTGGGTGATGTTCCTGGCCGTCTTCGTTGACGTGTTTATCCTGTCCCGCAAGCTCCGCAAGAGGTTGACCGAGAAGTTCGGCGAGGTGGAGCGGGGCACCGTTTGGTACGGCTCCATGCGTTCGCTCCAGTTCCGCAAGCTGCGGCTGCCTAAGCCGCAGGTCAAACGCGGACAATACCCCTCCTAGCCTGGTTCCCTGCGTCCTCCCATTCAACAGACAACGAAGCCCCGGCGGAATTTCCGCCGGGGCTTCGTTGCAACCAGAGGTACTGGCTCGCTGTCAGGTGCGGTAGCTGCCGCTTCAGCGCATCGACGCGCTAGGACCGCCGGTTCTTCGCCAGTTGGCGGTTGATGCGCGCTGCCCAGAAGGGCCCTTCGTAGAGGAAAGCCGTATAACCCTGGACCAGGGTGGCCCCCGCGTCCAACCGGTCCTGGACGTCCTGCGCCGTTTCTACGCCGCCAACGGCCACGAGTGTCAGGGCGTCACCGGTGATCTGCTTGAGCCGGCGCAGCACTTCCAGGGAACGCTGCTTGAGCGGAGCGCCGGAAAGCCCGCCGGCACCGCACTTTTCCACCAGGTCTGCAGGGGACGCCAGGCCTGTCCTGGCGATAGTGGTGTTGGTGGCAATGATGCCGTCCAGCTTCAGGTCCAGGGCAAGGCGTGCGACGTCGTCGATGTCCTCGTCGCTCAGGTCCGGGGCGATTTTCACCAGCAGGGGAACATGGCGGCCTGCTGCACGGTCGGCTTCTGCGCCGACGGCGGTCAGCAGCGGCCGGAGGCTTTCCACGTCCTGCAGGAGCCGAAGGCCGGGGGTGTTGGGCGAACTGACGTTGACCACCAGATAGTCCGCGGCGGGCGCAAGGCTGCGGGCACTGGCCAGGTAGTCATCCACAGCATCAGCCAGTTCAACAGCCTTGGTCTTGCCGATGTTGACTCCGATGACGGGGCGCACCGCAGGGTGCCTGCGCTGGAGTGCGGCACGGGCGGCCTTAAGCCGCGGGGCGACGGCGGTGGCGCCGTCGTTATTAAATCCCATCCTGTTGATTACGGCACGGTCCTCTACCAGGCGGAAGAGGCGAGGCTTTTCGTTGCCCGGCTGGGCCTGGCCGGTAATGGTGCCCACTTCAACGTGGCCGAACCCAAGCTGGCTCAGTGCCTCAATGCCATGGCCTTCCTTGTCGAATCCGGCGGCAAGGCCGAAGGGCGAGGGAAAAGTGACGCCGAAGGCGGTGGTCTGCAGCGACGGTGCCGGGGCCGTCAGTTTCTCCAGTACGTTCCCCGCGCCGGACCGATGTGCCAGCCGGATGGCCTTGAACCCTATTTTGTGGGCGCGCTCGGCGTCCATCCATGAAAAGGCCAGCCTGAAGAATGTGGGATAAACGCGCATGCCTCCAGTCTTCCGCCTTGGCGGGCCCACACCAAAATGAGCACGGACCAAAATGACGCGGGCCGGCCAAACGGCGGAATAGCATAAAGCCATGGAATGGCAGCGGGACATTTTGGGCGAAGAATTCGAGTCCCATGCCTTCACAGCCGCCGGACCGGACGGTGTGGAGCGGACCGCCACCCTGGTGCGGTTCCGCCCTGCCGTAACTGGCGTCCTCCCCTCGACGGGCCACGGCAGGGCCGTCCTTTTCCTGCACGGCTGGAGCGACTATTTCTTCAATGTGGATCTTGCCCGCTTCTGGTCTTCGGCCGGCTATGACTTCTACGCTCTGGACATGCATAACCACGGCCGGAGCCTGCGTCCGGAGACTCCGGGCGGTTACGTCTCGGACCTCGCCGACTATGACGCCGAGATTGAGATGGCGTGCCGCCTGATCAGCCAGGAGGGGGTTAACCGGCCGCTGACCCTGATGGGGCATTCAACGGGAGGGCTGGTGGCGGCGCTGTGGGCCAGCAGGCATCCCGAAGCGGTCTCGCAGCTCATCCTCAACAGCCCATGGCTGGAGATGCATGGAAGTGCGCTGGTGCGGCGCGCGGCGTCAAGCATGGTGGGACCTGTTGCCCGCTTCCGGCCGGAGGCTGTGCTCAGGCTTCCGGAGCGCGGCTTCTACTGGCGGACCATCAGCAGTTCTGCGGACGGGGAATGGTCCCTGGATGACCGCTACCGGCCGCCCATGGCTTTCCCGGTGCGCGCCGGTTGGCTCAGTGCGGTACTTGCCGGCCACACCAAGGTAGCGCGCGGGCTCAACATCGAGGTTCCCATCCTGGTGCTGTTATCCCGGGGCAGCGCGAACGGACTCTTCTGGTCGGAAGAGATGCGGCGGACGGACGCCGTGCTGGACGTCAACGTTATTGCTGCCCGCGCCCTCACCCTGGGCCGCACGGTGACGGTGGAACGGATTGAGGGCGCACTTCATGACGTGTTCCTCTCCCCCGCCGCTGTGCGAGCGGACGCCTACGCGCGGCTGTCGCGCTGGCTCCGTGCCTACGGCGACCTGGCAGACGTAGAAGAGGGCCCGGGACAGCCCTGACCGACTTTTCTTGACGGGCTACTGAGCCGGGCCCGCTCCGTCGACAGGGCGGGCTGCGTCCACTGCACCACCGTACCGGCGGTCCCGGCGGGCGTACTCTTCCACGGCAGCCCACAGCGTCCGGCGGTCGACGTCGGGCCACAGGGTGTCCATAAAGACGAACTCTGCGTAAGCGGACTGCCACAGCAGGAAGTTGGACAGCCGCTGCTCCCCTGAGCTGCGCAGGAACAGGTCCACGTCCGGGAGGTCCGGCTCGTCAAGGTACTTCTGGATGGTGCGCTCTGTGATGGCACCGGGCTTGAGCCTGCCGGCCGCGACTTCCGCGGCAATGGCGGACACGGCATCCGTGATCTCCGCCCGGCCGCCGTAGTTAACACACATGGTCAACGTGCAGGTGCTGTTCCCTGCAGTGAACTCCTCGGCTTCTTCAAGTTCCCGGATGACGGACCCCCAGAGCCGGGGCCGCCGGCCGGACCACCGCACCCGCACGCCCCATTCGTCGAGCTGGTTCCGTTGCCTCCGAAGCACATCCTTGTTAAATCCCATCAGGAAGCGCACTTCCTCCGGGGAGCGGCGCCAGTTCTCCGTGGAAAAGGCGTAGACACTGACGTACTCGATGCCCAGCTCAATGGCCCCTGCCATAACATCCAGCAGGGCGGGTTCGCCGGCCTTATGGCCTTCTATCCTGGGCAGTCCCCGCTGGTTCGCCCACCGGCCGTTGCCGTCCATCACGATGGCGACATGCCGGGGAATGAATTCTGCCGGGATGGACGGCGCAAGCGCGCCCGAGGGATGCGGGTACGGGGCAACCACGGGGTGGCTCCGCTGAGGAGACGCGTTGTTCTTTTTTCCCAGGGCCACTGTCAGCTGCGCTCCACATGTTTGAGGGACTTCAGTACTCGTTCAAGATGCCATTGCAGGTAGGCGGCCACAAGGCCGGCGGCTTCCTTGCGGTGCACGGGCAGGGAGCTGTCAGCAGTGGCCCAGTCTCCCGTCAGCAGCGCCGCGAGCAGCACCACCGTTTCCGGCGCCGGCGCAGGCGACCCCGGCGGCCGGCAGCCATTGCAGATCATACCGCCCACGGGTGCGGAGAAAGCGCTGTGCGGGCCAGGAAGCCCGCAACGGGCGCAGTCCGTGAAGCTGGGCGCCCAGCCGCCGGTGGCCAGTGCCCGGAGCAGGTAGGAGTCCAGGATCAGCCCGGCGGCATGCTCGTTCCGGCTCAGTGAGGCAAGGGCTCCGACCAGCAGGTTGTACTGGGCGGTTCCGGATTCGCCGTCGACGTCGGTGAGCTTTTCCGCGGTTTCCGTCATGGCGGCAGCTACGGTGTAGCGGCCGTAGTCTGCGGCGATGCTTCCGCCGTAGGCCCCCTTGGCCACGGCCTGGGTCACGATGTCCAGCGACTTTCCGGACACGAGCTGCAGGTCCGCCACCATAAACGGCTCGAGGCGCGCGCCGAACCGGCTGCTGGTCCGCCGGACTCCTTTGGCCACAGCCCGCACCTGTCCGTGGTGCTTCGTCAGCAACGTGATGATGCGGTCCGCCTCGCCCAGTTTGTGGGTACGGAGCACGACGGCGTCGTCCCGGTACGCGCGGGAGGCGAAAGAGTGTTGGGCCACGCCTTTATCTTCCCATCCTTTGCGGGCACTCCCTTCCGGGCACCCAGGGGGCACCGTTGTGCCGCCGGGGTTTCCCCGGCGGCACAACGGCCCGCGCGTCAGGCCTGGGCGTCCCGGACGGCGCGGTTCACGGCAGAAATAACAGCCTTCAGGGAGGACATGCTGGTGTTGGCGTCAATGCCGACGCCCCACAGCACTCGCTCCCCCACTGCACACTCCACGTAGGCGGCCGCCATGGCGTTGCCACCCTCAGAGAGGGCATGCTCGCTGTAGTCCAGCACGCGCACGTCCACGCCGTCTTCCCGGAGGATGCTCAGCAGGGCGGCGATGGGGCCGTTGCCGGTGCCTGTCCGCTGTACCTGCACGCCGTCCACGGTGAGCGAGGCGTGAAGTGTCATGCCGCCGTCGTCATCCGTCTCTGTCTTGACAGCGCCCAGGGAGTAGCGGCCCCACTGCCCGTCAGTCTTGCCGGAGGGCAGGTACTCGTCCTGGAAGACCTGCCACAGCTGGGCACCGCTGACTTCGCCGCCCACGGTGTCCGTGCGCTTCTGGATGACGCCGGAGAACTCGATCTGGGCACGGCGCGGCAGGTCCAGGCTGTGCTCGTTCTTCAGCAGGTAGGCGACGCCGCCCTTGCCGGACTGGGAGTTGACCCGGATCACCGCTTCGTAGCTGCGGCCCAGGTCTTTCGGGTCCACGGGCAGGTACGGTACTTGCCAGGTGAAATCGGCAACGTCCTTGCCAGCGGCAGCCGCATCCCGTTCGAGGGCCTCGAAGCCCTTCTTGATGGCGTCCTGGTGGGATCCGGAGAACGCCGTGAAGACGAGGTCGCCGCCGTAGGGTGAACGCTCGGGGACGGGCAGCTGGTTGCAGTACTCCACCGTCCGGCGGACGTCGTCGATGTTGGAGAAGTCGATCATGGGGTCGATGCCCTGCACGAAGAGGTTCAGGCCGAGGGTGACCAGGTCCACGTTGCCGGTCCGCTCGCCGTTGCCGAAGAGGCAGCCTTCGATCCGGTCGGCCCCGGCCATGTAGCCCAGTTCCGCGGCCGCGACGCCCGTCCCACGGTCGTTGTGGGGGTGCAGCGAGAGAATGATGCCTTCCCGCGGGTGCAGGTGGCGGCTCATCCATTCAATCGAATCGGCATAAACGTTGGGGGTGGCCATTTCCACGGTGGCTGGCAGGTTGATGATGACCTGGCGGTCCGCGGAAGCCTCGAAAACATCGGCGACGGCGTTGCAGACCCGCACTGCGTATTCCAGTTCGGTGCCAGTGAAGGATTCCGGAGAGTACTCGTAGGTCACGTGCGTGTCCACGAGGGTCTCTTCGTACTTCTTGCACAGCCGTGCGCCCTGGAGGGCGATGTCCAGGATCCCGTCCTCGTCCTGGTTGAAGACCACACGGCGCTGCAGCACCGAGGTGGAGTTGTACAGGTGGACGATCGCCTGCTTGGCACCTACCAAGGACTCGTAGGTCCGCTCGATCAGGTGCTCCCGGGCCTGTGTCAGGACCTGGATGGTGACGTCGTCCGGGATGTGGTTGCCCTCGATGAGCTGGCGGACAAAGTCGAAGTCGGTCTGGGACGCAGACGGGAACCCTACCTCGATCTCCTTGTAGCCCATACGGACCAGCAGGTCGAACATCTTCATTTTGCGGGCCGGGCTCATGGGATCGATCAGGGCCTGGTTTCCGTCACGCAGATCAACTGCGCACCAGCGTGGAGCCTTGGTGATGATTTTGTCCGGCCACGTGCGGTCAGGCAGTTCGACTTTGATCTGGTCCTGGAACGGCGTGTACCGGTGGGCGGGCATTCCGGAGGGCTTCTGTGCGTTTCGCATTACTATCGGGGCCTTTTCTGTGATTCTTCTTTGAAAGGGTGGCCGGGCAACACAAACTCCGCAGCGAGGGTGGGCCTTGCGCTAGATCGCGTCTGAGGCCTCGCCGCGGCAGCTAAGAAGAAGAAGCTCTGCACGCACCTTTTGAGAGTAACACGGGTGCGTAAGATGAAAGGGCACTACCGTCCGTTACGTCCACTATGCAGACGCGGACCGGTATACGCCGGCGCCGGTCAGCAAAAAGGAGCTTCAGTGCCCATTTCGGGGATCGACCTGTCCACCTTTGATAACACCGTCCGGCCGCAGGATGACCTCTACCAGCACGTTAACGGTGCGTGGCTGAAGGCTACCGAAATCCCCGATGACCGGCCCCTGGAAGGCACGTTCACCGCCTTGCGGGACGGGTCCGAGATTGCTGTCCGCGACATCATCGAGGAAGCAGCGGCCAAGGGCGGGGCCGCCAGCGGCATCGAGCAGAAGGTCGGGGACCTTTACAACAGCTTCATGGACGAAGCTGCTGTAGAAGCCAAGGGCATGGAACCGATCCGCCAGAGGCTCGCCGAGGTGTTTGCCACCACCTCCGTGGCAGACCTGGTCTCCCTGGCGGGCCGGTTGTTCCGGGCCGATGTGGGTGGGCTGTTCTACATCTACCCGGCTCCGGACGCAGGCAATCCCGACCGGGTCCTCCTGTACGTTGGCCAGGGCGGTCTCGGATTGCCCGACGAATCGTATTACCGGGAAGAGAAGTTCGCCCCCATGGTCTCCGCCTACGGCGCGCATGTGAAGACGATGCTTGACCTGGCCGGCGTTCCGGATGCGAACAGCGCGTCCGGGCGGGTGGTTGCCCTCGAGACCAAGCTGGCATCCCATCATTGGGACAACGTCACCCTTCGGGATCCGCAAAAGACCTACAACCTGAAGTCGGCGGACGAGGCATCCGTCATGTTCCCGCTGCTCACCACCTGGTTCGATGCCGCGGGCATCGACGAGGAGAAGCGGCAGGAAATTGTGGTCAGCACCCCTCCGTTCTTCGACGGCGCCGCAGGCCTTCTCGAGAGCGAACCGCTGGCCCACTGGCAGGAATGGCTGGCCATGCGGGTTGTCAGCGCCGCGGCGCCCTACCTGTCCTCTGCTTTTGTTGATGCCAACTTCGCCTTCTATGGAACCACCATCAGCGGCACCCCCCGGAACAAGGACCGATGGAAGCGCGGCGTGGGCGTTGTGGAAGGCGGCCTCGGCGAAGCCGTGGGGCAGATCTATGTGGCGCGGCACTTTCCGGAAACGCACAAGGCCCGTATGCAGACGCTGGTCGCCAACCTGATCAAGGCCTACCGCCAAAGCATTACCGCCGTGGGCTGGATGGGTGAGGACACCAAGGCCGAGGCGCTGCGGAAGCTGGAAGGGTTCCGGGCGAAGATCGGCTATCCGGAAGAGTGGATCGACTACTCAGCCGTGGAGATTGATCCGGCTGATCTGCTGGGCAACGTGGAACGGGCACACAACGCCGACGTCGACCGGCACCTTGATGAGGTGGGCAAGCCGGTGGACCGCAACAAATGGCTGATGACCCCCCAAACAGTCAACGCCTACTACCACCCGATGATGAACGAGATCGTTTTCCCGGCGGCGATCCTGCAGCCGCCGTTCTTCACCTCCGACGCTGACGACGCCGTGAACTACGGCGGTATCGGCGCGGTGATCGGGCACGAAATCGGCCACGGCTTCGACGACCAGGGGTCACAGTTCGACGGCGGCGGTGCACTGCGGAACTGGTGGACCGACGAGGACCGCCAGGCCTTCGAAAAGCTCACGGCCAAACTGGTGGCGCAATACGATGCACTTTCCCCGTACGCAGCACCGGGACATAACGTCAACGGGCGCCTCACCCTCGGGGAAAACATCGGCGACCTCGCCGGACTGGCCATTGCCTACAAGGCCTACCTGATCAGCCTCGATGGAAAGGAGCCGCAGGTCCTGGACGGCCTCACCGGGCACCAGCGCTTCTTCGCATCATGGGCAGCAGGATGGCGGCAGGTGATCCGGAGCGAAGAAGCCATCCGCAGGCTGGCAACGGACCCGCATTCGCCCAACGAGTTCCGGACCAACGCCATTGCGAAGAACCTCGACGCCTTCCACGAAGCCTTTGAAGTCTCTGACCAGGACGGCATGTGGATGTCACCGGAAGAACGCGTCAGCATCTGGTAGCAAACAAAAAACGGGGCTCGCCGAGCGGGCCCCGTTTTTCTGTCCTCGGCGGCTTGCGGCCAACCTGCCCGTGCCCTGCTAACCCTCGACTATCAGCATGGGGTTGGCCTGCTGGCAGAGGGTGTCCCCGGCAGTCTGGTTGACGATGTTCTCCGGCAGCGCAGCCGGCGCGCCGTATGTGGCACCGGAAGTGAAATCGGTGCCCAGGTAGACCTGGACGCCGGACACTGCCGGGGCAGGCAGCACTTGCGCCGCGGGGATTCCGAGCAGCACCGCAACGTCAGCAGCTACGTCCGCATAGCCGGTGCCATAGTAGACAACTGACTGTTCCACGGCAGTTGCCTCGAATTGTCCGGCCTGGGTGAATCCGCCGCCGATGAGGGCCTGGACTATTTCCTGTGCGCGCCCTGGCACGCCGGTGCCGTTGGCTACGGTGACCGGCTGAAGCGCCTTGTCATAGGCCGGCACCGGAGGAGCCGTTTCACTTGGAGCCGCCGTAGGCGGAGCAGTGGTTTCCGTGGGCGCAGGTGTGGGCGGCGCTGTGGGGTCGGTCAGGTCGATATCCTGACGCAGCGCGGAGAACAGCTGGGACCCGGCGGGCTCGGCGATCTGCAGCCTGTTTGGATCCAGAAAGGCGGGCGTGGTGGGAACGGCCACGAACGCAACTTTGCTGATGTCGATGTCCTTGAGCCGGTTGCCGATGGTCAACAGGCTGGGAACTGAAGCCAGGCCCTCGTCGACGGTCAGGTTCTGGGTGACGACGTCAGCGATCTTCAGCATTTTGCCGGGGTCGGAGAGGGTGCCTTCATCCTTGATTTTCCGGGTGAGCGAGGACAGGAACCCCTGCTGGGCCTTGATGCGGCCAAGGTCGCCGCCGTCGGCAAACGCGTGGCGGGTCCGCAGGAAGGCGAGGGCCATTTCACCCTGAACCGCGGAGGTGCCCTTCGGGAGCCGGAGCCGGGAATCGGGGTCAAAGACGGCGTCACTGATGCATACGTCCACGCCGCCCACGGCGTTGGACAGTTCCTTCACCGCGTTGAAGTCCGCCATCATGAAGTGGTCAACTTCCAGGCCGGTGATCCGGTTGACCGTGTCCACGGCGCAGCCGATGCCCGCCTCGGCCATGGCTTCATTGATCATCACACCGCTGCGGGCGGGATAGGTCTGGTTGGTTTCCTCGTCCTTGCACTGAGGAATGTCAACCAGCAGGTCGCGGGGAAAGCTGATGACGCTGACACGCTTGTTGTCCTCGGAAATGTCCATCAGCATCATGACGTCTGACTTGCCGTAGCCCCGTGAATCATCCGCCGTGCCATACTCGGCGTTCTTGCCGTCCCGGGTGTCTGAGCCAAGGACCAGGATCTGCATCCGCCCGGTGGCGTCGCTCACCGATCCGTTACTTCCGCCCCCGGCATTCAGTGGTGCCTTGGAAATGTTGCCTTGGAGGCGGAGAAACCAGAATCCTGCGAACGCGAGGGCACCCACGAGGGCCACCGACAGCACGCCCGTCGTGATCTTGAGCCACAGCGGCATCCCGCGTACGGGGCCAAGGTGGCGGGCGGCTCCAACGGTGCCATCATCCGCGTGCCGGGACACTGGTCCCCTTGCTGACACGTCAGCTCCGTTTTCGCGCTTGTCGCGGCCTCGCCCCACGTGGTGAACCTTCCTCTAGATTCTGAATCCGGTCCATTTTAGTGGTCCAGGCTGGGAAATTCCCGGACGGCCCCCCGGCCGCACGTATTAAAGCGGTCAGAAGCCCAGCTTGACCAGCTGTTTCGGATCCCGCTGCCAGTCTTTGGCGACCTTTACGTGCAGGTCGAGGTAGACGCGCGTCCCCAGAAGGGCCTCGATTCCCTTCCGTGCGTTTGTGCCCACTTCGCGCAGCCGGCTGCCGCCCTTGCCGATGATGATCGCCTTCTGGGAGGGGCGTTCGACGTAGAGGTTCACGCGCACGTCCAGCAGCGGATTGTCCTCCGGACGGTCCTCCCGGGGCACGATCTCTTCGACAACCACCGCCAGGGAGTGCGGCAGTTCATCGCGGACGCCTTCCAGCGCCGCTTCGCGGATCAGCTCTGCGACCATCACGGCTTCCGGCTCGTCGGTCAACTCCCCGTCCGGGTACAGCGGGGGCGACGGCGGCATGTGGCTGATCAGGACGTCGGCTACGGTTTCCACCTGGAAGCCGTCACTGGCGGATACCGGAACAATGTCCTTCCAGCCTTCCTCCCCCAGCACTTCCCGCCCGAGCGCGGCGACGGCAAGGAGCTGCTCCGTCAGTGCCTGCCGGTCCACGAGGTCCGCTTTGGTGACAATGGCAATGACAGGCTGGCGGCCAACAGCTGCGAGCTGGGCCGCGATGTACTTGTCGCCGGGTCCGATCTTTTCATTGGCGGGCAGGCAGAACCCGATGGCGTCCACCTCCGCAAGGGTGTCGGCCACGAGGTCGTTCAGGCGCTTTCCCAGCAGGGTGCGGGGACGGTGCAGGCCCGGTGTATCCACGAGGATCAGCTGTGCGTCCTTGCGGTGGACGATGCCCCGGATGGTGTGCCGGGTGGTCTGCGGCTTGGCGGAGGTAATGGCCACCTTCTTGCCCACCAAGGCGTTTGTCAGTGTGGACTTACCCGCGTTGGGTCGGCCCACCAGGACTGAAAATCCTGCGCGGAAGCCCCCGAAGTCTTCGTCGCCTGCGGCCTTATTTTTCTTGCTCACGTGGAACTCCCTGCTGGGTTGCTTCCGCCTCCTGGAGGAGGTCTTCAAGGTCAGTGTCTACTTTTGGAACCTGCGCCGCAATGATGTGGCTGACCCGGTTCCGGCGGCCTTCCAGCCTTTCGGCGCGCAGTGACACACCGTCAACTTCGACGCTGCTGCCGACGATGGGCACACGGCCCAGCGCTTTGGCGAGCAGCCCTCCCACGGTGTCCACTTCGTCGTCGTCGAGCTCGATGTCAAAAAGCTCGCCAAGGTCATCGATGCTCATCCGGGCGCTGACGCGGTACGAGCCGTCGCCCAGTTCCACGGCCTCGGCGCTTTCGGTGTCGTACTCGTCGACGATTTCGCCCACGATCTCCTCGATCAGGTCTTCGAGGGTGACGAGTCCGGCGGTACCCCCGTATTCATCGATCACAATGGCCACGTGCGTGGATTCCTTCTGCAACTCGCGCAGGAGGTCACTGACCTGCTTCGATTCAGGCACGTACCGCACTTCCCGGACCAGCGAATCCACCAGGGGCGGCTCCTCGTCGGGCGCCAGCTCATGCAGGACGGCCGCTACATCCTTGAGGTAGATGATGCCCAGGATATGGTCCGTGTCTTCGCCAATCACAGGAATCCTGGAATACCCGGACCGCAGGAACAGGGACATGGCACGGCGGAGGCTGGAGCCGGCTTCGATGCTGAGGATGTCAGTCCGTGGCACCATCACGGCACGGACCAGGGTGTCGCCGAAATCGAAGACCGACTGGATCATCTCGGCCTCGGTGTCCTCGATCATGTCTGATTCGCTGGCACGTTCCACCAGCTCACGGAACTCCTGCTCGCTGAAGAACGCCTCATCGCCGAGCGGCGCACCGGGGGCAGCAGCGCTTCCCAGCGCCACGAGCCATCCCGGGATGGGTCCGAGCACCCAGGTGAGGAAACGGATCATCGGTGCCGTGAAGCGTACGACGGCGGCTGAGTGGAGCCTTCCGAGCTGGCGGGGAGAGACGCCCACAATGACGAATCCCAGGAGGGCCATGATGCCGGTTGCAGCAAGCCCTGCCAGCCAGATGTTGTCGAGCAGGCTGTACAACAGGACGGCGACGGCAACCGCGGAGGCCATCTCAAACCAGATGCGCCAGAACCGCAGCGCGCGGATGTGCGCAACGGGCTGTGCCAGGATCCGGCGCATCGCGGTGCCGCGGCTCTTGACGAGTGCCTCCTCGGCGTCGTGCCGCGGGAGGAAGTTAAAGGCGGCTTCGGCCGCGGTCAGTACTGCCGCGACGGCCAGGAAAGCCAGGGCCATCGCGACGAGGAGCAGAGGGGTCACTGGGTGGTCTCGGCGGGCGCTTCTTTACCGGTGAAGCCGGACAGGAGTTCGCGCTGAAGGCCGAACATCTCGGCCTTCTCCTCGGGCTCGGCGTGGTCGTAGCCCAGCAGGTGCAAAATACCGTGCGTGGTCAGCAGCAGCATCTCGTCCTGCAGCGAGTGTCCGGCATTCCGGGCCTGGACCGTTGCGACCTGCGGGCACACCGCAATGTCCCCCAGCATGCCCTGGGGCGTCGGCCGGTCAGGTGTACCTGGGGTCAGCTCGTCCATGGGCACGGACAGCACGTCAGTGGAGCCGGGCTCGTCCATCAGCTCGATGTGGAGCTTCTCCATCGCGGGCTCGTCCACCAGGAGGATGGACAGTTCGGCCTGCGGATGAATGTAAAGCTGTTCGAAGATGTACCTGGACAGGGCAACGAGCTCGGATTCGTCCACCTGGATGCCGGACTCGTTGTTCACCTCAATGCTCACGCGTGTTCCCCCCGTTTTTCCCGGCTTGCTGAATGCTTGACCCGGCTGCGCTGGGTGTCGTCCCAGATGCTGTAGGCATTGACGATATCGCCCACCAGGCGGTGCCGCACCACGTCTGCTGCATCCAGGACGGAGAAGTTCACGCCATCAATGCCCTGCAGGATCTCCTCCACAATGCGCAGCCCGGACCGGGTGCCGAAGGGCAGGTCCACCTGAGTGACATCGCCCGTGACCACCATCTTGGATCCGAAGCCAAGCCTGGTGAGGAACATCTTCATCTGCTCGGGTGTGGTGTTCTGCGCCTCGTCCAGGATGATGAAGGCGTCATTGAGCGTCCGGCCGCGCATGTAGGCCAGCGGCGCCACTTCGATGGTCCCCGCGGCCATGAGCCGCGGAATGGATTCAGGGTCCATCATGTCGTGCAGGGCATCATAGAGCGGGCGAAGGTAGGGATCGATCTTGTCGCTCAAGGTTCCGGGAAGGAAACCAAGCCGCTCCCCCGCCTCGACGGCCGGGCGGGTCAGGATGATCCGGCTGACCTCTTTTTGCTGCAGGGCCTGCACTGCTTTGGCCATGGCCAGGTAGGTCTTGCCCGTTCCCGCGGGCCCGATGCCAAAGATCACCGTGTTGACGTCGATGGCGTCCACGTAGTTCTTCTGGTTCAGGGTTTTGGGACGGATGGTCTTGCCACGGCTGGACAGGATGTCATGGGTCAGTACATCCACGGGATTCTGCATCGACTGCGAGCGGAGGAGGGCCACGAGCTGCTGCAATACAGCCGGGCTGATGACCGTGCCGCGGGCGACGAGTCCGCGGACCTCATGGAGGAGCCGCATAATCCGTGGCACATCAGCCGCCGGTCCGCTGATGGAAAGCTCATTGCCGCGGACGTGGAAGTTCACGTCGGGGAACTGTTCCTCGATGAACCGCAACGCTTCATCATGGCTGCCCAGCGATTGAACCATCTGGTCCGAGTTGTCGAAAAGGACTACTTCGGTCCGGACGCCGGGGAGTGAATGGGGAAACTCCCCCGCTGCGCCCTCGCCTGTGACGAGCCTGCGCTTTCCGTTAGCTGATTCAGTCATGGTGCTGGCCCGCAGGCCTGTGATCCCCTCGATGTCGAAACAATAGCTGTCAGCTGATCTGCGGCGGCTGGTGCCGTTGCTTCCAGCGGTACCTTCCATCCTACGCCAGCAGGCACACCAGACCCCAGACAGCAATGGGGCGCCGGGACGGTTCCGGCCCGGCACAACGCGCGTTTCCCGTCATTAGGTATCAACTTCATATCGGCCTCATATCGTTCCAGTTGCAGTTGGACCGCGCAGCGCATCCCGGCGCTTCTGCTCCCCGGGGCTGTGTAATGCTGGAAATCCAGCGTGCTGCTGGAGCATCAAAGCCGACCGGGGATCGGCTACCCGACCAGGAAAGGACAGGGCAATCAAGTTGCCGGAAACCGCAGCGCCCCGCCGGGCCCGAGGTGCCTTCAGCGGCACCCGTTCAGCGGTCCTTGCCGGTCTCCTGGCCGCGGTCCCAGTCCTGGCCGGCTGCATCGCCGAACCGGGGCCATCGCCCACCGGCACACTGTCCTTGAGCACTGCCGCCCCGGGAATCACCTCCGGCGCCCCCTCCACGAGTGCACCCCTGGAGACTACCCAGTCCTCCAATAAGGCGCCCGTCTACTGGATTGGGCGCAGCAACAGCGATGTCTTCCTTTACCGGGAATTCCGGGACGTTCCGGAGCAGGAGAATCCCGTGACCCGTGCCCTGCGCGCCATGATGTCCGAAAAGCCCCTGGACCCGGACTTCTTTACGCCGTGGCAGAACCCCAAGCAGCTGGCCACGTCCATTTCCGGCAAGGACGTCATCACCGTGGACGTGTCGGAGGATGCCTTCAACAGCAACCTTGACGCCGACATGGCGGCCCGGGCCATCCAGCAGCTTGTCTACACGGCTACCGCGGCTGCTGCGAGCTCAGGGCTGATTGACTCCGGGCAGCAGATCCGTGTCAGGATCCTCGTGGACGGACATACCGACTACGTCGCTTTTGACCATGTGCAGCTGGGGTCACTCATGGCCCGAACGGCCGGGCTGGTGGCTCCGGTCTGGATCATCGACCCGCAGGAAAACGTGGAAGTGCCCGACGGCAGCGTCAAGATCACCGGACGAAGCACCCTGCCCGGGGGAAAGCTGCGCTGGCAGATCCTGCGGTCCGGAGACAACGGGGACAAAACCCCTTTCCTGACGGGTGAAACAACGGCGGCGGCGGATCCCGCGCAGGCCGGGGTATTCACCTTGGCCCTGACGCTGCCTGAGGGTGACTTCGAACTTCGGGTGGCACAAACCTCGAGCGCGGACGGCCAAGTGGACGGAACCGAGGATACCCGGAGCTTCAAGGTCCGTTAGCCCCTTCCGAGCGGCTTAAACTGCGGGTGCCGCCCAGCGGCCCAGGACGTCGCTGGCAAGAACGACGGCGGCAGGACCGGCCGTTGATGAGCGCAGCACGTGGTGTCCCAACAAGGCGGTGACGGCACCCTGGCCGCACAGCCTTGTCACTTCACGCTGGCTGATCCCTCCCTCGGGCCCCACGATCAGGAGCACTTCGCGCACCCCGTCAGCCGCCTCGGCCGGGAGCCAGGATTCCAGGACGGACCGCAGGGGCCGCACCGCGTTCTCATGCAGGATAACGGCGAGGTCTGCCGCCTCCACTGCGGAGGCCAGGCCGGCGGTGTCGACGGCGGCACGCACTTCAGGGATCCAGGCACGGCGGGCCTGTTTGGCGGCGGCAGTGACGACGGATTGCCATTTTGCGTGGGCCTTGGCGGCCCGGTCACCTTTCCAGCGTACGATGGACCGCTCTGACTGCCACGGGATAACAGCGTCGATGCCCAGTTCGGTGGCCGTCTCAACGGCCAATTCATCCCGGTCGCCCTTGGCCAGGGCCTGGACCAGCACCAGCCTGGTGCGCGGACGGTCCTCAACAACCACCGAGGTGCATTCCACTTCGAGCCCGGAGGAGGAAGCGGCGGTAACCTTGCCGCTCATGCGGGTACCGGCGCCGTCAACGATGTCCACGGCTTCGCCCGGAGCGAGCCGCTTGACCGTGACCGCATGCCGCGCCTCGGGTCCCTCCAGGACGAAGATCCGTTCCGGCACCATCCCGTCCAGGGACCCGGCCGCAGTGAAAAAGACGGGGTTGCTCACCGCTACAGGTTACCGAGCCGGTCCCGGAGCTTGGCGAACATGCCACCGCTGGCAGCAAGCTTGCCTTCCGTAATCTGCTCGCCGCGAAGCTTGGCCAGCTGGCGCAGCAGGTCCTCCTGCGCGGGATCGAGCTTCGCAGGCGTCTCGACCTGGAGATGAACCTTAAGGTCACCACGGCCGTACCCGCGCAGGTGGGTGACGCCAAGGCCGCGCAGGGTGATGATCTCTCCGGACTGGGTGCCGGCCTTCACGTCGATCTCCTGCGGCCCGTCGAAGGTTTCGAGGGTCACGTCGGTTCCCAGGGCAGCTGCCGTCATGGGGATGTTCAGGGTGGCGTGGAGGTCGTCGCCTTCGCGGACGTAGGTGGCATCGTTGTTGACGCGGATTTCGACGTAGAGGTCACCGGTGGGGCCGCCGGCGGGACCGGCCTCGCCCTGCCCGGACAGTTGGATGCGCGTGCCGGTGGCGACGCCGGCCGGGACCTTGATGGTCAGGGAACGGCGGCTGCGGATCCGGCCCTGCCCGCTGCACTCGTTGCAGGGGTCCTTGATGACGGTTCCGAAGCCTTCGCAGGTACCGCAGGGCGCAGCGGTCATGACCTGGCCGAGGATGGAACGCACGGCTCTCTGGACCTGGCCGCTGCCACCGCAGATGTCGCAGCGCTCCGGATGGGTTCCGGGACGGCAGCACGAGCCGTCACAGGTGGGACAGACCACTGCCGTATCCACTTCGAGCTTCTTGTTGACCCCGAACACCGCGTCGCGGAGTTCGATCCGGACGCTGATGAGCGCGTCCTGCCCGCGCCTGACCCGTGACGCGGGGCCGGTGGTGCCGCCGGCACCGAAGAATGTGTCGAAGATGTCCTGGAAAGCGAACCCCTGGCCGGCGTACGCTCCCCCGCCGAACCCGTTGTCCGTGCCGTTCTCGTTGCCGGTGGTGTCGTAGACCCGCCGCTTTTGGGGATCCGAGAGAACTTCGTAGGCGTGGGTCACTGCCTTGAAGCGGTCCGCAACATCCTCACCGGGGTTAACGTCCGGGTGCAGGGTCCTGGCCAGCTTGCGGTAGGCCTTCTTAATCTCTTCTCCGGTGGCGTCCGGTGAGACTCCAAGGACTTCGTAGTGGCTGCTCAAAGTTCGTATCTCTTCCTTGTTGTTTTGCCTGCAGTCTTACTGCATCACTGCGTGCGCTTTTGGGCGACGTCCTGCGGTCAGGGCCCCAAAATCCGGGACAGGTAACGGGCCACAGCCCTGACGGCTGCCATGGTGGTGGGATAGTCCATCCTGGTAGGACCCAGCACGCCAATCTTGGCGACGCTGTCCGGGCCATAGCCCGTGGCCACAACGGATGCCTCCGCCAGGCCGTCATAAGGGTTTTCGCGGCCGATGCTCACGGCTACCCCGCGGTGGTCCTGCGCCATCTCGCTCAGCAGGCGCAGCATCACCACCTGTTCCTCCAGCGCTTCCAGCACCGGCCCGATACTAAGCGGGAAGTCAACGTTGGAACGGGCGAGGTTGGCCGTGCCGGCCATGACCATACGGTCCTCGCGGCTGCTGTGGGCCAGGCCCTCCAGTCCGTGCGCCAGCGCCTGGGCTGCCTGCCGCTGTCCCGGGGCGACACCGGACACCACTGCGGGCAGGGAGTGCCCCAGTTGGGCCAGGGGGGTCCCGGCGAGGGAGCCAAGGAACCTGGCGCGCAACGCAGCGAGGGCCTCATCCGCCAGGTCCTGCCCGACGTCGATAACCCGCTGTTCCACCTTGCCGCTGTTGGCGATCAGCACCACCAGCACCTTCCGTGGTGCCAGCAGAACGAATTCGATGTGGCGGATCAGTGCGCGGTTAAGGTGCGGATACTGGACAACCGCCACCTGGTTAGTCAGCTGGGACAACAGCCGGACGGTACGTTCCAGGACGTCGTCGAGGTCATCCGAGCCCTCAAGGAGGGACTGGATAGCCCGCCGCTCCGCCTGGGACAGGGGCTTCACCGCGGAAATCTGGTCGACGAAGAGCCGGTAGCCCTTGTCTGTGGGGATGCGGCCCGCGCTGGTGTGGGGCGCCGAGATCAGCCCTTCGTCCTCAAGCGCGGCCATGTCATTGCGAATGGTGGCGCTGGAGACACCAAGATGGTGCCGCTCCACCAGGGCCTTGGACCCGACGGGCTCGCGGGAGTGGACGTAGTCCTCCACGATGGCCCGCAGTACTTCCAGTTTGCGTGGCTCGCTCACTCTCCACCTCCATCCAGGGTTCAGGGCAGGCGTTCCGCCCGCACCGTGATGCTACAGCGGTTAGCACTCGACATGCCCAAGTGCTAACAGTCTATTATGACTCACCCCGTTGTTAGCATTGGTACCGCTCCGGGCGAAATTCCCGGCCGTGATCTAGCGCGAGGCGGAGTGATTGATGCATTACCAGAACTGGGGAGCCCAAGACCTTTCCGCGCCCGCCAAGACGCAATTGCCCGAGGTGCCCGTAGAGCGGGGCATGGTGCTGGAAGACGTGCAGTCCGGCTGGGTTGGCGCAGTGACGCGGGTGGAGAAATCGGGCGGCATGCATGTGGTGGCCCTGGAGGACCGCCGCGGCAAGTCGCGCTCCTTCCGGCTGGGCTTCGGGTTCCTCCTGGAAGGCCAGGCGATCCGCCTGATGCCGCCTGCTCCGCGGCCGGCCGCCGGGGCGGGTACAGCCGGCAGAACGGCGTCGGGTTCTGTCCGCGTGGCTGGCCAGAGGGCCCAGGTTGCCAAGGCGAGCCGCATCTGGGTCGAAGGAAAGCATGACGCCGAACTCGTGGAGAAGGTGTGGGGAGATGACCTTCGGGTGGAGGGCATCGTCGTCGAGCCGCTTCACGGCATTGATGACCTCGCGGCGGCTGTGGCCGATTTCAAGCCGGGGCCGGGCAGGCGCCTGGGGGTGCTTGTGGACCACCTGGTGCCCGATTCGAAAGAGTCCCGCATTGCCGACGCCGTGATGGCCTCTCCCGGCGCTGCTGGCAATGTGTTGATTGTGGGACACCCCTACGTCGACGTCTGGCAGGCCATCCGTCCGGCTGTCCTGGGGATCGAGAAGTGGCCGGTGGTACCGCGCGGGCAGGACTGGAAAACAGGCATCCTCGCAGCCTTCGGCTGGCCCCACGAAACGAAAGAGGACATCGGCCTCGGGTGGCAGAAGCTGTTGGGCGCCGTCCGCAGCTATGCGGACCTGGAAGCGTCACTGTTGGGAAGGGTGGAGGAAGTCATCGATTTCCTTACGGTTCCCTGAAGCCGCGAAACCTCATTGCCGCGTGCCTATTCCTGTCCGGTGTTGGGACAGGCATTACCGCTGCACCCAGTATCCTTGATACTGCAGTGTCTGCGGATCGCAGCACCGCCAGTAGACATGGCATTCTTAGTCAGCACCATTGCACTTTCGAAGGAACAGACTGTGGCAGAAAACGCACGTGAGCACAGGGACAGCCAGGGCGTCCAGGGCCGCTCGGAGTACCACGGCGTTCCGGCAAATGCGCTGCCCCTGACGGCCAGCGAAGACCGGCAGTGGGCCACCCTGGCGCACTTTGGCGGCATTTTGGGTTGCGTTCCTTCCCTGCTGATCTACCTGATCTTCCGTGACCGGGGCCCGTTTACCGCGCAGGAGTCCAAGGAGGCGCTGAACTTCAGCCTGCCGCCCACCATCGCGGCGGTGGTTGCCAACATCCTTGTCTTCGTGCCGGTGATCGGCAACATCTTTGCCGTCATCGCAACACTGATCTGGATCGCCCTCACCTGCTTCTCGGTGGCCGCCGGCATCCACGTCAACAAGGGCCAGCCGCACCGCTACCCTTACAACCTGCGCTGGATCAAGTAGCGCAGGCAGACTCCGCTCCTCCGCAAAACCGTCCATCAGCGTCCGGCATGATGGGTGCATGCGCAGCGTCGAGTTGACCTTGGGGGAATCCACCGATTCTTCCATCAGGGCGGATTGGGCCCGCCTCCTTGAAGCCGGCCTGCCGAGCCTGGCCACGCATACCTCCCCGAGCAACAGGCCACACATCACCCTGGCGGCAGGCAACAGTCTGGACCTTCGGGACGCTGTGCAGGATCTGTGGGGCGGCCTGCCGATCGCCGTCCGGTTTTCCGGTCTGGTGGTTTTTCCTGCCGGCTCCGGAAAGTACGTGCTGGCGCGCCTGGTGGTGCCTTCGGCGGGTTTGCTGCAGATGCACGCGCGGCTGCATCAGCAGTGCACGGGGGCTTTTGCCAATACCCTGCCCGATGCGTGGACACCGCACGTCACCCTAGCGCGCCGGATTCCAGGCCACCTGCTCGGAACCGCCATGGGTGTCCTGGACGTGCGGACGCAGGGAGAGTGCACCGCAGCCCGTCTCTGGGACAGCCCCACCAGGACCACCACCGCCCTAAGCGGCGAATAATCAGGCGGGGAGTACGCGGCGGACAACCGCATCCGCCAGCAGCCTGCCTTTGAGGGTGAGGACAAGCCGTCCCCGGAAGGCTTGGGCAGGTTCCACCAGGCCGTCCGCTATCAGGCCTGCGACTTCGTGCCGGCCGTCAGCCCCAAGGGAAGAAACCTCAAGACCGGACTGCAGGCGCGCTTCGAGCATCACCCGCTCCATGTTCCGGGTTTCCAGGTCCAGTGTCTCCCTGCCGGCAGCCGGCGAAAGGCCCTGCGCCAAACGGCCGGCATAGGCAGTGGGGTGTTTAACGTTCCACCAACGGACCCCGCCCACATGTGAGTGCGCACCGGGCCCGATTCCCCACCAGTCATCGCCGCGCCAGTAGGCGAGGTTGTGGCGGCAGGCCTGTTCCGGCGTGCGGGCCCAGTTGCTGACCTCGTACCAGCCGAGGCCGGCTTCGGTGATCAGCTGGTCGGCGAGTTCATACTTGTCGGCGTGGTCGTCGTCGTCGATTCCGGGGACTTCACCACGGCGGATCTGTGCGGCGAGCTTGGTACCGTCCTCCACGATCAGCGCGTAGGCGCTGATGTGGTCAGGCTCATAGGACAAGGCGGTCTCCAGCGAGTATCGCCAGTCGGCGAGGGACTCCCCCGGCGTCCCGTAGATCAGGTCCAGGCTGACTGCGAGGCCTGCCTCGCGTGCCCATTGCACCACCTGCGGGACCCGGCTGGGCGTGTGCGTGCGGTCCAGTACCTTGAGCACATGCGGAACGGCGGACTGCATGCCGAAGGAGATCCGGGTGAACCCTGCGTCCTTCAGGATGGCGAGGGATTGGGGCGTGACCGAGTCGGGGTTCGCCTCCGTGGTGACTTCAGCGCCGTCTTCGATGCCCCACTGGTCGGTGGCCCGGCGGAGAATCAGGGCAAGGTCGTCCGCGGGAAGCAGTGTGGGTGTGCCCCCGCCGAAAAACACGGTGCTCAGCCTGCGCGGGGGAAGGCCGGAGTCCGTGAGGACCTTGGCCGCCATCGACACCTCCGAAGCGGCCGTGCCGGCGTAGGCGTCCTGGGAGGCGCCGCCGCCGAGCTCCGTGGCAGTGTAGGTGTTGAAATCGCAGTAGCCGCAGCGCACCGCACAGAACGGGATGTGGACGTACAGGCCAAACGCCCGGTCCGCCGAACCGTCCACTGCCTGGGCGGGCAGCAGACCGTCCGACGGCGCCGGGTCGCCGAGGGGAAGGGTGCTAGGCATTGCAGGGGCCTCCGGTGTTGCCGGACGCTGTGTTCACTACTTCTTGGCCTTGTCCTTGGACTCGTCTGTGATGAGGGCGGCGATGAACGCTTCCTGGGGGACCTCAACCCGGCCCACCATCTTCATGCGCTTCTTGCCTTCCTTCTGCTTTTCCAGCAGTTTGCGCTTACGCGAGATGTCGCCGCCGTAGCACTTGGCCAGCACGTCCTTGCGGATGGCCCGGATGCTTTCGCGGGCGATGATCCGGGAGCCGATCGCCGCCTGGATGGGCACCTCGAACTGCTGGCGCGGAATGAGCTCGCGCAGCTTGGTGGTCATCATGACACCGTAGGCGTAGGCCTTGTCGCGGTGCGTTATGGCGGAGAACGCATCCACCTGCTCACCCTGGAGCATGATGTCAACCTTCACCAGGTCGGCCACCTGGTCGCCGTCGGCCTTCCAGTCCAGGGAACCGTAGCCGCGGGTCTTGGACTTGAGGATGTCGAAGAAGTCGAACACGATCTCGGCCAGTGGCAGTCGGTAACGGATTTCCACCCTGTCCTCGGACAGGTAGTCCATGCCGCCCATAACGCCGCGCCGGCTCTGGCACAGCTCCATGATGGCGCCGACGAATTCGTTCGGGGCCAGGATGGTGGCGGACACCATCGGCTCGCGGACCTCGGAGATCTTGCCGGAAGGGTATTCGCTGGGGTTGGTCACGTGGACCACCTTCTTGTCCTCCAGCGTCACCTCGTATTCCACGTTGGGCGCCGTGGAGATCAGGTCCAGGTTGTATTCACGTTCCAGCCGCTCGCGGGTGATTTCCAGGTGGAGCAGGCCCAGGAAGCCAACGCGGAAGCCGAAGCCCAGCGCTGCGGAGGTCTCCGGCTCGTAGACCAATGCGGCATCGTTGAGCATCAGCTTCTCCAGGGCATCGCGGAGCACCGGATAGTCCGTTCCGTCCAGGGGATACAGGCCGGAGAAGACCATCGGCTTGGCATCGGCGTAGCCGGGGAGCGAATCGGCGGCCGGCTTGGCGAGGTTGGTCACGGTGTCGCCCACTTTGGACAGGCGGACGTCCTTTACGCCGGTGATGAGGTAGCCCACTTCGCCCACGCCCAGTCCCTTGGACGGGGTGGGCTCCGGGGAGCTCACCCCGATCTCGAGGAGTTCATGGGTGGCCCGGGTGGACATCATCTGGATGCGTTCGCGGGGGTGCAGCATGCCGTCCACCACACGAACGTAGGTGACCACACCGCGGTAGGTGTCGTAGACGGAGTCAAAGATCATGGCACGTGCGGGGGCGTTTGCATCGCCTTCCGGGGCCGGAAGGTCGCGAACGATCTTGTCCAGCAGCGCTTCAACGCCCATGCCGGTCTTTCCCGAGACGCGAAGGACATCCTCCGGGTCCCCGCCGATCAGGCTTGCCAGTTCAGCTGCGTACTTCTCGGGCTGGGCCGCCGGGAGGTCGATCTTGTTCAGGACCGGGATGATGGTGAGGTTGTTTTCCATCGCCAGGTACAGGTTGGCGAGGGTCTGGGCCTCAATGCCCTGTGCTGCGTCGACCAGGAGGATCGCTCCTTCACAGGCTGCAAGCGAGCGGGAGACCTCATAGGTGAAGTCCACGTGGCCAGGAGTGTCGATCATGTTCAGTGCGTAACTTGTGCCGTCGAGTTCCCACGGCATACGGACGGCCTGGGACTTGATGGTAATGCCGCGCTCACGTTCGATGTCCATGCGGTCCAGGTACTGGGCCTTCATGTCGCGGGACTGAACGACGCCGGTGAACTGCAGCATGCGGTCAGCCAGGGTGGACTTGCCGTGGTCAATGTGCGCGATGATGCAGAAGTTCCGAATGATGGCCGGATCTGTCGCGGCGGGCACCGGGGCGGTGCGGGCCATGGGAGACACGCATAGTCCTTACTGTTGGCATTCACGCGGTCGCCGCCAAGGCGCACGAAGGGCACCCTGCGGACACTCCGCACATCTGGAACTTCAAGTGTCCCACGTCCGGGCCGGTGGCACCGCATTGCGGGCCCCTTTGACGTTCCAGGCCTCCCGCCCGGGCCGGAGTTAGGGTTGCGTGATGGCTATCAATCTCCGTTCACTGGCAAACGCAGTCAAGGCAGGTCTCCGCGTACTGCAGAAGGCGGGCCGGGCCGCCCCGGGCGGCAAAGCCGGTCCGGCTCGCATCAAACCCTCCCCTGCCACTCCCGGCAACGGCCACTACCCCGGCGACTTTGAAGGCCGGTTCACCATCAGTTACGCACCGCAGCCGGACGGCGATCCGGATCCCGGCGAGGTGGTGTGGGCCTGGGTCCCCTACGAGGAGGACCACACCCGCGGCAAGGACCGCCCGGTGCTGCTGGTGGGCCGCAGCGGCGGTTACCTCCTTGGGCTGATGCTCACCAGCAAAGACCGGGTCCCCGACTCGGGAGCATCAGCAGGATATGTGGACATCGGCACCGGCGGCTGGGACCGCCAGGGCAGGTCCAGCGAAGCCCGGTTGGACCGCATTGTCCAGCTCCGTCCGGACAGCATCCGGCGGGAAGGCGCCGTACTGGAGCGTGCCCGCTTTGAGAAGGTGGCCGAAGGGCTCCGCCGGCGACACGGCTGGAGCTAAGTTCCCAAATGGCCAGTCCTGCGCCTGACCTGCTATTCTTTATAGCTGTGTGTCCGTGCAGGTCGACGGCCACTGATGGTTGGCCGCCATAGGTATCCCCACGCCGCTCAGTCAATGGCCAATCTGAAAGCCCTCTAGACCATTTCCGCATTAAAAAGAGAGTTCACACGTGGCGAATATCAAGTCCCAGAAGAAGCGCATCCTCACCAACGAGAAGGCACGCCTGCGCAACAACGCAGTCAAGTCCGAGCTGAAGACGGCCATCCGCGCCGTCAACACCGCCGTTGAGTCCACGGACAAGGATGCAGCTGCTGCTGCCCTGGTTGCTGCCAGCCGCAAGCTGGACAAGGCTGTCAGCAAGGGTGTTCTGCACAAGAACAACGCAGCAAACCGCAAGTCGGCGATCTCCAAGAAGGTCAACGCACTGTAAGGTTTCCAGTTCGCTTGAACTGATGGTTGTGGCCGGTACCGTTTTTGGTACCGGCCACACATCTTTAAGCTCGTGCGCTGTTCTAACCAGCTACGCCCTCGCCTAACTAACTTCGCTCTCGCTTTTCCGGGCGCTTAGTGTGAGGTGCCGCTGGCCTACCTGCCCTGGACGGACATGGCAATCACCGTGACGGCATGTTCAACCGCGTAGACGGGATCGCGGGAGAGGCCTTTGACCTGGGCGTCGGCTTCGGCGGTGGCCTGAATGGAGCGTACCAGGCCCTCCGGCGTCCAGCGCCGGACGTCCCGCTGGGCCTGTTCCACCAGCCAGGGCTGCATACCGAGATCGGCGGCTATCTGGGCGGAGGAACCCGATGCGCCGGCCACGCGCGCCACGGTCCGCAACTTTGCTGCCAGCGCGGCGACCAGCGGGACGGGATCTGCCCCTGTGGCAAGGGCATGGCGGAGAGTGGATAGCGCCAGCGGGCCGTTTCCTGCCATGGCAGCGTCGGCCACCTTAAACGCCGTGGCCTCGATCCGTCCGCCGTAGTAGCGGTCCACAATGTCAGTGGTCACCGTAGTGCCGGCATCCGCGATCAACTGGCTGCATGCTGCCGCCAGTTCCGAAAGGTTCGCTCCCACCGCGTTGACGAGAGCCTGCACGGCGTCCTGCTCGATCCTCCGCCCGGCGCCTTTGAACTCGGCCGTGACAAAAGCCACCTTGTCCGCGTCCTTTTTGAGGGGCTGGCAGTCGACCACCGGCCAGCCGGCCTTCTTGATCGCGTCGAGCAGCTTCTTCCCCCGGACTCCCCCGCCATGCCTCAGCACCAGGACGGCGTCGGACTCCGGGTGGCCAAGGTAGGCAAGCGCGTCGGCCAGGAAGGCGTCGTTCATCGATTCGACAGCCTCCACTTCGATGAGCTTGCTTTCGCCGAACAGGGACGGACTGACCTGCATGAGCAGGGTCCCGGCCTCGTAGGCTGCGGCGTTGATACGGCTGACTTCAACGTCCGGGGCGGCTGCGCGTACCTGTGCGCGGACCCGGTCCATGGCCCTGATGCCGAGGTATTCTTCAGGCCCGGTCACCAGGACCACTGCGGCGGGGGTTACGTCCCGCCAGGTGGGGCCGTTCGACGCCGGCGAACGGGTTGCACGTTTCTGCGCAGCGGCCATCAGGGCTTCCTTCCGGAAAGTTTTGTGGAATATCCCAGCCTGCCATGTCCTGCAGCCCGGTCCAAGCCCGGCCCATGCTTCGGCAGCACGCGGCGGGAAGGGAAGCGGCGGGCAGGGAAGCGGCGGGCAGGGAAGCGCGGGGCAGGCAGGCGCCGCGGCTGGCGGCTGTAGCTCTCTGGCCTTCCGGCCGTGTACCGTTCCAACACTTCGATCAGGGAAACGATGCGGCTGTGCACGGCCATCACAAACCGGACGAGCCGGCGCGGGCGGACCGCGGCCCAGACGGTCAGGAACGTCAGCACGGACAGGAACACCATGGTCAGCAACCCGGGCACACCCTCGGGCCAGGGAAGGGCTGCGCCGGGAAGCTGCGAGGTGAATCGGGCCGTCCCTGCCACACCGGCGCTGAACGTGCCGGCCACCGCGATCAGGCCGGTGGCCACCCACGGAGCCAGGACCACCAGGGGCACAGCAGCCGTTCCCAGCAGGGTTACAGGCGCAACCAGTGGGGATGCTATGACGTTGGCCAGCAGGGAGTAGGTTGAAAACTGGGGTTGCAGCACAACAATCACCGGTCCGCAGAGCAGCTGCGCGGACAAAGGAACAGCCACAGCGGCCGCTGCCCAGCGCGGGACGAACGAAGGGGTCCACGACATCATGCGCTGACCCAGGATGATGATCCCCAGTGTTGCCAGGACCGACAGAAGGAACCCGAAACTTGATCCCAGCCCCGGGTCCACCAACAGGAGGCCGATCACGGCGAGGCACAGGAAGCTCAGGCCCCGCCCGGTCCGGCCGGCAGCCAGGGCTGCAACTCCCACGGCTCCCATCAGGGCTGCCCGCAGCACGCTCGCATCGGGGCCGACGAGCAGGACGAACAGCCCAAGGCCTGCCACAGCAAGCGCGGCCGCCGGCAACCGGGATAAACGGAACCTCCTGGCCAAGAGCAGCAAGGCGCCCAGGACAAGGCTGCAGTTGGCACCGCTGACGGCTGTCAGATGGGTCATGCCAACGCTTTTCATGGCGGAATTCAGGCCCTCGTCCACGGCACTGGTGTCCCCGGTAACCATTCCGGGAAGCAGGCCGCGCGGATCCGGGGCGAGGAATGAGGCGGCCGAAACAAAACGTACCCGCAGTTCCTTTGCTGCTCCCTGCAGGATCGGAGGGGCAAAGGGCTGCCCTGGGCCGGAAGACGCGGTGAGGATGCCCGCCTCCTCGTTTCCGGGATCAGCTGGGCGGAGCTTTCCCGTTGCGCGGACCATCTCGCCGGGCACCACACTGCCCCAGCCGCCACCGCCCATCACCACCAGTTGCGCCCGCGTCCGGAGCACAACACCGCCGGTACTGATGTCCCGGGTCCAGACAGGTACAGACCAGCGGGCGGGCGGGCCAGCCTGGTTGGGTGCAGTCAGGGCACGTGGGGTCCCTGCCACTTCAAGGACGGCTACCACCGGCTTCCCGGCGGAGACGGCGGCCGCGAGGGGACCATCGTGGCGCTGGGTGGCGGCCACCGCCGAGTGGGCTGCCGCTGTCGCCGCCAAGAGGAGGGCAACGGCCGTGGTGGTAAGGAAACTGCGCCGGGCCGGTTTTCCGTTCCCTCGCCGGGCTCTGCGCGAGGTTCGAGCTTTGAAGGTGCGGTGCAGCAGCAGCGCCGCTAGGACGAGCAGAGCGCAGCAGACGCCGGCCAGCGCCAACGGGGGCAGCCAGAGCCCGGCAACGGAGGCAGCCCAGACAAGCGCCGCCGGCAACGCGAGCCGGACGTCGGTGCGCCGGCGCGGGGTTCCGCTACTGTCGGCGTCTGCCTCCTGCCGGGCTTTCCTGTCGCTGTCCCGGAACCGCGCTGCCTGCGCCGCGTAGAACTTTTGGAAGCTTCTCCTGGGCCCATGGGCAGGACGGAGCAACCTCCGTCGCAGGTCGGCCGGCGCGCCATTCCGGGCATCATCACGGGTGCTGGTCCCTGCCGCCGACCGCGGCCGATCCGCTGCTCCTGCCTGCTGCGCATCGTCCAGGCCGAGCGCATGCCCGCGGACCGCCGACTCTACATAGCGGTTCCAGGGGCTCGCCCGGGGTTTTAATGTCCGGTTATCCATGACGCCGCCCGAGAGGAGTCGTCATCGTGGTGCATTTCCTTCGTCTCATATGGTCACCAGCGGCAGCAATGCTTCAAGCATCTTCGGGCCGACACCGTCAATGGCGTCAAGTTCCTCGACCGTCTTAAATGGGCCATGTTCCTTGCGCCAGTCCACAATTCGCTGTGCCAGCACGGGGCCGACCTTGGGCAATCCATCCAGTTCCTCCAGCCCGGCCGTATTCAGGTTGATCTTCGATCCTGCCGTTCCTCCGGCGGTCCCGTCCCCCGGATCACCGGCAGCCGGCGCTCCTGGATCCTCAGGGCCGGCCGGCAACGCTTCGCCCTGCTGCGGGACGTGGATCTTTTGCCCGTCCTCAACAACCAGGGCGAGGTTGAGGCGGTTCAGGTCGGCGCCGGGAGCCGCCCCTCCGGCGGCGGCAATGGCTTCGTGTACCCGGCTGCCGCCGGGCAGTTGGACGACTCCGGGCCCAAGCACTGAACCGGCCACATGAACCACCACTGTCCCTGTGGGGGCCCTTTCCTGCGGGCCGGACTCCGGACCAGCTCGGCTGCCGCCGCCGCTGTCCTCTCCGGGGGCACCATCTTCGGCCGCTTGGGCGGTGGTTCCGGGGCTTACTCCGTTCAGTGGCAGGATCTCCGGCCGTCCGGAGGCCGCCTGCCACCAGAACCAGGCACCGGCAGCGACCGCAAGGATGCCCAGGAGCACGCCAAGCCGGAAGCTGAGGCGCCAACGGATGGCGGGGCCGACGTCGAAGGACTCCGTGGCGGCAATTTCCTCACCGGGAAGGGTACGGCCAGGTTTTTCTTCCCCAGCGGTTCCAGGGCCCCGGTACTCAAAAGAGGGCCCGCCGTCGTCCCCCAGCAACAGCCCGCGGGAATTGTCACCCAAGGTAGCCTGCAACCGCGACCTGGCATGGCGCGCCTGTTCACCTGCTGCTCCAGCATTCCGGCGTGACATACCCCCACGCTAGGGACAGGCCGCACCCGGGCAACAGGGCCGCAACCGGCTATGTGGAAAGGACGCGCAGGACTGCCAACCCTTCGGCGTCGCAACTTCCTGCATTTGGGGTGCTTCAGAAGTTTGCCAAGGCGTCACGCAGCATTCGGTGGCCTTGTTCCTCGAACTCCTCGTCGCCAACGTGGTAAGCCCAGGCCGCGGTGGCGACCGCCTCGCGCAGCAGCATGACGTTCCAGAGTTTGCTGTCTCTGCGATCTGAACCGTACCCCTCGAAAAAGGCGGACTCCAACTGAGGCGCCGTCCTCCATTGCTGTACGGCAAGGCGGCAGAAGTCGCTGGTAGCCGGCCTGTACCCGTAACGGCCAAAGTCGATGATCCTGAGCTCGGTCCCGTCCATGAGCCAGTTGCGGGGCTGCCAGTCACCGTGGGTCGGCACGACCATCACCGGTTCTGGCCGATAGGTGCCGAACACGGCCCTCGCTTCTTCGGCGGCAGATTCTTCCATGCGGTGGGGTGTGTCCAGCCAGGCCAGCGCTTTCGCAGTTGCTGCAGCCTCATAGTGAGGGTCGATTCGTCTGGCTTGATCGTGAAATACGCGTAATAGGTGGCCCGCTTGTAAATACGTGTCCGATTCAAATTCCGCCTCGGTTCCCTCCACAAGGGAGCCTTCCAGATATTCCGTCACCAGGATGTTCATCGAGCGGTCTGACCGTACGAGTTTCGCTGCGTGGTTCTGCCTCGCCAACACGACGGTCGAAGACAGGTGCGCTTCTATCTCCCGCCCTATGTGGTGGTTGGAGGGCCCGGCCGCTTTGACGACGTATCTGCGCTGTCCGTGCCCCACTTCAAGTACCGCGGTATCAACGAGATTCCAGGAATGATCTTTCAGGAGACGAACGCCTGGCAGCCAGATTTCCACAAGCTCGGCCTGTCTCGGGCTCAGCCGGTTCCGGTGCCAGGATTCCATTCCAGCAGAGTAGCCGGTCAAACGGCGCCGGAGACGCCCGTAGTTTTTGGGTGCGTCGAAGCGACGCCACGATGGCGCCGTGCCGGTCACAATTGGCTTCTTCGCCTGTTCATTGTTTCCGCTAGTGCCTCCATGTAACTTGTCTCACACATTCCTTATTGCGGTAGCTGTTATCCGCAATGTGGAAGAAGTCTCACGCCGTCTCTCATATGAGCGGCGGTCAATGAGCTCAAAGGAGAGCAAACCTTGGAAGAGAGAATTGCCGAGGCGGGGAGCACGAAGACGTCCCTCGCACAACAAATCGAAGGTGCCTACCAGCGGATCGGCGTGACAGGCGCACACCGACACATAGTTCTCATGATCCTGCTCGGCGTGTTTTTCGACGCGCTCGAACAGAACGCCGTCGGCATCACCGGTCCGGTGCTGCGTGAGTCGTGGGGGCTAGGGGCAGGCGACATTGGCTTCCTGAACACCATGACGTTCACCGCCACGGCCCTGGGACGCATAGCGACGGGGCTGATCATTGACAAGTATGGCCGCCGGAACATGCTGGTCATTAACTTGATCATCTTTGCCGGTGGCTCACTGCTGTGCGCCGTGGCACCGAACTACCCGGTCCTTGCCGCCGGACGGTTCATCGTCGGTTTCGGCTTGGGCGGCGAAATCGCTGTCGCCGTGATCATGATGGCAGAGTTCTTCGCCGCCAAGCACCGTGGCACCGCCGTTGGCCTGATTAACGTCACCGCCGCAGGGCTGGGCAACATGCTGGCTCCCGCCTTCGGCATTTTAGTCTTCACCCTCTTTGACGGCCCGGACAAGTGGCGCTGGGTGTTTGGCCTGCTCTTCATACCCGCCATCCTCGTGATGTTCTTCCGCCGCTACGTACCCGAAACGCCGCGTTTCCTGGCCTCACAGGGACGGCTGGATGAAGCAAACCTGGTCATCACCCGTCTGGCCCGGGGCAAGCTCTCCGGCAAAATCGAGGATCCGGAAGTCTTTATCACCGCCGTCCCCGGCCCAGCCGTCACCGCATCCACGGGGCACTGGAAGGACGCCCTGCGGGGTAGGCTCCTGAAGCGGACAGTCCTGCTCGGCATCGCCGTCTGCATGTCCTACGCAGCTCAAATCTCGATGCTGACCCTGATGCCCACCATTCTGGTCTCCCGCGGCTACGCCGTGAACACCAGCCTCTGGTTTACCCTCATCATGCAGTCGGGATCCCTGATCGGGGCCGCGACGGCCGCCTTCCTGGCCAGCCGCCTCCCCCGCAAGAAAGTCCTCACCGGGGCGGCAATCCTGGGGTGCCTGGCCGGGCTCTCCATGGCCTTCCTGGCCACGGACATCGCCATCATCGTCGCCTGCGGTGTGGTGTTCAACTTCTCGGTCATTATCCTGAACACCACTATTTGGCTGTTCGCCCCGGAACTGTACCCCACCCGGACCCGAGGCTTTGGCACCTCCATCATCCTGGCTGCAGGTTCCCTCTCCGGTGGCCTGTTTCCGCTGATCTCCGGTGTTATCTTCGACGCAGCAGGACTTACCGGAATGTTCACCACCCTCGCCGGCCTGTTTATCATCCTCGCCATCGTGGTCCAGTTCCCACCCGAGACCTTTGGCAAGCCCCTTGAAGAGGACGCCACAGAGGACGAAGGAGCGATCTATGGCCATTGATCCCAGCACAACGCCCAAAGGGCATGTCCTCCTCGTGAACCCTAATAGCAACAGCCGGACCACGGACCTGATGGCCGGCATCGCCGCAGGACTCCTCGAACCCGAAGGGCTGCAAGTGGTGGGGATGACGGCGGCCGAAGGCCCGGCCATGATTATCGATCCGGTGTCGCTGCAGGACTCGGCCAGGCACGTGCAGACCGCCGTGCACAGTTACTTGGACGGTCCGGGCGGATCCTCGGTGGTGGCGGTCATCGTCGCAGCCATCGGTGACCCGGGGCGCAGCGCCATGGCCGGGGATCTCGACATCCCAGTGGTGGGGATCGGGCAAGGATCGATTGCCGCAGCGGTGGGCTCCGGACGGCGGTTTGGAATGGCCACGAGTACACCATTGCTGGCCGGCTCCCTCGCCTCGCTGGTTGAAGAGCACGGACAGAGCCAATGGTTCACGGGAGTCCGGCTCACACCCTCAGAGCCCTTGGTACTCGCCGCGGATCCGGAACAGCAGTTCCAGGAGCTACTCGGGGCAGTTCTGGAGGCGAGCCGGGACGACGGGGCCGAGGCAGTCATCATCGCCGGAGGGCCCCTCAGCGACACTGCGCAACGGCTGGCGGCAACAGGCATCGCCGAAATCATCCAGCCAGTGCCAAGCGCGTCCTCCATGGTTCTGCACGTTCTTGCCGAACAGCAACTCGCCACGCCCCGTAATCGGCTGGAGGCAGGCCGTTAGCTTCGGCTAAATAAGACAAGGGGGCTGTAATCTCTTCACGGGAGTGCAGCCCCTTGTCATGCTACCGGCTTCAATAGCCTTACTCCGGCTGGTCTTCCAAAGACGAGATGATGCTGCCACAACCCTGGAAGAACATCCGCCGGCCCAAGCCGCCGTCGGTCCAGATCCAAACGATCGAGTAGTCCCTGGATGCGGCGTCCACGACACCTGTACCAGTGATGCCGCCTTCGGCAAAGCTGACCCGATCCCCCGCAGCGAACCGGGGGTGCCGTACCCTGTTACGGCGCCTGGAGGGAGTTGTTTTGCCTACCACTGGAGGTCGCCTGGGACTGGGAGGTTATACGCGTTCATGAGCTTCCTTAGGTCGCGGGCCAGTTCTGCCAGCTCATTACGACCCTGCCCGCTGCTCCCAGGTCACGCACCATGCGTGGTCAACCAAGACTATCGGGCAGTGATGGGAGACTGCCCCGACCGCGCTTATTCGCGGAGTATGACCAGACCGCTCCTGCCGGGCCCTAGACTCGACACCTGGAGGTTCCCCTTCATTCTCGGCCCAGTACCAACCCGTATCACCCTGTGTGCCCTTGCCGAAGTCGGCTCAGTGCTGGCCGGGCAGGAGAACGACATGGAATGGAGCAGGGACGACCCCCTCAACCCCTGCCCCGGGCCGATCAGCACTCCCCCGGTCGTCTTCATGGTAGGCGAACGACGACTACGGATACCGGCTCAAGCGAGCTTTCGCGGTTGGTCCGCGTTATAGCGAGCGAGGATTTCTTCGTAGATCGCCAGGGATACCCGGATTTCATCGGTCTGTTCTTTAGCCCGCAACTTCTCGATTATGTTCGAGAGGTCGCGCTTGATGACCCAGTGCGGATCGTAGGCTTCATGGGGCCGAGGAACGTAGTCGTTCATCACTTCTCACCCCCTTCAGCCGGAGTATCTTCACATTCGAGCTGGTAGCGCAGGAACGCAACTTGGTTGTCGATTTCCCGCTGTCTGCGAGGGGAAACCCATTCCAGTACTTCTGAGTCTTCAGCCATTTGATAATCACCCCTTACAGGCAAGATAGACGACGCCGGACAAGACCGGCGAAGGTTTCAGGCAAGGTAGGCGAAAGTCTTGTCGGCGGCTTGTTTGGCCTTCAGAACAGGACGCTCATCGTGCGCTTCTCTTCCATCGACACGTCGCCCTCGTTCTACCGGGTGTTCCAGTCGTGGAACTCGGTCACTGCATTGAGAGCGCCATACTTGGCGTAATGGAGTCCGTCATCGAAAGTCGGTGACGTTTCCAACAGGCCGCGCTTTTCTCCGCCAGCCATGCCGGGGGCCCGATATTCAAAGGAAGGACCGCCGTCGTCACCGAGCAGGAGCCCGCGGGCATCAATGTCGCCCAGGTAGCCTTCAGCCGGGACCTGGCATGGCGCGCCTGTTCATCTGCTGCTCCAGCATTCCGGCGTGACATACCCCCCACGCTAGGGACAGGCGCGCCCGGGAAAACAGGGCGACAACCGTCTATGTGGAAAGCACCCGGTCAGCCGGCATGGTCCGCCGCAAGGTCACTGCCCACGATAACGGCAAGGACCCCGAGCCCCGCATGCGCGGCAAGAACCGCGGGCAGCGAGCTGATCTGGGCAGGGGGGCACTGCGGCAAAGCAGCAGCGAGCCGCTCGGCGAGGCGTTCCGCTTCCGCAGGGTTGCCGAAATGGTGGACGGCGAGTCGTACCCCTGCGGCAGAGCGGGCAGAAGCGTCCGCCGCCACGAGTTCCTCCAGCCGGGCAACGGCCCGGACCGCGGACCGCACCTTTTCCAGCGGTACGATCTTTCCGCCGTCGACGCCAAGAATGGGCTTGATCGCGAGCATGGTGCCCCACAGGGAAGCAGCCGTCCCGATCCGTCCGCCGCGGCGAAGCTGCTCGAGGCTTGGAACGTAGAAATATACCGTTGTCCGTGCTGCCTGACCGGCGGCAGCGGCGGCCACTGCCCCGGAATCGGCGCCCTCCCCGGCAACGCGCACGGCTTCCTGGACGGCCATCCCGAGGGCCATGCCCACCGTTCCCGAGTCGACGACTTCCACCGGCATGCCTACCCTGCCCGCGGCAAGCCGTGCCGCATCTGCAGTCCCGGACAGGCCGCCCGAGATGTGCACGGAAACTACCGCTTCATAGCCCCTGCGCTGCGCCGCGAGGTAGGCCTGTTCAAACTGTCCGGGCGAGGGCCGGGAGGTCTTCACGGACGTCCCGCTGGCCAGGGCCAGCGCGATGGCCTCCGAGATGTCGTCGTCGCCCTCGCCGTAGATCTCATCCCCTACCATCACGGGCATGGGAATGACGGTCAGCCGGCCGTCGCCGCTCAACCCGGCAATCCAGTCAGCCGGCAACGCCGCGGCGGAGTCGGTCACCACAGCAACACGTACGACGGCGCCCGCTTCAGGTGCAGGGCTTTCCTGCTTCCGGAGGCGGTTCAGAAGGCGCGCCCGGACCCAAGGCCAGGCGGCGGCGTCGCGGTGTGGCAAGGGGAGCCTCCTGGGTCACAGCAGGCCGCCGGGTTTCCGGCGGCCCGGTCCGGCTTACGCCGGGACGATGTTGACCAGTTTAGGGGCGCGGACGATGACGGTGCGGATGCCCCGCCCGTCAAGGGCGCGCTGGACGTTGTCCGAGGCCAGCGCCAGTTCGCGCAACTGGTCCTCCGAGACGTCGGGCGAAACCTCCAGCCTGTCCCGCACCTTGCCCTGCACCTGCACCACGGCAGTGACGGTGTCCTGCACCAGCAGCGACTCGTCATGGGCCGGCCAGCCGGCATTGGCCACCGAGGCCGGATGGCCAAGGACGCTCCACATGTCCTCCGCCGTATAGGGGGCGAACAGGCTCAGGATCACCGCAACGGCCTCGGCCGCTTCCCGAACTGCCGGATCTGCTCCCCCGGCACCGGAGTCGATGGCCTTGCGGGTGGCGTTAACCAGCTCCATCAGCTTGGCCACGACGACGTTGAACTTGTTGGCGTCCAGCAGCTCAGCAGCGTCTGCAATGGTCCGGTGGGTGATCGAGCGGAGGGCCCGGTCGCCGGACGCGAAGTCAATGCCGGGTTCGCTGGCGACGTCCTGGGCCAGCCGCCATGCACGGGCCAGGAACTTCGCCGAACCGGACGGCGAGACGTCTGCCCAGTCGACGTCGTCCTCCGGCGGGGAGGCGAAGATCATGGTGAGGCGGACGGCGTCAACGCCGTATTTGTCCAGCTGTTCACCCAGGTCCACGCCGTTGCCCAGCGACTTGCTCATGGCTTTGCCGCCGTTCAGGACCTGCCCCTGGTTCAGCAGCGCACTGAAGGGCTCGGTTGCTTCAATCAATCCGAGATCGTTGATGACCTTGGTGAAGAACCGGGCGTACAGCAGATGCAGGATGGCGTGCTCCACACCGCCCACGTACTGGCCCACGGGCATCCAGTCGTTGATTTTCTCCGGATCGAAGGGACCCTCGGTGTACTGCGGTGACACAAAGCGCAGGAAGTACCAGGACGAGTCCACAAACGTGTCCATGGTGTCGGTGTCCCTCTTGGCCGGGCCGTGGCAGGACGGGCAGTCGACGTTGACCCACGCTTCGGCTGCCGCCAAGGGCGAGGTGCCCTTCGGCGACAGGTCTTCACCGCGGAGGTTGGAGGGCAGCGTGACGGGCAGCTCCTCATCAGGCACGGGGACTTCCCCGCAGGACGGGCAGTGGATGATGGGGATGGGGGTGCCCCAGAACCGCTGGCGGCTGAGCAGCCAGTCACGCAGCCGGAAGTTGACGAACTTCTCACCGGTGCCCTGGCGTTCCAGAATGGCGATCGCGGCCGGGATGGCCTCCGCCTTGGGCAGACCGTCCAGGTCGCCGGAGTTGATCAGGGTTCCCTCCCCTGCCGTCGCCGTTCCCGACACTGCCGGGTCTTCCTCGCCGGTATCCAGGACCGCCCGCACTGGGAGATCGAATTTGCGGGCGAAGTCGAGGTCGCGCTGGTCGTGGGCCGGCACGGCCATGATGGCCCCCGTGCCGTAGTCGGCGAGGACGTAGTCAGCTGCCCATACCGGCAGCTTCTCCCCGTTCAACGGGTTGACGGCGTACCGGCCGGTGAAAACACCGGTCTTCTCCCGTTCCGTGGACTGCCGTTCGATTTCCGTGAGCGCCTTGACCTGCTCGCGGTAGTCTTCCAGGGCAGCAGCGTGTTCATCGGTGACGAGCTCCACGGCCAGCGGGGCGTCTGCGGCCACTACGAAGAACGTTGCACCGTACAGGGTGTCCGGGCGGGTGGTGAAGACCGTGACCTCTTTGGCGGGCTTATCGCCGTCGGCCTCGATGACAAAGTTGACGTGCGCACCCTCGGACCGGCCGATCCAGTTCTTCTGCATCGCCAGGACGCGCTCAGGCCAGTGGCCGCGGAGCTGCTCCATGTCATCCAGCAGACGGTCCGCGTAATCCGTGATCTTGAAATACCACTGGTTGAGCGACTTCTTGGTGACAGTGGTGCCGCAGCGTTCGCAGGCGCCGTTGACAACCTGCTCGTTGGCCAGCACGGTCTGGTCCTTGGGGCACCAGTTGACCGGAGAATCCTTCCGGTACGCCAGGCCTCGCTCGTAGAAGCGCTTGAACAGCCACTGGGTCCAGCGGTAGTACTCCGGGTCAGAGGTGTGCAGCCGGCGGGACCAGTCGGCGGAAATGGCGTAGCGCTTGAAGGACGCGGCCTGGGTTTCGATGTTGGCGTAGGTCCACTCGCTGGGGTGGGCGTTGCGCTTGATGGCGGCGTTCTCGGCGGGCAGGCCGAAGGAGTCCCAGCCGATCGGGTGCAGGACATCGAAGCCCTGCTGGCGGAGGTAGCGGGCCACAACGTCACCCATGGCAAACGCTTCGGCGTGCCCCATGTGCAGGTCGCCCGACGGGTACGGGAACATGTCAAGCACGTAGCGCCGCTCGCGGGACCCGTCATCGGCAGGGGTGAAAACCTTGAGGTCTTCCCACACCTGCGGCCACTTGGCCTCCATGGCGGCAAAGCTGTACGTGCCCTCCTCGGGCACCTCCGCCGACACTGCTGCTGTTCCGGTCTCTGTCTCCGGCTGAACGCCCACTGCTGCCCTCTTCTGTTCTGTTACGGCATCTGTGCTGCCATAACGGCCTGATCCTGCTGCTGGCGGCCCGGAAACTGCCCCGGACACACAAAAGCCCCTCGCCATGGAGGGGCTGCCGCTCGGTTATCCGTCGTTTCGGATGCCGGGCGGCTAACTAAGCAGAAGGATCGCACGCATGAAACCACTTTAGCGCACCACCACACCTCCCTATGTCGCCACGGCCGGCTGAAGAGATGGAAAAGCAGACGGTTGGTGTGACAAAGCCAACCGGGAGTGAAAGCAAGGAAGGCGGCCGCTCGCCCGGGTGTGGTGGGCACCCGTGGGGGCCCCTGCTGCGAGGGCCCCGACACGAGCTTGCGAGTGTTGGGAGCACCCGGGGACGGGCGGGGCAGCGGCCGCCTTCCTTGCGTGGTGCGACGGGCATCCCGCCGCACCACACATTCCTGCTGAGTTTCCTACTTCACGTCCTCGTCCACCCAATCCATGGACTTCGTCACGGCCTTCTTCCACAGCCGCATCTGCCGGTCCTGCTCGGCGTGGTCCATCTGGGGTTCCCAGCGCTTGTCTTCGGACCAGTTGGATGACAGTTCGCCGAGGTCCTTCCAGAAGTCGACTGCGAGGCCGGCGGCGTAGGCGGCACCCAGGGCGGTGGTCTCCACCACCTTGGGCCGGATGACGGGGACGCCAAGGATGTCTGCCTGGAACTGCATCAGAGCATCATTGGCGACCATGCCGCCGTCGACCTTCAATTCGGAGAGCGGTACGCCGGAGTCCGCGTTCACGGCGTCGAGCACCTCGCGGGTCTGGAATGCCGTGGCTTCCAGCGCTGCCCGGGCGATGTGGCTCTTGTTGACGAACCGGGTGAGGCCCACGATGGCGCCCCGGGCATCGGAACGCCAATATGGCGCGAAGAGCCCGGAGAATGCCGGAACGATGTACACGCCGCCGTTGTCCTTCACCGAAGCAGCGAGGGTTTCCACTTCCGGGGCACTGCTGATCATGCCCAGGTTGTCCCGCAACCATTGGATCAGGGAGCCTGTGACTGCGATGGAACCTTCAAGGGCGTAATGGGGTGCCGCGCCGCCAAGCTTGTAGCCCACCGTGGTCAGCAGGCCGTTCTTGGAGTGCACGATTTCCTCGCCGGTGTTGAAGATCAGGAAGCAGCCCGTCCCGTAGGTATTCTTGGCCTCACCGGTCTGGAACGCCGCCTGGCCGAACGTGGCTGCCTGCTGGTCGCCAAGGATGCCGGCCACCGGAACCTCGCGGAGAAGCTGCGAGGTGTGGACGGTGCCGTACACCTCCGAGGAGGACTTGATCTCCGGCATCATGGACCGCGGAACGCCGAAGATGCCCAGGATTTCCTCGTCCCACTGCAGTGTCTCCAGATCCATGAACAGCGTGCGCGAGGCATTGGTGACGTCGGTGACGTGGACGCCGCCGTCCACCCCGCCGGTGAGGTTCCACAGGACCCAGGCGTCGGTGTTGCCGAACACCAGGTCTCCCGCTTCGGCCCTCTGGCGTGCGCCGTCCACATTGTCCAGGATCCACTTGATCTTGGTGCCCGAGAAGTACGTGGCCAGCGGAAGGCCCACCTTCTGCTTGAAACGGTCCGCTCCCCCGTCCCTGGCCAGTTCGTCCACGATGTCCTGCGTGCGGGTGTCCTGCCAGACGATGGCGTTGTAGACCGCTTCACCCGTTGTTTTGTCCCACACCACGGCGGTTTCGCGCTGGTTGGTGATGCCGACGGCGGCAATGTCGTGTCGCGTCAGGTTCGCCTTCGACAAGGCTGAGGCGATGACCTCACGGGTGTTGTTCCAGATTTCGGCGGGGTTGTGCTCCACCCAGCCGGCTTTGGGGAAGATCTGTTCGTGTTCCATCTGCCCGGAGGAGACGATGCTGCCGCTGTGGTCGAAGATGATGGCCCTTGTGCTGGTGGTTCCCTGGTCGATGGCGATTACGTACTGGTTCACGATGACGTCCTTGTCTTGAGGTGTGATTTTGGGCGGTGGTTAGGGGTCAGGATGCTGCTGTGGCGATGATCGGGACGATCCGGGCGACCAGGCCGCCCAGGGCACCACCGACCAGCGGGCCGACTACAGGGATCCAGGAATAGCCCCAGTCGCTGGAGCCCTTGCCCTTGATGGGCAGCAGGGCGTGGGCGATGCGCGGGCCGAGGTCACGGGCGGGGTTAATGGCGTAGCCGGTGGGTCCGCCGAGTGATACACCGATGCCGACAACGAGCAGCGCGACAGCCAGCGGCCCAAGGCCGGATGGGGTGCCACCAAAGGTGAGGATGACGAACACCAGCACAAAGGTGCCGATGATTTCGGTCACCAGGTTCCAGGAGCTGGAGCGGATGGCCGGGCCAGTGGAGAAAACGCCCAGTTTGCTGGCAACTTCCTCTTCGGCGTCGAAGTGCTGCTTGTAGGCGAGCCAGCAGACCACTGCGCCGAGGAAGGCACCCAGCAGTTCTCCGCCGAAGTAGGTCAGCGTAGAGGCGAAATCCACGGGAACATCGGGGGCGTATTCGCCGGCTCCGTTGGCGAGCAGGCCCAGCGTCACGGCCGGGTTCAGGTGTGCCCCGGATTTCGCGGCCACATAGACACCCGCGAAAACTGCGACACCCCATCCCCAGGTGACCATCAGGAACCCGCCGCTGTTGCCTTTCGTCCCCCGCAGGGCGACGTTGGCGACGACGCCGCAACCCAGCAGGGTCAGCATCGCCGTTCCGAAGACTTCGGATAGAAAAACAATTCCAAGAGACATCTTTGACTCCTCTATTTTCTGTTGTCAGTCCTTCGCGGGTTGAAGGACCGTTGGGCCGGGACGGGTTGAGCGCCCCGGCCGACAGCCTGTCCTATGCGACCAGGCTGTGCGTTTCTACGCGGTGGAACCGCTGCAGCACGTCCTGCGCGTGCCGGATTTCCGCTGCACGTGCTGCGGCGTCCCATCCCAGCGGACCGGAGAGCACCTCCGCCACCTCGTTGAGCAGCTCGCCAGTCACGAGGCCCCGGAAAGCCAGGGAAGTGCGGCGGATGAGGACATCCACGAGGTGTCCAACCTGCTCATGGGCTGCCATGAACTCCAGTTCACGGACACTCAGTTCCCGGGTGGAGCGCAGCAAGTGGTCCGGCCCGCCGTCGAGGTAGGCCATCACCGCCTCCGCCCTGGTTCCGTAGCGGGTGAGCATGCCGGCGGTCCGGTCCGCGTCCCGGCCGGCAGTCATGTGGTCCTTGATCCACTTCTGCACACCCGCCTCGTCCGCGGGGAAACCGGCGCCGCCGCCGATGGCGAGCTGCGCCGTCGATACTTTGCGCTGCGCGCCGACTTCGGCGAGGACGTCATTGGTCAAATGCTCGGCCAGCGCCCGAAAGGTGGTCCATTTGCCGCCCACCAGGCTGAGCACGACGGCGCCCGCCCCGGGTGTGCTGCTCCCGGGGCCCCGGCGCTCGATCCGGTAATCCCGGGAGACGAAGCCGGGCTGGGTCGCATCGTGTTTAGGCAACGGCCGTACGCCGGAGAAGGTGTAGACAATCTGTTCGCGCTTGACGGGAACGCTCGGGAAGACGTGACCGATGAGTTCGAAGAAGTACTCAATTTCCGCATCGGTGCAGACGGCATCCTGGGCCATATCGGCATCAATGTCCGTGGTCCCAACGAGGACGCGGTCCCCCATCGGATAGATGAGCACGATGCGGCCGTCGGTGTGTTCAAAGAAGATTTCGCGTCCCCGGCAGGCGGCGAGGAGCTCCGGGTGGTCGAGCACGATGTGGGACCCCTTGGTGCCGCCCATAAAGCTGGAGGCTGCTCCCATGGCTTCGTTGGTGAGGTCCACCCAGGCGCCCGTGGTGTTCACGATGACGTCGGCCGTGAAATCGAATTCCTCACCGGTCAGCTCATCCCGCAACCGGACCGTGCTTCCTTTGCCAGTGCCGCGGTTGGGCTCGCCGGTCATGGATTTCAGCGACAGGTAGTTGCTGGCACGTGCCGTACTGCCCTGGGGGTTGGCACCGGACGCGCGGCCTGCCTTTTCGCCGTCCTGCAGGACATCAAGGGTGAGCCGCTCGGGGTTGTGGACGGAAGCATCGAAGTAGGTGGCCGCATACTTGACGTCGGGACGGAGGGCGGGCAGTTCAGCAAGGGCTCGTTTGTGTCCCCTGAACTGGTGGCGCGGCACCGTGCCGCCGTCGCGGGAAAACGAGTCGTACAGGCTGAGGCCGATCCTAATAAGGAAGGCGCCGCGTTCCTTGGGCTTGCCCTGCTGCTTGTGGGTGAGGAAACGCAGGGGGGCCGCGAGCACTCCGGAAAAGGTGCTGAAGATAGGGATAGTGGTCTGCAGCGGTTTGACGTAGTGCGGTGCGATCCGGAGCAATCTGTTGCGTTCCACCACCGACTCCCGGACCAGCCGGAACTCGCCGTTCTCCAGGTAGCGGATGCCGCCGTGGATCATGTGCGAGGAGGCGCCGCTGGCTCCCTGGCAGTAGTCACCGCGTTCCACAAGCGCCACGTCCACCCCCTGCAGGGCGAGGTCCCGGAAAGTTGCGACGCCGTTGATCCCGCCACCCACCACCAGCACTTTTGCGTGCGGCCGGAGCCGCAGATTGTGTACTGATGCGCGTTCAGCTCCCGGCTTTGGTGCGGCGGGGCGGGCGGGTGAATCCTTGGGTCCCAAAACAACTCCCTTGGGGCTTTGTGTGGCGCGGACACAGAAAAGTGATCCGCCGTTCTCAACTATTGTTTGGAGTAATGGAAAATGGAGTCAAGCACTATGCACAAACGTGCAGAATGGAGTCCAGGTGGACGCTTCCCGGCACGCTGATGCCCTTCGAGCTGCACAAATGTATTACTTGCAGGACCTCACGATGGACGCCATCGCCCGCGAACTCGGGACATCCCGCTCGACTGTTTCCCGGCTGTTGTCCTCGGCCCGGGATTCGGGGCTGGTCCAGGTCCAGATCCGCAATCCCCTGGACACTGGACCGGAGTTGGAGGGCCTGATTCGCCGCCGGTACGGAGTAGACGCACACGTTGTACCGGTGGTGGAAACACTTAACGAGGCCGAGACCCTGGACCGGGTGGCGATGCAGGCCGCCCGCACCATCGGGCCCCTGGTGGATTCCAACGCGATCATCGGCGTCGCCTGGGGTTCCACCCTCAGCGCCGTCAGCCGCCACCTGACGAGGAAAATTACCCACGACAGCGTAGTGGTGCAGCTGAACGGCGCCGGCAATATGCACACGACGGGCATTACCTACGCCAGTGACATCATGCGCCGCTTCGGCAGTGCTTACGGCGCGCGGGTGGAACAATTCCCCGTTCCGGCATTTTTCGACCACGCCGCCACCAAGACAGCCATGTGGAATGAACGAAGCGTGCAGCGGATCCTTGAACTTCAGGCAAAGATGAGCATCGCGATCTTTGGGGTGGGATCCGTCGATGCCGATTTCCCCAGCCACGTCTATGCCGGCGGTTATTTGGACGAGGGCGACCTCAACATCCTGGCAACGTCCGACGTCGTGGGTGACGTTGCGACGGTGTTCTTCCGCGCTGACGGTTCCTCCGACGGGATCGTCCTGAACGAACGGTCCACGGGCCCGGCCCTCGCCGAACTTCGGCGGGTAAGGCGCAGGATCTGCGTGGTTTCGGGCGTATCGAAGATCAACGGGCTCAAGGGCGCCTTAGCGGCGCGCCTGGCTACGGACCTGATCCTCGACGAAGCCACAGCGCGCCGCCTGGTGGGCATGGAGGGCCTTGCCGTGGCGAGTAGGTAGAGTCATGGCTATGAGGATCTCCCCGCGGCTGAGCCTGAACAACGGCGTGCTGATCGACCAGTTGGGCTACGGCCTGTACAAGGTGCCGCCATCGGAGGCGGCGGGCCTTGTGGCCATGGCCCTCGGTTCCGGATACCGCCACTTCGACACTGCCGCCATGTACGGCAACGAGTCGGGGGTTGCCCGCGGCATCAGTTCCCAGCTCGGAACGCAGGCAGGCAGCGGTGGCTCCGGTGAACTTTTCCCGGCACCGGCCAGGGAGGACGTCTTTGTTACCACCAAAGTGTGGAACGACCACCACGGCTACGACGCCACCCTGCGTGCATTCGACAACTCCATGGTCAACCTGGGCCTGGACTACGTAGACATGTACCTCATCCACTGGCCCTGCCCCGGGCGCGGGCTGTACCCCGAAACCTACCGGGCCATGGAGACCCTCTACCGAGAGGGAAAAGTGCGGGCCATCGGCGTCAGCAACTTCCAGCCTGCCCATCTGGACCGGCTGATGCAGACCGCAGAGGTAACTCCAGCTGTCAACCAGATCGAGCTGCACCCCTGGCTCCAGCAGCTGGAGCTGCGGAAAATCCACGATGATCTAGGGATCAGGACCGAGGCGTGGAGCCCCTTGGGGCGCGGACGTGTGCTTTCGGATCCTGTAGTCCAGGCGTGTGCCGCCGAACACGGCCGGTCGCCGGCGCAGATCATCCTCCGCTGGCACATACAACTGGGGAACATCGCCATCCCCAAGGCAAGCACCGAGGCGCGCATCCGCGAGAACCTTAACGTCTTCGGCTTTGAGCTCTCGGCCAGGGACATGGATGCGCTCGCCGGCCTGGACCGGGGACAGCGGACCGGTTCCCACCCGGACAACGTCAATTAGGACTCGCATGGAAACAGCACACACCGGGCGATCCTCCACGCCCTACTTCATCGGCCCGGACCTGGCCGGCCGCACCCATGCCTCATCCGTGCAGCTGGCCGGCGGCAGGGTGGCTTTCTGGACCTATGAGCCAGTGCTGCAAACGGCTGAGACCCGGACCATCCTGGTGATCCACGGATTCCGCGGCGACCACCACGGGCTGCTTCGGGTGGCTGACCAGCTTCCGGAGATGCGCATCATCATGCCCGACCTGCCCGGCTTCGGCAGTTCGGAAGCCTTCGGGCCAGGTGGACATACCGTCCCGGGCTACGGCGCATTCATCACGGAATTCATGGCGTCCCTCGGCCTGGGGCCGGATACGGTTCTGCTGGGGCACTCGTTCGGGTCCATCATTGCCGCCCATTTCGTGGCCGCCCACCCCGGCGCCGTGAATCCGCTGATCCTCATCAACCCCATCGCAGCGCCTGCCCTCGAGGGCCCCAAAGGCGTGATGACCAGGCTGGCGGTGCTGTACTACCGCCTTGCCGCCCGCCTTCCCCGTCCCCTGGGGCTGGCCCTGCTGCGCAGCCCTCTGATTGTCCGGGTGATGAGCGAGGCCATGGCCAAGACAGGCGACCGGGACCTTCGGCGCTTTATCCACGGCCAGCACCACGCGTACTTCAGTGCTTTTGCCAGCCGTGACAGCCTCCTCGAATCGTTCACTGCCTCGGTCAGCAGCCATGTGGCCGAGGTGGCCGGCAGCCTGACCCTTCCGGTGCTCCTGATCGCGGGTGAGAAGGATGAAATCGCCACGCTTCCCGACCAGCACCGGCTCGTCGAACTGCTGCCGAACGGCGAACTCGAGGTCATTGCTGATGTTGGCCACTTGATCCACTACGAAACGCCGGAGCCGGCCGCCCGCTACATCCGCAGCTTCCTTAAGGACCACGCCGCGTGAAGATTGTCATCGACGCCCGGTTCACCCGGACAGACCACCACGACGGCATCAGCCGCTACGGCGCGAGCCTGATCGCGGCTGCCTCCAAGATCGCCGACGTTTCGATGCTGATCTCTGACGTCCGCCAACTGGCCCTGTTGCCGGATGTGCCGTACACATTGATCAACAGCCCCCTGTCCCCCGCGGAACTGTTCGTTGCCCGCAAGATCAACCCGCTCGGCGCGGACGTGGTGGTCTGCCCAATGCAGACGATGGGCACCTTGGGCCGCAAGTACGGCCTGGTCCTGACCCTGCACGACCTCATCTACTACGAGCACCCAGCACCTCCGGGATTCCTGCCGGCCCCGGTGCGGCTGCTCTGGCGCCTCTATCACAAGGCATACTGGCCGCAGCGCCTCCTACTCAACCGGGCCGACGTCGTAGCCACCATCAGCCGGACCACGGAGGCACTGATGGCCAAATACCGGCTGACCCGCCGTCCTGTCCGGATTATCAGCAATGCACCGCAGCCGGCCCAGGAGCCCCGCTCCCCTGAAGCCGGCGCCAAACCCTGCCTCGTGTACATGGGCTCATTCATGCCCTATAAAAACGTGGAAACCATGGTGGCCGGAATGGCTGGACTGCCCGGCTTCACGCTTCACCTGCTCAGCCGGATCACTCCTCAGCGGCGCGCCGAACTGGAGAAGCTCATCCCGCCTGGAGCGAAAGTGGAGTTTCACAACGGCGTCACCGACGAGGAATACGCCACGTTCCTGGAAACAGCCACCGCTCTGGTAAGTCTTTCCCGGGCGGAAGGATACGGCCTGCCGCTGGTCGAGGCCATGGCCCTGGGCACGCCGGTCATCGCCAGCGACATCCCCATATTCCGGGAAGTCGGCGGCGATGCAGCCAGCTATGTTGACCCGGCATCGCCCCAGCAGTTTGCCGACGCTGTAAAGGAAATGGACGACCGGGAACGGTGGGAAGACATCTCGCGGCGCTCTGTTGCCCGTGCCCGCGAATTCAGCTGGGAGGAATCCGCCCGCCAACTGGTGGACGTGGCACACGACATCGTCGCCCAGCGCCGCGGCACGATGACAGAGCGCCGCCGCACACATTAACAGCGGCGTCGGCCAGTAGGCTCCGCTACAGTACGTCCACTCCGTCCAGTCGCAGCTGGACAGGTTCCGCGCTTCGCTTTGCGGCCGTTGCCGCCCGGGTTGCCCGCAGGACGCGGGTCACCGCCGCGGCCTGTGCGTAGGGGAAGAAGAGGAGGGTCCGGACGTCCTCCGCCGAGCGGCGGGTGGAGGGCGGACCGCTGAGAATGAGCGGTGCGGGGCCCGCGGTACGGAGGCGGACGCCTGCTTGTTCCAGTTGCGCTGCCACTGCACCTGAGAAATGCCCGACGGCGGCCCGGGGGCCGGTGATGGAGGCAATGCGCACCGCCGGTGGAAGCTGCAGTTCGGCCCGGAGGGAGAGCTCGCGTTCGGCGTAACCAGCAGGATCCCACCTTAGCAGCGCGCCCACAGCTGCGGTGTCCGCTGCCGTAACCACCACGAGACCGCCTTGGGTGGCAGGCCTGACCAAGGCCCCGGCATTGAACCAGCGCCGCACGGTATCCTCGCTGGCACGCAGCGACTCGCGGCGCAGCAGGGAGTCACCATCCAGCAGCAAGGCGGCGGCATATCCCCCTTCCGCTACAGGTTCAGCTCCCACCGTGGCCACCACCAAGGCCTTGCTATTGGTTACGCGTGCCTTGACCTGGTCTCCGGAAGACGTGATGACGGTTTTGCCGGGGAAGGCCCTGCCCAGCTCCTCGGCTGTCCGTATTACGCCCGTTGCGCCCCTGCGGAGCTTCCGGCCGTTGCAGTGCGTGCAGTGCCAGTCCGGCGCCGGAGTGGAGCACCACCGGCATTGCGGCAGGGCTGAGGTTCCGCTGGCCCCGGCCACGGCCAAAGGACCCTGGCAGGCAACACAGCGTGCGGGCTCCCGGCAGTGGTCACACACCAGCGACGGTGCGTAGCCGGCGCGGGCCACCTGGACCAGGACCGGTCCCCGTTCGAGTCCTTCCTTGGCGGCCAGCCAGGCAGTGCCGGGAAGGCGGGCGATCCTGGCGAGCGGGTCCCGCTCCTGTTCGAAGCTGTCGGCCGTGTTCACCACGCGGGGGACGGTGCGGCGGACCAGCGTGCGGTCCGCTTCCACGGGCAGGGCCCAGCCTGTCTCGATCAGCCGCTGGACCTCTGTGCTGCGGGAATGCGCGGCCAAAAGGCAGGCAGCCCCGGACTGTTCGGCGCGCAGGAGCAGGACTTCGCGGGCGTGGGCGTAGGGCGCGCGCTGCTCAATGTGGAGGTCATCGCCGTCGTCCCAGCACACCACGAGCCCCAGGTTCTTTACGGGAGCATAGGCAGCTGACCGGGTCCCGATGGCAACGCGCGCGGTTCCGGCGAGGAGCCGCAGGAAGTTCTGGTAGCGGGGCGTCGGGCCGTCCTCCGCGGTGAGGCGGGCTACGGCCTGCTCCGGCAACAGCGCTCCCACGGCCGCTTCTAGCCGGTCCAGGTCCCGGTTGTCCGGGACCACCGCCACGGCTCCCCGCCCGGAAGCATGGGCTGCGGCAATGGCCTGGGCCAGCAACTGCGGCCAACCGGCGGGTCCATAGCTTTGGAGGGGATTTAGGACCGCCCGTGGGGAACCACCGTCTCTTAGGTGGCGGAGGAAGGCCGGACCGTTCCGGAAACTTATCCAGGCATCGTCTGGGCCGGAGTCCTCGGCTGCCGCGCTTTCACCTGCTTCCGCCGGAGTTTCCGCGGAAGCAGGATACGTTTTCTCCAGCCGGGCTACCCGCGGCGGGACGGCAACCCGGAGGACATCACTGACGGTTCCCGCGTACCGGGAGGCTACGGCGGTGGCCAGGTCGCGGACCTCGGGTGACAGGACGGGAACCGGGGAAACAACCTTCGCCAGCGGCAACAGGGTGTGGCCGGCGTCGGACTCCGCCACCCGTTCCATGATGAACCCGCTGAGGTCCTGGCCGTTGAACTTGACCTTAACCCTGACGCCGGGCTGCGCGTCCTCATCCAGCCCGGCAGGAACACCGTAGTCAAAAGGCCGGTCCAAGTGCGGCAGCGAGGATTCCACCAACACCCTGGCCACCGGAAGGTGATCCGCTAACCGCGGGCCCGCCTGCTGTTTCCGGGAAGGGAAACCCTGCAGCAGGGACGGCTGTACCGCGGCCGGCAGGTCCAGCAACGGTTGCGTGGAATCGTCAGCAACCACTTCGGCTACCTCCGTTCAGCATCACCGGGTGGACCTGGTCAGTAAACCAGCAGGCACAGACATTCCACCGGCAACGGCATCCCCGCCCAGGTTCGGCCACGGCCACTGGCTACGCGTTGAAGAAAGCCTTCAGGTCGTCCACACGGTCCAAGCGCTCCCAGGTAAAGTCCGGATCGTCCCGGCCGAAGTGCCCGTGGGCTGCAGTCTTGGCGTAGATGGGCCGCTTCAGGTCCAGGGCGTCGATGATGGCGCGGGGACGAAGGTCGAAGATTTCGGCGATGGCAGCACTGATGCGGGCGGGGTCCACCGTTTCGGTGCCGAACGTCTCAACGTACGTGCCCACGGGACGCGCCTGGCCGATGGCGTAGGCAATCTGGATTTCGGCGCGTTTGGCCAAACCTGCTGCAACAACGTTCTTGGCAGCCCACCGCATGGCATAGGCGGCGGAGCGGTCCACCTTGGACGGGTCCTTGCCGGAGAAGGCGCCGCCGCCGTGCCGTGCCATGCCGCCATAGGTATCAACGATGATCTTCCGCCCGGTCAGGCCGGCGTCACCGACGGGGCCGCCGATAACAAACTCACCGGCCGGGTTCAGGATGTTTGCGGCACGGGAGATGTCCAGGTTGGCACCGGCCAGCACGGGCGCGATGACGATGGAGGCAAGGTCAGCGCGGAGCTGTTCGAGGCTTGCGCCTTCGGCGTGCTGGCTGGAAATGACCACGGTTTCGACCGAGACCGGCAGGTCCTTGTCATAGCCCACGGTCACCTGGGTCTTGCCGTCCGGACGGAGGTACGCCAACTCCCCTGACTTGCGGACTTCGGTGAGCCGCTCCGAAAGGCGGTGTGCCAGCCAGATGGGCGTGGGCATGTAGGAGGGAGTTTCGTCACTTGCGTAGCCGAACATCAGGCCCTGGTCGCCTGCGCCCTGGAGGTCGTAGTCATCCTCCTGGCGGCCCTCACGGGCTTCAAGGGAGTTGAAGACTCCACCGGCGATGTCGTTGGACTGCTGGCCGATGGACACGGAAACGCCGCACCGGGCGCCGTCGAACCCGTTGGCCGAGGAGTCATAGCCGATGCCCAGGATGGTCTCGCGGACGATCTGCGGAATTTCCACGTAGGCGTCGGTGGTGACCTCACCAGCCACGTGGACCAGGCCGGTGGTGGCCATGGTCTCCACGGCGACGCGGGATTCCGGGTCCTTGTCCAGCAGGGCGTCGAGGATGGCGTCGCTGATCTGGTCGCAGATCTTGTCCGGGTGGCCTTCGGTGACCGACTCGGAGGTGAAGAGCCGGAGCGCGGAGGGCGTGGCCGCGTGGGACTGGGGAAGGTGCAGCGGTAAAGTCACTCAACTACCTTACTGGTTGGGATTCGTCCTCCCCGCAGGAGACCTCGGGAGATGTCCTCGTGCTAAGGAACGGAAGCCTGAAACACTTCAGGCGCGGGGGGAAACGTGATTCAGTTCAAAGCCGATCCGGCTGATGATGGCCGCCGAAACTTCCGTCTTGGTGCCGGCCGCCTCCTGTGGTTCGGAGCCGGACCGGGCCAGGATGACAACGGAATTCGTATCCTGGCCGAAGACCTTATCCGCGCCCACATGGTTCACCACCAGCAGGTCGCAGCCTTTACGCTCCAGTTTTGCTTCCGCGTAGGCCAGCACGTCACCGTGGCTGTCGCCGGTTTCGGCAGCGAAGCCTACGATCAGCTGCTGCCCCTCCGCGTGGCCGCCGCTGTTCCGGAGTTCCACCAGTTCGTGCAGGATGTCCGGGTTGCGGACCAGCGTGATCACGGGGTCGGCGCTGTCATCGCGCTTCTTGATTTTGGTATCCGAGACCTCCGACGGGCGGAAGTCGGCCACTGCCGCGGACATAATCACGACGTCGGAATCCGCCGCTGCTGCCAGCGCCGCCTCACGCAGTTGCAGGGCAGTCTCCACGGGCACCACTTCCACGCCTGCCGGCGGTGGAACTTCCATATGGGCTGCGAGCAGGCGGACCGTAGCGCCGGCGTTGCGGGCGGCGACGGCCAGCGCCACTCCCTGCTTACCGGAGGATCTGTTGCCCAGGAACCGTACCGGGTCCAGGGGTTCGCGGGTTCCGCCGGCGCTGATGGTGACGGTGCGTCCCGCGAGCGGCAGCTGGTAGTCCGACTGGCCCTGGACCAGGGCCAGGGCGGCGTCGAAAATGACCTCGGGCTCGGGCAGCCTTCCGGGACCTGAATCAGAACCGGTCAACCTGCCGGTTGCCGGTTCCAGGACGGCCGCTCCGCGGCTCCGCAACGTTTCTACGTTGGCCTGGGTAGCCGCGTGCTGCCACATCTCGGTGTGCATGGCAGGGGCGAACAGTACCGGGCCGTGGGCCATCAGCAGGGTGTTGGTGAGGAGGTCGCCGGCCTGTCCGGTAGCCGCTTTGGCCAGGAGGTCGGCAGTGGCCGGGGCGATGACCACCAGGTCCGCTTCGTGGCCCAGGCGGACGTGGTTGACCTGGTGGACGTCGTCGAAAACGCTGTTGCTGACCGGATTTCCGGACAACGCCTCCCAGGTGGCGGTGCCAACAAAGCGGGTGGCTGCCTCCGTGGGGATCACAGTGACGTGATGGCCGGCTTCAGTAAAAAGCCGGAGGAGCGATGCCACCTTGTAGGCGGCAATCCCTCCCCCGACTCCGAGGACTATGCGCACGTGACCTCCGTCAACAGCACGTCAGGCGGCAGTATTACTCTGCGGCTTCGATCGGCGTGGAGACCAGCTTGCCTTCGTTGATCTCGCGCAGGGCGATGGAAAGCGACTTTTCGTTCAGCTTGGTGTCTACCAGCGGGCCAACGTATTCGAAGAGGCCCTCGTGCAGCTGGGCGTAGTAAGCGTTGATCTGACGAGCACGCTTGGCACCGAAGATCACCAGGCCGTACTTTGAATCCGCTGCTTCAAGCAGCGAGTCGATCGGCGGGTTGATGATGCCTTCAAGGTTCGTGGACACGAATTCTCCAAATTTCTAGCGGGCTGACCGTTCCGGCGCTCCGTGCGGATGCGGGGTCAGCCCCATGAGTGAAACAAGCTCGTCCGCTGCCCGGCGAACGTCGTCGTTAATGACGGTGTAGTCGAACTCCGGTTCAGCAGCAAGCTCCAGTTTAGCGGTTTCCAGCCGGCGCTGCTGTTCCTCGGGTGTTTCCGTGCCGCGGCCCACCAGCCTGCGGACCATTTCGTCCCAGCTCGGCGGCGCGAGGAAGACGAACTGGGCGTCCGGAACGGCTGCCTTGACCTGGCGCGCGCCCTGCAGGTCGATCTCCAGCAGCACCGACCGGCCCTCGGCGATCGCCTGGTTCACGGTGCTCTTGAGAGTCCCGTAGGTGTTTTGGCCGTGCACTACCGCCCACTCGAGGAATTCTCCCTCGGCAACGAGCCGCTCGAATTCCTCCTTGGCCTTGAAGAAGTAATGGACTCCGTCAACTTCACCCGGCCGCGGGGCGCGGGTGGTGGCTGATACCGAGAGCCAGACCTCTGGGTAGTTGTCCCGGATGTAGGTGGACACGGTGCCTTTGCCAACAGCCGTCGGACCAGCGAGGACTGTCAGTCCAGGTTTTTTGCTCACGTATTCCTTTGTGCCGGAGTTCGGGGTAGCGGAAAGTTCCCGCTCTAGTTCTCGTCTATAAAATCTACCAGCGCCCGGCGCTGGTGGACGCCGAGGCCGCGGAGCCGGCGGGAGGCGGCGATACCCAGCTGCTTCATGATGGCGGCGGCACGGACTTTTCCTACTCCAGGCAATGCCTCCAGCAGTTCCGAAACCTTCATCCGGGCCATCGCTTCGTCCTCCATCGCGGAATTGATGATGTCCGCTGCGGAGCTCGCACCGTTCTTGAGGTTTTCCTTGGCCGCGGCCCGGGTTGCCCTGGCTGCCGCCGCTTTGTTCAAGGCATCAGTTCGTTCGGATGCGGATAAGGGTCGCAGCACCATGGTGGACACCCCCGGATCTGGGTGGATACGGCCAAGGGCGGCCGCCCTTGGACATGTCCTGAAACTACCCTTTGGTGCTGCCCGAATCAATGCATCCGGGGAAACGGGCAGCTATTCGCCCCGCAGCCCGTCAAGGGTCCGTTGGGCGGCCTCCCGCAATGCGCGCGGCTGCGGTCCGGCTGAAAGGATATCCCTGCTGGAAGTTCCCAGCACCTGAGGGTAGGCGCTGCCGAAGGTGGCACGGAGATCGGCCGGTGTGGCCCCCTGCGCTCCCAGGCCCGGCGCAAGGATGGGCCCGCGCATGCCGGCGAGGTCCACATCAAGGTCCGAAAGGGCTGAACCGACGGTTGCGCCGACTACCAGGCCGACCGAACCAAGCTCTCCAGGGTAGCGGCGGTTTTCCCCGCCGGCCGCCAAGGCGATCCTTCGTGCCACGGAGTCCGCTCCTCCAACGTGCTGGACCGAGGCTCCTTCAGTGTTGGAGGTCAGGGCGAGGACAAACACTCCACGCCCCGTGTCGGCCGCCAGATCGAGGGCCGGACGCAACGACTCAAAGCCAAGGTAGGGGCTAAGCGTCACTGAGTCTGCGGCCAGCGGGGAACCGTCGCGGAGCCATGCGTCGGCGTAGGCCGCCATGGTGGATCCGATGTCCCCCCGTTTTGCGTCGGCAATGCTGAGTACAGCCTCGTCCCGGGCAACGGCAAGGACTTCCTCCAGCACGGCCATCCCCGCGGAACCGTGGCGCTCGTAGAGCGCCACTTGCGGCTTTACGGCGGCAGCGAGGGAAGCGACCGCCTCCAGGACTGTCAGGGAAAACGAGCGGAGGCCCTCGACGTCGTCCTTCAGCCCCCAGCCGGCCAGCAGGGACGGGTGGGGGTCAATGCCAACACACAGCGGGCCGCGGGCGGCCATGGCCGCACCGAGCCGGGAACCGAAGGGCTCCCGGCCCTGCACTTCAGCGGACGCGGCTGCCTGCTCAGGCATGCTGCAGGGCCGCCTTCTGGGACTCGACCAAGGCAGCGGCGTGCTCCTGCAGGCTGGTGACCGACCATTCGTAGGTGCGCATCGCTTCGATGGCCTGGACGGCAGCATTGAACTCGGCCACCGTGGTGATGCACGGGATGCCGATGGACGTGGCGGCTGCACGGAGTTCGTAGCCGTCGCTGCGGGCTTCGCCGCCGGAGGGCGTGTTGAAGACCATATCGATCTCGCCCGCGATGACGAGGTCGGCGATGGTGCCTTCGCCTTCGGCGCTGCTGCCTTCTGCCACCTTGCGGACCGGCGTGGCCTGGATGCCGTTGCGGCGCAGGACATCGGCGGTGCCGCCGGTGGAGACGATCTCGAAACCGAGGTCGGAGAGCCGCTTGACGCCCATGATCACCGAGCGCTTGTCACGGTTGGCCACCGAGACGAAGATCTTGCCTTCGGTGGGCAACGCGTTGTTGGCAGCTGCCTGGCTCTTGGCGAAAGCGGTATCGAAGTGCTTGTCGATGCCCATCACCTCGCCGGTGGAGCGCATTTCGGGCCCGAGCAGGGAGTCAACCACCTTGCCCTCAAGGGTACGGAAGCGGCTGAACGGCAGGACTGCCTCCTTGACGGACACCGGGGCGTCCAGGGGCAGCGTGGAGCCGTCGCCGACCTCGGGCAGCATCTTGTAGGCGCTGCGGAGCTGGCCGATGGTGACACCGGTTCCGATCAGGGCGGCGGCCTTGGCCATCTGCACGCCGGTGGCCTTTGACACAAACGGCACCGTCCGGGAGGCCCGCGGGTTGGCTTCGAGGACGTACAGGACGTCGGAGGCGAGGGCGAACTGGATGTTGATGAGGCCGCGCACGCCCACGCCTTCGGCGATGGCCCGGGTTGCGGTGCGGACGCGCTCCAGGACGTTGGTGCCCAGGGTGATGGGCGGCAGGACGCAGGCAGAGTCGCCGGAGTGGATGCCGGCTTCCTCGATGTGCTCCATGATGCCGCCGAGGTACATGTCCGTGCCGTCGAAGAGGGCGTCGACGTCGATTTCGACGGCGTCCTCCAGGAAGCGGTCGATCAGGACCGGGTGGTCCGGGGTAATTTCCGTGGCGTTGGCGATGTACCGGGACAGGTTGGGCTCGTCGTAGACGATCTCCATGCCGCGGCCGCCGAGGACGTAGGACGGGCGGACCAGCACCGGGTAGCCGATCTCGTCCGCGATCTTCTTGGCGTCCTCGAAGGACACTGCGGTGCCGTTCTTCGGGGAGATCAGGCCGGCCTTGTCCAGGACCCGCGAGAACGCCCCGCGGTGCTCGGCGAGGTCGATGGCTTCCGGGGAGGTGCCGAGGATGGGCACGCCCGCGTCGGCCAGCTGCTGGGCCAGCTTGAGCGGGGTTTGGCCGCCGAGCTGGACGAAAACGCCCATCACGCCGCCGGTACGTTCCTCCGCGGCGATAACCTCCAACACGTCCTCAAGCGTCAGGGGCTCGAAGTACAGGCGGGTGGAGATGTCGTAGTCCGTGGAGACGGTTTCCGGGTTGCAGTTGACCATAACAGTCTCGTAGCCGGCCTTGCGCAGTGCCATCGAGGCGTGGACGCAGGAGTAATCGAACTCGATGCCCTGGCCGATGCGGTTGGGGCCGGAACCGAGGATCAGGATGGATGGCTTGGAGTGCAGCGCAACCTCGTCCTCCTCGTCATAGGCCGAGTAGTGGTACGGCGTGTACGCGGCGAATTCCGCGGCGCAGGTGTCCACTGTCTTGTAGACGGGACGGATGCCCAGTGCCTGGCGGACGCCGCGGACCACGGCCTCGGAGTTGTGGGTGAGGGCGCCGATCTGCTCATCGGAGAAGCCGTGGCGCTTGGCGCGCTTCAGCATGTCTGCCGTGAGTGCGCCGGCCTGGCGGATCTCGCGGGAGATCTCGTTCAGCAGCTGGAGCTGGTCCAGGAACCAGGGGTCGATCTTGGTTGCCTCGAAGAGGTCCTCCACGCTGGCGCCGCCCAGGAGGGCGCGCTGGACCTGGTGGAGCCGTTCCGTCGTCGGGCGCTTTGCCTTTTCGATGAGCTCAGCCACTTCCCATTCGGGAACGGAGCTGAAGTCCAGCTGGGAGCCCTTCTGCTCCAGCGACCGCAGCGCCTTCTGCAGGGCCTCGGTGAAGTTGCGGCCCATGGCCATGGCCTCGCCCACCGACTTCATGGTGGTGGTCAGGGTGTTGTCCGCGGCCGGGAACTTCTCGAACGCGAACCGCGGTACCTTCACCACAACGTAGTCGAGGGTGGGTTCGAAGGACGCCGGGGTCTTCTGGGTGATGTCGTTGGGGATCTCATCCAGCGTGTAGCCCAGGGAGAGCTTGGTGGCGATCTTGGCGATGGCGAAGCCGGTTGCCTTGGACGCCAGGGCCGAGGAACGGGACACGCGCGGGTTCATCTCGATGACCACCACGCGGCCGGTGGCGGGATCGATGGCGAACTGGATGTTGCAGCCGCCGGTGTCCACGCCCACTTCACGGATCACGGCGATGGAGATGTCGCGCAGCCGCTGGTATTCCCGGTCCGTCAGGGTGAGGGCGGGAGCCACAGTGATGGAGTCGCCGGTGTGGACGCCTACGGGATCGAAGTTCTCGATGGAGCAGACCACCACGACGTTGTCGTTTTTGTCCCGCATCATTTCGAGCTCGTATTCCTTCCAGCCGAGGATGCTCTCTTCGAGCAGCACCTCGCTGGTGGGGCTGTACTGCAGGCCCTGGCCCACGATGCGGCGGAGGTCGTCCTCGTTGTAGGCGAGGCCCGAGCCGAGTCCGCCCATGGTGAAGGACGGCCGGACCACCATGGGGTAGCCCAAGTCATCGGCAGCCTTCAAAGCCTCGTCCATGCTGTGGATGATGTGGCTGCGGGCGGACTCTGCACCGCAGCGCTCAACCACGCCCTTGAACTTTTCGCGGTCCTCGCCGAGTTCGATGGCGGCGATGTTGGCACCGATCAGCTCCACGTTGTACTTCTCAAGCACGCCGTTCTTGTCCAGGGCGATGGCCGTGTTCAGGGCTGTCTGGCCGCCGAGGGTGGGCAGCACTGCGTCCGGGCGTTCCTTGGCGATGATCTTTTCCACCACCTCGGGGGTGATGGGTTCGATGTAGGTGGCGTCGGCGAACTCCGGGTCCGTCATGATGGTGGCCGGGTTGGAGTTGACCAGGATGACCCGCAGGCCCTCCTCCTTGAGGACGCGCAGCGCCTGCGTGCCGGAGTAGTCGAATTCAGCGGCCTGGCCGATAACGATCGGGCCGGAACCAATGACGAGGACGCTTTTGAGATCTGTACGTTTCGGCATTACTTCTTGTCCTCAGTCTTGTTGTCGTTTTTGTGTTCGGCGCCGGCGGAGTGGGCAGAGTCCACGGGATCCTTGGACAGGTTGGCGGTCCTGCCGTCCCGGGTGCCCTCCATCAGTTCAATGAAGCGGTCAAAGAGGTAGGCGGCGTCGTGCGGCCCGGCTGCGGCCTCGGGGTGGTACTGCACGGAGAAGGCGGGGATGTCCAGGCAGGCGAGGCCTTCCACGACGTCGTCGTTCAGGCTGACGTGGCTGACCTCGACGCGCCCGTAGCGTGCCTCGGGGGCCTGCGTGGCGCCGTCGAGCGGAGCATCTACGGCAAAGCCGTGGTTCTGGGAGGTGATTTCCACCTTGCCGGTGCGGCGGTCCATCACGGGCTGGTTGATGCCGCGGTGGCCGTAGCGCAGTTTGTAGGTGCCGAAGCCCAGGGCGCGGCCCAGAATCTGGTTGCCGAAGCAGATGCCAAAGTAGGGCAGTTTTTCGTCCAGGACGGAGCGGAGGAGCTTCACCTGGGCGTCGGCGGTGGCGGGGTCGCCGGGGCCGTTGGACATAAAGAAGCCGTCCGGGTTGACCGCCTTGACGTCTTCCAGGGTGGCGGTGGCGGGGAGCACGTGGACCCGGACGCCGCGCTCTGCGAACCGGACGGGGGTCATGGCCTTGATGCCGAGGTCGACGGCGGCGATGCTGAAGCGGGGGTCGCCGTCCCAGCCGTGGTCCTTGGGTTCCACCACGTACGCCTGGTCAACGCTGACTTCCTCGGCCAGCCGGGCGCCTTCCATCGGGGCGCTGGCGAGCACGGCGTCCACCAGTTCCTTGTCCGTGGCCTGCGCGGCTTCGCCGGAGAAGATTCCCGCGCGCATGGTTTTGTGCTCGCGCAGGTGGCGGGTGATGGCGCGCGTGTCCACACCCTGGATGCCCACGATCCCCTGGGCCACCAGCTCCTCGTCCAGCGAACGCTCCGAGCGCCAGTTGGAGGGGCGGCGGGCGGCATCACGGACGATGTAGCCGGCCACCCAGATGCGGCGGGACTCGGCGTCGTCGTTGTTCACACCGGTGTTCCCGATGTGGGGGGCGGTCTGGACCACGAGCTGGCGGGCGTAGGAGGGGTCCGTGATGGTCTCCTGGTAGCCGGTCATGCCGGTGGCGAAGACTGCCTCGCCCAGGGCGGTTCCGGTGGCGCCGTAGCTGCGTCCGCGGAAGATGCGGCCGTCCTCGAGCACCAGCGCAGCTGGAGCGGAAACGGGAGCGGAAGCTGGGGCTGATACTGCTGTGTTTGTTGTCACTGTCTTACTTTCCACTATTGGCATCAGCCGCGGGGGCCGAAGAAATCAATTCCTGAAGTGCTGCGAACAGCACGTTCCTGTCCTCTGCGCGGCGGGTGCGGAAGCCGGTGTCCAGCTCGTGGCTGCCGTGCATCCACGCCAGGACCAGGAGGCCGTCCTTTTCCACGAATTTGCCCGCCATGCCGCTGCCCAGCCGTACTCCGGTGAGGGAAGCCGCGGGAATGTACAGCGCGGGTGCCCCTGCCCGGTCGAAAAGGACGCCGTGCGGGTAGACCTCGAGCGTGGCGTTCGTCCGGATGCCGAGCCCGTGCACTGCGATCCGGTCCAGCCAGTCGCCGCCGGTGGTGGACGCGACGTACTGCCCCTCAGCAGTGGTGAGCGGCTCCCCCGGCGCCTCGGGCACCGAAGGCAGCTTCTCGACGTCGGCCTGGCGGCGCAGGCGGTTCAGCCAGCCCAGCCAGATGAGGACGAACGCTGCGGCGATAAGGGCCAGCGTGATGACCAGCGAGAGCAGCTGGGTGTCCATCAGGCGGCGCCTACGGAAGCGGCGTGCCGGTACGGGGTGTTAAGGGCGCCGCCCAGGACAGTGGGGTGTCCCTTGAAGAACGTGGCAACAACCTTGCCGGGCAGTTCCATGCCCTTGAACGGCGAGTTCCGGCCCATGGTGGCCATCAGGGAAGGTTCAACCATCCAGCGCGCGGCGGGGTCCACCAGGATGACGTTGGCGGGTTCGCCTGCTTCCAGCGGGCGGCCCTGGTCCTCCAGGCGGCCGATCTTCGCGGCGGCCGCGGAGGTCACCCGGGCAAAGTCTGCCCAGGTCATCAGGCCGGTTTCGATCATGGTGTGCTGCACCACGGACAGGGCGGTCTCCAGCCCGGTCATGCCCATGGCAGCCTGCGCCCACTCACATTCCTTGTGCTCGCTGGGGTGCGGTGCATGGTCGGTGCCGACGACGTCGATGGTCCCGTCCGCGAGGCCGGCGCGCAGGGCCTGGACGTCGGCGTCGGTACGCAGCGGCGGATTGACCTTGTAGACCGGATCATAGCTGCGGACCAGGTCGTCAGTCAGCAGGAGGTGGTGCGGGGTAACCTCTGCCGTGACATTGATGCCGCGTTCCTTGGCCCAGCGGATGATTTCCACCGAACCGGCAGTGGAGACGTGGCAGACGTGGAGCCGCGAGCCAACGTGCTGAGCGAGCAGGACGTCCCGGGCGATGATGCTTTCCTCCGCCACTGCGGGCCATCCGGCAAGGCCCAGCACCGCTGACACTTCGCCCTCGTTCATCTGGGCGCCGGCGGTAAGCCGCGGCTCCTGCGCGTGCTGGGCCACCACGCCGTCGAACGCCTTGACGTACTCCAGCGCCCTGCGCATGAGGACGGGATCGTGGACGCAGATGCCGTCGTCCGAGAACATGCGGACCCGGGCGCGGGAATCGGCCATGGCTCCAAGCTCGGCGAGCTGCTCACCGGCGAGCCCCACGGTCACGGCGCCGACGGGACGCACATCCACCCAGCCGGCCTTTTGGCCCAGGCTGTACACCTGCTCCACCACGCCGGCGGTGTCAGCGACGGGAGTGCTGTTGGCCATGGCGTGCACGGCAGTGTAGCCGCCCAGGGCAGCAGCGCGGGTTCCGGTCTCCACGGTCTCGGCGTCCTCGCGGCCCGGCTCGCGCAGGTGGGTGTGGACGTCCACCATGCCCGGCAGCGCCACCAAACCGGCGGCGTCGATGACGGTGGCGCCTTCGGCGGAAAGATCGGTTCCGGTTTCGGCGATGAGGCCGTTACGGATCAGGAGGTCCCCCTGCTCGCCACCCAGGATTGCGGCCCCGCGGATCAGATAGGTTCCGGTGTTGCCTGCCATCAGTTGCTCTCCTTGGTGGAATGGGTGCCGGTATACGCCAGGGCGGGGGTGGCGGCTGGTTCCCGGGTGTCCCCGGAGAGCAGCAGGTAAAGGGCGGCCATGCGCACGGATACGCCGTTGCGGACCTGGGCCAGGACGGTGGAGCGGGGGGAATCGGCGGCGGCTGCGGAGATTTCCAGGCCCCGGTTCATGGGTCCCGGGTGCATGATGATGGTGTCTTTCATGCCCAGTGCGTCCAGCGCCCGCAGGCGGTTGTCGTCAAAGCCCCACCGCCGCGAGTATTCCCGGGTGCTGGGGAAGAAGGATGCGTTCATGCGTTCGCCCTGGACGCGGAGCATCATCACGGCGTCAACGCCCTGCTCGATGGTTTCGTCCATGTTGTAGCTGACCTTGCAGGGCCACTTGTCGACGCCGATGGGCAGCAACGTGGGCGGCGCCACCAGGGTGACCTCGGCGCCGAGGGTGCGCAGGAGCCAGACGTTGGAGCGGGCCACGCGGGAGTGCAGGACGTCGCCGGCGATGGCCACGCGCATGCCCTTCAGGTCCGCACCTTCGGAGCCGGTTCCGGCCAGGCGGGCCCAGTGCCGGCGCATGGTGAATGCATCAAGCAGGGCCTGGGTGGGATGTTCGTGGGTGCCGTCGCCGGCGTTGATGACGGCGGCGTCGATCCAGTCGGTGGCAGCCAGCCGGTGCGGTGCACCCGATGCCCAGTGCCGGATGACGACGGCGTCGGCACCCATGGCGGAGAGCGTTTGGGCTGTGTCCTTGAGGGACTCCCCCTTGGATACCGAGGAGCCCTTGGCGGCAAAGTTGATGACGTCTGCTGAGAGGCGCTTGGCGGCGGCTTCGAAGGAGATGCGGGTGCGGGTGGAGTCCTCGAAAAAGAGGTTTACCACGGTGCGGCCGCGGAGGGCGGGCAGCTTCTTGACCTCGCGGTCACCTACGGCGGCCATTTCCTCGGCCGTATCGAGGATGCGGATGGCGTTGGCGAGGCTGAGGTTTTCGGTGGAGAGCAGGTGCTTCACGAGCGGCCTTCAATCACTACTTCGTTGACCGGTGTGCCGCCGGGGGCGGTGTCGGTTTCCTCGAGCCGGACCCGGACTTTCTCCGCGGATGACGTGGGCAGGTTCTTGCCTACATGGTCTGCGCGGATGGGCAGTTCCCGGTGGCCGCGGTCGATCAGTACGGCGAGCCGGACGATGCGGGGCCTGCCCAGGTCCACGAGGGCGTCAAGGGCGGCACGGATTGTGCGGCCCGAGTACAGGACGTCGTCTATGAGGACAACCACCTTGTTGTCGATGCCTGTACGCGGCAGCTTGGTGGGGTACGGCGGGCGTGTGCCCTGGTGGGACAGGTCGTCGCGGAACATGGTGACGTCCAACTGGCCAACAATCGCGGCGGCGTCCACGCTGGGATCAGCGGCGGCGATTTTTTCCGCAAGCCTGGCAGCCAGCGGGTAACCGCGGCGGGGAATGCCGAGCAGGACGAGGTCCTGGGAACCTTTGTTGGCCTCGAGGATCTCATGGGCGATACGAGTGAGGGCCCGGTCGATGTCCGCCTGGCTAAGTACTACCCTGGCTGGAACCGGTGCGCTGGTGACAGAAGTCAACGCTCGTCTCCCCTTTCCCCGCCTCACAGGACGGAATTAAAAAAGGATCATGTGCGTTCCAAAATTACCACATGGGCCTGGCGTGACCCGTCCCGGGACAGCGCGGTGATGGTCACACTCGCGGGCCCACGTGCCGCGGGTCCTTGGACGCGTGGCGTGAGCCACTTAGGCTTTCGGGTATGTCGATGCATCCCCGCTACCCTGCGTCCGGGCCACCCGAAGATCCCTTCCGGGGAGCGGGCGCCCCGCTCCCGCACGAAGCCAACCCAAGCTGGATGGGGCACGTGCAGCCGGAGAACTACCGCCCGGCGCCGGGGCATCAGGGCCGGCCCGTGGATACGGTGGTGCCGCCGCAGGTCCAGGGAACGGTGGTTCATGCCGGCCGGACCCGCAGCGGCGGGTTGCTGGGGCTGACCATCGGCGGCAGCGCCCTGGCTTTCCTCAGCCTCTTCCTGGTGGTGCCGTTCCTGCTCTCGAACACGGGGCCGGCCGGCTTCCTGGTGGGATTCCTGGCCTCGCTCATTCCCCTGTCGGTGGTGCTCCTGGCCGTGTATGTCATCGACAAGTGGGAACCTGAGCCCAAGCGGCTCCTGTACTTCGCCTTCACCTGGGGCGCTGCGGTGTCCATCGCGGTTACCCTGCTCATCCAACCGTTTTTTGTGCTGGGCTTCCAGTTGTCCGACGGAGCGGACCTGCAGACCTACATGGCCACAGTGCAGGCGCCCATCGTGGAAGAGTTCGCCAAGTCCTTGGGACTGCTGCTTCTGCTCCTGCTGGCCAGGAAACACTTCGACGGACCTGTGGACGGAGTGGTTTTCGCCTTCACTATTGCCGGCGGCTTCGCCTTCACCGAGAACATCCTGTATTTCGGCCGGGCCATCGCGGAATCGGCGGACCCGGCCGGCAACTTCGCCCAGGTGTTTTTCCTCCGCGGTGTGATGTCCCCCTTTGCCCACGCCATCTTCACCGGCACCACCGGGCTCATCATGGGCTTCGCCGCGCGGCGCTGGCACGCAGGCGCATCGGTAGCCGCCTTCTTCGTGGGGCTGCTGCCGGCCATGTTCCTGCATAACCGCTGGAACAGCATGGGCCAGGGCTTCCTGGTGGACTACATCCTGGTCCAGGTTCCCATCTTCTTCCTTGCCGTGGCGGGCATCATCCTCCTGCGCGTGGCGGAGAAGCGGCTGACGCGCCAACGGCTGCTCGAATACTCCGCCGCCGGCTGGTTCACCCCCGCCGAGGTGGAGCTCCTCGCCACGTTGGGTGGCCGCCGAACAGCCTTGAACTGGGCCGGCAGCTACGGCAGGAAACGGCAGATGAAGCAATTCCTGAAAGCGGCCACCCAGCTGGCGAATACCCGCCAGCGCATCCTCAGCGGCCGGGACGTGCAGTTGCACCTGGCTGAAGAGCGCCAGCAGCTGCAGCGCATCCTGGCCCTGCGGGCCGCCGTCGCCCATTAAACGCTGCCGCCCACCTAAGGGCATTCGCTGGCCGTTTTAAAAAGCGAAGGGCCGGCCTCCACACTGTGGAGGCCGGCCCTTTGCGGTTCCTGCCAGCTAAGCGAGCAGGGAAGGCTTCAGCTGCTGCAGCCGGCCCAGGAGGCCGTTGATGAACTGCGGCGACTCGTCAGTGGACAGCGTCTTGGCCAACGCAACCGCTTCGCTCACCGCCACGCCGTCCGGGACGTCGTCGTTGTACAGGAGTTCCCAGGTACCGATCCGGAGGATGATGCGGTCAACTGAGGGCATCCGCTCCAGGCTCCAGCCCTGCGAGTACGTTTCGAGGAACTCATCGATGGCTGCCTGCTGGGAAAGCACGCCCTCAACGATTTCCAGGGTGTACGGGTTAACGATCTGGTCAGTCTTCTCCCGACGCGCCCGGAGCACGTCGAAGGCCGAAACCGAGCGCTGCTCTGCTTCGAAAAGAACGTCCAGGGCCCTGTTTCGGGCTTTACCGCGGGCGCTCACTACTCGGTGACCCGGCCGAGGTAGCTGCCGTCGCGGGTGTCCACCTTGACCTTGGTGTTGTTCTCGATGAACAGCGGAACCTGGATCTCGTAGCCGGTTTCAAGGGTCGCGGGCTTGGTGCCGGCCGAGGAGCGGTCGCCCTGCAGGCCAGGCTCGGTGTAGGTGATCTCGAGGACAACGCTCGGCGGCAGTTCGATGTACAGCGGGGTGCCCTCGTGGATGGCGATGTTGACCATCTGGTTTTCGAGCATGAAGTTGGTGGCGTCGCCTACCGTAGCTCCGGAAACCGTGATCTGGTCGTAGTCGGAGGTGTCCATGAACACGAAGTCCGCGCCATCCTGGTACAGGTACTGGTAGTCGCGGCGGTCCACGGTGGCGGTCTCGATCTTGAGCCCGGCGTTGAACGTCTTGTCCACGACCTTTCCGGACATCACGTTGCGCATCTTGGTACGAACAAAGGCGCCACCCTTGCCCGGCTTGACGTGCTGGAATTCGATGATGTTCCAGAGCTGGCCCTCAAGCTTCAGGACCGTTCCGTTCTTGATGTCGTTAGTGGTTGCCACTGGTTTCCTCTGGTTTCTTTGTCTGCTCGCGTGCTCAGACGTTGTATGCCGGGCAGGCCTGCCATTCGGCTTGCCAGCGCGTGTTTGTCAAAAATCGGGTCTTCGAAAAAATTCAAGAACTATTCTACCGGTAAAACGGCGGGCACCTTCCGGACCGCCCCCGCTGCGGTGTCAGCAGGCCAGGTCCAGGACATCCCGGGCACGCTGCAGCGCCACCGTGGACGAGTAAATCAGGGCGGCGTCTGCGGACTCGGCCACCCGTAGGTCCAGGGCGCGGGCGAAGGATTCAACGGCCGCCGACGTTTGTCCCGCGCTGTACTGGGTCTTGCCCAGGAACTGCAGGACCAGCGCCTCGCGGGGTGTCCCCTGCACCTCGGCAAGCAGCTGCCGGAACAGCTCCACTGCCCGGTCCAGCCGGTTCGAAACCCTCAGCACTTCGGCCTCAAAGGCCCGCAACTTGAAGGACTCGGGGTCCTTGAACCGCGCCTCGGCCAGCAGTTCCGCCGCCTCAGCCGCGTGTCCTTCCACCAGCAGGACAAAGATGTGGTCTGCGGGGTCGGTGGACACTGCCAGCGCCTCCCGGCAGGCGTCCTGGTTCACGATCTGCGGCAGCAGTGATTCAGGGTTGATGCGGATACCCGGGAAGCCTGCCTCCGGCCAGTCCGCTGTTCCCTCCATGTCGCCGAGCATCAGGAAGCAATCTCCTGGTAGGCGGCGAACAGCAGCGAGGTGTCCGGGACGTCAAGGATCCCCGGCTTGGCTATCCCGTCGAGGACGACGAAGCGCAGCAGGTCGCCACGGGACTTCTTGTCGCGGCGCATCCCGTCCAGCAGCCCCTGCCACCGGTCCCGGCGGTAGGTGACGGGAAGGCCCAGTGTCTCCAGGATGGTGCGGTGCCGGTCGGCGTCGGCGTCGCTGAGCCTGCCGACGCTGCGGGCAAGTTCGGCAGCAAACATCATGCCAACGGAGACGGCGGCACCGTGGCGCCAGGAGTAGCGTTCCACCAGCTCGATGGCGTGGCCCAGCGTGTGCCCGTAGTTCAGGATCTCCCGCAGCCCCGACTCCTTGAGGTCCTCGGAGACCACTTTTGCCTTGACGGCGATTGCCCGCTCAATGAGCTCACGGAGGACGGCGGACTGCGGGTCCACTACCGCCTCCGGGTCCTTCTCGATGAGGTCCAGGATGGTGGGGTCTGCGATGAAGCCGCACTTAATGACTTCTGCCATTCCAGAAATGATCTCGTTTTTGGGCAGGGTGTTCAGCGTGTCCAGGTCCGCCAGCACGGCCGCCGGGGGGTGGAAAGCGCCCACCAGGTTCTTGCCTTCGGCGGTGTTGATGCCGGTTTTTCCGCCCACTGAGGCGTCCACCATACCGAGCAGGCTGGTGGGCATGTGGATGACCTTGATGCCGCGCAGCCAGGTGGCGGCGACGAAGCCGGCGAGGTCCGTGACGGCACCTCCCCCGACGGCGACAATCGCGTCCGAGCGGGTGAAGTCATTCTGCCCGAGGACCTGCCAGCAGAATGCGGCCACCTGGATGTGCTTGCCTTCTTCGGCGTCGGGAATCTCCGCCGTCAGGGAGGTAAACCCTGCTGCCGCAAGCTCATCGCGGACGGTGTCGCCGGTGAGCCGCAGGGCCCGGGGGTGGATCACCAGGACCCGCCGGACGCGCTCACCAAGCAGGCCGGGAAGGTCCCCCAGCAGTCCCCGCCCCACCACGACGTCGTAGTTGTTATTGGCGGCTTCGCCGGTGACCTTGATAACTGTTGATTCCGCGCTCACTTTTCAACTTCCTGTTTGGCAGCTGCGTAGTCCCGCAGTGCTGCTTCCAGCCGGCGTCCCAGCTCGGAAACCGAGCCGTGGCGCACGTCCAGGGTGATATCTGCCAGCCGCTCGTACACCGGCTTGCGGGTGGCGAACATGGCCGTCCATCGGCCCATTGCATCCCCCGCCAGCAGCGGCCGCCCCGAATTCCGGGCGATGCGGCCGGCAACCGTTGTGGCGTCGCATTCCAGGTACACCACGGTGCAGCGACCGATCAGCTGCTGGGTCCCGGAGTCAAGAACAGCGCCGCCGCCAAGGGAGATGACGGTGGGCGTACCTTCCGCCGCTTCCACAACATCGGCCACTGTCCGCGCCTCTATCTCGCGGAAGGCGTGCTCGCCGCGTCCGGCGAAGATATCGGAAATGGAGCCATGGGCTGCCACGATGACGGCGTCGGTGTCCACAAACGGGGCACCAAGCTGTTGGGCAAGCTGCTGCCCGATAGCGGATTTGCCGACGGCCATGGGCCCGATGAGGACCACCGGGCCGCCCAGGGACGCGGTTTTGTTGCTGTGGGGCACTTACTGGCCGATCGAGTCCAGGGACGCCGGAATGCTGTCCAGGTAACCCTTGATGTTGCGTGCGGTTTCCGCCACGGAATCGCCGCCGAACTTTTCTGTGACCGCTTCGGCCAGGACAAGTGCCACCATGGCTTCCGCCACCACACCCGCGGCCGGGACGGCACAGACGTCGGAGCGCTGGTGGTGTGCCTTCGCGGGTTCTCCGGTACTGACGTCGATGGTCTTCAGTGCGCGGGGAACCGTAGCGATGGGTTTCATGGCCGCGCGGACGCGCAGCACATCGCCGATGCTCATGCCGCCTTCGATGCCGCCCGCACGGTTGCTGGTGCGGACAATGCGGCCGTCAGCGTCCCGGACGATCTCGTCGTGGGCAGCCGAACCGCGGCGGGCAGCGGTCAGGAAGCCATCGCCGACCTCCACACCCTTGATCGCCTGGATGCCCATCAGGGCGGCCGCGAGGCGGGAATCGAGCCTGCGGTCCCAATGCACGTAGCTGCCAAGTCCCGGGGGAAGTCCGTAGGCGAGGACTTCAACCACGCCGCCCAGGGTTTCGCCTTCCTTGTGCGCCGCATCCACCTCGGCCACCATCGCATCGGACGTTTCCCGGTCGAAGCAGCGCAACGGATCCGCGTCCAGGGCCAGGACGTCGGTGGGAAGAGGCAGCGGACGCCCTTCGGGCACGGTGACGGTCGCGATGGAGACGGTGTGGCTGACGAGTTCGATGCCAAGGTGCTTCAGGAACTGCGCTGCCACCGTTCCCATGGCCACGCGGGTGGCAGTCTCGCGGGCGCTGGCGCGTTCCAGGACGGGGCGGGCCTCGTCAAAGCCGTACTTCTGCATTCCGGTGAAGTCGGCATGGCCGGGCCGCGGGCGGGTCAGCGGCGCGTTGCGGGCCTGGTCGGCGAGCAGCTCCGCGTCCACCGGATCGGCAGACATGATCTGCTCCCATTTGGGCCATTCCGTATTGCCCACCTGGATGGCGACGGGGCCTCCCTGGGTGCGTCCGTGCCGGACTCCGCCGAGGATTGTCACAACGTCCTGTTCGAACTTCATGCGTGCACCGCGCCCGTAGCCCAGGCGGCGGCGGGCCAGTGAATCGGCGATGTGCCCGCTGGTGATTTCAACACCGGCGGGGACGCCTTCAATAATTCCCATCAAGGCCGGACCATGGGATTCACCGGCAGTCAACCAACGCAACATATTTTCCATCCTGCCACGTATGGCGGTTACAACGCCCGCCGGGGAAGGCCGACTGCGTCACACATCACATCTATGACGGATGCGTTAACTTCCTCTTCGAGGCGGCTGAACAGTCGTACCTGCTCCACCGCTTGGTACAGCAGCATTTCGAGGCCGGGCACCACGGCGCCGCCGCCGGTCTCCCACACGGACGCGATCAGGCTGGGCCAGGGATCGTAGGCCACATCCAGCAAAACGCCGGGCGTGGAGGTCTTCAGCGCCGCGATTTCGGATGCCAGCCCGTCTGCCGCGCGCGGCGGCAGCGTGGAAATGACGACGTCGGCAGCAGCCGTTGCTTTCGCGGCCTCCGTGAGTGGGCGGATCACCAGGGAAAGGCCAAGGCTTTCTCCTGCGGCGCGTACTTCGGCCGTGCGTGAGGGGTCACGGACGAAGATCCGGGCCGAGCCGCCTCCCAGCTCGGACAGGGCCGCAACGGCCGCGGCCGCTGTGCCGCCCCCGCCGAGGATGACGGGGGCCGCAGGGGTGCTGGCGCCAGCGTGCCGGACGGCGTTGACGATTCCTGTGACATCGGTATTGAACCCGATGGCCCGGAAGCCGCCCGCGTGCTCCTCGAAGGACACGGTGTTCACCACGCCAAGGGTCCGTGCCACGCCGCGGACTTCGTCCACCTCGCCCACCATGGCGGTTTTCAGGGGCATGGTGACTGAAAGGCCGCGCCAGCCCGGCTGGTTGCGGAGCTGCCGCATCAGCGACGGCAGCAGTTGTTCAGTGACGTCGATGGCCGTGTAGCTGATGCCGATGCCGAGCCGGCTGTACGCCGCGTGATGCAGTGCCGGAGACTTTGAGTGGCTGATGGGGTGGCCCAGGACGGCTGCCCGCAGGCTCATGTGCAGCGGCCGACGTTCGCCATGCACCAGGCGTTGTACTGGTCAACGTAGCCGTTGTGTTCAGCCAGGGTGCGGGAGAACTTCGTCTCCTTGGTGTCCAGGTTGATGGTTACCCAGTACAGGTAGTCGTTTGACTTGGGCTTGGCGGCAGCATCAATGGCCGTCTTTCCCGGCGAACCAATAGGCCCAGGGGGCAGGCCCGGATTCGCATAGGTGTTGTACGGGTTGGACTTGTCCTGGCGCTGTTCTTCCGTGAAGTTATAGCTCTTCGTGCCCAGGCCGTACGTGACAGCCGAATCCACCTGCAGGAACCCGTTGGTCTGGTCGTTGGGCTTGAGGCGGTTGTAGATGGCTCCGGCTACGTCCCCGTATTCTGCCTGGCCACCCTCCGCCTGCACGATGCTGGCCACGATGACGGCCTCATACTGCTTGGCAGGATCAGTGATGCCTTGAGCCTCCAGCTCGTCAACGGTGATCTTGACCAGGGATTGGAGGATGTCCTTTGCGGGCGTGCCAAGCGGGTAACGGTGCTCGCCGGGGGCCAGGTACCCTTCCAGGTTCTTAGCCGTTGCTGGCAGGCCGAACTGCGCCGGCTGGTTGCTGAGGGCCTGCAGATCCTGGATGGAAATGCCCGAACCTTCCGAGATGGCCTGCAGCGACTCACCTATACGCAGGCCGGCGCTCAGGGCGAAGTAGATCACTTTCGCCTGGTCCTTGCCGAGCAGGACGTTGACGGCGTCGGAGTTCTTCATCTGCGTCTTGAAGGTGTAATCGCCCGGCGCCAGGACCCCGCCGGAGGCGTTGAACGCCTGGAGGAACGTATCGGAATTCGCCACCACCTGCTCACCCTCCAGCTTGGTGGCTACGGAACGGGTGCCTTCCCCGTTCTCGACCGTCACCATCACCTCGCCAGAACCGGGGCCCGGGTAGTCGCTGGGCTTGTCATTGCCCAGCAATGGCTTCAAGAACTGGGCGCCGACGGCGACGGCCGTCACGAAAACCGCAAGCGTGAGGAACAGCGCCAGCAACCGCCGGCGGCGGCGGACCTTTTTCGAGGGCTTCACCACTACGGGCGCTGCCGCAGCGCCGGGCAGGAACTCGTGGTGGCCCGGCTCGTGGTGCGCATCGTCGTACTGCCCGTGGTCATAGTGCCCCTCGTGGTGGAGGGCGTCGTCAGGCTGCACGCCCTCCTGGTAGTGATGCCCCTCTTCAAAACGGGCATCGTCTTCATAGTGCCCACCTGCTGAATGCTGGTGGCCGGCGAAGGCAGGCTCAGGGTAGGACGCATGCACGTCGTCGTAAGGATCGTCGCCCTGCAGAACCTCGGGACGGTGCACGTCCCCCTGCTGCAGGTCGCCGTGCTGCACGTCCCCATGCTGCAGGTCGTCGTCGTGCAGGGGGATTTCCGGGTGCTGCCCAGCGGGCTGCGGCTCATCAGGAACGTCCTGGATGGACGGCGGTGCTTGAGGAGCAGCCGGAATGGAGTGCTCTTCAGGGGCCGAAGGAACCGGGGATGCCGCAGCGGACGGTGGCTCAGAAGGCGGCGGCGGAACGTCGTGCCCCGTTTCGTAGGCCTGCTCGGGCACTGCGCCCTGGAGTCCTGTGTCAGAGGTCTTTTCGCGCGCCCGGATTTCCTTGCGGGTCAGCGGCCGCGCCGCCCCGGCATCCAAGGGGCCGGAAGCGTCGTCAATATTGGCAGGACTCACTGTTGCCTTCCATCTGAAAATCGGTCCGTGTCCGTGGTGGCGCGGACGGACTCGTCCACCTCGCCGCCCCCCGGGTCCACGGAAGGGGAGGGCGCGGTCACGCGTCGACCGACATCCGATCCCCTGGCTTTCTGCATGTCGAGGGCGTGCTGAAGGATACCTGCCGCCGCGACCTGATCAACTACTTTACGGTGATCCCGGCTGCTCATGCCAGCTTCATGCAGGTTGCGGTGGGCCGTAACGCTGCTCAAGCGCTCATCCACCAGGTTCACCGGCACAGCCAGGGCACGTGTTGCCAGCTCTGCGGCCAGCAGCTCGGCGTACTCGGTGGCCATCCTGGCCGACGCGTGCTCTTCGCCCTTCATGGTCCGGGGCAGGCCCACGAAGACCTGCACAGCGCCAAGTTCCTCCACCAAGTTGGCGATGACCCGGACATCCGAGTTTTTCTTTGCGTTCCGGTCCAGCGTCTTGTACGGCGTGGCCAGGATTGAGTCGCGATCGCAGATGGCCACACCTACCCGGACCGTGCCAACGTCAACCCCCAGTTTGATGCCCTGGGGGCTGCCGCCGGCCGCTGTTGGATTGGTCATGGGAGGTTTATCGCCCTGAAATGGCGTCCACGACGGCTGCGAGGGCAGGGGCCACCTTACCGGCGTCCGTCCCGCCGCCCTGGGCTACGTCGTCCTTGCCGCCACCACCGCCGCCGAGGATGCCTGCGGCGAGCCGTACCAGGGCACCTGCCTTGACGCCGGCTTCCCGCGCGGCCTCGTTCGTGGCGACCAGGACCATGGGACGGTCATTCGCGACGCCGGCAACAGCCACCGTAGCGGCAGCCGAACCCAAGCGGTTCCGCAGGTCCAGCGCCAGGCCGCGGAGGTCGTCCGCGCCGCTGACCTGCCCGGCGTCGTGCGCAATGACGCTGACCCCGGAGGCATCCTTGGCGCTGTTGACGAGCTGGGCGGCGGAAGCAGCCAGTTGTTCCTTGCGGAGCCTGTCGAGCTCCTTCTCCGTAGCCTTGAGCTTGGCGAGGGTGGCGGCGATCCTGTCGGCCAGCTGGCCGGAAGGGACCTTGAGCATATCGGTCAGCTCGGTCACCAGGGCACGCTCGGCGGCGAGGTGGCGGAACGCGTCCATGCCGACGAAGGCCTCGACGCGTCGGTTACCCGAGCCGACCGACTGTTCACCCAGGAGTGAGAGGCTGCCGATCAGCGAGGTGTTGGCCACGTGCGTTCCGCCGCAGAGCTCACGGGACCACGCGCCGTCGATCTCCACAACGCGGACTTCGCTGCCGTAGTTCTCCCCGAAGAGGGCCATGGCACCCAGGGCCTTGGCCTCGGCCAGTCCCATCACTTTGGTTTCCACGGCGTAGTTGTTCCGGATGGCGAGGTTGGAGACCTCTTCGATCTCCGAACGGGTGGCGGTGCTCAGGCCCTCGCCCCAGGCGAAGTCGAAGCGCAGGTAGCCGGCCTTGTTGTAGGACCCGCGCTGGGTGGCTTCCGGCCCCAGGATCTGGTGCAGTGCGGCGTGCACGATGTGCGTGCCCGTGTGGGCCTGCTCGGCGGCGTGGCGGCGTTCGCGGTCGACGGCGGCACGCACCAGTGAGTCTGCGCCGATTTCGCCTTCCCGGACAATCGCCTTGTGGACGCTGAGGTCCTTGAGGGGGCGCTGGACGTCGAGGACCTCGACGACGAACCCGTCGCCGGTGATCAGGCCGGTGTCGGCTGCCTGGCCGCCTGCCTCTGCGTAGAACGGGGTCTCGGAGAGCACGAGCTCGATCTCGTCACCCGTGGACGCCTGCTGTACCGGCTGTCCTCCGGTGAGGATGCCCCGGACGCGGGATTCGCCGTCGAGCTCCGTGTAACCGGTGAAGACCGTCTCGCCCTGGGCGAGGATCTCCTGGAAGGCACTCAGGTCAGCGTGGCCGCCCTTCTTGCCCTTCGCGTCAGCCTGGGCACGCTTGCGCTGCTCCTGCATGAGGCTGCGGAAGGCTGCCTCATCCACCTGGAGCCCGGCCTCCTCTGCCATTTCAAGCGTGAGGTCGATGGGGAAGCCGTAGGTGTCGTGAAGGGCGAAGGCATCGGCGCCGGAAAGCGGCCTGTTGGCAGCCTTGGATTCCTTGACGGCATCCTCAAGGCGCGCGGTGCCGGAGGCGATGGTGCGCAGGAACGCCTTTTCTTCCGCGTAAGCGATGCGGCTGATGCGGGCAAAGTCGGTGTCCACTACCGGGTAGACACCCTTCATGGCGTCCCGCGAGGCCGGCAGCAGCTCCGGCAGGCAGGCCTGCTCGACGCCCAGGAGGCGCATGGAACGCACCGCACGGCGGATGAGCCTGCGCAGGACATAACCGCGGCCCTCGTTGGAGGGGGTCACTCCATCGGAGATCAGCATCAGTGCCGAGCGGATGTGATCGCCCACGACGCGCATTCGCACATCATCCGTGTGGTGCGGATCATCCGGTGTTTCAGCGGACGTGTATTCCTTGCCCGAGAGCTCGGCGGCCTTGTCGATAACGGGACGGACCTGGTCGGTCTCGTACATGTTCTCGACGCCCTGCAGGATCATGGCCAGGCGCTCCATGCCAAGGCCCGTATCGATGTTGCGCTTGGGCAGTTCACCCACAACGTCGAAGTCTTCCTTGGAACGGACGTTCTCGATCTGGTACTGCATAAACACGAGGTTCCAGATCTCGATGTACCGGGTCTCGTCAGCCAGCGGGCCGCCCTCCACGCCGTAGGCGGGGCCGCGGTCGTAGTAGATCTCCGAGCAGGGACCGGCCGGACCTGGCTGGCCAGTGTGCCAGTAGTTGTCGGACTTGCCCATTTTCTGGATGCGCTCGGCCGGAACGCCGGTATTCTTCAGCCAGAGTTCCTTGGCTTCGTCGTCCTCTTCGTAGACCGTCACCCACAGCAGTTCGGGCGCGAGGCCGTAGCCGCCGTCGTCCACGCTTGTGGTCAGCAGTTCCCAGGCGAACTTGATGGCGTCTTCCTTGAAGTAATCACCAAAGGAAAAGTTTCCGCACATCTGGAAGAAGGTGCCGTGCCGTGCGGTCTTGCCCACTTCCTCGATGTCACCGGTGCGGATGCACTTCTGCACGCTTGTGGCGCGGGAGTAGGGCGGTTCTTCGCGTGCGGTGAGGTACGGAATGAACGGAACCATGCCGGCAACCGTGAACAGCAGCGAGGGGTCGCTGGAGACCAGCGATGCGGAGGGAACCGCGGTGTGGCCCTTGCTGACAAAAAAGTCCACCCAGCGCTTAGTGATCTCCTGCGACTTCATGAGCTGTTTACTTACCCTTCTTGGTCCGCACACACATGCGCGGAAGTTCGTTCGCTTGGCAGTTCCGTAGGCACGGTTGCTGCCGGTTAGTTCTGGCGTGCCGGGGCCGGGCTGCGGCCTGCCGGGTTAGCGGCGGACCAGTTCTCCGGAGTCCACCCCGAGGGCGGCGCGGAGGTCCGTTTCCCGTTCACGCATGCCGTCCCGGATGGCGTCCGCGAAGTCGTAGACCCCGTCGGCCAGCCGGCCCACAGCCCGGTTGAGGCCCTGGGGGCCAAGCGTGGACTGCATGGTGGCCTGTGCTTCGGTGACTTTGCGGAACGCGATGACTCCGATCGCCACGCCGATTCCCATCCAGACAAGTCGTTTCATTTTAGGTCCTCCGAAAAGTTCAGCGGCTGCGGCGGCCGGCAGCGGGTTTCTTGCGGTTGGCCAGTGCGGTGCGGACGCCGTAGCTGAACGCTGCCACCTTGATGAGCGGCGAACCAACGGTGGCGGCCACCAGCGAGGACAGTGCCGACAGGTTCGCTGACGCGTCAGAGACGTTGGAGGAGATTCCATCCACCTTCTTCAGCTGCTGGTTGGTGGTGGACACAGTGGCCGTGACCTCGTCCATCAGCGGCGTGGCGCCGTCGCTCAGGGACCTGATGGAGGTGCGGACCTCGTCAAGGACTTTGCCCAGCTTCAGGATGGGCACGGCAAGCAGCAGCACCAGGAGCGCAAACACTCCGGCAGCGATCAGGCCGGCAATATCGCCACCAGACATAGACGTTCATCTCCTCGAAATTCTGTGGTTCGTTCCACCTGCCGGATGCGTCATGAAGCGCATTGCCGCAGATGTCCCCCAAGTACCTTACATACAAAGAAGCCCGCGGCGCTTGCCACGGGCTTCTTTGGATACGCTGCTGGAATTTAGCGTGCGTAGAATTCGACGACCAGCTGCTCTTCGCAGGTCACGGGGACCTCGGAGCGCTTGGGACGGCGGACCAGGCGTGCCTGGAGGGCTTCCAGCTTGACGTCCAGGTATGCCGGAACGGCGGGCAGGACGTCGCGGTGGGCGCCGGCTGCTGCAACCTGGAGCGGAACCATGGTTTCGCTGCGGCTGTGGACGTGGACCAGCTGGCCCTCGCCGACGCGGAACGACGGGCGGTCAACGCGGACGCCGTCAACCATGATGTGGCGGTGCACAACCAGCTGGCGGGCCTGGGCGATGGTGCGGGCGAAGCCGGCACGCAGGACCAGGGCGTCAAGACGCATTTCGAGCAGTTCGATGAGGTTTTCACCGGTCAGGCCCTTGGTGCGGCGGGCTTCTTCGAAGGCACGGGTCATCTGTGCTTCGCGGATGCCGTACTGGGCGCGCAGGCGCTGCTTTTCGCGCAGACGTACGGCGTAGTCGGAGTCCTGCTTCTTGCGGGCACGGCCATGCTCACCGGGGCCGTACGGGCGGCGCTCCATGTACTTGGCGGCCTTGGGGGTCAGAGCGATGCCGAGGGACCGCGAGAGGCGGGCCTGACGGCGAGCACGAGTGTTGTTAGCCACTTGTGTCCTTCCAATATCTGCGGTGTGTCAGTGTTACTGGCCTCCACGATGGAGAGCATCGGCCAACCGCTGCCTTTTGCTACTGGGCGCAGGCATAACCTTCTCAACGTAAAATTGGGGAGATTGTGCGTCCGCGCCTTGCCAGACAAACATCTATCCTACCACGGCGCCTACTTGCCCCGGACGATCTTCCGCAGCCGTTCCAGCCGCACCGCGATGTCCCGCTCCGCGCCGTTGGCGGTGGGCTGGTAGTAGTCCCTTCCCACCAGGTCATCGGGCGGGTACTGCTGGGCGGCTACTCCGTGGGGCGCGTCGTGGGCGTACTTGTAGCCGAGGCCGTGGCCCAGCTGCTTGGAACCCGGGTAGTGCGCGTCCCGCAGGTGGGCGGGGATGCCGTTCCCCAGCCCTGCCCGCACATCGGAGATGGCCTTGTTGATGCCCATGTACGCGGCGTTGGACTTTGGCGCCGTGGCCAGGTGCACCACGGCTTCGGCCAGGATGATCCGCCCCTCGGGCATGCCGATGAGTTGCACGGCTTGGGCCGCGGCTACGGCCGTCTGCAATGCAGTGGGATCGGCCATCCCCACATCCTCAGCTGCCGAGATCACGATCCGGCGGGCGACGAACCGCGGGTCCTCCCCCGCCTCGAGCATCCGCGCCAGGTAGTGCAGGGCGGCGTCAACATCGGATCCGCGGATGGACTTGATGAAGGCGCTGATGACGTCATAGTGCTGGTCGCCGGCACGGTCGTACCGGACCGCGGCTACATCCAGGGCACGCTCGGTGTGTTTAAGTTCGACGGCGACCGGCCCCTCCCCTGCGTCGTCCGCATCCCCGAAGGCAACGCCGGCCGCCGCCTCCAGTGCCGTCAGGGCCCGGCGTGCGTCGCCGCCGGAAAGCCGTACGAGGTGGTCGAGCGCTTCCTCACTGAGGCCTACTTTCCCGTTCAGCCCGCGCGGATCTGCGACGGCGCGCGAAATCAGTCCTTCAATGTCCGCGTCCGTCAGCGGACGGAGCGTCAGCAGCAGTGAGCGGGACAGCAGCGGTGACACCACGGAGAACGACGGGTTCTCGGTGGTGGCGGCAACCAGCACCACCCAGCGGTTTTCGACGCCGGGCAGCAGGGCATCCTGCTGGGCCTTATTAAAGCGGTGGATTTCGTCCAAAAACAGGACCGTGGTGGTCTTGTAGAGGTCGCGAGCCGTCAGGGCCTCGTCCATCACGCGCCGCACGTCCTTGACACCGGCGGTAATCGCGGAGAGCTCCACGAACTTCCTACCCGCACCGCGGGCAATCACGTGGGCGAGGGTCGTTTTGCCGGTTCCCGGGGGGCCCCAGAGAATGAGCGAGGTGGGTCCAGCAGGGCCTGTTGTGTCTGCTCCGGCCCCGGCAGCGAGCTGGCGCAGAGGCGACCCCTGGCCGAGGAGGTGCTGCTGGCCCACTACCTCATCAAGGGTGCGGGGACGCATCCGGACGGCGAGCGGGCCGCGGGGGGAAGCCTTGGCCCCCGGCGCTGCAGTCCGGGCGGCGGCTACGGAACCGTCGTCGTCATCATCGTTGCCGGTGCCGTGCCCGAAGAGATCTTCCACATAGATAGGCTACTTCGAGTTCACTTCCGGATTTCGCCCGGGAGTCCGCCCGGCCAGAAAAGGATTGCCACCATGTCCGCACGTAGCACCGGCGAAGCCAAACCGCCATCCGTGCGCACGGCCTTTATCCCGGGCAGCCGCCTGCCCGGCTGGGCGGAGAGGTTCGGCGCGTCGCACGGCGGTTTCCAGGTGCGGGATGACGACGACGGGCTGCGCCTCCTCGCTAACGACGGCGCCGAAGCGCTCCTTCAGGCGCCCTGGCCCAGCGACGGCAGGCCGGGCCGCGGCGCCGACGCACTGGAACGGCTTGCCTCCCTTGCATCACAGCCGCGCCGGCTCGGCCTCCTCGTGGTCCGGCGTGGAGGTTACGGGGTTGCGGTAGTCAGTGAGGGCGTGCCCTTGGCTTCGAAGGTCGGCTCCACCTACGTGCAGTCCCGGACCGCCGCGGGCGGGCAGTCCCAGCAGCGGTTCGCGCGGCGGCGGTCCAACCAGGCGGACGCACTCGTGGACGTTGTAGCCGAACAGGCCCTTCGGGTCTTCAGCGGTGAGCCGTTCGAATATGTGGTTCCCGGCGGCGACCGGGCGCTGGCGGGCTTTGTCCTCGACCACCCGGCCCTGAAGGACTATGCCGGGCTGCCCCGCCTGGCCTACCTTGACGTTCCGGACCCCAAGGCCGCGGTGCTGAAGAAGGCGGCAGCGGACGCCTGCTCGGTTCGGATCCAGGTCATCGACCCGCCTTCCTAGCTCAATCATCCTGCCGCCGTCAGCCCGTTTCGACGATTCCTTGTGGGTTCGGCGCTACGGAACGTCGAACGGACACGGAACCATCGAAACGGCGCAACGGGTTCGAGCTCAGCAGCCCGTCAGGGCGGGCCGGGGCCGCTGCTGGCGGTAGAGGTAGCGGCCCGCCTCCTCGAACCCGGTCTGGCTGTACAGCTGCCGGGCTGCATGGTTGGCCGCCGTGACCAGCAACCAGGTGCCGGCAAGGCCGCGCGCGTCCCCTTCAGACAGGAGTGCCTGCAGCACCGCCGAAGCGTAGCCGCGCCTTCGGTGGAACGGTGACGCGGCCATGCAGTAGATGCCGCCGGTTCCCTCCACCAGGGCGAGGCGCCCGACGGCGGCCGGCCCGCCGTCGTCGTGCCTCGCCAGGGCATAGAGCGACGGGCACCCGGCCAGAATGGTGCGCGCCGTCTCCCGTTCGGCTTGGCCGCCCCGGCCGTCCACGCTCCACCAAAGGTCCAGCCATTCCTCGTCCGGCTGCTCCAAAATGTCAACCTTGGCAGCTGCCGGACCCGGAGGGTCAACACCAGCCGGCCGGGCCATAACGAGCGTCTCGGACTGCCGCGTGAAGCCCTGCGCGTCCAAATAGTCGTTCAGCCCGGCGTTGGCAGGCGTGTCCGTTATCTGGAAGATCAGGGGAAGGCGCCGCTTCCGGTACCACTGCACTGCCTCGCGCAGCGCGGCCTCGGGCTCCGCGGCGGCCTCCTGCGGCCACACCGAGTTGGCTCGCTGGGTGACGCCGGCGGCGGCCCGGAGGACCCACTCCCCCGTGTCGTAACGCTCGACGGCGGGCCAGGCAGCATCCATGAGCGGCTCGAAGGTGCGGGCCTGCTGACCGGGGAGGCTGTGGACCACAAGGACTCCTGTCTACGGATAAGCCTGAAGGCCCTCCCTTCCAGGGAGAGCCTTCAGTTGGATCAGCGGTGCTTTACTGGCCCTCGCCCGGTTTGGCCTCCGGCTTGAAGTCCACGCCGGCTTCCTTGCGCTGCTGCGGCGTGATCGGGGCCGGCGCCTGGGTCAGCGGGTCGTAACCGTTGCCGGTCTTCGGGAAGGCTATAACGTCGCGGATGGACTCCACGCCGGCCAGCAATGCCACCACCCGGTCCCAGCCGAAGGCGATGCCGCCGTGCGGAGGGGCGCCGTACTTGAAACCCTCGAGCAGGAAGCCAAACTTGGTCTGGGCATCCTCGCGGTCGAGGCCCATCAGCTCGAAGACGCGTTCCTGGACATCGCGCTCGTGGATGCGGATGGAACCGCCGCCGATTTCGTTGCCGTTGCAGACGATGTCGTAGGCGTAGGACAGGGCCGACTCCGGGTCCTGGTCGAACGTGTCCAGGAACTCGGGCTTGGGCGAGGTGAAAGCGTGGTGCACGGCCGTCCACTTGCCGGCGCCGACGGCCACATCCCCGGACGCCACCGCTGCTGCGGCGGGTTCGAACATGGGCGCGTCCACTACCCAGCAGAAGGCCCAGGCCTTGGGGTCGATCAGGCCGGTGCGGTGCCCGATTTCGACGCGGGCAGCACCGAGGAGGGCGCGGGCGGCTGACTTCTCGCCGGCCGCGAAGAAGATGCAGTCGCCGGGCTGGGCGCCCACTGCATCCGCGAGGCCTGCGCGCTCGGTGTCGGTCAGGTTCTTGGCAACCGGGCCGGCGAGCTCGCCGTCTTCCTTGAACAGGACATAGGCAAGGCCCTTGTGTCCGCGCTGCTTGGCGAATTCCTGCCAGCCGTCCAGGGTGCGGCGGGGCTGGGAGGCACCGCCCGGCATCACCACAGCGCCCACGTACGGGGCCTTGAAGACACCGAAGTTGGTGTCCTTGAAGAACTCGGTGAGCTCGGTCAGCTCCACGCCGAAGCGGAGGTCGGGCTTGTCCGAGCCGTACCGTGCCATGGCGTCCGCGTAGGTGATGCGCTGGATGGGCGTCGGGATCTCGACGTCGATCAGCTTCCACAGTGCCTTAACGATGTTTTCGCCGAGGGCAATGATGTCGTCCTGGTCCACGAAGCTGGCTTCGATGTCCAGCTGGGTGAATTCCGGCTGGCGGTCGGCGCGGAAGTCTTCATCGCGGTAGCAGCGGGCGATCTGGTAGTACTTCTCGAAGCCGCCCACCTGCAGGAGCTGCTTGAAAAGCTGCGGTGACTGCGGCAGGGCGTACCACGAACCCGGGGCCAGGCGGGCGGGGACCACGAAGTCACGGGCGCCTTCCGGCGTCGAACGGGTCAGCGTGGGGGTTTCAACCTCCACGAAGCCGTCCTGGTGCAGCAGCTCACGGGCCACGCGGTTTGCCTCTGACCGCAGCCGGAGGTTGCGGGCGGGGCCTGGCCGGCGCAGGTCCAGGTAGCGGTGCTTCAGGCGTGCTTCCTCGCCCACCTCAACGTGCTCGTCGATCTGGAACGGGAGCGGCTCGGAGGTGTTGAGGATGACCACCTTGTCCGCCATGACCTCGATCCCGCCGGTGGCCAGCGCCGGGTTCTCATTGCCCTCGGGCCGCTTGGAAACGGTGCCGGTGACCTGCAGGACATACTCGTTGCGCAGGCCGTGGAAAACTTCTTCCTCGCGGACCACAACCTGTGCCACGCCGGAAGCATCGCGCAGGTCCACGAAAGCCACACCACCGTGATCACGACGGCGGCCCACCCAGCCAGCGAGGGTTACGGTTTGTCCAATGTGCTCGGAACGAAGGGATCCGAGGTCATGTGTGCGCAGCACAGCACGCCTTTCTGCGGGGTAACACGGGGAGTCATACGGAAAAGTTAAATAGGATCGTTCGGGGAACGATCCCGTTCGAGTTTACCCGCTGCAAAGGGACTGTCACCGCATGAGCGCGCACCAGCAACTGCATCGAAGGCTTGGCACCTTCGATGCCACCGTTATCGGCCTTGGCTCCATGCTGGGCGCGGGGGTGTTCGTCGTCTTCTCCCCCGCCGCCGCGTTGGCAGGGAATTTGCTGGCCCTTTCGGTGGTCATTGCCGGGGCCGTTGCCTACTGCAACGCCGTCGCATCAGCTGCCCTGGCAGCGAAGTATCCCACCAGCGGAGGGACATACGTCTACGGCCGCAAACAACTCGGTGAGTGGCCGGGGTTCCTCGCCGGCTGGGGTTTCGTCACCGGAAAAACCGCCTCGTGTGCGGCGATGGCGCTGACGTTCGGCAGCTATGTTGCCGGTGATTATGCCGTGCCGGTGGCCATCGCGGCGGTGGTGGCGTTGACCGCAGTCAACCTTCTGGGGATCACCCGGACGGCCCTGCTGACCCGCATCCTGCTGTGCGTGGTGCTGGCCACCCTGGTGTTTGTGGCCGTCGCGGCGATGGTCGGGCCGCACCCGGCAGCGGACGAACCTCTGGCGGATTCCTCGGGGGAACCCGTGGGTGTGCTGCCGGCTGCCGGACTGTTGTTTTTCGCCTTCGCGGGTTACGCCCGGATTGCCACGCTGGGTGAGGAAGTCAAGGACCCGTCCCGCTCCATTCCAAGGGCCATCCTCGCCGCACTGGCTGCTGCCTTCGCCATCTACCTGGCGCTGGCATTGCTGCTGCTCAACCACCTTCCCGTCGGAGAACTGGTGGGCACGCAGACCCCGCTGCTGCAGGCTGTCCTGCAGTCACGGCTGGCGGCCGGCGCGCCGTTGGTGCAGGCTGGCGCGGCGGCTGCCTGCCTCGGCGCGCTCCTTGCCCTCATTACCGGCGTGGGCCGCACCACTTTGGCCATGGCGCGTGAACGGGACCTTCCCCAGCTGCTGGCACGGGTGGGCGGCAAACACACTGTTCCGTACGCTGCAGAAGTAGCCGTTGCCGCCGTCGTTATCCTGCTCCTGCTGATCACGGACGTCATGACTGTGGTGGGCTTTTCAAGTTTCGGCGTGCTCCTGTACTACGCAGTGGCCAACGCCTCAGCCTACACACTGGCATGCCACCCTGGGTACGCACCCAAGTGGCTGAACGCGGTGGGCTTCGTGGCCTGCCTTTTGCTGGCCTTCACCCTTCCCCCGGCCTCGGTGCTGACCATGACGGCGGTCCTGGCTGCGGGTGTGGCGGGGCGCTGGCTGGTGCTGAGGCTGCGGCGAAAGTTTTCCACATAGCTCCTCGGGCATCTGTTTTTGCCGCGCCCGGCTGGAAGACTTTGTCCATGGAAGCAACAGCGTCGTCGGGAACCCGGGGTCAGGAAGCGACTCAAGCAAAGGGAAGTTTTCCTGGTCCCCGGGTAGCTGATGCCGTTCGCACCGTCGCATCCATCCGTCCAGCGCCTGATGGCCCGGGAATGATTGACCAGCTGCGGGAATTGGAGGATCTGAAGGCGGCCGCCGCTGCTAAGCAGGCCCGGATCGCTGTGGCCTACAGCCTCGTGAGGAGACAAGAACAGGCCGCAGCGGGTGTCCCGGCCGACGAGCTCGGTGCCGGGGTGGGAGCGGAAATCGCCCTCGCCCGCCAGGAGTCCCCCTCCCGGGGCGGCCGGCTGCTGGGCTTGGGGCAAGCCCTGGTCACCGAGATGCCCCACACCCTCGCAGCACTCGAATCCGGGCAGCTAAACGAGTGGCGCGCCACCCTGGTCGTGAAGGAAACAGCGTGCCTGTCCGCCGAGGACCGGGCCGCCGTGGACGAAGAGCTCGCCGCCGACACCGGCACGCTCACCGGAGCCGGGGACCGGGCCATCACCAGCGCCGTCCGTGCCGCAGCGTACCGGCGGGACCCTCGCTCGGTTACCAGACGGTCGTCCCATGCCGTCTCCGAGCGGACCGTCAGTCTGCGCCCTGCGCCCGACACCATGGCTTTACCTGACGGCGCTGGTTCCGGTCGCGCAAGGCGTCGCCGCCTACGCAGCCCTCACCCGCCACGCCGACGCACTTAAGTCTTCCGGCGATGAACGTCCTAAGGGCGCGATCAGGGCCGACGCCCTCATCGAACGCCTCACCGGCACCCCGGGCGGGATCACCGGTGTCGAGATCCAGCTTGTGATGACCGACCGCACCCTCTTCCACGGCGACAGTGAACCAGCCAGACTCACCGGCTACGGCGTCATCCCCGGCAGCTGGGCCAGAAAAGCCATCATGGCAGCGTCTGGCCCAGAGCCTGCCGGCAGCGAAACAGCTGCTGAAAAAGCGGGCACGGGAGCAACGGGTTCTGGGAACACGAGAGCAACGGGTTCTGGGAACACGGGCACCTCGGCGCCTTCAGCAGCACCCCCAGAGGGTGCCGAGTTCAAGGTCTGGCTTCGCAGGCTCTACACCGCCCCGACCAACGGCGAGCTGGTCGCAATGGACTCTACGGCACGGCTCTTCCCACCTGGACTCCGCAGGTTCATTCAAGTACGGGACGACACCTGCCGCACACCCTACTGCGACGCGCCCATCCGCCACCACGACCACATCACCCCCTGGCACAAAGACGGCCCCACCACCAGCCGAAACGGACAAAGCCTCTGCGAAGCCTGCAACCACACCAAAGAAGCACCAGGCTGGTCAGCAAAACCAGTACCGGGACCCCGCCACACAGTAGAACTCCGAACACCAACAGGGCACACCTACCGGTCAACAGCTCCGCCCCTGCCCGGCACGCAAATGACTGGGACTCGCTTGACTGGCACATTAGCGATCGCAGGGGACGCTGCGCCGCGCCGTCGCGTCAACACCGAGAGCGCACCGCGGCACTCAAACGCGCCCACTTCAAACAATCGGTAATGGCGTAGAACGTCAGTTCCCTAAACCCCGGATGCCACCGGCACTGTTGAGGCCACTTGAACCGTCAGATCCTCCGACGGCGGGGTCCAGGTTTCCGGGAAAGCGACAACCTGTTCGCCGGTGCGGATGTCCTTCACCTGGTGGGTGCCGTCGTCGTCCGTGAACCAGACGAAGGGGATGCCCCGGCGGTCGGCGAACTTGATTTGCTTGCCGAACTTCTCCGCCTTCGCCGCCACCTCAGTGGCGATGCCACGGCTGCGGAGCTGGGCTGCAACGTCCTGTGCCGCACTCCAGCTGTCGTCGGAGGTGAGGGAAACCAGGACCGCGGTCGGAACGGAGCGCGAGGCCTTGGCCAGGTCCTGGCTGAGGATGCGGGAGACCAGCCGGGTGACGCCGATGGAGAGGCCCACCCCCGGGAACTTCCGGTTGCCCTTCGAAGCCAGCGCGTCGTAGCGGCCGCCGGAGCAGATGGAGCCCAGCTGCTCGTGACCCACCAAAACGGTTTCCACGACGGTGCCGGTGTAGTAGTCCAGTCCGCGGGCGATGCTGAGGTCAGCCACCACCTTGCCGGGGGCACGTTGGACAGCCGCTTCGATCACCTGTTCCAGCTCGTTCAAGCCTTCATCCAGCAGCTCGTCGCTGACCCCCAGCGCCTGAACCTGTGCCACGAAGGACGTGTCTTCCGTGCGGATCGCAGCCAGCTGCAGCGCCTTCTGCGCCTGTTCGTCGGTGGCGCCCAGTTCCGCCTTGAGCAGGTCCGCCACCTTGTCCGGGCCGATCTTTTCGAGTTTGTCGATACTGCGCAGTACGCCGGCCGTGTCCTCGAGCCCGATGCCTCGGTAGAAGCCCTCCGCGAGCTTGCGGTTATTGATCCGAAGGCGGAAGTCCGGGATGGGGAGGGCGCTGAGGGCCTCGGCAATCACCAGCGCGATTTCGACGTCGTACCGGAAGGGCAGGTCGCCGTCCCCCACCACGTCGATGTCCGCCTGTGTGAATTCGCGGGCGCGGCCCTCCTGGGGACGCTCACCGCGCCAGACCTTCTGGATCTGGTACCGGCGGAACGGGAAGGCGAGGTAGCCGGCGTTCTCCACCACATAACGGGCAAAGGGGACGGTGAGGTCAAAGTGCAGGGCAAGGGCGTGCGGATCGGCCTTGCCGCCCTTGACCGGATTGTCGCTCTCGTCCTCCTGCAGCCGGCTGAGGCCGTACACTTCCTTGTCAATCTCACCCTTGCGCAGCAGCTGGCCAACCGTTTCCACTGCCCGGGTCTCGATGGACGAGAAGCCATGCAGCTCAAATACCCGGCGGAGCGTGTCCAGCACATGCAGCTCCACCAGCCGCTCCTCGGGAAGCCACTCGGGGAATCCGGACAGGGAGGCGGTGCGTGCCATGGTGGATTTTCTCCTCTTAGGTGTTGTGCTTGGGACTTGCCCGGCATCCCGAAACGGGCCAGGAACGGCGGCAGTCCAGCCAGTCATGCATAAACTATGTGCGGCAGTCAGTTTATGCGTCATCCGCCGGCATCTCTAATGCGGCGGACCGGCAGGGCTCGGCCGTCAAACAACTGCGCCCGAGGCCTCACGCCACGCTGTGCAGCAGCCCGACAATAAGGAGGACCCTTGGCGGCCAGTTCACGCAGCGCCCGCGAAGCAAAGCGCCGCATCCAGCAGATGGAAGCCAAGCGCGAGCTGCGGCGGGACCAGGAGAAGCGCCGCAAGCGGGACAACGTCATCGCCGCCGGCGCCGGAACCGCCGCCGTTGTACTCGCCGTCGTACTTCAGCTCACCGCTTTTGCCGGAAACCCGACTGAGGAGGAGTTCGCCGCCGCCGAGGCCGGGCTGACCAGCCCGTCGGCGTCGGCACCTGCGAGTCCGACAGCCCAGGCCACCAACGCCCCGAATATCCCGGCTGCCGAGACCGCTGCGGGCAAGACGTTCACCGGAGACCTGGTCCTCAATGGGAGCGCCCTCGCTGTGGAGCTTGACGGGACCACCGCCCCGCAGGCCGCCGCTGTTTTCAAGTCCCTTAGCGATGAGGGCTACTACAACGGGAAATCCTGCCACCGCCTCACCACCGGTGAGACCTTCGGGCTGCTGCAGTGCGGCGCCTCCGGCCCTGAAGGCCAGGGCGATCCTGACTACACGTGGGGACCGCTGGAGAACACCCCCGCGGACAATACCTATCCCGCCGGAACTGTCGCCGTAGCCCGTACGGGCAATAACGCCTTTGGGAACGGAAAGCAGTTCTTCATCGTCTACAAGGACACGGTCATCCCGGCCGATACCGCCGGCGGGTACACGGTGGTGGGAAGGGTGACCTCCGGGCTCGATGTGGTGTCGAACATAGCTGCCTCCGGAATTACGCCGGGCAGCAGCGACACAGACGGCGCACCTGTGGAACCAGTCACGATAGACTCGTTTTCTCTGAAGTAGGAGGCCCGGCCCCGGCGGCTGCGGCGCAGGACCTGAGTATTTTCCTCCAAGCGAAAGACTTTTAGCGGTGACAGACAGTCAGAAATCCGACGAAACAGCAACAGACCTGACCGAGACGACGGCATCCGCCGCCGTCGACGCAGCCTCTGAAGCAGCCACCACCCCGGCAGCGGAAGCCCCCGTGGACGACGCAGCGGAGAGCAGTGCCCCGGAGGGCACCGAACCGGAGAGCAGTGCCCCGGCAGCGGAAGCCCCGGTGGAGAACGCAGCAGAGAGCAACGCCTCCTCGGAGGTTAGCGAACCGGACAGCAGTGCGCCGGCAGCGGCGCCCCGCCCGGCGCCCTCCCCGGCTGCTTTTGCCTCCCGCCCCAAGCCCGTCGCCGCACCTGCCGCAGCACCGGTCGCCGCAGCGCCGTCCACCTCGCTGGCGGAAGCCTCAAAGTGGGGACGCGTTGAGGGCGACGGACACGTCTTCCTGACCATCGACGGCGCCGAGCACCCTGTCGGCCAGTACCCGGACGTCAGCGACGACGAAGCCCTGGCGTACTTTGCCCGGAAATACGACGACGTCGTGGCCCAGATTGTGCTGCTGGAGCAGCGCGTCAGCTCCAAGGCCCCGAGCACCGACATGCAGAAAACCGTCACGCACCTCCGCGAGCAGCTGGCCGAACGGAATATGGTGGGCGACCTCCGGTCCGCTGAGGCGCGCCTCGACGAGCTCTCCACCCAGATCGCTGAGCTGGAAAAGGCGGAAAAGGCTGAGCACGACGCCGTCCGCGCCTCCGAGCTCGCCGCACGCGAGGCGATCGTTGCCGAAGCAGAGCAGATTTCGGGCCAGGACCCGGCCCAGACGCAGTGGAAGACCTCCAGCGCCAGGATGAACGAACTCTTCGAGAGCTGGAAGGCTGCCCAGAAGAGCGGAGTCCGGTTGGGACGCAGCAACGAGGACGCCCTCTGGAAGCGTTTCCGTGCCGCGCGCACCGTCTTTGACCGGCACCGCCGTGCCTACTTCTCGCAGCTGGACAGCAACAACTCCGCTGCCAAGTCAGCCAAGGAAAAGCTGATCGCCGAAGCGGAAGCGCTGTCCACCTCCACTGACTGGGGCTTCGCCGCCGGCGAGTACCGCCGCCTGATGGACCAGTGGAAGGCCTCCCCGCGGGCCAGCCGCAAGGACGACGACGCCCTGTGGGCACGGTTCCGCGCCGCCCAGGACGTCTTCTTCACCAACCGCCAGGCCGCTAACGACGAGATCGACCAGGAGTACGCGGCAAACCTCACGGTCAAGGAAGCCCTCCTGACCGAGGCCAACGCGATCCTCCCCGTGAAGGACCTCGGGGCCGCCAAAAAGGCCCTCCAGTCCGTTCGGGACCGCTGGGAAGAGGCCGGCAAGGTCCCCCGGGCAGACATGGGACGCATTGAAGCAGGACTGCGCAAGGTTGAGGATGCAGTCCGCCACGCTGAGGAAGAACAGTGGCAGCGGTCCAACCCTGAGCGGAAGGCACGCACTAACAGCGCCCTCTCCCAGCTGGAATCCGCCATCGCCGGGCTGCAGGACGACCTTGCCAAGGCCGAGAAAACCGGCGACCAGCGCCGGATCAAGGCCGCGCAGGAAGCCCTTGAAGCACGGCAGGCATGGCTTGACCAGATCCAGCGCTCGGCCAGCGAGCTGTCCTAGGCGTACCGCCTGGCCCATATGCCGCCGCTTGCTGCAGGCCCGGCCCCGGTTATCCACATATCCGGGGCCGGGCCTGTGCCTGTTGAGCGCAGGCGCGGCAGGATGGGTGGATGGCGACTCCATCACCTCCTCCCTCCGCCACCTCCGGCAGGGACCTTGTCCAGGGCGGAGAGGCAGCACCCCGTTTTCCTGAGTTGTACTCCCCTGGCATGCCTTTTGCATCGCCGGAGCTGCAATCCCTGGCGTCGGATGGCCTACTGGAACGTTTCCATCAGCACGGCTACACGTTGCCCGGGGCCACAGCCTCCCCGCAGTTGCGGGCACGGGCCGCAGCGGGGGCCGTCCCCGCGTCTGTCCGCCAGCGGGTAGTCGCCGGCCGTATGACAGCGGCATGGATTTACGGCTGCGCGGGCGAACCGGACCGGATTGCCCTCCTGGTGGACGCGAAGCGGCGGGTTTCAAGCCTCCGGAACACCAGGGGCTGCACCCTGCATGAGGTGAGGCTTGGGCCCTTCGACGTCGTCAGCCTTGGCGGCCTGATGGTCTCCAGTCCCCTTCGCACTGCCCTTGATGTCGCCCTCCACGTGGAGGCCGAACGAGCCATTCCCACGCTCGAGGGGCTGCTCGCCCGCCCGCAGAACGATGTGCGCCTGCGTTTGCTGGTGCTTGCCATCGAGGCCAGCCCCCGTGTTCCCCATAAAAAAGCAGCGCTGGAGAAGTTGGCCCGGCTAGCTCCGGCGCTTGTTCCCGGTGGTGCGGTAGACGTCGAAAACCCCGTCAATGCGCCGGACGGCACTCAGGACGTGGTGCAGGTACTTGGGGTCCCCCATCTCGAAGGCGAACCTTGAGATGGCCACCCGGTCCGTGGAGGTATGGACGCTGGCTGCGAGGATGTTCACGTGGTTTTCGGACAGCACACGCGTCACATCGGAGAGCAGCGATTTGCGGTCCAGCGCCTCCACCTGGATTTCCACCAGGAACACGCTGGACTGCGTGGGCGCCCAGTCCACGTCAACGATCCGGTCCGGCTGGTCCTTCAGGTCCGAAATGTTGGTGCAGTCGGTGCGGTGTACTGACACCCCGGAGCCCCTGGTCACGAAGCCGAGAATGGGATCCGGCGGCACCGGAGTGCAGCAGCGGGCAAGCTTTACCCAGACGTCACCGACGCCGCGGACCACAACGCCGGAATCGGAGAACCGTGCCTTCGTGACCTGGGTGGGGACGCTGACTTCGGTGATGTCGTCGTCAGTGCTTTCATTGCCGCCAAGGCTTTCAACGAGCTTCTCCATGACCGACTGCGCCGAGGTGTGCCCGTCGCCCACACCGGCGTACAGGCCGGAAATGTCAACGTACTTGAATTCCTGCGCTACTGCGGCCAGGGCCTCGTGCGTCATCAGGCGCTGCAGGGGAAGGTTCTGCTTCCGCATGGCCCGGGTCAGCAGTTCCTTGCCGCGGTCGATCGCCTCTTCACGGCGTTCCTTGCTGAACCACTGCCGGATCTTGTTGCGGGCCCTGGCACTCTTAACGAAATGCTGCCAGTCCTGGCTGGGTCCGGCGCCTTCGGCCTTGGAGGTGAAGATCTCCACCCAGTCGCCGTGGTTCAACTCGCTGTTGAGCGGAACCAGCTTTCCGTTGACCCGGGCACCGATGGTCCGGTGCCCCACCTCGGTATGGACGGCATACGCGAAGTCCACGGGAGTAGATCCAGCCGGCAAGGCCATAACCTCACCCTTGGGCGTGAAAACGAACACCTCACGGGCGTTGATCTCGAACCGGAGCGAATCAAGAAACTCGCCGGGATCCGACGTTTCCTGCTGCCAGTCCACCAGCGACCGCAGCCAGCCCATGTCGCCGTCGCGGGGGCTGCCAGGGCCCACGGCGGTCCGGTTGGGCTGGTCCTTGTACTTCCAGTGTGCCGCGACGCCGTATTCGGCGCGGCGGTGCATCTCGTGGGTCCGGATCTGAATCTCCACCGGCTTCCCGCCCGGGCCGATCACGGTGGTGTGCAGCGACTGGTACATGTTGAACTTCGGCATCGCGATGTAGTCCTTGAACCTGCCGGGCAGGGGGTTCCACCGCGAGTGCATGGTACCAAGGGCCGCGTAACAGTCCCGGACCGAGTCCACCAGGACACGGACACCCATGAGGTCGTTGATGTCGTCGAAGTCCTTGTCGCGGACAATCATTTTCTGGTAGATCGAGTAGTAATGCTTCGGGCGGCCCGTGATGGTGGCCTTGATGCGGGCAGTGCGGAGGTCTTCCGTGATCTGGTCGCGGATGACACTCAGGCTCTTCTCCCGCTCAGGGGTCCTGTCCCCCACCATGCGGACAATCTCTTCGTAAACCTTTGGGTACAACGCCGCGAAGGAAAGGTCTTCCAGTTCCCACTTAATGGTGTTCATACCCAGCCGGTGTGCAAGCGGGGCAAAGATTTCCAGCGTTTCCCGGGCCTTGCGGGCCGAAGATTCTGCGGACACGAAACGCCACGTGCGGGCGTTGTGAAGCCGGTCCGCCAGTTTGATCATGAGCACGCGGATGTCCTTGGCCATGGCCACGACCATCTTGCGCACTGTCTCGGACTGCGCTGCTTCCCCGAAGCTGACCTTGTCCAGCTTGGTCACGCCGTCAACGAGCATGGCCACCTCAGGCCCGAAATCGCGTTTCAGGTCGGCGAGGGTGTACGGGGTGTCCTCGACGGTGTCGTGCAGGAGAGCCGCGGCCAGGGTTGTTCCGCTCAGTCCCAGTTCGGCAAGGATGGTGGCCACCGCAACCGGGTGGGTGATGTAGGGATCGCCGCTCTTGCGCTTCTGCCCCCGGTGGCTTTGTTCCGCCACGTCGAAGGCGCGCTGGATCAGGTCGAAATCCTCTTTGGGATTGTTGGCCCTGACCGTCCTCAGCAGCGGTTCGAGGATGGGCGAATAGTTTGCCGCGCCGCGTCCTGTCAGGCGGGCAAGCCTGGAGCGGGTGCGCTCCCTGCGGCCCGGGAATGTGGGGCGGGACCCGGAGTTGTCCACGGGAACCAATGAACCCGGACGTGCGGAAGCAGCCGCCCCGGTCTGCAGACCGGAAGGACTTTTATCTCCCTGTGCCGTTGGCACCGACGCCGAACGTTCTTCCAATGAAGCACCCCTCACCACCGTTTAATTACTTCAGTCTATTCCTCCGCCGGGGGACTTTTTAAACCGGCCCTTAAAACAGGACGGGCCGGGCAGTGTCAAGGTTCTGACACTGCCCGGCCCGGCACCAGCGGCTCAGGTTTGGGCCGGCTCCACCGCCGTTGCTCCAGACCTGGAAGCAGCCTCGGCCCGGCGGTGCTCCACCCGCTTGGCCTGCCTGACGAGATCGGGTTCGTTCTGGCGCAGCCAGGCGTACATGGGGGCCGCGACGAAAATCGTGGCTGTGGTTCCAATCAGGATGCCGACGAACAGCGCAAGCGAGAGGTCGCGCAGGGTACCCGCGCCCAGCAGGCCTGCACCAATGAACAGGATGGCACCCACGGGGAGGATTGCCACCATCATGGTGTTGATCGAGCGGACCAGGGTCTGGTTCACCGCCAGGTTTACTTCCTCAGCAAAGGTACGCCGGGTTGAGGCGTCCAGGTCCGCGGTGTTCTCGCGGATCTTGTCGAACACCACCACGGTGTCGTACAGCGAGTAGCTCAGGACGGTCAGGAACCCGATAATGGCGGACGGGGTGACTTCGAAGTCACTGAGGGCGTAAACCCCTGCCGTGACGAACATCGTGACCACCATGCCGGCGATTGCCGAGAGTGACATCTTCCAGGTGCGGAAGTACAACGCCATCAGCACCGCGGCCAGGAGCACAAAAATCACCAGGCCGATCAGTGCCTGCTTGGTCACGTCCGCACCCCACGTCGGACCCACAAACGTTGACGTCACTTCGTTGTCCGTGACGCCGTAAGCCGCGGTCAGTCCCTCCTTGATGCGAAGGGTCTCGTCGTCGGTGAGTTTGTCGGTCTGGATCCGCATGGTGGTCCCGGCCACGTTGGCTACGCGTGGAACGCTGCCCTCCACAACATCGGTGACGGCCTTTTCGCCCACGGCCGCGTCAGTGGTCTGGACGTTTGACACGGTGAACTCGGACCCGCCGCGGAACTCGATGCCGAGGTTGAACCCGCCCTTGGCCACCGGAATAAGGATGGACAGGGCAACGGCAACCGCCGCAACGATGAACCAGATTTTCTTGGCGCCCACAAAATTGTAGGAGCGCTTGCCTGTGTAGAGCTCGTTGCCGAAATTAGCGAAGCTTGGCATTACTTGTTCTCCTTCGCTGCAGACTTGGAGGAGCCTGCGAGCTGCTCCTGCTTCTGCGCCATCCGGCGCTCGGCAATGGTCATCCGGCGCTCTGCCTCGGCAGCGGCACCGGCGTTCTTGGCGCGTACCATGGCGGCAGGCTTGTCTTCGGGCGTACGGATACGGCCTGCGCCGCGGTAGAGCGGCACAGCGCCCAGACGCTTGGGGTCGAGGCCGGACAGCCGGTGGCCTTCACCAAAGAACCTGGTGCGTGCCAGCAGCTGCAGGGTGGGATGCGTGAACATAAACACCACAATGAGGTCAGCGATGGCGGTGAGGCCAAGGGTGAAGGCAAAGCCACGGACGTTGCCCACCGCCACGAAGTACAGGACCAGGGCTGCAAGTAGGTTGACGGCCTTGGAAGCCAGGACGGTGCGCTTGGCCCGCTTCCAGCCGTTTTCGACGGCGGACACCAGGCCGCGTCCCTCACGGAGCTCATCGCGGATGCGCTCGAAGTAGACGATGAATGAGTCTGCCGTCTGGCCGATGGCGACGATGATGCCGGCCACACCGGCCAGGGACAACCGGTAGTTTTCGGTCCAGCCCAGGATGGCGATGGCGAGATAGGTCAGTATGCCGGCCACCACCAGCGAGGCGATGGTCACGAAGCCGAGGGCCCGGTACTGGAAGAGCGAGTACACCACCACCAGCAGCAGTCCGATCACGCCGGCAAGGAGGCCCATGCGCAGCTGTTCGCCACCAAGGGTGGCAGAGATCTGCTGCTCGCTTTGGATCTCGAAGCTGATGGGCAGTGCGCCGAAGCGGAGCTGGTCTGACAGGGCCTTGGCGCTCTGTTCCGTGAAGCCGCCGGTGATCTGGGGCCGCCCGTCAGTAATGACGGCAAGCGAGCGGGGCGCAGAGATGACCTGGTCATCCAGCACAATGGCGAACTGGGCCTTGGGGTCGTTACCGGTATCGCCGCCGGCAGCCACGTAGAACTGGTTCAGGCGTTCGGTGACCTCTTTGAACTTGGCGGTGCCTTCGTCGTCGAACTGGATATTGACGGCCCACTCGTTCGTGACGGCGCCCTGTGCACCCTGCTGGAGCTGGAAGGAGGACGTGACGATGTTGCTGCCCTTGACCTCCACCGGACCGAGGATGTACTTGATGGCCGGGTTCGTTCCGGACGCGGGCTCACAGGTCACCAGCGGCTTGGCCGGATCCGAGCGTTCCTGCTCATCCTGGGACGGGTTGTCGCAGTCAAGGGCTTCGAACTGGCGGTAGATTTCAGGCGTGATCCAGTTGGTGTCGCTGCTGTTGGCGGGTTCCGCCGTCGGCTTGGGCAGCTGGTCCTCAGGAGCCCGCGACTCCTCCGGAACGGGAGCGCCCGCACCGTTGAGGAGGACCGGGCGGAAGTTCATGTCCGCGGAAGCCTGGATGAGGTCGCGCGTCTGGCTTGAGGGGGTGCCGGGAAGGCTGACCACCACGTTGCGCCCCGATTGGGTGCTGATCTCTGCTTCAGCGACGCCGGAACCGTCCACGCGCTGGCGGATGATGGCCACAGCCTGGTTGAGCTGTTCTTCGTTGATGTCCGAACCGCCCTCGACCTTCGGCGCCAGAATCATCTGGGTGCCGCCTTCGAGGTCCAGCGCCAGCTTTGGCGCCCAGCTCGCCTGTCCGGCCATGGTGCCGCCGGCAAGGACAGCAGTCAGCACGGCGAGGATTACGCCGAGCCAGACCAGGACCCTGAGGCCCGGTTTCTTAAGGCCAGTTCGTGCCATTGTTGTTCTTTCTCTTATTCACGGAGGAACCGCCGGTGCATGCTTGGTGCCCGCACCGGCGGCGCTCCGCAGCCGTAGAGGTGTTGTGTAGAACCAGCGGGACTAGTTGTCCTTCTTGCCCTCGTCGTTGAGCCGCTTCAGGGTCTCGTCCGGCGTCTCCACTGACGCGGACTGGGTGCCGGTTTCCCGGGCGGTGAGGGATGAAGCGTCATCCGGCACGGCGGGCACAGCCGGGGCGTCCTCTTCGGAAACCGCGACGGGCTCCACAATCTTGGTGACGGCCTGGCGGTGCACCGTGGCGAGGTTGCCCGGAGAGAGCTCCAGGGTGACCTTGTTCTCGACGTCGTCCATGTCGACGATCCGGCCGAAGAGACCGAAGCTGGTCATGACCTCGACGCCCGGGGCGAACTGCGATTGGAGTTCAGCCTGCTGCTGCTGCGTCTTCTTGTTGCGGCGGAACATCATGAAGATGAACACGCCAAGCATGACGAAGAGGAGTATTGACATTAGATCCAAGGGAGAAATCCGTTCTATTGCGTGCCTGGCCGGTTTCCGGCGACGTCCGATGAGTTCCGTCCGCTGGCCGGACTGGCGGACAGAAAACCTGACGGATTTCCTTCTCCGCCGGAGCAACCGCATTCTGGTGGCTGCAGGAACAAAGACCCGAACGTGCCGAGCGTCATACCAGTCTAAAGGGAAAAGCTGAAGGGAGCCTGTTATTGGCTTTGCGGGGCCCAGTCTTCCGTGCCGTCGGCGTCGTCGCCGACCCTTTCAAACAGGTCCAGCGGCTCCTGCCCGAAGACGCCGGCAGGGACGGCGTAGCCGAGGTGGGTCCAGGCGGGAGCCATGGCGATCCGGCCCCGGGGAGTGCGGCCCAGGAGTCCCTCGCGGACCAGGAAGGGTTCGGCCACCGTTTCCACAGTCTCGGTTTCTTCGCCGACGGCGATAGCCAGGGTGGACAGCCCGACAGGACCGCCGCCGAACTTGGTGATCAGCGCCTCCAGGACTGACCGGTCCAGCCTGTCCAGTCCTTTCTTGTCGACTTCGTACATATCCAGTGCAGCTGACGCCGCCCGCGCGTCGATCTGTTCGATGCCGTGGACGAGCGCCCAGTCGCGTACCCGCCGCAGCAGCCTGTTGGCGATGCGGGGTGTGCCGCGCGAACGGCCGGCGATTTCGCTGAAGCCGGCGGAATTGACCTTGAGGTCCAGCAGACCCGCGGAGCGGCGCAGGACAAGTTCGAGCTCGGCGACGGAATAGAACTCCAGGTGCCCGGTGAAGCCGAAGCGGTCGCGCAGCGGCCCGGGCAGGAGGCCGGCGCGGGTCGTAGCGCCGACAAGGGTGAACGGCGGGAGTTCAAGCGGAATCGCGGTGGCGCCGGCTCCCTTGCCCACCACGATGTCCACACGGAAGTCCTCCATGGCCATGTAGAGCATTTCTTCTGCCGGCCGGGACATGCGGTGGATTTCGTCCAAAAACAGGACCTCACCCTCCGACAGGGAGGAGAGGATGGCCGCCAGGTCTCCGGCGTGCTGGATGGCGGGGCCGCTGCTGATCCGCAGCGGGGCGTTCATCTCGGACGCAACGATCATGGCCAGCGTGGTCTTGCCGAGGCCGGGCGGACCGGAAAACAGCACATGGTCCGCGCTCCGGCCCCGCATCCGGGAGGCCTGCAGCACCAGGGACAACTGCTTGCGGACCCGGTGCTGGCCCACGAAGTCGTGCAGGTTCTTGGGCCGAAGGGCGGCCTCGATGGCGCGCTCCTCCGGCTCCTCCCCTGCGGCCACCACTGAGGGTTCAGCCACGGCTGCCTACGCGGTTGCCGGCGCGGGCCCCGTCCTGGCCCAGCCAGCGCAGGGTGGTCCGCAGGATCTCCGGGACATTGCCGCGGAACGAGACCTCAGGATCATCGGCCAATGCCTTGTCGATACTTGCCGACGCGTCCTTTTCGGACCAGCCGAGGCTGGTCATGGCCGCAACCACCTGGGGCTTCCAGGCAGCCTCTGCAGCGGTGGGCGCGCTGGCCGTGCCGGAGGTGCCGTGCGGAACCAGCTTTCCTGCGAGCTCCAGGACGATCCGGCCGGCAACCTTGGGCCCGATACCGGGCACCTTGGTGAACGTTTTGCTGTCCCCGGTATGTGCAGCCACCCGGATAGCTTCCGGGTCATGGACGGCGAGAACCGCCAGGGCCAGCCGCGGCCCCACCCCGCTGACACTGAGCAGGACATCGAAAACTTCCCGCTCGTCGTCGGACGCGAAACCAAAGAGGGTCAGCGAATCCTCCCGGACGATCAGGGAGGTAAAAAGCTGGCCCTCCTCGCCCGTGCGGAGCCGGCTGAGGGTCTGCGGCGTCGCGTTGACGCTCATGCCCGCGCCGTTGAGGTCGATGACGGCCGTGGACAGGCCAACGTGCGCTACGGTTCCGCGGAGGAAACTGATCAAGGGCCTGGCTCCTGTGTACTGCCGGGCTCCAGGAATTGGACCGGCGATCCGAACATATCTACGAATACCCTAGCAAGCAGCCAGGACAATCAGCGTGCGCGCCGCACCTTCGCTTCGGCTTCAGCCCACGCTCTTTGGGCCGGCGTCAGCGAAGAACTGCCGGGCCCGGTGGTGGCAACGGCCGCGCCGCTGCCGGCCCGCCAGGCATGCGTGATGGCCAGCGCCAGGGCGTCCGCGGCGTCGGCCGGGCGCGGCGGCGCGTCCAGCCGGAGGATCTTGGTGACCAGCTTGGTCACCGCCTCCTTGTTGGAGGAGCCGCTGCCGGTGACTGCGGCTTTGACTTCCGACGGCGTATGCAGCGCCACCGGGATTCCGCGGCGCGCGGCGGCGGCGATCACCACGCCGGACGCCTGGGCCACCCCCATCACGGTGCTGACGTTGAGCTGGGAGAAGACACGCTCGACGGCGAGGACCTGGGGCTCGTAGCGGTCCAGCCACTCGTCGATTGCCAGGGCGATCACCAGGAGGCGCTGGTCCAGTGTTTCGTCCGGAGAGGTTCCGACCACCCCGACGGCCACCATGGTGGCCCGCCTGTTCCGTTCGACGTCCACCACGCCGATGCCGCAGCGGGTCAGTCCGGGGTCAACCCCCAGTACGCGCAGCGTCACGGGCTGCCGGGTTCAGCAGGCAAGGCCGGGCGTCACTCGGATTCCAGGGCAGCCTGGACTTCGTCGCTGAGGTCGGCGTTGCTGTACACGTTCTGTACGTCGTCGAGGTCTTCGAGGGCGTCTGCGAGCTTCAGGAACTTGCGGGCGCCGTCGACGTCGAGTTCCACCTGCATCGAGGGGACAAACTCCACCTCGTCGGTGTCGTACTCGATGCCGGCTTCGTTGAGGGCCTCGCGGATGGCCTGCAGGTCGCCTGGTTCGGAATGGATCTCGAAGGTGTCGCCGTTGTCCTTGACTTCCTCAGCGCCGGCATCCAGGACTGCCATCAGGACGTCGTCCTCGCTGAGGCCGTTCTTGGGCAGGTTGACTACACCTTTGCGGGCGAAGAGGTAGCTCACGGATCCGGGATCAGCGATGGTGCCGCCGTTGCGCGAGATGGCCAGGCGCACCTCGGAGGCAGCACGGTTCTTGTTGTCCGTGAGGCACTCGACCAGCAGCGCCGAGCCCTGCGGACCGCGGGCTTCGTACATGATTTCCGTGTAGTCAACAACTTCGCCGGTGAGGCCGGCGCCGCGCTTAATGGCACGGTCGATGTTGTCGTTGGGAACCGAGGTCTTCTTGGCCTTGGTGACGGCAAGTTCCAGGCCGGGGTTGCCGGCAAGATCCGGGCCGCCCATCCGGGCTGCAACTTCGATGTTCTTGATCAGCTTGGCGAACGACTTGGCGCGGCGGCTGTCAATGATCGCCTTCTTGTGCTTGGTCGTCGCCCATTTGGAGTGGCCTGACATGCTTTACGCTTCTCCTCTGATCATGCGGATAAAAAGTTCATGTACGCGTTTTTCCCCGGTCACTTCCGGATGGAAGGAGGTGGCCAGCAGGTGGCCGGAACGCACTGCAACAATTCTAGCCGTCCCCGGCAGCGGGACCGCGTGGGAAGCGTGCTCCGGATCCGCCGGTTCCACCTGGGCAAGGATCTCCACGTCCGGGCCCACCCGTTCCACCCAGGGGCCCCGGATGAAGACGGCGTGGACCGGAGGAACACCGGTTTCGGTGGCACTGAAATCGAGTCCCTTGAAGTCAAGGTCCGTTTCGAAGGACTCACGCTGCCGGCCGAAGGCGTTGCGCCGGACGGTGATATCAAGTCCACCGAAGGTCTGTTGCGGAGCTCCGGCGAGGTCTGTGGCTGGATCAGCGATGTCCGCGGCGAGCAGGATCATGCCGGCGCAGGAACCGTAAACGGGCAGGCCCCCGGTGATCCGCTCCCGAAGGGGTTCGGCGAGGTCGAAGGCGCGGGCGAGCTTGTCGATCGCGGTGGATTCACCGCCGGGAATGATCAGCCCGTCCAGGCCGTCCAGTTCCTTGGGACGGCGGATTCCGACGCCCTCGGCTCCGGTTGCTTCAATGGCACGGAGGTGCTCGCGGAAGTCACCTTGAAGCGCCAGCACGCCGATCCGCAGGCCCGAGCCCACGCGCGCGGAAGCAGCTGAAGGGGAATTTGTCATCCATCCAGCATAAGGGGCGCGGCCTTCCTGACCGGCGCCGGAGACCCGCTCCGACGGCGGTTGCATGCCGTTGCTGGGATATATTCGAAGCATGCTCTACTTCAGTGTTCCGCTCGGCAAGCTGGTCCGCCGGGTGTCCCGGCTACGGGGCGGCGGCTCTGCCCTGCCCGGGCTGGTGGTCGAAAAAATCGATCCCGGCTTCATGCGGCGGACGCTCACCACGCTCCCCCACGGCGTGGCCGTGGTCAGTGGTACCAACGGTAAAACAACCACCACCAAAATGGTGGTGGAACTGCTGGAGAGCCAGGGACTGAAGGTATTCACCAACCGGACCGGCAGCAACTTCACCCGGGGCGTCGCCGCCGCACTGCTGGGTGAAGTGGACTGGCGGGGCCGGCTCGATGCCGACGTCGCCGTCCTGGAGCTCGACGAGGCCCACGCCGTGCACTTCGTCAACAGCGTCCCGCCCCGTTACTGCCTGCTCCTGAACGTCCTCCGCGACCAGCTTGACCGGTTCGGTGAGATCGACAAGACGGCCCAGCTGCTCCAGCACATCGCCGCCAAAACCACCGGAACCGTGGTGCTGAACCGGGAGGACCCCCGCGTCGCCAGAATCGCCAGCACACTGACCGGGCAGGACGTCAAGTACTTCGGCCTGGACGATTCGCTGCTGGGCACCTTCCCCAACGACGACGACATGCGCGCCGCTCCCGGAAGTCCCGCTCCGGCGGGCCTTCCCGAGAAGCCCGCCGCCGACGTCGTCCTCCGCAAGGTAGGTGCGGACACCGCCGAATTTGAGTACGACGGCGTCACGGTCACCACCGGGATGAAGCTGCGCGGCGTCTACAACATCTTCAATGCGGCCGCGGCGCTGACCCTGGCCCGCAGCATTTGCGGCGGCGGCGCAGCCACTGCCGACCACGACACCCTGCTGGCCGCACTCGCCCAGGTTGCGCCTGCCTTCGGCCGCGGCGAAAGCCTCACGGTCGACGGGCAGCCCCTTGACCTGGTCCTGGTCAAGAACCCCAGCGGGTTCCGGCTCGGCCTGAAGTCCTTCCCCGCCGGCGGCTACGCCACCATGATTGCCATCAACGACAACTACGCGGACGGCCGCGACATGTCCTGGCTGTGGGACGTGGAATTCGACTCCCTGCGCGAGGGCGGAGTGGACCAGCTCACCGGATCCCGTGCCTACGACATGGCCCTGCGCCTGCAGTACGACGACGTGCGGATCGGCGGGGTCGAGCCCGAAATTACGCCTGCCCTTGCCTCATTCATCAGGGAAGCCCAGGGCAAGCCCAAGCGCATCTTCTGCACCTACACAGCCATGCTGGCCATCCGCCGCGAGCTGTCCAAAATCACCACCGTGGAGGTTGTCTCTTGAGCCAGTCAGGCGTGCAACCTGCAGGGGAAAGCTCCGCGGGCAAGGGCACCATCCGGGTAGTCCAGCTCTACCCCCGCGACATGAACATCTACGGCGACTGGGGCAACGCCCTGGTCCTTCAGCAGCGCATCAGATGGCACGGCTACACCCCCGAATTGCTCGAATACAACGTGGGCGATCCCTTCCCGGAGGACGTGGACATTATCGTGGGCGGCGGCGGCCAGGACAGCGGCCAGCTGGTCATCCAGGACGACCTGCAGGCACGCGCGGGAGCGCTGAAGGACCTGGCCGAGGACGGCGCGCCGATGCTGGTCATCTGCGGGCTCTACCAGCTTTTCGGACGGTTCTTCAAAACGCGCACCGGAGCAGTCATCCCCGGCATCGGCATCCTTGACGTGGAAACGCACGGCACTGAGGAGCGCCTGATCGGCAACGTGAAGGTGGCTACGCCGGAGTTCGGCGAGGTGCTGGGCTACGAGAACCACAGCGGGCAGACCACCCTCGGCGACGGGGTGCGGCCGCTCGGCACCGTGGCCAAAGGGACCGGAAACAACAGCAGCGACGGCCACGAAGGTGCCCGCTACCGCAACATCGTGGCGAGCTACCTGCACGGGTCCCTGCTGCCGAAGAATCCAGCCATTGCCGACTTCCTGATCCGTACGGCGGCTGAGCGGAAGTACGGCACGTTCCAGCCCGGCCACCCGGATGACCATTACGCGGAACTGGCGAGGGAACACGCGGCGCGCCGCCCGCGCTAACCGGCACAACCTAAATCGGCCGACGGCGGCCCGCACCTTTGGCGGCCAGGCTTAGGGTTCGCGGGTTATCAGGAGTTCGTGGGCACCCGCTGCCGCCGCACCGCGGGATTCCACCACGGTGCTGGTCCGCTGCCTGGTCGCGACGTCCTCCTCCGGACCGGCACACTGTCCCTGCGGCGCATCAGCGGCCACCGAACACCAGCGGTACGGGTCGCGGACAATCACCGAGGGCGACCACGCCAGGTCCGTGGCGGACCACTTTCCTGAGGGGTCCTGGCCAAACTGCGCCCTCACCAGCAGGCCCTCGTTATTGACCACGTACCGGGGAGACAGCTCCGTGACGCCGTTGCCCAGGCCGTACACAATCCAGGTGCCCTTGTAGTTTTCGATGGGTAGGACCGAGTGGGTGTGGTGTCCATACACAAGGTTGAACTGCCGGCTGTCCACCAGGGCACGCGCCACCTCCTCCTGCTGGGCGTTCGGTTCGCTGGCGTACTCATCACCGGCGTGCATGGCGGCCAGGACAATGTCCGCCCCCAACGCCCTTGCCTTTTCGGCCTTGGCAATCATGGCTGCGGGGTCCAGCATGTCTACCTGCCAGGGATATTCAGGGAGCAGTCCATTGAGCCCGTACGTGGCTTGGATAATGGCGACTTTAGCTGCCGCCGTCTGCATGATGAGGATGCCGTGGGATTCGCTTTCAGTCCGGTAGGAGCCCGTGTGCTTGAGGCCGGCAGCATCCAGGACGTCCAGGGTGCGCAGCAGCCCGTCGGTGCCACGGTCGATGGTGTGGTTGCTGGCGGTGGTGCAGGCCTGATACCCTACGCCCTTCGACGCGGCGATGATCTGGGGCGGAACGTTGAACGATGGGTACGAAGAAAACGGACCTTCCGGGCCTGCCACCGGCGTCTCCTGGTGGCAGATGGCGAGGTCGCTGTTGTTGATGTACCGGCGTTGCCCTTCCAGGAGAGGCCCAAAATCCATGCCCGGCTTGCCGGCGGCTGCGGCGTCCTGCTGCGCCTGCTGCCAGAGCTGGCTGTGGATCAGCATGTCGCCGGTGACCAACACGGTGGTACACCGGATCATCGGGCAGGCCGGGCCCTTACCGGGCGTGGGCGTGGGTGTGGGGGTTGGGGCAAGACTGGTGCGCGTGGGCGACGCGACGCCGGAACCGGGACGCCGGGTAGCAGACTCCGCGGTCTGTGGTGCTTCATTTTCCTGTTCCGCCACGAGGCCGCAGCCGGCCAGCACAGCAGCCATGACCAAGGCCACTGTTGTAGACCCGGCACGCGAGGCAGCGCCGCCCCAGCTAATCCCCATAGCGGTCATTCTAGGCAACGCCCCGGGCCGCCACGAGTATTTGAGGATCGTTGAGAAGGTGCGGCCCGTGTGGAAGATTTACGGCATGACAAACCCCCTGCTCACTCCCAGCACACTCCCGTTCGCACTGCCACCCTTCGTGGACATAGAGGCAGTCCACTATGCCCAGGCGGCTGAGGCAGGATTCGCGGAGCACCTGGCCGAAGTCCAGGCGATCGCGGAGAACCCTGATCCCGCCACCTTCGAAAACACGGCAGTGGCGATGGAGTGCTCCGGCCAACTGCTCCAGAGGACTGCTGCGGCGTTCTTTACGCTGGTCTCTGCCGACGCATCTGACGAAATCCGGGACCTGGAAACCCAGCTTTCACCGCGCTTTGCAGCCCACCAGGACGAAGTGTTCCTGAACCGGGCCCTGTTCGAACGCTTCGCCGCCATCGATACAACGGGTCTTGATCCGGAGTCGGCACGCCTGGTGGATGAGTATCTGAAGGAATTCCGGCAAACAGGCATCCAGCTGGACGGTCCGGGGCAGGAGCGGCTGCGGGAGCTCAATGCCGAGCTCTCCCGGCTGGGAACCGAATTCGGCCAGCGGGTCAAGGAAGGGATGAAGTCCGCAGCCCTGCTGCTGGAGGACCCCGCAGAGCTGGCGGGGTTGCCCGCTGACGACGTGGCCGCCGCCGCAGAAGCAGCCCGTGCGGCCGGTCATGAGGGGAAGTTCCTCCTGACGCTGATCCAGCCCACCAACCAGCCGGCCCTCGCCGCCTTGGAGAACCGGGAGGTCCGGCGGCGGCTGTTTGAAGCCTCCGTTGCCCGCGGCAGCAGCGGCGGAAAGCTCGACGTGCTCGAACTCGCCAGGTCCATGGCCGCCCTCCGTGCCGAAAAAGCGAAACTGCTGGGCTTCGCCAACTACGCCGAACTCGTGGTGGACCGGCAGACAGCACCCGATTTCGAGTCTGTGCAGTCGATGCTGAACCGCATGTCCCCGGCGGCGGTCCGCAATGCGGACCGTGAGGCCGCGGCTCTATCGGAGGCAGCCGGGCACGCTTTGGAGGCCTGGGACTGGGCGTTCTACTCCTCGAAGGTCCGGCGGGAAAAGTTCGAGGTGGACGAGCAGGCCCTCCGGCCCTATTTCGAGCTGGACCGTGTCCTGGCCGACGGCGTCTTCTTCGCTGCCACGTCCCTCTACGGAATTACCTTCCACGAGCGGAAGGATCTCTCCGGTTACCACCCCGATGTGCGGGTCTGGGAGGTCCGGAATGAGGACGGCAGCGCCCTGGGGCTGTTCCTCGGCGACTACTACACCCGCGAATCCAAGCGCGGCGGGGCCTGGATGAACTCCCTGGTGGAACAGTCGGGACTGCTCGGGACCAAGCCGGTGGTCATCAACAACCTGAACATTTCCAAGCCGCCCGCGGGCGAACCTACGCTGCTGACCCTGGACGAGCTGCGAACCACCTTCCATGAGTTCGGGCATGCCCTGCACGGGCTGTTCTCCAATGTCACCTATCCGCGGTTTTCCGGTACCTCGGTTCCGCGCGATTTTGTGGAGTACCCGTCCCAGGTCAACGAGATGTGGATCATGTGGCCGGAGGTGCTGGCCAACTACGCGAAGCACTACGCCACCGGCGAGCCGCTTTCCCAGGACATCGTTGACAAACTGAACGAATCACGGCTCTGGGGTGAAGGCTTTGCCACCACCGAATACTTGGGGGCAGCGCTGCTGGACCTGGCCTGGCACGTCTTGGGGAGCAGCGAAATCCCTGAGGATGCACTGGCGTTCGAGGACAAGGCCCTGGCGTCTGCCGGAATCGCCCACGCGCTGATTCCGCCGCGCTACCGCACGGGATACTTCCAGCACGTCTTCGCTGGAGCCGGTTACGCGGCCGGCTACTACTCGTATATCTGGAGCGAAGTGCTGGATGCCGAGACGGTGGACTGGTTTACCGAGAACGGCGGCCTCAGCCGGGCCAACGGTGAACGTTTCCGGCAGGAGCTCCTGTCCCGGGGAAACAGCCGCGACCCACTCGTGTCCTTCCGCACCCTCCGCGGCCGCGACGCAAAGCTGGAACCGCTCCTGAAGCGCCGCGGCCTCGAGTAAACCTCCCCCTTCCCAACTGAGTAGCGCTAAGTGTCGTTCTGAACCCTCAAAACGACACTTAGCGCTACTTAGTTGGGTTAAGCGAACGACGCCGGTCCCCCACCAGAAAAAGGTGAGGAACCGGCGTCGTACTTCAACAACGAAGGCGACGAGTCACTCGGCAAACGTGACTCGCCGCCGTCGCGGTTTGTTGCTCGAAGGCAGGTACTGGTCCGGCAGCTTGCGTAAAAGGGGCCCTGCGTCCCCGTTCGCCGCGAAGCGGCCTTAGCGGGACGTGGGGAATAGCAAGCAGAGGATCAGGACCTGCCGTCAGGAAGAGGACTACCAGCCGCGCTCTGCGAGGCGGTGCGGCTGGGGGATCTCGTCGACGTTGATGCCCACCATGGCTTCGCCCAGGCCGCGGGAGGCCTTGGCGATGACGTCGGGATCGTCGTAGAAGGTGGTGGCCTTCACGACGGCGGCGGCGCGCTGGGCGGGGTTGCCGGACTTGAAGATGCCTGAGCCCACGAACACACCGTCCGCGCCGAGCTGCATCATCATGGCGGCGTCGGCCGGGGTGGCGATGCCGCCGGCGGTGAACAGCACCACCGGAAGCTTACCTGCAGCGGCAACTTCCTTGACCAGTTCGTACGGGGCCTGCAATTCCTTGGCCGCAACGTAGAGCTCGTCCTCGGGCAGGGCTGCAAGCTTGGCGATCTCGGAGCGGATCTGGCGCATGTGGCCTGTGGCGTTGGAGACGTCACCGGTGCCGGCCTCGCCCTTGGAGCGGATCATTGCCGCGCCCTCGTTGATGCGGCGCAGCGCCTCACCGAGGTTGGTGGCGCCGCAGACGAAGGGAACGGTGAAGTTCCACTTGTCGATGTGGTTGACGTAGTCGGCCGGGGTCAGGACCTCGGACTCGTCAATGTAGTCCACGCCGAGGGACTGCAGGACCTGGGCYTCGACGAAGTGGCCGATCCGGGCCTTGGCCATRACSGGCACGGACACGGCGTCGATGATYTTGTCGATCATGTCCGGATCGGACATSCGGGASACGCCGCCCTGGGCGCGGATATCGGCCGGAACGCGTTCCAGCGCCATTACAGCAACGGCACCGGCGTCTTCGGCGATGCGGGCCTGTTCGACGTTGACGACGTCCATGATGACGCCGCCCTTGAGCATCTCAGCCATGCCCCGCTTCACGCGGCTGCTGCCCGTGACGCTGTTCGCGGACGAACCGGCTTCGCTGCTTACATCAGGTGTAGACACAAAAACCCCTATGGGTAGATAGATGACCTTCGCCGGGGGTGCAGGGCGGCACGGAGATGCCATCTGTACACACACCGGGTTGCCGGATCCATTGATCGGGCAGTCCTAATACTAGTCTCACCGCGCCCGGCCGGCTTAATTCGTGTTAATCGGCAGGCGATGGTTCAGCGAGTGCCTGGCGGCGTACGGACACCATGCGCTGGACCACGGTGATGAGGCTGGCGAGGGCGAGCAGGATCAGTGTCACCAGCAGCACCACGTGCGGCAGCCCGAGGCCGGTGAATCCGGTCACCACCAGCACGGAAACCAGGCGTTCCGCGCGTTCTGCTATGCCGATGTTGGCCGTGAACCCCAGCGACTCCGCCTTTGCCCTGGCGTAGGAGACCACCATGCCAAGGACAAGGCAGACAGTGGCAGCCATGGCGATCGGAACATTCGCGCCGCCGGTGAAGAACCAGACGGCGAGGCCGGCGAAAAGGGCGCCGTCTGCAATCCGGTCCAGGGTGGAGTCGAGGAAGTTGCCCCATCGGCTGCCCACCGCCTGCATCCTGGCCATGATGCCGTCCAGGACGTCGGAGAAGATGAATGCGGTAATGAACAGTGTTCCCCACCAGAGCTGGCCCAGCGGGTAGAAGACGAGGGCTCCCACCACCACACCGGCGGTACCGATGATGGTCACGGCATCCGGTGAGACGCCGATTCGAAGGAGCCAACGGGCGAGCGGAGTGAACAGCGCGGTGAAGAACCTGCGGGCGTGCTTATTCAGCATCCGTCTCCCCGGGCCAGGCGTCGGCGACCTGCTGGCGGACCTCGTCAAGGGTCTGCGTGATCGCCTTGGTCTGGGCGATGATGGGGAAGAAATTCCCGTCACCGCCCCAGCGCGGAACTATGTGCTGGTGCAGGTGCGCGGCAATGCCGGCTCCGCCCACCACGCCCTGGTTCATCCCCAGGTTGAATCCGCCCGGGTTCGCTACTTTCCGCAGCACCCGCATGGCGGTCTGGGTCAGCTCGGCGAACTCCGCTGTCTCCTCGACGGTGAGGTCCGTGTAGTCGGGAATATGGCGGTAGGGACAGACCAGGAGATGCCCCGGGTTGTACGGAAAAAGGTTCAGCACCACGTAGCAGGTCTTTCCCCGGTAGACGATCAGCGCATCCTCATCGGTCCGTGCCGGTCCGATACAGAAAGGGCAGTCGTTTTCGTTCTTGAACTGGTGCTGGCCGCCCTTGATGTACGCCATGCGGTGCGGAGTCCACAGGCGCTGGAAGGCGTCCGGGACACCGGCGAGGTCAAAGTCGTCGGTAACGCCGGCATCGCCTGGATATCCTGCGCCTGTGTTCTCCTGCACGGTGCTGTTCCGTTTCCGCTAGCTGGTCCGGTTACGGACGGCTTCCGTGATCCGCTTGACTGCCTCTGCCACGGGGACGCCGTTGTCCTGGCTGCCGTCTCGGAACCGGAACGATACTGCGCCTGCTTCGGCGTCGTCGCCGCCGGCGATGAGCACAAACGGGATCTTGTCCTTGCTGGCAGTGCGGATCTTCTTCGGGAACCTGTCCGACGACGTATCCACCTCGGCCCGGATGCCGGCCGCCTTCAGCTGATCAACGACGTCGAACATGTACTCGTTGAACGTCTCCGCCACCGGGATGCCCACCACCTGGACCGGGGCGAGCCACGCCGGGAAGGCGCCGGCGTAGTGCTCGGTCAGCACGCCCATGAACCGCTCCACCGACCCGAAAAGCGCACGGTGGATCATAACGGGACGCTGGCGGCTGCCGTCGGCGGCCTGGAACTCGAGTTCGAACCGTTCGGGCAGGTTGAAGTCCAGCTGGATGGTGGACATCTGCCAGGTGCGGCCCAGCGCGTCCTTCGCCTGGACGGAGATCTTGGGGCCGTAGAAGGCAGCTCCGCCCGGATCCGGTACGAGTTCAAGGCCTGATTCCTGTGCCACTTCGGCCAGGGTCCGGGTGGCTTCCTCCCAGGTGGCGTCGTCACCGACGTACTTTTCCGGGTCTTTGGTGGACAGTTCCAGGTAGAAGTCGTTGAGCCCGTAGTCCTTCAGCAGGTCCAGGACGAAGGTCAACGTCTTGGTGAGCTCGTCCTTCATCTGCTCACGGGTGCAGTAGATGTGGGCGTCGTCCTGTGTCATGCCGCGCACGCGGGTGAGGCCGTGCACCACACCGGACTTCTCGTACCGGTAGACCGAGCCGAATTCGAACAGACGCAGGGGCAGCTCACGGTAGGAGCGTCCGCGGGAACGGAAGATGAGGTTGTGCATGGGGCAGTTCATCGGCTTCAGGTAGTAGTCCTGGGCCGGCTTGCGGATGGAGCCGTCCTCGTTGAGTTCGGCGTCAACCTGCATTGCGGGGAACATGCCGTCCTTGTACCAGTCCAGGTGGCCGGAGACCTCGTATAGGTGGCCCTTCGTGATGTGCGGCGTGTAGACGAACTCGTAGCCGGCTTCAACGTGGCGCTGCCGCGAGTAGTCCTCCATCTCCTTGCGGATGATGCCGCCCTTGGGGTGGAACACCGGCAGGCCGGAACCGAGCTCGTCCGGGAAGGAGAACAGGTCCAGTTCAGAGCCGAGCTTGCGGTGGTCGCGGCGTTCGGCCTCGGCGATGCGCTCCTGGTAGGCCTTCAGCGCGTCCTTGGTGGGCCAGGCCGTGCCGTAGATCCGTTGCAGCTGCTGGTTCTTCTGGTTTCCCAGCCAGTAGGCGGAGGATGAGCGGGTGAGGGCGAAGGCGTTGGAAATCATCTTGGTGTTGGGCAGGTGCGGGCCGCGGCAGAGGTCGCACCAGACGGTGGTGCCTTCCTTGCGCTCAACGTTGTCGTAGATGGTGATGTCGCCGGCGCCCACCTCGACGTTGACGCCTTCGCCGGCTTCGGCGGCTTCGTTTTTCTTGCCCAGGAGTTCGAGCTTGTAGGGCTCGTTCTTCATGGCTTCGCGGGCCTCGTCCTCGGAGACCACACGCCGGACGAACTTCTGGTTCTGGTTGACGATCTTGAGCATCATCTTTTCGAGGGTTTTGAGGTCCTCGGGGGTGAAGGGCTCGGCCACGTCAAAGTCGAAGTAGAAACCGTCGGTAATGTACGGGCCGATGCCCAGCTTGGCGTCGGGGCGCAGTTGCTGGACCGCCTGGGCCATCACGTGGGCGGTGGAGTGCCGGAGCACGTTCAGTCCGTCGGGGGAATCGATGGTGACGCCTTCGACGTCGGCGCCTTCCGGAAGTTCCTGGTCCAGGTCCTTCAGTTCGCCATTGACGCGGGCAACAACAACGTCACGGCGCTCAAAGAAGAGTTCCGCACCGGTTGTCCCGGTAGTCACCTTGGTCTCTTCGCCATCGACGAGAAGGGTGATCTGCTGGGCATCTGACACGGGTGTCTCCTATTCAAAGTTAAGGCTTCATAGCTTGTGGCGTACGGGGACCACAGCCAGCCATCGTCAATGCTATCGGTTCAGCAAAGGGCCGACCAACGCGGCGCACGGCAGGCTCAGCCGTTAAATCCGGTGATGGCAAGGCTCCGGTTGATTCCATCAAGGGGGTGCGGGCCGTCCGGGGCCCCGGTGTCCGAAGGTGGAAAAGGCAGGGTTTCGGTGCGGCTGAGGTCCCAGGCCATGCTTGCGCTCAGGCTGATTCCCCGCGGGCCTGTCCTGCGTGTGGTGCCGCGGATCAACAGCAGCCTGGTCCCGAACAGGAGCAGGCCGGCGTTTTCCTGGGCTTCGTGGAAGAAGACAGAATCAATGCAGCCGGTGCCGTCGTCGATGCTGATGAACACAACCCTCCTGCCGCCGCGCATGGGAGGCGTCTGCGTAGCTACCCGCACTCCGGCCACCAGTACTTCAGTTCCATTGCGCAAGCCCAGGAGCTTGTCTGCCGTCGTCACCCCCAGCCTGTCCAGCATGGGCCGGTGGCTGTCCATCAGGTGGCTGCTGACGTCCACGGCCATCAAATCCAGCTCGGCCCGTACGTTTTCGATCAGGGTAGGTTCAGGGAGGCCGGGCTTGACGTTGCGCAACTCCACATCGCCCAGGGGCAGGGACAGCTGCCCCTCGAGGACCTCGACCCCTTTCCTCCCACTGCCTGAGGTCTGAAGCTGCTGCAGGTGCTGGACCAGGTCTGCCCGGTTCGCCACCCCGCCCGCCTCGCGGTGCAGGGAATCAAAGGCCCCCAACTGGGCCAGCCGTTTAATACTGGGCTTGCTAAGCCGCGAGCGCGCGCGGAGGTCCGCGAGGGAGTCATAGGGCTGGCCTGCCACAATCCTCTTCAATTCTGTGGCGGACAGCCCGTAGATACCGTTCAGGCTCAGCCTGATTCCCAGCTTTCCCGCATCGGGCCCCTGCCGGACCCGCTCCACCCGGTACTCCCCCTTACTGCGGTTGATATCCAGGGGAAGGATGGGAATACCCAGCCGCCTGGCTTCGGCCACCAGCAATCTTTTGGGATACATACCCGGATCGTGTTCCCAGAGTCCGGCGAGGAAGGCTTCGGGATGGTGCGCCTTCAGCCAGGCCGACTGGTAGGTGGGCACGGCGAAAGCCGCCCCGTGGGCTTTGCAGAAGCCGAAGCTTGCAAAAGACTTCAAAGTGTCCCAGACCTTGTCAACGACGTCAGGTGAAAAACCTTTGGCCTTTGCCCCCTTGCGGAAAAACCCTTCTACTTGGGATTCCCCAACGTCGCTGCTCAGGGCCCTCCGGAACTCATCAGCTTTCGCCAGCCCGCACCCCGTCATCACGTCGAATGTCCTGAGGATCTGCTCATGGAAAACGGTCACCCCATGGGTTTCCTGGAGCACCGGTTTCAGGAGCGGGTGGGGGTACACCTCGGGGGCGAAACCGTGGCGGTGTTCCAGGAATGGCCGGACCATGTCCGATTTCATGGGCCCGGGACGGAAAAGCGAAATGTCGATGATGAGGTCATTGAACTCCCGCGGCGCCATTTTGCCGATCAGCTCGCGCTGCCCGGGAGACTCGATCTGGAAGCAGCCCAGGGTGTGCGTGCTCCTGATGAGTTCAAAGGTGGGTTCATCATCCAGGGGTATGGCGTTAAGGTCTATGTGCCCGTTTTCTGCGATGTAATCCGGGCCGGATCCGTCCTGCCCGGCAGGATGGGCCCCGGCAGCCACCACTTCCTGTTTGGAGGGATGGATCCGGATGATTTCCCGGACTGCGAACGCCATGGCGCTTTGCATCCTGACGCCGAGGACATCGAGCTTGAGCATGCCCATGGGGTCCATATCGTGTTTGTCGAACTGGCTCATGGGCAGCCCCAGGCCGCTGGGCTGGACGGGAGTCCTGTCCAGCAGGGTTGCGTCCCCCAGGATCACACCACAGGGATGCATTGAAATATGCCGCGGCAGCCGGTCAAGGCGTTCCGTCAGGTCCACGAGCAGGTCCAGCTGCTGGTTGCCGTGGGTGTCCCGCTGCTCCACCCGGCCGGCAAACTCCCTCAGTTCCGGCTTTTCCTTCAGCGCCTCGCGAAACTTCCGGGCGGAAAACCGCCAGAGCTGTTTGGCGATGTCCCCCACGTCGCCGTCATCCATGCCCAATGCCATACCGGCATCCCGCACTGCACCTCTTGCCCGGTAGCCGTTCTGCATGCTCATCAGCGTGACCCGCTCCGCGCCGAAGCGCTCAAAGATCTTGCGGTAGACGTTGTGCCGTTCGGCGCTTTCGACGTCGATATCGATATCCGGCAGGGTGGCCCGGTCCCGGGACAGGAAGCGCTCGAAGATCAGGTCATGCTGCAGAGGGTTTACCTGGCTGACATCGATCAGGTAGTTCACCAGGCTGGATGCTCCCGACCCGCGGGCCGCAGCCCTTACCCCCATGTCCTGGATCATGCGTGAAACTTCGGCGACGGTGAGGAAGTAGGAGGAGAAACCCAGGTTCCGGATGATCCCCAGTTCATGGTCAAGGCGTTTCCGCATTTCCTTTTCCCGGCTGCCCTGGATTCCCGGGAACCGCCGCCCGATTCCCGCCTCGCAGCGCTGCACCAGTTCAACGTGCGGGTCCTGGCTGATCCCGATGACAGAAGCCTCCGGCACCACTGGCTGCTTCCAGCCCATGTCGGTTTCTGGGTCTATCCTGCAGAGATCGGCGAGCGCCTCGGTCTGCGCCATGAGCTGTTTGAGGTCCTGGGCACCGTAACCCGCTGCGGCGATGATTTCCTTGCCCAGTTGCAGCATCTGCGCGGCGGATTTCAGCCAGCCCTGGCCGTTGGGCTGCAGCAGCGGTTCCTGGGCAAGTTCCGGCAGCGATTTCAGGGTCCGTGCTGAATCCAGCACGTCAGCGGTGGCGGCTCCGTCCTCCGCGCAGTACCTGACTGCGTTGCTGAGGATTGCCGGAACGTTGTGCTCCGCCGCGAGCTTGAGCATCCGGACGGCATGCGAGGTGCTCAGGGGCGCCCCCGGTGCGCTGAGCTGGGAAACGATCTCTGCCACCACTGTTCCGCGGGGCATGGCCTCGAGCCATTGCTTGAAGAGGGTCCGCGGCCGCAGGTACCGGCGCCCGCCCATGGCACGCCCGACGTCGGAGTCCGGCCCAAGGAGCACCATCAGCACTGGTTTGAGGGTCTTGGGGTCCAGGGTGCGCGAGGCAAGCTCTGCCCTGGTCACTGCCACCGGAATGGTTCCGCCGGACTTTCCCGAAGTGCGGGCATGGGCATCCGACACCAGCCGGCACAAAGCACGGTACCCAGCCCCGTTGTTGTTGCCGCGGGCGAGCACCACCACGCGGCCGGCCAGCTGGGTGCGGTGGTCGCCGTCGTCGTCATACACCGCCAGGTCCACCCCGACGATGGGATCAATCCCTGCGGCCATGCACGCCTTGAGGTGCTTGATGGTTCCGTACAGGCCGTCGCGGTCAGTGCAGGCGAGCGCGGTTGCGCCGTCGGCAGCAGCAGCCTGCGCCAGTTCATCAGGCCAGGACACGCCATAGTGGGCACTGAATGCGGTGGAGACGTGGAGGTGGGTGAAGCTCATGCTGTTCGTGGGCGCAATGCGTCGTGGATGCGCAGGAGCCGCCAGCGGCCGCTGCGGATATGGCGGGTGAGGTCAAGGGTGAGTGCCTCGTCCTGTTCCCTGGCCGCGCCGGAACCTGCAGCGGACGGCAGCACCTGGACCCGCCAGATTTCGTGGTCAACAAGCCCGGGCCCGCTCCCCAGCGGGGCACGGCTTTCTTCCGCCCACCACTGCCGGCGTTCGTACCAGCGCACCGGGTCAGCGCAGACGGAATAGGACCGTCCTGCCCATTGAAGGCTCACGGGCTGGCCGTCGGGGTTGCAGGCAACATCCACGGATTCGCTGAACATCGCCATGGGCACCTCCCGGCAGGACAAAGAAACTAAAGAGTCATTCGAATATGTGTTCGAATACTTCCAGTCTAAGCCAGCGGCGGGACAAATCCTAGGCGGGGGTGGACGGACAGATCGGCAGGGAGCAGGATTGGTCCATGAGCACCCATGACGCACTCCTCAAGCAGGTCAGCATCAAAGCCCAGGACTCCACACTTGTGGCCACCTTCGACATCGACGGCAACATTCCCGGTTCCGGTGCCTACGTGGTGGGGCTTGTGGCTGCCACCCCGGACTACTCCTCGCAGCGGCGGCTGGGCATTGAATTCATGAACGGGGAGGCGATCGCCTTCTTCTCGTTCAACCACGAACAGAGCACGGAAGAGAACTACGATCTTTCAGGCGTGACCCATTCAGGCAACACCATCACGGGCAACTTCCCGCTCGCAGCCATCAACGGACTTGGCAAAGGGCACGTGATGACCGGCTTCAGTGAAGCGGACGGCCGGGAATTCCAGTCCGGTGTTCCGGTGGAGGAAAACCTGTAACAGCTGGGCAGAAACTGCTCAGTTGTTCTCTTTGTGGACCCGGAGTTCGAGTTCGATGAACCCTGAGATCATGGCCCGGTAGGTGGACTCCACGATGTCCGGGTCGATGGCCTTCTTCTCGGCGGCGGAGCGGACGTGCTCGATGACCCGCTCCACGCGGCCTGGGGCGCGGACCTCGGCGTCGTCGCCCTTGAGGGTACCGGCGATCCGGATTAGCCGCTCCCGGCGTGCGATGAGGGTGACAATCTGGTCATCGACCTCGTCAACGGCAACCCGGACGGCAGCGAGCTGTTCCTTGTCGGCCAGGGCGTCTCTATCGTTCCCTTGAATTGTTGCCATCCTCTGACAGTATCGAACCATGCAACCCAGAGTCGACTTCATTTCACTGGGCGTCCGGAGCGTTCCGGCGTCCCGCTCCTTCTATGTGGACGGCCTTGGCTGGCCGGTCCACCGGGAATTTCCGGGGGACGTGGTGTTCATCCAGGTGAACCACGGCCTGGTGCTGTCCTTGTGGGACGTACGCCAGATGCAGGCTGATGCGGGCGTCAGCGCGCCGGGCCCGGTCCCCTGCATCACGCTCAGCCACAACCTCCCCAGCACAGAAGACGTTGACCGGGTCATGGCAGAAGCTGCCGCAGCGGGAGCGGACATCATCGCCGAGCCCATCACCCAGCCGTGGGGCGGCTACAGCGGCTACTTTGCGGACCCGGACGGCTTCCGCTGGGACGTGGCGTACAACCCCACGTGGACGGTGGACGACGCCGGGAGGGTCACTGTCTAGCCCACCGGCCCAGAGGTCCGGGCTGCTTTGGGTAGCGCCTAGAAGAGGGCTTCCACAGGGCGGATCAGTTCAGGGCCGTTGTTGCGGACGTTGCCCACGTCCTTTCCCACTGAGTCCACGTGCCAGTCCGAAGCCACGTCCTTGACCCGCGAGCGCACCAGGTCAACCAGCCCCGCGGCGTCGTCGGCCTCCGGGTCCAGCCATGCCTGCATCGTGGAGTTGTCCATCGGCAGCGGCACACGGTCATGCAACGCGGTCAGCTTGCCGAAGACAGTTGATTCGCTGCCGGGCGGCGGAGTGTCAGTAGTCAGGATTGACGTGGACAGCATCCAGCCGCCGGGCTCCCCCGCCGGCCAGGCCGGATCCTTCCACCACTCATAGAGCCCGGCAAAAACCAAGCCCCGCCCCTCGCCGGGATGGACGTAGTAGGGCTGCTTCCCTTTCCCGGGACCCTGCTTCCATTCGTAATAACCGTCTGCGGGCACAGCGCACCGGCGTGACTGGATGGCCTTGCGGAACGCCGGCTTCTCCAGCACGGATTCGCTCCGGGCGTTGATCATCCGCGAGCCGATACCCGGGTCCTTGGCCCAGGAGGGAACCAGTCCCCACCGCGCCACGTGCAGCTGGCGCACCTGCTTGCGCTCCGGGCCCTCATCGATCAGCCGCTCCAGGACGATGGGAACGTCATCGGTTGGCGCGACATTCCACGACGGCGGGATGGCCACCTCCTCCTCAAGCTCGGCGTCGAACTCAGCCAGGAGGTCCCCCACGGCACGTGCCATCACATAGCGTCCACACATGGCTCCAGCATGCCATCGGCGGCAGGAGCTGTCATCCGGTGGCGGCCACGGGCGCAGTTGCCGGGAATAGCGGGCTGCACGCTACCGTTGTCAGGAATGAACCCGTAAGCGACACGTAGGAGAAATCCGTGGACTTCACCCCCGAAACCGGCACCATCACCATGTTTTCCACCACCTGGTGCGGCTACTGCAACCGGCTGAAGAAGCAGCTGGACGCGCAGGGCATCGGCTACACCGAGATCAACATCGAGGAAGTGGACGGTACTGCAGAACTGGTGGAGCAGCTGAACGGCGGAAACCGCACGGTGCCCACGGTCCTGTTCCCGGACGGCACCGCGGCTACCAACCCTTCCGCTGCCGAGGTCAAGAACCGCCTCGCAGCGTAGCCGGGAGGCCGGCCAGAGGGCCGGCAGCCCAGCCATCCGCCGTCGGAGGCGTGTAATAACCAAAACGGGACCATCACTTCGGTGCTGGTCCCGTTTGTGTACCTGCCATACCCGGCCGGTTATGCCCCCAGGCTGCTGAAGGCAGCGCTCGTGAGGGTGGCATGGCCCGCATAGGTTGCCAGCAGCGCGTCCTCCACCGCGGCGACGTCCACTCCCGGCACAAGGTCATTGACGGCTCCGGCCGTGGCGGGGTCCCACTCCAGGCCCAAAGCCGCGTAACTGTCGGTGAGGACCTTGCGGATGGGGGCGGAGTTTTCCACGACGATGACGGAGCTGAACAACCAGCCTCCTGCCACCACGCGCTGGGCAGTGCCCACCAGCTTGATCCGGGAGCCGGCTGTCCGGTCCGTGCCGTGCACACTGTATTCCCCGGGGCAGTATTCACCCGGGATCTCCCCCACGGCCGCGTGCACTCCCACGCTGCGCAGCGCTTCGGCGAACAGCTCACCAAAGTATCCGAACCGGCTTTTCGATCCTGCAATGGCATCTGCATCCGGTTCGATGTGGTCCACCACGAGGGTTCCCTGGTGGTAGGCAGCAGCGCGCCCTCCCGCCCTGCGGACCAGCGGCTCAAAACCGTTGTCGCGGCAGGCCTGGGCCGCTGCCTCGAAGCCCGGCAGCCGGGTGTCCCGCTGCCCGAATGCCACCGTAGGGGCAGGCCGGTACAGCCGAAGCATGGGGCCGATATTCCCCGCCTTTGCCTTGGCGAGGAGCTCCAGGCCAAATTCCAGGTCACGGGCGGCGCCGAGCGACGCCTCCTGCCGCACCACTGTCAGCGTGCGGGGTCCCGGTCCGGCGTGATGCATGTTGCTAAGCTCCCCTATGGTCATCTTGCAATTCCTTGTTGTTGCCGCCGCATTCGCAGTGATTGACGCCGTCTGGCTCAAGCTGATGAACCCGTTCTACCGGAGCCACATCGGCGATCTGCTGGCTGACAAGCCAAACCTAGGGTACGCGGTTGCCTTCTACGTCATTTACATCGCCGGAATTGTGTTCTTTGCCCTCCGGCCCGCGCTCGACGGCGGCGGCTGGCTTACGGCCTTGGGCTACGGTGCTGCGCTGGGCGCCTTCGCCTACGCCACCTATGACCTGACTAACGCGGCAACCCTCAAGGTGTGGCCGTTGCAGCTGATTGTGGTGGACATGCTCTGGGGCGCTGCTTTGACCGGGCTGTCCACCCTCGCCGGCTGGCTTGTCTTCCAAGGCCGGGGCTGACCCGGCCGGAGACTGAATATCGTCCCGGATGGAGTCACGCCCGCGCAGCCATCACGTCTTCCGCACGGTGAGGATCTGCTCTGCCCGGCCGAAGGGGCCCTGGAGGTCATGCAGCACCGTGGAAGTGAGGCCGATTCCGTCCCCGCCGAAGGAGACTGCGTTGTCCAGCCCCAGCCATTCCCCTTCGGGGCGGCGGTACATGTGGATCTGCAGGTCCAGGTTGGGGAACGCGTAGCTGTCCGCGCCCGGAGGTACCCGTGCAGCGATGCCGTTGGCGGTGTCCACCAGCCCCATCAGCCGCGCGAGGTCGCCGCTGTCTTCGCGGTCGGTGAGGGGATGGTCAGTGCGCAGCCATACCTTGCCGGCCCCTGGCCGGTGCCCTTCCGCTACCCGCATCTCAAGGGATCGGATGTAGCCGCCCGGCCATACTGATGCTCCGTCGTAAGGCTTGCATTCGTCGGGACCGGGAATGGCAGTGTCTTCCACCGCGGCTACCTCGGAGGTATCACTGGTGACCAGCCGCCAGGCGGTGGCACGGATCGCTGTCCGGCCGCCCGCCACCAGCTCGGCCTGCAGCAGTTCGATGGTCCTGCCCGGCCGCAGCGTGGTGGTCTCGATGTGGAATTCGCCGCCGGGGATCAGGCCCAGGATCTCGAAGCTGAGCCGGGCCATCCGCATGTCCTTCCGCGGCTGGTGCCGCTCGAGGCTGTCGGCCATCAGCCCGGAGGCCGGCGCCATGTGCTGCTCGTGGACGTTCCAGGCGCCCTGGGCGTGGATGGTGGAGCGGAAGCGGCCATCGCCCAGGGCCTGGTAATAGAAGTTTCCCTCAGCCAGTTCAGGCAGATCAGCAGTCAACGGGTGCCCTTCGAAGGAGATGTCAGTGAATTGCCAATAACTCTATCGTTTTGCTCCGGGACCGCCGCCAGGAGCTGCCATCCGACGCGGCGAAATGTTGGAGCCTGGGGGCTGTCATCTGGGTAGACTCAGGAACTGGTCCTGTCAGCAACCCTCGGAAGAGGTGTTCCATGCGCGTCATCAGCTACAACCTCCGCAAGCACAAGGCAAGCGGTGAACTCCTTGCCCTGGCACGGAACCACGATATTGATGCGCTCTGCCTCCAGGAGGTGGATTCCAGCGACCTCCCGGAAACCCTTGGCCCGCTTCACCTCGCGGACGCCACCAAGGGAAACCGGCTCGGGCTCGCCATCTACTACCGCACCAGCCGATTCACGGCCCTGGACACCCAGTCCTTCGCCTTGAAGAAGTCGATGCATGACCGCGTACTGGCACCGGCCCACGAACGGCTCATCGGAACCCGCGTGATGGACAACGAGACCCAGCACGAACTGGTGATCGGTTCCTTCCACGCCGCACCCCTGACCGCCTCCAACTCGCTGCGGCGGAAGCAGATCCACGCCGCCCACGCCGAGCTCCTCAGCATGGGCAAGGGCCTGATGACGCTGATGGTGGGGGATTTCAACTACCCGTTCTTCACCAAGAACCTGCACGTGCACATGAAGAACTCTGGGTATGCCCTCTCGCTGAGCAACCGGCGCACGTACACCCGCTACAAGGTGTTCAAGGGCCACTTCGACTTCGCAACGTCGCTGGGGCTCGACATCACGAGCGTGGAGACCCTCCCGCGCGGCAACTCGGACCACCTGCCCATCCTGGTCCACGCCGAATACGGCCCGGACTACTGACGGGCGTCCACGGCTAAGCGCCGGAAACGAGCCGCTCCCGCAGGTCCGGCCACGCGGCCGCGAAACCGGGATGCAACTCCTTGCTTTCCACGTCACGCCAGCGGAATCCACAGCAGTTCAAGGCTCTCCGGATCGCTGATGACCGGATCAAACGGCTCCGTCACCAGTACCACCACCGTGGTGTAGGACCAGTAGTCCAGGTCCAGCACCGAGGTGAAGAGCACGTCAACGTTCTCCGGCGGCACGGCGGCCTCCTCATAGGCCTCACGCAATGCGCCCACAACGGCGTCCTCGCCTTCATGGAGCGCCCCGCCGGGCAGTCCCCAGGTTCCCCCGTTGTGGCTCCAGATGGCGCGGTGCTGCAGGAGCACACCCTTGGCGGGATCGTAGGCGAGCACCCCGGCAGCGCCGAACCTGCCCCAGTACCTGCCGTGTTCCCCGTCCACCCAGGCGTCACCGGGATCGCGCGGGCCGGTACGGACAGGCGGTGTGGAGGACGGCGTTGAAGCCAGCGAGTGATCCATCGCTCCAGTCTGACAGGTGGACCGGAAGCGGCGCATCTACTGCGCGGCGCTAGTGCCCGTTGCCGCGTTCGACGGCGAAATCACCGCCGGGGTACATGATGGTTTCGTGGCCGTCGTCAAAGCGGACCAGGTAGGGCGGCGTTCCGCCCTGCCCGCGCACTTCCAGAATTACGCCGTGCCGGTCTGTCGACCCGACGTTCCTTCCGTGAACGATGATCCTGTCACCCTGTGCAGCCTCCATGGCTATCACCTCCAGCCCCAGATTACGACTGCCCGCCATGAGGAACAATGCCAAAAAAGTTGCCGGCGGAACCGGGCCGGCATGGCAGGATTTCCCCATGCCGCTTAACCTTCTGCTGGTCGCCGATACCCACGTGCCCAAGCGCGCCAAGGCACTCCCCGCGCAGTTGCGGGCCGCCGTCGAAAGCGCTGATGTGGTGTTCCACGCCGGCGACTGGGTGACGGCGGAACTGCTGGACCAGCTGGAGCACCGCAGCAGCCGCCTGATTGGTGTCTACGGCAATAACGACGGTCCTGACCTGCGCGCCCGGTTGCCTGAAACGGCCACCGCCACACTTGAGGGTGTCCGGTTCGCCATGGCGCACGAAACCGGACAGGCGAAGGGCCGGGAAGCGCGGTGCGAGGCGCTTTACCCGGACGCCGACGTGCTGGTCTTCGGGCACAGCCACATCCCGTGGGACACCACCTCCCCGGGAGGACTGCGGCTGCTGAACCCGGGCTCCCCCACGGACCGGCGCCGCCAGCCTGCCTGCACGTACATGACAGCGGTAGTGGACTCGGGAACCATCAGTGATGTCAGGCTGGTGGAGGTCCGCCCGGACTCGAAACGCCACTGAACCAGTACTGAAAAGCGGGTTGGCAGGGACAGGCCGATGTGCCTAGGCTTGGAACGGTAAGCATGCTTAGTTTTACCGTGTTCCACCCCTACCCAACAGGAGGACCACCATGACAGACCAGTACACCTTCCGCGACCCCGTGACCGCCTACGGAAAAATCTCTCCCCCCGAGCAGCACCAGCCCGAGCCCGGCCTGGACGCTGAGCTGGAGCCCAAAGCGGACCTCGGCGAGAACACCTACCGCGGGACCGGCCGGCTGGAAGGCAGGAAGGCCATCGTGACCGGCGCGGACTCCGGGATCGGGGCGGCCACCGCCATCGCCTTCGCCCGGGAGGGGGCCGACGTCGTCCTGTCCTACCTGCCGGAGGAGGAAGAGGACGCAGCCCGCATCGCCGGACTGATCGAGGCCGCCGGCCGCAAGGCCGTCAAGGTCCCCGGAGACCTGAAGGACCCCAACGTCTGCCGCGAGGTGGTTGACACCGCGGTGGCCGTGCTCGGCGGCGTAGACATCCTGGTGAACAACGCCGGCAAGCAGGTGGCGCAGGAGGAGCTGACCGCCATCACGGACGAGCAGTTCGACCACACCCTGAAGACCAATGTGTACGCGATGTTCTGGCTGACCAAGGCTGCCCTCCCGCACATGCCCGCAGGATCAACCATCATCAACACCACGTCCATCCAGGCTTACAACCCGTCCCCCACGCTGCTGGACTACGCCACCACAAAGGGCAGCATCAACAACTTCACCAAGGGGCTGGCCCAGCAGCTCGCGCCGAAGGGCATCCGCGTCAACGCCGTAGCGCCGGGACCCATCTGGACGCCGCTGCAGGTCAGCAGCGGCCAGCCCAAGGAGGACCTGCCGGAGTTCGGCCAGTCCACTCCCCTGGGCCGGGCGGGACAGCCGGCGGAGCTCGCCCCGGCGTATGTTTTCCTGGCATCGCCGGAGTCCAGCTACGTCATCGGGGAAACGCTGAACGTCAACGGCGGCAGCCCCTCGCCGTAGCGTTGAGCTACAGCATGTGAGTCCGACGGCGGTACCTTTGCGCAATTGCGCAGGGCGCCGCCGTCGGCTCTTAAGCGTTGGCCTTACTGTTCGTCCTTGCCCGCCAGCAGCTCGTCGGTAGCGGCATCCGGCTGCCCATCGAAGAACTGGGCCAGGACGGTTTTGAAGACGGTCTCCCCGGGAGCTGCGCGGAGGAAAAGCGTCATGGACGACTGCAGCTTCCGGGCGTCGATTCCGCCGAGGATGTCCTCCGCCGGGCGGCCTTTGTGGTTGGTGACGGCAAGTGCGCAGTCAAGCAGCCTGGGGCCCAGCACGGGATGGTCCAGGTAGTCCCGGGCTTCGGCAAGGGAGCTGATGGCGTACCGCCGCGACATGTCACTCTGGCCCAGGCCGGCGATCTGCGGGAAGATGAACCACATCCAGTGGCCGGATTTCCTTCCCAGCTGCAGTTCCGCCAGGGCCTGGTCATAGGTTCCGCCGCTGTCCTGCGCGGCAACAAAGCGGTCCAGGTTATAGGGATCGTTCATGGGGGTCTCCTTGTGGTGGGGCTTCGGGGGCAGGTTGCTGTGCGAGGTAGGCGGCGGCGCTGACCAGCCGGCTGTCGGAGTCCGTCCGCCACCGGGCCAGGACAACATCTGCGCGCTGCCGGTCGCGCCCGCCGAGCCGGGCCAGGAAGGGCGCCACGACGTCGGCCAGCAGGGGTTCGGCCAGTTCGTTCGTGCCGGCAGAGCGCAGGAAGCCCTCAATCCGCGTCAGGTCCGAATGGCGCAGTAGAGACACCTTGGTTTGCAGCAGCACAACGGCGGCAAGCCGGCGCTCGAAGACTGCCTTGGAGCCTGGCCGGGGCTGACCCCACAGGGCGGATGCCAGCTGTACCACGCCGTCGTGATCGAAGTCCTTGTACTTGCGGAGCGCGTCGCGGATGGTTCCCCGGACAGCACCCACTGAGGAGCCGTAGGAGGCCAGCTGCCCGCCCAGCCGGCGCTCGACGTCGTCCGCACGGTACCAGGCACCCTCGTTCTGCAGCGTGCGGTCAACGAAGGCGGCGGCAGCCGTCACGTGGTCCACGCCGATGCTCATTGACCGCGGCCTGCCGATGCGTGCCGGATGCAGAACGGAGTCCACGGCCGCGCCTCCAGCCTGCCTTCGGCGATAGCTTCCCCGCAGACGGCGCAGGTCCCATAAGTGCCGGCGGCGATCCTGGCCAGGGCCGCCTCCACTTCTCCGAGCCCAGCACTGCTCTGCTTTAGCAGGGCGGACGCCTGGGACAGCTCGAAGGCGATGGTGGAGCCCTCCGGATCGTGTTCGTCATCCACGTTGGAGTCCTGGCGCGCTGAATTTGCGGAGGCGATGTCCGCACGGAGGGCCGGCAGGAGGGCAACCTTCCGCTCCCGTTCCTCCTCAAGCAGGATCCGAAACCGTTCGTAGTCGGGCATGGGAAAAGCCTACGCGGGGTCAGTACCAGTTCCTCGCCACCGGTGGTTCCAGGCGGCGCACGGCGAGCCGTCATTGACGGCCAGCGTTTCTCGTTATGGCTCGGAGAAACATCCGCCTTCCGCACGCCAGGCGCGCATGCCGCGCCCTAGAGGTGCTGCCCGAACCACGCGAGGGTATCGTTCCACGCCGCCGTAGCCTGGGCTTCGTTGTAGCGGTCGCCCGTGTCGTTGTGGAAGGCATGGTCAACGCCGGGGTAGACGGTGAGCTGATGGACAACATCAGTGGCTGCGAGCGCATCCTTGAGAGCAGGCATCGCGCCCGTGATGCGCTGGTCAAGTTCGGCATATACCCCGAAAACGGCGGCCTTGATGCCGGGCACCTTGCCCAGGTCAGGGGCTGGCCCATAAAACGCCGAGGTGGCTTTTAACCCGTCCAGCTCGGTGGCCGCCTGCCACGTGATGCCGCCGCCGAAGCAGTAGCCGGTCATGGCGATGCGCCCGCCGTCCACGAAGTCCTGGGCTTTGAGATACTCCAGTGCGGCTGCGAAGTCGGCAACGTGGCGCTGGGCGCCGGCCTGGGTGAGGGCACCGGGAACAGCGTCGCGGTCCATGTTCGCAGTCCCGCCCTCCCGGCTGAGCAGGTCAAGGGCGAGGGCCGCGTAGCCAGCTTTCGCGAAGCGGCGTGCTACGTCTTCGATATGGGGTGTCAGGCCGCGGTTCTCATGGCAGATCAGCACGGCAGGGCTGCGCCCTTCCCGCTCTGGCCTGGCCAAATAGGCGCTGACTGAGGTTCCGCCGGACGGAAACTGTACGGTCGCCGTCGTCATCCCTGGCGCACCCTCGGGTACGGAAAGCGGGCTCTTCGCCCCGGGCACTGCACCGGAACCGGCAGTCCCCGCGGCCGGGGAAGTTGAAGGCTCCGGGGCGGGCATGGGGTCGGTGCTCCGCGGTACCTCACTGGGCGTGCAGCCCACCAGCAGCATCGCCGCCGCAGCCGCCGCCATGCTGCCGGTGATGAAGGCAACCCGCCGGGTGAAGGTGCGCTGGCTCAGCGCCCCGGCACGGTAGTCGTCAAAAAATTCCTCGATCAGGTATTTCTCATACTTGCCTAGCTGGGTCACTGCGCCTCCTCGCCGGTGCCGAACATCCTCCTCCCTCCGGTCCCTCCGGGCAAGGGTTATACGGTCACTTTTCGGATCCCTTTATCAGTTTGTGACAAACACCACGCCGGGTTGCGCGGCGCGCCTATCTCGCGAGGTCAGGCGGATGTGGCAAATGAATCTATTCCTTTGCCAAATGCGATAGGAGCACCTCGTATGTTACCCAAACGTGACAATAGGTCCCGAATCGGGCTATGGTCTTCTGGTGTCCCTCTCAGACGGGACATTCCCGTCAGTATGCCGAGCCCTGCCACTGACCCGGGATTCAATCGTTTCCAGCTGGCAGGGACGGGGGAACCAAGTTTCCGCGGCCTCATTCGAGGCCTTGGGGTTAAGTCGATAGCGCCTCTGTTCCGTTCGGAGTCGCTGCCGGCCGGGTATCTCCAACCCGAACCCGACAGCTCACCCCGCAGGCATGGGAGAGGCGATCAACCGTGTCAAAAAATTCCACCACAGCCCGTCACCGCGCGACTCCGGCCCGCTCAATCGCGCTCCAGGGCTTGGCTGTCTCAGCCAAGTCACTTGGCCGCCCGGCGCTCGCCGTAGCCGCAGCTTCCGGCATTGCCTTCGGTGTGGGCGCCCCGGCCCACGCAGGCGTCACCGGTCCGGACACCACTGAGACCACCAACACCCAGGCTTATGCAGCGCCGGCCGCTGCAGTGGCCGCCCCCGCAGCAGCAGCTGCAGCCAACGTGCACACTGTCGTCTCCGGCGACACCCTGGGCGCCATCTCGGCCGCCAACAGTGTGGCCCTGAATGACGTTCTGTCCGCCAACGGTCTGTCGATCGACACGATCATCTTCCCCGGCGACCAGATCCAGATCCCCGGCGCCGGCGCCGGCGCCGTTGCAGCTGCTCCGGCTCCCGCCAAGGCTGCTGCTCCGGCTCCCGTCAAGGCTGCTGCTGCTCCCGCTAACACCGGAATGAACATCTCCTACGCCTCCACGACGCCTGCTCCGGCTCCGGCAGCACCCGCTCCGGCACCGGCAGCCGCCGGCACCGGCACCGGCGCAGCCATCCTGGCGGCCGCGTACGGCCAGCTGGGCGTCCAGCAGGACTGCACCGCCATGGTGGAGAAGGCTCTCCGCTCGGTGGGCAAGGGCGTTGGCGACCTCGCCCCGGGCCAGTTCTACCAGTACGGCTCCACTGTGGGCACCCCCGCTCCCGGTGACCTGGTGATCACCGCCGGCCACGTGGGCGTCTTCGCCGGCAACGGCCAGGTTGTCAGCGGCGGCGTGGACGGTTTCAAGACCGAGGTCCACTCCATCAGCTGGCTCAGCGGCGCTTCCTTCGTCCGCGTAGCGTAGTCACACCACCCGAACAGGGGCGGCAGACGGGATTGTTCCCGGCTGCCGCCCCTGTTTTGTTGCCCGGCCTCCGGCAGCCGGGCCTCCCGGCAGCCTGCCCGCAGGTGCCGTGACTGCTTAGGCCGTGGCTGCTTAGGTGCCGCAGAAGGTCTGGTAGCTGCCGAAGTCCTCCGGCGCTCCTTCGGCGTAGCGTTCGAGCCCCGGCCGCTCGTGGAAGGGGCTACGGACCACGTCGAGGAGTTGGGTGAAGGGATCAAGGTCTCCCTCCGTTGCTGCGGCGAGCGCTTCCTCCACCAGGTGGTTGCGCGGTATGTAGGCGGGGTTGACCCGGTCCATCATGCCGGCGTCGGGGTGCAGGGCACGCCACCGCTGCGCCCATGCGTCGAAGGCAGCCAGGTCCAGGACCATCCCCCTGGCAGGGCGTTCATTTCCCCTTGCCGCGTGGGCCAGGTTCCGGAAGAAGGACGTGTAATCGATTGGTCCATCCTTCAGGAGGGCCACGAGCCCGTCCACCACTTCCGAGGCTTCTTCAGCCTCAGGGGTTTCCGGTGGTGCTGCTGCCAAACCGAGTTTGGTTTTCATGCCGGAGAACCAGGCGTCACTGTATTGGCGGCGGAACCTGCCGAGTGCCTCCACGGCAGGGGCCACGGCCTGTTCCTGGTCCTCGTTAAAGAGCGGCAGCATGGCCTCGGCGAGTCGGGCCAGGTTCCATTCGGCAATGACCGGCTGGTTGGCGTACGCATAGCGCCCGCCGACGTCAATGGAGCTGTAGACCGCGGCAGGATTAAAGGCGTCCATAAAGGCGCAGGGCCCATAGTCGATGGTTTCTCCGGAGATGGTCATGTTGTCCGTGTTCATAACGCCGTGAACGAATCCCACCAGCATCCACTGCGCCACCAGCGATGCCTGGGCGGCCACCACCCTTTCGAAAAGCTCGAGGTAGGGGTTTTCTGCCTTGGCGGCATCGGGGTAGTGCCGGCTGATGGCATGGTCCGCCAGACGGCGCAGGAGGTCCAGGTTTTCGGTGGCCCTCGCGTACTGGAAGCTGCCCACCCGCAGGTGGCTGCTGGCCACCCTTGTCAGCACGGCCCCGGGAAGCATCGTGTCGCGGCGGACCGGGCGGCCGGTGCCCACCACCGCAAGGGAACGGGTCGAGGGGATGCCGAGGGCGTGCATCGCCTCACTGACGAGGTACTCCCGCAGCATGGGTCCGACGACGGCACGGCCGTCCCCGGCGCGGGCGAACGGCGTGCGGCCCGAACCTTTCAGGTGGACGTCCCGGAGCCTGCCCTCCGCGTCGGTCACCTCGCCAAGTAGAAGGGCGCGCCCGTCGCCCAAGAGCGGGGAGTAGCCGCCGAACTGGTGGCCGGCATACGCCTGCGCCACCGGCGTCGATCCTTCCGGAACGTGATTGCCCAGGAGGAGCCGTACGCCCTCAGGGGACCGGAGGTATTCCGGATCAAGCCCTAACTCCCTTGCCAGCCCGTCATTGAGGATGAGCAGCTTCGGCTCGGGGGCTTCCTCTGCCTGCCAGGGAACAGCGAGCTCGGACAGTTCCCTGGCGAAGCGTCCGTCAAAGGTGACAGTTGATTCTGCAGCAGCTGTCATGTGTTAAGCCTTTCCACTTGCTTCTTTTTCAGGTTGACCCTGGTTCGTTCTCCGGTTGATCAGCCACGTGACGAACCAGAGCACAACGCCGATGGCCATCAGGCCGCCGGCAATCTGGTACTGGATGACATTCCGGCCCACCCAGGGCCCGGCCAGGAAAGCGCACAGCAGAGCGGCCACCACGGGCAGCTGCCCCGGGGAGGTGAAGAACACCTTGCGGTTGGGGTCCCGCTTGCGCCGCAGCACCACGCACGCCACGTTCACTACAGTGAACACGCACAGCAGCAGGAAGGCCGTGGTGCCCGAGAGGTTGGCCACGATGTTGCTTTCCGGATCGCTGGTCACGTACAGGATGAGTCCCAGTGCCAGGACGGTTGAGAAGACGATGCCGGCCCACGGTGTGCGGCGGACAAGCAGGACTTTCCCGAGGGCATGTGGCAGGACGCGCTGGCGCGCCATGCCGTAAATGAGGCGGCTGGCCATCAGCATGTTGATCAGCGCCGTATTGGCCACGGCAAAGACCGCGAGGAACGGGAAGATCCTGTCGATCGGGAAATCGGGTGAGCCTTTGTGGACCACTTCAAGGAGGGCTGCACCCTCGGCTTCCCGGATGTTCTCCAGTTCCGTGGGAGTCAGCACGCTGACCACGGAGACCGCGACCAGCATGTACAGGAGCACGGCTATTCCGAGGCCGGTCAGCATGGTGCGCGGGAAGATCCTTTCCGGATTCCTGGTCTCTTCAACCATGTTCACGGAATCCTCAAAGCCCACCATGGCGAAGAACGCGATGGAGGTGGCTGCGGTGACCGCAAGGAACATCCCCTTGTCCTGGTAGTCGTTGAAGACGAAGATCTCGCCGGGGTTCCCCGTCCCCTGGGACATCACAAAGAAGCCGACGCCGATCACGATGCACAGCGCGATCATCTCCACCAGGGTGAGCACCACATTGAACTTCACGCTCTCCCCCACGCCGCGGAGGTTGATGGCAGCGAGGAGCAGCATAAAGCCCATTGCTACCGCGGTGATGACACCCTGCCCGGGAAGTCCCATCCATCCGTTGATCTCGAACCCTCCAAACAGGTTCTGGGCGAGGACATTCGCTGAGGTGGAGGCGCTGGTGATGCCTGAACACACCACGGCAAAGGCCACCAGGAAGGTGACGAAGTGGATGCCGAACGCCTTGTGCGTATAGAGGGCGGCACCGGCAGCCTGCGGATACTGCGTGACCAGCTCCAGGTAGGAGAAGGCTGTCAGGGTGGCCACCACGAAGGCCAGCAGGAACGGCAGCCACACGATGCCGCCCACGGTTCCTGCCATGGTTCCCGTGACTGCATAGACGCCCGCACCCAGGATGTCGCCCACAATGAAGAGCAGGAGGAGCTTGGGGCCAAGGACCCGCTTGAGTTCGGGTTCCCTTCCTTCAGGAGTAGCGTCGAAGACTTCTTCGGAAGTTTTGCTCATTGTCGACCTCCACAACACAGTGGGCGGGTAGGCCCGGGGTGCCTACCGGATAATTCACTCTCTACCTCATGGTTGGGTTTGGCAATAATCAGTCCCGCCCCCCGCCCCTCGTCAGGGTGGGGTCTTGGTGACACCGCCGCCGCTTGGGAAAGGCAATCCGTTGCAGGTCGTGGGCGGTGATGACCTTTGCCCGTGCGGCACGGGCGCCGGCCTGCGCACCCAACCCGCTGACGTCGTCGTACCGTGCCGAAAAGTGCGTCAGCACGAGGGTGTTTACCTCGCCGCCGGCGGCCAGCGCTCCTGCCTGCCCGGCTGTCAGGTGACGGTACTGGGTGGCGAGCGCGGCGTCGTCGTCGCTGAAGGTGGACTCCGCGACAAGGAGGTCGACGCCGTCCGCCAGGTCCTCCGCGCCCCTGCAGGGAGCGGTGTCCATAACGAAGGCGAAGCGCTGCCCCGGCCGGGCGACGCTGACGTCGTTAATATGGACGCCGGCCAGGGTGGTTTCGCGCTGGAGGCGTCCGACGTCGGCCCCCGTGATCCCCGCTGCGGCAAGGCGGTCGGGCAGCAGGGTGCGGCGATCCGGTTCGACCAGCCGGTAGCCGTAGGTCTCGATGCGGTGCTTCAGCGGCCGGACCTCCAGGCCTTCTGCCACAGTCCCGCTCCCGCCGTGCGGGTGAAGCCGCAGGTCTATCCCCGGCGAGCTGATGGACACCAGGGCGCGGACCACCTCCGCGCCGGACGCCGGGTAGTGCAGGTGGACGGGGTGGGCCACACCGTCCAGCGCCATGCGCGACAGCACGCCGGGCAGGCCGAAACAGTGGTCTCCGTGGACGTGGGTGAGGCAGATGCGCGTGATCTGGGTTGCCGAGACGCCTGCAAGGATCATCTGGCGCTGGGTACCCTCGCCGGGGTCGAAAAGCAGCCCCTGGCCGTCCCAGCGAAGCAGGTAGCCGTTGTGGTTGCGGGTCCGGGTGGGAACCTGGGAGGCGGTGCCCAGGACGACGAGTTCTCGCATGGTTCTAGTGGGACCAAAAAGCAGGTTCCGGAATGATCCGGGACCTGCTTGATGGTTGAGTTCAGTGTGACGGGTCAGCGCCGCTTGAGCATGCCCATGATTTTGCTGGCCATGCCGCCGGTGCCCGGCCGGCCGCCCATGGCGCCTGTGGTGTGGGGCGTCCGCCCTGCGGCGTTCATTCCGGTGCCGCGGACTGTTCCGCCGGTGCCGGACCTGCCTGCGAATCGTCCAGCGGCATTCCTGATCATGCTTCCCAAGTTCATGTGAAACTCCTTCAGTTTTGATCCTGCCAACCGATATTCATCAGCCTGCTTATCATTTTAGCGTAGTTTAGATTTTCGGCTAGGGCAGGAGCCCCGCCATCTTCCTCCGCCGGCATTGGGTACTAGCGCTCCATGTCATCCGGGTCGAATTCGCTGAGGGGCGAGCCGCCGAAGTTTTCCTGGTCATCGCTGGCGTCCGCTTCCGGGCCTGTGGGGTCTTCGCCGAAGTCCACATCGGCAACTGCCTCGCCCAGGGTCGGTGTGCTTGCCGGGAGTTCATCCCCGGCCCCGTCGCGGGTCGCCTTCATGTCATCGCGCAGGGTCTGGTCGCTGAGGAAATCCTCCTCCTCGCCGGAAACTTCGTCCTGCAGCAGCGGATCCTCCTGCCAGCGGTCCGGATTGTTCTCCGCGGCGCCGGGGTAGCTGTCAGGCTGGCCGCCCATAACGGGGTCCAACTCAAGGGAAGAAGCCGCACCGGGGGTCTCGTCAAGGAGCACATCGTTCTCCTCGACGATTTCAAGTTCGTCGTCAGGCAGGTTCTGTTCCGTCATGGTGATGCCTTTCTCTTCAGCGGCTTGCGGATAATAGTAAGCATACTGACGAATGGGCCGTGGTGTGAACTCCTGCCTCATTGCAGGAGCCACGATCCGTCCTGCGGCGGCTCAGGCTTATGGCGCAGTTTGCGGATCAGGACAAGGAAGGGCCAGGCCAGTAGTTGCAGCAGTCCGGCCGTGAGTAACAAACCGACCACCAGAACAAGAACAGGCGAGTACAGCAGGAAAACACCAACTCCGGCGGCAATGTAGCCGGCAATCAGCGCTAGAACGGCCCCAGGGTCCACGGGGACTCCTCTTTGGTTTTGTTAAGTCATGGGTTTTGTGATGAGTGCTGCGCGGCAGGCCGGAGCACGGCGGTTGGCGGAGACCTTGCCCGTTACATGCGGCTCACACCTTAAGGGGCACCGAACCGCGGAAAACCGGCAGTCAGAGGGTTCGAGCAACCGCTAAGCATCACTTCCGGAACGCTGGGGATATCCACACCCAGTCTGCAATGGTGGCCGCACACTTCCTAACGGTGACCCAAGCGTACTCTCCTCCCAGCAGGCGGGGAAGAAGCGGCGCAGGGCCGGGCAGCAGGGGTACTCAACCCCTCCGGGGCACCCTGATGCCGGCGCAAATTGGGTATCGACAAGCCGTCCCATCGGGAGCACACTATCCCTACGCTGGGCGGCCTCCCCGCGGACTCCGGCAGTTCGCGGGTATCAAAGTAAACAGGCGCCGCTATGACTGGACATCCCGCAAAGAGGCGGGACAGGGCAGCTCCCAGCGGCCGGCAATAAGGGCACCTCGATGAAAAAACTACTGACTTTGCTGGCTTCCATGATTCTGGTCCTGACCCTCGGCGCTTTGGCCAGAGTTGACGGATTTGATCGCGGACTGATCAGCGTTACCTTCGACGACGGCTGGACCAGTCAACATCAAAACGCACTGCCGATCCTGGAGAGGTACGGGATTCCGGCCACCATGTACATCATCTCGGGAGCCATCAACGATCAGCCCGAGTACATGACGCAGGAGCAGATTCAGGACTTCGCGGGCCGGGGCGATGAGATCGCATCACACACGGTCACGCACCCGCACCTCCGCGAGCTCTCCCCCGGGCAGCTCAATTCTGAGCTCACGGAAAGCCAGGCCACGCTGCGGCAGATGTTCGGCCCGTCGGCCGCCACCAGTTTCGCTTCCCCCTACGCCGAATACAACGATGCCACGTTGGCGGCGATCCGACAGGTGTACTCCAACCACCGCGCCTACGACGACGACGGAACTGACAGCTCTGGTATCAACACGCGGACCAGCTACAACGCCTACAACCTAAAGGTGAAATTCGTGGAATCCACCACCACCACGGCCACCGTCCAGGGCTGGATCGAGACGGCCAAAGCCGCTAACGCCTGGCTGATTCTCTCCTACCACGAGGTAGGCGCGAACATTGGCGGCGGCGCCTACACCACAGACACCGCCGTACTCGACGCTGACATGAAAGCCGTCAGGGACAGCGGCCTTCAGGTGGTCACGGTAGCCCAAGGTGCAGCCGAAGTGCTGTCACAAACAGCAGGGCGCTAACAGGGACTTCCTACCGCAGACGCCCCGAGACAAGTAGGCGGCACAGCATCATGAAAAAAACAGCTTCAGTAATAATGCTCATCCTGGGAATCCTCATTTCGCTCCTTGGCTTGACGGCCCTGGCCGGAGGAGCCGTAACGTCTGTGGTTGGCTCCGCCCAAGGCGACGGCTACCTGACGTCAGGCACGGCCCGCTTTTCCGTTGGGTCGCACGCTCTGACCACGCCCCGGCTTGACGCCGTCGGCGAGGGCATTCCGCCACGCCTGCCCTTCGACGTCGGCACGCTCAGGCTGCGGGCCTCCTCGGCGGAAGCCGGCAAGGAGATCTTCATCGGCATCGCTTCCCAGGCCGACGTCGAGCGGTACCTTGCGGGCGTGCACCACTCGGAGCTGCTTGACGTGGACAGCCGGCCCTTCCGCGCGGAGTACCGGGACATTCCGGGCACAACCGCACCGTCGCCGCCGGGAGAACAAACGTTCTGGACCGCATCCGCCTTCGGTGCCGGAGAACAGGAGCTCACATGGGATCTCGCCGCCGGCAGCTGGGCAATTGTCATCATGAACGCCGATGCCAGCCTCGGCGTCGACTCACAGGTGCAGGCCGGGTTCCGGTCCGACCTGATTCGGCCGGCAGCCACGGGGTTGCTCGTGGGCGGAGCCGTTGCACTGGTGATCGGGATTCCTTTGCTCATCCTGGGAGCCGCCGGACTCGGACGGCATGCGGGACCGCCCTCCGGTGGACCCGGCGGGGCACTGCCCGGCACCACGGTGGGAGTTCCGGCAACGCCGGGAGCAGCTCAGCCGCCCCTCCCCCACCCGGCGGAGCCAGCGGACCGGACACCCTACCCTGCACGGCTCTCCGGCGAACTTGACCCCGCCCTGTCGCGCTGGATGTGGCTGGTGAAATGGTTCCTGGCCATTCCGCATTTCATCGTGCTGGCCTTCCTTTGGTTCGCGTTCCTCGTGACTACGATCTTTGCAGGGTTCGCCATCCTGTTTACAGGCCGCTACCCGCGGCGCCTGTTCAATTTCAATGTGGGAGTTCTGCGGTGGAACTGGAGGGTCGCCTTCTACGCCTACGCCGCCGCAGGCACCGATCTCTACCCGCCGTTCACCCTCGGCCGGACGAACTATCCTGCCGACTTCGAAGTGGACTACCCCGAACGGCTCTCCCGCGGGCTGGTCCTGGTCAAATGGTGGCTCCTTGCAATCCCGCATCTGCTCGTCGTTGCCGCGCTCGCCGGTACCACCTGGACCTGGCAAGCGGATACGGGTGATCTGGGGACCACCTACGAACGTGGAACAGGGCTTTCCCTCCTGGGGCTGCTTGTCCTGATTGCCGTGGTGGCATTGCTCTTCACCGGCCGGTACCAGCGCCCGCTGTTCGACCTGATACTCGGGATCAACCGCTGGATATACCGTGTCCTCGCCTACACTTCGCTGATGCGTGACGAGTACCCGCCGTTCCGACTCGATCAGGGCCCCGGGGAACTCCCGCGGCCGGTCCTGGCCCCGCCACATGCGGGGACGCCTCTCCCTGGGCGCGACGCGACGGCAGGGCTATAGGCTGGCTTCCAACTCCAGGCTGTAGCGTGGATCACAGCCTGCAACCATCGGAATTGCGGCGGATGCCGCGGCGACTGAGAGGAAGTCAATATGGCACAGTTCACGGGCAAAGTCGCCATTGTCACCGGAGGCGGGTCCGGCATCGGCGAAGCAATCAGCAAGGAGTTGGCTGCCAAAGGGGCCAGCGTCGTTGTCACTGATATCAACCTTGAGGCGGCGCAACGTGTTGGCCAGGAAATATCCCACCGGGGCGGAACCGCCTCGGCGGTAAGGCAGGATACTGCCAGCAAGCAGGACGCCGAAATGGTCGTCCGCCACGCCGTGGATACATACGGGGCATTGCACTTGGCGGTGAACAACGCCGGCATTGGCGGCAAGCAGGCACCAGCCGGTGAAACGGACCTCGACGAATGGGACAAGGTCATTGGCATCAATCTCAATGGCGTCCTGTACGGGATGCGTTACCAGATCCCCCGCATGCTTGAGGCCGGCGCAGCGGGATGCTCGATTGTGAACATGGCCTCCATCCACGGCACAGTCGCTGCCCTCGGCAACGGTGCCTACACCGCTGCCAAACACGGCGTCGTGGGGATCACCAAGAATGCTGCAGCCGAGTACGGCCCGCAGGGACTGCGGATCAATTCCGTCGGCCCCGGCTACATCCGGACACCGCTCGTCGAAAGCAGTCTCAACCCTGAGGTCCTGCAGGTCCTGGAGGGCAAACACGCCCTCAACCGCCTAGGTACCGCGGAGGAAGTCTCCCACCTCGTTTGCTTCCTGCTGTCAGAAGAAGCGTCCTTTATGACAGGCGGCTACTACCTGGTCGACGGAGGTTACACCGCCGTCTGACGATTTACGCCTACTCCCCGTGGCATGCTCTCGGTGGGCTTGCCGCCACATAGGCTGGTGGGGTGACTCCCGCTCCGTCCCCCACTCCGCTCGACGTCATAATTCATTCGGGGCCGGCCGACTGGTGGGTCATCCTCGCCGGCCTTGGGCCGTTGGCGGTTCTCGTCGCAGCCTTGCTGGCGTTTTACATCAACTGGCGCACGCTCAAGCAACGCACCGCGGCGGACAAGACGGCGTTGGACCAGAAGCGGGAAGCGGACGCCCAGGCGCTACGGCAGAAGACTGAAGCGGACAGCCGTGCCGAATGGTGGCGCCGCACCCAATGGGCGCTGGACCGGGCTTTGGACGAAGATGAGGGTACGAAGGCGTTGGGGCTGGCGACTCTTGAAGTTCTGGCCCGCAGCGACTTGGCACGGACCGAGGAACTCGAATTGTTCGACATTGCCTGGAAGAACGTCTGGGGTGATGACAATGCCGAGGACAACCCGCAGGAAAGCCTTTCGGACCAGAAGTTTGCCTTCGTGGACTCACGTGCCGACATGGGCGACAATGAAACGACGGATGAGGACAAGATTAAGGTGGTTGGAGAATGAGCGCAGCGTCATCTGAACACCGCTTCGTCCCTACTCCCCGTAGCAGTTCGCCTGCCAAACCGGCCCAAAAGAAGACTTCCCCGGCTGAGCATCGCGTCCAAGTAGCAGCCGCCAGGCTGCGTGTCACGCTGGATCAGCGCCTGGGACGCGAAACACCGGCCAGGACCAAGGCGCTCGCCAAGGAACCCATCTAGGTCCCGTCATTCAAGCTAAGGGACGCGATCCGGCGTGGGCTGGAACAGGTGAGTGGTGGCTGCAGTAATTCTGGGATGGAACCCCAACCGGCGGAACGGCTGGGACTACCGCGCCGCCGTCGAGCAGGTTGCGGAGTCCGGCCGGTTCCTGCGGCGCTGGAGCGTCCGCGACAACCGGAACATCCTGACGGGAACTGAGGCTTGGCTCCTGCTGCAGGGAGGCACTGACGCGTGCGCCGGCCTGATCGGCCATGGGGTGGTGCTCTCCGAACCGTATGAGTCCGTTGCTTCCGGGGAGGCTGATGCACCTGATTGCTATGTCAGCGTCGCTTTCGATGCCCTTCTCCCCCTTGGCGAGCAAATACGACCCGACGCCCTCAGCGCAGCCGTCCCTCCGATTCACTGGGGTGACGCACAAGGCCGCTCAAGTCTGGCCGTTCCGCCTGAGGCGGAACAGGATCTTCGCCAGCTGTGGCGGGACCACGGACCGTCGGCGGTGAAGCCTATGCAGCTGGTTTCGGGAACATACCCACCGCACGCTGTCAGTACTGTCGAGGTAAACCGCTACGAGCGGAACCCTGACGCACGGCGCGTGTGCCTGGCCTTCCATGGAACGTCCTGCGCTGCGTGCGGTTTCTCGTTCGAGGCCTCCTACGGTGATATTGGCACCGGTTTCATTGACGTGCACCACGTCGTGCCGCCAGTAATGCTCGGGGACGGGTACCAACTGGACCCGGTTGCTGACCTCATACCGTTATGCCCCAACTGCCACGCCATGGCACATCGCGGCGTGGCGTCGCCGCGAACAGTCTCGGAACTCCGGAGCATCATTTCCGCCGCCGGCCATATGACGGGCGAGGTGGTGAGCGAGCTGGCCCTTGAGGCCCAGGAAGATGCGCGGCGGATCCTTGAAGGGCGCCAGGACTGAAATGCCGGCAGGACCGAAAAGGACGGCGGCGCCAATTACTGTCCGGCTGGTGTGGTCCCGAACATCAGGGTCCGGCGCCGCACGTCGTAGTACACCGTTGCCGAACGCTTCAAGAGGTTTTGGAGAACCTCGGCGTCCTCCGCGTCAAGCGTGAGTACTTCTTCCCATGCGCCTTGGTCAAGGACCAACTGGAGGGTCCAGGTGCCAGGTTTCGCCGCTTCTCCGGCCACCCAGCTGAACTGGTAATGGTTGACTTGGCGGACTTGGATGCTGTCATCGGTTATGGGTTGTTTTGGGTTGGGGCTCATCGTCGCCTCCTGGATTAGTGGTGGGTTGGCCTACTGCACAGCCCAGAACCAATGTAGACCCGCTACCCATGGTGATCCAGACCCTGCCGAAGACCTGGAGGCCGGCCGCCCGCGGTTCCGTAGCACCGGCATCAGGACTACGATTTCAGCACCGTGATCAGCGGAGGTGGGAGCAGACGCAGAGTGAGGAAATGCTGTGGCCGGAGGGACGAGGTTTAGCGGGCCCCATTGGCGGCGAGTGGTTGCGGCCCTCGCCAACAGCGACGCCCGAACGGCCTACGCACAGATTGTGCTCGGAGCAGAGCTTCCCGAGGTGCTTGCCGGGGCCCAGGATCAGCGGCGAAACCGGGCGGTGGTTAGCCTGCTTGAGTCTGGCCTCATCGAACGGAATGCTGCGGACGAACTGGTGGCACCTGAATCGATCTTCCGGGACCTTCTGGCTCAGCAACCGCGGCGCCAGCCGCAGAGCGGAGTGGAGCGTTTTATGCGCCTGGGCAGGATCGAAAGGTATCCAGCCAACATGTCGGAGCGGCGGGAGTTGCTGGCTTGGATCGTCAGCGAAGCGATCGAGCCCGGCGAACACCTTACCGAGAAGCAGGTTAATGAACGGCTCCTCAGTTACACCGAGGACGTTGTGATGCTGCGCCGCTACATGGTGGACTTCGGACTGTTGGAGCGGACTGCCTCGGGCTCGTCCTACTCCCGTAAACTGCGTTAGCCGTCCCAGCGCGCGTATGACCCGGCAGCTATCCCTTGTCTTCGAGTGCCGCCAGGTGGAACATAGGCGCCATGAATCCCAGTAACTACGGACCTGTCGGTGAGGACGAGGGAATCCTGATCCGCTTCGATCAGGCCATGACTGCACGCACTGTCCTCGGGGCAGAATCAACAGCGGACAACTTCTCGGTTGTCGAACATTTGTTGGCTCCGAGAGAGCTTGCGGCACCTCTCCACATGCACAGCCGCGAGGATGAGTTCACCGTTGTTACCAAGGGGCGCATTGGTTTCCTCCTGGGTGAGGAGGTCTTTTACGCCGGCAGCGGTGAGGTTGTTCGGAAGCCCAGGAACCAGTGGCATACCTTCTGGAATGCCGGCGACGAACCGGCGCAGGTTCTGGAAATCATCTCACCCGCGGGTTTCGAACGGTACTTTCAGGAGATCAGCAGGTGTTTCCCCGAGGACGGTCCCCCGGATCTTGGCGCCATGGCAGAAGCCAATGTGAAGTACGGGCTGCAAATGGACTTCGACTCACTTCCAGTTTTGGTGGAGCGGTTCGATCTGGCCAGGCCGTTGGAAATGGACGGCATGCCGGGAATTGCTGACAGCTGACGGGGCTCTACACCCGAGGCCCTACCCCTCGCAACGGCTGCGATGGCAGGAGCATACTGAGACATGGCAGACCCTGATGATTTTCTGGCGTGGGTGAGGACGGCGCTGTATAACGCGGAACTGGCCATCCACAATGGCGACGCCGGTCCACGCCGGGCAATTTGGTCCGGCAATGAACCGGTGAGTGTCCTCGGTGCCTGGCGCAACGCCTTCGGCCAGCAGGAGCTCGACGAGTTGTTCACCGGCCTTGCCCGCCAGTTCTCAAACTGCACGTCGTACGAATTCGAGTTGCTGGCCTACGGCGTCGACGGTGACATGGCATATACCGCCGGCCTCGAACACACCTCGGCCTCGGTGGACGGCGAGCCGCGCAGCTACGTCCTGCGGGCCACCCAGATCTACCGCCGCGAAGACGGCGAGTGGAAAGTCGCACACCGCCACGGCGACACCGTTACTGGCTAAAGGCGGTGAATAGTCGCGGAACAGGGCCATGAAGGCGGCGCTCACCACCATCTTGTCAGCGCCCAGCCGTTATTGGCGCCGTCCCCGCCGTCGCCATCCTTGCCGCAGCGCAGACAGCGTTTATACAGGCCCCCGTCTTCGGCATGTTCAACGTGCCAATGGTGACGGAGATTGAACTTGCACAGCAGAGCCTGGATCATGGCCAACTCCGATCTGAATCGCAGCGCCCTATGGTTCCAATATTGGCCTTCAGGCCACGGCAATAGAAGGGTCTAATGCACGCTCCCAGCTCGCCAGCAGAGGTTGCCCGGCTGCTGCCCCGTCACCCTAAAAGGCCTCTCTGGCGGGCCGAAAGACTTGTACGCGGTGAGACACGGCTGTTGTATTGAACGGCAACGTTGCCCACCATTGAAAGGTGGGAATGAAGGACAGGCGCCACCTGGTTGCGTTTGCGCTGTGCCTGCTAATCCCTCTTGGCGGTATGACGGGGTGCTCCTATGACTACCCGGAGCCCGAGCCCGTGAACACCGCAACAGCTGACCCCGCGCCAGCAACAGCGTCCCTCCCCCCATACAAAAGCAGGCAGGTACTGGAGCAGGAGGCCAGGAACTACGCTGAGCTGGAGCGGCTCCTCAGGACATCATCACCGGGACCAGTCCTCCTCTCCGATGTGGGGCCACTGGACGGACCCGCGAGGGGCTTTGGCTCCTTTGAGAAGGTGCCCGCGGCCGGACAGTACACAGTCACTGCGGCCTGTGTTGGTGCAGCAGGCGCGAAGGTCTTCGTTGGACAGGAGCATCCCGGGGCACCCTTTCGGCCGGTGGAGCTCGAGCTGGACTGCGCCGGGGCCACGTCGCAGGTCATCGCACTTCAACAGGGGTACGTTTTCGCGCATCTGTTCCTACCCAGCCCGGGCGATACACCGTGGACGGGGGCGGTTGGCGGTGTGCGTGTGAGCGGGACCGGGTGACCTTCAGTGCATCCCCGGGCTGATCCTGCCGCTGCCCCAGGCGGAGGCGCTACCGCCTACAGGCGGAGGCGCTACCGCCTACAGGCCGCGCAGGAAAGCCAAGCCTCTGGCGGCCAACTCGTCCTGGCTCGGGGCCAGCGGCCGCCAGATGGAAGCCGCAACGGCAATCGCGGCATTATCCGCAGTGAAGCTTTCAATGTTCAACGGTCCGCTGTAGCCCACCTCGTCCAAGGCCAGCAGTAGGCCTTCCCAGTCGGTCTGGTCCCCGCCCGGGGCGCCGCGGTCATTCCCGGAGACCTGCACGTGCACCACGTGTTCTCCGGCCGCCCGAACCGCGGCAGCGAGCGAACGCTCCTCGATGTGAAGGTGGTAGCTGTCCAGGGCAAGGCCGATGCCCTCGCCAAGCAACGGCTCCAGGGCCTCGAGCGCCTGGTCCACAGTGTTGATCAGGGACGTTTCATACCGATTCAGCGGTTCGATGCCCAGGACTACACCCGCTTCCCGTGCCCGCGCCGCCACGGGTTGCAGATTTTGGCGCAGCTCGGCGTAGGCCTCCCGCCGCTGCCCCGCCGACAACCGCCAGACCCGCCCCGTTTGGGCGTAGAAGGGACCGCACACAGTGGGCGAACCGATACTGTCCGCCATGCTGATGCAGGCCATCAGGTAGGCCTGCGTCCTCTCCACGGACGCCGGGGCCGCGGACACGAGGTCCCGCCCCGGCGCCATGGCACCGACAAGAAACGGCGTCAGCCCCGTGGACTCCAGGGCTTCGCGCACCGCGGCGGCGCTGAAGTCCCCGGGGTTCTCCAGCGGGAGTTCGACGGCGTCAAACCCCAGGGCGGCGATCCTCGCCAAGTGTCCGCCCAGGTTGGCATCGGTCAGGGGAGACTCCCAGACCCAGGTGCTGATCCCGATGGAACGCTTCACGCCGCTCCCTCCAATGCCACTCCCTTCCTCGCTGCCCGCAACGGGACAGTGTCAGGGTATCTGCCGCTGCTGCCAAACCTGCGGGTAGCCGGGGAGGTCTTCTCCGCCGAACTTGGCGTAGTGGCCGCCGGGCATCCCCTGGTTGCGCTCCAGCCAGGAATCCAGCTCGTCCGCGAGGATGGGCTTCTGCGGGAGGATCCATTCGGCCGGGACTTGCTCACCTTTGAAGATTTTTTCCACGGCCAGCAGCGGGGTCCGCCACTGGAAGTTGGAGTAGACAGGGGCCATGGCATCGATGCCGGTTTCCTTCCACTTGGTCAGGAAGCTCATTTCATCCTCACCGGTCATCACCGGAAGGTCCTTGCCGGCATCCTCAAAAGCCTCAAGGGCAGCCACAGCACCGTCCCCGGCGTCCATCCACACACCCCTGACGTCGCCGGTGGCCAGTTCATCGGAAATGATTTTCTTGATCTCGGTGGGATCCGCCCCGGTGAAGTAGTCCTTGGCCTCGATTCCCTTCTCCTCAAAAATCTTCTTCGCCGCCGCCCAGCGGTGTTCCAGCACGTCCACGCCGGGAAGGATGCGGAGGGCCACCACCTTGTCACCGGACTGCAGCTTGTCGGTCAGGAACGTGGCGGTGTCAATGCCCCAGGCAAAGCCGCCGATCGGGTGGATGAACGTGGTGGCGCAGTCCGTTTCCACTCCGCGGTCAAAAACAACCACCGGCTTGCCGGTCTCGCAGGCGCGTTCCACGGCCTGGGTCAGGGCCGCCGTCGAGTTGGGCGAGATGACGAACGCATCGCAGTTTCCCTCGTCGATGAAGTAGTCAATGTCCGCGATCTGCGTGTTGTCGTTGTCCTTGGCGTCCCGGGTTTCCATCTCGGAGATGACCCCCGAGTCCTGCAGGACCTTGAGCTGCTGGTTCATGGTGATCCAGCCGGTCTGGCGCCACGGGTTCGAGATGGACGCGTTGGCGAAGCAGACCTTCTTTGCCCCCGTTGAGGCGAACTTCGCGGTGTCCGTCATGTCACCGGCAATGTACTGCAGGTACGGCTGCTCCGCGTTCCCTTCGAAGGTCGCTGAGCGTTGCTCAAACTGGTCATCGTACAGCTTCTGGTCAAACCAGTCCTGGCTCGCCGGAGTGGTTGCCGCGGGCGAGCCCGTACCCGGCGCCGTCGTTTCGGTAACCGACGGATCCGTGGTGGTACAGGCGGTCAGCACCACCAGCGGCAACGCCGCCCCAAGCGCGACAGCGCGGATAGAGTGTTTGCGCATCAGACTCGATCTCCTCCTTGTTCGGTGCCCTCGCGGGGCATGGGTGCTGCGCTTAGCCGGTGCCGTTCGTCATGGGCAGCGGATGTGGCTCCCTTGCGTTTTCGCTGCCATGATTTGGACGCTGCTGCCACAGCGATAATGATGATGACGCCCTGGACCGTGTCCCGCCACGTGGCCTGGACGCCCATGAAGTTCAGGAGGGTGAACAGCGCCTCGAGGGCAAACGCGCCTGCTGCCGCAGACAGGACCCAGCCGCGTCCGCCTCCCAGCACCACGCCACCGAGGACGACGGCGGTGATCGCCGTGAACTCGTAACCGCGCCCCACCGACGGGTGGACTCCGGCATAGCCCACGAGCAGGATGCCTGCCACGGTGGCCGACAGTGACGAGATGATGAACGCCCGCGTCCGCACCCACCAGACGCGGGAGCCGGACAGTTCAGCAGCCCTCGGGTTGTCACCGACGGCGATGAGCATGCGGCCAAAAGGGCGGCGCATCAGAACGACCGCCAGGATGGCCACCGCCGTCAGGATAATCACCGGGTAGGGAATGATGTCCAGGACCGGGACGTCCTGGATTCCGCCCCGCCCTATCCGGCGGAAGCTGTCCGCCGGGTTTCCCTGGGCCGCGCCGCCGGTCCAGTAGAGGACCAGCCCGAGCAGGGCCAGCATCATGCCCAGCGTCACAATGAAGCTGGGCACCTTCAGCAGCGTTGTGATCAGTCCGTTCACCAGCCCGATGAAGGCGCCGAGCACAAACATAAGGATCAGGACCGGGATCACCCTGGAATCGTCCTGCCGGATGAGGTTGCCGGCAACGATGACCTGCATGGTCACCACTGATCCCATGGACAAGTCGAATTCGCCGCCCACAATGACGAAGTACTGGCCGACGGCGGCGATGGCGATCGGAGCTGTCCTGCCGATAAACCGGATGAAGGAGCCCGGCTCCCCGAAGGAGGGGTTCAGGGCGATGATGGCCGCCAGGAGGCCGATCAACAGGATGAAAACGGCGCCGCCGGGGGTCCGCAAAGCCCGCAGGAGCCGCTGGGAACGGCTGGCCCGGTTTTGCCGGAGGACCGCGCTGCGCCCGGAGGTTACGGTGCTCATGGCCCCTCCACCGGTGCAGCCTGCGCGGCAGGTGCTTCCGCGGAGCCCTTCGAACTGAACCGCTCCGGTCTGTTGACGATCCTGCGGCGGGCATACACCGCGACTGCGACGACGATCACCACGCCCCTGACTACGTCCTTGAGGAAGGGGTTGATCTGCATAACGGACATGATGTTGTCCAGCATGGCGAAGATGAGGACGCCACCCAGGGTTCCGGTGATGGTTCCTTTGCCGCCGGCAAGCAGGGTGCCGCCGAGGACCACGGCGGCGATGGAGAGCAGGTCGTAGCCGCCCTGGGATCCTACCGTCGGGCTGCCCACACCCAACCGGCTGGCGAGGAGCAGCCCAGCCATTCCTGCCAGCAGGGAACAGATCACGTGGGCGGTGATGACAGGCAAATCGATGCGGATTCCAGAGGTGCGGGCCACGGAAATGTCACCGCCGACGGCGTAGAGGTGGTGGCCCATCCGGGTGCGGTGGAGGAGCAGCATGGCCAGGCCCGCACAGGCCAGCATAATAATTGTCGAGATGGGAACTGGTCCCAGGCCGGTCGCCCCGATCAGCCGGAACGAGAGCGGGGTCTGCCCGGAGCTGCCCTTGAAATTGGTGGCGAGGTACCCGCTGATGATCAGGCCCATGCCCAACGTGGCGATGAACCCGTGCACATTGAGGCGGGCCACGATCAGCCCGTTCGCCAGGCCGATGATGGCCGCGGCGGCCAGCGTGAGCAGGACCCCGGGCAGGACGTTGCCCGGGTTGTTGGCCATCACTCCGGCAGCAATAAGGCTGGCCAGGCTGGCAACATAGGGGACAGAGAGGTCCAGGCTGCCGGCCAGGATGACCAGCGTCTGTCCGATCGCGATGAAACCAAGGACGCTGGTTCCGGTCAGGACGCTGGAGATATTGCCCTGGCTGAAGAAATTCCGCCCGATGGTGCTGACGAGAACGGCACCAACGATCAGGGTCAGCAGCGCCACCAGGTAGACGATCTGGGTGGAGGACAGGCGGTCGATGAAGCTGCCCCGTTTTTTCATGTTCCCCCTCCAGGTGCGGTCCTGGCGCCCGTCCCCAGCTGCAGGACGGCTTCCTCGGACGTTCCGGCCGGAAGTTCGCCGGCCAGGCGCCCGTCGCGCATGACCAGGATCCGGTCCGACATGCCGATGACCTCAGGCAATTCGCTGGAGACCATCAGGATGGCTTTGCCTTCGGCAGCCAGCTTGCGCATCAGCCGGTACACCGCCACTTTGGCTCCCACGTCGATGCCGCGGGTAGGTTCATCCAGCAGGACCAGGCGGGGGCGGATGGCCAGCCACTTCGCGAGGACCACTTTCTGCTGGTTCCCGCCGGAGAGGTACTGCACCTCCTGGTCCAGGTCCCGGGCCACGACTTCCAGGGAGGAAAACACGCCCGGGATCTCGGTTCGGGCCGCCCCTGCGCGGCGCGGGAAAACCGACCTGATCACGGTCAGTGCGTTGTTCAGGATGGACTGGTTCAGGCTCAGCCCCTCAGCCTTGCGGTCTTCCGTGATGAGGGCCATCCGCGCCCGGACCCCCTCCCGGGGCGACTTGGGCAGGACTTCCCGGCCTTCCACCTTCATGGTGCCCCGGGTAAAGGGGGCGGCGCCGAAAATGGCGTGCAGCAGCTCAGTCCGGCCGGAGCCCTGGAGGCCGGCAAGTCCCACAATCTCACCCGGCTGAACGTTGAAGCTGATCCCGTCCAGCTGGCCGTTTCCTGCCCCTTCCAGTTGCAGGATGGGAATTGCGGGTACGTCGGCACCGCTGTCCGTCCTTGGCAGTTTGTCCGGGAAGAATGCAGAAATGGGCCGGCCCACCATCAACCGGACGAGCCGTGTATCGTCGAGTTCCGAGGCGGGGCCGGTGCTGACCACGCGGCCGTCCTTCAGGACGGTGATGACGTCGCACAGGTCAAAGAGCTCCCGAAGCCGGTGGGAGACATAGAGGATGGCCGTTCCTCGTTCCCGGAGGCGGGACACGATCTGGTAGAGGAGCTCAACTTCGGCGCCGGCCAGTGCGGCGGTGGGTTCGTCCATGGAAACGATCCGCGCGTCATAGCTGACCGCCTTCGCAATCTCCACTACCTGCTGCTCAGCTACCGTCAGGGTCCGCACCTGCGCGGTGGGCCGGATGGCGGTGATCCCGAGCGACTCAAGCAGCTCCGCCGTCTTCGCGTTCATCAGCGCCTTGTTCACCAAGACTCCGCGGCGGGGCTCCCGGCCAAGGTAGATGTTCTCGGCCACCGTCCGGTCGGGAAGCAGATTGAACTCCTGGAATACCGATGACAGCCCGGCTTCGTGGGCCTTCGTGGGGTGGCTGAAGCTGACTTCCTCGCCGTCCAAAAGCACTCTTCCCGAGTCCGGCTGGTAAACCCCCGCGAGCACTTTCATCAGGGTGGACTTCCCGGCCCCGTTTTCGCCCACGAGCCCGTGGACCTGGCTCCGGTAAAGCGTAAGGTGGGCGTCTTCCAGCACGGGTATGCCGAAGAAACTTTTGGTCAGTCCACGGACTTCCAGGAGCGGCGGCGGGGCCGCCGAACCACGAGGGCGCCCATCGGGGATCGACGCCGCACCAGTCCGTTCGTGGTTCTCCATCGATCCGCCCACGCCTAACTGTTACAGGGGCGATTCCGTTCCGTCAAGGAAAATGATTGCTTACTACTACAGGGCGCGATCCGTCAGTTGTATTGAGGTCATGAACGGGTAACGGCAGTACCGCTGCAGTCACGTGTTAGTAACCCTTGGGAATCCTGACGGCCATTCACCCGGCCCTGTCCCTAAAATTGGCCATGGATTCGATTCCGGCGGTGATCCTCATTATCGGTGCCGCTTTCGCCTGGATTGGTTTGACGGTATTTGCCATCCTGAGGTTGCGCCGCCGTCGGAACGGGTCCTCACTGGTGGCATCGGCTCCCCCTCCTGTCGTGGCCGGCAGTAGCCGTCCGCACAGAGCATGGCGCCGTGTCCGGCCTCTAACAGGACAGAGCACGAGTCGACGCCGGCGGCGGCGGCCCGGGAAAATCCCCAGGTGATGGCTTCTGTCAGCTCCGGGTGGGATCAATAGACCTGCGGATAGCGACGATCCTGACGGCCACTCCCGTCAGGACAAGGCCGATTCCCAACGCCATGAGGAACCAAACAGGAACCGAAGCGGAATCGATGTTCCGATAGCACTCTGCCGCCAGTTCGGTAGTCCGCAGCTGCAGGTCAGCCATTTCAGCTGCACGGCTTTGCGGAAGCAGCGGGCTGCCACACAGCGGCCCCACTGTCTTCAAGCCGATAACGACACTAAGGATCTGGACGGCGAATCCCACAGCGATCGTCAAAATCCAGCCACGGCGTTGACCAAGGTCCCGATGGACGGCCTTGGTCGTATTTCCCGGAGAATCTCGAACCGCCATGCTTAGAGCATAGTGGGGACTGGAAGGCCGCTCACGTAATTCCGGCCCGCGCTACCGGTGAAAGGAAAGCGCGAGCGCCCATCCGCCGGCCACTCCAATGGCAAGGAGTACGGATACGAAGCCGATCGCCGGTTGGCTCGGCCAAGCCAGGGCGTCGCCATGCCGTAGCAGGGCAAGCCCCTGCAGAATGACGAAGGCAACGGAGGTCAGGGCCACGGGGCGGACGGTGCGAAGGTCACCGCTCATCTGGCCCTGCGCGGCCGCCCACCCAAGACCGACCAGCCATGCTCCGACCGCCCTGGCTGTGAGCTCGGACAGTGGCCACGGCCACCATGCCGCGGCGGGAATGGGTACTGCCAGGAGCGCCACGCCGTACAACAGCAGTATCCCGGCGATTCCCACCAGAAGCAGCCGCAACGCACGGGGCAGCACCGGCCATCCCGCGACTACGGACCTTGGGGCAGGACGCCGGGAGCGGATCTGTATCCAGCTGATGACAAGCATTGCCACGGGCACGATCGCATAGATTGCCAGCCATGCCCAGGTGGCTACTAGGGCAAGGGTGGAAGTGTCTGGCGACAGATGGAAACGGTCCAGATGAAGCAGGGTGACTCCGAGGGTCAATGCCGTGAAGACGAACACGGGCCAGACAGCCAGCCTCGCTGATTCCCAACTAGCTGAGCGGGCGCCCGCCACCTCCAGGCCCGCGGCGGACCAGTAGGCTGCGCCGAGGAAGACGGCGGTCATGGGCGGATTGACTGTCCACGCGAACCATTCCGCAGTCCGGAGCGGAAACACGAACAGCACCAGCCCGGCAAGGAACACCAGGAATGCAGCGAGGTAGAGCAGCCACCGCATCGGTGGAATCAAGGGGGTGGCCTCAGGTGAAGCGGACGTCACCGGGCTGCTCCTCTGGTGCGGCTGCCTCTCCAGGGTCAGGCGGCGGGACAGGCAGGGGGTTGTCGGCCAGGTAGCTGTGAAGCATCGAGACCACCGTGGCGCCGTCCCCCACTGCGGTAGCCACTCTTTTGATGGAACCGGCCCGCACGTCGCCGATCGCGAAAACGCCGGGCATGCTGGTTTCCAGCGCCAATGCCGGCCTGTCCGTCCTGACGGACCCGGCGTCACTGGCATCCCGGCTGGTGCCCGTGAGCAAAAAGCCTGCTGGGTCACGCTCTACGGTGTCGGGCAGCCAGGACGTCCGGGGCACCGAACCGATCAGCACGAACAAGCCGCCCGCTTCGATCTCCTCGCCCGGGGTCGCATCGGCGGCACCCGATGCGGACACCCTGACGGCGGCAAGGAATCCGTCCTGGTCACGGGCCCCCACGATCATGGTGCTGTAGCGGACCGCAATGTTCCGGGTAGCCTCAAGTTGGGAGATGAGGTACTCCGACATACTGACTGAAAGTGTGGGTCCACGCACCAGCAGGGTCACCTTCTTCGCGTACTTCGCAAGGTGCAGAACCGCCTGTCCGGCCGAGTTGCCGCCACCCACCACACAGACGTGCTTTCCGGCCATCGACGGCGCTTCGGAGACTGTAGCCCCGTAGAAGACGCCTCTGCCCACCAGATCCTCCAGTTGAGGAATGCCGAGGCGACGGTAGTCCACGCCGGTGGCCACTACAACTGCACGGCACCGTACGACAGTGCCATCGGAAATCGACACAGCGTACACTGCTCCATCCACACCGAGCCCCTCCACCTTCCGCAGGAACAGGAAGTCCGTGCCCAAAGTCCAGGCCTGGTGAAATGAGCGGTAGGCCAGATGGGCACCGCTCACACCGCGGGAGAAGCCGGGGTAGTTGCGGATCAACGAGCTGGTTCCGGCCTGGCCTCCCACAGCCTCTCCCTCCACCACCATGGTGGACAGGCCCTCGGAGGAGGCATATACGGCGGTCGCGAGACCGGAGGGGCCGGCTCCCACCACCACCACATCGAAGATCTTGTCCGCCGGTGGTGGTCGCGTCACCCCCATTGCTTCGGCAATCTCCAGGTCACTGGGGTTCTCGAGGACAATTGGTGGAGCCGTGAACTCCAGCACCAGGACCGGCAGCACGGGGTCGCGCAGGTTCACGCTCTCCAACGTCCGTTCCGCCAGTTCGGACCCCGCAGGGTAGAAACCCACCGGGATGTGGTTCCGGCTCAGGGAGTCGCGCAGCGTATGCGTTCTTTCATCGCCTACCTCCCCGATCAGCCGGACCGCCTCGAACCCAAGCCCCTGGGCCAGGTGCCAGTCGTCGAGGGCGTCGGTAATCGCCCCATGGAATTCCTCGTCGCGCGATCGTTCGGGACGGATGATCACCAATTCGGCGTAGCCCTGTCCGATCGCCCGGAATACAGTGGGGGCGCTGGCGAAATCACCCCATGTCACTACAACACCACGCTTGGCGGCCGGGTGAAAGCCATAGGCACGCCGGAGGAAATCGAGCCCACCGCGGTCAGCCGGTCCGTAGCATCCGAGTATGAGGGCGACCGGGCGGTTCCAGCGCCGAAGCCCCTCAAGCACCGCCCGCCCGTGGGCGTGGTCGGCACAGGCCACCACCTCGTAGTCGGCGCCGTAGCGACGACGTAACTCGTCTTCAAGGATGCGCCGAGAGGCTGAGTCTCTGGTAGCTATCAGCATGATCGGAACCGAGTGATCCATGGCTGCCGCCGTCTCTCCGGTTCAATGGTTGGGTGGCGCTCACGATACTCGCGCCGGGACGATGGGGACAAGGGGTGCCGCTGCCTCCGGGAAGCTCCTTAGCCACCGGGAGCGAAGTCCCATCGCCGCCGGTTGTCCCTCCGATTCTGTCATTCCTCGGGCGCGGAGATTCAGCCAGAATAGCTCCCGACGGCGGGCAACCGGGATCCCCAGAGCAGAACCGGAGCGATGGAAATGGAGGACGCCATGGAGAATCGTCCTATTCCGGGAATCAGCCTCGTCGCCGCACCCAGTGGAACAGGGTGTCTGGAATGCCTCAGCGGTGACGGCCCGGGGTGGTGGCTACACCTTCGCCGCTGCGCCCAATGCGGCCACATCGGTTGCTGCGATTCATCACCCTCGCAGCATGCCACTGCCCACGCCCGCACCGTCGGTCACCCCGTCATGAGGTCCTTTGAACCTGGGGAGGACTGGTTCTACGAACACACCACGAAGAAATTCTTCCGCGGCCCGCGGCTTCCGGATCCGCAGTCCAGACCGCCGGAGCAGCCCGCACCTGCACCCGCAGACAAGGTACCGGCAGACTGGCAAGAGCGCATTCACCGGTAACTGCGGATCCAGAACCAACCGCTTTACCGCCTGCTACTGACCCAGGAGCCGGCATTGGCTAAGATCAAGGCTCGACGCTCACTCGACCCGGGCCCGGTGTCCGTTCGGCCGATAGGGCTCCCGGCGAGCAGAGAGGCCAGCCGTGGACTTCATCCAGTCCGCTGAAGATCAGCTCAACCCCTTTCCCCACTACGAACGAATGCGGGAAACCGCCCCTGTCCATTACGACGAACAATCCGGAAGTTGGCACGTCTTCCGATACGACGACGTCCAGCGGGCACTGTCCGAATATGCAACATTTTCGTCGCGCGTGGCCGGGGACGATGCATCGGGGACCGGCCAACTGTTCGCCGCGAGCCTGATTGCCACCGATCCCCCAAGGCACCGGCAGCTACGATCCCTGGTGACCCAGGCATTCACGCCCAAAGCCGTGGACGCGCTGGCTCCCCGTATCGGCGCGCTCACTGACGAACTTTTGGAGGGAATCGCGGACCGCGGCAGCGCAGACCTGATCAAGGAATTGGCGTACCCGCTGCCGGTCATAGTGATCGCCGAACTCATGGGTATCCCCGCGGAGGACCGTGAGCGCTTCAAACAGTGGTCCGACGTGATTGTCAGCCAGACGCGGACCGATTCGACCAGTGAGAACCACTCCGGCACAAACATGGAGATGACGGAGTACTTCCTGGCCCTGATCGACCAACGCAGGCGCCAGCCAGGCCAAGACCTGATCAGCACCCTGCTGGCAGCGGAGATTGACGGCCAAAAACTTACGGTGCCCGAGCTGCTCGGTTTTTGCGCTCTACTGCTCGTCGCCGGCAATGAGACCACCACCAATCTGATCGGCAACGCGGTTTTGTGCCTGGCTGAGTACCCCGGCACCATGGACCGCCTGCTGAGGGAACCCGCCCTGCTTCCCCAGGCCATCGAGGAAGTGCTGCGCTTTCGATCGCCGGTCCAGTCCATGTACAGGGTGACGGTCACGGAGACTGTCTTGGGAGACGAACTGATTCCGGCCGGCGCACCGATCGTGGCTTGGATCGGCTCCGCGAACCGCGACGAGCGACAGTTCCAGCGGCCTGGGGAGTTCGACGTGGACCGCGGCCAGAACCGGCATCTGGCGTTCGGCCACGGCATCCACTTTTGCCTTGGCGCCCCGCTGGCCCGGCTCGAAGCAAGGATCGCGCTGGGTGCCCTACTGTCCCGTTTGCCCGGGCTTTCTCTGGATCAGGGAGCCCACCTGGAACGAATGCAAAGCACCATCATCTATGGGCTGAAGGCGCTCCCGGTAAGTTGGCAGAGGGCCTGACCGCCTACCTCAAGATCGACGCAAAAAATCCCAAAGGTGGATAAACACCCTTCCGTCTTGTTCTCCGGGCTCCATAGAGTGTCCCCCACAGGGCAGCAAACATCCACGTCGGGGGGACGTAAGAACATGAGCAGCATTCCGCCCACAGCAACGGATGCACGTATCGAGGACGCTCCTGTTCCTGCTCCGCCCACGAAACCCTTGGTAAAGCCGCGTGCAGTACAACAGACTTCCATTGCCAGAAGACGGGAACATGAGGTCCAACGAGTAATTCGCGACCTCGCCACCCTTGCAACCAATCAGGCGGCACGAAGCGCCCGTGCCTAAAATGCTCTTATGCCTACACGTGTTCATGAATTTGCCTGGCCCGATCGGGTCGTCGTTGGAACCATCGGCGTTCCGGGATCGCGCACGTTCTACCTGCAGGTACGCACAGGTCAGCAAATTGTAAGCATCGCCCTGGAGAAGCAGCAGTCGGCCCAACTCGCCGAGAAAATTGACGAAATCCTCGATCAGCTCATGACCCTCGAGGGCAACCCTTTCAGCGTTCCCACAGGTACCCCCATTGAACTCGTCGACAATGACCAGCTCGAGACAGTTCAGGAGCAGTTTCGAACCGGCGCCCTGAGCCTGGGTTGGGACCCGACGACGGCGCAGGTGGTCATCGAGGCATACCCGCTCGCGGACGTTGATGCCGAAGACGACGGGTCATTTGAGGAGGACGGCGCTGAAGTGCCCGAAATGCTGTTGGTGCGGATGCCGGTCGGTACCGCGCGCGCCTTCGCCAAGCGCACCCGTGAGGTTGTCGGCGCCGGGCGTCCCGCATGCCCACTCTGCGGTTACCCGGTGGACCCAGACGGACACGTCTGCACTCTTCCCGAGGTCTGATGCCGGCGCCCGACCTGCTGACTGCCGAGCTGACGCTCACTGGCCGCATCACGACGGCGTCGAACGCTACATTCCTGGGCAGCATCGGTGACACGACGGTCGTCTATAAACCAATAGCCGGGGAGAAGCCGCTGTGGGACTTTCCCGACGGCTTCCTTGCCCACCGGGAGGTTGCCGCCTACCTGGTCTCTGAGGTCCTTGGCTGGAACGTGGTGCCACGAACCTGGTTGCGCGATGGTCCGTTCGGCATCGGAATGGTGCAGCTCTGGCAGGAGACAGACCCCGGCCAGAACGCGGTGGACCTTGTGGCAACGGACGACGTCCCGGAAAGTGGTTGGAAACACGTCCTTGAGGGTCAGGATGAGGAAGGACGGATGGTCGCCCTCGTCCACGAGGACACGCCGGCACTGAGACGCATGGCGGTGTTCGACGTCGTCGTGAACAACGCCGACCGCAAAGGCGCACACATCCTTGCCATGACGGACGGGCACCGCCACGGCGTGGACCATGGACTCACCTTTCACCGTGACCCCAAGCTGCGCACGGTGCTGTGGGGGTGGCTGGGAGACGCTCTGACCGTTGAGGAACTTGAGGGCATCGACCGTGTCAGCGAAGGGCTGGACGGTGAGCTGGGCCGAAGCCTGACGGACCTGCTCTCCGCCCAAGAAATTGCGTCGGCCGCCGTGCGCTGCGCCCGGTTGCGCCACGTGGGTCGGTTCCCTGCTCCGAGCGGTGAAATGTCGGCGGTGCCCTGGCCGCTGTTCTGAGGCTCCATCTGCATCAGGGCGGGAATCGAGTACTACAGTGGATGTATGGCTCCCGGCCGCAATCCGCTCGACGACCTGCGCGAAACTATCGGCCATCTGGCCGATCAGCTTAAGCTGCCCGGTTCGGAGCGCGTCGACGACCTGGTCGGCGATCTCATCGGTGTGAGGCCCGGGCCGGCCCGGCCGCTGTCCGAGGTGCGGGCCGAGCTTGACGCGCTGGTCGGACTGGAGACCGTGAAGGAACAGGTGCGTGGCCTCGTGGCACTGCTCCAGGTCCAGGCCCGCCGCAAGGCGCACGGCCTGCCGGAGGTGGCCACATCACAGCATCTGGTGTTCCTCGGAAACCCGGGCACGGGTAAGACCACCGTGGCGCGGCTCCTGGCCGAGATGTACCGCGCGGTCGGACTGCTGCAGAAGGGCCACCTGGTCGAGGTCGACCGTTCGGGACTGGTGGGGCAGTACGTCGGCGCGACCGCCATCAAGACGGACCGGGTGATCCGGCGTGCGCTGGATGGCGTCCTGTTCATCGACGAGGCCTACGCGCTGGCCCCGGAGGACGGCAGGATGGACTTCGGTCCCGAGGCGATCGAAGTCCTGCTCAAGCGGATGGAGGACCACCGCCACCGCCTGGTTGTGATCGTGGCCGGGTACCCGCGGCTGATGGAGTCCTTCTTGCTCTCGAACCCCGGACTGCGCTCCCGGTTCGCCCGCGAGATCACGTTCCCCGACTACTCCGTCGACGCACTCCAGGCGATCTTCCACCAGATGCTGGCCCAGCACGAGTACACGCTGGAGCCGGGTGCCGACCAGATGCTGCACCGCATTTTCACCGGGCTCCACGCCGGCGAGGACTCCGGCAACGCACGGTTCGCCCGCACGCTGTTCGAGCAGGCGCTCAACCGCCAGGCGCTGCGGCTGTCGCTCAACGAGGAACAAAGTCTCGACGCGCTCGATCGTGAGGCCGTCATGATGCTCACCGCGGACGACATCGTCCAGGCCGCGCTGGCCTTGGGCGAGCAGCCGGAGCCGGAACCGGAACCGACGCCGGAACCGGAGCAGCCACGCTGGTGGCGCTGGCTGGCCTGACCGGATCCACTGCGGCTGGAGGGCAAATGCACCTACCGCCCAGTGCAGAGAAAGGTCCACGGCCCTTATAAACCGGAACGCAAATGAGGCGGTCAACGTAAGTCGACCGCCTCAGTTTTTTGCGCTTCTTAGCCTGAAAACCTGTGAGGCGTTGATCTACTTGGAAGGACTTTCAGCAACGGATGGGCGGAGTCCCGCGGGGGCGCTCGTCTGCGAACTGCGTCAGGCAGCCAGTCAAGTTGGAAGTTGATCTGTGCCCGTTCCCGGGAGACCGCCTTGGCGACCGCACACGTCGAGCCGAGGCGCCCATCGACCTCCACGCGGTCTTTGCGGAGTGGATCACCGGCGTAGTTTCGACCAGTCCAGAGGAAGGGGGGGGTTCCTAAACTACTACCCCTTGGGGGAAGAGCCCGGCCAGGGTCCGATCGGATTCCTCCTGTGCCGCGACGTCGAAGGCTCCGCCTGTGACGAGCAACTCGTCAGCTCCAGAGTTCGCGAGCAGGTGCTGAACCTGGGACCGCACCTCGGAGGCCGTGCCGTAGAGCGACGTGCACAAGCTCGCTTCGACTGCTTCCTTTTCCCGAAGAGTCAACGCGGCCCACTCCGTTGGACCAACGGGTGCCAAGGCAGCGAATTCGCCGGTGGTCCTGGAGCGGGCGAGCGCGACGGCTTCGGGCAGAAGCAGTTCCCTGGCCGCCTGGCAGGTGGCGGCCACTGCTACGTTGGCGGAAACCAGGATAAAGGGCTCCTCGAACCAGCGTGATGGACGGAACTGCGAGCGATACCTTTCCAGCGCCGGGAGTGTGCCGTTCTGATCCGTCCGGAACACGGCTGGCCCGCCCAGCACCACAGCCAGGCCGGCACGGGCTGCAATATCGATTCCCGAACCGGTGGCCAGCACGAATACCGGTGTCGCCGAATCGTTCCGCGGCCGGGCAGTGATGGACGCGGCACCGGACAGGTAAGCAAGCAGCTGGGCCAACTGGTCTTCAAACCGCTCCGCGTCCTGTTTCCCGGCACGCAGCGCATTCCGGACCGCCGGGGTGAAACCGACAGACCGACCAACGCCCAAGTCGATCCGCCCGGGATGCAGAGCCTCCAGCGTGGCCGCCTGTTCGGCCACCACGAGTGGTTGGTGGTTGGGAAGCATGATGCCCCCTGAACCGACCCGGATGGAGTGCGTCCGGGCAGCAAGGGCGGCCATCAGCACGGCCGGAACGGAACCGGCAATGCCTGGCACCGCGTGGTGCTCTGCGACCCAAAAGCGGTGGTAACCCCATTTCTCGGCGCGCTGAGCCCGTTCCAGCACCCGGTCCAGGGCGTCCGTATCAGGAAACCCGTCCCGGGCGTTGGCACGGTCGAGAATAGAAATCCGGGGAAGGGGAAGGGCCATACTGCTGGAACCACTCCGGGCGAGCAAGAATTCCGCTGCGAAACGCGGGTACGGAATCCGGGTCCGACACTGTCCAACCTAAGGCGAGGGCCGCTCCCCGGGGCTCAGGCGTCATCACGACTTCTCCCGGCGATGCGTTGCTCCTCTCTAGAGACCAGGCCACCAAGTGGTCGTACTCCTGGCGCTCCTCCATGTCCTCTGGAAGGGAACTTGCGACCATAAAAGCAATGCAGGCGTCAGTAGGCTGTGGCAGTGCTCGCCTGTGTTGGGGTTTCTATTAAGCCAGCCTCCATGGCCGCAGCCAACTGTATACCTCTGGGTTCATTCCTCAGATGCCCTCTCCGGCGCATCAGCCGTGTCTCGCTTCCGTGACTTGAACAAGCCAGCAACTTTTCCACTCGCCGCGCCGGTGGCACCGGCCAGAGCACCGCCGAGCCCCTTGACTGCAGCAAGCGCCTGCGGTTCGTCTGGGATCCCGTCGCCGTCAACGTCCACGGCACGGAACGGGCGGGACACGACAGCGGCGGCGCTTGCTACCCCTGATCCCACAGCGGAGGCACCGGTCACAACTCCTTCTCCAATTTGTGACCAACGCCCACCACTCCATCAGGAGACGTTTCCGCGACGTCCTTGGCCATGGTCGCAATTTGCTCCTGGCTAACGCGATCATTGGTAAGCCCGTATACCAGAGCATGAGCCTGGTTTTGGTCGAGGTCCATCCCAGCACGTCGGCGAGGGCCAGCCCGAAAATTGCCGTGATCTCGAATTGAAGTTGCTTGCCAGCGGCATAGACTATGGATCCCAGCAGTCCTAAGAATGCCCCACTCGAAGTTCGAGAGGGGCATTCTTAGGATATTTAACAACTTTTCAAGTTATTAGTAGTACGTGTAGATTGCCAGGCCACTTGGTCCCGAGGACCATTCCCCTCCCATGCGTTTAGGCGGGGCCATGGGCTCGGTCGAGTCTTCCCGTAGTCAAACTAGTTGGTCCTTTTTACACCGAGATTCTTCCCGAATAGTCCCTATTGGAGCGCATGTGCCTCAGGCAGCGGCAGCCCGGGCAACAAAGCCACAATGCGGGATGGTGTCCCGAACCCCTGCCTTGGTTGCTTGCTTACCGGATCTCAGAGCAAGCCAACCTTCTTTAGAGCAGGCAGTTCCTGTTCATCCATGACTGTGTGCCCGTTCTCAATGCTCTTGAGGCGAACTGTCCCGTTGGTCACTGCGTCCATGTGGAAAGTTGAGATGGTTCGGCACTGGGGACAATGCCGTACTACGACGAAGGGCCGCATCAAGTGCCACTTACCGTCGGGGTCGAGTATGTAAGGCTGTCGCTTTCGATGTCATTTGGACTGCACCTGATCCGTTTGGGATTTTACAACCCAATGGTCACCAATCCATTTCCCGGTAGGACACCCGTGGCCTCCCGGGCGAACGTGTCCCATGATGTTGCAGTCACGTGTCTCAACGGCATATCTGCCAGAAATCCCGCTGCCTGAGTCAGTGTCCGAAGGGGTCAGTTCATTGCCAACTTGGTCGCTTCGGCAAGATCTGCGGCCTCTACCCGCCGGTTGTGCGATTCATCATTTCTACGGGTGCTGAGCCGTACACGGGCCACCTCTACATCAGCCGTACGGAACATGCGGATGATGTCAGCGAGGCCGGCTTGGGTCGATGCTGCCGCAAAGTGCTTTGCAGTGGTTTCCTGAAGTACAGCCACCCAATCCCCCATCCCGGGGCCGGATCCGCCCTCAAGTTTCCGGCGGATACCTTCTACCACTTTCACTTCTTCCGGATGGCGAACGTAGGACCTTCCCTCATCGAAAAGCCTCGCCCAACACCGCCGAAGTACCAACCACGACGACACACAACTTTGATGAGCCGCTTCCCTGCAGGCCCTGCCAGATGACACTACGATTCGAGGTTGTGAACACCTTTACCCCCCTCGGAGAAGTTCGACGGTCCTGCCTCTCGTCTTGCTTGCCCTGATCGGCATCGGGGCCATCAGCGGCGCGGCCTTTGGACTCAAAGGCGGTCATAACATCAAGAGCGCCAACGAGGTGAGCGGAGGGCGGGGTATGGAGATTATGGGTCGGAACTGCGGTCGACCCCCAATCGGGCTGACTGCCCGTGTGACACGCTGCTCGCTCGCGCCAAGGTGTTGCCTTGCGGGTCAATCACGCTTCCGCCGGTTGACTTCACTTACAGCACTTGATTACAGTTATTTCAGTTAGCTTCGTTTGTTTCAGTTGGAGGTCAATATGTCGGAGATCCTTCCCGCTGACATCCAAGCTCTGCGTGACGCGCTGGACGCGTCGCCGGATGAGGTGAAGGTGACGCTCAACCTGACGCGTCGGAGCGCTGAGAAAGTGCTGGAACTGCTCGAGGCCGAGCACTCGACCGGAGCCGTTGTGCTCCCCGCCAAGGACCTCTTCACCAGCACCGAGGCCGCGACCATGCTCAGCATGTCTCGACCCACACTGATGAAGCTTGTCGATGCGGGCACGGTGGAGCATGTCCGCGTCGGAAGCCATCGGCGTATTCCGATGCGTGCGATCGCGAAGTATCAGCGAGAGCGCCAACTGGAGCACGAAGAGGCCGCTGCGGCACTTGAGGAGTTCCGCAGCAACATCTCGTTCGGCGATGCGCAATGAGCGCACGTTATGGCACGGATGACTGGTCCTGCGAAGATGAAACCGACGACTGGGTCGACGCAGATCAAGCCGATGACCGGGTCGGGGAATCGCGCGGAAGCTGCGTTCCCGACGAAGGGCATGTTGTGACCGGGGTTGTGGCGTACGTCCACCACGAGGAAATCGGCATCGATCTCGGCCTCGGTTTCGGGATGCATGGGCGCATCCCATTGGACGAGCTGCCCCCGAGATCGAGGGGAAGCCGCGCCAGGCCGTGTCCGTGGGTGACGAGATCGAGGCGCTCGTCGTCGACTCTCGGTACGGGATGGAGCCGATCCTCTCTGTCGCACTGCTTCAGGAGACACTCGCTTTGTCGAAGTACCCGGCCGAGGATGGCACAACCACCGGCACCCCTCATCAACGCACCCCTGGAAGGGGCGCTCGACACGGTCGACCGTCAGGGCTCCTACAGTCACACAAGTCTGATCCCAAAGCTCCGGACATTCAGAAACATGGAGAACGTATAGTGCTCAATGCGCTCGAGTACCAGCTCATCGACCCCGTCGAGTTCCTCCAGCCGAACCGACGGCTGTTCATCGACACCAACGTCTTCATGGACACAGACGCGCGCCGCGCTGGTGGGCTAAAGCGTCTCTTCGAGCGCGGGCAGAGTGCGATCATCGCGAATGGAAACCCTGTCGTCGTACCGACGAAGGTCGTTGGCGAACTCACGAAGCAGAGCCGGATCCACCCCTCCGGGGAGACTATGGAGCGCGCCGAGGCGATCAAGAAGGCCGGTGCTACGCTGACCTTCCTTGAAAGCGCGAGCAAAGCCGGGCTCGTGCGTAAGGACCTCGGTGATGACACCAACCCCTACGCTGACGACCTCTTTCTGAAGCTCTTCGAGCGATTTGCCGGCACTTATGAGATGTGCCTGCTCACCCATGACATCACCATCAAGCTGCGGATTCGCCTCCTCGCGCACCGGCTCGCCAAGCGCCTTCTCGTCGGGGTCCTCACAAAGGATGGCGATCTCGAGGTCGAGTCCGACGAATCGCTCTTCGAGCGCGGGTTCCGCAAGTACAAGCGCCACGCAACCTGCATTGCGGAGGGAAGCGGCAGCTTCAAGGACGAGTCCGAGGTCGCGGTGCTAAAGCCGCTTCTGGACGACTTTGGCAAGGCGTTCGGTTTAAAGGAGCCCGCGACCAACCTGGGTCCGAGGGCGGTGAAGTCGCCGTCATCGCCGGAACCGCGACGCTCGGCCGTTGCATCGACACCGACCAACTCGTTCTCTGCGCAGGCAAGGCTCAAGCCCAGCGACACGCCAGTGGCCTTCTCTGCACTCCCTAAGCAGGGAGACCACGTCACGTGGGCATCCGCGGACCGGAGCGGCTCGCTCGTGCTGGGCGCGCTGCTTGGCGAAGGCGGCGAGGGGACCGTATACGACGCCGATCTAAGCACAGTGGTCAAGATCTTCGATAAGGACCACCTCACGCGACACCGCAAAGAAAAGATCGAACTGCTTGTCGATCGAAACCTCCGCGCGAAGGGCCTCTGCATCCCCTCCGCGGTTGTCCGCAACGGTAACGGCGAGTTCGTTGGATACGTGATGCCGAAGGCCAGCGGGCGCGAGTTTCAACGTACGGTCTTCAACAAGCGAAAGTTCGAGCGCGAGTTTCCAAGCTGGAAGAAGGCCGACCTCGTTGACATCTGCATCTCGTTCCTGGAGAAGGTTCAGTACCTGCACTCCATGAACGTGATCCTCGGCGACATCAACCCCAAGAACCTCATGGTTGATGAGAAGAAGAACGTCTTCATCATCGACGCAGATTCCTGGCAGTTGGAGGGCTACCCCTGCCCTGTCGGGACGCCGATGTTCGCCTCACCCGCGATGCTCGGGAAGACCTATTCCGACGTTCTGCGGACGATGGAAGACGAGCTCTTCGCCGTCGCGACGATGCTGTTCATGATCGTCATGACCGGACAGTTCCCGTACATCCGAACGGGGACTGACGGCGACATGGTTCAACTGATCAAGGAGGGCAACTTCGCCTTCCAGTACGAGAACCGCAACAACAAGGACCAGCCGGACGGTGACTGGAAGTACATGTGGAGCCACATCCACAAGCCGGTGAAGGACCTCTTCTGGCACACCTTCCATCGCGAAGGCAAGCACTACAAGAAGCGTCCAACTGCCGCAGAGTGGCTCGAAGCCTTCAAGGCGTACAAGAGCTATCTGGGCAACAAGCGGATGAACTTCGACCCCATGTCGAACGATGTGTACCCGATCCGCAACAAGGCGTTCAAGCAGGACACCCCCATCCGGGACTGCCCCACCTGCGGACGTCAGAACGCAATCGCTGGCATCTGGATCGACGACACCCAGGAGCACTCTCTCCCACGGCAATGCAACAAGTGCCGTGATCAGCAGCCAGGCCGAGCCGCTGCCGCTCCAACGATCACTGTGCCATGCCGCGATTGCAGCCGGCCCTTCCCGAAAAGCCAGCTGAAGTACGGTCGGTGCCCTTCCTGCGCGCAGAAGCACGACGAACGGCAGGCTCGCGCCAACACCCTCGACCCTTCTCGTCTCTGCGTCCGGTGCCAGAAGCCCTTCATCACATACGGAAACGTCGAGTGGCACCAGCGGAACGGTCGATCGGTCCCCACAACTCACAGGGCTGGCTCCGGCGGGCGCTACCCCGCCGGCTGCGTTCCAACACTGCCACGCACGCCCCGGACCGGCCCCACTGCCTCCACTACCAAGCCAAGCGCACAAACCCAGGTGGGCTTCTGGGCACGCCTCCGCAAGTGGTTCACAGGCAACTAGCAACAACAGCTTCAACGAAAGGAAAGCACTATGGCGCGACTCAACATCGGGGCCGACGACCTCGTCGACAACCCGACCCCGCGCGTACCCGTCTCGCTCTGCCTCGATACCAGCAGCTCGATGAGCGGCCCGCCGATCCAGGAACTCGTCCGCGGCGTCAACCTCTTCTACGACGCGATCGACGAAGACGACGACGCTCATGACTCAGCCGAGATCAACATCGTCGAGTTCAACTCGTCTACGGGCCTCGTCCATGACTTCGCGAGCATCGAGCGGCTGCGGCGGATCTCGGCCTTGACCGCGAGCGGCACCACCGCGATGGGGGCCGGTGTTAACCTCGCCCTGGACACGCTCGAGAACAGGAAAGCGACCTACTCCGGCAGTGGCGTCCTCTACTACCAGCCGTGGCTGGTGCTCATGACCGACGGCGCGCCGACGGACAACATCGACTCCGCCGTCAGGCGAGTGGTCGACCTGGTCGAGGCCAAGAAGCTCACGGTGTTTCCGATCGGCATCGGCGGCGGTGCCGACATGAAGACACTCGCCCGGTTCAGCCCCAACCGTCCTCCCCTGCGCCTCGACGGCCTGAAGTTCAAGGAATTCTTCGAGTGGCTATCTCGGTCGGTCGCACGAGTCTCGCGGTCGACTCCCGGCGACACCGTCAAGCTCGACCTCGAAGGGCTCGCCGGCTGGGCGGAACTGTAGGTGTTCAAGGAATTCCACTACCAGGCCAGGGGGCACGGCCACCTGCGGGATGGCACGCCGGTCCAAGACCGGACGAATTACCTCTCTCGCGGCGGCGTCCAAGTCCTCTGCCTGGCCGACGGCGCAGGCTCTGCGACTCACTCTCAGTTCGGCGCCCAAGCGGTCGTCGATGAAGGATGCGTTGTACTCGTCGAACAGTTCGCGGAGTACGCGGCATCCAACGACGGCATCCAGGTGAAGGTGGATCTCCTTGGCCGACTTGCAGCCAAGGTGGCAGCCGTAGCGGAACGGCATAATGTATCGCCCGACGATCTCGCTTCGACGTTCCTTTGCGTGGCCGTATCCGGCGACAGGTTCCTCGGCGCCCATGTCGGCGACGGGGTCGTCGGGTACCTGAAGCATGGCGACCTGAGGGTCATCTCAGGCCCCGATAACGCCGAGTTCGCGAATCAGACGACGTTCGTCACCTCGGCACGTGCACTCGAATCCATGCGACTCTTCCGCGGATCGCTGGGCGGCGTCAGCGGATTCATACTCATGAGTGATGGCTCAGGAGACAGCTTGTACGACCCGCGCACTGGCGAGCTAGCGGGCGCATGCTCCAAACTCATCGACGCCGTCGGCACGGCACCTGGTCGCCAGAGCAAGAACTCCGATTACAAGAAGCGACTGCGGCGGCTCGTGAATGTCACCATCCGGAATGCGACGAAGGACGACTGCTCAATCGGAATCCTCGGCCGGCAGGCCGCGCAGTGACGTCCAGCGCCGAAGAGGTTCTTTGAAGGGGTCGAAGGTGAGGCAACGGTGGACTTGGCCATCCTGCTCAGGGGTCGTCCTGGGCTGGCGCGTCTTCCTCGTGTCGCAGCTCTAGGGTGAGTTGATCTGCAGCGGCGAACTCGCGTACTCGGAGTTGAACTGTCCGCTTGCGTATGACGTCTTCCGACTTTGATGAGGCAAGTGTCCCGAATGGGTCTTGAACGGCTCTCACGAAGGGTGGGGCGTTTTCGAGGTCGGCGCGAAGATTGCCGACGAGGTAGAGCCAGAAGTGACTTCTTAGTTCACCGCCGGCCGTTTTCCACTCGTTCCAACTCATGGCTTGTACTTGTGCGTCGACTCCGGACGACTTCAGTTCAATCATTCGATCGATTGAACCGCCTTGGATAGTTAGCACGTCGAAGCCGGGGTAGAGCTGGCTGATGCCTTGCTCAGCGAGCTGGTCAAACACTTCCTCGACTACGGTGGACTGTTCGATAGCGGTTGCGATCATCTCTGGCGAGCTGACGTCGACGATGAGCACGTCCGCATTCTCAGGGGGCGTTTCTCCTGGGAGCACGACGGTCTTCCGCCCGATGAATCGTCGCTCCTCAAATGCGAAGGTTATACGCATGCCAAGTCGGTCAAGTTCGTTCAGGTTGGTGCCGGCGGCTGCCCTGGGCACGCCTGCAGAACCACCCCCCTGGGCGCCGTGGTCGTCACCTGCGGCTCCGGGTTGACCATTGCTTCCTGGGGTCTCGTGTTTGGGACCTGATCCTTGGATGCGGATGAGTTCTCCGTCTATCAGGAGGTCTTCGTAGCGGTGCAGCGGGATACGTGGAGCGGCACGGGTGGCTGCGGGAGGGGTTCGGTCTGCGTGCCCGGTGGCCGCTTCTGTTGACTCGCCGTCTGTCGTGGCGAGCTTGTTGCTTTCTACGCGGTTCGCCAGCCGATCGACGTGGTACGCGTCCTCTCCGAGATCGGCAAGGTCTTGCTGCACCTGCTCCAGCTTCTCGGCGGCGCCGGCCAGATCGAGCAGTTGCTGTCGCTGTGCGGGGTTCGCGTTGATGAACGATAAGAAGGTCTCGACAGTGTTGACCTCCAAGGTCTCCGCAAGCGCCATAGCCAAGGTATGAGCGTCCTCCGCTATCGGCGGCCACGCAGGGCCGGTCCACACGGCGAAACCTTGAAATCCTGATTTTTCGGAGCGCCGCACGTAGTACGTCCGCTGCGGAATGTCACCAAGGTCCTGCCCTCGGAATGAACAACTCAGATTCAGCGACTCCACGGGTTCCAACTTCTCAGCGAATTCAGTCAAGGCCTGTTGGTCGGCCCTACTCCGGTCAGCTCGATCGGCACTTAGGCGGGCGAGTAGCGGTGGGATGAGGTCCCGGAGTCCTTGGCGGAAAGTGCCGAGGCCGGACGGTTCAAGAGGGGTCTCACCCGGCCTCGCCGACCACTCCAACGCGCTCTCAAGGAGCGGGGTCCCGAAGAGCTCGCGGAGCGGACGAAGCGCTCCCGGCTCGGCCTCAAGAACGAACATCGGTACCTTGTCTTGCACTCCGCTCCGTTCTCGGCTGCCAGACACCGACGCGTACACCACATCTCGCGCGGCGAGGAACTGGTACCCAGCCGCGGTGCGAGCGGCAAGCGGGGTGTCAATCAGTGGCGCCCCGTCGTTCACAGTGCTGCCAACCAGGAGTTCGAACATCTGTCGGTAGATCGGCCGCAGTTCCAAGCGCAGCGCCTGGTCGGTGATGCCCGACGGGTAGAGGTGCGAAATGCGTAGGCATAGATCGTGTGCATCCTCGACATTGAACGCGGCCGGAGTAAGCTCACCGCGGACTTGCAGTTCATCGAGGCAAGCGCGGAGTGTCGACGGTGGCACCCCAGTCGGTTGTTTGAGGACGGGAAGGTAGTCGTCGGCGTCGCGCCCACTGCGGCCCAGACGACGAACAAGCTCCTCGGATCGGCGCCAACTTTGGTTTGGACGCCGGGGACCATGACTAGTGGGGCAAATCGCGTGGTGACGAAGTCGATAGAGCCATAGATCTGGGCCAGCATTAACGAGTTCTTCCGACGTTGCTCGCGGAGGAGCCGTGCGGGACGACGGCCACTTGCCGGCTCCGACGAATGCCAACTTGGCCTGGGTGTGGCGGGCGTAGGTGTTCCAGTTGCGAACGAGGTGGTCGAGCAGCTTCTCGGCCACGTCGGTGTCCCGACGCAGGGCGACTCTCGCGATCTCATCGAGCCGATCAAGGTTGTGAACCTGATAAAGATAGTGATCCGTCTGCTCCCATCGTGGATGCGACGCGAGTGCCCCGACGAGATCCGCTTGGTATTCGGACCAGACCTTGTCCAAGCCCGAGAAAGCCCAACCACCAGGGAGACCGAGACCCTTAGTGTTTGTCCACCCGGTCCCGGTGTCGTCAACATCGTGAAAGTGGATCAGTCTCAAACCGCGGCTCACTCCGAGCCAAGCGAAAAAGTTGCGCCAGCGATCATCGACGGTGGTCTCAAGTGCTTCGTCGGTGTCGTCATCTAGGTCGACTTCTCCCTCGTCGGGATCGATTGTCCCTGGACTCGCGTCGTCATCCTCGTTGACCCCGATGCTGGCAGAGAACTCGGCGAACACGTCGGGCGATGCAAGGAATCGGACTTGCATGACCTCGCCCGCATCGGCCATTGCTTCAACGATGGGCTCCACAGAGTCATCGCCAACCCAATCTCTTCCGAAGTAAACCTGATGGGCCGGTGCCCAGGTCAACTCCCCGCTGTCATCAGCACGACACGGAACATCAAGGCGGCTGAGATTGAAGAACGCTCGATCCGAACCAAGCCGCCCCATGGGAAGAGGCTGATCGGGTTTGGTGGTTTTTCCGGCCAATCGACATATCGTGGCGAGTGCTTCGATGGTGCGGTTGGACTCCCGCAACTCAGCATCGGCCCCTGCCGTGCGGGTGAGTCCTGGGAGGACCGCAGCGCGCATGACCTCCTCGAAGCGGAACTCTTTCACGTCAAAAAGTGCATCCCACGCCTTCATCTGGCGCTCCAGGACCGACCTCTGTTCGGTCCTGCCGAGCGTGCCCCAGCAGACCGCATGTGCGAGGAACTGTAACTTACGAAGGGGAAGTTCCTCTGCCGAAGAGCGCGGCGGGTAAAACGCACTTTCACCTCGCAGCGCTATCCTCCTAACGGTGCCATCATCGTTCTCGCCGACAGGGAAGACCGGTTCCAGCCGGGCGCTCTCCTCCAAGGCCTGGCGATCCGGCGCGTCCGACCGTTCCCAGAGGAGTGCACAAAGATCAAGCACTGGGTCAACCTGATAACGAGCGTCGAGGCTTGGCCTCAACACTGTCTTCCCCGAGTCGAGATTGTGCGCAAGGGCGCGTAGTGAGTCAATCGGGCTCAGCGCCACTGACCCATAGGCCGCACACACCCTGGCAAGCGTGCCTTCACAGAACTCCGGATCAGGGAAATGTCTGGCTTCAATAACGCATTCCGGTTTGAGGAGGGCAGCGAAGGCGGACCCCTCCGCCCCAAGATCGTGCGATGGAAAAACCGCCTCATTAAGGGCGAGTACATTCAGTCCTGAGGGCAGGAAACGGACACCCGTCATTTCCCTGGCGATGGCTTCGCCGAGGAGTCCGCCTGCCGTCCCGGAATCGCTTTCGCCTCGATCCAGAACTCGCAGGACGTAACGGGGGCCACCCTTGGCAAGGAGGTGAGGCATGAGCATCCGCACAAATGTCTCGGCTGCGCAACGTACGAGATACCCGTTGTAGTTCGACTCGGTGTCCGCGACTTGAATGTGCTGCCGTGAAAGGTCAGTCGTGAAGGCCCCATTGACCAGCAGCGAGCAGGATGAAGGCTCCTGGGTAGGCAGGAAGACGTGAAACCTGCGGTCCTCCGGCCTGACCCGCGGGTCGTCGGCATCCCGGACCGCGACCGACACTTCGGTGACGTCCACGCCCTCCCATGCCGGCCCAGTCAAGCCATCGCGGTGGCCGCCGATTCGCACGTTACCGTCGTGAGCTATCCAATAACTGTCGCCCTTACCTTCACGGTTGACCAAGTCGACCCTGAAAAGGCCCGACTCCGTCAGGCCGACACACCGCTCGACGCCAGAGGAAGTCACTCGGTGCCTCTCCAAGAGCCACTGACGGGCTGACTCCTCGCTGGAGGTCGCAACCTCAATGACCACTTCTTCAAGGTGCTTGAGGAAGAGCACACTGGTCATCGGCAGATTCACTAATTGATGCGCGAGTGCCGCCTTTTGTTCGCAGCTAACCCGTTCGTGGAACGGGAAGCGAAAGGCGCTGTGATAGCCGGTTGCACGCAGTTGGTCCCAGGTTTCGTGCCCCTCAGCGATCGCCCACGGGAAGCGCATCGCCGGCACCCCGCGGACCTTGCCGCGGTCAAACTCCTTCCAGAGCAAAGACACCTGCGCTTCCGCCTGCTCCCGCCCCAATCGGAAACACACCGTCTCGGAGTAGGCCTCAGGGCTGTCGGTGATTTCAAGGACCGATTTGAAGCCCAACCCCTTGTGACCGATGCTGGCACGCTTGGGGCCCCCGGACTGCGCCTTGGAACTGGCTCCCAAGCCGCACAATCCGCGAATATCGGCCTCCGTGAAGGGGCGCCCCGTATTGGCAACCCACAGCTCGCTGTCGGTGAGCCGAAACAAGACCCTGTCTTCGGTCCTCGCAACGCCCACCAGCGCGTCATCCGCATTCTGGAGGAGCTCATACACGAGACGCCCGCGATAGTCATGGGCGACCTGCGCCTCTTGGCTGACGTCCTCCAAGAGCCGGCCCTGTGACTCCCGGTACACAGCGAGGTTCTCACGGCAAATGCGCTCGAGGATGTCATCGGGCAGGGGCGTCGTCGCAGTCACGTACGTATTCCACCACATGGTTCCAAAAAAGAGTGGGTGGACCGTCCCATTGATCGCACACTTATTGCCGACGTCCTCAGGGGCGACTGTGCGCATAGATGCGTCTTGTAGTTTGGTTACTTGCGGGTGGTTTACTAAGGGCGCTGACATGCAGTTCATCTGTAGGCTTGCGGTGCACTGCAAGTCGCTTGCCGAGCTGTTATGTAGGGAACTTACCGGTTGGCGGGATTGTCACGAAGTCTGCTGTTTGAGGATCACTGGCGGCTCAATAATTGAAGTTGTTCTGGCCGACCTCGCCGCGCCCCTGGGCTACTTTCATGGCCACTCGAACCGCCTTAACTCGGATGTAGTTGAACGTCCTCACGACTTCTCCCGGCGACACGTTTCTCCTCTCCAGGGACCACGCGACTAAGCCGTCGTACTCTTGGCGTCCCTCAATGTCCGCTGGTAGGGCACTGTCGGCCAGAGAAGCCATGTAGGCGTCGGCAAGGCTGTGACAGTGCTCGCCTGTGTTGGGGTTCTTTATGAAACCAGCCTCCATGGCCGCGGCCAATTCTGCACTGTAAGCGTCTGGATTCATTCCTCAGGCGCCCTCTCCGGCTCCTCGGCTGCGTCTCGTTTCCGCGACCTGAACAACCCGGCAACTTTTCCACTCGCCACGCCCGTGGCTCCAGCAAGGGCACCGCCAAGGCCCTTTACCGCGGTGAGGGCCTGCGGCTCATCCGGGATGCCGTCCCCGTCGACGTCCACAGGCCGGAAAGGGCGGGACACTGCAGCGGCGGCGCTTGCTACGCCCGTGCCCACGGCCGAGGCACCGGTTGCAACTCCTTCTCCAACAGTGCTGGCCGTTCCGGTGATCCAGCTTCCTGTAGATTTCGCAGCATCTTCCAGAGCTGCAAGTGCGCGGTTGGGCTCGGTTTCCCGTTCGTCAGCTTCTGAGGACTTGCCCTGCAGAGCCAGGCGAGCCGGGAACTCATCCGGGGCCTCGGGGAACGCGGCCCGGGCGGCCACGACGACGTCGCGGCCAAATACGAAGCGGCTAACCCCGCCGGTCAGCGCGCCAACTCCGTATTCGATCGCAGACTCTTGTTTCCCGCTCAAGGTCTCGCGCACGGTATCCAGCTGACCCGTCTGGATGGTTCGGACGAGGCTTTGCGCGGCTCCGCTAGGCAGTGTGTCTGCGAGTGTCGTCGCCCAGTGCGACCAGTCACCGCTGGCGGCCGCGAATTTGTGGCCAACGCCCACAACTCCATCGCGAGAATTTTCCGCAACGTCCTTGGCCATGGTCGCGATCTGCTTCTGGCTTACGGAATCGTTGGTGAGCCCGTAAACCAAAGCATGCGCCTGGTCTTGGTCAAGATCCATTCCATGAATGTCGGCAAGGGCAAGTCCAAAGATTGCCGTGAGTTCGAACTGAAGCTGTTGATCACCTGCAGGCAGGAGCGCGGCCACACGATTAGCACCGGTCTTCGCTGCCCCCATGGCCATGTTCTTGGCGGCCACCTTAGCCGCCTCCTTCGCCGTTACCTGCACGGTCTTCTTCGCAGCCTGTTTCCCTGCTGTCTTCAGACCGGTGGCCGCGACGCTGCCACCCGGAATAAAGGAAATTCCCACCTCAGCGGCGATAGACCCAGCAGCGATAGCAGCCCCTGCAGCGGTTATCGATGTGCTGTAGTGACGCTCCAACAACTTGATGACTTCCGCTGGCGTCGCGTCCGGACGCCGGCGCCGAATCCTCATGACGTACTTCCGGGCGATCGAATGACGGGCGCTGACCGCCTTCTCGATGTCTAAGTTGGCCTCCTCGTCATCGAGCTGGGTCTCCAGTGTCACGTCTTCAAACTCGGTCATTATGCTCTCCCCCTTCAACCACAGGCTCAACCCTGAGCCTGTTCACAAACGCAGCAATTCTGTTCGCGGCAGAGGAGCCTAGCGCTCCTCTGCCGCACCATTATCAGTCTCCCGCACGATCCGGCCGCTCTCAGCGCGCCACGCGGCACCACTCCGGCCACGCCTACTTCCACTGCAAGTCCGCCGGATAGTTAATACGGTCCTCATATGGAGCGAAGCCTCTCGATGTGACGGCGCTGTTCCTTGTCGTCTTGCTTCACGTGCACGCTGACGAGGACGCGGTCGCCGTCCGGCTTGTAATAAATGCGACCCATGTCCTCGCTACCAGCAACCCCCGTGGCAAGCTTCGAAACCTCGCGCCAGCCGCGCATGCCTTCCAAATCCTTGCCCACAACTTCACCCATATCAATCTGCACTAGCGATCGCATCATAGACGCTGATGAATCGAGATTAGCCAATACTTCAACGCTGTCGAGAACAAAACTCAGCCTCGAGAAGGCCACATCCAGAAATCCAGGAACACCACGACGAGGTGCTCGGGCCGTCGCGTTACCTCTACGCCGCACTCGCTCCTGTTCCCCGAACTCTTGGAGGCGTTCTTGTTGGTCGACCACAATTGCCTCGAGTGTCATGATCCGTACATCGCCTTGCTCCGCCTGATCGCGGAAACCTGCCAGACTGCTGCGAAGTTCGGAGTTTTCCGCGAACGCCAGTTCGAGAAGTTCTTCGGTCTCGGCCTGACGTTTCAGCAGTATTTTCGTTTCAACAGCTTGCAGGGGATCACGGCTCAACTCTTCAAGCTGATTTTGTAGTGCCTTTTGATGATCCAGGGCCCGATCTAAATCGTCGGAAAGTTTTGACTCCCGACTCGAGGCGGCAATGAGCCGCCCTTTCAGGAGCGAAGCTTCCGACTCAGAGGTGCTGAGACGCTCCCTGAGTTCGGCCGTCAGATCGACCAATTGCTCGACCTGTGCTGCGAGATCCTCTAGCGGCGAGACTGAAAGGGTCGGAGCGGGCGCAGCTGTTGGCTCGGCTGAGGCAGGCGAAAAGACGGCGGAGATCTGAGCCACGACCTCTTCGTGGCTGCCTTTAAACCGAAGCCGGGCAAACCAGTCGTAGAACTTCCCCTCGTGTGTGGGACGATGGCTGACATCCCACCTCTGGACCGAAAGACCTCCGGCCTCGAGTGCGTCGACCACATCCGTTGCAAGTCGCTCAGGGGCGTTAAAGACAAGGTAATGACCAAAGCGATTGGTCTCGACCTCCCACTCACCGTGGAAACCCAGGAAGTTCTGCTGCTCACCGACGTCGTCAAATTGCGGCGCGTATGGGATAGAAGCTCCTGCGAAAAGGAACCTGCTGCAATCCTCGACTTCCCACGATGCCCCGGAAATGTCGACCACGTCGTGGGCAAACAACGGGTACACCGCGCCGTCGTATACTATGCCGGCATATCCGACCGGAGTTAACCGGACCGGTCGACGAACAAGTTCCGCAACTACGGACGCACCATCCTGGATACGTACAACGACCTGCTGAGAAGCCATTTCAGGCTACCGAGGCGCACCTACAAGCGGGATCGCCCCACTTACGCTTACAGACGGCACACGGCTTGTAGTAGAGGTGCTCGATCAGTTGCTCATCAGTGGCCTGGTCCGGGCCGGGGAGCCGAGAAAACGCATGAGGCCGATGCTGATAAAGCACGTCTCCGGGAACCAGCCTCGTATCCTGCTGATCGGCTACATTGGCACGGGCGATAAGGCCGTCATTGGGTACATAGGCCTCGGTGTCAGCAATATCAATTGGACCCAGGTCATTGCTGCCGGGGAGTCCGATGCCAAACTCCAGATCAAAGTAGGACGCGTCTGCTCTGTCGCCGCGCTGCTTGGACATAGCGCTGACAGACAAAATGAGGTTGTCGTCGACCTTGACGTCGAGTTCCAGCCGCTCGACGAGAGGTGGGGCTGTCCTGTCCACAGCAATGGCTACCATGCCGAGAGATGTTCTCGGATCGCTGGCTTGGGGTTGATCAGCAAGCTCAGTTGGCGCCACTATGGCGAACTTTGCCGCGCCGTCAGTCGGGTCGGTGCAGTACAGGTGGAAGCGGTCTTGACACACTTCGCCATCATTCGGCATCGCTGTTCCGGCCCTCAACAGTGGAAGGCGTGAACCACGTGCCATTTCCAGCTCAATGGGCTTTGCCAGCACCAGCCGCTGTGAGTCATGGGCGATGCGTGCCGCTCCCTGCGAAACAAGCGTTGCACTGTTCTCAGGGACGAGTACTCGTTCAGGCCCGAAGAGTTCGTGCAGCCGGCTGCGTATGCTTGGCATCGCCGCCATACCGCCGGCAACCAGGCAAAGTGAGACTTGAGCGGGTGCCATGCCGACGCTGTCAAGGAGCGATTCAATATCCCTGATGCCAGATGTCACAAGAGGTCGTGTAATTGCGTCCAGCTCTTGCCGCGTCAGCGGGTACTCAAGTGTGGTCTCGGATTCTGGGAAATACCCTGGACGATAGAAAGTGACGCTCGGCCGCTCCGAGAGTGCAATCTTGTTCCGTTCCGCATCCTGCAACAGCCTGAGCCGTGCTTCCTTCGTGGGGTGATCCGATGTGGAGATCCCGTGCTTCGTAGAGAATCGCGCGACGACCTCGTCACGTATCACTTCATCGAATTTGTCGCCCCCGACTGTGTCAGTTCCCCCGTTGCGGAGCTGGAGGATCCGCCCCGGCTCAATCCTGCAAAGTGTGAGGTCGAGGGTACCGCCACCCCAGTCAACGACCAGTACGTTGCGTCGCATCAGGCCCCGGATTTCACTGTCGGTATCTGCTGCACCGCGGAGGTAGCCGTAGAGGGCTGCAAGTGGTTCGTGAACAAACTGAGCCACAGAGATTCCCGCATGGGCGAACGCTTCTCGAAGAGCCGCGCGTCTCGGGCCGTTCATGTTCACAGGAATCGTGACCACTGCACGGTCCAGCTCGCCCAGCACTTGTCGCTGACCGCTTCGCCGTGATTCGGAACGGACGTGGCGGATGACATCTGCCACAATCTCGATGGGGCTGCGGTCGACGCCTCCGACAGTCACTGACTCCTCGCCCAGGAGAAACTTTGGCGAACGCACGGTGTTGCCGTACACGCCGAGACCGACTTCTTCAAGCGCATGGCGGGCCTCGCGTCCGACGACGACTTCCTCGCCCTCGTATCGAACGACAGATGGGTGCGGCAGGCCCTCATCGTCCAAAACGTCAATAACACGGTCGCCAACGACCACAGAAACCAGACTGTTAGTCGTTCCGAAATCAAAACCTGCAATCATTGCACTCCCCCATCCAGTTCCTTAAGGCGCGTGACCTCACCACCGATTGCAGTGAGTGCCCTGTCCACGAACTCCTCCGCCACACCTGTGCTTCCATGGCGAAGGGCGTGAAGCCCGTCCCCTAAAAGCTCAGCCTGGGTAGAAAGCCGGCGAATCACCTGAGTTCTGAGAGCCTCATAGTCATCGACATGGTGGCTCTTATCAACCACGCGGTTGCTTTGCTCTACCGAAAGCCGCAGCTCAAGTTCATTGGCTTTAGCTGCCAACTCCGCGGCATGTGCTCTTGCCTTTTCTAGATCTGCTGCCAGTCTTTTTCCCAAACCCTCGGCCGTTATGGCACGAAGCTCCTGCTCCCGTGCTTGTGAAATGGCCTTCTCTGTTTCCCTCTTCGAGTTATGGAGAACATGCTCGAAGTGCCGTGAGACCTGGCTCAGTGCTTCTGTATTTCTTGCTGTCGCCAGAAGAGCAGCCGTCTTGTATGCACTTGGCAGCGCCGGAGTGTCCCAAACAGTGGCACTCATATCCTCGATGAACTGCCGCGAAGTCCACCGATCGCGGAGAACGCGGAAGAGCTCGAGAGCGGATACCGCGTTGTAGCGAAGCCGCGCCCGGCTTGCGTCGCTGAATTCGGATTCCTCCTTCAGCCCCAAAGCGCTGAATGTTATGTGCTGGGCCGCACGATTGACTTCTACAGCCGTAAGCATTTCTTGGGGCCGCTGTTCCTTCAAGCGCTCAATCTGTCCCTCGAAGAGTTTGTGGCTTGCGAAAGCCACGACAACCAGATCGAGAATCCGGCCACGCACAAGCGTTTCTGATCCCAGCTCAGCCAGTGACGATAATAAACTCGGCGGGACGGCAAATAGTGGATCTCTCCCAGCTAATTGCCGAACAGTATCGATTTCTGCTTGCTCATCCTCTGGGCGTAGGGACAGATCGAATATGTCCTTACGGGACAAGTTGAGCTTTCGTCCCGCTTCCTTATAGGCATATTCCATCAATGCGAGAATCGTTTTGGGCCGCTCCCGCTTGCTGCTGTTGCCCAGGTTGGGCGGTTGCGGGCCGATGTCCGCAGGTTCTTTAGGCAGGGACGGATCCGAGCCTTCAGCCGAATGAACTCCAGTGGGTCCGTCGTCTGTTGTCACTTTTTAAGAACTCCTTGACGTTGAACTCGAGGTCGGAAGTTTCTGTACCATTTCTCGCTGAGACGGCTGTGTCGAAGGCTTTCGGCATGTCGCAGCGCTGCAGGGTAGTCTCCTACAGCCAGCGCGTGCTCAGCCAACACCAGGTGGAGCTTGAGCGCGTCGTATGGTCGTTGCGAGCTAATATTCGCAGCCAGCTCAGCCATGTCGCCGCCTGCTGTGCCGTCAAGTGGCAATGCGGTCCACCGGAGCACTTGTTCGATTATCGAGTCGCTGAGCGCGACATCTAGGCTCGGGTGTGGCGATTGCGACAGCGCATCGGGCGACCAGCTTTCCCCTTTAAGGAGCGCCTGAAGGCGTAGAGACACTTCCGCAACGCGTTGGCTCTTGGTCTTCGTCATGGCGCGTTCGAACTGGTTGTAGTGAAAGGCGACTATGCCACATATGGCCTCTGCTGGAGGGCGATCGAAACTTCTCAAAATTCCGACAGCCTGATCGTATTTGCCCTCATAGCCACTGCCCTCACCCGATCGCTCGGAACCCTCTGCCCCAGCAGCATCCTCGCGTGCCAGAACTGCATAAAGGTAGTTTGCGAGACCGGATTGATACCGGACTGCAGTGCGGTGTTGCTTACAACGCATGATGAAGTCGTCGATAGACCTGCGGCTTAGCTCGCCCCCGTCGACCAGGCGCGCCAAGGCAGCGTCAACGCCGTCAAGATCGTCCATATCAGCCAGAGCGAACTCGAACTGGAAAGTCTCGACAACATGCAGATTCGAAAGCGTCACGTCCACAACACCGCTCCGCTGAGACGACAGAAATTCTGCAGCGTCTCCAATAGAAATTGTCCTGCCATTGATGCTCACAGCGTCAGCTGTGCGCATCACCCAATCCTTCGGCATGGTTTCGCTGGTGATGATTAGCCGACTCCTGCCGCATTCCCGCCCATTGAAAACGAGAACAGGACGTCGCACGGGGTGACCCTCAAAAGTGTGTACGCGGAGATCCCGGGCCGTTGAGAACTCCACCCCGCAGGTCGTACACGGAAAGGTCACCTCTTTGGGCTCCGCGAATGGACTTGAACCTTCACCTGTAGGCTCATGAAATTCCATGTAGCCGGTGTGCCAAAAGCCCACTATCTTTCGACCTGCCCAAGAGACAGTTGAGAATCAATGGGCGTAGGGCGGCGAAGGCCATGCACCCAGTGCCTCTTCTCCGTGTGGCGCCCTCGCAGGTCTCCGGACCTACTCATGCCTTTCCTTTCGACGAACCCCCAACGCCGATCAGCCATAGCTGAGCAAGCCGCTTGTATTAATTCGAGATCATATCCCTGTTGTGAATGCTGCCGCATACGTAACCCTCCGATGACGTTTTGACGACTCACGTTGTGTCCCTCTCTGACGTCGTGGTTATGGCTGTGCTGTTCGTATATTCCAGTTCACCTGCGTGGTGCTCGGCCGAGTGCGTCATTCTCGCCTGCACCCAAAGGTGTGCTTTGTTAACTGGGCGTCCTTCCGGGGGCTGCCCTGCCGGACCAGAGCCGGCAGGGCAACCTTTCATTTGTTCCAGAACTTGCCCATTACGGAATCTGGATCCGCGCAGCTTCCTGCAGCAGAGGATCAGAAATCATCACTGTGGCAGCGCCAGGCGCAATATCGAAGGCGATGAAGCCGCGGGACTTGTCCCCCGGCAGGACTTCCCCTGAGCCCAGCTGGTTGTCGGCAAACATGCTGATGTCGGCCTTACGCCCGTTGGCATCCTTGGCGGAGAAATAGAGCGGGTTGGACGAGGTGGTGCCCTTCTCGGTTTCCCACAGCACGTCCAGGAGCAGGTAGGTGCCGTTCTTGGGCGGGGTGGCAAACGCTGTCGTGCTCACGGTGTCCGTCCTGGCCGCGGAGACGATGGTGATCCGAGCAACATCCCCGTTGCGCATCTCCACAGAAAAAGGCGTGCCCACCGTGGGTGCAGCAGGCGCCGATGGAGCCGGTGCGGGAGCGGCCGACGCCGGTGCTGCCGCCGGCTGGACTGCCTCAGCGGAAGCAGGCGGAACGTCAGCAGTGCCAGCTCCCCCGCCGGAGCATGATCCGAGCATGATGCCGAGGAACAGCACGCCAGCCGGGATGGCGAAGCGCTTCTTCTTGTAGAACGGCCGCGGTGCAGGCGCCGGAGCGGCGGGCGGAACAGGGGCAAAGTTAGGGTGAGACATAGTGTGCCTTTCGGTGATGCGATGGATGGTGCGGGAAATAGCAGAAGTTACTGTTTTTCCCATTTGCCACAGCGGGTTGAGTTGAAGTCCTGTCCCGCTGAAAGTGTGACCACGGGGCGGCCGCCACCGGGGATGTCGTTTTCGATGATGTCGCCGCCGTTGCTTCCGCTGCGGTAGATCCCCCAGTAGCAGGTAGATCCCACTGCAGCAGCGGCCCGATAAGTGCCGGGTTCAATGTCCGCACCGACCGTCCAGGTGCCGTCACCTATCGTGTTGGCCGCCTTCGCCTTCTCGGCTCCCGTCACTGCCTCCTCGCGGGCCTTGACCGCGGCCTCTGCAGTCTTGACCGCAGCGTCGGCCTTGCCCACCTCGGCTTCCTTGGCCGCGACCTTGGACTCACGAGACGCCATGCCGTTCTCAAGCGTGTCGTACTTGCCCTTCAGCGATGCGTAGCTGGAAAGCGCCGCGTCGCGCTCTATCTTGACCGTCGACTTTTCGCCGGCCAGGGATTTGTAGGCGTCGCTAGCTTTTGGATCGGGCAGTGCAGTTCCAAATGCCACGCCGCCGGCAAGGAGTACGACGGCGGCCGTCGCCAGAAGGATGGGCTTCTTCCTGCCCGGCTTGGCTGATGCCGCCGTCTGCTCTTCAGCAAGTTCAGAAGAAACTTCCGGAAAATCCCCGCCCTCCGGCCGTGGCCCGTAGCTGGTTTGGTTGTTCAACGTGTCCTCTTCCTCTGTTCGTGGATTACCGCAGAACGGCGGCGGGATACTGATCCCCCAATACGCGGTTCCCCGCCGCCGCCGCAGCTGCGGAAGATTCCTTCTTGGCTGCAGGACGAACTTACGGGCGCTCCCGAGAACAGGAGGCAGAAACTACTGATAACCGGGGTTATCAGAGCCTGAGCATCGATGTCGGGACGAGACACTAGGCTGATGGGACGATTCCGACTGAAGGGTGCAGCCATGGACACAGCTACCGGCACACTGCGCATGACGCTCGCTGACGTCGCCTCGCTGGCTCAGGTCCAGCGGCCTGTCGTATCCATGTGGCGGAAGCGCAGCAGCGGCGGCCCGCTTCCGTTTCCGGGAGCTGCAGCGACAGCCAACGGGGTCGAACTTTTCGACGCCGACGAGGTCACCGCCTGGCTCCAGGCAACCGGCCGGGGCAACAATCCGGAGGCGCACAACGACGTCGCGGTTTACGCCAAACTCACGGTCCCAGCAGCCGAAGCGCCCAGGAACAGCCGCCAAACGTTCGACGGCCTGACCTCGCTCCTTGCCCTGAAGGTCATCACGGGAGAAACGCTGAGCAAAAGCAGCGCTGCCGATTTGCTGGACGCTGCAGACGAAGCGGATCCGGACGATGTATTCCTCTACTCGGAGTTGGAGGCCCTCGGCTCCGCACTTCCCGGCCTTGCCAGCTTCGCGGACAGGCTGGCGGACAGTGCGTTCAGTGCGTCGGCGGCTTTCGAGAAGCTGCTGGGCCACCGCTTCAAGGAAGGCCTGCGCGAGCACTCAGACACCGCGCTAACGGACGCCGCACTAAAGCTCGTCGCTGCCGCAGCCACGGGGCTCGCCTCCACGCTGGACAGCAGGCCCCTTTTCGTCGACTCCACCCCGGGCGGGAGCGATGTAATGCTCAGCATCGTCCACCAGTTCGGCGAATCTGCGCCGGTCACCTTCCTGAATGCGGACCACGACGGCGGCGCCTCACGGTTGGCCCGCCGGCGCCTTGCAGTGCACGGCACGGACAGCGGGCCGGTGAGGGTGGACGCCAAGGGTGCCTTTGCCGTCAGCGGCCCTGCTGTGCACGTGGCGCAGTATCCGGCACCGGGCGATCCGGCCCTGGATACCGTCGGCATCCTGTCCGGCATCGAGAACATCGTGCTTCAGATGGATGATTCCCAGCGGGCGGTTGTCATCGCTCCTGCCCGGGTTCTCTGTGATGCCCTCCCTGGCGAAGCCGGCAACCTCCGCTCCGATCTCCTGCGGTCCGGCCGCGTGCGTGCCATCGTCCGGCTTCAGCAGGGGATGCTTCGCGCCAAACCGCGTGAGCCGCAGGCGCTGTGGGTGCTAGGGCCTTCCTTCGCGGACGTTCCCATCGCGGACCGGTGGACAATGGTGGCCGACCTGAGCACCACCCCGCTCACCCTCGACGTGAGCCAGGACCTGATCAGTGACGTCGTCGCCTCCATGGGTGACCGCGCCACCATTCGCGCGCACTCCTTCCGGTTCGCCCGCCTTGTGCAGACCCGTGTCCTCCTTGCACGGACCGGCGCATTGGTGAGCGTCCCTCCAGGGAGAAGTACGACGGCGGCAGCCGGCGCCGAGGCAGCGCTTCGGGTTGAGAAACTCGTCCGGGTCCTTTCCTCCTCCGCGGCCGAGTCGTCAGCACTGCCCGCTGTTCTGCCCACCGAGTCCAACGCCCCGCCGCCTCCTGCGACTGTCCAGGATCTCATCAACTCCGGCAACCTCAAGTACCTCAAAGGCATCCGCCTTGAAGTGGCTGACCTACAAGGTAAGGCCGGAAGCAGGATCCTGGGCCGCGAGGAACTGATGGATCCGCATCACGCTGAGCCGCGCTTCATCACCCTCCTGGACTTCGCTGCCAAGTACCCGGCAGGGCGGCTCACTGAGCCGGGTGACGTCGTCTTCTGTACCAGCCCACGGCCTGCCACAATGGTCGATACCGAGGGCGGCGCCGTCGTCGTCTTTCCTGCGCGGATCCTGAGAATTGACCAAGGTGACCCGGGCGGCCTGCTGCCCGCCGTCGTCGCCGCTGACATAAATGGCCTCAATCCCGCCGACAAGACCTGGCGCAACTGGCGGCTCCGCCGTACAGCGGAAGCGCAGCGCCAACCGCTAACGAACGCCCTGGAAGCCCTGCAACACGAGCAGGCCCAAGCCCGCGAACGCCTCAAACAACTGGAGGAACTCGCTACCCTGATTACGGACGGCGTAGCGGGCGGAAGCCTCACCCTGACAGACCCCATTTCCATCGCCGCACCAGAAGAAGGAACTGCATAATGCCCCCGAAGTTGAAGGTGGACCTCGCCCCGTCCACCATGAAGGAACTCAAGGACACCCTCTGGAAGGCGGCAGACAAGCTCCGCGGCTCGATGGATGCCTCACAATACAAGGACGTGATCCTGGGGCTCGTGTTCCTGAAGTACGTGTCGGACGCGTTCGAGGAGCGGCGCGGGCAGATCCAAGCGGAGCTGGAGGCGGAGGGGCTCAACGAGGAGCAGATCGCCCAGCTGATCGACGACGTGGACGAGTACACCGGCCGCGGCGTGTTTTGGGTATCGCCCCGGGCTCGTTGGACCTACCTCGCAGAGAACGCCAAGGGCTTGGACGCGGTGGACGGCGCGGCACCCAAGTCCATCGGCCTTCTGATCGATGAGGCAATGGAGCTCATCATGCAGGCCAACAAGAGCCTGGCCGCCACGCTCCCCAAGATCTACAACCGGGACAACGTGGACCAGCGCCGCCTGGGCGAGCTGCTGGACCTCTTCAACTCTGCGCGGTTCACCGGCCAGGGCGCCAGCAAGGCGCGTGACCTGCTGGGCGAGGTGTACGAGTACTTCCTGGAGAAGTTCGCCAAGGCCGAGGGCAAGCGCGGCGGCGAGTTCTACACGCCGGCTGGCGTAGTCCGCGTGCTGGTGGAGGTGCTGGAGCCGCACCGCGGGCGTGTTTATGACCCGTGCTGCGGTTCTGGTGGCATGTTCGTCCAGGCGGAGAAGTTCCTGGCCGCGCACCACCTGGAGGGCTCGGACATCTCGGTTTATGGCCAGGAGCTCAACGAGCGCACCTGGCGGATGGCGAAGATGAACCTGGCCATCCACGGCCTGAACGCCAACCTGGCGTCGCGTTGGGGCGACACATTCGCCCGTGACCAGCACCCGGAGCTGACCTGGAACAACGGCGCGGACTTCATCATGGCCAACCCGCCGTTCAACATCAAGGACTGGGCCCGCTCGGAGTCGGATCCGCGCTGGAAGTACGGCGTCCCGCCCGCGGGCAACGCCAACTACGCCTGGATCCAGCACATCATCTCCAAGCTGGCGCCCGGCGGCAGCGCCGGCGTGGTCATGGCCAACGGGTCCATGTCCTCCAACTCCGGCGGTGAGGGCGAGATCCGCGCCCAGCTGGTGGAGGCCGACCTCGTCTCCTGCATGGTGGCGCTGCCCACCCAGCTGTTCCGCAGCACCGGCATCCCGGTGTGCACCTGGTTCTTCGCCAAAGATAAGACTGTCGGGCCGCGCGGGTCCGTGGACCGGACCGGGCAGGTGCTCTTCATCGACGCCCGGAACCTGGGCTACATGGTGGACCGCGCCGAGCGCGCCTTGTCCGACGACGACATCGCCAAGATTGCCAACACCTACCACGCCTGGCGCGGGACTTCTTCTGCCGTTGAAGCAGGGCTGACGTACGACGATGAGGCGGGCTTCTGCTATTCGGCTTCACTTGCCGAGGTCAAGGCAGCGGACTATGCGCTGACGCCCGGACGGTATGTTGGGGCTGCTGATGTGGAGGACGATGGCGAGCCGATCGAGGAGAAGATCGCCCGGCTTTCGAAGGAGCTGTTTGAGCAGTTCGAGGAATCCGAGCGGCTGGCGACGGTTGTGCGCGAGCAGTTGGGGCGGGTGTTGTGAACTGGTCAACCTTGGTCCTCGGTGACTCACTTGAAGTACTCATCGATAACCGGGGCAAGAACCCCGAATTCAGCGAACAAGGCATTCCGGCCATCTCCGGTATGTACGTCGGAGACGGGGCCCTCGATGTCTCTTCGGCGCGGCGAGTCTCTCCAGAAGTTTGGGACAAGTGGATGCCAAGTAAGACTCAGAAGCACGATGTGGTCCTGACAAGCGAGGCCCCACTTGGCAGAGTCGCACTGGTGCCGTCAGATGAGCCTCTTACACTGACGCAGAGAGTCTTCGGGCTGAGGGGACGGGCCGGCGTTCTTGATAGCCGCTTTCTGTTCTACGCGTTTCAAACAGCGCAGGTTCAGGCTGACCTCCAGGGTCGGGCGACGGGGACCACAGTCCTGGGTATTCGTCAACCCGCTCTTCTAAAGGTCCAAATTCCGGCACCCTCTTTTGAGGAACAGCAAGCAATCGCTGAGGTTCTGGGCGCCCTCGACGACAAGATCGCCGCCAACACCAAGCTCGTTGCAACTGTCGATGACTTCTGCACGAGTCTTGTATACCGGGGCTCAACGAGCGGTACATTCTGTCAGCTTTCCGAGGTTGCTTCCGTCAAGTCTGGATATTCATTCAAAAGCAAGGACTGGCAGGAGACCGGCGTTCCGGTCGTCAAAATCGGAAACATTAAGCCTGGCATCGTGGATCTGGATGGCTGTTCGTTCGTCAGTAATGCAGTGGCGCTCGACGCCGCCAGTTTTCGTCTGCACGACAAGGACATTCTAATAGCTATGACTGGGTATGTGGGGGAAGTTGCCCGACACCGAGGGCAGGCCCGAGTTCTTCTCAATCAACGGGTAGGCCGATTCGCGGTCACTGATCCCAATCGCCTGACGGCCGACTATCTCTACTATTTTTTGCGGCTTGCGCATGTCAAAGCCGCCTTCATCGCAAAAGGGCAGGGGTCCGCACAGCAGAATATCGGCGCTGGGGACATCTTGGGAATAATGATTCCCCTACCAGATGCCGACAGACTCCATTCTCTGACTGCTGTACTTGAAGCCCTCGACAACAAAATTGGAGGCCTTATCAGAGAAAGAACCTGCTTGGCCGTTACCCGCGACGCTCTCCTCCCCCAGCTCATGTCCGGCAAGCTCCGGGTTAAGGACGCGGAGAAAGTCCTGGAGAACGCCGGTGTGTAAACGCGCAATGCGGTTGTAGTGGGCTGCCGGGGCAGCCGCCCGAAGCCTGAGTAAGCTGAACATCAAATCGATTGTGGGGGAATCACCGTGACAGCACCAGCAGTAGCCTTTTCGGAAGCCGACTGGGAAGGTGCCGCGAAGGAGCGGCTCGGCGAGCTGGACTGGAAGCCGCTGGAGGGCCAGGCGATCGCGTCCGGCACCGGGGAACGCGAGTCCTGGTCCGAGCTTCTGATCCGGCCACGCCTGCTCGCCGCCCTCCAGCGCCTCAACCCGACGGTCCCCGCCCAGTACCTGCAGCAGGCCCTGGCGGAAATAGCCTCACCCAACTCGAACGACGCGATGGCCGAGAACCACCGCATCCACAACTGCCTCGTCGACGGCTACCGGCTGACCTACATCGACTCCGACGGCAACGAAGCCAACCCGACCATCCGGCTGCTCAGCCAGGCACCGGACCAGAACGACTGGCTCGCCGTCAACCAGGTCACCCTGGTGCAGGGCGACTACAAACGGCGTTTCGACGTCGTGCTCTACTGCAACGGCATGCCCGTCAGCATCATCGAACTCAAGAAGGCTGGCAGCGCCCAGGCCGACCTCCCCGGCGCCCACGCCCAGCTCCAGACTTACCTCCGCGAATTCCCCATGGCGTTCCGCTTCTGCGTCTTCACGCTCGCTACCGACGGAATCCAGGCCAAGTACGGAACGCCGTTCACCCCCTTCAACCACTTCTCACCGTGGAACGTTGACGACGACGGCGTCCCCGTCGCCCAGGGCTACATGGTGGACGGCGATGCCGTTACCGCACTCGACACCGCACTGGATGGGCTCTACAACCAGGAACGTTTTCTGCAGCTGACGCGCAACTTCACCGCATTCGACCAGGGCTCGGGCGGGCTGGCCAAGCGCATTGCCAAGCCGCACCAGTACTACGCCGTCACCAAGGCAGTGGCCAGCACCATCCAGGCGGTGGAGAGCAACGGCAAGGCGGGTGTTGTTTGGCACACGCAGGGTTCGGGCAAGTCCATGGAGATGGAATTGTATGCCAACATGGTGGCGCGTGCACCCAAGTTGAAGAACCCCACCGTCGTGGTAATCACGGACCGGAACGAGCTCGACGGGCAGCTGTTTGAAGGCTTTGACCGCAGCCTGCTCCTCGCCGAGTCGCCGAAGCAGATCAGGAAGCGTTCCGAGCTGCGGGAGGAGCTGAGCAATCGGACAACCGGCGGCATCTACTTCACCACCCTGCAGAAGTTCGGCCGCAGCAAATCCGAGAAGGACGCCGGCACAGATCACCCGCTGCTGTCCGACCGGCGCAACATCATCGTGGTGGTGGACGAAGCCCACCGCAGCCACTACGACGACCTGGACGGCTACGCGCGGCACCTGCGCGACGCCCTGCCGAACGCCACGCTCATCGCGTTCACCGGCACACCGATCTCCTTCGACGACCGCAACACCCAGGACGTCTTCGGCGACTACATCGACATCTACGACCTCTCGCGGGCGGTCGAGGACGGCGCCACCGTGCCCGTGTACTTCGAGCCGCGGCTGATCAAGGTGGGACTGGCTGCGGACGTCACCGAGGAGATCTTGGACCAGGCGGCCGATGAGGCAACCCTGGGAGTGGACGACACCGAGCGGGCGCGCCTCGAGGCGAGTGTCGCCGTCGTGAACGCCGTTTACGGTGCTCCGCAGCGCGTTGCTGCCCTCGCCGAGGATTTGGTGGCGCACTGGGAGAACCGGCGCGAGCGGATGGGCAAGTTCATCGAGGCGCCGGGCAAGGCGATGATTGTGGGCGGGACGCGGGAGATCTGCGCGAAGCTGTACTCCGCAATCGTGGAGCTGCGACCTGACTGGCATTCTGACGACCTGTCCAAGGGCAAGATCAAGGTAGTGTACTCGGGCGACGCGACCGATACGCCCCCGGTATCCGACCATGTGCGCCGGGATTCGTTGAATGCCCAGGTCAAGGAGCGGCTCAAGAATGTGGACGACGAGCTGGAGCTGGTGATCGTCAAGGACATGATGCTCACCGGGTACGACTCTCCCCCGTTGCACACCCTGTACCTGGACCGGCCGCTCAAGGGTGCGCTGCTGATGCAGACGTTGGCCCGGGTGAACCGCACGTTCCGTGGCAAGGAGGACGGCCTGCTCTTGGCGTACGCGCCGCTGGCGGAGAATCTGGCCAAGGCGCTGGGCGAGTACACGCAGTCGGACCGGGCGAACAAGCCGGTGGGCAGGAACATCGACGAGGCTGTGGGGCTGACGGTTTCTCTGGTGGAGTCCCTGCGTTCCCTGCTTGCCGGCTATGACTGGAAGTCGGTGCTGATGAAGGGCGGGCCGAAATCGTTCCTCAACGCAGTGACTGGTGTGGTCAGTTACCTGCGGAATCCCGCCACGCCGGGCAATCAGCCTGCGGACGGCGACGACTCGCTTGCTTCCAATTACCGCAAGTTCTCCAGCCAGCTGTCCCGTGCTTGGGCCCTGTGCTCCGGTTCGGATACGTTGGCCGAGCTACGTCCCGAGATCCAGGTGTACGAGGAAATCCGCGTCTGGATGGCTAAGTACGACGCCGCCGACCGGCAGGCGAGCGGTGAGCCGGTACCCGAGGAGATCCAGCGGCTGCTGGGGAATTTAATTGGGCAAGCGACTTCCTCCGGCGAGGTGCTGGACATCTACGACGCGGCCGGCATGCCGAAGCCCTCCCTGGATGACCTGACGCCGGAGTTCATCGCAAAGACGCAGAAGGCCCGGAACCCCCAGCTGGCCATCGAGGCGCTACGGAAGCTCATTGCCGACGAGTCTGCTTCCTCTACCCGGAACAACGTGATCCGGCAGCGGGCGTTCTCAGAGCGGATCACCGAGCTGATGAAGAAGTACACGAACCAGCAGCTCACATCTGCCGACGTGATTGCGGAGCTGGTGCAGCTGGCGCGTGAAGTTGCTGCCGAAGGTAAGCGTGGGGAGCACTTCACTCCCCCGCTGAATTCGGACGAGCTGGCCTTCTACGACGCCGTGGCCCAAAACCAGTCGGCGGTGGAGGTGCAAGGCGAAGGCGTCCTGGCAGACATTGCCCGGGAACTGGTAGCTGTAATGCGGCGCGACGTACGGACTGATTGGACGGTGCGCGATGACGTCCGCGCGAAGCTACGGTCCTCCATTAAGCGACTCCTGGTCCGTTTCGGCTACCCGCCAGACAAGCAGCCCGAGGCTATCAAGCTCGTGATGGAGCAGATGGAGTCAATGGCGCCGCGGTTTGCCGAGGCGCATCTTTAGCCACAAGACCTTCTGCCACGAGGCAGTTGTTACCAATCACGAAAAATGGGGAAATCATGTCGTCTTACGATTCATCTGCTGGGCTTAGCAGCCCGGCTCTTCCACCGCTTCCGGAAGCCGCTCCGCGGGTGGACACCGGCAAACGAAAAGGCCGGCTTAAAACGTTGACTGCGGCAGCAGGACTGATCCAGTTGGCACGGATCATTCTGGGCGCAGTCCTGGGATTGTTATTCATCCTGACGTGGATCGGCACCGGTCCCGCCGTGGTTGATGCCGGCAGCCCTTCTGACTGGAACTCCGAACTCGCCGCAGCCAGCGTCAAGAACGAAGTCAATAACGGCGAAACGAAGGGCGCTCCGCAGCAGTCAGTTGTGAATGGCTGGTATGCCAACGACCTTGCGGCTATCACCGCCTCGCAGAATACGTACCTTGCAGCCAGTTCCGCTAGGAACGGCACGCTCTTAATGCTGCTGGGGTTGGGGGTTGCAGGAGAATTGATTCTTCGAGGACTTGATCGTGCTCGGCAGCTAGGGACAACAAGCTACGAGGAGCGGATTTGAAAACTTGGATTACTGTTCTAGCCGCACTGGCTGGAACGGCCGGACTGATCGCAACCATAGTTTCTGCTTGGGGTACGTCGGCCGGGTTAGCTGTATTGATCGTGGGAGTTATAGGGATCATCTTGCTAGGCGTCCAAGTTTATTTAGATATATGGGGGAAGTCTCGTAAATTTAGGCGGTTCCGCAATCAAGACGCGCCGGAGGGCCGGCGCGCAGTCAAAGTTTACATGGACCAACTTCTTTCCAAGGGCGAAAATGTTGCTATATTCACAAGAGATATGAGCTGGGTTGATGGTGATACTGAAGTCCTGTTAACGCAAAAGGCGAAGAAAAACAACTTAACTGTCTTCATGCTCAAAGCGAATGATCTGAGTGCGAGACTGAGTACTGCTGGCGCAGAAATCTACTACTACGAAACCATCACTGGTGATCGCCCGATCATGTCCCGCTTTACCCTTATCAACTTGGGACGGAGTCAGGCAGAGCTTGCAATTGGCCATCGTGACGAAGATGTCCACACTATCGAAATGTTCAGCAATCCACGTGAATACGCACTTACTTTAGCTCAGGACATGTTTTTGCTCCTCAAGGATACCTTTGCGATCCTAGACAAGGCTCAGACGCTTCCCTCTGTTCCTCACGTACGTGAAGGAACAGGGAACCTTGCTCCGAGTGAAGCATCCAACTGATGATGCGGCCCATAAAGAGTAAAACTACCAAGAAAATTGCAGCGGAGTGGGATGCACTGGCGGAAACCCGGTTCAACCAAATACGGTCTGGGCTAGACCAAAGTTTCGATTTCATACTCACACCCGCAATATTGCAGGAAGTGAGGAACGCAACCTCCCATTCACTTCTTGACGTTGGTTGTGGCTCTGGCACGCTTTCCTCTGCGTTGGCACCAAGAGTTCGAAGTCTCGTCGGCATCGACCCAAGCAGAGTGAGCATTGACCTAGCGAAGCGATACAACCGGGCACAAAATGCGACGTATTTCCGGGCCAGTGTCGAAGAATGGGCCGACCAGAATTCTCAGCAGTACGATTTACTGGTAGCCAATATGGTTCTGATGGATGTTGCCGACCTATCTGCAGCCTTGGTCGCAATGTCCAAGCTTTGTAAGGCCGATGGCACGATTCACGCCACCATTACTCATCCGTTCTTTTGGCCAAAGTATTGGGGCTATGATTCTGCTCCATGGTTCAGTTATATGGCTGAAACACATATCGAGGCACCATTCCGCATCGCAGCCGCCAAAACTGACCTCTGGACTACACACACTCATCGCCCCCTGGAGCAGTACCTGTCTAGTTTATCGGCAGTGGGATTCAGAGCGGTTCGGATTAAGGAGCTCGTAGATCCGAGGTCGTGTGTAACTGCATCAGGCGTAACGTACCCCAGGTTTATGCTGATTTCTGCATCTCGCGCATAAGACCATCAGGGGAGAACAGCTGTTCTTGTAGACAGATAGATGGAAGGGAAATAGTAGGCCGCTCGCCACAACGGCTGGCTTTTGGCTAGACTGGCCCATTCAGCTTGGCTCTGCTAACCCCCAGCCTGCGGACATAGTCGCCACTCCGGGTTCAAGGTTAGGGCATGGGTTCGGAAGAGAACTGCTTCCACAACTTCAGCAGCATGCTTCCTTCGCACCCTGACGCTGAACACAGGTTCCTAGAGCCCACGTCACTGGCTCTTCGTGGTTGATGGTGAAATAGGGTTCCGTGTCTTGAAAGCTGAAGGGCTCGTAGCCCTGCTGTGATGGATGTTCTCTACGCATTCATCACGTCAGGAGCTACGAGCCCTGATCGAGATGACCACCTCGTCGATCTGGACACCGGACAAGTCCTGGGGATCGTTGACGGCCGCGACAGTGAGGGTGTCGGTGACTGGCCGTTCGCCCGTCTGCTTCAGTGGCGCCTGGGCGTGCAGGTCGTTGCCATCGACCCCTCGGCGGCGGTCCGCAAGGCATTGCGCATGTGGCTGCCACGCCACCGCTGTTTCAGTCAACGCGTTCCACCTGGTCAAGCTCGGCAACGACGACATGCTCACCGAAGTCCGGCAACGCCTCACCCAACAGGTCCATGGCCGGCGGGGGCGTTCCGTTGATCGGGGGGTCTGGGTCAACCGGAGGCTGCTCCTGCGCGCCGGGGACACGCTCTCGGACCCGGCACGGGACAGACTCAGCACCGTGTTCGCGACCGACGATGCCACCGGGAACCTGCAAGCCGCCCGGTTGGTCAAAGAACAGCTCCGAACACTGTTGGCCACCTGATCCCTCGCCGACGCTGCCGCCGCGAAAGACCAGCTGCAGGTCCTGGTCGAGCTAGCCGCGCAGCCGGAGACGAACCGGCTCTGGCGCACGGTCTGTGGATGGTGGAAAGACATCGAAGTCCTCATTGTCACCGGTGCGACAGCCGCGATAGTGGAAGTCAACAACACCGCGATCAAGCGCATAAAGAGGACTGGCCGGGGATTCACCAACGCACGCAACTACAAAACGCGTATCCTGTTGCGCAGTGCCGCCAGAACAGCGGAATTAACATCCCTCACGGAAGAATCGCCTTGGCGGTATTCGAGGGCTTTCCTTTGGCCCCCAGCCCTTAGTAGTCTCCTATCGGACCACACTGCGCTCAATCTGGTGTATCACTGTTGATATTGCGTACGAAGGGTGATCCCCGGCCAAGCGGGTTCCTGCCTTTACCCTACGAAAAGGGCCCCCGTTAATTGATCGCCTAACCTCAACCTGGTCGCCTCTTACGGCTACTTGCCAAATTCGTTTGTCGTGACCAGTTTTTGGGATACCCACCCATGAATCGGAATCAGCCATAAAAGACCAGTAGAATTGGGGTATGGTTTTTTCCACCGCTTCACACAAGTCTGCCGCTGATGCATAGCGTTTTGAGGCATCCACATTTAGTGCCTTGCTCACGACTTTCCGTAGTGCGGGGGGAACATGCGGCTGCCAAGCCTCCCTGTCGGGAAAGTTTCCCGATTGAGAAACTGCCCTCAGTTGAGCAGCCGGATTATTTCCCGTAGCAATGTGAGCTAACTGCCGCACCCATTCATGCTCGCCGTTTAGCAGCCGGTAGGCAAGGCACCCCAGAGCATAAATATCACCAGAAGCTGAATCAACGTAATCTGACTCAGGCGCCAAGGTCGGGATGTATGCATGCGTACCATGGTCCGGATTGGTGCCCTCCACCAATGCCAATCCGAAGTCACCCAATTTTGGTGTCCATGCCCCGTCTAGAAGCACATTCGCAGGTTTTAGATCTCGATGCAAAATTCCCTTGTCATGCAAGTGTGCTACTCCACGGCAAATGTCGGGAAACCAGGCATAGAAGTTCTTTAGATCTGCGGGACCCGTGCTGCAAGATTTTTCTAAGCTTCCGTTGGGTAAGAATTCTGTACGGATGATGAATTCATCGCCTGATTTAGAAGCGCTGAATACCCTTATGGTGTACCTCGACTCGCTAGCTACCAAAAGTCTGGCTTCGTCAAGATTGTCGTTAAATCCCGGCCGTCCTAGTGGGATATGCTTCGTGGCATATACTCGACCCGTGTATGTATCGAGTTCCTTCCATACAAATCCAAAATGACCTTGTCCCAATAATTCAAGGCGTTGATACAAGAGATCCCTGTCGAGTTACAAATAGGGCCGCTGCCAGTGCCTCGTCAAAATGCTTCGGCATACCATTGTCGCCCCTGATTGCTTGAAGCTGCGGGATATCGCCTACGCTGGATCCACGCTTCAGGCCGAACTTAGTTACGATGCCTGCCTTCTTTATCAAGCAAACGTCCGCCTTGATTGCACCGAGCGCCGCAAGGATGACACCTTCAACTTGGGCGCGATGAAGGACTGCATCTGTGTTATTTGTAGCGTTAAGAGCACCTTGGACAACACAAGCGAAATCGATAGCCATTTTGCCAACCGACTCTAAAACATTCGTGTAGACCCAAGAAAGCTCTTGTTCTCGGGTACCGAATTCGGGAACGGCAACTTTCTTATGGGCCGGAACTACGAAGCCGTCTTCCGCGGATCCTTCCAGCAATACCCAGCGGAATTCGTTTTTCGCTGGAAGCAGGCCCAAAAACTGAAAAGCCATTGTCTAGAAGTCCCAGTCCTCATCCTCGGTGTTAACAGCCTTGCCAATCACGTACGAAGAACCGGACCCTGAGAAGAAGTCGTGGTTCTCGTCCGCGTTCGGGGACAGAGCGGAGAGGATGGCCGGGTTCACGTCGGTAACGGACGACGGGAACATGGCTTCGTAGCCCAGGTTCATCAGGGCCTTGTTGGCGTTGTAGTGCAGGAACTTCTTGACGTCCTCGGCCAGGCCGACGCCGTCGTACAGATCGTGCGTGTACTGGACTTCGTTCTCGTACAGCTCGAACAAGAGCTCGAACGTGTAGTCCTTGATCTCCTGCTTGCGTTCCTCGGACAGGCCTTCCAGGCCCTTCTGGAACTTGTAGCCGATGTAGTAGCCGTGTACGGCCTCGTCGCGGATGATCAGGCGGATCAGGTCTGCCGTGTTCGTCAGCTTGGCGCGTGAGGACCAGTACATGGGCAGGTAGAAGCCCGAGTAGAACAGGAAGCTCTCCAGCAGGGTGGAGGCCACCTTGCGCTTCAGGGGGTCATCGCCCTGGTAGTAGTCCATAACGATCTGCGCCTTCTTCTGAAGGTTCGCGTTCTCGGTGGACCAGCGGAACGCCTCGTCGATCTCCTTGGTGGAGGCCAGCGTGGAGAAGATGGAGGAGTAGCTCTTGGCGTGCACGGACTCCATGAAGGCGATGTTGGTGTACACGGCTTCTTCATGCGGAGTCAGGGCATCCGGAATGAGAGAGACTGCGCCGACGGTGCCCTGGATGGTGTCCAGCAGGGTCAGGCCGGTGAATACACGCATGGTGAGCTGCTGCTCGGCCGGCGTCAGCGTGTTCCATGACTGGACGTCGTTGGACAGCGGCACCTTCTCCGGCAGCCAGAAGTTGTTGACCAGACGGTTCCAGACGTCCACGTCCTTGTCGTCCTGGATGCGGTTCCAGTTGATGGCCTCGACGTGGCTAAGCAGCTTGACCTTCTCGGTCATGTCATCCCCTATGCGTTGGGTGGTTTCTCTAAGTTAAAGCGTACGACGGCGGGCGGGCACACGCCGTCGTACTGTCAGGATTTACTTGAAGCTACAACTACAGCATGCAGCTGACGCAACCCTCCACCTCCGTCCCTTCCAGCGCGAGCTGGCGGAGACGGATGTAGTAGATGGTCTTGATGCCCTTCTTCCAGGCGTAGATCTGGGCCTTGTTAATGTCGCGCGTGGTGGCGGTATCCTTGAAGAACAGCGTCAGGGACAGACCCTGGTCCACGTGCTGGGTGGCGGCAGCGTAGGTGTCGATGACCTTCTCGTAGCCGATCTCGTACGCGTCCTGGTAGTACTCCAGGTTGTCGTTCGTGAGGTACGGCGCCGGGTAGTACACGCGGCCCAGCTTGCCTTCCTTGCGGATCTCGATCTTGGACGCCACCGGGTGGATCGAGGAGGTGGAGTTGTTGATGTAGGAAATCGAACCCGTCGGCGGAACAGCCTGCAGGTTCTGGTTGTAGATGCCGTGCTCCATAACGGAGGCCTTCAGCGCCAGCCAGTCGGCCTGCGTGGGGATGTGCACGTTCTTGAACAGCTCCCGCACCTTCTCGGTCTGCGGCAGCCATTCCTGCTCCGTGTACTTGTCGAAGAACTCACCGGACGCATACTTGGACTTTTCGAAGCCGCCGAAGGTCTGGCCGGTTTCGATGGCCAGCAGGTTGGAGGCGCGGACCGCGTGGTAAACCACCGAGTAGAAGTAGATGTTGGTGAAGTCCAGGCCCTCTTCGGACCCGTAGTGGACCCGCTCACGGGCAAGGTAGCCGTGCAGGTTCATCTGGCCCAGTCCGATGGCATGGCTCTGGTCGTTGCCCTTGGCGATGGACGGCACCGAGGTGATGTTGGACATGTCAGACACAGCCGAAAGCGACCGGATGGCCGTCTCGATGGTCAGGCCGAAGTCCGGCGAGTCCATGGTCTTGGCGATGTTCAGCGAGCCCAGGTTGCAGGAGATGTCCTTGCCGGTGTCCGCGTAGGACAGGTCATCGTTGTACGTGGTGGGCTGGGAAACCTGCAGGATCTCGGAGCACAGGTTGGACATAATGATCTTGCCGTCAATCGGGTTGGCCCGGTTCACGGTGTCCTCGAACATGATGTACGGGTAGCCGGATTCGAACTGGATCTCGGCGAGGGTCTGGAAGAACTCGCGCGCCTTGATCTTGGTCTTCTTGATCCGGGAATCATCCACCATCTCGTAGTACTTCTCGGTGACCGAGACGTCGGAGAACGGCATTCCGTAAACGCGTTCCACGTCATACGGGGAGAACAGGTACATGTCCTCGTCGCGCTTGGCCAGCTCGAACGTGATGTCCGGGATCACAACGCCCAGCGAGAGGGTCTTGATGCGGATCTTCTCGTCCGCGTTCTCGCGCTTGGTGTCCAGGAACCGGTAGATGTCCGGGTGGTGCGCATGCAGGTACACCGCACCGGCACCCTGGCGGGCACCGAGCTGGTTGGCGTAGGAGAAGCTGTCTTCGAGGAGCTTCATCACGGGGATGACGCCTGAGGACTGGTTCTCGATCTGCTTGATGGGCGCGCCCACTTCGCGGATGTTGGTCAGCGCGAAGGCCACACCGCCGCCGCGCTTGGACAGCTGCAGCGCGGAGTTGATGGACCGGCCGATCGACTCCATGTTGTCTTCGATGCGGAGCAGGAAGCAGGAAACGAGCTCGCCGCGCTGCTTCTTGCCGGCGTTCAGGAAGGTAGGCGTAGCCGGCTGGAAGCGGCCCTCGATGATCTCGTCCACCATCTGCAGGGCAAGCTGCTCGTTGCCGCGGGCCAGGTGCAGGGCAACCATGCACACACGGTCCTCGTAGCGCTCCAGGAAGCGCTTGCCGTCGAACGTCTTCAGCGTGTAGGACGTGTAGAACTTGAACGCGCCCAGGAAGGTCTCGAAGCGGAACTTCTTTTTGTAGGCGCGGTTGAACAGGTCACGGATGAAGTTCATCGTGTACTGGTCAAGCGTCTCGCGCTCGTAGTAGTCGTTCTTGACCAGGTATTCGAGCTTCTCTTCCAGGTCATGGAAGAACACGGTGTTGTTGTTCACGTGCTGCAGGAAGTACTGGTGCGCTGCCTCGCGGTCCGCTTCGAACTGGATCTCGCCGCTGGGGCCGTACAGGTTCAGCATCGCGTTCAGCTCGTGATAACCCAGGCCCTTATAGGCGGCGGGCATCTCGGGCTTCTGGGCCCTGGTTACTTCTGTGTCTGCGACAGTCGTGTCCAAAACGTGTCCAATCCATTGTTTACGCGGGCCACGTCTTCTGGCGTGCCCATTAATTCGAAGCGGTAGAGGTGCGGTACTCCGCACTTGGCGGCGATGATGTCCCCCGCCAGGCAGTAGTTGTCCCCGAAGTTTGTGTTGCCGGCGCCGATCACCCCGCGGAGCAGTTGCCTGTTCTGCGGAATGTTCAGGAAGCGGATGACCTGCTTGGGGACAGAACCCTCTCCCCCGGTGCCGCCGTAAGTGGGCACCACCAGCACGAACGGCCGGGTGGCGAGGAGGGGTGCGTCCTTGGCGAACAGCGGAATCCGGGCCACCTCGCGGCCGAGCTTCGAGACAAAGCGGGTGGTGTTCTCGGATGCCGAGGAAAAAAAGATGAGCTGGCTGCTGGTGACAACTGGCGGAACCGCCCCGGGATCCCCCACGCGCTGAGCCGCGTGAACATCCCGGGAAGTGTGGGATTCCTGTGCTGTGTCGAAGTCCTGGGCTGCTGGTGCTGCCGTGGGAGTCACCTCAGCTGGTTGTTGATTGCCGGCAGAAAAAAGTGTGACCCCTAGGCCACGGAGGAAACTGCGGAAAGCGCCAGTTCCTCGATCTTGTCCGGGCGGAAGCCTGACCAGTGGTCCTGGTCTGTGACCACAACAGGAGCCTGCATGTAGCCCAGTGCCTTCAGGCGCTCGAGGGCCTCGGCATCCTGGGAGATGTCAACGCTCTGGTAGGTAATGCCCTTTTTGTCGAGCGCCCGGTAGGTGGCGTTGCACTGAACACAAGCAGGCTTTGTGTAAACCGTTACGGTCATGGTTCCTGTCCCCTTTACTGAAAACTTGCTCGTCCGGTGTTCCCGCCCAAGCTGTACCTAGATACTACATCTAGTGCAGACGCCTCTTTGGAACCCCAAGATGATGTATTACAAGTATGTCATTTAATGCACCTTTAATCCACAGGGAGGGGCCTTCAAAATGTCCGGGATTCCGCTGATTTTGCGGACGCAATCCACATCCTGTGGACTACTTAGCCACATTTAACGCCCAGCGTGTCGAGGAAAAGACGGCGTGTCGCCCGCAGTCCAGGGGCAGGTTCCGCGCCGCCCCGGACAGCCGGAAGGGGCCCCGAAGTGACCTTCGGAACCCCTTATGGTGACCAATCCCACTGACCCGCACGACGGCGGCTGCCGGCACCTCCGTCACGGCGCCGGCAACTGCGGCTGCTAAAGCTGGACCTCCCGGCGGTCCAGCACAATCTGTTGCACGTCCAGGTAGCCCGACTGGAACCCTGCCCGGGAGTAGCACAGGTAGAACAGCCACATCCGCTGGAACACCGCATCGAACCCCTGCTCGCCCACCTCGCGCGAGCGCTCCAGGAACCGCTCCTCCCAGAGCCGCAGGGTGGCGGCGTAATGGTCCCCCATGCCCATCCGTTCCCGCACCCGCAACGTGGTGTGCTGCTGGGTCACTCCTTCGATGGCGCGGACGGACGGCAGGAATCCGCCCGGGAAGATGTACTTGTGGACCCAGGTGTAGGCGTTCCGGGTGGCGAGCATGCGCCCGTGCGGCATGGTGATCGCCTGAATGGCCACTTTCCCGCCTGGCGCAAGCACCCGGTCGATCGTCTGGAAGTAGATGGGCCAGTACTCGTAGCCCACGGCTTCGATCATCTCGACGGAGACGATGGCATCGTACTCACCCTCCACGGCCCGGTAATCCTGCAGCGCCACGGTCACCTGGCCTGCATAACCGGCGGCCGCGATCCGCTCCTGCGCTAGCGCCTGCTGCTCGCTGGAGAGGGTGACGCTGTAGACAATGGCGCCGCGGGCCGCAGCCCGCAGTGCAAGCTCGCCCCAGCCCGTACCGATTTCCAGGAGCCTGGTCCCGGCCCCGACGCCTGCCTTGTCCAGCAGCCTTTCAATCTTCGCCTGCTGCGCTTCAGCCAGAACCTCCCAGCCAACCGCAGACAGCGGTCCGGTTTCGAGCGGAAACAGCGCGGACGAGTAGCTCATCGTGGAGTCGAGGAAGGTGGAGAACAGCTCGTTGGACAGGTCGTAGTGCCGCGAGATGTTGCTGCGCGTGTTCTGCTCGGCGTTGCGTTCCTGCCGCGGGGTGCGCGGCAGGTACAGGGCACGCAGCTTCTGGAGCGGGGCGGGAATCAGCGTATCCACCGAGGCGGCAAAGACTTCCAGGACGCCCGCCAGGTCGCTGGCTTCCCAGTCCCCGGCCATAAACGACTCGCCCAGCCCGATCAGCCCGTTGTCGCCGATCCTGGCTTCAAACGCCTCAGGCCGGACCATCACCATCACGGGGCCGCCGGCGCCGCCGGTGCCCAGGACCGTGCCGTCCGGGTACTCAACACGCAGGGGCAGCCGCTTCACGGCCCCTTTGAAGAGAAGGCCTGCGGCCTTGCCTGCCACCGCCGCTTTGGCGCCCGACGGCGGCTGCGCAACTTCCGGCCATACGTTTGGATCGATAATGGCGGGCGACGCTGGCATACCGGTGGCGGTCCAGGCTGCCGCATAGTGCGTGGCGGCCACGTCCGAAAGTCCAGCGTTGTCCCGGGCTTTAGCGAGGACAGGAACTGCAGTTGTTTCGTTGTCGTCTATCAGTGTCATTGGACTGCCTCCTGTGAGGGGTGGTGTGGCCGGGCGACAACAGGCAGGCGCCTGGCCCAGAGTTTGATGCCCTGTACCCGGATGAGCGCGGATACCAGCAACGGTGCGGCCGGAACAGCAAGGGCCGCTGCCAGGATGTTCGGAACCGTGGCCGGCCGGCGGGCGCCGTCCATGCTGGCCACGAACGGGCTGTGGCCTTCACGGTCCAGCACGATGGAAACCCCGAGGCGCTCCCCCGGCGCGGGCAGCTTCATGCGGTACTGCCCGTCCAGGTTGTTAAAGGGGGAAACATAAAAGGCCTTGGGGACGGCAGCCCGCCCGGCAGTATCGGTCTGGAGGAGGTAGCAGTGACGCTCCCCGTACGTGTTGTGGACTTCGGCCACCACGCACTCAAGCTCCCCGGTGGACCGGTAGCACCAGAACAGCGACAGCGGATTGAAGACGTAGCCAAAGACCCTGGCGCTGGCCAGCATGTGGATGGGGCCGCCGTCGGGCTCAATCCCCTGCGTGCGCAGGTATCGTTCCACGTTGCTGCGGATGGTGCCGTCCGGATCGCCCAGGTGGTCCCCGGCGCGGAACACGGCCAGTGGCCGCAGCAGGAGCGGAAGCCGCGGAAGCTTGTCCACATCAACGAACCAGCTGTAGCTGCGGTAGGTAAACGCGTTCTTCAACGGGGTGCGCCGCACGTGCGAAATGGAGGTGCGGTAGATGGCTGCCCCGGTGGTCATGCGGGTTCCGCCACGGGAGCAAGCTCCCGTTCGCCGTCGTCCGACGCCCCTGAGTCGTCGGCCGGCCGGAGGGGATCCCAGGAGCGGCCCAGCGCTTCCGCCGCCCGGACACCGGCAAGTGCACCGTCCTCGTGGAAGCCCCATCCCAAATACGCGCCGGCGTAGGCAATCCGGTTGTCGCTGAGTGCGGCTATTGCCTGCTGCGCCTGCAGCGATTCCGGCGTGTACTGCGGGTGCTCGTACACCATGCGCTCAAGCACCGCGTCACCGGCAATCAGCTCCGACTCCCCCAGGCTCACCAGGTAGGGACGGCCATCAACCGGGTCCAGCCGCTGCAGGCGGGTGAGGTCGTAGGTGACCAGGACCTTGTCCGGCCGGGCGCCGCAGGACGGCAGGCGGTAGTTCCAGGACGCCTTCGCATTGTCGGCGGCAGGCAGGACAGCAGGGTCCCGGTGGAACACTGTGTGGTTCACCGAGTAGGGCATCCCGCCCAGCGCTTCCTTCTCCGCCGGCGTCGCATCAGCGAGGAACCCAAGTGCCTGGGCAGGGTGGGTGGCAATCACGACGGCGTCAAAGTCTTCCAGCCCGTGCTCCGTTGCGAGCTCCACACCTTCCGGCAGGCGCCGGATGGCAGTAACAGGAGTGCCGAGCCGGATATCTGTCAGCGTGGCCGCGAGCTTCTCCACGTACCGGGCTGAACCGCCGGTGACGGTGCGCCACTGCGGCGAACCCTTCACGCCCAGCATCCCGTGGTGATCCAGAAAGGTGAAGAGGTAGCGGGCCGGGTAGGCGAGCGCGGTGGTGGGGTCGCAGGACCAGACAGCGCTGACTACCGGGGTCATGAAGTGGGAAACAAAGTATGGGCTGAAGTCTTCCCGTTCCAGGAACTCACCGAGGGTCAGCTCCGAATGCGCGGCATGCGGACTGGCGGCCGGGATGGGCTCTGTCTTCAGGAGCGCCCGGGCCTTCCGGTAAAAGCGCGTCACCTCCAGCAGCATCAGCAGGTAACGTCCCCTCAGCAGGCTGGAGGGCCTGGCAATGATTCCCCGGCCGCCGTCGCGGGCACCGGCGTACTCCAGCCCGCAGCCGTCACAGCGGACGGACATGCTCATCTCGGAGTCCTGCGTCTCAACCCCCAGCTCAGCGAACAGCCGCAGCAGGGTGGGGTAGGTCCGCTCGTTGTGGACGATGAAGCCGGTGTCGACGCCGACAGCGGCTCCGTCCGGTTGCGGAAGATCGTGCGTGTGGGCGTGCCCGCCCAGCCGCGGGTCCGCCTCAAAAAGGGTGACGTCGTCCTCCCGGTTGAGGACGTAGGCGGCGGTCAAACCGGCCACGCCGCTGCCAATGACGGCCACGCGCCGTCGTCGGCCTCCGGATACTGCTGGGTCAGGTGACAACTTATGCTCCTCTGCTGAACATTTGCCAAGGGTGGGTATACAGAGGGCAATTCGACGCCGTTGCGGCCGCGGATGGGTGCCGTGCCTGCCAGCTTCTTCAGCGCTGGGCGGCGGAGTACTGTGGGCAGGTGGTAAATCCGGTACACCTGAAGACCCTTTTGGAGGTCACGCGGCTCGGCTCGTTCGCCGCCGCGGCATCAACGCTGGGCTACACGGCCTCGGCTGTCTCCCAGCAGATGTCTGCCCTGGAACGGGATACCGGCGTCGTCCTCTTCCAGCGCTCCGCCCGCAGCGTGGTGCCCACGGAAGCCGCCGTCGTGATGACCCGCCACGCCGCCAAGGTGCTCACGGACATGGAGGCACTGATGGCCGCAGCTTCCAAGACGCAGGACACAGCCAACCAGGAACTACGGCTTGGCATCTTTCCCAGCCTGGCAACCTACGTCCTGCCGCGGATTTTGAAGAACCCGGCATGGAAGAACCTGGGCATTGACCTGAAAGTCTCCGTAGCGGAACCGGGCCAGACCATCCAGGGGCTGCGCACCGGCGGTGACCTGGACCTGGCCGTTGTGTTCCAGGTGGGGCAGACCGGGTTCGCGTGGCCGAACACCATTAACCGGCAGTGGATCGGCGACGACAACTTCCGGGTGGTGCTGCCGGCCGGCTGGGGTTTCCGGACTGACGCGAAGGTGGCGGCCGACCACCTCTCCGAAATGCCGTGGATCATGCACCACCCCGGCACCAGCGATGCGATGGTCATTGAACGCCTCTTCGCCGGCTGCAACCTGCATCCCCGTGTGGTGGCGCATAGTGACGATTTCCATGCAAGCCTGGAAATGGCTGCTGCAGGTCTGGGGGCAGCGCTGGTGCCAGAGCTGGCACTGCGCCACCGGCCTGAAGGCGTGGTGGTGCTTGACGTTCCAGAGATCCGGCTGGCCCGCAACGTCTTCGCGCTGCTGATCAATGACAGGAAAACGGCACGGGTGCAGCTGTTTGTTGATTTGCTGGCTGAGACCCTGGCCGGGATGCGCACGGCAGTGAATTAGGCCTGAACGCTGGAATGCACCGCAGTTCGGGTCTATGTTGAAACTATGAACAAGGTAGCGAGCCAGCACTTTGGAGAGATCGAGCTCAACCACGGCAGGGATCACTTCATCGCCGCCAAGCATGAACTGCGTGGCCATCCGCTGGAAATCGACCTGAACGTCACCGCCCATGACCACTTCGACGAGGCCGCCCTGCGCAAGGTCGATTACCGCTTGCGCTTCCTGCCGGAACTCGTTGACGAGGTGCGGGACATGATCGCCGAGGAACTGGACCAGGAAGGCACCAGCCCCCAGGAGTACCTCCACTTCCACTGCAACGCACTCAAGGATGAGCACTTGCAGAAGGTATTCGGGGTGACCGAACGCAGCCAGCTCACCAACGAAGTGTTCCTCAAGGCACTGAAGCTGGGCCACGTCCGCATCTACCCCGGCCAGCCCGAGCGCTACTTCGTTCTGGACTTCACCCTGGGCGAGCATTTCACCGATGAGGTCCTGGTGGCGTCGGCCGATGAGGACGGCGTAGTAGACGACGAGATCGTCTGGTCCTGACGTAGATTAACGACGGCGGCCGGCCACCTTTGGAGGTGGCCGGCCGATCCGTTCCCCCGCTTCTCAAGGGCCGGCGCGCCGAGCGCACCGGCCCTTGAGACTCTGCGGGCTCTCTTAGAGGGTTGCTACTTCGCCGCTACTGCTTAGCTGCTTCGAGCAGTTCGGCGCGGACCGTCTTGGTGGCCTCCACCAGGTTCCGCAGGGATTCCTCGGTCTCGGTGTAGCCGCGGGTCTTCAGGCCGCAGTCCGGGTTGACCCAGAGCTGGCGGGACGGCACGTGCTTGACGGCGGTGCTGAGCAGCTCGGTGACTTCCTCGGTGCCGGGAACGCGCGGCGAGTGGATGTCGTACACGCCCGGGCCAACGCCGCGACCGAAGCCGTGGGATTCGAGGTCGTGCACAACCTCCATGCGGGACCGTGCGGCCTCGATGGAGGTAACGTCCGCGTCCAGGCCGTCGATGGCGTCGATGATCACGCCGAACTCGGAGTAGCAGAGGTGGGTGTGGATCTGGGTGGCGTCCGCTGCACCGGCGGTCGCCAGGCGGAAGGAGTCCACGGACCACTTCAGGTAGTCGGCGTGGTCGGCCTTCCGCAGCGGGAGGAGTTCGCGCAGTGCGGGCTCGTCCACCTGGATGACCTTGATGCCGGCAGCTTCGAGGTCGGCGATCTCGTCGCGCAGCGCGAGGCCAACCTGGTTGGCGGTCTCACCCAGCGGCTGGTCGTCGCGGACGAAGGACCACGCCAGGATGGTGACCGGACCGGTGAGCATGCCCTTCATCGGCTTGCTGGTGAGGGACTGTGCGTACTTGGCCCACTCCACTGTGATGGGGGCGCTGCGCGTGACGTCGCCCCAGAGGATGGACGGGCGTGTGCAGCGCGAGCCGTAGGACTGGACCCAGCCGTGGACGGTGACGTCGAAACCTTCGAGGTTCTCGGCGAAGTACTGCACCATGTCGTTGCGCTCGGGCTCGCCGTGGACCAGGACGTCGTAGCCGAGTTCTTCCTGCAGGGCCACAACGCGCTTGATCTCGTCCTTCATGAGCTTCCCGTACTGCTCGTCCGTGAGGTCGCCCTTGTTGTTGCGGGCTCGGGCCGAACGAATCTCCGAGGTCTGCGGGAAGGAACCGATGGTGGTGGTGGGCAGCGGCGGCAGGTCCAGCGCCTCTTCCTGCGCAGCTTCACGGACGGAGTATTCGGAGCGGCTGAAGTCAGCGGCGGTGAGGGCCCCGGTGCGGGCCCGGACGTCTGCACGGCGGACGCCTTCGGCGGTGGCACGGGAAGCGATCACTGCGGTGGCTTCGTCGATGGCTGCCTTGGCGGAGGAGGGGTCGGCCAGGTAGGACGCAAGGGTCGTGACCTCCACGGCCTTCTGGTCCGAGAACGCCAGCCAACTGCGGAGCTGCGCGGAGAGCTGCGTTTCCTCGGCCACGTCGTGCGGCACATGCTGGGTGGAGGTGGAGGTGGAGACGGCGAGCTTGCCCGCGGCGGCCTTCAGTTCCTTCAGCTTTGCGGCGGAAGCGGCAAGGTCGTTGCGCCAGATGTTGTGGCCGTCAACGACGCCGGCAACAAGGGTCTTGTCGCCCAGGCCCGCCAGGGCGGCAGTAGAGGGAACGGCGCCCTTGAAGACGTCGATGTGCAGTGCCTCGATGTTGGTGGCAGCGAGCGTGCCGAGCTGGCCATCAAGCGAACCGTACGGGGTGGAAACGAGGATCTGCGGGCGGTTGGCAGCAGCGGTGAGGACCTCGTAGGAGCGGGCAACCGCTGCCTCGATTTCGGCGGCCTGGATGTCCTGGTCAACCACCAGTGCAGGTTCGTCGAGCTGGACCCACCCGGCGCCGGCGGCGGCGAGCTTCTCAAGCAGCTGCACGTAGACGGGCAGGATGTCCTCGAGGCGGGACAGCGGCGCGAAGCCGGCCGGGGCGTCGTCGGAAGCTTTGGAAAGCAGCAGGTAGGTGACCGGGCCAACGATGTAGGGGCGGGTCTCGATGCCGTTGGCCAGGGCGAAGGCGAACTCGTCAACCTTGGCGGTGGAGGCGAGGGTGAACTCGGTCTCCGGGCCGATCTCCGGTACCAGGTAGTGGTAGTTGGTGTCGAACCACTTGGTCATCTCCAGCGGCTGCTGTCCCTTGGTGCCGCGGGCAAGCGTGAAGTAGCCGTCGACGTCGAGCTGTCCCTCTGCGTTGAGGAGCTTGCCGAAGCGGGCCGGTACCGCACCCAGGTGGGCCGTCGTGTCCAGGACCTGGTCGTAGTAGGAGAAGGTGCCGGGAACGGCTGCGGCTTCAGTCAGGCCGAGCTCCTGCAGGCGCCTGGCGATGGCCAGCTGGATGTCCTTGGCGGTGGCGTCCAGGGCGGCGGCGTCGATCTTGCCGGCCCAGTAGGCCTCCACGGCCTTCTTGAGCTCGCGGCGGCGGCCGATGCGCGGGTAGCCGAGGAGTGAGGCGGACGGGAAAGGGGTGTTGCTTTTAGGCATGGCAAATCCTCAGGTAGGGACGGGGTCTGAAAGTGTGGGCTTTGTGGCCGGGGGCTATCGTCGTGCGGCCAGGGGCGGGATGCTCAGCTGGCGAGCTGCGGCCGGGCCACGGCTTCACGCCGGCTGCCGGTACGGGAGCGCCGCGGAAGAGCCAGCTTGTCCAGTACGTCCAGTGCGCTTTGGTGTTCGTTGAAGGTGTACAGGTGGATGCCCGGTGCTCCTGCATCCAGGGCAGCGTTGGCCAGGTCCACCGTGGCGCTGACGCCGATCCGGAGGCGTTCGAGGTCGCTGTCCGCGGAAGCGAGGCGGGCAACGAGCTCCGGTGCCGGCTCTACGCCGCTGAGTTCGCCCAGCCGCTTCACCCGGCGCAGGCTGGTGAATGGCATAACGCCCGGGATGATCGGGATGGTCACCCCGGCACGACGCGCCCGGGTGAGGAGGTCCGCGTACTGCTCCGCACGGAAATAAACCTGTGTGATCGCAAAGTCGGCGCCGGAGCGCTGCTTGGCAAGCAGCACCTCCACGTCGTGGTCCTCGCTGGGTGATTCCGGGTGGCGGGTGGGGTACGCAGCCACACCAACGGCGATTTTGCCGGCGCACAGCAACGCCGACCGGCGCTGTTCAACCCGGCGGATAAGCTCAATCAAGTCCTGCGCATACCGCAGGGACCCGGCAACGGGAGGTGCGCCGTCCTGCGGCCGGTCACCCCTCAACGCCAGGATTCCGCGTACTCCGGTGTCCAGTAGCTGACCGATGATTCCCGCAAGTTCCTCCGGCGTGTTGCCTACGCAGGTCAGGTGGGCCAGCGGCCGGAGAGTGGTTTCGAGCAGGAGCCGGTTGATGAGTTGGACGGCGGTGTCCCGGTTGGAGCCGCTGGCACCGTAGGTGACAGAGACGTAGTCCGGTTCGGTGGTTTCGAGTTCGCGGATGGTGGTCCACAGTGTCTCCGCGGCGGCCGGCGACCGGGGCGGGAACAACTCGTAGGAAAGCGCCACCGGGGCGGCGTCGGAGAGATTTGGATGTGTGTCAATAAGGCTTGGTGGTGACATTTGCGTCCTTGGCTTTGGGCCATTGCGGGCTGCCCGCCGAGAAAATTGTGACGGGACGCCGGCAATGAATTGAGTTTGGGGAACACGGAAGAACTCCACAAGGACGCAGCCGCGACTGTTACGCCTGGAATGAAGTTGTCCGTGAGCAAATGTCAGGCCCACATGGGGGCACCCACACCCTCCGTAAGGGAGGATCGCTGACACGTTACCGCGGTAACTTGTATAGAACTCTAGGAGCGGCCGGAAGAGCATTCAAGTTCAACTCCGAATTAAGACGCAGTCTTACGCCTTGTTTCTTCGTCCGGCAGAACATTCTTCGCCGCGGGCGGCCCTTACGTGCCCCTCACTGCCCGCCCGCTACCAGGGGCGGTCCGGGCCGGGAGCGTAGTCGGTGTCCGAAAGGTAGTCCTCGCGTTCCCGTCCGCTGTTGCGTTCGTGCTGGGATTCCCGGCCGCTTTCGGCCAGCGCTTCCAGTTGGCTCCTGCTGGGAGTCCCGGCTTCCGGTTCCACCTTGCCGGCGTCCTTCGGCGTCCCTGCCTGCCCGTTGCCGGCTCCTTCGAGTTTCCCTTTCAGGCGATCTTCAGCCTCGCTGAGTTTCTGTCCGGCTTCCGCAGCTTCCGTGCCGGCGAAGCAGCCGCCGGGCGCCGCGCCGGCAATGTCCAGCGCTTCCGTGAACAGGGCAGCGGCCGACGCCCGGTCCTCCGAGCGCAGCTTGTCATCACCGAGCCTCTCGACGGCAAGGACAAGGTTCAGCCGGATGATGCAGGCGTCCGCCGAATCGGCCGGTGCGAGGTTCAGGGCTTCCTCAAACTTGAGCCTGGCGGCGCCTACGTCGCCGGCAAGCACGAGGGCGTCGCCTGCTGCGAACGGGGCCTTGTGCCGCTCGAGGATGTTCGCCAGTTGCAGCGCCTCCCCAGCCATTCCGGCGGCGTGGGCATCGTTCGCTGCGAAGGCGCGGGCCGCCTGCCCTGCGAGGGGGCCCACACTGAGCAGTTTGAGGGCCACACACAGCAGCAGGAGTCCGGGCAGCACCGACCACAGCAGCAGGCGCCGCCTCCGGATCCGGGCAATGCCACAGGCTTGGGGTCCGCTGGCCTTCATCGGGCTGCCTGCCCTGCGTCCGCGGAGCGCCGGGCACGGCGCGGTCCGGAAGCGGGACGCAGTTCGCGGAACTGCCTCATGACCAGGACAGCTTCGGCCAGACCGAGCACAAAGGCGCCCGCCGCGAACAGCCAGTACAGCTCTGTCCGGCCCGCCAGGCTGCCGTCCTCGGCGGTGCGTTCCAAAGCCCCCGGGCGCGCCTGCTGGAGCATCGGCGGCACCGGGTCCCCCTCCGCCCGGTGCACGTAAGGTACATCCAACTGGGCGGCGATCCCGCGGAGCCTGCTTTCATCAATCACGGACAAAGCATCCCTGGTGGCATTGCCGCTGCTGTCCTGGATGTAGGGGGCATCGGCGTCGAAATCCAACCCGGTGTTTTCCCTCATCCGTCCGCCGCCGGGGGTGCCGTAGCCCAGCACTGCTCCCCCGGCCACCAGGCTCTCCTCCAGTTGCAGCGGTTCGGGTTCCTTGCCGACGGTCTGCTCGCCGTCGCCCAGGTAGAAGACCAGCCGTGGCCGCTCCGGATGGCTCTCCCGGGCGGCGGCCAGCCGCTCTGCGAGTACCCCGCGGGCGGCCGTGATGCTGCTGCCCTTCGCATAGGCCGTGACCTGCGGCTGGAGGATGGCGGTGAGCGTCTCCAACGCTGACGTGTCCGTGGTCAGGGGCATCCTGACATGCCCTTTGGTGTCGAAGGTGATGACGGAAAAGCGGGCGCCGGGCAGTTCCTGGGCAATCGCCATGATGTCCTGGCGCACGCCCTTCAGCCGCGGCTCGGAATTTCCGTAGTCTTCGGCCACCATGCTGCTGGTGGTGTCCACCACGAAGAACACATTGAGGTCGGCCGTGGCTGTTGCGGCTGACCCGCCCGGCAAACCCGGCCGGAGCGCCGCGGCGAACAGAAGCAGCACCAGCAGGGCGCGGCGGACTTCGCTGCGCACGCCCTGCCGTCGTTGGAGGAGAATCCGCCGGCCCAGGAGCACCAGCACGGCCGTGACAACAGGCAGCAGGAGCCACCACGGCAGGATCGGGTGCAGGGTCATGGCCGGAGCCGCCAACCCGCGACGGCGAGGGCAAGTCCGGACAGGAGGGCAAGGGCCAAGGGAAGGTCAGGGCGGTCCGAGGCCACCGCCCGGGGAGCACCCTGGCGGGCAGTTGCCTCCGTTTCCTGCACCCCCTCCACGATGCCCGGCACAGCCTCGGCGCTGTCCAAGGCGTAGTACGCTCCGCCGCTGAGCTCGGCAGCTTCCCTCAGCTGCGCCCCGGGCTGGTCGGCGCCGGTGCCGTAGTCCAGGTCCCCGGGGTTCAGTGCATACACGCGCACCGCCCTGTCCTTGGCCAGGCCTGCGGCTTCCTTCAACGTCATGATGGGCTGTCCCGAAACGAAGTTATCCGTAGCCAGCACCACCGACCGCGAGCGCGGGGCGTGGTTCGCAGTCTGCCTCTCCGCCAGGCCCGCCCCATGCGGGAAGCTGTTGAGGCAGGAGGCCAGGCCGTCCCCGATCAGGGATGAACCGCGGCCGCTCCAGGTCCCGTCGAGGAAGCCGGACGTGCCGGGCTTCCCGTCGAAGGCGTCGCGGGCCAGCGTCAGCTGTTCCTGGGCGTACTGGTAGTCGTCCGTCAGGGGGAAGACCTGGATGGCGGTGCTGTCGAAAATGGTGAGGCCGATCCGCTCGCCTTTGAAGTCTTGGGCCAGCCGCACAAACACGTCCACCACCGCGGCGTCCGCGCTGCTCATGGATCCTGAGGCGTCCAGGCACAGGACGATGTCCCGGTTGTGCTGCTCCGGCCGGATGGTGCTGATTTCCACTGGGCGTGCGGCTGCCAGCACGCTGGACGCCAGCAGGGAAGCACAGGCGATTGCCGCCACGGTGAGCCATCGGCGGTGGCGCCGCAACGCCGCCTGGTATTCGGGCAGCCTGGTGAGCCGGTCAGCGTGCGCTGCCGGCCGACGTCGTGCGTTGGCTTTCCTGTCAGCGCGCAGGGCCGCCCATCCTGCCAGGCCGGCCGCAACGGCAGCAGGAGGGATCAGCCACCAGAAGATCAGCTCCACGAACGCACCGCCTCCCGGGCCGTGGCGGCAGAGGCGGCAACTGCAGGCAGCGGCTCGGGGCCGAACTCGCCGGGATACAAGGCCGAGATGGCAGCGGCAGCCGAAGGCAGGGGATGTTCGGCGAGGTCGGCGTGCGTCATTCGCGGCGCGTCCACTCCCGTGGCCTCCCGGACGAATTGGCGCAGCAGGAGGCTGATTTCCTGGTGGGCCGCGCGGGCAGCGAGGCTTCCGGCTGCCGCGTTATGCTCCACGTCGCTGATCCGCTGCAGGTACGCCGCCTTCAGCGCCGGCAGGTCGGTCAGCGGAACCGCGACATCCGCGCTGTTCCCGCGCGGCTCCCGGGTGCTGGTGAAGACAAAAATGTACCAAGCAGCTACCAGGAGGAGCAGTCCCAGACCCGCCCACAGCCACACCGGGCTGTACGGCAGCGGGCCGTGGAAACCGGGATCAACCTGCACGCCGATGCCTTTCCAGGAGTGCGAACAGTGCGGTGATGACATCATGGGTGCCGGCAACCGAGCCTTCGGTAATCCCGGCCTGGCGCAGCATATTCTCCCGGCCGGCATCCCGCTCTGCGGCAGCCCGCGTGTAAGCTGCCGTCACGGCCGGCGACTGTGCCAGGTGGCTCAGCAGGGGCGAGGAATCGTCCACGCCGTACCACTCCGCGGCCGAGGCCAAATCGGCGTCGCGGATGGTGAGCCACAGGATTTCGTGCTGTACCCGAAGCCGGTGCAGCAGCCGGTCCAGCTCCGGGTTCGCCGCTATCTCGTCTGCCACCACAAACAGCAGGTGCCTCCCTTTGATGGTTCGGGCCACGTACTCCAGCTGCTCCTCAATACTGCTGCGGGCCGCGTCCTCGGACGCATGGGAATGGACGTGGCGTAAGAGCCGCTCAAGGTGCGCCTCCCCGCCCTTCGCCGGAAGGGTCATCGTCAGGACCAAATCGCCGCTGACCAGGCCCACCACGTCGCCGTGGCGGTGCGCGAGGTACCCCAGGACCCCCAGCGCCATCACGGCGATGTCCTTCTTCGTTTCGCCGCCCTGGGCCACGGCTGCCATGTTGCGACCGGTGTCGGTGATGAGGAGGACTGTCTGCCGGCGGACCGCGACGTACCTCTTGATCAGCGGCGAGCCGTGCCGGGCCGTGGCTTTCCAGTCGATGTCGCGCACCTCGTCACCGGGGACGTAGGCGCGGAGGTCGTCAAAGTCGAGGCTGCGTCCGCGGAATACTGAGCCGTACTCGCCGTCGAGCATGCCGCGGGCCTTGCGGTGCGCGAAGATGGCCATCCTCGACTTCACTCGCTGAAGGAGCGTGGTCATCCCTGCCTCAGGGTGTCTGGACGGCCGCGACGACGGCGTCGATCACCGTTTCCACCGGCACCTGCCCGGCCACCGCCTCAAAGTTCAGGATGATCCGGTGCCGCAGCACGCGGTGGGCCAGGGACTTCACGTCCTCGGGGATAACGTGGTCCCGGCCGTGCAGAAGGGCCACCGCGCGGGCAGCCTGGCTGAATGCGATGCTGGCCCGCGGGCTGGCACCGAAATCGATGAAGCCGGCCAGGCGGGGATCGATGTACTGCCCGGCGTTCCGGGTCACGTAGACCAGCCCCACGATGTAATCGACGATGGCCGGGTCGATGTAGATCCGCTTCACCACGCCCTGGGCCTGGACCACCGCGTCCAGCGACGCCGCTGCGGCCGGCTTCTGCTCCTGGGTGAAGATCCCGGCGTCGATCCTGCGGATGATCTCGGCCTCCTCTGCAGGCGAGGGGTAATCGAGGACGTCCTTGAGCATAAAGCGGTCCATCTGGGCTTCCGGGAGCTGGTACGTTCCCTCCTGCTCGATGGGGTTCTGGGTGGCCAGGACCAGGAACGGGGAAGGCAGCCGGTACTCCTGGCCGCCAATGGACGTCTGGCGCTCCTGCATGGCCTCCAGCATGGCGCTCTGGGTCTTGGCGCTGGAACGGTTGATCTCGTCCAGGAGCACGATGTTGGCGTGGACCGGGCCCAGCTGCGTCACGAAGGTGCCCTTGGCGGCGTCGTAGATCTGGGTGCCGACGATGTCGCTCGGCAGGAGGTCCGGTGTGCACTGGATCCGCCGGAATTCCGCACTGAGGGCTTCGGCCACGGTCTGCGCAGCGGTGGTCTTGGCCAGGCCGGGAACGCTCTCGAGGAGGATGTGCCCGCCGGTCAGCAGCCCCACCAGCAATGATTCCTTCAGCCGGGACTGCCCCACCATTTTGGCGTCAAAGCTCCTGGCGATGCCGGCGGCAACCTGCTGCGCCCTGGCCAGCTCCGCCGGTTCAATCCTTGCCGACTCGCTGGTTTGAAGCACTGGTATTCCCCCTGATGGCTGTACTGGCGGCAGGCGGGCCCACTGCCTGCCCTCCGCCGCAATCCTATCCAAGACCGCCCCGCCGGTTCCGGCAATGGGGACCCCTCCCCACCGTGCCTCCCCGGGTCTATCCTTTTGACATGAGCGAGCTTCCAGCCAGTTACAAGGAGTATCTCGCCGACAAGAGCGAGATGTTCATCAGCACTGTCAAGCCTGTCCTGCAGCAGTCAGCGGCGGACAAGCTGCACGGCGTCCGGGTTGTGTACAACCCCGGCTCTACCGGCCACCAGGCCCACCTCGACGACAGCCTCCCCTTCGGGGTGGTCCTCGAGGATATCGACTAGGAAGGGCGCCGGGCTTGTGCTGTGGTGCGTGCTCAACCGCGCACCGCTCCGGAGAGGGCGAACGGGCTGCCGGCACCCTTGGCAACAATGACGTACAGGGCAAGGACCGGCAGTGAGTACAGGATGGAGAACGCGGCCAGCTGGCCGTAGGCGACTGCTCCGTGCTGTCCGAAGAAAGTGAAGATGGACACGGCGGCGGGCTGGTTCGCCTCGGACAGGAGCAACACGAAGGGGACAAAGAAGTTCCCCCAGGCCTGGATGAACACAAAGATGAACACCACGCCCAGGCCCTGCCGCATGAGCGGCAGGACGATGGTGCGCAGTGCGGTCATCCTCGACGCGCCGTCCACCCACGCCGCTTCCTCCAGGGATGCCGGCACCGCATCCATAAAGTTCCTGGTCATCCAGATGGCCATGGGCAGGGCTGTGGCCGCCATAAAAAGGATGGTGGCCGGCATCGAGTCCAGCAGTTCCAGCTGCACGAACAGTCCATAGACCGGCACCATGATTGCCGTGATGGGCAGGCAGGTGCCGAACAGGACGGTGTACATAAACGGAGTGTTGAACCTGGACCTGTAGCGGGAGAGCGGATAGGCGGCCAGCACGGCTGCCACAAGGGTGACGGCGGCGGTGCCGGTGGAGAGCACCAGGCTGTTCCACAGCGGCTGGAGCAGCAGCGCGGGTGTCATGATGGCGGCAAAGTTCTCCAGGCCGGCCTGGGCCGGCACCCGGGTTTCGTGGCTGGCGTCGGCGTCCAGTGAGGCCAGGACCAGCCAGAGCAGCGGCAGCAGGAAACACGCACCAAGCAACAGCAGGGCCACATCTGCGGGAGTACTGCTGCGGTACGGCCCGCGGGTCCGGGCGGTAGCTTCGCCGGGAGGAACAACCCTTGAAGCTTTGGCGGGCGCGGTCATCGCTTCGACTCCCGAAGCAGCCGGATGTAGACGGCGCCAAAGACCGCTCCGATGAGGATCAGCACAGTAGCCACGGCAGTGCCGTAACCGATGTCACCGAACCTAAAGGCCTCCTGGTAGGCCAGGATGGGCAGTGTGCTGCTCGCATTGGCCGGGCCGCCTGCGGTCATCACCCAGATCAGGGTGAAGACCGCCAACGTCTGCAGGGTGATCAGCATCAGGTTGGTGGCGATGCTCCCCCGGATCATGGGCAGGGTGATGTAGGCAAGCCGTTGCCAGCCCCCGGCGCCGTCCATCTGAGCGGCTTCAGCCACTTCCGACGGAACGTCATTCAGGGCCGCCCTGTACACCAGCATGGAAAAGGCAGTGCCGCGCCAGATGTTGGCCAGCACTACCGCCGCCATGGGCCAGGAATAGAGCCAGTCTGGCTGGTCCAGCCCCAGGCCGCCCAGCAGCTGGTTAAGAGTCCCGTCACGGCTGAAGTAGGCATAGGCGGCAAAGGCAGCGACGATTTCGGGAAGCACCCAGGCGGCCACCACCGTTGTTCCAACCACGGCAGACACGGCCCGGCGTGCGCGGCGCATGAGCACCGCAAGTGCCAGCCCCAGCAGGTTCTGCCCCAGGACCGCGGACCCAAGAACGAACAGCACGGTCAGCCCCAGGGAAAGGGGAAACACGGGATCCACGAGGAGCCGCTGGTAGTTCTCCAGCCCGATCCAGTCAGGATTGCGCGCGTTCCGGCCTGTCAGGCCCGCATTTGTGAAGGACGCGTGGAGGGCCCACAGCACGGGACCGGCGAGAAAAACCGCCAGGAGCACGACGGCAGGCAGGACTGGCAGGTACCGCAGCAGCCCGCGTACCCCGGTTTGGGCCGCCACCGTTTACTTCCGGATGGTGTTGTCGCCACCCACGATGTCCGCCACCGCAGCATCATAATCTGACGCTGCCTGTTCCGGTGACCGGGCACCGGTAATCACGGCCTCAGTTGCCTCCTGGACTGCCGCGGAAATTCGAGGGTAATCGGATGTTGCAGGGCGGTAGCGCGTCACCGAGACGAGTTCGGAGACGTCCTTCACGAACGGATTCGCGGACTGGTAACCGGAGTCCTCCGCGACGTCGCTGCGGACCGCGATCTGCGAACTGTCGAGCGTGAAGGCCAGTGAGTTATCGCGGTTCATTGCTGTGCTGAGGAAGCTGAACGCCAGGTCGGGCTCTTTTGTCCCGGCACCGATCGCCAGCGTCCAGCCGCCCGACATGCTCACCGCTCCGGGGCCGCCGCCGTCCTGCGTGGGGAACGGGGCAACACCCATGTCCTGCTCATAGCCCGGCCATTCGTAGCTGCCGCCGTCCTGCCAGAACGACGGCGCATAGGAGCCTTCCACAGTGGCGCCCAGCTTCGCGTTCGGGAACCATTCCCCGAACACCTTCTTCCACACGTTCGCATCCAGCGCCTCTGCCGGGGTGACGGCGAGTCCTTCGTCATAGAGGGTCTTGAGGAAAGCCAGGGAGTCGGTAAAACCGGCGGAACCCACTACCCACTTCTTTGTTTCCTCGTCGTACAGCATGGACCCTGTTCCGTAGAGCAGTTCGTAGAATCCCTGCATTACGGTGCCTTCACCGGTGCCCTTGCCGGCATACATGTTGAACGGAACCACCGAAGGATCGTTCGCCTTGATCTTCCGGGCAGTGTCCAGGATCTCCTGCCAGTTGCGCGGCTGCCAGGGAAGGGTGATCCCGGCGGCTTCGAAGACCTTCCGGTTGTACCAGATGGCCCGGGTGTCGGTTCCCAGCGGCACCGCGTAGGTCCCGCCGTCGTCCGCCCGCCCTGCCGCCTTGGCGCCGTCGTCGAACTTGTCCCAGTCCTCCCAGCCCTCAAGGTGGCTGTCCAGCTTCAGGAGGTAGCCGGCGTCGACGTCGGAGCGGACCTTGAAGGTGTCTTCGTAGAAGACGTCCGGCGCGGTGGACGGCGACCTCAGGGCGAGGGCCAGCTTGGTGCCGTAGTCGTCGTCGTTCCCCTGGATGGGCTGCAGTTCAACCGTCACTCCCTGGTTTGCAGCCTCGAACTCCTGTTTGGCTGCCTGGAACATGGTCTCCAGGGCGGTGAAGGAGTCGGTCTTCTGATAGACCACCTTGAGCGTTTTTGATCCATCCTCGGGAGCACCGGGCGTGCAGGCCGTCAAAACGACCAGTGCGGAAGCGATCAGGGACATGGTCTTCAAGGCCGGGCCACGCATGGTGCTCCATTCGATCAATGGCTGCGGGGCCCTTGTCAGCGGGCCCCCCAGCCGCGGCAATACGCAAATGCTAGATCCGTGCCCGGCCCCAGGCAAGGGCAGGGCACCCCCTCAGCTCTCCAGCAGGAGCCTCTGGGCGCGGGGAGCCAGTGTGTGTTCCAGAACCAGCGACGCTGCGCCGATGGCCCCCACGTCCTCCCCCACACCGGTCCCCACCACCTCGATGGGATGGATCAGCCGGGTGTCGCTGTTGGCATCGAGCAGGGCCGGAATTTTCTCGAGGTAGCGTTCTGCAAGCCGGCTCCAGAACGGTCCGCCGAACACCACCCGCTCCACGTCCAGGGTATTGGTCACCACGGAAGCTGCCCGTGCGACCAGCACTGCGGACTTGTCGATGATGGCAAGCGCCTGTTCATTTCCCTCGTCGGCAAGGTCGCACAGCGCGGAGAAGCTCTGCTGGATTTCGGCCCCGCTGTTGCCCGACCGGGAGCCGTCAAGGATACCGGCGGCTTCGGCCTCCGCCACGAGTACCTGCGGGATGCAGGAAGACTTTACACACCCGCGCAGGCCGCAGTCGCACGGCGGACCGTCCGGATCCACCACGATATGGCCGATCTCCCCAGCGTTGCCGGACGTGCCCCGGACCACTTCGTCGTTAAGGACGATCCCGCAGCCAATTCCGGTGCCCATGTACATAAAGATGAAGCTGCCCGCACCGCTCGGGCCGCCGGCCCAGGTTTCCGCAACGGCCGCACTGGTGACGTCCTTGTCCATGAGCACCGAGTAGCCGGTGGCTTCGGACAGCGCATTGCGCAGTTCCACCCTGTCCCAGCCCGGGAGGAGCGGCGGGTCCACCACGGTGCCGTTATCAAGGTCGATGGGGCCGGGAGCCGCCACGCCAAGGCCGGCGATCCTGTCCCTGTCCACGCCGGAATCCTCCACCAGCTGGGAGATCTCGGCGGCGAGGGTGGCAATAACGGCGGAAGGATCGTTTCCGCCGGGTGTCTTGATCCGGGAGTGCTGTACCACCGCGCCCACGAGGTCAAGGACCACGAACGTGGCCACTGCGGGGTCGAGGTGCACACCGACGGCGAACATGCCGCCCGGATTGAGGCGGAGGATGGTGCGGGGCTTACCGGGACCGCTGCCCTCCTTGCCTGCCTCAACAATGAGGTTCTGGTCCAGCAGGCGGCGGGAAATATTGGAGATGGTCTGCGGCGAAAGGCCCACGATCTGGGCGAGCTCCACCCTGCTGAGCCCGCCGGATGAGCGGCGCACGGCGTCGAGGATCACCGTCAGGTTGAAGTCACCCATCCGGGGCAGGTTGGTGCCGCGCCTTGGTGAGGATTGGCGGATCTCAGTCACGGCGTCCCCTTCGTCTCCGGCACATAGTTACTGATGTCTGAATCGTACGTTACGCACAGGCGCAGACCCATAGGAGCGGACGACGGCGCGGCGCAGCTTTGGCCGGCCTTCTCTGATGGCTGTGCCTGCTTACCCGAGCATGATCACCGCGGGCTGCGGCGGGTGCTTAAGGTCACGGTGAATTTGGGGTTTTGGCCTTTCACCACGGTGGGGCCAACGTGCCGCTCGAGCGCGGGGAGGTAGGCCAGGTGGCGGTTGAAAACGGTCCACAGCTCCCCGCCGGGGGCAAGCACGCGGCCCGCTGCTTCGATCAGTTTCAGGCCCGCTCCTGCATGGACGCCGGCGCCTACGTGGAAGGGCGGATTCAGCAGTATCAGGTCCGCGCTCCCAGCAGGCAGGGTGCCCATGGCGTCGTCCTGCAGGGCGCGGACCTGCCCCGCCAGGCCGTTGGCCCGGGCAGTTGCGAGTGCAGATGCCACGGCGGCGGCGGACTGGTCGGTGGCGGTGACTGTGGAGCGGGGATGCTGCCGGGCGTACATCGCGGCAAGGATTCCCGTGCCGCAGCCCAGGTCGATGGCGTGCTGCGCCGGCCGCATGGACGGCAGGAACGTCAGCAGGAACCGGGTACCGATATCCAGCCGCGGCCCGGCAAAGACGGCGCCGTGGGCTGCGACGTCAAGATCGATCTCGGGCAGGTGCTCGATGACGGGAAAGCGCTCCGGACCCCCGCTCCCCTGCCCGCCGGTGGCCACGATCACCCTGGACTTCTGCCTGGCGAGCTGCGGCGTGACCGACCTGAAGTGGCGCTCGAGGACGGCGTTCATGCCCAGGGACATGTGCTTTACGCGGCCGCCCGCCAGGAGCACCACCTCCGGGGAGGCGTAGGCGGCCACTGCTGCCGCAATTTCGTCCAGCTCCGCAAGGGTCTTTGGCAGCTGCAGCAGGACAGTCCCGGCGTCCTCGAGGAGTTCGCGTCCGAGGGGAAGCTGGGTAAAGGGCAGGCTGCCCCCTGCCCCGTTTCCGAGTACCGCGGCGGCATTGAGCCGCAACGCCTGCTCACCGGTGATGAGGTCCTGGTGCACCCGGACCGCGCCGGGATCGAGGACTGCAAGGGCACCCAGGGTCAGGGCGCCGTAGCGGTCACCGATGACCGCCACTGTGCTTCCGGCTGAGACGTGCGCGGCGGCCGAATCAAGCAGCAGCCGGTCTGTGGCATCCCATGCCTGCAGGTTGGTCGCTTCGACGTCCGGCCGCCGCCGGAGTACCGGAAGGACCTCTTCAAGAGTCTTTAGTGCCACTGTTCCTGCCGCCTTGTAGTGTTTGCCCTGGCCCGGCCCCGCCGTCAGCCCCAATTTACCGTCCTGGCGGACGGCCGGATCCCCGGCAGTTTCAGAATGGCAGCTACCGCAGCACGGCCCGCCCGGTTGGCACCGATGGTTGACGACGACGGCCCGTAGCCCACCAGATGGACCCGAGGCTCGGCTGCCACCTGTGTACCGTCCATGGCGATTCCCCCGCCCGGTCCACGAAGGTGCAGCGGCGCGAGATGCTCCAGTTCGGCCCGGAACCCGGTGGCCCACAGGATCACATCTGCCGCCTGGACGCGCCCGTCGGCCAGCCGGACGCCGCCGGGTTCGATGGACGTGAACATGGGCTGCCGGTTGAGCGCTCCTCGTGCTGCCGCCGCCCGGAGAGAGGGCGTCCAGATGAGGCCGGTCACCGACACCACGCTTTGCGGCGGCAGGCCCTGGCGCACGCGCTCCTCCACCAGTGCCACGGCATCGTGGCCGGCCCTGGTGTCGAATTCGGCGTCCCGCCACACCGGCTCCCGCCGGGTGAACCAGCTGGTGGACGTGACACGGGAAATTTCGTCCAGGAGCCCGACGGCGGAAATCCCGCCGCCAACCACAATCACATGCTGGCCCGCGAACTCCTCGGCCGAGGCGTAGTCGGCTACATGGAGCTGCCTTCCCCGGAACGTCGACTGTCCGGGATAGATGGGCCAGAACGGCCGGGTCCACGTGCCGGTGGCGTTGATGACCGCGGCAGCGCTCCACTCGCCGTTGGACGTGCTGACCAGCAGCCTGCCGGCAGGGTCCGTGTCTTCACGGCTGACAGACCTTACTTTCACGGGCCGCTGGACGGACAGGCCCAGTTCCTCCTCATAAGCGCGGAAGTAGCGCGACAGGAACTCCGAGCTCGGTTCCCTGGGGTCCACGGCGGGCTTGGCGATGCCGGGAAGATCGCTGATGCCGTTCACGGTTGCCATCCGTAGGCTCTTCCACCGGTGCCGCCACGCGCCGCCCGGACCTTCCTCGGCGTCGAGCACTGCGAAGTCAAGCCCCCGGCGCTGCAGATGGTAGGCGGCGGAAAGTCCCGCCTGGCCCGCGCCGATAACTACGACGTCGGCTCGGGCAGGATTCACCCACCCATGATAGTCGGGCGGGCCTTCCCGGCCTTAGTCTTGGCCCATGGAGACAGGAGGACCATATGACCACTAGAACCGGAAACGCAGCACGGCTCGCCAAGGCCTTGGCCATCGTGCTCGGTACTGAGGAAATACCGCTGAGGTTGCGGGCCTGGGACGGTTCCGAGGCCGGGCCGGAGGGGGCCCCTGTCCTGGAGTTCCGTTCCCGGCGTGCCCTGAGGTGGATGCTTTGGTCGCCCGGACAGCTGGGCCTGAGCCGGGCCTACGTTTCCGGTGACATTGATGCGCCCGGGGACGTTTTTGCCGCCTTCAACGCATTGAGCTCGGCCGGTAAGTTTGCAGAGCCCGGTCCGTTCCGGCCGCTCACCGTTGGTGAACTCTGGACGCTGCTCCGTATCGCCGTGCGGCTGGGAGCGCTGGGCCCCAATCCTGCTCCTCCCCCGGAGGAAGCGCGGGTTGAGCGCAAGGGCAGGCTTCACTCCCGTCGCAGGGATTCCGCCGCCATCTCCCACCATTACGACGTGGGCAATGACTTCTACGCCCTGGTCCTGGGGCCGTCCATGGTCTACTCCTGCGCCGTGTGGCCTGAAGAGGAGGACGGCCGGATTCCAGCCGGCGACCGGCTTGCCGAGGGTTTGGACGCCGCCCAGGAGGCCAAGCTGGATCTTGTGTGCCGCAAGCTTGGGCTTAAGCCGGGGATGCGCGTGCTGGACGTGGGCTGCGGCTGGGGAAGCTTCGCGCTGCATGCTGCGGAAAAGTATGGCGTCACGGTAGTTGGCGTGACCCTCTCCCAGGAGCAAGCCATCCTTGCGCGTAAGCGTGCCGCAGATTCCGGCCTTACCGAACGAATTGATATCCGGGTGCAGGACTACCGCGATGTCCGGGACGGGCCCTTCGACGCCATCAGCTCCATTGGAATGTCAGAGCACGTGGGACGGGCAGAGATGCCGCGCTACGCCGCCACGCTGTTCAGCCTGCTGCGCCCCGGCGGCCGGCTGTTGAACCACGCCATTTCCTGGAACGCCGGCCCCACGGACCCGGACCCACACTCCTTTATCCCCCGGTACGTCTTTCCGGACGGCGAGATGATCAGCCTGGGCGAGATGTCCACTGCCCTGGAATCAGCCGGTTTCGAGATCCTGGACGTGGAGGCTTTGCGCCGGCATTACGCGCTCACCCTGCGTGCCTGGGTCAGCCGGCTGGAGGAGCAGTGGGATCAGGCAGTGAAACTGACCAGCCGCGGACGGGCCCTGGTGTGGCGGGTGTATATGGCTTCCAGTGCCCTCGGCTTTGAGAACGGACTGACGGGCGTCAATCAGGTTCTGGTCCAGCGGCCGGGCGGCGACCCGCCGCCGCTGCGCAGGACGCAGTGGCTGTAAGGACAGGGCGCTGTAACTGCTGAGGAACAAAAAAGGGAACCATCCCTAAGGATGGTTCCCTTTTTGCTTCCTCCCTGGCGGGAGGATGACCGGTGGAGCTGAGGGGACTCGAACCCCTGACCCCCTGCATGCCATGCAGGTGCGCTACCAGCTGCGCCACAGCCCCGGACTTTGCTTGAGTGGGAGAACGTCCCGCCGAAGCAACCTGATCAGCTTAATGCACTTTCCCGCCGCGCGCCAATCGGCATGTTCTGCGGTGTGGCGGCGTGCCACCACTGCCGCAGGAGCGGGTTCAGGCGCCCTGGGAACAAAAAATCCGCCGGGATCTACTGATCCCGGCGGATTATTGGTGGAGCTGAGGGGACTCGAACCCCTGACCCCCTGCATGCCATGCAGGTGCGCTACCAGCTGCGCCACAGCCCCGAACTATTGCCGCTCTACGAGCTTTTCTTCCGGGTTTCCCCGGAGCAACTCAAATATCTTAGAACAGCAATTCCGAAAATTCCAAATCGGGCATATTCCGCTGGTTCCCGCGCATCTACTCCGTCTCGGTGGAGGCGGCAGCTTTCGCCGAGGTGTCGTCGCCGAGCTGGAGGTCCACCACGGGGCAGTCCTTCCACAGGCGCTCCAGCGCGTAGAAGACGCGGTCCTCTTCATGCTGGACGTGGATGACGATGTCCGAGTAGTCAAGCAGGACCCAACGGCCGCCGGAACGCCCCTCGCGCCGGGTCGGGCGGAGGTCCTGCTTCGCGAGTTCCTCTTCAATTCCGTCAACGATGGCGTTGACCTGCCTCTCGCTGGGAGCGGAGGCAATGAGGAAAACGTCGGCCAGGGCGAGGCGCTCGCTCACGTCCAGGGCCACAATGTCCTGGGCAATCTTGTCCGCAGCTGCCTTGGCGGCAACACGGGCTGTGATGATGGATGAATCTGATGCAGTCACGGGACTCCTTGTTGGTTGAAAAGCTTGTGGTGCCGGCGGCGCCGGTTAGCGAGACATACCGCTGATGATCAGGAAGATGCCCGCCACGAGGGCCAAAATCCCGAAGGCCAGGACAGCAAACTGGAGGATGCGGTTGCGCGTGGCGCGGGCCAGCCCTGCCGTTGCCGCGTCCAGCGGGTCCAGTCCGTGGGCCGAGCGGGCCGGGACCCGGGGCAGGTCCTCGAAGGCGTCCTCGGCGTGGCTATCCGCCACCACTGCCGGCGGCAGGACAGCAGGTTTGGGCCGGGCAGCAGCCCTGGCGGCGGCCTCAGCCCGGGCAATTACCTGCGAACGGCCGGATCCGGCGTCGGACGCTGCCGGCCGGGCTCCGCCGGCGGGGCGCCGCTTCTTGGTGGCGGGCGGCGGGACTTTAGTGCCGGGCCGGGTGGTGACCGGAACGTGGCTTGTTGCCGGCGGTTTCATCACCGGCCGGTCGACGCCCGGCACCTGGACGAACTCCAAGGGAGTGACCATGGCCAGGTTGCTGGCTGTCGAGGGTGCCGGCCGCTGCGCGGGAACTGCGGGCGCCTTCTGTCCCTGCTGCTGGGGTGCAGGTTCCTGGTCAGGCGAAGGATCGTTGGCGGGGGCAGGGACGCCGGTCTGCTCGGCAAGTTTCTGCTTGGCCATGGCCCGCCGGTTCAGCACGGCAGCGCGTTCCGCCAGGGCGATCTGTTCCGCCAGGATCTCGGGGTCCACGGCTTCCGGATCGAGGGAGGCGATGTGCTCCATCTTCGCGATCTGGTTCTTGGCCTGCTCGGCGATCAGCGCCCTCGCTGCCAACGCCTGCTCAACAGTCATCCCGTGGGGGGCATCCGAGATCGGGGAAGGCGCCCTGGTGACGGCAGGGGGATCCTGCTCCCCCGCCGCCTTCCCGCCGGAGGCCGGGGATGCAGGGATTTTGGCGCCCGGGTCAGCGGGCCCGGCAGGCGCAACGATGGGGTTGGCAGCGGTAAGCGCCTGTTCCTTGAGCTGCTGCAGGCGGAGTTGGCGCCGTGTGGGCGGACCCCCGGCTGCCAGTTGGCCCTCTTTTTCTTCCAATTCCTTGATGGTGCGCAGCGCCGCCCGGTCCCGCGCGCGGATCTGCGAGGAACGCTGGGTGTGCGTCTGTTCCGGAGCCGGCGCTGCAGTGCCCGGAGCAGGACGGTTAGCCGCGGGCTTTTTGGTGGCAGGCGAAAGCTGATCCGTGGCCGTGGACACGGATGGCTGTTGCGCATCCCTGGCCTTCCGGAGTTCCCGGCGGCTGCGGATGGGGGGCTGTTCCTGACTCATGGAGAACTCATTCAGTGCTGGCTGGTTCGCTTGCTTCGGAGGTTGGAGCATTGGCAGCCGCCGGGGCGTCCAGGTAAAGGCCGTACTTGGCGATGTACTGGACCACCCCGTCCGGCACGAGGTACCACACAGGGTTGTTCGCGGCCACCCGTGACCGGCAGTCCGTCGATGAGATGGCCATGGCGGGCACCTCAAGGAGGCTGACGTCCTTCCGGCCCATGCCGTCCAGCACGTGCCCCGGCCTGGTCACCCCCACGAAGTGGGCCAGTGACCACAACTCGTCGATGTCCTTCCACGACAGGATCTGCGCCAGCGCGTCGGCGCCGGTGATAAAGAATAGATCCGCGTCCGGGCGCTGGGCCCGAAGGTCACGCAGCGTGTCGATGGTGTAGGTAGGGCCCGGACGGTCAACGTCCACCCTGCTGACCGTAAATCGCGGGTTGGAAGCCGTGGCGATGACGGTCATGAGGTAGCGGTGCTCGGGTTCGCTGACCTGCTTGTGGGATTTCTGCCACGGTTGGCCCGTGGGGACAAAAACCACTTCGTCCAGGTCGAACTCGGCCGCCACTTCACTGGCTGCCACCAGGTGGCCGTGATGGATGGGGTCAAAAGTCCCACCCATAACGCCCAGGCGCAGCCTGCCGTTGGCACCGTTGTGGTGAAGAACGCGGGAAATGTTAGTGGCCCTGCCCGTGATCGTGCTTGTTCGGGTGCTGGCGGTGCGGATCCGCATGCTCCTCGGTGGCAGCGTGGCGCTTGCCAAGGTTCGAGTAGGACAGGGTGATGAACATCATCACCAGCAGAATGGCGAAGATGACCACTCCGAAGACCCACGGCTCAGCCCACAGCGGGGCGAGTTCGTGTTCTTCGCCCTCGGCGATGGTCGTGGCAATCTGCTGGAACAGCATTTTCTCCCCTTGGGTTCAAACGATTGTGGCAGCGGAAAGCTCCGCCGTTTCTGACTTCTGGTCTATGTTACCGCGTTGCTACCCGCGGACCTGGCCCTCGCCCTGCACGATCCACTTGGTGGTGGTGAGTTCGGTCAGCCCCATCGGGCCCCGCGCGTGCAGCTTCTGGGTGGAGATTCCCACCTCCGCGCCAAGGCCAAGTTCCCCGCCGTCGGTGAACCTGGTGGAGGCGTTGACAATGACGGCGGCGGAATCAACTTCGGCGATGAACCGCTCGGCGTTGGCGAGGTCGTTGGTGAGGATCGCCTCGGTGTGACCGGTTGACCAGGTGCGGATGTGCTTTACGGCCTCGTCCAGGCTGTCCACCATGGCAACAGCCAGGTCAAGGTCCATGTACTCGCTGCCCCAGTCCTCGTCGGTGGCCGGTTCCGATTCGATCGATGCGGGAAGCGAGGCCCGGACGCGCTCGTCGGCGTGCAGCCGGACACCGGCCTTCCGCAGGGCGGCGGCGACGGCGGGCAGCACCGTTGAGCCGGAGTGGACCAGCAGGGTCTCAACGGTATTGCAGACGCTGGGCCGCTGCGTCTTGGCATTGAGGAGGATCTCCACGGCCATGTCCTCATTGGCGGACTCGTCGATGAAGATATGCACGTTCCCCTCCCCCGTCTCGATGACGGGAACAGCGGAGTTGGTGACCACGGTCTGGATCAACTCCCGGCCGCCGCGGGGAATCAGTACGTCCACCCTGCCGCGGGCGCGCATCAGGACGTTGGCTCCGGCGCGGCCGTACTGGTCAACCGTCTGGACGGCGTCGGCGGGCAGGCCGACGGATTCGAGTGCCTCGCGCAACAGGCGCACCAGGACCTGGTTGGTGGCCTCCGCAGCGCTTCCGCCACGCAGGATCACGGCGTTGCCGCTCTTGAGGGCCAGCCCGGCGATGTCCACGGTGACATTCGGCCGTGCCTCGTAAATGGCAGCGACAACACCCATGGGTACGTTGACCTGCCGAAGGCGCAGACCGTTGGGCAGGGTTTGGCCGCGGACCACGTTGCCCACCGGATCTGGCAGGCCGGCGAGGTTCTCCAGGGCCGCCACAAGCCCCGCGATCCGGGCTTCGGTCAGTGTAAGCCGGTCCAGCATGGCGGCGGAGGTGCCGTTGGCCTTTCCTGCTGCCACATCCTTCGCGTTAGCGGACAGGATGGCCGCGGTGCTGTCCTGCAGGGCGGCGCCCACGGCGCGGAGCGCCCGGTCCTTCCAGGCACGGTTCGCCATGGCCATCCGGCGCGCTGCCTGGCGCGAACGGTCAGTGATGGCGTGGACTGCTGCTTCGACGTCGCCGGCGGACAGGGAAACCTCAGCCGGGACCGGTGCTGTGGGTGACTCGACGGGAGGAACACTGGCAGGCGCAGCAGTGTCTCCGGAGTTTTCAGCGGTCTTGTGGATCAGGGCCTCAGTCATGTTCCAAGTTTAGGCGAGCCCGGACCTCAAACCAGCACGAGGTCATCTACATGAACAACTTCACGGTCATAGCCGCTGCCCAACGCCTCGCCAAGGTCCCTGGTGGACCTGCCCAGCATCTGGGGCAGCTCGGCAGACGAGTAGTTGACGAGGCCGCGTGCCACCACGGTGCCGTCGGCACTGGCGATCTCGACGGCGTCGCCCGCTTCAAAGTCTCCATGCACGGCGGAGATCCCCGCGGGCAGCAGCGAAGTTCGGTGGTGGCGCACGGCCTTCACGGCGCCGTCATCCAGCACAAGCCGCCCCTGCACGGAGGCGACGTGCGCAAGCCACAGCAGGCGGACCGGTTTGCGGGCCCCGTTAACGGTGAACCAGGTGCCCACGTCCTCGCCGTTCAGCGCAGCCGCGGCGTTGGGGGTGGATGTGACCAGGGCATGGATGCCCGACCCGGCAGCCATGGTTGCCGCCTCCACCTTGGTCAGCATCCCGCCGGTTCCGACGCCTGCCTTCCCTGCCTTGCCGATGGAGACGCCTTCCAGGTCCTGGGGGCCTTCAACGAGCGGGATCCTCTTTGCACCGAGCGACGGCGGGCCGTCGTACAGGGAGTCGACGTCGGACAGCAGCACCAGCGCGTCCGCCCGTACCAGGTGCGCCACCAGGGCGGCGAGCCGGTCGTTGTCGCCGAACCGGATCTCGTGCGTGGCTACGGTGTCGTTCTCGTTCACCACGGGAACCACCCCGAGGTTGAGCAGCCGGTCCAGGGCACGGAAAGCATTGGTGTGCTGGCTGCGCCGCATCAGGTCCTCGGCGGTGAGCAGGACCTGGCTGACGGTGACGCCATGGGCGCCGAACGCCTGGGTGTAGCGGGCCATCAGCAGGCCCTGGCCCACGCTGGCGGCCGCCTGCTGGGTGGCCAGGTCGCGGGGACGCTTGGCAAGGCCGAGCGGAGCCAGGCCGGCGGCGATGGCGCCGGAGGACACAAGGATGATCTCGGTTCCCGTATTCCGCTTGGCAGCCAGGGCGTCCGCCAGGGCCGTCAGCGACTCCTCGGAGATGCCGCCCTTGATGCTTGTCAGCGACGACGAACCCACCTTGACCACAACGCGGCCGGCGTTGGCGAGCACGCTCCTGTCCACGGACCGGGCCAGCGGTTGCACGGCTGCAGCCCTAGAACTCATCGCCTGCGTCCAGTCCACTCTCCTTGAGGGGCCTGGCCACCCTGCGGCTGCTCACTGACTCGGTCCAGATGCCGGCTTTGCGTTCCGCTTCCAGCTCCGCGCGGGCGGCGGCCTTGGCGTCTTTGCGTTCCTGCTGCTCTTCACGCTTCTGGCCACGGGTGGGACGGTCGCCCAGGTCAGCGAAGCGGACGTCGGTACCGCGCGGGGATGCGAGGAGCTCCGCGCCTGCCATCATGGTGGGCTCCCAGTCGAAGACGACGCCGTCGTCCTCGCCAATCACCACGGTGTCGCCGGGCTTGGCGCCCTGCTTGAACAGTTCCGTCTCCACACCGAGCTTTGCGAGGCGGTCAGCCAGGTAGCCAATGGCTTCCTCGTTGGTGAAGTCGGTCTGCTTGACCCAGCGCTCCGGCTTTTCGCCGATGACGCGGAACAGGGGCTCGAGGCCCTTCTCCTCACGGCGGATCCTGAAGCCTGACTCATTGACCGCACGCGGACGCAGCACGGCCGGCTGGACCTTGGGCGGTGCAGCGGCCACAGCATCACGGGCGGCCTTAACGATTCCGGCCATGGCGAAACCGAGTTGGCGCAGGCCCTCATGGCTGGTGGCGGACACTTCAAATACCTGGTAGCCGCGGGATTCGAGTTCCGGGCGCACAAAGTCTGCCATGTCCTTGCCGTCGGGCAGGTCCACCTTGTTCAGCGCCACCAAGCGGGGGCGGTGGTTCAGCGGAACAACTTCGCCGTCCTGCCCGGCGTAGCTCATGTCAACGGCGTACTTTTCCAGTTCGGCCTCGATGACGGCGAGGTCGGAGAGGGGGTCGCGGTCCGATTCGAGGGTGCCGCAGTCCAGGACATGGACCAGCGCGGCGCAACGCTCAACGTGCCGCAGGAAGTGGTGGCCCAGGCCCCTGCCCTCGCTGGCGCCTTCGATGAGGCCCGGGACGTCGGCGATGGTGAAGCGGACATCCCCGGCCTGGACGACGCCCAGGTTGGGAACGAGAGTCGTGAAGGGGTAGTCGGCGATCTTTGGCCTGGCTGCAGACATGGCGGCGATGAGGCTGGACTTGCCGGCGGACGGGAAGCCCACCAGGGCGATGTCGGCGATGGACTTGAGTTCCAGCACAATATCGCTGGCTTCGCCTTCGATGCCGAGCAGGGCGAATCCAGGAGCGCGTCGTTTCTGCGATGAAAGGGCAGCATTGCCCAGGCCGCCGATGCCGCCTGCTGCGGCTACGTACTCGGCACCTTCTCCGACGAGGTCCGCGAGGACGGTGCCGTCCTTGGACTTGACCACGGTGCCGTCCGGGACGGGGAGGATGAGCGTCTCGCCGTTCTTGCCGCCGCGCCAGTCGCCCATGCCGGGGCCGCCGTTGCTGGCATGCCGGTGGGGTGCGTGGTGGTAGTCCAGGAGGGTGGTGGTCTGGTGGTCCACGCGAAGGATCACGTCGCCGCCGTTGCCGCCGTTGCCGCCGTCGGGACCGCCCAGCGGCTTGAACTTCTCGCGGTGGACAGAGACGCACCCGTGGCCGCCGCTACCGCCGGATACGTGCAGTACTACCCGGTCTACAAAGCTGGCCACGTGGATCTCCTCAGTGCTGTTTCCTGGACGCCGCCGGGCGCCAAGACGATTGTAATGCGGTTAAAAGAACAGTGGAGCGGACCATCTGGCCCGCTCCACCGCTTCAGAACTATTTGTTACTCTGCAGCTGCAGCAGCAACGATGTTGACGACGCGACGACCGCGGCGGGTGCCGAACTCAACGGCTCCCGGGGTCAGTGCGAACAGGGTGTCGTCGCCGCCACGGCCAACGCCGGCGCCCGGGTGGAAGTGGGTGCCGCGCTGGCGGACGATGATCTCGCCGGCGGAAACAACCTGGCCGCCGAAGCGCTTTACGCCGAGGTACTGAGCGTTGGAATCACGACCGTTGCGAGTGGAGCTCGCGCCCTTTTTATGTGCCATTTGAAATGCCTGCCTCTAAATTCTGGGGATCTGCTGAAAAACCTGAACAGTAACGAAAGTTACTGGATACCAGTGATCTTGACCTTGGTCAGTTCCTGGCGGTGACCCTGGCGCTTCTTGTAACCGGTCTTGTTCTTGAACTTCTGGATCACAATCTTCGGACCACGGAGGTCGTTCAGGATCTCAGCCGTAACAGTTACCTTGGCCAGGTCAGCAGCGGCAGAGGTGACCTTGTCACCGTCAACCAGGAGCAGTGCGGGCAGCTGAATGGTGCTGCCAGCTCCACCGGCGACGCGGTTCAGGGTAACGAAGTCTCCAACGGAAACCTTCTCTTGGCGGCCGCCTGCGCGGACAATCGCGTACACCACTTGGGAACTCACTTCTCTCGACGTTTATTACTAAATTTGCGTGCGGAACCGGCCTGTAAAAGCCTGGTTTCTCGCTGTGCCTCAACGCCGTGGGGTCATAACCCAAGTGTTGGCGTAAGCACCGAAGATCTAGAATACGCTAATTTTGCCTTCGGCCGCAAATGAGGCTGGTTCCGGTGGGTGGACTGTGATAGGTGCCACAGTTCAACTCCGGCGTCCGCACCGTGCCCCACCATAGTACCGGCAAGGCCACGGGCAGTGCGTCAGGAGTACAGGCGCGGCGCGTCGAAGAAGTCCACTTCCAGGCGGCAGGACTGCCTAAACGCCGTAACCATGCCTGCCCGGTCCGCGGCCGAGGCCACGCGCGCCGCTTCGTCCACGATCGCAATGGCCCTGCGGGTGGCAGCTGCGAAGTCTTGGTCAGCGTAGGTGCGCAGCCAGTCCGCGTACGGGTGCGCCGACGGTTCACCGGCGGCAACGAACCGGGCGTGAAGCGTTGCGCCCACCTCGGCGTAGAGCCAGAAGCAGGGCAAAACGGCCGCCGCCAGGACCGCATAACTGCCCGACGCCGATGCCGCCGTCAGGTGGTCCACATAGGACTTCGTAACAGGGCCAAGCCCGGGCTGCACGGTGCGCGTGCCCAGCCAGGTGCGGTGCAGCTCCGACTCGACTTCCAGGCACTGCCGGGCAGAGGCCGTCCAGAAGAGCTGCTCCGCCTCGGTGGGTGCCAGTGCACTGGCCCTGGCCAGCACGCGCGAATAGCCGTTGAGGTAGATGGCATCCTGCGCGAAGTAGTACGCGAACTCCTTCTCGCCCAGGCTGCCCGAGGCCAGGTTGCGGATGAAGTCCAGTGCATGGATGTCGTCCAGGTCCTGCTGCGCCTCACGCCAGAGTATTGCGGCGAAGCTCCCTTCGGAAAGCAGCGGCTGCTGGTGGTGGAAGTGGTGCACCGGCCCGTTGCCTTTTCCCACCTCCAGTGATCCCGATGCCTCGAGCGCACCGGCCAGCCACGGTTTGACTTCACGGAGGGAAAGCTCCCAGTCCCCCAGCCGTGCCTGCGCCGCTGCCATGGCGGAGGACAGTGAACAGCCAGTGCCATGGCTGTTCCGCGTTGCCACGCGCTCCCCCGGCACAACCACCACTTCGTCGGACAGAAGGCCTGCGGTGTTAACCAACGCATCGGGGCACTCGCCGCCGACCAGGTGGCCGCCCTTGACCAGCACTGTGGCGCCGGTGGCAGCGGCGAGGGCGCGGCCTTGTTCCAGCGCCCCGGTCCAGGTGTCCTGCAGTTCGCCGCCAACGAGCATGGCGAGTTCCACCAGGTTGGGGGTGATGAGGTGGGCCAGCGGAAGGAGCGCGCGCAGTGCCGCTTCAGCGGATTCCTGCAGGAGCCGGTCGCCGCTGGTGGCGACCATCACCGGGTCCAGGACCACGACGGCGGGGCGCACCTTCCGGAGCCATGCCGCCACTGCCTCGATCACCTCGGCGCTGCCGAGCATTCCGATCTTCACGGCGTCGATGCCGATGTCGTCACTGACCGCATCCAGCTGCTCGCTCAGGAACGTTGCGGGCGGCACATGAACGGACCGGACTCCGCGGGTGTTCTGGGCGGTCAGGGCAGTGATGGCAGCCATCCCGTAGCCGCCCAGCGCAGCGATGCTCTTCAAATCGGCTTGGATACCGGCGCCGCCGGAAGGATCGGAGCCTGCTATGGAAAGGACCCGGGGTACGGGCCGGCCTGGGCGTGGTGGTGCCGCAGGGAATATTGCCGAGGTGGCAGTGGGCATTACAAGGGTCGTAGACAAGAGACATCCCTTCGCCGGTGCTAGCCGGACAGGTTCAACGGGTGTGAATCTCAGCCGGCTCTCTGCGCGGCACCCCGTGTCGGTTCCCCAGCCTAGCTTTTTTGCCTGGCACAGGCCGAAGGTGACACATTGCGACCGGGCGCCGTGCCTTGAAATGCCGCACTGCCGTTGCATCGCTGGCCTTACACACGAAGATGCCCGGCCGGCCACTGTTGTGGCTGGCCGGGCATTTACTTGCCGGTGGCGCTTAGAGCTCCGAGGCCGGAACCCCGACGCCCAGGATGATGGGCGTCTCGGCCGGCTTCGCGGTGCCGGCATTGCCGTCAATGGAGCCGCCGGCACGGGCCGGCTCCGGGGCCTTCGCCTCGTGGGTATGCCCCGTGCCGGCTGACGCCACGTTTTCGTGATGCTGCACAGTGGTTTCGTTGGCAGCTCCCTGGGCACGGCTGGCACTGCGGTTGCGCCGCGGCCGGCGCTGCCGGGACTGCTCCAGCGTGTGGTCGCTGTAGTCCTTCGCCGGTGCTGCAGCAGCGGGCGCCTGTACGGGCGCCGCCGACTGCACGGGCTCCACCGGCTTCTGCTCCGGTTCTGCCTGCTCTGGCTGGTCTTCGGCAGGCGCCGGCTGGCCAAGGTGGGCGAAGGCCTCAGCAAGCCGGTCCAGGGTCAGGGCCGGCTTCTGCTGCTGCTCTTCAGCGTGCTCAACGAACGGCAACACCACCTTCTCGCCGCCGAAGGTCAGCACGGCAGCGTGACGCGCTTCGTCGTCGCGCTTTGCAGCCTCGGCTGCGGAGGCAGCGGCGGGCTGGTCAGCGGCCGCCTGCTTGGCTGCCGCCACTTCGTCGTCGTGCAGGTGGGCTGCATGTGCGGCGGCGGCAATGTTGGCAAGGGCCAGCCTTGTGGCCTCCGCCTTGGCATGCCGTTCAGCGTCCGAGGGGTCAGGGTGCACCGTGTGGACGTGCACGGCTGCTGCTGCTGCCGGGGCAACCTCCGGCTGCTGGCCACCACGGCCCCGCCGGCGTTTGCGGTCCGGGCGCGCGCCGGGCTGGTTGTTGTCGACGCGCTGGGCGTCGTTGCGGTGGCCTTCGCTGCGGGCCTCCGGCCTGCTGTCGGTCCGCTGGATGTGGTGCTCGGCGGCCACAATGTTGGCCCGCCGGTGCTCCACGGGGTCGTCGTGGGTGACCACGCCGCGGCCCGCGCACGCTTCGCACTGCTCGCCGAAGACTTCGAGGAGCCCGGTACCCATCCGCTTGCGCGTCATCTGCACCAAGCCGAGTGACGTAACTTCCGCAACCTGGTGCTTGGTGCGGTCGCGGCCCAAGCATTCCACCATACGGCGGAGCACGAGGTCGCGGTTGGATTCCAGGACCATGTCGATGAAGTCGATGACGATGATGCCGCCGATATCGCGGAGGCGGAGCTGGCGGACAACTTCTTCCGCAGCCTCAAGGTTGTTTTTGGTCACCGTCTCTTCGAGGTTGCCGCCGCTGCCCGTGAATTTGCCGGTGTTGACGTCCACTACGGTCATGGCCTCCGTGCGGTCAATCACCAGCGAACCGCCCGAGGGCAGGAAGACCTTGCGTTCGAGTGCCTTGTGGATCTGCTCGTCGATGCGCCAGGCGGCGAAGATGTCCTGGTCCTTGGTCCACTTCTCCAGACGGCCCACCAGGTCCGGCGCTACGTACGTAACGTAGGCCTCGATGGTGTCCCAGGCTTCCTCACCTGAGACGATCAGCTTGGAGAAGTCCTCGTTGAAGACGTCGCGGACCACCTTGATGGTGAGGTCCGGTTCGCCGTAGAGCAGTTCAGGGGCAAGGATCTTGGTGGATTTCGACTGGCTCTCGATGCCCTCCCACTGTGCGCGCAGCCGGTTGATGTCGTGCGTCAGCTCTTCCTCGGAAGCACCCTCTGCGGCGGTCCGGACAATCACGCCGGCCTGCTCGGGGAGGCGGTCCTTGAGGATGCGCTTGAGGCGGTTGCGTTCGACGTCGGGCAGCTTGCGGGAGATACCGGTCATGGAACCGCCGGGCACGTACACAAGGTAGCGGCCGGGCAGCGAGATCTGGCTGGTCAGGCGGGCGCCCTTGTGTCCCACGGGGTCCTTGGTCACCTGGACCAGGACTGTATCGCCCGATTTGAGGGCGTTTTCGATGCGCCGCTGCTTGCCCTCGAGGTTCACCGCTTCCCAGTTCACCTCGCCGGCGTACAGGACGGCGTTTCGGCCGCGTCCGATGTCCACGAAGGCAGCTTCCATGGAGGGCAGCACGTTCTGGACCTTGCCCAGGTACACGTTGCCGATCAGGGAATCCTGCTGGGTCTTTGATACGAAGTGCTCGGCCAGGACACCGTCTTCGAGGACGGCGATCTGGATTCTGTCGTCGCGCTGGCGCACGATCATCTGCCGGTCAACGGACTCGCGGCGTGCCAGGAACTCGGCTTCGGTGATGACGGTGCGGCGGCGGCCGGTGTCGCGGGACTCGCGCCGGCGCTGCTTCTTCGCCTCCAGGCGGGTGGAGCCCTTCACGCTGGTAACCCGGTTGTTGACCGCGGACTCGGTGACCGCCCGCGGAGCGCGGACGCGGGTGACGGTGTTGGGCGGATCGTCATCCCCGCCGCCGGTCAGCTCAAGGTCCTGGTCCCCGCGGCGGCGGCGACGGCGGCGACGGGACGTCACGCCTTCTTCGACCTGCCCCGCAGACTCCTCGTCGGCGTCGTCGGAGGTATCGACGTCGGCACCTTCGCCGCCTTCAAGGTCGGCGTCAGCTTCACGCTCACCGGTGCGGCTGCGTCCGCGGCGTCCGCGGCCCCGGCGCCTGCGGCGGCCCGCGTCCTCCGAATCGATCTCGTCGGCGTCGTCCTCGTCTGCTTCCTCAACAGCGGCGGGAACCGGACGCACCACGGTGCTCAGGTCCGGTGCCTGGAACAGCACGGACGTGGGAGAGGCAGGTTCCATAAACAGGGTGCCGAAGGGGCTGGAAGGAGCCGCGGGCGCCTGCTCAGCCGACGCTGCTTCTGCGGGGCCCTCTTCTTCGGCGGCCTCTTCTTCGGTGGTTTCCATCGGTGCAGCCGCATCGGCTGCTGGTACCTCAGCGGCACCTGCTGCTGCCGGGGCGGCAACTGCCTCAACCGGTTCGGGCTTCCCGGCTGCAACCACGCCGGCCTCTTCAGCCAGCGGGGCTTCGGCTGCCTGCACATCCGCCGGTTCCGCTTCGGCGGCAGGGGCGGAGGTCTTCCGGGTGGCGACCCGACGGCGGCGGACGGGCTTCGTTTCGGCGGCCTCGACGACGGGCTCCCCGGCCGGTACGTCAGAAGTGTCGGCGTCAGCACCGGCAGCGGCCTCGACGCCGGGGGCTGCTTCCGGTTCTGCCGCTGCCGTTTCTGCCTCTGGGGATTCTGCCTCTGCGGATCCTGCCTCTGGGGCGAAAGCCGGGAGAGGTTCGGCGGTGTCCGCCTTCTTCCGGGCGCGGGTCCGCCGGACGGGAGCCTTGGCCTCCGGGGCGCCGGAATCGGCAGGTCCGGTACCGGGTGCGCTGACTTCGGGGGCATCGACGCCGGCCGGCGCGCCTTCCGGAGTGCCGGTTCCGGTGACGTCGGTTTCCGGGATCAGGGCCCCGGCCTTCCGGCGCGTCCTCGTGGCCTTCTTGGGTGCAGCGTCTGCCTCCGTGGCCGCTGCTGCGTCGTTAACGGCTAAAACTTGTTCATTATCCATATGTGGCAACACTCCTGCCCCTGACGTACCGCCACATCCGGCACCCATTGGGGCACATATTGTCAAAACCCGCAGGCGTTGACAGAAGTCAAGTGGATACCCCCAGGTTCGCACCGGCAGTGGGGTGCGGCAGCCCGTGGGGGCCGGCGGGATGTTCTGAAACCCGTTGTTCTACGTGCTACAACCAGGTGCCGCTCAATGGAGTCGCGGGAGACTGCGTCGGTGGAACCGATGCCTGCCCTGCTCGTCATTGGCGGTCTTGGGAACAAGCCACCGGACCGGAGTCCGAATGTGGATCGGCTTCCAGCCACGTTCATTCTCTCATACCCGGGCTAAATCCCGGCGGAGGCAGCACCAAACGCGCTGGCCCCTCCTCCTCGTCTGGACGGCCCTTCCAGCCTCCGGCGTTACAATCAGGCAAGGAGCACCGGATGAAAAGGACGCCACACCAATGCCCAGCATCTCCCCCCTCAGCGGCACCCCTGCCCAGGAACGGAGCCTGAACCACCACAGCGATCCGGCAGGAAGGGAAGCAGCAACTGTCCCGGCGATGACCCGTAACCGGCCCTTTGGCTGGCTGCTGGTGATCACGGGGGCCATCGGCTGGCTCGCCTCCGGAACCCTGGTGCTGGAAAAGCTTGCAGTGCTTCAGGATCCCAACCACACCACGGTGTGCGACGTGAATCCCTGGATTTCCTGCGGCGACGTGATGAAAACATGGCAGAGCTCGCTGTTCGGCTTCCCGAACATGTTCATTGGCATCGTGGCCTTCGCCGTCATCATCACCGTGGGCATGGCGCTGCTGTCCGGGGCCACCTTTGCCCGCTGGTTTTGGGTGGGCTTACAGACAGGCGTCACGTTGGGCTTTGCCTTTGTGGTGTGGCTGTGGTCGCAGGCGCTCTACGACATCCACATCCTGTGCCCGTTCTGCATGATTGTCTGGGCGGCCATGATTCCGCTGTTCGTCTGGGTGACCATCCGGAACGTGACCGCCGGCGTGATTCCGGTTCCGGAAAACGCGGCCCGCGTCCTGGGTGACTCCGGCTGGATCATCACTGCGCTTCTTTACGTGGCCGTCATCGCCACGATCTTCTTCGCCTTCATCCAGGTTTTCGCCGGAACCTCGGGGTTCTGACCCTGCCCCCAAACTCCGAGGAGTGACAGATAAGGCCGATGTTCTTCATGAACATCGGCCTTATCTGTCATACCGGTGAAGCTACGCCTGGAACCAGATCTTGATCTCGCGCTCAGCGGAATCGGTGGAGTCGGAGCCGTGGACCAGGTTCTGCTGGACCTTCAGGCCCCAGTCGCGGCCGAAGTCGCCGCGGATGGTGCCGGGCGCTGCCGTGGTGGGGTCGGTGGTGCCGGCCAGGGAGCGGAAGCCTTCGATGACGCGGTGGCCTTCGAAGATGGCTGCCACCACAGGGCCGGAGAGCATGAATTCCACCAGGGGCTCGTAGAAGGGCTTGCCTACGTGCTCCTCGTAGTGCTGCTCCAGCAGCTCACGTGAGGCGTCTACCTTCTTCAGCTCGGCCAGGGTGTAGCCCTTGGCTTCGATCCGGGCCAGGATGGCCCCGGTGAGGTTGCGGGCGACGCCGTCGGGCTTGATCAGGACGAGGGTGCGCTCAGTAGTCACAACTGCTCCAATGCGTTGGTAAGGGATTTCGGGTCAAGTCTACGGGGACTTTGTTTACGGGGATGGAGGCTGCTGGCCGGGCCGGGCGGCCTGGTCCGGATGGGCGGCTTCCCATTCTGCCTGCTCGCGGGCCCGCTGCCCGGCTTCCCGGTCCAGCCGGATTCCGGTGCGGATCCCGTACCACCAGGCCACAGCGAACAGGCCGCCCACCAGGAACATGGCCGGCTCGAAGATGCCGGTGAGGATCAGGACGAGCTGAAGGATCCACCCGAGCCCGATGCCCCAATGCTTGGTGAGGAAGGCGCACGCGAGGATCATCACGACGCTCAGGGCGATGCCAACGCCGAGGATAACCGCAGGCGGGAACTCCCCGCGGCGCAGCCCGAACACGGCGAGCGTGGCAAAAAACATCACGAAGGCTTCCAGGAGCAGCACCGTGGAAGCGAACAGCACCTTGGTGGAGCGGCGTTTTTTGGGCATGCCAGGCCGCCATTCGCGCTGGGCCTTGGTCAGCTTGGCCATCGCCTACGCCTCCGTCTTCCCGAGCAGGATCCGCGCCTCGGCCACCAGGGTGATGGAACCGGTCACCAGCACGCCGCCGGAAAGGTCGTCGTTTGCCTCGGCGCGTTCCACGGCCCACTCCAGGGCGTCGTCGAGCTTCTCCGCGACGTGCACGTTGTCCTCGCCGAAACCGAGGTCGATGGCGAGCTCTGCGAGTTCAGTAGCAGGGACGGCACGCGGGGAGTTCGATTGGGTGAAGCAGTACTCCTCAGCCATCCCGCCGAGGGACTCCTTGAGCTGGCGGAGGATCTCCTCGGCGTCCTTCTCCTTGAGGATCCCCACCACCGGGACCAGCCTGGTGAAGGTGAAGGCCTCCTGGAGGGCCGCTGCGGACACTTTGACGCCGTCGGGGTTGTGGGCGGCGTCAACCACAATGGTGGGTGCCGTGCGCACCACCTCAAGCCGGCCCGGGGACGTGACCTCGGCGAAGCCTTCCTGCAGGACCTCGAATCCGAGTTCCTTTTCCCCGCCGAAGAACGCTTCGAGTGCAGCCACTGCCACTGCCGCATTCTGCCCCTGGTGGGCTCCATGAAGCGGCACGAGCAGATCCGTGTAGCGCCCCGCAATGCCCTGGATGGTGACCATCTGGCCGCCCACCGCCACGGTCCTCGATTCGACGCCGAACTCCACTCCCTCGAACTTGAAGGGCACGCCCACGTCCTTGGCCTTCTCCAGCAGGACCTGGGCTGCGTCCAGCGGCTGGGCGGCGCTGATGAGGTAGCCGCCAGGTTTGATGATGCCGGCTTTTTCGTAGGCGATGTCCTCGGTGGTGTCACCGAGGAGGTCAGTGTGGTCCAGGGAGATGGGGGTGACCACCGAAACCTGCCCGTCCCCCACATTGGTGGCATCCGTGATGCCGCCCAGGCCCACTTCGATGACCGCCACGTTGACGGGCTGGTCGGCGAAGATCGCAAAGCCCAGGATGGTGAGGCATTCGAAGTACGTGAGGCGCGGCTGCCCGTCGGCCTCCAGCTCCGAGTCCACAATCTGCAGGTACGGGCGGATTTCGTCCCAGATCCGGACGAACGTCTCATCCGATACCGGGTGCCCGTCAATACTGATGCGTTCGGTGACCTTGGACAGGTGCGGGCTGGTGTACCGCCCTGTGCTCAGGCCGTGGGCCCGTAGGACCGATTCGATCATGCGGGCGGTGGACGTCTTGCCGTTCGTTCCGGTGACGTGGATGATCGGGAAGGCCTTGTTCGGCTCCCCCAGCACGTCCATCGCCCGGAACAGCGGGGCAAGCCGCGGTTCCATCTTGTTTTCCGGCGCCCGGCCCAGCAGTTCGGCGTAGACGCTCTCTACGGAAAATTCGTCAGTCATGGATTATGCCTCTACTTTTTCGACGGCGATCTGCGGCTCGGTGCCATCGCCGCTGGAATGCAGGCCAAGCTCCACGGTGAGGGTTTCGCTGACAATCAGGCCTTCATGGGCTTTCAAAGCGTCCACCACATCCTGGGCCGCGGTGATGCTGGTGCGGATCCGGTCGCTGACATTCAGTCCGGCATCCTTGCGTGCCTGCTGGATGGAACGGACCATGTCACGGGCCAGGCCTTCGGCCTCCAGCTCCGGGGTGACCTCGGTGTTGAGGACCACGAACCCTCCCCCGGGCAATACTGCGACAGCCAACGATGCAGTGGCGCTGCCGCTCTCAGACTCCGCCACTACTGTCTCCAGTGTGTACTCCTGCGGTTCCAGCTGGAGCCCGCCTGAAACGACGACATCGTCGCCGTTGATATTTTGGACGGACCAGTCACCGGACTTGGCGCCCTTGATGGCGGCCTGGACGTTCTTGCCCAGGCGCGGACCGGCAGCGCGGGCGTTGACCACCAGCTTCTGCTGGATCCCGAACTCCTCCGGGGAGGCCGTGGCTGCATCCAGCAGGCGGACCGAACGGAGGTTGAGTTCATCGGCCACGACGGCGGCGAAACCGCCCAGCGCGTCAGCACCGGGTGCCACGACCGTGAGTTCCTGCAGCGGCAGGCGGACGCGGAGGTTCGCTGCCTTGCGGAGCGAGGAACCGGTGGAGCAGATCTGCTGGACCTTGTCCATGGCCTGCACCAGGTCGGGGTTGGCCGGGAACAGGTCCGCATCCGGCCAGTCGGCCAGGTGCACGGAGCGGCCGCCGGTGAGACCGCGCCAGATTTCCTCGGAGACCAGCGGCAGGAGGGACGCCGCTACGCGGGTAACTGTTTCCAGTGCGGTGAACAGGGCGTCGAACGCGTCCTTGTCCTCGTCGAAGAACCGCTGCCGGCTCCGGCGGACGTACCAGTTGGTGAGCATGTCCAGGTAGCTGCGCAGTTCATCGCAGGCCCCGGAGATGTCGTAGGTGTCCAGCTGCGCGGTCATGTTCCGCACCAGTTCGCCGGTGTTGGCCAGCAGGTACTGGTCCAGCGTGTCAGCGTAGCCGTCGTAGCGGAGCTTCGCGTCGTAGCCTTCCCCGCCGTTGGAGGCGTTGGTGTAGAGCGTGAAGAAGCTGTACACGTTCCACAGCGGCAGGATCACCTGGCGGACGCCGTCGCGGATTCCCTGTTCGGTGACCACCAGGTTGCCGCCCCGGAGGATGGGGCTGGACATCAGGAACCAGCGCATGGCGTCCGAGCCGTCGCGGTCCAGCACCTCGGAGACGTCCGGGTAGTTGCGCAGGCTCTTGGACATCTTCTGTCCGTCCGAACCGAGCACGATGCCGTGGCTGATGACGTTGCGGAAGGCCGGCCGGTCGAACAGGGCCGTGGAGAGGATGTGCAGCATATAGAACCAGCCGCGGGTCTGGCCGATGTACTCCACGATGAAGTCGGCCGGGTTGTGGGTATCAAACCAGGCTTCGTTCTGGAACGGGTAGTGCACCTGGCCGTACGGCATAGAGCCGGAGTCGAACCAGACGTCCAGCACGTCCTCGACGCGGCGCATCACCGATTGACCCTCTTCGGGGGTGCGGGGATCGTCCGGGTTGGGCCGGGTCAGTTCGTCGATGAACGGCCGGTGCAGGTCCACCTGGCCGTCCTTGTTCAGCGGGAGCCGGCCGAAGTCCGCCTCGATCTCGGCGAGTGAGCCGTACACGTCGGTGCGGGGGTATTCGGGGTCGCTGGACTGCCACACGGGGATGGGGCTGCCCCAATAGCGGTTGCGGCTGATGGACCAGTCGCGGGCGTTCTCCAACCACTTGCCGAACTGGCCGTCCTTGACGTTGCCGGGGATCCAGTTGATCGCCTGGTTCAACTCGGACATCCGGTCCTTGAACTTGGTGACCTCCACGTACCAGGAGGACACGGCCCGGTAGATCAGCGGGTTGCGGCACCGCCAGCAGTGCGGGTAGCTGTGCTCGTAGCTGGCCTGGCGCACCAGGCGGCCCTGGGCGCGCAGCACCTGGGTGATGGGCTTGTTGGCTTCGAAGACCTGCAGCCCCACGATTTCGTGCAGGTCGCCGTGCTTGAAGAGCGGGAGGAATTTGGCGCCCTCGTCGACGGACAGGATCACCGGGATGCCGGCCTCTTCGCAGACCTTCTGGTCATCCTCGCCGTAGGCAGGTGCCTGGTGGACGATGCCGGTGCCGTCCGTGGTGGTGACGTAATCGGCAACGAGGATCCGCCAGGCGTTCTCCATGCCGTATTTTTCGTTGTCGGCGAAGTCCTGCCACAGCGGCCGGTAGGCCAGGCCTTCCAGTTCCGCGCCCGTGTGGGTGGACACGACGGCGGCCTGTGCTGCCTCGAAATCGTCGTAGCCCAGGTCCTTGGCGTAGCTGGCGAGCAGGTCCGCGGCGAGCAGGAAGCTGCCGCTGACGGGTGCGTCCGCGGAGGCGGCCTTGATGCCGTTCGGGCCGGCGGGCAGCACGGCGTAGGTGATGGAAGGGCCGACGGCGAGCGCGGCGTTGGTGGGAAGGGTCCAGGGCGTGGTGGTCCAGGCGAGCGCCTGGACGCCGTCGAGCTGCCGGGACAGTTCGGACTCCCCTGCGGTGATGGGGAAGGTCACCGTGACGGTCTGGTCCTGGCGGTTCTTGTAGACGTCGTCATCCATGCGCAGTTCGTGGTTGGAAAGGGGGGTTTCGTCTTTCCAGCAGTACGGCAGTACACGGTAGCCGTTGTAGGTCAGGCCCTTTTCGTGGAGCTGCTTGAACGCCCAGAGGACCGACTCCATGTACTCGACATTGAGGGTCTTGTAGTCGTTGTCGAAGTCCACCCAGCGTGCCTGCCGGGTGACGTAGCTGCGCCATTCGTCGGCATACTTCATCACGGAAGCGCGGCAGGCGTCGTTGAACTTGTCGATGCCCATGGCTTCGATCTGGGTCTTGTCCGTCATGCCCAACTGCTTCATGGCTTCCAGCTCTGCCGGCAACCCATGGGTGTCCCAGCCGAAGCGCCGCTCCACGCGCTTGCCGCGCTGGGTCTGGTAGCGGCCCACGAGGTCCTTGGCGTATCCGGTCAGCAGGTGGCCGTAGTGCGGCAGGCCGTTGGCGAACGGCGGGCCGTCGTAGAACACGAACTCGTTGCTGCCTGGTTCACCGCCGGGGGCGTCCGCGCTGCGCTGGTCGATGCTGGCCTGGAAGGTGCCGTCCTGGTCCCAGTATTTGAGGATGCGCTCTTCGATTTCCGGGAACTTCACGGAAGCGGACACACCCGCGTTGCGGCTGGAAGAGGTGCCACTGGTAGAGGCTGAGGCCTTGGGGTAATACGTCATTCTCGACATCCTGGGTTGAGCTTGGCGAACTGCCGGCTTGCGCCGGACAGTTCCGTTCAGGATGCGAGGACGGCTGCCGTGGTGTCCTCCGGACCCCACGCTGACCGCGGTACCACCTCACTTACCGGCGCCGCCAGTTCCTTGGGAACGTGACTGCTCCGGCCTCTCATTACTGCTGTGACGGGCTTACCCGTCCGGTTCTACTGACGGTCCCCGCTGTGAGGCGGTTGGCGCGTTCTTCCGGAAGCTCACCGGTGATAGCCGGGTCATAGCCACTTTCGAGTCTACTATTTCCGCGGCGCCCAATGCCATTCCCGGCAGCGGGGCTGACGCAGGGAATGCTGTTGCCTAGACTCGCCTCATGACAGCTTCCGTCCGCCCCGCCGGAGGGACGCGCACAGCCGCTGTGTCCCGCTGGCTGTTCCTTCCCGCGGCCCTGCCGGTGGCGGTGATGTCGGTCTTCCGCGCTTTGCCGGCGGAATGGCCGGTGCTTGTGGTGCAGCTGCTGGCCTTTACGCCGTGGCTTGCGGTGCCGGCAACAGCATCACTTGTCCTGGCTTTTTTGGGGCGGAGCCGCTGGCAGCGGGTAGTGGTATTGGTCTTGATTGGGTGCCAGTCGTTCTGGCTCTTCCCCTTGGACATCCGGCAACCTGCCGCGGAAGCTGCCGAAACCACCACCAGGTTCGTTGCCATGACCATCAATGCGGAGGTGGGTGGTGCCGAGGCAAACGACATCGTTGCCCTGGTCCGCGACCGGCACGTGGACCTGCTGGTGGTGGAGGAGTACACACCGGATCTGGCAACCAGGCTGTCCGCCTCAGGGCTGGACGGACTGCTTCCGCACCGGGTTTCCCATCCCAAAGACGGGGCCGGCGGGAGCGCTATCTATTCCTCCTTCGGATTGAGGGAGGCCGGCGTGCTGCCGGTTACCCAGTTCACCATGCCGGTTGCCAGCCTTGACCTCGGCGATGCCCTGGATGGTGCAGCCCTGCGGGTGGTGGCCGTACACGCTGTAGCACCGGTGGGGGACGGAGTGGAGAAGTGGCGCAGTGACCTCAGGGAACTTGCCCGGATCGATACCGGTTCCGGACCGCTGCTGCTGGCCGGCGATTTTAATGCGACCTATGACCACGGGGAGTTCCGCAGCCTGCTGGACGGCTCCACCGGCCGCCGCAAGCTGGTGGATGTGGCATCGGCGCTGGGAAGCCGGTTGGTCCCCACATGGCCAACGCGGGGGTACCTGCTTCCCGGCGTCACGCTGGACCACCTGGTCACCAGCCCGGATCTTGCGGGGCGGGACTACTCGGTTCATCGGATCCGTGGGACCGACCACGCGGCAGTGGTGGCAACCCTTGAAGTCAGGGCTCCCTAGCCCCTACGGATCAGTTTGTGGTTTGCGGCCTGCGCCACAGGGCGGATCACGATCTGGTCCAGGTTGACGTGGTGCGGGGCTGTGACGGCGTACCGGACCACTTCCGCCACGTCTTCTGCCGTGAGCGGCTTCTCCACCCCCTGGTAGACCTTTTCGGCCGCCTGCCGGTCGCCCAGCCGGTTCAGCGCGAACTCCTCCGTGTACACCAGCCCCGGAGCCACTTCGATGACGCGGACGTTGTTCTCCGCTTCCTCCAGCCGCAGCGCCCCGGTCATGGCCTGCTGGGCAGACTTCGCAGCGTTGTAGCCGCCTCCGCCTTCATATGGAGCCAGCGCGGCAGTCGAGGTCAGGTTCAGCACGGTTCCCTCGCCGTGTGCGCGGAGCATCGGCAGGAACGCCCGGGTGAGCTTCATGGTGCCCAGCACGTTGACCCGGTACATCCATTCCCAGTCCTCGGTGCTCGCCTGGCCCACGGTGTCGGCGCCCCGGGCGCCGCCGGCGATGTTGATCAGGGTGTCTACTCCCCCGGCTTCCGTCACCCGGGCAAGCAGCCGGGACACGTCGTCGTCCTCGGAAATGTCGGCAGGAATTCCGACGGCGCCTGTCTGGGCTTCGAGGGCGGCGAGACGTTCTGCGCGGCGGGCCACCGCAAACACCGTCCACCCCTGCGCTGCCAGGGCGCGGACTGTTGCCTCCCCGATTCCACTGCTCGCGCCGGTCACCAAAGCTGCCTTTTTCTGGAAGTCCTGAGTCATGGCACCACCCTAGCGGCAGGCACCCGCAGCACGCCGCCAGATGACACATGGGGACCTTGGCGGCACGGGAGCGGCAGCCGACCGGCGGAAGGGCCCGTCCATGAAACAATTGTCGGATGGCTGAACACACGCAGGGTACAGACACGCCCACCACCGCCCCCATCAACGTTCCGGACAAACCTGCCCTCGAGGGCCTTGAAGCTGCCCTCACGCAGCGCTGGCTGGCCGAGGGGACCTACAAGTTCGATCGGGAGACCACCCGGGAACAGGTCTACTCGATCGACACTCCCCCTCCCACCGCGTCCGGATCGCTGCACGTGGGGCACATGTTCTCCTACACGCAGACCGACGTGCTGGCCCGCTACCAGCGTATGACCGGCAAGAACGTCTTCTATCCGATGGGCTGGGACGACAACGGCCTGCCCACCGAACGCCGCGTACAGAACTACTACGGCGTCCGCTGCGATCCCTCCATCCCGTACAACCCTGGCTACCAGCCGCCGGCGCAGCCTGCGAAGAACCAGCGGGACTTCGACGTCGTCTCCCGCCGCAACTTCATCGAGCTGTGTGAAGAGCTTGCTGTCGAGGACGAGAAGGTCTTCGAAAACCTCTTCCAGACCCTTGGCCTTTCCGTGGACTGGGAACTCACCTACCGCACCATCGACGACAACTCGCGGGCAGTCTCGCAGCGCGCCTTCCTGGCCAACCTCGCCGCCGGTGACGCGTACATGGCCGAAGCGCCGACGCTGTGGGACGTGACGTTCCGCACGGCAGTGGCTCAGGCGGAACTGGAGGACCGCGAGGTGCCCGGGGCGTACTACCGCTATCCGTTCTTCACCGAGGACGGGGAGAGGATCTACATCGAAACCACCCGTCCCGAACTGCTCGCGGCGTGCGCCGCGCTGGTGGCGAATCCCGACGACGAACGGTACCAGCCGCTGTTCGGCAAGAAGGTCACGTCCCCCGTGTTCGGCGTTGAGGTTGAGGTGAAGGCACACCCGCTCGCCAAAGCGGACAAGGGCTCCGGCATCGCGATGGTGTGTACCTTCGGTGACCTGACCGACGTCACCTGGTGGCGCGAACTGCAGCTTCCGACCCGCGCCATCGTGGGCCGGGACGGCCGAATCGTCAGCGAGGCTCCCGAGTGGATCACCACGGACATTGGCCGTGAAGCCTTCGCCGCGATTGCGGGCAAGACGGTCTTCAGCGCGAAGGAAGAGGTGGTGAAACTCCTCACCGCCGCCGACCTGCTGGATGGCGAGCCGAAGAAGATCATGCACCCCGTGAACTTCTACGAAAAGGGCGACAAGCCCCTTGAAGTTGTTACGTCCCGCCAGTGGTACATCCGGAACGGCGGCCGTGACGAGGACCGCCGGGAGCGGCTTATAGCCCGCGGGCAGGAGATCGACTTCCACCCCGCCTTTATGCGTTCACGGTACGAGAACTGGATTTCCGGGCTGAACGGTGACTGGCTGGTGTCCCGCCAGCGCTTCTTCGGCGTGCCCATCCCCGTCTGGTACCCGCTGGATTCCGACGGTAACCCGGACTACGACTCCCCTATCGTTCCGTCCGATGAGCAGCTGCCCGTGGACCCCGCCGCCGACGCCGCGCCCGGGTTCGACGAAGCGCAGCGCGATGTTCCCGGCGGCTTTACCGGCGACGCCGACATCCTGGACACTTGGGCCACGTCATCGCTGACTCCCAATATCGTGGGCGGCTGGAAGCGCGACGAGGACCTGTTCGCCAAGGTGTTCCCCTTTGACGTCCGGCCCCAGGGCCACGACATCATCCGGACCTGGCTTTTCTCGTCCGTGGTGCGTGCCGATGCCCTGGAGAACTGTGCGCCGTGGAAGCACGCTGCCATTTCCGGCTGGATCCTGGACCCCGACCGCAAGAAGATGTCCAAGTCCAAGGGCAACGTGGTGGTACCTACCGACGTGCTGGAGGAATACGGCTCCGATGCCGTCCGCTATTGGGCGGCCTCAGCCAAGCTCGGGGCAGACACCGCCTACGAGATTGCGCAGATGAAGATCGGCCGCCGTCTTGCGATCAAACTGTTGAACGCCTCGAAGTTTGTGCTGAACCTCGGCGCCACGGAGGCGTCAGTGCTGTCCGGTGACCTTTCGGTCCTGACCAACCAGTTGGACCGGGCCGTCCTTGCCCAGCTCGCGGAGGTTGTGGCCCAGTCCACCAAGGCGTTCGCGAACTACGATTACGCGCGCGCACTGCAGATCACCGAAAGCTTCTTCTGGCAGTTCACGGATGACTATGTGGAGCTCATCAAGGACCGGGCCTACGGGGCCGCGGGCGACGCCGAACAGGCTTCCGTCCTCGCAGCACTGGCCACCACCCTGGATACCCTGCTGCGCCTGTTCGCGCCGTTCCTGCCCTTCGCCACCGAAGAGGTCTGGGGATGGTGGCGCACCGGTTCTGTCCACCGCGCCCAGTGGCCCGCACCGTTGGACGTTCCGGGCGGTGACACCACGATGCTTGCAACCGTCGGTGTTGCCCTCAGTGGCGTCCGCAAGGCGAAGTCCGAAGCGAAGGTCAAGCAGCGTACCGAGGTCCTCTCGGCGACCATCACGGCTTCCGAGGCGCTGACCACGCAGCTGAAGGCTGGGCTGGCCGACCTCAAGGCCGCATCAAATGCCCGGGAAATCACGCTGCTGGTAGGCGACGGCGACCTGGCTGTCAGCGACGTCGCCCTGGCCACCACGGAGGAACCTGCCCAGGCCTGACCGTACTGCCGCCCGTTTTAGGGCAAAGGGGAAGCCCCATCAGCGTTTTGCCGTTGGTGGGGCTTCGACTTTTCGGCCATCCCGGTGACGTCTTTGATGGTCTGGCAGAATCCTCGGATCTTCAGGTCTTCCTACCTCGTCACTGGTAGCTTGCTTCTGACTTTGCCGATGGCTGCGTCGAAGACATATCACTGAATCTTTGGTTTCTGCGTCCCACTTCTTTCGAAGTGGGTAAAGACCATTCTTGTCCTGCCCCTCTGCAAGCGCAAGAGCCCCGGTAGAACTACAAACGAGTAGTTCTACCGGGGCTCTCTCTGTGCTGCCGGACCGGCGCGTGGAGCAGTCCTAGCTGAATTCGGGCCGCTCGGTGCGGCTGCGCTTCAGTTCGAAGAAGTGCGGGTACGACGCGAGGGCGGTGGTGGCGTCCCACAGCTTGCCGGCCTCTTCGCCGCGCGGGATGCGGGTGAGGACAGGTCCGAAGAACGCGGTTCCGTTGAAGGCCACCACAGGCGTCCCGACGTCCTGGCCCACCAGCGAGATGCCTTCCTCGTGGCTTGCGCGCAACTGGCCATCAAAGGTGTCAGTAGTGGCCGCGGATGCCAGCCCGGCGGGAAGACCGCATTCCGCCAGCGCCTTGGTGATGACAACGGAACGGTCCTTCTCGCCGCGCTCGTGGATCAGCGAACCCATGGCGTCATACAAGGCCTTGACCGCTTCCTGGCCGTGCTCCTGCTGCGCGGCGATGATGACGCGCACCGGGCCCCAGGCGTTGTCCATGGATTCGCGGTACGCGGGTTCCAGGTCGCGGCCCTCGTTCAGGACGGCGAGGCTCATGACATGCCAGACGGTTTCGATATCGCGGACGCCCTCCACTTCACCGATCCAGCGCGAGGTGATCCAGGCGAAGGGGCACAGGGGGTCAAACCAGAAATCGGCCTTGTTCAGTGCAGTGTCAGTCATAGGGGGTACTCCTTCAGGTGGCAGGCGGCCGCGCAGGGGGCAGCCGCATCTGACGGTGTGTTGCGCAAAATTATCAGGCAGACTTCCGGCGCTTGGCGACATGCGGGATCATTGTTGGCTCCGCGCCCTTCAGCACGACGTCCTCCGTGATGACCACACTGGCTACGTCCTCCCGGCTGGGCAGGTCGAACATCACGGGAAGCAGCACTTCCTCCATGATGGCCCGCAGGCCGCGGGCACCGGTGCCGCGCTCCAGCGCCTGCTCCGCGATGGCATCCAGGGCGGTGTCATCAAACACCAGTTCCACGCCGTCGATCTGGAACATCTTCTGGTACTGCTTCACCAGGGCGTTCTTGGGCGTGGAGAGGATCTGGATCAAGGCGTCGCGGTCCAGGTTGGACACGGTGGTGATCACGGGGAGCCGGCCGATGAATTCGGGAATGAGGCCGAACTTCAGCAGGTCCTCCGGCATCACTTCACCATAGGAGTCGATCTTCTTGCTGGCGTCGTTGAGCGGCGCGCCGAAGCCGATCCCCTTGCGTCCGGACCTGGAGCCGATGATCTCCTCGAGGCCGGCAAAGGCACCGGCGACGATGAACAGGACATTGGTGGTGTCGATCTGGATGAATTCCTGGTGCGGGTGTTTCCGGCCGCCCTGCGGAGGTACCGAGGCAACGGTGCCTTCCAGGATCTTCAGCAGCGCTTGCTGGACGCCTTCGCCCGAGACATCGCGGGTGATGGAGGGGTTCTCGCTCTTGCGGGAAATCTTGTCGATCTCATCGATGTAGATGATGCCCTGTTCGGCCTTTTTGACGTCGTAGTCCGCGGCCTGGATGAGCTTGAGGAGGATGTTCTCCACGTCCTCGCCCACGTAGCCGGCTTCGGTCAGGGCCGTGGCATCAGCTACGGCGAAAGGCACGTTCAGGCGGCGGGCGAGGGTCTGGGCCAGGTAGGTCTTGCCGCAGCCGGTGGGGCCGATCAGGAGAATGTTGGACTTGGCGATTTCAACGTCGTCGTGGTGGCCGCCTTCGGCCAGGCTTCCCGACTTCGGCGCGTGGCCGGCCTGGATCCGCTTGTAATGGTTGTAGACGGCGACAGCGAGGGAGCGTTTCGCAGGCTCCTGGCCGATGACGTATTCCTGCAGGAAGTCGAAGATTTCGCGCGGCTTGGGAAGCTCGAAGCTGCCAAGATCGGCAACCTCTGCCAGTTCCTCTTCGATGATTTCGTTGCAAAGCTCAATGCATTCATCACAGATGTAGACACCGGGCCCGGCAATGAGCTTGCGCACCTGCTTCTGGCTCTTTCCACAGAAAGAGCACTTCAGCAGATCCGTGCTCTCGCCAATCCGAGCCATATGTGAACCCCTTAGTATCTTGCTGCCAGGCAGCCTTGCACCGTTGCTGGAATCTCTACCAGCCTGCGTGGACCGGTGGTGACAACATCCACTCTAGGTCACATTCGCTCCCGAGGGTGGAAGGAAAAGGCCGGTGGAGCCAAATGATTGGCGCCACCGGCGCTTTACTTTACCGCTACCTGGTGATGGCCTGCGGTTTGATCTTGCGGGAATCCAGGACCTGGTCGATCAGGCCATAGACCTGGGCTTCTTCCGCGGTCAGGATCTTGTCGCGCTCGATATCGTTGTTGACCTGCTCCGACGTCCGGCCCGAGTGGTGCGCCAGCGTGTCCTCAAGCCAGGAACGCATGCGCATGACCTCGGCGGCCTGGATCTCAAGGTCGGAGGCCTGGCCGCCCTGGCCGCCGGACAGTGCCGGCTGGTGGATCAAGACGCGCGCGTTCGGGAGGGCAAGGCGCTTGCCCGGGGTGCCGGCCGCCAGCAGGACAGCAGCGGCACTGGCCGCCTGACCCAGGCACACGGTCTGGATCTCAGGGCGGATGTACTGCATGGTGTCGTAAATGGCCGTCATGGCGGTGAAGGATCCGCCCGGCGAATTGATGTAGAGCGTGATGTCGCGGTCCGGGTCCGTGGATTCCAGGACCAGCAGCTGCGCCATGATGTCGTCTGCGGAGGCGTCGTCCACCTGTACGCCGAGGAAGATGATGCGGTCCTCGAAGAGCTTGGTGTACGGGTCCTGGCGCTTGAAGCCGTACGGCGTGCGCTCCTCGAACTGGGGCAGGACGTAGCGGCTGGACGGAAGATTACCGGCGGACCACCCGAAGTTGTAGTTCATTTTCTTTGCTCCTGATCTGAGTGTTCTTGTGCCGGTTTACTTCTCGGAGGCTGATTCGCCCGAGGTACCGTTCGACGAGGTACCGCCGCCGCCGGCAACAGAACCTGCGTGGGCGGCGATTTTGTCGAAGAAGCCGTATTCGAGCGCTTCGGTGGCGGTGAACCACTTGTCACGGTCATTGTCCTTGAGGATGGTGTCGACGGTCTGGCCGGTCTGCTCTGCCGTCAGTTCCGCCATGACCTTCTTCATGTGAAGGATGAGTTCGGCCTGGATCTTGATGTCCGAGGCCGTGCCGCCGATGCCGCCGGAGGGCTGGTGCATCAGCACACGTGCGTTCGGGGTGGCGTACCGCTTGCCCTTCGTGCCGGAGGAAAGCAGGAACTGCCCCATGGAAGCGGCAAGGCCGGTGGCGACGGTGACGACGTCGTTCGGGATGAACTGCATGGTGTCGTAGATGGCCATGCCTGCCGTGACGGATCCGCCCGGGGAGTTGATGTAAAGGTAGATGTCCTTGTCCGGGTTCTCCGCGGACAGGAGGAGCAGCTGCGAGCAGATGGCGTTGGCGTTTTCGTCACGCACCTCTGAGCCCAGCCAGATGATCCGTTCCTTCAGGAGGCGGTTGTAGATGTAGTTGTCCTGGGCTGCAGGATCGACAGTAGCCATCCGGGGGGCCTCTGCGTGCTGTGACATGTGTACTTACCTCTCGCTGGTGACGGTGACATCACTGAAAATCACTACTTGGACACTAACCGGTTTCACCGACGTTTTGTTCGCGCACCATGGGCTGTTCGCTGACGGCGCACGATCGGCAGGCCCCGTGCGGGGACATGCCCTGAACCAATGCAAAAGGCCCCCGGATCGCCTGATCCGGGGGCCGTTCACACTGCTTTACAGCTCAGTACTGCGCTTACAGCGGTGTACTAGGCCTTGGCCTCTGCCGTGTCTTCCTCAGCAGCAGCCTCAGGTGCTTCGGCTACTGCAGCTTCTTCGGCCTCCACGGCGGGAGCTTCCTCTTCGCCGCCGGGACGGACGAAGTCGCTGAGGTCAACAGCCTTGCCGTCGGTGTCGGTCACCGTGGCCTGGCCGAGGACAACTGCCAGTGCCTTGCGGCGGCGGACCTCGGAAACCATCATGGGGACCTGGCCGCTCTGGTCAATGATCTGGGCGAACTGGTTGGGGTCCATGCCGTACTGGCTTGCAGTGGTGACGATGTAGTCGATCAGCTCGTTCTGGCTGACGTTGACTTCTTCCTTTTCCGCGATGGCGTCCAGGATGATCTCGTTCTGGAAAGCGCGGGCGGTGTTGGCCCGGACCTCTTCACGGTGCTCCTCGGTGTCGTGCTCGCCTTCACCGTGGCCGTTGCCCTCCTTGAAGTGGGCTTCGAGCTGCTCTTCCACCACTGAATCCGGAACGGGAACCTCTACCAGCTCAACGAGCTTGTCCAGGACCTTGTCGCGGGCTTCGACGCCCTGCTCTACGACCTTGGAGTCTGCGGCCTGCTTGGCCAGGTCTTCGCGGAGCTCGGCAAGGGTGTCGAATTCGGAAGCCAGCTGCGCGAAGTCGTCGTTCGCTTCAGGAAGCTCGCGTTCCTTGACGGCCTTCACAACCACCTTGACCTGTGCTTCTTCGCCGGCGTGGTCGCCGCCCACCAGGGTGGTGTTGAAGATTGCGTCCTCGTCGATGCTGAGGCCGGTCACGGCTTCATCGAGGCCTTCGAGCATGGTGCCGGAGCCAACCTGGTAGGACAGGCCGGCAGCGGAATCCACCTCTTCGCCCTCAATGGTGGCGGTGATGTCGATGGTGAGGAAGTCGCCGTCGGCAGCCGGACGCTCCACGGACTTCAGCGTGCCGAAGCGGCCGCGCAGTTCGTCGAGGGCCTTGTCAACGTCTTCGTCCGAGGACTGGGCTGCAGCAACCTCAACCTGGATGCCGGCGTAGTCGGGCAGCTCGATTTCGGGGCGGACGTCCACCTCGGCGGCGAACTTCAGGCCGCCATCCGTGGCGGAGGGATCCGGAACCTCGGTGATCTCCACCTCGGGACGGCTCAGGGGACGGATGCCGGATTCCTGGACAGCAGCCTGGTACCAGCCGTTGAGGCCTTCGTTGATGGCCGTCTCCAAGACGTAGCCGCGGCCGACGCGCTGGTCGATCAGCTTTGCGGGGACCTTGCCCTTACGGAAGCCAGGGACCTGGATCTGCGAAGCAACGGTCTTGTAGGCCGAGTCGATGCTGGGCTTCAATTCCTCAAAGGGGACCTCAACATTGAGCTTGACCCGCGTGGGGGTGAGGTTCTCGACAGCGCTCTTCACGGTCTAAGTACTCCTGGGTTTGTGGGATGGGTTTCTGCAAACGCAATGTTTTGTCCAGGCCGACAGGTCCGGGCCGCAGAGTCGGGGTGACAGGATTTGAACCTGCGACTTCCTGCTCCCAAAGCAGGCGCTCTAGCCAAGCTGAGCTACACCCCGTAAGTGCACAGGCAAGTCTACGGTCATACGCGCCAAGTTTGCACATTTGACACGTACCCCATGAATTAGGTTTAGTTGTATCCGGCTTCAACAGCCAGCCCGAAGTTGCCACACTGCCAGCGCCTCACGGCCCTGCAGCTGGACCTTCTTTCGGGGACGTAGCTTAATGGTAAAGCCTCAGTCTTCCAAACTGATTACGCGGGTTCGATTCCCGTCGTCCCCTCCAAGATCAAAAGGCCCCTCGCTGAGGGGCCTTTTTGTTTGTGCCGGCACTCGTTCGGAGCGTCGTGTCTTTGGTGTTGCTAGGACTGCTGGCAGTACGGACACCAGTAGAGCTTGCGCGCCACCAGTTCGGCCATCAGCACCGTGGTACCGCACACCCGGCACGGCAGCCCGTTGCGTTTATAGACGAAGTGGGCATTTTCTTTGGCCGGGAAGCTGTCGTTCTTGAGCGCAGCTGCGTCAGCCGCAGCCTTGGCGGTCTTGCCGTTTCCGGACCAGTACCTGGGCGTGGTGGTGATGATCCTGCCGTCCGAGACGCCGTCGCCCATCACGGATACGACGTCGCGCCACAGCTTGCGTGCCTCGGTGTCCGGAACGTCACTGCCCGGCAGCCACGGATCCAGCCGCCGCCGGAAAAGGACTTCCGCACGGTATACGTTTCCCACTCCGGCAATAATCTTCTGGTCCATCAGCAGCGCAGCCACCGGGGTTTTGCGGCTTTGGAGATTTGCGGCGAACCGGCCGGCATCCCCCCGGCGGTTGACCAGTGGATCCGGGCCCAGCCGGGCCAGCACGGCGTCGGCCTCGGCAACGGTGATGGTTTCGCAGGTCGTCGCCCCGCGGAGGTCCGCCCAGCCGTTGCTGCCCACGATCCGCACACGCACGGCCCCCACCGGCTCCGGCGGGCCGGTGTACACACCAGAGTCACCGCCGTCGCCACCGAAGGTTTCCTGCTCCCCCACCCGGCGGGGAGCGCCGATGCTGGAGGACCCTGCGAAAGTGCTGTCTCCGCCAAAGGTCCAGGCCCCGTAGAGGCCCAAGTGGACGTGCAGCACCAGCGAATGGTCGAAGTGCAGGAACAGGTGTTTTCCATGGGCCTCGGCAGCAACAAGCGTGTGCCCGTCCAGCAGCGCGGCTCCCCCGGCGAACCGGCCCTGCGGGCTGGATACAGCGAGCCGCTGGCCGGCGAAAACGTCCCCGAACTGCCGTGCCAGGCGCCGGAGGGTATGCCCTTCCGGCACTACTCGATGACCTCGCCGGTAGTTTCATAGGCGGCGATTTTGCCGATCCTGCGGACGTGGCGCTCATCGTTGCTGAAGGGCTCCGCCAGGAACGCTTCGATCAGCTCCGTTGCTTCCTCCACGGTGTGCTGGCGGCCGCCCACAGCCACCACGTTGGCGTCGTTGTGCTCGCGGGCGAGGGTGGCGGTGGAGTGGTTCCACGCCAGTGCTGCCCTGACACCCTTCACTTTGTTGGCTGCAATCTGTTCCCCGTTTCCTGATCCGCCCAGCACGATGCCCAACGCGTGGACGCCGGCCTGCTGGTCAGCGACCACGGCCAGGGCGGCATTGATGCAGAACGACGGGTAGTCGTCCTGGGCGTCGTAGACCTTCGGACCGTGGTCCACCACCTCATAGCCTTTGGCCGTCAGGTGGGATACCAGGTGGGCGCTAAGTTCCATGCCGGCGTGGTCGGTGGCGATGTGTACCCGCGGGAAGGCAGGGGAAGAAGTCACGAGCAGAATCCGTTCGGTGTGGGCGCTGGCGGCCGGCACGAAGGGTGCAGGCCGGGGTGAACAACACGGACAAGAATACTAGGACTCCGGCTGGCCGGCCGCGGACGGACCGCTGCCGCCACGGGCCCGTGCCGCCACGCGCGTGAGGACCTCGGCCAGCCGCGCTGCCGAGGCCTGGCTCCCGCCGCTCACTGCAAGGCTCTGCCCATCGGTCTTTTTCACCACGACGGCGGGGCCGCTGCTGACCAGCATGGCGGCGGTCCCGCTGTGGTGCCGGTAGCCCCAGCCGCCATAGTCGGCGGCGCGGACATCGGCTGCGTTCGCCGCCGAAATGGCGCCTGCCGGGACATCCATAACAGGCACGACGCCGGCCAGCAGGACTTTAAGCCCGCGCCGGTCCGCCTTGATCCGGGCACAGAGGAAAGCCGCGCCGACGACGGCCAGGACCACCAGCAGGACTCCGAGCCAGGGCACGGCGATGGCAATCAGCGCGGCGGGAAACAGCGAGGCTATGCCGATCATGACAAAGACAGAGCTGCGGGCATGGACCCAAAGCCGGATGGTGTCCCGCGACAGGTCAGGGTCCAGCTCCCTGGCGATGGCAAGCTGCAGGGCCTTATCGTCGTCGGCGGACCATTGCTGGTCCGCCTTGTAGACGAAGGCGATAATGACGCCGAGGGACACGGCAGCCCCGCTTCCCAGCGCAAGGACAGTGAGGTCCACCCGGGACTCGCGGGCATCTGCCAGGCCGGTCTGGCCAACGAGTCCGGCAGCCAGGGCGGTGGCAACGAAGAGGCACAGGAACAGCCCGGCGCCCATCATGATCCGGCGCATGGGAACCGGCCTGCTGACCGGCAGCGCCTGGGAGAGAACCAGCCAGCCGGCGGCCACAATCATCAGGGCGCCCCCCGTGACATAGGCGGCAAAGGGCGCGAAGGCGGCGCCGCCGTCGTCATTCCATCGAATGGCGAGCGGCTCAGGAAGGTCCGGCCGAAGCAAAAAAGCACAGACCACGAAAGCGGCTCCAACCACCACCGGGAACCCCGCCACGAAGCGCAGGGCCTTGGTGTCCACCGACTCCATGAACTTCCCCATGTTTTAACGCTACTCCCGCCGCCGGCCAATGGCTTCCCACCAGTCTCCATACCCACTGTGAGCGGCGCTACTTGTTCGGGGGTGAAGGAATGCAAGAATGATCAGTGCCGCCGCTGGGCACCGCCAGCCGGCTGACGCACTTATTCTGGAGGCCCCACTTTGCCAGGTATGAATCTGACGCGCGCTGAAGCCAGCGGGCGTGCCGAACTGATTTCCGTCGAGTCCTACGATGTCAGCCTGGACCTGACCCGCGGCGGAAAGGTCTTTGGCAGCACCACCACGGTGAAGTTTGGCGCCAAGCCGGGATCCTCCACTTTCATTGACGCCGTCACCGCCGCCGTTCACAGTGTGGTGCTCAACGGCCGCAGCCTTGATCCGGCCGCCGTTTCGGACGGGGTTCGGATCCAGCTGCCGGACCTCGCAGAGAACAACGAGCTCACCATCGTGGCGGATGCTCCGTACATGAATACCGGCGAAGGCCTCCACCGGTTCGTGGACCCCGTGGACAACGAGGTCTACCTCTACACGCAGTTCGAGGTTCCCGATTCGCGCAGGATATTTGCGGTGTTCGAGCAGCCGGACCTGAAGGCAGCCTTCACCTTCACGGTCACCGCACCCTCGCACTGGGATGTCATCTCCAACTCCCCCACCCCGGTGCCTGTGGAAACCACCCCGGGGGATGACGGCGGTGCCCGCTCCGTTTGGTCCTTCTCCCCCACTCCGCGGCTGTCCTCCTATGTCACCGCCCTGATCGCAGGGCCGTACCAGTCCGTGCGCAGCGAGGTGGCGAGCTCTGACGGCAGGGTCATCCCGCTGGGAGTCTTCGCCCGGAAGTCGCTGATGCAGTACCTCGACGCAGAGAACATTTTCGAGCTGACCCGGCAGGGCTTTGAATTCTTCGAGGCGCAGTTCGGCTGCCCCTACCCCTTCGAGAAGTACGACCAGCTCTTCGTTCCGGAGTTCAATGCCGGCGCCATGGAGAACGCCGGGGCCGTGACCATCCTTGAGGGCTACGTCTTCCGCAGCAAGGTCACCGGCGCCCAGATCGAACGCCGGGCCATCACCGTCCTGCACGAGCTCGCACACATGTGGTTCGGCGACCTGGTGACCATGCGCTGGTGGAACGATTTGTGGCTCAACGAGTCCTTCGCCGAGTACATGTCGCACCTCGCGGCCGTGGAAGCCACCTCCTTCACGAGCGCGTGGACCACCTTCGCGTCCGTGGAAAAGTCATGGGCGTACCGCCAGGACCAGCTTCCCACCACCCATCCGATCTTCGCCGAGATCAACGACCTCCAGGACGTTGAGGTGAACTTCGACGGCATCACGTATGCGAAAGGCGCCTCTGTCCTGCGCCAGCTGGTGGCGTGGGTGGGGCCGGAGCAGTTTATGGCCGGCGTCCGGGAGTACTTCGCCAAGCACTCCTGGCAGAACACGGAACTGAGCGACCTCCTGGTGGAGCTGGAGAAAGCCAGCGGCCGCGACCTGGACGAATGGGGAAGGCAATGGCTGGAGACGGCCGGCGTGAACACCCTCAAGCCTGAGCTGGCAGTGGACAGCGACGGCCGGCTGACTTCCTTTGCAGTTCTGCAGTCCGCCGTCGAGGAGTGGCCCACCATCCGTCCGCACCGGCTCGCCGTGGGCTTCTACAACCTGGACGACGCCGGGAAGCTCGAGCGGGTGCACCGCGAGGAACTGGACGTTGACGGCGAGCGCACCGACGTTCCGGAACTGGTTGGCATGGCTCAGCCGGACCTGATCCTCGTAAACGACGACGACCTCGCCTACGCCAAGGTCCGGCTCGACGAGAAGTCTCTTGCCACCGCCACCGCCCACCTGAAGGACTTCAGCCAAAGCCTGCCGCGGACCCTGGTGTGGAACTCCGCCTGGGATGCTGCCCGGGACGGCGAAACGCCGGCGCGGCGCTACGTGGAACTGATCCTTGCCAATGTGGCCGCGGAGACCGACTCGTCGGTAATCCTGGTCCAGCTCCGCCAATTGGCCACCACGCTGAATTTCTACGTCGCCGAGGAGCACCGCGAGGCCACGGCCGTAACTGCAACGGACCGGCTGTGGGAGCTGGCGTCTGAGGTGCCCGGCGGCTCGGACGCCCAGCTGCAGTTCGTGAAATCCTTCGCCCTGCTGGCGCGCAGTGGAAGCCAGCTGGACACAGTGGCGGGCCTTCTTGACGGCTCGCTGGTTCTGGACGGGCTGACTGTTGACCAGGACCTGCGCTGGGAACTGGTGACTTCACTGGTGGTGGGTGGCCGGCTGGCGCAGGATGGCATCGATGCCGAATTGCAGCGGGACAACACCTCCAGCGGCCAGAACGCGGCTGCCCAGGCAAAGGCGGCGATCCCCACGCCCGAGGCGAAGGCCGCAGCCTGGGACTCGATTGTGGTCAAAGGCGAACTCTCCAATGCCCTTCAGGGGTCGGCGGTGACCGGCTTCATGCGGGTCCTGGACCGGTCCCTGTTGGAGCCGTACGCGGAGAAGTATTTCGAGGCGGTGCCGGGGATCGTGGAAACCCGCACCCACGCACTGGCCCAGCAGATCGTCGTCGGGCTCTACCCGGCGTTGCTGACCACCCAGGCCACCGTTGACCGTACCGACGGCTTCCTGGCCGCGCTCCCGCCGCAGAGCGCCGCCCTTCGGCGGATGATGCTGGAAAACCGCGACGGGGTTGCCCGGGCATTGCGTGCACGCGCCGCTGACGTCCTTCCGGGTGAGGCAGGGCCGGCATTGTGACGCTGGGCGAGCACCGCTATGCACTGACCGTCCAGTGGACCGGCAACCTGGGCGGGGGAACGTCGTCGTACCGGGGCTACTCCCGCGACCACGACGTCCTGATTCCGGGGCTGCCGGCTCTGAAGGGCTCAGCCGACCCCACGTTCCACGGCGACAGGGAACGTTACAACCCGGAGCAGCTCCTCCTGGCTGCCCTTGCCCAGTGCCACATGCTGTCCTTCCTGCATGTGGCGGTGAAGCACGGCGTCGTGGTGACGGACTACCGCGACGAGGCAACCGGGCTGATGAAGCTGAACCGGGACGGCAGCGGCCAGTTCGAGAGTGTGACGCTGCGCCCGCAGGTGACAATGGCGGACGGGCGCCACCTGGAGCTGGCCGGGCAGCTGCACCATGAAGCCAACCAGTTGTGCTTTATCGCCCGCAGCGTGAACTTCCCGGTGGAGCATGTCCCCGTCACGGTCGCCGGACAGCACTAACCGGGGTTGTCTTGGCTGCCGTTGCTGGGCTGGTCACACCCGGTTGCGCAGGATGCCGACCAGCCGCGCTTCCGTTTCCGGCGCCAGGCCGGCTTTTCGGGGCCGGTCCAGCCCGCGCCGGCGTTCATCAGCCAGCGTGTCTGCCAGCGTCTCCTGCCATGGCCGGATCGGGAGGCCGGCGTCCACCGCGGCCTTGTTGCTCCTGGCCATAAAGCCCTCGTGCCCGGGCGGGAGCCACAGCGGCAGCGAGTCCGGGCCCGCCCAGTAGCTGACGCCCTGGTCGGCCAGCCAGTCCCCAGGCGCGGCGACCACTTCTCCGTCATGGCCCGCCGCCTGCCTGGACGCGCTGATGTACTCGCCAAAGGGGACCTGGTCCCCCAGTGCGTTCAGTGCCCCGGTGATTCCCTGCTCCGCGGCGAGCAGGATCCAGGCGGCAAGGTCCCGTACGTCGATGACCTGTGTTGCGTGATCGGCTATATCCGGAACGATGGCAGGGCTGTTGTCCCTGGCGAACCGCGCGGGCCAGTAACCGTAGCGGTCCGAGCCGTCACCAGGTCCCCCGATCAGGCCTGCACGGCACAGGTGGGCCTTCCCACCGGCCGCTGTGAGGGTTGCCGCCTCAATGGCGGCCTTGGACTCACCGTAATTCTCCGGCGTCGAAGGCGTCCCTGGCGCCAACGCCGGGAGGAGGGCGGCGTCCTCGGCGGCGCCGGGCACCGCAGCATCGGCGTAAACGGAGCAGCTGGAGACGAATGTCCAGTGGGCTGCCCGGCCTGCGAGGGCGTCCAGCGCTGCTGACGCCGGCACGGGATCGCGGGCGACGTCGATGACCTCGTCCCACTCCCCCTCAACGCCGTCGTAGGCTTCTGCGCCCAGCCAGCGGTCCGCTTTCAGCCACGCTGCTCCCGGTGGCGGATCAGCAGCCGAGCCGCGGGCGAGGCAGGTTACCTTATGCCCCGCGGCGACTGCCTGGCGGACGATTTCTGCGGACAGGAAGGCGGTTCCGCCCAGGACAAGAATGCGCATGCGGCTACGCTACGGCGCTAGGGTTGAAGGAGAACAGAGCCTTCCGCGCCGGGCATAACCGGCGCTCCGGCCCCCGCATCCCGGCACCGCCGGGGAACCCCAGGAGTACTTCCCCCCTATGGTCAGTATGTTGTCAATCATTCCTTCCGCCACCACCGAACCGGACGGCATCAGCATCACGGGCATCGTGATCAGCCTCGGCGTGGGCGTTGCCATTTGGCTGGTTGCCACTTTTGTGATCTCCCGTATTACCAGCCGCGTGGCGGCAGGCAGCAATTTTTTCAAGAGGCCCACGTTCAAATGGGCGGCGCCGGCACTGCGGGCACTGGACCATGAACGGCGGGTACAGCGCGCTGAAACCATCGGGTCGCTGCTGAACAGCATCGTCGGTGTGCTGGTGGTGGTCATCACCAGCATGTACGTCCTGCAGAACCTGGACATCAATATCGCACCCCTCCTCACCAGCGTGGGCATCCTGGGTGTCGCCATCGGTTTTGGTGCCCAGCAGCTGATCCGCGACTTCCTGGCCGGGATTTTTATTACCATTGAAGACCAGTACGGAATCGGCGATGTGATCGAAACCAGCGAGGTTGTTGGTGTGGTGGAGTCCATGGGCCTGCGCATCACGCGCGTGCGGTCCGACGACGGCGCCATCTGGTATCTCCGCAACGGCGAGATCCTCCGGGTCGGCAACCGTTCGCAGGGCAACTACGTGCCGCTGCATGAGTCGCCTGACGGGACCACGGACCAGGGCACCGATCACGCCGAACCGAAAAAGACGGACCAGAAGGCCGGAGACTAGCAATGACCATCCCCATCGAACCGCAGCGGCCCCGCCAGCTGATGCAGAACGATCCGTTCAGCCAGCCCGGCTACACCGACAACTTTTATGACGCTGTGGGCGGCCATGAAACCTTCGTCAAGCTGATCGATGTTTTTTACGACGGCGTGGCGACGGATCCGCTGCTCCGGCCGATGTACCCCGAAGAGGACCTGGTGCCCGCCAAGCGCAGGTTCCTGATGTTCCTGGAGCAGTATTGGGGCGGGCCCACCACCTACGGGGAAGAACGCGGCCATCCCCGGCTGCGCATGCGCCACATGCCCTTCAAGGTGACGCCGGAGGCCAAGGACCGCTGGCTCTTCCACATGCGCACAGCTGTGGACGCACTGGAACTCCCGCCCCTGTACGAGGGAACCCTCTGGGATTACATGGAGCGCGCAGCCTTGTCCATGGTGAACAGCCCGGCCGGGCAGTGACCGACCTGCCTGCGGCAGCGGTGGTGGTTGCCGCCCTCAATCCGGTCGCTGCGGCCTACCGTTAGAGCAGTCCGCTTCCCGTCCGTGCGAGGACGTGTCCGCGCGGACCCGTGAGCCGGAACCAGCGGCCGGCGCGGTAAAGCTTCTGGTCGCCGTCGGCGAGGAAGCCCAGGGCGAGTGCTGCGAAGGCGGCGCCTGCCGGCAGTCCTGAGTCATCAAGTTCCCTGCCCCAGACGGCTGCCCGGGCGTTGTTGACGATCAGCGCGCCGGGCCTGTCCGGCACGATTCCGGCCACTTCAGTGATGCCGGCCTCTGCGGCACGCCGCAACTCTGCATCGCTGCGTGAACCCAGCAGCTCCCACCCGCTCCTGGGTGCGCCGACGCCGGTCCAGGACTCGGTGACGGTGGACGGCGGAACCGGAAGTTCGACGTCGTCCTCCCCCGCACGCGCAAGCCGGTCAAGAACTGCCGCGAGGGGGACGGTGACGTCAGTCCCGGACGGCTCCGCCAGCGCCATGGTGCGCAGTCCGAGGATAGTCGGGGTCGATTCGCCGAGCACCCGTGGCCGCAGCACACAGACGTACGCGGCGAGAACGGAACCCGCGGCCTGAAGGCGGATGGCGCCGTCGTCAATGGATTTGGCGCGTGTGGCAAAGGTCTTCAGGTCGGCGAGATCCCGGGGATCGGCGAAACGGAAGGACGAGGTGAGTAGATCAGACACACCAAGAACACTACCGGCTGCACCTTTGTTGAGCAGTGCCGGGGCGCCGTCTAGAGTCGAACCATGACTGAAGCCGACGCCGGACTCCTGGCGCTCCCCAGCGGAGACCCCACCTCATCGCTCATCTCCCTTCTTGACCTTGGTGAGCTGGAGGGAGCACGGACGGACGAGGACATCTTCCTGGGCCCGTCGCAGCAGCAGCCCCATCACCGGGTCTTCGGCGGACAGGTGCTGGCGCAGTCACTTGTTGCCTCATTCAGGACGGTGGATCCGGACCGCTTTGTCCATTCCATGCACGGCTACTTCCTTCGCCCCGGCGACGCGAACAAGCCCATCACCTTCGGTGTGCAGCGCCTCCGCGATGGCCGGTCCTTCTCGGCACGGCGGGTCCATGCCTACCAGGAAGGCGTGCCCATCCTGTCAATGATCGCCTCCTTCCAGGGCGAGGACGAAGGCGTCGAGCACGAGTCCGTGATGCCCAGCGGGATCCCCGACCCCGAGTCGCTGCCCAGCACAGCGGACCTGCTGGGCAAGTTCGACCATCCGGTGGCGCGGCACTGGGCGTATGAACGGCCTTTCGACATCCGGCACGTTGATCCTCCGCTGTACGTGTCAGCGAACGGTGAGCGGGCAGCACGCAACGCCGTGTGGATGAAAACCTTCGGCCCCATGCCGGACAACCCCAACCTGCACCGTGCGGCCCTGGCCTACGCCAGCGACTACACCCTGCTGGAATCGATCCTGCGACGCCATGGGCTGAGCTGGATCACTCCCGGGATGAACGTTGCCAGCCTGGACCACGCAATGTGGTGGCACCGCCCGGCCCGGGTGGACGAATGGCTTCTGTACGTCCAGGAATCACCGAGCGCACAGGGCGCCCGCGGACTGGCGACGGGCAAGATCTTCAACCAGGCCGGCCAGCACGTAGCGTCGGTGGCCCAGGAAGGGATGGTCCGCGTGCCTACCGACCTGAAGAACAAGGTGGTGGGCGCCTTCCAGTCCAAGGTCATGGAGCACCAGATCCGCAAGGCTTCCCGGGACTAGCCGCCAGCGCTTTGTTCCGGACCATGCAAACAGGCCGGCACCCCTGAGGGTGCCGGCCTGTTTATTGCCTTTATTGCCTTTATTGCCTGTCGCGCCAGCGCCTGCTGCCGGCGCGGGTTGGCTCAGTCGCGGGTGAGGCGGCGGTGCGTGACCCGGTGCGGCTTGGCCGCGTCCGGACCCAGCCGCTCCACCTTGTTCTCCTCATAGGATTCAAAGTTGCCCTCGAACCAGTACCACTTGGACGGGTTTTCCTCGTCGCCTTCGTAGGCCAGGATGTGCGTGGCCACCCGGTCCAGGAACCAACGGTCGTGCGAGACCACCACGGCGCAGCCCGGGAATTCCAGCAGCGCGTTTTCGAGGCTGCTCAGGGTTTCAACATCGAGGTCGTTGGTGGGCTCGTCGAGGAGCAGCAGGTTGCCGCCCTGCTTGAGGGTCAAGGCCAGGTTCAGGCGGTTGCGCTCACCACCGGAGAGCACACCGGCCTTCTTCTGCTGGTCCGGGCCCTTGAACCCGAAAGCGGCAACGTACGCGCGGGACGGCATTTCCACGTGGCCAACCTGGATGAAGTCCAGGCCGTCCGAGACGACCTCCCACAGGGTCTTGTTGGGGTCGATGCCACCGCGGCTCTGGTCCGCGTAGGAGATCTTGACGGAGTCACCGATCTTCAGGTCGCCGCCATCGAGCGGCTCCAGTCCGACGATGGTCTTGAAGAGCGTGGTCTTGCCGACGCCGTTGGGGCCGATGACGCCTACGATGCCGTTGCGGGGCAGGCTGAAGGACAGTCCGTCGATCAGGGTCCGGTCCTCGAAGCCCTTCTGCAGGTTCTTTGCCTCCAGCACCAGGCCACCCAGGCGGGGTCCCGGCGGGATCTGGATTTCTTCGAAGTCAAGCTTGCGGGTCCTGTCGGCTTCTGCCGCCATTTCCTCATAGCGGGCGAGGCGGGCCTTGGACTTGGTCTGGCGGCCCTTGGCGTTGGACCGGACCCATTCCAGTTCCTCGCTGAGGCGCTTGGCCTGCTTGGCATCTTTTTTACCCTGGATTTCCAAACGGGCGCGCTTCTTCTCCAGGTATGTGGAGTAGTTGCCCTCGTAGGGGTACAGGTGGCCGCGGTCCACTTCGGCGATCCATTCGGCCACGTGGTCCAGGAAGTAACGGTCGTGGGTGACGGCCAGGACAGCGCCGGCGTACGTGGACAGGTGCTGTTCGAGCCACAGCACGCTCTCTGCGTCCAGGTGGTTGGTGGGCTCGTCCAGGAGCAGCAGGTCCGGCTTCTGCAGGAGCAGCTTGCACAGGGCCACGCGGCGCCGCTCACCACCGGAAAGGTTGGTGACGTCGGCGTCCGCAGGCGGGCAGCGGAGCGCGTCCATGGCCTGCTCCAGCTGGGAGTCCAGGTCCCAGGCGTCTGCGGCGTCGATGGCTTCCTGCAGGTGTCCCATCTCTTCGAGGAGGGTGTCGTAGTCAGCGTCGGGGCTGGCCATTTCCTCGGAGATTTCGTTGAAGCGCTGGATCTTGCCGTAGATCTCCCCGACGCCTTCCTGGACGTTGCCCAGGACGGTTTTCTCTTCGTTCAGGGGTGGTTCCTGAAGGAGGATGCCAACGCTGTAGCCGGGGCTGAGCCGGGCCTCACCGTTGGAGGGGGTGTCCAGCCCGGCCATGATCTTGAGGATGGTGGACTTACCGGCACCGTTCGGGCCCACAACACCGATCTTGGCGCCGGGAAAGAAGGACATGCTTACGTCATCAAGAATGAGTTTTTCGCCAACGGCTTTGCGGGCCTTGGTCATTGTGTAGATAAATTCCGCCATGGTTCCAAATCTAGTGGGTTGGCGGGCATATCTCACATTCGGGGAACCGGGGTCAGGAGCCTACGAAGCACTTGCCGCTGGCGAGTACCGGCAGGACCGTCACTGTGACGGCACCGTCGCGGACCTGGCCGATGACACAGTCGCTGCCTTGGAGTACGGAGGCTTCGATGGCGTCGGCTTCCAGGCCGGTGGGGGTCCGGCTCTGCGAGACCTGCAATGCCGCCGGGTCCACTCCGGCTCCGGTCAGGGCTTCGGCCACCTGCGCGGTAGCGGGTTTGGGCGATCCCGCCGCCAGCCGGCCCAGGGCGTCCGTGACGGTCTTCTTGACCGTTTCGGTGGCGGCCGCCGGGCTATCAGTCAGTTGCCCTCCGGATGTATCCGCCAGCGGTTCGGCCGGGGCTTCGGAGGACCCGGGGCCGGTGGACGAGGCCGCATTGGGTGACGCCCCAGTGGGTGACGCCGCAGTTGCCGGTTCAGCCGAACCAGGCTGGGCACCGGTCATCCCGCCTGCGCACGCCGACAAGCCGGCTACCAGTGCGGCGCCAGTGAGGGCCGCCAGCACGCGGTGTGCGGCAAGGTGCCGTGAAGCGGAAGGAGCGGCAGTGGATGCGCCGGCCGTACTGTTGTGCCGTTGGTTAGGGCTGGTCCGCATGCTGTCATTCTGCCATGTGGTCCGGCGGCCGCTCACAACCTGGGCGGGCAGGGCGCGGCCGGGGGGGGTGCCGCGGTCCTGCCCGCCCAGGGATCCAAGGGGGACGTTGATACAGGGAATTCCTAGACTCCGGATTCGGCGAGTTCCCCCGTTTCCAGGTCCAGGGCAAGTAGGTCGCCATTGCTGTCCTCGACGAAGGCTGCAGCAGGATCACCGGCGTCGTCCAGGTCTTCTTCGCTGTCCTCCGGCTCGTCGAACGGTCCGTCCGCGCCGGAACGGGGTTCGGCGTCGATGGGACCTTCCTGCTCCACGAGCGAGAGAAGTGGCTTGGTGGAGGACCGGATGAAGTTGGCCGTACCCCACGTGAGGTCGTGGCCCACGGCGTCAGCATCTATGACGTGTGAGTAGTAGACCCGGCCGTCCTTTTCCCAACTGCGGATCTTCAGCTTGCCAACCACGATGACCGGCTGGCCTTTCCTTATGCTGCAACCCATGCTGCCTGCAAGGTGGCGGTAGCCCTGGACCGTGAACCAGTTCGTGTGGCCATCACCCCAGGTGCCCGATTGCTTGTCGAAGCGGCGGGAATTGGACCCGATGCGGAAAGAGGCCGTGGCCACTCCCCCTGGCGTGGTGGAGCTTTTGATCTCGGTGGCAACGAAGCCCCGGATCGTTATGGTGTCGCTCATCTTTACGTCCTTGTCTTCATGTGGTGATGCCCTAGCAGGCAAGACCAGCATCCCGCCCCTGCGGGACCACCGGGGAGGCTTCGCCTTGCATATGTGCACAACCGGCCCTCCGCGGCTGCCTGTGGAGGAACAGTCGGCCGTTGCGCAGCTGTTACAGCACCGGGACTTCGGGCAATGTAGACTTTTTGAGGCGCCGGATTTCAGCTCCGAAACCATTGCCTCAGTAGCTCAGGGGATAGAGCAGCGGCCTTCTAATCCGCCGGTCGGGGGTTCGATTCCCTCCTGGGGCACTTCGGGAAGTGGCTCTGACATACCAAAACGCAGGTCAGAGCCGCTGCCCGGACGTGGTGTCGAGGGCGCTGCCCGGGGCGCCTGTGCGCATGATCCAGCAACCGAGTGTTGCCATCACCAGACCTATGGGGATGCCGTAGGGCGGCAGTCCCGCGTTAAAGCCAATGACGCCTGCCACAACGAACAGCCCGCCAATCCAGGCGGGGAACATGTGCGAACGCCAGCCGGCGATGCCGAGACCATCCAGCCGAGGGCGAAGAGCACGTAACTGGATAACCCGCCGATCGCCAGCATTCCGGACCCTCCTGCGTTAATGGCATCGGGGGCAACGTCTGCGATCCAGGGGGCGGCGAAGCCGTCGAACCACATGTTGCCGGCCATGTCCAGGGTGCCCACGAGCGCGAAGCAGAATGCGACGGCGCCCAGTCCGCCCGCCCGGCCGCCGAGCCTGAAGTAGACGGACACCAGGGCAAGGACAAGTCCGATGAACACCACCCAGTACAAAGCGTTGGCCAGTTGGAAGGGTCCCTGCCTCATCATCTCGATGCGCTCGAGGCTCCGGTCGGCAGTCAGCAGGCGGGCCACGTCAACAGCGGCGAAAACAACGCCGGAAACAAGCGCGGTATGGCCGGCAGCTTTAACCAGGGGTGTGGTCATAGCGGACGCTTCCTCAGGGAGAAGGCGCCGACCGCGGTGGCACGGCGCGATGCCTTGCGCCAGGCCCCGCGGTCCAGCGCCACAGTGCCCAGGACGGCGAGAACGACGACGACGAAGTAGATCAATTCCACGCGGGCGGCTTGGGCTCCGGTGAAGCCGAAGGAACCCATGGTGAACGTGCCCTGGCTGTTGTGGAACAGGAGCGTCAGCAGGACGCTGCCGCCCGTGCGGTTGAAAAGCCACACGTAGAGGAAGGTAATGGCAAACGTTGTCGGCAGTCCGATGAGGCTTAGCCCGCTAAAGAGGACCAGCGGCAGGTGCCAGAGGGCCACGAGGACGCCCAGGATGGCTGCGGACACCAGCGGAGGACGGGACACCTGGAGCAGCGGGAGGGCGTAGCCGCGGAACCCGGGTTCTTCGCCCAGTGGCCCGTCCAGCGGATTGACCAGCCGGACGGCGAAAACGGTCAGCATCCCGCTCCACGTCAGCTGGGCCAGGCCCGGGGCGGAGGCCCCGAGCGCCATGGTGATGAGCCCCGCAGCCAGGACAAGCACGGCGGGGAGGAAAAGCGCGACGGCGTACCACACCCACCCGACGCGCCAACGTACGAGCCGCCGTCCCCACGTGCGGAAGCCGGCGCGGCCCTCGGCCAGGGCGATGACGATGACTGCCGCGGCAAGCGGACCCACCGGCAGGAATTCCATACGGGGAATCAGTCCTGACGCATAAGCAGGCCACGACGCCCAGGAAATCGCGTAGGCCAGGACAAAGAAAGCCAAAAGCCTGTGGTGTTTTAGCCAGCCGGTGAATCGGCGCATGACGGCTCCAAACAGTCACTGCAAGGTGCTCCCATTGTCCGCCCCGGCTCCCATGCGCGCCAGTAGCGCGGCGAGACGTTAGGAGTGGAGCCGGTGCGGCGCCTCCAGGAGGGAACGGACCACGCTGCCCGCGGCACCGAGCAGGGCTCCGCCCTCCCCCACCGCGGCAGTGGTGATGTTTTCCGGGAGAATTTTTCCGGGTGCGTACTTGCTGAGGCTTTCGACCAACGGCGGGCGCAGCCAATGCTCGAGGACGGCGAAGTGCCCGCCGAGCACAACGGCCCTGATGTTGGTAACCCGTGATGTGGAGGCAATAGCGACGCCCAGGGATCGCCCGGCACGCTGCACGGCCAGCACTGCGTCCGGCTTCTCCGCAGCAAGCGCCTCCATCAGGGCGGACATGCTTTCCGACCTCGCCTGCCGCTTTCCTTCAATCCCGGCGGCGGCAAAAATGGCGTCCTGCCCGGCTATTGTCTCCAGACAGCCCGTTCCACCACACGAGCATGGCCTGCCTTCGGGGTCGACCACAATATGGCCCACCTCCCCGGCATGCCCTTCCGGGCCGGTGAAAAGCTCCGACCTGATGACCAGCCCGCCGCCAACACCCACTTCGCCGGAGATGAAGAGGAAGTCCTGCTTGCGGTGGGGACCGTGGGCCAGTTCGGCGAGGGCGGCAGCATTGGCCTCATTGAACAGCGTGACACCCAACGGCAGGCCGGGAAGCAACTGGGCAACGTCCAGCTTTACGTCCACCCATCCCAGGTTGGGGGCAGTAATGACCGTTGCACTGCCGGCATCGACGAGTCCGGGAACAGCCAGTCCGCCACCCAGAACCTCCATGCCCTTGGCCGCGGCCGCCGCCCGCACCTCGGCGGCCAACGAAGCGAGGGCAGCCATCACCGGCCCACTTGCAGTATCGCGGTTGTCGCGTTCACGAATCTCCTGCACCACCACGGTCCCGGAAAGACTGGTGGCGCCGGCAGCGATGTAGTCGACATTGATTTCCATACCCATCACGCCCCGCGCGGGGTTCAATTCCAATCCGACGCCAGGCCGGCCGCGCTCGCCCTGGGGGTTCAGGCCAATTTCGTGCAGAATGCCCGCTTCGAGAAGGTCGAGGACAATGCTCGACACCGAGGCCTTGGTCAGTCCCGTGGCTGCTGCAATCTGCGCCCGGGTCAGGTGGAACCCGGCCGGGGACTGTGCAACTGTGCCCAGGACGAGGGCAAGGTTGCTCCGGCGGACATCGCCCATGCTCCCCGGGGTGGCGGCGTCAGACGCTGTCGCCGTTGCCGTGTTCGCCATGGCCGGCCTCCTCGTACTTAATGCGGGACCGTGGGTTGCGTTCCCTTTGCTATTGACCTTAGCGTAATCACGCTTATATAGTTCAAGCGATAAACTAACCGCCGGACCGACGGCGGTACCACTAGTGCAAGGACGCATCATGACTCTTTCCCCGACCCCTTCTGACAAGCTCACTTTTGGTCTTTGGACTGTTGGCTGGACCGGTGCTGACCCGTTCGGTGTTGCCACCCGTGCGGCGCTGGATCCGGTGGAGGCGGTGCACCGGCTCGCGGAGCTGGGCGCGTACGGCATTACTTTCCATGACAATGACCTGGTCCCGTTTGAGGCCACGGCCTCGGAGCGGGAGCTGATCCTGAAGAACTTCAAGGCGGCCCTGGCCGAGACCGGGCTGAAGGTCCCGAT
>NZ_UNRG01000003.1 GCF_900537115.1 Arthrobacter sp. Alg241-R88
GTCTTGGGCCGTCCGGGAAGGTGCCTGACATCCCGGGCGTTCACCAGCCACGGCTGAAGCCCGTGGGCCTCGAGGAGATAGAACACCGGCTTCCAATAGTCGCCGGTCGCCTCCATCACCACCCGCTCGATACCAAGCCCGACCAGACGGTTCGCCAGCTCTCCCAGCGAACGTGTCATGGTCGAGTGCGTGCTCACTTCCTGCAAGCGTTTCTTCCGGTTTCCCTCTGCGGGAATCCGAACGCAGCACACCAGCTCGGCCTTGCCGATATCCAGTGCAGCGACCCTGGCAATAATCTCTTCCTCATCTTGGGACTCAGCCAGCATGGACTCCGTCATCTCCTCCCGAACGCGCCCGCCGAACATAACAGCGGCCGCCTGGGGAATCACGAGGGAAAGGAAAATCTAGTCCTCGTTCTCAACAACGGAAACAGTAAAGGGCTCACGTCATGATCCCCAACACCTGGCTACCTAACGGCCTCAAGGAACCAAAGAACCACGGCTTCGACAGGCGACCACACGCACATTTTCAGCCCGGAACGGGCGCCCCGCAAGGGACACAAAGGCTACTTACTTTAAGAGGCGGGCAAGTTACGCCTGCAGGCCGGGCACTCCGTCCTGGATCCGGAACGAGGCCTTCGTGCTGACCGGGGAGCCCGGCGTGGTGACGTAGTCAAGCACCCGGAAGTTCGCGGTCATCGCATCCTTGGTGATCCTGGTGTTCACGTACCCGCGCGAATCGTTGTAGAACTTCAGGTGCGGGTTCCATGCCATGGTCGGGTCCGTGGTGGAGCCCGTGCCGTTGCCGGTGGACGTGATGGACGTGCACACCAACTCCGAACCCACTACCGGGGATGCGGGGTCCCTGTAGTCCACCTTGAGGTCGTTGGCCCAGTTGCGGTGCACGTCACCGGTCAGTACGACGGCGTTGCGCACCTTCGCGTCCAACCAGCCCTGCGTGATGCGGCGGCGGGAGGCGGCGTACCCGTCCCAGCCGTCCATCGAGACGTCGTCCACGTCCAGTGCCTGGGCGCGGTCCCGCTCAGCGAAGAACACCTGCTGGCCCAGGATGTCCCAGCGCTGGGTGGAGTTCTTGAACCCGTCCAGCAGCCACTTCTCCTGCTCGGCGCCGGTGATCGTGCGGTCCTCTGCGAGGCGCTCGGCCACGTTCTTCTTCCAGCCGTCGCCGGCGAGCTGGTCGTCGCGGTACTGCCGGGTGTCCATCATGTGGAAGTTGGCCAGCTGGCCCCACTGGATGGTGCGGTAGATCTTCATGTCGAACCCGGCAGGGACTGACGAGGCACGCAGCGGCATGTTCTCGTAGTAGGCCTGGAACGCGGCCGCCCGTCGCTGGCGGAAGCGCTCCGTGGTGTCGTTGAGCTGGCCGGCGTCCCGGTTCTCCGGGACCTCATCCGCCCAGTTGTTGTCCACCTCGTGGTCATCCCATACCACCAGCCAGGGCGCGATCGCGTGCGCCGCCTGCAGGTCGGCGTCGGACTTGTACTGGGCGTGCCGCTGCCGGTAGCCCTGCAGCGTGGTGGTCTCCGGGCCCTGGTGGTCGCGCGGGTTGCCGCCGCCGATCACATAGCTGTCCTTCTTGTATTCGTAGAGGTAGTCGCCCAGGTGCAGCACGAGGTCCGGGTGGTCCTGGGCCAGGCGGGTGTAGGCGGTGAAGTAGCCGTGCTCGTACTGGGAGCAGCTGGCGAAGGCCATGGCCAGGGCGGCCGGCGTCTCGTGCGGTGCCGGTGCGGTCAGCGTGCGGCCCACCTGGCTGATGTGGCGGCCGCTGCGGAACCGGTAGAAGTATTCGCGGCCGGGCTTCAGGCCCTTCAGCTCAACGTGCACGGAGTGGGCGGTTTCGATCCGGGCGTGTTCGACGCCGCGGGCTACTACGGTGCGCATGTTGGCGTCTTCTGCGACTTCCCAGGCGACGGGGACCTGCCGCGAGGGCATGCCGCCCAGGCCGTCCTCGGCCAGGGGATCCAGGGCAAGGCGGGTCCAGATTACGAAGCCGTCCGGCCACGGCTCGCCGGACGCGATGCCGAGCATAAACGGATCAGTGCGGAGGCCGGCGTCGTCCGCTGTGGAAACCGCCACGGCGGCACCCGGCAGGGCGGCAACAAGGCCGGCCCCGAGGCCGGCGGAAATCAGGGATCTGCGTGAGATGTTATCCATGCCCTCGACCGTATGGAGGCCGGTTGGACAGGCCCTGAGGACGACGTGAATGGGTGGTTAACTGCGTGACAAAAACAGTCGCGGCTTCTGTTGGCGTTCCCGATCATGGGCCCCGATGCCTGGCCCCCATATCCTTGGACGGTGACTCTCCTTCAGGCTGTTGTGTCGTTTGCCTTGGTTGCCGGACTTTTGACGCTGGTTCCCGGCTTGGACACTGCTCTTGTCCTGCGCTCGTCCATTTCCAAGTCGCGCCGTTTCGCCTTCGCCACGGCGCTGGGCGTCAGCACTGGGGCGATGATCTGGGGAGTTGCTGCGGCGGTCGGCGTCTCCGCACTTCTGGCTGCCTCTGAATTCGCCTACCGGATGCTGACCATCGCCGGGGCGGCGTACATGATGTGGCTGGGGCTGTCGCTGCTGTGGAAGAGCCTGCGCCACGGCAAGGCTGCGCCGACGGGCGACGATCCGGTGCCTGCAGGCGGGGACGGCATGGTCAAGGGCTGGCTGACCGGGACCGGCACCAACCTGCTCAACCCGAAAGTGGGCGTCTTCTATATCGCGACCATCCCGCAGTTCATTCCGGCAGGGGCATCACCCTTGCTGGTGGGCATCCTGCTGGCAGGCATCCACTGCATCCTGGCGATGGCCTGGTTCACCCTTCTGATCTTCGCCACCGGCCATGCCTCCCGCTGGCTCAAAGGTGCCCGCAGCATCCGCATCATCGACAGCATCACCGGAACCGTCCTCGTGGGCTTCGGCCTCAGGCTCGCCCTCGAACCGGCCCATTAGCTTACCCGCACTACTTCGCTGCCCGGGCTTTCGGAGTCTTGGGTTCCTTTGGCGGCAGCCCCGCCACGTACTCGAAGGCTTTGTGGATCCAGGCTTTCGCGCGTGCGTCGTCGCCGTCGCCCTCCTCGTTCCACATCTCCGGGAGCCCGGTGTAGCCGCCCATCGGGCGCTCCGCGGGGCCGAACGGGACGGTCCGCTCCGCGCTTTCGAGTTCCTGCCGGTCCCCGGGCGAGAGTTTGATGCCGATGGTGGGCCCGAAAAGCCCGGCGAACATGTTGCCGTTCACAAAGGCGCCGAGGTTCCCGAACATTGGCTTGACCACAACGTCCGGGCGGTCCGGAACCAGGGACCTGAAGCGCTCCTTGTCCCCGTCCGTTGCTTTTGGCATCTCCATGACGGTCCTCCCTCGGCTCGGCTGGTGTCTGCAGGATATGCCGTGGCAGGGGCGGCAGGGAACACTTGGTCTGCCGGCGTCGTTGTGCCAGAGGCGGCGTGCTCCAGCTTCGCGCCTGACGTTCCATCGACCAAAGGACACTCCTTGACCTCTCGCACCATCGTGATCACCGGCGCCAGCGACGGCATCGGCGCAGCAGCCGCGCGGACGCTGGTGAAGGCAGGGGAGCAGGTGGTCGTCGTCGGCCGCTCCGACGAGAAGACCCGCGCCATTGCCAAGGAGCTTAACGCCGATTACTTCGTCAGCGACTTTTCCGAGCTCGCGCAGGTCCGCACCCTTGCCGCCCAGCTGAAGTCCGACTACCCGCGCATCGACGTCCTGGCCAACAACGCCGGCGGCATCATGGGCAAGCGCACCCTCACTGTTGACGGCAACGAGTCCACCTTCCAGATCAACCACCTGGCGCCGTTCCTGCTCACCACCCTGCTGATGGACACGCTCGTTGCCAGCCAGGCCAAGGTGATCAACACGTCCAGTGCCGCCAATGGCTTTGGCAGGCTGGACCTCTCGGACCTCGCCGCCGAACGCAGCTACTCCACCAACCGCGCCTACGGCACCGGCAAGCTGGCCAACATCTTGTTCACCGCCGAGCTGGACCGCCGTTACAGTGACCGGGGCATTACGACGGCGGCGTTCCACCCGGGCGTGGTCCGCACCAACTTCGCCGCGGAGTCCACCAGCCCCTTCCGCCACGCGTACAAGACCCTGCTCAACAGGTTCATGCTCACCCCGGACCAGGGCGCCGACACCATGCTGTGGCTTATCAACGGCACCCCGGGCAAGGACTGGTTCTCCGGGGCCTTCTACGCCAAGCGCGCCATGTCCAAGGCCAACCCCCAGGCCTATGATGCCGAACTGGCGCGCGGGTTGTGGGAGAAGAGCGAAGAGCTGGTCCGGGCTTCTTCCTGACGCTGCCGGCCTGGCCGGAATGCGTAACTCTTAGACTTCCTTGCCCGCACAACCCGCTCCATACCGGGCTTCGCGGGTGGGCTGGTGCCCAAAAGTTACGCATTTCCGTCAGCGGACGCGCTCGACGTCGGCAGCAGCCTCCGTGTGCCCCCGGGCTGACAGCCCGGCAACCACGCCGTCAACGTCAGCTTCGGGCCGGTTCTGGCTCAACTTGGCCTTCGCTTCGATCCTGGTGATCACCAGTTCAACGCCGACGATGGCCCGCAGTTGGCCGGCGATAAAGCGCCCAGGGGCATCGTCCACGCTCCACGGGTGCTCAAACCCGGCTTCGTGCACGCGGGTGAGCCGCCGTACCTGGCGCTCCAGCCACACCGGATCATCATGGATCACCAGCCGCCCGTAGACGTGGGCGGTGGTGTAGTTCCACGTTGGCACAACGCGGCCGTGCTCAGCCTTCGAGGCGTACCAGGAGGGTGAAACGTAAGCGTCTGCGCCCTGGATGATGGCCAGCGCTTCCCCGACGGCCGGTTCGGACCATTGAATGTTGTTCCGGGCGAGGTGCCCCTGCAGCGCGCCGTGCTCCCCGGCGTCGGGGTCGAAGACAAACGGCAGGAGCGTTGCCAGCAGGCCCTGCGAGGTCATGGTGACCAGGTTAAGGGCGCCCGGCCGGGAAAGCAGACCGCGGACAGTCTCCGGGGTGGCAGCGAAATGGGCTGGGGTGTACATGGTGCTAGTCCTTTGCGGGCTGAAGGGATGGGGTGGAATGAAGAAGCTGGACGGGCCGTGCCGGGGCAGGCTTGAGCCGCACCCGAACTGCGGCGCCGGCACATAGGATCACAGCCAGGCCGCCGACTATGGTGGCCCAGCTCAGCGTTTCTCCCAACAGGAGAGCCGCCCAGCCAATGCTCAGCACGGGCTGGATGAGCTGAATCTGGCTGACCTGGGCGATAGGGCCAATCGCCAGGCCGCGGTACCAGGCGAAAAAGCCCAGGAACATGCTCACCACGCCGAGGTAGGCGAAGGCCAGCCACTGCGCCGGGGAGGCGGATGGTGGCTGCGCCGCGACGGAGAGCGCGGCCAGGACCAGCATCAACGGCGAAGCGAGGACCAGCGCCAAGGAGATGGTCTGCCAGGCCCCGAGCTCACGGGCCAGCAGGCCGCCCTCCGCGTAGCCGATCGCAGCAGCAGCCACCGAAGCGAGGAGCAACAGGTCCGCCCAGTGGAGCTGGCCGAGGCCGCCGGACTGCAGGGAACCGAAGACGATCGCCGCAAGGGCGCCCACGGCGGTGATAAGCCAGAACGCGAACGGAGGACGCTCGCGCCCGCGGAGAACAGCCGCGGTAGCCGTTGCGGCGGGGAGCAGCGCTATGACCACGGCACCGTGACTCGCCGGCGTGCTGGTCAGGGCAAAGGACGTCAGTAGCGGAAAGCCGATCACGACGCCGGCTGCCACCACGGCGAGACGTGCCCATTGCATCGGACGGGGGAGCCGCTGCCGGGTAAGTGCCAGGGCGGCACCCGCCAGCACTGCCGCTACTACCGTCCGGCCCGAGCCGATGAACAGCGGCGACAGGCCGTCGACAGCCACCTTGGTGAACGGGACCGTGAAGGAGAATGCCGCGACGCCAAGAAGGCCCAGCCACAATCCGGAGGGCTGCGAAAGCGGTATCACTGTGCGCTTCGAAAGAGTAGCGCTACTATTGTCTTTCATGAACAACGATAGCAGTTCCCGGATCGTGGCGCACCTGAAATCGTGGATGGCTGCAGCCGCGCCCGGTGCGAAGCTGCCTTCCACCCGTTCCCTGGTGGCCGAATACCAGGCCAGCCCCGTCACGGTGCAGAAGGCGCTGCAGACACTCGCTGCGCAGGGCCTCATCGAGAGCAGGCCCGGTGTGGGGACGTTCGTGCGTGCCGCCAGGACTGCGAAGCCGTCGGACTACGGCTGGCAAACGGCGGCGCTCCGGTCACCGCTGGCGGCACTGCCGCCCGCTTCTTCAACCATGCGGGACGTGCCGCTCAATGCAATCTCTTTCCATTCCGGCTACCCGGCGCGTGAACTGCTGCCTGAACGGCTCGTGCGGGCCGCGCTTACCCGCGCCGCCCGGGGGGACGCGGCGTTGTCGCGGCCGCCGGCCGCCGGCATGCCGGAACTGCAATCGTGGTTCGCCCATGAACTTGGCGCGTCGACGCCCGCCGGCACCACACCGCCCAACCCAAGCGACGTCGTCGTACTCCCCGGAAGCCAAAGCGGACTGAGCTCGATCTTCAGCGCCCTGGTGGGCAGGGGCCAGCCGCTCCTGCTGGAATCGCCCACCTACTGGGGCGCGATCCTCGCCGCGGCGCAGGCTGGCGTGCACGTTGTCCCGGTGCCCACGGGCCTGGACGGGCCGGACCCGGCGGAGTTGACACGTGCGTTTGAGGAGACCGGAGCAAGGGTGTTCTACGCCCAGCCCAACTACGCGAATCCAACGGGCGCGCAGTGGTCGGCTGAGAAGCGCGACCAGGTCCTCGACGTGGTGCGTGCCCAGGGAGCTTTCCTGGTGGAGGACGACTGGGCGCACGATTTCGGCATCAGCTCCAACCCCGTTCCTGTCGCTTCCCGTGACGACTCCGGCCACGTGGTGTACCTGCGCTCGCTGACCAAGAGTGTGTCCACGTCCATCAGGGTGGCCGGGGTGATCGCCCGTGGTCCGGCGCGTGAGCGCATTCTTGCCGACCGCGCAGCCGAATCGATGTACGTGAGCGGGCTGCTGCAGGCGGCAGCGCTCGACGTCGTCACGCAGCCGGGGTGGCAGACGCACCTGCGCAGCCTGCGGCACCAGTTGGAGTCCCGCCGCGACCTGCTGGTCACCAGCCTGCGCGAGCACGCCCCCGCGGCGCACCTCGTGCAGGTGCCAAAGGGCGGCCTGAACCTGTGGGTACGTCTGCCCGACGGAACCGACCTTGAGCGGCTCACCCGGGACTGTGAGGCCGCGGGCGTAATCATCGCTGGGGGAAACGAGTGGTTCCCAGCCGAACCGGCGGGTCCCTTCATCCGGCTCAACTACTCGGGAACGAATCCGGGCGCCTTCCCCGAGGGCGCCCGGATTATCGGCCACATGCTGGAGCGGAACCTGGCTTAGGTGTCAGCTGGCCAGTTCGGCGCAGACGTCCAGTGATTGGCCGGAGGTGCTTAGCAAGGTGAAAACACCAGTGGCGGGGTCAACGTTGTATACGATCTTTCCGGTGTAGTGAATGGTGGACGGACCTTCTGGCTCGTCGGTGGGGAACAAGATGAGGCCGTTGTGGCCGGTAGCGGTAACTGTTTGTGTGCCGTCCGGATTCGTAACCGTCTCAGTCACTGAGCCGTCAGTTCGAATCGTAAGGGAGTCAATTGGCGTCGGGTTGCGTCCCGGCTTGTATCCATAGTTCGTGTAAGTGATAACGGTGCCCTTGCCCGAAACCAGTAGCCGAATCGTGTTCCCGTCCTCATCCACGAATTCCTTGGTTTGTAGATTCCCTCCGGTCCAAGAGACGCCAAGCCTGAAGTCACACCCTGTCTTGACCGGCAGGATAAAGGACACGTCCTCCGCAACGGCCGCTGGCGCCGGTGCGACAAGGGCGGCTGCAGCCAATGCAGCCGGGGCGAATGCACGGGCGATAGTAGTTTTCATGGGATCTTCCTTTCAGATGTACTCGGATGAGTGGCTCAAGATTGACTCCCGGGGCTTAAGCCGCCCTTAATCTGCGCCGGAACTCTGGACCATCCTCGGAGCCAGGAGCATGATGGGCTTTGATGTTGCCCCCAGGGGCACATCGTGTGTGAAGGGCGGGCGCTAGGGGTCGCTGGTTGAGGGTTCTGCGGGACGGGCGTGGCCCGTTTCCGCAGCCGGTCGGTGAGGGGTGCTCGGGGATGGGCGCACTGTGGATCAGGGCTCTGGGTCCGTTGGAGGTCATAGCCGACGGCGCATCGGTTCCCGTGACCAGCAGGAAACTGCGGATCGTCCTCGAATGCCTGGCGCTGCGGCCAAACATCGTCGTCAGCACCGACTTTCTGGCCGAGGCTGTTTGGGCCGGCCAGCCGCCCGCGCATCCGCTACCGCAGCTGCAGGTTTACGCGGCCAATTTGCGGGGCCTGCTGGAACCGGGCCGGCCTAAAGGCTCCGCCTCCCATCGACTTGCCAGCAGGCCGGGCGGCTATCTGCTGGCAGTGGGGGACGATGAACTCGACCTGCTCCAGTTCCGCCAGTACGTCGCCACCGGTGAACAAGCGGTGCAGACGGGCAAGCTGGTTGAAGGTGCGGACCGGCTGCGTCAGGCACTGGACCTGTTCAAAGGGCCGGCCTTCCCCGACCTTGGCGACATCGAGCTGCTGGCACCGGACCTGGACGCGCTGGAAGAAGCGCGGCTCGACGCGTACCAGGATCTCTTCGACATCGAACTCGCCTTGGGCAGGCATACCGCTGTGGTGGGGGAGGTGCAGCGGATGGTCTCGGAGCATCCCTTCAGGGAACGGCTATGGGCATCGCTCGCGCTCGCGCTGTACCGTGCAGACCGGCAAGCAGATGCCCTGGCAGCGTGCCGGGAGGCGCGGAAAACCCTGTCAACGGAACTTGGCATTGATCCCGGCGAGCATCTGCAGGAGCTCGAAAGACTGGTGCTCCAACAGGACCCGTCACTCGGTGCTCCGGCCGCTAACGGACATCACCGGAGCCGGCAGCGCATCGAGAACCTGCCTGCTGCCCTCACTCCGCTGGTAGGGCGGGAGGCCGAACTGGGGGAGGTGTGTTCGCTGTACCGCTCGGAGGGCTGCCGGCTGGTTACGGTGACGGGTGCGGGAGGAACGGGGAAGACCCGCTTGGCTTTGGCGGCTGCTGCCCGGCTGGGCGAGCGCATGGCCGACGGCGTGGGCTGGGTCAATCTGGCACCACTCACCCGGGTTCAGCAAGTGCCCGGCGCTATCGCGGCGACACTCGGACTGGAGGCGAGTGCCGGGGAGGATCCGCTGAAAATAGCTTCCCGATTCCTGCACACCCGCCGACTGCTTCTGGTTCTGGACAATTTCGAGCATCTGGAGGACGCATGGCCGGTGGTGCTGGACATGCTGACCGCCGCTCCTGACCTACGGATCCTCACCACCAGCCGGCGGCGCCTCGGGCTCCGTCCCGAGTACGAATTTGAGCTGGCACCGCTTGAAGTGCCGCCAGTCGACCCGCCGCTGCCACCGCGCCACCTACGCGCCGTGCCGGCCGTGAAGCTGCTCCTGAACCGAGGCCGGGCAGTTCGCCCGCAGTTTGACGTCAACGATGACAATGCCGCCGTAATAACTCGTCTGTGCCAGCGTTTAGACGGCCTTCCGCTGGCTATCGAGCTGGCCGCAGCCCAACTGCGCCGCCTCAATGAGCGCGACCTCCTGGATGATTTGGAGGTCAGCCTGGCCGCGTTGCCCGACACCTTCCGGGACCTCCCGGACCGGCAGCGGACGCTCACCGCCACGATGGAGTGGAGTTACCGGCTGCTCCCGGACCCTGAACGCGTGGTCTTCGATCGACTCGGCGTTTTCGCCGGGGATCCCACGGTGACGGCGACTCACGCAGTTTGTGGTCTAACCGCAGCTGACAAAACGTCCACAGAAGTCCTGCTGTCTGCGCTCGCGGGTCACAGCCTGCTGCGGCGCTACACTGACGACGCAGGGCGGGAACGGGTGTCAATGCTCGAATCGATCCGCGAGTTTGCGCGGGACCGGCTCGCACTGCTCCCGGAGGAATCCAAAATCAGGCGCCGGCACGCCGAGCACTACCTTGCCCTCGCGGAAGCAGCCGGGCCGCAGTTGTGGGGAGAGGATCAGGTTGACGCGTTCCGGACACTTCACACCGACACCCTCGACCTCCGGGCGGCACTGCGTTGGGCGGCGGGACCCGACGGCTCCAAAGATGTAGCGCTCGGTCTGGTGGGGCAACTCTGGCACTACTGGGAGCTGACCGGCGACGTGGCCGAACAGTGCGGGGTCGCCCTGAAGCTGCTCGACGGAACACCTGGCGCCCCACCGGAGCTTCGGGCGCCGGCGTTGAGCGGCGCCGCTACGCTGACCTGGACGCTGGGCCGGTATGACCAGGCGGCCCACCTCCACCGGCAAGCCCTTGATGCATTTAGGCTCACCTGCAACAGCAAGGGGGTCGCCTGGACCACCATGTGCCTTGCCGTCCAGGCTGCGCAAAACGATGACCGCGATAATGCCGAGCGATTAGCAGTAGAAGCTTTGTCCTACCCCGGCGCCAGCCATCGTGCCCGCGTTGCCGCCTTAGTTGTGCTGTCACGTCTCGCCTTTTATGCGGGGGATCATCCGCGGGCTTTTGAGCTGTCGCAGTTGTGTGCGGACTCTGCCCGGCCGCTTGGAGACCGGTGGCTCCTCGGTGTGGTGCTCACAAACCTTGCAGAAAGCACGGAACAGGCCGGCGATTACGACGGCGCCGAGCGCCTGCTCCTCGAAGTGGTTGGCGATGCCCTTCAGCTCGGTGCATACGGCAACGTAGTCGGTTATCTCGAGTCATTGGCAGGTGTGTACGCAGCGAAGAACAGTATAGATTCAGCCATCCGGCTGCTCGCTGCCGCTGACGCCTACCGCACGGAGCACGGATCGCTACTAAATGGGGAAGAACGCAAACGCGTCGAAGGAATCAGCGCGAGGGCCAGGGCCGAGGCCGGACCCGTCCGCTTTGGCCTCGCTTGGGCCAGCGGCGCGGCGCTGACCCTTACACAGGCAGCGAACGAAGTGCTCCAGGGCGGGCGCCAGAATGAATCCTCGGTGACGTCTACTGGGGAGTCCGCCCCTACAGCCCGAGCCGCAGCGGAAAGTGCTGTTAGTCCGGCTCCCTGGTCCTGACTGCAGACGGCGAGGGCGGCACCCAACGAGTGCCGCCGTCGGGCGTTACTCGGGGTGGTCGCCCGAAGTAACAACGTGCAATATAAGCATTGCTATATGTCTTTGATGATTGGAAATTCGGCTTGCGTGCTACTTTCAGCACTGTCGACGTGCACTTCTTCGTTTCCCGGGAGCGGGACCAGGGATTGTGCGCGCCCCATCGCACCGATCGACCCCCCACATTGGAGACGCCCGTGGAACCCTCAGCACCGCTCACGCTGGATGAACAGTCAACCAGCCCGGCTACGCAACAAGCGGAGTCCGGACTTCGCCGCTCGATGGGCCCGCGCCACCTGGTGATGATCGCCATGGGCGGCGTCATCGGTTCCGGCCTGTTCCTGAGCTCCGGCTACACCATCTCGGAGGCCGGCCCGCTCGGCGCCGTGATCGCCTACCTGGTGGGCGCCTTTGTGGTGTACCTGGTGATGGCCTGCCTGGGTGAACTCGCCATCGCCTACCCGGTGTCCGGCGCGTTCCACATCTACGCCGCCCGCTCCATCGGCCCCGCCACCGGCTTTGCCACCGCGTGGCTGTACTGGCTCTGCTGGGCGGTGGCCATTGGCTCCGAATTCACCGCCTCGGGCCTGCTGATGCAGCGATGGTTCCCGGACGTTGAGGTCTGGGTCTGGTGCCTGGTGTTCGCCGCTATCCTCTTCGGCTTCAACGCCGTCTCCTCCAAGTTCTTCGGCGAGTCCGAGTTCTGGTTCGCCATTGTGAAGGTGGCCGCGATTATCGGCCTCATCGTCCTGGGCGGCGCTGCCCTGTTCGGCTTCCGCCCGCTCGTCGGCGGGGGAGAGCACCCGTTCTTGTTCGAGAATTTCGCCACCGAGGCCGGCCTGTTCCCCAATGGCTTCACCGGCGTCCTGGTCACCGTCCTCGCCGTCTTCTACGCCTTCTCCGGCTCGGAACTCATCGGCGTGGCAGCAGGCGAAACCAAGGACCCAGCCACCAGCATCCCCAAGGCTATGCGCACCACCGTGCTCCGCCTGCTCATCTTTTTCGTCGGCGCCATCGCCGTCATCGCCGCCACCATCCCGTACACCGAGGTGGGCCTGGACGAGAGCCCGTTCGTGACGGTCTTCTCCGCCATCGGCCTCCCGTTCGCCGCCGACATCATGAACTTCGTCATCATCACCGCCCTCCTCTCCGCCGGCAACAGCGGCCTCTTCTCCTGTGCCAGGATGCTCTACTCACTCGCCGATGAAGGCCACGCACCCCGCGCCTTCAAAAAGCTGACCAGCCGGGGCATTCCCCTGATCGCGCTCTCGGTGAGCATGGTGGGCGGCGTCGCGTCGCTGATCAGCAGTGTGGTTGCCCCGGAAACGGTCTACCTGGTGCTGGTCTCGGTGGCGGGCTTCGCCGTGGTGGGCGTCTGGATGTCCATCACCGCCTCGCACTTCTTCCACCGCCGCGCCTTCGTCCGCAACGGCGGCGACGTGTCCACCCTCGCCTACAAAGCGCCGCTGTTCCCGCTGGTGCCCATCCTGGCGTTCACCCTCTGCGTGGTTTCCCTGATCGGCATCGCACTCGACCCCGCCCAGGCCGCCGCGCTCTACTTCGGCATCCCGTTTGTGGCCGCCTGCTACCTCTGGTTCCACTTCCGGCACGGCCGCAAGGCTGTGCCCGCGAAGTAACTGGCCGCGAAGTAGCTGTCCGCCACGTAGCGGGCCGCCACGTAACGGGAGCGAACGACGGCGCCAGCCCGCGTTAGGGGCGTCACGCACCTTCCCGGAGGGCCGGCGTCGTTCTTTCCGGCGCCCGTCCTGCCGCGCCTTTCGGGGCGGGTGCCGTGGAAGAATAGGGCGAGGTTTCCGGCGGGGAGGGGCAATGAGCGTGGATTCGTCCGCTGAGGCGTCATCAATGGCGCAGGGCCTGCGGATTGTGCGGCTGGTGGCCGACCGGGAGAAGCGGGGCCGGCAGCTGCTGGGTGTTTCGCAGCTCGCCGCCGAGCTGGAAATGGACCAAAGCCGCGTCTCCCGGCTGACCCAGGAACTGTGCGACCTCGGGCTGCTGGAGCGGGTGGACCGCGGCCCGTTCCGGACCGGCCAGCGCTTCTTCAGCCTCGCCGCGTCAATGAACACCGGCTGGGTCCGGGAAGCTGGAACCGAACTCGAGGCGCTGGTTGCCAGACTCGGACTGCGGGCACGGCTCTCAGTCCGCGACGGCTACCGCGTGATCCTGCTCCGGAGTTCGAGCAACGACGCCGTTCCCGGAAGCTTCGTGAAACCGGGCATGGTGACTCCCGTCTGGTGCACCGGCGCCGGCCGGGCCCTGCTGTGGGATCACGACCGGCCCGCCCTGGATGCCCTGCTCCGGGACGTGAACTACATCGGCATCGGGGGCCCGGGTGCTGCCCACTCCACCGGGGAGGTGTGGGACCTGATGACGCGGGACCACGCCGCAGGGTTCATTGCCGCCGCTGAGGAATTCGAGCACGAGGTGGTGGAACTCGCGGTGCCTGTGAGGGACGCCGGCGGCGCAATCCTGGCCTCGCTCAGCGTGCTGGGCAGCCGTGAAGCGATCGGGACTGATGCGGGCTCTTTTGCTGCAGTACTTGGCCAGGCTGCGGAACGGCTCGGAGCCTTTCGGGCTTAGTCCTGCAGGTTGTAGCCGAGCCTTTGTTCGAGCCACTTGCCCTGTGCCACCAGCGCGGCGGCGCATTCTTGCTGTCGCGGCTCCAGCCGCTCCCTGATGCCGACGATCTGCAGCGCCGCCACCACGTCACCCTTGAAGTCCCGAATGGGGACGGCCAGCGAGTACAGCCCTGGTTCGGCCTCCTCGTCCACGATTGTGTAACCCCGTGCGCGGGCGGCTTCGCGGCGCACCAGGAAGTCCTCCACGCTGGAGGGCGTGTTCGGGCCGTGGCGGACGAAATCCATATCCGCGAAAACGGTGCGCACCTCTGCCTCCGACGCCTCCCACAGGACTGCCTGGCCGGCGTCGCTGCAGTAGGCGGGGTAGGGCCGGCCCAGCCAGGAGCCCACGAGGTTGCTGCTGGGGGGAACGCTTTCGCCGATGGTCACCGTGCTGTCGCCATGGAGGACCCCCAGGAAGCAAGCCTCGTCGGTCTCACGGGCCAGCGTATCCAGGGCGGTGCCGCCGTCGGAGTGTAAGCGGCGTTCCGTCAGCAGTTGCGCGTCGGTGAGCACAGACCAATCCAGGGTGTAGGTGCGCTGGCTGGTCCGGCTAAGGAAGCCCTCCTGCTCGCCGCTGCGCAGGTTGCGCGACACCTGGCTGCGGTCCTTACCCAGGTCCTGAGCGACGTCAGCCACTGTTCCGCCGGGGTGTCCCGCTGCATGGCGCGCGCCAACAGCAAGGACGGCCATGATGCCGCGGCCCATGCTGGAGGTTTTAGGCATGGAGTCGAGTCTAGTGGACGGCTTTCCCGCCAGGTTTTGCGGGCAGGGGTTCACCGGCTGGCCGCCGGAATCGCCGGACAGTGCCAGGACGCTGGAATTTCCGGCGACCCCGCACTGTTCCGGCGACCACGGCGCAGCTGAGCAGAATACCGGTCCGTAAAGCCACATCAGCAGATGGCAAACACCCGCGCCGGGAAACCGCTGCCGCCCAGCGGTTTGGCCCAGGTTGCGACGACGGCGGCACCGGATTCCGGAAGCCCGTCCAGGTTGGCCAGCAGTTCAATCTGCCAGCGGTCCTGCTCCAGGACGTAGGTTTCCAGGCTGAAGTCCTGGCGGGAGGTGGCAAGGCCGGGGTCCGTGTCCGTCTGCTCGTGGCCTACGGCTGCGACCGACCGCTCGTTGACCAGGAAGGACAGCACCTCGAAGGACCAGCCTGGCGTGTGGCTCAATCCGTCCTCGTCCCGGTTGGCCATCGCGTCCGGGTCCGGCCAGCGGCTGCTCCAGCCGGTGCGCAGGGCCACGAAAGCGCCCGCCGGGATGGTGCCGTTCCGGCGTTCCCAGTCCTGTACGTCCTGCAGGGTGGGGGTGGCATCCGGGTTGCCGGTCACCCGCGAGGTGATGTCAAGGACCACCAGCGGAAGGATCATCTCCTCCACCGGGATCTGGTCCAGGCTCCTGCCGCCGCGGATGAAATGGGAGGGCGGGTCCACGTGTGTTCCCCACTGGCCAACGATTGTGTACCGGTGGGCCGTGAACCCGTCACCCTTCTCGAGGTCGAAGAGTGCTTCGCGTTCCTCATCCGGGAAGGCCGCGAAGTGTGGCTGGCCGGGGTGGAAGGCGTGCGTAAGGTCAACGAACTTCCTGCCCGAGAGCAGCGGCTGCAGGCTCTCCCAGAGGGAAACGGTGGCGGTGTCCGTCATGATGCAGCAGCCCCTTCGGTGATCGGTGCCAGCGCACTGCTGGAAACGCTGATGGGTCCGGTGAGTTCGATGACAGGCACTTCCCAGGGGTGGATCTCCACGATCTGGCGCATAAAGCGTTCGACGGCGGCGTCCTCCAGGGACGCATCGAAGTAGGTAGTGAAAACGAAGGTTGGTGACAGGGTTTGCTCGCCCACGCGTCCCAGCGTGGGGTTGGCGCCCTCGGCCGTGGTGAACCCTTCGAACCCCAGGCCGGATTCGAACACGTGCTTGTAATTGCCAAAATCGCCCAGTTCCCGGAACTGTGTCAGGGCCTGGAGCAGATGGGCGATGCCCGGGTCGTCCCGGAAGGCACTGGCTTTGCCTTTGGCGAGCTGTGCAAAGGTGGTGCCGCTGATGGGCCAGTGCACGCGCAGCTTGCGTACCGGGTGCAGTTGAACGTTCAAGGCCTGTCCTCTTTCCTCCCGCCGGGCTGACGGTTGCCTGCCATCGTGACAGAAAGAAATAATCATTACAAGCATAAGGAAATGCGTATTATGACTGGCATGCCTTCGAATGCGTTCCTGTCATCCCTGCTGGAAACCGGCGGGGACCTGCCCGCGGACGGTGCCTTGGCCACCGAGCTCGAGGCCCGCGGCTGCAACCTGGATGATCCCTTGTGGTCGGCCAAGGTCCTGCTCGAACAGCCCCACCTGATCAAGGACGTCCACCGCGACTATTTTGCTGCCGGTGCCAGGATTGCAACGACCGCCAGCTACCAGGCCACGCCCCAGGGTTTTGCCGCGCGGGGGATCGGGGAGCAGGAGGCGCTGGAGCTGGTGGCGTTGTCGGTGCGGCTGGCAGACGAAGCCCGCCAGGAGCACCTTGCCGCCGCCCCGGACGCCAGACCATTGCTCATTGCCGGCTCCGTCGGCCCGTACGGTGCGTACCTTGCCGACGGCTCCGAGTACCGCGGGGACTACACCCTGACGCCGGGCGAATTCCGGGACTTCCATCGTCCCCGCATTGCCGCGCTGGTGGAAGCCGGCGTGGACTTCCTCGCATGCGAAACCCTGCCGTCATTTGCCGAGGCTGAGGCGCTGCTTGCACTCACCCGGGAGTATGACGTCGAGTCCTGGTTCTCCTTCTCGCTGCGGGATGGCAGGCACATCAGTGACGGTACCTCGCTGACAGCCGTGGCCGGACTCCTGGGCGCGCAGCCTCTTGTGGCCGCAATCGGCGTGAACTGCGTGCCGCTGCAGCTTGTGACGCCCGCGCTCGCCGCGCTGCGCGAGGCCACTGACAAACCGTTGGTGGCGTATCCCAACTCCGGCGAAACCTACGATCCCGTCACGAAAACTTGGGCACCCGCCTCAACAACGGGAAGCAGCGGGTCGGTTCCCGCCGCCGGCAGCGTTGCCCAGCCACGCAGCATCGCCGTGGGGACCGCAGCCTGGCGCGGAGCCGGTGCCCGCATCATCGGTGGTTGCTGCCGAACGACGCCCGGCGATATTGCCGCCGTCACAGCTGCCATGCGGGGCGCTTAGCCCTCCAGTCGCCCGTACACGCTGACCACATTGCCCTTGCTGGTCCGATACTGGTCCTGCAGCACCAGCCGGGTGGTCGGGTCGCCGTCCTCAAAGAGGCGGCGGCCGCTGCCGGCCACCACCGGGTGGGTCATCAGCGTGAGGGAATCCAGCAGCCCGGCGAACAACAGCTGCCGCGTCACCGAGATGCTGCCGCACACGGCGATCTCACCGCCGTCGCGCGCCTTTAACTTGGCCACGAACTCTTCCAGCGGTGCGTCCATCAGCTGCGAATTCTGCCACTCCAGCGGTTCCTTCAACGTCCGGGAAGCCACAAACTTCTCCACGGGATTGATGAAGCCTGCAAAGTCCTCGTCCACGGAGGCGTTGGGCCAGTAGCCCGCCCACTCCTGGTAGCTCACCCGGCCCAACACCACGGTGTCCACCGTTTCCATCATCCGGGTCAGGCCCACGCCGAGTTCATCATCAAAGCTGTCGAACTGAAACTTGTAAGGATCCGACACCACGCCGTCCACGGAGTGGAACAGACCGGCTGTGACTTTACGCATGGGAACCTCCAGGTTGGCACCATCGGTACGGGCAAGCCGGCTCCGGGTGGCCGGACAGGTCCACCGTATTAGCTGCATCCGCGGCAGGGAAGAGGGCTGCCGGCTGAACCGCCGACGGGACTCTGCGGCGGCCCCGGCGTTAGGTTCATCACCACCGCCTGCGTGTTGCCCGAATTCACGGCCCGGCAGCCCCATACTGGTTTTGAGCGGCTGTTGCCGTGCCCCGGCCAGGCAGGAGGAAGTGCATGGAAACCCTGAAAAAAATCGTGTCCAACCAGTATTTCCCAGCCGCCGCGGTACTCGCCGCAGTGGTCCTTTTCTGGGCCGTTGGGCTCCTTGGCGGCCTGTCGCTCCTGCACAACAACCAGCCTCCGCTGACCACCCTGACCTGGATTTTGTTCGTCTACGGGGCAGCAGTGCTCACCCCGCTGGCCGGTGCCCTGGCCGCCGTTGACCTGGTCCGGCGCTGGAAGCGAAACCGGGCCGCCGCAGCAGCTTACGCGGCTGAAGAAGCGTACGCCGTTGAAGAAGAACCTGCAGTTGAAGAAGCCCAGACCGCGGAAGCAGCGCACGCTGAGCCGGTGCCGGACCAGCAGGCGTCACCCGCCTCCGCGCCGCGGCCCGGCCAGAACGCCACATCCGCCGCACCGAAGAAGAGCGTCAAGCAGGCGGGACGCAAGCAGGCCGCGTAACGCCGTACTTCGGTTGAGGCGCCCTACCGGGCCTTGAGAGCGATAAGCGCTTCTTCCGCGTGGCGCAGGGCATACTCCAGCCGCTCACCGGGTTCCGGCAATGAGAACAGGTACCCCTGCAGCGAATCGCACTCCAGTGCAGCCAGATAGTCAGCCTGGGCAGCCGTCTCCACGCCTTCGGCCGTCACTGTCAGCCCCAGGCTGTGCGCCATATTGATCATCGAGCTGAGGATGGGCAGCCGCTCCGCGCCCGTACGGACCATCGAGATAAATGTTTTGTCGATTTTCACCGTGTCCACCGGCAGGTCCTGCAGCCGGCCCAGCGAGGAATAGCCGGTCCCGAAGTCGTCCAAAGCAACCCGGGCTCCCGCATCCCGCAGCGTGCTGAGCTGTTTGATCAGGCTGCAGTCGGCGTCGAAAAACACGCTCTCAGTCACCTCCAGCACCAGCTGGTACGCGGCCACTCCGCTGGCTTCGGCGAGGCGGAGGACCTGCTCGGCGAAATCCGGTTCCTGCAGCTGGACGCCTGAAACGTTCACGGACAGGGAGCGGGACGGGTCCTCGCTGAGCCAGGAGGCCAACTGCACCATGCCGAGGGCCATCACCTCCGCGCCGATCTCGCCGATCAGCCCGGTGCGTTCGGCCAGCGGGATGAATACCGACGGCGGGACGCGCTCGCCGCCCCGGTCCCACCTCGCCAGCGCCTCGAACTTAACAACCTGGCCCATGCGGTGCGAGACAATCGGCTGGAAGTCCACCGAGATTTCCCCCCGCGCCACGGCCAACTGCAAACCGCTTTCCATGTCCGTCCTTTGCACCAGGGCCGCCATCATGTCCGGGTGGAACCTCAGGAAGCGGTTTTTGCCGGCAGCCTTGGCAGCGTACATGGCGATATCCGCGTGCCGCAGCAGCTCTGAGGCTCCTACGCTTTCCTGGCCCAGGGACGCCAGCCCCAAGCTAAGGCTGGGCCGAAGCACAGTGCCGTTGATGGTGACGGGCACGTGCAGGCACCGGACAATGCAGGCAGCAATCGCATCCGGGTCCGGGCAGGCCGTCAAAAGCACCACGAACTCGTCGCCCCCGAGCCGGGCCACCACATCGGCGGTGGGCACGCAGCCACGCAGCCGGCGGGCCACCTCGATCAGCATGTCGTCGCCGGCCTGGTGCCCCAGGATGTCGTTGACTTCCTTGAAATCGTCCAGGTCCAGCAGGAGGACGTCCACTGCCTTCAGCCGCGGCTCTGTCAGTGCGTCCACCAGTCCGTCATTAAAGACGGCCCTGTTGGCAAGTCCGGTCAGGGGATCCTGGAAGGCCATGGTGCGCAGTTTCTCAGCCTGGGCAGCGAGGTCGAGCATCGCCTGGTGCGCCTGCTCCTGGGCCTTCCGTCGCGGAGTAACGTCCCGGAAACTCCACACCCGGCCAACAATGTTGTCGCCCACGCGCTGCGGGCGCGAATACCGCTCGAAGGTGCGGCCGTCCTTGAAGTCCACCACGTCGTGGCTTTCAGCTGCCGGGTTGTCCTCCAACTCGTTGACCCGGCCCATAAAAGCGACCGGATCTGCCACTTGGGCAACAACGAGCCGCATAATCGGTTCTTCACTGTCACCGTCCAGCAGTTCCGGCGGGATGCCCCACATTCGGAGGAACTGGTCATTGAAACCGGCCACACGGCCCTCGGCACTCATAACCAAAATGCCGTCGGCCGTGGACTCCAACGTGGCAGCGAGCAGGGACATAGCCTCACGCAGGTCCTCGTCCGCTGACTTCCGGTGCGACGTGCCGCGGACGGACAACAGCAGCTGTGGTGCTGCTTGGCTGCCGCCTTTGCTGGTGGCGGAAAGGTCCGGGACCAGCGATGCGGTTACCTCCGCCGGAAACTCGCTCCCGCTGCTGTGCACCCCGTAAACCTCCCGCGGCCGAGGGTGTCTCCCGGGCTGCGCGAGAAGCTGCTGGAGGAGTTGGTCCACCTCGTCGCGGAAGCCCTCCGCAAGCAGCACCTGGTGGTTGCGGCCCGTCAATTCTTCCCGGCTGGCCCCGAAAAGCCACTCGGCGGCGGCGTTGGCCATGGTAACGGTGCCGTCGGGTGCCAGTGCGAGGAGTGCGTCCGGGCTGGCGTCCAGCACTGCCCCAAACGCTTGTGCTGTGAAACTCTTGCTCTGGCTCCGTGAATCAGCCATGTCACCACCCCCCTCGCACATCATAAAGTGCGGACGCGGGAAATTGTTGGGTCGGGCGGAAGCAGTTTCCCGAACCGGAGATATTGCCGCGGACCGCTCGGGGCAGGCGGGCAAGCAAAAGCGCCGCCCTCCGCTTGCGGAGAACGGCGCCTGCCCTTATGAAATGTGTTTGGCGGCTACACCCGGCGATGGCTGCGGTTGGTGACTGCACCGTAAACCAGCAGCACGATAATCGACCCAAGAATGGCCAGCAGCCACGTGCGGATATCGAAGAATTCAGCCAGTCCGCCACCGAAGATCAGGGAGCCGATCCAGCCGCCCAGAATAGCGCCGACAACCCCGAGGACCAGGGTCATCACCCATCCTCCCCCCTGACGGCCCGGCAGGATGGCCTTTGCAATAGCTCCGGCGATCAGGCCCAAAATGAGAAATCCGAGAATACCCATGTTGTCACTCCTTAATCAGTTAAGTTGTGCCGGGCCCCCATTTCCGGTTCCATAATTCAAGCAGTGTGCTTACTACACTTCAAGGCTTGTTTATTACGGGATGGCTGTCAGTTTGGGCGGTGGGAATGCAGCTTCTTGGCAGGGCTGGGGAAGCAGCAGCGAAATCAGGGATTCCGCGGGTGTGAACGCTCTTCGATAGAGTTGACTATCCCGCTATCCAACTAGGAGCTCCGGCATGTCCAGCCAGCAGACCGTCCGCCCGCGCGCCATCTTCCTCGATATCGACGGCACCTACGCTGACCACGGTTTGGCCCCGGAAGCCCATGTGAAGGCCGTCCGCACCGCCCGTCGGCTGGGACACCTGGTCTTCGTCTGCACCGGGCGGCCGCTGTCCATGGTCCCCGGCCATATCCTGGAAGCCGGTTTTGACGGCAGCATCACCGGAGCCGGCGCACGGGTGGAGTGTGGGGGACAAGTCCTGAAGGACACACGATTCGAACCGGAGCTGGCCGCCAGGATTGTGGAGACGCTGGACGCCCATGACGCCGCCTACATCCTGGAAGCACCCGAGGCCCTGCACGGCCGCACGGGCGTGGACCAGAGGCTGCGGGAGGTGCTTGGACCCATTTTCGCCGGACGCCCACAGCACGACGGAATCCTCAGCACTGATGTGGATCCCCTGGAGGACATCCTGGGCCCCATGCAGTACAGCGACAACCTGCGCACAACGTCGTACGCCAAAATATCCTGCTTCGATTCGCCGGTGCCGCTGCGGCAGCTGGTGGACGGGCTCGGGCCGCAGGTTGGGCTGATCCCCAGTTCCCTCTCCGCCCTGGGCGACAGGGCCGGGGAAATCTTTATGGCCGGAACCCACAAGGCCGTAGGCATCCAGGTGGTAGAGGCGCACCTCGGGCTTGACCGTGCGGACATCGTGGCCATCGGAGACAGCGCCAACGACATTGAGATGCTTGAGTACGCCGCTGTGGGGATCGCAGTGGAAGGCGGGCACCCGGCTGTGCTGGCGGTTGCTGACCGCATTACCGCCGGACCATCCGGAAACGGCGTGGCGCTCGCCTTCGCCGAGCTCGGCCTCCTGAACTGAGCCTCCTTCCTGAGCTGGGCCTCCCCCTGAGCTGGGCCTCCCTCCTGAGCTAGGCCCGGGGGAGAGCCCTCTCCAGCGCCTGATCTTCCGTGCGTCCTGTCCCAAGGCCCCGGACCAGCCAGCCTTCGGCCTGCCAGGCCGCAGCGTCCAGGACGTTGCGCGCGTCCAGCACCACCCGCCGTCGTACCAGCCCGCCCGCAATGGCCGGGGAAAGGCGGCGGTATTCGTCCCACTCGGTGAGCAGCAGTACCAGCTCGGCGCCCTCGAGCGCCCGTTCGGTGGAGGCCTCGAATCGAAGGCGGGGATAGCGGCGCCAGGCGTGGTTCACTGCCTTGGGATCCGTGACCGTCACATGCGCACCGGAAGCCGCGAGACGGTCGGCAACGTCAAGGGCGGGGGAATCCCGGATGTCGTCCGTGTCCGGTTTGAAGGACGCACCCAGCACGGTAAGGGAGCGCCCTGCGAGGTTGCCGCCGCAGAGTTCAGCGGCCAGGGAGACGGCACGCCCGCGCTGGCCCAGGTTCACGGTATCAACCAGCCGCATCCAGTCGTCCACGGCAGCGACGCCGAGGGCTGATGCCTGGGACCGGAAGCTGCGGATGTCCTTGGGCAGGCAGCCGCCGCCGAAACCCAGCCCGGCGTGCAGGTACCGCCCGCCGATCCGCGGGTCCATCCCCATTGCCTCGCTCAATTCCGCCACGTCCGCGCCCGAAGCGTCGCACAGCTCGGCCATGGCGTTGATGAAGCTGACTTTGGTGGCCAGGTAAGCGTTCGCCGCTGACTTGATGAGTTCCGCGGTGGCGAAGTTGCAGACCAGGCGGGGAATTCCGGCGGCGAGCAGCGGCTCGTACACCGCGTCCAGGGCGGCCGTGACGCCCAGCGGCGCCCCGGTCCGGAGGTTGAACGCGGCGGTGCGGCCGCCTTCCACGCCGTAAACCAGCCGGTCCGGCACCAACGAGTCTTTCACCGCGGTGCCTTGCCTCAGGAACTCGGGGTTCCAGCCCAGCAGCACATCGGGCCGCGCGGCCAGCAGGCCGCGAAGCATGTCCACCGTGCCCACGGGCACAGTGGATTTTCCAACGACGACGGCGCCCGCCGCGAGGTGCGGCAGCAGCGCCTCCGCGGCGGACACCAGGTAGGTGAGGTCGGCGGCGTCGGACGTTTTGTGCTGGGGCGTGCCCACGCACAGGAAGTGCACCTGGGCGCCCTTGGCGGCAGCCGCAGTTGTGGCAAAGCTGAGCCTGCCGGTCGCCAGCCCGTCCTGCAGCAGTTCGTCCAGCCCGGGTTCGTGGAAGGGGGCCGCGCCGCGTGCAAGCTGCTCCACCTTGCCGGGGTCGACGTCGACGCCCACCACAGTGTGGCCCATGGACGCCAGTGTGGCGGCGTGCACTGCGCCGAGGTAGCCGCACCCGATCACGGAAATTTTCACAGTTCCCACCCGTGCCCTAACCTCGCAGGCCCGGCCAGGGAACCCGGCGGGCGTGGGCCCGGCGCAACCACCGGCTCACTACTGGTCACGGAGTGGTAATGCCGGACCAGTTCGCTGCAGAGCGCGGGCCACGTCCTGTCCTGCACGGAGGCGTGGGCCGCTGCCGCGAACGCGCGGCGCTTGGCGTCGTCGCCCATCAGGTCCAGGACGCGGGCGCGCATGCCGGACAGGTCCCCGGGTTCGTAGAGCCAGCCAGTCCGGGAGTTCTCCACCAGATCAAGGGGCCCACCGCGGCCGGTGGCCACCACCGGCACACCGGAGGCCATGGCCTCCTGGATTGTCTGGCAGAACGTCTCGAACTCGCCGGGGTGGACGAACAGGTCAAAGGATGCAACAGCACGTGCCAGTTCCGCGCCGCCCAGGAACCCGGTGAAAACTGCGGCCGGCAAGGCTTCCTCCAGTGCCGCCCGCTGCGGCCCGTCGCCCACAATCACCAGTTTGGTGTTGGGCACTCCGGCCAGGGCAGCCAGGTCCTCCACCTGCTTCTCCACGGCCAGACGGCCCACGTAGCCGATGATCCGCTCACCGCCGGGAGCCACGGCAGCCCGCCACCCGTCGTCGCGCTTTTCCGGCGAAAACCGGGCCGTGTCCACGCCCCGGCGCCACATCTGCACCCTCGGGATGCCGCGGCCGCGCAACTGGTTCAGCGCGAACGTGGACGGCACCAGGGTGCGGGTGGCGAGCAGGTGGATGTTTTCCACCCGGTTCCAGGCCCAGTTCTCCAGGAACGGCACACCGTACCGGGCCGCGTAGCTGGGAACTTCGGTCTGGTAGATGGCCACGGTGGGGATGCCCAACTGGTGGGCCGCCTGGGCAGCCCGCCAGCCGAGGACGAAAGGCGAGGCCAGGTGCACGACGTCCGGCGCGTAGTCGGCAAGGATTCGCTTGACCCGGTACACACCACCCATCGCTACCCTGACGTTTGTATATCCGGCCAACGGCACCGCAGGCAGCCGGTGGATCTCCGCGCCCTTGACGCGCTCCGGCGCTTCCCCGTCCAGCGTGGAGGGCGCGATGACCAGGACGTCATCGCCCCGGTCCTCGAGATGCTCCAACACGCGCAGGATGGAATGCGTTACGCCGTTCATCAGCGGCAGGAATGATTCAGCGACAATTGCGATCCTCACCCCTCCACGGTGGGCGGGCGGCGTTGCCGCGCGGGGGACCGGATGTGACGCCGGGGGAAAAGTTTGGGAAACATCAGGACGCCGGTCCCTACCTTTTTGAGCACGGATCAATCACGAATACTCCGGGGCCCGCCAATTCTATTGACCGTGCTGTTCAGCGGGATTTATGATTCAGGTCACTTGGATGTTGTGAAACGATTCATTGGCGAAGCATAAACCTCAGAGACGCGGTTCCTTTATGCAGCAAGATCGCAGTGAAATGCCGCAGCCCGGTCAAGGGACCCGGCAGGACGAGCCGGTGCTCTCGCTGACCGGCGCTGCCAAGACCTTTGGCCCGGTGGTGGCCCTGGCAGACGGCACAGTGGAGATCCGGGCCGGGGAGATCCACGCGCTGGTGGGGGAGAACGGCGCGGGCAAGTCCACCCTGGTGAAGATCCTCGCCGGCCTTTATCACCCCGATTCCGGGGACTTCCGGCTCAGCGGCGAGCCCGTCCACTTTCGCAGTGTGGCAGAGAGCAAGGCCGCCGGCATTTCCGTGATCTACCAGGAGCCCACCCTGTTCCCGGACCTCACAGTGGCGGAAAACATCTTCATCGGCCGGCAGCCCAAGGGACGGTCGCGGCTGATCAGCCGTGCCGAGATGCGGCGGCAGGCCAGTGAACTGTTCGGCCGGCTTGGAGTCCCCATTGATCCGTCACGCGCGGCGGAGGGGCTTTCCATTGCGGACCAGCAGATCATCGAGATCGCGAAGGCCATTTCGCTGGACGCCAGGGTGCTGGTCATGGACGAGCCCACCGCCGCACTCAGCGGGGTGGAAGTGGAGCGGCTCTTTGCCGTAGCCCGCGCCCTGCGGGACAAAGGGACCGGAATCCTGTTCATCTCGCACCGCTTCGATGAGGTGTTCGATCTCTGCGACCGGATCACGGTGATGCGGGACGGGCGCTACATTGCAACCCACCGGACCGCCGAGGTCACCGTTGAAAAGATTGTCCGGGAAATGGTGGGCCGCGACATCGGAACCCTCTTCCCCAAGGCCGAGGCGGACATCGGGCACACCGTCCTCAAAGTTGACGGCCTCAGCAGGTCCGGAGTTTTCCGTGACATCAGCTTCGACGTCCGGGCCGGTGAGATCGTTGCCCTCGCCGGCCTGGTGGGTGCAGGCAGGACCGAGGTTGCCCGCGCCGTGTTTGGCATCGACCCCTACGACTCGGGACAGGTTTCGGTGGAGGGAAAGCCGCTGAAGGCCCGGAACCCGCAGGCCGCCATCGCCGCAGGCCTGGGCTTTGTGCCGGAAGACCGGCGCAAGCAGGGCCTGGTGATGAATTTGTCGGTGGCCCGGAACGTAACGCTCACCCTGCGGAACAAATTCGTGACCGCAGGGCTCATCAACGGCGGCAAGGAGCGTGCTGCCGCAAAGGAGTGGAGCAAACGGCTGCAGGTGAAGGCCGGCTCCCAGGAGCACGCGGTGTCCACGCTCTCCGGCGGCAACCAGCAAAAGGTGGTGCTCGCCAAGTGGCTGGCCACGGACCCGAAGCTGCTCATCATCGACGAACCCACCCGCGGCATCGACGTGGGCACCAAGAGTGAGGTCCACCGCCTCATCTCCGACCTGGCCGGCCGTGGCATCGCCATCCTGATGATCTCCTCCGAGCTCCCCGAGGTCCTGGGCATGGCAGACCGTGTCCTCGTGATGCGCGAGGGCCGGATTACCGCCCAGCTGGACAGGGCGGATGCGGATCCGGAATCCGTGATGCACGCGGCCACCTCCTCGACAGGAGTTACGGAATGAGTTCCACGCTGAGGCACGAGGAAAAAGGCACGACCGCGGCCCGCGCCGGCGGCGGCAGCGGCGGATTCGGTTCGCTGCTGCGCCTGCGTGAACTTCCCGTCCTGATTGCGCTGGCGCTGCTGGTGCTCATCACCTTCCTCAACAATCCGCTGTTCCTGTCCCCGCAAGGAGTCAAGGACCTGCTCCTCAACGCCACCATCATCGTTATCCTGGCGGCCGGGCAGACCCTGCTCATCATCACGAGGAACATCGATCTGTCCGTCGGTTCCATGCTGGGGCTGGTTGCCTTTGGCACCGGCTCGATTTTCGCTGCAATGCCCGACCTTCCCATCCTGGCGGTCCTGCTCCTTGGCATGGCCTTCGGCGCCCTGCTCGGCATGGTGAACGGGTTCCTGGTCACTGTGGCCATGGTGCCGGCGCTGGTCATCACCCTGGGCACCCTCTACGTGTTCCGCGGACTGAACAACGCGTGGGCCGGCGGCAAGCAGTACTTCGCCGGGGACCGGCCGGAGGCATTCGGCGCGCTGTCCGTGGACACGGTTCTGGGCTTCCCCATCATCACCCTGCTCGCCATCGCGGTGGTCGCGGCGGTTGCGGTCTATATGGCGGGCACCCGCCCCGGCCGGGACCTGTATGCCATCGGATCGGACCCGGAAGCGGCGAAGGTCCTCGGCATCAAAGTGTCCAAACGCGTGTTCCTTGCCTTCCTCGCCAACGGAGCCCTCGCCGGCCTGGCCGGAGTGCTCTACGCCAGCCGCTTCAACTCAGTCGGCGCCACCACCGGGACCGGGATGGAACTTGACGTGGTGGCTGCGGCGGTGGTGGGCGGAGTGGCGATCTTCGGCGGCAGCGGGACGGTTGCCGGTGCAGCCCTCGGAGCCCTGCTGCTGACCACCATCACCAGTTCCCTGACCGCTCTTCGGGTGGACAAGTTCTGGCAGCAGGCCATCGTGGGCATCCTGATCCTGACGGCCATCGTCATTGACCGCCTGGCCAGCCTGCGGACGGCCCGGAAACTGCGGATAAGCGAGGCCCGGAATGTCTGAGACCACCACTCCCAGCAGCACTCCCACAGCCGTGCCGGTCGCCGACAGCACCAAGCCGCTAGCCACAGAGCCAAAAGGAAAAACGGGTGCTGCCCGCATCCTGACCAGCCGTGACGCCATCACCATCTACGTCCTGCTGGCGTTCCTGATGTACGCCGCCATCGCCATCCCGCGCTTCGCTTCGCCGGTGACCACGGGCTTCCTGCTCCTGGATGTCATCCCCGTCCTGCTGATAGCGATGCCAATGACGCTCATCATCGTCACCGGAGAAATCGACCTGTCGGTGGCAAGTATCGCCGGGTTGACCAGCGCGCTGATGGGCGTGCTCTGGGCGGCCGGGCTGGATATCTGGCTGGTGCTGGCCCTTTGCCTGCTGGCCGGAATAGGGGCCGGCATGTTCAACGGCTTCCTGATTGCGGTCCTTGGCTTGCCCTCGTTGGCGGTCACCATCGGAACACTGGCCCTCTTCCGGGGCCTTGCCCTGGTGGTCATCGGGGACAACGCGGTAGCCAACTTTCCCAAGCCGCTGACAGCCTTCTTTACCTCCAAGCTCGGCGCCACCGGCATCCCCACGGTGATGATCGGCGTCGTACTCATCATGGTGTTCTTCGGCGTCCTGCTCCATTTCACGCCTTTTGGGCGCGGGCTGTACGCGATGGGCTACAGCAAGGAGGCAGCCAACTTCGTAGGCATCGACGTGGCGCGGAGCAAATTCTGGCTTTATGTGGCTTCCGGCGCGGTGTCAGCCCTGGCCGGGATCTACTGGACGCTGCGTTACACCAGTGCGCGCAGCGACAACGCATCCGGCCTGGAGCTGGCCGTCATTGCTGCTGTGCTCCTCGGCGGCGTCTCGATCTTCGGCGGCAAGGGCACCATTCCGGGGGTGGTGGCCGGCGTGCTGCTGATCGGCAGCCTGAACTATGCCCTGCGCCTGGGGAGGGTGTCCGACGTCGTTCTCATTACCGTGACCGGCCTGCTGCTCATTTTCTCGGTGGTGGCACCCAGCATCGGCGCCGCCGTCCGGGAATGGCGGCATGCCCGGCGGGTCCGTCAGAGCTTCAGCCGGAGCACACCCGCCGGCAGCGGCAGGGCACCTGATGGCGTCCAGTGAAACGACCACCGCCAACCGACCGCACCGTGAACCGACCGCACCGTGAACCGACCGCATAGGGAAAAGGAAAAACAATGATGTTGAACCGAAAAAGCACCGGCAGGCGCGCACACTTCGCTCCGCTGGTGGCCATCACGGCCGCCGCGGCGCTGGCCCTGACGGCGTGCAGCGGCGGCACGGGAACAACGGGGGAGACCTCTGCCGCCGTTGAAGACCAGAAAATCACGTTCATCCCCAAGCAGCTGAACAACCCCTACACCGACGTTGTCCTCGGCGGCGGAAAGGACGGCGCGCAGGAAGCCGGGTTCGCCTCCTCCCAGGTGGTTGGCCCCCTCGAAGCGTCGGCGTCCAGCCAGGTCTCATTCATCAACGCCGAAACCCAGGCGGGGACCAACGTCATCGTCATTGCCGCCAACGATCCCGACGCCGTCTGCACGGCTTTGGGCGAGGCCCGTTCCGCCGGTGCCAAGATCGTCGCTTTCGACTCGGACGCCAACCCCGACTGCCGTGATGTGTTCATCAGCCAGGTGGTAGCGAAGGAAGTGGCCCTGATCCAGACGAAGCTGATCGCGGACCAAATCGGCGGTTCGGGTGAGATCGCCATCCTGTCCGCCACGGCAAACGCCACCAACCAGAACGAATGGATCAAGTTCATGGAGGAGGACCTGGCGTCCAACCCGGCCTACAAGGACATCAAGCTGGTGGCGAAGGTCTACGGCGACGACGATGACACCAAGTCGTTCCAGGAAGCCCAGGGCCTGCTGCAGGCACACCCGAACCTTAAGGGCATCATTTCGCCCACCACCGTGGGTATCGCCGCCACCGCCCGGTACCTCTCCACCTCCGCCTACAAGGGCAAGGTTGCGCTGACCGGACTGGGATTGCCCAACGAGATGCGGCCGTTCGTCAAGGACGGCACCGTCAAGGAATTCGCCCTCTGGGATCCCGCCCAGCTCGGTTACGTCGCTGCGTTCGCCGGCAAGGCCCTTGTGGAGGGAAAGATCACCGGCGCTCCCGGTGACACGTTCACTGCAGGTGAATTGGGGGACCGGACCATTGAAGAAGGCGGCGTGGTCATTGTTGGCCCGCCAACCGTCTTCAACGCCCAGAACATCGACCAGTACAACTTCTAGCGCATCGGTGCCCAGGCCGGGCGGGCTCCTCCATGCCGCCCGGTCTTCCGTGCCCCGCGCTGCTCGGAGTCAGCGGAATGGAAGGTTGTTATGCCGCCCACCAAGAAGAATGCTGCTGCCTTACTGGAGCCCCATCGGCGGCGGCCAACCCGGATCGGCCTGGTGTCCGGAGGGCTGGGAGCCTACTGGCCCCAGTTCCCCGGCCTCCTGCCGCAGCTGGAGGAATCAGCCCGGTACGTCACGGCCCGCTTCAGGGAGCTGGACGCGGAGGTGGTGGACGCAGGATTCATCTCCGATGCCACCCAGGCCGTAACGGCGGGAGAAATGCTTCGGCGGGCCGACTGCGACCTGATCGTCATCTTCCTCGCCACCTACCTGACCTCCTCGATGGTTCTGCCGGTGGCCCAGCGCTCCGGAAGTCCGGTACTGGTGATCGACCTCCAGCCCACGGAAGCGATGGACCACGCCAACTTCGATACGGGCGCCTGGCTCGCCTACTGCGGCCAATGCCCGGTCCCGGAAGTGGCCAACGTCTTCCGCCGGGCGGGGATCGACTTCCGGTCCGTCTCGGGGCATTTGCAGCAGGATTCCGCCTGGGAACGCATAAATCGGTGGGTGCACGCCGCCGGCGTCCGCGCGAGGCTTCGGAACGCGCGGCACGGCCTGATGGGCCACCTCTATCCGGGCATGCTTGACGTCGCCACCGACCTGACCACGGTTTCCACTACTTTCGGTTCGCACGTTGAAGTGCTCGAGTTCGATGACCTGCGTGAGCGCGTGAAGGCTGTCACCGACGCCGAGGTGTCCGATCGGCTCGACCTGGCACGGGAGTTGTTTGTGCTGGATGAGTCGGTCAACGACGACGACTTCGCCTGGGGTGCCAGGGTCTCCGTTGGCTTGGACCGGCTGGTGGAGGACTTCGACCTGGACTCGGTGGCCTACTACCACCGCGGGCTTGCGGGAGAACAACACGAGCGGCTGGGTGCCGGCATGATTCTGGGCTCCTCCATCCTTACGGCGCGCGGCATTCCCATGGCGGGGGAGTACGAGCTGCGGACTTCAATCGCCATGCTTGCTGCCCAGGCCATGGGCGCAGGGGGTTCGTTTACGGAGATCCAGGCGCTGAACTTTTTCGACAACGTAGTGGAAATGGGGCATGACGGACCCGCCCACCTTGCCGTCTCCTCGAAGGATCCACTCCTGCGCGGACTCGGCGTCTACCACGGGAAACGCGGCTGGGGAGTTTCAGTGGAGTTCGACGTCCAGCCCGGACCGGTCACCACTCTCGGCCTGGGCCAGGACCCCGACGGCAGCTACGTCTTCGTAACATCGGAAGGGACTGTGGTGCCAGGCCCGCTGCTGGCCATTGGCAACACCACATCACGCGTGGATTTTGGCGGCGATCCCGGCCTCTGGGTTGACGGGTGGAGCCAGACCGGAACGGGCCACCACTGGGCCCTGTGCCTTGGTCATCGAGCGGCCGACATCAAGGCTGCCGCCTCCCTGCTGGGCATCGGGCACCGGCACGTGTCGCTCCCCTAACGGCCGGAATTTTTTTCCGACAAAGTGGCTCGTCAGCCGGGGTTTTGACGGTCCGACATAGAGAAAAATTACTAAGTAGGCTTCCCTTTTGATGCTAAGCATGCTTACGGTATGGGGGCAGTTAGCTGAAAGCCTTCAGCAGAGGGGGCGGAGGCCGAGGCCGGTTACACCGGCGCCGGAACATCCATGGCTAGCTTGACCGCGCGCAACGACACATCCAAGGAGACGTCATGCTCAATCGGGAAAACATTGAAAGCCTGCTCAACAAGGGCGGCAACGTCGTCGGTTCCGACGGCGAGAAGATCGGCTCGATCGGTCAGCTCTACGCAGACGACGATACCGGCGAGCCCACATGGGTCACCGTCAAGACGGGCCTTTTTGGCACGTCCCAGTCCTTCGTCCCCGTTGAGGGCGCGCACAGCCAGGGCGACGACCTGGTGGTGCCGTACAGCAAGGACCACGTCAAGGACGCCCCGCGTGTCGACGTCGACGGGCACCTCACCCCTGAGGAAGAGGACCGCCTGTACACCTACTACGACCGCGGCGCACGGACCTACTCGGACACACGCGACGACACCCGCGAAGATGTGGATCTGCAGGGCGACGCCGACCTGAACGCCGGCACCCCCAACGCCGGTACCTCCGGCTACGCATCCGGCACCGACACCGGCACCGGCACCGGCACCTACGCTTCTGACCGCGGCACCGCGGGCTACGCTTCTGACCGCGAGACCGTGGGCCACGACACGTCCGGCCCCACCACCGATGACGCCATGACCCGTTCCGAGGAACAGCTCCGCGTCGGTACCGAGCGGGAAGCTGCCGGCCGGGCAAGGCTCCGCAAGTACGTCACCACGGAAAACGTCACCAAGACTGTTCCCGTGCAGCGTGAAGAGGTCCGCCTGGAGCGGGAGCCGATCACGGACGCGAACCGCGGCGCGGCACTTGATGGCCCGGACATCAGCGAGGAAGAACACGAGGTGGTCCTGCATGAGGAACGCCCCGTGGTGCAGAAGGAAGCGGTCCCGGTGGAGCGCGTCCGCCTGGACAAGGACGTGGTACAGGAAGACGTGACGGTCAACGAGGAAGTCCGCAAGGAGCACATCGAGGCCGACGGCCACGGCGTCGACCGCGACCAGCGCCGCTGACACACGCCGCTCGCGTTCTGCTGACGCGCCGTTGAACGGACCGGCGCTGACGCACCCGCACAGCGACCGACGCCGGGAGTCCACTTGGGGGCTCCCGGCGTCGTTGTGCATGCGGAACTTTCTCATTGTGCCGGGCCGGCCAGCTGCTGGTGCGGGCCGGCTCGCCAGATGCTGATGCAGCCGCGCGGGAAGCGGCGACTGCACCAGCCAGTAGGACGAATATCTTCAGAACTTAGGGTTCTTCCTTCATTCGCGGCTCCTGTTTTCCCGGGTTACGGATTCCGGGTTATGTCCTGTCCGCGGTTGTATTCCGCGAGAACAGCCAGCCAGCAACAATCATCACGATGCCCAGCACCAGGTGCGTCCAGTTGTCCATCATGTTCAGCGACAGGAAATTCGCCGCTGAGTCCACTCCGACAATGAGCCCGAAGATAGCCAGGACGATGTACAGCGCGCCTGCTCCCAGGAGAAAATTCCGTGCTCCATGTTCTGTGCGGGACATAGCCCAGCCGGTTGCGCCGATGGCCAGTTGCACAATGTTGAGCAGCATGGACACCTGGAACAGCCCCAGGAACATGGCGTGCGAAGCCGGTCCGAGGAACATCAGTTCGCTGTATTGTGTGGTGACGCCCGGGATGAAGCCCAGGACTCCCACCAGCATTAGAACAATTCCCACTCCCATGCCCACGTTCTGGACGTCTGCCCGTCCAAAGTGAACGCCGTGCGCATGGTGGGATGCGGTAGTCATTTCTTGCCTCCAACCACTAATTGTGGACGGTTTAAATTTTACGGCGGGCGCAGGTGAAAAGCGCCGGTGCAAGGTTCATCGAAGGTATCGCTCCGGCATGGCGCCTGTCGGTCCCGGGCCGGGCGGTGCCGCCGTGACACCATGGAAAACGATGAAACTGAGCGCTGATCAGACCGGAGACCGTGGCCTTCCCATGCCCTTGTGGCTGCAGGGTGCCCTCGAAACGGCCCAGGCAGCCATCATCTCGGCACTGGTGGTGCTTGCTCCGATCATTGCGGTCTGGGCTACCGCCGGGTTCCAGGACGGCGCCGTTGACTTTCTTGCGCGCCTGGCCGGGCAGTCCTGGCTGCTGGTTCACGGAGTGCCATTGGAACTCATTGCTGTCGGCCCGGACGCCGCCAACTCCGGCTCTGGTCTGCTCACGCTTTTTCCGCTTGGCTTGACCATGATCCCGTTCCTGCTCGCCTGGCGCGCGGGCCGCCGGCTGGCCCGGGCCTCCTACACGGACCAGCTGTGGCAAGCACTCCTTGGTTCCTGGCTTGTGTATTCCGCCTTCGGAGCGGCAACAGGCTTCATCTGCCGCACGCCCGACGTCGCCATTAATCCCTGGCACGCGATGTTCATCCCCCTCATTCCCTACGCCCTCGGCATGGTGATCGGCGCCCGCCGGGAGGCAGGCTCCTGGAGCCGGCTGATCGGCGTCGACGCCGTGGACTGGATTTCCCGCACCAGCCAGCATTCGCGCTGGGCAGGGTCCTACCTCGCTTCCGCCGCGACGGCGGGTTTTGTGGCGGTGCTGTCAGCACTGGCGCTGGCCGCGTTGCTGCTGGCTGTAAACCTGTTCATCCACTGGAACCTGGTGGTTGCGGTTTATGAAGCGCTCGACGCCGGCGCGGTGGGAGGTGCCGCGCTCACCGTTGCGCAACTGGGGTTCCTGCCCAACCTGGTGGTCTTTGCGTTGGCCTGGTCATCCGGCTCCGGCTTCGCGATGGGCCTTGGTTCCCAGGCGGGCCCGCTCGGCACTGCTGTTGGCCCGCTGCCTTCCATTCCGGTGCTGGCTGCCATCCCGTCCGGATCCCTGGATTACGCCTTCGTTGCCCTGATCGTTCCGGTTTTGGCCGGTGTGCTGGCGGGTTGGTGGTTCCTGCGCGAAGGGGAAAACCATTTTGACGAGTGGCTTGCCATCAAGGTCCGCGCACGCTGGTTTACAGCTACCGTTTCGACGTTGGTGCTGGGCGTGCTGTGCGGGCTGGCTGCAGGGCTGCTGACCGCCGGCCTGGCCTGGCTGGCACGGGGCTCGGCCGGAATCGGGCGCCTCACGGACATCGGTCCAGATCCGTTCTGGACGGGAGTCTGGGTGGCGGCGGAGGTGGGCGCCGGCGTCGTGATTGGCTACGCAGCGGGACCCTGGCTGGAACGGGAGCAGGCGGCAAAGGAAGCAGACGCCGAACTGGTCCGGTAGTTTCGGGAGCTGCCGCCTGCAGGGGAGGGGCGGCCGTTAGGGGAGCTGCGAGGGCAGCGACCCCTCCAGCTGCACCCGGCATGCCGACTGTGCCTGGTCCGTGAGCGCCCGGCCAACACACGCCTGGTAATCGCGCACTTCGTCGAAGAACAGTGCCGTGACCAGGATCAGCAGCACCATGATCGCTGACACCACCAGCCCCGAGATGGTGCCGATAAGGACAAGGCGGGACTCCTTCAGCCGGGCGGCCCGGACCAGCAACACCACACCGAGGGCAATGCTGGCGGCTGTCAGGACTGCGGTGAGCCAGAGGTAGCTGACGTCCAGCTGGTAGACAAAGAAGGCGCCCAGCACCGTCACCACGAAGATCCGGAACAGGGTGTGGGTTTTGCCGAGCGAGGCCTTGGCTGCCTCGCTGAGCGGCTGTTTTGTGCGCTGCCGCCCGGCCGGTTCCGGTGTGCTGTTCATGTTTTCCAGCCTACGCGAGCCTGCCCATAAGCTAGTGCCATGCGCATCGTAGTCCTCGTTTCCGGAACCGGGTCCAATCTTCAGGCAGTTATCGACGCGGTTCAGGCAGGGGCACTGGATGTTGAAATCGCCGCAGTGGGGGCCGACCGGCCGGGTACCTTCGGGGTGGAACGGTCCGCAGCCGCCGGCATTCCCACGTTTGTGGTGGACTTCAAGGCCTACCCGGACCGGGCAGAGTGGAATGCTGCGTTGACCGAGGCCGTAGCGGCGTACGAGCCGGATGTGGTGGTCTCCTCCGGCTTCATGCGGATCGTCAGCCCGGAGTTCATTGACGCCTTCAACGGCAAATACCTCAACACCCATCCTGCACTGCTCCCGGCCTTCCCGGGCGCCCACGGCGTGCGGGACGCGATGGCGTATGGCGTGAAGGTCACCGGCTGCACCGTGCACTGGGCCGACGCCGGCGTGGACACGGGGCCCATCATCGCCCAGGAGGCCGTGGCCATCGAGGAGTCCGACACGGAGGAAACCCTGCACGAGCGCATCAAGGTGGTGGAGCGCCGGCTCCTGGTGTCCACCCTTGCCACGCTCGCCGCCACCCACCCCACGCACGCCTAAACCGTCCTCCCCACCCAACTAGGTAGCGCCAAGTGTCGTTTTCAGCCCTCATAACGGCACTTAGCGCTACCTAGTTGGGCATGGGCGGGCAAGGCTGTGGATAACCTCTGCGGCATTCCGCCCCACCTGCCACGATGGGCGAATGAAGGTTCCAAGCCAACTGCCTGACCCTCTGGCATCTTTGCCGTTCACGTTCCAGGAAGCGGTCGACGCCGGCATCAGCCGACGACGTCTGCGTCACCATGGCTTGCTTTGGCCAAGCCGGGGAATCCGGGTGCCGGATGCCAGCGATGCATCACACCTCGCCCCGCGTATCCGTCCCTACACTTTGGTCACTGAATTTGCGGCCGCTTCGCACGCCTCGGCCTTTCTCCTGTGGGAGTTTCCGGGCTTCCTCCCGGGCAGTGACGAGCCACTGCTCCACATCTCGCGGCCTGACACCGTTGCCATCATGCGTCGGCCCGGTGTGAAGGGACATCGCGGGCAGTTTTTCGCTGACGAGATCGTAAATCATTCCGGGCTGCTGGTCACTTCGCGGGTGAGGACTTGGCTGGACTGCTCCCGCAAGATGAGCATCGAAGAGCTGACCGTGGTGGCGGATCACTTGCTTCGCGTTCCAAGGCCGGACTTCGAGGGCAGGTCAGGACCCCATGCAACGCGGGAGGATCTCGACGACATGCTCAACCGGCACAAGGGGACGCCCGGGATCAGGAAGGCCCGGGTTGCCCTCGACCGGGCGCGGGTGGGATCGGATTCCGCCCCTGAAACCAGGCTGCGGCTGGCACTGGAGGACGCGGGCCTGCCCGAACCTTGGCTGAACGTGCCCACCGAGCTGGGTGCCGGCGTCGTTCGCGAGCCTGACTTGAGCTATCCGGAACAGAAGGTGGCGGTGGAGTACGACGGCGAGGGCCACTCCGAGGCGGTGCAGATCGTCCGCGATATTGCCCGTGAAGAGGACTTCGCCCGTGCCGGCTGGTTGGTCGTGAGGATTTCAAAGCGGCACATGGAGAGGGATGCCCGGCCGGCGGTGGCCAGGGTCCGCTCAGCGCTCCTGATCCGGGGCTGGTTACCCGGCAAGGAAAACTAGGTAGCGCTAAGTGTCGTTACGAGGGTCGAAAACGACACTTAGCGCTACCTAGTTGGGAAGGTGGGAGGGGGAGGTGTTTATTCGAGGCGGCGCTGCTTCGTTTCGGGGGAGAAGAACGCCATCCACAGCACGGCCATCAGCACCAGCCCGCCGGCCAGGGCAAAGGACGTTGCCAGGCCCAGCTCGGGCCAGAAGTAGTTCGCGAAGATCAGCGGCCCGAAGCCTGCACCGAGCCGGGAGAATGTGGACGCCCACCCGAAGCCGGTTCCGCGCAGCTCGGTGGGGTACAACTCTGACACGTAGGCGTAAAGCACCGGGATGGCCACCTGGACCACAAACCCGAACACCAAGAGCCAGAAAACGGCCGCCGTGGGGATGTCCACCACAATCGCAACGATCACCAGGGTCAGGGCCGATAACGGCCCGGTGACGGCAAGGATCCATTTGCGGCCCACCCGTTCCACGAGAAGGGCCGCCACAACGACGCCCAACAGCCCGACGGCAGCCATGGACGCAGTGGTGACGAACGCCTTGTACTCGGCAAAGCCGGCACCAATCAGGATCCGCGGCATCCAGGTCAGGGACAGGTAATAGACCAGCAGGATCGAGAAGAACAGGGACCAGGCCGCGGCCGTGATCTTCCAGTTGAACTGCCACACCAGGCGCAGCTGGTGCCAGGCGCTGCCGGCGGACAGGCGTGGCACTTCCTTCGCGTCGGGCAGGCTGTAGGCACGGGCTTCCGCCCCCGTTGCTGCCACCAGGCCATCGATGACCTTGGCCGCTTCCTCGCGCCGGCCCTTACGGATCAGGAACAGCGGGGACTCCGGGACGCTCCGGCGGACCCAGAACACCAGTAACGCCGGCAGGACCATCACCAGCATGGTCAGCCGCCAGTCTCCGTACACGGCCACAAGCCCCGCCGACACAAAACCTGCCAGCGCTGCCCCCACCGGCCACCAGCCATCCATCGCGGTGAGAACCTTGCCGCGCTGCTTGCGGGGAGTGAACTCACCTACCAGGGCGTAGTCCACGGGGATACAGCCGCCCAGGCCGAAGCCCGCCATAAACCGGAACACACAGAACCAGATGAAGTCGGGGGAGAACGCCCCGAGCACGGTGAAGAGGGAGAAGATCAGCAGTGTGGCCGTGAAGGCTTTCTTGCGTCCGATGGTGTCCGCGATGGTGCCCCAGACAAAAGCACCAAGGGCCATCCCGATCAGGTTTGACGTGCCCACCCAGGCCACTTCACCCGGGGTAAGGGCCCAGTGCGTGGAGAGCAGCGGAATGAGGATGCCGTTCAGCGTCACATCCCAGGCATCAAACATAAAACCAAGGCCGCCGATCACAAAGATCCTGCCCTGGACTTTCCATCGCCAGGGCAGTTCCTGGACCACCTGCTCGCCGCTCGGCACAGTGGTGTAAGTATTCATCGCAGCCTCCTGAAAGAACTCTAGCCGGGCCCGCTGACCTTCACACTTCCGCCTGCACCGGGGGCCAGCTGCACTTCGCGATAAACTGGCCGTATCCCCACCAACCGCGGCACTGTTCCGCGACATAAGACGGAGACATTTGTGAGCTTCACGCAGCATGAGCGCGTAACCATTGACCGTGTTCCCATCCGCCGGGCCCTGATCTCGGTGTACGACAAGACCGGTCTGGAGGAGCTCGCCCAGGGCCTGCATGCAGCTGGAGTGAAGCTGGTGTCCACCGGTTCCACGGCCAAGAAGATCGCAGCGGCCGGCATCCCCGTCCAGGAAGTCGAGGAAGTCACCGGTTCGCCGGAAATGCTGGACGGCCGCGTCAAGACCCTGCACCCGCGCGTTCACGGCGGCATCCTTGCCGACCGCCGCGTCCCGGCGCATATGGAGACGCTCACCAGGATGGAGATCGAACCTTTCGATCTGGTGGTGGTGAACCTCTACCCGTTCGTGGAAACCGTCAAGTCCGGCGCTGCGCAGGACGACGTCGTGGAACAGATCGACATCGGCGGCCCCGCCATGGTGCGCTCCGCCGCGAAGAACCATGCCGCCGTCGCCATTGTGGTGGATCCCTCCTTCTACGGACAGGTGGTTACCGCAGCCGCTGAGGGCGGCTTCGACCTGAACACCCGACGGCGGCTGGCCGCCAAGGCCTTCGCCCACACGGCGTCCTACGACAACGCCGTGGCAACGTGGACCGCGAGCCAGTTCCTGGATGAAGACGGCGACGGCGTCATCGACTGGCCCGCCTATGCCGGCCTCTCGCTGGAACGCTCCGAGGTGCTTCGCTACGGCGAGAACCCGCACCAGCAGGCAGCCCTCTACGTGGACAAGGCCGCTCCGGCCGGCATCGCGCAGGCTGACCAGTTGCACGGCAAGGCCATGAGCTACAACAACTTCGTGGACGCCGACGCCGCCCTTCGCGCCGCGTACGACTTCAGCGAACCTGCCGTTGCCATCATCAAGCACGCCAACCCCTGCGGCGTAGCCGTCGGCTCCACGGATGCCGCCGATCCCATCGCCGACGCCCACGCGAAGGCCCACGCCTGCGATCCCGTCTCCGCGTTTGGCGGCGTCATCGCAGCCAACCGCACCGTGACCGCCGGCATGGCAAACACCGTCAAGGACATCTTCACTGAGGTTGTCATCGCCCCGGGCTTCGAACCTGAGGCCGTGGAGATCCTGTCCAAGAAGAAGAACATCCGGCTTCTCGCCCTGCCCGAAGGCTACGGCCGCTACCCCTCGGAGATCCGCCAGGTATCCGGCGGAGTCCTGGTCCAGGTCAGCGACAAGGTTGATGCCGACGGTGACAACCCAGCCAACTGGACCCTTGCTGCCGGCGAAGCCGCTGACGAAAAGACCCTCGCGGACCTGGCCTTCGCCTGGACCGCCTGCCGGGCGGCAAAGTCCAACGCCATCCTCCTTGCCCAGGACGGCGCAGCCGTGGGCATTGGCATGGGACAAGTCAACCGCCTGGATTCCTGCCGCCTGGCCGTGGAGCGGGCCAACACGCTTGGCGTGAATGTGGAGTCCGACGTCGAAGGAGCGGGCGGTGCCTCGAACACCGACGCCAGCGGGGCACCCCAGCGCGCCCGCGGGGCCGTAGCAGCCTCCGACGCCTTCTTCCCGTTCGCGGACGGCCTGCAGATCCTGGTCGACGCCGGTGTCCGCGCGGTGGTCCAGCCCGGCGGTTCCGTGCGGGATGAGGAAGTCATTGCGGCAGCGAATGCAGCCGGCGTCACCATGTACTTCACGGGTGCGCGGCACTTCTTCCACTGATCCCCACCGGCTCCCTAACCTCGCAAGCTCGGCCAGGGAACCCTGCCGGCGTGGGCCCAAACCGGCCCCCTAACCTCGCAAGCTCGGCCAGGGAACCCTGCCGGCCTGGGCCCAAACCGGCCCCCTAACCTCGCAAGCTCGGCCAGGGAACCCTGCCGGCGTGGGCCCAAACCGGCCCCCTAACCTCGCAAGCTCGGCCAGGGAACCCTGCCGGCCTGGGCCCAAACCGGCCCCCTAACCTCGCAAGCTCGGCCAGGGAACCCTGCCGGCCTGGGCCCAGTGAATGAACGACGGCGCCCGCCCCGCGAAGGGGACGGGCGCCGTCGTTGTTGGGAGGCTTAGTCCTGGTCAGGAGTTCCGGACCTCGGCTCACCGGTGTCCGCACCCTCCTGCTCGGGCCGTGGACCCTTCCCGGGAAGCCGGAGCTCCCGGGGCTTGGCTTCCGCCATCCGCTGCTGTGTCCAGTACTCGAGGATCTCCTCGCGGGACTGAGTTACATCGCTGTGGCTGACGGAATCCCCGCCCTCCGGAGTTTCCTCAGCGTGTTGACGCAAAGTCGTAGGCCTCCTTGATGACGGATCCCCAATAGGGTCCGTACATGACAGCTGAGCCGTTGTTATAGCCGTAGCTGTTGATTGAGTTCTGGAATCCGGTGGCCCCGGTATCCGTGCTCGTCTGGATAAACCACGGGCCGCCGGAGGATCCGCCTGTCATATCGCACGGAATACCCTGCGAACCGAACTGGGGATTGCGTTTGTCGCTGCCGGCAGTTCCGGTGCAGCTCTTGAGGGTCTCGCCGTTGAACGGTGATGCGGCGGGGTAGCCAAACGCCTTGTAGTTCAGGCCGTACGGCTGGTTGAAGAGCACTCCGGATCCGCCAACGACGTCGGTCAGCGTCTGGCCCGCGTCATTAGGGCCCACCACGGCGAAGCCGGTGTCATACGCCATGTCACCTTTGGAGCTCCACTGGGTGGGTGCGTGCAATGACGTGGCGGTCCACTCTCCGTAAGGGGCGGTGCCGTTTTCGTAGGCTGGCACGAAAAGGAAGTTGGTGGCGAATTCGCCGGGTCCCTCGTTGAGGCAGTGCCCGGCTGTGGCCACTGTGCTTTCGTTGCCAGAGGCGACGGCGTTGCCCGAGCAGACGTAGTTGGTGCTGCCGAGCGTGAAGAAGACCTTGCCGACGTGCTTGACCGGGGCTTCGTTTTGGGCGATGGTCGGCTTGCCCTTGGTGGCCCTGGCCTCACTCTTCTTGCCCTTTTCCACAAGCAGTGCGCTCGCACGGTTGCCCCTCTCCAGGGCCTTGCCCGCCAAAACGTCCCCGGGAATGGCACTGCGCATGCGGTCGGATGTCCAGTAGTCGGCCACACCGGCGGCATCCAGGACTTCACTGACTACAGACGGGTACTTTTTGTCCTCGGAATCGGCCGGTGCAGCGGCGGCCCCGCCGGCAGTGCTTAGTGCCAGAGCGGCGGCGGCTGAGAGGCTCAGGAAGCCAGTAGCCAGAGACCTGGTGCGTGTCATTGTTGTCCTGTCTGAACGGAGTGCGGCCCCCAGTACGGGCCAAGAGTGACTTAGCGAATTTATCGTCACATGACAAGTATGTAAATACTAGTGACCTATCGTGTACGGCTTGCCGGCGCCTTTAGTCACTGGCCGGAACCGAAAGAACCGCCGCGGCAGGGCGCCGGGGCGCGTGACGTCGTCGGCCGTTCTCCATCGCTGTAATCCTGCCAGCCGGCAGGGTAATCCTAAAGCCCCAGTAGGGTTCAAACCGGCGTCCTCGGGTAAGTTGTACATGGTGAAATAGACCGAATTTTCACAACCAAGCCGACCCACAGGGAGACGCCCGCGCATGTCCAAGATTATCTACACCCACACCGACGAAGCGCCGATGCTGGCTACCTATTCGTTCCTGCCGATCATCGAGGCGTTCGCCTCGACAGCAGGTGTGGAGGTGGAGACCCGCGACATTTCGCTCGCCGGCCGCATCATCGCCGTTTTCGGTGACTACCTGACCCCCGAGCAGCAGATCGGTGACGCCCTCGCTGAACTCGGTGAACTGGCGAAGACGCCGGAAGCCAACATCATCAAGCTGCCCAACATCAGCGCCTCCATCCCGCAGCTGAAAGCAGCCATCGCGGAGCTGCAGGGCCAGGGCTACGCGCTGCCGGACTACCCGGACAACCCTTCCTCGGACGAGGAGACGGCCGTCCGCTCCCGCTACGACAAGATCAAGGGCTCCGCCGTGAACCCGGTCCTGCGTGAAGGCAACTCGGACCGCCGCGCACCCCTGTCCGTGAAGAACTACGCACGCCAGAACCCGCACTCCATGGGCGCCTGGACCGCGGACTCCAAGACCAATGTGGCCACCATGGGCAAGGACGACTTCCGCTCCAACGAGAAGTCGGTTGTCATCGGGTCCGAGGGCACCATCGCCATCCAGCTGGTCCGCGAGGACGGCTCCGTGAAGGTCCTGAAGAAGGCCTTCCCGGTCCTGGCCGGCGAGGTCATCGACGGCACCGTGATGCGCGCGGCAGCCCTGGACGAGTTCCTGAAGGCACAGGTCGCCCGGGCCAAGGAAGAAGGCGTGCTGTTCTCGGCCCACCTCAAGGCCACCATGATGAAGGTTTCGGACCCCATCATCTTCGGCCACGTGGTCAAGGCCTACTTCTCGGAGCTCTTCGAGACCTACGGCAAGCAGCTCGCCGCCGCCGGCATCAGCCCCAACAATGGTCTCGCCGCCATCCTGAGCAGCCTCGAAGACCTGCCGGAAGACGTGCGCGAAGGCGTGCAGAACCTTATCAAGAAGGGCCTTGAAGAGGGTCCCGCCCTGGCCATGGTGGACTCGGACAAGGGCATTACCACCCTGAACGTTCCCAGCGACGTCATCGTGGACGCGTCCATGCCCGCCATGATCCGCAGCTCCGGCCACATGTGGGGCCCGGACGGCAAGGAAGCTGACACCCTGGCTGTGCTGCCCGACAGCTCGTACGCCGGCATCTACCAGGTGGTCATCGATGACTGCCGCGCCAACGGCGCCTACGACCCCACCACGATGGGAACCGTGCCGAACGTGGGCCTGATGGCGCAGGCCGCCGAGGAATACGGCAGCCACGACAAGACCTTCGAACTCCAGGAAGCGGGCACCGTTCAGATCGTCGACGGCTCCGGCAACGTCCTGATCGAACACCAGGTCTCCGAGGGTGACATCTGGCGTGCCTGCCAGACCAAGGACCTGCCCATCCGCGACTGGGTCAAGCTGGCCGTGACCCGCGCCCGGGCGTCCCAGACACCCGCCGTGTTCTGGCTGGATGAGGAACGCGCCCACGACGCCAACCTCATCGCCAAGGTCAACGAGTACCTGAAGGACCACGACACCGAGGGCCTGGACATCCGGATCATGTCCCCGGTGAAGGCTATCGCCTTTACCCTGGACCGTATCCGCAAGGGCGAGGACACCATCTCGGTGTCCGGCAACGTCCTCCGCGACTACCTCACGGACCTGTTCCCCATCCTGGAGCTGGGCACCAGCGCCAAGATGCTTTCAGTTGTTCCGCTGATGAACGGCGGCGGACTGTTCGAGACCGGCGCCGGCGGATCCGCCCCGAAGCACGTGCAGCAGCTGCTCAAGGAAAACCACCTGCGCTGGGACAGCCTGGGTGAGTTCCTGGCCCTGGCCGTCAGCTTCGAGCACCTGGCCACCACCACGGGCAATGCCCGCGCCCAGGTCCTCGCCGATACCCTGGACCGGGCCACCGGCACCTTCCTGCTGGAAAACAAGTCGCCCAGCCGCCGTGCCGGTGAGCTGGACAACCGTGGCAGCCACTACTTCCTGGCCCGCTACTGGGCAGAGGAACTGGCCAAGCAGACGGACGACGCCGAACTGGCCGCCTCGTTCAGTTCCATCGCCGGGGAGCTCTCCTCGAAGGAGGAAACGATTGTGGGCGAGCTGGCCGAGGTCCAGGGCTCGCCGGTGGACATCGGGGGCTACTACAACCCGGACGACGCCAAGGCTTCCGCCGTGATGCGCCCGTCCGCGACGCTGAACAAGGTTCTCGCCACCCTGAGCTAGGGGAGGGCTGCGGCGGCAGCTGACCAGGCAACGCGAAGGAGGCGGCGCCCCGGGTTATTCCTGGGGCGTCGCCTCCTTGCTGTTGGGCTGGAACGACGGCGTCGCTCGCTGCTCAGGCGACGTCGTCGTGCGTTGATGGCCAGCGTTTAGTCTTTGCCTTTGCCTTTGCCCTCGTTGTCCCTCTTATCGTCATCATTTCCGGATTCGGATGGGGAGGCGGAGTCGGGGGCCGGAGCGGGCTCGGGAGCCGGTGCTGGTGCCGGCGTCCCGGTGGATGGTGCCGGCGTCCCGGTGGATGGTGCCGGCGTCTCTGCGGCCGCCTGGTCCGCTGCGGTTTTCGCGTCTTCTGCTGCCTTCGCGGCCGCCGCGATAGCCTGTTCCAAGTCGGCGCGGACCGCCGCTGCGATGGTGGTGATGGTCTGGCGCCGCTCCTCCGAAATCTGACCCTTGCTCTGTGCCGCGGCCAGCTCCGCCTCAAGACCTTCGAGGGCTTTCATGGCTGTGGCGGGATCATTCCTCGAGGAAGCCTCGCTCACTTCCAGGACCCGCGCCTGGAGCTGACGCGCAGTGGCGGGCTGCAGGCCTGGGTCGCTGGGAGAGCAGCCAGCCAGCAGCCCGACCGTAAGCACGGCCGCCGTCCAGATCACAACCCGCTTCTGTCTGCCGCTCGGGATATGCCGCACGGTCCTCATGGCTCCACGCTCTTTTGAAGTTCCTCGAGGTGGTCACCAAGGATGCCGGTCACCGTGGGGTAGGGCACGACGTCGGGTGTGGACTGGGCGGACAGGCTCGCCAGCACGGCCGCTGTGGCGGCAGCTAACAGCACCACCGCGAGAAGCACTGCCAGCCACAGGCGCCTGCGCCGGGATCCTGTGGGCCGCTCCTTTCGGGGCTGTTTGCCCTTCGTCCCTTGCCCAGGGGCAACCGGTGAAGCATCACCCACTGGTCCTGCCGCCTCACGCAGTTCATCCACCGATTCTTCAGCAGTGATGGAGGGCGGGTGGAACGGCATTGCCGGCAGGACCCTCGTGGTCTCCGGAGCGAGTTCTCCCGGAGTTGACGCCGGCGAAACCAAGGCTTGCCTGAGGGCGGTTTCGATGTCCGCGGCGGCGGGACGCTCCAGCGGTTCGATGGCCGTCATGGAACGAATCAGGTCAGCCCATTCAGGCGGCAGGTCTTCTGGAATCTCGGGAGCGCGGTGGAGGCGGGCCACGGCAGATTCAACTGCGCCGCCCGGATATTCAATCGTGCCCTTGATGCATTCGAGCAGCACAAGGCCGAGGGAGTAGATGTCGGTCGCGGGGGAGAGGGGCTGGCCCAGGGCCTGCTCAGGGCTGAGGTACGCGGCAGTGCCCACCATTGTTCCCGTGGCGGTCAGCCGTGTGGAGTCCGCAATCCGGGCGATGCCGAAGTCCGTGAGCTTCGGGCGCAGTGGCTCGCCGGGGCGGATCTGTACCAGCAGGATGTTCGCCGGCTTGATGTCGCGATGGATGATCCCAAGACCGTGGACATACGCCAGCGCGTCGGCGATGCCTGCGCCAATGACTGCCAGTTCCTCCAACGGGACGCGGCTGTGCCGGATCCTGGTGCGCAGGTCCTGGCCGTCCACGAGCTCCATGGTGAGGAAAGGCCTTGGCTCGTCGGGGACGCGGGTATCAATCCCGGCGTCGAACAGCGTCACCAGTCCCGGATGGTTCAGCGTCGCCAGAAGCTGGATCTCGGCTTCCTGCCGCTTCAATTCGTCGGCGTCCGGTGCCTGTGGGGCAAAGAGCTTCAGGGCAACGTCGCGGCCCAGATTTTCGTCCCGGGCACAGTAAACGGACGACATTCCACCGCGGCCAATAACCTCACCCAAGCGATAACGTCCGCCGACCACTTCATTCTTGATGGAGCTAGGCGATTCCGCCACCATACCCGTTCCTCCCGGTGCGCTGCGGCACTGTCGTACAACAAATTATACGGGCGGTGGAGTAAACGGACGATTGGCGTCGGCTTCCGTTCTGTGCCACACCGACGGTCCGGCGGCGAACCTTGAAACTTTTTCGCCGCCGGACCACCGGCCACAAGGACATGTGTGCTGATGACATGTTTGCGTTGATTCGTGTGGTTGCGTTCTGTGTTTTGCGGGTCCTCCTTCCGCTCAGCCTGCTCGCTGCTGCCGCTTCAGGCGCATGGTGCAGGTGCTGTCAGCAAACCTTGGTTGTCCTAGGACACCTTGCGCTTGCGGAGCATCAGGAGGATTCCCGCCACCAGAAGCAGCAGGGCCAGCGGGACCAGGGAAACGTCCACGCCCGTCTTGGCCAGGGCGTTGGCACCCTCGGCGGCGCCACCTTGCGCAGGGGTGCTGCGAGGGGTGGAATCGAGAGCGATGGCACCGCCAACTGCGGTGGAACCTGCCGGTGCCGCCGAGAAGCCGCCGGCGCCTGCCGTGCCGTTGTCAGAACCGTTGTTCGAACCGGTAGTGCCGTTTCCGTTGCCATTGTCCGTGCCGGGTGTGTTCGTGCCTGGAGCATTGGTCCCGGGGTCAAGGGTGCCGGTGCCTCCCGTGTTGCCGTCACCAGGGGTCCCCGTTCCCGGGTTTTCCGTGCCCGGCGTGCCCGTGCCCGGGTTTTCCGTGCCCGGCGTGCCCGTGCCCGGGTTTTCCGTGCCATTGCCATCACTGCCCAGGCCGAGGCCAAGGTCCAGCCCCAAGTCAACGACTGCAGCCAGTCCACCCGTGGTGCCGGTGCTGCCAGTGCCAAGGCCGACCACAGCATCCACCGCGGCATCGAGTTCGCCGGTGGTGCCGTCGGTTCCGTTGGTGCCGCCGAGGTTGACGTCGACGAGGGCGTCCACGAGTGCGCCGGTGGTGCCGGTTCCGGTGGTCCCGGTGGTGCCGCCGAGGTTGACGTCGACGAGGGCGTCCACGAGAGTGCCGGTGGTGCCGGTTCCGGTGGTGCCGTTGGTGCCGCCGAGGCTGACGTCGACGAGGGCATCCACGAGTGCGCCGGTGGTGCCGGTTCCGGTGGTGCCGTTGGTGCCGCCGAGGTTGACGTCGACGAGGGCGTCCACGAGAGCGCCGGTGGTGCCGGTTCCGGTGGTGCCGCCGAGGTTGACGTCGACGAGGGCGTCCACGAGTGCGCCGGTGGTGCCGGTTCCGGTGGTGCCGCCGAGGTTGACGTCGACGAGGGCGTCCACGAGTGCGCCGGTGGTGCCGGTTCCGGTGGTGCCGCCGAGGTTGACGTCGACGAGGGCGTCCACGAGTGCGCCGGTGGTGCCGGTTCCGTTGGTGCCGCCGAGGTTGACGTCCACGATTGCATCCACAGCGGCGTCGAGTCCGCTGGTGGTGCTGTCGGTTCCGTTGGTGCCGCCGAGGCTGACATCGACGATTGCATCCACAGCGGCGTTGGGTACGCCGGTGGTGCCATCCGTTCCTGCGACTGTCCCGAGATTGACTGCAGCGTCTGCTGCGACTGCGAGATCGGTGCTTGGGGCGGCTCCGGCTATCGCGGTGTTGCCGAGACCGAGGTCTACGGCGGCGGCCGCGGAGAGGTCGGGGCTGCTGGTTTGGCCGGTCCCGTTTCCGAGGTCGACAACGACATCTGCTGCGACTGCGAGATCGGCGCTTGGGGCGGTTGCGGCCGCCGCAGCGTTGCCGAGACCGAGGTCGAGGTCGACTACGGCGGCGACGCCCGTTGACTCTGACGGCGTTGGGCCACCCAGCAGGCCCAACGACGCCGTGTCAGCGGACGCCGCCGCCGAGATGAGGGCAGATGCGGAAAGATCCGATCCGCTGGTGGTGTCCGCGGCGTTCGCCGCGGTGCAGCCGAAGGCTAGTAGCCCACCGGCAAAGAGGGTGCCGAGCATCCCCCTGCGAAGGTTGGAACTCATGATGATGTCTCCTGAAAAGTTGAGGTCAGGGTGCTTGTCAGCAACCCGTAATGCCGCGTTTCTGCCCGACGTGGGCAGACGGGTCTCAACTAGTCAGGAGAGGAGCCGGGGTCGTAAGACACCGGCGCAGGGACGTGCTCAGAGGTCTCGCCGGCGCGGACGGCACCGGCAATAGGAAGTTCAAACGTGAAGGTGCTCAACCATGCCGCGGAACCCGAGGAGCCGGATGCGGAGACCCCACTTCCCGCCCCAGAACCGGGAGCGGCAGGAGCCTGGGCATGGACGGGCGATGGGTCCGTAGTGTCCTGCTGCTCTGCCTCAATGCCGGATGCTGCGTCTGCAACCCAAAGAACCGGCGCGGTACCCGTAAGGGCAACCGTACCGCCAGGGGAGGCGGCGAGACCGGGTCCTTTCACAGCGTCGACGACGGGCACGCCGGAAGGTGTTGGGCTTTCGGAAGCTGCGCCCGAATTCCCGGCAGCAGCGGGGTCATCCGTTGGGACGACCGTGGCGCCACCGGAGGTGTCCGCATCGACCGTAACGACTGGCAGTTCAGGAACCGCTACGGGTAGGGGAGCGGTGCCTGTCACCAGGTCAGAGATGGGCTGCAGAACGGGTTCAAGAACAGGAACGGCCGCGGCAACGGGTGGAACGACAACGTCAACAAGGCCCGCAGTGGCCCCGTCCGCAACTCCAGCGATAGGAGCGGAGACAGCCGTAACGGCACTGGCCGGAACCACCTGGTTCACAACCGGTACCGCCGAGACGATATTGTCCGCTAGCCCCGACAGCTGGCCCACCACTGGCTGTAGGAGACCCGTAGAGGATGGAGCAGCAGGAGGTGTAGATGGGGCGGCGGGTGCAGGCCCGGCAAGTTTTTCGGTTACCGACGACACCGAACTCGTGACGCCGCCCAACAGGGAGTTGGTATCAGAAAGCGCATCTGCTGAAGCTGCAGGAGATGAAAACGTCAGCCACGTAAGGGTGGCCGCGCCGGCTAGGAGAACAGGACGCAGGGCACGCCACGGAGAACGAGCCTTAGCCATGCCTACCACCCCCAGTACCGTTGAAATCGACGGATGCCTACAGGGTAAGACTGAATGTTGCAAAAAGTCTAGGAAATTCACCAAACAATTCGACTAAATGCCGCTGCTTATCTTCCCTCGCGTGACAGCAGCCGGGAGCGTTGTCACGGCATTGACTTGCTGCTGCGACAGTTTACGGCTGTGTCACCTTTGTCGTTTGCCGCTGATCGTTGGGGTAGCTGACGCCCAGCTGCGCCCGTACTCCATCAAAGAGGCGCATGGTGTTCAAGGTGTCTTCCAGCGGCATCACGGGGCTCTCCGTGAGACCCTGCTGAATGCAGCGCGTTACCTCGCGCAGCTCGTACGTGTATCCACGGCCCACGACGTCAAAGGATTCGACCCGGCGTTCGTCCCATCCTGTTCCAATGACCAGTTCCCGCGGATTGTTGATGGATCCGATGCTCTGCAGGAATCCCTTGCTGCCGGCGACGGTGGCAGTGCGTGGGCCGTGTGCGAGCAGCGACGAGATGAGCTGCACCTGCGCTCCGTGGTTGTAGCCGAGGGTCATCGCATTCTGGGCGTCAACGCCGTCGTCATTTACATGTCCTGTGGCACTGACTGTCTGGGGAAAACCAAGGGTTCCCAGCGCCCAGAGCAGGGGGTAAACCGAAAGATCGAGAAGTGCGCCGCCGCCGTCCTGCCTGGCCCAGAGCCTGGCGGTGGGTGAGTACGGGGCAGGGAAGCCAAGGTCTGCGGTCACCCAGTGGATGTCCCCGATTTCGCCTGAGGCGGCAATTTCGAAAGCCCGCTGCATCGCCGGCAGGAACCGGCTCCAGACTGCCTCCATCAGGAAGAGCCTTCGCGACCGGGCAAGCTCGATGAGCTCCGTGGCTTCCCTGGCGTTGACGGTGAACGCCTTTTCGCACAGGACGTGTTTGCCGGCATTGAGCGCCGCCAGCACAACTTCATGATGCTGCGCATGCGGCGTTGCCACGTACACCACGTCCACCGCATCATCGGCGAGCAGCCGCTCGTAGCCGCGGACGCCGCCGTCGTCCCCGTAGGCCCTGGCAAAGTCGTACGCCACGGCAAAGGCATCTGCTGTGTCCTGCCCCCGGGAGCTGACGGCATACAGTTCTGCATCGGCGAGCAGCGCCAGGTCCTGGGACACCGAGCGGGCAATTCCGCCAGTGGCAATGACACCCCAGCGAAGGGGAGTTCCTGTGGCGGAACGGGGATCCTGATCGGACTGGCTGGACAACCACGGCTTGGCGATAGGCGCACTCATGGTGCCCATCCTCTCACTGCAACGTCCGAGCGTTTGGATATTACTTGTGGGAAGTGAGGGAGGGTGCGCGGGAAGGGGCTACAGGACGGAAGACCTCTTGACACGCTTGTCACAGGACGAGTAAGAATAAAGGGCCGCATGGGAAACCGCTTTCTCAGCCGGTAATCCTTTCCATCATGATCCGCACACATCAAGGCATGTGGTTTGTTTGGCATGCCGGAAATTAGGCCAATGACGTCCGAGACGCGAGCCCGAACTTTCAAGCCCACCTTCAATAACTTCCGCCGCGGGGCCGGAGTTGTCGCCGCAGCATCTGCCTTTGCCCTTGCGGCTGGTATGGCGGTGGCCGCGCCGGCAACAGCTGGCCCGGCACCCACTGGCGGGGGCATTATCCGCCCGGATGATGCGGCACCGACTGGCTGGGCCGCCGTCGGAAGCGGAACCAACGGCGGTGCCGGCGCTCCTGCCGAAAGCCGATACGAAGTCAGCACCTTGGCCGGGCTCAAGGCGGCTCTAAGCAATCATGGGGAACCCAAAGCGCCCAAGATCATTTACATCAAGGGGACCATCGACGGTAATCAGACCCCGGACGGGCGCATTCTGGGGGAGCAGGACTATGCACCCGGATACGACATCAACAAGTACATGTCCTGCTTCGGCACTGAGGGAAAGGTCTGGAGCGACCAGACCTTTCCTTACTGCAAACAGCAGCGCCAGCTGCGGCAGACCGGCAGCAACAACATGAAGCGACAAATTGAGGTGAGCTTGCCCAGCAACACCACGCTGATCGGTCTGGGGGCGGATTCAGGATTCGCTGGTGCCAACATCGTGATCCTCAGCGCAACAAACGTCGTGATGCGCAACCTAAGCGTGGAGGCACCAGTTGATTTCTTCAGCACCTGGTCGCCGGACGACGGTGACGGCGCTTGGAATGCCCGCTTCGACGCAGTCTCCTCCGTAACATCGGACCACCTCTGGATCGACCAGGTCCGGCTCAGCGATGGGCGCTACCCGGACAGCGAGGCACCTATGGGTTTCCGCGGCAAGCCGGCCAACCGGCATGACGGTCTGCTGGACCTCAAGGACGGCACGGACTATGTGACGATCTCCAACAGTAAGCTTCACAACCATGACAAGACCATGCTGCTGGGCTCGGGCGACGAACACGTGGACAAGGACGGCGGAAAGCTGCGGGTCAGCTACATCGGCAATCACTTCGAGAACCTTCAGCAGCGGGGACCGCGAGTGCGGTTCGGCCAGGTCCACGTGGTCAACAACTACTTTGTGGGAAGCACCGATCACCCGCAGTATCCCATGATCAGCGAGGGCCAGGGCGGCAGCAGCTACTTCCTTGGCGCGGGTTACGAGTCACAAATTTTCTCGGAGCATAATGCCTTTGAGTACACGGGACCCGGTGCGGACGAGTCGGTGATGGTGAGCAGCTACAACGGTCACCGTTTCAGTGATACGGGGTCCTGGTTCAACGGCGAGGAGACGGACCTGAACACGGTGGCACAGACGTCCTTCGAGCAGAACCGCGCCGAAGCCCTCGCGGAAGCCGAACTTAGTGGCTCACCCGCCCCGGACTGGACGGGCTGGGACTTCACCACCGACGTCGGCTGGGACCCGGCGGAGGTCTACAGCTACAAAGCCTTCACTACGTCCCAGGCGGTAAAGAACCATGCCCTCCAGTTCGCCGGTCCCGGGGTGCTCACCGTCAAACAGTAGGACGGGGGACTACCAGGACAGGGCACGGAAAAGCCCGGCCCCCGAAATGGGGACCGGGCTTCTCCGTGATCAGAGTGCTTACTTGGTGATCGGTCCGAGTACCGGATCGTCCACGTAGGCCGTCTTCACGTTTGCAGAGGTCACGATGACCGGCTCCAGCAGGTACGCAGGAACGGTCTTCACGCCATTCTTGTAGGAGTCCTTGTCGTTGATTTCCAGTTCCTTGCCGGCCTGGAGGTCCTTCGCCATGGTGATGGCGTGCTCAACGAGCTTGCGGGTGTCCTTGTTGATGGTGGAGTACTGCTCGCCTGCCAGGATCGACTTGACCGACTCCACCTCGGAGTCCTGGCCTGTGATCACGGGAGTCGGCTTGCCGGCGGCCTTCACGGACGTCAGAATTGAGCGGGCCAGGAGATCGTTCGGTGACAGGACACCGTCCAGGGGTTCGGTGGTGTAGCTGCCACTGATCAGGGTGTCGGCACGGCGCTGGGCGTTCTCGCCCTTCCACGCCTGGGTTACGGCCTGTTCGAAGCTGGTCTGGCCGGAGAGGACCTTGAGGGTGCCGTCGTCGATCTTCGGCTTCAGGACGCTCATGGCGCCATCAAAGAAGACCTTTGCATTGGCATCGTCGGGGGAGCCGGCGAACAGTTCGATGTTGTAAGGGCCCTGCGGCTTCTTGGCCTTGAGGCCTTCCAGCAGTGCCTGGCCCTGCAGTTCGCCTACTTTGAAGTTGTCGTAGGCCACGTAGTAGTCCACGTTCTCGGTGTTCAACAGCAGGCGGTCATACGCGATGATGGTGGCGCCGGCATCCTTGGCCTGCTTCAGCTGAGTGCCGAGCTGGGTGCCGTCGACAGCGCCCACGATGAGGACCTTGGGGTTCTTGGTGATCATGGCGCTGATTTGGTTCTGCTGCTCGGAAACACCGGCATTCGCGAACTGGACATCAGGCTTGAATCCGGCCTCGCTGAGGCCGTCGTTGAACAGCTTTTCGGCGAGGACCCAGTTTTCACTGGTCTTCTGCGGAAGTGCGACGGCGATGGAGGCGTCCTGCTCGAACCCACCGGCGCCTTCGGTTCCGCCGCCCGTGCTGGGCTCGGAGCGGCCGCAGCCCGTCAGCGTCAGCGCTGCGATGGCAGCTACCGCTGCGGCCTTTCCTGCTTTACCAAACATTCTCATTGTTGGTTCTCTTTCTTTGTGGTGGTGTAACGCGATTCAGGCTGCAAGGCTCAGGCTTCCCTGGCGATCGCTTCCTTGGTGGAGGTGGTCTCGTCGGGCTGGAGCGGGTTGCTGGGTCCGCCGCCGGCGCGGCCGCCCCCGACGTTCCTCATCAGCAGGCCGATGATCGACTTTTTGCCCTGGCTCTTGTTGTAGACGTCGAAGGCGACGGCGATCAGGAGTACCAGGCCCTTGATGATTTGGGTGAGGTCGGCGCCGATGCCCAGGAGCTGCAGGCCGTTGTTCAGCACAGCCATCACCAGGCCTCCAATGATGGACCCGACGACGGTACCCACGCCGCCTGTGACCGCGGCGCCGCCGATGAAGACTGCTGCGATCGCATCAAGTTCCCAGCCGACGCCGTCGAACGGGCCTGAGGCTGTGGACCGGCCCACGAAGATCATGCCGGCCAGGCCGGCCAGGATGGACATGTTCATCATGACCAGGAAGTTGACCTTCTTGGATTGGACGCCGGACAGCTCGGCTGCGTGCCGGTTGCCGCCGACGGCGTAGACGTGGCGGCCGAGGATGGTGCGGGAGGAGATGAAGCCGTACACCAGGACCAGCACCGCCAGGATGAGGCCGGGAATCGGGAAGGAGGTGCCCGGCCGGCCGGTGGCGAACAGATACGTGGCGTAGAGGATGGCGCCGCCGATCAGGACCAGCTTCAGGGCAGTCACCCACATTTCAGGGACCTCGGCGCCGAGGGCCTTGGCACGGGCACGGGAGCGGAGCTCGCTCCACACCACAAAAGCAACGGCGGCGATGCCCAGCACCAGGGTCAGGTTGTTGAATCCGGTGTCGGGTCCCACTTCGGGGAGGTAACCGGCACCCAGGTACTGGAAGTCGCTGGGGACCGGGATGGTGTTGGACTTGCCGACGAACTGGTTGAAGCCACGGAACAGGAGCATGCCGGCCAGGGTGACGATGAACGCGGGTATCCCCACATATGCTGTCCACCAACCCTGCCAGGCGCCAATCAGAGCGCCGAGCGCCAGGCCCAGGAGCACACCGGCGTACCAGGGGATCCCCCAGTCGCGGATTGCCAGGGCAACAGTGACGCCCACGAATGCTGCTACCGAACCGACGGAGAGGTCGATGTGGCCGGCGATGATCACCAGGACCATGCCGATGGCCAGGATCAGGATGTAGGAGTTGCCATTGAAGAGGTTAATGACGTTGCCGGGAGTGAGGGTCCGGCCGTCGGTGGCGATCTGGAAGAAGATGATCAGTGCTACCAGGGCGAAGATCATGCCGAATTGGCGGGTGTTGCCGCCAAACAGCTTCTTGAGGGCGTTCATGGTGTCAGTCCTTGTGTCCGGAAGGTCTGGATAATCCAGAGGGTCAGGCGGCTTCGGCTTTGCGGGCGGAGGTCATCAGTTTCATCAGGCTCTCCTGGCTGGCCTCGTCTTTATTCAGGACACCGGTGATGGCGCCTTCGAAGATGGTGTAGATACGGTCGGAAAGGCCCAGGAGCTCGGGGAGCTCCGAGGAGATGACGATGACTCCCTTGCCCTGGTTGGCGAGCTGCTGGATGATGCCGTAAATTTCGTACTTGGCGCCCACGTCAATGCCGCGGGTCGGTTCGTCCAGGATCAGCAGGTCAGGGTCCGTGAACATCCACTTCGCGAGGACCACCTTTTGCTGGTTGCCGCCGGAGAGCTTGGCTACGCCTTCCTCCACTGACGGGGTCTTGGTCCGCAGCGATTTGCGGTACTGCTCAGCCACCGTGAATTCCTGGTTCGGGTCCACAACGGAATTACGGCTGATCTTCCGCAGGTTGGCCGCCACCGTAGTGGTCTTGATGTCGTCCAGCAGGTTCAGTCCCAGGGATTTCCGGTCCTCGGTGACGTAGCCGAGCCCCGCGTCAATGGCCTGGCGGACGGATTTAAGGGTGATCTCTTTTCCGTCCTTATAGATCTGGCCGCTGACGAACCGGCCGTAGGACCTGCCGAACACGGACCGGGCCAATTCGGTGCGTCCTGCTCCCATGAGCCCGGCGAAGCCCACGATCTCGCCCCGGCGGACGAAGAAGCTGGAGTTCTTGCATACCAGCCGGTCCTGGACGTTGGGGTGGGCCACGTTCCAGTCCTTGACCTCGAAGAACACTTCGCCGATTTTCGGCGTGTGGTCCGGGAAGCGGGATTCCAATGTCCGGCCCACCATGCCTTTGATGATGCGGTCCTCGTCCACGCCGTCGGCCTTTACGTTCAGCGTCTCGATGGATTTGCCGTCACGGATGATGGTGATGGAATCGGCAATCTGTTCAATCTCATTGAGCTTGTGCGAAATGATGATGCTCGTAATGCCCTTGGCCTTCAGGCCGAGCATCAGGTCCAGCAGGTGCTGCGAATCTGACTCGTTCAGTGCCGCCGTGGGCTCGTCCAAAATGAGGATCTTCACGGACTTGTTCAGGGCCTTGGCAATCTCCACGAGCTGCTGCTTGCCGACGCCGATTTCCTTGATCGGCGTATCCGGGTCCTCGCGCAGGCCCACGCGGGCCAGCAGGTCCAGGGAACGCAGCCGGGCTTCAGCCCAGTCGATGACGCCGCGCTTGGTGGGCTCATTGCCCAGGAAGATGTTCTCCATGATGGAGAGCTCCGGGATCAGCGCGAGTTCCTGGTGGATGATCACAATGCCGGCGTGTTCGCTGGCCCGGATATCCTTGAACTGCTGGACCTGTCCCTGGTAGACGATGTCACCGTCGTAGCTCCCATAGGGGTAAACGCCCGAGAGAACCTTCATCAGGGTGGACTTGCCGGCACCGTTCTCGCCGCAGATGGCGTGGATCTCACCGGCCTTCACCCGCAGGCTCACGTTATCCAACGCTTTAACGCCGGGGAATTCCTTGGTAATGGACCGCATCTCGAGGATGATCGGCTCGTTTTGCGTGGTCTGGGACGTCATGTTGCCCTAACCCTCCAATGCAATGACTTCTTTGTCCGGCCGGCAAAGCGCAGGGCCGTCTGATGAAAAAGTAAACTGGATCACGCCGGTTGTCGTCAAGTCTTTAACGCATATGGCAGGTAACGAAACGGTCTAGGTCTTCCGGATCCCGGCGTGTTGGAACACCAGCGCGGCCGCTCCGAGCGCCTCCGCGCGGTCGCCAAGGGAGGACATCGCCAATTCCGTTGTCTCCCCGATGACAGGAACGGCATGCCTGACCAGGCCCCTCTTGATGGGGTCCAGGAGGAGGTTGCCGAGGCCCGCCAAGGGTCCCCCGACGACGATCACTTCAGGGTTGATCAGGTTGGCGACGTTGCCGAGCGCGCGGCCGACGGCGAGCCCCGCATCGTCGAGCACCCGAAGGGTTGCCGAGTCGCGGGCCAGGGCCTTGCGTACGATGTCCGCAGGGGTGAGCGGACGGTCCTCACCACGGCTGAGGAGCTCGATCATGGTGGTGGTTGAAGCGATCGTCTCCAGGCAGCCGCGGTTGCCGCAGCGGCACACGAGTCCCTGTTCATGGATGGTGGCATGGCCTATTTCGCCCGTGATCCCCACGTTGCCGTAATAGGGTGCCCCATTGAGGATCAGGCCCGCACCAATGCCGGATCCGATCTTGAGGAACAGCAGGTTGCTGACGCCGGTGTGCTGCCCCCATGTCACCTCGGACCAGGCGCCGAGGTTGGCGTCATTGTCAACGAAGACGGGGATTTTGAGCCTTTCCTCCATGTGCTGGAGGATGCTGATGCCCACCCATTCGGGGAGGATGGCCCCTTGGGCCACAGTGCCGGTGCGCCGGTCAATCGGTCCTGGGATTCCGACGCCGGCGCCCACCACTGCGGTGCGAGCAATTCCGTTTTCGTCCAGGAGTTTCTCGAGCAGGACCACTGCCGCCTGGATCCCCTCCTCGGCCTGGTGGCCCAGCGGCAGCGTGACGGATTCCTCGGCAATGACGTGATAGCTCAGCGAGGCCAGGACCACCCGAAGATGCCGGCGGCCAAAGTCAATCCCGACTGCCACTGCGCCATTGCTGTTGAGCCTGACGTTGAGCGCCCGCCGGCCGGAACTGGTGATCGGCTCTGTGGATGCCAGGCCTGAATCAAGCATGATCTTCACGATGTTGGAGACCGTTGCGGTGGAGAGACCGGTCTGCCGCGCCAGTTCTGCCTGCGTGGAGGGCCCGCCCATCAGCGACTCGATGATCCGTTGCTGGTTCAGTTGCCTGAGCGCGGATTGCGAGCCGGGATTTTTAGGTTTGCTCCTCGTTGAGCGCGAAGTTGCGGGCATGCTTAGAAGATTGCCTCATTCGAACTCTTGTAGTCAAGAAGTTAACGCAAGGGTGCCTGCAAAACACCTGGAAGCGAACAGGATAATCTGCCCGCTTGGGCGGGGAGGGAGGTGCAAAAGACCCCATGTGGCCAGCACGGGCCGTCGCTAGTCTGAACTAAGGCCTTCCTTCGAGGGCCGGTTCCGACGATGGAAGGTGGCCGCTGTGTTGCTGGCACTCCTGCAGGCGAACGCCGTTGTGATGGATGTGGATGCCAACTGTGCCGCCATTGACGCGGCGGCAGAGGCCGCTGCTGCTGCCGGCGCTGCAGTCCTGGTGACGCCAGAACTGTTTCCCGTGGGTTACGCACCCCGCCGGGTCCGCGCAGAGCTGGATCCCGACTCCCTGCCCGGGCTGCACGCGAAGCTTGCCACCATCGCACGCCGCCACAACATCGGCCTGGTGTATAGCCTTCCCCAGCTCACCGGTCAAGGGGAGTGGCACATCAGTGCGACGCTTCTTGACGCCGGCGGCAATACTTTGCTCAGCTACGCAAAGGTGCACCTTTTTGGCGCCGACGAACGTGCTGCCTTCAGCCCGGCGGCCCAGCCTCCCGCCGTCGTGGATTTCAATGGCATCCGCACCTCCATGGTGATTTGCTACGACGTCGAATTCCCCGAAGCAGTCCGGGCTGCCGCCGTGGCCGGAGCCGAACTGCTCCTGGTGCCAACTGCGCTCGCGCACGGGTATGACGACGTCCCGCAGGTGTTGCTGCGGGCGCGGGCGCTGGAAAGCCAGCTGTCCATTGCCTACGCCAACCACTCGGGCGTGGAGGAGGGCTGCAGGTTCCTCGGCGGCAGCGTCATCGCCGGGCCGGACGGCAGGTTGCTGGCCGCGGCCGGCGAGGAACCGCAGCTCCTTTTCGCGGAACTGGACGAAGGCGCGGCAACCAGGGCGCGCGGCGACGTGCCGTACCTCAACGAACGCCGGCCTGATCTCTACCGCTCCTGGGGCGGCTAAGGGTTTTCTGCTACCAGGCCGTCCGCATACTGCAGCGCAATCCAAAGCTCCGCCCGGGACTGGGCCTGGCCCAGGTCCAGCTCCAACAGTTCCGCGATGGCATTGACCTGCCGCCGCACGCTGTTCCGGTGCAGGCCCAAATCCTTGGCCGTGGCGTCCCAGCTTCCGTTCGCGGCCAACCAGGACCGTAGGACGCGGAGCTGGACATCACGGCGTTCGGGCTCCAGTTCCAGGACGGGTGCCAGGAGCTTTCCCGCAAGGATGGTCCCGGCCTCACTGCCCAGCAGGCCGGTCACGGACCAGGTCACCTCTTCCACCCGCGCGCTTTTCCCCGTAGCCAGCACGCGGGGCCGAAGCGAGGTGGCCCGCCGGTAGGTTTCCGGCAGGCCGGACAGCTCAGTCGGCTCACCCACCACCAGGCGCCAGCCCAGCTGCTCCACCTCTGCCATCAACTGGTCATCCACCTTCAGCCTGGTGACTGCGGCGAATCCGTAATCGGTCAGTTCCACCATTTTGCTGTCGAAAATCCGGCGCCACTGCAGCAGCTCCCGCACCGGCCCGTCCTCGGCGGCGGGGGCACCTGCCCCCCGGAGGCCCTGGACCACCCGGACCGGGCCGGACCGCGTTCCCGCGACGCTTTGCGCCAGCAGGTCCTTCAGCACGTTCAGCTGCCGGGTGTTGCCGGCGGCCAGGCTCTCGGGGTGCAGGAGCAGGGCGGTGGCCAGCTGGCTGGGTGCCAGGGACCCGCTGGTGCGTTGGCGGACCAGGAGTTCAAGAAGCCCCACAACTGATGAGACCACACTGTTCTGGGCGGGGGTCAGTGCCTTGTCCGCGCCCAGCACCAAGCTGCCCAGGGTCGCGTCCTTGGTGCTGCGGAGCGGGTGGCCGAACACCAGCGCCGGGCCCGGGGCGTCGAAAGTTTCCGTTTCCACGCGGGGCCCGCTCCCGGTGAGGAGTTTCTTGAGGAGGGGCTGAAGCTGGGCGGTGTCGACGGCGGCGCCCCCTCGGGCGCGGACGCGGCCGTCGGCGCCAAAGAGGACGGCCCACACCGGAACGCGCTGGATCAGCGCCGCCAGCAGCTCGTGTTCCGGCCGGGCCGAAAGCACTGCGCGCATGAGGTGGCGGTTGGTTTCCGCCAGCTGCCGGAACACCTGAGCATTGCCGGACTCAAGCAGCTTGGAGAATTCCAGGCCCAGGGCGGCAAACGGCACGCTGGCCGCCACCTCCACCAAAGTGAGCCCGTACTGCCGGCAGGCGGCAACCACGTGGTTCGGAACGGCGTCGTAATAAGGCTGCAGGCCAAAGCCCAGGGCCGCCACTCCTGCATCAACCAGCCGGCGGACATACTCCTGAACCCGGGGGACGCTGTGGCTTCCGTCCGTGCCGGCGTCATCGTAGCCGCCGTCACGGAACGGCAGGCCGGCGGTAAGGACAAACTCCCCGTCCAGCAGATAGGGGGTGGGGTCTTCCAGCTCGCTCGGCTCCACCCAGCGCAGGGGCACCTGGCCATTCCCGGCGTCGTGCACCATCCTTACTTCCGCGGGCAGTGCCGCGAGGAACTGTCCCAGCGTGACCGCGTCCAGCTGGTCGGGGCTGTCGATAGCTGGTGCATTACGTCTCATGGGTGAACACTATAGGTCACTTTGCACCTCCTTGAGATGCGGCTCACACGCCTACTGTTGGTCAGGGGAAAACCAGTTCAACCAGCCAACGACACGAACGGACGTCAACGATGACTGTGCCTACACTCTCCGGCCAGGCCCCGGACGGCGCGACCGGAACAACGGCCCGTCCCGCCCTGGGCGCCCAGCTGCTGCGCCGCAAACCCATCTCCCAGATGGTCAACGAAGCAGAAACCAACAACGGTGGTCCCCGCCTGGTCCGCAGTTTCGGTGTCCTGCAGCTGACCATGATCTCCGTAGGGGCAACCCTCGGCACAGGCATCCTGGTGATCCTGGGTGAATCCGTTCCGCTCGCCGGGCCCGCCATCTGGATTTCGTTCGCGATCGCCGGCCTGGCAGCGCTGCTGTCCGCGGTGTCCTACGCGGAGATGGCCGGACTGGTGCCCGTCGCCGGCTCCAGCTATTCCTACACATACGCCACCATGGGCGAGGGGATGGCCTGGATCTGCGGCTGGTGCCTGGTGCTGGAGTACGCAGTATCCGTGGCCGCAGTGGCCGTGGGTGCCGGACAATACGTCAATGAAACGCTTGCCGTTTTCGGATCCGTCCTCCCCGATGCAGTGTCCCAACCGCCGGGCGACGGCGGTGTGGTCAATGTCCCGGCCATGGTCATCGTGGTGCTTGCAACCATCCTGCTGGTGCGCGGTGCCAAGGAGAGCGCCTGGATCAATACCTCCATCGTGGTGGTGAAGGTGGGCATCCTGCTGTTCTTCTGCGCGGTGGCCTTCACCGCCTTTAACGCGGGCAACTTTGAACCCCTGCTGCCCATGGGCGCCGCAGGCGTCTCGGCCGCCGCCTCCCGCGTCTTCTTTTCCTACATCGGCTTTGATGCAGCCTCCACGGCAGGTGAGGAAGCCCGGAACCCCAAGCGTGACCTGCCCAAGGCCATCATGTTGTCCATGCTGATTGTCACCACCATCTACGTCCTGGTGGCCGTCGCTGCCATCGGCGCCCGGCCGTGGGGCTGGTTCGACGGAACCGAGGCTGCCCTGGTCAAAATCCTTGAGGAAACCACCGGCCAGCCCTGGATCGCCCTTGTCTTCGCCGTGGGCGCAGTCCTGGCCATCGCCAGCATCGTCCTGACGGTTCTTTACGGCCAGACCCGGATCCTGCTGTCGATGTCCCGTGACGGACTCATTCCCAAGGTCTTCGGCCGCGTTTCCCGCCGTACCGGCACCCCCGTGGCCGGGACGCTCCTGGTAGGGGCCGCCGTCGCGCTGACTGCAGGGCTGGTTCCGTTGGGTGCGCTCGCCGACGCCACCAGCATCGGCACCCTGTTTGCGTTCGCCTTGGTGAACCTGGCCGTCATCTACCTCCGCCGCACCCGGCCGGAGCTGGAGCGGACCTTCCGCGTGCCCCTCTTCCCGCTCACGCCCATCCTCGGCGCGGCAATGTGCGCCTACCTCATGGCCAACCTCGGGGCTGACACCTGGGTGGTCTTCGCCCTCTGGATGCTCGTGGGCGTGGCCGCCTACTTCGGCTACGGACGCCGGAACTCACGGGTGGCCGCCCTCAGCAACGAGGAATACCGCGAGCTGTCCGGACCACAACTCTCACCCCAGCACACCCCCTAACCGACGAAGGCAGAACTTCCATGACCATCGCCACCGAACTGCCGGCCTCAGACCCGTCCAGCACCTCGGCCACCTCCGCTGCAGCGCCGGCTCCCGGCGGCGCCGCAACGGATCCCATCACCATGCTGAACCCGGACTTCCCGTTCAGCTACGACCACTACCTCGCCCACGCGGACGGCCTCGGAACTGTGCCGCACGAACTGCTGGGGACCGAAGTTGCCGTCATCGGAGCAGGCCTTTCCGGCCTGGTCACCGCCTATGAGCTGATGAAGCTGGGACTGCGGCCCGTGGTTTACGAGGCCGACCGGATCGGCGGCCGCCTGCGCACCGCCTCGTTCCCCGCGGCGCCCGGCGTGGTGGCCGACCTCGGTGGGATGCGCTTCCCGGAATCCGGCAAGGCCTTCTACCACTACGTGGACCTGCTGGGCCTGGAAACCCAGGAATTCCCCAACCCGCTGTCCCCGGCCACCTCCAGTACCGTGATCGAGCTGGCCGGCCAGAAACACTACGCGGAAAAACCAGGCGACCTTCCGCCGTTCTTCCGCGAAGTGGCGGACGCGTGGAAGGCAGCCGTTAACGACGGCGCCAAGTTCGTTGAGATGCAGGCCGCAATCCGATCCCGGGACACCGGCCGGATCAAGGAGCTGTGGAACGAACTGCTGCCACTGATGGACGAGCAGACCTTCTACGGCTTCATCGCGGCCAGCGAGTCGTTCAAGAAGGCCGGGTTCGCCCACCGGGAAGCCTTCGGGCAGGTGGGCTTCGGCACCGGCGGCTGGGACACCGACTTCCCCAACTCCATCCTGGAGATCCTCCGCGTGGTCTACACCGATGCTGATGACCAGCACCGGCTCATCAGCGGGGGAGCCCAGCGGCTGCCCGAGGCACTCTGGCAGCACGCGCCGTCGGGCATGGCGCACTGGCCGGAAGGAACCTCACTGTCGTCACTGCACGCCGGTTCGCCGCGGGGGGCAGTGGGCAGGATCAGCCGCGATCCGGACGGAAACCTGCGCATCCGCGAGCGCTGGGGGCGCGAAGCCAGCTACCCCGCCGTGGTCACCACCTGCCAGTCCTGGCTGCTGTCCACGCGGATCCACACCGAGGAAGCGCTGTTCCCGGCCGAACTGTGGACGGCCATCGAGCGCTCGCACTACATGCAGTCCTCCAAGACGTTTGTGATGGTGGACCGGCCCTTCTGGAAGGACATTGATCCGGACACGGGCAACGAGGTCCTCTCGATGACGCTCACGGACCGGCTCAACCGCGCCACGTACCTGCTGGACAACGGGCCGGACCAGCCCGCCGTCATCCTGCTCTCCTACACCTGGAACGACGACGCACTGAAATGGCTGGCGCTGGACGCGGACGAGCGCGTGGAACTGATGCTGCATTCGCTCGAGCAGATCTACCCCGGGGTTGACATCGCCGGGCACATCGTGGGCCAGCCCATTACCGTGTCCTGGGAGGCCGATCCCAACTTCATGGGGGCCTTCAAGGCGAACCTGCCGGGGCACTACCGCTACCAGCAGCGGCTGTTCACCCACTTCAAGCAGGATGCCCTGCCTGAATCGCAGCGCGGCATCTTCCTGGCCGGTGACGACGTCTCATTCACCGCCGGCTGGGCAGAAGGCGCCGTCACCACCGGACTGAACGCGGTGTGGGGCGTGGTCAAACACCTGGGCGGCTCCTCAGCCCCGGGCAACCCCGGACCGGGTGACCTCCTGGACGAGATCGGCCCGATAAGCCTGGACTAGCCGTGTAATTCCCGGTGCGCCCGGGCCAGTTCGATGTAGCGGGCGGCGTTGGCCCGGACGCCGTCGTACTCCTCATCGGTAAGTTCGCGGCGGACCTTGCCCGGGACGCCTGCCACCAGTGATCGCGGCGGGACGACGGTACCCTCCAGGACAACGGCGCCGGCAGCCACGAGCGAGCCGGCGCCGATCACCGCCCCGTTAAGGATGGTGGCGCCCATACCAATCAGGCAGTCGTCCTCCACAGTGCAGCCGTGCACGACGGCGGCGTGCCCCACGCTGACCCGTTCGCCCACCGTGCAGGGAAAGCCGGGGTCCGCGTGCAGCACCACGTTGTCCTGCAGGTTGCTGCCCGCGCCCACTGAGATGGCGGCGGTGTCGGCGCGGACGGAGACACCGTAGAAGGCGCTGGAGTCCTGGGCCAGGGTGGCGCTGCCGATGATCGAGGCCGTGGGTGCAACAAACGCGGATTCATGGACGGCCGGGGTGTTCCCGGCGAAGGGGTAAAGAGGAGCCATGGGCCAAGCCTAGGACATCCGCCGCGGGCCCAACTAGGTAGCGCTAAGTGTCGTTTTGGAGGCTCAAAACGACAGTTAGTGCTACTTACTTGGGCGCGGGGTGCGGAGGACCAGGAACTGGTAGTGCTGCGTCCAGTAGCCGCCGCCGGGTCCGGACTCGGTGCCGGTACCCTCGGGCCAGGTGGCAAAGTCTTCGATGGTTCCGTGGCGCCCAAAGACTTCCCGGACCGTTGCGTCGGTGCGCCTGCAGAAAAAGCGGGGCACGACGTCGTCCTCCGGGTTCAGTTCCTCTTCATCGTTTCCGGACCATAGGCCGACGGCGATCAGCGCGCCCGGCGCGCACACCCGCACCAGCTCTGCCAGGACCGCGTCCAGGTCCCTGGCGGGAATGTGCAGCAAAGTACTCATGCACCACATTGCCGGAAACGAGCCGTCCGGGAACGGCAGGCTCCGGGCGCTCGCAACCGATACATCCAGACCCCTGGCCCGGGCATGCCGGACCTGCCCCTCCGCGAGATCCACGCCCGTGTAATGGATGCCCGCCTGCACGAACTGCAACCCGTCCAAACCGGTTCCGGCTCCAATCTCCAGGACGGCGTGCCGCCCTTCGGACTTCAGCAGGGCGATGAAGCGGCGGCGCTGCTCCACCCGGTGGCGCGACGGCGGATGGTCGGCGCCGGAAGCGGCCCGCCGGTTGTAGAAATCGGCAAGGCGGCGCTCGCCGTCCTCCGCCCCCGCTTCCATCGCGCCTCCCCGAGGCTCAGCCCGCTCAGTTGACCACGGTCAGTTAAAGACGACAGTCCTGTTGCCGTCCAGCAGGACCCGGTGCTCCGCGTGCCACTGCACCGCCTGGACCAGGGTGCGGCCTTCCACGTCCCGGCCCATCTGGACGAACTGCTCCGGCGTCCGGGCATGGTCCACCCGGATGACTTCCTGCTCGATGATGGGGCCCTCATCCAAAGCCGCCGTCACGTAATGGGCAGTGGCACCGATCAGCTTTACACCGCGCGCATGGGCCTGGTGGTACGGCCTGGCGCCCTTGAAGGACGGCAGGAACGAGTGGTGGATGTTGATGGCCTTGCCGGTGAGCTCGGTGCAGAGCTCGTCCGAAAGGATCTGCATGTAGCGGGCCAGGACCGTCAGTTCGATATCGTGCTCGGCCATGATGGCGCGCAGCTTGTCTTCCGCCTGCGCCTTGGTGTCCTTCGTGACGGGGATGTGGTGGAACGGAATTCCGTAGAACTCGGCCAGCCCCGCGAGGTCCTGGTGGTTGGACACAATGGCGGGGATCTCGATGGGCAGGGTTCCGGACCGCTGCTGGAACAGCAGGTCGTTAAGGCAGTGGGCGGAGGTGCTGGCCATCACCAGGGTCCGTACCTTCTGCCCCACGCCGTTGAGGCTCCACTGCATGCCGAAGGCCTCCGTCACGGGCTCCAAAGCTGCCCGAAGCTCCGACGCAGCGGCCGGCGTCGTCACCTCTACCCGCATAAAGAAGTTGCCGGTGGCCGGGCTGCCGTACTGCTGCGAATCCGTAATATTGCATCCCGCCACCAGCAGGGCGCCGGCCACCGCATGAACGATTCCCGGGCGGTCCGGGCAGGACAGGGTTACTACGTACGCTTGGTTCAGCTGCTCTTCACTCACGCCTACAAGCCTACCCGCGCAGGGCGCTGCGGATTTGGTAGGCTGGGAGCGTCGCAACTGGCGTTGGGTGGCTAACCACCAGGGAGCGGCAATCACGAAGACCACGGATCGTACGCCTGGGCCGAGGGTCATGTCTTGCCGGAATTGGGGCTGCCCCTGCGTCAGTACTGCAGCGCCATCATCCTGCGCTTTCACGCCCTGTCATCAAGTGTGTGAAAGTGCGCCAGCCGGTAGCCTGACCTAAGCAGTGCCCGTATCCCTAGCCAGGAGTTCTTCGTGACTACTACAGCCACCTCAACCACCGCCGTCAGCAATCAGCCGCTGGCTGAGCTCGACCCCGAAATCGCAGCAGTCCTGGACCAGGAACTCGGCCGCCAGCGCGGCACCCTGGAGATGATTGCCTCCGAAAACTTCGCCCCCCGCGCCGTGATGGAAGCCCAGGGCTCCGTCCTGACCAACAAGTACGCCGAGGGCTACCCGGGCCGCCGCTACTACGGCGGCTGCGAATACGTTGACGTCGCAGAGCAGCTGGCCATCGACCGAGTCAAGGCCCTCTTCGGCGCCGAGTACGCCAACGTCCAGCCGCACTCCGGTGCCCAGGCCAACGCAGCCGCGCTGTCCGCGATGATCACTCCCGGCGACAAGATCCTCGGCCTGTCCCTGGCCCACGGCGGCCACCTGACCCATGGCATGAAGCTGAACTTCTCCGGCAAGCTCTACAACGTGGCTGCCTACCAGGTGGAGGAAGACAACTTCCGCGTGGACATGGACAAGCTCCGCGAGCAGGCCATCGCCGAGAAGCCCCAGGTGATCATCGCCGGCTGGTCCGCCTACCCCCGCCACCTGGACTTCGCTGCCTTCCGCTCCATCGCCGATGAGGTCGGCGCGCTGCTCTGGACCGACATGGCGCACTTCGCCGGCCTGGTTGCCGCAGGACTGCACCCGAGCCCGGTGCCGTACTCCGACGTCGTCACTTCCACCGTGCACAAGACCCTCGCCGGTCCGCGCTCGGGTGTAATCCTGGCGAAGCAGGAGTGGGCCAAGAAGCTGAACTCCAACGTCTTCCCGGGCCAGCAGGGCGGGCCGCTGATGCACGTCATCGCAGCCAAGGCCGTGGCCTTCAAGATCGCCGGCACCGAGGAATTCAAGGAGCGCCAGGAGCGCGTCCTCGAAGGCGCGAAGATCATCGCCGACCGCCTCAACCAGGCCGACGTCGCCGAAGCCGGCGTCTCCGTCCTCACCGGCGGCACCGACGTGCACCTGGTCCTCGTTGACCTGCGCAACTCCCAGCTGGACGGCCAGCAGGCCGAAGACCTCCTGCACTCCGTGGGCATCACGGTCAACCGCAACGCTGTTCCGTTCGACCCCCGCCCGCCGATGGTCACCTCCGGCCTGCGCATCGGCACCCCGGCCCTGGCCACCCGCGGCTTCGGTGCCGCGGAGTTCACCGAGGTGGCAGAGATCATCGCCACCGCGCTGAAGGCCGGCAACAGCGCCGACGTCGAGGCCCTGCAGGCCCGCGTGGACAAGCTCGCCGCCGACTTCCCGCTGTACCCGCAGCACGAGCAGTGGTGATCCATGACTGAAACCAAGCAGACCGCGAAGATCCTCGACGGCAGGGCGGCCGCTGCGGCCATCAAGTCCGAGCTCACCGAGCGGGTCGCGGCACTGAAATCCCAGGGCGTCACTCCCGGCATTGCCACCGTGCTGGTCGGCGCGGATCCTGCCTCGCAGCTCTATGTGTCCATGAAGCACAAGCAGTCGGTGGAAATCGGGATGAACTCGATCCAGCGCGAGCTCCCGGCGGATGCCACCCAGGCCCAGGTGGAGGCCCTCATTGACGAACTCAATGCGGACCCCGCCTGCCACGGCTACATCGTGCAGCTGCCCCTGCCCAAGCACCTGGACACCGATGCCATCCTTGAGCGCATCAACCCCGCCAAGGATGCTGACGGCCTGCACCCCACCAACCTTGGCCGGCTGGTGCTCAACGTCAGCGGCGAGATCACCTCACCGCTGCCGTGCACGCCCCGCGGCGTCATCGAGCTCCTGGAGCGCAACGGTTACAGCCTGGCCGGCAAGCATGTTGTGGTGGTGGGCCGCGGCGTGACGATCGGCCGCTCCATCGGGCTGCTGCTCACCCGGCGGGCCGTGAACGCCACCGTGACCCTGACGCACACCGGCACAGAGAACCTTTCGGACCTGTTGCGGCAGGCGGACGTCATTGTGGGTGCGGCGGGTGCCAAGCACATCGTCAAGGCTGCGGATGTGAAGCCGGGCGCTGCCCTGCTCGACGTCGGCGTCACCCGCGAGACCGACCCCGAGACGGGCAAGAGCAAGGTCCACGGTGACATTGAACCGGCCGCTGCCGAGGTAGCCGGCTGGATCTCCCCGAACCCAGGGGGTGTGGGTCCCATGACCGTGGCGCTGCTGATGACCAATGTTGTCGAAGCCGCTGAACGCCAGGCGGGAATCGCTCGGTAGTTTCTTTCTTCAGGTCCGACGGCGGCCCGCCCCTTGCACACGAGGGGCGGGCCGCCGTCGGACTTTAAGCACTGAACTGAAAGTCCCCTTCCACCTGCCGGTCAGCTCTACTAGTCTGCGGAGGGTGCATAACAAAGCCACCGTGTCCTCCGGCGCCGCTGCCGGCGCCGTCCAGCCCGCCGAAGAGCCCCACACAGAACCCCGCCGGATCGTCATCACGGCAGAAAACTTGACCAAGACCTACGGCGACGTTACCGCCGTGGACGGCATCACCTTCAGCGTCCCCGCCGGAGAATCCTTCGGGCTGCTCGGGCCCAACGGTGCCGGCAAGTCCACCACCATGAAAATGATCGGCGGAGTCACCCGCCGCACCTCCGGAGACCTGCACATCATGGGCCTGGACCCGGACTCGCACGGGCCGGAGGTGCGGGCGCACCTTGGGGTGGTGCCGCAGCAGGACAACCTGGACGAGGAACTGCGGGTCCGCGACAACCTCCTTGTGTACGGCCGGTACTTCGGCCTGCCCATGAGCTACCTGAAGCCAAAGGCTGACGAACTGCTGGAGTTCGCCCAGCTGACGGACAAGGCAAAGTCCAAGGTGGACGCGCTGTCCGGCGGCATGAAACGGCGGTTGACCATCGCCCGTTCGCTGATCAACGAACCGCGGATCCTGCTGCTGGACGAACCCACCACCGGGCTGGACCCGCAGGCGCGGCACATCCTCTGGGACCGCCTCTTCCGGCTCAAGGAGCAGGGCGTCACGCTGATCCTGACGACGCACTACATGGACGAGGCCGAGCAGTTGTGCGACCGGCTCATCGTGGTGGACAAGGGCCGGATCATGGCCGAGGGGTCCCCGGCGCAACTGATCCGCGAGCATTCCACGCGGGAGGTGGTTGAGCTGCGCTTCGGCTCCGAACGGAACACAACCATCGCCGCGGAACTGGACGGCATCGGGGAGCGCCTGGAGGTCCTGCCGGACCGGGTGCTGATTTACGCGCACGACGGCGAGGCGGCCCTTGAGCAGGTAGCGTCCCGCGGCCTGCGGCCGCTCACGTCGCTGGTACGGAGGTCCTCCCTGGAAGATGTGTTCCTCCGGCTGACCGGCAGGAGCCTCGTTGAGTGAGAAAGCGGGGTTGAGCCCGGACGCGGGCCTGGCTGGGACGACGGACGTGGCGCCTGCGCGGGCGCACAGCCCGGAAATAGCGGCCGCCAAGGCGAGGCGCTGGGGTGCCTTCTACTACGCGGAACAGGTGCTCCGGGTGATGAAGGGGTATAGCTGGTCCATCATCATGTACAGCGTGGGCCACCCGGTGGCCTACCTGTTTGCCATGGGTGTGGGCCTGGCTACCCTGGTTGACTCGCAGGGCGCGGGAGCCTTCGGGGGAGTGGGCTACGTGACGTTCGTGGCGCCGGCGCTGCTGGTCTCCGCGGCAGTCATGACCGCCGCGAACGAATTCACCTTCCCCGTGATGGACGGCTTCAAGTGGCGCCGGACCTACTACGGGCCCCACGCCTCGCCGCTGACGCCCCAGCAGATCGCGGCCGGCCACATCATGGCGGTGACCCTGCGCTTCCTGCTGCAGTCCGCCGTCTATTTTGCGGCTGTTGCACTTTTTGGTGCGGCGCCGGACGGCTGGGGCTGGGTGACCATTTTGGTGGCCACGCTGGCGGGGCTCGCCTTTGGCCTGCCGCTGATGGCGTACTCCGCGTCCATCACCGAGGACAAGGGCCAGTTCGCGCTGGTGATGCGCTTCATCGTGATGCCGTTGTTCCTGTTTTCCGGCACGTTTTTTCCCCTGGACAGCCTCCCGCTGGCGGTGCGCTGGATCGGGTGGATCTCACCCATCTGGCACGGTACCGAGCTGGGCCGGGTCTTCAGCTACGGGTACCGTGAACCTCCGCTGCTGACCGTCCTGCATGTTGTGGTGCTGGCGGGCCTGGCCGTGCTGGGCTGGGTCCTGACCCGGAAACAGTTCGCCGCAAGGATGGGCCGATGAGCGCCGGGCTGCCCGTGACGAGCGCGAGCGACGCTGCCCGCGACAGGAGCTTCGGGCCGCTGTATTCGCGCAACGCCAGGGCCGTGATTTCCCGTGGGCTGCTCGCCACGAAGAGCACCAACTGGCTGGTTATGCTCTCCGGGTTCTTCGAACCGGTCCTGTTCCTGATCTCCATGGGAGTGGGGCTCGGCGCGATTGTGGGTTCGGTGCAGGGCCCGGGTGGCGGGGAGATCAGTTACGCCGCCTACATCGCCCCCGCACTGCTGGCTGTCTCCGCAATGAACGGGGCTGTTTACGACTCCACCTGGAACGTGTTTTTCAAAATGAACTTCGCGAAGCTGTACCAGGGCATGCTGTACACGTCGCTCGGGCCGCTGGACGTTGCCTTGGGGGAGATCTTCCTCGCCCTCCTGCGCGGACTGCTCTACGCCATGGGGTTCACGGCAGTGATGGGTGTTATGGGTTTGATCACCACGCCCTGGGCGCTGCTGATGATACCGGCTTCGGTGCTGATCGCCTTCGGGTTCGCCAGCATCGGGATGGGGATTACCAGCTTCCTGAAGACCTTCCAGCAGATGGACTGGATTAACTTCATCATGCTGCCCATGTTCCTGTTCAGCGCCACGTTCTACCCGCTCAGCGTGTACCCGCAGGCCATTCAGTGGCTCATCCAGGCCATGCCGCTGTGGCACGGGGTGGAACTGCTGCGCCAGATCAGCGTGGGCACCTTCACCACGGCCACCCCGATCCACATCGGCTACTACCTGGTGATGACGGCGGTGGGAATGCTGCTCACCACCGTGCGGCTGCGTCAGCTCTTCCTGAAGTAGCCCCCCAACTAAGTAGCGCTAAGTGTCGTTTTGAGGGGGCAAAACGACACTTAGCGCTACCTAGTTGGGAGCCGAGGGGGGTGTTCGCCCGGGGTGGAAGGCGGCGGGAGCAGGCTCCGGCGTTTGAGAGAATGGGTGCATGCAATCTTTGGGCAGCTCCAGGTCATCCTCCAAACCCGCCAGGGGCGGATTCTCCATGTTCCGCATCAGCGGGCCGGGACTGATGGTCCTCGTCACCGCGTTCGTTGTGGCCGTCATCTTCGCGGCCAACCAGAACGACGTCGTCGGCTGGGTTGTTGCCGTCATCGCCGCCTTCTGGCTCGCGCTCGCGTGCTTTGTTGTCTTCAGCATCCAGAAAGCAGCTAAGAAGGCGGGAGCCAAGCTGACTGAAGCCCAGAATGCCTTCACCACGGCTGCGGGGCGCGGCCCCTACTCCTCGGCAGACCAGGGCGGCACCCGTGTGGTTGCAGAACGCAGCCAGGCGGACGAGGTCCGGGACCTCAAGCTGGACCACTCCTTCAAGATCGTCCAGGTGCAGATCCGCGTGGTGGAGGAGGAGCGCGCCAAGGGTGCTGCAGCAAACCAGGACACGATCAACCGGGCACTGGAAACCATCGAGATCACAGCCACGAATGCCAGGGACATGATCAAGTCCTCCGGCGGCAGCGGAGAGCCGGTCACCGGAACCATCATCGACTAGAGTGGAGCGGGTGATCTCGGCATTGAAGAAGGACCACCTTCGCATCGCATCCGTTAATGTCAACGGCCTTCGGGCTGCCTACAAAAACGGCATGGCGGCGTGGCTTGAACCGCGCGAAGTGGACATCCTCTGCCTGCAGGAAGTCCGCGCCCCCGACGCCATCGTCCGGCAGCTGCTGGGCGAAGGCTGGCACATCCTGCACGCCGAGGCTGAAGCCAAGGGCCGCGCCGGCGTCGCGATTGCTTCACGCGAAGAACCCCTGGCAACCCGGAACGGCATCGGCGACGATTACTTCGCCACCGCCGGGCGTTGGGTGGAGGCTGATTTCCGGTTTGCCGATGCAGCCGGACACCCTGTTCAGCTCACCGTGGCAAGCGCCTACGTCCACTCCGGTGAGGTGGGCACGCCCAAGCAGGACGACAAGTTCCGGTTCCTGGATGCCATGAGCACCCGACTTCCGGAACTGACCAAGCACAGCGACCATGCCCTGGTGGTAGGCGACCTCAACGTGGCCCACACGCCCCTGGACATCCGGAACTCGAAGGGCAACGTCAAGAAGGCCGGCCACCTGCCGGAGGAACGTGCCTACTTCGACCGGTTCTTCGGCGAGGACATTGGCTGGCAGGATGTCCACCGCAACCTGTCCGGCGAGGTTGACGGACCGTATACGTGGTGGTCCCAGCGCGGGAAGGCGTTCGATAACGACACCGGCTGGCGCATCGACTACCACCTGGCCACCCCGGCACTGGCTTCAGCCGCCATCTCGGCGGTTGTGGACCGGGCGGCCTCGTGGGACACCCGCTTCTCCGACCATGCCCCGCTGGTAGTGGACTACCAGCTCTGAGCCCCGAAGGTTTCCTCCCCAATGACTAGCCAGACTTCCCCGGCAACCAAGAAGCGCATCCTCTCCGGCGCCAAGCCCACCGCCGACTCCCTGCATCTGGGCAACTACATCGGCGCCGTCCGCAACTGGGTGGACATGCAGGCGGAGTACGACGCCGTCTTCTTCATCCCGGACCTGCACGCCATCACCGTGGACTTTGATCCCACTGAGCTGGCCAGGCGCACCCGCATCGTGGCCGCCCAGTACATCGCCGCCGGCATCGACCCGGACAAGAGCATCTTCTTCGTCCAATCCCACGTTCCGGAGCACGCGCAGCTGGCCTGGGCCTTGAACTGCATCACCGGATTCGGTGAGGCCTCCCGCATGACCCAGTTCAAGGACAAGACCCAGAAGTCCGGCGCCGATGCCGCCACCCTGGGGCTCTTCGCCTACCCCACGCTCATGGCCGCGGACATCCTGCTGTACCAGACCGACCTTGTGCCGGTGGGGGAGGACCAGCGCCAGCACCTGGAGCTGACGCGGAACCTGGCCCAGCGCTTCAACACGAGGTTCGGCCCCACGTTCACCGTTCCGGAGGCCACCATCGTCAAGGAACGCGCCAAGATCTACGATCTCCAGAACCCGAGCGCCAAGATGTCCAAGACCGGCGAGTCACCCAACGGGGCCATCCAGCTGCTGGAGGATCCCAAGATCGCGGCCAAGCGCATCAAGTCCGCTGTGACCGATGCCGGCACCGAAATCCGGTTCGACTCCGAGGAAAAGCCCGGCGTTTCGAACCTGCTGACCATCTACTCGTCCCTGACCGGAAAATCGGTGGCAGAACTCGAAGCCGAGTACCAGGGCAAGATGTATGGCCACCTGAAGGTGGACCTTGCGGAGGTGGTGGTGGAGTTCGTCACGCCGCTGCGTGACCGCACCAACGAGCTGATGAATGACCCCGCGGAACTGGACCGGCTGCTGGCGCAGGGTGCGGAGCGTGCCCGCGAAATCGCGTCGGTAACCCTCGGCCAGGTTTACGAGCGCATGGGCTTCCTGCCGTCCTTCTCCCTCGCTGGAGTCCGCTAGCGCCATGCCATCCAGCAAAGTCACCGCAAGGGAAGGCTCCCGCTCCACTCAGGTGGCGGGAATGTCCGGTAACCCCCAAGGCGACCCGGCGGTGGCCACCGGCAGCGATGATGCCGCTGCGCCCCGTACCGAAAACGTCAGCGTGGGCGTCATCCTGGGATTTCCGCCGGATGTCGCTGACGAGTTGCAGCGCTGGCGGGCTTCGTTCGGCGACCCGCTCGCTGATGTGGTTCCGGCCCACATCACGCTGGTGACCACCACCCCGACCCAGGACTGGGAAGCCACCAGGGAGCACGTGCGGGAAGTGGCGCGCCGCCAAAGACCGTTTATGGTCACCATCGCCGGGACCGGGACGTTCCGTCCGGTTTCCCCCGTGGTGTTTATCAACGTGGAGGACGGCTTCACGGACTGCGTTGACCTGCACGAAAGGCTCCAGCAGGGTCCCCTCCAGCGGGAGCTGCCCTTCGCTTACCACCCGCATGTCACCATCGCCCACGATGTGGCCCCCGAAAGCCTCGATGAAGCCGAAACGGTGCTGAAAAACTACAGGGCCACCTTCCCCGTGGTTAGCATGGGACTTTACGAGCACGATGCTGACGGCATCTGGCAGCTACGGGAAGAGCTGGACTTTGGGACCGAAACTGACAACGACGCCGGCTCCGGACTCGCGGACGCCGCCGCGGACACAGCAGCCGAAGCAAGCGGAACAACAGCCACTTCCCACTGAGCAGGCCCGCCTGAAGCTCGCCGTCATCCAAAAGCGGATGGAGCTGGGCAAGGCGCGCAGGGCCGGCGGCGGCCCGTTCACCACCCTGATGGCCACGTTCCAGTGGCTCCTCGCCCGCCTGAATGCCTTCCGTCCCATGCGTGCCTTCCGGCACTACACACTCCAGCACGGCCCGCTGATGAGCGCCGGCATCGGCTTCAACATGTTCTTCTCGATTACCGGCCTGCTTACTACAGGCTTCTCAATCGCCGGGCTGGTGCTGCGCGGACAGCCGGCACTCCTGGACACCATCATCGGCAGCGTGGCCCAAAGCGCGCCCGGACTCCTGAAGCTGAACGGCGGTGAAGGGCTCGTCGATCCGCAGGACCTGCTCAACCCGGACGGGCTCGGCCTGACAGCGCTGGTTGGCGCGGTGGTTACGGTCGTCACGTCGCTGGGTTGGATTGCCGGGCTTCGGGACGGGCTGCGCGGCGTTATGGTGCTGCCCCCGCTGGTGGTGAACCCCATCCTTTTGAAGCTGCGCGACGCCGGCACCCTGCTTCTGCTGGGAGTAGCCCTGGTCATCAGCGCCGGCGCCTCCCTGATCTTTGGCACAGCCGCGGGGTGGGTTTCAGACTTCCTGCGGCTCGACGACGCCCTCGCGGGTCCGCTGACCACATCGATCAAGATTGCCGTGCCACTGGTGCTGAGCTGGGTGACCGCAATCATCATGTTCAGGCTGGCCGGCAGCTTGAAGCTGTCCCGCCGGGCCCTGCTCGAAGGCACCATCCTGGCGGCCGTGGGCACCACAGTCCTGCAGATCTTCAGCACCGAGCTGCTGGCCGGGGCCGGCCGCAACCCCATCCTGGCACCCTTTGCCATCATCATCGGCCTGCTGATCTGGTTCAACCTGGTCAGCCAGGTCTACCTCGTCTCGGCAGGATGGGCAGCGGTCCGCGAGGCAGACCTTAAGCACGATTCATCCGGTCACGAGAAGGGCATGTGGGGAGCCCGCCAGGTCCAGCCGGGCAAGGTGCCTGTCCAGCCGGGCAAGGCCCCGGTCCAGAATGACAGCGCAGCTTCGGCTACCGGCCGGCGTCGAGGTATTGGCCGCCCCAGGCAGCGGTAGCCCGCGCCCGCTGGACGCTACGGTGCTGCCACCAGTCCTTCCCACCTCACGGTCCAGTCGGATGGGAAGCCCGGGGCATTCCGGTCCGGTCCGTTGTCCCACCCCGCCGCCATCAGTGCGGCGGCGGCGAGCAGCCCGCCGTTACCGGGCAGGTACAGCGGCAGGGAGTCAGTCTGGCGGTTATGTCCGTTGGGCAGCACCGTGTTCTTCCCGGCGTCGAGCAGGAGCGCGTTGACAGCAGCCTCCGGGTCCTCGAGGCGGGCTGCAGTCATGGCCATGACCGGGTAGTCCCAGCCCCAGGTACTGCCCCAGTCCCAGCCGGCAAGGACATCGGCGAGTGTTGCCCGCATGATGTCCTCGTCGATCAGGTCTGTTTTGGGCACGACGCCGAGGGCGCAGAGCATTGAGGGGTGGTCCGTCCTGATGGTGAACGGTTCCACGTCGATGGCGGCGTAAACACCATCGGTTACGCGTGGCTTTACCAGGCCATCGGCCACGCTCCGCCAGGATTCGACAGGTTCGAGCCCCAACCGTTCCCGCCACCTGGCTGCAGTCCGAAGGGCCCACTGCCAATATGCCAACTCGAAGGTGGGATTGGTGACGGACGCGCGGATGGAGCCATAACTCTCCTGCGCCGGAATCAGGGGTGGACCCAGCTCAAATCCGCGCTCTGTGGGATGCGCGAAGCTGGCCATAAATGCAGCCGACTCGAAGACGATCTCCGCGAACTCCTCGAGCACCGCCCGGCTGGGATTGGAGCGGTATACGAGTTCGGCCAAGTAGATGGGGTGCGGCTGCTGCCAGATCAGGAAGGTTCCGATGGGACTGGGGCTTTCCCTCCCGTCCGGGCCCACCTGCTTCGGCCAGCGCACGCCGTCGAAACCCTGCATCCTGGCGGTCTCCCGCGAGGTCTCCAACACTGTGGAGTACCACCGCAACGACGGCAGCAGGAGGTCCACGCGGTTCCAGAGCGCAAAGTGTGCGGCGTGCCACCAGTGCATTTCGAGGTGGAAGCGGCCACGCCACGAATTGCACACGAGCCCCGTTTCCTGCGGGGGCATGGAGCCCGAACAGTTGACCGCGGTCAGGTACTGCGAGAGAACGATCCGGCGCTCCAGTTCCTTGGCTCGCGGATCGTCCATCGCATCGAGCTCGATTGCCCCGCCCGAGGTCCAGAACCGAGGCCAATACGCCTCCGAGGCGGCGGCCACGCTGCTGCCGGCCTCAAGGCTGTTGCCACGTGAAAGGCCGACGTCGGCCCTGCCTGATGCGGCACTGCCCGGCTTTGCTGCGGGCAGGGTCACCTCCCTGTCGCCTCGCGGGACGCAGTCGCCGTCGCCGGCCGAGATGAAAGCAATACTGCAGTCAAGGACGTCCGGCCGGTCCGGGACGCCGTTGTCGGGCGTTATCCGGAGGTGGTGCTGCCCGGTCTGTTCCACCTTGAGCAGGCGTCCCGTGATCAGCACCTGGTAGCGGGAGTCGTCCAACTCGCGGCGGGCGGTCCAGCAGGTGGACCCGGCATGCTGTTCGGACCCTGTGGGTTCGCCGAGACAGGTGGTGTGGGCGTCCGGGCTATTCCAATCGGCCGCATCGTGCCACGCCTCCGAGCCGTAGGGAAAATCGATGCCGATCACCAAACCCTCACGGAGAGCGGGCGACTCCACGCGAAGGCCGAGCTCGTCGCGGTGGGGATGGCATGCCGTGGTGACAGTGACCGGGTGACCGGCAAGTGTGAAGCGGCTGGTTACTACCCCGGTCCACAGGTCGAGCGTTTGTGCGGTGTCGGTGATATCAGCTTCGGTGAGCGCACGTGCTGTTCCGGCCTCGACCAGCCTGAAGCCGATGCGTCCCAGATCCAGGCGGTGCGGGTTGGCACGCAGCCATGTTTCACCAAGGGAGGTATCGGTTTCACGGTCGTTGATAATGTCGCCCACCATGTCCACATACGGCACCGGCCCGCGCGGCGACTTGTAGAGGACCGTGGAGTCGGCCAGGTCATACTGTTGCGCCGGGAGGGTCGAATGCCACCCCCATTGCGCCTGCGTGCCAAGAAGCGTTCCGGACGGCAGTTCGTCCCTCGAGCCCACCGGGTAAGCGTCCGGCAGCGATTGAAGCCCGGTCAGATCCATGGTGAAGGCGAACTCGCCGTTGCCCACGGACACGGGGCTTCTTGGGTCAAAGGCCAGCTGGCGGACATTGTGGCGCCGGACGAGTTCTTCCCTCTTGATCGTGGCGGCTGGGACGGCGCCGGGGGAAGGGAGAACCGGGGGAGCAGCGGTGGTTTGGCTGTGCACTGGCACGCCCTCCTGAAGGAAGCGACGTAAGAAAGCGTTTTCTGGACGCGTTCAATCCTTGTGGCGGCTCAAGCCCCTGTCAAGCCTTGGGCTGTTCAGGGCCGCTCAATTCGTGTGTCGATGCGAAAACCACTGTGTCCTCGAGTTCCCGGAGGGCATAAAAAGAAGCCCTTTCGTGGGGGCTGGTGTTCGGCTGGTGCAGAGTCAGGAAGAGTCCACCATCCAAGGTGCGGGCGATCATGCCGTGTCCACCATCCGTGCTCCAGAGCGGTTCGGCTTCCTGGGTCCAGGGACCAAGTACTGTCCCGGACGCACTGCGTGCAATTCCCATGGCGTATCCGCGATCGCCGAAGCTTGACCACAGCATGAGCAGCTTGCCGCTGCTCAGCCTGAACACGTAGGGGCCATCGGTGACATAGACGGGGTGGGCCAGGTGCTTTGTCGAGGGAACGTCCAGAGGGTGTGACCACGGGGCTTCCGACGCGTTGAACAGCAACGTTGGAGTTCCCACTGCCGTGCGGAGGTCGGGCGTCAGACGCTGGGCCATGATCGCGCCGTCGTGGATCTGCTTCCATTCATGGCAAAAGACCATCCACGGCACCCCTTCCCCGTCCACGTGGAGCGTCCCGTCCAGGCAATGCCAGTTCGACGGGGTGACAGGGCCGTCGCTCCAGGGCGCGTAGGGCCCCTCCGGGAGGTCGGCTGAAAGTATCTGTGTTCCGCGGAAATGGCTTGGCGCCGTGAAGGTCGCAAACATGAAGTACCGCCCTTGGTATAAGTGCACTTCCGGCGCCCAGTACTGCTCCTGGCTCCAGAAGTGCGGTGGCGGCCGGAAGCTTGGAAGGGGCCCCTCCCAATGGACCAAGTCCGTGCTCCGGTAGCAGTCGAAGCCGGTAGCCGGCCCGGACCAGATGTTCCGGTCTGTGCTGCCGAACAGAAGATACTCCCCGGCATCGGGGAGTGTGAGGACGAAGGGATCCCGGATTTGTATCTCGTTGAGTCGCAGTGCCATGCCGTCCATTCTGTGAAATCCAACGCCGCAGCCGCTGGCTGGAGAGCTCTTGACCCTCGATAAGGGTCTTGATACGTTTCAGGAAACCGTTTTCTTCTACGGAAAGAAGCTTACCCAATGGCGCGTAATGTCCTCAGGAACCTTCGCAAATCCGTCGCGATGCTCTCAGCCGTGGGGCTGCTGAGCCTCACCGCCGCATGTTCCAGCCCGTCCAACCAGGCCCAGGACGGCCCTGTTGAAATTCGATTCTCGTGGTGGGGCAACGAGGGGCGTGCCCAGTTGACCAACAAAGCCATCGCGGAGTTTGAGGCCGCCAACCCCGACATCAAGGTGAAGCCGGAGTACGGCGACATCAGCGGCTATTTTGACAAGCTTGCCACGCAGGTGGCTGCCAACGATGCCCCGGACGTCATCACCATGGGAGGCGCGTATCCGGCGGAATATGCCAACCGCGGGGCATTGTTGGATCTGTCGAAGGTCAGCGGCTCACTGGACTTGTCAAAAATGGACCAGGGAGCGCTCGAGAACGGCCAGGTCCAAGGCACACAATATGGTGTGTCCACCGGCGCCAATGCACTCGCTATTGTCGTGAACCCCGCCGTCTTCAAGGCAGCCGGCGTTGAGCTTCCCGATGACAGCACGTGGAGTTGGGACGATTTCGCGAGAACCGCTGCCGACGTGACGGCCAAGAGCCCCAAAGGAACCTACGGCACGGCAACGGTCCTCACGCACGATTCGCTGGATGCCTTCGCCCGCCAGCAGGGAGAGTCGCTGTACACCGAGGACGGCCAGCTTGGCCTGGGCAAGGAAACGGTGCAGGACTACTTCGACTACTCGCTGAAACTGAGCGAGTCGGGGGCGGCGCCGAATGCTTCCGAGACCGTAGAGAAGCTCAATGTCAGCACTGAGCAGACCCTGATGGGGATGGGCCAGGCGGGCATGATGCTTACGTGGAGCAACTCCTTGTCCGCGCTTAGTAAGGCCTCCGGCGCTGACTTGAAGTTGCTTAAGCTCCCCGGTGAGACGCCCACTCCCGGAATTTGGCTCCAGTCCTCGCAGTTCTACACCATCTCCGCACGCAGCCAGCACACCGAAGCTGCGGCAAAGCTGGTGGACTTCCTGGTGAACAACGAGTCTGCCGCCAAGATCATCCAGAGCGACCGCGGTGTGCCCAGCAACTCCGAAATGCGCACCTCGATCCAGGATCTGCTCACCCCGCAGGGCAAGGTGGAGGCCGAGTACATTGACCAGATCGGCAAGATGGACTTTGCCCCTACCTACATAGGGCCTACCGGATCAACGGCGGTTTCGGAAATCACTGCCCGCATCAACACTGATGTCCTGTTCAAACGGCTTTCACCCGAAAAAGCGGCGGAGCAGTGGATCAGCGAAAGCAAAGCTGCCATCGGCAAGTAAGCGGAAGCCGCAAAGGCGGAACGCCGCCGGCAGCCGCGGCCGGCGGCGTCAGGAAGGGTTCCCGGCGTCGAGGTACTGATCGGCCCAGGCAGCGATGATCCGGGCCGCCCGGGCCGCCTGGCCCTTTCCGGTCAGGAGGTGGTCGCTGCCTTCGAGGGACACGAAGTTCCGGGGATGCCGGGCCGTCTGGAAGATGGTGCTGGCATTCTCGATTCCCACGGTGTTGTCCGTGGGGGAGTGCAGCACCATGAGCGGCTTGTGCAGTTGCTTGATGCAGTCCGTCAGGTCGGCGTTCTCGAGGTCCTCAACAAAATGCTTGCGAATCTCCACCCGTTTCCCGCCGAGGTCCACCTCAGCGGAGCCTTCGCTCAGGATTTTGTCCAGCGCAGCGTCGAAGACATGCGCCACGTGCTTGGGCGAGAAGGGCGCCCCAACGGTAGCAACGGCGTCGAGCTCTGGAATCTCGCGCGCCGCAGCCAGCACCGCGGCGCCGCCGAAGGAATGGCCCACCAGCAGGGAAATCTGTTTGCCCTCGCTGCGCATAAACTCCGCCGCCTTCACCGTGTCCGCCACCTTGTGGCTGAAGGAACCCGCGGACCACTCACCGGCGGAGCCGCCCAGGCCCAGGTTGTCGAACCGGAGCATGCCCACGCCGCTGTCCGCCAGCGCCTTGCACATCCGCGAGGCGGAGGGCGCGTCCTTTCCGAGCGTAAATCCGTGCGAGAAGACGCCCCAACCCTTTATCGGGCCCTCCGGGATGTCGATGATTCCGGAGAGCAGCTCGCCGGTGGAACCTGCAAAGGAGACTTTTTCGGAGCGGGACACGGCGTCCCCTTTCTTTCGTTGCGGATGCCCCATCAGTTGTGGTCCCCAAACCGGAGTTTTGGGGACTGGATCTGATAGCGCAACTGGCGATGCTTAACTGGTGAGACAACGACGGCGCTGTCCCCCCTTGCATGGGGGACAGCGCCGTCGTCCGCTAAATCCTATGTCAGATCTTGCGGGAGAGAATGGCCTGCTTGACCTCTTGGATGGCCTGCGTGACCTGAATGCCACGGGGGCATGCTTCGGAGCAGTTGAAGGTGGTGCGGCAGCGCCACACGCCTTCCTTGTCATTGAGGATCTCCAGGCGCATGTCGCCTGCGTCGTCGCGTGAATCAAAAATGAAACGGTGCGCGTTGACGATTGCTGCCGGACCGAAGTACTGGCCGTCCGTCCAGAACACCGGGCAGGACGAGGTGCAGGCGGCGCAGAGGATGCACTTCGTGGTGTCATCGAAGCGCTCACGGTCCTCAGCGGACTGAAGGCGTTCCCGGGTGGGCTCGTGGCCCTTGTTGATGAGGAACGGCATAACCTCGCGGTAGGACTGGAAGAACGGCTCCATGTCCACGATGAGGTCCTTCTCCACCGGCAAACCCTTGATGGGCTCCACGGTGATGGGCTTGGAAGTGTCCAGGTCCTTCAGGAGCGTCTTGCAGGCGAGGCGGTTGCGGCCGTTGATGCGCATGGCGTCGGAGCCGCAGACGCCGTGGGCGCAGGAGCGGCGGAACGAAAGGCTGCCGTCAGTTTCCCACTTGACCTTGTGCAGGGCGTCCAGGACACGGTCCGTGCCGTACATCGTGAGGTGGAAGTCATCCCAGGTGGCTTCTTCCGAAACCTCCGGGTTGTACCGGCGGACGCGCAGGTGGACATCGAACGTGGGGATTTCGCCGCCCCCGCCGACGCCGGCAGGCAGTTCAATCTTTGAGGCTGGCTCAGCCGTTTCAGCGGTCATCTTAGTACTTCCTCACCATCGGCTCGTAGCGGGTAAAGACAACCGGCTTGGTGGCCAGGCGGATGCCGGCGATTGATTCCGCCGATCCGTCCGCCGGGGCGTGGTCGTCCTTGTACGCCATGGAGTGCTTCATGAATTTCTCGTCGTTGCGTTCCGGGAAGTCTTCGCGGAAGTGTCCGCCGCGGGATTCCTCACGGTGCAGGGCTGCCACGGTCATCACCTTGGCCAGTTCCAGCAGGAAGCCCAGTTCAACGGCCTCGAGCAGGTCAAGGTTGAAGCGCTTGCCCTTGTCCTGGACGTTGATGCGCTTGTAGCGCTCCTCGAAGGAGGCGATATCGCGCAGCACCTGGTTCAGGGTCTCTGCGGTGCGGAACACCTGCATGTTGGCGTCCATGGTGTCCTGCAGTTCCTTGCGGATCACAGCCACCTTTTCATCACCGGTGCCGTTGCGGGCGATGTCCAGCAGTTCGGTGGTGTACGCGATGGGGTTCTCCGGCAGCTCCACGAAGTCGGCCGTCCTGGCGTACTCTGCCGCAGCGATACCGGCGCGCTTGCCGAACACGTTGATGTCCAGCAGTGAGTTGGTGCCCAAACGGTTGGAACCGTGGACGGAGACGCACGCGACCTCGCCGGCTGCGTACAGGCCGGGGACCACCGTGTCGTTGTCCTGGAGGACTTCGGTAGTGATGTTGGTGGGGATGCCGCCCATGGCGTAATGGGCGGTCGGGAACACCGGGACGGGTTCCGTGTAGGGCTCAACACCGAGGTAGGTGCGGGCGAACTCGGTGATGTCCGGGAGCTTGGCATCGATGTGCGCGGGCTCCAGGTGGGTGAGGTCCAGGAGGACGTAGTCCTTGTTCGGGCCGCAGCCGCGGCCTTCGCGGACCTCGTTCGCCATGGAGCGGGCCACGATGTCACGGGGCGCCAGGTCCTTGATGGTGGGGGCGTAGCGCTCCATGAACCGCTCACCCTCCGAGTTGCGCAGGATGGCGCCTTCGCCGCGGGCCGCCTCGGAAAGGAGGATGCCCAGGCCGGCCAGGCCAGTCGGGTGGAACTGGAAGAACTCCATGTCTTCCAAGGGGATGCCGCGGCGGAACGCGATGCCCATGCCATCACCGGTGAGGGTGTGGGCGTTGGAGGTGGTCTTGAAGACCTTGCCGGCGCCGCCGGAGGCGAACACAACCGACTTGGCCTGGAACACGTGGAGCTCGCCAGACGCGAGGTCGTAGGAGACCACGCCGGCAACGCGCTTCTGCTTGTACGGGGTGCCGTCCTCGCGGACCGCATCCTCTTCCACCGTCAGCAGGTCCAGCACGTAGTACTCGTTGTAGAACTCGACATTGTGCTTGACGCAGTTTTGGTACAGGGTCTGCAGGATCATGTGGCCGGTGCGGTCAGCGGCGTAGCATGCACGGCGGACGGGAGCCTTGCCGTGGTCGCGGGTGTGGCCGCCGAACCGGCGCTGGTCAATCCGTCCTTCCGGCGTGCGGTTGAACGGCAGGCCCATCTTCTCCAGGTCCAGCACGGCGTCGATGGCCTCTTTGGCCATTACCTCTGCCGCGTCCTGGTCAACCAGGTAGTCGCCGCCCTTGACGGTGTCGAACGTGTGCCATTCCCAGTTGTCTTCCTCGACGTTGGCAAGGGCTGCACACATGCCACCCTGCGCCGCACCGGTGTGCGAGCGGGTGGGGTAGAGCTTGGTCAGTACTGCTGTGCGGGCGCGTTGACCGGACTCGATCGCGGCGCGCATGCCAGCGCCACCGGCACCGACGATGACGACGTCGTACTTATGGACCTGCATACCAGACGCTCTTTCTCTCAAAATTCGCAATAAAACAACGGGCGGGCGTTGCCCGCTCCGCAAAACAAGGCCCGCGGTTGTACCCGCGGGCCCGGGATGCTGCCGGTGCTAGGCAGGGCAGAATCCGCCAGGCAGGGGAACGCCGTCCACCACGGGGCACGGATCGAAGGTGAAGATCACCAGGGTGCCCAGGACGATGATGACGACGGTGGCCGAGTAGAGGACCGTCTTCAGCCAGCGGCGGGTTGAATCCTTTTCGGCGTAGTCGTTGATGATGGTGCGTACGCCGTTGGTCCCGTGCAGCATGGCCAGCCACAGCATGGTGAGGTCCCAGAACTGCCAGAACGGGTCGGCCCACTTGCCGGCCACGAAGCCGAAGTCGATGGCGTGGATGCCTTCGCCCACCAAGAGGTTCACAAAAAGGTGGCCGAAGATGAGGACCACCAGCACCACGCCGGAGAGCCGCATGAACAGCCAGGCAATCATTTCGAAGTTGCCCCGGCTTCCGCCGGTGCGGCGGTACTGGGGGGCGATGCGCCCGCTGCGCGGGCTCTCAATCGTTGCAGACATGGCTTAGTGACCTCCGAGCGCGAGGGACAGGTGTCGGATGGAGAAAGCGACCATGGTGACCACCCAGAGGCCCAGGACTGCCCAGAGCATCTGGCGCTGGTACTTGGCGCCCTTCTTCCAGAAGTCCACCGCAATGATGCGCAGGCCGTTGAAGGCGTGGAAAACGATGGCGGCAACAAGTCCGGTCTCACCCAGGGCCATCAGGGGGTTCTTGTATGCACCGATCACCGCGGTGTAGGCCTCCGGGGACACCCGTACCAAGGAGGTGTCCAGGACATGGACCAACAAGAAGAAAAAGATCACTACACCGGTAATACGGTGTCCTACCCAGGACCACATGCCTTCACGGCCGCGGTACAAGGTGCCAGCTGGTTTTGTCGGCACTGATAAACCTCCCTGCAACACAGCGGCGCTGGCATGAGATCCACGCGGGGGGAACGCCTGCTGCGAGAGCACTCGTAGCTCAGGCCTAAATCTAGGCTCCGCTAACAGCTTATTCAATTTAGGAACTCCTTGGTGCCCAGCAGTGGCAAGGATTCCGCCGAATAATGAGACAAACACCACAATCTCCTGCCCGCCCGGCTGACTTTGTTGCGGCCGCAGGCCCGGAAGGAGCCCTGAGCAGCGCCCAAGGGGGCGGAAGGGCTCCCCGGCACCGGGTCGGCTAAAGTAGGCCGTGATGAGTACAGACAAAGTGACAAGCCCGGCTTCACCCCTTGACCGCTTCATCGCGGTGATCCCGGCAGGCGGAGTGGGGACCCGCCTATGGCCCCTGTCGCGAGCCGCAGCTCCCAAGTTCCTGCACGATCTCACCGGTTCGGGCAGCACCTTGCTGCGCGCCACCTACGACCGGCTGCACCCGCTCGCCGGAAGCCGCATGTTGGTGGTCACCGGCAAGGCCCACCGTGAAGCGGTGTGCCGGCAGCTTCCCGAACTTCAGGATTCGGACCTTGTCCTGGAGTCCGAGCCCAAGGACTCCGCCGCGGCGATTGGCCTTGCAGCCGCCATCCTCCACGAGCGCGATCCGGACACCATTATGGGTTCCTTTGCCGCCGACCAGGTGATCAGCCCCGACCGCCTTTTCCAGAAAGCTGTCCGCGAGGCGATCCACACAGCCGCCGCAGGCAAGATTGTGACCATCGGCATCAAGCCCACCCACCCGTCCACCGGGTTCGGCTACATCCGCTCCGGGCAGGACCTGCACATCCAAGGCGCCCCCAGTGCCCAGGATGTAGTGGAGTTCGTTGAAAAGCCGAACGAGGAAGTTGCCCAGCAGTACGTGGACAGCGGCAACTACGTCTGGAACGCGGGCATGTTCGTGGCACCCGTCGCACTGCTGCTCAAGCATCTTGAAGCCAACCAGCCCGCGCTGTTCCAGGGCCTGCAGGAAATTGCGCGTGCCTGGGACACCCCCGCCCGCGACGAGGTGACGGCACGGGTGTGGCCCACGCTGCCCAAGATCGCCATCGATTACGCCGTTGCCGAACCTGCGGCCGAAGCCGGGGACGTCGCCGTCGTGCCTGGCTCCTTCCGCTGGGACGACGTCGGCGACTTCGCTTCCGTGGGCCGGCTCAACAGTGCCAGGGAAGTGGACGACGTCACGGTGCTGGGGGAGGGCGCGCGCGTCTTCACGGAGAACTCCAGCGGCGTGGTGGTCACGGACACCAAGCGTGTCATTGCGCTGATCGGAATCCAGGACGTTGTCATCGTTGACACTCCCGATGCGCTGCTGGTAACCACCATGGCCAACTCGCAGCGGGTCAAGGCAGCGGTGGACGCACTGAAGGCCAGCGGGGATACCGACGTTCTCTGAGGCATCGCGCTCTGAGGCATCGCGGTCCCCGGATGTAACGCAGGGACCGCGATGGCCCGGATTCCAGCGACCCTCGCTAGAGTGAAGCAGTGCGCAATTACACTACGGAAGCCGAGCCCACCGCCCTGGTGGCTCCATGGCTTGAGCCGCTCCTGCCGGAACTGATTGATTTCCGCCGGGACCTGCATGCGCATCCGGAACTGTCCTTCAAGGAATTCCGCACTACCGACAAGCTGGCTGACAGGCTGGAAGCTGCAGGCCTCAGCCCGCGCCGGCTTGAGGGCACCGGCCTTACCGTGGATGTGGGGGAGGGTCCCATCGCCACTGCCCTTCGCGGCGATATCGATGCCCTGCCCATCATCGAGGAAACGGGTTTGCCCTTTGCCTCGAAAAATCACGGTGTGACCCACGCGTGCGGCCACGATGTGCACACCACCACCATGCTGGGCATCGCCCTGGTACTGCACCGGATGCACCAGGAGGAGCCGCTCGGCGCCACCGTCCGCATCATTTTCCAGCCCGCCGAGGAAACCATGCCGGGCGGCGCGCACTCGTGCATTGAACAGGGGGTCCTGGACGGGGTTCCCCGGATCCTGGCCCTGCATTGTGACCCGCGCATCGAAGTGGGCAAGATCGGCACGCGCATCGGTGCCATCACCTCGGCTTCCGACACCATCCGGATTGAACTTTCCGGCCGCGGCGGCCACACGTCCCGCCCGCACCTGACCGAGGACCTTGTGTTCGCTTTGGCGCAAATCGCCGTCAACGTTCCCGCCGTACTGTCCCGCCGCGTGGACGTCCGGAGCGGCGTTTCCGTGGTGTGGGGCCAGATTTCGGCCGGCTCCGCCCCCAATGCCATTCCCGGCACCGGTTACATGGCCGGGACAATGCGCTGCCTGGACCGCGAGGCGTGGCACGCCGCCGGTGAACTGCTCGATGAGGTGGTGCACCAGGTGGCTGCCCCCTATGGCGTTGACGTCCGCCTCGAGCACACCAGGGGAGTGCCGCCGGTGGTGAACTCCGAGCACGAAACAGCAATCATCGAAGCATCCGCCCGGGCCGAAATCGGCGAAAGCGCCGTGGTGCTGACCCCGCAGTCCATGGGCGGGGAGGACTTCGCCTGGTTCCTCGCCGAGCTGCCGGGCGCCATGATGCGGCTCGGCACCAAAACGCCCGGGGGCGAGGAATACGACCTCCACCGCGGCGACTACATCCTGGACGAACGGGCCCTGGGCCTTGGCATCCGGGTCCTCACCGCTGCGGCGCTGCGCACCATCCGCGACCTGTAATCCCAAAGGCGCGGACGCCGTCGTGCTTCACGGACGATGTGCTTCACCAAATATGCGGGCTATGGTGAGCTTCCGCCTCTAAATTGTGCACAATTGAATTGTGTCCTATAGTTCTTACATGACTGATGCTCCACGGCTGAACCGCCAGGTGTGCTTTGCCCTCTATTCGGCCTCCCGTGCCGCAACTGCGGTCTACCGGCCGGTCCTTGAAGAACTCGGCCTGACCTATCCCCAGTACCTGGTGATGCTGGTGCTCTGGGAGGACGAGCCGCGCGGGGTGAAGGAGCTGGGAGATGAGCTCGGCCTGGATTCCGGCACGCTCTCACCCCTGCTGAAGCGCCTGGAGTCCCTGGGCCTGGTGGAGCGCCGCCGGTCCGGCGAGGACGAGCGCCGCGTCGCCATCCACCTGACGGCCGCCGGACGGGAACTGAGCAGCAAGGCCGGCGCCCTGCCGAAACGGCTGGCCGAGGCTGCAGGGCTTACCGCCGACGAGCTCGACCAGCTGCACAACACCCTGGCGCGGCTGACGGCCGCCCTCCATAACGCCCGCTGACGGCATCAGTCTGCAATTTTCCAATCCACCTACAGGACGGATACATCCCCGTGAAACCTCTTTACACTGCCGAGGCACTGGCCTCGGGCGAAGGACGCGACGGCAATGCGCGGACCAACGACGGCAAGCTGGACGTGACCCTGTCCAGCCCGGTGGAGCTGGGCGGAAACGGCCAGGGAACCAACCCGGAGCAGCTCTTTGCCGCCGGCTACGCGGCCTGCTTCCACTCCGCGCTCCGTCTCGTTGGCCGCAAAGAGCGTGCAGACCTGACAGACTCGGCCGTGGCTGCCAAGGTTCACCTCGGCCAGCTGGACAACTCCGGTTTCGGCCTTGCCGCAGAACTGGAAATAGCGCTGCCCGCACTGGACCTGGCCACCGCCGAGGCGCTGGTGGCCAAGGCCCACGAGATCTGCCCGTACTCCAACGCGACGCGCGGAAATATCACCGTGGACATCAAGATCATGGAGTTTGCCGCGTGAGCCTCCCTACCCTTCCCGCCACCACCCTCGAAATCCAGCTGGCCTCCCGCCCGGTGGGGCGGCCGTCGCCGGAAAATCTCCGGCTTGCCGAGTCGGCGCTGCCTGAACTTGGCGATAGCCAGATCCTGGTCCGGAACCTTTTTATGTCCGTCGACCCGTATATGCGCGGACGGATGAATGACGTGAAGTCGTACTCCGCTCCGTTTGCCCTGGACAAAGCGCTCGACGGCGGTGCGGTGGGGGAGGTCATCGCGTCCCGGTCCGCAGCACACAAGGAGGGCGACGTCGTGGTGCATTCCCTCGGTTGGCGGGAATACGCGGTGCTGGATGCGGCCGCCGCCACGCCTGCGCGGACCGACCTTGCCCCCGCTTCGGCTTTCCTGGGTGCGCTGGGCATGACCGGCCTGACGGCATACGCCGGACTGCTGAAGGTGGCTGAGTTCGTGCCCGGCGACGCCGTCTTCGTTTCGGGCGCGGCAGGTGCCGTGGGTTCCCTGGTCGGCCAGATTGCCAAGGCCATGGGCGCCTCCCGCGTGATCGGCTCGGCCGGCTCGCCCGCTAAGGTGGCCAGGCTTCTGGAACTGGGCTTTGACGCGGCTTTCGATTACCACGACGGTCCCGTGCGCGAACAGCTGAAGAAGGCTGCCGGTCCGGACGGCATCGATGTCTATTTCGACAATGTGGGCGGCGACCACCTCGAGGCAGCCCTGGCCACCCTGAACGTCGGAGGGCGGGTGGCCATGTGCGGGGCGATCGCACAGTACAACTCCACCGAGCCGACGCCGGCACCGCACAACCTGGTGCTGGCCATTGGCAAACAGCTCACCCTCAGGGGCTTCCTGGTGGGCGGCCAGCGGCAGCACGCGGCCGAGTTCGCCGCCGCAATGGCCGGCTGGCTGGCTGACGGCACCGTCCGCTATGACGAAACCATTGTTGATGGGCTCGAGAACGCCCCGCAGGCCTTTATGGATCTGCTGGACGGAGCCAACACCGGCAAGATGCTGGTCCGCCTCGAGCCCAAGTAACAGCAGGCGGACCAAAGAGGGGTGCCGCGTCACGGCGCGGCACCCCTACTGGTTGGTAACAACTTGTCAACAATCTCCAGGAACAGGTCCCGCTGTGCTATTAGGGCGTGGCGCAGGCCACTAAAGTAGGTGCCATTAGTGCGCTCAGGCGCAGTGCTGCGGACCTCAGTGAAAACAGAATTTCAGTGTAGAAACGGACACTCATTGAATTCGAGCCGCAGCGCCACTCTCTTCATCCTGGAGGAAAATTGAAGTCATCACTGCGTGCACACTTCAAGCGCGGTTCAATGGCCGGCCTGGCTACCGTCAGTGCTTCGGCCCTTCTGTTGACCGCCTGCGGCGCACCCCCCGAAGCCGGAAGCACCTCGTCCGCCGGAGCCACCGACTACACGGGCTGCATCGTTTCCGACTCCGGCGGATTCGACGACCAGTCCTTCAACCAGTCCTCCTATGAGGGACTGAAAAAGGCTGAAACCGATCTGGGCATCAAGGTGAACCAGGTGGAGTCCAAGACCAACAACGACTTCGAGCCCAACCTGCGCGCCATGGTCACCGCAGGATGCGACCTTACTGTCACAGTAGGGTTCCTGCTGCGTGATGCCACCAAGGCACAGGCCGAGGCCAACCCGGACAGCCACTTCGCGATTGTCGACTCCGGCTATGAGACGCCGATCGCCAACGTCAAGCCGATTATCTACGACACGGCGCAGGCGGCGTTCCTCGCCGGCTACCTCGCCGCCGGTACTACCAAGACCGGGACGGTGGCCACCTTCGGCGGGATGAACATCCCCACTGTCACCATCTTCATGGACGGCTATGCCGACGGCGTGAAGTACTACAACGAGCAGAAGGGCAAGGACGTTAAGCTCCTTGGCTGGAATAAGGACGCCCAGGACGGAACCTTCACCGGCGACTTTGAGAAGCAGGACGTCGGCAAACAGGTTACCCAGAACTTCCTGGACCAGGGTGCCGACATCGTGATGCCGGTCGCCGGGCCGGTTGGAAAGGGCGCGGGGGCGGCGCTGAAGGATGCCAAGGCCGCCGGCAAGGACGTCAAGCTGATCTGGGTTGACTCCGACGGTTACCTCACGGCGCCCGACTACAAGGACATCATGCTGTCATCGGTCATGAAGCAGATGGGCGACGCCGTGGAGAACGTCGTCAAGGAGGACAAAGAAGGCAACTTCGACAACACACCGTACGTCGGCACTCTGGCCAACGACGGCGTGCAGCTCGCCCCGTTCCACGACCTCGAATCCCAGGTTCCCGCTGAGCTCAAGAGCGAGCTGGAGCAGATCAAGAAGGACATCGTGGACGGCAAGCTGAAGGTGGAGTCCAAGGCGAGCCCCAAGGCCTGATTCCCGCTTGAAGCGCCACCCCCGGTTGGTCAATGACTGGCCGGGCGGTGGCGCTTTTTGCTGTTGCCTTCCTCTTTCGGGTTACCGCCCGCTCATCCTCCGACTGCACCCACTAGGCTGGTGCTGCAGCCACATATCCCGTCCGGTCGATCACTGGACGCTTCGAGATTGGTCAGAGTTTTGAAACTTGAACTCAGAGGGATCACCAAACGCTTCGGGACCCTGCTAGCCAACGACCATATCGACGTGGTGGTTGAGCCCGGACAAATACATTGCCTCCTGGGCGAAAACGGGGCCGGAAAATCCACCCTGATGAACGTGCTGTACGGCCTGTACGAGCCGTCCGAGGGCGAAATCCTCGTTGATGACAAAGCCGTGTCCTTCCGCGGACCCGGCGATGCGATGGCCGCCGGGATCGGAATGGTGCACCAGCACTTCATGCTGGTTCCCGTCTTTACGGTGGCCGAGAACGTGGCGCTGGGCGCAGAACCCACCAAGGCTGCCGGCTTCCTCAACCTGGAAGAGACGCGCCGCCGGATCAAGGAAATCTCCGATCAATACGGCTTCGACGTCGATCCGGACGCCCTGGTGGAGGACCTGCCGGTGGGCGTCCAGCAGCGCGTCGAAATCATCAAGGCACTGGTCCGCAACGCCAAGGTCCTGATCCTGGACGAGCCCACTGCCGTCCTGACGCCCCAGGAGACTGACGAACTGCTGGACATCATGCGCCAGCTCAAGGCCAGCGGCACGTCCATCGTGTTTATTTCGCACAAGCTGCGGGAAGTAAAGGAAGTCTCGGACACCATCACCGTGATCAGGCGCGGAAAGGTGGTGGGCACGGCGGACCCTGCCGCCCCCACTGCCGAACTCGCCTCCATGATGGTGGGGCGCGCCGTCAGCCTGAACCTGGATAAGGCACCCGCCCAGCCGAAGGAAAAAACCTTCGAAGTCCGGGACCTCACAGTCATCGCTCCCAACGGCCAGCACGTGGTGGACGGACTCAGCTTCGACATTGCCCGCGGCGAGATCCTGGCAGTAGCCGGTGTGCAGGGCAACGGCCAGACCGAGCTCACCGAAGCCATCCTTGGCCTCCAGGACCGGGTCTCCGGCTCCATCAGGCTTGACGGCAAGGAGCTGCTGGGCCGGTCCGTGAAGGAAGTCCTGCACGCCGGCGTCGGATTCGTGCCGGAAGACCGCAAGGTGGACGGGCTGGTGGGCACGTTCTCCGTGGCCGAGAACCTGGTCCTGGACCTCTATGACAAGCCTCCCTTCGCGAAGGGCATCAGCATGAGCCCGGCGAAAATCCTGGAGAACGCCAAGGCCCGCATCGGCGAATTCGACGTGCGGACGCCATCGGCCGTAGCCGCGGCAGGTACGCTGTCCGGCGGCAACCAGCAAAAAGTGGTGATGGCGCGCGAGCTCTCCCGCCCGCTGCGGCTGTTCATCGCCTCCCAGCCCACCCGCGGCGTGGACGTGGGGTCCATCGAGTTCCTGCACCGCCGGATCGTCGCGGAGCGGGACCAGGGCACCCCCGTGATGATCATTTCCACCGAGCTGGACGAGGTCATGGAACTGGCCGACCGGATCGCCGTGCTCTACAAAGGCAAGCTGGTGGGCATCGTTCCGGCCGGCACCAGCCGCGACGTCCTGGGCCTCATGATGGCGGGCATCCCGCCCGAGGAACACGGCCATCCGACGGGGCAGGCGCCCTCCGCTGCCACGGCCTCCACTTCCGACGCCGAAGGAGGCGACCATGTCTGACAAGCATCCCCCCAAGCACGCGGCCGGCGAACACAGCGGCAAAGCGCACGAGGCAACTCCCGCCGCGGAGGAGACGGCCGCCGTCGTATCCGTTGATACTGCCGGCGGCGCCATGGAGCCCTCCGCCGTTCCGGCCACTGCGCAAAGCGGCCAGCTTCCGGGCGGCCCGGACACGCTGCTCCGCAAAATCTTTACCGGGAGCGGCATGGTCTCGGTCCTGGCCGTACTGCTTGCGCTCGTCATCGGCGGCCTCCTGATTGCCAGCACCGACAAACAGGTCGCTACCACATCCACCTACCTCTTTGCCCGTCCCTCTGATTTCCTGTCAGCAGTGTGGAACGCCGCAACGCGCTCTTACATTGCGCTGTTCCAGGGTTCGGTCTTCAACCCCCGGGGCAACAGCGTCGCGGCCCAGTTCGCACCGTTCATGGAAACCCTCACCATTGCCACGCCGCTTATCACGGCCGGCCTCGGCGTAGCATTGGCCTTCCGCGCCGGACTCTTCAACATTGGTGCGCAGGGACAGATCATTGTGGCCGGCATCCTTGCCGCCTGGGTTGGCTTCGCGCTGCACCTGCCGCTGGGGCTGCACCTGCTGCTGGTCCTGGTGGCCGGCATCATCGGCGGCGCTTTCTGGGGCGGACTGGTGGGTCTGCTTAAAGCCCGGACGGGCGCCCACGAAGTCATCCTGACCATCATGTTCAACTACATCGCGCTGTACTTCCTGCGGTACCTGTTGAACACACCGGCCTTCCAGCGGCCGGGGGAGACGAACCCCATTTCGCCCATCCTGGATCCCACCGCCGTGTACCCGCAGATTTTTGGCACCCAGTACCGGCTGCACCTGGGCTTCCTCCTGGCGATTGCAGCCACCGTACTGGTGTGGTGGCTCCTGAACCGCTCCACGGTGGGCTTCGAGTTCCGTGCCGTCGGTGCCAACCCCAAGGCGGCACAGACCGCGGGCATCAACGTTTCCCGCTCCACCGTCCTGGTGATGGCCATTGCAGGCGGACTCGCCGGCATGTCCGGCGTCGCCCAGGTAGCGGGCACAGAGAAAGTGCTCACCGACGGCGTTGCTGCCACCTATGGATTCGACGCGATTACCGTCGCCCTGCTGGGACGTTCGACGCCGTGGGGTACCTTCGCTGCCGGCCTTCTGTTCGGCGCCTTCCGCGCCGGGGCCGTCCAGATGCAGATCCAGACCGGAACCCCCATCGATATCGTTTTGGTGGTCCAGTCCCTGATCGTCCTCTTCATTGCGGCTCCGCCGCTGGTGCGGGCCGTCTTCGGCCTGAACCCCCGCCGCAAGAAGCCTGCCCGCGCGGCCAAGTCCCGCCAGGCAGCCACAACCGGAGGTGCAGCATGAGCACAAAAGTATCGTCGCCCCTCCCCGGAAAGCCGCAGCCGGGTAATACCCCGGCAGGCACCGGCACCGCAGCCGTCTCAGGCAAGCCGGTGACCTGGCGCACGCCGGTCCTGCTCACGGCCTTCGGACTGATCGCCCTGGTCTTCTTCGGGCTGATGGCACCCAACCAGACCGCCAGCTTCGGCATCTCCACCGGCGAGGACTTCTTCCAGCTGCCGGCTTTGGAGGTGAACGCATTCGCCGCGGGCATCGTGTTGTCCGTCCTCCTGTTGGGCCTGGCAGCCTATGCGGTGTACCTGAAATCCCAGAACCGGCCCGCACCGGGCTGGCTGACAGTTAGCTTCATTGTCCTGTTCGTGGCCGCCTTCCTCATCTGGGTGGTGGGCGGTGCCCGCACCCCGAGCATCTCACTGGCCGGGCTTATCGCCGGGTCGGTCACCCTTGCCGTCCCGCTGGTGTTCGGTTCACTCTCGGGCGTCCTGTGTGAGCGGGTGGGCGTGGTCAACATCGCCATTGAGGGCCAGCTCCTCGGTGGCGCATTCACCGCCGCCATCGTTGCCAGCATGACGCAAAACCCCTTTATCGGGCTGCTGGCCGCCGCCGTGGCCGGGGCAGTCGTTTCCATGGTCCTGGCCCTGTTCAGCATCAAGTACCTTGTGAACCAGATCATCGTGGGCGTGGTGCTGAACGTCCTGGTCTCCGGCGTTACCGGCTTCCTGTTCAGCACGGTGATGCAGGCCAACAAGGCGCAGTTCAATTCGCCTCCCGGGCTGGACATCATCGAGATTCCCGTCCTGTCCAGCATCCCGATCATCGGGCCCATCCTTTTCCGCCAGTCGCTGGTGGGATACCTGATGTACGTAGCGGTCCTGGTGGTTTGGGTAGGCCTCTTCAAAACCCGTTGGGGCCTGCGTGTACGCGCTGTCGGTGAACACCCGCAGGCGGCCGACACCCTGGGCATCAACGTCAATGCCACCCGGTTTTGGAACGTCACCCTTGGCGGGGCAGTAGCCGGCATCGGCGGATCGTTCTTCACCCTGGTGGCGATCGACAGCTTCACCAAGGAGATCTCCGGCGGCCGCGGCTTCATCGCGCTGGCTGCCCTGATCTTTGGCCGGTGGAATCCGATCGGTGCCTTCTTTGCTGCCCTGCTGTTCGGGTTCGCTGACAACCTGCAGAGCATCGTGACCATCATCGGCACCCCTGTGCCCAGCCAGTTCATGGCCATGCTGCCCTACCTGGTGACGGTTCTGGCCGTGGCCGGGCTGGTGGGCAGGTCACGAGGGCCGGCAGCCAGCGGCATCCCGTATGTCAAGGGTTGACGGCGTGGCCGGCGAGGGGCACGTGGACTGGTCCGCATTGGAGGCGGCCGCCGTCGAAGCCATGCGAAAGGCTTACGTGCCGTACTCCAAGTTTCCGGTGGGGGCGGCGGCCCTCACCGAGGACGGCCGGATCGTCAGTGGTTGCAACGTGGAGAACGCAAGCTATGGCCTGACCCTCTGCGCCGAATGCGCGCTGGTGGGGAACCTGCACATGACCGGCGGCGGCCTGCTCCGCGCGTTCTACTGCGTGGACGGCGCCGGCAACATCCTGATGCCCTGCGGGCGCTGCCGGCAGTTGCTGTACGAATTCCGTGCCTCCGGCATGGAGCTTATGACCACCCAAGGCATCAAGACCATGGACCAGGTGCTGCCAGACGCCTTTGGTCCCGAACACCTGGAGGGAACGCGATGACAGACACCGCCGCAGCGATCAACGTGGCCGAAGCGTTCGACGCCGTCGATATCATCCGTATTAAGCGGGACAAGGGCACCCTGAGCCCGGAACAGATCGACTGGACCATTGACGCCTACACGCGGGGCGTCATCGCCGACGAGCAGATGGCCGCCCTCAACATGGCCATCCTGCTCAATGGCATGAACCGCAGCGAAATTGCCCGGTGGACGGCCGCAATGATCGCTTCCGGCGAGCGGATGGACTTCTCCAGCCTGCGCCGTCCGGACGGCGGGCTGAAGTACACCTCGGACAAGCACTCCACCGGAGGCGTGGGGGACAAGATCACCCTGCCGCTGGCGCCATTGGTAGCAGTGTTCGGCGTCGCCGTTCCCCAGCTCTCCGGCCGGGGATTGGGCCACACCGGCGGCACGCTGGACAAGCTGGAGGCCATCCCCGGCTGGCGGGCCTCACTCACCAACGAGGAGATGCTGGCCCAGCTCCAGGACGTGGGCGCCGTCATCTGCGCAGCAGGCGCAGGCCTGGCCCCGGCAGACAAGAAGCTGTACGCCCTGCGCGACGTCACCGGCACCGTTGAGGCCATCCCGCTGATTGCCTCGTCCATCATGAGCAAGAAGATTGCCGAGGGCACCGGCTCGCTGGTCCTGGACGTCAAGGTGGGCAGCGGTGCCTTTATGAAGGATGAGGCCAAGGCACGCGAGCTGGCGGAGACCATGGTGGCGCTTGGCAAGGATGCCGGGGTCAACACCGTGGCTCTGCTCACCAATATGAGCACGCCCCTGGGCCTGACGGCCGGCAACGCCATCGAGGTGGAGGAATCCGTCGAGGTGCTGGCGGGCGGCGGCCCTGATGATGTGGTGGAGTTGACGGTCCGGCTCGCCGAGGAAATGCTCGCCGCTGCAGGAGTGCACGACGCCGATCCCGCCGCAGCGCTCAAAGACGGCCGTGCCATGGACGTCTGGAACCGGATGATCGAGGCGCAGGGCGGCGACCCGCGGGCCAAGCTGCCGGTGGCCCGGGAATCCGAGGTGGTCTACGCCCCGGCCGATGGAGTGCTGGTGGAACTCGACGCCCTTGCCGTGGGGGTCGCAGCCTGGCGGCTCGGCGCAGGACGCGCGCGCAAGGAGGACATCGTGCAGGCAGGCGCGGGAGTCCGGATGCATGCCAAGCCCGGTGCCGTGGTCCGGGCGGGAGAGCCCCTGATGACCCTCCTCACGGACACTCCGGAACGGTTCGCCCGGGCAAAGGAAGCATTGGAGAACGCAGCTGTCATAGCCCCCGAGGGATCGCGGCCGGCACAGCGCCTGATCATTGACCGCATAGCATAGGGAGCCATGCAGGCCATCAATGACTTCATCCTCGCGGCAGCCGGACAGCCCTGGGTGCTGTTCCTTGTTTTGGCCTGCTGCATCATTGACGGCTTCTTTCCGCCCGTACCGAGTGAATCAGTGGTGGTGGGCCTCTCCGCAGTGGCTGCCACCGCGGATGTACCCAACCCCTGGCTCCTGATGCTGGTGGCGGCCCTTGGCGCCTTTACCGGCGACAACATCGCGTACCTGATCGGCCGCAGGGTAGGAACCAATAGGTGGTCGTGGATGCGGGGCCCCCGGATGCAAAGCGCCTTCCGGTGGGCAGGCCGGGAGCTGCGCAAGCGCCCGGCCTCGCTCATCCTCGTGGCGCGCTTCGTACCAATCGGAAGAGTAGCTGTGAACCTCACGGCCGGGGTCACGCATTATCCGCACCTGCGCTTCGTGGGGCTGACCGTCCTCTCGGCCAGCCTGTGGGCGGCCTACTCGGTGGGAATCGGGCTGTTCTTTGGCCAGTGGTTTGAAGACAACCACCTCCTGGGCGCCGTCATCGCCATCATCTGTGCAGTGGCCCTCGGGATCGTGGTGGACCTGGTCATCAACCGGGTCCGGCGAAAGGCGCCCATGGTGGAGCGGATGAAGGAACCGGAAGCGTAGTTCAACCGTTGTTCGGGCAGGCAGGGGCGTAGCGTGTTGCGCCGCGGCCGTGGGACACTTAGAACGATTTCCGCTTTGGCTGCGTCACTTTTGGCTGGTGCCATTTTGCATAGGAGCAAGACCGCGTGGAGTTTATTAATGAGGCCGTGCTCCATGCAGCGGGCCAGTGGTGGATCTACCCGGTACTGCTGCTGTTCTTCTTTGTGGACGGCTTCGCCATGGTGGTCCCCAGCGAAACCCTCATCGTAGCCCTTGCGGCGTTCTCCCGGCACGGTGGGGAACCCAATCTTTGGATCCTGGGCATCACCGCCCTGGTCGGTGCCATCGCCGGCGACAACATGGCTTTTATGCTCGGACGCCGGATTGGCCTGAACCGGTGGAAATGGATGCGCCGGCCCAAGGTCCAGAAGGCCTTCGGCTGGGCCCGCTATGAACTCGAGAAGCGCGGAGCGGTGCTGATCTTCACTGCCCGCTACATCCCATGGGGCCGGGTGGCCGTGAACTACGTGGCTGGAAGCACCGGCTTCGGCCACCGCCGCTTTTTCCTGCTGGACGCCTTCGCCTGCATCACGTGGGTGGGGTATTCCATCGGCATCGGACTGCTGGCCAGTTCCTTTCCGTGGCTGCACCACAACCCGCTGCTCAGTGCGGGCATAGCGGTGGTGTTCGCGATTGTGCTCGGCATCCTCATCGACCACCTGCTCCGGTGGTGGCACAAGCACCTTGCCCGCAACGACGCCCAGGACTTGGACGAGTGGCTCGACGGCGGCCCGGACGGCGCACGGGACAGCCAAACCGAAGGCAACGCCGTCCTGGCACCCGCTGCCGCGGACGGCAAGCCTGCCGCCACCTAGCCGCTGGCATTGAACCCCTGCCCACCCTAAGGTGGGAACGTGACTGAGCCTATTGTTGACGCTGCCCCTGCCATCGATTTTGACCTGAAGAACCTCCCAAAGGTTTCACTTCATGACCACCTGGACGGAGGACTCCGTCCGGCCACCATCATCGAACTCGCCGAGGCAGTTGGCCACACCCTTCCTTCCACCGATCCTGTGGCGCTGGGCCAATGGTTCCGCGAGTCGGCGGACTCCGGCTCCCTGGTCCGCTACCTTGAGACGTTCGACCACACCGTCGCCGTGATGCAGACCGCCGAAGGACTCTTCCGCGTCGCGAAGGAATTCGTCGAGGACCTTGCCGACGACGGCGTGGTGTACGGCGAAGTACGGTGGGCCCCCGAGCAGCATCTGCAGAAGGGCCTCACACTGGATGAAGCCGTGGAAGCGGTGCAGGAAGGCCTTGAGGCCGGCGTCGAGGCCGTGGGGGAGACCGGACGGGAAATCCAGGTGGGCCAGCTCATCACGGCCATGCGCCACGCCGACCGCGGCCAGGAGATCGCTGAACTCGCAGTCCGGCACCGCAATAAGGGCGCTGTAGGTTTTGACATCGCCGGCGCCGAAGACGGCTTCCTGCCCTCCCGCTTCAGGGAGGCCTTCACCTACCTGGCCCAGAACAACTTCCCGGCCACCGTTCACGCGGGCGAGGCAGCCGGCCTGGAGAGCATCCAGTCCGCACTGGTGGACGGCCGGGCGCTCCGGCTTGGACATGGCGTCCGGATCGCCGAGGACATCATGGTGGAGTTCGACGACGATGACGAGACCGAGGACACCATCGGACTGGTGACCCTCGGCGACCTCTCCAGCTGGGTCCGCGACCGCGGCATTGCCCTGGAAATCTGCCCGTCCTCAAATCTCCAGACCGGTGCGATCGCGGGGTTCGGCGACGGCATCGAAAGCCACCCGCTGGACATGCTGTACCAGCTCGGCTTCAACGTCACCATCAACACCGACAACCGCCTGATGAGCGGGGTCACCCTGACCGACGAGTTCGACCTCCTCGTGGAAACCTTCGACTACGATCTCGACGACCTGCTGGAGCTGACCCTGAACGCCGCCGAGGCATCCTTCCTGCCGCTGGAGGAGAAGGAAGCCCTGGTGGAGTACATCAACGACGCTTACGCGAACCTTGGCTAACGAGCCGGATGTCGGCAGCTCCCCGGTGGGGGAGCTGCGGAATGGGCCCACAGCAGCAGGGGGCCCCGAGCGAGCTTGCGAGCTGGGGGAGCTGCTGGGGATAGTCGCTTCCCTCCGGGAGCACTGCCCGTGGATGGGGGCGCTCACCCACGCGTCGCTGGTGGAGTACCTCCTCGAAGAGGCCTTTGAGGTTGCCGAAACGATCGAGGCCGGAAGCTCTGGCGGTACCACGGCAGAAGCAGCAGACGCCGAACTCCAGGGCGAGCTGGGCGACGTCCTGCTCCAGGTGGTGCTGCACGCCCGGCTTGCCGAGGAGCGCGGCGCCTTCACGTTCGACGACGTCGCGCGCGGGCTCAGTGCCAAGATGGTCCGCCGGAACCCCCATGTGTTCCGCCCGGACGGCTCCCTGCAGGACAGCTTTCCGGCCACCATTGATGAGATCGTCCAGAAGTGGGACGCCGTGAAGCGCGCCGAGCGGCCGGAGCGGCGGGATCCGTTTGAAGGGATCCCGCTGGCCCTCCCGGCGCTGGCACGGGCTCAAAAATCCATCGACCGCGTGGCCAGGGCAGGGCTTCCGCAAGCTCAACCACCGGCGGATGTTGGCCCCTTCACGTCGGAAGAAGAACTCGGCGAGCTGCTGTTCGCCGTCGTGCATTCCGCCCGGGCCAGCGGGTTCGACGCCGAGCGTGCCCTGCGCGGCGCGGTCCGGACCTACCAGCAGCGTGTCCCCGAGCAGCACCACCAGAGATAACCGCACCATCATGACGTCCGGGGGCTGGATAGGTTTCCGTAACCCGGACCACTCTCGACTACGCTGGTCCGTGACGAGTACGTCGAGTCTTTCTGCAAGATCCCCCCGTTAATCGCCCATAAGGAGCAAATTCATGGCGCTTATCGATGCCATCCACGCCCGCGAGATCCTCGATTCCCGCGGCAATCCCACAGTAGAAGTTGAAGTACTGCTCTCCGACGGCCAGATCGGCCGCGCTGCAGTACCGTCCGGTGCTTCCACCGGCGAGCACGAAGCCGTTGAGCTGCGTGACGGCGACAAGGGCCGTTACCTTGGCAAGGGTGTCCAGAAGGCTGTTGACGCCATCATCGACCAGATCGCCCCGGCCCTGACCGGCTTCGACGCCACGGACCAGCGCAGCATCGACCAGGCCATGCTGGACCTGGACGGCACGCCGAACAAGGGCAAGCTGGGCGCCAACGCCATCCTGGGCGTTTCCCTGGCCGTTGCGAACGCGGCTGCCGCCTCGGCAGACCTTCCCCTGTACAAGTACCTGGGCGGCCCGAACGCCCACGTCCTGCCGGTTCCGCTGATGAACATCCTCAACGGCGGCTCGCATGCTGATTCCGATGTCGACATCCAGGAATTCATGGTTGTCCCGCTGGGCGCCGAAACCTTCTCCGAGGGCCTGCGCTGGGGCGTTGAGGTTTACCACGCCCTCAAGTCCGTGCTGAAGGAAAAGGGCCTCGCAACCGGCCTCGGCGACGAAGGCGGCTTCGCCCCGAACCTGCCGTCCAACCGTGCAGCACTGGACCTGATCCAGGAAGCGATCAAGAACGCCGGCTACACCCCGGGCAAGGACATCGCGCTGGCCCTGGACGTCGCCTCCTCCGAGTTCTTCACCGACGGCGCCTACCAGTTCGAAGGCAAGTCGCTGACCTCCGCCGAGATGAGCGCGTACTACACCGAACTCGTCGCTGACTACCCGCTGGTCTCCATCGAAGACCCGCTGGACGAAAACGACTGGGACGGCTGGAAGACCCTCACCGACTCCATCGGCGACAAGGTGCAGCTGGTGGGCGATGACCTCTTCGTCACCAACCCCGCCATCCTGCAGCGCGGCATTGACACCAAGACCGCCAACTCGCTGCTGGTCAAGGTCAACCAGATCGGTTCCCTCACCGAAACGCTTGACGCCGTGAGCCTGGCCCAGCGTGCCGGCTACACCACCATCACCTCGCACCGCTCCGGCGAAACCGAGGACACCACCATCGCCGACATCTCGGTGGCCACCAACGCCGGCCAGATCAAGACCGGCGCACCGGCCCGCTCCGAGCGCGTTGCCAAGTACAACCAGCTGCTGCGCATCGAAGAGGAACTCGACGATGCCGCCCGCTACGCAGGCCGCAGCGCGTTCCCGCGTTTCAAGGGCTAGTAGCCGCATAAACAACGAGGCGGTGGCTATGGTTGAAAGACCATAGCCACCGTTGTTGTTTCGGCAACTTAGTTTCAGCCCAGCTAGCGGCGGCCCAGGCAGGCTGCGTGTTTCAGGAGTGTCATGGCTACCCGCCGTCCCAAAGTTCCAAAGGTCGCCTCTTCCCGTTCGGGCACACCGCGGTCGAACCAGGAAACGGACCACGAAGCCGCTGTAATCCGGGCGGATTTCCGTTCCGCCAAGGAAAAACCCGGCGCCAACGGGGCCGGCCGAAAAGCTGCCGCACCGACGGCCGGCAACGCAGCGGGTGCCCACTCGCCCGGCTCCAAAAACGTCCCGGGACCACACGGCGCCTCCTCGCCTGCCGGCGCAGGAAAGGGGAGCAATTCCCAAGGCGCGTCTGCGGCGGCCGGCGCCGAAACGCCCGAAGACCAGCAGCCCGTCCCGGCCAAGGCGTTTTCCGGACGGATGCTCGCGCTGGCCGTGGTCATGATTGCCATCACCATCATGCTGGCCCCCACGGTGAAGATTTTCTTCGACAAAAGGGCAGAAATAGCGGCCCTGAACGCTGACATTGCCGCCCGCGAGGCGGAAGGCAACAGCCTCCGGCAGCAGGTTTCCCGGTGGCAGGACCCCAACTACGTGAAACAGCAGGCCCGCGACCGCATTAACATGGTTATGCCGGGCGAAACCGGCTACTGGGTCTTCGGCAGCGATGTGCCGGCCGGAGAAAGCAGTAGCCAAACCGGTGCAGCAGCACAAGACCCCGCCGATCTGCCGTGGGTGGATTCCCTGTGGGAGTCCATCACGCGCGCGGCCACAGACTGAACCGCAAAAGGAAGGACGGCCCGCGACAGTGGAACCCAACACGGCAGCCGCCCGGGATGAATCCCGCCAACCATCACCGCAAGACCTGGAAGTACTGAGCCGCCAGCTGGGACGGCCGGTCAGGGACGTAGTGGAGATTCCTGCGCGCTGCGTCTGCGGTAACCCGCTGGTGGCCGCCACCGCTCCCCGCCTCGGCAACGGAACTCCGTTCCCCACCACCTTCTACCTGACGCATCCGGTCATTACCTCTGCAGTTTCCCGGCTCGAAGCCGCGGGCGTTATGAACGTGATGAACGAGCAACTGGCCGGCGATGACGTACTGGCCGCCGCCTACCGCTCTGCCCACAACGCGTACCTAAAGGCACGCTCGGACATCGGTGAACGGTCCGGGATCGGAGCCGTCCCCGAAATCGATGGGATCTCAGCCGGCGGCATGCCCACCCGAGTCAAATGCCTTCACGTCCTGGTAGGGCACTCACTCGCGGCCGGTCCGGGAGTCAATCCGCTGGGGGACCAGGCCATCTCCGCCATCAGCGAGTGGTGGACCGCCGACACGTGTTACTGCGAAGGCGCATGGGACACCACCGGTGAAGCCCCGTCCCGGGACCTCAGCCGCCACGGACCGCAGGGGCTGCCGGACATCGTAGGCCGTCCCGCGCCCGTTCGAAAGACCTCCGGCACCGCAGAGGCCGGGCAATGACCCGCGTCGCCGCCATTGACTGCGGCACCAACTCCATCCGCCTCCTCATCGCCGACATCGAACGCAGCAACGGGACCACCAGCCTCAAGGACGTGGTGCGGGAGATGCGCGTGGTGCGGCTGGGCCAAGGAGTGGATGCCACGGGCGAACTGGCTCCGGAAGCGCTGGAGCGCACTTTCGCGGCGGCCGCCGACTACGCCCGCCTGATCCAGGAGCACGGTGCCGGCAAGGTTCGTTTCGTTGCCACCTCTGCCAGCCGTGACGCGCGGAACAGGGGCGTCTTCGTGGACGGCATCCGGGACCTCCTGGGCGTGGAACCTGAGGTCATCTCCGGCGACGAGGAAGCCGCGCTGTCCTTTGCCGGCGCCAGCAGCGTCCTGCCCATCCTGGACGGCCAGGAGGTGCTGGTAGTTGACCTGGGCGGCGGAAGTACCGAATTCGTCCTGGGTACGGCAGCCGGCGTGACAGCAGCAAAATCAGTGGATATCGGCTGTGTGCGGCTGACCGAACGGCATCTGCGCCAGGACCCGCCCACCCCCGAACAGATAGCAGCCGCGGAAGCTGATGTGGACGCCGCCATCGCACGCGCCGGACAGGACGTTCCGCTGGAACGCGCCACCGCCGTCGTCGGCGTTGCCGGCTCCATTACCACCATTACTGCCCACGCCCTTCGGCTGACGGAATATTCGCCCAACGCGATCCACGGCAGGGAACTTCCCCTCGACACGGTCCGGGCTGCCGGTACCGATCTCCTCACCATGACGCGTTCAGATCGCGCCGCGCTGCCCTACATGCATCCGGGCCGGGTGGACGTCATCGGTGCAGGGGGACTGGTCTGGCGGCGGATCCTCGAAAGGCTGGCCGGGTTGACCGGTGGACGGATTGCAACAGCCACCGCCAGCGAACATGACATTCTCGACGGCATTGCCCTGAGCATCGACTGACGGCCCATGCTCAAACACAGCACTGGGATGGGATCACCCCTTGGACGGGCCACCGCAGCACTGCTCGCGCTGGTCCTGGCTGGCGGCTGCCTTGTCACCGGTCTTCTCACCGCCCCGGCAGCCCACGCAGATGAATGGCGCGACAAGCAGTACTGGCTGGGCGAGTCCGGCATCACCAAGGCCTGGGAGGTTTCCAAGGGCGCCGGCGTGAAAGTTGCCGTCATCGACAGCGGCGTGGACGCCCAGCATCCCGACCTTAAGGGAGCTGTTGCCGGCGGCTACGACGCCTCCGGTTCGGGGCAGCCCAATGGCCAAAAAGGTGTGGGCTCCAAGACTGAACACGGCACCCTCGTGGCCACCATGCTTGCAGGAAGGGGCCATCAGCCGGCCGACGCCACTGCCAGCCCAACACCCGGCCCCGCAGCCCTTCCCCCCGACGGAATCATAGGCGTGGCCCCGGAGGCCCAGATCCTTTCGGTCTCCACCTGGTTGGGCTCAGCGAATCCCTCAGGTAAAAGCGACCAGGACCAGATTCCCGAGGCTGTCCGCTGGGCGGTGGACAACGGTGCAAAGGTCATCAACATTTCCCTGGGCAGCACCACGCCGCAATGGCCGCAAAGCTGGGACGCCGCCTTCCTCTACGCCGAGCAAAAAGACGTCGTAATCGTGGCGGCGGCCGGCAACCGGGTGGGTGGCAACACGCAGGTGGGCGCTCCTGCCACCATTCCCGGCGTCCTCACCGTCGCCGGCCTGGACCGCAAGGGCGCAGCCAGCGTTGACGCATCCTCCCAGGGAATCAGCATCGGGGTTGCGGCGCCCGCTGAAAACCTGCTGGGCGGTCTTCCCGGCGGCAGTTATGCGGAATGGGCAGGAACCTCGGGTGCGACGCCGATTGTCTCCGGCGTTGCGGCCCTGATCCGGTCCAAATGGCCGGAGATGTCCGCGAAACAGGTCATCAACAGGATTGTTACGACCGCAAAGGACGCCGGAGCACCCGGCAAGGACCCCCTGTACGGCTTCGGTGTGCTCGATGCCGAGGCGGCCTTGAAGGGCAACGTTCCCGAGGCCGGCGCCAACCCGCTTGGCTCCATTGCGGAATGGATCCGCGTTCACCGGCGGGGCAACCTCGCCACCCCCGCCCCGCTGCCTACCTCGGAAGTCCCTAGCGCCGTGCCTACCTTGCCGGAGGCTACCGTACCCGCGGCCAAGCCGCCGTCGCAGCGGGACACTGCCCTCGGCGCCGCCGTCGTGATCGGTTTCAGCCTGTTGTTCGTGGCGATCATCGCGGCAGCCGTCGTCCAACTCCGGCGGGCGGCGAGGAGCCCGGGAGTGGTGGCGGAGGAGCCTGACACCGGCGTGATGGACAGCGTCGATTCCGCCCGGAAACCCTGAGGCGGGAAGCCTGTCCGGCAGTTAGTGAAGATTTTCACAAACTGCTGTATCCTTAAACTATGGCAACCACCCCAGAGCTCCAGGACCGTCCCAGGGTACTCGTCGTCGGCGGCGGGTACGTCGGCCTGTACGTAGCACTCAAACTGCAGAAGAAGATCGCGAATGCCGGTGGCATCGTCACCCTCGTGGATCCACTGCCCTACATGACCTACCAGCCGTTCCTGCCCGAGGTGGCCGGCGGCAACATCGAGGCGCGCCACGCTGTGGTCTCCCACCGTCAGCACCTCAAGCAGACCGAACTGATCCAGGGCCGAGTGACCTCGATCGACCACGCCAACCGCACGGCGGTGGTGGCTCCCGCCGACGGCGGTGCGCACTTTGAGGTTCCCTACTTCGACGTTGTGATGGCGGCAGGTGCCATCACCCGCACGTTCCCCATCAAGGGCCTCGCGGACAAGGGCATCGGCCTGAAGACCATCGAGGAAGCTGTTGCCCTCCGCAACAAGGTCCTGGAGCGCATCGAAGTTGCCTCCACCATGACCGATCCCGCGGCGCGTGCCAAGGCCCTCACCTTCGTTGTGGTGGGCGGCGGGTTTGCCGGCATCGAGTGCATCACCGAGATGGAGGACCTTGCCCGGGCCGCCGTCCGGAACAACCCGCGCATCAAGCAGGAGGAAGTCCGCTTCGTCCTGGTGGAAGCCATGGGCCGGATCATGCCCGAGGTTACCGCCAAGCAGGCCGAATGGGTTGTGGAGCACCTCCGCAGCCGCGGCATCGAGGTACTCCTCAACACGTCCCTGGACAACGCTGAGGGCACGCTCAAGCTCATCAACCTCCCGGACAAGACCCCCGCCCAGGAGTTCGAAACGGACACCCTCGTGTGGACGGCCGGCGTGCAGGCCAACCCCATGGTCCGGTCCACCGACTTCCCGCTCGAGCCGCGCGGCCGCGTCCGCGTCCTGCCGGACCTCCGGGTTGCCGGCGATGAAGGCATCATCGACAACGCCTGGGCAGCCGGCGACGTCGCCGCCGTTCCCGACCTCACCGGCAAGGGCCTCCCGGACGGTACCTGCGTCCCCAACGCCCAGCACGCGCTCCGCCAGGCGAAGCGCCTCGCCAAGAACCTTTGGGCCTCCCGCTGGGACAAGCCGCTGAAGGACTACAAGCACAAGAACCTGGGCGCTGTTGCCGGCTTCGGTGAGTGGAAGGGCGTTGCCAACATCAATCTTGTGGGCAGCATCGGGCTCAAGGGCGGACTCGCCTGGCTGGCACACCGCGGCTACCACGGCATGGCCATGCCCACGTTCGAGCGCAAGTTCCGGGTGATCTTCAACTGGATCATCAGCTTCTTCGCAGGCCGCGACACCACGCAGCTGATGGACCTGGACAACCCGCGCGGTGCCTTCGTGGCCGCAGCTACCCCGGCTCCGAAGCCGGCCGCCGCACCCGCTGCCGATGCCCCCGCCCCGGTGGCCGGCGGCTCCGGTTCCACTGCGGTGGACTCCAAGGAATCGGTTACGGCCAACGCCAAATAGACCGGCCCGGCTTTAATGCGCACGACGGCGGCTGTCCCCTTCCGGGGATGGCCGCCGTTTGCGTTTACCCGGCAGCCTGATAGCGGCTGCTTACCCGGCAGCCCGCTGCCGCGCCTTCTAGACTGGGCAGCATGACTGGCGAGAAGAACCTTCAGGCCCTGCTGGCAGGGATGCACCCGGTGCGGCGGCCGGGCGAATACGTTTACGTCCTGTGGCCGCATGGACGGCCGCTGGCGCCCGGCATCGAGGCGGCGGTCAGGGAAGCTGAGGGCCTCACTGTGGTCCTGCCCCGTGCCGAGGCGGACAAGCAAGGGCTGTCCTACGACTTCGTCGCCGCGTGGATCACGTTGCAGATCCACTCGGCACTGGAAGCCGTCGGATTGACTGCCGCCGTCAGCAGGGCCCTCACGGATGCAAGGATCAGCTGCAACGTCCTGGCCGGGTTCCATCACGACCATCTGCTCGTACCGGTGGCCGACGCCGGACGCGCCCTTGGGGTGCTGGCTGAACTCTCCGGGCGGGGGCAGGTTCAGGATCATGGGAAGCAGCCCCTGCCCGGGCTGGTGCTGCGCGACGAGACTCCAGCCGACCGGGACGCGATCCTTGCCCTGACAGCCGACGCTTTCGCCATCTCGCCGGCCACCGGGCTCCCGGCGGACGGGGAACCGGTTGAAGTCAACGTGCTTCGGGAGCTCTTTGACGCCGAGGAGTACCTCCCCGGGTTCAGCGTCGTTGCGGTCCTTGACGGCCAGGTGGTGGGGCACGTGATCAGCACCCGCGGGTGGGCGGGGGACCGGGAACTTTTGGGCCTCGGTCCTCTCGGAGTCACGCCGCGGCTTCAAAGGCAGGGCATCGGCTCAGCCCTGATGAAGGAGAGCATCGAGAGGGCCAACGCTGCGGGGGAAATCGGCATCGCACTGCTGGGCAGCCCCGACTACTACTCCCGCTTCGGGTTCGTCCCGGCAGCCACGATGGGTGTGCTCCCGCCGGAGGAGGCATGGGGCGATTATTTCCAGCTTCTGCCGCTCGCCCTGTGGCATGGCGGGGTCCGGGGGACCTTCCGGTATGCCGAACCGTTCACGCGCCTCTGACGGGATACCATGGAGCCGTTGCCCCAGTAGCCCAATTGGCAGAGGCAGCGGACTTAAAATCCGCGTGTTGTGGGTTCGAGTCCCACCTGGGGTACTTGGCAGAACCTGGCGCAGGGCGCCGGGCGACAGAGGAAGCCGTCCGCAGCGCGGGCGGCTTCCCGCATTTAATTCCACATATGCAACGACTGTTATAAGGATGTGACCTCAGTCACTTATCTTCGCCCTGGATATGCACTAGCTTGAAGCTAAATCAGGAACACCTGATTTTTCGTGTCAAAGGCCGTTCGCACCTTTAGATCGAGGAGCTCGTAAATGACTTTATTCCCCCAGGCGGGAACCCGCGTTGCCAAGCTGACAGTGCTTGGCATCGGCGTCGCCTTTATGGCAACGGCTTGCGGCGGTTCGTCCACACCCACGGCGTCCGAAACCGCCACCGGTTCGGCGGCAGGAATTGCCTGCCCTGCCCCCGGCTCCACCGGTGGAAGCACCGCCCAGCCCACTGGCGCGGGCGGCGCGGTCCCACCGTCCAAGGGCACAACGGAGACTCCGCTGAAGCTCGGCTCCCTCCTGCCCACCACGGGCTCGCTGGCGTACCTCGGCCCGCCGGAAATCGCCGGTGTTAACCTCGGTGTCAAGGAAGTCAACGACGCCGGTGGCGTCCTCGGTAAGCCTGTTGAAGTGGTACACCGCGACTCCGGTGACACCAAGACGGACATTGCAACCCAGTCCACAGCAGCTTTGCTCGGCCAGGGCGTCAACGCCATCATTGGTGCAGCGTCCTCCGGCGTCTCCAAGACGGTCATCAACCAGATCACGGGCGCCAACGTTCTCCAGTTCTCTCCCGCCAACACCTCACCGGACTTCACCACGTGGGATGACAAGGGCCTGTACTGGCGCACAGCGCCGTCCGACGTCCTCCAGGGCAAGGTCCTGGGCAACTACATGGCCACCTGTGGCGCCCAGACGGTCGGCATGATCGTCCTGAATGACGCCTACGGCACCGGGCTCGCGACCAACATCAAGGCAGCCTTCGAGTCAGCCGGTGGCAAGGTCGTCGCCGAGGAGCTCTTTAACGAAGGCGATACCCAGTTCAGCAGCCAGGTGGACAAGGTCATCGCAGCCAAGCCCGATGCCATCGCCCTGATCACTTTCGACCAGGCCAAGAGCATCGTGCCGCTGATGACCGGCAAGGGCGTAAAGCCCACCCAGATGTTCCTGGTGGACGGCAACACCTCGGATTACAGCAAGGACTTCCAGGCAGGCACCATGCTCGGAGCCCACGGCACCTTCCCGGGAACGTTTGCCAACGAATCCTTCACCAAGAAGCTTCTTGAGGTGGACCCGGCGCTGAAGGACTTCACCTACGGTGGTGAATCCTACGATGCCGTGAACCTGATCGCGCTGGCGGCTGAAGCTGCCGGAAGCACCAGCGGCCCTGAAATCGCCAAGCAGCTCAAGGGAGTCTCGGAGGCCGGGGAGAAGTGCTCCAGCTTCCCCTCCTGCGTCACCCTGCTGCGCGAGGGCAAGGACATCGATTACGACGGCCAGTCCGGCCCCGTGACGTTCTCCGACGCCGGTGACCCGACCGAGGCCTACATCGGCATCTACGAGTACACCAACGACAACAAGCTCAAGCCCCTCCAGTCGGAGTTCGGCAAGCTGTAATCTCTACTCCTGATACACCAAAGAGCCCCTGTCCAGCCGGACAGGGGCTCTTTGTATGTGGCCTATTGTTTTACTCGACCGTATCGGCGAGCGTGCCCAGATAGAGCTGAATGACCTTGGGGTCCTTCATGAGTTCGCGTCCCGTGCCGGTGTAGGCATCCCTGCCCTGGTCCAGGACGTAGCCCCGGTCGCAGATCTGGAGGCACCGCCGGGCGTTCTGTTCCACCATGATCACCGAGACGCCGGCGCGGTTGATCTCGTGGACACGCAGGAAGGTTTCGTCCTGCTTGACGGGGGAAAGGCCCGCGGACGGCTCGTCGAGCAGCAGCACCGCCGGATCCATCATCAGTGCCCTGCCCATGGCAACCATCTGGCGCTCGCCGCCCGAGAGGGAGCCGGCCCGCTGGGCGCGGCGCTTGCCGAGTTCAGGAAACAGGCCGGTGACGAAGTCGAACCGCTCCGCGAAGTCCTTGGGCCGCTGGAACATGCCCATCTGCAGGTTTTCCTCGATGGTCAGGGTGGCGAACACGTTGTTGGTTTGCGGAACGAAACCCACGCCCCGGGACACGAGTTTGTTCGCTTTCAGCCCGGTGATGTCTTGCCCACGCACAATCACTGTTCCGGAATGGACCTTGACGAGGCCGAACATCGCTTTCAGCAGTGTGGACTTGCCGGCTCCGTTGGGCCCGATGATGCCGATCAGTTCGCCTTTGCGGGCCTCGATGCTGCAGCCGTTCAGGATGTTGACCCCGGGAAGGTAACCGGCCACAAGGTCGGTGACCTTAACCACCGAGTCGCTGTCGCTGACTGGCTGTGCGGCGGGTGCCGTGCTGGTGCTGCTCATTGGGTATCCTGTTCTGTGCTGCCGGTCTCCGTGCTTCCGTGACGGCCGCGGGATTGATCGCGTTGTGGCCCGCCGTCGTCGCTGCGGGAAGGTTCGCCGCCCTCTGCCGCCACTACGTCCACCGCGATGATGCCCGCATTTTCTGTTCCAACGATGGATTCCTCGTCAGCGACGAGTTCCGCTGCCAGCTCCTTGATGCCCTCGGAGTCTCCAAGGTCAACGTCGTGGTGGGCGCCCAGGTAAGCGTCGATGACTGCGGGGTTTTTCATGACCTCCCCGGGAGGACCTTCTGCAACTACCTTTCCTTCAGCCATAACCACCACCCAGTCGGCGATGTGCCGGACCATGTGCATGTCGTGTTCGACGAAGAGCACCGTCATGCCTTCGGCTTTGAGGTTCTTGATGTGGTCCAGCAGGGACTGCGTCAACGCGGGGTTAACACCTGCCATGGGCTCATCTAGCATCACAAGCTTGGGCCGGACCATGAGGGAGCGTGCCATCTCCAGGAGCTTGCGCTGCCCGCCTGAAAGGGAAGCCGCGTAGTCGTCCTTTTTGGCGTCGAGCTTGAACTTCTCCAGCAGGACATCTGCTTCGGCGGTAATTTGCTTTTCCCTGCCGCCCCAGATGCCTTTGAACAGCGCCTTCGCGAGGCTCTCACCGGGCTGGTTTGCCGCGCCGAGGCGCATGTTCTCCATCACCGTGAGCTTGCCCATGACCTTGGTGAGCTGGAACGTGCGCACCATTCCCATCCGCGCCACCTTGTAGGGGGACACCCCGGCCAGGCTCTGGCCTTCGAACTGCCACTTGCCGCTGTTGGGCGTATCAAAACCCGTCAGCAGGTTGAAGAGAGTGGTTTTGCCGGCTCCGTTGGGGCCGATGAGTGCAGTGATCTTGTGGCGGGGGATCTCGAGGTACTCAACGTCCACCGCATTGATGCCGCCGAAGCTTCGGGTGACGTTTTCAGCCACGACGATAGGGTCCCGCTTCTTGCACCCGGGAGCGGTCTCGCCGGCAGCTATGGGACGGGTGTCCGTCATGTAGTCCGGTTCCCCGGCCCGTGGGGTGGTGATTTCTTCACTGTGCTTGCTCATGCGAACGCCAGCTCCTTCTTGTTTCCGAAGACGCCCTGCGGCCTGAAGATCATCAGCAGCATGAGGGCGACGCCAACCAGGATGTAGCGCAGCTGCCCGGCCTGGACCGTGTTAAGCCACGTAACGGCACCTGATTCGATCAGGCCATAGAGGATCCCCTGGGTCAAGGAGAGGACCACCCAGAAGATCATGGCGCCGATGACCGGTCCGAGGACCGTGGCCATGCCACCAAGCAGGAGGCAGGTATAGAGGAAGAACGTAAGTTCCGTTCCGTAGTTTGCCGGCTGCACCGCTCCGCGGGGAAGGGTGAAGACCATGCCGGCGAGGGCGCCCAGCACGCCGCCGATGATAAGGGCCTGCATCTTGTACGCGTAGACGTTCTTGCCCAGCGAACGTACGGCGTTCTCGTCTTCGCGGATGCCTTTGAGCACCCGGCCCCAAGGGCTGCGCATCAACAGCCACACAAGCGTGCAGCAGATGACCACCAGCGCCCATCCCACCACGCGGATAAAGAAGTCACGGTTGTTCATGCCGAAGTAGGAGCCTTCAGGGAACGGGTTCATGGAGTAGAACCCGCCTTCGAAGGCCGCCAGGCCGTTGGCCGATCCGGTGACCGAAGTGAGCTGGTTGGTGGTGACGATGTACCGCACGATTTCGGCCGCCGCAATGGTGACGATTGCCAGGTAGTCGGCGCGGAGCCTCAGGGTGGGGATGCCAAGCAGCAGCGCAAAAATGGCTGAAGCAATGACGGCAATCAGCAGCCCCACGAAGAACGGCACGCCGAAGCTTAGGGTGGAGATCGCGAAGCCATAGGCGCCCACGGCCATAAAGCCCGCCTGCCCGAAGTTGAGCAGCCCTGAGTACCCGAAATGTACCGCGAGGCCGAGTGCGGCCAAGGCGTAGGCGGCCGTCGTCGGGCTGAAAATCTCAGTGGCGGCACTGGCAAGAATGAATCCAAAGTCCATGGCTGTCTCCTAACCCACGCGCTCGCGTCGGCCCAGGATTCCCTGCGGCCGGAACAAGAGGACAACGATCATGATGAACAGGGCTCCCACATATTTGAGGTCGGCAGCGAGGCCGAACACGGTGGTCAGCTCCACAAAGATACCGACGATGATTGAACCGATCAGGGCGCCGAACACGGTGCCGAGCCCGCCGAGGGTTACGCCGGCAAAGATCAGCAGCAGGATGGCGGAGCCCATGTCGAACGTGACGCCTGGACGGTAATAGGCCCAGAGGATGCCGCCGAGCGACGCCAGCATGCCGCCGGTGATCCAGACCAGCCGGACCACGCCGTCGACGTCGATTCCCGACGCCGCAGCGAGGGCGGGGTTGTCCGCCACTGCGCGGGTGGCTTTGCCCAGCCTGGTTTTCAGCAGCACGATGCCGATCAGGGCGATGACCACCGCGCTGATGCCCAGGGACCAGAGGTTGTTGGGTGATATGGATACCGGGCCGAGCTGGATCTCAGGGCTTTGGGCGAACGGCAGCTGTTGGGTGGCCCCGCCGAAGAAGAACTGGATGACATACCGGACGGCAAGGGCAAGGCCGATACTGACGATCATCATGGGCACCAGGCTCGTGCCCCGGCGCCGCAGGGGCCGCCACAGCCCCCTGTCCTGGACATAGCCGAACAACCCGCCGCCTAGCAGGGAAAGGACGATGGCCAGCCAGAACGGAAGGCCGATCGCATTGAAGGCGAACACCAGTACCGCACCGAGGGTGACCATCTCGCCGTGGGCGAAGTTGGTCAGTCCCGTAGTACCGAAGATGAGCGAGAGGCCTACGGACGCCAGCGCCAGCAGCAACCCAAAACTCAATCCCGCCACGAGCCGGTTGAGCAGGTTTTGGCCGAAGTCCTGCTCCTGGACCACGATGCCTTTGCCGAAGGCGAAGATGACCGACAGATTGGACGTCTGGCTGAACGTGACGTCACGGGGATTCTCCTGGCCCTCGGCCAGGGTAATGCCCTCAGGCAGGGTTGATTCGTCCAGTTCCACCGTGTAGGTCCCCTGCTCGGGCACCCCAATGCTCCAGGACCCGTTGGCGGACGACTTGGCGGTACCGGTGAAGTCGCCGCTCTTGGCGGTGATGGTCACGTCCGCCAGCGGTGCACGGGTATCGTCACGGAGAAATCCGCTGATGTTGTTCTGGAAGGTTTGGTTCGACGGGGATGGTGTCGGTGAGGGGGAAGTGGCCTGGGATGCCGGGGCCGCCACGAGGAGGATTGCCAGGATGGAGGCGCTGATGGCTCCCAATAGTCTTAGCAACCCGCGGCGTCCTCCGGCCGGCAGGCCTTGGGATGTACTTCTCAAATTGAAAACCTCCACTTGGGGGCGGTCTCGGCTGCGCCATTGCAGCCGCTGCGAACGGATGCAGGGCTGGGATAGTGCCATAACGCCCTGCACCCGTCACGCATGTGAGTTCCGTCACCCTGCTTGGCTTATGCTACAGCGCGGGAGAACCTATAAATGCCCTGATTGGAGGCGTCAGCATAGCGATCAGGTAACAACTGCGCTGTACCGTGGGGCCGAAGCCGTGGGAGAGCAGGAGGAAACCTTTGTTGAGCCACGGTGCTTCCCGGACGGCTGAACCGCCTGGTGAGCTCTAGTCACCCAACCCCAGCGCGGTTTCAGCACGTCACGGTTGGGTTGCACCCGCAGCAGCAGGGAACTTTTAGCAGTGCCGCGACGTGAAAATTGGTAGCGTAAACCATAAGGTTCACAAACACATCCCATCAATGGAGGAATCCCGCAATGGCACTTGGCGGCAACCCGATCTTCAACGGAAAAAGCTTCCGTGGAGCCACCCAGGCACCGCCTGTCCCGCAGGCTCCGTATGGCCAGGCTCCTTACGGCCAGCAGCCGTATGGCCAGGCTCCTTACGGCCAGCAGGGCTACGGACAGCAGCCCATGACCGACGCCCAGCTGCAGCAGATGTACAACCAGCCTGCGGCGGGTCCGGCTGACACCGGCCGGATGACGTTCGACGACGTCATCGTCAAGACGGCGGCCTGCCTTGGCGTCGTGGTTGCCGGTGCCGCCGTCACCATGTTCGTCAGCATGGGCCTCGCAGCGCTGCTGATGATTGTCGGCGCCCTCGGCGGCTTCGTCCTGGCACTGGTCAACACTTTCAAAAAGCAGCCTTCACCGGCCCTCATCCTGGCTTACGCCGGCCTGGAAGGCCTCTTCCTCGGCGGCCTGACCCGTATCCTCGATGCGCAGTTCCCGGGCGTTGGCCTGCAGGCAGTGATCGGCACCCTGTCCGTGTTCGCCGTGACCCTCGTTCTGTTCAAGAGCGGCAAGGTCCGCGCCACGCCCAAGGCCATGCGGTTCTTTATGATCGCTGTCATCGGCTACGCGGTCTTTGCGCTGATCAACATGGTGATGATGTGGACCGGCGCGGTCCAGTCGCCTTTCGGCCTGCGCACCGAGGTCGAAATCTTCGGCATCCCGCTGGGTGTTTTCATCGGCCTGCTTGCCATTGGCCTCGCAGCCTTCTCGCTGATCATGGACTTCACCAGCATCGAAGCGGGCGTCCGCAGCGGCGCTCCGCAGCGCTTCTCGTGGACGGCGGCCTTCGGCCTCACCGTCACCCTCGTGTGGCTGTACGTGGAAATCATCCGCCTGCTCGCCATCCTGCGCGGGGACGACTAACCGCAAAAAGCGGCGTCCCGCCGTCGGACGCCTCCTGCAGTAAAGCCGCAAAAGTTGAGGGCCCCACCTTCCGGTGGGGCCCTCAGCCGTTGTTTCGGACCTAGGCGATCCGCATGGCGCCCGCCGCCGGCGTCACCGTAAAGATGTCAGGTGCGGTGAAACCGGCACCGGCGAAAGCCTGGACGACGGCGTCGCGCACCTTTTGCTCCGCGCCGACCGGAGTGAGCGCAATGGCGGCGCCGCCAAACCCGCCGCCGGTCATCCGGGCACCAATGGCTCCATTCGCGCGCGAAGCCTCTACGGCCAGGTCCAGTTCGGGGCAGGAGATTTCAAAGTCATCGCGCATGGAGGCGTGGCTCGCGTCCAGCAGGGGGCCGATCGCTGCCGGCCCCTCGCCCGTGAGGAGGTCCACAGTCTGGAGGACGCGGTCATTCTCGGTGACCACGTGGCGCACCCGGCGGAACGTCACTTCGTCCAAAAGCCCGGCTGCCTCCTCAAGATCGGCCACCTGCATGTCACGCAGTGCCTTCACTCCCAAAACCTCAGCTCCCAGCTCGCAGGATGCCCGGCGCGAAGCGTAGCCGCCGTCCGCATGCGAATGGGACACTTTGGTATCGATCACCAGCATCACCAGGTCCGCTGGTCCCGTCTCGAACGGAACCAGGCTGACGTGCTGGTCCCTGCAGTCCAGGAACACGGCGTGGCCCTTTGACCCCCGCAACGAGGCGGACTGGTCCATGATTCCCGTGGGCGCACCCACGAAGTCGTTTTCGGCCTGCTGTGTTGCAAGGACCATGTCCTCGGCTTCCAGCCCTGCGCCGGTCAGTTCGTTCAATGCGGAGATGACGGCGCACTCGATGGCGTGGGAGGAGGAAAGCCCAGCGCCCAGCGGGACGTTCGAGTCCAGCAGCAGGTCAACGCCCGGAACATCGATGCCCCGCTGCCGGAGCGCCCACATAACGCCCAGCGGATATTTGGTCCAGCCCTTGGCCGAACCAGGCTGCAGGGAATCCAGCGGCACGGTCACCACGCCCTGGTCTCCGTAGGTGGACAAGAGCCGCACGGTGTTGTCAGGGCGGACGGCTACCGCCACGCGGGCTGTCCGGTCGATGGCGAAAGGCAGGACAAAACCCTCGTTGTAGTCCGTGTGTTCCCCGATAAGGTTCACCCGCCCCGGCGCCTGCCAGACTCCCGCCGCAACCCCGCCGAACTCCCGGGTAAACCGGGCGGCGAGGTCTTCGACAGCAGTGCTTTCCGGTGCGGTCAACGGGTCAGATGCGGCACTCAAGCGGGGGCTCCTTCGGGCAGGGCTGCCCGAAAGGCAGCCGGGGAGGGTGTTGACGCTGGAACGGTGACATTGCGCAGGCGCTCCGCCACACTTTCCGGGGTGGTGTCATTGATAAAGGCTCCCATGGCTGCCTCCGACCCCGCGAGGAACTTGAGCTTGTCGGCGGCACGCCGCGGCGAAGTCAGCTGGAGGTGGAGATAGCTTGCGGGACGCAGCAGTGCGTCCAGCGGGGCCTGGTGCCAAGCGGAGATGTACGGCGTGGGTGTGGGGTAGAGGGCATCCAGCCGCTTGAGCAGATCAAGGTAGACGTGGGCCAGTTCATCCTTTTCCTCCCCGCTCAGTGCCGCCAGATCCGGAACCTGGCGGTGGGGAACCAGGTGGATCTCGAGCGGCCAGCGCGCCGCAAACGGGACGTAGGCGCTGAAGTTTTCGCCTTCCATGACCATCCGGCTGCCGTCCTCGCGTTCAGAGCGCAGCAGTGAGCCGGTGAGAGTTTCACGGCCGTCCGCCGCGTCGAAGAACTTCCGGGCAGCGGCGCCGAGGACGCCGGCGCGCGGGGTCACATACGGGTAGGCATAGATCTGGCCGTGGGGATGGTGCAGAGTGACGCCGATATCCGCGCCCCGGTTCTCAAAAGGGAAGACCTGTTTGATGCCCGGGAGGGCGCTCAGGGCAGCGGTGCGCTGTGCCCATGCCTCAATCACTGTGCGGGAGCGGGCTTCACTCAGGCCACTGAAGGACCCGGTGTGCGCCGGGGTGAACGCCACCACTTCGCAGCGGCCGTAAGCCGGGCCCGTTGTTCCCCAAGCCGCTTCCGCGGGCACGGTGCCGAGAGCGGGACCCAGGGACGGGAAGCGGTTTTCGAACACCACGACGTCGTAGTCGTCAGCCGGGATCTCCGATGGATTGCTGGCCGTGGTGGGGCAGATGGGGCACTGGTCTGCGGGCGGGAGGTGGGTGCGGCTTTGGCGGTGGGCTGCTACCGCCACCCATTCATCGGTGAGGGCATCGAAACGGACTTCACCCGGTTCGCCCCTGGGAGGCAGGGCACGGTGGTCAGTGATGGTGTCAGCGGTGCGCGCTTTGAGGGCATGGGCATCGTCGAAATAGATCAGCTCCCTGCCGTCGGAGAGCCTGGTGCTGGTAATTCCCGTCATGAAACCCGTCCTGTTGGTATCGCCGTAACTTAACACTATTGTGCCATGGTTCGCTCAAAAAGGAATAGAAACTAACAAAATGCAACAAGTCTGCAGTGCATGCAGCCGGGCCGCGCTGTACGGTATTGCTCATGACTTCCGATACACCCCACGAAACCAGCGTCGCTTCAGGCTACCGGGCGTATGCGACCGGCCGGCAGTACGAACTCCGCCGGGGAGACGCCTTGGCAGTGGTCACCGAACTGGCCGCCGGACTTCGATTGTTCAGCAGGTCCGGCGTCCAGCTGACGGAAACGTACGGCGACGACGAAATCCCGCCTGGCGGGTCAGGGATCACGCTTGCGCCGTGGGCCAATCGCGTTGAAGACGGCACGTGGTTCCTGGACGGCAAGAAGCAGCAGTTGGCCATCACCGAGGTGGCACGCAACAACGCAAGCCACGGGCTCCTCCGCAACGCCTCCTACGCGCTGGTTGATGAGTCCGAACATTCGGTTACGCTCGAGGCCACCATTTTTCCCCAGCACGGTTACCCCTTCCTGGCGCGCCACCGGGTGCAGTACCTCCTCACCGAAGACCTTGGCCTGGAGGTCCGCCAGACGTTGGCCAACGATTCCAAGAAGGCCGCGCCGTTTGTCCTTGGGGCCCATCCGTATCTGCGACTGGGGGACACGTCGGTGGAGGAATTGGTGTTGACCGTGTCCGCTGACACTCAACTGCTGGCTGACGAGCGCCTGATTCCCCGCGGCAGCGCACCCGTCCAAGGTGACACCGACTTCCGGGCGGGGCTGCAAGTTGCACTGCTGAACGTGGACGTCGCCCTGACCGGCCTGCAGTTCGAAGGGGGCAAGGCGCGGCACACTCTGGCGGCTCCGGGCGGAGGGCAGGTGAGCCTCTGGCAGGACGAATCCTGCCAGTACGTCCACGTTTATGTCAGCACCCTGTACCCGGGGCGCAGCCGCGCGGTGGCTGTTGAACCCATGACCGGTCCCGCCAACGCCTTCAACTCCGGCGACGGCCTCCGCTGGGTGCAGCCGGGGGAATCCTTCACCATGTCGTGGGGGATTGACTACCGTTCCGGTGCCGCCGGCTAGCAGTTTCCCATTGGGCCGCGGCTGGGGAATTATTAGGCTATGACGCCAGCCGAGGATCCCGTTTCGCCCGACCCTCAACTTCCCGTGCGGCAACCATCCGCTGCACCGGCAAGCGGGAATCCGCCACTGCGCGTCCTGACGGACCGTGAACTGGACAAGGACATTCCCTACGGAGTGCGCATCGCCGCATCATGGGCCTGGCGCCTGGGACTCATCCTCCTTGTGGGCGGCGCCCTGGTATGGCTGCTGCGCGGAATCAGTTTCCTCATCATCCCGGTGATGGTCGCCGCCCTCCTGGCCGGCCTCCTGAACCCGGTGGTGGGCTGGCTGAAACGCCGCCGGGTCCCGGGTGGCGCTGCTGTGGCCATCACGGTGGTGGGCTTCCTGGGCCTGATCGCCGGATCGCTGGCGCTGGTGGGCAGGCAACTGGTCGCGGGCTTTGGGGAACTCTGGTCCGAAGCGCTGACCGGTATCCGGCAGATCCAGAACTGGTTGTCCGAGGGGCCCCTCCACCTGACGGCCGACCAGATCGATAAGTACCTGCAGGAGGCCAGTACGGCGCTGCAGGACAACACCAGCAATATCCTCAGCGGTGCACTGTCCTTTGGCAGCAGCGCAGGACATTTCGCTGCGGGACTGGTCCTTGCGCTCTTCGTCCTCATCTTTTTCCTGCTCGAGGGCGACCAAATCTGGGCGTTCCTCGTCCGGCTGCTGCCCCGGAAGGCGCGGGCGGCGACGTTCGGCGCCGGGCGCAAGGGCTGGGCTTCGATGGTCAGCTATGCCCGCATCCAGATGTTTGTCGCATTTGTGGACGCGGTGGGCATTGGCCTGGGTGCGGCGATAATCGGCGTCCCGCTGGCGCTGCCCCTGAGCGTGCTGGTGTTCATAGGTTCGTTTATCCCGATCGTCGGTGCCCTGGTGACCGGCGCAATTGCGGTACTGCTCGCGCTGGTAGCCAACGGCCCCATCAATGCCCTGGTCATGCTCGGCATCGTGCTGCTGGTCCAGCAGCTGGAGAGCCACATCCTTCAGCCACTCGTGATGGGCAAGGCGGTGGCCCTGCATCCGGTGGCAGTGATCCTCTCGGTAGCGGCCGGTTCCTACCTGGCCGGAATTCCGGGAGCGCTGTTCTCGGTGCCCATTCTCGCCGTCGCAAATTCGGCCGTTCGCTACATCGCCGCCAGAACGTGGGAACATGAACAGGTGTTGGCATCACCTGCAGGCTCGGTGGCTGCCGGCCCCGGCCCGGACAACACCATTAGGCGTGTTGACCCGCCGGACGCCCTCAAAGGCGGCAAGGACGCCGCAGCCAGCACCGACGCAGAACAACCTGGCGCCCGTTCCAACGACGCGGCGCCAGGGCCGAAATCCAGAGGAGATTAGTCCGTGAACATCCTTGAAACCCTTCCCGTCACGCTGGACGATGTCCTGGAGGCGCAGAAGCTGCTCGACGGGATTATTGCGCGGACGCCGGTGGAATCATCACGGGCGCTGGGTGCCCTCGTCGGCGGGGACGTCTACTTCAAGTGCGAAAACCTCCAGCGGGCGGGATCTTTCAAGGTCCGCGGCGCCTACGTGCGGATGGCGCGGCTGTCCCCGGAAGAGAAAAAGCGCGGCGTAGTGGCCGCGTCCGCAGGCAACCACGCCCAGGGTGTGGCCGTAGCAGCCAAGAGCCTCGGGATCAAAGCCCGCATCTACATGCCCCTGGGAGTAGCCCTGCCGAAACTGGCTGCCACCCGCAGCCACGGGGCAGAAGTTATCCTGCACGGGCACAATGTCGACGAAGCGCTCGCCGAAGCCCAGCGCTACAGCAACGAAACCGGAACTGTCTTCGTCCACCCGTTCGACAACGTGGACGTCGTCGCAGGCCAAGGCACGCTGGGACTCGAAATCCTGGAGCAGGTACCCAACGTGGACACCGTGCTGATGGGCGTAGGCGGTGGGGGACTCCTGGCGGGTGTCGCCGTCGCCATCAAAGCCCGGGCCCGGGAACTGGGCCGGGAGATCCGTATCATCGGCGTGCAGGCGGAAAATGCCGCCGCATACCCGCCCTCGCTCGCTGCCGATGCACTCGTTCCGTTGAAAAAGGTGTCCACCATGGCCGACGGCATTGCCGTCGGCCGCCCGGGGCAGCTTCCCTTCAGCATCATCCGTGAACTGGTGGACGACGTCGTAACGGTCAGCGAAGACTCCCTCGCGCGTGCGCTGATTTTCCTCCTGGAGCGCGCGAAGATGGTGGTGGAGCCTGCGGGCGCTGTAGGTGTGGCCGCACTTATGGACGGCAAGATCGAGAACCCGGGCACCACGGCCGTGGTCCTCTCGGGCGGCAACATCGACCCCATGCTGATGCTTAAAGTCATCCAGCGGGGTCTCTCCGCCGCTGGACGTTACATGACCGTCCGCATGATGCTGGACGACAGGCCGGGTTCGCTTGCCACCATCGCCCGGATCATCGCCGAGAACGACGCAAACGTCACCGGGCTGGACCATACCCGGGTGGGCGGGTCGATCAGCATGGGCGACGTCTCCATCACCGTCAACCTGGAAACCAAGGGCCACGAGCACTGCGAGCAGGTCCTGGGCGCGCTCCGCGCCGAGGGTTTCCAGCCGATCGTGGTGCACTAGGACGCGCCATGGCCGGAGTGACGGGAAGCGGAGGCTGGGAGCGGCGGACCATTGCCGCCCGGGCAAAAGGCGGACTGCTGGTGCTGGGCGGCTTTGTGGCTCTCCTGTTCGCCATAGAACTGTTCAACGCGCTGATGCTGCGTTCGCTGAACCGCACGTTCGGCCTGCGGCCCAGAAGCGCCGACGGGCTGCTGGACATCTTCACCTTCCCGCTCCTGCACGCCAACCTGAACCACTTGCTGTCCAACAGCCTGCCGCTGGTAATTTTCGGCTTCCTGGTCTTCCTCTCCGGACTCCGGGTCTTCCTGACGGCGTTGGCCTTCAGCTGGCTCGGATCGGGGCTGACGGTCTGGCTGATCGGGAACGGCGGCATCACCGTGGGCGCTTCCGGCCTGGTCTTCGGACTGTTCTCTTTCCTGCTGGTCCGGGGCTTTTTCAACCGCAGCTGGCGGCAGATCCTGCTGGCCGTTGTGCTGTTTATGGGCTACGGCAGCATCCTGCTCGGCGTCCTCCCGCTGGTTTCGGGCTTCGTCTCCTGGCAGGCACATCTCGGCGGCGCAGCCGGGGGAGTGGTGGCCGCGCTGCTCCTGCGGCCGCGCAAAGATGCAGCAGACACCAGGTTCTGACCTCCGCCCGGAGCCTTCCCCATTAAAGTGAAACGCTGGCCGTCCTTCCGGACGGCCAGCGTTTCTTTAAGGCCTGCGCCTATGCCGCGTACGGCTTGGCGGAAAGGATCTCCACTTTGATGTCCTTGCCGTTGGGCGCCGTGTAGCTCAACGTGTCGCCTTCCTTGTGCCCAAGGATGGCGGCACCCAGCGGAGACTTCTCGCTGAAGACGTCAAGATCGGAATCGCCCGCGATCTCGCGGGAACCGAGCAGGAAGGTTTCTTCGTCACCGGCAATCCTGGCGACGACGATCATGCCGGGCTCCACGATTCCGTCATCTGCCGGAGACTCGCCAACGTGGGCGTCCCGAAGCAGGGCCGTCAGTTGGCGGATACGGGCCTCGATCTTGCCCTGCTCCTCCTTGGCCGCGTGGTAGCCGCCGTTTTCCTTGAGGTCACCCTCTTGCCGGGCTGATTCAATTTTCTGGACGATCTCCGCCCGGCCGGCGCCGGAAAGGTGGTCCAGCTCTGCCTTCAGGCGGTCAAAAGCTTCCTGGGTAAGCCAGGCTGCAGCTGCGCTGTTGGTGGTAGACACGGACTTCTCCTCTAATGGTCCTACATGCAAAAGACCCCGCCACGGTGGCCACTTGTGGAACAGTAACCAGCTCAGCGGGGTAAAGGTATTGCTCCATTGTAGTCAATCCTGTGGATTTAACCCAACAAGCAAGCGGCGCGCATCACATCTTCTGCCCGGAGTCACCGGGAATCCAGCAGCTGTCCACCACGCCGGATACGGACTGTGACTCGGTCCTGACCGGGACCCGCTGCGAGACTGTCCGCCCGCCGTCGGCTGTTCCATCTGCCTCCGAAGGAGGAATGTCCACAACCTTCCACCCCACCACGGCGTATTTGGAATCCAGCGCCTTGATGGCGCACTGCACGAAGGTTCCAGGTTCCCGGGTCACCTGGAAGTCCACCTCGGCCAGCGTGGCGTCCGTGGTGACATAGCCGATGTCCTTGAAGCTCACCTCGGTGAGGGAATTCGACGTGGAAACCCAGGCCATAAAACCGATCCCCGCGGCCAGCGCGGCGCCTCCGATAGTGCGCCTGGCGGCAGGGGAGAGCCGGCGCTTTTTAGCACCATAACGATTGGCTAGGCTAGTGTTCGCGGGCTCGGAATGGGCCGGCTGGTCCGGGGAAGTCACCAGACCAGTTTAGTGCCCCTTCCGGCGGAGCTTTCCCGGCCGGCGGCATAGCAGGCCTTGCAGTCCCCGCCCGTTCAGCAACCGTTCAGCAGCCACACGCCGCAATGAAGAATAAGGAGCCGTCCTTCGATGACAGCGTCCAGTAACTCCCACGCACCGCTCCGGCTGCTCGCCGTCCATGCCCACCCCGACGACGAGTCCAGCAAGGGTGCGGCCACGATGGCCATGTACGCGGCGTCGGGGGTGGAGGTGATGGTGGCCACCTGCACGGACGGCTCACGCGGGGACATCCAGAACCCCGCGGTGGAAGGCGAGCCTCATCCCAAACGGGACATGGCGGGGGCCCGGCGCCTGGAGATGGAACGGGCAGCCCGGATCCTGGGGATCAAGCAGCGGTGGCTGGGCTTTGTGGATTCGGGCCTGCCCGAAGGTGATCCGCTTCCGCCCCTGCCGGCCGGGTCCTTCGCCACCCTGCCGCTGCACCATGCGGCCGCCCCGCTGGTGCGGCTGGTCCGCTCCTTCAAGCCCCACGTCATCCTCAGCTATGACGAGAACGGCGGCTATCCGCACCCGGACCACATCATGGCGCACCGGGTTGCCGTTGAGGCTTTTGACGCGGCCGGTGATCCTGCCCGTTATCCGGACGCCGGCGAACCCTGGGAACCGGGCAAGCTGTACTACGACCGCGCCTTCAGTCCGGAACGATTCCGCGCGCTGCATTTCGCCCTCGAGGAAGCGGGCCTCCAGTCCCCTTACGCCGAGCGGCTCGCGGCATGGCTGGAGTCCGACGCCGAAGGCCACACTCCGCCGCCGGCCCCCCACCCCACCACCACGCAGGTGGACTGCGGAGACTTTTTCGAAGTGCGCGACGACGCCCTGCGGGCGCACCGTACACAGGTGGATCCGCTGGGGTTCTTTTTTGCCGTATCTCCGGAAATGCAGCGCCGGGCGTGGCCTTGGGAAGATTACTCACTCATCCGGTCGCGGGTGCCGTCCGAGCTCCCGGAGAAGGACCTGTTCGCGGGGCTAAGATAGAAGCGGCAGGCATTTCTATGCCGTGTAGAAGATGCGCCCGGATCCGGGCCGCCGAATTTGCTGCCTGCTGACACCCGTTCCATAGAAGGTATTCAACGTGCAACGTCTGCTCCTCAGCCTGGCTACCACCCCCTCGCCCCTGCCCACGCCCTCCTTGCGTGAGGGCATCTCCGAGGACCAGGTAACGCCGGGCCTCCTGGGCTTCATCATGACGGCTTTCTTTGTGGTAGCCACGGCCCTGCTGATCGTTGATATGGTGCGCCGCATCCGCCGGGTCCGTTACCGGGCCCAGGTGGAGGAGGAGCGCATTGCCGCGGCAGCTGCCGCCGACATTGAAGCGGCGGAGGCTGCAGAGGCGGATTCCGGACCGGCGGGGCCTGCTGCCGGTGCCGGTTCAGCTGCCAACGACTCCTACCAGGGCCCGGCCGACGGCGGCGCGGACGCTGATCCGGGAAACCGCCGGCACTAGGTCTCCCGGGCTCCTCCAAGGCCTTATCCGGCCCTTGATGCCGCCTGGCAGGTTCCGGACAGCCCCTGGCAGCGCTAGCTGAGCACTGCCAGGGCTATGGCTGTGAAATGCGCAGCGAAGGCCACCACGGTCAAGGCATGGAAGAGTTCGTGGAAGCCAAAGTGGTGGTAGCTGATGTTGGGCTTTTTTAGGGCGTAAAAGACCGCGCCGGTGATGTACAGCACGCCGCCCACGCAGATGAGGACGGCGGCGGGCGCGCTGGCCTGGAAAAACTGCGGAAGATAGAACAGTGCGCCGCAGCCGAGGGCGATGTAGATCGGAACGTACAGCCAGCGGGGTGCCTGGGTCCAGAGCAGCCGGAACAACACGCCGAGAATTGCACCTGACCAGATGACCCACAGCAGCAGGACGGCCTGGGGCCGTTCCAGCAGGGTCCAGGCGAGCGGCGTGTAGCTGCCTGCGATCACCAGCATGATGTTGGTATGGTCCAGCCGCTTGAGCGTCATCTTTACCCGCGGGGACCAGTTGCCTCGGTGGTACACGGCGCTGACACCGAACAGCAGCACTCCAGTGGCCGCGTAGATGGCCGACGTGATCTTGCGGTCAACGGTCGGAGCCAGGAGGACGAGGACAATTCCCGCCGCGAGTGCCAGTGGAGCCGTCACGGTGTGGATCCAGCCGCGCCACTTCGGCTTGATCATCAGGAGCTCGGCCAGGCGCACGGCTGCGTCGTCCATGGGGGAGGTGCCGGCGTTCGTTTCCGCGCTGGCTCCCGCGCCTGCAATGTCCTTGCGCTGCGGCGTCCGGGGACCGTCCGGGGTGTCGCTGTTCATGGCTCCAGAATAACTTACGGGCCGGTAAGTTACCCGTGGGTAATAAGGGCTCGGTGCCGGGCGGCGCGCAGAAGACCGTCCCCGTCGGCGCCGGACGGTAGCCTAGGATGTGCAAGCCGAACGTACAGCAAGGAAGTCAGGTGAGAGGCCGCGTGGAGTTGCCCGGGTTCCTCTATGGCTTTTACGAGCGCCGGCTGCTCAAGGACCTCGCGCGCGACCGCATCCCCCGGCACATTGGTGTGATGGTGGACGGCAACCGGCGCTGGGCCAAACAGTTCAACGCGCCCACCAGCCAAGGCCATCAGGCAGGCGCAGACAAGATCCACGAATTCCTTGGCTGGTGCCAGGAACTTGGGGTCAAGGTGGTCACGCTGTACATGCTGTCCACCGACAACATGAACAGGTCCAGCGAAGAACTGGACCTCCTTATGGGCATCATCGCCAACACCCTGGACCGGCTTGACGACGACGCGAACATATCAGTGCACGCCATGGGGGCACCTGAGCTGCTGCCGGATTATCTTGCGGAGCGGCTGAACAAGCTCACGGCACGCACCCCGGTCCGGGAAAAGATCCATGTCAACGTGGCGGTGGGGTACGGCGGACGCCGGGAAATCGTTGACGCAGTGCGGGAACTGCTGCACGACGCCGTCGCCAAGGGCGCCGACATTGGCAAGCTCGCCGACGACCTGTGCGTAGACGATATCTCACGGTTCCTCTACACCCGGGGCCAGCCGGATCCGGACCTGGTGATCCGCACGTCCGGCGAACAACGGCTCTCCGGGTTCCTGATGTGGCAGAGCGCCTACAGCGAGTTCTACTTCTGCGAGGCGCTGTGGCCGGCATTCCGCAAAGTGGACTTCCTGCGCGCCCTCCGGGACTATGCAGGCCGGCAGCGCCGCTTCGGCACCTGACATTCCGGTTCACCCACAGTTCACACGGCTGCAACAGGAATCGCCGCGTAATGGTTGCGGAAATTACTTCCGATGGATTTACGTTATATCCATCAGCAGGCAAAACCGCCGGCTGATCGGGGAGGCCAGTACATGGAGCGAGACATCGCACCGGTTGTATGGGAGGCCGGACCCGGCCTCTTGGCCGAGCCGCCTCACCACTAACAAATCCGGGCATGCGCCCGGGGCTGGAGTCGATGTGGCTACTTCTGAACAACTGCCCGAGGTCCTTTTCGGCCAGGGCGGGAAAGCTACCTCTCGCGCCACGCGAGCCACGTCAGAAACCGGCGCAGCGAAAGATGCTGCGGCCGGTTTTGCTGTTTCCGGAAGGGAAGCCAACATCCACACCTTCGTGATCGACACCTCCGTCCTGCTGTCCGACCCGCGCGCGCTGCTGCGCTTTGCTGAGCATGAGGTGATTGTGCCGGTGGTGGTCATCACCGAGCTTGAGGCCAAGCGGCACGACCCCGAACTTGGCTACTTTGCGCGGAAGGCGCTCCGGCTCCTTGACGATCTTCGGGTCAAACACGGCGGCTTGAGCCAGCCGATCCCCATCGGCGACGACGGCGGCACCCTCATGGTGGAACTGAACCACATCTCCGCCGAGGTGCTGCCTCTGGGGTTCCGCAGCGGCGACAACGACAGCCGTATCCTCGCGGTGGCAAAGAACCTCGCGAACGAAGGCCGGGACGTCACCGTGGTGTCCAAGGACCTGCCCATGCGGGTCAAGGCTTCAGCCATGGGGCTCACCGCCGACGAATACCGCAACGAGTTGGTGAAGGACTCCGGCTGGACCGGCGTGGCCGAGGTGGAGGCCGGCGAGCAGGAGATCTCCACGCTCTACGGCCACGAACCGGTGTTTATTCCGGCGGCAGCGGAACTGCCCGTCAACACCGGCCTGGTCCTGCTGTCCAACCGCGGCTCCGCGCTCGGCCGGGTAGGCCCGGACAAGCAGGTCCGCCTGGTGAAGGGCGACCGCGACGTGTTCGGACTGCACGGACGCTCCGCGGAGCAGCGGCTCGCCATCGACATGCTGATGGATCCCGCCGTCGGCATCGTCTCCATCGGTGGCCGGGCAGGCACCGGCAAGTCAGCCCTGGCTTTGTGCGCCGGCCTGGAAGCGGTTCTCGAGCGCCGGGAGCACCGCAAGGTGATCGTTTTCCGGCCCCTGTACGCCGTGGGCGGCCAGGAACTGGGCTACCTGCCCGGCTCCGAGTCCGAGAAGATGAACCCTTGGGCGCAGGCGGTTTTCGACACCCTCGGAGCACTGGTCAGCCAGGAAGTGGTGGAGGAAGTCATGGACCGCGGCATGCTCGAGGTTATGCCCCTCACCCACATCCGCGGACGTTCCCTCCACGACGCCTTCGTGATCGTTGACGAGGCCCAGTCACTCGAAAAGAACGTCCTGCTGACCGTCATGAGCCGCATCGGCCAGAACTCGAAGATCGTCCTGACCCACGACGTCGCCCAGCGCGACAACCTCCGCGTCGGACGTCACGACGGAATCGCCGCCGTCGTCGAAACCCTAAAAGGACACCCCCTCTTCGGCCACATCACCCTGACCCGTTCAGAACGCTCGCCAATCGCAGCATTGGTAACAGAACTGCTCGAAGGCTAAGTCGTCCTGAGCGAGGGGCCGTGGTCGGGTTCGCCGGGCCACGGCCCTTCGCCGTCGCTTAGCGCGGAAGTCCCTTCCCAAGGCTCGCAAGCTCGCCTCGGGTCCCTCGGGACGCCGCTTACGTCGCATAGGGGCTCCTCCGGTCGCTGGGCGACCTCCGGAGCCCGATGCGCCGCGATGCGCTCCTACACGAAGGACCGTAACCCGACGTGTGCGCGTCTTTCGTCATTCGGGACGGACCTTCACAGACGTCCGACGCGTAGGGGCGCATTGGCCCGACGCAAACGGTGCGCTCCTACGAGAAGGGCCGCGGACCGACTTGTGCACGCGTTTCCTCCCGCGGGGTGAGGCCCGGCACACGTCCGGTCCCAGTGCTTCGCGTAGGAGCGCATCGCCGACCAGAGCGTTGCGCAGGTCGCTCAGCGACCGTAGCAGCGCGGCGGGAGGTGTCTAAGCGACGGCGAAGCTCTGGGGGCGGACGAACCCGCCCGCGGCGAACCTAAGCGACGGCGAAGCGCTGGGGGCGGACGGACCCGGCCGCGGCGAACCTAAGCGACGGCGAAGCGCTGGGGGCGGACGAACCCAGCCATGGCGAAATCGCTCAGGTGACCTTCAGGAACGCAGTTGCAGGTTCGTGGCCCTCGACTTGGAGGGTCCAGTCGGGGCGTTTGAACGTCTCGGGGGTGAGGCGGACGTGCTGGACTGTTTCCACCTTGGTGCCCCAGGCATTCCTGGTGGTGCCGTTCAATTCGTAGCCGAGGGAGCGGGAGACGCCGAGGGAGGCTTCGTTCCACGTGGCTGCTTCGGACTCTGCTACTTCGGCGCCCAGCCAGTCGAAGGAATAGAGGGCGACGGCGGCGCGCATCTCCTTGCCGAACCCGCGGCCCTGCATCGACTGCTTCAGCCAGGAACCGGTGGTGACGGTTTTGAGTGCGGCGAAATCCTTCGCGCCGACGTCCTGGCAGCCGATGAAGGCGCCTTCATGCCAGATGCCCAGGAGCAGGGTCCAGGATTCGGGGGAGCATTCGGCCCGGCAGCGCCAGTACCAGCGGGCCATGTTGGGCGCCAGTTCATCTGCCGGAAGCTCTGTCCACGGAGTGCTGAACGGGCTCCTGCCCGCCTCGTGGATGCCGCTCCTTGCTGCTGCAACGGCGGCAGGAATCTCCTGGTCCTGTATGGGGCGGAGTTCCAGCCGCGGTGTGGCCAGCCTCAGGCCGAAAAGTGGCCAAACGTCGCTCAGTGATGTCATCAGCGAAGCCTAGCGGATGCGCCCTGCCGCGGCCTGTCACAGTCAGGCGGGGACGTCCCAGGTGATGTGCTGCCGGACGTCGGTAAGACTCATTGACTGGGCCAGGAAGAGGTCATCCAGCATGTACTCGTCCACCGCGATGATGCGCAGCCAGTGGCCGTATTCCTCCGGCCCGGCTTCCAGGGACTGGCTCGCCACGCATACGCCGGTGCCCAGATCCACCCTGATCCGGGATCTGCCGGGAAGGCATAGCGGCGCTGCCGGATGGGCCGGATGATATGCGGCTGTAGGGACCACAACTGCTTCAAGGACAGGGCGGCCTTCGTGCTCCTGCTGCCGGACTTCCTGTATCTCCACGGCATTGCTGCCGGGAAACTCCAGAGGCACAGGAGCGTTCCCGGCCAGTTCCACAGGATCCAAGGCCGCGGAGAACCGCCCGTTGCCGAACCCTGGCTCGCCATAGGCTGCTTCCGGCCGCCTGCGCACCAGGCCATGGTCGTCGTAAACGGGCGTCACCAGGTGCGGTGGCAAAAGCCAGGACTTCCGGGTGGCACTGACGTAGAGGCCGTCACGGGAATCGTTGATTCCCGTGGTGCTGTGCAGGACAAGTCCATCCGCGGTTTCAAGACGGAGTGCGCCCGGCCGCCGAAGCCACGCCCGCACCAGGGACGCCGTCGGGTTAGGCGCATCCGCGAAGGGCTCATCCCAATACTCAAAGCGCAGGGACTGCCATTTCCAGGGCGAGGACCTGCAAAGGTTCCGGAACAAGGCAGGGTGCGCGGCGGCTGTAGTGCCGTCCGGATCCATCCGGTGCCGGGAGTCCCACGTCGCCATATCCACAGTTTACGCGCGGGCGGTGCGGCGGCGGGCGGAAATCCAGTAGCATCCGAGGGTGATCCAACGACTGGGCGAACTATGGCAGGACACTCCGCTGGCCTTCTGGCTGGTGCTTGCTGCCTGCGCCTATTTCGCGGTGATGGCCGTCCGGCTCACGGTGATTGACGTCCGGCATCACCTCCTGCCCAATCGGATCGTCTTCCCCTCCTACGCCGTGGCCGGTGTCCTGCTCCTCGCGGCAGCGGCCTTTGCGGGAGCCGGGGCCGGCGCCGCCGCAGGCCAGGGCACTGCCGGTCCCGTCGCGGGACTGATGGCTGTACCGGCGCTCCGGGTTGTGGCTGGTGCCGCCATCCTGTGGCTCTTCTACTTCATCCTGCGGTTCGCGTATCCGCCCGGCATGGGTTTCGGGGATGTGAAACTCGCTGGCGTCCTGGGGATGTATCTCGGTTATCTCGGCTGGGGACATCTGTTTGCAGGTACGTTCCTGGCTTTCCTCCTCGGCGGGCTCTGGTCAATCGCCCTTCTGGCTGCACGCAGGGGGACGCTGAAATCGTCCATCCCGTTCGGACCGTTTATGCTCGCCGGTGCAGCCGCGGCCATGCTGCTGCCGGCATGACCCAACCTGCCATGTGGCCCTGAACTTATCTCCGTGCCGGTAGAGCTGGCCGGCAGTTCGGTAGGCTGGCGGGATGCCTGCGCCTGACTACATCCTGAAACTCCGCAAGAAAATCGGCAACGATCCGCTCTGGGTCCCCGGCGTTCGGGGCGTAGTGATCGATGATGTGGGGCGCGTCCTACTCGCCCAGCGGGCCGACAACAAACAGTGGGCGCTGGTCAGCGGAATGCTGGAGCCGGGGGAGGAGCCAGCGCGAGGCCTGGTGCGGGAGATCTTTGAGGAAACGGCTGTAGTGGCGGAACCGGAGCGGCTTGTGTCTGTGGGGGCTGTGGGTCCGATCACTTACCCCAACGGCGATGTGTGCGAGTTCCTGGACGTGGTGTTCCGCTGCCGCTACGTCTCCGGGACCGCCCGCGTAAATGACGACGAGTCCCTGGCAGTGGGCTGGTTCGGCGTCAATGAGCTCCCTGAGCTGATGCCCGGGCACCTCACCAGCATCCACCGCGCCCTGGCTCCGGCCGACGCCGCCCACTTCGAACCCTGACCGTCCGCACCAAGCAATCCTTTTGGGGACAGCGCGGGAGCGCCGCAACCCCCAAAGATTGCGGCGCCCCTGCTGGCTTTGACGGCAGCCGGCGGCATGCAGGCTGACGGTACGACGTCGGTCAGTTGCGCTGGGAGACCAGCTCGCCGTCGTCGTCCTTGGCATTGTCCGGCAGCCCAGCGGCCGCCGGCTTTCCCTCCGACGCTGACGCAGGCAGGCCGGCGGCAAGGCGCTCGGCCTCCTCGCCGCCCACGGCTTCGCCGCGGGCCACCATTCCGGCAGTGTCCGACAAGGGGATCTGCTTCAGCGTGACGGCCAGGATCAAGGCAACCGCGATGAACGGGATCAGGTACCAGAAGACCGGGGCGAGCGACTCGGCGTAGGCGTTGACAATCGCATCACGCAGCTGGTCCGGAAGCTGGCTCAGCGCCTGCGGGTCCAGGGTGCTGGTGGACTGGGCAGCCTGGTCCGCCGACGCACCTGCGCCGGTGAAGGCGCTGGTGAGGGATTCCGAGAGGCGGTTGGTGAAAATGGCACCAAAGACTGCGACGCCCATAGCCGCGCCCACCTCGCGGAAGTAGTTGTTGGTGCTCGTGGCGGTGCCTATCTGGTCCGCGGGGACGGAGTTCTGCACCACAAGGACCACTACCTGCATGATCAGGCCCAGGCCGGCTCCGAAGATGAACAGCTGGACGCAGATGATCCAGATGGGTGTACTGGCAGCGAGGGTGGTCATCCAAAGCATCGCAGCCATGGTGAAGGCCGCTCCCAGGATGGGATACAGCTTGTACTTGCCGGTCTTGGAGATCCGGACGCCAGAGTAGATGGAGGTGCCCATCAGGCCCGCCATCATCGGCAGCATCAGCAGGCCGGACTCGGCCGCAGAGGTGCCGGAGGACATCTGCAGGAACGTGGGGACGAAAGCAATCGCGGAGAACATGCCCAGTCCAAGGGTGAAACCGATGGCCGTGGCGTTGACGAAGATCCGGTTGCGGAACAGGCTCAGCGGGATGATGGGATCCTCGGCCCGGCGCTCCACCATAACGAAGGCTGCGGCGGACAGGACCATGCCGGCACCAAAGGCCCAGGTGAGGGGCGAATCCCAGCCTTCGTCCTTCTTTCCGCCAAAGTCGGTGAAGAAGATGAGGCAGGTGGTGGCTGCGGACAGCAGCACCACACCCAGGATGTCGATCCGCTTTTCAGCCTTCTTGTTTGGCAGTGTCAGTGTGAACCATGCGATGGCGAAGGCTGCGATGCCGATGGGGATGTTGATGTAAAAAGCCCATTCCCACGTCAGGTGGTCCACGAAGAATCCACCCAGCAGGGGGCCGGCCACGGCGGAAAGGCCGAAGATGGCGCCCAGGGGCCCCATGTACTTGCCGCGGTCCTTGGCCGGCACGATGTCGGCAATGATCGCCTGCGAGAGGATCATCAGGCCGCCGCCGCCCAGGCCCTGGATGGCCCGGAAGATCACGAAGCCCCAGAAATCGGTGGCAAGGGCACAGCCCACCGAGGCGAGCGTGAACAACGCGATGGCTACAAGGAACAGGTTCCGGCGGCCGAGGACGTCGCCGAACTTGCCGTAGATGGGCATCACGATGGTGGTGGCGAGCAGGTACGCGGTGGTGATCCAGGCCTGGTGTTCCACGCCGCCCAGTTTGCCCACGATGGTAGGCATCGCGGTGGAGACGATGGTCTGGTCAAGGCTCGAGAGCAGCATGCCGGCAATAAGCGCCGAGAAGATGATCCAGATACGTTTTTGGGTCAGCAGCAGGGGGCCCGCTGCTGTTGTCCTCTTACTGACGGCGATACTCATGGTTGTCCTTCTGCGGCGGGGGTTTCAGGGTGCCCGAGGGGCTGGGAGAAGAGTGTGCTGGCGGCCGTGATGTTCTCCATCAGCAGGTCCCGGTAGGGCCGGGTGTTGCCGTCGGAGAAGTAGGCCATGCTGCTCTTGCGGGCGATGGTGCCCAGCAGCACCACAGCCATCTGCACCACGGGATGGTCGGCGGCTACGCCTTCGCGGCGGGCGACGTCGCGGGCGAACTGGGCTTCGCGCTGTTCCGTGATTCCGATGATCCTGAGGATCAGTTGGGGTTCCTTCTTAACCACGGCGATCAGCTGCCGGGTTTCCTCCTCGGAAGCGGCCATGTCCTCGGAAAGCCGCAGGGAAAGCCGCACCAGGTCCTGGAACAGGGTGGGGGAGATCTCGCCGGGAGGGGACGAAGCGCCGCCTTCGATGAATTCCGCGATGACGTCCGCGGGGATTTCATCGTCCGCGTGGCCGATGATCGCATCTTCCTTGGTGGGGAAGTAGTTGAAGAACGTGCGGCGGGAGATGTCGGCGCGCTGGCACACTTCCTCCACCGTGTAACCGTTGAGGCCCCGTTCGCCCGTCAGTGCCCGTGCCGCGGCAGTGATCGCTGCATGTGTAGCGGCGCGCTTCCGTTCACGGAGGCCGCCCTCAATAACTGCACTTTCACTCATGAAGTGAAGTTTTGCACTTTGATAAGCCCAGTGCAAGTTTAGCGGCAGACGTGATGGAGCTTTTGTCCAGATATGCAGGGTTCCGAGCAGGCGAAGCCTGCATATCTGGACAAAAACTCAAAGGAACGACGACGGCCGGTACCTTTCGTGTGAAAGGTACCGGCCGCCGTCGTAAGGGGCGCCTCCGAAGCCAGGGAGGCGGTGGGAGCTTAGGCCTTGTGGGCCGGGGCCGTCATGGTGGTGACGTCCAGGGCCTTCTCAAGGTCTGCTTCGGAGACCTTGCCTTCGCCGTCACCAACGAAGCCGAGCTTCTCGGTGGCCTGGCGGACGGTGAGGCCTTCGGCCACGGCCGTCTTGGCGATCTTGGCCGCGTTCTCGTAGCCGATGTACTTGTTCAGCGGCGTGACGATGGACGGGGAAGCCTCGGCGAGGAAGCGGGCGCGCTCCACGTTGGCGGTGATGCCGTCGATCATCTTGTCCGCCATTACGCGGCTGGTGTTGGCCAGCAGGCGGATGGACTCGAGCAGGTTGGAGGCCATGACCGGGATGCCAACGTTCAGCTCGAAGGCGCCGTTAGTGCCGGACCAGGCGATGGCGGTGTCGTTGCCGATGACCTGGGCGGCCACCATGATGGACGCCTCGCAGATGACCGGGTTGACCTTGCCGGGCATGATCGAGGAACCTGGCTGCAGGTCCGGAATGGCGATCTCGCCCAGCCCGGTGTTGGGGCCTGAGCCCATCCACCGGAGGTCGTTGTTGATCTTCATGAAGGAGATAGCGATGTTGCGCAGCTGGCTGGATGCTTCGATGAGGCCGTCGCGGTTGGCCTGGGCCTCGAAGTGGTCGCGGGCCTCAGTCAGGGGCAGGTCGGTGTCCGTGGCCAGCAGTTCGATAACCCGCTCCGGGAAACCGGCCGGGGTGTTGATCCCGGTGCCCACGGCCGTGCCGCCCAGGGGAACCTCGGCGACGCGGGGGAGGGAAGCGTTGATGCGCTCAATGCCGTAGCGGACCTGCGCGGCGTAGCCGCCGAACTCCTGGCCGAGCGTCACCGGGGTGGCATCCATGAGGTGGGTGCGGCCGGACTTGACGACGTCCTTGAACTCCACGGCCTTGCGCTCCAGGGACTCGGCCAGGTAGCCGAGAGCAGGAATGAGGTCGTTGATCAGGGCGGAGGTCGCTGCTACATGCACGGACGTCGGGAAGACGTCGTTGGAGGACTGCGAGGCGTTGACGTGGTCGTTCGGGTGGACAACCTTGTCGCTGCCGGCGGCCTTCAGGGCACGGGTGGCAAGCTCGGCGATGACCTCGTTGGTGTTCATGTTCGAGGACGTGCCGGAACCGGTCTGGAAGACGTCGATGGGGAAGTCGCCGTCGTACTTCCCGGCAGCCACCTCATCAGCGGCGTCGGCGATGGCCTTGGCAAGCTCGCCGTCGAGCACACCCAGTTCAGCGTTGGCCTGGGCGGCAGCCTTCTTGACCCGGGCCAGCGCTTCAATGTGCGCGCGTTCCAGGGTCTTGCCGGAAATAGGGAAATTCTCCACTGCCCGCTGCGTCTGCGCGCGGTACAGTGCGTTCACGGGGACGCGGACTTCGCCCATCGTGTCATGTTCAATGCGGAACTCTTCAGTGGAAGTCATGGGGCTAGCTTAGGGCGATCCGGCACCCCATCGAAAACCGTGAAGAGCATGCTACGGGTGGGTTTTAACCCCTGCCCTAGAGCTCGCCGATCCCGGAAACAACGTTGGCGCGGCCCTCGGCCAGGCTGTACGAGAGGCCGATAACGGCGGTGCGCCCGCTTTCGATTGCGTCAGAAATCACACGTGAGCTGTCCACCAGCCGTTTGGATGTCTGCTTGACGTGCTCCACCACCATGTCGTTGACCTCGTGCTTGTCCTGGCGAATTGACGTGAGGACCGACGGCGTGATGCGCTCCACCAGGTCGCGAATGAAGCCCGCCGGCATCTCGCCGGTGTCCACTGCCGCCTTTGTGGCGCTGACGGCACCGCAGCTGTCGTGTCCCAGGATGGCGATCAGCGGTACGCCGAGCACACCCACGCTGTACTCCAGCGAGCCGAGGACGGCGTCGTCAATAACCTGCCCGGCCGTACGCACCACAAAAACGTCACCCAGTCCGACGTCGAAAATGATCTCGGCGGCGAGCCGGGAGTCCGAGCAGCCGAAGATCACGGCGAACGGGTGCTGGTTCTCCACCAACGAGGACCGGCGCGAGGAGTCCTGGTTCGGGTGGGAGGACTGGCCAGCGACGAAGCGTTCATTTCCTTCGCGCATCCGGCGCCAGGCAAGGGCAGGAGTCAGATAGGTAGTCACCCTGCTTACTTTAGGGGGCGGTGGTGGCCGCAGGTGAAACTGTGACGGCAGGATTGCTGTCCAAAGACTTCACGACGGCGTCTGCCAGGGTGCCGAACTCGTCCAGCGGGGCGGCGCCGGTGAGGATGACAGTGGTGCCGCGGTACTCAAGCACCATTGATTTCTCACCCTTGCCGGTATCACGTAGCTCCCATTCCCGGCCGCCCGCGTTGCGGGAGCCGGTAACAGGCGCATTTTTCGTTTGCTGAAGCAGCCATGTGGGGTTGGCCGTACGGGTCTGGACCAGTCCAATGAAGGACTCCTTCGGCGTGATATAGCCGACCTCCCATGCAGGCACGCCGCTTCCCGTGCCCCCTTCCCACCTGGCGTAGTTAGGCCGGAAGGAGTTGCCGGTGTCCGGCGCTACCGGCGTGAATCCTGCCACGTCCGTCGCATTCCGGGCCGCGGCGCTGACGTCGATATTGGGACGGTAGCCGTCGCTCTTCGGGGAGGGGTTCATCAGGACGATGGGCAGGAACGCGGCGATGCTCAGCACCAGGGCAATGATCATGCCGATCACCGAGGCGTTGGCCCGCTTGGCTGCCGCCGCCGGAATGACAGGCTTAACCGGACCCTGCCCTCCGGCCGCGCTGGATCCGCTGTTGCTTCCGGAGCCTGCTGGTTCGGGGGAGGGACTGGTCTTTTCCTGCATTTCATTCACCCCTCTATAGTCGCCCATGCCGGTCCGCAACTCACACTCGGTCCGCCGTGGCCGCTGCCGCTCCGGCAACTACCCTCGGACTACATTGCGCGGCCGCGTCATCCCGCAGCCGGAACCCGGTGCCGCGACTATGATCGATATCAGAGGAATCACCGCGCGGCTGTTCCGGCTGGGCGGGTTCAACGATCGCCACTCGAAGAAGAGGTTCACGTGTCACCAGCGTCCATGACCCAGAAGTACTCCACGATCTCCCCCTCCCTGGCGGTGGGCAACGATGAGCCGGACCGCAACCTTGCCCTCGAGCTCGTCCGCGTTACCGAAGCGGCAGCAATCGCCGGCGGACACTGGGTAGGCTTCGGCGACAAGAACACGGCGGACGGCGCTGCGGTTGACGCCATGCGCTCCTTCCTTCAGACCGTCCACTTCAACGGCGTAGTGGTCATCGGCGAAGGCGAAAAAGACGAAGCCCCCATGCTCTTCAACGGCGAACGCGTGGGAGATGGCACCGGTCCGGAATGCGATGTGGCAGTGGACCCCATCGATGGAACCAGGCTCACCGCACTGGGCATCAACAACGCCCTGGCCGTCCTGGCTGTGGCCGAGCGCGGATCGATGTTCGACCCCTCCGCCGTGTTCTACATGGAGAAGCTGGTCACCGGTCCTGAAGCCGCGGACATGGTGGACCTCCGCCTCCCCGTGAAGCAGAACCTGCACCTGATCGCCAAGGCCAAGGGCGTCAAGGTCAACCAGCTCAACGTTATGATCCTCGACCGTGACCGCCACCGCCCGCTGGTGGAGGAAATCCGCGAGGCCGGCGCCCGCACCAAGTTCATCATGGACGGTGACGTTGCCGGCGCCATCGCGGCGGCCCGCTCGGGCACTGGCGTGGACGCCCTGATGGGCATCGGCGGCACCCCCGAGGGCATCGTGGCGGCTTGCGCCATCAAGTCGCTGGGCGGCGTCATCCAGGGCCGGCTGTGGCCCACCAGCGACGAAGAGAAGCAGAAGGCCATCGACGCCGGCCACGACCTGGAACGGGTCCTCTCCACCAACGACCTCGTCTCCAGCGACAACTGCTACTTCGCTGCCACCGGCATCACCGACGGCGACCTGCTCAAGGGCGTCCGCTACTCCAAGGACAAGGTCCTGACCCAGTCCATCGTGATGCGTTCCAAGTCCGGCACCATCCGTTTTGTTGACGGCGAACACCAGGCCAGCAAGTGGGAAGGCTACGCCCGCAAGAGCTGATCCGTGGCCACCCACGCCAAATGGAGCCCCGGAGAGCGCCCAGCGCATTCCGGGGCTTTGGCGTTAATGCGTTGGTATAGGGTTTAAGCCATGATTCCAGCTGTTGTGCCCTGTACTGACCGCGCCCTTTGGGACGAATACGTCGACCGGTTCCAGGGGCACCCGCAACAGCTCTGGGGCTGGGGCGAGACCAAGGCCATGCACGGCTGGTCCGTTGACCGGGTGCTGTTGAACGATGGCGGCAACACCATCGGCTGCGCCCAGCTGCTGATCCGGCGGCTGCCGCTGCCCTTCCGCGCACTGGTCTACATTCCCCGCGGGCCCATGTGTCCGCCGGAGAATGCGCAGGCGGTCCTCGACAGCCTTGCCGGGCACGCCGCCGCCCGCCACCGCGGAGTGGCCCTCAGCATTGAACCGGACTGGGACGAGGACTCGCCGTACGCGGCCGCGGTGAAAGATGCAGGGTTCCGTTCATCCACCAATACGGTACTGATCCCGCGCACGCTGATCCTTGACCTCACCAGGTCCGATGACGAACTCATGGCTGACATGTCCAAGTCCACGCGTGCGAACATCCGCAAGGCGATGCGCAGCGACGTGGAGTTCCGCAAGGTGAAGAATGACGCCGAACTTGAGCAGGTGCTCGCGATCTACCACGAGACGGCCGAACGCGCCGGGTTCGGGATCCACGAGGACCAGTACTACCGGGACATCTTCCGGAACATGGGGGATGGCTCACCCATTATCGGGGCCTTCGACGGCGAGCAGTTGCTGGCCTTCGTCTGGCTCGCCAAGAGCGGTTCGACCGCTTTCGAGCTGTACGGCGGTGTCTCCGCGGAAGGGCAGAAGCAGCGGGTCAATTACGGCGTGAAATGGGCAGCCCTGCAGGCCATGCGCGAGGACGGCTGCGGACGTTATGACTTCAACGGCCTCCTCAATGACGGCATCTCCGACTTCAAGAAGCAGTTCGCGAAGCACGAGAACATGCTCCTGGGAACCTGGGAGAAGCCGCTCTCCCCGCTGTACCCGGCATATGCGCAGGCCATGCCCCTGGCACGCCGCGGACTCCAAACCGCACGCCGTCTCCTGAAGACTGCTGCCGGGAGGGTCCGGCCCCTGATCCAGAGGGTGCGCCCGGGCAGCTAGCAGCGGCAGGAAAGCTGCCAGCGGCAGGACAGCTGGCAGCGCCAGGAGAGCGTCAGGGCAGCGTCAGGAACAAGGGCGACGACGGCACCCGCCATGGTGCCGTCGTCGCCCTTTTGCTAGGCGCGGGCGAGACCCTCCCGCAACCCGGTAGTGATAGCGAATGCCAGTGCAGGTTCGGTGCTGCCGGCTACCGGATGAACATTGACGGGCGCCTCGGCGGCAGCCAGGAAAGCGCTCCCGCCCCGGGAAAGCTGGAGGTCGCCCTTGGGAGAATCCAGGTAGACGTTTCCGGCAACCACGATCACCACTGCTGCGCCGGACTGTGCCAGCGGGACGGGGCCGGCGTCGGGAGTAAGTTCAATGCGCTGCAGCTGGAACTCCTCGAAAGGCGGGCGGAAGAGTTCCTGGTCCATTACGGTCCGCTCGGGCTCAAGCATCGGCACGGCCACGGGGTGGAAATCGATGGTCCGCAGCAGTTCGGGGACATCAATGTGCTTTGGGGTGAGTCCGCCCCGCAGGACGTTGTCAGAGGACGCCATGACCTCAACGCCGAGGCCATGCAGATACGCGTGGACGTTCCCGGCCGGCAGGTAGACCGCTTCACCCGGCTCAAGCGAGATACGGTTCAGCAGCAGCGAGATCAGGACTCCCGGATCTCCAGGGTATTTCTCATTAAGGCTGATGGCCGTGGAAAGTTCGGCGTCGTAGGGAGCCATCGGGGTTCCGGAAAGCAGCGCGGCCACCACCAGGGCCGTGTCCTCAGCCACGGATGTGCCGCCGGAGATCAGGCGCTCGAAGGCCTTCCGCAAACCGGCGCCTTCGTTGCTGTCCTCAAGATCCGCCAGCAGCGAGCTGATCAGCGCGGGCGGCTCGCCCTCCACGGCGTCAAAGGCTGCCGCAACGTGCTGCAGGATCTCCCGGGCCTGGCCCGCCGGGCGGAAACCGCATAAGGCCTCAAACGGCGTCAGGGCAAGAATCATCTCGGGCTTGTGGTTGTCATCCCGGTAATTCCGATTGGGGGCGTCGGCGGCGAGGCCCTGGGCGTTCTCCCGTGCGAAGCCCGCCTTCGCCTGCTCCAGGCTTGGGTGGACCTGCAGGGAGAGCGGCTGGGCAGCCGCCAGAATCTTGGCAAGGAACGGCAGCCGCGGACCAAACCGCACCACGGAGTCCGCGCCGAGGAAATGCTCCGGGTCGCCCGCGATCAGGGCATCGAGGGTGACCGTGGACCCGTCATCGGGCACGTGGGCCATGGATGGTGAGTCCGGGTGCGCGCCAATCCACAACTCTGCTTCCGGTCCGCCAGACTCTGGTCGCCCGAGCAAGGCGGCGATCGCCGTCGTCGATCCCCAGGCATAGTCCCGGAGGACATTATCAATCTCGTACAAGGCAGTGTCCGTTTCCTAGGTAGGTCTGATGTGGATGCCGGCTACAACGGCGCGCATTGGCCGTTCGTGGCCACGAGCTGCCGGATGGCCTCCTCGTTTCCTTCGCGCTTGAGCTGGGTCAGCATCTCTTCCGTAATCGGCTCGCCGTCGGGAGTGGTGGTCACCGGGACAAAGTCCGACGGCGTGGGCTGCTGTGTTGCGGTGCCGCCTGCCAGCAGGGTGGCGGGCGAGGCTCCGGCCGCCTGGACAGGCCCGGCGCCTGCGGCCGGGACCACTATGGCGTCGTCGGGAACTCCTGCCGACTGTGCCCCCTGTGCGGACGCCGATGCCAGTAATTCGTTCACCCGGGCGTGGATCTCATCGAAGTCCGGAACCGTGGAGAAGGAGGCATCGAAATCCGGCGGGCCGATGGTGAGCCGTTTGACGTCCTGGCCTTTCGCCTTGATGGCGAGGTCCACGAAGCTGCCCAACTGGGACGAGGAGACGTTGGATTCCACCACCTTGGTTCCCGCGTTGGCGATGTCCTCGAACTTGGCCAGCAGCGTGGCGGGATCCAGCTGCTTCAGCATGGCCTGCTGCACGCATTGCTGGCGCTGGATGCGGGAGTAATCGTCCACATACTCGCGCGACCGCCCGTACCACAGCGCCTGGTCTCCATTAAGCGTTTGCTCCCCGGCCGGGATCCACCCGAGGGGCATACCGTGCGTCTGGCTGAAATCGTCGAAGAAGCCGCTCATGGGAACCCAGCCGCCGGCCTTGATCCTGATGCCGCCCATGGCGTCGATGAGGGAGGAGAAGCCTTGCATGTCCACCAAAACGTACGCCTGGACAGTAATCCCCAGCGTTCCGGAGACGGCTTCAAGGGTTGCCTGCGCACCGGGGTCGGCCACGCCGGGGTAAAGGTCGGCGTACTCGTTGGTCACTTCAGTGTTGATGGCATTGATCAGGCACTCATCCCCGCAGTTGTAGCCGTCCGGATAGACGGTGCGCATGGGGGAGTCCTCGCTGAACTGGGCATTCTGCAGGTTACGCGGTACGGAGATGATCGCGGTCTGGCCCGTTTCGGCGTCCACGCTGAGGACGGACAGGCTGTCCGGGCGCCTGCCGGTTCGGTCCTCACCGGCATCGCCTCCCATCATCAGGAAGTTGTAGCGGCCCTCCACCGGGTCGATGGCGGGGCCGGAGGAGAAGATGCTGCCGATCGCGTTCCGTCCCACATTGAGCAGGTACGCAGCGTAACCAAGGGAGCCGCTGCCAAGGACCATCGCCAATACCAGGGCAATCACGACGGCGGGCCGCGCCTGCGGCGCCAGCAGGACCGGGCGGATGAGCCGCAGGGTGTTGATAAACAGGATTGCCCAGCCGGCAGCGAGTGCCACCAGCAGGATCACCAGTGCCAGCGAGGCGAAGGGGTTGGTGATGATGTTGATGAGCAGGGTTCGGTTGAGCAGCAGCAGGAGCACCGCAAGCACCAGGGCTGCCCAGACACAGAGCGTCACCCTCAATGCCGCGCGGCCCAGTTTACGGTCCCCGGCCACAAGCTGCGCGCTGCCTGGGACCAGGAGGGTCAGAAGCACAAGGACGAAGCCGCGCTTGGTCCGGACTGGAAAGGAAGCACTGGCCGGATAGCGGACGGGGTCGGTGAGCGCTGCGCCGGAAAGGGACTGCTGGACCTTGCTGCTGGTCATGGCCGCCTTCCTAACGGCTGCCCCGGAGCGGACCGTTGCCTTCGGCGAAAACCTCGCTGACCTTCTGCCGCAGGTTGGCTCCCTTGCGGGCAGCCACGGCATTGAGGTCTGCGGCGAATTCGAGGAGGTCGGCGCGCAGTGATGCCGCAAGCTCATCGGTGCCTGCTGCGAGCATTCGGACCGCCAGGAGGCCCGCATTACGGGCTCCGGCGATGGAAACCGTGGCCACGGGAACGCCGGCAGGCATCTGAACGATGGAGAGCAGGGAGTCCATACCGTCAAGGGTCTTCAGCGGGACCGGCACTCCGATTACGGGGAGTGGAGTGACGCTGGCCAGCATCCCCGGCAAATGGGCGGCACCGCCGGCGCCGGCGATAATCACCCTCAGCCCGCGCTCGTGCGCTGTCTGGCCGTAGCGGATCATTTCCGTAGGCATCCGGTGGGCGGACACAACGTCAGCTTCGAACGGAATGCCGAACTCTGCCAGGGCGTCAGCCGCTGCTTCCATGACCGGCCAGTCCGAGTCCGATCCCATCACCAGGCCCACCAGCGGGTTGCCGGCGGGACCGGGGGCGGGGGTGGCTTCGGGACTCATGCTTTCTCCTCAAAAATTGCTGGCGGTTCTTCGACAGGTACCCGCCCGTCCCGGATGATGCCCGCTACGGTGCCTGCACGGCGTCGAACGGAATCAACCTCTGTTGTAGACGAGCCCACCAGGTTAACGTGGCCGATCTTTCGGCCGGGGCGCACCGACTTGCCGTAGCAGTGCACCTTGGCCGCCGGCTCGCTGGCCAGCGCCAGCGGGAAGGCGGAAAAGAGGTCCTGGTTGTCGCCGCCCAGGAAGTTCTTCATCACCACTACCGGACCCAGCACATCGGTGGCACCCAGCGGGAGGTTAAGGACCGCGCGAAGGTGCTGTTCGAACTGGCTGGTGACCGACCCGTCCTGTGTCCAGTGCCCGGTGTTGTGCGGGCGCATGGCAAGTTCATTGATGAGGAATCCTGCGCCGATGCCCGGGGTTTCGAAGAGTTCCACCGCGAGGACCCCTGTCACGCCCAGTTCCTGGGCTATCCGCAAGGCAGCATCCTCTGCGGCGGCCGCAACCTCTACCGGAATGTCCAGGGCAGGGGCGATGACTTCGTCGCAGACTCCGTCAACCTGGATGGTGTGCACCACGGGCCAGGCCCGGGCTTCGCCGTCGGGCGTCCTGGCAACCAAGGCGGAAAGCTCGCGGGTGAAGTCAACTTTTGCCTCCGCCAGGAGGGGACTCATGGCCTCAAACCATTCAGTGGTTTCGGCAGCCTCCTCCGCGGAGGAAATAATCCGGACACCTTTGCCGTCGTAGCCGCCGCGGGGAGTCTTCAGGACCACAGGCCATCCGGTGTCCTCCCCGAAGCTGATAAGCGCGGCCACGTCCGCCACCGAAGCCCAGGCGGGGTTGGGAAGTTCCAGCCGGTCAATGGCGGCGCGCATTACCAGCTTGTCCTGCGCATGGACCAGGGCATCGGGGCCGGGCTGGACGTTTACGCCGGCTTCCTGAAGCGCCCGGAGATGGGCCGTTGGAACATGCTCGTGGTCAAAGGTCATGACGTCCAGGCCCTCGGAGAACTCCAGGAGGATCTGCAGGTCCTTATAGTCGCCCACCGGTGAGGAAGGCACTGCCGAGACGGCTGAAACGTCGTCGCCTTCGGCAAGGACGCGGAGTTCGAAGCCGAGTGCGGTTGCGGCTGGGGCCATCATTCGCGCAAGCTGGCCGCCGCCAACTACACCTATTACTGGAAAAGTCACATGGGCCAGCCTACCGAAGACCGGCTCGGATCCCGCGTTCCCTGCCTACCTGAGTGGTTTTTTGGGCTCCCGGACCGTTCTGTGGCACGGCATTAGGGGTAGTTGCCGGACCGCTACAGGAATTTGACGGGCTAAAATGGACCTCTGGCCGTGTGGCCCATCGTTCAACGGCCATGGAGGGTCATGTTTAGCACGCTTGCAGATCGCATCCGGGGGCTCGCCTCGCTATTTTGGCGTGAAGTGGCCAAGTTCGGCGCCGTCGGCGGTGTGGCTTTCGTCATCGACAACGGCATGACGTATTACCTCATGCACGGCCCAATGACGGACAGCGAGGCCAAGGCGCGCTTTGTGGGCGCGTCCGTGGCAACGATCTTTTCCTGGATAGCGAACCGCCTCTGGACCTTCCGGCACCGGCGGCAGGACAACGTGCTCCGCGAGTTCCTGATGTTCATCCTCATCAACGGGATAGGCATCGGCATCTCCACAGGCTTCACTGCCCTTGCCAAATATGGCCTGGGCGTCACGGACAAGAACATGCTCTTCTTCGCGGGAGTAGCAGGCATCCTGGTGGCCACTGTGGTCAGGTTCTTTGCCTACCGGTTCCTGGTGTTCAACAAGGAACTGGACCAGGAACCGGAGTTCTCACACGACCACGAGCTCATCGAACTCCACCACCACGGCAGCAGGGACACCGGCGATGGCGCCGGTGTGGCGGAGCCCGAGCCCCTCACGGAGGACCCGGCCCAGCCCCAGAAGTAGGCCAAGCAGCAAAACAGCGGTCAGTTGCCGTGGATGCGTTCCGCCGCGAGCAGCTTGTCTGTGGGCCCGACATCGGGGTGCGTTATCACCACGGAACCCCCGCGCCGCCACGCGCCCAGCGCGTTGGCCAGCGCTGCCTCCAGTCCGTCCCGCCCCGGGATGTGCAACCGCACGCCCTCTTCGTGGGGGACTGCGAACCCGTCAAGCAGGTCCTGGTGGAGGTGCCGGCGGCCGTCCTGCGCAACAATCGCGCACGCCGTGGGGTCAGCCTCGGCGTGCTGCATAAACACGTCTCCGTGGGAGCGCACTTCCGCTGCGTAATCCAGGCAGCCTGCCGGCAGGGCGCCGTCCCAGCGCATGGCAAGCGCGGGCAGCGCAACGGCCACAACGTCACCATACTTTCCTGCTGCCGGCTCCGGCCGGGTGGTGGCCAGGATGTCCGCCCCGCCGCCGTCCAGGACCGTCTCAAGGCCGAGCTGCCAAGCGGCCAATGCCCAGACCATGCCCTTCCAGTGCGCAGGCAGGTCGAGCGCCAGACGCATGCCGGGTTCGGCGTCCAGTTCGTCCTGGAGGAGGTTGCTGGTTTTGGCCACCCAGTTGTCCAGCACCTTTCCGGACAGCTCTACGCGCTCCGAGTCCGGGCCGTACCAGGTGAGGCGTGGAGCGGTGGAGTTGCCTGATCGAAGGCTGGTCATCAGATCGATTGCCGGGGTAGTCATGCCTCAATCCTGCCACCGGCAGCACAGCAGGTCACCAAAGCCCGCCCGCCCCACAGAAACCCCAGCGGGTCGTGTGATACTTATCACACTAATGATAAGCGTGCTTGCTATTTATCCAATTGCCGGGTATTTTCCGCGCCATCGGGCGGTTTTTTGAGGCTTTCCGCCTGCTGACCCGCCGATGTCGGCCGGAATCCCACCCTGCCGGGAAAATTACCGGGCGTGGCGTGCCCCATGTTGGCTGCTACTGGTGATTATTATCCCGGCTGCAGCTTGACTCACCCTAGTTACACGCGTGTAATTAGATAACTAAAGGCAACTGCGTAAATACCGGCACACAACCGAGTGTCCATGTATCCAGGCAGAGGCTGCAACATCAGGAGGGTCGCCGTGGGGCAAGCAGAGCGTATCCAGGAAGATGCCGTCGTGGCCGGTCAGGCAACGGCCAAATACCGTGCGCGGGGGGTGCCCAGTGATTGGTATGTAGACCCGGCGGATCCTGATGCTGCGGAGCGGTTCAACACGAACAACAAGGACTTCCTGCAGGACCAGGCCACAGCTTTCCTCGCCGCGCATGAAGCACTCCTGGGCGGCGGGCAGGACCCCGAGGACGAGCTCGATCCTCCGATGGAACTGACTGCCGGACCGGCGCAGCCCGTTTGGATCGGGCTGCCTTTCCAGCAGGACTTTGGCGACGAAGGCGAGCTCGGCTGGCAGACGGATGCGCTGTGCGCCCAAACCGACCCCGAGGCGTTCTTCCCCGAAAAGGGTGGCTCCACCCGTGACGCCAAAAAGGTCTGCGGTGCCTGCAACGTGCGGTCCCAGTGCCTTGAGTACGCCCTGGCCAACGACGAACGGTTCGGCATCTGGGGAGGCCTTTCCGAGCGTGAGCGCCGGCGGCTAAGGAAGCGAGCAATCTAATTCATCAGGATGTTCACGTCACTGCCGTTGTGGTCGCCCACAACGGCAGTGATTATCTCCCCAGAACCCTGGCAGCCCTGGCGGACCAGACCCGGCCCGCGGACTACGCCATCGGCGTCGATACCGGGTCCCGCGACAATTCCAAAGTCCTCCTTGAGCAGGCCCTTGGCGGGGCACACGTCGTAAGCCACCGCGGGAAGAGTGGAATGGGCGCCGCGGTATCCACCGGCCTTGCCCAACTCGCCCCTTGGGATGGAGATCACGGCACCGGCAGGTCAGAGTGGATCTGGCTGCTTCATGACGACGCCGCGCCGGCTCCTGAAGCCCTCGCCGAACTTCTCCTCGCGGTCGAACGGGCACCGTCCGTGACAGTTGCCGGCTGTAAGCAGTTGGACTGGCACGAGGGCCGCAAGCTGGTGGACGTCGGCCTTTCAACCAGCCGCTGGGCGGAGCGGCTGACCCTGATCGACGCTGACGAACTTGACCAGGGGCAATACGACGGCCGCACCGATACCTTTGCCGTGAATTCCGCCGGAATGCTGGTGCGCCGCGACATCTGGGAACAACTCGGCGGTTTTGATTCCGCCCTGCCCGGAAGCGGAGACGACGTCGATTTCTGCTGGCGCAACCGCCTGGCCGGACACCGCGTGGTGGTTGTCCCCGCGGCCAGGATGTTCCACGTCGCGCACCGGCCGCACGCGCTGGGTAACGCTGCCGCAGCGCGGAAGGCCCAGGTCCACCTGCGGCTGAAGCACGCGCCGCTGTGGATGGTGCCCGTCCACGGCGCGGCTGCCCTTCTCGGCAGCATTTTCAAACTGGTGTTGAGTATCGCCGTAAAGGATCCCGCGCACGGTATCACGCAGCTTGGTGCGACCTTTGCAGCGCTGGCCCGGCCCCGCGCCGTGATGAGGGCAAGGGCGAACGCCCGGAAGACGCGCCGGATCCGCCGGTCCGTCATCCGGAAGCTCCAGACACCCCGCCGTGAGGTATGGAGCCATCGACGCTCCCTGATGGAGGCCCTGGGCTCGGACGGCAGCCCTGTGGACGACCTTGTGCAGGACCCTCTGGCACACCAGCCCAGCGGAGACGCATCAGATGACTTCGCGGCGCTTGCCACCAGCAAGCGTGGCTGGGTGGGCAATGGTGCCCTGGCCGCGGTAATCGTTGCGTCCGTCACCTCCCTCCTGGGTTTGACCGGACTCTTCGGTGCCCCTGGTGTGTCGGGCGGGGCGCTCATTCCCGTTTCAAGCGGCCTGGGCGACATCTGGCACCATGCGTCCAGTTGGTGGGTCTCGCTGGGTGCCGGGCTTCCGGGCCGCGGGGACCCTTTCGGCTACGTCCTTTGGATCCTGGGCGTTCTGGGCGGCGGTGACGCCAATGCCGCCATGGTCTGGCTGCTGCTGCTCAGCACGCCGCTGTCCGGCCTGACGGCGTGGTTTGCGGCAGGCGGACTGACAGTACGCCGCCGGCTCCGCCTGGCAGCAGCACTTTTCTGGGCGGCTGCCCCGGCCCTGCAGGTGGCCCTCAACCAGGGCCGGGCCGGGGCCCTTATTGCGCACATCATGATTCCACTGGTCGCCCTGGCCCTGCTGCGGGCCACCGGCTCCGCGGTAGGGCAAGGCCGCTTCCAGCTGCCGGCTCCGGGTGACCGCCGTTTCACCGACCGGCCCCCGCTCAAACCAGGGATCAATGGAATGCCGTCCTGGACGTCGGCAGCGGCGGCCGGCCTGGCGCTGGCTGTTGTCACCGCATCCGCGCCGTCCCTGCTGATACCGGCCACAGTGGTGATCGTTCTTTGCGGGCTCCTGCTCGGCCGCCGCGGCCGGACGGTGTGGTGGGCATTGCTGCCCACCGCCGCCCTGTTCATCCCGTTCGGCCTTTCAGCCCTGGACAGGCCCCGGGCCCTGCTGGCTGATCCCGGCGTCCCCCTGGGCTTCGACGCCGCTCCGCTATGGCAGCAGCTGCTTGGCCAGCCGCTTGAATTCGATTCAAACGGCGGGCTGGCCGGACTGCCATATTTTGCAGCCGGCACCGTGCCGTGGGCCCTGTTGCTGGTCCTCCTTCTTGCCGTCCCCGTCCTGCTCCTGGCAGTGGCGGGCATATGCCTGCCCGGTAACCGGGCCCGTACTGCCAGGTCCCTGTGGATTGTCGCCACTGTTGCCCTGGCCGGAGGCTGGCTCGCAGGGCATGTGGCTGTCGGCATGAATGCCGACTCCATGGTGGCTTCCTTCCCCGGACCGGCGGTTTCTGCAGCAGCGTTCGCCCTGCTGGGTGCCGGCCTCTTGGGAGCAGAACGGCTCCTGGGAATGGCAAACGCGGCGGCGGCCCGCAGCCTGAAACACAAGACGGCCCTGCAGTCAGCGACAGCATTCGGCATGGTGCTCCTGCTTGCCGGACCCCTTGCAGGAATGGCTGCCTGGTCTGCGCAGAACATCCTCCGTCCCTCTGTTGCGACGGCCCAAATGCCACCGGCTTCCGCTGCCCTGGGCACGCCCCGCCTCGTGGATGCTGCCGGCATTCGCATTCTCCCGGCCACGGCCACCGACCGCGGAACCGGGCCTGAACAGACGCGCACGCTCTTGATCAGCACCGGTGAGAACGGCACGTATAACGCTTCCCTGATGCGCGGCGCGGGAACAACGCTCGATAGCCTCTCGGCCATCGCCTCCGCGCGCAACATCCTCGGTCGTCCGGGATCGGAAACAGTGCGCGATGACGACGACGTCACTGCCGCGGTCCGTCGCGTGGTGGCAACGCTGGTGGCCGGCCAGGGCGTGGACCCCCGGAGCGACCTGGAACAGCTCGGCGCCGGCTTTGTGGTTCTTCGGGCAGCAGACACAGCCGCCCAGCTCACTGCCAGCAGGATGGACGCGGTACCCGGGCTTATTGCAGTGGGGCAGACCGACGTCGGCTGGCTGTGGCGGATCTCCCCGCGGAACCAGCCTGTGCTCGAAGCAGCGGATGTTGCCCACCGCGTGCGGGTTGTCGACCCGGGCGGCGCCGCCATCGCGCTGGTCCCTTCAGGGTACGACGACGTTGATGCTGCTGTTCCTGAGGGCCCGGAGGGCCGGTTGGTGGTGCTGGCGGAACGGTCAGATCCCGGCTGGAGTGCGTGGCTGGACGGCCGCAGGCTGACAGCCACAACGTCCGGATGGTCCCAGGCTTTCACCCTTCCGGCCTCGGCGGGCCACCTGACCGTGCGATACGAAAACCCGTGGGCCCTGTGGTCCGGGATCGCCCAGGCCATCGTCATCGGACTGACGGTGATGCTCGCGGTGCCGATGCCTGCCCGGCGCCAGAGGACGGGTCTTTCCCGGGACGAAGGCTCGCTGCGTAAGGAACACCAGAATGCATAACACTTCCATGTCAGCGGAGGCACCAGAGGGAAGCGGCGCCGCCGGCGACGAAACCCAGGGAAGCCCCGAGCCGTCGAAGCGCCCCGCCGCCAAGGGACGGAATGCGTTGTTTTCCAGCCTGGCGTCCGCCGCCGTCATCATCGCCGGTGCAGGAGCCGTGGTGGCAGCCGGCTCCGTACTCCCGCAGCCTGTTTCCAGCCGTACCGTACCGGCCGGGGTGTCGGCAGTTCCTGCCGGCAGCAGCGTCGGAGTCTGTCCAGGCCCTGCCCGGCTCCTTGAAGGCACTGACGCGGGCACCGATCCGCAATTCAGCCCCAAGTCCGCAACTGCCGCCAGTTCGGTTACCGGGGCAGTACTCAGTGCCGGTGGAGTGCTGCCGGCCAGCCGGCTGTCGGACCTGCGCGGAACAACAGCCGTCGAGATCGCCAAGGAGCAGGCCCAGCCCAGTGCCGCGGGCAATTCCCAGGAAATTCTCGCAGGTGTGGTGGCCGGCCGGTCCGTTGACCAGGTGAGCGTCCTCAGCGCCGACCCCCTGGCAAGCCAGAAGGCTTCGGCCGCAGCGGCCATGAAGTTCACGGCAACGGACGGCGACCTGCAGGGCACCGCAGCGGCCAACTGCTTGCAGCCATCCAACGATCAATGGTTGGCTGGCGCGGGTACCACTGTGGGCCGTACGTCCGTGCTTGTTCTGACTAACGCTTCCACCACACCGGCCACGGTCAGCCTGGAGCTGTTCGGGTCCGGCGGGCAAATCCAAGCACCCGGCAGCCGGGGACTTCTAGTGGCGCCCGGTACATCGCGGCCGGTGGTTCTGGCCGGCCTGGCTCCGGGGGAGGGCCAGCTGAGCGTGCACGTGCGCAGCGCCGGAGGCCCTGTTGCAGCCGTGATTCAGCAGAGTGTCCTCCGGGGCCTGACCCCTGGCGGCGTGGACTTCATCGCACCCGGAGCAGCGCCGGCCGTCCGGCAGGTCATGACCGGCGTTGATATCCAGGACCCGGGCCAGGTAGCGGCGCTCACCGGGAGACCGGGGTACGAGGACGCAGGTCCCGCCCTGCAGCTCACCGTGCCCGGCCCTTCAGACGCCGTGGTGGAGGTCAAGCTCTACGGGCGCGACGGCCAGAAGGCATTGCCCAATGGGGGAGTCATGACTGCCAAAGCGGGCACCGTCACGGAAATCCCGCTGACCGGCGTCCCGGCCGGCCATTACACTGTGGTTGCCTCATCGGATGTCACCTTCGTGGCCGCTACCCGGGTCACCCGCGGCCTCCAGGACACCAAGGCAGCGGACGTCGCGTGGGCGGCATCAGGAGTCAGGCTGGGCAGCCAGCACGTGGTCCCCGTTCCAGAGGGGGGTCAGCGCCACCTGGTTTTCGGCGCTCTCGACAACCGCGCCACCATCACCTATTCGGCCATCACTGCCAACGGCAAAGTCGGGGCGCCATCCACCGCCGATATCGCCGGCGGAACGACGGCGTCCATCACCATTCCCGAAAAGGTTGAGGAGTCCGACGTCGTGGGCTACGTGGTGTCGGCTTCCGGCGACGCCGCCTACGGGGCCCTGCTGTTGCAGCAGGACGGAAGGGACGACGTCTCCTCCCTTGCCTTCCTGCCTGCAGCAGCGGGCCAGGAAACGGTGCCCGTCACCCTGAGTTACTGAGCCCGCAACTCCGGTACGGGACCCTGCTGATGCAGCGGGGCAAGGAGTTGGAGATGCCGGTCTCAGTACCTGCGCCGGTACACCGGATCGAGGGTTTCCGGGGCAACACCCAGCATTTCAGCCGTATGCTCCACCACCACGTCATGGACCAGGTCCTGGAGTTCCTCGACGCTCCCGCACGCCTGCTCAACCACGCGCCGGTAGACGGTAATCATCGGCCCGTCCTCGCCGGTGGCAGGGGTGTAGGAACCCATCGGGGGAGTGGCTGCATTCGCCGCCAACTGCTCCAGGTCCGGCGGGATTTCGTCGACGCCAAAGCGGACGCCATCCAGGGTCTTGCCCCAGATGTCGTGCAGCCGTTGCGCGGAGTCCAGCACCATGTCATCAAAGCGGTCCGACCGTGTGCGGTAACCAGGATGGGTGGGGAGCATCACTTCACCCCGAAGACCCCGCCCGTGACGGTTTCGGCGGCGCATCATAAAGCTTTTGCCCGGGGACGCCGTGCGCTGGTCCATGCGGGTATCCGGCTCAGCCAACCGGACCGTAAAGCCTGATTCATGGTTCGATGACTGCATACATTGACTGTAAACCCGGGCGAGGATTTACGCGACACATGGCCCGCCCACCTGAGGGCGCGTCGACCCGGGGCAACAATGCAGGGTTTTGCAGCCTGCACGGAGTAGTCTGTGATGTCGTGGGAGCTATCCGTCAGTGTTCAAGATCTGCGTGCCGCCAGTCAGCGGTAGCTACCCTGACGTACGTCTACGCGGATTCCACCGCGGTCCTTGGGCCGCTGGCCACCTACGCCGAGCCCCACTGTTACGATCTGTGCGAGCAGCACGCCGATTCCCTCACGGTCCCGCGGGGCTGGGAGGTTCTGCGCCTGGCCATGCCCTCCACTCCGCAGCAACCGGGACCGGATGACCTCCTGGCCCTGGCCAATGCGGTCCGCGATGCCGCTGCCCTGCCTGTCCAGACCCAGCCGACGTCCGGCAAACGCGGCCCCCATTCGGCACTGGAAGCACCGGCCGGGGCGGAAGGCACCCGCAGGGGCCACCTCCGCGTACTGCGGGAACCGTCCTGACGGGCATCTGGCGGTAGGCTGGAAGCTGCAATTCCGTCCGCTACCGGCGCCAGCGCGCCCGCCAGGGAGCATGAGTAATGCCAAAGATCAGTCCTGAACTCCTGTCCATCCTGCGTTGCCCCGTGACAGGGGCGTCCCTGATCCAGGACGGCGAGGAACTTGTTGCAGCCGTTGCGGACGAATCCGGAGTGAAGCCCCGCTACGCCATCGAGGACGGCATCCCCCTCCTTCTTCCGCCCGAACTGCTGGCAGCAGCGACTGCGGCGGGTTCAGACCAGCACGACCCAGCCGCCGGCACACCCGCTTAGCCCTCCGACAGAACCACACCACAGGCATCCACGCCGCGGCTCCCGGGCCGGGCGCCGCAAGCAGGACCCGGCCACCGCCGGGCAGAGTAAAGGATTCACCCATGGCTTTTGATTACAAAGTTGCCGATATCTCACTGGCCGAGGCCGGCAGGCACCAGATCCGCCTGGCAGAGCACGAAATGCCCGGCCTGATGTCCCTCCGCGAGGAGTTCGGACCCACCCAGCCGCTGAAGGGTGCGCGGATCGCAGGATCACTGCATATGACGGTGCAGACCGCGGTGCTGATTGAAACCCTCACGGCACTGGGTGCCGAGGTCCGCTGGGCTTCCTGCAACATCTTCTCCACGCAGGATGAGGCCGCCGCCGCTGTAGTGGTCGGTAAGGGCACGGTGGAGGACCCCCAGGGCGTTCCCGTGTTCGCCTGGAAGGGCGAAACCCTGGAGGAGTACTGGTGGACTGCCGAGCAGATCCTCACCTGGCCGGGCGCGGAAACGAACCCTGAACTTGGCCCCAACATGATCCTGGACGACGGCGGAGACGCCACCATGCTGGTGCACAAGGGCGCCGAATTCGAGGCAGTGGGCAACGTCCCCTCCGCCGACCCCACCGATTCGGAAGAGTACGGCATCTTCCTTGACGTCCTTCGCCGCTCACTCGCAGCGGACCCGCACAAGTGGACCCGCACGGCCGCCACCATCAAGGGCGTCAGCGAAGAAACCACCACCGGTGTGCACCGCCTGTACCAGCTGGCTGAACAGGGCAAGCTGCTCTTCCCCGCCATCAATGTCAACGACTCCGTCACCAAGAGCAAGTTCGACAACAAGTACGGAATCCGGCACTCACTGCCGGATGGCATCAACCGTGCAACGGACGTGCTCATGGGCGGCAAGGTCGCCGTCGTCTGTGGCTATGGCGACGTCGGCAAGGGCGCAGCGGAGGCACTGCGCGGCCAGGGTTCGCGCGTCATCGTCACCGAGATCGACCCCATCTGCGCATTGCAGGCTGCGATGGACGGCTACCAGGTGGCCAAGCTTGAATCCGTCCTGGCCACAGGCGATATCTTCATCACCACCACCGGCAACAAGGATGTCATCATGGCCGAGCACATGGCGGGCATGAAGAACAAGGCCATTGTGGGCAACATCGGCCACTTCGACAACGAGATCGACATGGCCGGACTCGCCAGGATCCCCGGCATCAAGAAGGTGGAGATCAAGCCGCAGGTCCACGAATGGGTTTTCGAAGCGGGGACTGACGCCGAGCGGTCCATCATTGTCCTCTCCGAAGGCCGCCTGCTGAACCTGGGCAACGCCACGGGGCACCCGTCCTTCGTGATGAGCAACTCGTTCGCCAACCAGACCATCGCCCAGATCGAGCTGTGGACCAAGAAGGACCAGCCCGAGGGAGAGCGCGAGTACGAAAACCAGGTCTATGTCCTGCCGAAGGTCCTGGACGAAAAGGTGGCCCGCCTGCACCTGGACGCCCTCGGTGTGGAGTTGACTGAACTGACCAAGGACCAGGCTGAGTACCTGGATCTGGACGTCGCCGGCCCGTACAAGCCCGAGCACTATCGTTACTAAGAAGTAAAGTGCCCGGGTGCCGAGAGCACCCGGGCTGTTACTTTCTGCGCCTAGGATCAAAATATGGAGCCTGAAGTCCAACCCCGCCGTCCGGGTAGAGTCAAAAAGATTCTTGTGGTGGTCGCTGTCTGCCTCCTCGCCGCCGTGGGCGGCGTCTTCGCTGCAGTGGCGCCGGGAATCGCCCGCGGAGCCATCGAATCCGAGGCAGGGACCGCGGTCCGGACATCGCCCGGCATCGCTTCGCCGGTCATTGCGCCCGTGAAGTTCGACGCCGCGCCCGCGAACGGTTCCAAGCAGGTGAACCCGGCCGCCCCGGTGTCCTTGAAGGTGGCCAACGGCACCATCGAACGCGTGACGCTCACCAGCACCGCAGGCGAGACGGTGGAGGGCAGCATCGACGCCGCGGGGACGGGCTGGACGGCGTCCGGCCCCCTGAAGTTCAACACGGACTACAGCTACACGTACGTGGTGAAGGACGGCGCCGGACGCGAAACCAGCACCACGCAGTCCTTCAGCACCGTGTCCAGTTCCCATGAGGCGGACGCCGCCATCTACCCGCTGGACGGCATGAAGGTGGGCGTCGGGCAGCCGCTGCAGGTCATCTTTAGTGAACCTGTGGTCAACCGCGAGGCCGTGGAAAAGGCCATCAGCATCACCAGCAGTGCCGGCCAGGTGGGCGCCTTCCATTGGCACAGTGACACGATGGTCCGGTACCGGGCGGAGAACTTCTGGGCGGCGAACTCCACCATCACCATGGACATGCAGCTGTTCGGCGTGGACCTGGGCGACGGCCAGATTGCCAACTTCAACAAAAAGGTGAACGTTTCCATCGGCGATAAGAAGGTGGCAGTGGCGGACGCGGCCGCCCATACCTTCACGCTGAACGTCAACGATCAGGTAGTCAAGACGCTGCCGGTAAGCATGGGGGACAAGCGGTTCCCGTCCGCCCGCGGCTATGGCGTGCTGATGGAAAAAAAGCGCTATGACCACTTCCGGGCCTCGAGCATCGGGCTGAAACCCGATGATCCGGCCTACTACGGCGACGTTGACGTAGAATACACCATCCGGCTCACCCTCAGCGGAGCCTACATCCACCAGGCCCTGGAATCCGCCTACCCCTTTATCGGCAACGCCAACGTTTCACACGGCTGCATCGGATTCGCTCCCGACGGCGCCGCCTGGGTCTTTGACAACATGGGCACCGGCGACGTTGTCCAGATCGTCAACACCGAGGGCGACTACGCAGCCAACGACGATGGGTTCGGCGACTGGAACATCCCGTGGAGTGAATACGACAATTAGCGCTTAGCTGCCGAAAGGCAGACGGTGCAGCCGCTCACCCGTCTCAGCGCTCCGCCGTCGTGCCTGCGACAACCTGGCGAGCTCCCTGCTCCGCCGCTCAGCCACGACGGCGGCAAGGTAGTCGCCGGGACTTGTCCCGGGCGGCGGGGGCGGGGCGACATGGGCGGCGAGCTCAGTGGCGATTGACTCGGCCATGCCCGCCCTGGACAGGGGCGCCATCCGGCCGGCCTGGCGGATGAACTGGGATGCCCGGCGGGCCGTCGCGTCCGGAATCCGTCCGATGTCGGCAGTCCCGGCCCACGCCCGCAACCTGGGCGGAACGAGCACCGGCGTGGCCTCTTCAACCGGTACACGGCTGCGGATGGCGTAGGTCCCGGCCATCAGGTCGCCCAGCCGGCGCGACCTGTCATTGAACAGGGCCACGGCAATGGCAAGCCCGCCAAAGGTCAGGTAGATCTCGAGGAACCCCGTCAGGCCGCGGATGAGGGCGTGCCGGAACCGGATGGCGCCGCCGTCATCCCGCACCACCCGCAGGCCCGCTGCGAGCTTGCCCAGCGACAGCCCGCGGGTCAGGGTTTCCACCGCCACCGGAACGATGACCAGGCAGAAGACTACGCTCGCAAGCACCAAGGCCCGCAGGGCCGCCTCGTCCAGGTCCTCGCCCGCGGCCGCTACCCCCATCAGGATGACCACCAGCAAAACGATGCTCAAGGCCATGTCCAGGAGCAGGCCCAGCGCGCGGGCCGCAAACGATGCCGGACGCAACTCCAGGACAACGGCCTCACCGGTGACGATCGAACTCACGCTGTTCCTGTTCCTCACGGCTTACGGGACGCTCATAGTCTAGTGGGGGCCGCTAGGCTGGTGCCGTGGACATGGACGCGTTCTCCGCCGTCAACGCGGACAGATGGTCGCGGCTGCATGAACTTGCCTTCAAGGGCAGGCTCAGCGGGCCGGAAGCAGATGAACTGCTGACGCTGTACCAGTCCACCTCCGCCCACCTCTCCCTCATCCGCTCCGTGGCTCCGGAAAGCGGACTGTCCGCCTCGCTGTCTGCCACGCTTGCACAGGCGCGAACGCGCTTCACCGGTGCGCGGTCCAACGTAATGGAGGACCTGGCACGGTTTTTTGTGGTGGCCCTTCCTGCTGCCTTCTACCGGCTCACCTGGCTCACGTTGGCATGCGGGGCAGCCTTTGTCCTGATCGGCGCGGCCTACGCACTCTGGATCAGCACCTCGCCCGAAGCCCTGCGGGCGGTGGCGTCCGAAGCGGCGGCCCGCCAGTACGTCGAGGAAGACTTCATCAACTATTACTCAGCGAATCCTGCCGCGTCCTTCGCCGGCGCGGTCTGGACCAACAACGCCTGGATCAGCGCCCAGGCTGTAGCACTGGGGATCACCGGCGTGTGGGTGCCGATGATCCTGTTCAGCAACGCCCAGGGAGTGGGGATAGCCGCCGGCATCTTCGCGGCCGCAGGGAAGTCGGATGTCTTCTACAGCTACATCCTGCCGCACGGCCTGATGGAACTCACTGCGGTGTTCATCGCCTGCGCCGCCGGCCTCCGGATCTTCTGGGCCATGGTCTCGCCGGGTTCCCGCTCGCGGGGCCGGGCGGTGGCTGAGGAGGGCCGGTCCCTGATCACCGTAGCCCTGGGCCTGGTCCTGGTGCTGTTTGTCTCCGGGCTGGTGGAAGGGTTCGTCACACCCAGCGCGCTGCCGGTCTGGGCGAAGATCGGCATCGGGGCCGCGGTGCTGGCAGCCTACTGGCTGTACGTGCTCACCTGCGGACGGCACGCCTACCAGGCAGGGGAACGCGGCGACCTCCGCCGGGAAGACGCAGGCTATTCGGAAATCGCTGCCTGAATCGTTGTAATCGATGCGGGGTGGTTCCTCGCCCAGCCGGAAGCCCGGACGGTAGGCTCGTCAACAGATGAAGCGTGCCGGCGGACCAAGAACCTGGCGCGGAAACCCAACGGAAGTGACGCTGCTGTGAAAGACGAAACTCCTGCCCGCGCCAGGCGCGCCGAGCCGCAGCCGGAACCGGTCCTGGACACATCAGGTGATTCTGACGAGCCGGCGTTTTCGTGGTTGACCCCCGCAGGCTCAGGCTCCGGGAGTTCTGCCGCGGACCGCTCCGGTGATTCAGACGCGGAAGCGCCGGAGTACCCCTCCGGGGACAGGCAAGGCACGACGCCGGCGCATTCCGGGACTGCCGGCGCCGGTTCCTCCGTGACAGAAGGCGGCCCGGCCCCGGCCGGTGCCGGCTCTTCCGCGGCGCCTGCGACCGCTGCCATGGCGGCCCCGGCCCCGGAGGCGCGCCACGCCATCCAGCCGGAGAGCCGGGCCGACCGAAAAGCCTCAGAGTCCGCCGTCGAGGATTCAGGGCCCGCGTCCGGGCACGACAGCTCCCCGGTGTTCAAGGAACGGCTGCCCACCTCCGCGCTGCAGGTCCGTCCGCCGGAGGAGGAGGTGGAGCGCCGCAACGCCCAGCGCGAGAGTGCCGCCAATGCCAAACCGGTGGCGCCGCGGGTGATGCAGGTCCTGCTTGCCCTCTTCTTCCCACTGATCCTGCTCATCCTTGCTGTCCGTGCCGTGACCAGCCCGCTGTTCCTGTGGGTGGAGTACAACCGTCCGGGATTTCCCGGGGACGGCTACGGGTTCAGCACCGACGACAGGATGACTTACGGCTCCTACGCGGTTGATTACCTCAGCAACTGGGCCGGCCCACGCTACCTGGGGGACCTGGTGCACCGCGGCGGCGACAAGCTGTTCAAGGATGGCGAAGTCAGCCACATGGCGGACGTCAAGCTCGTGATCCTCTCCACCTTTGGCGCCGGCGTGCTGCTGATCCTGGTGAGCCTCATCGCCGTCCTCTACCTGCGCAGGCGAAGCACCGGGGGAGTCCGCAGGGGCCTATTCGCCGGTTCCATCATCACGCTCGTCCTGATCCTGGGCCTCGGCTCCCTGGCCGTGCTGGGCTGGCAGCAGTTCTTTACCGAGTTCCACCGGATCTTCTTCGCGGACGGATCATGGACATTCAGCCTTGACGACACCCTGATCCGGCTGTTCCCCGGCCAGTTCTGGATCGACGCCGGAATGGTGATCGCAGGCCTGGTGCTGTTGACTGCGCTCGTCACGTTGATCCTCACCTGGCCAACACGCCGGCGCCGCGGCCTCACCAAGGATGAACCGGCCGCACAGCAAGCAGCCCGCCAGGCGTAGCCGGACAGCCAGCCGGTCAGGCAGCCGATCAAGCGTATAGCCTGGCGATTTCGGTTTCGTAGTCATGCACGACGGCGGAACGCTTCAGCTTGAGGGAAGGCGTCAGGTGACCTGACTCCACCGTGAACTGGGCATCCAGCACGGTGAACTTGCGGATGGACTCTGCCTTGGACACCAATTGGTTCGCGTGATCCACCGCCTCCTGAATTGCTGCCGCCACCTGCGCGTCCTTGACAGCGTCCTGCATGGCAAGGGCGGGCAGCCCCTGCTCGGACCGCCAGTTGTCCAGGCCTTCCGGGTCCAGGGTTACGAGCGCCGAGACAAAAGGCTTTCCGTCGCCCACCACCACGGCGTGGGCCACTAACTGATGAGCACGGATCCTTTCCTCCAATGGCCCGGGCGCTATGTTCTTGCCGCCGGCGGTGACGAGCAGGTCCTTTTTCCGCCCTGTGATGGTCAGGAATCCCTGGGGGTCAAGCTCACCGAGGTCGCCGGTGCGGAAGAAGCCGTCCACGAAGGCCTCAGCGTTCGCCGCCTGGTTGGCGTGATAACCCCGGAAGACGCCGATGCCCTTGACCAGTATCTCGCCGTCGTCGGCTACGCGGACAGTGGTGCCGGGGATGGGGATGCCCACGGATCCCACCCGCGTGAGAGAGGGCGTATTGGCAGTGCACGGTGCGGTGGTCTCAGTCAGGCCGTACCCCTCGAGGACAGGAATCCCGGCGCCACGGAAGAAATGCGCGTCCTCCGGCGCAAGGGCACTGGCGCCTGACACGGTGTACCCCACATGGCCGCCGAAGGCCTGGCGAAGCCGGGGATAAAGCAGCCTGTCGAAGATTCCGTGGCGGATCCGGCAGAGCAGACCGGGGCCGCTGCCCCCGCCCCGGCTGCGCCTGTCTTCCTCCTGCGAGTACTCAATGGCTGTTGCCGACGCGGCGTTGAAAAGCCGCGCCTTGCCCGCCACTGTTGCCTTGTGCGCTGCGGTGGCGCGGACCTTTTCGAAAATCCGCGGAACCACCAGCAGGAACGTGGGCCGGAAAGTGGCCAGGTCCTCCAGGAGCTGGGCCGGCCCCGGTGTGTGCCCCAGGGTGGCGCCGGCGGTGAGGCAGACCACCTGAACCGCCCGGGCCAGGACGTGGGCGAGCGGCAGGAACATCAGGGTGCGCGCCTGGTCCTGCAGCAGCAGTTCCGGGAGGAACGCGACGATGTTCTTTGCCACCAGGGCGAAGTTGCCGTGGGTGATTTCGCAGCCTTTGGGGTTGCCGGTGGTTCCGGAGGTATAAACCAGGGACGCCACGTCATCCAGCCCTGCCCGGCTCCGGTGCCGTTCCAGCTCGGCATCGGTGACACCCGTGCCGGCGGCGGCCAGGCTCGCGAGATCGGGGGCTTCGCCGTCGAAATCCATCCGGACCACGTTGACGAGCCGGTCCCGGAGCAGCGCGGAACCGGCAAGGACATCCGTCACAAGCCGCACCTTGGCACGGTCCTCGGCGAAGACACGCCGCACTCCGGCGTCGTGGAGAATCCACTCTACCTGGCTGGGGGAGGACGTCTCATAAATGGGAACGGTCACGCCGCCGGCAAACCAGATGGCGAAATCAACCAGCGTCCATTCGTAGGAGGTGGCGGACATAACGGCAACCGTGTCGCCCGGCTCGAGTCCGCCGGCGATGAGGCCCTTGGCAAGGGCGTTGACAGCCTGCAGGAATTTTTGCGCCGTGACGTCCATCCAGCCGTTCGGCCCCTTGCGCCGGTAGAGGGCATGGGTCGGATTGGCGGCCTGTTGCTCCAGCAGCAGGTCCGTGACGTTACTGGCGGCATCAAGCTCAACCAGCAGTTCGGTGCTCGCTTCTCTCACTGGGGTCTCCGTTCCGCTGCCATGCCGCGGCAGCGGCTCGTCGGGGGTCTCCTGCCATCCTGCCCTAGATCCAGGAGGGCATCCACATCCTGAGCCGCCACTCCTGGTACGGGATGACTTCGGCGGCCCAGACAGGATAGAAGAAGGCTGCCAGCAGCACTGCTGCCGCGACGAACAAGGCCACCAGGTACAGCCCGGACCGCCGGCGCCAGGGCGGGTCCGTCGTCCTCCCCAGGACCAGGCCCAGGCAATAGACGAGGGCCAGCACCAGGAACGGTTCAAAGGACACTGCGTAGAAGTAGAACATGGTGCGCTCCGGGTACAGGAACCAGGGCAGGTACCCGGCAGCGACACCGGCCAGCACAGCTCCCGCCCGCCAGTCGCGGCGCCCCGCCCACCAGAACAGGAGCACTACCAGCGATATGGCTGCCGCCCACCAGATGAGGGGATTTCCCACGGACAGGATGGCGGATGTGCACTTGTCCACGTCGCAGCCCGGTGTACCGCGTTCCGGTGATTCATAGAAGAACGAGGTGGGCCTGCCCATCAGCAGCCAACTCCAGGCGCTGGCCTCATAGGGGTGCTCGGACCCCAGGCCCTGGTGGAACTTGTACGCTTCCAGGTGGTAGTGCGCCAGGGACCGGATCGAATCCGGCAGCCAGCCCCACTCGGCGGACGGATTGCTCAGCGCCCAGCGGCGGAAGTAGGCATCCTCTGAGCGGAACCAGCCCGTCCAGGTGGCGGCATAAACCAGCGCGGCAACCGGGACCATGCTCAGGAACGCCGGGATGCCGTCCTTGATCACGCCGCCGCTGATCCAGCCGCGGATCCCCGCCACCCGCCGCGCGCTGAGGTCCCACAGGACGGTGAGGATGCCGAAACCTGCCAGGAAGAACAAACCTGACCACTTGGTCCCGACGGCGAGCCCCAGGAAGATTCCGGCCGCGATCCGCCACCAGCGGATGCCCAGCCATGGCCCGGACAGCAGCTGCGCGGGCGTGGGAAGTCCCCCGTTGGCGGAGGCAGCGTTGGCCAGCCGTGCGGCCAGCCGGCGTCGGCCGTCATCCCGGTCCATCAGCAAGGCGCCAAACGCTGCGAGGATCCAGAACATCAGGAAGATATCCAGCAGCGATGTCCGCGACATCACCAGGTGATGGCCGTCCACGGCCAGGAGGAGTCCCGCGGCAGCCGCCAGCGAAAGTGAACGGAAGAGTTTGAGCGCTATCAGGGATAGGAGCAGGATGGACAAGGTTCCGGTCAGGGCCGCGGCAAAGCGCCAACCGAAGGAGTTGTCGGCACCGAAGAGCCACATACCGGCGGCAATCATCCACTTTCCCACCGGGGGGTGGACAACGTACTCAGGAGAATCCAGGAGCAGGGCTGGGTTTCCTGCATTAAAGGAATCATTGGCTTTGTCCGGCCAGCTGCGCTCATAACCGCTGATCAGGTACGAGTAGGCATCCTTGACGTAATACGTTTCGTCAAAGACCAGCTTGTGCGGCGCCTCAAGCCGGACAAACCGCAGGACGCCGCCGGCTGCCGCCGTCATGAGGGGAACCACCAGGAACCAGAGCCGCAGCGACGGCGGGTAGTCCCGCCAGCTGTGGACGGACCCCAGCAGCCGTGCGCGCAGGGACTCCGCCGTGAAGGCCTGTGACGGCCGGCTGACCCATGGACGGTCCGGCGGGTTCCCCGGCCGGTCAACAGTTCCGGGGGGTGAACTGGCGGACTCCGGGGATGTGGCGGGTTCGGCCCCGGCCGGCCGCGTCGAGGTCTGCGTCACGAGCCCCATGCTACCGTTTGCGGCCGGCCGCGCCCCGCAGCAGTAGGCTGGTGGCGTGGACCTTAACCCCAGCCCCTTTCCCGCTTCCGGCACTGCCACCCCCGAGGAGGAAGCCGAAGGACAGCCGTCACGGGGTTCGGAGGCAGCCGCGGTACCAGCGCCTCCTGGGGGCCGGATCGTGCTGGCGGCCACCCCGATCGGTAATACGGGCGATGCGTCCGCCCGCCTGGTGGAGCTGCTCGGCACAGCCGACATCGTTGCCGCCGAAGACACCCGCCGCCTGCACCGGCTGGTGCAAAGCCTGGGCGTCACTGTCGCCGGGCGGGTGATCAGCTATCACGAGCACAACGAGGCAGCGAAGACAGCCGAGCTTCTTGAGCAGGTGAGGGCAGGCAAGACCCTGGTGATGGTCACCGACGCAGGGATGCCGTCAGTGTCCGATCCCGGGTTCCGGCTGGTGGAAGGGGCCGTCGCATGCGGGCTTACGGTCACTGCGGTGCCCGGCCCGTCGGCTGTCCTGACGGCGCTTGCGCTGTCCGGCCTGCCCACGGACCGTTTCTGCTTCGAGGGATTCCTGCCCCGGAAGGCAGGCGAAAGGGCGTCCCGCCTGGCTGACCTTGCGGGGGAGCGCCGGACGATGGTGTTCTTCGAAGCGCCACACCGGCTGGAGGTGATGCTGCGGGCGCTGCGTGAACGCTTCGGCGCTGAACGGCGCGTCGCCGTATGCCGGGAATTGACCAAAACCTACGAGGAGGTCATCCGGGGTTCGCTCGGGGAGCTTCTGCAATGGGCGGAGACTACCGAAGTCCGCGGTGAAATCGCCGTTGTCCTGGCCGGCGCACCTGAACAGGCTCCGGGGACTCCGGAGGACCACGTCGCCGCGGTCAACGAACTTGTGTCCCAAGGGATCCGCCTTAAGGAGGCTGTTGCGGCCGTGGCGGAAGACGTCCGGGTGAGCAAGCGCGAGCTGTACTCCGCCGTACTCGCCGCCCGCTAAAGCGGGCCGCCGGTGGCCGGGGAATGGCTGTGCAGGTGCACAGCCATTCCATCTTTCCGTAGTGCGTGAAGGCGTAGACCCGCTGGGGGCACAGCAGTAGTCTGGCAACTAATCAGCCATGACGACGGCGGCCACTCCGGCCGGCGACCTGGGCTGCAATAACCCTACTGACGAGGGAGTCATCGTGACTGTCACTGCACAGCCGGCCGTTTCCGCAGAACGCGAAAGCGCCCTTTTGGCCTCTGTTCCCACCGGCCTGCTTATCAATGGTGAGTGGCGGGCGGCCGCTTCGGGCAAGACCTTCGACGTCGAAGACCCGGCGACGGGCAAGGTGCTGTTGAGCATTGCCGACGCCGGTCCTGAAGATGGTGCCGCGGCCTTGGACGCGGCCGCTGCCGCGCAGGAGTCCTGGGCCAAGGTTCCTCCGCGTGAGCGCGGCGAAATCCTGCGCCGCGCTTTTGAGCTCGTGACGGAACGGGCTGAGGACTTCGCTCTGCTCATGACCATGGAGATGGGCAAGCCGCTGGCGGAAGCCCGGGGCGAAGTCACTTACGGCGCCGAATTCCTGCGCTGGTTCTCGGAGGAGGCCGTCCGCGCCTTCGGCCGCTACTCCGTGTCCCCTGACGGTAAGTCCCGGCTGCTGGTCACCAAGAAGCCGGTGGGCCCCTGCCTGCTGATCACACCGTGGAACTTCCCGCTGGCCATGGCCACGCGCAAGATCGCTCCCGCGGTGGCCGCGGGCTGCACCATGGTGCTGAAGTCCGCGAACCTTACACCGCTGACCTCCCAGCTGTTCGCCGCCGTCATGATGGAGGCCGGGCTGCCCGCCGGCGTCCTGAACGTCATTCCCACCTCGACCGCCGGCGCTACCACCGGTCCGTTGATCAAGGACTCCCGGCTCCGCAAACTGTCCTTCACCGGCTCCACGGAAGTGGGCCGTCGCCTGCTCTCGGATGCTTCCGAAACTGTGCTGCGGACCTCGATGGAGCTCGGCGGCAACGCCCCCTTCGTGGTCTTCGAGGACGCAGACATTGACGCTGCCGTCGCCGGAGCCATGCTCGCCAAGCTGCGGAACATGGGTGAGGCCTGCACCGCTGCCAACCGCTTTATTGTGCACGAGTCCGTCGCCGCGGAGTTCGCGGAGAAGTTCGCCGCGAAGATGAAGGACATGACCACAGCCCGCGGCACCGAGCCCGAGTCCAAGGTGGGCCCGCTGATCGACGCCAAGAGCCGGGACAAGGTCCATGAACTGGTCTCGGACGCCGTCGCGTCCGGTGCCAAGGCGGTTTTGGGTGGCGGACCGGTGGAGGGCCCGGGCTACTTCTACCAGCCCACCATCCTCTCCGGCGTTACCGAAGGCACCCGGATCCTGGCGGAGGAAATCTTCGGCCCCGTGGCCCCGATCACCACCTTCAGCACCGAAGACGACGCCGTCCGGCTGGCCAACAACACCGAATACGGGCTGGTGGCCTATGTCTTCACGAAGGACCTCAACCGCGGCATCCGGATGGGCGAACGGCTTGAAACGGGCATGCTGGGCCTGAACGCCGGCGTTATCTCCAACGCCGCAGCACCCTTCGGCGGCGTCAAGCAGTCCGGCCTCGGGCGTGAAGGCGGACTCGAAGGCATCGAGGAATACCTCTACACCCAGTACATCGGCATCGCCGACCCCTACGCAGGGTAGGCCTTCCGTCACGTCGGCAAAGCCGCTGCCTGCCAGGAAGTCAGGAACGCGCGGGCCAGCGCGCTGACCAAAAGCGGGTGGCGGCTTTCGCCATGTGCACCGTCGCTGCTCCGGCAGTCCGGAACGGCGCCGTCAGCAGGCGTCCCAGCCGTCCAATCACCGACGGCGGAACCCACAAGGCGCGCAGCCGCCGCAGGGCGGGGGCATGGGCGCCCAACGCTGTTTCAAGTGCCGCGATCCGGGCACCGGTTACCTCCTGGTCAGCGGCTTCTGGCCCCGGATCGCTGCGGCCGGTGCCTTCAGGGACTTCGGAGCCTGCCGGCGGAGGGCCATACTCGCGGCGTTCGAAGTTTGAGGTCAACGCGGCGGCGGCCCGATGGGCAGCGTCGTCAAGTCCCCGGGGTTCCCCCAGCAGCCCGGATTCCCGCAGGCGCACGCTGTAGGCACGCGGGGTCTCACTGGACTTCGGCGGCAGGCCATAGTCCGTCCCCAGGTCCACCATTTCGCTCCAGGCCATCACCGCGGCCGTGCCTGGTTCTGCCGGTCGAAGCCGCCGTGCCCGGATGCCTGTCCTGGCCAGGCGCGGCGCTGCGGCGAGAAGCGCTGCCCCCAGGACACCGCCAAGGCCCAGAAGCAACGGCAGGAGCTGCACGCCGGCTTCAGCGCCCCCGCCTCCACCCGGGGCGGGCAGGGGAGCGGCGCTGGGTGCCGGGGCAGGTGCCGGCGTGGCCTCCGGGGCAAGGTCGTCATTGTTCTCGAGGGCGCCCGGGGCTGACGGGGCGGATGCCTCCGTAGCGTAGTCAGGCACTACCCCACGGGACGGCGTTGGCTCAAAAGCCACCCATCCCAGTCCCTGGAAGTACAGTTCCGGCCAGGCATGGGCGTCCCTCGCATCCACCTCGTATTCGGGCAGTGCGCCCTGTCCGGCTACGGAAACAGTGGCGCCGGTCAACCTGCCCGGAGCGTAGCCCACTGCAATGCGGCTGGGGATCCCTTCGAGCCGGGCCATCACGGCCATCGCGGACGCGTAGTGGATGCAGTAGCCGCTCTTCTGGTCCAGGAAGTCCGCCAGGACCGAGAGCCCGTTTCCGTCATATCCGCCCTGCACCGGTGATTGCAGGGAGTAGGTGAACTCCGCGGATCGAAGGTATTTCTGGATGGCCATCGCTTTCTCGTAGGGCGTGGCGCTGGGACCTGCCACCGTACTGGCCGTTGTCCGAACGATATCGGGCACGTTGCCCGGAATTCTGGTGAAGTCCTCGGAGATTCCCTGCACGCCTGACGAGGTTCGGGCCAGCAGCCCGGCCGTCAGCTTTGGAACGGAGGAGGTGACCAGGTACTCCTGCCGCCGGGAGGTGGTATCCGTCCCCTTGATGCTCAAGGTGGCGGGATCCCAGGTCCACCGCCCATCCAGGCCCCGCACTGATTCCGGCGGGTACGGTGCCGGCAGATAGGGGCTGCTGAAGGTTCCGGCGTCGATAGCCGTGACCAGCGGCTGCTGTTCGTCGGCCAGGACGGTGTAGCCGGGATCGATCTGGCTGCCAAGGGGGCGCCGGGACGCGTTGCGGTCGTCCGGGCCCCAGGAGTCGCCGTCGAAATGGTCTACAGTAACAGTCCGCAGGTACAGCGGGGCGCTGGAATTGGTGGCATACGTGATCCGTCCGGTGCCCGCAGGAGTGCGCAGGCTGTTGCCCAGGGTGATCATCGGGTTAAGGCCGGTGGACGTGCCCCATGGATTGAGCCGTGATCCCTGCGGGAACGTGCCCTGGTCGAAGCCCGGGATCGCCATCGGCACCAGCATGGTGGCAACCAGCGCCACGGACCCCGTCAAAGCAGCCCTCCGGACCTGGCCCGGGTTGCGGGCTGAATCGACAGGGCCCCGGGAATCCGGAACAAACCACTGGCTGCATGCCAGGATCATCAGGTACCCCGCGACGGCGGCCGTGAATCCCCAAAAGCCGACACTCTGCGGCTTGATCATGGCAGGTACCACGAGGATGGCCAGCAACCCGGCACCCGTGGCGGCAGGCATGCCCAGCGGCACGGCCAGCGCGTCAACAAGGATGACAGCCAGGCCCAGGACGGCGCAGATCACCATAACGATGCCCACGTTGGGGGCGACGGGCGCTGTTTCGGACAGAACTGTCTCACTGGCCCGGCGGATCAACCGGTCCAGCTCGGCGACGCTGGCTCCGGTGGGGAAGACACCGGCAATGCTGGAGCCGCGGAAGAACGTCAGGGTCAGGACGGCGCCCAGGGCAAGGAACCCGCCGGCTGTCACCAGCAGGGGCTGTGCCCTGGCCGAACGCAAGGCGGCCAGGGTCAGGCAGACAACCAGGACGGTGGTGACAACGGGCCAGTACCAGCCCCAGCCCCTCAGGACTCCGTTCAGGGAAAGGGCGGCGCCAGCCACTGCCACGGCAATCGAGCCTGCCATCATCCAGGGGTAGGCGCCAACACGGGGTCGTCCTGCTGAGTTCCCTGCAGGCAGCACAGGTTGCCGGTCCGTTCCCGAATTCCGCGGCGGCGCAATGGTCATCCTGTCACCTCCGCTCCCCGGCGGACCTCCGTTGCCGGCGTTTCCGGCAAGGCGACGTCCTGGTCGAACTGGTTCCAGGCGGCTGCCACGGACACAGACGGAGGCACGGCAGCAGCCCGCCAGCCTCCCTGCCGCAGCTTTTCGAGTGCGTCCTCGAATTCGGCGGGCCGCTCGGTGATAACGATGGCAAAGGCGTTGGTACCGTAGCCGGCGGCCGGGGCGAGGGACAAGGCATCCAGCGGTGAGATCCTGCCCAGGACAGCAATCAGGGGTCCCCGCATGCGGTGCGCTGACAACTTGTCCATGAGGTTGTCCTCAAAGGGTGGCGGTCCGGAGTCCTGGTGTCCGTGCGATTCCCGGGGACCCACGATGCCTTTGCGTCCGGAGTCGCGGCGGGCATGCGGACCGGTGAGTTGAATTGCCGCGAGACTTTCAGCGATGGACTGGAGCCCGGATGTCCCGCTGTACTCCTCCACCTCAGGTTCGGGAGCGGAGGGCGAATGCAGGAACGCAGGTTCCCCGCGAGCGTCCAGGAGGCGCAAGGCGTAATTCCGCTCGGCCAGGTGGGCGCTGATGGACATGGCGGCAACGACAGCCCACTCGAAGGTTTCGCTGCTGATCATGGCGTAGCCGTCTTGGGCTGCGCTTCCTGCCGGTACCGCACCTGAACCGCCGGAGAACGCGGTGAATCTGTGGTCCAGGATGATCGTGGCCTCGGGCGTGGTGACGGATTCCTCCTGCCGCACCATCAGGGAACCGTGGCGTGCAGTAGCGGCCCAGTGCACCCGGCGCATCGGATCTCCATGCCGGTATTCGCGGGTCATGACGTCGTCGTCGCTGGGATTCGCCCGGATCCTGGTCGCCGTGACGCCGTCGTTACCGCGGGCGCCGGCCAGCCCGGTCAGGGGAAGCACAACGGCCGCGGGCGTTACGGTGAGCGTGTCGCCGTCGTCTATTGCCTGCCGGTGCAGGGACAGTCCAAACGGGTCGGTGAATTCGGCAGTCACGGGTCCGATCAGGAACTGGCCGCGCTGGGCGGAGCGGAGGTGGTACTCGTACCTGCTGGTGCCGCCGTTGGCGGAGCGGGACGGAAACCGGAAGGCGGGCGACTCCCCGAACCGGGGAGGCAGCCTTTCCTCCATGGTGGCCCTGCCACTTGCTGCCCCGGTCCGCGCTACCGCGAGCCGGACCGTAGTGGGGGCCGATGTTTCCACCGGAGAGGGGCTGAATTCGCGGTACACCTGGAAGCGGGGCTTCACCAGCCGGATCCCCGCGAGGGAGACCAGCGGAAGCACGAACAGCAGTACTGCCAGGCTTAGCAGGTCCCTCCGGCCCATCACTTGTGCAGCGGCAAGTGCTGCGGCCCCTGCGGCCAGCATGCCCCAGCCGCGCTGGGTGAAGAGGTGTCGGGGCAGTCTGTCCAGCAGCGCCATGGGAAACCGCCTAGTGGTTCCTGCTCAGGCCTGCCACACGGGTGTTCCTGCCCGTGGCTGCGGAAGCCTTGTTTCCGGCGTCGGCCGGCCTGTGTGTGACGGGCAGCCGGGACAGGATGCCACGGAGGACGCTGTGCGGGGTTTCTCCGGCTCCGGCAGCCTTCCGGTCAAGGATGATCCGGTGCGCCAGCACAGCTTCCGCAACGTCCACGACGTCGTCCGGCAGGACAAAGTCCCGGCCGTCCAGGGCCGCCGTGGCCTTGGCGGCCCGCAGCAGCTGCAGCATCGACCGGGGGCTCGCGCCCAGACGAAGCAGGGGACTCTCCCGGGTGGCCCTGCCCACGGACACCGTGTACTCCTTGACCGCCTGCGAGACGTAGACCTGCTGCACCATGGCAATCATGGCTGCCACGTCGGCAGTGCTGACCACTGCCGATACCTTGGCAAGGGGTGACGTTGCCTGGTGGGTCTCGAGCATTTCGATCTCGGAGTCCTTGTCCGGGTACCCCATGGAAATGCGGGCCATAAAGCGGTCCCGCTGGGCTTCGGGCAGCGGATACGTGCCCTCCATCTCGATCGGGTTTTGCGTCGCCACCACCATGAACGGCTCGTCCAACCGATAGGACTTGCCGTCCACCGTCACTTGGTGCTCCTCCATACACTCGAGCAGCGCGGACTGGGTCTTCGCTGACGCGCGGTTGATCTCGTCGCCGATCACGATATTGGCGAACACCGCACCGGGGCGAAACTCGAAGAGCCTGGAGGACTGGTTGTAGATGGAAACGCCGGTAACGTCGGAGGGCAGCAGGTCCGGGGTGAACTGGATCCGGTTGACCGTACAGTCGATGGTCCGGGCGAGTGTCTTAGCCAGAAGCGTCTTTCCCACACCCGGCACATCTTCCAGGAGCAGGTGGCCCTGGGCCAGCAGGACCGTTAGTGCCAGCTTCGCGGCATCGGACTTCCCGTCGATCACCGTGTTGATGGTGTCCAGGATCCGCTGGCTCGCGGCGTGGAAGGATGTGCTGTCCATCGCGTTGGGCCGGTGCCCGTTGAGGCGGCTGACGGGATCCGTGAACCCCGCCAGGTTGCGGTTCGTGGCGCTCACATCGTTGGCAGTGCGTCGGTGGGATTCCATCGGCAACCTTTCAGCCCGGGTTCACCTGGACGGGACAGAGAGCCCTGCCTTCGCCCGTCGGTGGGCGTCCGCATGTGTTCGTACCAGACTACTAACACAACTGCCGCAGCTAACAGAGAGTTCCAACAAATATGCAGCCAATGTGGCGGTTTAGGCTTGATGGATGTGCAATCCGCTGATCCCCGCCGCTTACCGTGCTTCCGCAGACGGCGGCGCTCCGGAAGCAGGCAGTTCTTCGCAAAGGGGATTTCCCCCTGCTCCGGAGCCTTTGCCGGTGCCTGTTATGGACAACCACACGCACCTGGACTTCCCGGACGGAAAAGCGCCGGTGGGGATCAAAGAAGCGCTTGACGCCGCCGCCGCCGTAGGCGTCCAGGGGGCGGTCCAGGTGGGCTGCGATCTGGAATCCTCGCGGTTCACTGTCCAGGCAGTGGACCTGGACGAGCGGCTGCTCGGAGCGGTGGCGCTTCACCCCAACGACGCTCCGCGCTACGCCGAACGCGGTGAACTGGAAGAGGCTCTGGCGGAAATTGAGCGACTGGCGGCTCATCCTCGCGTCCGGGCCATCGGCGAGACGGGGCTCGACTTTTTCCGCACCGAGGGCGAGGGCCTGGCGCACCAGCGGTACTCCTTCCGCCGCCACATAGATATCGCCAAACGGCTGGACCTGACCCTGCAGATTCATGACCGGGATGCCCACAATGACGTTGTGCAGGTGCTGAAGGAAGAAGGAGCTCCAGAACGCGTGGTTTTCCATTGCTTTTCCGGTGATGAGGAGCTGGCGGCCACGTGTAACAAGGAAGGCTGGTGGATGTCGTTCGCCGGCACACTGACCTTCAAGAACGCAGCGAACCTGCGGGCCGCGCTCGCCGTCGCGGACCCTGATCTGGTCCTGGTGGAGACAGACGCTCCCTTCCTGACTCCGCATCCGCACCGGGGCCGTCCGAACGCCAGCTACATGGTCCCCTACACTGTGCGTGCCATGGCCGAATTGACAAGTACGGACCTTGCCGAGCTGGGCGCCCGAATCAGTCAAAACACGGTGCGGGCGTACGGATCCTGGGATTAAGATCACCCTCAGGCAACGTAACCCGCAATACCGGGTATGCACAATTCTTGGCCAGTTTATAACGCTACGGTTACAGTGGGAAACTATTAGCCGGGGTCGGGGAAGGCCACCGGGTAAATTCACTTCATCTGCAGCAGGATCTGCTGGGCCTGTTTCCAGCCTGTCTGCTATGCGGAGTGTGGCGGTGCGAAGGTGCCCGGACTACCCCTATTTCAGGTGGTGCCGGGCATTTTATTGCGCTCTCCCCGTGCCCGGAAGGACCTAAAGTTACGGGCAATCGTGGTCAAGTTCTTCACAACGGACGGCAAGTTCAGCTTTATCAAGGTTGGAACGCAACTCCTGGTGCTGTGCGCGCTGGTGGTGGGCCTCGTAGCCTTCGTGGGCAATAACAAAACCATCACGCTGAACGTCGACGGCAAGGTAACGTCCGTCCAGACCTTCGGCGGAACTGTGGGACAGGTGGTCAAGAGCGCCAACGTCGAGCTGAAGCCCGCGGACCGGGTTTCCCCGTCCGTTGATGCCACTGTCCAGAACGGCACGGTCATCAACGTCAACATGGCCAAGGAAGTCAAGGTCAGCCTGGACGGCGCCGAAAAGACCGTGAACACCACCGCCCAGGACGTTGCGGGACTGGTGACCGAGCTCGGCGTCGCAAGTGCGTCGTCGATCTCCGTGCCCAAGGACGCCCAGCTCTCGATGGCAGGGTCCTTCGTCTCCATTTCCACTCCCAAGTCAGTGAGCATTGTTGCCGACGGCAAAGTGGAGACGGCCACCACAACTGCCGCCACGGTGGGCAAGGTACTTGAAGATGCAGGCCTGACCCTCGGTGCCAATGACCGTTCTTCCCAGCCCGCCAACGCCCACGTTGTCAACAACATGGTCATCAAGGTATCCCGCGTGGACACCGGCCAGACTGCGGTGACCACCGACAACGTCCCGTTCACGTCGGAGACTATCGAGAGCGCCGAGCTGCTCAAGGGTGAGAAGGAAGTCACCCAGGCAGGCTCCGCAGGAAAGGTCGAAAAGACCTTCAAGCTCGTGCTGGTTGACGGCCGCGAAGCGTCCCGCACCCTTGTGTCCGAGACCGTTACCGCGCAGCCGGTGACCGAGAAGATCACGGTGGGCACCAAGGCCAAGCCCGTGGCCCCGGCAGCCCCGGCAGCCCCTGCCGGTACGAACACCGGTGCCGCTGCCCCGGCCATGATGAATGAGGCCATGTGGGACAAGATTGCCCAGTGTGAAGCAGGCGGAAACTGGTCTATCAACACCGGCAACGGCTATTACGGCGGCCTCCAGTTCGACATCAGGACCTGGCTCGGAGCCGGCGGCGGCGCATACGCTCCCAACGCCAGCCTTGCCACGAAGGCCCAGCAGATCGACATCGCCAACCGCGTGTACGCGCAGCGGGGCCTGCAGCCGTGGGGCTGCGGCTGGGCTGCCACCAGCTGACACAAGAAGACCTCAACCCCCGCGGGGAAGTGCGGCCGGGTCCGATCTCCGGGCCCGGCCGCAGCATTTAACCGGGCCGGGAGCCAGTGCTGCCCGGGATAGGATACCTAGGTGACTGAACCCATCCCCGCCGCGCCCGCACCGCTTTTTGGTGCTTCCGACATACGCCGGCTGGCGGAAGAGATCGGTATCCGCCCCACGAAAACCCTGGGCCAGAACTTCGTGATTGATGGCAACACTATTCGCAGGATTGTTGCCGCGGCGGGCGTTGGCGCGGACGAAACCGTGCTGGAGGTGGGGCCCGGCCTCGGATCGTTGACTCTGGGGCTGCTGGACGCCGCCGCTTCGGTAGTGGCAGTCGAAATTGACCCCGTGCTGGCCGCAAAGCTTCCGGCCACGGTGAAGGAATGGCGCCCGGCCGCAGCCGGCAGCTTCCACCTGGTGCAGGCCGATGCCATGAAAGTCACCGAACTTCCGGTCCAGCCCACCGCCCTGGTGGCCAATCTGCCCTACAACGTGGCCGTGCCCGTTGTGCTGCATCTTCTGCAGCATTTCCCCAGCCTCCAGCATGGCCTGGTCATGGTCCAGGACGAGGTGGCTGACCGCCTCGCTGCCGGGCCGGGATCCAAAACCTATGGAGTGCCGTCGGTAAAGGCGGCGTGGTACAGCCGGATGCGCAAGGCCGGCGTGATTGGCATGAATGTGTTCTGGCCCGCACCAAAGATCCACTCCGGGCTGGTGTCCTTTGTCCGCCATGAACCGCCGGCCACCACCGCCGGCCGTGAGCAGGTCTTCGCCGTGGTGGACGCTGCCTTCGCCCAGCGGCGCAAGACGCTCCGCGCTGCCCTCGCGGGCTGGGCCGGGAGCGCTGCAGAAGCTGAACGCTGCCTGGTGGCTGCCGGCGTCGACCCCACAGCCAGGGGCGAAGTGATCGACATTGCAGCCTTCGCGAGGATCGCGGAAGCGCGTGAGGCCCGGCCATGAAGGCACCGGCAGGGCGGTTTACCGCCAGGACTGTCCGTGCCAAGGCTCCGGGGAAGGTCAACGTTTCCCTGGACGTCGGACCGCTACGGCCCGACGGCTACCATTCCGTGGCCAGTGTCTACCTGGCCGTATCGCTGTATGAGGAAGTAACAGCCACCAGCACCGAGGCCCCCGGGATTACGGTGGCCCTCAGCCCGGACAGCACCCTGGACCTGGACGACGTCGATATCCCCCTGGACCAAAACAACCTGGCGTACAAGGCGGCAGCCATCATGGCGGACGTTTCCGAGCATGCCACGGGCGTCCATCTGGAAATCACGAAGCGGGTGCCAGTGGCGGGCGGCATGGGCGGCGGTTCCGCTGACGCTGCAGCCACGCTCCTGGCCTGTGACGCACTCTGGAACAGTGGGCTCTCCCGGGAGGAACTGGCGCACCTTGCGGCCGAATTGGGTGCCGACGTTCCTTTCTCCCTGCTCGGCGGAACAGCCGTGGGCCTGGGCCTGGGCGACGAGTTGTCCCCGGCCCTGGCCAAGGCGCAGACGGACTGGGTCCTGGTCACGGCGGATTACGGACTCCCCACGCCCGAGGTGTACAGGACGCTGGACCGCCTGCGGGCTGCAGAGGGCATCGACGTTGCCGAACCGACAGGGGTAGATCCGCAGATTCTCACCGCGCTCCGCAGCGGGGACGCCGAAGCCCTCAGCCGTGTGCTGGTCAATGACCTCCAACGGGCTTCCATTGAGCTGGCGCCCTCGTTGCGCGATACGCTGGGAATCGGTGAAGCACACGGAGCCATCGCAGGCATCGTCTCAGGCTCGGGTCCCACTGTGGCGCTGCTGGCCGATGATCCTGTCGCCGCGGAAGGCCTGGCGGAGAACCTGCGGCGCTACGGGCTCACGGCCCTCGCCGTCCACGGCCCCGTTCCGGGGGCGCGCATCATGTCCGACATCCTTCTGTAAAACCTTCAGTTCCTACCTCAGCAGCAGAAAGCAGTTCCCTTTTGGCACACCTTCTTGGCGGCGAGAACCTGACGGTCTCCTACGCAACCCGCACCGTCCTGGACGGCATCACCCTCGGACTCGAAGAGGGTGACCGGATCGGCATGGTGGGCCGGAACGGTGACGGAAAGTCCACCCTGATGCGACTGCTGGCCCTGCGGTCCACACCGGATTCAGGGCGTGTCACCAAGCGGGGCGACGTCAACGTGGGCTATCTGGACCAAAGCGACGTGCTCGACGGCGACCTGACGGTGGGCGGCGCCATCGTGGGGGACCAGGCGGATTATGAATGGGCGCGGAACCCGCAGATCCGGGAGATCATGGGCGGCCTGGTGTCCGACGTCGACTGGCACGCCAACGTCCACGCCCTCTCCGGCGGGCAGAAGCGGCGGGTGGCCCTGGCCAAGCTCCTGATCGAAGACCATGACGTCATCATGCTCGACGAGCCCACCAACCACCTCGACGTCGAGGGCGTTGCCTGGCTTTCCCGGCACCTGAAGACCCGGTGGCGTGCAAACCAGGGTGCTTTCCTGGTGGTCACCCACGATCGCTGGTTCCTCGACGAGGTCTGCAACAAGACCTGGGAAGTCCACGATGGCATCGTGGATCCTTTTGACGGCGGCTACGCAGCGTACGTGCTGGCCCGCGCCGAGCGTGACCGCTCGGCCACCGTGATGGAAAGCAAGCGCCAGCAGCTGGTCAAGAAGGAACTCGCCTGGCTTCGCCGCGGCGCGCCGGCCCGCACCGCCAAACCGAAGTTCCGGATTGAGGCCGCGAACGCGCTCATCGCCGATGTGCCCGAGCCCAGGGATTCCATGGCGCTGAGCAAAATGGCAACCGCGCGCCTGGGCAAGGATGTTTTGGATTTGGAGAACGTCTCGCTGGACTTCCTTGGGGGTGAAGAAGGACAGAAACTGTTCGACAACATCACCCTTAGGCTGGCACCTGGTGAGCGGCTGGGCCTGGTGGGCGTCAACGGCGCCGGCAAGACCACCCTGCTCAAGCTCCTGAACGGCCAGATCGAGCCGACGTCGGGCAGGCTCAAGCGTGGCAAGACCGTGGTTACTGCGGTGCTTACCCAGGAGGTCAAAGAGCTCGACGACGTCTCGGACCTGCGCGTTATCGAAGTGATCGAGCGCGAGAAACGGTCCATCAACGTGGGCGGCAAAGAGTTCACGGCGGGCCAGCTGGTGGAGCAGCTTGGCTTCACGAACGAGAAGCAATGGACTCCCGTGCGGGACCTTTCCGGCGGTGAGCGCCGCCGTCTCCAGCTGCTGCGCCTGCTGGTGGGGGAGCCCAACGTGCTGATGCTCGATGAGCCCACCAACGACCTCGACACCGATACCCTCGCCGCCGTCGAGGACGTCCTGGACGGCTGGCCCGGGACACTCGTTGTGGTGAGCCACGACCGTTACCTCCTGGAGCGGGTGACGGACCATCAGATGGCGCTGCTGGGCGACGGCAAGATCCGCGCCCTGCCGCGGGGCGTGGACCAGTACCTGGAGCTGCGCGAGTCCGCCCTGGCCGGGTCCACGGTCACCGGCGGCGGCAACCCCGTCACCAGCGGCGGTTCGGCCACCGCAGCGGCGACTCCCGCCGGACCGTCCGAGGCCGAAAAGCGGGACGCCCGCAAGGCCAAGAACCGCATCGAACGCCAGCTCGGCAAACTGGAACAGCAGGAAAAGAAGCTCCACGACCAAATGGTTAAAAGCACCGAACAATCGGACTTCGACGCCCTGGCCGACCAAAACAAAAAGCTCAAGGACCTCGCAGGGGAACGCGAAGCCCTCGAACTCGAATGGCTGGAGGCCCTCGAGGTGCTCGGCGAGTAATCGCTTCTCGCGACCGGCTGTGCCCGGCTTGGGTGCCGGAGCCGGCCCTTCGGCGTCGCTTAGACACGACGCGTAGAGGGCACTACGGTCGCTGGGCGACCTCCATGCCCTGACGCGCCGCGATGCGCTCCTTTCCGAAGGACCGCCTCCGGCGAGGGTAACGGCGCCCCACGCTGTGGACGAGAAGGCAACGCGGCTGGCACCTTCGGCGTGGGGTAACGGGGCGGGCGAGACGTTCGTACGGAATGCGCAGCAACAGGGTGCGGGGAATTCTCAAACGGAACCTTCGGCACAACTGGCGTGGGGGGAGACCGGAACGCTCGGCAAGAGTGGTGCGGGGGGCCTTCGCGTAGGAGCGCATCGCGGCGCATCGGGCGCCGGAGGTCGCCCAGCGACCGCAGGTGCCCCTATGCGACGTGTCTAAGCGACGGCGAAGGGCCCTTGCGCCGCGAAGGTAACCAAGGGCACGGAAGGTGACTAGGGGAAGAAAGCTCAGCCCTCGGACTTGAGTTCCGGGTCCTTCTTGAGGCCGGTGAGGCCGTTCCAGGCGAGGTTTACCAGGTGGGCCGCAACAGTGTGTTTGTCGGGCTGGCGGCTGTCCTGCCACCATTGGCCGGTCATGGCGACCATGCCGACGAGCATCTGGGCGTACATGGCGCCGTCCTGGGCGCTGAAGCCCCGGCGGTCGAACTCGTCGGAGAGGATATGTTCCACTTTGGCGGTGACGTGGGAGAGCAGGGTGGAGAAGGCGCCCTCGGGCTGCGACGGCGGGGCGTCCCGCATCAGGATCCGAAACCCTTCGGTGCGGTCTTCGATGTAGGTGAGCAGCGCCAGGGCGGCCCGTTCCACGAGGACGCGCGGCTTCGCCTCCGCGGTAAGGGCGGCGTTGATGGCGTCCAGGAGGATCCGGAACTCGAAGTCCACTACCTGCGTGTACAGGCCTTCCTTGGATCCGAAGTGCTCATAGATGACCGGCTTGGACACTCCCGCGCAGGCGGCGATCTCCTCAATTGTGGTGCCGTCAAGTCCGCGGACTGCGAAAAGGCCCCGCCCGACGTCGATCAGCTGGCTCCGCCGCTGAAGGCCGGTCATCCGTGTCCGCGGAGGGTTGTTGCTCACATTTCCATCATGCACTACCCGCCCCCCACGGATTTGCAGCCGCCCGCCGTGCCAAACATGGGGCGGGCTAGGGGGCAGAAGCGGGGCAAGGACGGGGGACGAAGGGCCTATGTCGCGCGGCGCCCCGAACCCGTGGCAAAATAACTACTTGTGCCCGGCCGCGCGCCACGGCACGGTCCGCTCTGGTGTAATGGCAGCACCCCGGCCTTTGGAGCCGTGGAGTATAGGTTCGAATCCTATGGGCGGAACTGCTGTGCGAGGAGCGTTCAGTAGGATGACATTCGGTGCCGGGACGGCTTCAGGCCGCGGGAGCACCGTAAAACGCCAGCGTAACTTAGCAAGGAGAGCCCGTACGTGATCCCCGAGAATACCGGACCGGCCGCGGTCATCGTTCTGGCGGCAGGCGCCGGTACCCGGATGAAGTCGCGCACTCCCAAGATCCTTCATGAGATTGGCGGCAGGTCCATGGTGGGCCACGCGCTGCTCGCTGCACGGAGCATCAATCCCCGCCAGCTCGCCATTGTGGTCCGCCATGAACGTGACCTGGTGGCCCGCCACCTCTCAGAGCTCGATCCTGCTGCCGTCATTGTGGACCAGGACGAGATTCCCGGCACGGGACGTGCCGTGGAGGTCGCCCTCCAGGCCCTGGACGGGGAACAGCACCTCACCGGAACCGTTGTGGTGACATACGGCGACGTGCCGCTCCTCTCCGGTCAGCTGCTGGCCGAACTCGTGGCCACGCATGAACGCGAAGGCAATGCTGTCACCGTCCTCACGGCAGTCCTTGAGGACGCCACCGGCTACGGCCGCATCCTGCGCGGCGACGACGGGACCGTCACCGGCATCGTTGAACACAAGGACGCCTCCGACGCCCAGCTTCTCATCGGCGAGGTCAACTCCGGCATCTACGCCTTTGACGCTGCCGTCCTTCGTGACGCACTTACGCATGTCACCACAGACAACTCCCAGGGCGAGAAGTACCTCACCGACGTCCTCGGACTGGCAAGGCAGGCAGGCGGCCGCGTCGCCGCCGTCGTCACCGCTGACCGCTGGCAGGTGGAAGGCGCCAACGACCGCGTGCAGCTCTCCGCCCTGGGCGCGGAGTTGAACCGCCGTGTCGTCGAGGCCTGGATGCGTGCCGGGGTGACAGTTGTGGATCCGGCAACCACCTGGATCGACTCTTCCGTGACCCTCGATGAGGACGTCCGGATCCTGCCCAACACCCAACTGCACGGCGCCACCACCGTGGCGAGGGACGCCGTCGTCGGCCCCGACACCACTCTCACGGACGTCACTATCGGTGAAGGCGCCAAAGTGGTCCGGACGCACGGATCAGGGGCGATCATCGGCCCGGACGCCGCCGTCGGCCCCTTCACCTACCTGCGCCCCGGCACTGTCCTGGGCGAAAGCGGCAAGATCGGCGCGTTCTACGAAACGAAGAACGTCACCATCGGCCGTGGTTCCAAGCTCTCCCACCTCGGCTATGCCGGTGACGCCGAAATCGGCGAGGACACCAACATCGGCTGCGGAAATATCACTGCCAATTACGACGGCGAGAAGAAGCACCGGACGGTCATTGGCTCGGGCGTCAGGACAGGCTCAAACACAGTATTCGTTGCCCCGGTCACCGTGGGGGACGGCGCCTACAGCGGCGCCGGCGCGGTGATCCGCAAGGACGTCCCGGCGGGCGCGCTCGCGCTGACGGTTGCCGCCCAGCGCAACACCGAGGGTTGGGTGGCGGCCAACCGCCCCGGTACGCGCTCCGCCGAACTGGCCCAGGCAGCCACCCCAGATTCCTCAAGTACCCCGGCATCTACAGAAGAGGGCAACCAATAATGAGCGAAATTACGGCGCGCGGCGAAAAGAAGCTGGTGCTCGCTACAGGCCGCGCCCACCCAGAGCTGGCCCGGGAGATCGCCAAGGAGCTCGGCACCGACCTCCTCCCGGTTGACGCCTACGACTTCGCCAACGGTGAGATCTACGTCCGCGCCGGCGAGAGTGTCCGCGGAACCGACGCCTTTGTCATCCAGGCACACCCCGCACCGCTGAACAACTGGCTCATGGAACAGCTGATCATGATCGACTCGCTGAAGCGTGCCTCCGCCAAGCGCATTACGGTCGTGTCGCCCTTCTACCCCTACGCGCGCCAGGACAAAAAGGGACGCGGCCGCGAGCCCATCTCGGCCCGCCTGGTGGCCGACCTGTACAAAACCGCCGGCGCCGACCGCATCATGAGCGTGGACCTGCACACCTCGCAGATCCAGGGCTTCTTTGACGGCCCGGTGGACCACCTGATGGCCATCCCGCTGCTGGCGGACTACATCCGGACCAGGGTGGACGCCGAAAACATCACCGTGGTCTCGCCGGACACCGGCCGCGTCCGGGTTGCGGAGCAGTGGGCGGAACGCCTGGGCGGCGCCCCGCTGGCGTTCGTGCATAAGAGCCGGGACCTCACCGTTCCCAACCAGGCCGTTTCGAAGACAGTGGTGGGCCAGATCGAAGGACGCACCTGCGTCCTGATCGACGACATGATCGATACCGGCGGAACCATTTCCGGTGCCGTCAACGTGCTCAAGAACGCCGGCGCCAAGGACGTTATTATCGCCGCCACGCACGCCGTCTTCTCCGAGCCGGCAGCCCAGCGCCTCTCGGAGTCGGGCGCCCGGGAAGTGGTGGTCACCAACACGCTGCCGCTCACCGCGTCACAGCGCTTCCCGCAGCTGACCGTGCTGTCCATCGCTCCGCTGATCGCTCGTGCCGTCCGGGAAGTGTTCGACGACGGGTCGGTCACCAGCCTGTTCGACGGCAAAGCCTGACCTGAATTAACAGTCGGGCCCTGCGCCCGGTGGCCGAGCGTTCGGCTGCCGGGAGCGGGGCCCGTTTTCATGAATCACGGACGGCGCTGGTAGACTCTTCAGCGATACCTTGGCGAGGGAGAGCGCCGGTAACCGTATATACGGAAACCGGACCGCAGTCTCCGTTATCGACTGGGTCTGAATCTCCCTTCGAAGATGGGCCCGGCCACGGCCGCCCGGCGTTGAAGGTCGCAACAGACCTCCGCCCTTGCTGAACACCGTTTAGTTTTCAAGGAGATATCCATGTCTGAGCAGAAGCTCGCAGCAGAAGTACGCACCGAATTCGGCAAGGGCTACGCCCGCCGCGCCCGTATGGCGAACCTCATCCCCGCCGTCATCTACGGCCATGGCGCAGAGCCCATCCACGTGACGCTCCCGGCGAAGGCCACCACCCTGGCCGTCCGTACCGCCAACGCCCTGCTGTCGCTGGACATCAACGGCGAAAGCCACCTGGCCCTGGTCAAGGACGTCCAGCGCGACCCGATCAAGCAGATCATCGAGCACATCGACCTCCTCACCGTCCGCCAGGGCGAAAAGGTGACCGTTGACATTCCGGTCCACGTTGTCGGCGAGCTTGCTCCGGGCAACGTCTTCAACCAGGAACTCACTGTTATCTCCCTTGAGGCCGAGGCAACCCACCTGCCCACCGCCGTCGAGGTCAGCATCGAAGGCCGCACCGCCGGCGAGCACATCCACGCGTCCGACCTGGTCCTGCCCAAGGGCGCAGTCCTCCTCGCCGATGCCGATGCCCTCGTGGTGAACATCTCCGAGGCCACCGAGTCCGCCGAAGAAGGCACCGAAGAAGCCGCTGGTGCTTCCTCCGAGGCAGCAGCAGAGTAACAGCCTGCACGTTTCAACAGTGGCCGGATCCCCAGGGTCCGGCCACTGCCGTGTCTGCCCCGCCGTCCTCACCACAAACCCCCACTTAGGATTGATTCATGACTGACACCTGGTTGATCGTTGGCCTCGGAAACCCGGGTGCGCAATACCAGGGCAACAGGCATAACGTCGGACAGATGGTCCTTGACGAACTCGCCGGACGCGTAGGCGCGGGATTCAAGACGCACAAGGCCCGCGCCCAAGTGGTGGAGGGAAGGCTCGGCATCGGCGGTCCGCGGGTGGTGCTGGCGAAACCCATGAGCTACATGAATGTCTCGGGCGGGCCGGTCTCGGCGCTGGCAAGCTTCTACGGCATCACGCCGGACCGTGTGGTGGCGGTACACGACGAAATCGATATTCCCTTCAATACGGTGAAACTAAAGACCGGCGGGGGAGAAGGCGGCCACAACGGGCTGCGGGACATCTCCAAAGCGCTTGGCACCAAGGACTATCTGCGGGTCCGGGTGGGGGTCGGCAGGCCGCCGGGCCGAATGGAAACGGCCGACTACGTCCTGCGTGATTTTGGCACTGCCGAGCTCAAGGAACTGCCTTTCCTGCTGGACGAAGCCGCCGACGCGGTGGAGCTATTGCTGCGGGAGGGGCTCGCGTCCGCGCAGCAGAAATTCCATCCGGCCAAGTCCGAGCGCTAGCAACATAAAAACTTAAAGCCCCGCCTACCTGTTTCCTTGTCTGCGGCACGGGTAGTCTTTTTCGTAGGCGGGGGAGCAATGGGGCTACATCCCGCTATCGCGGGACGTAGGGGATAAGTTCATGTCAATCGAGCCACTTAGCTGGGGGCGTGGGGCAACATCTCACGACGTTGGGCTGCATACCGAAAATTCCGGCGCGCCCGGGGCGCAACAGTGGTCGGCGCCTGCCCGCGGCGCAAACCTTGAAGCCGTCCGAACAGCACTGGTCAGCGAAGACTCGCTGGGTGTGGTTATCACCGGTGGGCGGGGTGTAGGAAAGTCCTCCCTCGCCCGGGCCGCCGTTTCAGACCTCGGTCCCGACGTCTGGTCCCTGCAACTCCGAAGCGGTCCCGCCGGCGCCAACACACCGTACGGCTGCCTCTCCTTCCTGCTGGCGCGGCTGCCCCAGGCTTACATGGGTTCTCCCACGGCCATCCTGCGTGGGATCACGTCGCTGATCCGGAGTGACGCCGCCGGCCGGCGCTGCATCATCACACTGGACACCTCCGGAAGCATTGACGATATGAGCGCGGGCGTGCTCTTGAACGTCCTTTTGACCGGCACAGCCAAAATCATCGCGGTTGCACCGAAGATCAGCGACCTTCCCGCCGACTTCCACTGGCTGCTCACCGACCGTCGCCTGACTGAGGTCCGGCTCAACAACCTCAACGAGCTGCAGACCCGCCAGGTTCTGTTGTCCTTGCTGGGCCAACGGGTGTCTGCATCGTTGGTCAGCACCTATCACCACATGGTGGGCGGCAACCCCCTGCTGTTGAAGGCGCTTGTCACCGAACAGCGGCTGTCGGGAAACCTCGTTTTGTCCGACTCCGTCTGGACCCTCCGGGACAAGGTGGTACTCGACGGCGCCGCCAGCCTTGACGACATCGTCAGGTCCCGCTGGTCGAGGGAGACCCCGGCAACCAGGGAAGTCATTGAGATGCTCTCCTGCGCCAGGCGGGTGGAACTCTCCAGGCTCACTGCCATTTACCCCGCCGAAGTGGTGGCGGACATGGAGGACGCCGGCCTGCTGGAGATCGATGATTCGGACCACCGTTGGGTTGCGTTGCGTGAAAAATACATCGGCGACGTCGTGCGGTCATGGCTAAGCATTGCCCGGCGCCGGGAACTGCGCAGCGGGCTTTTGGGCGGTACGGAACCCGAGCCGGCGAACATGACCGTCGAGGAACTGATGGCCTTCGCCGCGTGGACACACGAGTGTGAAGCTGAGCTGAGCTCCGCACTGGCCCTCGCCGCTGCCGAGGCCGCAGTCCAGCTCTTTGATCCCCGCTTCGCCTTGACCTACGCAGACATGTTGAAGCGGACAGACCAGGAATGGGTACCCGCCCAGCGTCAGAAGGCTGCCGCGTACCTTCAACTGGACCTGCCCATCCAGGCACTTGCTGCCTTGGACGATATCTCCCAGCCGGAACTTGAGGATGTCGGTGTCGAGGAATACGCACGGGTGGTGGCGGCCAAAGCCAAGGTGATGTTGTGGCTTCCGGACCAGGCAGGCAACGTCCCGGCTCTTCTGGCTGAAGCCAGGGAGCGGCTGGACGCCATGGCTAACAACGCAGCCTGGCCCCATCCGGCAGTGGCTGCCGTCCACCGCGTGGCGCTCAGCGAGTTCGAATACCGCGCGTTCGTTGGTGACTACGCGGCCATGATTCCCGAGCTGGAGGCAGCTGCAGACCCGGCACGGAACCCGGACACCGCCCACCGGATGCAGTCCGCCGTCATCCTGATGACTGCCTTGGCGCTGACCGGACGGGAAATGGATGCCCTGAGCCTGATGCGGCAGCTTGGGGGCCAGATAACGGACGTTTCGCACGTGGTGGGTTTGCGCGAGCAATACACCAGGGAGGCCTACCTGGTGTTGCTGACGGCCGGGCAGTGGCGGCGTTGCATCGACCTCCTGGGCCCACACGACACCGGTGAATACGACCGCCTCCCGTACCGGAGCGCGGCCACTGAACTCGCCGTCGGGCTCGCCTATGTTTATTCCGGCCGGGGTGGCGCTGCCCTGGACCCCCTGATTTCGGCGGTGGCGCAGCTTGAGCTCCAGCCGCTCCAGAATGCCCTCCGCTGTGCCTACGCAGCTACAGCACTGGCCCACGCGCAGACGGGCAATGCTGCCCAGGCCCGCAGGTTCCTGGCCAAACTCCAGCGGATACCAGGCAAGGCAAGTTTTTCCACGGAGAGCATCATCGAGTTCTGCGCCCTGGTTGCGGGGCGCTGGCTGGGAGATTCCGAGTCTGCTGCCGGCTTGAAGCAGTCCGCCCGGCGGAACATGGAGGCAGGTCTTTACACGAACGCCGGGATCAGCCTGCTGGCAGCGACCGTGAACGGCAGCGATGCCGACTTCCGCCTCCTTGAGGAGATCTCGGATCACCGGCAGGGACCGCTGGCGGAAGTCGCCCGGCTGTTGGCCGTGGGGAGCCGGACCAAGGATGCCAAAATCCTTCTCGCAGCAGGGGAAATCGCGGCCACCCTCGAACTGGACACCGTGGAGGCCCGTTGCATGGCGTTGGCGGTGGACTTCGCCCGGCAGGACGGAGATACCATTTCCGCCCGGACCGCCCAGGCCCGGCTGGACATCCTGGCTGCCACTGTGGCGAATCTTCCCATCGTGCCCAGCAGTGGCAGCCCTCTGCTGACCGCCCGGGAGCGCCAGATCGCACGGCTGGCCGGCCGCGGGGCGTCCAACCGTGACATCGCCCTGGAAATGGGTGTGTCCGTCCGCACGGTGGAAGGCCACCTGTACCAGGTCTTCACCAAGCTTGGCGTAACTTCCAGGGGTGATCTGACTGGACTCGTCTAACGGCCACAAACCGGCACACCGCCCCGTCACCGGCCGGCGCGAGCCTTTGGAACGCATCTGCAACATTGTCCGGAACGGGACCAGTCATGCCGTTTTTGTGATGGCAGGGCCCGGGATCGGTAAGACGTCCCTGGCTGAGGCGATCCTGGAGCGGCTTTCCGGGGAGCTCAACATCCTGCAGATTCATGGCAGTTCTGCCTTGGCCACTGTGCCCTTCGGCGTACTGACTCCGTATACCGGAGAGCTGAGCGCCGAAGAGTCGGTCTCACCCGTGGCGGTTCTGCGTTCCATGTGGACGTACTTCGAGAAGCTGAAGGGCGGCAGGGGCGCCCCGGTCCTTCTGGTGGTGGATGATGCCCACCACTTGGACGACTCCTCTGCCGGGGTACTGGCGGACCTGATCTCGGCAGGTTGGGCAACCGTGGTAGCTGCTGCCAGACCCCGGCCGGGCCTCCCGCAGCCGCTGGACCAGCTCTGGTACGACGGCCTTGCCGAGCGGGTGGACCTTCGGCCCCTGAACAGGGAACAGATTGAGGAAGTTCTCGCCCACGTCCTGGATGGAACGGTGCCGGCAGCCACAGTGGATTCAGTGTGGATTGCTTCAGGCGGCAATCCCCGCATCCTCGACGCACTGCTGCACGACGCTGCCGAAAGCGGTGTCCTGGCCAAGCGGAACGGCATCTGGATGCTGCTTGGTCCGTTGCCCGCCGACGGCGGCCAACTCACGGCAGTAGTGACCAAGGACCACATCCGGCGGGGGCCAGAGGAACAGGAGGCGCTGAAGCTCATCGCGCTTGCCGGACCCGTGGGCCGGAAGGTGATCGAGGACATCAGCGGGGCCGCGGTGGTCCGCTCTCTCCTCGACCAGCAGATGATCACCGAGACTTCCGGAGTGCCGGCTGAACTGTCCATGTGGAATGCCCTCTTCGCCACCGCCATCCGGAATACACTCTCGGTGTCGCGAAGCCTGCAGCTGCTCGAAAAGATCCGGGTCCACCAGAACGGCACGGTCCTGCGCGGGGAGGGCAAGCTCAGGTCCGTAGAGTGGGCTTTTGAGTGTGGGCTGCGGGTATCGGACCCCGAAATGCTTGACGCTGCCCGTGAGGCCCTGAGGCGGTTCCGCAACGTAAGCGCACGTTCGATCGCAGCCAAAATCCAGGATCCCGCACTGGTGCCATTGGCCAGGGCCATCCAGGCACGCGCCCTCTACAACGAGGGTGCCTACGGCCAGGCCGCCCACCTTCTTGATGCCTGCTGGCGTCAGCTTTCCGAAGACGCCGAGGGCCCCGCCGTCCTCCTGCTCCGCGCAGCGGCCCACCAGGCCGCCGGCCAGTCCTTGAACGCGTTGGCCGAGGGCGTAAACAGTCAACAGCCTGTTGACGGAGAGCAGAAACGGCAGGACTGGCTCCTGCAGGTCCTGCACCTCCTGCAGCTGGGTGCGGCCGTGGATGCCGGGGCGCTCACCGCCGAGGTCCGGGAGATCCGGAGCACAGCCTCCGAGGAAGCCGGAAGCGAATCCATCAGGGCGCTTGGCGAGGCGCTTCTGGCCCACGCCCTTGCTGCAGCCGGCCGCGCTGGCCAGGGGCTGGATTCCGCCCTCCTGGCTGCCTCGGAACTGCCTGCGCTGGAGGACAGCCTGTTCTTTTTCACCGAGTTCGTGCTGGGCCGGCTGGTGATTGATTACCTGGCGATGGGCGAATGGGAGTCTGCCGAGCGCGAACTCGACAATTACGCGGCTGGCCATGCGCGCGGAGCCGCCACCTTCAACGGAAGCCTGGAGGTGCTTCGCGGCTACTCGCTTCTGCGGCAAGGCCGGATGGAGCGGGCATACCAGGTGCTGCTGCCGGCCGTGGAGGCGCTGAGGTTGAATGATCCGCTGCAGCTGTTCCGCTTCGGGTCTTCGCTGGGCTTCTACGCGGCGGCACGGCTGGGTGACGCAGCGCAGGCCAAACGACTCGAAGAGGACTTCACCGATGCGGTGGCCGGAGGTCCTGCCCACGAGCTGCTGGCTTCAGCATACGGTGCCGCTGCCTCCGAATATCTGTCCCGGGACGGCAAGGGGCTGGCAACGCTCCATACCCTGGCCACCACGCATGATGCCACTTCAAGGGCCGGAACCCTGCTCGAAATCCTGTCCATCTGCTGGGATCTGGGTGACCCATCGGTCATTCCCATGGTGCAGTCGGTGGCGCAGGCGATAGAAGGACGATACGCCCAGGCGATGCTGGCACTGGCAACCGGCTGGGAAGCCGGTGACGGGGATGCCCTGATGGACACGGCAAACTCACTCGAGGAATCCGGCTTTGTGAATCTCGCGCGCGAGGCTTATGCCCGCGCGAGTACCCTCCTGGAGCAGGCCGGAGAACGCCGGCGGTCCAGGCAGGCAGTGGCGCTGCGCGAGAAATGCGACCACGAACTGGGGGAGCGGTTCAGGGAAGGGCGCTTCATTGCTGCTGCTCCCGCCGTCCACCTCACCCGCCGCGAGCAGGACATCGTCGGCCTGGCCGTGCAAGGCCTTACTGACAGGGAAATCGCCCAACGGCTGATGGTCTCTGTACGCACGGTGGAAGGGCACCTGTACCGCACGTACGTAAAGCTGGGTGTCCGCAGCCGCGACGAGCTCGAGTCAGCCCTCCCCAAATAAGCGCTGCCCAACACCTTCCCCTGCCACCTTCCGGCTGGCCAAGCCGCGAGGCTGCATGCCTGCTCAGCCCTTCGACCGGCTGCGGCCGCAGCAATGCGGGTACCGCAGGGTGCCCCGGTAGTCCGGGGACGACGAATTCGAGTACACCCTACTCGTGTGCAGTGTGGCGCCGGAGTATTTACTTAAGGAGGCAAAAAGAACCGGCAGAAGCCGCAAAAGTTGCCTACAGCAGAACAAGCTCCTCCGTCCCGACAAACTTCCGGTCCTTGTGGGCCGGGCTGGTCGGGGCCGGCGACGTCAGAGTCTTCTGAGACCGAGACTCTCCCCCCAGCCGTCGCCGGCCCTCCATTCCGCGGGCTGAAGCCCGGAGCGACTGTGGCGGCTGCCCCTCCAGGCGGCCGCCACAGCCGTGCTGTGGGACAATTGAGTGTCATCCGTTGGCATCTCAAGGAGTTAGTTTTGGCCGTAGTATCAACGCCAGCCACACTGGAACGCGCCTTGCCGGTCATGGATAACGCCGAGGTGCAGCGCATCCGCAACGACTTCCCGGTCCTGGACCAGCTGGTCAACGGACGCCCGCTGATCTATCTGGACTCCGGAGCCACGTCGCAGAACCCGCTGAGTGTCATCGAAGCCGAGCAGGAATTCTATGAGCAGCGCAATGCGGCGGTGCACCGGGGCGCCCACCATCTTGCGGTCGAGGCCACCGAAGCATTCGAGGACGCCCGGCAGACCGTGGCCGACTTCGTAGGCGCCGATTACTCGGAAATCATCTGGACTTCCAACGCCACCGAGGGCCTCAACCTGCTCAGTTATGCCCTGTCCAACGCTGGCCTCTGGGCCGCCCAAGGGCGCGGCGACGCCCGGCTGAAGGACCTGGCGCTGAGCCCGGGCGACGAGATCGTGGTGACGGAGATGGAGCACCACGCGAACCTCATACCTTGGCAGGAACTGGCCTTCCGTACCGGGGCGGCGCTGCGCTACATTCCCGTGGACGACGCCGGAAGCCTCCGCATGGACCTCGCCCCGGACATCGTCGGCGCGCGTACGAAGGTGCTGGCTTTTACGCACGCCTCCAACGTCCTGGGCACCATCAACCCCGTCCGTGAATTGACCGCCCTGGGCCGGAACGCGGGCGCCCTGGTGGTCCTGGACGCCTGCCAGTCTGCACCCCATATGCCGTTGGACGTCAAAGAGCTGGACATCGACTTCGCTGTCTTTTCCGGCCACAAGATGCTCGCCCCCACGGGAATCGGTGTACTTTACGGAAAGCAGGACGTCCTGGACATCCTGCCGCCGTTCCTGACAGGTGGTTCCATGATCACCACGGTGACCATGGAACGCGCCGAATACCTCCCCGCACCCCAGCGCTTTGAGGCCGGAACCCAGCGGATCTCCCAGGCTGTGGCGCTGGCTGCTGCAGCGAACTACCTGACCGAAACAGGGTTGGACCGGATCCACCGCTGGGAGGCTGAGCTCGGCCAGCGGATGATCACCGGGCTCGAGTCCATTCCGGGAATCCGGGTCCTGGGCCCCGCTGCCGGGCAGGACCGGATAGGGCTCGCCGCGTTCGACGTCGAAGGAGTGCACGCCCATGACGTGGGCCAGTTCCTCGATTCGCGGGGGATCGCGGTGCGTGTTGGCCATCACTGCGCCCAGCCCCTGCACCGCCGGCTGGGGCTGACAGCCACCACCAGGGCCAGCGCCTACCTGTACAACACCACCGACGACGTGGACCAGTTCCTGGATGCCGTTGCGGGCGTGCGCGCCTACTTCCGCGCCTAATACATCAAACGCAGACGCACATCGAAGGTATGACATGAGCCTTGACCACCTGTACCAGCAGATCATCCTTGACCATTCCAAAGCCCGCCATGGCAGCGGACTGGCCGGGACGAAGGCACCGGACGGCGCCACCACGGGGCAGTCACACCAGCTGAACCCCGTCTGCGGCGACGAAGTAACCCTGCGCCTGGCCGTCGCCGACGGCAAAGTGGCACAGATTGCCTGGGACGGCGCAGGCTGCTCCATTTCCATGGCGTCCGCCTCCGTCCTCACGGACCTGGCCGAGGGAATGACAGTGGCCGAGATGCACGAGGTGATCGACAACTTCCGCGAGGTCCTCCGGTCCCGGGGCAAAGTACCGGCCGACCCGGAAATCCTCGGTGACGCCGCGGCATTTGAGGGAGTGGCGCGGTACGCCGCCCGCGTCAAGTGCGCCATGATCTCCTGGGTTGCCGCCGAGGACGCGCTCAACCAGGCCGCCTGACAACAGTCCTGACTTAAAGAAGTCCGGCCCTCCTTCCCGCAGGAAGGAGGGCCGGACTTCTCTCAGTAACGAACCTAGCCGAACAGGCCCATGATGCCGATGATGGCGGTGGCGGCCCCCAGCACCATGGAGATGCTGACCAGCACCACGTGAACGGTGAGGAACTTCGTGGCCTTGCCGGCGGCGTCCCGGGCTCGGGGATCCTTCATGACCCGGCGCAGGAACTGCGGCCAAACCACCAGGGACCAGAGGCCGGCGATGACCAGGACCAGCGCGGCGAAGACGGGCAGCTCCACGGACTAGTGGCTTTCCAGCCAGGCCTGTGCCTGCTTGGCCTGAAGGTTCAGTGCCTTGGCAACCATCGGTTCTGCGGCGTCGGCAATCTTTCCGCCGAGGAACGGCACGGAAGACTTTACTTCGCCTTCAAGCTCTACGCGCGTGCCGCCGTCGGCAGCCACCAGCCGCTGCACGGCGGTAACGTCAACGGGGGCGCCGGCGATCTTCAGCGAGATGTTGCTCTGGCGGGATCCGTCCGCCGCGGGGGCGTCCCAGTTTTCCACCTGCGTGACCTTGAGGTGCTCACCCACGAACTTGCGGGCGAACTCGGGAAGCCGGGTGGTGGGAAGGGTACGCACGGACGTGGCGCTGAACGCCCCGGCAACGTCGCCGTCGACCGTGAAGGATTCAAGGCTGCCGCCGACAAGCTGGCTGACGTGGCGCTGGAAATCTTCATTCACCAGGACAGCTGCAACGTTGGGGACGGAGTGCGGAAGGGTGGTGGTTGCGCTCAAGGCCATGGGTCCTCCTGGGACGTGGGGTCAGATTAGGCTCCAAACATCCTACGGGGTCCGGGCTGTCGGTTCCGCATCCACCCTCTTCCGGGCAGCCCCGGTGATATTCCTTGCCATGGCCGGAAAGATCAGGCTGTGGAAGGGAAGGACGGCCAGCCAGTACAGCCGCCCGCTGAGGCCCTTGGGGAAGAAGATTGCCCGCTGCCGGTAGCGGCTGCCGTTCCCGTCCGGCTCCACGGACAGCTCCAGCCATGCCCTGCCCGGAGCACGCATCTCCGCCCGGAGCCGCAGCAGCTTTCCGTGGTCGATCCGCTCCACCCGCCACCAGTCAACCACCTCTCCGGAGGCCAGCGTGTGGGGATGCCGGCGTCCGCGCAGCAGCCCGGCGCCGCCCGTGAGCTTGTCCAGCCAGCCGCGGACCTGCCAGGCCAGCGGCAGGGAGTACCAGCCGTTCCGGCCGCCGATTCCCTCGATGACCGTCCACACGTGGGCAGGATCCACGTCGCCGTGGAAGGTCCGTTCGTCGATGTATACCTTGTGCCCGGCCCAGTCGGGGTCGCTGGGCAAAGGATCGGCGGCCACCCCGGCGTTGGCCCACGTGGTCTCCACCTGGCCGTCGCGTTCCTTGCCAAGGGCCAGGGCGACGGCGGTGCGGTAGCCGGTGAGGCCGCCGTCGGGCTGCGGGATGTACTCGTCGATGTCGTGTTCATTGGACACGGCGTCGTGCTGGAGGGACTGGACCAGCGGCACGGCCATGGACAGCGGGATGGGCGTGGTAAGGGCTACCCACATCCCGGCGAGCTTCGGCGCAGGGACAGGCAGTGCCAGTACCACCCGGTACGGCAAGCCCGCTTCGGCTGCGTACTCCTTCATCATTCCGGCATACGTCAGCACCTGGCGGCAGCCGACATCGAACGTGCGGTTGATAGGTCCCTCCAAAGATGCCGCTGACACGAGGTAGTACAGCACGTCCCGCACGGCGATGGCCTCGATCCGGTTGCGGACCCAGCTGGGCGCCGGCATCAGCGGCAACGTCTCGGAAAGGTGGCGGATCATTTCGAAGGAGGCCGAACCGGAACCGATCACCACTCCCGCCTGGAACACGATGGCGTCCACCGGGCAGTCCAGGAACACTTTGCCCACGGCCTCCCGCGAGCGCATATGGGTGGACAGGTCCACGCCCTTGGGGTGGAGGCCGCCCAGGTAGATGATCCGGCCAACGCCCGCGGCCGCTGCGGCCTCCGCCGCCGCCCGTGCCATCGACTGTTCCTTGGCTTCGAAGCCTGCCCCGGCAGCCATGGAATGCACCAGGTAGTAAAAGACGTCGACGCCGGAAAGCGCCGACCGCAACGCGTCGCCGTCGTCCAGGCTGCTTTCCACAACTTCCACCCTGTCGCGCCACGGGACGCCAGCGATTTTGTCAGGGGAGCGCACCAGGACTTTGACGGTGTGGCCCTCCTCCAGGAGCTTTGGCACCAGCCGGCCGCCGATGTAGCCGGTGGCCCCGGTAACCAGGACAGTCTTGGGTGAACGCTGGGTATTGCTGGTTCCGGTCATGCTGTCTCCTCTTCGTCCTTAAGCTGTTCGGAGCCGCAGCGCGCCTGGACGGCTGCCCTGCCTGCCTTCCTGGGCTTTGCCAGCCTAACCGCACCCATCCGCCTGCCATGTCGGTGCAGGAGGGTAGGCTGGGTTTTACCCGGGATTCGAAGCGAATTTCGGGTTTTCGCGTTGCCTGCGATCCACTGAACACCACAGGAGCTTCTGCCATGAGCCTTCCCGGCCCATCCACCGCCGGCCATTCCAGCGCAGGCCCGTCGCTGGACGGACTGCGCCGCGCCCTCGCCCCGGACCAGACCTTTGCCCGCGTCCGGGCCGAGGCCGCCCGCGGCTTCGACGTCCGGGGCCAGGACTACCAGATCAGTGCACCGGCAGGGCTCCGTCCCGTGCTGCTGGCCGAAATGGCGGACGGCATTGCGGCCGCTGCCGAAGGGGCTGGCGACAAAGGGCACGACGGCGGCGGGCAGGGCGTGGTGCTGGCCGTCACCGCTACCGGCCGGGAGGCAGAGGACCTGGCCGCCGCGCTTCGGGCCTACCTCCCCACGGACGCCGTGGCAGAGTTCCCCAGCTGGGAAACACTCCCGCACGAACGGCTCTCCCCGCGCTCGGACACCGTGGGCCGCCGCCTCTCCGTGCTGCGCCGCCTTGCGCACCCGGAAACCTCGACGGCGGGGCCGCTCCGTGTGGTGGTGGCGCCGGTCCGCGCCGTGGTCCAGCCCGTGGTGGCCGGCCTGGGTGAGCTGGTTCCGGTCACGCTGAAGGTGGGCCAGGAGATGCCCTTCACCGAAGTGGTGCGGAGCCTGGCAGACGCCGCATACGCCCGCGTGGACATGGTGACGCACCGTGGGGAGTTCGCGGTCCGCGGCGGCATCATTGACGTCTTTCCACCCACGGAGGACCACCCCATCCGGGTTGAATTCTTCGGTGACGAAGTGGACCAGATGCGCTGGTTCGCGGTCGCCGACCAGCGCTCGCTATCCTCACCCGGACTCCACCACCCCACGGAGCTGCACGCCCCGCCCTGCCGGGAGATCCTCATCACCCCTTCAGTGATGTCGCGGGCGGCCACCCTCAAATCCCAGCTTCCGGCCGCGGCGGACATGCTGGAAAAGATTGCCGGCGGCATCACCGTGGAGGGCATGGAGTCCCTGGCCCCGGTGCTGGTGGACTCGATGGTTCCTTTTGTGGAGCAGCTGCCTGCGGGTTCCATTTCTGTGATCATCGAGCCGGAGAAGGTCCGTACCCGCGCCCATGACCTCGCTGCCACCAATGAGGAATTCCTTGAGGCTGCCTGGTCCACCGCCTCCGACGGCGGAACTGCCCCGTTGGATCTGAGCTCGCAGGCAAGTGCTGCGCTCCATTCCGCCAGCTTCCGGTCATTGACCGAAACGCGCAGCTCCTCCCTGGAGCACCGGGTTTCCTGGTGGTCCATCACCTCGCTCGCCCAGGACGAGGAACTGCTGCCCGAGATCGACGTCCTGAACCTGCATGCGCGGGAGCCGCGGGGCTACCAGGGCGACGTGGCGGAGATGATGGACTTCATCGGCTCCCACGTCCGCGACCAGTGGCGGATTGTTGTGGCCACCGAAGGTCCCGGGCCCGCGCAGCGGCTGGCGGAGCTGTTCCATGAGAACGACATTCCGTGTGCCCGCGTTGACAGCCTGGACCACGAGCCCCAGGCGGGCATCATCGAAGTGACCACTGCCGCCGTCGGACGCGGTTTTGTCCTGGACGGGCTGAAGCTGGGCCTGCTGACGGAAGCGGACCTGCTGGGCCGGACGTCGGCCGGATCCACCAAGGACATGCGCCGCATGCCGTCCAAGCGCCGCAACGCGGTGGATCCGCTGCAGCTGGTGGCGGGGGACCACGTGGTGCATGAGCAGCACGGCATTGGACGTTTTGTCGAGTTGATCCAGCGAAAAGTCGCCGGCGGTGGCGACGGTGTGCGCGAGTACCTGGTCCTGGAATACGCCCCTTCCAAGCGCGGCGCGCCGGGAGACCGGCTGTTCGTCCCCACCGACCAGCTGGACCAGGTGACGCGGTATGTTGGCGGCGACACCCCCGTGCTGAGCAAGATGGGCGGTGCCGACTGGGCGAGCACCAAGTCCAAGGCCCGGAAAGCCGTCAAGGAGATCGCCGGCGAACTGATCCGGCTGTACTCGGCGCGGATGGCATCGCGCGGACACGCTTTTGGGCCGGACACTCCATGGCAGCGCGAACTCGAGGAAGCCTTCCCCTACGTGGAGACGCCGGACCAGCTGACCACCATCAACGAGGTCAAGGCGGACATGGAACGTGAGATCCCCATGGACCGGCTGGTTTCCGGCGACGTGGGCTACGGCAAGACGGAGATCGCCGTGCGCGCGGCCTTCAAGGCGGTTCAGGACGGCAAACAGGTGGCGGTGCTCGTCCCCACCACCCTGCTGGCCCAGCAGCACTATGAAACCTTCACCGAGCGGTTTTCAGGGTTCCCCCTGCGCGTGAAGCCCTTGTCCCGCTTCCAGGCGGGCAAGGAGGCGAAGGAGACGGCGGAGGGCGTCAAGAACGGGACGGTTGACGTCGTCATCGGTACCCACCGCCTGCTGTCCAAGGACTTTGAATTCAAGGACCTGGGCCTGGTGATTGTGGACGAGGAGCAGCGCTTCGGTGTGGAGCACAAGGAAGCGCTCAAGAAGATGCGCACCAACGTGGACGTGCTGGCCATGAGCGCCACCCCCATTCCCCGCACGCTGGAGATGTCCCTTACCGGGATCCGGGAGACGTCCACGCTGGCCACGCCGCCCGAGGAACGCCACCCCGTCCTGACGTACGTTGGCCCGTACACGGACAAGCAGGCTTCCGCTGCCATCCGGCGCGAACTGATGCGCGAAGGCCAGGTGTTCCTGGTCCACAACCGGGTGTCCACCATTGAGCGCACCGCGGCCAAGATCCGTGAACTGGTGCCGGAAGCGCGGGTGGAGGTGGCCCACGGCCAGATGTCCGAAAGCCGCCTGGAACAGATCATTGTGGACTTCTGGGAGAAGCGGTTTGACGTGCTGGTGTGCACCACCATCATCGAAACCGGCCTGGACATCTCCAACGCCAACACCCTGATCGTGGACGGCGCGGACAAGTATGGGCTGTCCCAGCTGCACCAGCTCCGTGGCCGCGTGGGGCGCGGCCGTGAACGCGCCTACGCCTACTTCCTCTACCCCTCGGAGAAGCCGCTGGGCGAGGTGGCGCTCGAACGGCTTAAGGCCGTCGCCACACACAACGAGCTCGGCGCGGGCATGCAGCTGGCCATGAAGGACCTGGAAATCCGCGGTGCCGGCAACCTGCTGGGCGGCGAGCAGTCCGGGCACATCCAGGGCGTGGGCTTCGACCTTTACATCCGCCTGGTGGGCGAGGCGGTGGCGGACTTCCGCGGCGAGGCTGAGGAGAAGGCCGCCGAAATGAAGATCGAACTCCCGGTCAATGCCCACCTGCCGCATGACTACGTGCCGGGGGAGCGGCTGCGCCTGGAGGCCTACCGAAAGCTCGCGTCGGCGCTCACCAACGAGGCCATCGACGAAGTCCTGGCCGAGCTCGTGGACCGGTACGGCGAGCCGCCGCTGCCTGCCCAGAACCTTGTGTCCGTGGCCCGCTTCCGCGTCGGTGCCCGGGAAGCCGGATTGTCGGACGTGGCCCTGCAGGGCAACTTCATCAAGTTCTCGCCCGCCACCCTTCCGGAGTCCAAGGTCATGCGCCTGAACCGGATGTACCCGGGGTCCCAGTCCAAGCCTGCCCTCGATGCCGTGCTGATTCCCAAACCAAAGACCGCCAAGATCGGCGGCCGGGACCTGCAGGACGCGGAAATCCTCGAATGGGCCAACGGCGTCATCCGGAACATCTTCTCGGACGCCCCCCTGGCCGCTCCGGCAGTAAGCGGGTAGGCCTTGATGGGAGGACACCACGCCGCGTCGGGAGCCGCGGCGTGGGTAGCTATTGCCTCAACAGGGCCGTACACGCTCGGTTGGTACCCGCTGGACGCCACCGGGATCCTGATCGGCGGGATGGCGACGGCGGGAACGGCCCTGGTGTGCGACTGGGACCACCGGCACAGCACCGTGGCGAATTCCCTGCCGCCGCTGTCCAATGTGATCGCCGTCGGGATTGAGAACGCCAGCGGCGGGCACCGGCAGGGCACCCACTCCGTGCTCGGGGCGGCATTCTTTGTGCTGCTGGCCACCCTGGCCGGGCAGTTCCAGCTGCAGACGGACTGGGGACTGCTGTCCGTGGGCGCGGGGCTGCTGTGCATGTTTATGATCAACATCGCGGCCAAGGCGCTCAAGCTTTTCCCCAGATCCGGGTTCCTCACCAACTGGATCTTCGGGCTGGTGATGGCCGGACTCGTCACGTGGTTCGCGCCGGACCAGTGGACGTGGCTTCCTGTCTCGATGCTGACCGGCGTGGTGGTCCATATCGTCGGTGACCTGATTACCACCGGAGGCGTGCCGCTGCTGTGGCCGATCGTCATCCGCCCGCCCAAGCCGCTGCGCAAAGTGCCGCTGCTGCGCCAGGTCTGGCGTCCCAACGGCTCGCTCTCCCTGCCGTTGCTGGGCCGTGCAGGATCAAAGCGTGAATGGCTGCTGCTGATCCCGGTCAGTGCCTACGCGATGGTGGGACTGTGCGTGGCCGGCTGGGCGATAGCGCGGACCCACTGGACTACAGTGGCGGCAGCTGCTGAGGCCTGGACCCGCATCTGGTTCTAGGTACGCAGAAACCCCCGGGACAGAGGTCCCGGGGGTTTCGTTGGCTTGCTGCCCAACTGGGTAGCACTAAGTGTCGCTATGAGCGTTCAAAACGACAGTTACTGCTACTTACTTGGGATCAGTGCTCGCCGGCTGAATCGGAGCGGCCCAGGATGGTCTGCGGGATCCAGTAGGTCAGGCCGAAGAGCCCGATGCAGACGGCCATCGGCCACGGGTTCTCGAGCGTGAGGAAGGACAGCGAGTAGATCGCGCCCAGGAACAAGGCCATGCAGACCACAAAGAGAATGACGCTGGTGGCAAGCTTGTTCTCATTCTGCGGGGTCTGGAGCGACCCTTCGTGAGACGCGGGGCCCTGGTTGGAAGCCGTGATCTTGCTGGACATTCATTCCTCCTTGGCCGCGGGGGCCTCAATCTGTGGCGACTCCGGCTGCTGTCAGTAGGAGGATGAACCCTGTTCACCCTTGACGATGGCAATTCCGGAGCTGGCACCAATACGTGTTGCACCTGCAGCAATCATAGCCTGCGCGTCCTCGAGGGAACGCACACCGCCGGAGGCCTTCACACCGAGGTCGGGGCCCACAGTACGGCGCATCAGGGCGATGTCCTCCGCGGTGGCACCTCCTCCGTTGAAGCCTGTTGAGGTCTTCACGAAATCGGCCCCGGCCTCCACTGCGGCCTCACAGGCAAGAACCTTCCGGGCGTCGTCGAGCAGCGCTGTTTCGATGATGACCTTGAGGATCGCGCCGCTGGCGTGGACAGCCTCCGCCACCGCAGAGATGTCCTCAACCAGGGCACCCTTGTCCCCGGCCCTTGCGGCAGCAATGTTGATGACCATGTCCACCTCGTCAGCACCATCCAGCACCGCGCCGCGGGCTTCAAAGGTCTTGACGTCCGTGGGGGTGGCACCCAGCGGGAAGCCCACCACAGAACAGGTCAGGACGCCGGTCCCTTTGAGGGCTTTTTTGACTGTCTTCACCCAAATGGGGTTAACGCACACCGACTTGAAGTGGTATTCGGCCGCTTCCGCACAAACCTTGAGGACGTCAGCCTCTCCTGCCTCGGGTTTCAGCAGCGTGTGGTCGATGAAGGACGCGATGCTGCCGGAACCTGCGGCTGCAGTTTCAACGGAAGGGGTGGCTTCGTTGCTCATGATGGTCCTCTCCAGGGGCCCGTGGGCCGGGCGTTGTAACGCCCATGACTCGTTTCGGGAACCATCTTGTCACAACCGGAGCCACCCTCAGCGGGAAGCCCGGCCGGGTCCCGTCCTCTGTCAGGCAGCCGCCGGCAAAGAGGCAGGAGCAGAAGCCGTGAGCAGCTGGGTGGCGCAGGCGCCCGCCGCGGAGGCGGCAGCAACCAGCAGGCCCAGTCGGACGCCGTCGAACGCTGCCGCGTCACCGATGGCCCAGATTCCGGGGACGGAGGTCCGGAAGTCCTGGTTAATGACAATCCCGCCGGTGGGCGCAGTCCGCAGGCCGGCGCTGGCGGCGAGCCCGTCCCGGGACACCCGCTCCTCAGCCAGGACCACCAAGTCGCCGTACATGCTGCTGCCGTCCTCGAAGACCACACCGGACGCCGCGAAACCTGACGCTGTTGCACCGGGCATTACGGCGGCCGGCCGGGCAGTGGTGCGGATGGGGCGTACGCCCCTGGCCCGAAGCACTGCTTCAGCCTGGCCGGCAGCAGCACCTGTCCCCACGAGGATCCCCAGCGGGCGCCTGCCAAGTTCCCTCGTGACTTCACTGACGGCTTCGCCGATGCGGGCCGCGTCATCGATGGTGGAGTAGCTCAGGCAGCCGCTGGCGCCCTCCACCGGGCTGGCCACGGGTGCCGATCCGGTGGCGATGACCAGCTGGTCGTAGCTGAATTCCATGCCGTCCGCCGTGGCGACAGTCCGGTTCTCCGGGTCGATGTGGCTGGCCGGCTGGCCGAAGCGGACGGAGACCTGGGGGAGGAGCGCCAGCTCCAGCAGTTCCTCCGGGGTGTCGTCCCGGTTGCTCAGCACGGTGATGGTGCCGGTGAACCGGGCGCGGTCAAGCTGGCTGACGAGAGCCTGTGCGGCCGGACCAGCTCCCGCGATGACGATGCGGTTGGCGGGAGTAGTGGAGGTGGAGGGTGCCGGAGCGGACATGTGCTGGCCCTTTCGCTGGCGGCCGGTGAAACGGCCGGAACTTCGTGATGGAACCCAGCGTAGGCCGTTGCTTTTTCCGGCGTGTTTCCCTGCAGTTGCCGTTTAGCGGCCCTGTGTTCGCCAGTGTTTACCGGCCGGTAACAGAACCTGTGACGTGCTTCTCATCCGTCCGGGAACCGACACATTTGCCGCCGGCGCGCAGCTGGATGCAGTACAGGCTAGACCCGGATGCGGTAGCCCCGTTTGACCACCGTCTCCACCAGCCGTCCGTCCGGCAGTGAGGAACGGAGCCGGCTGACGGTCATGTCCAGGGCGTGGACGGAGCCACGCAGTTCCAGCAGTTCGGACAGCGATTCGCGGGACAGGACGGCACCCCCGGCGCCGAGCAGTGCCCGGAGCAGCAGCAGCGGGGCGGGGGCCAGTTCCACGGGCTGGCCGTCGATCCGGAGGCTGCGCCCACGCAGTTCGATGTTGCCGGACCTGGTATCCAGCCGCCGGACGTGGTTCAGGGCGAGGTGCTCACACACCAGCCGGATGAGCGCGCCCATCCGGAACCGTTCCGGAACCAGCGGCGTCACCCCGGCGTCGAGCAGGGGCTGCGCCGTGACCGGCCCCACGACGGCGGTAGTGACGTTGGTCTTCAGGCTTTCGATCAGCTGTTTGTATACGCCCATCTCGTGGGCGGTGCTCCACATGGCGTCCACGGCGGGTGCGCTGGTGAACGTCAGGACGTCCAGGTTGCCGCTGCACGCGGCCTCGATGAGCCGCGGAAGCCTGTCCTCGCCGTCGGGCTTCACCCAGCGGTAGGGCGTGACCGTCAGGACATTGGCGCCGGACATACGCAGCCGCTCCAGCTGCCGGACGTCGGTGTAGCCGTGCAGCTGGACGGCTACGGTCTTGCCACGGACGCCCTCGGTGAGCAGCATGTCCACCAGTGTCGCGGTGGTTTCGTCGCTGCTGATTCCGACGTCGGCAAGCCCTGCCGCGCGCACGGCGCCGCGGGCTTTGGGGCCGCGGACGAACATCCGGCAGGCACCCAGGGTTTCCAGCAGCTCGTCGCCGATCCCGAAGGAATCAGCGGCCTCGCACCACCGGCGCATGCCGTAAGCGGTAGTGGCGATGCAGAGGTCCGGCTTGGCCGCGATGATGGCCCTGGTGTCCTCGATGAGGCGCATGTCCTCCTGCACGGGAGCGATTTTCAGCGCGGGAGCATGCAGCACCTCCGCGCCGCGGCGTTCCAGGGCCTCAATCAGGTCTTGCGAGCGCCGGTGCGAGGTGACACCAATGCGGAAACCCTCCAGCGGAGCTTCTGTGGCGTCGGGCGCTTCTTCAACCTGCGGGGTTTCGGCCGGTGCAAGTGCAGTCATGGAGGTCAATCCTTTCACGAGCCCAGCAGCGAGGCCGCCAGCCTGTCCAGGTCGGCGGCGGCCTCAGCGTGCCCACGGTTGGCTTCCGCCACCCGAACCACCTCGCCGATGACCAGCACAGCCGGGTTGCTGCAGCCGGCGGCTGCGGTGGTGATGGTGCCAAGGTCCGCGATGGTGGTGCGCTGCCCGGGCCGGTAACCGCGTTCAACAACGGCCATGGGCATATCGGCGCGCATCCCGGCCCTGTGGAGTCCCGCCGCGAGCTGGTGGAGGGTGCCGATGCCCATCAGGACAACGATGGTCCCGCCCAGGCCGGCCAGGTGGCCGTGCTCCTTTTCGGTCAGCGGGGCGTGCCCGGAGACCACGGTGAACATGTGGCTTACTTCCCGGTGCGTAACCGGAATTCCGGCGGCCGCCGGAACGGAGATGGCACTCGTAACACCGGAGATAACGCGGACGGGCACCCCGGCGGCAACGCAGGAAGCGACTTCCTCGCCGCCGCGGCCAAAGACATAAGGGTCGCCGCCCTTGAGCCGGACCACGTTGTTGCCCGCGAGGGCGCTTTCCACCATCAGCTTTTCGATGTCGCCCTGGCTGACCTTGTGGTGCCCGGGTTTCTTGCCTACATCCACCAGTTCGGCCGAGGTCAGGGATGCCAGCTCCTGGCAGGGGGCGAGGCGGTCATAAAAGACGACGTCGGCGTCACGGAGGGCGTTGACGGCACCGACGGTGAGCAACTCGGCTGTTCCGGGGCCGCCACCCACGAGGGTGACGTGGCCAACGGGTCCGGCCGCCGGCTCGGCGGCGACCGGAATCCCGGTGTCCCGGCACCTGCCCAGCAGGGCCTCCCAGCCCGGCTGGCCGTCGTCGACCGCGGCGACCAGGAAGGGACGTTCGGGCAGCGGGCCATCGTGGCCGGCACCCTGCGGGGTGCTGAGGCGGTAGACGACGGCGCCGGCGGCTTCGTAGCGGCGGACCGCCTGGCGTGCGGCGTGGTCAGAGCCCGTGACCAGGACTTCGCGGCCGGTGAGATCAATGCTGAGCTGCATGCCTATACCTCGTTCTCGTCGCGGGGCCTCATGGGGATGGAAGCGCCGATCAGGACCTTGCCTTTTTCCTCCGGGGTTGCCGGGCGCATCTGGCCGCGCTCGTCCGGGACGAAGGTGATGGAATCGTCCTTCTGGTCCGGAGCGTTGACGAAGGAGCGGAACCGGCGCAGGCGCTCGGGGTCTTTAAGGGTGTCGGTCCACTCGTCGACGTAGGTATCGACGTGCTTGGCCATGGCCGCCTCAAGGTCCTCGGCGATGCCCAGGGTGTCCTTGACCACCACGTCCTCGACGTGTTTGATGCCGCCGTCGAGCTCTTCCTGCCAGCGGGCCGTGCGCTGCAGGCGGTCCGCGGTGCGGATGTAGTACATGAAGTAACGGTCGATGTACTTGATCAGCGTTTCGTCGTCCAGGTCCTTGGCCAGCAGCTGGGCGTGTGCCGGGGTGGCGCCGCCGTTGCCGCCGACGTACAGGTTCCAGCCGTCGGCGGTGGCGATGACGCCGACGTCCTTGCCTCGGGCCTCGGCGCATTCGCGGGCGCAGCCGGAGACACCCATTTTGAGTTTGTGCGGGCTGCGCAGGCCGCGGTACCGGAGTTCGAGCTGGATGGCCATGGCCACGGAATCCTGGACGCCGAAGCGGCACCAGGTGGACCCGACGCAGGACTTCACGGTGCGCAGGCTCTTGCCGTAGGCCTGGCCTGATTCGAAGCCGGCGTCCACCAGCTCCTTCCAGATCTCCGGGAGCTGCTCCAGCCGGGCGCCGAACATGTCGATCCGCTGGCCGCCGGTGATCTTGGTGTACAGGTTGTACTTCTCGGCGACGGCCGCGATGACGCCCAGCCTTTTGGGAGTGATCTCACCGCCGGCGATGCGGGGGACCACCGAGTAGGTGCCGTCCTTCTGCATGTTGGCCAGGGCGCGGTCGTTCGTGTCCTGAAGGGTGCCGCGGCCGGCGTCCAGGACGTACGCGCTGTTCTGGCTGGCCAGGATGTTGGCGATGGTCGGCTTGCAGATGTCGCAGCCCGCGCCGGTGCCGTACTTGGCCATGATCTCTTCGAACGAGGTCAGTTCCAGGACGCGGATGGCGTCGAACAGTTCCTGCCGGGACAGCTCGATGTGCTCGCACAGGGCCTTCGAAACCTCGACGCCGGACTTGGTCAGCTCGGTTTCCAGCAGCTTCTTCAGCATGGGCACGCAGGAACCGCACTGGGTGCCCGCCCGGGTGCAGCCCTTCAGCTCGCCCAGTTCCTGCACCGGGGCGTTGCCCTCGCAGGCACCGCAGCCGTTGATGGCGTCGCGGATGCTGCCGGCGGTGACGTTGTTGCAGGAGCAGAGGGTGGCGTCGTCAGGCAGTTCGGTTTCGGGAGCTTCGCCGCCGCCCGCGGCGCTGAGGAACGCACCCGGCTCGGCGGGAAGTTCGCGGCCCAGCAGCGGACGCAGGCTCATGTACGGTGAAGCGTCGCCCACGAAGATGCCGCCCAAGAGGGTCTTGGCATCGTCGGTGGTGACGATCTTCTGGTACACGCCGCGGGCAGGGTCGGCGTAGACAATTTCCAGGGCGTGCGCGGTCTTGGCGAAGGCATCACCGAAGCTGGCGACGTCCACGCCGGAGAGCTTCAGCTTCGTGGCGGTGTCAAAGCCGGGGAAGGTTGCGTCGCCGCCGTGGAGGCGGTCGGCCACGATCTCGGCCATGGTGTTGGCGGGGGCCACGAGGCCCAGGCACATGCCGCCGTAGTTTGCCACTTCTCCGATGGCCCAGATGCCGGGTACTTCCGTGGCGCAGTAGTCGTTGATGACCACGCCGCCGCGCGGGCCGAGGCTGAACAGCTGCTCCTCGCCTTCGGCCGCCCGGAACAGTTCGTCGCGCGGCCGGACGCCGATGGCGACGATGACGAGGTCTGCGTCGATGACGCGGCCGTCAGCCATCAGGACGCCGGTGACCTGTCCGTCGTCGTCCGACAAGACTTCCGACGGGAAGACGCCGCCGTGCACCTCGAAGCCCTTGGCCTTGATGAGCCGGCCCATTGCCTGGCCTGCGCCTTCGTCGAGCTGGGTGGCCATGAGCCACTGGGAACCGTCGATGACGATGGGGTTGGCCCCCAGCTGTTCCGTGCCGGCCGCGGACTCGAGCCCGAGAAGGCCGCCACCGATGGTGACAGCGTTGACCTTGCGGCCGAGCTTTTCGGTGAGTTCGGCAATGGCCTTGTTGATGGCCCAGACATCTTCCAGCGTGCGGTAGACGTGGGTGTGCTCGGCGCCGGGGATCGGCAGGCGGGCGGCATTCGAACCGGTCGCGACAACAAGTTCATCGTATTCGAAGACGTTGCCCGCCGCGGTCTCCACGGACTTGGCTTCGTGGTTGATTTTGACGACGCGCTCGCCGGTCTTCAGGGACATGGCCTCGTGGTCCCACATGCTCGCCTCGCCCAGGGTGAGGTCGTAGTCCATTTCCGTCAGGGCCTTGCTGAGTGCGACGCGGTCGTAGGGGAGGTGGGCTTCCTCAGTGAGGACCGTGACATGCCAGCCATCGAGGCCGCGGGCATGCATTGCGTCCGCAAAACGGTGGGCCGCGGGGCCGCCGCCGGCGACGACAATGCGGCGCGGAGTCTCTGTGCTTGAAGTCTGTTCGGTCACTGTGGGCCTTTCGCATGGGCCGCAGTGTGTTTCTGCAGCCTTCTCTGTCGAGCTGTCCATCCAGACTAGGGAGACGCAGTTTCGCTTCAGTTTCCCAATTGTTTCGTCAACTTAACTTCTGCATCACGAACGCGTTTCCGGCGGCGTGAGGTGTCTTTTACGCGCCGGACACATTCACTGCACCCCCTTGAAACACCGGGAGCCTAGCGTGGAACACGGCCGCAGAGGCAGCCAATCGCAAGGATTACACGCACAGGGAGAGGGGCCGACATGACGGCAACACTGGAACTTGGGGCACTCGCAGCCGGCATCGACGAGGCTGTAACCGGCGCCGACTGGCACCGCGTCTGCCTGGTGGATGACCTGGAACCCGCCTGGGGCGAAGCAGCCCTCATCGCGGGACGACAGATCGCACTCTTCCGCACCGGACCCAACGAAGTTTTCGCGGTGGCACACGAGGACCCGGCCACCGGCGCCCACGTGATGGCGCGGGGAATCCTTGGATCACGGGGCGCCCGTCCCACCATCGCTTCACCGCTGCACAAAGAGGTCTACGACCTGGAGACCGGCGAATGCTTCAGTACCCCGGGCCTGAGCCTTGCAACGTTCAGCACCCGGATCACCGACGGTTTCATCGAGATCGGGCTTTAACAGGTTTTAGCGCAGGGGCCCGGGGCTAGAGCCCCAGGGCCTCACTGACGTCCTGCAGCACCTCGTCCAGCGCTGCCCGCGCTGCCAGCCGGGCTTCCGGCAGTTCGGCCGCGGTACCTACGTGGTGAATCACTTCGAGGTAGCACTTGAGCTTGGGCTCGGTGCCGCTGGGCCGGATGATCACCCGGGTGAGGTCCCTTGTGAGGTAAAGGAGCCCGTCGGTGGGAGGAAGCTGCCCGCTGCCCTCCGCCAGGTCCGTGAAAACTTCCACCGCGGATGACCCGAAGGACTCCGGCGGGCTGACCCGGAGCCGGTTCATCATGGCGTCCAGGAGGCCCAGGTCCGCCACCCGGATGCTGAGCTGGTCGCTGGCGTGCAGGCCGTGCTGCAGGTACAGCTCGTCCAGGGTGTCAAAAACGGTCTTCCCGTCAGCCTTTGCGGCGGCCGCAAGTTCCGCGATCAGCACCGCCGCGGAGATGCCGTCCTTGTCCTTCACAACATCAGGCGCCACGCAGTAGCCCAGGGCTTCCTCATAGCCGTACAGCAGGCCGGGGACCCGCGAAATCCACTTGAATCCTGTCAACGTTTCTTCATGCGCGTAGCCTGCCGCCGCGGCGATCCGCGCCAGGAGCCGTGATGACACGATCGAATTCGCGAACACACCGTGGCTGTCCCGGCCGCTTTCATCACCGTCAGCTGCGGCCAGCCTCGCCGCGATGTGGGCTCCGAGGAGCGCGCCAACTTCGTCTCCGCGGAGCATCCGCCAGGCCCCGGTATCCGGATCCTTCGCCGCAACCGCAGCCCTGTCGGCGTCGGGATCATTGGCAATCACGATGTCCGCGGCAAGCCGTTCTGCCGTTTCGAGCGCCAGGTCCAGCGCTCCGGGTTCTTCCGGGTTCGGGAAACTGACGGTGGGAAAGTCCGGGTCCGGTTCTGCCTGCTCGGCCACAAGCGTAACGTCGGTGAAACCGGCAGCCTTCAGCACCGCCTTCGCGGTTTCGCCGCCCACACCGTGCATCGGCGTGAGAACGATGCGCAGGTCACGGGCGGGGAAGCGTTCCGGGAGGACCAATGCCGCGGTGGCCTGCTCGTAACCCGCGGCCAGGGACCCGTCGAGCACTGTCCAGCCGCTGGAGGCGAGGACAATGGACTCCACCGGTCCCACGGCGTTGATCCGGTCCGCGATCTGCTCGTCATAAGGCGCCACGATCTGCGCGCCGTTGCCGCTCTCCGTGACGGCATGGCGGCCCAGGTACACCTTGTAGCCGTTGTCCTGCGGCGGGTTGTGGCTGGCCGTGACCATCACGCCGCCGTCGCACTCCAGGGCCCGCACCGCGTAGGCCAGCAGGGGAGTGGGCAGCGCCGCCGGCATCAGGAATGTTTCTATTCCGGCCGCGGTAAAGATGGCGGCGGTTTCTTCAGCGAAGATATCCGAGTTGTACCGGGCGTCATAGCCGACGACGGCGCGCGGCCGGGTCCCCGGCGACGCTTCGCCTACTGCCTGGATGAGGAAGTCCGCCAGGCCGGCAGCGGCCCGGCGCACCACCACCCGGTTCATCCGGTTGGGTCCGGGGCCCAGCGCCGCCCGTAAGCCCGCGGTGCCGAACTGCAGTGTCCCGCGGAAGCTGTCCTCGAGTTCCTGCCGGGCCGCCGGGGCGCCTTCTCCAACGAGCCGGACGAGTTCCAGGAGGGAAGCCGAGGTTTCCGCATCCGGGTCCTGGGCAGCCCATTCGCGGGCTTCGGTCAGCAAGCGGGAATCGGCATCGGAGGACGTCATGGGCATAACGCTATCGTCATTGCTCCCTCACTTCGTGCAACGCGGGGTCGGATACCGCCCAAAAGGCGGCCCATATTGGGCCTGAAGTGACCCCGTGTTGGTGCTTCAGAGTTTCGCGATGATTTCGGCAAGGAGTTTGGAAATCCGCGGGCCTGCAGCCTGTCCTGACTCGAGGACTTCCTCGTGGCTGAGGGGCTGCGGGCTGATGCCGGCGGCAAGGTTGGTGACGAGCGAGATGCCGAAGACTTCCATCCCGGCGTGGCGTCCGGCGATGGCCTCCAAAGCCGTGGACATTCCCACCAGGTCGGCCCCGATGCGCTTGGCGTACTGCACCTCGGCCGGCGTCTCGTAGTGCGGGCCGGGGAACTGGGCGTAGACACCCTCCTCCAAGGTTGCATCCACTTCGCGGGCCAGTCCACGGATCCTGGCGGAGTAGAGATCTGTCAGGTCAACGAACGTGGCGCCCTCCAAAGGTGAGGCGGCGGTGAGGTTGATGTGATCGCTGATCAGCACTGGCGTCCCGGGGGCCCAGTTTTCGTTCAGCCCGCCGCAGCCATTGGTCAGTACCAGGGTGCTGCAGCCGGCAGCTGCCGCCGTCCTGATGCCGTGTACGACGGCACGGACGCCCTTGCCCTCGTAGTAGTGGGTCCGCGCGCCAAGGACCAGCGCCCGCTTGCCCTCCTTGGTGAGCACCGAGCGGATGGTGCCCACGTGCCCAACAACGGCGGGAGCGTGGAAGCCTGGGACCTCCTCGGCGGACAGGGTAGCGGTGGTTTCGCCGATGAGGTCGGCTGCCTCGGCCCAGCCGGAACCAAGCACGAGGGCGACGTCGTGGCTGTCCACGCCTGTTTCCTCGGCAATGTACTCGGCGGCGGCGCGTGCGGCAGCGAAGGGATCGGTCTTCAGGAAGTCTGTTGTACTCACTGGTACAAGCTATCCTGCCGCTCCGCGTGCGCCCACCCTTTGGCCGGATCCGCCAGAGACCGTTTTCTTTGGCGGTCCGGCTGCGGATGCGCGAGAATGATTGATTGTGACTACGCATCCAGATTTCAGCTCACCCCGGATCGCAATCCTGGGAGGTGGTCCCGGCGGATACGAAGCCGCCATGGTGGCCGCCTCGCTCGGAGCGCAGGTAACGATCATCGAACGTGCGGGGCTGGGCGGCTCAGCCGTGCTGACCGACGTCGTCCCGTCCAAGACGCTGATTGCCACGGCGGACCTGATGACCCGCGTCGCCGAGGCGGGGGAGCTGGGAGTGAAGTTCGACGTCGACGGCGGCGACTTTGTGCCCGTGATGCGCGCGGACCTCAAACACATCAATGACCGCCTCCTCAACCTGGCGCGCAGCCAGTCCAAGGACATCCACGACGGCCTGGTCCAGCAGGGCGTTCGCATCCTCGCCGGATCCGGGCGGCTTGTGGATGACCACACCATCGAGGTCCTCACGGCCGAGGGCACCGAGACGGTCGAGGCGGACACCATCCTCCTTGCGGTGGGCGCCCATCCGCGTGAGCTTGCCACCGCCCGCCCGGACGGCGACCGGATCCTGAACTGGACGCAGATTTACGACCTCGATGAGCTGCCCGAGGACCTGATCGTGGTGGGTTCGGGCGTGACCGGGGCCGAGTTTGCCTCCGCATACAACGGCCTGGGCTCCAAGGTCACACTCATTTCCAGCCGCGACCGGGTGCTCCCGGGCTCCGACGTGGACGCGGCAGTAGTGCTGGAGGAAGTGTTCGAGCGCCGCGGCGTCCGGGTCCTGTCCCGCTCCCGCGCGGAAACCGTGGAACGGACGGACGACGGCGTGGTGGTCACCCTCAGCGACGGCTCCAAGGTCACCGGCAGCCACTGCCTGCTGTGCCTGGGCTCCATTCCCAACACTGCCGGCATCGGACTCGAAGAGGCCGGCGTGGCGCTCAGCGAGAGCGGCCACATCAAGGTGGACGGTGTTTCCCGGACCTCTGCGCCCAACATCTACGCTGCGGGCGACTGCACGGGGGTGCTGCCGCTGGCCTCTGTGGCAGCCATGCAGGGACGCATCGCGGTGGCCCACTTCATGGGCGACACCGTCACCCCGCTTAAGCTGCACCAGGTGGCGTCCAATATCTTCACCTCGCCGGAGATTGCGAACGTTGGGGTGTCCGAGGCGGAGATCGACTCCGGCAAGTACCAGGGCGACGTGGTCAAGCTTTCCCTGCGCAGCAACGCCCGCGCCAAGATGCGCAACCACAAGGACGGCTTTGTGAAGATCTTCGCCCGAAAGGGTTCGGGCACAGTGATCGGAGGCGTTGTGGTGGGGCCGAACGCTTCCGAACTGATCTTCCCGATCTCCATCGCCGTCAAGCAAAAGCTGCACGTGGACGATGTTGCCAGCACTTTCACCGTGTACCCGTCCCTGACCGGATCCATTTCGGAGGCCGCGCGCCGCCTGCACGTGCACCTGTAGGCGGTGGAGCCCGCCGGCGGTTGAACTTGACCAAACCCAAGGTCAATCGCCCGCATCATCGTGTAGCGTGGCGGCATGACAACAGCCCTTGTACGTCCCCGCAGCGGCAAGATCATCGGCGGCGTCTGCGCTGCCCTTGCAGCCCGGTTCGGGCTCCCGAAATTCCTCGTCCGGCTGGGCTTCGTGATCTTCGGCCTGGTGGGGATCGGCGAACTGGTCTACATCGCGCTCTGGATTATCATTCCAAAGGCTCCTGCGTAAGCGCACAGGCTTCGACACGCTCAATCGCCGGCCGCCGGTCCGGCCCTGGGAGGTTAGGGGCGGCTGGGGAGGAAGTTGAGACCGCCTGAAAGTGTTTTTCGATCAGTCCCTTGATGTCCTCGTGGCAGCCGCCGCAGCCGGTGCCGGCCCGGGTTGCCTTGGACACCTCGGCCACGGTTGAGCAGCCTTCCTCCACCGCGCCCGCGATGACGGCCCCGCTGACGCCCGCACACCGGCAGACGGTGCCCTGCGGATCGGCCGCCGAGCCCGGGAGCTGGTCCGGCCCGTCGAGGCGGAGCAGCAGCGACCTGTCGGCGGGGAGTTCCGCGCCGCGTTCAAACAGGCCGACCAGCTCGGCCGCGGTCCGCGGCATGCCCACGGCCACGATGCCCTCCAGGACGCCGCCGCGGGTGGTCATCTTCACGTAGCGGCCGTGTTCCGGGTCCGCCCACTGGGCAATCTGCAGCCGGGGCCGGCCGTTGACGGCACCGGCCGTGAGGATCTCCTCGTCCCACGGTTCAGCAGTGTTGTCGCCGGCCACAGCCATGTTCATGCCCCGTGCCTTCAGGACAATGACGCCGGCCTGCTCGGCCGGCAATTCCGGCAACAGCTCTGCTGCCGCTGGGGCAGCGGACGCCAGGAGCGTGAGGTACTCGGCCAACCATTCGGCCTGGCGCCACCCGGGGCCGACCAAACCGGACGGGCCTTTGGCGTTCCGGCACCGCGCGCAGTCCGGATCGGGGCAACGGACTTCGGCGCAGTCGCCGACGGCGAAGATGTGCGGTTCGTGGTGTGCCCGCAGCCGGTGGTCCACCAGGATCCCGGCGGACGTGGACAGCCCGCAACCCTCTGCGAGTTCGGTGCGGGGACGGACGCCGCACGAGATGACCAGGAGGTCGCCGTCGATCGCGGAGCCGTCGTCAAGCAGCAGGGCCGAGAACCCGCCGTCGGCCCCGTTGTGCTCCACCCCTGTGGAGCGTGCGTTGCCGGCCATCCGGACGCCGCAGCGCCGGAGGCTGGCAGCCAGGACGGCGCCGCCGCCGCGGTCGATGTTCCGGCCCAGCGGGTGGGGCCCGTTGTGGACCACGGTGACGGTGGCGCCTTCTTCCGCCGCGGCCAGGGCCGTCTCAAGCCCGAGCACGCCGCCGCCCAGGACCACTACCCGTTTGCCGCCGTCCACAGCCTGGCGCAGCACCTCCGCATCACGGAGGTCGCGGAGCGCAGTAACTCCCGCGGGGAGGACCGGCGAGGTGGGATCCGGGTTGATGCCGGTCAGGTTGGGAATCACCGGACGCGAACCGGTGGCGAAAACCAGCCGGTCGTAGTGCGCCACGGCACCGTCGGACAGGAGGACCTGTTGCCTGGCACGGTCCACGCGGCGGACGCGTACGCCCAGCCGGACGTCCACGCCCTCTGCAGCCAGGGCGTCGGCGTCGGAAAGCGCCAGGGCGTCAGCGGTGGTCCGCCCTACGCCGAGGTCGGCAACCAGTACGCGGTTGTACGCGGCTTCCGCTTCCGCGCCCACCACGGTGAGGTTCAGGGAACCGCTGCGGACGGCAGGCAGGAGTTCATCAACAAGCCGGGCAGCCACCGGCCCGAATCCTACGATGACAACTTGCTCGCTCATGAGGCCTCCGTCGTTTGAAGCACGTTGGTTGAAACGGGTGTGGCAGCCGGCCGGACCCACACCTTGTTGAACTTAAATTCGGGCATTCCGGAGATGGGGTCCGTGGCGGCCTCGGTGAGGCGGTTTGCGCTCTCGAGCTCGGGGAAGTGGAACGGCAGGAAGACGGTATCCGGGCGGATTGCCGTGCTGAGCTCAGCCCGGCACAGAACCTCGCCGCGCTCATTGGCCACCGAGACGAGCACGCCTTCGGTGATGCCCATGGCCGCCGCAGCGGCCGGATGGAGCTGCAGCCTGGCCTCCGGCCGGGCCTCCAGCAGTTCAGCCACCCGGCGGGTCTGCGCGCCGGACTGGTAGTGCTCCAGGAGGCGGCCGGTGATGAGGGTCATGGTTTTCGCGCCCGGAGCTGTGGCATCCCCAACGGGGGTCCCGGCGGGAGTACGACGACGGCGGGGCGTCACCGGGGTCATCACGGCTTTGCCGTCGGCGTGGGCAAACTTGTTTTGGAATAGCCGTGGGGTTCCATTGCTGCCCGACGGATAGGGCCAGTAGGCCGCTTCACCGCGGTCCAGCATGGCGTAGTCGATGCCGGAGTAGTCTGCGAGTCCGCCGGCTGAAGCGAGCCGGAGTTCCTCGAACACCGTTTCCGGGTCTTCGCTGTACGTGGACGGGGCTTCGAGGGCTTCAGCCAGCCGTGCCATGATCCAGAGCTCGCTGCGGGCCCCGGCGGGCGGGGTGAGGGCACGGCGGCGGCGGAGGACACGGCCTTCGAGGTTGGTCAGCGTGCCCTCCTCCTCCGCCCATTGCAGCACGGGAAGAATGAGGTCTGCCTCGGCCGCGGTCTCGGACATAAAGAAGTCGCACACCATCAGGAAGTCCAGGCTGCGCAGGCCGTTGATGACGGCGTTGGCGTCGGGGGAGGCCACCACGATGTTGGAGGCGTGGACGAAAAGGCAGCGGACGCCGTCGGGCTTTCCCAGTGACTGAAGCAGCTGGACTGCCGGCAGGCCGGGCCCGGGGATCAGGTTTTCCGGAACGCCCCACACCTTGGCTACGTGGGCGCGGGCGGCGGGATCGGTGATCTTGCGGTAGCCGGGGAGCTGGTCCGCCTTTTGGCCGTGCTCCCGGCCGCCCTGGCCGTTGCCCTGGCCGGTGAGGGTGCCGTAGCCGCTGCGGGCCGATCCGGGCAGGCCGAGCAGGAGGCTGAGGTTGATGGCAGCCGTGGCGGTATCGGTGCCATCCACATGCTGCTCCACGCCACGGCCGGTGAGGATGTAGCTGCCGCCCTTTCGCGCACCCTCTGCGAGCCGGCGTGCGGTTTCGCGGATGAGTTCCGCGGGGACGCCGGTGATGGACTGCACCCGTTCCGGCCAGAAGGAGTTCACGCTGCGGGCCACGGCGCTGTAGCCCGAGGTACGTTCCTCGAGGTAGGTGGTGTCCACCAGGTTCTCGTGGATGACGACGTGGGAGATGCCCAGCAGGAGGGCGAGGTCGGTTCCCGGGAGGGGCTGGAGGTGGAGGCCGCCGCCGTCGGCTGTAAAGGCAGCCGTGGCTGAGCGGCGCGGATCCACCACGACCAGCCCGCCGGCGTCGCGCGTTCCCTTCAGGTGCTGGACGAAGGGCGGCATGGTTTCGGCCACGTTGGAACCCAGCATCAGGATGGTACTCGCGGTGTCCAGGGCGTCGAGCGGGAAGGGCAGGCCGCGGTCAACACCGAAGGCCCGCATCCCCGCGGCCGCAGCCGAGGACATGCAGAACCGTCCGTTGTAGTCGATGCGCGAGGTGCCCAGGGCGAGCCGGGCGAACTTGCCCAGCATGTAGGCCTTTTCGTTGGTGAGGCCGCCGCCGCCGAAAACGCCCACTGAGTCCCGCCCGTGGCGGGCGCGGGCGGCCTTAACGGCGGAGGCCGCAAGGTCCAGGGCATGGTCCCAGCTGATGGGGCGGTGGACGCCGTCGGCACCCTTCAGGAGGGGCTCGGTAATCCGGCCCGGGTGGTTCAAAAGGGCGGCGGAGGTCCAGCCTTTGCGGCAGAGGCCGCCGCGGTTGGTGGGAAAGTCCCGGCCGCTCACCTCGAGGGGTGCCTGGCCGGGGGTCCCAAGGCCGGGCCTCCCGGCTGCCGGCGGTGCTGACACGGGGACTGACCCCGGCTGGGAAGCCGGGGCCAGTGCCGCTGGAGACGTGAGCGTCATGGCGCACTGCAGGGCGCAGTAAGGGCAGTGCGTGTCGGCGCTTTTGGTCATGTTAGACGTGTCCCATCGCATTTCGGTTGGCGTTGCGGATGTAGAAGGCCCAGCAGACAACCAGCATCAGGACGTAGGCCCCGACGAATCCGTAGAAGGCCGGTGTGTAGGATCCGCTGGCGGTGTTGGAGGCATTCAGTACCTGTGGAATCACAAAGCCGCCGTACGCGCCGATGGCCGAGATGAGGCCGAGGGCGGAGGACGCGAGCCGCTGGGTCTGCACGGTGCTGGCTCCGGTCTTCGCGGCACGGCTGGAGGTGGCGAAGATGATGGGGATCATCCGGTAGGTTGCGCCGTTGCCGAAGCCGCTGGCGGTGAAGAGCATCAGGAAGAGGACCAGGAAGAGCCAGAAGTTCTTCAGCGGCAGGGTCCAGATCATGGTGAGGGTGATGATGGCCATGGAAGCGAAAGCAGTCACGGTCATGCGTGCGCCGCCCATCCTGTCGGCCATGCGTCCGCCATACGGCCGTGCCAGGGAGCCGACCAGCGGGCCGAGGAAGGCCAGCGAGAGTGCCACGGTGCCTACTCCGATGGAGGAGAAGGCCGGGAAGTAGTCCTTGATGAGCTTGGGAAACACACCGGCGAAGCCGATGAAGGAGCCGAAGGTTCCGATGTACAGCAGGGCCATGATCCACAGGTGCGGTTCCTTCAGTGCAGCCACTGAACCGGCGATGTCGCCCTTGGCGCTGGTGAGGTTGTCCATGAACTTCCAGGCGCCGAAGGCTGCCACCAGGATGAACGGCACCCACATCCAGCCGGCCATGGGCAGGTTGACGGTGCCTACGGCCAGCAGGGTGATCACGATCGGGACAGCGAGCTGTGCGACGGCGGCACCCATGTTGCCGCCGGCGGCGTTCAGGCCCAGCGCCCATCCCTTTTCCCGTGCAGGATAGAAGAAGGTGATGTTGGCCATGGAGCTGGCGAAGTTTCCGCCGCCGAAGCCGGCAAGGGCCGCCACGAGCAGCATGACGCCGAACGGGGTTTCCGGGTTGGAGACGCACAGCGCCAGGCCGATTGAGGGGATCAGGAGGAGCAGGGCGGAAACGATGGTCCAGTTGCGGCCGCCGAAGCGGGGGACCATAAAGGTGTAGGGGATGCGCAGGGTTGCGCCCACCAGGCTGGGCATGGAGATCAGCCAGAAAATTTCGGAAGTGGAGAAGTTGAAGCCTGCTGCGGGCAGCTGGACCACCACGATGGACCAGAGCTGCCATACAACGAAACCGAGGAACTCGGCGAAGATTGACCAGTTGAGGTTGCGGCGCGCAATGGTGCGGCCTGCGGATTCCCACTGTTGCTTGTTCTCGGCATCCCAGTTGGCGATCCAGCGGCCGGGGCGGAATTCAAGGGCGGGTGCGTCTGTGGTGCGGGTAGAGCCGGGCTGTGCGCTGGCGGATGCGGGGGTTCCGGGCCTTGCGGCTTCGTCCAGATCAAGGGAATTGCCGGGGCCGGCATCAGCGGTGCGGTCAACAGTCACGGGGTACCTCCTTCGGGGGGATGTTGTTCCTCCAAGGTAGGGACAGCGCGTTTCGTGGACCGACGATGTTTGTTAACGCGCTGTGACATTTGCCTATCGACGGCCCGGGGCGGACGTGAGGCAGGGACGAAGGCCACACAGTGAGACGCACGGCACATGTCCGGATAGTGGACCTTTCGTCCATTGACTGGACCGCGGGAACTAATATTGAACTCTAACTATTTCGAGCCGGGCCTGAAGGCACGGCCTGGCCGGTTCTCACGAAAGCGTTTACCTATGTCATCCCCCAATACCTCCACGGTGCCCGGACCCCCGCAGCCGGTGAACTCACGCGGCCGCGTGATCGTCGCCAGCCTGATCGGCACCACGGTGGAGTTCTACGACTTCTACGTCTATGCCACGGCGGCCGTACTGGTTTTCCCGCAGCTGTTCTTCCCCAACCAGAATGAAACCACCCAGCTCCTGAGCTCCTTTGCCGTCTTTGGCGTCGCATTTGTCGCCCGCCCCCTGGGTTCCATCGTTTTTGGCCACTTTGGCGACAAGTTCGGGCGCAAGGGCACCCTGGTCGCATCCCTGCTGACAATGGGTATTGCCACGTTCCTGATCGGCTGCCTGCCCACCGCGCTGGTACCAGGCTGGGGATTCTGGGCTCCGGCACTGCTGGTGGTTATGCGGTTCGCCCAGGGCCTGGCCCTCGGTGGCGAATGGAGCGGCGCCGCGCTGCTGGCCACCGAGAACGCTCCGGCCAACAAGCGCGCCATCTACGGCACCTTCCCGCAGTTGGGTGCCCCCATCGGCTTTATCATCGCCAACGTCATTTTCCTGGTCTTCAGCTACGCGCTGTCCCCGGCTGACTTCCAGTCCTGGGGCTGGCGCGTGCCGTTCCTGCTGAGCGCCGTTATGGTCATCATCGGCCTCTACGTCCGCCTGAAACTGATCGAAACCCCGGCCTTCACCAAGGTCCTTCAGTCCAACGAGGTGGCCAAGCTGCCCCTGGGCCGGGTATTCAAGACGAGCTGGCGCCAGCTGATCCTTGGCACGTTCATCATGCTTGCCACCTACGTGCTCTTCTACCTGATGACCACGTTCACCCTGACCTACGGCACCCGCCCCTCCAGCCTCGAAGCTGCCAGGGCCGCCGCCGAGAAGGCAGGAAAGCCCATGACCGAGGCCGCCGCGGCTGCGTTCGTTCCCGGCCTGGGCTACACCCGGAACGACTTCCTGTGGATGCTGATCGCCGGCGTCGTGTTCTTCGGAATCTTCACGCTGGTCTCCGGACCGCTGGCTGAGAAGTACGGCCGGCGCAAGATGCTACTTGCGGTCACGGGCGGGATCTTCGTCTTCGGCCTGCTCTTTGTCCCGCTGTTCAGCGGCGGATTCATTGGCACCATGGCCCTGCTGGTCATCGGCTTCTCCCTGATGGGACTGACCTTCGGGCCGATGGGTGCGCTGCTGCCGGAGCTGTTCCCCACCAACGTCCGCTACACGGGATCGGCTGTAAGCTACAACTTCTCCAGCATCCTGGGCGCAGCGGTTGCTCCGTTCATTGCCGTGGCGCTGTGGGAACTGGCGGACGGCAGCCCGGTACTGGTGGGGATTTACCTGACCGCCATGGCCGTGCTGACCCTCATCGCCCTGTTCGTCAGCAAGGAAACGCGCGACGTGGACTACGAGAACAACGTGGCCTGACATATCGCCCTTGATTGATGGGAAATGCCCGGCGTGGTCCACGGACCCGCCGGGCATTTCTACGTCCCCGAGGCGAAGTGGGCCACGAAATTCTTCAGGATGTTCATCGGCTCGGTGACGGTGAATTGCCGGGCCTGCGACATCAACTCCTCCGCCGACTCCGGCGGAAAGTAGCCGGCATGGCGGTAGATGTCGATCCTCGTGACGAGGCCGTCCACGTCCAGTTCGGGGTGGAACTGGGTGGCGTAGAGGTTCCTGCGGATGCGGAACATCTGGACCGGGCAGGCGGCGGACCGGGCCAGCAGCACGGCGTGTGGCGGCAGGACCGTGCAGGCCTCCTTGTGACCCGTGAAGGCGGTAAACCTCCGGGGCATGCCGGCCAGCACCGGATCCTCCAGGCCCGCGTCGGTCAGCTCAATCTCTGCGGCGCCGAGTGGCTCTCCGAAGGTCCTGTCGATAACGGCGCCCTGGTGCGTCCCCAGGGTGCCAACGCCATAGCAGGCACCGAGGAACGGGAAGTCCCGGGCAACCAGCTGGTCCAGGAGGCCGGACAACTCGCGTTCCACCCGGTGCTGCGTCGGCGTCTTGTGTTCCGGTGGGTCGCTGGACGTGAACGGGCTGCCGCCCACGATCACCCCCGAATAGTCCGCGAGGTCCAGCTCCGGCAGGGGAGCGGCCTCCAGCCGGATGCGCCGCAGCTCTTGGGGCTCCAGCCCGCCGTAGCGGAGATAGGCGGCGTATTCGTCCTCAGCAGCGGCATCTTCGGCCCTTGACGCGAGCAGCAGGAAAGGCAACATCTGCTAAGTGTGCCTTTTCCGGCGGAACCTGTCAGCTGTTGGCGGGCTGGCTCAGGGACCGGCGTGACTGCGGCCGGGCAGCGGGATCGGCGTGGCGGTGCACAAGCTTCCAGTACCCTTCCTCGCGGCGGAAGACGCTGGTCACGCGGAGCGCGAACTCCTCGGCGACAGCGGCTCCGTCCAACCGCGCGCGGAAATGTTCCGTCTCCACCAGGAAAGCGGTGTCGCGCGCTGTGTAGGACGTGATGGTGTCGAACCCGAGCATCTCGCCGTCCTGGAACTGGCGGGCAGCCTGGTCCAGCCGGGCTTCCACCTGCGCCCAGCCGCGCGCAATGCCGCCGAACGGGTTCGCCAGCGTGACGTCGTCAAGCCGCGAGTACAGTTCCTTGACCGGTCCGGGGTTGCCCCGGGTGATTTCGGGGACGGCCAGATGGTAGCGGTCCACTTCTTCTTCAAAACTTGGTGCGAGCATGGGGGCCTCCGGCGCTTGCTAGTCTTCGATGGTGGCGATGACGGCGCCGGCTGACACCGTTTCCCCGGGTGCGGCGGTGAGGCCGGTGATGGTTCCGGCGCGGTGTGCCGTCAGCGGCTGCTCCATCTTCATCGCTTCGAGGACCACAACGAGGTCTCCCTCGGCCACAACATCGCCGTCCGCCACGGCAACCTTGACGATGGTGCCCTGCATGGGGGAAGTCAACGCGTTGCCGGTCGCTGCTGCCGTACCGCCCGAGCGGGAGCGCTTCTTCGACTTGCCGCCCTTGGGCGCAGCGCCGGCAGAGCCGGTTCCCAGGGAACCGAGCGAGGCCGGGAGTACTACCTCAAGCCGTTTGCCGCCCACTTCAACCACCACGCGCTGCCGCTCCTCGGCGTCCACGTCGGTGCCGGCGCCGCCGTCGGGGGTCCAGGCCGGGAGGTTGTTGACGAACTCGGTCTCGATCCAGCGCGTGTGGACGCGGAAGGGGCCCTCGGCCGGCGCGAACGCGGGGTCCGAGACCACGGCAAGGTCGAACGGGATCACCGTCGGGATGCCCTCGACCACCATCTCTTCGAGGGCGCGGCGGGCCCGCTGCAATGCCTGCGGCCGGCTGGCACCCGTCACAATGAGCTTGGACAGCATTGAATCGAAGTTGCCGCTGATCACATCGCCCTGCTCCACACCGGAGTCGATGCGGATGCCGGGGCCGGTCGGGTTCTTCAGGACCCGGAGCGTGCCCGGGGCCGGCAGGAAGTTCCGGCCCGGGTCTTCGCCGGTGATGCGGAATTCAAAGGAGTGGCCTCGAACCTCGGGATCGTCGTAGCCGAGTTCCTCACCGCGGGCCAGGCGGAACTGCTCGCGCACCAGGTCAATGCCGGTGACTTCCTCGGAAACGCAGTGCTCCACCTGCAGGCGGGTGTTCACCTCAAGGAAGGAGATGGTGCCGTCCTGGCCCACCAGGAACTCGCAGGTGCCGGCGCCCAGGTAGCCGGCCTCTTTAAGAATGGCTTTGGAGGACTCGTACAGGCGGCGGTTCTGCTCCTCGGTAAGGAACGGGGCGGGCGCCTCCTCCACGAGCTTCTGGTTGCGGCGCTGCAGCGAGCAGTCGCGCGTGGAGACCACCACAACGTTGCCGTGGGCGTCCGCCAGGCACTGCGTTTCCACGTGGCGGGGCGCATCCAGGAAGCGCTCGATGAAGCACTCGCCGCGGCCGAAGGCGGCAGTGGCCTCACGGACAGCGGACTCAAAGAGTTCGGGAATCTCATCGCGGCTGCGGGCCACCTTGATGCCGCGCCCGCCGCCGCCGAAGGCTGCCTTGATGGCCACGGGCAGCCCGTACTGGTCCACGAAGTCAAGGATTTCCTCGGCGGACTTGACGGGGTCCGCGGTCCCGGGGACCTGGGGTGCGCCCACCTTCTCTGCGATGTGCCGGGCCTGGACCTTGTCGCCGAGGGCGGCGATGGCCTCCGGGGAGGGGCCGATCCACGTGATGCCGGCCTCGATCACGCGGGCGGCGAACTGGGCGTTTTCGGCCAGGAACCCGTAGCCGGGGTGGATGGCATCGGCGCCGGACTGGCGCGCGGCGTCGATGATCTTGTCCATCACCAGGTAGGACTCGGCGGCGGTGTTCCCACCCAGCGCGTAGGCTTCGTCAGCAAGGCGGACGTGCAGCGCGTCGCGGTCTGCGTCGGCGTAGACAGCAACGGAGGCGATGCCTTCATCACGGGCGGCGCGGATGATACGTACCGCGATTTCACCGCGGTTGGCGATCAGCACCTTTGTGAGGGTCGACTGCGTGGGACGTGCGGACTGCTCCAAATTTGCTGACAAGGCGTCTCCTTCTTTCCTTCAGGGAGCCTAGCGCGGTTTTGAGGGTTCCGCCGATATTACTTGCGGAATCCGCGTGTAAAGCGGCAATGCTTTGTAGGGAAGCTACAAGACCTCCCGAAATCGCCCCGCTTTACGCCGCCTGCCAGAGCTCGGTGATGCGCACCTGGGCGTGTGCGAGCAGGCCGCGGAGCGTGGAGACGGACAGGCCGACGACGGCGTGCGGGTCGCCGTCGACCTTTCGGATGAACGCCCCGCCGAGGCCGTCAATGGTGAAGGACCCGGCGCAGTGCAGCGGCTCGCCGGTGGCGATGTAGGCATCGATCTCCGCCGCATCCATGTCCAGGAAGGAAACCTCCGCCGATGCCACTGTCCCCAGGGTGGCGCCCGTGCCGGGGGCCGCGCCGTCGTCGGGGTCTGTATCGCGGCAGTCCACCAGCCAATGCCCTGTATGCAGGACCCCGGCGTTGCCGCTCATCCGCAGCATGCGCTCACGGGCGACGGCGGCGGTGTACGGCTTGCCATGCGCCTCGCCGTCGAACTCGAAGACGGAGTCGCACCCGAGTACCAGCGCCCCCTCGGCTTCCGGCAGCGCCGCCACAGCCTCCGCTTTCGCCCGGGCCAGCAGCAGTGCGGTGTCGTGCGGGTCGGTGACGCCGTACCGCGCCTGGACCGCATCCTCATCGACGTCCGACACCAGGACCGTATGCCTGATGCCGGCCTCGGCGAGGAGTTTGGTGCGGGCGGGGGACTGGGAAGCGAGAATCAGGCGGACCACAGTTTCAGCCTAGTGGACCAGCGCCTTTGGTGCCGGGGCAGCCTCGGGCCGGCTGAGCTTGGCGCCCTCCACATCGACGTCCGGCAGGATCCGGTCCAGCCAGCGGGGGAGCCACCAGGACTTCTCTCCCAGCAGGTACATCACGGCAGGAACGATGGTCATGCGCACCACGAAGGCATCAAGCAGCACGCCGAACGCCATCGCGAAGCCAAGCGGCCGCACCATGGTCAGGTGGCTGAAGATGAAGCCGGCGAAGACACTGACCATAATGATCGCCGCCGCCGTCACCACTGCGGCTGCATGCCGGAATCCCACCCGGACCGCCTGCTTGGCGGAGGAGCCGTGCATGTACGCTTCACGCATTCCCGAGGCAATGAACACCTGGTAGTCCATGGCCAGTCCAAAGAGCACGCCGATCAGGATGATGGGCAGGAAGCTCAGGACGGCGCCGGGGTTGGCGACGTCGAACACGCCGCCCAGCCAGCCCCACTGGTACACCGCCACCACGGCCCCGAACGCAGCGGCGAGGGAGAGCAGGAACCCGCCCGTTGCGAGCAGCGGGACAACGATGGAGCGGAACACCAGCAGCAGGAGGAGCAGGGAAAGCCCGACGACGATCGCCAGGTAGGGCGGCAGGGCGTCACCGAGCTTGGTGGAGACATCCACGTTCCCGGCAGTCTGCCCTGTCAGGCCCATCGCCACGTTGTACTCGGACTGAATTTCCTCGTTCAGTCCGCGCAGTTCGGAAACCACCTGCACCGTGCTGGCGCTGGCCGGTCCTTCTTCGGGGATGACCTGGAATACCGCTGTGCGGCGGTCGTCACTGAGGGCAACGGGTACGGCGGCCACGACGTTGTCCACGGCGCGGAGCTTGTCTGCGACGTCGTACTGCAGGGCCTGCGCCTTGGCCTCGTCCAGATCCGCCGGGAACTCGCCCACGGCCACGATGGGGCCGGTGACGCCTTCGCCGAAGCTGCGGGCTGTCAGGTCATAGGCCTGGTACGCCTCGGACTCCACCGGCTCGGAACCGCCATCGGGCAGTGCAAGCTGCAGTTGGGTGGCTGGCAGGGCGAGGGTGCCCAGGAGGAGCACACCGGCCAGGAGCGCCAGCACGGGATGCCGGGTGACGAGGCCGCCCCAGCCGCGGGTGCTGCGCTCGCGGTCCTGGGCTTCATCGTCAGCTTCATGGCCAGGTTGGGCATTGTGGGCTTCTGCTTTGGCCCAGGCGCGCCGGGAGATGATGCGGCGGCCGATCAGGGACAGCATGGCCGGCGTGAGCGTGATGGCCACCAGCACGGCCACTGCCACGGTTCCGGCCGCAGCCAGGCCCATCACGGCAAGGAAGGGAAGGCCGGGGACCACCAGCGCAGCCAGGGCGATGATCACCGTGAGGCCCGCGAAAACCACTGCGTTTCCTGAGGTGCCGGTGGCGCGGGCTACCGATTCCTCCTGTGCCATGCCGGCGAGGAGCTGCGTCCGGTGCCGGTTGACGATGAACAGTGAGTAGTCGATTCCCACGGCCAGGCCCAGCATGAGGGCCAGCATGGGGGAGATGGAGCTCATGTCGAAGAGGCCGGAGAGGGCGAAGGTGATTCCGACGCCCACGCCGACACCCACCACTGCCATCAGCAGCGGCAGCCCGGCGGCGATCAGCGTCCCCAGCATGATGATCAGCACCAGGGCCGCGACGCCGATGCCGATGATCTCTGCGGCGCCGAAGAGTTCCGAAATGTCCTCGGTGATTTCCTTGCTGGCATAGGCGGTGACGCCGGCAGCGGAGGTTTCATGGGCGATGTCCTGGACCTGCTGGCGGACGTCGGGGCTCAGGCCGTTGATGGAGGTGCTGAACTGTACCTGCGCTACGGCGGCTCGGCCGTCCTCCGAGACGAACCGGATGGCCGAGGAAGCTTCTGCCTGGCGCTTACCCAGTTCCAGCTTCGCCTTGCTGGCTTCCAGGTCCCGGGCGCCGGCGTCGAGCTTTGCCTGTCCTTCCGCGAGCGCAGCCTGTTGCTGGCCAAGCTGTGCCTCGATGAGGGTTGCCGGGGCGCCGGCTGCAGCCAGCTGCTGTTCGGCGGCTGCAAGCTGTGCCTTGCCGGTGTCCAGCTCGGCGCGGGAGGCGTCCAATTGTGCCTGGCCCGCCGCAAGCTGCTGTTCGCCAGCGGTAATGGCCTGTCCGGCCTGGTCCACCTGCGCCTGGGTGGCGAACGGATCCACCGTGCCGCGTACGTCCGGGACGGTCTCAAGCTTCTTCAACGCGTTGGTGACGGCGGCGCGGCTTTCGGCGGTGAACCCGCCGTCGGGCGCTTCAAAAACGATGGTGGCGGTGCCGCCGGATGCTGATGGAAGTTCTTCCTTCAGCTTGTCCGCGATGCGCTGGGTTTCGGTGCCCGGAATCTGGAAGTTGTTGGACAGCGTGCCGTGGAAGGCGGCGGCCGACCCGCCCACGGCCACCAGGGCGGCCAGCCACAGCGAGATGACCAGCCAGCGGCGGCGGTAGGAGAACTTGCCCAGGCGGTAAAGGAGCAGTGCCATGAAGGGTAACCGATCTGATCAGGAGGAACGGGAGTCGGAACGTGAAGGGGAGGGGGGTTGAACTGCCGTGAAACCGGAACCCAGGAGCGCCATGGCGTCAATCAGCAGTTGCCGGAGTTCGGCGAGCGACGCCGGAGAGAGGTCGGCGCCTCGGCGGGCGAACCAGACTTCCATGGCCGCTTTGCCGCAGGAAATCACCGAGCCCGCCAAGGCACGGAGGTAGAGCTCGTCGTCGGCGCCGGGCGTTCCGGCGGCGCGTTCCCTGGCCACAGCGGTGATCTGCTCCCGGCAGTGGTCCCACGCTTCAAGTTCTGAATGGGCCATCAGGGCGCTCTGCTGGGTGAGGGTAAACAGCTCGGCCAAAGGAGCCACGGTCATGGGATCTGCAAGGGCCATCAGGGCTGCCTGGGCCGACAGCAGGATCGGTTCCTCGGCCGGGCGGAGCCGAAACTGCTGGATGGCGTTGTCCAGGAAGCCGTGGGTGACGGAGGCGAGGGCGGCGTCGGTGCTGCTGAAGTAGTTGAAGAAGGTGCGCCGGGAAATTCCCGCGGCATCGGCGATGTCCTCCACAGTGAAGCTGCCCGGGCCACGGCTTCGCAGCAGCGACAGGGCGGCGTCGGTGATTGCCTGCCGGGTGGCGGCCTTGTTCAACTCGCGGCGGGAAGGACCTGCGGGTGAGGGAGCAGCCGGGCTGAGGGAACTGGTCACACCCTTACACTATGTGCAAGTTTGCACTGTGGGCAAGTTTTCGTGCCCCCACTTTCACAGCTGGATGAAAGGTTCCGAACAGCTCTTCCAGAACCTGCTTCGGGATGCTGGTGGTGCCTCGGGAGAGGCGAACCATCAGCAGCCGTCACTGACGGCGGATCCAGGAGACAAGAAAATGTCACACACAAAGAAAATGACCCTCGGCCTGTCAGCCACGGCGCTCGCCCTTGTTGGCGGAATCGGAGTTGCAGGCATGGCCTCCGCCACCACAACACCGGCTCCGGCACCCAGTGCCAGCTCCAGCGCATCCGCGGACGGGAGCACCAGCTCGGCGCCGGGCGGAGGCATGGGCAAGCACGGCGGCCGCGGTGGGGAGCGGGGCATCGCACAGGCATCCGCGCTGGCAGAAATGCTCGGGGTGGAGGAAGCAAAAGTGACGGAGGCGCTGCAGGCCTTCCGTGAAGCGAACAAGCCCACAACCCCGCCCACAGAAGGCACGAAGCCGGACCAGGCCGCCCGCGATGCCGCACTGGCGAAGTCACTGGCCGAATCGCTGGGCATCGAGGAGTCCACGGTCACCGCCGCACTGGAGGAGCTGCGTACCGAGAAGCAGGCAGAAAAGGCCGCTGCGCTGAAGACCCGGCTGGACCAGGCCGTGGCGGACGGAAAGCTGACGCAGGCCGAGGCCGACGCCGTCACCAAGGCAATCGAAAACGGCGTCATCGGCGGCGGCCGCTGACCTGTTGACGGCATAAAAAAGTCCCCGGGAAAATTCCCGGGGACTTTTTCTACCGCAGGGGTGAGCGCTGGACCCCTTAGGCCTTCGCGTCCGCCAGTTCGCGCGCTGTGGTGTCCGTGGAGGTTCCGTCGGACGGGGCGGCAGCGGCGCTGTCCGCAGTGTCATCAACAAAAGGGGTGCCGTTGCGGGGAGCGTTGTACAGCTCCTCGTCCAGGATGCCCTGGCGCTTGGCCACGATGGTGGGGACGAGCGCCTGGCCGGCGACGTTCACCGCGGTGCGGCCCATGTCCAGGATGGGATCGATGGCGAGGAGCAGGCCGACGCCGGCGAGCGGCAGTCCCAGCGTGGACAGGGTCAGCGTGAGCATCACGACGGCGCCCGTGGTGCCGGCCGTTGCGGCAGAGCCCAGGACCGATACCAGTGCGATCAGCAGGTACTGGCTGAAGTCGAGCTGGATGCCGAAGAACTGGGCGACGAAGATGGCGGAGATGGCGGGGTAGATTGCCGCGCAGCCGTCCATCTTGGTGGTGGCGCCCAGCGGCACGGCGAAGGAAGCGTAGCCGCGGGGGACACCGAGGCTGCGTTCGGTTACCCGCTGGGTCAGGGGCAGGGTGCCCACCGAGGAGCGGGAGACGAAGGCCAGCTGGACGGCCGGCCACACGCCGGAGAAGTACTGCTTGACCGACAGTCCGTGGGTGCGGACCAGGATGGGGTAGACCGCGAAGAGGACCAGGGCCAGGCCGACGTAGATGGCGAAGGTGAACTTGCCCAGCGAGCCGATGGTGTCCCAGCCGTAGACAGCCACGGCGTTGCCGATGAGGCCCACGGTACCCAGCGGTGCGATGCGGATGATCCACCACAGCACCTTCTGGATGACGGCCAGTGCAGAGGCGTTCAGGGTCAGGAACGGCTCGGCAGCCTTGCCCACCTTGAGTGCGGCAACACCGACGGCGATGGCGATCACCAGGATCTGGAGCACGTTGAAGCTGACGGAGGTGGTGACGGCGCCGGACTCGGCAACAGTGGAGCTGGCGCCCAGCCCGAGGAAGTTCTTGGGGAAGAGGCCTACCAGGAAGGCCCACCAGTCACCGGACTTGCCGGAGTACTTGGCTTCCTCGGTGATGCCGGTGTTGGCGCCGGGCTGCAGCAGGACACCCAGGCCGATGCCGATCAGCACGGCGATCAGGGAAGTGATGGCGAACCACAGCAGGGTGTTCCACGCGAGCTTGGCGGCGTTGGACACCTGGCGGAGGTTGGAGATGGAGCTGACGACAGCGGTGAAGATCAGGGGCACGACGGCGGTCTGCAGCAGGGACACATAGCTGGAGCCGATGGTCTGCAGTGTGGCGCCGAGGCCGTTGGGGCTGGCTTTGGTGCTGCCGGTGTACTTGGCCAGCAGGCCGAGGCCAAGCCCGACAATGAGGGCGGCGATGATCTGGAAGCCGAACGAGCCAGCCCACTTGGGGAGCTGGAAGCCGGTCTTTCCTGCGGATTCTGAGGGGCGGGTTTGAGTGCTCACCCGAATACGGTAGGGCCCGGCTCCATATCACGTCGAACGAACATTGAGAAATATTACGCCGCCCAAGTTTCTCCAGCAGTAGAAAATCGCCGTGAAACCAAGGGTTTGAAGGTGCTTTGTTAAGTATTCCCGGCCCTGCTGTGCTTAATGTCTCGCTGTTCAGCGGCAAAAGGCCCGACGTGGGTGCCTTCCGGCAGCTTGCGTCAGAGCGACGAAGGAGCAGCAAGCAGAGGAAGGCAGCCTCGCCGGGCCGTGGCGACCAGGGACCGAAGTCAGGAGAGCAGTGCCCGCCGCAGAGTATCCAGACCGACGGAGCCGATGTTCAAAGCCCTTGTGTGGAACTCTTTCAGGTCGAAGCCGGGGCGGGCTTCGAGTTCTGCGCGGATCTGTTCCCAGAGGCGCTGGCCTACCTTGTAGGAGGGTGCCTGGCCTGGCCAGCCGAGGTATCGGGTGAACTCAAAGTTGAGCTGTCCCTCGCTGATGGGGAGGTTCTGTTTCAGGAATTCGTAGCCCTTGTCCGCAGTCCAGGTGCCGGAGCCCCAGCGTTCGGGGACTTCGAGTTCGAGGTGGACGCCGATGTCGAACACCACGCGGGCGGCGCGCATCCGCTGCATGTCCAGCATGCCCATGTGGTCACCGGGATCGGCCAGGTAGCCCAGTTCCTGCATCAGCTTCTCGGCGTAGAGTGCCCAGCCCTCGCCATGGCCGGAGGTCCAGCAGACGTTCCGGCGCCATTTGTTCAGCAGTTCGCGGCGGTAGGTGGCAGTGGCCACCTGGAGGTGGTGGCCGGGAACGCCTTCATGGAACACTGTGGTGGTCTCTGCCCAGGTGGTAAAGCTGTCCTCACCCGCGGGGACGGACCACCACATGCGGCCGGGGCGGCTGAAGTCGTCGGACGGGCCGGTGTAGTAGATGCCGCCCTCATCGGTGGGGGCGATGAGGCACTCGAGTTTCCTCATAACGTCCGGGATGTCGAAATGGACGCCGGCCAGTTCCGCCACGGCTTTGTCGGAGAGTTCCTGCATCCACTCCCGCAGCGCCTCCTTTCCCTTCAGCTGGCGTGCGGGATCGTTGTTCAGGATCTCCTTGGCCTCGGCGATGGTGGCACCGGCCTTGATGGTGTGCGCCACCTGTTCCTGCTGGGCGATGAGGCGGTCGAGTTCCTCCACTCCCCAGGCGTAGGTTTCCTCCAGGTCCACGGTTGCGCCAAGGAAGGAACGCGAGGCCAGCGCATACCGGGCCCGGCCCACGGCGTCCTTTTCGGGCGCGGCGGGCAGCAGCTCGGTCCGGAGGAACCCGGCCAGTCCGGCGTAGGCGCTCCGGGCGGCGGCAGCCCCGGCGTCGAGCTCTTCCTGAACGGCGGCGGGCAGGGGCCCGGCGGCGGTGGATGCTCCGGCCGCTAGCTTCGCGAAGAAGCCGTCCTCCGCTGCGTACTTTGTGGTCTGCTCAATAACTATGTTTACTTGGCGCGCGGCGGAAACCCGGCCTGCGTCCCTCGCCTGCCGCAGGGAGTCGATGTAGCCGGCAATAGCCCCCGGGACGTTAGATGCGCGGCCGGCGATGTGCCGCCAGTCCTGCTCGGTTTCCGTGGGCATGAGATCGAAGATGGCGCGGATGTCCTGGGCGGGGGAGGCGATGTTGTTCAGGTCCGCGTACTCCCAGCCGGAGGCATGGATCAGCAGCTGCAGGCCCAGCCTCTCCTGCATGGCGTCAAGGGTGACGGCGTCGACGTCGTCCTCGGGCTCGAGTCCCTCAAGGTCGGTGAGGGCCTTCCGCGCAGCCTCCGCGAACTCCGCGATGCCGGCGGGGGAGAAATCCTGGTATTCGGTCTCGTGTCCGGGCACGCCCAGAGTGGTGGCGAAGGACGGATTGAGCCGGATGAGCGTGTCCGTGTATTCGTCCGCGACGGCATCGATGCGGGTTTTCGGGCGGGCGGCGGGAGCAGTGTCTGTAGTCACACCACGAGACTAACGCCCGGAAGGCGGGAAGGTCCGCCTTTCAGCCGCGGCTTCGCTTCCACGCACCGGGCCCCGGCGTGGGGGCCAGCCGCAACTGCTGCCGGCGCACCCAGTGCCGCACCGACGGCTTGCCGGCGGGTGCGGGCTCCCCGCCTCCCAGGGAAAGGACGACGGCGGTCAGTGCCGCCAGTTCCTCGGCCGTCGGCTGGCCTTTGACAACAGACAGCACGGGGGCGGCAGGCGCGGTGGTTTCGGCAGGCTCGGTGGCTGGGCCCACGCCGGCGAGGGACCCGGCTTGAGCTTGCGAGGGCTGGGAGCCGGTGGGGACGGTCACAGCGGGATGTTCCCATGCTTCTTGGTGGGAAGGCTGGCACGTTTGTCGCGGAGCGCACGCAGCCCCTTGATGATCTGGGTCCTGGTTTCGGAGGGGGCAATGACGGCGTCGACGTAGCCAAGTTCGGCCGCCTGGTACGGGTTCAGGAGCTCTTCCTCGTACTGCCGGATCACTTCGGCCCGCCGCGCCTCGACGTTTCCGCCGGCCTCGGCAACGGCTGCGAGGTCGCGGCGGTAAAGGATGTTGACGGCTCCCTGCGCGCCCATCACGCCGATCTGCGCGGTGGGCCACGCCAGGTTCAGGTCGGCGCCCAGCTTCTTGGAGCCCATCACGATGTAAGCGCCGCCATAGGCCTTGCGGGTGATCACGGTGAGCTTGGGCACGGTGGCCTCGGCGTAGGCGTACAGGAGCTTGGCGCCGCGGCGGATGATGCCCTGGAATTCCTGGTCCTTGCCGGGCAGGAACCCGGGGACGTCCACCAGGGTGATGATGGGGATGTTGAACGCGTCGCAGTGGCGGACAAAGCGGGCGGCCTTTTCGGAGGCAGCGATGTCCAGGGTGCCGGCGAACTGCAGGGGCTGGTTGGCCACGATTCCCACCGTGTGGCCCTCCACCCGGCCGTATCCGATCATCACGTTGGGCGCGTACAGGGCCTGCATCTCCAGGAAGTGGGCGTCATCCACGATCTGCTCAACAACGCTGCGCATGTCGTAGGGCTGGTTCGCCGAATCAGGGATCAGCGTGTCCAGGGCGAGGTCGTCGTCGTCGACCTCCAGCTCCTGCTGGTGCTCCAGCACGGGTGCCTCGGCGAGGTTGTTGGAGGGCAGGAAGTCCAGCAGTTCACGCACGAATTCGATGGCGTCGGCTTCGTCGGCGGCAAGGTAGGTGGAGGTGCCGGTGGTGGCGTTGTGCTGGCGTGCGCCGCCCAGGGTTTCCATGTCCACGTCCTCGCCGGTGACGGTCTTGATGACGTCCGGGCCGGTGATGAACATGTGCGAGGTTTTGTCCACCATCACCACGTAGTCGGTGAGGGCGGGGGAGTAGGCCGCACCGCCGGCGGAGGGGCCCATGATCAGGGAGATCTGCGGGACCACACCTGAGGCGTGGACGTTGTTGCGGAAGATATCGGCGAACATGGCCAGCGAGGCCACGCCTTCCTGGATGCGGGCTCCGCCGCCGTCCAGGATACCCACCACGGGGCAGCCGTTCCGGAGTGCGAACTCCTGTACCTTGACGATCTTTTCGCCGTTGACCTGGCTGAGGGAGCCGCCGTAAACGGAGAAGTCCTGGCTGTAGACGGCTACGGGACGCCCGTCCACGGTGCCGTACCCGGAGACCAGGCCGTCGCCCAGCGGCTTCTTCTTCTCCATGCCGAATGCGGTGGAGCGGTGTACTGCCAGGGCATCGAATTCCACGAAGGAGTCCTCATCCAGCAGGAGGGCGATGCGTTCCCGGGCGGTGTTCTTGCCGCGGGCGTGCTGCTTTTCGATCGCTTCGGGGCCGGAGGGCTGTTCGGCACGGGCCTGGCGGTCGCGGAAATCGGCGATCTTTCCCGCTGTCGTTGTCAGATCGTGGCTCATCAAAATATCTCCGGCTCTGTAGCAGATTGGTCCTGTGGCGCTGTCCTTCGTGGCAGGTCCGATGCGGGACTTAAGTAGCATCCACACAAAAAACGAACCTTGCTGGCTAGTCTAGTGACGCTTCTGACGCCCGCCGCTGTAGAAAACCTACAATTTTCTGCCGTGCCGCCGCCCGGCGCACTATGTTACTCGCCAGTAACATAACTGGGTTACAGTGGATTTTATGACTTTGAGCAACGACGCTTCGGGATCGCCTGCCAGCCCCTACCAGCCCACCGGTACCCTCCGTGGCCGCACCATCCTGATCTCCGGCGGAAGCCGTGGAATCGGGCTGGCCATTGCCACGAGGGCGGCGCAGGACGGCGCCAACATTGTGCTGCTGGCCAAGACCGGGGAGCCGCATCCGAAACTTGAAGGCACCGTCTACACGGCTGCCGAACAGTTGGAGGCGGCTGGCGGCCAAGCGCTTCCGCTGGTTGGCGACGTCCGGCGTGACGAGGACGTGGCGGGAGCTGTTTCTGCCGCCCTGGACCGGTTCGGGGGCATCGACATCGTTGTGAACAACGCCTCTGCCATTGACCTGTCCGGCACTGATGCCGTGGACATGAAAAAGTACGACCTAATGCAGGACATCAATGTCCGCGGGACGTTCCTGCTGTCCAAGCTGGCCTTGCCTGCGCTGCGCGCCTCCGCCAGCGGTCACATCCTCACGCTTTCACCCCCGCTGAACCTTGATCCGCACTGGGCCGGAAAGCACCTGGCCTACACCATGGCGAAGTACGGGATGAGCCTGACCACCCTGGGGCTCGCCGAGGAGCTGAAGGGCGACGGTATCAGCGTCAACTCACTGTGGCCGTGCACCCTGATCGACACAGCAGCCATCCGCAACATGCCCCGCGGCGACCACATGGTCCAGGCCGCCCGCGGGCCGCAGATCATGGCTGATGCCGCCCACGCCGTATTGACCGGCGCCAATCTTCGCCCCGGCGGTGCCGCCAGCGGCAACTTCTACACCGATGAAGAGGTGCTTGCCGCAGCCGGCGTGAAGGACTTCCGCCCCTACAGCCTGGGGGCAGCGGAGGACCGGCTGGTCCCGGACATCTTCCTGTAGGCGGCAGCACTACGCGTATCGGGAGGATTTAGCTCGGTAGGATTTAGCTATGGATGACGCACACACCCCCGGTACGCCCCTGAACCGGAGGGACCTGGCGGATCAGGACTTCCTGTCCGCCACCGGCATCCCCCGGCTGGAGGTAGTGGACTCCACCGGGTCCACCAACGCTGACCTCCTTCGGTCCGTCACCGTCGAGCCTGCTGCCTGGCCCGACTTATCCGTGCTCACAGCCGAGTATCAGACGGCAGCGCGCGGCCGGCTGGACCGGCACTGGGAAGCGCCGCCGCTGAGCTCCATTTCCGTTTCCGTTGTCCTGCGGCCCGCCAACGCAGAAGGACGGCCGCTGCCCACGCAGACCTATTCCTGGTTGTCGCTTGTTGCCGCCCTGGCCCTGCGCGAAACCCTCCTGGAAACGGCCGGTATCCCCGCCGAACTGAAGTGGCCCAACGATGTGCTGGTGCGGGGCAGGAAGATCGCCGGCATCCTGGCGCAACTTGGTCCCATGGTGGACGGTTCCGTGCCGCCCGTCATCCTGGGAACCGGCCTGAACGTCACCCTCGCTGCAGCGGACCTTCCGGTCCCCACCGCCACCTCCGTGATGCTGGAGGACGCCACCACGGTGGACCGGACCTTGCTCCTGAAGAGATACCTTTCGAAGTTTGCTGTCCTGTACCGCAGCTTCTGCAATGCCGACGGCGACCCGGCGGCAGGGATGGCAGGCGGCACTTCACTGCACAAGCGCGTGGAGGCGGCCATGGTCACCCTGGGCAAGCAGGTGCGCGCCCAGCTTCCGGGGGACCACGAAATCATCGGCCACGCGTCCCGGCTCGACGACTACGGGTCGCTGCTGGTGGTGGACCGCGACTCCCGCGAGCACGTGGTCACCGCCGGGGATGTGGTGCACCTGCGGCCGTGGACCTCCCCGGACGCCTCCGGCCAAGGCGGTTATGCGTAGAAGCCTTGTCCCGGGCGAACAGGTGATTGTTTCCACCCGCCCGCAGCCGAGGAAACTCTCAGGTGCCGCGGCTGCCTTTATCCTCTCGCCGGCAATTGCGGCCTATTTTTCGGCGTGGGTGATCCGGGGCGAAGCCGGGCGGGCAGTCCCTGCTCTTTCCGGCCGGTGGACTCCTTGGCTTGTGACGGGCTGCATCCTCGCGGCTGCTTCGGTGTGGCTGGGTTTCTGCCTGCCCCGGCTCCTGCGGTGGCACGGGACCCGCTACACGCTGACCAGCAGGAGGATGGTGGCGAGGTCCGGTATGTGGAAGCGGCAGGACCGGCAGGTGAACCTGGCATCGGTCCGAAACCTGACTGTCCATGAGTCGGTCCTGCAACGCCTCTTCCGTTCGGGGAATATATCCTTGGAAACCGGACACCAGGGAGTGGTCACTCTCCAGGATGTGCCGGAAGTGGCGAGGTTCCGGGACTTTATCCTTGATGCCATCGAGGACCTGCCGGACGAGGACGATGCCCAGCCGGGCCGAACAACGGATTACCCCGCCGGGGCTTTGCCGTGGGAAATGAAAGAAGGTGGACCAGATGAACGATGAGCACCAGCAGGAACGCGTCGAATCCATTGCGCCCACTCCTGCCCCTGACGCCCACCCGGCCACCGGCACCATGTCCGCCGAAAGGCTGGCTATGAAGGCCCTGGAAGCCCGCCTGCTGGGCGGGGAACGCAAGCTCCGCCGTCGTGAAGTCGCCGCCGGTGCGGGGCTGTCGCTGCTGTCGGCACGCAAACTTTGGCGTGCCCTGGGGTTTCCCAATTTCGGCGACGAGGATGTTGCCTTCACGGAGCGCGACCAGGCAGCACTCTCCAACGTGGTGGACCTGGTCCGTTCAGGGAAGCTGACGGAGGAAGCGGCCATCTCCGTCACCCGCTCCATCGGGCAAATGACCGACCGCATGGTGGTCTGGCAGATCGAGGCCCTGGTGGAAGACATGGTGCACGAACAGGGCGTCACCGATGCCGTTGCCCGCAAGCGCCTGGTGAACGAGCTTCCGGCGCTGGTGGACGCGCTGGAAGAAATGCTGGTCTACTCCTGGCGCCGCCAGCTCAACGCTGGCGTCCAGCGGCTCGCCGTCCGCGCGGAAGCCGGCCTGCAGGCCAGTGAGGAAGGCCGCGAAGGCGACGAGGACGACGCCCCGTTGCCCCTGGCACGTGCTGTCGGCTTCGCGGACCTGGTTTCCTACACCAGCCTGTCCCGCCGGATGAACGAAAAGACCCTGGCCCGGCTGGTCCAGCGGTTTGAAAACAAGTGCGCGGAAATCATCTCCGTTGGCGGTGGCCGCCTGGTCAAGACCGTGGGCGACGAAGTCCTCTACATCGCGGAAACGCCCGCGGCCGGTGCTGAAATCTCCTTGGCACTCGCCCAGGCCTTCACCGAGGACGAGATTCTGCCGGAAGCCCGGGTGGCAATGGTCTGGGGAAGGATCCTGTCCCGGCTCGGCGATATCTACGGCCCCACCGTGAACCTTGCGGCCCGACTCACCACGCTGGCGGACCCGGGCACGGTGCTCGTGGACTCCATGACTGCCTCGGCCCTGGAGCACGACGAACGGTTTGTGATGGTGCCGCAGCCGCCCGAGAACGTCCGTGGTTTCGGCGAGATCCGGCCGGTGCGTCTCACCCGCGGGCTTGGCAAAGGGTTGGTCCTGGACTAGCGGCACACATTTATCCATTTGTTGGTTTTTGCCGTTATATTTGTTGTGCCCGGCTGTGAATGCCGGAAGCCGGCCGTTGCCGGGGTCTACCTGGGGGAACCGTTCCATGAATTTTCGCGGACGAGCGCGTTCAAAACGCGCCTCAATCACGCTGGCACCTCGCCGTCCGCTCCTGCAATCGCGTCTTTTCAGCGGTACCGCCCTCGGGCTGGCTCTCGCCGTGCTGGTGGTTGGGGCGGTGGTCTATCCCGGGTTGAAGACTACCGAGGTGGAGTTGAACGACGGCGGCGTCTGGGTGGTCTCGAAGTCCAAGAATGCGGTGGGCCGGCTGAATTACCCGTCCCGAGTCCTGGATGGTGCGGTGACGCCGGCGTCCACGACGTTTGACATCCTGCAGGATGCCGGGGATGTGTTTGTGGATGACGAGGCCGGTTCGACCCTGAACCAGGTGTCGCCGGCGAACATGCGCCTGGGCGGGGACAAGCAGCTCCCTGGCGCGGCTGATGTGAGTTTCGGTTCCGAGGTTATTGCGGTGACGGACGCGGCATCGGGCAAGGTGTGGGCGGTGTCGCCGTCCACGGTCAACGGTTTTGACGAGGAAGCCACCGAGCCGGTGCTGGTGGGCTCCGAGGGCATTGTTTCGGCAGTGGGGGAGGATGACCGAATCTACTCGGCCGATCCGAAGTCAGGCGTGGTGACGGTCACCGGGGTGGACGCCAATGGTGAGGTCACCTCGGAATCCGAAACCTGGGGGGAGCTGAAGGGCGCGGGTGACCTGCAGCTGACCGTGGTGGGGGACAGGCCGGTTGTCCTGGATGCGGCGGCGGGGAAGTTGTTGCTGCCGGGCGGCAAGCGCCTGCAGCTGGACAACGCCCGCGAGGCAAAACTGCAGCAGGGCGGTCCCACCAGTGATTTTGTCGCGATTTCCACGCAGAAGGCGTTGCTGAAGCAGCCCCTCGACGGCGGCACGGCAAAAACGGTGGCGTTCGACGGTGAAGGCGTCCCGGCCGCGCCCGTCCAGCTGGGCGGGTGTGTCCACGCGGCCTGGTCCGGTGCCAACAAGTACGTCCGTGATTGCACGAACGACGCGGATGACAAGAATGTGGACGTGCCCAAGGCGAGTGCTTCGCCGTCGTATGTTTTCCGGGTGAACCGGGACCTGGTGGTCCTGAACGATGTGAACTCGGGCAATGTCTGGCTGGTGAACCAGAACATGCAGCTGGTCAACAACTGGGACGACGTCATCCCGCCCAAGGAAACCTCGGATGACGCAGACAAGGACTCCGCCGACGAAGTCCAGCAGACGGTGCTGCCGGACCGCACCAAACCCAATACTCCTCCGGTGGCGAACCCGGACACTTTCGGCGTTCGCGCCGGAAGGACGGTGATCCTGCCTGTGCTGGACAACGACACCGACGCGGACGGCGACATCCTGACCGTCCGCGCCGAGCCCATCAACTCGGGGTTGCTGGCTCCGATCTACGGCTCCACCGGCTTCCAAGTAACAGTGCCTGCGGACAGGACGGGTTCCGAGACCTTCAAATACACGGTGGACGACGGCCGGGGCCTCAGCGCTTCCTCCGACGTCACGCTCAATATTGTGCCGCCGGGGGAGAATTCAGCTCCGCGGCAGAAGCCCAACCGCAACACCACCCTGGTGGTGCAGGCCGGCAAAAGTGTCACTCAGAACATCCTCACCGATTGGATCGATCCCGACGGCGACGATCTGTATGTAGTCGCCGCTACGGGCAGCGACCCCCGGGACCAGGTCAAAGTCCGGCCCGACGGACTGCTCACCTTCCAGGACGCCGGCACAGAGCCCGGCCGCAAGGTGGTCACCATCACAGTTTCCGACGGCGAATCCACCACGGAAGGCAAAGTGACCATAGACGTGCGCGGCCCCGGCGATTTGCCGCCGGTCGCCAATGCGGACCACGTGGTGGCCCTCGCAGGCGTCAACACGGTGATTGCACCACTGAAGAACGACTCGGACCCGCAAGGGGGTGCGCTCCGCCTCGCCCAAGTCACCCCGGATGGCAACTCCACAGCCACCATGGGGGCGGACCAGCAGACCTTCACCTTCAACTCCGCATCCGTGGGCACGCACTATGTGTCCTACCTTGTGACCAACGGCCCCGCCAGCGCGCAGCAGCTGGTCCGGGTGGACGTGGTCTCCGGGGACGGGGACAGCGCCCCCGTGGCGGTGCGCGACGTAGCACTGCTGCCCAGCGGCGGAACCGTACTGGTGGACGTCCTCGGCAACGACTCCGACCCCTCCGGTGGCGTGCTGGTGGTGCAGTCCGTCACTGCTGCTGACGGGTTGCCGGTCAGTGTTTCGGTGCTGGACCACTCCGTGATCAGGATTACCGACGTGCGCGCTCAGGGCCAACTTAACGTAAAGTACACAATCTCGAACGGCAGGTCCTCGGCCAGCGGCGATATCGCAGTCCTGGTGGTGCCGGCCCCGGCAAAGCTCCAGGCTCCGCAAGCGAAACCGGATGAAGCGTCGGTCCGGGTGGGCGACGTGGTGACCATCCCTGTCCTCGAGAACGACTCCGACCCCAACGGCGGAAAGCTCGCGCTTGATCCGGCGTTGGCACAGAAGCCCGACGAAGCCGACGGACGGATGTTCCAGTCCGGGGACACGTTGCGCTTCATCGCCGGAGACGTGCCCAAGACCGTCTACGCGATTTACAAGGTCACCAATGAATCCGGCCAGTCGGATTCACAACAGGTGACCATCCGCATTAGCGCCCGCGACGACGAGCGGAACACCCGTCCGGAGCCGAAGAACCTCACCGCCCGTGTGGTCTCCGGAATGGTGGTCCGGATCCCGGTGCCGTTGGACGGCATCGATTCGGACGGCGATTCCGTGCAGCTGATCGGGGTGGACAAAGCCCCCGCCATGGGCACGGCCGTGGCGAAGGACGGCTACCTCGAATTCACCGCCACGGGCACGGCGGCCGGGACAGATACCTTCACATACCGCGTCCGGGACCGGATCGGCGCCGAGAACACCGGCACGGTGATTGTGGGAATCGCACCTCCCGAAGCCAACAACCAGAAACCCATCGCCGTGGACGATTCCGTTGACGTCCGCCCCGGACGCAAGATCGCCGTCGACGCACTCACCAACGATTCAGACCCCGACGGCGACCCCATCGGGCTCGTCTCCAACGCTCTCGAAGCCCCGGCCGAACTCGGCGTCGGGACTGCTGACGGCAGGGTAGTGCTCACGGCTCCCGGCACCGCCGGCAATCAGAACGTCACTTACAAGATCCAGGACGACAAAAAAGCCCAGGGCGGTGCAGTGATCCGTGTCAGGGTCAGCCCCGACGCCGCCCTCAAAGCTCCGCTGGCAAAGGACGATGTCATCACTCCAGCTGAGACGCTGGGCAAGTCCGCCGTTGACGTGCCGGTCCTGAAGAACGATTCGGACCCCGACGGCGTGGCCGCGGATCTCAAAATCAGCCTGCCGGACGGCAACCCGAATGCGCGCCTGGGCGGCGACGGCAACGTTGTGGTCAGCCTGGCGCCGGGAGACCAGTTGGTCCCGTATACCGTCACCGACGTTGACGGACAGAGCGCCACGGCTGTCATCTGGGTGCCCGGCCAAGGTGAACAGCACCCCAGCCTGGCCCGTACCGACGCTGTGGAAGTGATGGCCGGCAAGGAAATCAACCTCGACCTCAGTGAGTACGTCAAGGTCCGCGAAGGGCGTTCACCCCGGATCACGCAGGCGGACAAGGTCCGCGTCCAGGGCGCTGACACCCTGGACGTCATCGCCGGAAACGGCGACGCCCTGCGCTACGCGGCGCTCAAGGACTACGTGGGCCCGGGCTCCGTGACGTTCGAAGTGACGGACGGGTCCGGCCCGGAAGATCCGCAGGGCCTGAAATCCACCCTGACCATCATTACCCGGGTCATCCCGGACCCGGCAGCAAACCATGAGCCCACATTCAGCGGAGCCGACCTTGAGGTGCCGAAGGCCGAAACGGCCAGCCTGGAACTGGGCAACCTGGCGAAGGACGTGGACGCCGGAGACCAGGAGAAGCTCACATTCGAGTTGGACGGGACCACGCCCGAAGGTTTTACCGCATCCATTGAGGGGCAGACGCTCAAAGTCAGTGCCGCAGCGGGCTTGTCCGCAGGCCGTAAGGGGAGCATCCCGCTGAAGGTCACGGACGGCCGCTCGGAACCGGTCAAGGCTTCGGTAACGGCCACGGTTGTGGCCTCCAACAGGCCGCTCCCCACAGCCAGTGAAGACACTGTCGACAAGGCAAACGCGGGCCGGGCCGAGACGATCAACGTCCTTGCCAACGACTTCAACCCCTTCAGCGACACCCCGCTGAAGATCGTCTCGGTCAGTGTCGAAACGGGCTCCGCCGCCGGGCAGCCGGTCAGTAGCGGAGATTCCGTCACGGTGACGCCCGCCGATGGATTCAAGGGTGTTTTGGTGCTCCGCTACACCGTCTCGGACAAAACTGACGATCCCTCCCGCCAGGCGAACGGCCGCGTCAGGATCACGGTCCGGGACAAGCCGGATGCGCCCTCGGCTCCCACCGCCACAGATGTGCGCAGCCGGACTGCGGTGCTCAAGTGGGCCCCGCCGTCGGATAACGGAGCAACGATCACCGGATACACGGTCCGGTCCAACAATGGTTTCGAGCAAAAGTGCGCCACCACCACCTGCACGCTCAGCGGGCTCACCAACGATGTGAAGTATGTCTTCACGGTGATTGCCACCAACGAGGTGGGCGACTCCCCGCCGTCTGCGCAGTCGAACGAAATCCGTCCCGACGAAAAGCCGTCCCCGCCCGAGGCGCCCATGGTGCAGGCCGGCGACACCAACATGGTCATTAACTGGGCACCTGCCAGGACCGAGGGCTCTGCCGTCAAGAGCTACAACCTGGAGATCTCGCCGCCGCCTGCCAACGGCGTCGCCGTGAAGAACGGCGTGACCGGCCTGACGTACACCTGGCCCGGCCTGACAAACGGCGTCCGCTACAAGGTGCGCGCCCAGGCAGTCAACGAACTGGGCGCGTCCGACTGGGGGATTTACTCCTCCGAAGATAACCCGGCCGGGGTGCCGGCTGCACCGGCAGCGCCGACCTCAGCCGTGGCCTCCTCCGTCGGGACCACCAACCAGTTGCGTGTGAACTGGACCGAACCCGATACCAACGGGGACGCAATCAGGAACTACTACGTCACTATGGCCGGTGGCGGCGGGGCGCCGCAGACCCAGACCATCGCGGGCACCGTGCGCACGGCCAACTTCACGGCTAACAACTCCGAAGCCGAGTACACGTTCACGGTCCAGGCCGAGAATAAGGCAGGCAAGGGGGCTGTCAGCCCCAATTCCGCGCCCCGGCGAGCCACCGGCAAGCTGGGCCAGGTTTCAGGCGTGAGTGCCACCGCTGCGGATACTGCAGGGGCTGGGCGCCAGCTGACCATCAACTTCAAGGAACTTACAGCGGCTGAACGCAACGGTTCGGCGTATGGCGAGGTCAGCTACACCTACAACGCCAGCACCGGTCAGAGCGGTCCCATCCGGCCCGGGCAGACTGTGGGTGGTTTCACGAACGGTACGGCCACCTCCATCACTGTGGTGGCCAACTCCAGCGTGGCGCCAAGTTCAAACGCCAGCGCCCCCGCCAACGCCACGCCATACGGTTCGCCGGGCACGCCCTCCGCCTCGGGCCAGGACGGCGGACAGAACCAGAAGTCATTGTCCTTCAGTTGGACCTCGCCATCGACGGCGACGAACGACGTCGCCTATACACAGATCAACATTGACGGCCGGGGCTGGGAAAGGGTCGCGGCGTCGGGAAGCCGGACGGTGAACACAGGCGGCTTCGACGAGCCTCACTCCATCCAGGTGCAGACCGTGAACTCCATGGGTACCGGCGGAGCCGTTGCCGGAGCGACTGCCAGATCCGGGCCGGCCAAGACTAATTGGGACAACTCGATCGTTGGGTACCGCACGTGCACGGACGCGGCTGCCTCAGGCCAAACTTCATGGAGGTCGCCGACGGGCGCGGAACATACCTGCGACGGTGTTATCCGCGACTATCCCTGGATCTACGGCTCAGGTCCGGCTTTTACAGTCAACTGCTACATGTGGCGTACAGTGCCCGACGCCCGCGGTACGTACAAGTGGTACCGCATCAATTCCCATCCCGACGGCCGATACGTGGGCCGCACCGTCCAGGTGGGCAACACCACCTTGGGTGAGCCCGAGGGCCACGGGATCCCGCAATGCTGATCACGGACATCGCCGCAGGTGAGGCTCTGGGGGAGCGCTGCCCATCGCGGCCCCGGCCACGCTTGGGTAGGCTAGCGCGGGAACAGGGAGCCCGGTACCGGGTCGCTGGACGGTTCGGCCGGGGGGCCGCCACAAACTTCAGGGAAATAGAAAAGCTGTGACAACGATGCTGGGGAAGCTGGGTCTCAAGAGGCGCCACAAAAAAGTCGTCACCGGCACTGCCTTCAGTGCCGCCGTTGCCGTCCTGGTGACAGGTGCGGTCCTGTACCCGGGGTTTAAGACTACCGAGGTGGAGTTGAACGACGGCGGCGTCTGGGTAGTCTCCAAGTCCAAGAATGCCGTGGGCCGGCTGAACTACCCGTCCCGGGTCCTGGACGGTGCCGTGACACCCGCGTCCACCACCTTCGACATCCTGCAGGATGCCGGGGACGTGTTTGTGGATGACGAGAGCGGTTCGACGTTGAACCAGGTGTCGCCTGCGAATATGCGCCTGGGTGGGGACAAGCAGTTGCCGGGGGCGGCCGATGTCAGTTTCGGCTCAGAGGTAATTTCGGTGACGGACGCGGCATCGGGCAAGGTGTGGGCGGTGTCGCCGTCCACGGTCAACGGTTTTGACGAGGAGGCCACCGAGCCGGTGCTGGTGGGCTCCGAAGGTACGGTTTCGGCTGTGGGGGAGGATGACCGGATCTACTCGGCGGATCCGAAGTCCGGGGTGGTGACGGTCACCGGTGTTAACGCAAACGGTGAAGTCACGTCGTCAGAGTCCGAAACCTGGGGGGAGCTAAAGGGTGCGGGCGACCTGCAGCTGACCGTGGTGGGGGACAAACCGGTTGTCCTGGACGCGGCCGCGGGGAAGTTGTTGCTGCCGGGCGGCAAGCGGCTGCAGCTGGATAACGCCCGCGAGGCAAAACTGCAGCAGGGCGGTCCCACCAGTGATTTTGTCGCGATTTCCACGCAGAAGGCGTTGCTGAAGCAGCCCCTCGACGGCGGCACGGCAAAAACGGTGGCGTTCGACGGTGAAGGCGTCCCGGCCGCGCCCGTCCAGCTGGGCGGGTGTGTCCATGCTGCCTGGTCCGGTGCCAACAAGTACGTCCGTGATTGCACGAACGACGCGGATGACAAGAATGTGGACGTGCCCAAGGCGAGTGCTTCGCCGTCGTATGTTTTCCGGGTGAACCGGGACCTGGTGGTCCTGAACGATGTGAACTCGGGCAACGTGTGGCTGGTCAACCAGAACATGCAGTTGGTTAACAACTGGGACGACGTTGTCCCGCCCAAGAACGAGTCCGACGAGCAGGACCAGGAATCGGCGGACAACAACACCATCAACGTCCTGCCGGACCGCACCAAGCCCAACCGTCCGCCGGAAACCAAGCCCGACGCCGTCGGCGTGCGTCCCGGACGAACCACCATCCTCAGTGTGCTGGACAACGATTCCGACCCGGACGGCGACGTCCTTACCGCAGCCATAGCAGGCTCCGGTCCCCAAACCGGATCTCTGGAAAGCATCTACGGCGGCACTGCCTTCCAGGTCTCGGTACCTGCCGATGCCAAGCCAGGGACCGAGACGTTCAGCTACAACGCCTCGGACGGCCGCGGCCTCTCCGCCGCCGGCCAGGTGACCCTCAGCGTGATGGCTCCGGAGGAGAACAAGCCGCCGCAGTTTAAGCGCGGCGACTCAACCACCATGCTCGTGGAGCAGGGCAAAACCGTCAGCCAGAACATCCTCACGGACTGGATCGACCCCGACGGCGATGACCTGGTCCTCCTCGATGCCAAGGCTGACAACGAGCAGGACCAGGTGAAGGTCCGCCGCGACGGCCTGCTCACCTTCCAGGACTCCGGCGCAACAGCCGGGAAAAAGAACGTGGAAGTCACCATCTGGGACGGCCGCGCCACCGTCAGCGGAAAAGTCGTGGTCAACGTCCAGCCGCCCGGAGCACTGGCACCGGTAGTCAACGCCGACCACGTCACCGCCGTGGTGGGCCAGGACCTGGTCATCGCGCCGCTGAAAAATGACGTGGACCCCAACGGAGGTGCACTCCGGCTTGCCCAGGTGGAAGCCAACGGCCCCGCGGAACTGGGCCCTGTCACCGACGGCGGCACCTTTACGTTCCGCAGCACCACCCCCGGTCCGGTCTATCTCACGTATATCGCCAGCAACGGTCCGCAAAGCAGCCAGGGCCTGATCCGCGTCGACGTGGAATCCGGTGACGATACGGGCAACCCGGTTGCCGTCCACGACGTCGCGCTGATGCCCACGGGCGGCAGCGTGCTGCTGGATCCGTTGGCGAACGACTCGGATCCTTCCGGCGGTGTGCTGGTCCTGCAGTCCGTGAAGCTGCCGGAAAATTCGACGGCGTCCGTCAGCGTGATCAACCACAGCGTCCTGCGCATCACCGACATCCTGGGAACCAAGGACCCGATTCTCTTCGAATACACGATGTCCAACGGAAAAAAGTCGGCCACCGGCAGCGTCTCCGTGGTGCCGGTTCCGGCGCCAGCCGTGGTGGAAGCACCCCAGCCGAAGCCGGACGAGGTGAACGTCCGCGTCAACGACGTCGTGACCATCCCTGTGCTGGACAACGACACCCATCCGCAGGGCCAGGAACTGACCGTGGACCCGGTCCTGCCGCAGGGTGTGGACCCGGCGGACGGGAAAAGCTTCGTCTCGGAGAACACCCTTCGTTTTATTGCCGGCAGCCAGCCCAAGACGGTCCGGGCCATCTACAACGCAGTGGACCCGCAGGGCCAAAAGAGCGCCGCCGCCGTGACCATCCATATCCTGCCGCTGGAAGGCGCCGAGAACTCGCGCCCCCAGCCGCGCAACCTCACTGCCCGTGTGGTGGCCGCCGGCACTGTCCGGATTCCCGTCCCGCTGGACGGTATTGACCCCGACGGCGACTCGGTGCAGCTGACCGGGATCGACAGCACTCCGGCCATGGGCACGGCGACCGTCGGCAGCAATTTCATCGACTTCACCGCCGCCGGTGACGGTGCCGGCACGGACACGTTCCGGTACAAAGTGGTGGACCGGCAAGGCGCCGTTAATACCGGAACAGTCACTGTCGGCATCGCGCCCCGCGGCGAGATCAACCAGAAACCAACTCCCGTCGACGACGAGGTGCGGGTCCGGCCCGGCCGGCAGATCGCCGTCGACGCCACCGGAAACGACACTGACCCTGACGGCGACCTCATCCGCATCCTGACTGACGGTATCGAAGCTGATCCGGCACTTCAGGCCACGGTGAGCAAGGCCAGCGGCCGGATCATCCTGCTGGCGCCGGGTGAAGCCGGAACCGTCAACGTCCGCTATTCCATCGCCGACGACAGGGATGCCTCCGCGCAGGCCACCATCCGTGTTGTGGTGGACAACGACGTGCCCCTGAAGGCTCCCATCGCCAGGGACGACAGGGTGACATCAGCCCAGACGATGGGGAGGACCGCCGTCGACGTCCCGGTCCTGAAAAACGATGAGGACCCCGACGGCGTGGGCGAGAACCTCAAGATCAGCACCGAAGCCACCACTGCCCGGCCCGGCGCCGAAGGCACCATGATCGTGGACCTCACCGAGCAGCCACAGCTCATTCCGTACACAGTCGAGGATGTGGACGGCCAGCAGTCGACGGCAGTCATCTGGGTACCGGGCCTCGGCCAGCAGGTTCCCACCCTGGCCAAGGACGAGGTCATCGAGGTTGTCGCCGGCCAGTCCGTGGACGTTGACCTCGACGAATGGGTCAAGGTCCGGGAAGGCCGCTCTCCGCGACTGACCCAGGCTGACCGGATCAAACTCATCGGGGCGGGCGGCGGTGACCCGGTGACCGGTGACGGCACGGGCCTGAAGTACACGGCCGGCACCGACTACGTGGGCCCGGGTTCACTAACCTTTGAGGTGACGGACGGAACCGGACCGGATGATCCTGCCGGGCTGAAGTCCACGCTCAGCATCCGCACCAAGGTGCTGCCCGATCCCAACAAAAACAACCCGCCGGAACTGCTGGGCGCCAGCGTGGACGTCCCCAAGGGCGACTCCGCCAGCATTGACCTGGGCAAGCTGACCTCGGACCCGGACGGCGACGACGTCGGGAAGATGAAGTACGAACTGGTGGGCGGTTCGCCCGCCGGATTCAACGCCAGTGTGGACGGCAAAAACCTGAAGGTCTCGGCTGCCGATTCCAGCGGCACCGGAACCACCGCTGCCCTCCAGGTCAAGGCCAGGGACCCGCGCGGCCTCGAAGCCACCGCAACGTACCAGCTGGCGGTGACCGCTTCGAACCGGGCCAAGCCGGTGGCCAACGACGACCTGGAACCCAATGCGGCGGCCGGCAAGCCCGTGACGGTCAACGTCCTGGCCAACGACGCAAACCCGTTCCCGGAGACCGCGCTGAAGATCATCGCGGCCGGCGCCGAAACGGGCAGCGGCAACGTTGAGGTGAACGGTGATTCGGTGACCGTGACCCCCGCACCCGGTTTCACAGGAACCATGGTGGTGTCCTACACGGTGGCCGACAAAACGGAAGACCCGTCCCGGCAGGCCACGGCCCGCATCCGGCTCACCGTCAAGGATAAGCCGCAGGCCCCGGCCACCGCGCAGGCGCAAAGCGTGGGGGACCAGACGGCGCTTCTCACCTGGACGGCGCCGGCGGACCGCGGCTCACCCATTACCAAGTACACGGTGTACGGCGAGGGCGGGTTCCAGCAGGACTGCCCGGCCAACACCTGCACCCTCAACGGCTTGGTGAACAACACCAAGTACCACTTCCAGGTGACGGCCACCAATGAGTTCGGCGAATCCGACCGTTCACCCGCCTCAGCAGAGGTGCGTCCGGACGTGAAGCCGGATACCCCCCTTGCGCCGTCGCTGAAGTTCGGCGACAAGGAACTGTCCGTCAACTGGACCGCGCCGGCCAGCAAGGGATCACCGGTCAAGTCCTACGACCTGGAGATCTCTCCGCCGCCGGCCGGCCAGAATGCCCAGATCCAGAACCTGACCGCTGTCAGCTACGTCTGGAAGGGCCTGCAGAACGGCGTCTCCTACAAAGTCCGGGTCCTGGCGCGCAACGATGCCAAGGAGCCCTCCGAGTGGAGCCCGTACTCGGCTGCCGAAGTGCCGGCCGGCGTGCCGGCAACGCCTGGAGCCCCCACGGCGTCCCAGGCAGGTTCCCTTGGAGCGCAAAGCCAGCTGAAGGTCACCTGGGCGGCGCCAAACAACAACGGCGACGCCGTCTCGGCCTACACCCTCACCACCCTCCGCGGCGGCGCGGTGGTGTCCAGCCAGCAGGTCGCCGGCACCTCGCAAAACGTCACGGTGGACAACTCCGAGGCCAACTACACCTTCACGGTGTCCGCCACCAACAAGGCCGGAACCAGCGGGACCAGCGCGCAGTCGGCGGCCATCCGCGCCGTAGGCAAGCCCGGAACCGTGGCCGCTCCCACGGCATCACTGGTGGAAACAAACGGCAATGGCGGCAAGATCGATGTGCGCTTCCCCCAACTAACGGATGCGCAGCGGAACGGCTCCACCGCCGACGAAATTTCCTATCGCTACAGCCTGACGTCAGGGGGTGGAACCGGCAGCATTCCTGCCGGTGGAGGCGTGGTGCCCGCCCAAAATGGAACGAATACAGCGGTTGTGGTCTGGGCGGTTTCTTCCCGCAGTTCTGCTGCAGGTGACGCAAGCGCTCCGTCCAACTCCGTCAATCCATATGGCCTCGCCTTCGCTCCCAATGTCACCGGCAGCAACAGCAGCGGCGTTGGAGACAAAACGGTGTCCTGGACCTGGAACCAGCCGGACGGCAACGGCCGCGCCGTAACGGGGTACCAGTACAGCCTGGACAACGGACCGTGGCAAAACACCGAGCAGCGCTCCTTCTCCAAGAGTGTGGGCTTCAGTGAGACCCACAAGCTTGAGGTCCGCGCTGTCAGTGGCGGCCAGGCCGGTCGCATTGGCAGCGATACCTCCCGCAGCGGGGCAGAACCACCGCCCCCCGTCCCCACGTCATGGACCATCACGGCAACACCGGTGCGCAGCTGCACCGAGCCCGGTTACGGCGTCGACAGCTTCCGGGCGGGCAACCCGTCGTCCTGCGTCGGCGGCGGCAAGTGGCTGCCGGAGAACACGCCATCGCAATCTGACTTCTACGTGGTCTGGTACAAGACGTCCGAGAACCCCTCGGGCATCTGGTACCACCTGACCACCGGCCCTGCCGCCGGTAACTATGTCCGGCACGACACCACCAACCGGGACGGCCAGGGTCCGCCCGCAGGCATGCCGCAACGCTAGGCATACCGATCCACTTCGAGCACCACCAAGACTGAAAAGGACTTACTTCATGACCATGACCACCGAGCAGGCCGAATGGTTTGCAGGCACCTTTGAGAAGCTTGTTGCCAATGTCAGCCAGGCTGTGCTGGGCAAGGAACACGTCATCCGGCTGACCTTCACCGCCATGCTTGCCGAGGGGCACGTCCTGTTCGAGGACGCGCCGGGCACCGGCAAGACCTCCCTCGCCCGGGCCCTGGCCGCCACGGTGCAGGGCTCCAACAACCGCATCCAGTTCACCCCGGACCTGCTGCCCTCGGACGTCACCGGCGTGACCATCTATGACCAGAAGACGCAGAAGTTCGAGTTCCACAAGGGCCCGATCTTCAACAACATCGTCCTGGCCGACGAAATCAACCGCGCTTCGCCCAAAACCCAGTCGGCACTCCTGGAGGTCATGGAGGAATCCCGGGTCACCGTGGACGGCGTCACCTACTCCGCCGGCCGCCCGTTTATGGTGATGGCTACGCAGAACCCCATCGAACAGGCAGGCACCTACCGTTTGCCGGAAGCACAGCTGGACCGCTTCCTGATCAAGACCTCCATCGGCTACCCGGACCACGCCTCCACCGTCCGGCTCCTGGGCGGATCCAACCTGAAGGACCGGTCCAAGGAGCTTTCGGCCGTCATCACCACGCAGGCAATCGCGGATATGGCGGACCTGGCCGCGACGGCGCACGTGGACACAGCGGTCCTCGAATACATTTCCCGGCTCTGCGAAGAGACCCGCAGCGCGCCGGAAACCCGGCTCGGAGTCTCGGTGCGGGGCGCGCTGGCCATGGTCCGGGCCGCAAAGGTGTGGGCAGCAGCCCAGGGACGCAACTTTGTCCTTCCCGACGACGTCAAGGAACTTGCACCGGTGGTGTGGACCCACCGCTTTGTGATGGACCCGGAAGCCGAGTTCTCCGGAGCCACTGCAGAGGCCGTCCTGACCCGCATCCTGGCGGACGTCACTGCTCCGCAGCAGCGAACCAACGCCTGACGCCGCAGCCCCAACCCGGCACAACCCAACCCAGCGCAACAACGAAGGCACACATATGTCCAGCGGCACCCCGTTGACCCGGCTCGCGGCGCGTCTCAAGCACCCCTTCCCCAGGAACGGCTACCCCAAGGCCCTGCACCCCTCGTCCGTCTGGGGCGAGGCCAGCACAACTGCAGGACTCGCCCTGGCGCCGGCCTGGCGTGCTGTCCGCGCGGCCTGGCTGAAGTACGCCTGGCCTGTACTTTCGGTGGTCAGTGTTCTGGGCTGCTCAGTCCTGGCCGCCGCCGTCCTGCTCTGGACAGCCGGGCAGGCCTACGGATGGCAGGAAGCAAAAGCAGCAGCGGTCGCAGCCTTTGTGATGTTCGTCATCGCTGTGGGATTCATCCTCGGCCGGTCCACCTACGGCGTGGTCCTGGACCTCGCCCGGACCCGCGTTGCCGTGGGCGACAGCGCCGTGGGCAGCATCGCGGTTACCAACACCTCCAACCGCCCGCTGCTGCCCGCAGCGGTGGAGCTGCCGGTGGGCGGCGTCACGGCCGTCTTCCACCTGCCCCGCATGAAGCCGCAGCAGGTCCATGAGGACCTCTTCACCATTCCCACCGCACGCCGCGCCGTGATCGTCGTCGGGCCCGTGCGCTCGGTGCGGGCGGACCCACTGCACCTCCTGCGCCGGCAGGTCCTGTGGACCGAACCGGAAGACCTCTTTGTCCACCCCCGCACCGTGGCCCTCGCCGGCTCCGCCGCCGGTTTCATCCGGGACCTGGAAGGCATGCCCACCACCGAACTTTCCAGCGCCGATGTGTCCTTCCACGCGCTGCGGGACTATGTCCCCGGCGATGACAGGAGGCACATCCACTGGAAAACAACCGCACGGACCAACACGCTGATGGTCCGCCAGTTCGAAGAGACCCGCCGCGCGCACCTTGCCGTCTCGCTGTCCATCAACACTGACGAATACGCGTCGGAGGCGGAGTTCGAGATGGCCATTTCCGCGGCGGCCTCCATTGGACGCCAGGCAATCCGCGAGCAGCGCGAGCTGGACGTCCTCACCCAGAAAGGCCCGCTGCGCTGCGAAACCGGCCGGACCATGCTCGATGACATGACCAGGATCGTCGGGGCACCGATGCGCCGCACCGCCGTCGATCTCGCCAGGACGCTGGCCGACACCGTTCCCAACGCCTCCGTGGTCTTCTTTGTTGTGGGCAGCAACATCACCGCCACCCAGCTCCGGTCCGCCGCCGCGTCCGTCCCGCCGGGGGTCCGCAGCCTCGCCGTCCGCGTCGAGGCCGGCGCGGCATCCAGCAGGGCCAACATCGCCGACCTGACAGTGCTCACCCTGGGCGACCTCGACGATCTCGGCATGGTCCTGCGGAAGGCGGCAGCATGACCCCGGCACCAGGCCTGCGCCCACGCACCCCGTCCGCGCGGCAGCCATCGCGCAACGCGCCGGAATCAGCCTTTGCAGACGGCCAGCCGCTCTGGCATTTCCTGCTCGACGCCGGCGCCCTGACCGCCCTCCTGGGGCTGGGCCTGCTCGGGTTCGGACTCAGCTTCGGCGGCGATCCTTACTATCTCCTGTCGGGATTCGGCGGCATCATCCTGGGCCTGGCCATCGGCGTCCTCAACGCGCACCTGCGCCTTGGCCTGCTCATCACCACCGCCCTTGCCCTCGGCGCCTACCTCGTCTTCGGGACGTTGCTGGCGGTGCCCGACTCGGCCATCGCCGGCTTTGTCCCCACCCTGGACTCGCTCCGAACCCTGCTTTTGGGCATCGTGTTCGCCTGGAAGGACATGCTGACCGTGGGCGTCCCGGTGGGAACAGCGGGTGGTGTCCTCATTGTCCCGTTCCTGGGTTCCCTGGTTACCGGACTCGTGGCAGCCGTCCTCACCTGGCGGGCCAGGACCCCCTACCTCCCGCTGATCCCGGTACTGGTCCTCTTCGTGACGGGCATCGCCTTCAGCACGAACGCAGCATTCCTCACGCTCGAGCGTGGGATTGGCCTCACGGTCCTGGGCATCGCGTGGGCAACGTTCCGGCGGGATGCCCTGCGGAGAAACACGTCCGGGAAAGTCGCGGTCAACAACCCGCAGGCGGATTCCGCCACGGTCCGGCGGGCCAAAATCCGCAGGCTGGGTATGGCAGCAGGCGTCATCGCCGTCAGCGTGGCCGTCACCGCGCTGTCCGCCCCGCTGGTGACCGCCGGGGGAGACCGGAAGGTCCTCCGGAACGTTGTGGTCCCGCCGTTCGATCCCAAGGACTACATCACCCCCCTCGCAAGCTTCCGGACGTTCGTCAAGGACAAGAAGGATGACACCCTGTTTGTGGTCAAGGGCCTTCCGCGCGACGCCCGGGTAAGGCTGGGCGCCCTGGACGCCTTCAACGGCACCAACTACACCATGGACCCCAACGGCTCCGGCAACTTCAGCAAGGTGGGGGACACCCAGTCCATCAACACCCTCGCTGACACCTCCGCCGGGGTTCCCACCAACGACTACTCCATCGGCATCACCATCGAGGACTACCAGGGCTTCTTCGTTCCCGGCGGCCGGAAAACCACCGGCCTCAGTTTTGACCGGAGCGGTTCGGCGGCGGCCCAGGGCCTCTACTTCAATTCCGGCACCGATACTGCCGTCACCACCAACGGCTTGTCCCGGGGCGATACGTACAGCGTCCAGGTGTCCGATCCGGTCAAGCTCGAACACGGGCAGCTGACGCAGTACGACTTCGCGCCGGTGTCCCTTCCGGAAGCCGTCGAGGTTCCGCCGGTGGTGGGATCGCAGGCCAACGACCTGTCAGCAGATGCCCCCACCGCCATTGACAGCGTCCGCCAGATCGAAGCCCACTTCCAGAAGACGGGCGCCTTCAGCAACGGACTGGTCAGTGAAGGCCAGCTGCCCAGCGTCTCCGGCCACGGTTCGGCCCGGATCAGGAACCTCCTGACGGCAAAGCAGATGCTCGGCGACGATGAACAGTACGCCGTGGCGATGTCCCTGATGCTGCGCCACCTGGGCATTCCGTCCCGCGTGGTGATGGGCTTCTATCCTGATCCCACCAGCCCCGAAAACGGGGCGGGCGAGGTCAAGATCACCGGCAAGAACGTGCACGCCTGGGTAGAGGTCGCGTTTGAGCGCGTGGGCTGGGTCAGCTTCGACCCCACGCCGCCCAAGGACAACGTCCCCATTCCGCCGGACCCGGAGAACAAGTCCAAGCCCAAGCCCCAGGTCCTGCAGCCGCCGCCACCGCCGCAGGAACCTGCTGACCTGCCGCCGGACTCCTCACCCGATGCCCTGGACGCGGACCAGAAAAAGAACAACCCCTGGCTGTTCTGGGGCGCCCTGCTGGGCGTGCTGGGCATTGCCCTGATCCCGCTGTCGATCCTCGCCTTGCCGCTATTGCTGATTGCCCTGATGAAATCACGACGACGGAAGGCCCGTTTCAGGGACGGCGACCCCGCGCAGCGGGTTGGCGGAGGCTGGAATGAAGTGGTGAGCCTTGCCACCGACATGGGAGCCGCCGTCGATACCCGTTCAACGCGCCGCGAAAGCGCCGCCGTGCTCGCCGAGGCATTCCCGTCCAGTGGCGGTACCACCACCATGCTCGCGCGGCGCGCCGACGCATCGATCTTTGGCGCCGGCCAGCCCAGCGAGGACGAGGTCCGCGAATACTGGACCATTGTTGACGGTTCGCTGAGGGACATGACCTCCACCGTGGGGTTCTGGCGCCGGCAGCAGGCGAGGTTCTCTCCCCGCTCACTGCTCGCCGACGCCCGGCATGTCCTTAACCTCCGCGGGACGAGGCTGGCACTGCCGGTTCGGCCGTTGCTCAAGGGAACTGGCCGCAGTCGTCGTTCCGGCAGTGCCACAGGCGAAGTGCCGGCGCCGGACACCACGGCTCCGCTCTCCGGGTCACCGGAATCTCCAACACCGGAAGCCCCGGTCCAGGAATCCCGGATCCAGGGACGCAGAACCAGTGACAGGTGACACCGTGCGCTGCCCGCACTGCCGGCAACTGGTCCGCGGCGGAGCCGCCTTTTGCACTGCCTGCGGGGCGCCGCTGCCCAACCGGGCAGCGCGCAGCCTCGGCAGGGCTGAGCCGGTGGCGGACCCGCAAGCACCGCCTGCCGCCGCGCGCCCGTCCGGGATTCCCGGTACTATCCCGGTAGTGGAAAGGCCCCGGGCGCTTCAGGCTCCGTGCACCGTGAATGCGGGCACGGGCCAGGGGAGCGCCGGCGGGTCCATCGTGCAGGTGGGATCCGGTCCAGGGGGAGGAACGGGAATGGCAGTGAATCTTCAGCTTGTTCCGGCGGCGGCGGGCAAGCGGCTTGGCGCTGCCGTCATTGACTGGCTGCCGCCCCTGGCAGTGCTGGTGGTGACGTTTGCCCTTGGCTTCGCCGGGATAACGCGCACCCGAAGCGGCGGGTTCATCATCTACGACACAGCGTCCCTGGTGCTGTTCGGCAGCATTGGCCTGGGACTCACCTTTGTCTACCTGATGGCTGTGATGGGCATGGAAGCCCGGACGGGCAAAACCCCGGGGAACCTGCTCATGGGAATCCGCAGCGCCGACAATGACGGCTACGCCCCCGGTGCCGGTGCCGTTTTCCTGCGTGGCTTGATCACGGGTGCAGGCATCCTCCTGGCGCTGCTCGCCGCGGTCCTCGTGGTGGTCTTCACATGGTTCGAGGCGGCCCTGCTGATCCTCGCCCCGCTGGTGCTGGCGGGCGCGGTCTGGGCCGTGCTGGTGGTGATTTCCAACACCTGGGATAAAAACGGCACATTGCGTGGCTGGCACGATGCCGCAGCCAAGACGCTGGTCTTTGACGTCAAGGCCGGGCGGAACCCGATCACAACCGGCGGAATCCAGGGACCCTACAGCTTCGCGCCCATGGATTTGCCGCCCGTGCAGCAGGTCTTATCGCCGGTGGCCGGTGCCAACGTGCCTAAGGTGATTAATGCCCAGCCGGCCCACACCCCGGTTCAGCACGTGCCGGTGTCCAGCCCTGCAGGAACGCCCCAGGCACAGCAGGCACAGGCACCGCAGGCCCGTGTCCCGCAGGTCCAGGCTCCGCAGGTCCAGGCCCCGCAGTTCCAGACCCCACCGGCCCAGGCCCCGCAGCAGGTCCCTGGAATTCACGCTCCGGAACCGCAGGCCCGGCTCCACCATCCGGACGAGGATGTTGACCGCACCCAGGTCCGCCCGGGAGCGGCCGCCCCTGCGCCGGTCGCAGTCCTTCGGATCCGGCTGGACGACGGCCGCGACTTCCAGCTGGACCGCAGCGTGCTGGTCGGCCGGAACCCCGTGGGCCAGGCGGGCGAGCAGCAGGCCCAGCTGCTCGCCGTCGACGACCCCGGCCGCTCCATCTCCAAGACCCACCTCCATCTGCTGACGGACGGAGCCGGGATCTGGGTGACGGACCGGAATTCGACCAACGGCAGCGCCGTGACCACCCCCGACGGCCACCGCACGCCACTGCAGCCGGGAGTCCCCGCATTTGTTACCCCGGGATCCAGTGTCCACTTTGGAGACCGTACTTTTTACCTAGGACAGGCATGAACCAACAACCCGCAAGCGTTCCCTCCAGCGTCGAACCGGGGGCGGGGCCAAGCCTGAGCGTCGGTTACGGGACGGACCGGGGACTCCGCCGCGAGCTGAACGAGGATTCCTACATCGCCTCTGACCCTGTGTTCGCCGTGGCGGACGGGATGGGCGGCCACGAAGCCGGCGAGATAGCCAGCGGAATGTGTGTCCGCGCCCTCGCCGCGATTCCCCAGCTCGCCACGGGCGAGCGGAGCGTCACGGCAGCCGTCCTTCAGGAGTACCTGGTCCGGGCGGACAGCTCCATCCGCGAGGCCACCGGCGCCCGGGCCGGCACCACCCTGGCCGGTGCAGTCATTGTGGAGCAGATGGGCGTGCCCTACTGGCTGGTCATGAACATCGGGGACTCCCGGACTTACCGCCTGAGCCAGGGAAGGTTCGAACAGATCAGCGTGGACCACTCGGAGGTCCAGGAGCTTGTGGACGCCGGGGAGATTACCGCGGAGCAAGCCACCGTCCATCCGCGGCGGCATGTGGTGACGCGGGCACTGGGTACCGGTGACGAGACGGAAGCGGACTACTGGCTTCTGCCGGTGGAGGAGGGGGACCGCATCCTCATCTGCTCCGACGGGCTGACCGGCGAGCTGACGGACGAGCATATCTTCCGGATCCTCAGCACCGTGGGCCATCCCCAGGACGCCGTGGATGAACTGATCCAGGCCTCCCTCCGCAGCGGCGGCAGGGACAACGTGACCGCGATCGTCGTGGACGCCCGAAACGTGCTGAACGATGCCGGTGCAGCCGCCACAGCCCCGCGCCCGGACGCAGCCGAGGAGGAAGTGACGCTGCCCCGGTCGCAGCCGTCCCAGCAGACGGCCCAATCACCAGCAGCCCCGCCATCTGCACAGCCGGCGCCGGATGCCGCCCCTGCAAGCGAAAGCGGGGACCCAGGCGATGGCAGCCACTAGTTACATCCCCGGGACCCGATACCTTCCAGGGAGCTGGCTCGGTATTATCCGCTCCCGCACCGCCGTCCTCCTGGGACCGGACACCCCGCCCGCCCTGGTTTCGGCACTCTGGGACCTGCTGGCAACCCGACCGGAGGTGCACGAGGTACTGCATGCAGTGACGAACAGTCACGGGGGATCCCTCGCGAACATCCCCTCGTTCGGCCTCCTCGACTTCAACGGCCCCCTTCGCGTGTTCCTGCGCGGGGACCTGGACGTGACAGTCCGGTCGCCCGACGGCGTAGTGGAGCTTAACGGCCGGGACGTCACCACCTGGACCGAACGGCGCCTCGCCCTGCCCGGACTGTGCCAACTGACGATTCCGGCTGCCGGCGGCACCGCGCACGACGGCCTCCCGGAGCTGCCGCTGACCGAAGGCGTGGTGCTGCTGCAGTCCCTGCTGCTTCCGGAAGAGCACGGAACTCACGGTGCCGCTGCCACCACCGGTGCCGCAGCCGTTGAAGCCGTAGCCATTGAAGCCTTGGACGACGACGTTTCGGTCCTGCCTGAGCAGGAAGTCCAGCCTCAGCAGGAAGCCGGGACTCACCAGGTGCCCCGGCCGGCGCCTGGACCTGCGGAACAAGGGGAAGCCGCACAGCTTCCAGAGCTAACCGCCGCACCCGAGCACGGCGCCTCGGCTGAGACGGTTTACGCGGTGATTGACGAGGATTTCGAGGAATCCGGGGCAGCCGATGGCGTGGCGGCATCCGCCGGCGCAGTATCCGACGGCGTCACAAGTTCCGCCGGCGCAGTATCCGACGGCGCCACAAGTTCCGCCGGCGCAGTATCCGACGGCGCCACAAGTTCCGCCGGCGCAGTATCCGACGGCGCCACAAGTTCCGCCGGCGCAGCATCCCACGGCGCCACAGGATCGGACGCCGCGGCAATGCCGGAGGGCAGCTCTTCCGATCAGGGCACGCTCCCGGCCAGCGACGTGACCAGCTCCTACGACCACCTGTGGGAGCGGACCGTTATACGCACTATTGAAGACGCCGCAGTGCGCGATGATCCCGACGCTGACATCGTGGAGGAAGCGGAGCCACCGGCAGACGCCACTGGCTCCGCGCCTTCCGTGCAGGGAAGCAACCCGCCGGAGGAGGGAATGGACCAGGTGCCGGCGGCAGCCGAGGCCGCTGCCCCGCACGTTCCTGCCGCCGGCGAATCCGGCAAACCCTCCACGCCGGCCGCTGCCGGCGGCCTCATCGATTCCGTCCCCTGGCGGACAGGCGGAACGGACAGCCAACAGGCACCGGCGGCAGCCCTGCCACCCCTGCCCGCATCGGCAGCACCTGTACCGACAGCGCTGTCACCTGTACCAGCAGCCCTGTCACCAGCACCGGCAGCCCTGTCACCGATGCTGGCAGCAGTCCCTGCGGCCGGCGAGGGAGCCCCCGCGAAACCGGCGCCGCAGGCCGTGATCGGTGACTACGACACAGACCACGACGGGCAGACGGTCATAAAAAGCCAACTGCCGGGAATGTCCCCGCGTCCTGCAGCAGCAGTGAGTGACGCATCCGCTGCAGGACCCCTGGTCCTGGCCCGGGTCTGCCCGCAGGACCATGCGAATCCACCGACCAGCGCCCACTGCGCCACCTGCGGCGCTGCACTGCTGCCGGACGCCGTCCAGGTTGCCCGGCCCCGCCTGGGACGGATGCGCATCTCCACCGGAGAACTGGTGGACCTTAACCAGTCGCTGGTGATCGGCCGGCAGCCATCGGTTTCCCGGGTCCAGGGCGGGGTGATGCCCCGGCTGGTCCAGGTCGCCAGCCCCGGCGGAGACATTTCGCGCTCTCACGTCGAAGTCCGGCTGGAGGGCTGGCACGTGATGCTCTGCGACCTGAAGGCGACCAATGGAACCGTCCTCGTCCGCGAAGGCCAGGCCCCGCGCCGCCTGGCCCAGAACGAGATGGCCATCCTGCTTGACGGTGATATCGCTGAACTGGGAGACAACATCTCCCTGCGCTTTGAGGAGATTCCTTGAGTTCCAAACGGCCGCCTGCGCCGCCACCCCACATTCCGGGGTTCACGTATATCAGCCTGCTCGGTTCCGGCGGGTTCTCCGACGTCTACCTTTACGAGCAGGACAGGCCCCGGCGCAAGGTGGCCGTCAAAGTGCTGCTCTCGGACCTAAAGACCGAGGGCGCCCGCCGCAGGTTCGAGTCCGAGGCCAACCTGATGGCCCAGCTGTCCTCCCACCCCTACATCGTCACCATCTTCGAAGCTGAGGTGACCGACGCCGGGCATTCCTACCTGGCGATGGAGTACTGCTCCCGGCCCAGCCTGGACGTGCGGTACCGGCGGCAGCGGTTCAGTGTGGACGAAGTGCTGGCGGTCGGCATCCAGGTGGCATCCGCCGTCGAAACAGCCCACCGCGCAGGCATCGCCCACCGGGACATCAAGCCCGCCAATATCCTGGTGACCGACTACAACCGTCCCGCCCTGACCGACTTTGGGATCTCCGGAACCCTCGCCGGTGACAGCGACGACGATTCGGGGATGTCCATCCCCTGGTCCCCGCCGGAACAGTTCTCCGACGGCAACGTGGACGGCGTCATGGTGGACGTGTGGGCCCTCGGCGCAACGCTGTACACCCTGCTGGCCGGCCGGTCGCCCTTTGTGATGCCGGGCGCGGACAATTCCCAGCGGGAGCTGATCAACCGGATCAGCAACATCCCGGTGCCGCAGCTGGGCCGGGCCGACGTCCCCGAATCGCTGGAACTTGCCCTGTCAACGGCCATGGCGAAGTCCCCGCAGTCCCGCTACTCGTCCGCGCACGCCTTCGCCCTGGCCCTGCAGCGCATCCAGGCTGAGCTTAACCTCTCGGTAACGCCCTTCGAAGTCCTTGAAGAGCCGCACCAGGAGGAGAGCCACCCGGACGACGGCTTCGAGGAAACCCGCGTCCGAAGCATCGCGGCCATCGATCCTGAACGGACGGGCAGTGCCCCCACTTTCCCGGCACGAACGCGGCCGGAAGCCCCGGCAGCGGAAGCCCCGCCGTCGCGGTTTACCCCGCCCGCCGCCCTTGCACCCGTGGCTCCGTTTGCTCCCTCACTTCAGCCCCAGGAGTGGGCGCAGTCCACAGTCCTGCGCGGTGCTTCGGGCAGCACCACGGCAGCCGCCCACGGGAAGGCTCCCGACGCCGGTCCCCAGGAGGGCGCTGACGTTGCAGACACTACCGTCCACCGCCCGTCGAGCACCGGGGAACCGGCAGAGGCTCCGGCTCCCGGCGCGGACCACGGAAAGCGCAACCTCTGGCTGGCTGCCGCCGGTGGAACCCTCCTGGCCCTCGCTGCGGTGGTGGGCATCGTGATGGCCAACGCCGCACCGGAGGCACCCAAGGCAGTTCAAAGCCAGGAAGCCAGCAGGCAGCCCGCCGATGCCCTGGACAACGGCACCGTGCCGGACGTGGAAGGCCTGACGGGGACCGTGGGCGGCGACGGCGACGCCTCCTTCACCTGGGTTAACCCCCAGCCCAAAGAGGGCGACACCTACAAATGGCGGGTCTACACCATCGGCGGCGGCGGGGAATACCAGTCCATCGCGCAGCCTCCGGTACGCGTGAAAACCAACCCGTCGGGGGAGACCTGCGTGCAGGTGATGATCGTCCGCTCGGATGGAGCCTTCTCCCCGCTGGAAGCGGGCTCCATCGCCTGCACCGGCACATGAGCCGCGGTCCGTCCGGGCAAACAGCAGAAGCGGGAACCAGCACCAGCACAACCAGCAGCAGCATGACGACGATACGCAAAGTTCTGCCCGACGAGGAGGCACGGAAAATGGGGGATCTGGCAATAGATTTCTGTGGTGAGTGGTACGAGCCATCGGACGAGGACGTCTTCAACATCGGCCGTGAAGGCGACCTTGAGGTGGACGACAACCCGTACCTGCACCGGCAGTTCCTGCAGGTGGCCCGCTACGACGGAATCTGGTGGCTCAGCAACGTGGGCAGCATGCTCTCGGCCACTGTGGCGGACGGTTCTGGCGGCATGCAGGCCTGGCTCTCGCCCGGTGCCCGGATCCCGCTGGTCTTCAGCCACACCAACATCATCTTCACGGCAGGGCCCACCACTTACGAATTCGCCGTGCACCTGAAAACGCCGTCCTTCCGCCAGGAGGCGCGGGACGAGGACAGCAACGGCGATACCACCATCGGTCCCGTGGTGTTCACCGACTCGCAAAAGGCGCTCATCGTAGCGCTCGCCGAACCCATGCTCCGGCGCGAGGGGACCGGGTTCAGCGCCATCCCCTCCTCGGCCGCGGCCGCCAGGACGCTTGGCTGGGCGCTGACTCGCTTCAACCGCAAGCTCGACAATGTGTGCGACAAGCTGGACCGGGTGGGCGTCGCAGGCCTGCGCGGCGGCGGGGGCAAACTTGCCACCAACCGACGCGCCCGGCTCGTTGAACATGCCGTCACCTCGCACCTCGTCACGGCCGATGACCTGTACCTCCTCGAGAAGATGAGGGGCGTGGACGAAGGATGAGGATCCGGCTGACACTCCGCCGGGATCCGGCCGAGGCCAAGGACCTCGCCATCACCGTCGACGGCCTCGCAACGGTGGCCGACGTGGCAACAGTGCTGTGGGCGGCGGACCCTGCCCGCAAGGGAACGCTGCCCCCCGAGAACCTCTCGCTGCGCATCGAAGAAGCGTTTGTAGGCGGCGGCGTGCGCGGCAATATCCTCGCCCGCGAAGAGAACCTCCTTGAATCCGGGCTGCGCCCCGGCTCCGTGGTGTCGCTGGCACAGGTCAGCGAGCACTTCGGTGCCCCGGGGGCGAACCGCGGCCCGGCGGCCGCCACCCTGCGCGTCCTCTCCGGGCCCGACGTCGGCAGCGAATTTCCGCTGCCTTCGGGCACCAGCTACATTGGCCGGGACAGGGACGTGGACATCCGGCTGACGGATCCACTGACGTCCAAACGCCACGCCCGCCTCACGGTAGGGGAGACCGTGGAAATCGTGGACACCAACTCGGCGAACGGGCTCCTGATGGATGGCCTTGCGGTGACCCGTGCAACGCTCAACTCCTCGGACACCGTGACGCTGGGCGACACCACCATCACCGTGGTTCCGCTGGGCCATAACCGGGCGGCAGCGCCGACGTCGCCCCTGGTGGACTTCAACCGGTCACCGCGCGTCGTTCCCCGGTTCGAGGAACCCAAGCGCGTAGTGCCGGCCGGACCGAAGCGTCCGGAAGACAATCCGTTCCCGTACATCATGATGATCGCTCCGCTGCTGATGGGCGCCGTAATCTTCGCCGTTACCAGCAACCCGCTCTCGGTGCTGTTCATGATGATGATGCCGCTGTTCATCCTGGGCCACTATGTGGACCAGAAGATGCGGACCCGGCGCCAGCAGAAGGAACAGCTCAAGCACTTCCGCGCTTCCATGGCCGCCTTCCGGGAGGACATCACCGACCTCCAGCATGTGGAACGCGCCGTCCGGCTGCAGGAAGCACCTTCCGTCAGCGACACCGTTGACGCCATTTACAAACTGGGTCCGCTGCTCTGGACCCACCGGCCCGAACACCACGGGTTCCTGGGCCTGCGTTTTGGCCTGGGTACTGCCCCTTCACGCATCCGCATGGAGGAACCGCCGAACAATGACACCGAGGCGGAGTACGCCCGCGAAATCCAGGACTGCCTCAAACAGTTCCGGGACATCGAGGGCGTTCCGGTGGTGTCCCAGTTCCGGACGGCCGGCTCGCTGGGCATCGCCGGTGCCCGCGGGCTGGTGGACGACGTGGCACGCGGCATGGTGCTCCAGCTTGCCGGTTTGCACTCGCCGGCCGAAGTGGTGCTCACGGCCATCACGTCCGCCCAGTCCCGGGAACGCTGGAACTGGCTGCAGTGGCTGCCGCACGTAGGTTCCGGGCACAGCCCCCTGTCCGGTGACCACCTTGCTGCCGGTTCTGCCGGCGGCGCATCCCTGGTGGCCCGGCTTGAGGACCTGGTGGAGGCCAGGGAGGCCGCCGCGAAGCGGGCCGGCCCGGACCTTCGCCCGGGGCTGGACCCGGCCAAGCACGAGGTGGAGGAGCCAGTGGTTCCTGCGGTGCTCGTCATCGTGGAGGACGACGCCCCCGTGGACCGGGGGCGGCTCACCCGCCTGGCCGAACGCGGACCCGACGCCGGCGTCCACGTGCTCTGGGTTGCCACCAGCATCCAAGCACTGCCTGCTGCCTGCCGCGACTTTATGGCGGTGGACGGCGAGCACGGCACCACCACCGGGCAGGTGCGCCTAGGCCGCCACACCTATCCCGTCAGCTGCGAAAGCGTGGACGCGGAGCTTGCCGCCCAGCTGGCCCGGATGCTGACTCCCGTGGTGGACGTGGGCAAGCCCGTCACCGACGACTCCGACCTCCCGCGCGCCGTCTCCTATGCCACGCTGATCGGCAAGGACTTCCTGGACAACCCCCAGGCCATTGCCGAGCGCTGGACGGAAAACAACTCAGTGCACGCCAGCGCCGTGGCCAACCGCAAGGACAACGGCACGCTGCGCGCCCTGGTGGGCTCCAAGGGTATTGAACCGCTCTACCTGGACCTGAAGAACGAGGGCCCGCACGCCCTGGTGGGCGGAACCACCGGCGCCGGCAAGTCCGAGTTCCTGCAGTCCTGGGTGATGGGCATGGCTGCCGCCTACAGCCCGGACAGGGTCAGTTTCCTGTTCGTTGACTACAAAGGCGGAGCGGCGTTCGCGGACTGCATCAACCTGCCCCACACCGTGGGGCTGGTAACGGACCTTTCGCCGCACCTGGTCCGCCGCGCCCTCACCTCGCTCCGCGCCGAACTCCATCACCGCGAGCAGCTGCTGAACCGCAAGAAGGCCAAGGACCTGCTGGCACTGCAGCGCGAGGCCGACCCGGAAGCGCCGCCGTACCTGATCATCATCGTGGACGAATTCGCGGCGCTCGCCAATGAGGTTCCGGAGTTCGTGGATGGCGTGGTGGATGTTGCAGCACGCGGGCGGTCCCTGGGCCTGCACCTCATCCTGGCCACCCAGCGCCCTGCCGGTGTGATCAAGGACAGCCTGCGGGCCAACACCAACCTGCGGGTGGCGCTGCGGATGGCGGACGAGGACGACGCCACGGACATCCTCGGCGTCCCCGATGCCGCCTACTTCGACCCCTCAATTCCGGGCCGCGGCGCAGCGAAGACCGGACCCGGCCGGATCCAGGGCTTCCAGACCGGCTACGCCGGCGGTTGGACCACGGACAGGCCCCAGCGGCCCCAGATCGACGTCGTGGAAATGGCCTTCGGCTCCGGACCCAGCTGGGAGGCGCCTGCCCCTGAAAAGCCGGAAGTTGAGGCCCCTGCCGGCCCGAATGACATCGCCAGGATGACTGCCACCATCGTCCGTGCCGCCGGTTCACTGGCCATCCGGCCGCCGCGCAAACCCTGGCTGGACGAACTGGCCAAGACCTACGACTTCTCCAGGCTGCCCAACCCCCGCACCGACGAACAACTGCTCCTTGGGGTGGCAGATGACCCAGTCCGCCAGGACCAGCCCACCGTCTTCTACGAACCGGACAAAGACGGCAATATGGCCATCTACGGAACGGGCGGGTCCGGCAAATCGGCAGCCCTCCGGGGTATTGCCATTGCCGCCGCTGTAACCCCCCGGGGCGGGCCCGTCCACGTCTACGGGATCGACTGCGGATCGTCGGGGCTGCGGATGCTTGAGGAACTGCCCCACGTTGGAGAGATCATCAGTGGCGACGACGTCGAACGCGTCGGGCGCCTGCTGCGCCTGCTGCAGGACATCGCCGAGCAGCGCTCCGCGGCCTTCGCCGAGGTGCGTGCGTCCACCATCGTGGAGTACCGGAAGCTCGCCAACAAGCCCGGAGAGAAGCGGATCTTTGTCCTGGTGGACGGCATGTCCGCCTTCCGGGACCTGTACGAACACAGCCGGCTGTCCGCACTGTGGGACATCTTCCTCCAGTTGGCCACCGACGGCCGGGCCCTGGGCATCCACCTGGTGGTCACGGGGGACAGGCCCAATGCGGTCCCTGCCTCCCTGCTGGCTTCCATCCAGCGCCGCCTGGTCCTGCGCCTGTCCTCGGAGGACGACTACATTTCCTTGGACGTCCCGCGGGATGTGCTCGGGGCCGGATCGCCGCCCGGCCGGGGCTTGCTGGACGGCCTGGAAGTCCAGCTCGCCGTCCTGGGCGGGAACTCCAACCTTGCCCTGCAGGCCCGCGAGGTACACAAGCTCAGTGAAGCGATGCTGCGCCAGGGCCTGGATGTGGCCCCTGGCATCGAGCGGTTGCCGGACCAGGTGGACCTGGACGTCCTTCCTGCCGGCGGCCCCGACCTGCCCGTCATTGGTGTGGACGACGAAACACTCCAGCCGGCCGGGATCATGGCAAGGGGCCCGCTGCTCCTCGCCGGCCCTCCCGGTGCAGGCCGGACAGTCGCACTCGTAACCCTCGCCTACGCCCTCCGCCGGTCCAACCCCGGGACGGAGCTCATCTACATCGGGGCCCGCCGGTCCGCCGTCGCCTCCTTGCCCATCTGGAACCGCTCGGTGGTGGGCGCCGACGACGTGGCTGAGGTGGTGGAAGACCTGGTGGAGCATTCCTCGGGGAACCCGGGCGCGCTGGGGATCTTCATCGAGGGGCTGACGGAGTTCACGGACACCCTGGCCGAATCCGGGGTGGGCCAACTGGTCACCGCTTCCATCAAGGCCGACCAGTGGGTCATCGGGGAATCCGAAAGCTCCACCTGGTCCTCGGCCTGGTCCCTGGCGCAGCCCTTCAAATCGGGCCGCCGGGGACTGCTGCTGAACCCTGGCGATATCGAGGGCGACAGCCTCTTGAACACGTCCCTGGGCCGGGTCAGCCCGGATTTCATCCCTGGCCGGGGGTACGTGGTGGGACGCGGTAAGGCGCGCAAAATCCAGGTGGCATTGCCGCCCGAAAACAGGGACTGACGGGCACGCAACTGCAGGGCCGCGGGGCCGGAGGATTTGCGGCCCTGCAGCGCGGTGTAGAAGACTACCGGGAACACCAGAAAGCCGCGGTGGGGGGACTGCGCGCATCGAAAGGTAGCAATGACCCCGTCCTCACAGGTCCTCCGCGTTGCCTCGGCGTCGGCATCAGCAACGGTTCTGGCGATCTCCGTGGGCCTCTTTCCGGCGGGTCCGGCAGTAGCTGATTCTCCGGATCCAACGCCTGCAGCCACATCATCTTCCACGCAGGCTCCCGCCGAGTGCCAGCTGATTCTCTGCCTGCCTGTCCTCGGGGAAGATTCGCCGCCCGCGGAGACCGAGCGGCCGCGGAAGGCAAAGGAACAGGCACCCCCGCCCGCCCAGCCCGCAGCACCTGCACCGCCGGAGCAGCCTGCCGCGCCTGCTGCGCCGCCGGCAATTGTTCCCGCTCCAGCCGACCCTTCCGCTGCTCCGGCGCCGGAAGGAACTGACCCGGCCCAGGCTGCCCCCGAAGACTCCACAGCGGGCGCCGGCCCCACCCCGTCGAACGGCCCCACCAGCGCATCGAACTGGAACACCCCGGTCACGAGGTCCGCCAAGGCCACCCAGGTGGCCGCCGTTTCCCCTGCGGACGGCCGGGGCCCCGGTGGTCCGGAACTCCTCCCGATCACCGCCGGCGTCCTGCTGGTGGGTGTGGCCAGCGCCGCCTTCGCGTGGTGGGGCAGGCAGCGCATCGGAGCGCACTGACCTGCCAGGCATCAACGGCGCCCCCCGGGGCCAGGCAGCCCCGCTGCCAGCGTCGACCTGCCGGGGTAGGGCAAGATAGGTCTGTGAGCACAGGACCAGGCCCCTTAGAACAGACCGCCACCCGGACCGCCGCCCCCGGCGAACCGGAAGCCATCCCCACTGAGTCGGTCCGCGAGGAATACGAAAACCTCGTCGATCTCGTCCGGAAGTATCGGTTCGCGTATTACCAGGAGGACACCCCCCTGGTTTCCGACGCCGAATTCGACGGACTCTTCCGGCGGCTGGAGGAGATCGAAGCCCTTCATCCGGAGCTGGTGTCCAACGACTCTCCCACCCAGGAGGTGGGAGGGGAAGTCTCCGCGGCCTTCGCCGCCGTGGAGCACCTGCAGCGGATGTACAGCCTCGAGGACGTCTTTTCCCTTGAGGAACTCAAGGCCTGGCTCACCAAAGCATCGGCCGGCATCGCCAAACTGGGTGACGGCTCGCAGCAGCCGGCGTGGCTGACCGAACTCAAGATTGACGGCCTCGCGGTCAACCTGCTGTACCGGGACGGCAAGCTGGTGCGCGCCGCTACCCGTGGTGACGGCACCACCGGTGAGGACATCACCCACAACGTGCTCACCATCAAGGAAATCCCGCAGGAGTTGAGCGGTCAGGGGTTTCCCGCGGAGATGGAAATCAGGGGCGAGGTGTTTATCCCGTCGCAGGCGTTCGCCGAGTTCAATGAAGCCCTGATCGAAGCCGGCAAAGCGCCCCTGGCCAACCCCCGCAACGCCGCAGCCGGTTCGCTCCGCCAGAAGGACCCGGCCGAGACGGCCAAGCGGCCCCTGCAGATGTTCGTTCACGGCATCGGTGCCCGTGAAGGACTCCAGGCGCGCAGCCAGTCCGAAACCTACGACTTATTGAGGGACTGGGGCCTGCCGGTCAGCCCCTATTCCGAAGTGCTGGGGAGCCTGGACGAGGTCCTTGGCTTCATCAAACGGTACGGGGACAAGCGCCACAAGCTGCTGCACGAGATTGACGGCATTGTGGTCAAGGTGGACGATTTCGCCACCCAGCGGGCCCTCGGCTACACCACGCGCGTGCCCCGATGGGCTGTCGCCTACAAATACCCGCCCGAGGAAGTCCATACCAAGCTCCTGGACATCCAGGTCAACGTGGGCCGCACCGGACGCGTCACGCCCTTCGGCATGATGGAGCCCGTCAAAGTCGCCGGCTCCACGGTGGAGATGGCCACCCTGCACAACCAGGACGTGGTCAAGGCCAAGGGCGTGAAAATCGGCGACATCGTTATCCTGCGGAAGGCGGGCGATGTCATCCCCGAAATCGTGGGCCCGGTCCTGGCCCTGCGTGACCAGCAGGATCCTCCGGTCCGCGACTTCGTGATGCCCACCGAATGCCCCTCCTGCGGCACGCCCCTGGCCCCGGCCAAGGAGGGCGACGTGGACATCCGCTGCCCCAACTCAAAATCCTGCCCCTCCCAGCTGCGCGAGCGCGTGTTCCACCTCGCCGGCCGCGGTGCTTTCGACATTGAAGCCCTGGGCTGGGAAGCGGCCATCGCCCTGACCCAGCCTGCGGAACCGGACGTCCCGCCGCTGACCACCGAGGCGGCACTGTTCGACCTCACGCCGGAGCTGCTGGCCGAGGTCAGGATCCGGCGTGAAAAGCGCTCCAAGGGTGTGGCCACCGGGGAATACGAGCTGGTGCCGTACTTCTTTAGCAAGGGCACCGCGAAATTGCCGTCCAAGCCCACGGCCACCACCGAGAAGCTTTTCCGCGAACTTGAGAAGGCCAAAACCCAGCCCTTGTGGCGGGTGCTGGTGGCGCTGTCCATCCGGCACGTTGGGCCGCGCGCCTCCCGCGCGCTGGCCACGGCCTTCGGCACCATGGACGCGATCCGGCAGGCATCGGAGGAGGAACTGGCCCACGTGGACGGCGTGGGACCCACCATCGCCGCCGCAATGAAGGAATGGTTCGCCGAGGACTGGCACCTGGAAATTATCGACCGGTGGGCCGCAGCAGGCGTCAGGATGAAAGACGAGCGGGACGAATCCGTGCCCCGCACGCTGGCCGGACTGACCGTGGTGGTCACCGGCTCGCTACCGAACTTCAGCCGGGACGAGGCGAAGGAAGCCATCCTCATCCGCGGCGGCAAGGCCTCAGGGTCCGTTTCCAAGAACACCAGCTACGTGGTGGCCGGCGAGAACGCCGGCACCAAGCTGGACAAGGCCGAGCAGCTTGGCCTTCCCGTTTTGGACGAGGACGGCTTCAGGCAACTCCTGGCCGGCGGTCCGGCAGCACTGGGGGACACGGCAGCACTGGCGGATGCGGCAGACGGAGCCGCGGCGGAGGCAACCCCGTGAGCGGCGGGAATCCTGTGGGCGGCGTTGGGGGAGCCGGTGCCCAGGTATCGCCCGCCGGGTTGCTGGAGGTAGCCAAACGGGCTGCCGCCGCCGGCGCCGCAGTCCTCGCCGGCCGCAGCGCCGAGGCACTTCAGGCCAGCAACAAGGGTGACGCGGGTGATTGGGTCACCGCCTTCGACGTCGCCGCAGAGCACGCGGTCCGGGACGTCATTTCCGCGTCCCGTCCCAATGACAGCATCACCGGCGAGGAGCACGGAACCACCAGGCCGGCGGAGGCCACCGGCTACCGCTGGTCCATCGACCCGCTGGACGGCACCACCAACTTCATCCGCAATATCGTCTACTACGGCACCTCGGTGGCAGTGGCCGATGCCGACGGCGTCTGGCTGGCCGGCGTCGTTAATGCCCCTGCGCTGGGGCGCGTGTATTACGCTGCCCGCGGCGAGGGCGCGTGGCTGGAGGAATACGGCGCCCTGACCCGGCTCCAAGGGCCGGTCCCCGGGCGCAAGGGCCAGATCCTCGCCACCGGGTTCAACTACGACCCGCAGGTCCGCTCCGAGCAGGCCGCCCAGTTCGCCGAACTGCTGGCGGGTTTTGCGGACGTCCGCAGGCTGGGATCAGCCGCCTTGGACCTGTGCCTGGTGGCGGACGGCACCCACGACGCGTTCGGCGAGCGGGGGCTGAACGAGCACGACTTTGCAGCCGGGGCACTGATCGCCGAGGAAGCCGGGTGCTGGGTCCGCCGGCCCCGGCTGACCAGTCCCCTCGACGGCGGGCCCAGTGACCAGGAACGGCTCGACGCCTGGACCTGCGCAGCGAGCCTGGAGCTGTCCGGCAAATTCCCGCTCTGAGGCCGCATCCGCCGGGCCCCGGCCCGCTGGCCGGACCCGCGTGATAGTTCAGTCACGGAAACCCCCGTTTTGCACACTGCTACTGGCTGGTAGCACTACCATTGACGGGTGCATTCGCAGATAACTGTCCGTCCCGCCGTCGAAACAGATTTTCGACGCCGTTGCCCGCATCACCAGGGATTCCTACCTGGCTGCCGGGTACTTTGACGACGCCGACCACCCCTACATGCGCAAGGTCCAGGACGTTGCACTGCGGGCTGGCCAGGCAACCGTGTGGGTGGCCGAACGGGCAGGGCAGGTGGTCGGGTCCGTCACGCTTGCCCGCGCCGGGGAGCCCTACGCGGACATCGCCCTGCACGATGAGCTGGAGTTCCGCATGCTGGTGGTGGACCCGGCCGTGCAGCGCAGCGGTGCCGGCAAGGCCATGATGGCGGCCATCCTGGAACACGCCAGGGAACTGGACGGGGTCAATGGTGTGTCCCTGACCACCGGGAGCACTTGGGAAAGCGCCCGCGGCCTGTACAACAAAACCGGGTTCGCCAGGGTCCCGGAACGGGACTGGTTCGTGCCCGGGACTGACATAAAACTGCTGGTTTACCGGCTGGACCTGTAGCCGCCCTAAAGTGGTGCCGAATCACTCCAGCTTCGAAAGGCCCACCATGCGCAAAACCTTCGGCACCGGCTCCGTTTGGGAACAGACCCTCGGCTACTCCCGGGCCGTCCAGGTGGACAACACCCTTTACATTTCCGCCACCGCCGCGAGCGGCGAGGACGGCATCGTGGGCAATGACTTCTACACCCAGACCCAGTTCATCCTGCAGAAGCTCGGCAAGGTCCTGGCGGACGCCGGCTTCGGTTTCGAGGACGTGGTGCAGTCCAAGCTGTACCTGACGGACATCAGCCAGTGGGAAGAAGCGGGGCGTGCCCACGGCGAGGTCTTCGGCGACATCCGGCCCACCCTGGCCCTGGTCCATGTCCTTCCGTTCCTGGATCCGGAGATGCTGGTGGAAATTGAGCTCGTGGCGCAGAAGAGCGCCGGCTAGCTCCGTACCCTTCGGGTTACGGGACCACCGGCAGGCCGTAGCGGTGCTCCGGCCTGCCGGTGGTCCCGTAGCGCAGCTGGATATCCACCGCGCCGTCGTCAGCCAGCGAGGACAGGTACCGCTGCGCCGTTGCCCGGGAAACACCCACCCGGCCGGCCACTTCCGCCGCCGAATACTGCTCACCCGGCACCAGCGATTCAAGCACCGCTGCCTCCGTCGCCGAGCGGGGCTTTGACGACGGCGTGACGTCGCCGGGGATCAGGGCGCGCTTGGCCCGCTCCACCGCATCCTGGTCAAGGGCGCCGGGCTGGCCCAGCAGGCGCCGGTACCGAGCATAGGAACGCAGCTGCTGGGACAGCGACTCGGACGTGAACGGCTTCAGCAGGTAGCCCAGAGCCCCGCGGCGGAACGCCACCCGGACGGAGGCAGCGTCCGAGGCCGCACTGAGGATCACGGTGTCAACATCCAGTTGCTGCAGCAGGTCCAGGCCGGAGGCGTCCGGGAGATAAACGTCCAGCAGCACCAGGTCCGGCCTAAGGCTGTGGATGGCCTGGAGCGCGAGCGACGCCGTTCCCACCGGTGCCAGCGCCAGGAAGCCCGCCACGGAATCCACATAGGCGGCGTGCAGCTTCGCGACGTGGAAATCGTCATCCACGATCAGCACGCGAAAGTCCTCAGCCATCGTTGTCCTTTCCGGCTGGATCCTTCAGCCCTGCGTCTGTGTGTTCAGCTTTCTTCGGTCCTGCTGTTGTGCCGGGGAGCGTGGCCATAAAGACGGCTCCGGGCCCGCCGTGGGCGCCCGGATCCAGCAGCTTGACGTCGCCTCCGCGCCGCCGGGCCAGCTGCCGCGCGAGCGCCAGTCCGAAGCCCTGGCCCCCGCCTGCACGGACGGGGCCGGAAGCGGTGGTGAAACCCTCGGCGAAAACGGCTTCCGCGTCCGTCCCCTCAGCCAGCCCGTCGCCGGAGTCCGCGACCACCACGTGGAGGGTGCCGCCGTCGTCGCCCGGGTCATCCATGACTTCCAGTTCAACCCAGCGTTCCGGAGCTGAGCCTGCGACGGCCGCGTTGACTGCGTTATCGATCAGGTTGCCCAGCACGGTGGTGACGTCCTGGGCGTCGGTGACCTGGCCGCGGACCAGGGTCTCCGGTCCGATGCGCAAGGCCACGCCCCGTTCGTCGGCCTCCACTCCCTTCGCTCCCACGAAGGCCTGGAGGTAAGGGTCCTGAAGCAGCTCGGCCTGGTCGACCGGGAACTTCAGCGGTCCGGTCGCCGCCAGGCGCGCGAGGTACTCGCGTGCCTGCTGGTGCTCTCCGATGCTCATCAATCCGGCGATGGTGTGCAGCTGGTTGGCGAACTCATGGCGCTGCGCCCGCAGCGCGGTGGACATGGTGCCCACGGCATCCAGCTGCCGGGTGAGCTGCTGCAGTTCCGTCCGGTCGCGGAGCATCACCACCCAGCCCAGGTCCTCACGCCGGTGGAGTGCCTTGCGGGCGTTGGCCACCAAAACCCGCCCGCCGGCCACCAGTTCCAGGGCGGCATCCGGGCCGGGGCCGGGCCGGGTCAGGGACTTCAGCTGGTCCGGTACCGGCGCCTCCTCCCACGCGGTTCCGGTCAGGTCCGGCAAGTCCAGCAGCCGCTGCGCTGCGGCGTTGAACACGCTGATCCGGCCGTCGGCCGAAACGCCGATCACGCCGTCGTCCACGCCCTGGAGAACTGCCACCTGGTCGTGGACCAGGCTGCTGATCTCCTCCGGTTCCAGCCCCAGGGTGAGGCGCTGGAGGCGGCGGCGCAGCAGGAAGGATCCCAGGACGCCGGCGATGAGGGCACCTGTGGCGGTGAGGGCAACTGGGCCAATGTCACGGGCCACGCTCTGGCCTACTGTCTCCATCGAGTAGCCCACGCTGACCTCGCCCACCACAGTGGTGCTGCCCGGAGCGTAGACGGGCACCTTGGCCCCGGCCGACGGGCCGAGCGTCCCGGTGTTCCGGGTGGTGACCTCGCGGCCGGACAGGGCCTCGGACGGATCTGTACTCACCCGTTCGCCGAGCCGCCGGGGGTCCGGATGTGCCAGCCGAAGTCCCGTTTCGTCGGTGATGACCACAAACAGGGCTCCGGTCCGGGTCCGTGCTGCTTCGGCCGACGCCATCAGCGGCCCGGCGGTCAGTTCGGCAGCCGGGGGAGTGCCGGCCTGTTCGCTGATAGCCAGCACGTCCGCCCGCACTGTGGGGTCCGAGGCCACGGTCCGCGCGAGCGTCAGCGCCTGGTTCTCCGCCTCGCTGCCCACCCTGTCATAGGTCAGCCACGCGTGGACGCCGGCGCTGAGCAGAACCACCAAAAGGACCACCGCAAGTTGGAGCAGGAGCGTCTGGGTGGAGAACCGCAACGGCGCGCGGGGGCTGGAACGCTGCATGATCCTCCTTGATGCGGGTGGCCCGCCGGGGCGTGCGGAGTGCTGTGAGCAGAATGAGCAAAATGCTCGCAATAAGCAGTATGCCAATCAATTGAGCCAAAGGCACGGCCGTGACGGCGGCCACTCTACAGTCTGTAGCACGCGTCACAACGCTGTGCCGCTGTTCACAAAGAAGGAGCCGGCCGTGCTGGTATTACTTGGATTCGCAATGATCGCGGTATTCATGGTGCTGATCATGACGAAAAAGTTGACGCCAGTGCTGGCGTTGATCATCGTCCCTACAGTTTTTGGGCTTTTCGCCGGTGCCGGCCTTGGCATCGGCGACATGGTGATGGACTCAATGAAGGCCATGACCTCAACAGCCGCCCTGCTGATGTTCGCCATCATCTACTTCGGGCTGATGATCGACGTGGGCCTTTTTGACCCGCTGGTCCGGTTTATCCTCCGCAAACTGGGCAACGACCCCGCCAAGGTAGTGCTGGGTACCGCCATCCTCGCGGCCGCCGTGTCCCTCGACGGCGACGGCTCAACCACGTTCATCCTCACCACCGCGGCCATGCTGCCCATCTACCTCCGGTTGAAGATGAGCCCCGTGGTCCTTACCTGCGTGGCCGGCCTGGCCAACGGCACCATGAACATCGTGCCGTGGGGCGGCCCCACGGCCCGCGCCGCCAGCGCGTTGAAGATCGACGTCAACGATGTTTTTGTCCCGATGCTTCCCTCCCTCCTCGCCGGCATCGCCGTCGTCCTGGCCTTTGCCTGGCTGCTTGGCCTGCAGGAGCGCAACCGCCTCCGCGCCACTGCCCCGGAAATCTGGGAAGCACCGTCTACGGCAGAGCCTTTCACCGCTGAAGGGTTCGACGGCGGCACGCGCCCTTCCGGTGTTGCCAGTGGTTCCGGAACCGGCCGCGGACGCAAGGGGACCAACCCCGGCGGAGCAGCCCCCGCCGTCGGCGGTTCAACCGGCTCCGGCGTGGCCGTACTCGAACGCACCGAAGACCTCGTGGATGACAGCGACACCGCCATGGCGGATACCGCCCTTGACCCGAACCGCAAGACCCTGCGCCCCAAGCTGCAGTGGTTCAACCTCGGCCTGACCATCGCCGTTATGGGCATGCTGATCGCCGACCTCGTGCCCCTGCCGTACGTGTTTATGGTGGGTTCGGCCATCGCCCTGCTGGTGAACTTCCCCAACGTCAAGGACCAGGCCACCCAGATCGTGGCCCACGCACCGTCGATCGTGGCCGTGGTCAGCATGGTCATGGCCGCGGCAGTCCTGACCGGCGTGCTCACCGGCACCGGCATGGTGGAAGCCATGTCCGCGTGGCTGGTACAGATCATCCCCACGTCCATGGGCCCGTTCCTGGCGGTCATCACCGGCGTCCTGAGCATCCCCATGACGTTCTTCATGAGCAACGACGCCTTCTACTTCGGCGTTCTCCCCGTCCTGAGCGAGACCGCCGGCCACTACGGCATCAGCGCCGCTGAGATGGCCCGCGCCTCCATCACAGGCCAGCCGTTCCACATGCAAAGCCCGCTGGTTCCCGCAATCCTGCTTCTGGTGTCGCTTGCCAAGGTTGACCTCGGCGACCACCACAAGAAGGTGCTGTGGCGCAGCGCCGTGGTGTCCCTGGTCATGCTGGGAATTGGCATGCTGACCGGAGCCATCGGAATCGGTTAGTCTGTAGCTGCCGTACTGCTGGCCCTCGTGGCCGCTGGTCCGGTATGAAGGTGCCCGTCTGACGCCCGCTGGGGGCCGTCAGACGGGCATCATCGTTTCCCCACTAGAATGGATCGGAAATCAATTCAAACTTTGCAGGGGAGATCCATGGCTGCGATCAACCGTGACGACGTTGCGCATCTCGCGCGGCTCGCTCACATTGAGATGAGTGCCCAAGAGCTGGACAGGATGGCCGGAGAACTCGCGGTCATCGTTGATTCGGTCAAGTCCGTGAGCCAGGCTGCCGGTGACGACGTCCCGGCGACGTCCCACCCCATCCCGCTGAACAACGTGTTCCGCGAGGACGTTGTGGGCCACACCTTCACCGCGGAACAGGCGCTCTCCGGCGCACCGGACTCCGACGAAAACCGTTTCAAGGTCCCGGCAATCCTGGATGAGGCATAAGCATGACTGACAACAACGAACTCATCCGCCTCTCCGCCGCCCGGCTGGCCGAAAAGCTGGCCGCCGGCGAGGTTACCTCCGTCGAGGTCACCCAGGCGTACCTGGACCGGATCGCTGCTGTTGACGGCGGGGAACGGGGCGTCAACGCTTTCCTGCACGTCAACGCCGAGGAAGCCCTTGCCGTCGCCGCCGAGGTGGACGCCATCCGTGCTGCCGGCGGTGCAGAGGCCGAATCCCTGCACGTCCTGGCCGGCGTCCCGATCGCCGTCAAGGACCTCATTGTCACGGTGGGCCAGCCCACCACGGCCGGCTCCAAAATCCTCGAGGGCTGGCACAGCCCCTACGACGCCACTGTGGTGGAACGCCTGCGCGCCGCGAAGATGCCGATCCTGGGCAAGACCAACCTGGACGAGTTCGCCATGGGCTCCTCCACTGAACATTCCGCCTACGGGCCCACCCGCAACCCGTGGGACCTTGACCGGATCCCGGGCGGCTCCGGTGGCGGCTCCGCTGCCGCCGTCGCGGCCTTCGAAGCACCCCTCGCACTCGGCACCGACACCGGCGGGTCCATCCGCCAGCCCGGGGCAGTTACCGGCACCGTCGGCGTGAAGCCGACCTACGGCAGCGTGTCCCGCTACGGCGCCATCGCCATGGCATCCTCGCTGGACCAGATCGGCCCGGTTTCAAGGACGGTCCTGGACTCCGCCCTCCTGCACGACGTCATCGGCGGGCACGATCCCCGCGACTCCACCTCCCTTCCGGACCCGCTGGCAGACCTCGTGGCCGCGGCCAAAACCGGCAACGTTGAGGGCATGCGGATCGGCATCATCAAGGAACTCCACGGCGAGGGCTACCAGGCCGGCGTCGAAAACCGCTTCAACGACGCCCTGGAGCTCCTCAAGGAGGCCGGCGCGGAAATCGTCGAGGTCTCCTGCCCCAACTTCCAGTACGCCCTGGGCGCCTACTACCTGATCATGCCCTCCGAGGCGTCCTCAAACCTCGCCAAGTTCGACGGCGTCCGGTACGGCCTGCGCGTCCTCCCCGAAGACGGTCCCATGACCATCGAACGCGTCATGGGCGCCACCCGCGCCGCCGGCTTCGGTGACGAAGTGAAGCGGCGAATCATCCTGGGCACCTACGCCCTGAGCGCCGGCTACTACGACGCCTACTACGGTTCGGCCCAGAAGGTGCGCACGCTCGTGCAGCGCGACTTCGACGCCGCCTTCACCGTGGCCGACGTCCTCATTTCGCCCACTGCGCCCACCACGGCCTTCCGCCTTGGCGAGAAGCTGGACGACCCCCTGGCCATGTACCTCAACGACGTCGCCACCATCCCGGCCAACCTGGCCGGAGTCCCGGGTCTGTCCCTGCCCGGCGGCCTGGCCGACGAGGACGGGCTGCCCGTGGGCATCCAGCTGCTCGCCCCCGCACGGGAAGACGCCCGCCTGTACCGGGTGGGCGCCGTCCTGGAGTCGCTTCTTGAGGCCAAGTGGGGCGGCCCGCTGCTGGCCCAGGCCCCGGAACTGGGTGAGCTCGTCGAAGCCAAGGAGGCAAAATAATGAACACTGACGCAATCCTGAGCTTCGAAGAGGCCATGGAGAAGTACGATCCCGTCCTGGGGTTCGAGGTCCACGTGGAGCTCAACACCAAGACCAAGATGTTCTCCTCCGCCCCCAACGTCTTCGGCGACGAACCCAACACCAATGTGAACGAGGTGGACCTGGGCATGCCCGGCGTGCTGCCGGTGGTGAACAAGGCTGCGATCGAGTCCTCGATCAAGATCGGCCTCGCGCTCAACTGCAAGATCGCCGAGTCCTGCCGCTTTGCCCGGAAGAACTACTTCTACCCGGACACCCCCAAGAACTTCCAGACTTCGCAGTACGACGAACCCATCGCGTACGACGGCTACCTGGACATCGAACTCTCCGACGGCACCGTGTTCCGCGTGGAGATCGAGCGCGCCCACATGGAAGAGGACGCCGGAAAGCTGACCCACATGGGCGGCGCTACGGGCCGTATCCAGGGTGCCGACTTCTCGCTGGTGGACTACAACCGTGCCGGCGTGCCGCTTGTTGAAATCGTCACCAAGCCCATCGAGGGCGCCGGTTCGCGTGCCCCGGAACTCGCCAAGGCCTACGTGGCAGCGGTGCGGGAGATCGTGAAAAACCTGGGCGTGTCCGACGCGAAGATGGAACGCGGCAACGTCCGCTGCGACGCCAACGTCTCGCTTCGCCCCCACGGCCGTGAGCGTTTCGGCATCCGTTCCGAAACCAAGAACGTGAACTCGCTGCGCGCCGTGGAACACGCCGTCCGCTACGAAATCCAGCGCCACGCTGCTGTCCTGGACGCCGGTGAGCCCGTTGTCCAGGAGACCCGCCACTGGCACGAGGACACCCGCACCACCACGTCCGGCCGGGCCAAGTCCGACGCCGACGACTACCGCTACTTCCCGGAACCTGACCTGGTTCCCGTGGTTCCGTCGCGGGAGTGGGTTGAGGAACTCCGGGCCACCCTGCCCGAGCCGCCGGCCGCGCGCCGCAAGCGACTGCAGGCTGACTGGGGCTACTCAGACCTCGAATTCCGGGACGTCGTAAACGCCGGCGTGATGGACGAGATTGAGGAAACCATCGCCGCCGGTGCCTCGGCTTCGGTTGCCCGCAAGTGGTGGATGGGTGAGATCGTCGGCCGCGCCAAGAATGCCGACGTCGACCCGGGCCAGCTTGGCGTCCAGCCCGCCACCATCGTGGAGCTGGCACGCATGGTGGAAGAAGGCAAGATCAACAACAAGATGGCATCGGAGGTGCTCGACGGCGTCCTGGCCGGCGAAGGCACGCCGTCGGAGATCGTGGAGAAGCGCGGCCTGGCCGTGGTTTCCGACGACGGGCCGCTGCTCGAAGCAATTGACGCCGCGCTGGCCGCGCAGCCTGATGTTGCGGACAAGATCCGCGGCGGCAAGGTCCAGGCCATCGGGGCCATCGTGGGCGGCGTGATGAAGGCCACCCGCGGCCAGGCTGACGCCGCCCGTGTCCGGGAGCTGATCCTGGAAAAGCTGGGCGTCACCGTCTAGCCCGTCGTCCCCGGCCGGGCCGCAGTTAGCGCCGCGAAATTCCTTTCTCGCGGCGTTGGCTGCGGCCCGGTTGTGGTTTAAGTAGTACTCACTTTCCACTTGCCGCGGAGTACTCGTGTGCGGCGGCGCACCCGGCCCTACACTGAAGCTCCAAGGGCGCCGCTTGACGGGAAACAGGCCCTGCCGTCGCTGTGGGAGGTATGGGTATGTCCATCCGGGAACCGTTGAAACTCCGCAAGGCCGCGCTTGCAGGCGCGGTGGCACTCGCGCTGACGGGCACCGGCGTCGCCATCGCCTGGGCCGCCGACCCGCCCGCGCCGTCCCCGCCGTCGTCATCGGCTCCGGGGAATTCGGACAAGGCGCAGGGGTCCGGCAAGCCGGACAAAGCTCAGGGGCACAACAAGCCGGACAAAGCCCAGCGCCCGCAGCACCTGCACGGGGAAAGCGTGGTCAAGAAGGCCGACGGCACGTTCGTAACAGAGTTTGGCCAGCGCGGCACGGTGCAGGCCGTCAGCGGTACGTCCATCACGGTCAAGAGCGAGGACGGCTACTCGCAGGCCTACACCGTGAACGCCGAAACGAAAATTGCTCAGGTGCCGCCGGCGGACAGCACCCCGGGGATGGCCGACGGCGGCAAGCGGCCCAAGCCGGCAGCGGGGTCTATTGCGGACATCGCCACGGGTGACGTTGTCCGGATCTCCGGGGTGAAAAGCGGGGATCAGGTCACGGCGGAGCGGATCCTTGAGGGTGCCGACGACGGACCGGGTCTGGGGATGGGCCGCGGGCACGGCCACGGCAAGGGCCACTCAAAGTAGGTAGCGGCAAGTGTCGTTTTGGACGCTCAAAACGGCACTTAGTGCTACCCAGTTGGGTCAGCCCTGCTCCACCAGCCCCGCCATGATGCCCTGCAGTGCTTCGGCGACTGTCATGACGGAACGGCGCTTCAGATTCTCGGGCCGCGCCAACAAGTCAATCCGGCGGCGGGTGCTGATCCCCTCCAGGGGCCGCAGCACAATGTCCGGGTTGAGAACCGGTCCTGCGGTGTACCTCGGCAGCAGCCCCACTACTCCACCCGCTGCCACCAGCGCCGCCACTGTGGAGTAGTCGTTGATCCGGTGCACGATGTTCAGTTCGCGGCTGGAAACAGCGGCGACGGCGGACAACACATCCGCGGGGGAGTAACCGGTGTGGCTGGTCACCCACGCCTCGCCGCCGACGTCGTCTGCCGTCACGGCCGCTTTCCCGGCAAGGGGGTGGCCCGCGGGCAAGGCCACATCCAGCGGTTCGTGAGCCAGCGGAATCACCGTCACCCGCTCCGCAGGCCACCGCGGGCTGTGGTCCATCCGGTGGGCAAGGACCAGGTCGTAGCGTGCCGTCAGGGCGGGGAAGTCCTGCTGGGCGACGTCCTCATCCGAGAGCTCGATCCGCGGCTGGCCGGGGGCATCGAGAATCCTGGCCAGCGGCGCGAACACCGCCTGTCCCGCGCTGTGGAACCCGCACAGGGTTACCCGGCCCGCCGCGGAGCCGTGGTAATTGCCGATGGCGTCCCGGGCATCAGCCATCGCGCTGACCACGGCGGCTCCGGCGTCGGCCAGTACCTGCCCGGCGTCGGTAAGCACCAGGTTGCGGCCCTCCTTGCGGGTGAGCGGAACATCGACTTTCCGCTGCAGCAGGGCCAGCTGCTGGGAGACGGCAGAGGGGGTGACCATCAGGGTCTCCGCCACTGCCTTGACGCTGCCCAGGGCTCCCAGTTCACGCAGGATTTCAAGCTGGTGTATCTCCACGGGCCCAGTCTACGCGTTAGCCATGGCTACATCGTCGATTGAGAACTTCGCTGTTGTGCTAAAGCTTCTTCCTCGCTGTAATGAGGAGGGCAGGACCTGCCAACGACGCACAAAGAGTAAGGAAGCCGATGAAGGCTTTGTACAAGGCCGGCCCACAGGCCGGCTTCGAGCTGGTGGACCGCCCCGAACCGGCAGCAGGGCCCGCGGACGTGAAAATCCGGGTCATGACCACCGGCATCTGCGGCACCGACCTCCACATCCAGTCCTGGGATTCCTGGGCGCAGGGGATCATCGAAGCTCCCCTGATCCCCGGCCATGAGTTCTACGGTGAAGTAGTCGACATCGGCGAGGACGTCCGTGACGTCAAAGTCGGCGACCGGGTCTCCGGCGAAGGCCACGTGGTCTGCGGAATTTGCCGGAACTGCCGCGCGGGTCGACGCCAAATGTGCATCCACACCGTCAGTGTGGGCGTGCAGCGCGACGGCGCGTTCGCCGAGTACGTGGTGATCCCGGAAACCAACGTCTGGGTCCATCACGATCCGTCTGTTACCCCCGAGCTCGGCGCCATCTTCGATCCCTTCGGCAATGCCGTGCACACGGCCCTCAGTTTCCCGCTGGTGGGGGAGGACGTGCTCATTACCGGTGCCGGCCCCATCGGGCTGATGGCCATCGCAGTCGCCCGCCACGCCGGAGCCCGCAAGATCGCCATCACGGACGTCTCGCGGCCAAGGCTGGACCTGGCCCGGCAGCTCGGCGCAGACCTTGCCATTGACGTCTCCACCACCCGCGTCCGGGAGGCCCAGCGGGAGCTGGGGATGCGCGAGGGTTTCGACATCGGGATGGAAATGTCCGGCCACCCCACGGCCCTGCCGGAGATGATCGACAACATGAATCACGGCGGCCGGATCGCCATGCTGGGGCTGCCCAGCCAGGACATCACCATCGACTGGGGCAAAGTAGTGACCCACATGCTCACGCTCAAGGGCATCTACGGCCGGGAGATGTACGAGACCTGGTACGCGATGAGCGCCATGCTGTCGTCCAATCCCGTCCTGCACGCAGGCATCTCCGCCGTCGTCACCGATACGCTCCCTGCCGCACAGTGGGAAAAAGGCTTCGACCTGGCCCGCAGCGGTGCAGGCGGAAAAGTTGTCCTCGACTGGACCCAACTCTAAGGAACACCATGTACACCTCGATCAAGGAACAGCTGAGCACCGAGCTGGAGGACATCCGCACCGCGGGGCTCTTCAAAACCGAGCGCAGCATCAATTCGCCGCAGTCCAGCCACATCACCGCAGGCCTCATCGGCCAGCAGGATGCCAACGTGCTGAACTTCTGCGCCAACAACTACCTGGGCCTGGCGGACCATCCTGAAATTATCAGCGCAGCGAAGGGGGCCATGGACGAACGTGGCTTCGGCATGGCCAGCGTGCGGTTCATCTGCGGCACCCAGGACCTGCACCTGGAGCTCGAAGCCCGCGTCTCGCGGTTCCTGGGAACCGAGGACACCATCCTGTTCTCCAGCTGCTTCGACGCCAACGGCGGCGTTTTCGAGTCCCTGTTCGGCCCGGAGGACGCTGTCATTTCCGATGCACTGAACCATGCCTCCATCATTGACGGCATCCGCCTGTGCAAAGCGCAGCGTTACCGGTACGCCAACCAGGACATGGCTGACCTCGAGGCGAAGCTCGTTGAGGCAAAGGATGCCCGCCGCAAGATCATCGTCACCGACGGGGTCTTCTCGATGGACGGGTACCTGGCGCCGCTGGAGGCCATCTGCGACCTCGCCGAGAAGCACGACGCCCTTGTCATGGTGGACGATTCCCACGCCGTCGGCTTCATGGGCGCAACCGGCGCAGGCACACCCGAGCATGCAGGCGTGTCGCAGCGGCTGGATATCTATACCGGGACCTTCGGCAAGGCACTGGGCGGGGCATCAGGGGGATACGTCTCCGGCCGTGCGGAGGTGGTGGCCATGCTGCGGCAGAAGGCCCGCCCCTACCTCTTTTCCAACTCCCTGGCCCCGGCTATCGTCGCCGCCACCATCAAGGCACTGGACCTGGTGGAGAACTCGGCGGAGCTGCGCCGCACGCTTTTTGACAACGCCGCACTCTTCCGTCGCCGTATGACGGAGGAAGGATTCGACCTCCTCCCCGGCGAGCATGCCATCGTCCCGGTGATGTTCGGCGACGCCGTCCTGGCCGCGAAGGTGGCTGACCGGATGCTGCAGCACGGCGTCTTCGTTACCGCTTTCAGCTTTCCCGTGGTTCCGCGCGGGGCGGCCAGGATCCGCGTGCAGCTTTCGGCTGCGCATTCAGCGGACGACGTCGAAGCCTGCGTGCGTGCCTTCGTCGCCAGCCGTGCCGAGGTGGCAGCGTGACGGCAGTCACCGCCCGCCCTTAACTCTGCAAGGATGGTGCCATGGCAGCACACTATGACGTCCTGATCGTCGGCGGCGGAATTGCCGGGCTTTCCCTGGCTTCGGCGCTGGCGGGCACCTGCAGCGTGGCGTTGGTGGAGGCTGAGCAGGAGCTGGCGTACCACACCTCCTCCCGCTCAGCCCGCCAGCTCATCCCCAGCTACGGCCCGCCCGTGGTCCAGGAACTGACGGTCCGCACCCTGGAACTGATCGCAGCCCGCGATGCCGGGCTGCCCGAACCCGTGCTCACGCCCCGCAGCTTTATGCTGATCGGGACCGAGGAGGCGGTGGCGGCGGAAGCCAGCGGCCACATGCGCTCCATCACCCCGGCCGAGGCGTTGGAACTCTGCCCGGCCCTGGTCCCGGAGTCGTTCACCGCCGCCGGGCTGGACACGGGATCCTTTGGCTGTAACGCACCACTGCTGCTCGCGGACCACCGCCAGCGGGCACTTGCAGCCGGGGTGGACATCATTACGGGCGCGCGGGTCCACTCCGCGCAGCGCCTTGGATCCGGCTGGCAGGTGGGGGCCGGGATGGAGGCATTCGGAGCCGGCGTCCTGGTTAACGCGGCCGGCGCCTGGGCAGACGAGCTGGCTGTGATCAGCGGAGTGGAGAAGCTCGGGCTGCAGCCATACCGGCGCACCGCGGCCATTGCCGCCGTCGAACGTCCCTTGCCGCCGCAAAGCCCCATGGTGGCGGCTGCGGATAACACGTTCTACTTCCGGCGCGAGGGTAACGACGTGCTGATTTCCCCGTCCGAATCGGTGCCCAGCGGTCCAGAGGATGCCAAGCCCCGCCCGGGAGACGTGGAGCGCCTGGTGGCCAGGCTCAACCAGTTGACCACGTTGGGCATCACGGACGTCCGCCGAGCCTGGACCGGGTTGCGGACCGAAGCGGCCGACGGCGTCCCCGTGGCCGGCTTCGATGCGGAAGCCCCCGGCTTCTACTGGCTCGCCGGCCAGGGTGGCTATGGCTTCCAGACATCGTCCGCCATGGCGGAGCTCGCGGCTGGGCAAATCCTCGCCGGACTCGAATCTGCCGGCAATGTTGCCCAGGCAGCTGAGGATGGTCCGGCATCCCGGACAGCTCAGGCGCTCGCGGCCACCCGCTGGTCAGTCCGGCGCTGAAGAATGGTCGTATGAGTACGCTGATCACCAATATCGCCGAGCTGATGACGCAGGATCTGGAGCGCCGGGTCCTGCGGGACGCTGCGGTGGTGGTGGAGGGGGAGCGGATTTCGTGGATCGGCGCCGCTGCGGAGGCTCCCGCTGCCGATGACGCCGTAGACGCCGGCGGCCGGGCCATGATCCCTGGCTGGGTGGACTCCCATACGCACCTGCTCTTCGCTGGTGACCGGACGGCGGAGTTCGAGGCGCGGATGGCGGGGGAGTCGTACTCCGCAGGGGGTATCGCCGTCACCATGAACGCCACCCGTGCCACATCCGATTTCGACCTCACCCGCCTGGCGCTGTCCCGCATTGACGAAGCCGTTTCGCAGGGAACCACCTACATCGAGACGAAGACCGGCTATGGCCTGGACCTCGAACATGAGACCCGGAGCGCTCGCATCGCTTCCACCGTGGCAGATCAGGTGACGTACCTCGGTGCGCACCTGGTCCCTGCCGGACAGGACGCGGACGAGTACACCGACCTCGTGTGCGGCCCAATGCTCGCCGCCGTCCGGCCGTACGTGCAGTGGGCCGACGTATTTTGCGAGGAGGGGGCCTTCAACGCTGAACAATCCCGGCGGGTCCTGCTGGCCTGCCGTGACGCAGGCCTGGGGCTGCGCGTCCACGGAAACCAGCTGGGTGAAGGCCCGGGCGTGCAGCTCGCCGTCGAACTCGGAGCTGCGAGCGTGGACCACGTGAATTACCTCGCGGATGAGGATGTTGACGCCCTGGCCGGAACCTGGAGCGGGTGGGATGCCGCTTCCGGAACGGGTGCGACGGGGACTGTGGCAACGTGCCTGCCCGCCTGTGATCTTTCGACGCGCCAGCCCCTTGCCCCCGCACGGGCGCTGCTCGACGCCGGCGTCCAGGTGGCGCTGGCCTCCAACTGCAACCCTGGCACGTCCTACACCAGCTCGATGGCGTATTGCGTCACCACCGCGGTGCTGCAGATGGGCCTCAGTGTCCATGAAGCTGTTCGGGCGGCGACCTACGGCGGCGCCCTTGCACTGCGCAAGGACAAGGGAAACGACGCCGATGGCGAACGCGCGGTCGGTTCAATTGCCGTCGGGCACCGGGCGGATCTTCACCTGCTCAATGCGCCGTCGGCTACCCATCTGGCTTACCGTCCGGGCATGCCGCTGACGTACGCTGTTTGGCGTGCGGGTGGGAGGGCCAGGTAAATCCGGCGGCAGACTGACGTTAGTTGATCATTAGGGTTCTGTTATGATCAGAAAGCGTCATCTCACCCGATGGCGGGAGTATCTGGAGGCCCCTGCATGACCCGCACTGACCGGCTGACGGCCATACTCGATCTCCTGGCCAGGACCGGCCAGGTGGAGGTCGAAGAGATCGTCAGCACCCTCAACGTGTCCCCGGCCACCGCCCGCCGCGACCTGGACAGCCTCGCAAAGCGGCGGCTGCTCACCAGGACCCGGGGTGGTGCCACGACAGGTGCGTTGGCCTACGACCTGCCTGGCCGGTACAACCGCGACGATCACGCCGAGGCGAAGGAGCAGATTGCCCAGGCGGCCTCTGCATTGATTGCCCCCGGCGCCGTAATCGGGCTTTGCGGCGGCACCACCAGCACTGCGCTGGCCCAGATCCTGGCCACCCGCGAGGACCTCAACGCGCCTTCCAACCAGCCCACCCTCACCGTGGTTACCAACGCCATCAACATCGCCGGACAGTTGGCGGTGCGGCCCAACATCAAAGTCATGGTCACCGGCGGGATCCTCAATCCGCGGTCGTACGAACTGGTGGGGCCGTACACGGACATCATTATGCAGAAGGTGGTGCTGGACATCGCCTTCATCGGCGTCAACGGCATCGATCCCGAAGTTGGGCCAACCAATACGGGGGAGGGGGAGGCCTCGGTGAACGCCTTGCTCGCCAGCCGGGCGCGTGTCTCCTACGTGCTGGCTGACTCGTCCAAAGTTGGGGTGCGCGCCTTTGCCACCATGGACGGTTACGACTTCACCCGCTTGATCACGGATGCGGGGATCTCGGCGCGCGACAAGGCGGCGTTTGAGGCCAACGGCACGGAAGTGATCGTCGCAGCGGGCTGAATCCGGTTGTAGCTGGGATTCGAGCCATCCGGCGCGAGGGTCCGCCTGTGCAGGCCGGACACTGCAGGGCAATCAGGCCGGATCCAGAAACTGCAGGCAAGATGGGTACATGCTGGTTCCCTCCCGCCGTCGACTGCGGATAGAAGTCTGGATTGTCCTGGGCCTGTCCTTGGGCCAGTCTGCCGTGTACTCAGTGGTGCAGCTCCTGGACAAGATGACCCGCGCACCGCTGGCGGAAGGCACCTCCACGCTCAACCGGTCGCAGAGCACACGCGAGTACTTCGACCTGACGTACCAGCTGCTGGACATCATCTTTGCGCTGGTGCCGGTGCTGCTGGTGATCTACTTCCTCACCGACCAGCGGCAGGCCTCCTCGGGCGACGGCAGCAACGCCGGTTCGGCTTTCCGCAAACTCGGTTTCAACTTCGAGCGGCCTGGGCGGGACATGCTTCAGGGGCTGGGGCTGGCCGCGTTGATTGGTATACCGTCCCTTGGCCTTTATGCGGCGGGCAGGGCTCTCGGAATCACGACGGCGATCATTCCCAGCGCTTTGGACGCGTACTGGTGGACGGTCCCGGTGCTGATCCTGTCCGCAATGCGCCATGCCGTGGTGGAGGAAGTCATCGTGGTGGGTTACCTCCTGAACCGTTTCGGAAAGTTCGGCTGGAGCATTCCGCTGTCAATCATGGTGAGCTCGCTGCTGCGCGGCACGTACCACCTGTACCAAGGGTTCGGTCCATTCATCGGCAACGTGGTGATGGGCATCGTATTCGCGTGGCTGTACACCCGCACGCGGCGGGTGATGCCCCTGGTGATTGCCCATGCACTGCTGGACATCGTCGCATTCGTTGGCTTCAGCCTGTTCGGCAAGGCTGTGGGGCTGGGGTAGGGCGGCCAAGCTGACGAGGCCAGCGTGATGCGGCCCGGGTGCCGAGGCCAGCGTGATGCGGCCCGGGTGCCGAGGCCAGCGTGATGCGGCCCGGGTGCCGAGGCCAGCGTGATGCGGCCCGGGTGCCGAGGCCAGCCTGATGGGCCCAGGTGCCGAGGCCAGCGTGATGCGGCTCAGCTGCCTCAGCCGAGTTGAAACAGGGCAGCTGCCACAGCCAAGCTGACGCGGTAAGGGTTCGGTCGACGGCAGTTCATCCCGTGTCACAGCGCTGATCCGCCCGGCCCCCTGTGCCCCTGCCCGGTATGTGCGATCTGCACGTCATCGGACGGCGGCCTTTGGAAGGAACCATCTCGCGCAGGCCTTAAGTCTGAAGGGTTATCGAGCAATGGCCACAGCTCTGACGGGTCATCGGGTGGGGGCCATAGTTCCAGGAGGTCATCAAAGGCGCGGATGCTCTCTGGCACGGCAGAATCTGGCCAGTGGGGTGGTTCCCAGTCCTGGTGTTCGCTTTTGTAGTGCCGGCCCGTGGGTGAGATCCAGCCGGCTGATTCGTTTTTGGTGGCTGGTGTTGGTTTCCAGCCGCTGATGTGGCGGAGTTTGTGATGTTTGGGGCAGGGTTGGCCGAGGTTGGATATGCCGGTGGTGCCGCCTTTGTGCCAGGCGAGGATGTGGTCCGCTTCGTTGTCCAGGGAGATGTTGCTGCAGCCGGGGAACGGGCATTTACCGTCCCGCAGCAGCAGCCAGTTCCGCATCGCTTTGGTCAGCCGGTAGCTGGTGCGGCCGATCTCCAACGGCGCCCCGTCCCGCGCATCGACCAGGACCCGGTAGAACGAGCCGGCGCCGTCGGCGATGAGTCTGCGTGCCATGGACGGTGGGATGGGTCCGGACCCGTCCAGCATCGCCGGTTCGTCGGTGAGGCCCAGCAGCGAGAACACGGGCACGGTGACCAGGACCTGTGCCCGGATCGACGACGACGGGCCGGCATTTGTTCCTGCCGCCGCGTCGTGACCGCCGCTGGTGGTCCCACCGAGGAGCAGGTTGCTATAGAGGTCCGCTCGTAACTGGGTGAGGGTCCGGGGTTCGTCCGGGCCTTGCAAGCGCCGCGCTGCCACCGTGAGCCGATCCCAAATGGCGGACGCTTGGTCAGCGGGCAGGCAGGCTGCGATGCAGGCCATTCCGTCCTGATCCGGCCGGTATTCCACCCGCCGGTCCGCCAGGCCCTGAGCGTGGCGTTTTTCGATGGACTCGGCGTGGTGGCGTTCCCGCCAGGTCCTGGCCTTGGTTTTGAACCGGTACGCCGGCATCCCCCCGATCATCGCCGCGGCGGCCGGTCTCGGTGTGTCCGGGTCCAGGAAATGGGCCTCCAAGGCGGCGGCCCCGGCCGGGTCCAGGGTGGCGGCCTCATCCACCATCACTCTGGCGTGCTGCCAGGAGATCGTTCCCTCCTGCAGGGCAGCCAGCGTCCGGGGCAAGGAAGTGGTCAGGGCGTAGGACTGGGCCAGCAGCCCGCCGGCGGCCCGGTCACTGAGGGCCAGGACGCACCCGATTTCGGCCGCGATCGCCATCTCCTGTGCCTGCACGGGCGCGTCCGGCGCAGCGGCGCGCGCAGAGTCGGCGTATGTCCCTGTGGCCTTGGCCAATAATCCCGACACCCGGGCCTGGACCCTGGCCCCGCCGGCAAGGATTTCCAGGCAGCCATCGGCAAGGCCGGCTAACGGATCAGCCTCCGAAAATGGCTCGGAACCCATCCCCTCCGCTTCGGCATTGAGCACAGCAAGAGCGGCATCGATGTCCTCAAACGCCTTCGCCACCGCCGCTTTCCCCATAAACCAATCATGACAAGGGGGTGCGACATTCCGGAGAGCGCTGATGGAAATGGATTCGGCCGCCATCGGCAGGTGACGCCGTTGTCACAAGCTGATGGCGGCCGAAGTTTAGAAGGGCAGTCCTGCCCAGCCGGGGCCCGGGCAGGACTGCCCGGGCCTATGAAGCAGGATTAGATAGTGACAGCTCCACTGGAGGTCTCGAACGTCACCGAAAGGATTCCGGGGGTCCCGTGCGGTGCCACCCACTCCACGGCAACATCTTCGAGCGGCTTCTCCACCGGCTCGCCCAGCCACTCGGTAACCCGTGCTGCAGAGCCGGCTATGGTGAGGCAGCTCATCTTGACGTTGCTCTCGTACGCGTTGGAGGGGTGCAGGGACGGGTCGCCCTCCCACTTCAGCATGTACGGAACCTGCGGGTCGGCAATCAACCCCAGGATACCGATCTGCTTCCAGACCAGTTCGCGGCCGTCAGGAAACTTACGGTTTCCGTTGACGGCGGAGCGACCGAGCCGTTCTTCAAAGGGAAGCAGGTCATCAACCTCCACGCACCAGCCCATCCAACCGCCCCCGGCCGCAGACCGTGCACGCACTGCCTGTCCGAAGGGAGCCTTGTCGGAAGCGGGGTGGTCCAGGACCTCGACGACTTCGAGGTACTTGTGCCCCGCGAGGGGGATGATCATATTGCGGGTTCCGAACCGCGGGTGTACCCCGCCCTTCACTGCCTCAACGCCGAGGGCAGACGAAATACGTTCGGTGGTGGCAGCCAGGCCATCGTGTTCACAGGCGTAAGAGACGTGATCCATGCGCATGGCAACATCTTGGCACTTTGTGATCGGGCTCTCAGCTAAGGGTAGCCTTACTGGGTTCTTTGATGTCAGCCGTGCTGAAATTCGCACCCGCAACAAGCCTTCACTCAGAACCTTTCGGTCCATATGTTCCCGTTAGACCAGTAGATGATGCCGTTTTCGAAGCGCTGGGCGCGAGTGGACGTATTCAAGGAGTACTCGTCGGTGACCGGGCGTCCGATGAAGGAGTAGCCTCCCCTCCGCTCATATTCCCAGCGGATGGCTCCCTGCAGCAGCCTGGTTCCATATTGAGGTGTGAAATAAAAGGTTCCACCCTGGAAAGCCTGGACCGCACCCCCCTCAAGCCAGCGGCTCTCATCGGACACCGGGTAACCGGCAACTCCGGTCTGGCCGCCCTTATTCCACCAAGCCTCCCGGATTCCGGCGCCGATGTAGTGGAGGCCAATTTGCGGTGTGTAGTACATCGTTCCGTTCGTGAAGTGCTGGGCTATGGCTCCGCCGCCCAAAGGCTCCTCGTCGCGGATGGGGTAGCCCGCGTCATGGCCGATGTACCACTTCTTCTCAATGGCACCCCAGAGCGGGTGTGCCCCACCTGCCGGCGACCAGAAAATTATCCCATTTTGGAACTGTTGCTGCGCCCCGCCTGGAACGGTTTGTTCCTGGCTGGTGGCCGCGCCCAGCTGCGACGCCGGTCCACCCATTGAGTTGTACTTGGCCCCGATCGCGCCACCCACCGAGAAGTTGTTGACTGAAGCTGATGCGGTGTGCAGCAGACGGTTTGGCGTTCCACTTCCAGTTCCTGAAATGGTTCCTCCGATGGCGGACGAGACGAGCCGATCGGTCACTTGGGTGGGTGTTAACAGAGGGTTGCCGGATAAGAGGAGGGCGGCAGCACCAGCCACGTGCGGAGTAGCCATGGACGTTCCACCGAGTGACGCCGTGGCCGTGGCGGAAGTGTGCCAGGCGGAGAGGATGCCAACACCCGGCGCGTAGAGGTCCACGCATTTGCCGAAGTTTGAGAAGGAGGCCTGCCGGTCGGAGGAATCGCTTGCCGCTACCGTGACGGCGGAGGGCATACGGGCTGGAGACGCCGTGCAAGCGTCCACGGCGTTGTTCCCGGCTGAAACGATGGCCGGGAGGCCGTTGGTGATGACGGCCTGGACTGCTGCATCGAGCACGCTGCTGGTGGGTCCGCCGATACTCAGGTTGACTACGGCCGGAGTGCCAGGGCGGTGGTGACCGGCAACCCAATCGAGCCCTGCGATGATGTCCGAATAGAGGCCGGAGCCATCACATGCGAGTGCCCGTACCGGAATAAGGGTGGCGGATTTGGCCACACCGTGGACGGCGCCGCCGATGACTCCTGCCACGTGCGTGCCGTGGCCGTTGCAGTCGCTTGATCCCAGGCCGTCAGCCTTTGCTGTCCATCCAGCGCTGACCCGGCCGCCGAAATCGGCATGAGATGCGAGGATCCCGGTGTCCACAACGTATACGCTGACGCCCTGGCCGGAGGCGGCAGGTGTGTAGGAACCGGACAGCGGCAGTGCCTGTTGATCGATCCGGTCGAGGCCCCACGGGGCGTTGCGCTGCACCTCGGATACTGTGGCAGCGTGGTCCGGTTCCACCGCTGCGGCCCGGCCCGAGCGGAGCAGGGCGGCAGCCTGCGCCGGGCTGGCTTCGATGGCAGCGCCCTTCACTGCCTTGGTAAAAGTTTTGTTGACGCCGATTCCCTGGGCGCGGAGGGCCGTCACCTCGACGGCGACGTCCTTGCCCGGAGCGAACTGGACAAGGTAGCGGCCGCTGTCACCCCCGCCAGCGGAAGGAGCGGCGTGCGCTGCGGAAGCCACCCAGGGGCCGGCTGCCACCGCGCCTGAGCAGAGGACGACGGCGGAGAGCAGCACGGTGCGACGTGCCAGGCGAAGGAATTGGGGCAACTGAATGTGGTCCTTTTGTGTGGAAGAGAAAAGGGGCGGTGACGTGTTCCCGGCTCAAATCTAACGGGGGACGGGCGGCAAACGGTCAACCTTCGCTCAATCCTGCGCGTCTTCTGCGGAACCTTGGGAAATCAACATGTGGCGCCTCCTGTGCTCCACCCTCGTCTGGAAGTGTCGTCCAACAGGGGCGGGAAGTCACAACCGGTCACACTCGTGGCGACGGGCACGTGGAGTTCCTACACTGAGCTCAGGTCATGAGCGCCAGCGCCAAGCCCCGGCTCGCTGGCCGGCAACCCTCCATCCGCGGTGGGGTGCCCCGGGTGAGGACCTGGTTGTCCGGCAATGGCCGGATGGCAAGCGCGGCCCGCGGTGCTTCGAGCATGCCGGGCCCATGTCAAAGGAGCCTCAATTGTCCAACGGATGGTCTTTCGAAACCCGCCAGATCCACGCAGGGCAGGAGCCGGACGCTGCCACGGGTGCCCGTGCACTTCCGATTTACCAAACCACGTCCTTTGTGTTCCCCAGCGCCGAGAGCGCAGCGAACCGCTTTGCCCTTGCCGAGCTGGCGCCCATCTACACCAGGATCGGCAACCCCACGCAGGAAGCCGTGGAACAGCGGATCGCAAGCCTCGAAGGCGGCCTGGGAGCCCTGCTGCTCAGCTCGGGCCAGGCCGCTGAAACCTTTGCGGTCCTGAATATTGCCGAGTCGGGGGACCACATTGTGGCCAGCCCCAGCCTGTACGGCGGCACCTACAACCTCTTCGCCCACACCCTGAAGAAGTTCGGCATCAGTGTCACGTTTGTGGCGGACCCGGACAACCTGGACCAGTGGCGCGCCGCCGTGCAGCACAACACCAAGCTGTTCTTTGGTGAGGTGGTCTCCAACCCGCGGCAGGACGTCCTGGACATCGAAGGCGTTTCCCAGGTTGCGCACGAGGCCGGCGTGCCCCTGATCGTGGACAACACCCTGTCCACCCCGTACCTGATCCGCCCGCTGGAATGGGGCGCGGACGTCGTGGTGCACTCGGCCACCAAATACCTGGGCGGCCATGGTTCCGCGATCGCCGGCGTCATCGTGGACTCCGGCAAGTTCGACTTCGGCAAGGACCCTGCGAAATTCCCCGGCTTCAACACCCCGGACCCCACCTACAACGGGCTGGTATATGCCCGCGACCTCGGCGCCGACGGTGCCCTGGGTGCCAACCTGTCCTACATTCTGAAGGCCCGGGTGCAGCTGCTGCGCGACCTTGGCTCGGCAGTGTCGCCCTTCAACGCCTTCCTTATCGCCCAGGGACTGGAGACCCTGAGCCTGAGGGTGGAACGTCACGTCGGCAATGCCTTGGAAGTTGCCCGATGGCTGGAAGCGCGTGACGACGTCGAATCCGTCGCCTACGCCGGGCTGCCGTCCAGCCCCTGGTACGAGCGCGGACGCAAGTACGGTCCCAAGGGCACCGGCGCGATTGTGTCGTTCAACCTCGCCGGCGGCGCGGAGGCGGGCAAGCGCTTTGTGGACGCGCTGGAGCTGCACTCCCACGTGGCAAACATCGGTGACGTCCGCTCCCTGGTGATCCATCCGGCGTCGACCACCCACAGCCAGCTCTCACCGGAGCAGCAGGTGGTTGCCGGCGTGAACCCCGGCCTGGTGCGGCTGTCGGTGGGGATCGAGCATATCGATGACATCCTGGCTGACCTCGAGGCCGGCTTCCGGGCGGCCAAGGAGGCCACCAGCGCCTAACCGTACCCAAGGCACCAGCGCGGCGCGGGCCGGGGAAGTCACAACCAGTCACACTCTTGGCGGCAGGCAGGGCCTGTTTCGTACACTCGAACCAGGTCATGAGTGCCAGTGACAGCCCCGGCTTGCTGGCCGGCAACCCTCCTTCCGCGGTGGGGTGCCCCGGGTGAAGACCTGGCCTGCCGGTCATTCGACGGCGGGCAAGCGCGTAGAAGAGGTCTTGCCATGACGGTTACCGTCACCCGTACCACCGTCCCCGAACACGGGATTGTCCGCTATGCCTCCATCGGGGGACTGAAGCTGGAAGCCGGCGGATACCTGCCGGACGTCACCCTGGCCTACGAAACCTGGGGCACTCTGAACGAGGACGGCAGCAACGCCGTCCTCATCGAACACGCCCTGACCGGCAGCACCCACGTAACCCGGGGCGATACCGACGAACCCGGCTGGTGGGAACAACTCGCCGGGCCGGGTGCGCCGGTGGATACCAACCGTTTCTTCGTAGTGTCCATCAACATCGTGGGCGGCTGCTATGGGTCCACGGGCCCGTCGTCGCTTGCTCCGGACGGAGCGCCCTGGGGCTCGCGTTTTCCGCTGGTGACCCTGCGGGACAGCACTGTGGCGGAGGCCCGCCTGGCCGACCAGTTGGGGATCGAGAGCTGGTTTGCCGTGCTGGGCGGATCGATGGGCGGGGCGCGGGCGCTGGAATGGGCTGTTATGTACCCGGAGCGGGTGCGGCGTTGTGCTGTGATTGCCGTGGGCGCCGCGAGTACCGCCGAGCAGATCGCCTTTGCGCAGGCACAGACCCTCGCCATCCGGCAGGACGCCAATTTCAACGGCGGTGACTACTACAACGGACCCGCCCCCGAGGAGGGCCTGGCCCTGGCCCGCCGCATCGCCCACATTACATACCGCTCCCCGGTGGAGCTGGACGGACGGTTCGGACGCGCGCCGCAGTCGCCCGAATCGCCGCTTCAGGGCGAGCAGCTGGCAGCCCGCGGGCGGTACCAGGTGGAGAGCTACCTGGATCATCAGGGCACCAAACTGGTCCAGCGCTTCGACGCCAACAGCTACATCGCCATCACCGAGGCCCTGATGAGCCACGACATCTGCCGGGGACGGGGGCCGCTCGCCCAGGCCCTGTCCAGTGTCAATGCGCGCTTTTTTGTCGCCGCTGTGGACTCCGACCGGCTCTACTTCCCGTCCCAGTCACGGGAGCTGGCGCGGGCCCTTCCCGGAGAGGTTGACGTCCACCTCATCGAGGCGCCCATTGGGCACGACGGGTTTCTCACCGAGATCGGCCAGCTGGGATCGCAGCTCCGCGAGCACCTTTTGGCATAGCGCCACCTCCCAAAAGCCCGAATATGTGCATTAATGCAGATGGGCTCTGCATGATTCGCCGTTGAGCTGGGCGGAGAGGCAGACCATACTCAATGGGACCCGGCGGTTCGTGGCCAAAATCACGCGTATCCGCCACAGCCTGTCCCAGTGGTGTCGAAGACGACGCCGAAGGAGTTCACTAAATGAGTACGGAAAGCTCCGCCGCACGGCGGCCCGAGGAAACCGACGTCAAGGCCTCCGGCCTGAAGAAAGTGGTTACGGCCTCCATGGCCGGCACTGTTGTTGAGTGGTACGAGTTTTTCCTCTATGCCTCCGCCGCCACCCTGGTGTTCGGCAAGATGTTCTTCCCCAATTCAGGGACCGAACTTGATGGCATCATCGCCGCCTTCGTCACCTATGCCGTGGGCTTCGTGGCCCGCCCCATCGGCGGCATCGTCTTTGGCCACTTCGGAGACAAGTTCGGCCGCAAGCAGCTGCTGCAGCTAAGCATCATCCTGGTGGGCGTTGCCACGTTCCTGATGGGATGCCTGCCCACCTTCGCCCAGATCGGCTACTGGGCTCCGGCCCTCCTGGTGTTCCTGCGCTTCGTGCAGGGCTTCGCCGTCGGCGGTGAATGGGGCGGCGCCGTGCTGCTGGTTGCCGAGCACAGCCCCAACAAGTCCCGCGGGTTCTGGTCCAGCTGGCCACAGTCCGCCGTGCCGATGGGCAACCTCCTGGCCACCGGCGTGCTGTTCACCCTTTCGGCCACGCTGTCCCAGGAAGCATTCCTTGGCTGGGGCTGGCGCGTCGCCTTCTGGCTCTCCGCCGTGATCGTGATCGTCGGCTACTACATCCGCACCAAGGTCCAGGATGCGCCGATCTTCATTGAAGCCCGCAAGGAAGTCACGGTGGAGAAGAAGGGCTACGGTGTGGCCGAAGTCTTCCGCCGCTACCCGCGCGGCGTCTTTACCGCCATGGGCCTGCGTTTTGCCGAGAACATCCTGTACTACCTTGTGGTCACGTTCTCCATCACCTACCTGAAGATCATCGTCCAGACTGACACCTCCCGCATCCTCCTGCTCCTGCTCGTGGCGCACTTCATCCACTTCTGCGCCGTCCCGCTCGTCGGCAAAATGTCGGACGCGTTCGGCCGGCGCCCGGTCTACATGGCAGGCGCCATCCTCGGCGGCACCTGGGGCTTCTTCGCCTTCCCCATGATGGACACCGGCAACGACATCGTCATCCTGGCCGCCATCACCATCGGCCTGCTGTTCCACGCGCTGATGTACGCTGGCCAGCCGTCCATCATGGCAGAGATGTTCCCCACCCGGATGCGGTACTCCGGCGTTTCCCTGGGCTACCAGGTGACCTCCATCGTCGCCGGATCGCTGGCACCGATCATCGCCACCTCGCTGCTGAATAGCTTCAAGTCCTCCACTCCGGTGGCGCTCTACCTGCTGGGAGCCTGCATCGTGACCGCCATCGCCGTGTTCTTCCTCAAGGAGACCCGCGGCATCTCGCTCCACGACGTGGACGCAGCCGACGCCAAGGGCACCGCCGACCTGCTCGCGGCCGGCAAGAAATAGTCACCGGCACCACCAGAGCCACACAGCACCAACTGCCCGGACCCGCGACCCCGCAGGCCCGGGCAGTTGGGCGTCAGCACCTTCGACGAAGTCAGGATCTCCCATGAAAGCAGCCGTCCTCTACTCCACCGTCCCGTCCGGCACCAGCTACACCGAAGCGCATCCCCTTCGGGTCGAGGAGCTTGACCGGCCGGAACCCCGCGCAGGCGAGCTGGGCATCACCATCACCTACTCGAGCCTGTGCCACTCGGACCTGTCAGTGGTTGACGGCTCCCGCGTCAGGCCCCTTCCCATGGCACTGGGACACGAGGCTGTTGGGCGGGTTGCCGCGGTGGGTGAAGGTGTCACGGATGTTTCCCCCGGGGACCACGTGGTCCTGGTCTTCGTCCCCAGCTGTGGCGACTGCCGTGCATGCCGGGCGGGCCGCCCGGCACTCTGCCACCGTGCGGCGGAAGTCAACGGGTCGGGGGACCTGCTGCACGGTGAGGCGCTGCTGCGGACGCCCGCGGGGAAGCGGATCAACCACCACCTGGGGGTTTCGGCCTTCGCCGATTACGCCGTGGTGGCCCGCGAATCGGTGGTGGTCATCGACGACGACGTCCCCGACACAGTCGCGGCAATGTTCGGTTGCGCCGTCCTCACCGGGATGGGAGCTGTCCTCAACACCGCGGCCGTCCAGCAAGGCCAGTCCGTCGCGGTCTTCGGCCTCGGCGCTGTGGGGCTTTCGGCCGTCATGGCCGCTACCCTGGCCGGTGCCTCCTCCGTGATCGCCATCGATCCGAATACCGGCAAGCACGGCCTCGCCCTGGAGTGCGGGGCAACCGCCGTGGGGACCCCGGACGAGGCTCCCCGCCTGATCCAGGAGGCCGCCGGCGACGGCGTGGACACCGCCATCGAAGCTGTAGGATCAGCCCGGGTCATTGCATCCTGCCTCGAGCAGGTAACGCGTGGCGGCGCCGTGGTCTCGGTGGGGCTGCCGCACCCAACGGCGGAACTCACTGTGCCCGCGCTCCAGTTCGCGGGGGCGGGCAAGCGGCTGCTGGGCTCGTATATGGGCGACGCCGTTCCGGGCCGGGACATCCCCCTGTACCTTGGATACTGGCGGGAGGGCAGGCTTCCTGTTGAGCTGCTGCACACCGACACCCGGCCGCTTGAAGAGATCAACGAAGGCCTCGATGCGCTGGCCGCGGGGCAAGTTGTGAGGCGGCTCTTCCAAGCCTGAAAAACGGCTCCCGAGGACCGAGACCTAGGCAGCCAGCAAGTCCTGGCGTTTGGTAACTTCTTCCTTCAGCGCAGCGATCACGGCCTGCACCCGGGCGGACCGCAACGATTCCGGCCGTGCCACGGCCCAGATGGGCACCTGGCGCTGGAAGGCGTCGGGGAGCACCGGAACGAACTCCGGATTCCGCGCCACCATGAAGTTTGGAAGCAAACCGATGCCGGCGCCGCGGCGCACGGCCTCCACCTGGGCAAAGATGCTCGTCGCCTGGAAGCTGGACTTCGGCACGGGCAGCTGCGAGGACCGGTGGCCCAGTTCGGCAACCTGGAGAGCCGACTCAACGTAAGAGACGAAGCCGTGCTGCCCCACGCCGTCGGGCGTGTCCGGCAGGCCCCGCTCGGCGGCGTAGGCCGGGCTGGCGTAGAGCCGAAGGAAGTAGTTGGTCAGGAAGATGGCCTGCGCGTTGCTCACGTCCGTGCGGCCAACCACCACTTCCAGGTCCACGCCGGAGCGGTTCTGGCTGACTTTGCGCGTGGCACTGAGCATCTCCACATTCAGCAGGGGATGCCGCTGCTGAAGACGGACCAGCGCAGGGGTCACGAATTCGGCGCCGAAACCGTCGGAGGTGCTCAGGCGCACCATGCCGGACAGGGCATCCCGGTCCTGGCCCGTAACGGCCGCCAACGACCCCAGCGTTTCTTCAATCGTTTCCGCCGCGGCCACGGCCGAAGCCCCCAGCTCCGTCAGTTCCCAGCCGTGCGGGCTGCGCTCCAGGGTGCGGCCGCCGAGTTGCTTGTCGAGGGCGAGGATCCGGCGGGAGATGGTGGTGTGGGTGGTGCCCATCGTTTCCGCGACGGCATTGAAGCGTCCAAGCCGAGCCACCGTGAGCAAAATCAGTAAGTCGTCCGGACTCGGAAGCCGCGCCACCCGGTGCCCTTTCCTTCTTGTGCATCAGTGCACATGCCATCTGTGATTTTTCCCCTTGATTGCACTCTAGCAGGGTGTGATGGTGGACACAGACCTTCCGGCTGCCCTCGGCCGGAGGCACAGCGAAGGAGCTTATGCCATGGCAGTAGTCGGTTGGATCGGTTTGGGAAACATGGGCGGTTCCATGTCGGGAAACCTCGCCAAGGCCGGTCACGACGTTCGGGGATTCGACCTCAACCCGGCCGCTCTCGCCGCTGCGGAGGCGGGCGGGGTGAAGCCGGTCGGGAGCATCGCCGAGGCAGTGGCGGGCGCCGACGTCGTCTTCACCATGCTTCCCAAGGGCGAGCATGCCAAGGCTGTCTACCTGGGCGGGGACGGGGTGCTGGCGCATGCTGATGCGCGCACACTCCTGGTCGATTCCTCCACGATCGATATCGCCGCCGCCGGGGAATTGCACGACGCCGCCGCTGCCGCCGGCTTCCGCTTCGTTGATGCCCCTGTCTCGGGCGGAATGAGCGGGGCCAAGGCGGGAACGCTCACGTTTATGGTGGGTGGTGAAGCGGATGCCGTGGCCGACGCCACGCGCTACATCGAGCCGATGGCAGCCAACATCATCCCAACCGGCGGAGCCACCACCGGCCAGGCGGCGAAAATTTGCAACAACCTGATGCTCCTGATCAACCTGGCCTCCACTGCCGAGGGTGCCGTGCTGGCGGACCGGCTGGGCCTGGACAAGAAGGTGTTCTGGGACATCGCATCCGTTTCCTCCGGGGACAGCTGGGCCCTGCGCACCTGGTACCCCGTTCCCGGCGTGGTCCCCAGCGCTGCATCCAACAATGACTTCGCACCAACGTTTACCGCCGAGCTGGCGAACAAGGACATCGGCCTGGCCATCAGTGCTGCCGAGGACACCGGAACGCCGCTTGAAATCGGCAAGCACGTTCAGCAGCTGTACCAGCGCCTCATTGATGCGGGCCAGTCCGGCAAGGACTGCTCCATGATCATCAAGCTCGCCGACGGTTCCCTGGATTCAGCAAAGTAGAAGAGAGACCTCCATGCACACCATTCCGCATTACATCAACGGCGGCCGCGTTGCCGACGCCGAACGCTTCGGCCTTGTCTACAACCCTGCTACCGGAGAGCAGGAAAAGCAGGTGGCACTGGCCTCCGCTGCCCGGGTAGAAGAAGCCATTGCCGCCGCCTCGGCAGCGCTGCCGGCCTGGCGGGCCACGAGCCTGGCCAAACGGACCAACATCTTCTTCCGCGTCCGCGAAATCCTGACCCAGCGCAAGTCCGAGCTGGCCGCCATCCTGACCAGTGAGCACGGCAAAGTACTCTCCGACGCCGAAGGGGAAATCTCCCGCGGACTCGAGAACATCGAGTTCGCCACCGGGCTGTCCCACATGCTCAAGGGGGAACGCTCCGAGCAGGTCTCCAGCGGCGTGGACGTCCACTCCGTCCGGCAGCCCGTGGGCGTCGTGGCCTGCATCACCCCGTTCAACTTCCCGGCCATGGTGCCGCTCTGGATGATCGGCAGCGCCCTGGCGTGCGGGAACACCGTGCTCCTGAAGCCCAGCGAAAAGGATCCGTCCTCGGCCGTGTTCATCGCGGAAGTTTTCGCCGAAGCGGGCCTGCCGGCCGGTGTGCTGAACGTGGTGCAGGGCGACAAAGAGGCGGTGGACGTCCTGCTCGAACACCCGGACGTCAAAGCTGTCAGCTTCGTGGGCTCAACGCCCATTGCGCAGTCGATTTACAAGCGTGCCGCGGACCACGGCAAGCGGGTCCAGGCCCTGGGCGGGGCCAAGAACCACATGGTGGTCCTGCCGGACGCTGACCTGGACATGGCGGCAGACGCCGCAATCTCGGCTGCCTACGGCTCGGCAGGCGAGCGCTGCATGGCGGTCAGCGTTCTCGTCGCCGTCGGCGCCATCGCAGACGACCTTGTGGCGGCCATCCAGAGCCGGATGGCTACCCTGACGATCGGTCCAGGCACCGATCCGGCATCGCAGATGGGGCCGCTGATCACTGCCGAACACCGGGAGAGGGTGGCCTCCTATGTGGCTGGTGCCGAAAACGAGGGTGCCACGGTGGTTGTCGACGGCCGTTCGCAGCAGTTCGATTCGAACGGGTTCTTCATCGGAGTCAGCCTGGTGGACCACGTCAAGCCGGGCATGAAGGTGTACGACGACGAAATCTTCGGCCCCGTCCTGTCCGTGGTCCGGGTGGATACCTACAGCGATGCGGTCCGCCTGGTCAACGACAACGAGTTCGGCAACGGGGTTGCCATCTTCACCCGCGACGGCGGCGCGGCCCGCCAATTCGAGTTCGACGTCGAGGCGGGCATGGTGGGCGTCAACGTGCCCATCCCGGTGCCGGTTGGCACGTTCTCCTTCGGCGGCTGGAAGAACTCCCTGTTTGGCGACACGCACATGTACGGGCCGGACAGCATCCGGTTCTACACCAGGGGCAAAGTGGTCACCACACGGTGGCCGGACCCCTCGACCTCCGTCATCGACCTGGGCTTTCCGCAGGTGGACTGACGCAGGAGGACTGACGCAGGTCAGCCGTTCATGATCTCGCCGCGGCGGGTCATGTACTCCTCCACGGAAAGTTCCCCGTTGCTGTACTTCTCATCCAGTTCGGCGAGCTTGCGTGCGCGGTAGCCCTGCGGGGCCGACGGCGGCGGGGGAGTGGCAGGTGCCGCGGGCTGCTGCGGGGCTTGGGGTTGCCCCTGCCGGGGTTGTTCCGGCTGGGGCTGCCCGTACGGCGGAAACTGCTGGTCCATGGGTGGAACCGGCTGGATGGGCGGCAGTGGATGGGGCCGGTCAAGTTCACGGAATCCGCCGCTGAAATAGTCCTGCTGGGTGTAGCCGTCCCGGGGCTGTTTGCTCTGCGGGCCGGCCGAACCGGGGAACTGGCCGCCCGGGAACTGGCCACCGCCCGGGAACTGCCCTCCGCCGGGGAACTGCTCGGGGTAGCGCCCGGAAAAGCTTTGCTCGTGGTTCCTGCGGGCGACAGACTTCCGGTACATCCGCATGGCCATCGGGATCAGGAATGACAAAATGATGATCCAGAAAAACAAGTTGCTCACGGTGCCGTGCCTCTCATGTGTGTCCTTCCAGCTTAGCCCCGTGGTGCACTCGGACGGCCGGGAGTCCGGTGAAGGCGCCGTACCGCTCAACTGCTTCCTGAATTGCGGCTGCCAGCGGGGAACCCGGCCGGTCGTCGGCACTGGTGAGCCGGATATCCAGCTCACACCGTCCGGGAAGCAGCGTATGCCGCCAGGAACCGGCCATCCGCCCGTCCAGCAGCACCACGTGCATCGGCTGGCCTTCGAAAGGGAATGCGGGAGCTCCGCCGCCCATGTAATGCCGGGTGGCCGAATAGCCCATGATGTATTCGTCGTAGCACTGGACCAGGTCCACCCGGGGACCCTGGACCGTAGTCCGGCCGGCTTGCGTCCCCGGACCGGGCTGGTCGGCCGCGAAGTGATGCTCGACGCCGTCAATCACGGTGGCGGCCAGCGCATTGGGCCGTGCCTCCCAGGCCGCCTGTAGCCCCTTCCGGACGTCCGTCACAGTTAGACCCGACCAGCCGGCGCAGTCCTTGGCCGTGGCGGGCCCGCGGCTGGAGAAATAGCGGAAGGCCAGTTCAGCCAGCACTTCCTCGCGGTCCGGCGTCGGTTGCCTGCCGGCCGGAACCCGCTCGTCAAAGAGGGCATAAGTCTGTTTTAGCGCCCCGCCGCGGCTGCGGACAGGCGTGCCGCTGACAAGGACACCACTGACCTCGGCGTGCATGATGATGTACGCAAGGCGCAGTCCACTGGCCCCGATGCCGGCGGCCTGCAGCTTTCCGGCGAGTTGCTCGCGGGTGAGGTGGTTACCACCCGCCACAGCCCCGGCCAACACCTCCCCGGCCCGGGTGGCAGTTGCGGCATCGATTCCGGTGAGACGGTACGTCGCCGCGTTGGCCTGGTGGAGCCGTGGGGCCGAGAGGGCTGACAGCCAGCGGAGGTCGTCCCGGTGGACGAAATGCCAGGTGGGGCGAAGGATATGAGTGCGCAGGATCCGGCCATCGGCCACTGCGCCCTCGATGTCCGCTGCCGTCACCGGCGGATCAACACTGCCTGATACCCGCTGGGCGAGGCTCCATCTGGCGTAGGGAAATTCCTGTGCCTGCACGGCCAGCAGGTTGCGCAGGGCGGCCTCCGGCGAGGGAGCGCCTGGTTCGCGGAGCAGCTGGGAGGAAAGCCGCTGCCGTACTACCGCATCCGGTTCCATATCCATCGCCACCTAGCTGTATTAAGAGAGCTTCGTGACGCGGCTGCCCGCCGCCTGTCCGGATGCATCGCCCCGGCGCTAGCGCCGGGCAGGCTCAGCAGTCCCCAGCGGACCCTCGCCGGATCCCAGCGGAACGCCCGGACCAAAGATGGGGCCCGGCGTCGGACGCTTTGCGGTGATCCCGTCCCCGGAGGACTGGTGGCGCAGCCTGCGCAGTACCCACGGAACAAAGTACTCGCGGGCCCACACAAGGTCTCCGGAGCGCGCCTCGCGCCAGGTGCGGGGCGGCAGTGGTTTGGGCTGCAGCGGCTCCAGCGTGTGCTCCACGTTCAGCGAGTCCAGCACCATGGCCGCGATCGTATGGTGGCCAAGAGGGGAGAAGTGCAGCCGGTCCCGGTCCCACATCTGCGGGTCGCTGAGTTGCCGCAGCGACCACATGTCGGCGATAACGGCATCATGCCGGGCAGCCACGGTACGCAGGTTTTCGTTGTAGATGGCCACCTTGCTGCGGATCCTGCCCAGCACCGAGGAGCCGGTGTCCGGTCCGTTGAAGAGGACCACCGTTGCACCGCCCATTGCCAGGATCTGCACCACCGAGTCGAGCTTCTCAGCCAGGGCATCAGGGTCGCCGCCCGGGCGCAGCAGGTCGTTGCCGCCGGCCGAAAGGGTGACGAGGTCCGGCTTGAGCGCCAGGCACGGGGCAAGCTGCTGGTCCACGATCTGCTGCAGCAACCTGCCGCGCACTGCCAGGTTCGCGTAGGCGAAGTCGGGCTGCGTACGGCCCAGTTCCTCCGCCACCCTGTCCGCCCAGCCGCGGTAGCCGCCGGGGCGTGAGGGCTCGGGGTCGCCGATGCCCTCCGTGAAGGAATCGCCCATTGCCACGTAGCGGGTCCAGGGGTGGGATCCGGCGCGGGCAGTGGGGGATTGAATGGCACTTGTGTCAGTCACGGTCCTATCCTGCCTTCCGCTTCACTGGCTACGCGAACGTAGGTTGTTACCTTTCGGTAGCTGTAACAATGGAAACCATGACTGAAGCCGAAGTATTTCCTGCCCCTGTTGTCCTGTGGTCCCATGAGGAGGACCAGCGCGACGGCAGGCCGCTGCTGGTACTGCTGCACGGCTACGGCGCCAACGAACAGGACCTGCTCAGTCTGGCTGACCTGCTGCCCGGGGACTTCGCCGTCGCTTCCATCCGGGCTCCCATCGCCATGGGCCCGGGGTTCACCTGGTTCCCGCTGACGGCGTCCATTGACTACTCCCTGGAGCGGGTCAAGGCGGCGTCGTCCTTTGTGCTGGACTGGATCGACACCATCAAGGTGGGGCACCCCTCGGTTTCCCTGCTCGGCTTCTCGATGGGAATGGCCATGGCCACCACGCTCCTGCGGCAGCGGCCCACCGATTTCGCGGCCGTCGTTGGGCTCTCAGGCTTTGTGGTGGACGCAGGCGACGACCCCAGCTTTAGGGACGACGAACTGGATGGCACCGTTCCCCTGTTCTGGGGCCGGGACCAGCAGGACCCCGTGATTACCCCGGACAAGATCGACTACACCATGGGCTGGGTCCGCAAGCACGTCAAACTCACCAAGGTCCTGTACACAGGCATGTGGCACGGAATCAACCAGCAGGAGATCGGCCACGTGGGTGAATTCCTCACTCACGAAGTCCTCAAGAAGTAGGCGGACGACGACGGGTGCGGGCCCGGGCAGGTTAACCTGCCTCGGGTGCCACCACCCGGACCGTTTGCCCGTTGACCGTGACGGTATCGCCATTGTGCAGCTGGCGGCCGCGGCGGTCGTCGATCTCCCCGTTGACCTTGACGAGCCCGTTCTTGATGAGGTCCGCCGCCTCAACGCCGTCTTCCACCAGGTTGGCGAGCTTGAGCAGCTGGCCAAGGCGGATCATGCTGTCGCGGATGGGGATGTCTTCAACACGGTTGCTCATGAAGCAATAATGCCTGACGTAAGGTGGATTCAGTGACCTCCACCCATCGCCTGCCGTTGCTTGCAGGCCTTCCCTTAGCGGTGGGCGCAGGCCTTGCCATTCCCCTGCAGGGCCGGATTAACGGTGCGCTGGGTGCCCGGTTGAACGACGGCATCGCCGCTTCCGTGGTGAGCTTCAGCACAGGGCTCGTGGTGATGATCCTGATCTCGCTGCTCCTGCCGCGCGGCCGGGCCGGTCTGGCCAGCATCCTGCCGGCTGTCCGCACCCGGGCGTTTCCCCGGGTCTACGTCCTTGCCGGCGGCATTGGGGCGCTGTTCGTCTTTGCGCAGTCCTTTACGGTGGGCATCCTGGGCGTTGCCCTCTTCACGGTTGCCACCGTCACCGGGCAGACCGTCAGCGGGCTGCTGGTGGACCGGCTGGGGATTGGGCCGGCGGGCCGGAAGCCGGTCACCGGGATCCGGATTGTCGGCTGCCTCTTGACCATTGCCGCCGTCGCCTGGGCTGTGTCCCCGCGGTTCGCCGCGGGCGCCGGGCCCGGAACAGGGTCCGACGGCGGGCCGGCGGACTTGCTGCTTCCGCTCCTGCTCCCCGTCGCCGCCGGGTTCCTGATGAGCTTCCAGCAGGCCATGAACGGAACAGCCACCGTTCACTACGGCACACCGATCGCCGCCACCCTGGTCAATTTCGTGGCCGGTTCGGTGGTTCTCTGGACGGCATACGCCATCAAGCTGGCCGTGGTTGGCGCGGGCAACCCGCTGCCGGGGGAGTGGTGGTACTACGTCGGCGGCCCGATGGGATGCGTGTTCATCGGCCTGGGCGCACTGCTGGTCCGCAGCCTGGGCGTCCTGGTCACGGGCCTGGGCATGATCGCCGGGCAGCTGCTCGGCTCGCTTGCCCTTGACGTGATCCTGCCGGCGCCGGGGACCGTGGTTGCCCCGGCCACAGTGCTCGGCACGGTCCTGACGCTGGCCGCCATCATCCTGGCAACCCTGCCCTGGCCGCGGGGCGCGCTCCGCAGGTAGGCACCGGTAGGCTAGGACACGCAGCTTTTTCGCATCTTTCCTTCATCCGCCCCCGCGGCAGCCAGCGGTCATGCGCCTCCGGCTTGCCCGGGGCCTGAAAACCGCGGACCGCACCCAGCGGCCCTGTAGAAATTGGAGTTACCCCATGGCAGCAAAATCCGTTCTCGACCAGGTCATTTCCCTCTCCAAGCGGAGGGGCTTTGTGTTCCAGGCCGGTGAGATCTACGGAGGTTCGCGCTCTGCCTGGGACTACGGGCCCCTCGGCGCCGAGCTGAAGGAAAACATCAAGCGCCAGTGGTGGCAGTCAATGGTCCGCGGCCGCGAGGACGTGGTGGGCCTGGACTCCTCCGTTATCCTGCCCCGCCAGGTGTGGGAAGCCTCCGGCCACGTTGAGGTCTTCTCCGACCCGCTGGTGGAGTGCCTTTCCTGCCACAAGCGCTACCGCGCGGACCACCTCGAGGAGGAATACGAGGAGAAGAAGGGCCGCCCCGCCGAGAACGGCTTGAAGGACATTGCCTGCGCCAACTGCGGAACCCGCGGTGAGTGGACCGAACCGCAGGAATTCAGCGGCCTGCTCAAGACCTTCCTTGGCCCGGTGGCCAATGAGGAAGGCATGCACTACCTGCGCCCGGAAACGGCCCAGGGCATCTTCGTGAACTTCAACAACGTCCTCACCACCTCGCGCAAGAAGCCGCCGTTCGGCATCGGCCAGATCGGCAAGTCCTTCCGCAACGAGATCACGCCCGGCAACTTCATTTTCCGCACCCGCGAGTTCGAGCAGATGGAAATGGAGTTCTTCGTCGAGCCCGGCACCGATGAGGAATGGCACCAGTACTGGATGAAGGAGCGCATGTCCTGGTACACCGGCCTGGGCATCCGCGAGGAAAACCTGCGGTTCTTCGAGCACCCGCAGGAAAAGCTGAGCCACTACTCGAAGGGCACCACGGACATCGAGTACCGCTTTGGCTTCCAGGGCTCGGAATGGGGCGAGCTGGAAGGCATCGCCAACCGCACCGACTTTGACCTCTCCACCCACGCCAAGGCCTCCGGCCAGGACCTGAGCTACTTCAACCAGGCCACCAACGAGCGGTACACCCCCTACGTCATCGAACCGGCGGCAGGCCTCACCCGCTCCTTCATGGCGTTCCTGGTGGACGCCTACACCGAGGACGAGGCGCCCAACGCCAAGGGCGGCGTGGACGTCCGCACCGTCCTGAAGCTGGATCCGCGCCTGGCCCCGGTCAAGGCCGCCGTGCTGCCCCTGAGCCGCAACGAGGACCTGTCACCGAAGGCCAAGGACCTTGGCGCGCAGCTGCGAAAGAACTGGAACATCGACTTCGACGATGCCGGCGCCATCGGCCGCCGCTACCGCCGGCAGGACGAAATCGGTACCCCGTTCTGCATCACGGTGGACTTCGACACCCTTGAGGACCAGGCCGTGACCATCCGCGAGCGGGACACCATGAGCCAGGAACGCGTTTCCCTGGACAAGGTGGAGGGCTACCTGGCCGCACGCCTGATCGGCGCCTAGCAATGGCCATCGAATACCGCGCATGGCGCGAGGGCGACGATCTGGCCCTCCTGGAGATCTGGGGTGGCCCCGAAACGTACCAGGCCCGGCAGTTCCGCGGGGCGCTGACGGTCTCATCGGCCGGGGGCAGCGGCACGCCCTGGCGCCGCTGCATCGTCGCCGAGGATGTAGTGGACGGCGTCGGAATCCCGGTGGCGGCGGGCGTCGTCTACGAGGCGTCCCTGCACCCGGAACGGCTCTGGACCTACATCGAGGTGGCGCGGGACCATCGGCGCTCAGGCATCGGCGCGACGCTCCTGACCATGCTGCGCCGGGAAGCGGAGCAGTCGCCGTCGGGCGTGTCAAAACTCCGCGCCAAGGTGGAGCCGGGCACCCCGGGTGCCGCCTTCGCTGAGCACTTCGGCCTTTCGCCCATCCAGCGCTCCCGGCTGGTGGTAGTTGAACCGGGCGCCCTCCGGCTTCCGGTGTTCCCAGCGGATGACGACGGCGGCAGGCCGGCCAACGACGAAAACGCCGGCTCCGACGTCGTGATGGACCTGGCCACCGGCTCAGTGGAACTGACCGACGTTGTGGGCCGCTACTACACCGCGATCCACGGTTGGGATTCCCCGGGCGTGCTGTCCGTGGGCCAGGTGCAGCGGCTGTTCCTGGACGACCTCACCGGTGCCCATGGCGCCATCGTGCTGCGCGCCCGGCCGGAATCCGCTTTTGGTGCCGGTGTGGCCCCAAGCAAGAAGGGGCGGATCCGTGCCTTTGCCGTCAGTTATGCGGCGCCGGCAGACCCTGACGCGGCACCAAACCAGGAGGACACCGGGCCGGAAACGCCAACGGACGTCTTCGTCGGCCACGAGCCAGCGCTGGACGCCGATGATGCTGCCGAGGCGGTCCGGGACATGCTCGCCCTGATTGCCTACCAGCACCCGGTCATGCTGGAACTGGACGATTCGATGACGGCCTTGCGCGCCGCCGTCGAGCCGCTGCTGGAAAGCGGCAAGGCACGCCTCGCCGGGCCGGAAACCCTGGTGGTCTCGGACTAGGCAGCATCCAGGTGACTCGCAGTTGACGCTCCCATCAGGCGATATCGGGACGTTAGCTGCGAGTCACTTACTGCGTCAGCTTCGTTTGGGTGGCCATGGCATGAAGCTGCTGGTCGCTTCAACGTACTCGCGGTAACCAGGCCGTCCGGACATCGCCTGCTCCGCCAGCGGCTTGCCCGTCTTCGCCGCCAGGGTCCACACCATTAATGCAGGCGAGAGGACGGTCAGGATTCCCGGCCATGAGTCGGCGGCGATCAGGAACAACCCTGTCCATACGGCGGCGTCGCCAAAGTAGTTGGGGTGCCGGGTCAGGCGCCACAAGCCGGTGTCCAAGACAGTTCCACGCCGGCGCGGGTCCCGCTTGAACTGCTGCAGCTGCCAGTCGCCCACGCTCTCGAAGAAGAACCCGGTGAGCCAGAGCAGGACGCCCAGGACGGCAAGCCAGCCCAGCCCGCCAGTGGCGAACATTCCAACCTGGACGGACAGGGAAACGAAGAACATCACCAACCCCTGGGGCAGATAGACCCGCCGCAGCGCATAAATATCCCTGTTGCCGGGGGCAGTGCCAAGCAAAGCAACGTACCGCGGGTCCTCGTGGCCGTCGCGGGCGCGCCAGCCGATATGGGTGCCCAGGCGCAGGCCCCACACCGCGGTCAGGAGCAGGAGCAGCAGCCGCCTGGCGTCATCGCCTTCCCCGGCGGAGAGGAACCAGGACACCGCGGCAACCGCCACGAACCCGGGTCCCCATGCCACGTCCATCACCGAGTGGCGTCCCTGCCGGACGGCCACGGCGTAGGTCACCGCGAGGACGGCGACGGCGGTCAGCGCCGTCCAGGGCAGGCCGGCTGCAAAGTCCGCCCAGGGGAAGGGAGTCACAGGGTCACCTGAAGTGATGACGCCGGCAGCAGTTGCTCAAACCCCCGTGGCAATTCGACGTCAGCCCCGGTTGATTCGCCGAAGGCCTTCAGGACAAACCCGGTGGAGAGCGTGTGCCACAGCCGGACTTTGCGGAACATAAAATGCCCTGCGCCTTTCAGGGCTACGTACTGCATGGATTCAGCATCTGCGGCGGCATGCCGGGCAAAAGCGAGCGACGCCGACGGGCTGGTCCACCTGTCGATGGTGCCGTGGACGATCAGCACCTTCCGCCCAGCCACTGCCGAGACCGGAGTCCCGGGGCTGAGCCACGGCGCCAGTGCCACAACTGCTTCCACCTGCGGGTGATCGGCAGCGCAGACAGCGGTCAGGCCGCCCATCGAATGCCCCACCAGGAACACGGGAACGCCGGGATGCTGGCTGCTGATCTGCTCCAGGGCCCAGCGCGCGTCCTGCAGCGGCGTCATGTCAGCCCCGTTCCAGCCGCGCACGCTGTTGCGAAGGGACCAGACCGCAAGGCCATGCTTTCTGCCGGCCCGGTGCAGGTGCCTTGCGAAGGGGACCATCCTCGCAGGGCTCAGGTGGCGCGCCTCCACCGGCTCGCGGCTGTGCGACTTTCCGCCGTGCAGCACCAGCGCAACGCCCAAGGTAGGCCCGGACGATGGAAGCACGCTGAGGACGGCCTGATGGGCCCTTTCGGGGCCCCTTCCTGCGGCCCCGGAACTCCCACTTTCCTCAGTACTGCCGTTGGCCATGCCCTGTTCCTTCCAGTTCTGGCGATCCATTTATCAACCCTATGGTGCCGGACGTAGAGTTCAACGTATGAGGTTCTACTGCTGATGGGGTCCGGTCACTCCCACGCTTCTACAGGTCATTCGGAGCCGACGCCCCAGGCGATGGCCGCGCGCCGGAAGGCAAACCGCATCCTCGCGGCGGTGCTGATTCCCTTGACCCTCCTGACCCTGGCCGGCATGGCAATGCTGTGGCCCTCCGGGAGCAAGGAGGGAGTCTCCCTGGCCAACCCGTACTCCGCCGCGCCCGGTGTCACGTTCGACACCGGCACCATCCAAAGTGTGGTCGCCGAAAACTGCATGCAGGGTGTGGCCCAGCAAGGCCAGCAGCCTTCGGGCGAACAAAGCCAAAGCCAGCAGGGCCAAACCCAGCAGGGATCCGAGTGCACGTTTGCCTTCACGGAACCGGATCAGGGCGGAAGCCCGGTCAAGGTGGTCATCAACCCGGACGTCGCGAAGTCGCACGGGGTCAAACCCGGTGACCAGATCCGCTACCTGAACCTGTCCAACGCCCAGGGCGCCTCAGGCTCCCAAGGTTCGCCGGCCTTTATTTTTGTTGACTTCGTCCGAACCCTGCCCATAGTCCTGCTCGCACTGGTCTATGCCGTGGTGGTCATCGCGGTGGCCCGCTGGCGGGGCCTGCGGGCACTGATCGGACTCGTGGGCGCCTACTTCGTGCTGGCCAGCTTTATGCTTCCCGGCCTGGTGGAAGGGAAGCCACCGCTGCTGCTGGCCCTGGTGGGATCCACCGTGATTATGATTGGGGTCCTCTACTTCGCCCACGGCTTCTCGGCCCGGACCTCCACCGCCCTCCTGGGCACCATGTTCGGGCTGGGGATCACGGCGCTCCTGGCTGCCTGGGCCACCGGCGCCGCGAACCTCGCCGGCGTGGGCAACCATGAAGCGACCACCCTGGTGAACACCTCAGCCAACATCTCCATCTCGGGCGTGATCCTGTGCGGGCTCATCATCTCCGGGCTCGGTGTCCTCAACGATGTGACCATCACGCAGTCCTCCGCCGTGTGGGAGCTGTACGAGCTGGCCCCCGGAAGCAGCGCCCGGAAGCTGTTCACCTCAGCGATGCGCATCGGGCGCGACCACATCGCCTCCACCGTCTACACCATCGCCTTCGCCTACGCCGGCGCGGCCCTGCCGATCCTTATCATCGTGATGCTCTACGACCGCCCGCTCGCCGACACGCTCACCAGCGCGGAACTGTCGGAAGAGGTCATCAGGACCCTGGTCGGTTCCATCGGCCTGGTCCTGGCGATCCCGGTCACCACCCTGATTGCGGTGCTGGTGGTCAAGGCGACCAGTTTACGGGGAGCGGAGCTTCCGGGGTCCGGTGCCGGCGGAACGGACACAGCAGGAACAGGCACGGCAGGAACAGGCACGGCAGGAACGGACGACGGCGACAGTGCAGCCGGCGCTGCACGTTCGGGCGGCGCTGTACGTTCGGCCCGTGCGGCCACACACGCGGCCGTTAACCCGGACGACGTCAACGATACGGGGACCCTCGCCGCGGCGGCCCTGCAGACAAGGCGGGGCCGCAGGGCGGCAGAGCGCGACTGACGGCAGCGGTGGCCTGGAAACGGGCCGGAACTGTCGGCGCCGGTTGCCTTGGGGACGGAGCGGAAGTGCCGGCACTCCCGATTTGCCCGGCTTTGCAACAATGGATAGGTGACTGTTGCAGCAACTACTCCCGCACCCAGGCTGGAACTCCCGCCCCTGAAGCTGGGCCCCATCACCGTGGACACCCCGGTGATCCTGGCGCCCATGGCCGGCATTACCAACTCGGCTTTTCGCAGGCTCTGCCGCGAATACGGCGGCGGCATGTATGTGGCGGAGATGGTCACCTCCCGCGCATTGGTGGAGCGGACGCCGGAATCCCTCCGGATTATCTCGCACGACGACGACGAGAAAGTGCGTTCCGTCCAGCTGTACGGCGTGGACCCGGTGACCGTGGGCCAGGCCGTGCGGATGCTGGTGGAGGAAGACCGGGCGGACCACATCGACCTGAACTTCGGCTGCCCCGTTCCCAAGGTGACCCGGCGCGGCGGCGGCTCGGCCCTGCCGTGGAAGATTGACCTCTTCACCTCGATCGTGCAGACGGCCGTCAAAGAAGCCTCCAAGGGCAACATCCCGCTGACCATCAAAATGCGCAAGGGCATCGACGACGACCACCTCACCTACCTCGACGCCGGCCGGATCGCACGCGACTCCGGCGTCGCCGCCGTCGCCCTCCATGGCCGGACGGCAGCCCAGTTCTATTCGGGACAGGCCGACTGGTCCGCGATCGCGCGCCTCCGCGAGGCGCTGCCGGACATTCCGGTGCTCGGCAACGGCGACATCTGGTCCGCGGAAGACGCGGTGCGGATGGTTCGCGAAACAGGTGTGGACGGCGTGGTGGTGGGCCGCGGCTGCCAGGGCCGGCCGTGGCTGTTCGGCGACCTGCAGGCCGCGTTCGAAGGCAGCGACACCCGCTTCCGGCCGAACCTGCGCCAAGTGGCCGAGGGGGTGTACCGCCACGCCGAACTTATGGTGGAAACCTTCGGTGACGAAGGCAAGGCTCTGCGCGAGATCCGCAAACACATCGCCTGGTACTTCAAGGGCTACGTGGTGGGCGGCGAACTGCGCACCCGGCTGGCGCTGGTGACCAGCCTCCAGGTGCTGCGGGACACCTTGGCCGAACTGGACCTGGACTCGCCATACCCGGGAGGCGACGCCGAGGGTCCCCGCGGCCGCGCAGGCTCGCCAAAGAAGCCCGCCCTGCCCAAGGACTGGCTGGAATCCCGGGCGCTGAACGCGGACCAGTCGCGGGACATCTCCGCTGCGGAACTGGACGTCTCCGGTGGCTGAGACCAGGACCAGCGCACCGGTGCTGCCGGGCTACGACAGCCATGATTCGGCCCGCTGGGTGGAGGAACCGCCCAAAAGCGTTTACCGTTCCGACTTTGAGCGTGACCGCGCGCGGGTGCTGCATTCTTCCGCGCTCCGCAGGCTGGGCGCCAAGACCCAGGTGGTGGCGCCGGACACCGACGACTTCGTTCGGACGCGCCTCACCCACAGCCTCGAGGTGGCCCAAGTAGGCCGCGAGCTGGGCCGCGCCCTCGGGTGCGACCCGGACGTGGTGGACACCGCCTGCCTGAGCCACGACCTGGGCCACCCGCCGTTTGGCCACAACGGGGAATCGGCCTTGAACGAGGTTGCACACGCCATCGGCGGCTTCGAAGGCAACGCCCAGACCCTCCGGCTGCTGACGCGCCTGGAACCCAAGGTGCTGACGGCGGACAACCAGCCGGCCGGGCTCAACCTCACCAGGGCCAGCCTTGACGCCGCAGCCAAGTACCCCTGGTCCGCGCTGGAAGCCCCGGTGATCCACGGGCAGCGCACCAGCAAGTTCGGTGCCTATGAGGACGACCTGCCCATCTTCAACTGGATCCGCGAAGGTGCCCCCGAACGCCGGTCCTGCCTGGAGGCCCAGGTGATGGACCTGGCCGATGACATCTCCTATTCGGTGCACGACGTCGAGGACGCGATCGTTGCCGGACACTTCCAGCTCCGTTGGATGGACAACCCGGACCACCGTGCCCGGGTAGTGGGGTACGCCAAGCAGTGGTACCTCCCGCACAATGATCCCGCCGCCATCGATGCCGCCCTGGCGCGGCTGGAGGCCACGGACGTGTGGGTGCGTGAAGCGGACGGCAGCCGCAAGTCCATGGCGGCCCTGAAGAACATGACCAGCCAGTTGATCGGCCGGTTCTGCCAGAGCGCCCTGGAAACCACCCGTGCCGTTTACGGTCCGGAGAACCTCACCCGGTACAACGCCCAGCTCATGGTGCCGGATGAGACCGTTATGGAGATCGCCGTCATGAAGGGCCTGGCCACCACCTTTGTGATGACCACCGAGCACCGCCAGCCCATCTACGAACGCCAGCGCGAAGTACTGCACGCCCTGGTCACGGCGCTGAGCGCCACCGGCGACCGGCACCTTGAGCCGATGTTCGCGGCTGACTGGCGGGACGCGCCCGACGACGGCGCACGCCTTCGCGTAGTGATCGACCAGGTGGCGTCACTCACTGACGGCTCGGCGCTGGCCATGTACGAACGGCTGGTGGGGAGCCTTCCGTCGCTGTGGTGAGGTATGCCATAGGGCGCCCGTCGCCGTCGTATCCCGGGGCTAGGATGGCTCTGTGCCTGGGCTGATCAAACGTGAAGATATCGACGAAGTACGCCAGCGCACGGATATCAAGGAAGTGGTTGACGGCTACGTCACGCTCAAGGGCGCCGGCCTGGGCACCTTTAAGGGTTTGTGCCCGTTCCATGACGAACGGTCGCCGTCCTTCACTGTCCGGCCCCAGGTGGGCCGCTACCACTGCTTCGGCTGCGGCGAGGACGGCGACGTCATTGCCTTCGTCCAGAAGCAGGACCACAGCTCCTTCCAGGAGGCCGTGGAAAAACTGGCTTCCCGGATTGGTTATGAGCTGCGGTACGAGGACGGCGGGACCGGTCCCAGCCGCGAGGAAGTGGGGCGGCGGCAGCGGCTGCTGGATGCCCACAAAATCGCCGACGAATTTTTCCAGGCGCAGCTGCTGACACCCGGCGCCGCGGAGGCGCGGACCTTCCTGCACGGCCGCGGGTTCGACCGTGCCGCCGCAGAACAGTTTGGCGTGGGGTACGCCCCGCAAGGCTGGGATGCGCTGCTGAAGCACCTCCGCGGCCGGGGCTTTACGGACGCCGAGCTGAAACTCACCGGCATGTTCTCCGAAGGGAACCGGGGCATCTACGACCGGTTCCGTGGCCGCCTTATCTGGCCCATCCGGGACATCGCGGGGGACACCATCGGCTTCGGTGCCCGCAAGCTTTACGAGGACGACCAGGGCCCCAAGTACCTGAACACCCCCGAGACCACCCTGTACAAGAAATCCCAGGTGTTGTACGGGATTGACCTCGCGAAGCGCAACATCGCCAAGGACCGGCAGCTGGTGGTGGTGGAGGGCTATACGGACGTTATGGCCTGCCACCTGGCGGGGATTCCGACGGCGGTGGCCACCTGCGGCACCGCGTTCGGCACCGAGCACATCAAGATTGCCCGCAGGCTGCTTTCGGATGACGGCACCGGGGGAGAAGTGATCTTCACCTTCGACGGCGACGCCGCCGGCCAGAAGGCAGCCCTGCGCGCCTTTGAAGAGGACCAGCGCTTCACGGCGCAGACATTTGTGGCCGTGGAGCCCTCGGGGGCCGATCCATGCGACCTGCGCCAAAGCAAAGGCGACGAGGCAGTACACGCGCTGGTGCAGTCCCGGCGTCCGCTGTTTGAATTTGCCATCCGCACCACGCTGAAGCAGTTCAACCTGGACACCGTGGAAGGCCGCGTGCAGGGACTGAAGGCCTCGGTTCCGGTGGTTGCCGCCATCCGGGACGCTTCCACCCGCACGGGCTACTGCCAGGCGCTCACGGGCTGGCTGGGAATGCCGGACCCGAACGAGGTGCTGCGCCTGGTTACGGCAGAAGTCAAGAACGCCGCGAAGCGTGGCGACCAAGGCGGGCCTCCTGCCCCCGGTCCCCGGACTCCCTCAGGCGCCGCCCAACCGGGCGGACCCGGGGTAGCTGCCGGGCCGCCGTCGGGCGCTGTCCCGTCCTTCCACCGCCCGGACCCTCGCGATCCGGTGGCTTCCATGGAGCGGCAGGCGCTGGAGGTTGCGCTGCAGGAGCCGGCTCTGCTTGCCGGCGGAATCTGGGAACGCTTCTCCGCGGCCCGTTTCGCCACCCCGGCCTTCCAGGCGGTCCATGACGCCATGCGGGCCACGGACCCGTCCCTCACCGCTGACCCCGTGCGCTGGGTGGAGCACGTGATGCACGAGGTCCCCGAGCCGCTGCGGCCGCTGGTATCTGAACTGGCCGTGGTGCCGTTGCCTGCCAGTACGGAGGAAGCAGTGCAGAAATACTGCCGGGACATCCTGTCGCGGCTTTTCGAGCTCCAGATCACCCGGGTCAAGGCCGAGAAGATGGGCCAGCTCCAACGGCTGGACCCCGCCGCGGATCCGGAAACGTACCAGCGGCTCAACCGGGAGCTCATGATGCTGGAAATGGAACGCCGTGCCCTGCGCTCTGATGCCTAGGACTGGCCCCTGTTGTTCCCGATTTCGCTTCCAGCCAGGGTGTTTGCTAGGCTAATACCCGCTTCATTCCTCCTTAGCTCAATTGGCAGAGCATTCGACTGTTAATCGAAGGGTTGCTGGTTCAAGTCCAGCAGGAGGAGCGCACAATCCCCGTTCCGGGCCTCCGGAACGGGGATTTTTTTATGGTCGCGAACCATAAAATGGCCGGCAAAAGCGCCGATTTCCCTAGCCCGGAATCCTTTGCTAATGTCATACCTGCTTCATTCCTCCTTAGCTCAATTGGCAGAGCATTCGACTGTTAATCGAAGGGTTGCTGGTTCAAGTCCAGCAGGAGGAGCCAACAGAAAAATCCCCGTTCCTCCACCGGAGGGACGGGGATTTTTTCTTTCCTAGACGAAGTCCATTTCCACTTGGAGGAACCGCTCCGCCTCGGCGATCGCGGCGAGAAACGCCTCGTGTTCCGTGGGCGACTTCCGCGGCTGGCGCGGGTTCCACTCATGGGGCGCGGAATGGACGCGGACAAAGCCCGAGTCCGGCGGCGCGTAGAAGATGCCGAAGCGCTGCACAGGCCACTCCGGAGAGGTTTCAGGAGCCACCAGCAGGGCCGCTGCGTAGGCGGGGTTGTGCCACTGGGCGATGGGCCGGCGGCGGTCCTCAGTGAAGAGTCCAGCCGCGTAGAGGGCTGCCGACTGCTCGCCGCTCTGGGCACACAACCGGTCCCACCACAGTGGCAGTATCCCGGTATCGCACCGTTGCCACGTGGCCGGAAGTGGCGGATGATCCTGCCAGCTGGGCACGGACACCATTTTATCCCGGGAGTGGCGGCACAGGCAGATGCCCGCGCAGATGCGGAGGGCAGGTACGCCGGTCCGATGCGGAACGCGCGGCGGCTACCGTCTAGGACTCGTCACGCCGGTTCCACGGCCCGGGGTTGACCCGGTACAGCAGGGCCGCGCCGGCCACCACTCCCAGGGCGATCCCCATGGCCGGGTTGCCCAGGGGCCGCCCCGCGAAGTAGCCGGCGACGGCGCCCAGCACCGCGCCGAGGAAAAGTCCCCGTCCGTTCCGGTGCGGCTTTCGTTTCATGCTTTTCACGGGGCGGACCGCTCAGTGGATCGACGGCACGGTGCGCGGCCGGACCACAAGCCAGAGGGCCGCGATGGCGAGCAGGATGCAGGCTCCCTGGACGGCGCCCATGGGAGCGGCGCTGGTGATGCCCAGCCAGCCAACGACAGGGGAGATGAGCCCGGCCATCATGAAGGTCGCGAAACCGAGCAGGGAGGCCGCGGTGCCGGCCTGGGCGGCATGGCTTGCCAGGGCGAGCACCTGAACGCAGGGGAACATAAAGCCCGTGCCCATGATGTAGAACCACAGCGGCACCAACACGCCCCAGAGCCCGAATCCCAGCTGGTCGAACACCACGATCAGCATGGCCATAACGAACATCCAGGCCGTGGCGCCAGCAAGGATCCACTGTGGCGGTACCCGCCTGATGAGGCGCGAACTCGTCTGGATGCCGGCCACGATGCCCAGGGAATTGATGCCAAACAGCAGGCCGTATTCCTGGGCGGAAAAACCGAAAACGTCCTGGAACAGGAAGGGTGAGGCCGAAAGGTACGTGAACAGCCCGCCGAAGTTCAGGCCGGCCACCATCAGCAGGCCAACAAAGACCCTGTCCGTGAAGAGGATCCGGTAGCGCTGGCGGGCAGTCAGCCCGCTCTGCTGGCGCTTCTCCGGCGGCAGCGTCTCGCGCACCAGGAACAGGGCGGCCACGATGACCAGCGTGCCGTACGCGGCGAGGAACACAAAGATTCCCGGCCACGGCATCACCAGCAGCAGCTGTGAGCCGATGACGGGGGCCAGGATCGGTGCCAGTCCGCTGACCAGGGACATGCGGGAAAACATCTTGACCAAGGCATAGCCGGAAAACAGGTCCCGCACCATGGCCATGGCCACAACGCCGCCGCCGGCGGCACCCACGCCCATCAGGACGCGGAAAATGCCCAGGGTGGTGATGTCCGTGGACAGGGCGGCGCCGAGCGACGCTGCAATGTGCAGGGCGGTGGCCAGGATCAGGGGAGTCCTGCGGCCGAACCTGTCGCTGAACGGGCCCACCACCAACTGGCCAAGGGCAAAGCCTACGGTGGTCCCGGCCAAGGTCAGCTGGACCTGGGCCTCGGTTACGCCCAGGCTTGCTTCCAGCGCGGGAAAGGCAGGAAGGTAGAGGTCGATCGTGAACGGACCCAAGGCCGTCAGGGCGCCGAGAAGGAGGATGTACAGAAGTTTCCGGCGGCGGCTCAACAGATCGCCCGGATTGCTGGGGATGGTCACGGAAATCAATCCTAGGCCGGGGCAGGCAGGAATTCTGCAGCGTTGTAGGCCGCGCCGTCCGGCAAGCCCGGAGGTTCGCCCTTAACCTGAATGATAGTTTTGGTGCCGGGGACTGTGCAGCTGCACTTTCCCGCAGCACATGGAAGCCGAATCGACCATGAAACAGTAAGGCGGAACCGATGAGCGGACGTCACAGCGGGCGGACCAGCCAGGGATTGCGTATCGCTGCGCTGCCCAGGACGCTTAAACTCCTTTTCCGGTTGGCGCCCCGCCAGCTGAATGACGAAGTCGCTTTCGCGAAAATAGAGCTCAAGCGCAAGGGCATCCAGGTCGGGGTTGCCGCAGCTTTCCTCGCCGTGGCCCTCGTCTTCCTCCTCTTCCTTGTGGTTGGACTGATTGTTGCCGCAATCATGGGCCTGGCCACCATCATGCCCGCGTGGCTGGCCGCCCTCCTGGTCTCCGCAGCATTCCTGCTGATAGCACTCATCGGCGGCCTCATCGGCATGCGTAAGTTCAAGAAGGCCATGCCCCTGCTGCCCGAGGAAACCATCCGAGGCATCAAGCACGACATCGGCATCGCGAAGGAGGGTTCGGCCTTCAACCCTGCGATCCTCGATCCGCAGAGTCCCGAAGCCAAAGCTGCCAAGGCGGCCAAGGCGGAGGCCGCTGCGAAAGCCAAGGCGGAAAAGGAAGCCAAGGCGGCGGAGCACAACCAGGAATTCCCGCAGGCATCAGAGCCGGAACTCGCCCGCCGCCTGAACCAGCGCCGCCACCACCTCACCGAGGTCCGCGACGACCTCGGCGAAGAGCTCGACGTCAAAACCCAGGCGCAGTTCCTGCTGGCTGCCGCCCAGGGCAAACTCCGGCAGGGCCAGGTTCTCGCGGGCCGGGGCAAGGATCTTGCCGGGCACCGGCTGGCAGCTCTGTCGGAGTCCGAAGGCGGCCTCGGAAGCCGCTGGAAACCACTGGCTGCCCTCGCGGCTGCCGGTACCGTGTTCGTGGTCCTGGTCCGCAAGCTCCTCCGGACCTACTAGCAGCCGCCTTTTCGACGGCCTTGGCGGCGGGCAGCGCGTGGCAGGGGCGCAGGCAGAAATCATAAGTCCGCGCCCGGAGGGCAGCAGGAAGGAAAGGGGGACGGCGTGAAGTTCATCGGTGCCGGCTCCCGTCCCGGACGCCCGCAGGTGGATCACGACCGCGTATTCACCATCCCCAACCTGTTGACTGTCGTGCGGTTCATGGGGGTGCCGCTGTTTGTCTGGCTGGTCCTGGCCCAAAAGGAATACGGCGCCGGCGTGGTGGTCCTCGCCGTGATGGCAAGCACCGACTGGATTGACGGCTACGTCGCGCGGCGCTTCGACCAGGCTTCCAAGCTCGGCAGGGTCCTCGATCCCATTGCCGACCGGCTGGCGCTGATTGCCGTCGCCGTCACTTTGGTGATTGCCGGCGTCGTGCATTGGTTGTACCTGGCCGCGCTGGTGATCCCGGACGCCGTGCTGCTGGTCCTCACCCTGTCCTTCTTCGGCGGCCATCCGGACCTTCCCGTCAGCGTCGTGGGCAAGGTGCGCACCGGGCTGTTGCTCCTGGGCACGCCGATGCTGGTCCTGTCCCGGCTGGACACCCTATTCTCGGATGAGTTGTTCGTCGCCGCGTGGATAGTGCTGGGACTTGGCCTGATCGGTCACTGGATCGCCGCCTACAACTACTTCTGGGCCATCCTGCGCAAAGGCAGGATGCAGCAGCATCACGACGGCGGGACCGCCTGATGGTGTGGGTGGCCGTTGTGCTTGCGCTGCTTGGAGCCTTCTGCCTTGCCCTTGGAGCCCAGCGCCAGGGAAGCGCCGTCAAAGCCGACACCGGCGGCCTGGCACTTAGCTCGAACGGTTTCCTCCGCCTCCTTCGGAACCCGCGCTGGGTCTTCGGCCTCCTGCTGCTGTGTGCTGGCATGGCCATGAACGCCGTGGCCCTCGTGTCCGCCCCGCTCACCGTCGTCCAGCCAATCGGCGCCATCGCGCTCGTCATCACAACCGTCATCAACGCCAAAGACCAGGACCTCACCATCAACCGGGCAACCGTGGTGGCCATCGCCGCCTGTGTGACGGGCTCTGCGCTCTTTGTCCTCCTGGCCGTCAACGTCACCCAGGAAAACCACCATGTGAGCCTCGACGCCGAACTCACCATTGTGCTGCTGCTGGCCCTCGCCGTCGGACTCTTCGGCACGCTGGCCGTCATGTTCAAGCACCGGATCAACGCTTTCGTCTACATCCTGGGCGCCGGCGTCCTCTTCGGATTCGTGGCCGTCCTCACCCGGATCATCGGCAAGCACCTGCTCGATCCCAACGGGCTGTTCCTGCTGAACGTGCAGTGGTACTCCGTGGTGGCCCTTCTTGCTGCGGGAGGTCTGGGCTCATGGTTTGTCCAAAACGCCTACTCCTCAGGCCCGCCGGACCTGGTGATTGCAGGACTCACGGTGATCGATCCCCTTGTGGGGATAGCCATCGGCATCGTCATCCTCGGTGAACTCCGCCCGGATGTCCACGCCGTCATGGCCATTGCGATGGGAACGGCGGCATCCCTTGCTATCGTGGGAGTTATAGCCCTGTCCCGGCACCACCCCGAGGTCACGAAGCGCAAAAAAGACGCTCGGAAGGCCGCGGGCAGGCCGTCCCACTAGTCCCTTAGCCAGCAACTACACGAGGCCCCGGCGCCATGCCACCGGCCAACCGTGCTGTCAGTGCCACTGTCCGCACCGTGACCATCAGGAGTTCTCCACGTGACCACGCCCGCAGACCAGCAACCCCTGACCGTCCTGATCGCCGCGGACACCTACCCGCCCCACATCAACGGGGCCGCGCAGTTCGGCTACCGCCTGGCCAAAGGAATGACGGGCCGGGGCCACAACGTGCACGTGCTGGCCTGCCGTGCGGACAACGGGAAGAGCTTCACCGAGTTCCGGTCAGAAGCCACGGTGCACCGCCTCCGCTCGCACGCCGCCCCCACCCATGAGTACTTCCGCCTGTGTTTCCCGTGGGAAATCAAGAAGGAGATCAGCCTCCTTTTTGACCGGGTCAAGCCCGACGTCGTCCACATCCAAAGCCACTACATGATCGGCGAGCATGTCCTGTACGAGGCTGACAAGCGGGGCATCCGTATCGTTGCCACGAACCACTTCATGCCGGAGAACCTCAATCCGTTCCTGCCGTTCCCGCAGTGGTTCAAGAACATCATTGGACGGATCTCCTGGAAGGACATGGGCAAGGTCATGGGGCGGGCTGACGTGGTCACCACGCCCACCCCGCTGGCGGCCAAAGCTATGCACCAGCACGCCTTCCTCCGCAAGGTCCTTCCGCTCTCCAACGGCATCGATTCGGCGGCCTACGAACTTCAGCCGGGCGAGCACATCGAACCGCACCCGCACCCCACGGTGGTGTTTGCCGGCCGCCTCGCCGAGGAAAAACATGTGGATGTGCTGATCCAGGCCATCAGCAAAACACCTCCCGAGCTGAACGTGCACCTTGAAATCGTGGGCGGCGGCGAGGTCCGTTCCTCACTCGAAAACCTCGTCCAGCGCCTCGGGCTGGGGGACAGGGTGAAGTTCCTGGGCCTGGTCACCGACGAGGACCTGCGGAAGACGTATATCAGGGCCGACCTCTTCTGCATGCCCGGGACTGCAGAGCTGCAGTCGCTGGTAACCCTGGAGGCGATGTCTGCCTCGACGCCGGTTGTGCTGGCGGACGCCATGGCATTGCCGCACCTGGTGCGCGACGGTGAGAACGGGTACCTGTTCACCCCGAACGACAGTGATGACCTCGCCAAGAAGATCACCATGGTTCTTGAGCTGCCCGCCGACCAGCGCGCCGCCATGGGCCAGGTCAGCCGGCAGATGGTGGAACCCCACAGCATCGAAGGGACCCTGCAGACCTTCGAGGACCTGTACCGGGGCGCGAGCTTCGAGGACAAAGTGGTCTGAACGCTTTCCGGGATTTGCTAGAGTAATTTTGCCCTGCAGGCACATCCCCTTCCGCGGAGACCAGCCAGGGCATAGGGGGCTATAGCTCAGCTGGTTAGAGCGCGGGACTCATAATCCTAAGGTCCTCGGTTCAAGTCCGAGTAGCCCTACCTCAGAGAGAGCCCGGCTTCCCCTTGTGAACAAGGGGAAGCGGGGCTCTTCTTGCCCTTTGACGCTGGGAACGGCAACGGCGCTTCCACAGGAATACTGCCTCGCGCTTCATGAGTCTGCCTGTATAAGACGGCACCGGCACGACGGCCCACTCTCGCGGCCGGTCGGTTAGTCTTTTGCGATGGCGGACATGGAGTTTAAGAAGCGTTTGGACCAGGTTGAGGCGTTGTACAACGAGCTCCAAGAGTTGCGGCAGCGCGGTACGGCTGCAGGCAAGGAGGAGGCCGTCCTGGCTGAGATGCGCCTGGATAACGCATGGCGGGAGTTGTATGAGTTCATGGAACTACCTCTGTCGCCGGACGCCCGGACCGGTGATGGTGCCGAGTAGTTCCAAGGCACCCTGACCTTGGTTATGGTGGCCAGATGACTGTAACTAATGAAGCTGCGCCGAAGCGCTCCAGGTTCCTGACGGTTGAGCAGGTAGCCGAGGAGTTGGCTATCCGTGAGCCGACTGTCCGCCAACTGTTGACGGCGGGCGAGCTGCGGGGGTTGCAGATCGGCGTCCACCGTACCTGGCGGGTAGCTGCCAGGGATCTGGATGACTACATCGAGCAGGCCTACCGGGTGACTGCTGAGCGGATAGCGTCCGGCGAAGCAGCTGATGATGCGTCTTAGCCCGACGTTGGTCGGTCGTGAACGTTGGCATGCGCCATTGCCATTGCAAGCAACTCCCCAGCGACGCCGAGAAGGACATCGGCTTGTTTCTGCTTGAGGTTTTTGTGCGCGGGCAGGTTCCTGTTTCCTGAGCCTCCAATCTGCGGTATGTTACTGAGCAGTAACATACGGTGCTCCTTCCCGGAGAGCCCCGGTCACCGCTGATCACCTGTGAGGTAACCATGTCCACTTCTGCCGCCGACCTCAACAACCTTCCTTACGCCGATGGCGACTTCTATGCCTTCGAACAGTTGCTGAGCGGAAAGGAGCAGGACCGGCTGGCAGAGGTCAGGGATTTCCTGGCCCGCGAGGTCCGTCCCATCGCTGTTGACTTCTGGAACCGCGGCGAATTCCCCATGGACCTGATTCCGAAGCTGGCGGACATTGACCTGGTCAGTCCGGTGCGCAGGCAGGGCCACTCCAACCTGTTTGCGGGCCTGATGCACGCCGAGGTGACGCGCGCTGATGCATCCATCTCCACCTTTATGGGCGTCCACGACGGGCTTTTCACCGGTTCCATCGAAGCGCTGGCTTCCCAGGAGCAAAAGGACGCGTGGCTGCCTGACATCTACGCGCTCAAGAAGATCGGCGCGTTTGGCCTGACCGAGCCCCTCGGAGGCTCCGACGTGGCCGGCGGAACAAGGACTACGGCGCGCCGCGAAGGTGGTTCGTGGATCCTGAACGGCGCCAAACGCTGGATTGGGAACGCCACCTTCTCGGACTGGGTGGTCATCTATGCGCGGGACCTTGACGACAACAAGGTCAAGGGCTTCCTCGTAGACACCGCGCTGGCGGGTTTCAGTGCGGAGAAGATCGAGAACAAAATCGCACTGCGCACCGTCCAGAACGCCGATATCACGCTGGACAACGTGGTGGTACCGGACTTCTGCAAGCTCGCCCACGCCAACAGTTTCCGGGACGTCAACAAGGTCCTGAAAGTCACGCGCCTCGGCGTCGCCTGGCAGGCCGTGGGGCAGCAGCTGGCCGCGTTCGACGTAGCCCGGCGTTATGCCGTGGAGCGGCACCAGTTCGGCCGGCCGCTGGCCTCCTTCCAGCTCGTCCAAAGCCAGCTGGTGCAGATCCTGGGCAACGCCGTCAGTTCCATGGGCATGATGGTGAGGTTGTCCCAGCTGGAGGACGCGGGCACGGCCAAGGACGAGCAGTCCGCCCTGGCGAAGGCCTTCACCACTGCAAGGATGCGTGAAAGCGTGGCCATCGGCCGGAACCTCCTGGGCGGCAACGGCATCGTTACCGATTTTGAAATGGCCAAGATCTTCGCCGACGCCGAAGCCATCTATTCCTATGAGGGGACGCACGAAATCAACACCCTGGTGACCGGGCGGGCCATTACCGGTATCTCCGCCATCATCTGACGCGCTCCCAGACGGATCCCGCCCTGCGGGTCCGGCCTCTATGGCGGCGCTACGAGCGGCAGCAGGATGGATGGCCGGAGGTCCATCACAAACTGCAGCGGATTCACGTAGTCGTCGCCGCGCCGGACGCCCCAGTGCACGCACGAAGCGGCAGGGCAATGGCCGGGGAGGACCGTGCCGATGGTCTGGCCCGCGCCCACCGCGCTGCCGGCGGGAAGGCTGCTCTCTACCGGTTCGAAGCTGCTGCGAAGGCCGTTGCCATGGTCGATGGTGATGACCGGCCGGTCCACCACAACTCCCGCGAAGCTCACGGTGCCCGCCGCGGGCGAGGTGACCTGGACGCCGTCGGACGCTGTTCCCAGGTCCACGCCGCGGTGGCCGCTGAGCCATGGCTTGGGCGGCGGGTCGAAGCCCCGCACAACGGGCGGGCGGGGGGAGAGCGGCCACTGCCAGGAGGGCGCCGCCTCAGTCCGCGTGGGTGCCGGAGCGAAGGCCAGCGTCTCCCCGGTGGGGGCAAGTGAAGCGGGCAGCAGGAGCAGGGCTGCAAGCAGTGCCGGTGGTGTCATATGCCCAGCCTGCGCCGGTTCGAGAAGGGCCGGGAGGGGCCGGTTGGCCTATGTGGATAAGGCTGGCGGCCGGCGCCGTTGCTGTCCTCCGGGTGCGGGCGCCTGTAGTACACTTGATGGAGCAGTTTGCTGCGCCCTCAACGCTTTCCGTCCGGCGGCTATCCCAACGGTTTTTCCAACGGTATACGCCCCTGTCCGGGTTTGCGTCGGCACGTCTCATTCAGGAGTGTGGGGGAGCGGCAGCTGACTACGCGCATCCAGCCCTCCAGTGGAGGATCATGCTTCTTGCGGTCAGCGCCCCCGGTGCTGATGAGAAGCGCGATGGATGCCAGGAGCACGGCCCGCCCGGGCCACGCTAATAAACCGTCAACTATTGGCAGGGTAAGAAGCCTAGGGGCTTTCTCATGAATGACCTGCCGGAAGGAGCGTCGGCATGCCCGTCGTAACTATGCGCCAGCTGCTTGACAGCGGCGTCCACTTTGGACACCAGACCCGCCGTTGGAACCCGAAGATGAAGCGCTTCATCTTCACGGAGCGCAACGGCATCTACATCATCGACCTTCAGCAGTCGCTGTCCTACATCGACCGCGCCTACGAGTTCGTGAAGGCCACCGTTGCACACGGCGGCACCGTCCTCTTCGTCGGCACCAAGAAGCAGGCCCAGGAAGCGATTGCCGAGCAGGCAACCCGCGTTGGCCAGCCCTACGTGAACCAGCGTTGGCTCGGCGGTATGCTGACCAACTTCCAGACGGTCGCCAAGCGCATCCAGCGCATGAAGGAACTCGAAGAGATCGACTTCGACGACGTCGCCGGCTCCGCGTACACCAAGAAGGAGCTCCTGCTCCTCAAGCGTGAACTCACTAAGCTCGAGTCCAACCTCGGCGGTATCCGCAACCTCACCAAGGCACCCTCCGTGCTCTGGATCGTGGACACCAAGAAGGAGCACCTCGCCGTTGACGAGGCCAAGAAGCTGAACATCCCGGTTGTGGCCATCCTGGACACCAACTGCGATCCGGATGAGGTCGACTTCCCGATCCCGGGCAACGACGACGCCATCCGCTCCGTGAACCTCCTGACCCGCGTTGTTGCCGACGCCGTTGCCGAGGGCCTCATCGCCCGCAACAACCGCGCTACCGGCACCACCGAAGCTCCGGAAGAGCCGCTGGCCGAGTGGGAGCGCGAGCTCCTCGAAGGCAGCAAGGCTGAAGAAGCTGCTGCTCCTGCTGCTCCTGCCGAGGAAGCTGAAGCACCGGCCGCTGCCGAGGCTCCCGCAGAAGACGCTGCTGCTCCGGCTGAAGACGCCAAGTAACACAAGTAAATCCGGATTCTCCGGCGCCGCCTGCGGTGCCGGAGCTGCTGACAGGATGGCGGCCCACCAGGTGGGCTGCTGTCCTGTCGGTCCGTACACCACAACAAATTTCTAGACAGAGGGGTTCACATGGCGAACTACACTGCCGCGGACATCAAGGCCCTGCGCGAGCGCACCGGCGCCGGCATGATGGATGTCAAGAAGGCTCTTGACGAAGCCAACGGTGACGCCGAGAAGGCCATCGAAATCATCCGCATCAAGGGCCTCAAGGGTGCTACCAAGCGCGAGGGCCGCTCCACCGCTGAAGGCCTGGTGGCCGCAAAGGTCAGCAACGGCGTCGGCGTTATGATCGAGGTCAACTGCGAGACCGACTTCGTGGCCAAGGCTGACAAGTTCATTCAGCTGGCTGACAAGGTTCTGGCCGTTGCCGTTGAGTCCGGCGCAGCCGACCTCGAGACCCTGCTCGCCACCGAAGTTGACGGCAAGCCGCTCTCCGAGGTCGTCGTCGAAGAAGGCGCTGTCCTGGGCGAGAAGGTTGTTGTCCGCCGCATCTCCCGAGTCGAGGGCGCAACGGTTGACGCTTACCTGCACAAGACCTCCAAGGACCTCCCGGCCCAGGTTGGCGTGCTGTTCGCTGTTGACGGTGAAGGCGAAACCGCTGCCACTGCCGCCCACGATGTTGCAGTCCACATTGCTGCCATGGCACCGAACTACCTGACCCGCGACGACGTTCCGTCCGAGCTGGTTGAGTCCGAGCGCCGCATCGCCGAAGAGACCGCCAAGGCTGAGGGCAAGCCCGAAGCCGCACTCACCAAGATCGTCGAAGGCCGCGTTACGGGCTTCTACAAGGGTGAGGTCCTGGTTGACCAGGCATTCGCGAAGGACGCCAAGAAGTCCGTTGCACAGGTCCTCGAAGAGGCCGGTGTCAAGGGAACCGCGTTCACGCGTTTCCGCGTCGGCTCCTAGTCGAAACTGCAAGGGGGTGGCCACTTCGGTGGCCGCCCCTTTTGCATGCACGGGGCCGGTTCCGAGCACTGGCCCCAGCAGGATAACCTTTTTTCAGACTCACCAACGGGAAGGCATCATGGAAGCCGTCAACACTGTAATCCAGCCAGAGAAAAGTCGACGCCGGGTCCTCCTGAAGCTTTCCGGCGAGGTCTTCGGCGGCGGAAAGCTTGGCGTTGACCCGGAAACTGTCCGCGATGTCGCCAAGCAGATCGCGGCAGCCGTCCCCCAGGTGGAAGTGGCGATCGTGGTTGGCGGCGGCAACTTCTTCCGCGGCGCAGAACTTTCCCAGAGCGGCATGGACCGCTCAAGGGCCGACTACATGGGCATGCTCGGAACGGTGATGAACTGCCTGGCCCTGCAGGACTTCCTGGAGCAGGCCGGCGTCGAAACCCGCGTCCAGAGCGCCATCACCATGGGACAGGTAGCCGAAGCCTACATTCCCCGCCGCGCCATCCGGCACATGGAAAAGGGCCGCGTGGTCATCTTCGGCGCCGGGGCCGGCCTGCCGTACTTCTCCACCGACACCGTGGCCGCCCAGCGTGCACTCGAAGTCCACGCCGACGTCGTCCTGATGGCCAAGAGCGGTGTGGACGCCGTCTACACGGCAGATCCGAAGAAGGACCCCTCCGCCGAGCGGCTCGAAACCCTCAGCTACGACGATGCCCTCCGCCGCGACATCCGCGTGATGGACCAGACGGCGATGACCATGTGCAAGGACAACAATCTCTCGATGGTGGTCTTTGGCATGGAGGGTGAAGGCAACGTTACCCGGGCCATCCTGGGCGAAAAGCTGGGCACCCTGGTTACCGCCTAGCTACGGCTAGGATGTTTTCAGGACAGTTCCGCCCCTGCCTTCGGGACCAGGAGCGGAAGCAGCAACAGAGAACCACGTGTGTGCATGGCCCCGGCGTCCCGGACTGCACCAGAATCGTCAGGAGAGACCGTGATCGAAGAAACCTTGCTCGAAGCCGAAGAAAAGATGGACAAGGCCGTTGAGGTAGCCAAGGAAGACTTCGCTGCCGTCCGTACCGGCCGCGCAAACCCCGGACTCTACAACAAGGTCCTGGTGGAATACTACGGTTCCCCCACCCCGCTGCAGCAGCTCGCCTCTTTCGCCATCCCGGACGCCCGGACCATCCTCATCACCCCGTTCGACAAGACCGCCCTGCGCGACATTGAACGGGCGCTCAGCGACTCCGAAGTCGGCGCCAACCCGTCCAACGACGGCAATGTCATCCGAATCACCATTCCGGAACTGACCAAGGAACGCCGCAAGGAATACGTCAAGATCGTCAAGACCAAGGGCGAGGACGCCAAGGTCTCCATCCGCAACATCCGCCGCAAGGCCAAGGAAACCCTCGACAAGCTGGTCAAGGACGGCGAGGCCGGCGAGGATGAGGGCACCCGCGCCGAAAAGGAACTGGACGGCCTCACCAAGGCGCACGTGGACGGCATCGACGAGCTGCTCAAGCGCAAGGAAGCAGAGCTGCTCGAAGTCTGATGGGCCAGGCAGAGCAGGCCCCGGCACAACGGGCGCGCACACGGGGGAAGCAGCCCAGGACCAACCCCACGCCGAAGGCCGGGAGGAACCTTCCGGCCGCGGTGGTGGTGGGCCTGGCCATGCTCTTCGCAGTGCTCGGCGGACTGCTGTTCCTCCCGCTCGGATTTGTTGCGGTCACCACATCGTTCGCTGTTTTTGGGGTGTGGGAAATCTACCGCGCCCTGGAGGCGAACGGCACCAGGATGCCCATTGTGCCGGTCATGACCGGAACAGTGGCCATGCCTTTTGCCGCCTACCTCGGCGGGATCGAAAGCCTGCTCTTTGCCATGCTCCTCAGTTCGGTGGCAGTGCTGTTGTGGCGGTCCATCGAAAGCGCTGCGGGCTCGGCCAACAGCATCTTCGCAGGCGTCTTCACCTTGGGCTGGGTGCCGTTCTTCATCAGCTTCGCCGCGCTCCCGCTGCACGCTTCGGGCGTCGCTACTCCGCTGGGCCTCTGGCCGGGAGGAACAATTCCGGACGGAGCATGGCAGGTGGCGGTGATGCTGCTGCTGGTGGTGTCCAATGACACCTTCGGTTACCTGGTGGGCGCCTCCCTGGGCAAGCATCCGATGGCGCCCAAGATCAGCCCCAAGAAATCCTGGGAAGGATTTGCCGGTTCCATCGGCGGCGCGATACTGATCGGCATCCTTGCCAGTCTCTTTGTGCTGGACAAGCCCTGGTGGGTGGGCGTGGTCCTGGCGGTGGGACTGGTGGCGGCTTCCACGGCAGGTGACCTGGCCGAGTCGATGGTGAAACGCGAACTCGGCGTCAAGGACATGAGCAGCATCCTGCCGGGACATGGCGGCGTGATGGACCGGCTGGACTCCATCGTTTTTGCAGCCCCGGCGGCCTTTGTCTTGTACGGGCTCGTTTCCGGGGCCTGACACACAACCCCCGCCGGGCCCGGGCGCCAATAGACTGGTGCAGAGTAACGGCTTGACGAGCATCGAAGGAATCAAAAGTGGCATTGGACATTCATCGGCAGATCCCTGCGTCCTTTGAGCGCGTGCAGCGCAGCGATTACGGCTATAACGCCAAGCAGGTGGATCAGTTCCTGCAGCGTGCGCGGGTGTCACTTGAAGCCCCGGAGGCTGCGGCCCAACCTGTCACCAGTGCCGTTGTCAGGGCAGTTTCCTTCGACCCCGTCAAGGGCGGTTACTCCGCCGCCGTCGTGGACGCAGCACTGGACCGCCTCGAAGACGCCTTCGCCCGCCGCGAGCGGGACGAGCTGATCGCTGCCCGTGGCGAGGAAGCCTGGCTGCGGGAGATTGGAAGCCTGTCCGGCATCCTCCGCGGCCGGCTGCACCGACCCGACGGCGACCGCTTCCGCCGGCCGGCGAAGAAGAAGGCCCGTAGCTACAACACGGCCGACGTCGACCGGCTGTGCCACGAACTCATCGCCTACCTCGAACAGGACAAACCGCTCAGCGTCGACAACGTCCGCCGCGCAGTTTTCCGCCCCGCCGTTGGCCGGGACGGGTACGAGGAAACCCAGGTGGACGCCTTCCTGGACCGTGTGGTTGAACTGATGGCGGCCATCGACTGACCTGGTTCCAGGCTCCCGCAGGGCTGGGGGAGAACGATCTTTGGGGTCACCTTTCGGTGGCTAGTGGCCGTTCCGGAGTGTGGAGGCGGGTCATCACCCGGGGCATGGTCTTCGGGACCCGCTGAACGGTGGCGCGGGAAACCATGACCATCACTGCGAAGGCCGCCGGCACTGTCCATGCCGCAGGCTGGGCCAGCCAGGGAGCGAGGTTGTTCGCGCCCCCTACGGAGCCCGCAATCATCGCTCCACCGCAGAGAACGCCGCCCGTCACCATCCCGGCGATGGCGCCGGCGTCTGTCAGTCCCCGCCACCAGATGCCAAGCAGCAGCACCGGGCAGACAGTGGACGCGGTGAACGCGAACACCAAACCCACACTTCCGGCGAGGGCCAGCGAATCCGTCATGAGGGCGAACCCCAGGGGCACCACGATGGAGATCACCGCCGCCAGCCGGAAGCCCCCCACCCCGGCGCCCAGGACGTCCTGGCTGATGACGCCTGCAAGCGAGACCACCAAGCCGGACGTGGTGGAGAGGAAGGCGGCAAAGGCGCCCGCCACCACACAGGCTGACAGCAGATCGCCGGCGGCACCGCCCACCAGTTCGCCGGGGAGCAGCAGCACCATGGCATCGGCCTGGTTGGCGCGGGCGAGGCCCGGCGCAAACATCCTGCCCACCAGTCCGTACGCGGTGGGAAATAGGTAGAACACCGACAGCAGGCCCAGGACAATCAGCGTGGTCCGCCGGGCAGACTGCCCGTCCGGGTTGGTGTAGAAGCGGACCAGCACGTGGGGCAGCCCGAGGGTGCCGAAGAGCAGGGCGACCAGCAGCGACACGTTCTGGTACAGCCCGGCGGGGGCAAGATTCGTGGGGTTCACGGCAGGCGGAGACAGGGCCGGCGTCCCGTTTCCAGCGAGCATAAAGATGATGAAGAGGATAGGAACCGCCAGGGCCGTGAGCTTGAGCCAGTACTGGAAAGCCTGGACGAAAGTGATGGAACGCATGCCGCCGGCAACCACCGTCAGGCACACAACAATCACCACAGCCACCGATCCCACCCAGGACGGCAACCCGGTGGTGATCCGGATGGTCAAAGCGGCGCCGTGGAGCTGCGGCACAATGTACAGCCAGCCCACCAGCACCACCACCAGGCTGGTGACCTTACGGACAGCCCGGGAATCGAGCCTGGCCTCAGTAAAGTCGGGGATTGTGTACGCGCCTGAGCGCCGCAGCGGGGCTGCAACAAAGAGCAACAGCATCAGGTAGCCGGCGGTGTAGCCCACCGGAAACCACAGGGCGTCCGTCCCGGACAGCAGGATCAGGCCGGCAACCCCGAGGAAGCTTGCGGCCGAGAGGTACTCACCGCCAATGGCCGAGGCATTCCACCAGGGCCGGACAGTCCGGGAAGCGACATAAAAATCGCCCGTGGTGCGCGAGATCCGCAGGCCGTAGAAGCCGATGACCGCAGTGGCCACGGACACCACTGCGAGCGCGGCTATGGCCACGCCTGGATTCATGGTTCCGTCACTGGTCCTTGGCCAGGTCCCGGTAGCGCGCCTCATTGCGGGTGGCAGTCCGGACGTACAGCCAGGCACTCAGCCCGATCAGCGGGTAGATGCCTGCCCCCAGGAGAATCCAGTCGAAGGGGATACCGGCTATACGCGTCTCCGTCAGGCCGGGAACGACGGCCAGCAGCAGCGGAAATGCGCCAAGGATCAGCAGGAAACCGCCAGCGACTACCAGGGCCAGCCGCAGCTGGGAACGGATCAGGGACCGGACGAAGACCTGCCCCACCTCGGAGTCCTGCGCCGCTTCGCGGCTGTCCCTGGGAGGAAGCGCCGCGGAGCGCGGTGCCGTGACGCGAACCCTCGTCATGCGTGCGGCCTGATTCGGGTGGCGCCCAGCTTCTCCCGCACCGTTGGCAGGTGGCGCCGGCTGATGGGAAGGCCGGCACCTGCAACGGTGACACTGGGCCCGTCCGCAGCCAGCTTCATGGACGTCACGTGCTTCAGGGCAACGAGGTAGGAGCGGTGCGTCCGGATGAACCCGGCGTCCGCCCACTGCTGCTCGAGGTCGGCCAGGGGCACCCTGATCAGGTAGCTGGCATCGGCGGTGTGCAGCCTTGCGTAGTCGCCCTGGGCCTGTACGTAGGTGACGTCGTCACGCCTGATCATCCTGGTGGTACCGCCCTGGTCGACGGTGATCATCTCAGGCGCCGTGCCGCCGTCGCGCAGTTCGCTGATCCGTCCTACCGAGCGTGCAAGCCGTTCGGCCCGGACCGGCTTGAGCAGGTAGTCCACGGCGGCGAGTTCGAAGGCCTTCAGCGCGTGGTCCTCGTCCGCGGTCACAAAGACCACTGCAGGGGGATTCCTGCTGGCGGAAATGGCGCGCGCGATATCCAGCCCGGACACCGCCGGCATATGGATGTCCAGGAATACGGCGTCGACCGGACCGGCTGCCAAAGCCCGGAGGGCCTCGCTGCCCGAGGTGGCGCGGAGGACGGTGCCGATGCGGTCGTCCCGCCCCAAGAGGAAAGCCAGTTCCTCAACGGCGGGCAGCTCATCATCAACGACGAGGACGTTAATCATGTTCCTAGGTTAGCTTCCGCCGCCCGCAGCCGGATCAGCGGGAGCTCCAGGGCGCCATATCAGTTCCGCACATCAGGCATCGTTTCCCGGCTGCGACTTGGGGACGCGCATGGTGATCAGCGTTCCCTCCCCGGGGGCGGTGTCGATGACCAGGCCGTGGTCATTGCCGTAGACCTGGCGGAGGCGGGCGTCCACGTTCCGCAGGCCCACATGCTCGCCGTCGGTGTGGCCGGCCAGTACGGACTGCAGCTGGGCCGGGTCCATGCCCACGCCGTCGTCTTCGATGGTCACTTCGGCGAACGCGCCGGCGTCATTCGCGCTGATGCTGATGTGCCCCGGCCCTTCCTTGGCTTCCAGCCCGTGCCGGACGGCATTTTCCACCAGCGGCTGCAGGCTGAGGAAGGGGATGACGGTGCTGAGCACCTCCGGCGCCACCCGCAGGCTGACCTGGACGCGCTCGCCGAACCGGGCGCGCTCCAGGAGGAGGTAGCGGTCTATGCAGCGAAGCTCCTCGGCGAGCGTGGTGAAGTCGCCGTGTCGGCGGAAGGAGTAGCGGGTGAAATCGGCGAACTCCACCACCAGTTCCCGGGCGCGGGCGGGGTCGGTGTTGATGAAGGACGCAATCGCGTTGAGCGAGTTGTAGATGAAGTGCGGGCTGATCTGGGCGCGCAGGGCCCGTACCTCCGCCTCCATCAGCAGCGTCCGGGACGCGTCCAGCTCCGCGAGCTCCACCTGCACGGCCACCCAGTCGGCCACCTCGCCGGTGGCCCGGACCAGTCCAGCACCTGCCGACGGCGCGAAGGCAGCGACGGCGCCCACGACGCGCGTGCCGGCCCGTACCGGGGCGATCACCGCGGCCAGAGGGCCGCCGGTACCGTCCCGTGGAGCGCCGCCTGGCCCTGTGGGGCGCCCTGCCGGAAGCACCGCTGTCCGCCCGCCAGCCAGCACCCCTTCCGCCAGGCGCATTAACTCGGGCTTCAGCTCCTCTGCCGCGCCATCCCATGCGAGCACCCCGGTCGTGTCGGTGATGGCGAAGGCCTCGCAGGCCAACAGCGTGCGGAGCTGGCGGCTGGCCTTCGCCGCACCTGCGGGATTGAGGCCGCGCCGGAGATGCTGCCCGGCCTGGGACGCGGCGTGCAGGGTGTGGTACGTGGCGCGTTCGGCGTCCGTGCCGAGGTCCCTGAAGGACCGCAGCACCTTGAGCCCCAGGCCGACGACGACGGCGACAGCCATGGCGATCAGGGCAACAGCCGCGGCGGTCAGGAGGGGGGAGTCCGGCATGGTGCCCAGCGTAGCTGCGGGTGCCGTTTGTCGCAGCATCCCGACCGTTGAGCGACCGCCCGCCCGTAGGGTCTGGAATCTGGTGCCCGGCAGAAAGCAGAGTGATTGCAGTCACATTTGCGGTACCCCTTTTTACCGGGCACGCCGTTGGGTGTGTTCAGGCAAGTCTCAACGAGGAGGAACGATGGGTAACGATGCCCATACTCCGGACGCAGCGGCGTCCGTGGACTTTGAACAGGTCCAGTCGACCCAGCAGTTCCAGGAACTGCGCAAGCGTCACCGCAGCTTTGTCTTCCCCATGGCAGTCGCATTCCTGCTGTGGTACTTCGCCTACGTCCTGCTGGCGGACTACGCCGTGGGCTTTATGTCCACCAAGGTCTGGGGCAACATCAACGTTGGCCTGATCCTGGGCCTGCTCCAGTTCGTCTCGACGTTTGCGATCACCAGCTGGTATGTCAGCTACTCCAACCGGCGGCTGGATCCCATCGCCGCTGAGATCCGCGACGAGATCGAAGGGCACGAATTTGATAAGGACGGCAACCGAGTGGGCGGGGTAAACAAATGATCGGGATCGCCACAGCGGTGGACGTCGCCGCCCTCAAGGACAGCACCCTGCTGAACATGGGCATTTTCGGCCTGTTCGTTGCCGTGACCATGGTGATTGTTTTCCGCGCCAGCCGGAACAACAAAACGGCAGCCGACTACTACGCGGCCGGCCGCTCCTTCACCGGCTCGCAGAACGGAACCGCGATCGCGGGGGACTACCTCTCGGCAGCCTCCTTCCTGGGTATCACCGGCGCCATCGCCGTTAACGGCTACGACGGTTTTATGTACTCGATCGGCTTCCTGGTGGCCTGGCTTGTCGCGCTGCTGCTCGTCGCCGAACTTCTCCGTAATACGGGCAAGTTCACCATGGCGGATGTACTGTCCTTCCGCCTCCAGCAGCGGCCCGTCCGCATCGCGGCCGCCATCTCCACCCTCGCCGTCTGCTTCTTCTACCTCCTGGCGCAGATGGCCGGCGCCGGAAGCCTGGTCTCGCTGCTGCTGGGCATCAGCGACTGGGGCGGCCAGGCGTTGGTGATCATCGTTGTCGGCGGCCTGATGATTATGTACGTCCTGATCGGCGGCATGAAGGGCACCACCTGGGTGCAGATCATCAAGGCAGTCCTGCTCATTGCCGGAGCGGCCGTCATGACTCTCTGGGTCCTGGCGATCTACGGCTTCAACCTCTCCAGCCTGCTCGGCGCAGCAGTGGAAACTGCCAACAACCCGGCCGTCCTCAACCCGGGCCTGCAGTACGGCAAGACGGAAACCTCCAAGCTGGACTTTATGTCCCTGGGCCTCGCGCTGGTCCTGGGCACCGCCGCCCTGCCGCACGTCCTGATGCGCTTCTACACCGTGCCCACGGCCAAGGAAGCCCGCAAGTCCGTGGTGTGGGCGATCTGGCTGATCGGGCTCTTCTACCTCTTCACGCTGGTGCTCGGCTACGGTGCAGCCGCACTCGTCGGCTCCGAAACCATCCGGACGGCACCCGGCGGCGTGAATGCCGCAGCCCCGCTGCTGGCCTTCTACCTGGGCGGACCGCTGCTGCTGGGCTTCATCTCGGCCGTGGCCTTCGCCACGATCCTCGCCGTCGTGGCGGGTTTGACCATCACCGCCGCCGCATCCTTCGCCCACGACATCTACGCAAGCGTCATCTCCAAGGGCAAGGCCGACGCCGACACTGAAGTCAAGGTGGCCCGGCGCACCGTGGTGGTCATTGGCATCCTGGCCATCCTGGGCGGCATCCTCGCCAACGGGCAGAACGTGGCGTTCCTCGTGGCGCTCGCATTCGCCGTCGCCGCCTCTGCAAACCTGCCCACCATCGTCTACTCCCTGTTCTGGCGGAAGTTCACCACCCAGGGTGCGGTCTGGAGCATGTACGGCGGGCTCGGCGCCGCGATTGTCCTGATCATCTTCTCGCCGGTTGTCTCCGGCGGCGCAACCTCGATGATCAAGGACGCCAACTTCGCGCTGTTCCCGCTGAGCAACCCCGGCATCGTGTCCATCCCGCTGGCGTTCTTCCTGGGCTGGCTGGGAACCGTCACGGACAAGAAGCGCGAAGACACCGCCAAACAGGCCGAAATGGAAGTCCGGTCCCTCACGGGAGTCGGGGCAGAGAAGGCAGTGAACCACTAGACCCCCGCGGACCAGTCACCTGCCACCACACAAAAGAGCCCCGGCGTTGCGGCGCCGGGGCTCTTCTGTGTCTGCGTGGCTGGTCTTATGGAACGGCCGTGCGGAACCGCCGTGCAGAACCGGGCCGAGGAAGCTAGGCCTTGGGCCGCAGCTTGATGTTGGTCATCTTGAGGTCGTCAGTGCCTTCAAAGCGGTACGCCAGATCCACTTCCTTGCCTTCGCAGGTGATAACGCCCGCCACGTCCGCGGTCTTGACTCCGTTTTCTGTGCTCACCTGGAGGTCGTTGTAGGAAGGCTTGCACTGGTCGTTCATCTCGAGGGTTCCCACTCCAGTAATAAACGCTTCCTTGGACAGCTGTTCCTTCAGGGCGGGGTCGAGGTACTCATCGTAGGCCTGCGAGCTCTGGCCGCTGATGACCAGCTTGGTAAAACTGTCAGCAAGGCCCTTGGCCTGGTTGGTGGCGCTGCCCACCACGGTGACCAGGATGATGATGCCCAGCACCACCAGGAGCAGGACGCCGCCGACGCCCGCCAGGATGATCCAGAGTTTCCGCCGGCTTTTCACTGGCGGCTGCTGGCCGGGCAGCCCGAATGGGCCCGGTTCCGGGTAGGTGCCGGCAGGAGCCTGGTAAGCCGGCCCGCTCTGGCCGGGCAGCTGCTGCGGGGGTAGGGGTGGCTGCTGCGGCGCATCCAGGCGCTGCCCCTGCTGGTACGGTTCCTGGGGATTGCTCAAAAATGGAGCCTTTCCGGCGTCGTGCTGGACGCCGCCTGGTTGCGGGGCCCTCCGAACCCCGTGAATAACTTGCAACAGCCTATAGCCCGCACCGCCCCCGTCGTACCGCTCAGGTGCCCTGCGGGCCCCGGTCCAGCAGGGGCTGCACCCGGAAGGGGATGAGTTCACCCATCGCCAGGGCGGTGTCGGTCCGGTCCACGCCGTCGCAGGCGAGGATTTTCCCGTTTATGCGGAAGAGGTCTTCGGCATCCAGGGCCACCACCCTGAGCAGCAGGTCGGCGGAGCCTGTGAGCCCGTAGCCTTCGAGGATTTCCGGGACGTCCGCCAGGTCCGCCGCCAGCTGGGAAAGCTTTTGCTGCTGGACATGGACGGAAATGAATGCCATCAACGGATACCCGAGCGCAACCGGATTGATCCTGCGTTCGAAGGAAAGAAAGACGTGCTTTTTCTCCAGCTGGGCCATCCGCGCCTGCACTGTATTCCTGGAGAGGCCAAGCTTCTGGGCCAGCGCCACGACCGTTCGCCGGGGGTCCTGCGCCAAGGCGGACAGAAGGCGGGTGTCAGTGCCATCCAAAGCTTGCATAATGCGCAACGGTAGCACCGTCATGAGCCGCCCGACAGAGCATTGTGCTCAGTGATTGACGTGGTGGTTGTACCCAATGAGCATTGTGAGTAGGGTCACAGTATCCGGAGCAACGGCGCCCGGGAGGCCGGCGGCCAGCGGGATCACAAGTCCCGGAACCGCTGGTCAACGACGTGAGAAGGTGCGGCTATCGTGTCTACAGACGAAACGGGCCAGGACGGCACAGGTGCCCCGAATACAGGTGCCAAGAGTGCTGCTGCCAAGGCGGACATCCACGGACAGGGCAAAGGCCTCGTCCAGCTGATTACTCCGTCCGGGGAGCGGGTGAGCCACCCCGAATTCGACCCCTGGGTACAGGACATCACGGACGAGCAGCTGTGCGCGCTGTTGGAGGACATGACCGTCATCCGGCGCATTGACGTCGAAGCCACGGCCCTGCAGAGGCAGGGTGAGCTCGCATTGTGGCCGCCCCTGCTGGGGCAGGAAGCAGCCCAGGTGGGATCCGGCCGGTCCCTCCGTACGGACGACTTTGTGTTCTCCAGCTACCGCGAGAATGGTGTTGCGTACTGCAGGGGAGTAGACCTGACGGACATCGTCCGGGTGTGGCGCGGGAACGCCTCCTCCGGCTGGGACCCTTACTCCATCAATATGGCCACGCCACAGATCATTATCGGAGCACAGACCCTGCACGCCACCGGCTATGCCATGGGCATCCAAAATGACGGTGCCGATTCCGTGGCGGTGACGTACTTCGGCGACGGAGCCACCAGCGAGGGCGATGTCAACGAGGCAATGGTTTTTGCCGCGAGCTTCCAGGTGCCGGTGGTGTTCTTCTGCACCAACAACCATTGGGCCATCTCCGAACCGGTGCGGCTTCAGTCGCACATCCAGCTGGCCGACAGGGCGGCCGGGTTCGGCATCCCGAGCCTCCGGGTGGACGGCAACGACGTCCTGGCCGTGATGGCCGCAACGAGGGTGGCCCTGGACCGGGCCCGGCGCGGCGGCGGCCCCACGTTTATCGAGGCCGTCAGCTACCGGATGGGTCCGCACACCACGGCCGATGACCCCACCCGCTACCGGGACGCCAATGAACTGGAGGACTGGGCAGCGAAGGACCCGATCAGCCGGGTGGAGGCACTCCTGGACCGCAAGGGGCTGCTGACGGAAGCGTTGAAACAACAGGTCAAGGTCAAGGCCGACGCCGTAGCCCGGGACATGCGCACGGGCTGCACCACCATGCCGGAGCCGCAGCCGATGGACGTCTTCAAACACGTCTACAGCACCCCCAACTCCTGGCTGGACCGGCAGCAGGACCATTACGCCCGTTACCTGGCCTCCTTCGGTGATCCCGCAGAAGCCGTATCAGAAGAAGGTGCACGCTGATGACCCAGATGACCTTTGCCCGCGCCATCAACGCCGGCCTTCGCAAATCCCTGGAGAACGATCCCAAGGTAGTCCTCCTGGGCGAGGACATCGGTGCCCTGGGCGGCGTCTTCAGGATTACGGACGGCCTCCAAAAGGACTTCGGCAAGCACCGGGTGGTGGATACACCCCTGGCTGAGTCAGCGATCGTGGGGACAGCGGTGGGACTGGCCTACCGCGGCTACCGGCCCGTTGTGGAGATCCAGTTCGACGGTTTTATCTACCCGGCGTTCGACCAGATCGTCAGCCAGGTGGCCAAGCTCCACTACCGGACACGCGGCGCGGTGAAGATGCCCATCACCATCCGGGTCCCGTTCGGCGGCGGCATCGGTTCACCGGAGCACCATTCGGAATCCCCGGAAGCCTACTTCACCCACACCTCCGGCCTGCGCGTGGTGACAGTTTCGAACCCGCAGGACGCCCATACCGTTATCCAGCAGGCCATTTCCTGCGACGATCCTGTCCTGTACTTCGAGCCTAAGCGCCGCTATCACGACAAGGGCGAGGTGGACGAGTCCCTTGATCCGCTCTCCGCAATGCCCATGGATCAGGCGAGGGTTCTGGCCGAAGGTACCGACGTCACTTTGGTGGCCTACGGCCCCCTGGTGAAGACCGCCCGGGACGCCGCCCTGGCAGCCGAAGACGAAGGGATTTCGATCGAGGTCATCGACCTGCGCTCGCTGGCCCCAGTGGACTACGACACCGTCGTGGCCTCGGTCCGCAAGACCGGGCGCCTGGTGGTGACGCACGAGGCCGGCCAGTCTGGAGGGATCGGCGCGGAAGTGGCGGCCAGCATCACCGAGCGGTGCTTCTACTACCTTGAGGCGGCGCCTGTCCGGGTGACCGGCTTCGACATCCCGTATCCATACTCCAAGCTTGAAATGCACCACCTGCCGGGCCTGGACCGCATCCTTGACGGCGTGGACCGTGCCCTGGGCCGGCCGAACTCCCTCAGCGGGCTGGAAGGATGAGCGCCACCATGATCAAGGAATTCCGGCTCCCGGACCTGGGCGAAGGACTTACTGAATCGGAAATCCTCAGCTGGAAGGTTGGGGTGGGGGATACCGTCAGCCTCAACCAGGTGATCGCCGAGGTCGAAACCGCCAAGGCCGTGGTGGAGCTCCCGTCCCCTTTCGCAGGGGTCATCCGGGAACTCCACGAACAGCCCGGCACCATCGTGGAGGTGGGCAAGCCCATCGTTTCGTTCGAAGTATCGGACGACGCCGCAACCCCCTCGCCAGCACACGGCACCCCTGCTTCGTCCCCGGCCTCGCCGGCGTCGGGACCTGCGGTGCAGGCGGCGCAGGAGGCCAAGCGGCAACCTAATCTGGTGGGGTACGGCGCCGTCGTCGAAAGTTCCGCCCGGCCGGCACGCCGCCTCCGCAACCTCAGCCCGATGCTTGACTCCGATTCACCCCGTTTTCCGGTGGCTGGGCCTGTTGACACGAGGCCCGTCGAAACGAAGCCCGTCGAAACGAAGCCTGTCGACACGAAGCCTGCCGCAGCCAAGCCGGTCGAGGACCGGACCCCGGGGATGGAGCCTGCCGAAACCCGCCCGCGGTCCACTCCGCCCGTGCGGAAACTCGCCAAGGACCTGGGTGTGGACCTGACCCTGGTGGCAGGGACCGGGCCGCAGGGCCTGATCACCCGTGAGGACGTCCAGCACTTTCTCGATGGTCATGGCGGCGGGGCAGCACCTGAAGCAGCGCCGGCCAGGGTTCAGGCCCGCCAGGGGGAGCGGGAAACCCGCACGCCCATCAAGGGCGTGCGGAAGTTCACGGCGGCCGCCATGGTGGCGAGCGCCTTCACCGCACCGCACGTCACCGAGTTCCTCACCGTGGATGTCACTCCTGCCATGGAGCTGCTGGCCAAGCTGAAGGGCAACCGCGAATTCAGCGGGCACAAGCTGACCCCGCTCACCTTGGCGGCAAAAGCTGTGTTCATCGCACTGCGGCGGAACCCGGCCCTCAACGCGCGCTGGGACGAGGTGAACCAGGAGATCGTGACGTTCAACTACGTGAACCTGGGCATCGCCGCTGCAACACCACGGGGACTGACCGTTCCCAACATCAAGGACGCAGACTCGCTGTCCCTGCTGCAGCTGGCCGAGGCGCTGACCGAACTCACCGAGACAGCCCGCTCCGGCAAGACCACGCCGGCCGACCTGACCGGTGGAACCATCTCGATCACCAACATCGGCGTCTTCGGGATCGATGCCGGCACCCCCATCCTCAACCCGGGGGAAGCCGCGATCCTTGCGCTGGGGGCGGTGCGGAACATGCCGTGGGAGTACAAGGGCGAGGTGGCCCTGCGCCAGGTGCTCACGCTGAGCCTGTCCTTTGACCACCGCCTGGTGGACGGGGAACAGGGGTCACGCTTCCTTGCGGACGTGGGCGCCATCCTCGCGGAACCCGGAATGGTCCTCACCATGGTCTAACCCAAGGAGTTTTGTCCAGATATGCAGGGTTCTGAACGGTTTATCCCTGCATATCTGGACAAAAACTCGAGCATCAGGGGGAGGACGGCGGGGTGTCCACCAGCAGCGCGGCCATGGCCATGCTCTCGAGCAGGGGACGGGCCGATTGTGTGGCCATCTTCCGGCCGTGGCTGCGCACTGAGTGCGGTGTTGAGTTGATGAGCCCGAACGTCGCATGGGCGCGCATCCGGAGCTCGGTGATCTCTGTGTCCGGATGCAGCTTTGCGAGGACATCGACCCAGGCCTCGACATAACTCAGCTGGAGGGTCCGCACAGTCGCCTGGTCCTCTTCGGACAAGTTGCTGAAATCCCGGTCCTGTACCCGGATAACGTCAGGCTTGCCCAGGGCGAAGTCCACCTGGAACTCCACCAGGCAACGCAGTGCGGATGCCGGATCGGGATTGCGGGCCACCACCTTGCGGCCGCCGTCGAGGAGTTCCTGGCTGACGGTCACCAGCAGGTCGGCGAGGACCGCCTGCTTCCCGGGAAAATGACGATAGACAGCCGGACCGCTTACCCCTGCCGCCGCTCCGAGGTCCTCAAGGGACACGCGGTTGAACCCGTTGACGGCGAACAGGGAAGCCGCGGCAGACAGCAGGGCCTGCCGCCGGTTCTCCTTCGCCTGGCCGCGCTGGGTTGACGAGCCGTGCTGGGTTGATGAGCCTCGTTGGCTTGATGAGCTGCGCTGGCCTGAAGATCCGCGCTGGGAGGCCGGGACCCGGGGCGCAGGGGGAGCGGGTTCCGCCGCGGTGGCGCGCTCCAGCGGGAAGCTGCGCCCGCCGGTCCGGGTGGCGTCAGTGCTGGCCACAATTCCTCCTCAGACCCGCAGACCTAGCCAGGGCAGTATGTGTTGGACTTCACAGTTAATACAGACTAACCTGAATTTCAGTTATTGGGCGCTAACCGAGTTGGCTTGTGGCGGCTCGGATCGGAACAGGAACGGACCGTCAATGGAGACCCTTGCCACCCGGCTTGACGCTACTGCCGAGGCTTTTGCTTCGAACCGTGCCGCCCAGCTGTCGCTCGCCGACGAGCTGCAGAAAAAGCTGGCCGACGCCGCGCTGGGCGGGCCGGAGAAATCAAGGGAACGCCATGTGGCCAGGGGCAAACTCCTGCCCCGCGAGCGGATCGACCAACTGCTGGATGACGGCAGCCCGTTCCTTGAAATTGCGCCGCTGGCCGCCAACGGCCTGTACAACGACGAAGCACCTGGCGCCGGCGTCATTGCCGGCATCGGGCTGGTTCATGACCGGCACGTGCTGGTGATTTCCAACGATGCCACGGTCAAGGGCGGAACGTACTATCCGATGACGGTGAAGAAGCACTTGCGGGCCCAGGAGATTGCCCTTGAGAACCGGCTGCCCTGCATCTACCTGGTGGACTCCGGTGGAGCGTTCCTGCCCAAGCAGGATGAGGTCTTTCCGGACAGGGACCACTTCGGCCGAATCTTCTATAACCAGGCAAGGCTCTCAGCCGCCAAGATCCCCCAGATCGCCTCGGTGATGGGGTCCTGTACCGCGGGTGGCGCCTATGTTCCTGCCATGAGCGATGAAACCGTTATCGTCCGGAACCAGGGCACGATCTTCCTGGGCGGGCCGCCGCTTGTGAAAGCCGCGATCGGAGAGATCGTCAGCCCGGAAGAGCTCGGCGGCGGGGAAGTGCACTCAAGGATCTCCGGCGTGACGGACCACCTTGCCGAAAATGACGAGCATGCCCTGCAGATCATCCGGGACATCGTGGCTACGCTGCCGCCCCCGGCGCCGCCGGCATGGGAGGTGGAACCCGCCATCGAACCGGCCGCGGACCCGGCGGAGATTTACGGGGCGGTACCCACTGATGTCAATGCTCCCTACGACGTCCACGAGGTGATCGCCAGGCTGGTGGACGGCAGCCGGTTCCACGAATTCAAGAAGGAGTACGGCACCACCCTGGTGACGGGCTTCGCCAGGCTGCACGGGCACCCGGTAGGCATCGTGGCAAACAACGGGGTGTTGTTCAGCGAGTCTTCCCTCAAAGGGGCCCACTTCATTGAGCTCTGCGACCAGCGCGGCGTCCCGCTGATATTCCTTCAGAACATCTCCGGGTTCATGGTGGGCAGGGACTCGGAGCAGGGCGGCATCGCCAAGAACGGCGCCAAGATGGTCACCGCCGTGGCCACGGCGCGGGTACCAAAGCTGACAGTGGTGATTGGCGGCTCCTTCGGCGCCGGTAACTATTCCATGTGCGGCCGCGCCTATTCGCCGCGGTTCCTGTGGATGTGGCCGGCCGCCCGGATTTCGGTGATGGGCGGCAACCAGGCCTCCAGCGTCCTGGCCACGGTGAAGCGTGACCAGTACGAGGCGGCCGGGCAGGAATGGTCAGCCGAGGACGAGGAAGCCTTCAAGGCGCCCATCCGGCGGCAGTACGAGGACCAGGGCAGCCCGTACTACTCCACGGCCCGGCTGTGGGACGACGGCGTGATCGATCCCGCCGACACCCGCACCGTCCTTGGCCTCGCGCTGGACGTGGTGTCCCGCACGCCGCTGCCGGAAACCTCCTTCGGCCTCTTCAGGATGTGAGCCCGCAATGACCCTTCCCCTCTCGCCCGCCACCCGGCAGGAAACCGCTGCAGCCGCAGCCTCAGGGCACCAGCCCCTGTTCAGCACAGTCCTGGTGGCCAACCGCGGCGAGATCGCCTGCCGCGTCATCCGCACCCTCCGCGCCCTGGGCATCCGGTCCGTCGCCGTTTACAGCGATGCCGACGCCGGCGCCCGGCACGTGCGCGAAGCAGACACAGCAGTGCGCATCGGCCCGGCCGCTGCTACGGAGAGCTACCTCAAGATTGAGGCCATCCTTGAAGCGTGCCGCACGACCGGAGCCGAAGCCGTGCACCCGGGCTACGGCTTCCTGAGCGAAAATGTGGACTTCGCCCGTGCCCTGGACCAGGCGGGCATCACCTTCATCGGACCAGGTGTGGAGGCCCTGGACATGATGGGGGACAAGATCCGGTCCAAGAACCACGTGGCCGGTTACGGCGTCCCCGTGGTGCCCGGGGTAGCGCAGCCGGGAATGACTGACGCGCAGCTGGTACAGGCCGCCGCCGCCGTAGGTTTTCCGCTCCTGATCAAACCTTCCGCCGGTGGCGGCGGCAAGGGCATGCATGTGGTGGAAAGGCCGGCGGACCTCGAGGCCACGCTGGCCACGGCCCGGCGGGTGGCGGCGAGCGCCTTCGGCGACGACACCTTGTTCCTGGAACGCCTGGTGTCCACCCCCCGGCACATCGAGGTGCAGGTGCTCGCGGACAACCACGGCAACGTCATCCACCTCGGCGAGCGTGAATGCTCGCTGCAGCGGCGGCACCAAAAGGTCATCGAAGAGGCACCATCGCCGCTGCTCGAATCACTCGCGGAGGGTGGTGTGATCCGCGCCCGCATCGGCGAGGCGGCCTGCAATGCCGCCCGCAGCGTGAATTACAGCGGCGCCGGAACAGTGGAGTTCCTCGTCTCCGATGACTCGCCGGAAGAGTTCTACTTCATGGAGATGAACACCAGGCTGCAGGTGGAGCACCCCGTTACCGAAATGGTCACCGGCATCGACCTCGTCGAATGGCAGGTGCGGATCGCCGCCGGCGAGGAACTCACCGTCCGGCAGGCCGACGTCGAACTTACAGGCCATGCCGTGGAGGCGCGGGTCTATGCCGAGGTGCCCGAAAAGAACTTCCTGCCGTCCACGGGGACAGTGCTCCTGCTGGACGAACTGCCCGGCCGGCCCGCCATGCCGGGCGCGCCGGCACGGCAGCTGGCATCCACCGCCCACGGGACAGTGCGGGTGGACTCGTCCCTGGTGGAAGGGCTGCAGCTCTCGTCCAGCTACGACCCCATGATGTCCAAGGTCATCGCCTGGGGAGAGGACCGCGCGGCCGCCCTGGCTACCCTCGACGGCGCGCTCGCCGGATATACGGCGCTGGGACTGGACACCAACGTGGAGTATCTGCGGCTGCTGATCAACGATCCCGACGTCCGCGCAGGCCGGCTCGATACCGGCCTGATCGAACGCACTCTTCCGGATCTTGCGTTCCGCCAGGTGGCCGAGGCCGAACTGGTGGCGGCAGCACTCTTCACTCTCTCCGCCGAGGAACAGAACAACACACCCCTGCCGCCCGGACCCTGGCACGCGCGCAATGGCTGGCGGCTGGGAGCAGCGGCACCCCGCCGGATCAGTGTGGGGACTCCCGACGGCGGGGTGGCATCAGTGCGCATCAGCGGCTCGGCAGTTGGCGGGAAGGCAGGTGCCGGAACGGCCGGTGACGGAATGGCAGGTGACGGTACTGGCGCTCGGGAAGCTGTCCCTGGCGGCACTGCCTCCGACGGAATGTTCCTGGTAGCCGTAGACAAGGGGCCCTCGCGTCCGGCGCGGCTCGACTTCCTGTCCCGCCGGCAGGCTGTGCTGACCCTCGATGGCCGGGCCACGACGTACGCCATCGCACCGGTCTTCCGCGGCCCGGTGGCCCCGACGCGTGATAGCCCGGTGGTTCGGGTACCTGCCGAACTGTTCCTGGGCAATGAGGGCTGGTCCTGCCGGCTGGAGGTATTGACCCGGGAGGCGCGGCTTGAGCGGGTACTTGCAGCCATCCACCGGGAGGAGGGCGCCGCGGATCCGGCCGTGCGCTCGCCGATGCCGGGAACGGTGGTATCCGTTCCGGTCAGCGACGGCGACACTGTCACGGCCGGGCAGGTGTTGGTTTCGGTGGAGGCAATGAAAATGGAGCACCAGCTGCCGGCGCCCCTGGACGGGACGGTCCACCTCAACGCCCGGCCGGGAGACCTGGTGAAGGTCGGCCAGGTCTTGGCCACCATTCATCCGCATCCCACCGGCGTTTCCAGCGACAGTCCGCCCCGAAGTGCCGCCCACAGTGGCGGTGGTCCCGACGGCGGCGCCAACACTGCAGGCATCGATTCACCCCACGGCAAAGGAGCCTAGACATGGCAGGTTTTGAACTCAGCGAGGAATACCAGGACCTCAGCGACACCGTCCGGGACTTCGCGGACAACGTCGTCGCCCCGGTCTCGGCCAAGCACGACGAGGAGCACAGCTTCCCGTACGAGGTAGTGAAGCAGATGGCGGAGATGGGGCTGTTCGGCCTGCCCTTCCCCGAGGAGTTCGGCGGAATGGGCGGCGACTACTTCGCCCTTGCCCTCGCACTGGAGCAGCTGGGCAGGGTGGACCAGTCCGTTGCGATCACCCTGGAGGCGGGTGTCTCCCTGGGTGCCATGCCGGTCTACCGCTTCGGCACCGAGGAGCAGAAGCAGGAGTGGTTGCCCATGCTGGCAACCGGCGAGGCGCTTGCCGGCTTCGGCCTGACGGAACCGGAGGCAGGATCGGACGCGGGCGGCACCAAGACCCACGCCCGGCGTGAGGGCGGGAATTGGGTGATCAACGGCAACAAGGAGTTCATCACCAACTCCGGTACGGACATCACCCGGCTGGTCACCGTCACCGCCGTCACCGGCCAGAAGGAACGCGCGGACGGCAGCATTCAGAAGGACATCTCCACCATCCTGGTGCCCACGGACACTCCGGGCTTCAAGGCGGAAAAGCCCTACAACAAGGTGGGCTGGAACGCGTCGGATACCCACCCGTTGACGCTGAAGGACGTGCGCGTCCCGGAAGCAAACCTGCTGGGAGCGGAGGGCCGTGGCTACGCCAATTTCCTGTCCATCCTGGACGAGGGCCGCATCGCCATCGCAGCGCTGGCCACCGGTGCGGCCCAGGGTTGCGTGGACCTGTCGGTCAAATACGCCAAGGAACGCAGCGCCTTTGGAAACCAGATCGGCAAGTACCAGGCGATCTCCTTCAAGATCGCGCGCATGGAAGCCCGGGCCCATACTGCCCGCCTCGCATACTACGATGCAGCCTCCCGGATGCTCGCCGGAAAGCCGTTCAAGACCCAGGCGGCCATCGCTAAGATGGTCGCAGGCGAGGCGGCCATGGACAATGCGCGGGATGCCACCCAGGTATTCGGCGGCTATGGCTTCATCAACGAGTTCACCGTGGCACGCCACTACCGCGACTCCAAGATCCTTGAAGTGGGGGAGGGCACCACGGAGGTCCAGCTGATGCTGATCGCCCGCGAACTGGGTCTGTAGTATCTGGGACAGTAGCCGGCCTGAAAGGATCACCGATGATTGACAAGGTTGTTGCCACCGCCGAGGAAGCAGTAGCGGACATCCCGGACGGCGCCTCCCTCGCCGTGGGCGGTTTCGGTCTTTGCGGCATCCCGGTCTCGCTCATTGACGCCCTGCACCGGGCCGGCACCTCGGACCTGGAAACTGTGAGCAACAACTGCGGCGTGGACGACTGGGGCCTGGGCATCCTGCTCCGCGATGGGCGGATCCGGCGCACCATCAGCTCCTACGTCGGCGAAAACAAGGAGTTCGCCCGCCAGTACCTGGCCGGCGAGCTCGAGGTGGTCCTCACGCCGCAGGGAACCCTGGCCGAGAAACTCCGGGCAGGGGGCGCCGGCATCCCGGCCTTCTATACCAAAGCCGGCGTCGGCACCCAGGTGTCCGAGGGCGGCCTGCCCCAGAAGTACGACGCCGAGGGCGGCATCGCCGTCGCATCAGCCCCGAAGGAGGTGCGCTCCTTTGCCGGGGCTGACTACGTGCTTGAGGAGGCGTTGACCCCGGACTTCGGGCTGGTCCACGCGTGGAAGGGCGACCGCCACGGAAACCTCGTCTTCCATGCCACCGCGATGAACTTCAACCCGCTGTGCGCCATGGCCGGACGGATCACCATCGCCGAAGTGGAGGAACTCGTGGAGCCGGGCGAGCTGGACCCGGAACACATCCATACCCCTGGAATCTTCGTCCAGCGGGTGGTACTGGCCCCCAACGGGGAGAAACGTATTGAGAAGCGGACGGTCGCGCTGGTCCGCTCCGGACAGGAACCGCCCGGGCATCTTCCCGGCAACCAGCAGGCAGGAGCATAGCCATGGATCCCAACAGCCCCTACGCTCCCCGCCCGGAAGGCGTCCGGCCCGAGTACCGCCGCGCACCCCAGCAGCACGAGGAATCCGCGGACGGCGCCGGCGCCAAGGGCTGGACTCGGAATGAGCTCGCCGCCCGGGTGGCGCAGGAGCTCAGCAATGGCCAGTACGTCAACCTTGGAATCGGCATGCCAACCCTCATTCCCAACTACATCCCCGAGGGCGTCGAAGTGGTGCTCCATTCGGAAAACGGGATCCTCGGCGTCGGCCCCTATCCGGCGGAGGATGCTGTTGATCCTGACCTGATCAACGCGGGCAAGGAAACTGTCACGGTCAACAAGGGCGCCGCGTTCTTCGACTCTGCTTCGTCCTTCGGGATGATCCGGGGCGGCCATGTGGACGTCGCCGTCCTGGGTGCCATGGAAGTGGCAGCCAACGGTGACCTCGCCAACTGGATGATCCCGGGCAAGATGGTCAAGGGCATGGGCGGTGCCATGGACCTGGTGTTCGGTGCCAAGAAGGTCATCGTGATGATGGAGCACGTGGACCGCAACGGCAACCCGAAGATCGTCCAGCAGTGCTCCCTGCCGCTGACCGGCAAGGGCTGCGTGGACCGCATCATCACGGACCTGGCCGTCATAGACGTCGTAGCCGATAATTCCGGGTCACGGCTGGTGCTGCGGGAGCTGGCGCCGAACGTTTCTGTCGAGGATGTGGCAGCCGCCACCGGCGCGGAGCTTTTCGAGGAAGACCGGGAACTGACTGTATGACCGGGAACCAGGGGGTTTCAGCAGGCTCAACAACCAGTAACCAGCGCGTCGTCGAGCAGCGCGGACTGTACTTCGACGAGCTGGAGGAGGGTGTGCTGTATGCCCACCGTCCCGGCCGCACCGTCACGGAAGCGGACAACGTCCTGTTTACCACCCTCACCATGAACACCCAGGCCCTGCACCTCGACGCTGCCTGGAGCGCCGGGCAGCCCTTTGGCCAGCGGCTGGTGAACTCCATGTTCACGTTGGCCACCATGGTGGGCCAATCCGTTTCCCAGCTCACCCAGGGCACCATCATCGCCCAACTGGGCCTGACCGACGTCTCCTTTCCGCACCCCCTGTACCACGGCGACACCCTCTACACGGAAACGGTCATCAGCGGGAAGCGGCTTTCAAGCTCCCGGCCTGGCCAGGGAATCGTGACCATGGAGCACACGGGCCGTAACCAGGACGGCACGGTAGTGGCAGTTGCGAAGCGCAGCTGCCTGATGTGGACGCGGGAGGCGCACACCCTGCAGCCGGGCGCGGGAGAGGGGACAATACCGGTATGACCTTTGTGATGGGCCCTGCCCTGCTTTTTTGCCCTGCGGACCGGCCGGAGCGGTACGAGAAGGCAGCCACCCGCGCCGACGCCGTCATCCTGGACCTTGAGGACGCCGTGGCGCCTGCCGACAAGCAGCGGGCCCGCGGTGCCATTCTCGCGCAGCTGGGCGCCGCCGGCGATGCGCCCGAGCTGGATCCGAGCCGGACCATCGTTCGGGTCAACCCCGCCGGGACCGACGAATTCGAAAAGGACCTCCACTGCCTTGCCCACACCCCGTACAAGACGGTGATGCTCGCGAAAGCCGAGAGTGCGGCGCAGCTGGAGGCCCTGTCCGGCTACCAGGTGATTGCACTGTGTGAAACGGCAATGGGCGTCCTCAACGCCCCCTCAATCGCCGCCGCCCCCAATGTTGTGGCCCTGATGTGGGGCGCCGAGGACCTGCTGGCTTCACTGGGCGGGACCTCCAGCAGGAAGGATGACGGCGCCTACCGGGCCGTGGCGCTCCATGCCCGTTCCTCCGTCCTCCTGGCCGCGCGCGCCTTCAGCAAGGAAGCCGTGGATGCCGTCTATACCAACATTCCTGACCTGACAGGCCTGGCAGCGGAAGCGGCGGACGCCGTCGCGTCAGGCTTCGGCTCCAAGGCCTGCATCCATCCCAGCCAGGCAGCAGTAGTGCGGGGTGCCTATGCGCCGTCGGAAGCGGAAGTCTCGGCGGCAGCAGAACTGCTGCAGGCCGCCGCGGCTGCGGGGCAGGGCGTCTTCCAGCACAAGGGGCAGATGATTGACGGTCCCATCCTCAAGCACGCCGAAGCCGTCATCCGGCGCGCAGGGGACCACGTCTAGCCTTTCCGCCCGCTGGACCGGCGCAGCGAGACAGGTGGAATCGGTTCGTGGAGCAGCGTCCGCACCCAGCGGTCCCCGGTGTCCCGGAACTCCTGACGCGTCGCAAACCGGTAGAGGTAGCTGCGCACCCGCACCCAATGCGGCGGCGCGCCGTCGAACGGGTCATGCCGGAGGAGCCGCAAAATCTGGCGGTCCGCCTCCAGCAGTTTGCCGAGGAAGGCGTAAAACCACTCCTCGTGGACGGTCCGCAGCGGCAGGAACCACATCAGCCAGTCCAGCCGGAGATGATAGGGCGCCCACTGGCGCGGAACCCGGCGGAGGTCGCCGGGCTTGCCCTTGAAGCCGTACTCCCGCCACTCGGAGGAGTCGTCCGGATCGTCGTCGAGTGTCCCTTCCACCACAATTTCGATGCGCTTCTTGGTCACTGATCCGAACGCCCCATAAGTGTTGACCAGCTGCCAGCGGTTGAAGCTGGCGTTCATCAGCTGCCGGCGGGAGAACAGGTTGCGTAATGGCCAGTAACTGAGGACCACCAGCAGCAGGGTGACTGCCAGGGTAATGACCAGCCACCACAGGGGAGTCTCCCGTTCCACACCGGGCCCGCCGTGCCAGTCCAGCGGGATCGCCGGCAGGACGGCGTGTGCCACGGGATCGCTGACTGCTGCGAACGCCAGCACAATGGCAATCCAGTTCAGCCAGGCGAAGTTGCCGCTGGCCACAAGCCACAACTGCGTCAGGATGACGATCGCCGCTGCCACGCTTGCAACGGGCTGGGGGGCGAACAGGAAGAAGGGCACCACCAGCTGGGCGAAATGGTTGCCGAGCACTTCCACCTTATGGAGGGGCTTGGGCAGCAGATGCGCCTGCCGGCTCAGGGGTCCCGGCATGGGCTGGGTCTCGTGGTGGTAGTAGAGGGCGGTCAGGTCGCGCCAATCCCGGCCGCCGCGGATCTTGATCATTCCGGCGCCGAATTCCAGCCGGAACACCAGCCACACGATCAGGATCAGGATGGTGCGCGGCGGGTCTGTCTGGTCCGAACCCAGGAAGGCAACCGTGAACCCTGCCTCAAGGAGCAGCATCTCCCAGCCGAAGCCGTAGAACGTCTGGCCGACGTTCACGATGGACATGTACAGCAGCCACAGGCTCAGGAAGGCAATCAGCGGAACCCACGGCGGCCCCTGCTGGGGGATGCCGGCCACAAGCAGCACCGAGACCAGCAGTCCTGCCGCGCAGACCCAGCGCAGCAACCGGTCCGAATACCGCCACCGGAAGAGGGTGGGCCGGCGCAGGCGGCTGAAGCCGGAAAGATACTCCGGCACCGGCAGGAGGCCGCGCTCGCCCAGCAACGCGGGGAACTGGTTCAGTGAGGACAGGAACGCAACGAAATACAGTGCTGCCACGCCTCGCTGCAGCACCTGCCGGGCGAACTCGTAGTCCGGCGCGTCAAACCAGGAGAGCCAGTCCACGCAGTCCAATTTACGCCCGCCGTTGGCGCGGCTGCCACTAGGATCGAGGGATGTTTGTGCTGGTGCTGATCGCCGTTGTGGCAGGCGCATTGGCCCAGCGGATCGCAGGCCTCGGCTTCGGCCTTCTGGTTTCCCCTGTGCTGGTGGTGCTGCTGGGCCCTTTCGACGGCGTGATGATTATCAACCTCTGCGGTGCCACCTCGTCCCTCATGATCCTCTCCAGGGTCTGGAGGCATGTGGCCTGGCGGAAGTACTTCGGGCTGGCGCTCGCGGCGCTGGCCGGAGTGCTGCCCGGCGCCTGGCTGGCGAGCAACGTGCCGGAAGCTCCGCTGGAGATCTGCATCGGCGTCCTGCTCATCATCGCCCTCCTTGCGTCCCAGCGGCTGACCAGGAGTTCGTGGCGCGCCAGCGGTCCGGTTCCGATGGTGTCCCTGGGATTTTCCAGCGGCCTGATGAACGCTGCCGCTGGAGTTGGCGGTCCAGCCATCACGGCCTATGCCATCGCCACCCGGTGGGAGCAGAAAAGCTTCAGCGCCACTCTTCAGCCGTACTTCATCACCACTGGGTTTACCTCCCTCATCAGTAAATACGTACTGTCCGGCGGGCATGTGCCCGGCCTGGAGGGCTGGCAGTGGCTGGCCATTCTTGGGGCCATGATCAGTGGAATCGTGGCCGGCGACCTGTTGTCCGGCCGGGTGCATCCGGCTTCGGCCCGGCGCATCGTAACCGCCATCGCCTACCTTGGAGCGGTCGCAACCCTGGCCAAGGGCCTGATGGAACTGGCAGCTGCCTGAGCGACCGCAGCCTCCGGCCGCATGCCTGCGGCAGTTGGGTGCGCGATACTTAAGCCATGCAGCCACGCAAGATTGCCCTCCTCGGTTCCACCGGCTCCATCGGCACCCAGGCAATTGACGTCGTCGACGGCGCCCCGCACCTTTTCGAGGTGGTGGCGCTCAGCGCCGGGGGAGGCAACCCGGAGCTCCTCGCCCGCCAGGCTGTGCACACCGGGGCAGCGGTTGTTGGTATTGCCGCCGGCGACCCGGGCCGCCTGGCAGCGTTGATCAATGATGTTGCCGCCGCAGCCGGCAAGCAGGGCTACCGGCCGGAGATCATTGCCGGACCGGACGCGTCTACCCGCATAGCCGGGGTCGAAGCTGATGTGGTGCTCAACGGAATCACAGGTTCAATCGGCCTTGCACCCACGCTGGCTGCCCTCACGTCAGGCGCCACGCTGGCCCTGGCCAACAAGGAATCCCTTATTGTGGGCGGTTCCCTGGTGAAGGCGGCAGCGCGGGAAGGCCAGATCGTCCCGGTGGATTCTGAACACTCGGCCATCGCTCAGTGCCTGCGCTCGGGCTCAGCGGCCGAGGTGGAAAAACTCATCCTCACCGCCTCGGGCGGGCCTTTCCGCGGCAGGACCCGCGAGGAACTCCACGACGTTACTCCGCAGGAGGCATTGGCCCACCCCACCTGGGACATGGGCGTCATGGTGACCACCAACTCCGCCACCCTTGTGAACAAGGGACTGGAAGTCATCGAGGCGCACCTGCTGTTCGACGTGCCGCTGGACCGGATCGACGTCGTGGTCCACCCCCAGTCCGTGGTGCACTCCATGGTCCAGTTCATCGACGGGTCCATCATTGCGCAGGCATCCCCGCCGGACATGCGCCTCCCCATCGCACTGGGACTGGGCTGGCCAGACAGGGTGCCCAAGGCCGCCGCTGCCTGCGATTGGACCCAGGCGGCCACCTGGACTTTTGAGCCGTTGGATGTAACGTCCTTCCCGGCCGTTGATCTTGCCAAGGATGCCGCCAAACAAGGCAGTACGTTCCCCGCCGTGTTCAACGCCGCCAACGAGGAAGCCGTGACGGCCTTCCATGCCGGCCGGATCAGGTTCACCGACATCGTGGACACGGTCGCCGCAGTTCTCAGCGAACACCCAGGCTCCTCCGGGCTGACAGTGGAAACCGTACTGGATGCTGAAAGCTGGGCACGCGCGCGCGCCAATGAACGTTTAGCAGTCAGCAGTCTCTAGGAAGCAGCAAGCACCCCCATGACCCCCGTTCTCCTCTTTGTCCTCGGTGTCGTCTTTGTGGCAATCGGCATCGCTGCCTCCATAGCGCTCCACGAAGTGGGCCACCTCCTGCCCGCCAAGCTCTTCAAGGTCCGCGTCACCAAGTACATGATCGGCTTCGGCCCCACGCTCTGGTCACGGCGGAAAGGCGAGACCGAGTACGGCGTGAAAGCCATCCCGCTGGGCGGCTACGTATCCATGATCGGGATGTACCCGCCGAACAAGGAGGACGGATCGGTCCGGCCCTCCAGCACCGGAATGTTCCAGACCCTGGCCACCGAAGCGCGGTCCATGGCCCACGAAGAGGTGGGCCCAGGCGATGAGAACCGCGTGTTCTACCGGCTTCCGGTGTGGAAAAAGATCATCGTTATGCTGGGCGGGCCCGCCATGAACATGTTCCTGGGCGTCGTGCTGACGGCTGTCCTGCTGATGGGCTTTGGCATGGCCACGGCCACCACCACCATCTCCGACGTCTCCAAGTGCCAGGTCGCGGCAGGCGAAACCGTGGATCCGGATTCAGCCGACTGCCAGCTCACGCCCGCCGCGGCGGCCGGCCTCAAACCCAACGACACCGTCACCTCCTTCGACGGGAAAACCGTGACCAGCTGGGACCAGCTCACGGAGTGGATCCGGACTTCTGCCGGCCGCGAGGTCGCCATCACCGTGGAGCGGGACGGCGCCCCGGTATCCACCACGGTGACTCCCGTGCTGTCGGCCCGCCCCATCATCGGGGCGGACGGGCGGCAGGCAACAGACGACGCCGGCACCCTCCTGTACCAGGACGTCGGCTTCCTTGGCATTGGTGCGCAGACGGAACTGGTGGCCCAGCCGGCGTCGTCCGTCCTGCCCATGGCCGGGGAGAACATCCGGCAGGTGGCAGGAGTGGTGTTCAACCTGCCGGCGCGCGTGGTGGGCGTGGCGAAGGCCGCCTTCAGTGAAGAGCCACGCGATCCCAATGGCCCCATCAGCGTGGTGGGTGTGGGCAGGGTGGCCGGAGAAGTGGCCGCGATGGAGGAAATTCCGGTCCAATCGCGCGTAGCCACGCTGTTTGGGCTCCTCGCCGGGCTGAACTTCGCACTGGCGGTCTTCAACCTGATCCCGCTGTTGCCGCTGGACGGCGGTCATGTTGCGGGCGCCCTCTATGAAGGCGCCCGGCGCCAGCTGGCCAAACTGTTCGGCAAGCCGGACCCGGGAGCCTTCGACATCGCCAAGCTGCTCCCGGTGACCTACGTGGTGGCAGCCCTGCTGATGGGCATGAGCGCGCTCCTCATCTACGCGGATATCGTGAAGCCGGTGAATCTCTTCGGCTGACCTTCCGGGCTTGCCGGGGCGACCCACGTGGAGCAGACCACGCCCTCCCCGCGCAACGGCGCAGGAAGCTGGACGAGGGATTGCATCCTCTTAGCCATTTATGGCTGATGTTTGGTAATCAGCTGTTTATGGTTGATGATTTCCGATCAGCTGTCTAGGGTTGTTCCATGTACGTTCTGACCATCGACCAGCGGGGCAGCTCCGCCGACGTGGACCGGGTTCCCGAGCTGATCTCCGCGTTGCGGGGACTCACCCCGGCGCCGTTTGAACGCTCCGTCGGCGACGAGCTCCAGGGCGTAGTGGAGCATGCCGCGGAGGTGGTGGACATCGCCCTGCATGCGCTTCGGAGCGGGAATTGGTACGTAGGGATTGGCATCGGTACCGTGCAGCTGGCTCCGGGAGGCAGCCCCAGGGAAGGGTCCGGAAGCGGCTTTGTAGCCGCGCGCAAAGCCGTGGAACTCGCCAAGAGCGCGGCCGGCCAGGTTCCGCTGTCGGTGGTGTCCGGCACCATGGGCCGTGGCAGGGAAGTCCCGCCCCAAGCAAGGGAAGGTGCCGTATCCAGTGCAAATGCCCAGGCAGTGCTCCGCCTCATCGGGAGGTTGGTACAACAACGCACCCAGGCGCAGTGGCGGGTGGTGGACCGGTTGCGTGCATCCCAGGGCGGCGAGGGCAGGCATGGCAGCCAGAAGCTCGTTGCCCACGAGCTGGGAATTACGGAGCAGTCGGTGAGCCGGGCCGTCCTGCGGTCCGGCTGGCAGGAAGAATGGGCAGCCAGGCCGGCAGCAGCAATGCTCCTGGACTACGCCCATTCCCAGATTGTCCATTCCGAAAATGAAGGAGCCCGGTGACCGCGCTTTGGATCGCTGCCGCCCTGCTCGTGGCGGGCTTCGCCGGTTGGCCGGTGACCGCCCTCGTGTTCCGTCTCGCCCGGACCATCGACGACAAAGCAGATGCTGCCAAGGCTGCGGAAGAAGCCAGGAGAGCAGCCGAGGACCCTTCCGCTGACGTCACTGTTGACGGGCCACACGTCGAAAGCCAGAACGTGGACGGTGAGCTGACCGCGGCGGCGGACGCGCCGTCGTCGGCTGATTCCCCTTCACTCCCGGCTCCCACCCAGCGCATCCTGCGTGGCGGGGCCATCATTGGCGTCCTGGAACGGCTCGGCGTGTGCCTGGCGATCCTCACCGGCCAGCCGGTGGCCATCGCCTACATCGTTGCCATCAAGGGCCTGGGCAGGTTCGCAGAGCTGAAGGAAACGCCGGTGGCGGCCGAACGCTTCATCATCGGAACCTTGACCTCCATGCTGTGGGCGGCCGGAACGGCAGCGGTGGTCAAAGTACTGTTCCTGTCGTAGGAACAAGGGCCGGGCCCTGCCGCCCGGCCAAAACTCCTGCCAGGCCTGCCCGGATGGGTGCAAGGGCAGGCAGGGCGATAGGGTAGCGGTATGACTGTTTTTGCCGTTGAGTACGTTTACGCCGCCGATTCCACCGAAGCCCGCAACGAGGCCCGGCCAGCGCACCGCGAATGGCTCTCGGGCCTTGCGCAGGACGGTGCCGTCCTGGCCAGCGGTCCATACGGTGACGGTGCCGGAGCGCTCCTGATCTTCAAGACAGCAGACGAGGCCGCCCTCAACTCGATCCTCAAGCAGGATCCCTTTGCCGCCGCCGGAGTCATCGCCGGGACCCGCATCACGGAGTGGTCACCCATCATCGGCGTGCTCGCCGGCCTCACCGCGTAGCCTCTTCAATACCCTTTCAACTCTAGGAGTCCACGTGACCTCGGTCAGCCTGGGAATGCCGTCAGCACCGCCGCCCGTCCTCGCCCCCCGCCGCAAGACCCGCCAGATCAAGGTTGGTTCCGTAGGGGTAGGCTCAGACTTCCCCATCAGCGTGCAGTCCATGACCACCACGCCCACCACGGACATCAACGCCACCCTGCAGCAGATCGCTGAACTCACGGCCTCCGGCTGCGATATTGTGCGCGTCGCCTGCCCCTCGGCGGATGACGCCGAAGCGTTGCCGATCATTGCCAAGAAGTCGCAGATTCCGGTCATCGCGGACATCCACTTCCAGCCCAAATACGTCTTTGCGGCCATCGAAGCCGGCTGCGCCGCAGTGCGCGTGAACCCGGGAAATATCCGGAAGTTCGACGACCAGGTCAAGGAAATCGCGGCTGCCGCCCGGGACCACGGCACCTCCATCCGCATCGGCGTGAACGCAGGCTCGCTGGAACCCGGGATCCTGAAGAAGTACGGCAAGGCAACGCCGGAAGCGCTGGTGGAGTCCGCCGTCTGGGAGGCTTCCCTGTTTGAGGAGCACGGCTTCCACGACTTCAAGATTTCCGTCAAGCACAACGACCCCGTGATCATGGTGGCCGCATACGAGATGCTGGCAGAAAAAGGCGACTGGCCGCTGCACCTCGGCGTGACCGAGGCCGGCCCGGCCTTCCAGGGAACCATCAAGTCCGCCACCGCCTTCGGTGCCCTTCTGTCCCGGGGTATCGGAGATACCATACGCGTTTCCCTCTCGGCCCCGCCGGTAGAGGAGATCAAGGTGGGCAACCAGATTCTCCAGTCCCTGAACCTGCGACCCCGCAAGCTTGAAATTGTCTCCTGCCCGTCCTGCGGCCGTGCCCAGGTGGACGTTTACACCCTCGCCGAGCAGGTGACCGCAGGCCTGGAAGGAATGGAGATTCCGCTGCGCGTGGCAGTCATGGGCTGCGTGGTGAACGGCCCGGGCGAGGCCCGCGAGGCTGATCTTGGTGTTGCCTCCGGCAATGGCAAGGGCCAGATCTTTGTGAAGGGTGAAGTCATCAAGACTGTCCCTGAGAGTCAAATTGTTGAGACACTGATCGAAGAGGCCATGCGTATCGCGGAAGAGATGGGGGAGACCGATGGCGAAGATGCTGTCAAGGGTAGCCCCGTGGTTAGCGTCTCGTAAGGACGTCCCCGACCCGCCGGGGATTTTCGTCCGCACCCTGGACGGGACGGATACGGCCGCGCTGAGGCTGCTGGCCCAGCGTGATCCGGTAACAAACGTCTTCATCCTCGCTCATCTGCGCGCTGTCGGTACCGCCGCGCCTACCAGCGGCGGGGCCGGCGTCATCGGAGTGTTCGACGACGGCATCCTGGTGGGTGCGTGCTGGGCGGGAGCCAACCTGGTTCCGGTCCAGCTGGATCCTGCGTTTGCCGGTGCAGTTGCGGAAGCGGCCAACGCCTCCGGACGGCGCTATGCCTCGGCGTTCGGACCGGCCCCGGCGGTGTTGGCACTTCACGCGGAGTTGGTGGAGCTGGGCCACCGGGCGCACGAAGTACGGGACGAGCAACCACTCATGACCATCGAGGGCCCGCCGCTGGTCGCGTCCAACCCGGATCTGGCACCGGGAAACCTCGCCGATTTTGACCGCATCCTTCCAGCTTGCGCCGCCATGTTCGAAGAGGAAGTGGGGTATTCCCCCTTCCTGGGTGGCCGGGAGTTCTACAGCCGGCGCGTGGAAGGACTGATCCGCCAAGGCCATTCCCTGGCGCACGTCAACAAAACCGGCGACGTTGTGTTCAAGGCAGAACTGGGCGCCGTCACGTCCGAGGTCACCCAGGTCCAGGGCGTCTGGATGAACCCGCTCTATCGCGGGCAGGGCCTCAGTTCCGGATACATGGCCTCAGTAGTGGAGCAGGCGAGAAAGATCGCACCCATCACGAGCCTCTACGTCAACGGCTTTAATCTGCGGGCGCGGGCAACGTACGAGCGGGTCGGTTTCCGGCAGGTGGGAACGTTCGCTACGGTGCTGTTCTAGGGCGCAAGATGTCCGTAATTGGGACCTCTCTCTGAAATTACTTGTCAATTGTGGCTGTCATCACTTAGGTTCGATCTAGCTGCGCTGGAGTGGCGTGGGCGGTCTCACCAGTCCTCACCAGTACTTAGGCGATAACGGCGTTGAGCCACGCCCGGATGCGATGACCAGCCCTCTGGGGGGCCAGGGGCTTTGTATTCCCGGGCGTGGCTCTACTGCGCTTGCCGGTAGATTAGTACCCAGACGAAATGCCCGGCCTGCTGTTGCTCCAGCACTTCCCCAGAAACGGATACCCCCGTGGTTACAAGACTGTCCCAGCTATTCCTGCGCACCCTGCGTGAAGATCCCGTCGACGCCGAGGTGGCGAGCCACCGCCTGCTGGTCCGCGCCGGCTACATCCGCCGCGCCGCCCCTGGTATTTACACCTGGCTGCCGCTGGGGCTGAGCGTCCTTCGCAAGGTTGAAGCCATCATCCGGGAGGAAATGGCGAACATCGGGGCGCAGGAAGTCCACTTCCCGGCACTCCTGCCCCGTGAGCCCTACGAGGCCACCAACCGCTGGACCGAATACGGTGAAGGCCTGTTCCGCCTCCAGGACCGCAAGGGCGCCGATTACCTGCTGGCTCCCACCCACGAGGAAATGTTCACGCTGCTGGTCAAGGACCTCTACTCCTCCTATAAGGACCTGCCGCTCAGCCTTTACCAGATCCAGAACAAGTACCGCGATGAAGCCCGCCCCCGCGCCGGCCTCCTGCGCGGACGTGAGTTCATCATGAAGGACTCCTACTCATTCGACGTTGACGACGCCGGCCTGGACGCCAGCTACGCGGCCCACCGCGGCGCCTACCTGCGCATCTTCGAGCGCCTCGGCCTGGAAGTCATTCCCGTGACCGCCACCGCCGGTGCCATGGGCGGCTCCAAGAGCGAAGAATTCCTGCACCCCACGGACATCGGTGAGGACACCTTCGTCCGCTCAGCCGGCGGCTACGCCGCCAACGTCGAGGCCGTCACCACGGTGGCGCCGGCAGAGATCGACTTCTCCGCTGCTCCCGCGGCCGAGGTCCTCGATACGCCGGACACCCCCACCATCGAAACGCTGGTGGCAGCTGCCAACCAGCTCGCCCCCCGCTCCGAGGCCGACGGCGGCGCCTGGACTGCCGCGGATACGCTCAAGAACGTAGTCCTCGCCGTTACCCTGCCCACCGGGGACCGCCAGCTTGTGGTCATCGGCGTTCCCGGCGACCGCGGCGTGGACCTGAAGCGCGTAGAAGCCAACATTGGATCCTTCCTGCCGATCGCAGGGGAGATCGGCCTCGAAGCAGCCAACGACGATGACCTCAAAAAGCACCCGCTGATCGTCAAGGGGTACCTCGGACCCGGCCTGACGCTGGACGAACCGCTGCTGGGCAGCGAAAGCGCATCGAAGCTCCTTTACCTGGTGGATCCGCGCATCGTCAACGGCACCACGTGGGTCACCGGTGCCAATGAAGCCGGCAAGCACGTCTTCGGGCTGGTGGCAGGCAGGGACTTCGCGTGGGACGGTGTCATCGAGTGCACGGAGGTCCGCGAAGGCGATCCCGCCCCGGACGGCTCCGGCCCGCTGGAAACTGCCCGCGGAATCGAGATGGGCCACATCTTCCAGCTCGGCCGGAAGTACGCCGAAGCCCTGGAGCTGAAGGTCCTGGACCAGAACGGCAAGCAGGTCACGGTGACCATGGGTTCCTACGGCGTGGGTGTCACCCGGGCCGTGGCAGCGCTGGCCGAATCCAACAATGACGCCAAGGGCCTGGTGTGGCCGCGTGCGGTTGCGCCGGCGGACGTCCATGTGGTGGCTGTCGGCAAGGGTGAAGACATTTTCGCCACCGCTGAGCGGCTTGCAGCGGACCTGGCAGCTGCGGGCCTTGAGGTCCTGCTCGATGACCGGCCCAAGGTTTCGCCGGGGGTCAAGTTCGGCGATGCTGAACTGCTGGGCGTACCCACCATCCTGGCCGTGGGCCGAGGCCTGGTGGACGGCGTGGTGGAGATCAAGGACCGCCGCAGCGGCGAGGCTGAGAACGTTGCGGTAGACAAGGCAGTTGACTACGTAGTCAACGCCGTCCGCGCCAGCTGACCGCGCCGAGGTGCTCTTAGGGCTTGAGTCCATCCAGCTCACAACGCTGGTTTTGATCGTGCTGGCTGGTTTTGCCGCGGGCTGGGTGGACGCCGTGGTGGGCGGGGGCGGGCTGATCCAGCTCCCTACCCTGTTGCTGGTCCCGGGCATCACGCCGGTGCAGGCGCTGGCTACCAACAAGTTGGGATCCATCTTCGGAACCGCAACCAGCGCCGTCACCTACTACCGGCGGGTGGGACCGGACCTGCGGACGGCACTGCCGATGGCCGTGATCGCCCTGGCCGGCAGCTTTGGCGGCGCCATACTGGCCGCCACGCTGCCGTCCAGCGTGTTCAAACCCATCATCGTCGCCGCGCTGGTGGCCGTGGCGCTCTTTACTGCCCTGAAACCGGATGCCGGGCACATCACCGCGCTGCGCCACAACGGCCACAAGCACTATGTGGTGGCCTGCCTGATCGGCGCCGTCATCGGCTTTTACGACGGCCTGATTGGCCCGGGGACCGGTTCCTTCCTGGTGATCGCCCTGGTTTCGGCGATGGGGTACGCGTTCCTCGAGGCCAGTGCCAAAGCCAAGATCGTGAACATGGCAACCAATGCAGGTGCCCTGATGTTCTTCCTGCCGCACGGCTCCATCCTGTGGGGCCTGGGCTTGCTGCTGGGTGTCGCCAATATGGCCGGCGGGTACCTTGGGGCAAGGACGGCCGTAGCGCAGGGGAGCCGTTTCGTCCGCGTCGTCTTCCTCGTGGTGGTGGCCGCCCTGATCCTGAAGCTCGGGTACGACGTCTGGCAGGAGAACTTCACCCAACAGGGGTAGGAAAGGGCCTCGTGGGCACTAAACGCGGGGCGTAGCATGCAGATATGCCACATGGTGAAGGCGAGTACGCCCGGGCTTTGTCCGCAGCGGCAGGCCACGCGAGGGACTGGCTCGGTAGCCTTCCTGACCGGCCGGTTGGGCCCCGCCTGCCCACGACCTTACCGACGCCTTCGGCGGCCCGCTGCCCCCGAACGGCATGGCCGCGGAGGACGTCGTTGACCTCCTGGCACGAACGGCCGAGCCCGGACTTATGGCCATGCCCTCCGGCCGCTTCTTCGGCTGGGTCATCGGGGGAACGCTGCCCGCGGCCCTGGCCTCCGACTGGCTGGTCAGCGCCTGGGACCAGAACGCGGGCCTCCGCTACGCCACTCCCGCCATGGCAGCCATCGAGGAAAGCGCCGGCGCATGGCTCCTGGATCTGCTGGGCCTTCCTGCCGCGTGCGACGTCGGCTTCGTCACCGGGGCCACCATGGCCAACTTCACCGGCCTGGCCGCCGGGCGCTGGCGGCTCCTCGCCGACGCCGGCTGGGACCTCGACGGCGACGGACTGGCCGGCGCACCCCGCATCAGATGCTTCGTGGGCCGGGAACGGCATGAGACCGTGGACCTTGCGCTCCGGTACCTCGGCCTGGGCCGTCCCACAGTGGTTGACGCGGACGATCAGGGGCGGATGATTCCGGCGGCCCTGGAGGCGGCTCTTGCTGAAGGTTCCGGTCCTGCCCTGGTATGCCTGCAGGCAGGGAACCTTCATTCCGGAGCTTTTGACCCTTTCCCTGAAACCATCAGCATCGCCCGGAAGCACGGCGCCTGGGTCCACATCGATGGCGCGTTCGGTCTCTGGGCGGCGGCAGTGCCGGAACTTAGAAGCCTGACGCGCGGCTACGAGGGAGCTGACTCGTGGGGGACTGATGCGCACAAAACCCTGAACGTGCCGTACGACTGCGGCGTTGCTATCGTGCGCGACGCATTGGCCCTTCGATCCGCCATGGGCCTGCACACCAGTTACCTCATCCAGGACCCCGAGGGGCCGGGAGACCCGTTCGAAAAAGTGCCTGAGCTCTCCCGCCGGGCCCGGGGTGTGCCGGTGTGGGCGGCCCTCAAGAGTTTGGGCCGGGAGGGCGTGGCAGGCCAAGTGCGGGGACTGGCGGCCGCGGCTTCGAACATCGCCGCAGGGCTGGCAGGGCTCGACGGCGCGGAGGTACTGAACGACGTCGGCTACACCCAGGTCTGCGTGGCGTTCGGCGACGATGACACCACCCGTGCAGTGACGGCGCGCATCATCGCGGACGGCAAAGTGTGGATGTCAGGCTCCCGCTGGCGGGACCGGGACGTTTTGCGGGTTTCCGTCAGCAACTGGCAGACAGCAGGGGAAGAGGTGGACACCGCTGTCGCAGCCGTAGCCTCCGCCCTCGCCGCCGTGCGCGGCAGCTGATCCGCCACGGCCACATTGGTTGCCGCGGTACCACTCGCGGTCAGCGTGCGCCGGCCGCTTCGCCCGGATCGGGCAGGCGGTGCGCCGAGGGCAGTCCGTCGAGGGTTTTGCCGGCCAGCGTGCTGGCCACCCAAAGGGACCTGGCCAGGTCGCCCCGATGGTCGGGCTCGCCCGCATACGCCAGGGCGTTTGCCACTTCCCGAGCAATGGCCCATTGCCGGGCGACGTCAGGGTCCAGGCCCGCGGCGGAGCTGAAGTCCGTGCAGCGCCGGCGCAGGCCGGCTTCTGCCCCGTTCACGGGCAAGTCGGACAGGCGGTTCCACAACAACGGGGCCACCGCAAACTCCGGCTCGCCGATCATCGGCTGGGGGTCGATGGCGGCGTAACCGGCCGGCGCCGGAGGTCCTGCCGGGGCGGACGCAGCCGGGCGGGCAAGGACGTTGAGGAAGTGCAGGTCCGTGTGGACCAGGGCGTCCCGTGCCGAACGCCGTCCCACTGCCCCGCGGGTCTGGCACACCTCAAGGGCGGCCTCCAGCAGCCAGCGGGGGAACGGGCGTCCCAGCTGTTCCCAGTCAGCCGGCAGGTCGTCACTCCATTGCTCAGCACGGGCGGCGATGTGTTCGAACTCCTGCCACTGCGGCCGGTCATCGGGCCTGAGGCTCAGTTTCCGCACCAAGCCCGCCCACACCACCACGGCGTCGTCTATTGGGACAGCGCTGAGGGAGCGTTCGCCGTCGAGCCTTTCCAGGAGCATGGCACACGTTCCTGCATCGGACGCCAGCAGTGCCACCGCTCCCCGTCCGTGCCAGAGGTCCAGGGCGTGCCGCTCCCCCCGGGCTTCGTCGTGCGGGAAGGCGACTTTGAGGACTGCCTGGGTGCCGTCCGGCTGCCGCACGGGGATGACCACGCCGCCGTGGCCGTTCCAGGGCAGGGCGCCGGAAGGCAGGTCCGGCGTCAGCTGCCAGTCCTCCAGCCGGCCCTGGATGAGGTCCGGCAGCGACGCGAGCCACGCCCGCCCTGCGCTGCTGCGGGTGTACCGCGCAGTGAGGTCAGGTGGGATTGGTACTGCAACTGGCTCGCTCATCAGTCCCAGCCTAGGCGCAGGGGAGCGGCCGGTGTGGCAGGTGCTTCCTTACACCACGCCTGTGGCACCGAGCAGCGGCCGGTGTGGCAGGTGCTTCCTTACACCACGCCTGTGGCACCGAGCAGGTCGCCAACGCTGAACGTGGCGACGAGCGCCGAGGGCTCCGCCTGCCGCCACCCGGACAGGTGCGCGGCCAGGGCGCCGTGCGTTCTTCCTACACCGGCAGTTGCGGAAGCTGCGCTTCGTCCAGGGCGAGGCCCGGCAGAGGGTTTGCATCGGCGCCCCAGTGCTGGGCGCGGCGGGCTGCTCCCTGGAGTGCCGACAGGGCCCAGGCCCGGGTGGTTGAGCCGGTGATGGCCACGATGTCTCCGTAGGCCGGCAAGGCGGCTGCCTCCAGTCGGGCGAGCCCGGCGGCCGGAGCGTCGAGGAATCCCGGGTCCAGGACGTACCCGGGCGGTTGCGGGGACGGTTCCCCGCAGTGCATGAGGCTGTAGGCTGCGGCCTGGTCCGCCAGGTCCTGGTGCTGCGCCAGGAAGTCCGACGCCGGCCGCGCTCCTTCCGGGGAAAGACGGGTGAGGGCGGCCTGGTAGCCATACACTGCCTCCAGTTCGGCTTCAGCCGCGGCGGCCAGTGCGGCCCCCACGCTGATGCTCCCGTCCGCCGGCGTCGCAGGGCAGGCTGACGCTCCTGCTGGTTCAGTAGAACCCGGGCCGGCTGCCGTTACTTTCCCAGTGGGGGACGGCTTCGCGTCCGGTGACTGGCCTTCCGGGGCCGGTGCGGCCGGCGCCCCAAGCTGTTCGGCTGCCAGAAGCTGCGCGGTGCCGCTTGCCGCCAGCAGGCGTGCCATGCCGCCGTCGGCCGTTTCCGCGTCCTTGAGCCGTTGCTGCCCGCTGGCGGCGAGGGAGGCCGCAAACTCAGCCAGGGTCGCCTGGGCAGGAGGATTCGACGGCGGGGGAGTAGCGGGGGGCGCGGCTGCGCCGGCGGGAAGCGACGCCGTCGCAGCGGCCGGCGCGGCAGTCTCAGCCGAAGCCGCGGCAGGAAGCAGCAGCGCCCTGGCCTGAATGGTCAGCAAGGTCACAACACGGTCCAGCGGGCCTGCCGGGGTTCCACCGGCGGCCGCATTCCCTCCGGGAGCGGCAAGCGCCATCCCGGTGGAACGCAAACTCAAAGTCTGTTCCAACGCAGCTGTGCGCGCCTGTTCAGAGAAGGGTGGTTCCGCGGGTGCAGGCGGTTCAGCCGGGATCAACACGAAACCCAGGCTCAGGACAAGGAGGGCTGTGAGCGACAAAACGGCGTACCGGAAATAGCGCATTCGCGGCGGGTTTTCCTGGCTGTCGTCTTTCACAACAGACCATGGTGTCACGCCGGGAGGGAAACTCTGTGCACCAATGAACCGGTAAAATAGCTACGCTAGTACACACAACATCATCTAACGGGAGGCGGCCGGCATCGTGAGCAATGCAGAAGCCACGGCTTCATCAGACCATACCGGAACGGGTAAGGCTGACGCCGCACACAATCCGGAAGCTGCACGGCTCAGGGCCCTCCTTGAACCCTCGGTCCAGGCCAACCGCCTGTACCTTGAGGACGTGGCAATCATCCCCGGTTCGCACCGGGTGGTCCACGTAGTGGTGGACCTTCCCCAGGAGGAAACCGGCGGAGTGAGCCTGGACGTCATCGCCGACATCTCCAAGGTCCTGTCCGACGTGCTGGACAACGATCCCGCCGACGACGGCCGTCCCTACGACCTCGAAGTCTCGTCGCCCGGAGTGGGCCGGCCACTGACAGAACCCCGCCACTGGCACCGCGCCAAGGGCAGGATGGTCAAGGTCAACGTTGTCCAGGGCGACAACATCATGGGCCGCATCAAGTCAGTGGACGACGCCGGCGTGACGCTCGTGCCCGAGATCGCGGTCAAAAAGGGAATGAAGCCCAAGCAAGGCGATCCCATCAAGCTTCCTTTCGACAGGATCCGCAACGGAAAAGTCGAGATCGAATTCAGCCACCTCAACGAGGACGGTCTGGAACCTGAACACAATGGACCTTCTGAGGAGGCCTGATGGATATTGACATGAGCGCACTGAGACTTCTGGAGCGTGAGCGTGAAATTCCGCTGGACCTCCTGATTCCCACCATTGAGCAGGCGCTCCTGGTGGCTTACCACAAGTCGCCCGGCGCCTTCGAAAAGGCCCGCGCGGAGCTGGACCGCAAGAGCGGCCACGTGACGATCTGGGCCGTGGAGATTGACGACGACGGCGCCCCCATCGGCGAGTTCGAGCACACCCCGGAGGGGTTCGGCCGCATCGCCGCGAGCACCGCCCGCCAGATCATCCTGCAGCGGCTGCGCGACGTCGAGGACGACAACGTCCTGGGCGAGTTCAAGGGCCGCGAAGGCGAACTGGTGTCCGGAACCATCCAGCAGGGCCACAACCCGCACATGGTCCAGGTCAACCTCGGCACCGTTGAAGCGCTCCTGCCCCCGCCCGAACAGGTTCCAGGGGAAAAGTACATCCACGGCAACCGCCTGCGTGCCCTGGTCATCGATGTCCACCGCGGCAACAAGGGACCGTCCGTGACGCTTTCCCGGTCCCACCCGGGACTGGTCCGGAAACTCTTCGAACTGGAAGTACCGGAAATCGCCGACCGCTCCGTCGAGATCGTGGCACTGGCCCGGGAAGCAGGCCACCGCACCAAGATTGCCGTCAAGGCCAACACCCCGGGCATCAACGCCAAGGGTGCGTGCATCGGTGAAATGGGGTCGCGCGTCCGGGCAGTGATGACGGAGCTCAACGACGAAAAGATCGACATAGTCGATTTCAGCGAGAACCCTGCCACGTTCATTGCCAGTGCGCTGTCCCCGTCGCGGGTGAATTCGGTCACCATCACCGACGAAGCCACCCGCTCCGCCCGTGTGGTGGTTCCCGACTACCAGCTGTCCCTGGCGATCGGCAAGGAGGGCCAGAACGCCCGCCTGGCTGCCAAACTCACCGGCTGGCGGATCGACATCGTCTCCGACGCCGCAACCGCGCGGGAAAACTAGCTGCCCGGGCAAGGGCAAACCAGCTGCCCGCCACGGGCTGCCACGCCGGAACCGCAGCGGGGTTTCGGGCAGAACGGCCCGGAGGGGCTAGAATAGAAAAGGCCGCGCCCAACGGCCGGCAGTCGTGCGCCCTGCGCGTGCCCCCTTTCGCTGAGCAAGCGAAAGGTCAGGCATTCCGGGGCCAGCAGATATGAACGTCAGGAAGATGACCGTGGCAGTGCTTTCCACCGGGAATCAACCGGAACGTACCTGCATCGGCTGTCGGAAAAAGGGCAAGCGGAATGAATTACTCCGGCTCGTCGCCGACGGCAGCGGATCAACCGCTGTCCTGGTGGATGAACGACGCCGGATGGCTGGCCGGGGTGCATGGCTGCACCCCAGCGAATCGTGCCTGGCTCTGGCGATCAAACGGCGGGCTTTCGGACGTGCCCTTGCGGGCGCAACCGGAACGGCCGCCGTCGAAGACTGGATTAGGTCAGGCACGAAAGTTGCAGCCACGGCAACTGCAACACCAACCGTCCAACCTGAAAGCGGGTCAGAAATCTGATGGAAACCCGATGAGTTCCCAGCGATGAGTGCGCAACGATGACAACTTTGTTGCGCTCTGCAATGGGCCCTTCTGCAGCAATCGCGGCTTGGGCCCGCAGTAAGAAGTAGACGGTTCGTGCCTGGCTCGGTGCGGACCGAGACAGGAGAAATGTGGCCAAGGTCCGCGTACATGAGCTCGCCAAAGAGCTCGGTATTACTTCCAAAGATGCAGTGACAAAACTGCAGGAACTGGGCGAATTCGTTCGCTCCGCCTCTTCCACCATTGAGGCCCCCGTTGTGCGTAAACTGCGCAACGCCTTCCCCGATGCTGCTGCCAAGGCATCAGCACCGGCCGCCGCGCCCAAGGCAACCGCTCCGGCGGCAGAGGCGCGTCCTTCAACCCCCGCTCCCGGTCCGGCAGCGCCCAAGGCTCCGGCCCCCAAGGCGCAGGCACCTGCCCCCGCCGCCCCGGCTGCACCGGCACCCGCCCCTGCTGCACCGGCAGCCAGCGCCCCTGCGGCACCGGCAGCCAGCGCGCCAGCAGCTCCGGCTGCTCCCGCTGCTCCGTCCACCGGCGCAAAGCCCGGTGCACGCCCGGCCCCCAAGGCCGAAACCCCGGCTCCGCCCACCCGCTCCGGCGGATCACAGGGTGGTTCCGCTCCCCGTCCCGGCGGTCCCCGTCCGGGCAACAACCCCTTCGCTACTTCCCAGGGCATGCCCCGGGGCCGTGGCGGCGACGGCGACCGGGCTCCCCGCCCGGGCAACAACCCGTTTGCCACCTCCCAGGGCATGCCCCGTCCGGGTGGAAGCCGTACCGACGGCGACCGTCCCGGTGGTCCGCGTCCCGCAGCAGGTGCCGGTGGCCCCCGTCCGGGTGGTCCGCGTCCCGCGGCCGGTGCAGGCGGACCCCGCCCCGCAGCCGGTGCCGGTGGCCCCCGTCCGGGCGCACCGCGTCCGGCAGGTGCAGGTGGAAACCGTCCTACTCCGGGCATGATGCCCAACCGTACCGAGCGTCCCGCACCCGCTGGTGCAGGCCGTCCCGGTGCCGGTGGCCGCGGTCCCGGACGCCCGGGTGGCGCTCCCGGTACCGGTGGTCCCGGTGGTGGCGGCGGTGCTCCCGCCGGTGGTGGCTTTGGCAAGGGCGGCCGCGGACGCGGCGGCACCCAGGGTGCCTTCGGCAAGGGCGGCGCCGGACGTGGCAAGCAGCGCAAGTCGAAGCGCGCAAAGCGCCAGGAACTTGAGCAGATGAGTGCCCCGTCGCTGGGTGGCGTGAGCGTACCCCGCGGCGACGGCAACACTGTGATCCGGCTCCGCCGCGGCTCGTCCATCACGGACTTCGCCGACAAGATCGAGGCAAACCCCGCCGCACTGGTAACCGTGCTGTTCCACCTCGGTGAGATGGCAACGGCCACGCAGTCGCTGGACGAGGAAACCTTTGCGCTGCTGGGTGAAGAGCTTGGCTACAAGCTCCAGGTCGTATCGCCGGAGGACGAGGAGCGCGAGCTGCTCTCCACCTTTGATATCGACTTCGAAGCAGAGCTCGAAGCCGAAGGCGACGAAGACCTCGAGGCACGTCCTCCGGTTGTCACCGTTATGGGCCACGTGGACCACGGTAAGACCCGCCTGCTGGACGCTATCCGCAAGTCCGACGTTATGGCGGGCGAGCACGGTGGCATCACGCAGCACATCGGTGCCTACCAGGTCACGCACAACCACGAAGGCAACGACCGGAAGATCACCTTCATCGATACCCCGGGCCACGAGGCGTTCACCGCCATGCGTGCCCGTGGTGCGAAGGTGACCGACATCGCCATCCTGGTGGTCGCAGCGGACGACGGCGTTATGCCCCAGACCGTTGAAGCCCTCAACCACGCACAGGCAGCGAACGTGCCGATCGTGGTGGCCGTGAACAAGATCGACAAGGAAGGCGCCAACCCGGACAAGGTCCGTGGCCAGCTGACCGAGTACGGCCTCGTTCCCGAAGAATACGGTGGCGACACCATGTTCGTGGAGGTCTCTGCCCGCCAGAACCTCAACATCGACGAGCTGCTCGAGGCAGTCCTGCTCACCGCAGACGCTGCCCTGGACATGCGCGCCAACCCGAACAAGGACGCCCGCGGTATCGCGATCGAAGCCAACCTGGACAAGGGCCGCGGTTCCGTGGCCACCGTCCTGGTGCAGTCCGGCTCGCTCCGCGTCGGCGACACCATCGTTGCAGGCACGGCCCATGGCCGTGTCCGTGCGATGTTCGACGACGACGGCAGCGCCCTGACCGAGGCCGGCCCGTCCCGCCCCGTCCAGGTGCTGGGTCTGTCCAACGTGCCGCGTGCAGGCGACACCTTCTTCGTGACCGCTGACGAGCGCACCGCCCGCCAGATCGCCGAGAAGCGTGAAGCAGCCGACCGCAACGCAGCCCTGGCCAAGCGCCGCAAGCGCATCAGCCTGGAAGACTTCGACCAGGCAGTGGCCGACGGCAAGATCGACACCCTCAACCTCATCCTCAAGGGTGACGTGTCCGGTGCCGTGGAAGCCCTCGAGGACGCCCTGCTCAAGATCGACGTCGGCGAAGGCGTGCAGCTGCGCGTCATCCACCGCGGTGTTGGTGCCATCACGCAGAACGACGTCAACCTGGCGACGGTGGACAGCGCCGTCATCATTGGCTTCAACGTCAAGCCTGCCGAGCGGGTTGCCGAACTGGCAGACCGCGAAGGCGTGGACATGCGCTTCTACTCCGTCATCTACTCCGCAATTGATGACATCGAGATGGCGCTCAAGGGCATGCTCAAGCCGGAATACGAAGAATTCCAGCTGGGCACCGCCGAGGTCCGCGAAGTCTTCCGTTCCTCCAAGTTCGGAAACATCGCCGGCTCCATCGTCCGCTCGGGTATCATCCGACGCAACACGAAGGCCCGCATCAGCCGCGACGGCAAGATCATCGGTGACAACCTCACCGTTGAGACGCTCAAGCGCTTCAAGGACGACGCCACCGAGGTCCGCACGGACTTCGAGTGTGGTATCGGTCTTGGCTCGTACAACGACATCACCGAAGGCGACATCATCGAGACCTTCGAGATGCGTGAGAAGCCGCGCGTCTAGTCTGTCTGTTGTTGGGGCGCCTCCGAGTTTTGGGGGCGCCCCGCCCCTACGCTGGGCGGCAAAGGATCTTGCGATCCTCTGCCGCCCAGCTCCGGTAGGCCCGATGCCACTCCCGGGCGCCCCCAAAACTCTCCGGCTTCGTCCCTGCCTCACCACGAGGCGCGTGGCATCAAACTGTTCAAAACTGGGTACGTCTGTTGCACGACGTCGTCGTACCCCCAAATTTTTTAGGAGTGGAAATGGCTGATCCGGCACGTGCTGCCAAGTTGGCGCAGCGGATTAAGGTTGTTGTTGCTGAGGCCCTGGGCCGGAAGGTTAAGGATCCTCGGCTGGAGGGCATCACTGTTACCGATGCCCGGGTGACGAATGATCTGCAGCATGCCACCCTCTACTACACCGTTCTTGGCGACCAGGCTGTTCAGGCTGATGCTGCCAAGGGCCTGGAGAAGGCCAAGGGTGTGCTTCGGCAGGAGGTGGGGCGCAACCTGAGTATTCGGCTGACTCCCACCCTTGAATTCGTCTCTGATGAGATTCCCGTTATCGCGTCCAACCTTGAGGACCTGCTCCGGGAAGCCAAGAAGCGTGACGCCGAAGTGGCCGCCCTGGCGGCGCAGGCCCGGCATGCAGGGGACGCTGATCCCTACCGGAGCGATGCGTCTGCTGATGTGGACATCGACGAAGACGATTTTGATGAAGAGGACTTCGACGTCAATGACGACGAAGAACTCGACGAAGACGGCAGGAAGTAACCAGCGAGAATGGTCAGCAAGAGGCCCGCACCATATGGTGCGGGCCTTCTGCTTCCCGGAGAACTATGTTGGCTGACTAGTCGATATGAACCCGGATCACCTTGCCCAGGAACGGTTCTGCTGGAGGAGGCGCTCCCGGGCCGGCCGGGGCGCCGGACAACGCGTCAACTGTTGCGTACAGGTGTCCGTCCTGGAATTCGACGGCGGCTGGCTGGTTTACCGCCAGGAACTCGGAAGGGTGGTCCCTCGAGCCATTGAACTTCAGGATATTGCCGCCGAAGAGTGAAGCCACATAGACATCCCCGTCGTCCCCGATGGCAAGGCCGGTGGGGGAAAGGATGTCCTCGGCCCAGAGCTTTGTCTCGCCGGTCCACCGGTTGACTTTGAATATCGCGCCGCGCTCACCCAGCGCCGGGCTTTCCGGGCCGCCGGGCAGGGAAGTTACATAAAGCCAGCCATCCGGCCCAATCTCAACGTCCGTGGGAACAAACTCAAAAGCGTATTCCTTCCCGGCAACGCAAGCTGGCACGCCAAGGCCGCCCTCCTCCTCCGGACGGGTAGCGCTTTCCGGAATAACGGTGGGCCGCGGCGGCAGCACTGCAAGAGTGGAAATGTGGCCGCTCTCGAGGTCTACTTCCAGGATGGCGTTCGCGCCCGCGTCGGCTACATACGCGTTGCCGCTCCGCACCGCCATGCCGTAGGGATGTGAGTCCACCCCGCCCTTGTAGCGCGCAGGCGGAAACTCAGGCCAGTTCGCCAGGCACTCGTCCGAGACGTCAGGTTCAAAGCCGTAATGCTGATCACCGTCCGGGTTGTGCTTGCGTTCGTAGCGGGCCAGATCCGCGATGGTCCGGACGTCTCCGTCCTCGTCAATGGACTTCAAATGGCCTTGGAGAGCTTCAGGATCGCCCATGCCGGCGCCCACGCTCTCAAAAAAGTAGGTGATTCCATGCCGGACTTCCACGCCGCCAACGTCCCAGCCCTCTTGGGCCTGATAGAGCGTCGTAGTAGTGCCGTCGTCGTTGACGCGGCTGAGGAGGCCTGCGAAGTTCTGGGTGACGAGAACGGATTCCTCCGCATCCACGGCCAGGCTGAGAGGTGCAGCCAAACCCTCGGCCAACGTGCGCGGAGGGTGCTCATCGGAACCCGCCATGGCAGGCCCGGCAGGAACAACGAGTGCCGCGGCAGCGAGGCATGCGACCATTGGAAACTTTATTTTCATTGGGTACTCCGTTTTGGCGCCCTGGACGGGCCGGATAAGGAGCCTCGCAGGAGGCAAAAATTCCGAAACCCCCCGGCGCCAGATTATGCCTGCCGGACAAGAATGTCGCCGGGATTTCCCCCTATTCCGCCCCCTAATTCTTCCCCTAACACGGAACCGGTCAGTCCACGGCATCCTCCGCGTCGACGATGCCCTCGCCGTACAGGCCGTTGTTCCCGGTGGTCCCTTGGCAGGTCGCGTTCCAGTCCGGCGTCAACCCCTCGTCGGTGTAGTCCTCCACACCGCCGGCCGGGCAAGCGTGGTCGTCCGCCGTCCGCAACAGCACCCGGGCCACGGTCGCCGGGTCGAGTGCACGTCCGCCTTGGCCGGTGGACTTGCCCCGCGCCTGGATGATCAGCGCCGCGACGCCGACGACGTGTGGTGACGCCATCGAAGTGCCGTGCGAGTACGTGTAGAAGCCGCACTTGCCGTCGTCGCAGTACTTGATCGAGAACCCGTCCACCGGGTTGCCCTTCGGGTCGGCAAGGCCCTGCTCGATCGCTGCCTGGAGCGGATAGGACGAGAGGATGAGGTTCCCAGGGCTCTGGAACTGCGGCGTCCCAACGTAGTCGCGGAACCAGCCTCCGGGGGCGGCGATCTCGATGTCACCAAACCCGTAGTTTGAGTACTCAGCCTTGGTCCCCGACGGACCGACCGCGGACACATTGATCACCTGTGGAGCCTCGCTGGGCAGGTTGAGGCAGGTTTTTTTCACTACCCTCGGCTGCGCGGCGTCCGCCGGGTAGTCCGGGCTGATTTCGTCACTGCGGGTGGGTGCGGCCAGGTCGCTGTGCTCGTTGCCGGCGGCCGCAATCAGGGTCACGCCGCGGTCGGAGGCGTAGGTCACCGCGCCCAGCACCAGTTCGCTGACGAGCCGCTGTTCGATCAGTTGCGCGTCCGTCACGGTGCCACTGACGTACTCGTCGCGGGACGTACAGTTGTAGAGCCATGGGTCGGTGAAGAAGCTCATGTTCACGACGTCGAGGTGGATGTCCCCCGAGTACACAAGCGCCTTGACCGTCTCGTACAGGAAGAAGTAGCCGGAGTCCTGTCCTGCGCGCACATTAACCAAGGTCGCGTCTGGGGCCACCCCGCCGATGCCAAAGTCGTTGTCGGCCGCAGCCACGATGCCGGCCACGTGCGTACCGTGCCCCCCATCGTCGACGTTCGCCGGGTCCTTGCAGTCCTTGTACTCACAGGGCCCGTCGACGTCCGGGATGTCGGTGGTGAAGTTGCGCGACCGCTTTGCGTCGAAGTTGGGCGCGATGTCGGGGTGCCGGGCATCGATTCCCGTGTCCATGATGCCGACGTCGACACCCTTGCCGGTCGCCTTCTCCCAGGCGCCGTCGGGCGTCGCATCGATCATGTCCATATTCCACTGGAGGTCGGACAGAGGCTCGGCCCCAGGCCCGTTCGTGGACAAGCTCCCGGCCTTCCCGGCGTCGCCCGCCTGCGCCCGCTCGGCTGCGTCGAGCCGCTCCCCGGAGTAGCGGTGCGGCATCCCCTGCCGGCCCAGACCGACAGAGTGGTTGCGCGCGGCACCGCGGATGCCGGTTCCGGCCCGCACCTTGTCCAGAAATGCGCCGTCAGGGGCAGTGACCAGGGCGACGCCCACCTGGGAGGTGACGTCCTTCACCGTTCCGCCGGCGGCCGCGATGGCTGAGGTGGCGGCTTCGGGAGTGCCACTGAAGGAGACGACGAACTCACCCCCGGCCAGCGCACCGGGCGGGTCCTCGCTGGAAACCGCCGCTGCAGGCCAGGCAGGAATAACTAATGCCGCAGCAGCGAGAAATGCGAGCTTTGGAAAGTTCATTTTCATTGGATACTCCGGTTTGGCGCCCTTGACGGGCCGGATAAGGAGCCTCGCGGGAGGCAATATAATTCGGCAACCCCGGCGCCAGATTATGCCTGCGGAGCAACGGTGTCGCCGGGAATGCCCCCTATCCGGCCCCCTATTGCGCCCCCTAATTCATCCCCTAACGCCAGCCCCTTGGCTAGGATCAAGCTATGAACCAGGCGGACCACGACCACGATGATGCCACCCACTACCTCGAACAGGCAGTGGCGCTGGCCACCCGCAACGTCGCGGACGGGGGCGGACCGTTCGGTGCGGTGGTCGTGACCAGGGACGGGCAGGTGCACGAGGGCGTCAACCGCGTCACCCGCGACAACGACCCCACAGCCCACGCCGAAGTCGTGGCCATCCGTACGGCGGCTGCCGCCATTCGCAGCTTCGACCTGCGCGGCGCGGTCCTCTACACCAGTTGCGAACCGTGCCCGCTGTGCCTCGCCTCTGCCCTTTGGGCACGGATAGACCGCGTCTATTTCGCCGCGGACCGGTACGGTGCCGCCTCCGCAGGCTTTGATGACGCCGTCTTCTACGACTACTTTTCGGGGACGCGCCCTGAACTGTTGCCGGTCAGCAGGGGCGACGTGCCGGCGTCGGACGCTCCTTTCCAGGCCTGGGGCGCCCATAAAAGCAGGAAGGACTACTAGGCATGGCAGCCACCCTCGTCAAATGTCCGCATTGCGGAAAGACCAACCGCGTCCCGGCCGCCGTTGCCGGCCGGCCCCGCTGCGGCAGCTGCCGCGGCGGGCTGCCCTGGATCGTGGACGCAGGGGACGCTGACTTCGGCACAGTGGCCGAACAGTCGCCCGTTCCGGTGCTGGTGGATTTCTGGGCTGCCTGGTGCGGGCCCTGCCGCATGGTCAGCCCCGTCCTGGACAAGCTGGCTCATGAACGTGCGGGCGGCGTCAAACTGGTCAAGGTGGACGTGGATAAATCGCCTGGCTTGTCCCGAAGGTTCGATGTACAGGCCATACCCACCCTGATGGTCATCGTGGATGGCAAGGTGGCCGCACGGCAGGCAGGTGCTGCCCCGGCGGACGTCCTGCGCACCTGGCTGGATGGCGCCCTGTCCGGAACCCGCAGCTAACGAAGGACCGGCTGCCGGCACATCGTCTTAGGCGCGTTCCGGCAGCCGGGCCAGGCCGTCCAGCAGTTCCTGCCGCTTGCCGCACAGCGCGATCCGCGCCCAGCCTTCACCGATGGAACCAAAGGCAGTCCCGGGAGCCAGCGCAACGCCTGACTCCGCAAGGAAGCGCCGCACCCACCCGCGGACGTCGCCGCCGCTGGCGTCGGACACGTCTGCCCAAAGATAAAACGCGCCGTCAGCCTTCAAGTACGGAATTCCTTTGGAATCGAGCACGGCTGATGCAGCGTCCCGGTTGGTCCGATAGTGTTCGTGGGCGTGCCGGACGTAATCCTGTGGCCCGGTGAGGGCAGCGAGCGCGGCGTACTGCGACGGTGACGCCACGCACGAGACGATCGACTCCATGACGTTGTTCATCTTCTGCTCCAGGCCCGGCGGGCACACCAGCGCGCCGATCCGTAGCCCGGTGAGGCCATACGTCTTGGACAGGGTCAGCGACGTGAAGACGCGCGCCTCGCCCGGCACGTCGCCGTCGAACCTTGCAGGGCTCACATGCGGGACGTCGTACGTGAACGCTTCATAGCATTCGTCCGAAATCACCCACAGGTCGTGCCGGCGGGCCAGCTCCACGAGTTCTTTGGTCAGGTCCTCGCTGAGGACCGCGCCCAACGGGTTGGAGGGGGAGTTCAGGACCAGCACCCGGGTCCGGTCCGTGATGAGCGCCTCGATGTCTCCGGTCCTGGGCTGAAAGCCGTGGTCAGGGTAGAGCGGATAACCCACGGGGACGGCATTCAGGAGCCAGCTGGTCATGGCGAACGTGGGGTAGCCCGGGTTGGGAATCAGGATCTCATCGCCGGGGGAGAGCAGCAGGCTCATGGCGAAATGCAGGCCCTGCTGGGCGCCGTCCACCACATACACCCGGTCGGCGCCCACCTCACAGCCCTGCTGCTCCCGGAACCTGGCGGCGAAGGCTTCGCGAAGTGCCGGGATACCCGCGTTGGGGGTGTAGTTGGTTTCGTCCCGGTCCAGGCATGCCATCCCGGCGTCGAGGACGTGGCGGGGGAGCGGGAACCCGGGCTCGCCGATACTGAGGACCAAGGCGCCGGGGGTACGCCATGCGGCCTCGGTGATCTCCCGGATCTGGTTGATGGGGACGTCGCGGACGTGGGCGGCAAGCTCAGGCATGCCTGCCATCCTAACCGGCACGGATCCGGGGCGGCTGCGGATGCTCCCCGGGCCGCGCGATGCGTGGGCGGGTGCCACGACCAGCGCCGATATACTGGGAAGCGTGCTTTCTGGACTGGTGATAGTGGACAAACCGCAGGGATGGACCAGCCATGATGTGGTTGGCCGGATGCGGCGCCTTGCCGGTACCCGGAAAGTGGGGCACGCAGGCACCCTTGATCCGATGGCAACCGGTGTCCTGGTGGTCGGCATCAACAAAGCCACGCGCCTGCTCACGTACATCGTGGGCACGTCCAAGACCTACACGGCCACCATCCGCCTTGGCCAGTCGACCGTCACGGACGACGCCGAAGGTGAAGTCACTGCCACAGCCGGCACTTCCGCGGTGGGCGAGCAGGCGATACACGACGGCGTTGCGGCCCTCACCGGGCAGATCCAGCAGGTTCCCAGCAGCGTAAGCGCCATCAAAGTCAACGGGGAACGGGCCTACGCCCGGGTGCGTTCCGGTGAAGAGGTCAAACTGGCCTCCCGCCCGGTCACCATCCACCGGTTTGAGGTGCACAGCATTAACAGGGACGCCGAGGCCGACGTCGTGGACCTGGATGTCACGGTGGAGTGCTCCTCCGGGACCTATATCCGTGCCCTGGCCCGGGACCTCGGCAACACCCTCGGTGTTGGCGGGCACCTCACAGCCCTCCGGCGGACCCATGTAGGGCCCTACTCCCTGGAGCAGGCGCGCACCCTCGAACAACTCGCGGAAGAGCTCAACGTCCTCGAGATGTCCGAGGCAGCCCGGGCCCTGATGCCCAACCGCGAGCTCAGCCCCGAGGAGGCCACGGAAATATCCTTTGGCCGGCGCATCGCTGCCGGTGCTGCCCCCGGTAGCCCCGCGGCGGCCACAGCAGAACATCCGGCAGCCGCCTTTGCCCCCGATGGAAGCCTGGTGGCACTGCTTGCCGATGCCGGCAGCTTCGCCAAACCCGTCCTGGTATTCGCCCCTGGCACCGGCCCGGGTACCGGCGCGTCCGGGGTGGGCTGAGGGTGGACGCCTATTTCTACATCATCCTGGTGGTGGGGCTCCTGTCCAGCGGGATCTGCCTGCTGGCCGGCATCCTGAAGAAAGCGCCGAATGACGCCACCATCCTTTCGGTCGCCGCTGTCGAGGTTGCGCTGCTGGTCTACTTGGTGGGATCCATCGTGCGCGTCATTGCAGGAGAGCCCATCGCGGGGGAAGCCTGGGAGTTCTGGGGCTACCTGGCCACGGCCATGCTCCTGCCGCCCGCCGCCGTCTACTGGTCCATCCTGGAACGCACGCGGTGGAGCAACTTTGTCCTGGCCGCCGTGGGTGTCACTGCGCTGGTGATGGCCGCCCGAATGAATCAAATCTGGTACTGAAATGGAAGAAGCACGCCGCGTGAAAGACCAGCACTCCGCCGTCCCCAACACCACCACCGGCGCAAGCGCGAACGGAACCGGTGCCCGGAACACCCGCAATACTGGCCCCGGCCGCCTGCTGATCGCCGTATATGCAGTCTTCGCCATCTCCGCGTCCGCCCGCGCCGGCTACCAGATCCTCACCAAGTTTTCCGAGGCGCCGCTGGCATACCTGCTGTCCGCGTTCGCCGCCCTGGTGTACGTGGTGGCCACAGTGTCCCTGGCCAAGGCAGGGAGCACCTGGTTCAAGGTGTCGGTCGCAGCGGTGCTGGTTGAACTGGTGGGCGTGCTCGTTGTGGGTGCGCTGAGCGTCTTCGATTCCGTCGCGTTCCCGCATGAAACTGTCTGGTCACTTTTTGGCCGCGGCTATGCGTTCATCCCCTTGCTGCTGCCCATCCTGGGCCTCGTGTGGCTGTACCGGCGGCGGCCGGTACGCAACGCCTGATGTCCGCCCGGCCGTGACAGGCCACCCCCGCGCAGCCTGGCAAAGGTGCCCGGGTGAATACGGGTAATCTTTAGAGAGTTCCGCGGCCGGCAGGGTCCGGAACGTTGATATTTGCAGGCAGTAAAAGGCGAGGGTGATGGTCTACATCTGGAACGATCCGTCCGAGGTCCCGGCGGACTTCGGCCCATCTGTTGTCACCTTTGGGAACTTCGACGGAGTTCACCGCGGCCACCAACAGGTGCTGTCCCAGCTGATCCGCACCGCCCGCCTCAACCGGTCCAGGTCCGTAGCAATCACCTTCGACCCTCACCCGGCCCTGATCCACCGCCCGGAGTCTGCGCCAGAGCTCATCATGGGACTTCATGACAAGCTGGAGGCGCTGGGGGAGCTGGGTCTGGACGCCATCCTGGTGATGAAGTACTCCCTGGACCTCGCCAGCCTCACCGCTGAAGAATTCGTGGAGCAGTTCCTGGTCAACTGCCTTCACGCCAGCCATGTTGTGATCGGCCACGACGCCCGGTTCGGCCGCGGCAACTCCGGCGACCTGGACAGCATGAAGGCGCTCGGCGGGAAGTTCGGGTTCGAGGTCCAGGTAATCAGCGAGTTCGGCTCAGAGGGCTACCCCCTCCATGACGACGACGGCACGGACCGCCGCTGCTCCTCCACCTGGGTGCGCGAAGCCCTGCAGGAAGGCGACGTGGCCACTGCCGCGGCAGTGCTGGGCCGGCCCCACCGCATGCGCGGCGAGGTTGTCCACGGTGCCGCCCGCGGCCGTGCCCTCGGATTTCCCACAGCGAACCTTGCCAGCAAGGCCAGCGGGCTCATCCCGGCTGACGGCATTTACGCCGGCTGGCTCGTGGACCAGGCCGGGACGCGCTGGCCGGCGGCCATTTCGGTGGGGTCGAATCCAACGTTCGACGGCGTGAGCAGGCAGGTCGAAGCCCACGTGATCGACCGGCCCCACGAAGCGGTGGAGGACTTCGATCTGTATGGCCAGACAGTAGTTGTTGAATTTGTGGCCCGGCTCAGGGGGATGGTGGCATACCGTGGGCCTGAGGCGCTGGTAGACCAGATGCGGCTCGATGTGGTCCAGGCCCACGACCTCCTGGCCAGGCGCTGAACCATCCGCAGGGAAAGGCAGTACCGTGTCCGTTGAGAAGAACACCAGGAAACTGGACGAAGGTATTGTCCGTGATTTCAGCTCGCGGATGAGCTACGCCTCCTACCTGCAGCTGCCTACCCTGCTGAGCGCGCAGCAGCCCGTCAGCCAGCCCGAGCACCACGATGAAATGCTCTTTATCATCCAGCACCAGACCACTGAGCTGTGGCTCAAGCTGGTGCTTCATGAGCTGCGGAGCACGGCCGGCTGGCTGCGTGCTGACGACCTCGGCTCCGCGCTCAAGGGCATCGCCCGGGTAAAGCACATCCAGAAAACCCTTACCGAGCAGTGGTCCGTGCTGGCCACCCTCACCCCCACGGAGTATTCGCAGTTCCGCGGCTTCCTGGGGAATTCCTCCGGCTTCCAGTCAAGCCAGTACCGCGCCGTCGAGTTTATTCTCGGCAACAAGAACCGCAAGATGCTTCCGGTGTTCGACTCGGACCCGGATGCCCACGCCATGCTGGAGCAGCTGCTCAACGCTCCCAGCATCTACGACGAATTCCTCGCCTACCTCGCCCGCCAAGGGTTCGACGTGCCCCCGGCGGTGCTCGAACGGGACGTCACCCGGGCCCACGAATTCACGCCGGAACTGGTGCCGCTCTTCAAGCACATTTATGAAAACGCTGCGGACAACTGGGGCGCTTATGAGGCCTGCGAGGAACTGGTGGACCTGGAGGACAACTTCCAGCTGTGGCGCTTCCGGCATTTGCGCACCGTGCAGCGGACCATCGGCATGAAAGCAGGGACGGGCGGCTCCAGCGGTGCCGCGTTCCTGCAGAAGGCCCTCGAACTGACCTTTTTCCCGGAGCTATTCGCCGTCAGGACGGAGATCGGCCAATGACCATCCAGCAGCACCCCATGGTGGGAAATCCAGAGCACACAACAGCGGCACTGCAGCAGCGCGCGGCAGAGCTGGACCGGCAGGATCCGCTGGCCCGTTACCGCAGCCAGTTCATCGGCACCGACACGTCGTTGTGCTACCTGGACGGCAACTCCCTGGGCCGCCCGCTCAAACGGACGGCCGAGGATATCGGCACTTTCATCCGGGACGGCTGGGGCGGCCGCCTCATCCGCGGCTGGGACGAGGAATGGCTGGACCTGCCCCAGGCTATCGGCGACCAGTTGGGCCGGGCAGTGCTGGGTGCGGACGCCGGCCAGACGATCATCGCAGACTCCACCACCGTGGTGCTGTACAAGCTGATCCGCGCGGCACTGGCGGCCGTGGCAGACCCGGAGCGCAACGAACTCGTTCTGGACACCGAGAACTTCCCTACGGACCGCTACCTGGTTGAGGGCATCGCCCTTGAGGAAGGACTGACGCTCCGCTGGATCGAAACGGACCCCGCGGCCGGGGTGACCGTTGACCAGGTGCGGGAAGCGGCGGGGCCGCGCACCGCCGTCGTACTCCTGAGCCACATCGCCTACCGTTCCGGCCATCTGGCGGACCTGCCGGGGATCACGGCAGCAGTGCACGACGCCGGGGCGCTTGTGGTGTGGGACCTTTGCCATTCGGCGGGGTCGGTGGAGATCGAGCTCGACAGTGCTGGCGTGGACTTCGCTGCAGGCTGCACCTACAAATACCTCAACGGCGGGCCGGGATCGCCCGCCTTCGCCTACGTCAACCACCGCCACCTCGCCTCGCTCAACCAGCCGATCTGGGGGTGGATGGGCCGCAAGGATGCCTTTGAGATGGCCTCCGGCTATGAGCCGGCTGCCGGCATCCGCGGATTCCTCAGCGGCACTCCGGCGATTTTCGGGATGCTGGCCATGCGGGGCACGCTGGACCTCATCGAGGAAGCGTCGATGGCCGCCATCCGGGAGAAGTCGATGAAGCTGACGGCCTTCGCCGTCGAGATCTTCGAAGCGTGGCTGGCGCCCCTGGGCGTGGAACTCGCCTCGCCGCGGGAGCCGGGGGACCGGGGCAGCCACATCACGCTGGACCACCCCGGTTTCGCCAAAGGGACCGTGGCGTCGCTGTGGGACGGGGACGTCATCCCTGACTTCCGCGCCCCGCACGGCATTCGGGTGGGACTTTCACCGCTGAGCACCAGCTTCGCTGAGGTCCTGCACGGGATGGCGGCGATCCGGGAGCAGCTGCCGCAGTAGAGGGCGGGGCCGCTTTGGCTAAGGCACCTTCTGCCAAGGCTTGCCTGTTTCGACAAGATTGGGCGGGGGCCGGTAAACTGGGGGATGGATCCGGCTGCAGTCCGTGGCGGCTGGTTCCTGTTGCGTGTGGCACTGTCCGGTTTTCCCGGGCCAGCCGCGGCGGCAGACCCGGCAGTGAATTACTGACCTGGGCCCTCACGGCACATCCCTAGGAGTTATTGTGGCACTTGAAGCCGCTGTAAAGCAGTCCATCATCAAGGAATACGCAACCGCAGAAGGCGACACCGGTTCACCGGAGGTCCAGGTTGCTGTCCTGACCCAGCGGATCAAGGATCTGACTGAGCACATGAAGGAGCACAAGCACGATTACCACACCCAGCGCGGTCTGCTGGCCATGGTTGGTCGTCGCAAGCGCATGCTGAGCTACCTCAAGAAGACCGACATCGCCCGCTACCGTTCGCTCATCGAGCGTCTCGGCCTGCGCCGCTAGTCGGACTTAGGGGCGGCCCTTTCCACCATGGAACGGGCCGCCTCCTTCAAATGAAAAACTAAACAGGAGGATCAACCGCATCACGCATTCGCGGTCCTCGGTAGTGATCCCCGGGAACGGCTTCGTTGATTGAAGCCCCGGCCCGTGGGTCTCGATCGATGACCGGGTGCAGGGCCAGTAGACAGATGCTGGGCTGGGTTGATGCGGCTGGACTTCCGTAAAACAGAAACGGAGGTGACTCTCTTGGAGGGTCCCGAAATCCAGTTCTCAGAAGCAGTCATTGACAATGGCCGTTTTGGCAAGCGTGTAATCCGCTTCGAAACCGGCCGCCTTGCCAAGCAGGCAGCCGGCGCAGCGATGGTGTACATCGACGAAGACACCGCCCTGCTGTCCGCCACCACCGCCGGCAAGCACCCGCGTGAAGGCTTTGACTTCTTCCCGCTGACGGTCGACGTCGAAGAGCGTATGTACGCTGCCGGCCGCATCCCGGGCTCGTTCTTCCGCCGTGAAGGACGCCCGTCCACCGAAGCCATCCTGGCCTGCCGCCTGATGGACCGCCCGCTGCGCCCCGCGTTCATCAAGGGCCTGCGCAACGAGGTCCAGATCGTGGTCACCGTCCTGGCGATCAACCCGGACGAACTGTACGACGTGGTGGCTATCAACGCCTCCTCCATGTCCACCCAGCTTTCCGGCCTGCCGTTCTCCGGCCCCATCGGCGGCGTCCGCGTTGCCCTGGTTGCCGACGAAAACGGATCACAGTGGGTCGCTTTCCCCAAGCACTCCCAGCTGGAGAACTCAGTCTTCAACATGGTGGTAGCCGGCCGTATCGCCGGTGACGACGTCGCCATCATGATGGTCGAAGCAGAAGCCACCGACAACTCCTGGAACCTCATCAAGGAACAGGGCGCCACCGCCCCCACCGAAGAGGTTGTCTCCGAGGGCCTCGAGGCGGCAAAACCGTTCATCAAGGCACTTTGCGAAGCCCAGGCCGACCTCGCCTCCCGCGCGGCAAAGCCGACCGTGGAGTTCCCGGTCTTCCTGGACTACGAGGACGACGTGTACGCCGCTGTTGAGTCAGCTGCCGCTGAGAAGCTGGCTGCCGTCTTCCAGATCGCGGACAAGCAGGAGCGCAATGACGCTTCGGACGCCCTGAAGGACGAAGTTTCCGCCGCCCTGGCCGAGCAGTTCGAAGGCCGCGACAAGGAAGTGTCCGCAGCATTCCGCTCGGTCACCAAGCACGTCGTGCGCCAGCGCATCCTCAAGGACCAGGTCCGCATCGACGGCCGCGGCCTGACGGACATCCGCCAGCTCACCGCCGAGGTAGAGGTCCTGCCCCGCGTCCACGGTTCAGCCATCTTCGAGCGCGGCGAAACCCAGATCATGGGTGTCACCACGCTGAACATGCTGAAGATGGAACAGCAGATCGACTCGCTGTCACCCGTCAAGACCAAGCGCTACATGCACAACTACAACTTCCCGCCGTACTCCACCGGTGAGACCGGCCGCGTGGGCTCGCCCAAGCGCCGTGAAATCGGCCACGGTGCGCTGGCAGAGCGGGCCCTCGTGCCGGTCCTGCCGTCCCGTGAGGAGTTCCCGTACGCCATCCGCCAGGTATCCGAGGCGCTGAGCTCCAACGGTTCGACGTCGATGGGTTCTGTTTGCGCCTCCACCCTGTCTATGCTGAACGCCGGTGTGCCCCTGAAGGCCGCCGTCGCCGGTATTGCCATGGGCCTGGTCTCCGACCAGGTGGACGGCCAGACGCGCTACGCGGCACTGACTGACATCCTTGGCGCCGAAGATGCCTTCGGCGACATGGACTTCAAGGTTGCCGGTACCTCGGAGTTCGTTACGGCCATCCAGCTCGACACCAAGCTCGACGGTATCCCCGCCTCGGTGCTGGCAGCAGCCCTGAAGCAGGCCCGCGAAGCACGCCTGCACATCCTCGAGGTCATGGACTCGGCCATCGACACCCCGGACGAGCTCTCCGAGTTCGCGCCGCGCGTCATCGCCGTGAAGATCCCCGTGGACAAGATCGGCGAGGTCATTGGCCCCAAGGGCAAGATGATCAACCAGATCCAGGAAGACACCGGCGCCGACATCTCCATCGAGGACGACGGCACGGTCTACATTGGCGCCACTGACGGCCCGTCTGCAGACGCAGCACGCTCCGCCATCAACGCCATCGCGAACCCGCAGGTCCCGGAAATCGGCGAACGTTACCTGGGTACGGTCGTCAAGACCACCACCTTCGGTGCCTTCGTATCGCTGACCCCGGGCAAGGACGGCCTCCTGCACATCTCCGAGCTGCGCAAACTGGCCAACGGCAAGCGCGTGGACAACGTCGATGACGTTGTCTCGGTGGGCCAGAAGGTCCAGGTGGAAATCACCAAGATCGACGACCGCGGAAAGCTCTCGCTCGCCCCGGTCGTTGCCGAGGAAGAAGGCGCCGAGGTCGAGACCGAGCGCGCCCACACCACGGAGCCTGCTGAAGGCGCTGACGTCTAACAGTTCCGGTTTCCGGCACACAAAAGCATGAATCGGCGGGGCCGGTGGATGATCCACCGGCCCCGCCGCTGTTACGATGGCAGCCAGATCCCGGCTGCCCCTTTGAAAGGCCTCAATGACTGTTGTACCCCTGCCGCTTGAGCAGAACCACCGCGGCGATACCCTGGTCCACGGTTCCGACGGCGGCTCCGAAGTCCGGCGTTCGGTGCTGCCCGGGGGAGTGCGGGTGCTGACCGAGGCGATGCCCGGCCAGAGGTCAGCCACCATTGGTTTCTGGGTGGGCGTCGGATCCCGGGACGAGGCCCCGGGACAGCATGGTTCCACACACTTCCTGGAGCATCTCCTCTTCAAGGGGACCAAGCGCCGTACCGCACTGGAGATCGCTTCGGCCTTTGACGAGGTAGGCGGCGAGTCAAACGCGGCCACGGCCAAGGAAAGCACGTGCTACTTCGCCCGGGTCCTGGATTCCGATCTGCCCATGGCCATTGACGTGATCGCCGACATGATCACGGGCGCTGTCCTGGATCCGGCAGAAATGGAGCAGGAACGGGACGTCATCCTCGAGGAAATCGCCATGGACAGCGACGACCCCACCGACGTCGCCCACGAACACTTTGTGTCAGCAGTTTTGGGCAGCCACCCCTTGGGCCGCCCCATCGGCGGCACCCCGGACGCCATCAAGGCTGTTGCGCGTGACTCCGTATGGGAGCACTACCAGCGGTATTACCGGCCGGACGAGCTCGTGATCACTGCGGCGGGCGGCCTGGAGCACGACGTCGTCTGCAACCTCGTGGTGGACGCTCTTGAGTCTGCAGGGTGGTCGTTGAAGGCGGACGCTGCTCCCGTGGAGAGGCGCTCCACCGACCGGGCCCTGATCACGGGGACGGCAGGCCTCCACGTGGTCAAGCGCGCGGTGGAGCAGGCAAACATCATCATGGGCTGCCCTACGATCGTTGCCACCGACGAACGGCGCTACGTCATGAGCGTCCTGAACGCCGTGCTTGGCGGAGGCATGTCGTCGCGCCTGTTCCAGGAAATCCGCGAGAAGCGCGGCCTGGTCTACTCCACGTACTCCTTCGCTTCCTCCTACGCCGACGCCGGGTACTTCGGCATGTACGCCGGATGCACGCCTTCCAAGGTGCGCCAGGTCCTGGACCTGCTCGGCGAGGAACTGGACAAACTGGCAGAGCACGGGATTACCGAGGACGAACTTCGGAAGGCTGTGGGCCAGCTGGGCGGCGGAATCGTCCTGGCCCTGGAGGATACAGGGTCGCGAATGTCGCGGCTGGGCCGGGCGGAACTCGTTTCCGGCGAATACCAGGACATTGATGAAACGCTCAGGCTCATCAAGGCCGTCACGGCAGAACAGGTCCAGGACCTTGCCGCGGAGCTGGCAGCGGCACCCCGGACGGTCACTGTCGTCGGGCCCTTTGAGGAAACGGAAACGTTCGGACTCTGACCCGCCGAAGGCAGGTCTTACCGCGGGAGGTGAGGGGACTGTGGAACGAACCCCACCCAACCGCGGCCCCGGCGCATTGGCGGACTTCCTCGGCCACTGGCGGGGGAGTACCCGGTTCGCCGCCGGCCCGTGGGGCCCGGAGCGCACTGTTGACGCTGAAGTGACATACAGGCCGGTGGCCGGGGGCTTCGCGGTGGTGCAGAGCTATCGGCACGTGGAACCGGACGGGACACATTTCGAAGGCCACGGAATTTTCACGCTGGATACGGACCACCACAACGTTTTCTGGTACTACGTGGACAAGGTGAGCCCAATCCCCGACGCACCGGCGCGGTGCACCTGGCACGAGGGTGCCCTCAGGGTGGAACGCCGCGGCAGCGCCGGATGGACCCGTCATACGCTGAGCGCCAACGGGGGAGTGCTCACTCATGTGACAGAGCTTCGCACCCGTGGAAACACCCCCGCGGGGGACGAATCCGGCGGCGGGGCAGACGGGAATGGCTCGGCCTATGTTCCGTTCATGACCTCAACGTTCCAGCGAAGCTGACGTCTGCAACCCTTCAACCGCCCGAGGCACGCCGTTTCAGTAGTGCAGCAGGCTCCTGGCCGTTGAGGCGTCGGCCGGCAGCACAGGGGGCATGGCATAGAAGGCATCCCACAAACTGTCGTCAGCTGGCAGATCGGCCGGGTCCACAAGATTTTCACTGGGTGGCTCTTCAGGCGGAGGTTCCGCCTGTACGAACGCGGGTGGCCATACTGGTGGTTCCCAGTCGGGGTGTTCGCTTTTGTAGTGCCGGCCGGTGGGGGAGGTCCAGCCGGGTGGTTCGTTTTGGGTTGCTGTTGTGGGTGTCCAGGTGCCGTGGTGTTTGAGGCGGTGGTGTTTTGGGCAGAGTTGGGCCAGGTTGTTGATTCCGGTGGTTCCGCCGTGGTGCCAGGCGTGGAGGTGGTCGGTGTGGTTGTCTGGGGAGTTGTTGTTGCAGCCGGGGAAGGTGCATTTTCCGTCCCGCAGCTGTAGTGCCTGCTGCATGGCTTTGGTGAGCCGGTAGCTGGTCCGTCCGATTTCCAGTGGTGCCCCGTCCCTCGGATCCACGAGSACCCGGTGGAAGGAGGTGGCGCCGTCGGCGAGGAGTTGCCGTGCCATCGAGGCGGGGATGGGGCCGTACCCGTCCAGCATTGCGGGTTCGTCGGTGAGGCCCAGCAGTGCGAACACCGGGACGGTGACCAGGACCTGGGCGTTCGGGACCGGGACTGTGGCGGTGTCGGCGTACCGCCCGTGACCGGCGTACCCCTTGTCGTCGGCAGGGTCCGCGGGATCGTGTGTGCCGGTGCCGGTGGCGGTGCTGGTGTTGGTGTTGGTGTTTGTTGTTTTGGTGTCTGTTGCGGCCAGGGATGCCAGGCCGATTGCGTCGTGAGGACCGTCGGCGGAGTTGTCTTTGCTGGTGTGTTCGCTGGTTTCCGGGGCGGGGTTGAGGGCTGGTGCTGCGCTGAGGAGCAGGTGGGCGAGGGTGTCGGCCCGGAGTTGGGTGAGGGTGCGGGGTTCGTCCGGTCTTTGGGCGCCGCGGGCGAGGGCGGTGATCCTGTTCCAGATGGCTAAGCCCTGGTGGGCGGGGAGGCAGGCGGAGATCCAGGTCATGCCGTCGCGGTCTGGGCTGTGCTCTACTCTCCGGTCGGCGACGCTTTTGGTGTGGCGTTTTTCGAGGGATTCGGGGTGGTGGCGTTCGCGCCAGTTGCGGRCTTTGGTCCGGAACCGGGAGGGGACSARTTTACCGGCGGCTGCTCCGCGGGCAGGGTTGGGGGCGTCCGGGTCCAGGAAATGGGCGACAAGGTTGGCGGCGCCGGCGGGGCCCAGGCTGTCGGTTTCGTCGGCGATGATTTTGGCGTGCTGCCAGGAGATGGTCCCGACGGAGAGGGCGTCGAGGGCCGGTGCCAGCGGCGGGGAGCAGAGCTGACGGGATTGGGTGACGAGCGCCCCGGCGGCCGCGGAGCTGATGGTCAGGACGGCGGCGATTTCCTCAACCGCGGACATCTCGGCATAGGTCCGCTCGTGCACGGGCGCCTCGGGCGGGGTCATCGCGTGTTGGACGTCGACGCACTCGGCTGCGTCCCGGGCCTTGAGCGCAGCGAGCTGTGCTTCCAGGAGCGCCACGGCYGCCAACCGGTCCAAACGGAGTTCGTATTTACGTTGCAGCACATCAACCCCGGCAGCGGCTGCCGCTGCAGTCTCCAGCGATGCATCCTTGACGAATAGCGCCTGAAGGGCAGCAACGGAGGCATGAATGCCCTTCATTGCTGCTGTCCCACCGACGCCGTGTCCCATATGAACATCATCCATGGAGGCACCGACAATTGGTCCGGGTCCGGGTCCGGGTCCGGGTCCGGGTCCGGGTCCGGGTCCGGGTCCGGGTCCGGTAGAAGAGCGGACCCCAGCAGCCAAAGCGGCAGGGAACAGCGTTGCCGCACCATCCGCCTGGGTTGTCGGGTGAATCTCCATATGAACATCATCCAGCGAGGCACTGACACTCTGAGGGGATGCGGTTGATGTGCGGACCCGAGCGGCCAGTGCGGCAGGGAACAGCGTTGCCGCACCATCCGCCTGGGCTGTCGAATCCATCTCCATATGATCATGATCTACGGAGGCACTGACATTCCGAGAGGACGCGGTTGAAGGGCGCACCCGAGCGGTCAGCGGGCCGGAAAAAGCGTTGCGGGCACTGACATTCCGAGGCGATGCTCTCCGACGAACCGATCGCGGGCGGGCGACCAGGCAGCAGCCAAGGTGCTCCTAGCCCCCGGCGAAGGGAGGCAACACATCCACCACGTCGTCGGCGTTCAGGACAACGGAATGGTCACGCACGGCGACTTCATTCAGCAGGAAGCTGCTTCGGGACAGGATGCGGGGCAGCAGGGGAGTGCCTGCAGGAGGCTCGGGGCGCTCCACCGACAGAACGGTCTCCAGCAGGTCAGCAACAGTGGAACCCGGCGCCAGGTCGAAGCACTCTTCCTCCACCCCTGCCGCAGCGCGCGCGGCAGCGAAGTATCGTACGTTCAAAAGATTCAGCCCCCGATGGCGCTCATGCTGCGGTCCGGCTGGACGAAGTCCGGAGCGTCAAGTCCCACGTGGTCCATTCCGTGAGCCTTAGGTTTAATCCACATCGCATCCTGCCACCGCTGGGCAAGGGCCTCGTCGCTGGCCCCGGAACGCAGGAGGCCCAGCAGGTCGAATTCTTCCCGCGAGAACAGGCAGCTCATGATTTTGCCCTCTGCCGTAATCCTCGTCCTGCGACAGTCTGAGCAGAACGGCTCGGTGACCGAGGCGATAATCCCCACGGTTCCCAGCACAGGGCCGGCAGCGTCATCAGCGGAGCCAGCCACCCGGCGTCGTACTTCAAAGCGCTCCGCCGGTGCGCCGTCACGCGCGCGGGGATCAGCGCTGAGGAGAAAATCAGTGGAGAGCAACTCGCGGATTTCGGCAGCCGTGATCATGTTCCGGCGCGTCCAGCCATGGTCCGCGTCCAGCGGCATCTGCTCAATGAAACGCAGTTCGTAGCCGCGTCCGAGTGCCCAGGCGAGCAGCGATGGCGCCTCGGCGTCGTTGATGCCGCGCATCAGTACCGCGTTGAGCTTGACCGGGCCCAGGCCGGCTGCCCAAGCTGCGTCCACCCCGGCAAGTACCTGGTTCAGGAACGGCCTGCGCGTCAGTTGGGTGAAGGTTTCCTCATGGAGGGAATCAAGTGACACGTTGATGCGGGTCAACCCTGCCGCCTTCAGCGGCGCCGCCTTTTTCGCCAGGCCAACGCCGTTGGTGGTCATGGAGATGGGCAGGCCGGGGTGGTTGCTGCGCAGCGCGGCGATAATGTCCACCAGGTCGTGCCGCACCAGGGGTTCTCCGCCCGTAAGCCGCAGTTCCCGGACTCCCAATTGCTCCACGCCAATGCGGACAATCCGGACGATTTCCTCCGCCGACATGACCGCCTGCTTCGCCAGCCACTCCAGGCCTTCTGCGGGCATGCAGTAGGTGCAGCGCAGGTTGCATTTGTCCGTCAGGGACAGCCTCATGTCCGTGGCACGGCGTCCATAGCGGTCTGCCAGTCCGGCCGGAGCATCAGCGGGGCGGGCAGCCGGAGCCGACGGCAGGGACGCTGCTTCCTCCCGCGGCTGGGGCATGCCTAGCTGGATGCTCATGAATTCAGGCTACGCCACGTTGGGCTGTGCATCACACCTGTGACAGCTCGAAGGGCGGCAGCAGAATACCCGGCGGAATTCACGGCAGGGCCGGCGCCACCTGTACTCCGCGAACCTATGCTGGAGGTGTGGACAGCTCCCAGCCAAGGCAGGCAACGCACGACGGCGGGGCCGGGCTGCGTGGGCCCGCGCATCCTTCGCTGCCGCACCAGTCAGTGCCACGCCTGAAGGGGCGGTGGGCAACGGCCGCAGGGGCAGTCGCGGTGGGCAGCGCCGTGGTGCTGGGGGAGCTGTTGGCGGGTATTTTCAGTCCGTCGTTGTCGCCGCTGACCGCTGTTGGCGGTGCGGTCATCGATGCCGTTCCTCCTGGTGTCAAGGACTGGGCCGTGGCGCTGTTCGGTACTGCCGACAAGGTGGCTCTCCTGGCGGGAATGGCTTTGGTCATGGCCGCCCTTGCCGCGCTGGCGGGGGTGTTGGAGTATCGCCGCCGCTTTATGGGCGCCTTGGTGGTTGCCGTCTTTGGGCTCGTCGGCCTGGTGGCCGTCCTGACCCGCGCCCAGGCCACCCTTAACGCGATGGTGCTGCCAGTAGTCACCGCAGTCGCCGCCGGAGTGCTGCTCAGGTTCCTGATTCGCCGCCTGCAGGAGTGGGGGAGCGCGGGAGCGGAACCAGCGTCCCAGGAAGCGCCGGCCCGCCGTCGCTTCCTGCAGGCCGTGGCAGGCGGAGGCGCGTTCACTGTCCTCGGCGGAGCTCTGACGGGCGTATGGCGTGGTGCCGCCGCCGTCGCCAGTGAAGCCCGGAGCCGCGTGACGCTGCCCGTCCCCGCATCACTGGCGCCGCCCATACCGCCAACCGCGGAGGCGAAAGTCGACGGCATGCAACCACTGGTCACCCCCAACGCCGACTTCTACCGCATCGACACCGCGCTGGCGGTTCCCGCCGTCGACCCGGACACGTGGGTCCTGAAAGTCACGGGCATGGTGGACAAGGAGGTGGAGTTGACCTTCGCCGAGCTCTTGGCCAAGCCCATGGTGGAACGCCACATAACCATCGCCTGTGTGTCCAACAATGTGGGCGGAGACCTTATTGGCAATGCCCGTTGGCTGGGCTGGCCGGTCCGCGAACTGCTCAACCTCGCAGGCCCGACGGCGGGCGCAGACATGGTGCTCTCACGAAGCGTGGACGGCTGGACCGCAGGCACGCCCCTTGAGGTGCTCAGGGATGGCAGGGACGCCCTGCTGGCCGTCGGAATGAATGGCGAGCCGCTGCCCCTTGAGCACGGATTTCCGGTGCGGCTGGTGGTGCCAGGGTTGTACGGGTACGTGTCGGCCACCAAATGGGTCACCGGGCTCAAGGTCACCCGGTTCGCGGACGACGTCGCCTACTGGACTCCCCGGGGCTGGTCGGAGCGGGGCCCGATCAAAACGTCCTCAAGGATCGATGTGCCACGGGATGGCCGGCCAGTGAAGGCGGGAATGGTGATGGTCGGCGGCATCGCATGGGCCCAACACACCGGGATCGACAAGGTTGAGCTCCGCGTGAACCGCGGCCCATGGCAGCAGGCGGAGCTGGCCGAAGGCATCTCCCTTGACACCTGGTACCAATGGAAACTGGGCCTGGAACTTCCGGAAGGCCAGTACGAACTCCAGGTCCGCGCCACGGACCTGGCCGGCACGGCCCAGGACGAGGAGAGCCGGCCTGTCGCCCCGGACGGAGCCACCGGCTTCCACACGATTAGAGTGGATGTGAAACCCTGACGGCTACCGAAGGCGGAACCATGACCAGCCCGCAACACCATGGAACGTCTGTAGGGCAAGCCCCATCCCAGCCGGAACACCAGCCCGGCGACCAGGGGCCACACCGGTTGCATCGGGGCGGGCACCAGGCACGGTCCGTGGCTGACCATGCCGCCGCGGTCGCGGAACTGTTGCAGCATCTGCGGGCACCGGAACGGGCGCAACTGGTGCCCCTGCAGCAGGCGCTGGGCCGGGGCCTGGTGAACGCCGTCCGCGCTCCCATCAGCCTGCCGCCCTTCGCCAACTCGCAGATGGATGGCTACGCCATCCGTTCTGTTGACGTGCCCGACGGCGGCGCGGAGCTGCGCATTATGCCCCCCGTTCCAGCCGGAGCAAGCCCTGCACCACTTCACCCGGGCATGGCCGTTCCGGTCATGACCGGTGCGATGCTCCCGCAGGGGGCCGACGCCGTCGTCCCCATTGAAAGGGCCATACCGGACCGTTTCCTGCCGCACACCGGGCAGGACACGGTGCGGCTGCCTCCGGCAGCCCGCGGCACCTATGTGCGGGCAGCAGGCAGCGACGTGGAGGCGGGCAGGACGGCCCTGGCCGCCGGAACCTTCCTGGGCCCGGCCCAGCTGGGGCTGCTCGCGGCGCTGGGGATTCCGGAGGTTACGGTCTACAAAGCAGTAACTGTCCTGCTGGTCACTACCGGCGACGAAGTGGTGGAGCCCGGCCAGGAGCTGCCTGCCGGCAAGATCTACGACTCCAACGCCACCCTCCTTGAAGCAGCCATGAAGCAGGCGGGACTGAACGTCCGCCGCACAGGCATCGTCACCGACAACCCGGACCGGCTTCGCACGCTGCTGCGTGCCGAGCGCGACGCGGTGGACCTGATCGTCACCACCGGCGGAGTCAGCCAGGGCGCGTACGAGGTGGTCCGGCAGGCGATGCAGGACCAGCCCGTGGACTTCCTGCATGTGGCCATGCAGCCGGGTGGTCCGCAGGGGATCGGCACCTTCGAGGGACGCCCGTTCCTGGGCTTCCCGGGAAACCCGGTCAGCTGCCTGGTGTCCTTTGAAGTGTTTCTCCGCCCGGTCCTGGCCGGCCTGCTCGGCGCACCAGCGCCGCGCCTGCCCCTCCGCGCCCGCCTCGGCCAGCCCCTCACATCTCCCGAACACAAACACCAGGTCCGCCGTGGCACCCTGCAGCCCGACGGAACGGTGGAACTGCAGGGCGGGGAAAGCTCGCACCTGATGCACGCGCTGGCCGGTTCCAATGTGCTGGTTCATGTCCCGGTTGGAGTGGCCGCGCTCGCGGCAGGGGCAGAGGTGGAAGTATGGATGCTGTGAATGCAGAACAACTTCCGGCCTCACTGACGCACCTGCGCCAGGACGGCAGCGCCCAGATGGTGGACGTCTCCGCCAAAGCCGAAACCACCCGCGAGGCCACCGCCACCGCCACGGTCCACACCACGGCAGAGGTCGTGGCCCTGCTCGGCTCGGGCGGCCTGCCCAAGGGAGACGCCCTGGCCGTGGCACGGGTTGCCGGAATCATGGCCGCGAAGAAGACCCCGGAACTGATTCCGCTGTGCCATCCGCTTCCGTTGTCCAAGGTCACCGTGGACTTTGAGCTTGGCACGGAGTCCGTCGCCATCCTGGCAACGGTCAAGACCCGCGGCGTCACCGGCGTGGAAATGGAAGCCCTCACGGCAGCCTCCGTCGCGGCCCTGAGCGTGTACGACATGATCAAGGCCGTGGACAAACACGCCGTTTTGAATGACATCAAAGTGCTTGCCAAGAGCGGCGGCAAGAGCGGGGACTGGACACTGTGAGCAGCCCCAGCATCCTGAATGTCCCGGAACCCCATCGCCACGGTGACGTCCAAGGCCGGAAGGCCGGCGTCGTCATCGCTTCCACCCGGGCCGCCGCCGGAATCTATGACGACGAAACCGGCCCCGTGATCACCGACTGGCTGACAGAACACGGCTTTGACGTCTTCCCTGCCATGGTGGTTCCCGACGGCGAGCCCGTGGGCGCAGCCATCCGCGCCCTGCTGACCCAGCGCCCCGCCGTCGTCATTACCAGCGGAGGCACGGGCCTCAGCCCGGACGACCGGACACCGGACGTCACGCTGCCGCTGCTGGACCGCGAGATCCCCGGCATCATGGAAGCCATCCGACGCGCCGGCGTCGCGAAAACGCCGCTCGCGGCACTCAGCCGCGGTTACGCGGGTGCGGCCGGAAGCACCTTCATCATCAACCTGCCCGGGTCACCTAAAGGGGTGATGGACGGACTCACCGTCCTGGATCCGGTGATCGGGCACCTTTGCGACCAGTTGGAAGGCGGACATGGGCACTGAAACAGCATTCGAGGTGGTCAGCGCGGTCCTGAGCGCGGAGCCCATCTCCGTTGACCAGGCCATTGCGGCAGTGGAAAGTGACACCGCCGGGGCGGTGGTCAGCTTCAGCGGCGTGGTGCGCAATCACGACGGCGGCAAGGCGGTCAACCGCCTCAGCTACAGCGCCCATCCCACGGCCCACCAGGTGATGGCCGACGTCGTTGCCCGCCTGGCAGCGGAACAAACTGCAGAGGCACAAGGGGCCGGTGGTGCTGCCTCCCAGCCCGTGCGGATCTGGGCAGCCCACCGGATCGGCATGCTCGACATCGGGGATCCCGCGCTTGTGTGTGCCGTCTCCGCAGCCCACCGCGGCCAGGCCTTTGCCGTGTGCTCAGAGCTCGTGGACAGGATCAAGGAGCAGGTGCCCATCTGGAAGGAACAGTTCTTCGCCGACGGCACCGTGGAATGGGTAGGCGCGGGCAGCTGATCCTGCTGTTCAGGCTGCCTGCCTCACCATTCCCTCCCGCAGGTTCCTGCGAGGTAACGCACACTCCGCAGTTCCCGTGCGCCGCAGGCCCACCGGTAGGGTTAACGCCATGACCGAACAACACTCTGCTCCCATGCCCGTTGCCGTGCTGGGCGCGAATGGGCGCATGGGCGCCGAAGCCGTAAAAGCCATTGAAGCCGCCCCTGACATGAAGCTCGTCGCCGCACTGGGCCGGGGAGATTCGCTGGACCAGCTCACCATTGCGGGGGCACGCTTCGTGGTGGACCTGACGGTTCCGGAAAGCACTGAAGCGAACGTGCGCTTCGCCGTTGAACATGGCATCCACGCCGTTGTCGGCACCACCGGCTGGGACGCCGGCAAACTGGCCGGGTTGAAGGACCTGCTGGCAAGCCGGCCTGGGACCGGTGTGCTGATCGCCCCCAATTTCGCCCTTGGCTCGGTGCTGGCCTCCGCCTTCGCCGCGAAGGCATCCAAATACTTCGAGTCGGTCGAAATCATTGAGCTGCACCACCCGGACAAGGTGGACGCGCCGTCGGGCACGGCAGTCCGGACGGCCCAGCTCATCGCCGCCGAACGCAGCGCCGCCAAGGTGCCGCCCAGCCCCGATGCCACCACCAGCGAACTTTCCGGCGCACGCGGCTGTGAGGTGGACGGCGTTCGCGTCCACAGCGTACGGCTCCGCGGCCTCGTCGCCCACCAGGAAGTCCTGCTCGGCAGCGCCGGCGAGCAGCTCACCCTGCGCCATGACTCCTTTGACCGCGCCTCCTTTATGCCCGGCGTACTGCTTGGCCTGCGCGGCGTCGCCGCACATCCCGGGCTCACGGTGGGCCTTGACGGCTACCTGGACCTGGGGCTGTAGCCGTGGGCGGGTTGGTTGCGGGCTTCCGGAAGAACCGCACCAAAATCTGGGTGGGGGCAGTCACGCTCCTCCTGGTCTTCTACCTGGTGGTGTCCTTCCAGCGCTCGGTCCTGCTGCTGACGGACAGCAACCCTGCCGCCGTCGCCATCGGAGCCGCCTACCTCGTGCTGCCGGTGATTGGTGCCTGGGCGCTCGTCCGGGAACTCATGTTCGGAGCCCGCACCGAGCAGATGGCGAAGGTCCTCGAGGCCGAGGGCGGCCTTCCCGTGGACGAGCTGCCCAGGACCCCGGCGGGGCGGATTGTCCGTTCCGCAGCGGATGCGGAGTTCGAGAAGTACCGGGCGGAGGCTGAAGCAGCACCGGAGGACTGGCGTTCCTGGTTCCGGCTGAGCTGCGCCTACGACGCTGCCGGCGACCGCAAGCGCGCCCGCGCCTCCATGCGTGACGCCGTCAAGCTCTTCCGCGGCCAGGTTCCGGCCTAGCTGGTCCCGCCACCGGCCCGGCCGCCAGCAGCCTTCTGGTCTAGCCGGCGGCCTTCCGGCCTAGCCGCCCCCGGCACCGGGCCGGCCCTGCTGCTCGCTGCAGCGGTGCATCCAACGGCGGTGCACTCAGCGCAGGGCCTTGGCGTTGCCTCGGCCCACCTGGTTTGCCGCATGCCCCAGCCATTCCAGGGGCCCGCGCCACTTCAGCAGCACGAACACTATGCCCACAATCACTGCTGTGGCGGCGTGGGCGAAGTACATCGCGTCCTCAGTCCACCCGGCCGGGAGCGGCTTGAGGTAGAAGCCCGAAACCACCCACACGTGGACGGAGTAGAGGGTCAGGGTCATGGCGCCCGCACCGCGAAGCGGCAGCAACAGGTCCAGGGCCACCCACTCGGCCAGCCTGCCCAGCAGGAGGAAGGCCCCGATTACCGCCGCTGCCACGGCGGACGTATGCAGCAGGTCAAGCGGCGTGGCCGAATGGGGCGCCGCCGAGGCCAGCCACCACCAGGACCCTTCCTGCGGGATGCCCGTCAGGTTTACCTGCAGCACGCTGTGCAAGGGATAGCCGGGGGAATCAAGCAACTTTTCCAGGGCAGCCCGGCCGCCCCAGCTTTCCATCGCAGCGTTTCCCAGGGATTTGGCCAGGACGGCAACGATGGTGCCGCCGATCAGGAGCACCCACGGGACGAGGGCCTTGTTGAGCATCAGGCGGCCGACGACGAGCCCCACCAGCAGGTAGGACAGCCACTGGAAGACGGGGTAATAGCCGGTGAAAAAGAGGTCCGCCAGGAGCCGGGTGGGGGTGGACAGATCCTCCCAGGAGGGGTTGTGGCCGAGCCTTAGCGGCGGGTTCGCAGCCAGCAGCCAGGGGCGCAGCAGGTACGCCAAAACCGGTGAGGCAAGGATCCAACCGGCTGCCCATCCGACGAGCGGCTTCAGCTTCATGCCCAGGAACGGCAGGACGCACAGGAACAGCACTGCGTAGTGGACCAGGATGATGGCCAGGTTCACTTCAAGGCCGCCCAAGCTGAGTCCGACGGCGGCAATCACCAGGGCGCGCAGGGCAACGCCGCGCCGGGCTGCCGACAGGTCCGGGCCATCCAGCGGCTTGTGCTTGCCCGTGGACAAGGCAAGGCCAACGCCTGCCAGCACTGCGAACAGTGCGGCTGCCCGGCCCGAAAAGGTCAGGCCGATCCAGGTGGGGGTCAGGTCGGCGTTCGACTCGAACGTGGGAAGCAGATGGGTGGCCATCATCCCCAGCAGGGCCAGCCCGCGCGCCGCGTCAATGCCATGCAGCCGGCCGGGCACGGACCGGCTGGCGGCCGTCCTGGAAGAGGAGGCGGCGTTACGGGAGGTCATGCCCAGATCGTCTCACACCTGCCTGTGCCGAAGCTGTCAACAAATACTCCTTGTGTTCGAATATATGTTCGAATAATATGGACCGCATGCAAACCCCATCACCCGAAATCCCCGCTTCGGAGTCACAGCATGCCGGGCCACTGAAGGCAATGAGCCCGGGTGTTGTTGACTACCTCTTCCGCCAGCTGGTGACTGGAAAATCCTCCGAGGATATCCAGTGGGAGCAGGAGGGCGTTAGCCTGTCGGCGCAGCCGGAGGGGGCGGAGCTCGCGCGCCGGCTCGGCGAGACGGATATCGACGCCCTGACTCCGGTAGAACTGTTCCACTACGTCCGGGCAGCCCAGCGGCTGGCTGCGTGGGCGGAAGGGCTGAGACAGTCGGCAGTCGGCAGGTACTGCCAGCCTGGTCCTGGTGAACCGCCACGCGCTCAAAGGGACCGCTGCTGAGGTGGGCGTCGGGGCAGCTGCCTAGGATGGAGGCGTGACCGACACCCTCCCCGTCGCCGCCATCCAGTACCAGCCCCTGGACGGAGGAATCACCGCAAACGCTGCCGAGCATGTGCGCCTCATCGAGGATGCCGATGACCACGGCGCCCGCCTGGTAGTCTTCCCGGAACTGTCCCTCACCGGCTACCGGCTGGATCTCCTCAAGGACTCCGACTCCTGGCTGATGCCGGATGACGAACGCCTAGGCGATGTCCGGGAGATCTGCCGCAGGACCGGGATTACGGCTGTTGTGGGCGCTGCCCTCCGCGAAAGTGATGGTGCGGCGCGGTTGGCATCTGTAGCCATTCATCCGGACGGCAGCACGGAAACGGCGTTCAAGACTCACCTCCACGGCCAGGAGCAAGAGCTGTTCATGCCGGGGGAGGGCACCACCCTGATCATGGTGGACGGGTGGACCATTGCACTCGCTCTCTGCTTCGACACCTCCGTACCGGCCCACGCAACCGACGCCGCTGCAGCCGGAGCTGACGTCTATTGCGTGTCCGCCCTCTATACCAGGGACGAGGAACACCGGCTGGCCCTCCACCTCGGAGCCCGGGCCATGGACAACAGGATGTTCACGCTGCTCGCCAACCTCGGCGGCAGGAGTCCCCTGGGTGACTCCTGCGGCTTGAGCGGCTTGTGGGGTCCCGACGGCTTTGCGCTGAAGCAAGCCGCGGGAACCGGCACCGAAGTTGTTCCCTGCATCCTGCAGCGAAGCCGCCTCGCAAAATACCGCAAGCACAGCGGCGGCCCCTCCGGCGGGGCGGCTGTTTGACGTTCATCACGCCGCCCCTATTGTCCTAACCGGCCGGGGACAGGGTAACGTTTTTTCCATGGCTGACACTTCCGCGCGCATCCCTGCCCTTGGCACCCTCCTGACCGCCATGGTCACGCCGTTCACGAAGGACGGCACAGTGGACTACCAGCAGGCCGCGGAACTGGCCAGCAAGCTGGTGGACGACGGCTGCGACGGCTTGGTGGTCACCGGAACCACGGGCGAAACTTCCACCCTCACCGACGAAGAGAACCTGGGCATGTTCCGGGCCGTCAAGGAAGCGGTCGGAGGCCGGGCGGCAATCATTGCCGGCACCGGCACCAACGACACCGCACACTCAGTGCACCTCTCCCAGCAGGCTGCGGCCCTCGGCGTCGACGGCATCCTGCTGGTGACCCCCTACTACAACAAGCCCAGCCAGTCCGGCCTGCGCGCACACTTCGAAACCATCGCCTCCGCCGCGGACGCGCCCGTTATGCTGTACGACATCCCCGGCCGGTCCTCGATCGCCATCGAACCCGAGACCATGATCCGCCTGGCGCAGCACCCCAATATTGTGGCCGTCAAGGACGCCAAGGCCGATTTCGTTGCGGCCACCCGCGTTATGGCCGAAACGGACCTGCTCTTCTACTCCGGCGACGACGGACTGACCCTGCCCTGGATGGCGCTGGGTGCCGTGGGCCTCGTCGGCGTCACCACGCATGTGGCCACCCGCCAGTTCCGCGACCTCATCGATGCGGTCAACGCCAACGACCTCGAAACCGCGCGGAAAATCAACTTTGAGCTTCAGCCCGTGGTCCGCGCCACCATGACCCGGGTCCAGGGGGCCGTTGCGGCCAAACAGATTCTTAAATGGCAGGGAGTCCTGCCCAACTCGATTGTCCGTTTGCCCCTCGTGGAGCCGGACGAAGCCGAGATCGAAACCATCCGCGGGGATTTGGCGGAAGCGGGGCTGGTCTTTTCCTGAGGAGTAAGACCAGCACCCTTCCGCCTGGAAAGTAGTGCAATATGACCCAAACTGCCCTCACCGGCCTTGTCACCCCTCCCCGCCTGCCGCAAGGCACGCTGCGGATCGTTCCGCTCGGCGGACTGGGGGAGATCGGCCGGAACATGGCCGTGTTCGAAATCGACGGCAAACTGCTGATCGTGGACTGCGGCGTGCTCTTCCCGGAGGAAACCCAGCCCGGCGTCGACCTGATCCTGCCTGACTTCTCCTACATCGAAAACCGGCTGGACGACATCGTGGCTGTGGTCCTCACCCACGGGCACGAGGACCACATCGGCGCTGTTCCGTACCTGCTGCGCCTCCGCGGTGACATCCCGCTGGTCGGTTCGCAACTGACCCTTGCCCTGATTGAGGCGAAGCTGCAGGAGCACCGCATCCGGCCCTACACCCTCACCGTCGAGGAAGGCCAAGTGGAGAAGTTCGGCCCCTTCGAATGCGAGTTCGTAGCGGTCAACCACTCCATCCCCGACGCCTTGGCCGTGTTCCTCCGCACTGCAGGCGGCACGGTCCTGCACACAGGCGACTTCAAGATGGACCAGCTTCCCCTTGACGGCCGCATTACCGACCTGCGGCACTTCGCCAAGCTCGGCGAAGAGGGCGTTGACCTCTTTATGTCGGACTCGACCAATGCCGACATCCCCGGTTTTACTACCGCGGAAAAGGAAATCGGCCCCACCCTGGAGCGCCTCTTCGGCCAGGCCACGAAGCGGATCATCGTGGCATCGTTCTCTTCCCACGTGCACCGTGTGCAGCAGGTCCTGGACGCAGCCGCAAAGCACAACCGCAAGGTGGCCTTCGTTGGCCGCTCGATGGTCCGCAACATGGCCATCGCGGAGAAGCTCGGCTACCTGGACGTCCCGCCTGGGCTCATCGTGGACATCAAGAACATCGATAACCTGCCGGACAACCGCGTGGTGCTGATGTCCACCGGTTCCCAGGGCGAACCGATGGCCGCACTGTCCCGCATGGCAAACGGCGACCACCGCGTGGTGGTGGGCGACGGTGACACGGTCATCCTCGCATCCAGCCTCATCCCCGGAAACGAAAACGCCGTCTTCCGGATCATCAACGGTCTGCTCAAGCTCGGTGCCGACGTTATCCACAAGGGCAATGCCAAGGTCCACGTCTCCGGGCACGCCGCCGCCGGCGAACTCCTCTACTGCTACAACATCCTTGAGCCGCTCAACGCGATGCCGGTGCACGGTGAAACCCGCCACCTGATCGCCAACGGCAAGATCGCCATTGAGTCAGGCGTGCCGGAAGCCAGCGTGATCCTCGCGGACAACGGCACCGTAATCGACCTCAAGGACCACCGCGCAGATGTGGTGGGCCAGGTTGAAGTGGGCTTTGTCTATGTGGACGGCTCCAGCGTGGGCGAAATCACCGACGCCGACCTCAAGGACCGCCGGATCCTCGGCGACGAGGGGTTCATCTCCATCATCACGGTCATCAACCGGACCACCGGCAAGGTGGTCTCCGGACCCGAGATCCACGCCCGGGGCGTGGCAGAGGACGATTCCGTCTTCGACGACATCATCCCCAAGATCAACGCCGCGCTGGAGGAAGCCGTCCTGAACCATGCGGACCACACCAGCCACCAGCTCCAGCAGGTGGTCCGCCGCGTGGTGGGCACGTGGGTCAACCGCAAGCTCCGCCGCAAGCCCATGATCATTCCTGTGGTGCTGGAGGCGTAGCCTTCCTCGCCGCCGGCTTCGGCCCGTGCTCCTGGTCCCGTCCAGGAATGCGGGCCGGACGTGTTTAAGCCCTCAGAACCGGCATCCACCGGCGCCCAAATCCCCGGAAAACCACGGCCGTTCCGGTACCGTGGCTACTATGGCCACTCGTACTACTTCCGCGCCCAATGGTTCAAACAGGGCCAGCTCCGGCAGCAAATCCGGCGGTTCCGGCGGCCGCGGTTCCGGCTCCACGGCAGCGAAATCCCCGGCGTCCAAGTCGGGGCGGGCCGGGAGCTCCGGCACGGCGCGGACCCGCCAGCTTCCCGCCGTCGAACAGCACCAGCCCTGGCTGCTGCGGGTAGTGGGGGGAGCATGGCTGGGAATCGGCCACCTCGTGGGCGGGGGAGTGCGGCGCATCGGCCATGACGTCAGCGACCTTCCGGCGGACGAGCGCCGTGACGGTGCCGCCCTCTTCAACCTGGCCCTGGGCGTCTTCATCGCCACCTTCGCCTGGTGGGGGCTCACCGGATGGTTCCCGGACGCCGTCTACAGCGTCGTGAACGGTACGTTCGGCTGGATCTCGCTGCTGCTCCCGCTGATGCTTTTTGTGTGCGCCTTCCGGCTGTTCCGGCAGCCCTCCGACGGCCGGGGCAACAACAGGGTGGGTATCGGCTTTCTGATCATGACCTTCGCAGGGTGCGGCCTTGCGCACGTCCTGGGCGGCCAGCCCACCGTCGCCCAGGGTTTTGACGGGTTGCGGCAGGCCGGCGGCATGCTGGGATTCCTGGGCGCGTCGCCGCTGGCGGCCATCCATCCGGCCGTGCCGCTGGTGCTCTACGGGCTGCTCGCCTTCGTATCCCTGCTCATCATCACCGCTACGCCGTTCGGTGCCATTCCCCGGCGGCTTCGCGGTGCCTATGAGCACCTGATGGGCATCGACCTGCTGGACCAGGAGGACAGCGATCGTCACGACCGCAGCTACCTTGAGCGGACCCCGCCCGCCGCACCGAAAAAGAAGAAGCGCCGCCTGTTCGGCAAGGAAGAGGACGCCGACGCCGGCCTGGAAGGCTATGTGGGCGACGAAGCGTTCGAGCACGCCGTCATCGACGACGACGAGCCGCAGCCGCCGCGCCCCGCCCCGGGGGTCCGCCGCCCCACCCAGGCCGAGATCGCCGTCGAGAAGATCAAGGCGGCGCAGGGACTCGGCGCTGCTGCTTCCGCTGAACCGGGGGAGAACGCCACCGAAGCCATCCCCATGATCACCCCGGGCCTGTCCGCCTCCGGTGGCCAGGCGGGTTCCGCGGCGCCCACCGTGCCGTCCAACCCTGTGGCTCCCGCACCGCCGCCCGTTCCCATCCCGCAGCGGACCGAGCAGTTGTCGCTTGCCGGTGACGTGACCTACACCCTCCCTGCCTCGGACTACCTGACCCCGGGCTCAATCCCGAAGGAGCGCACGGAGGCCAACGACGCCGTCGTCGCTGCCCTCACCGACACGCTTCAGCAGTTCAACGTGGATGCCACCGTGACAGGCTTCAGCCGCGGTCCCACCGTCACCCGGTACGAGATCGAGCTGGCCCCGGGAACCAAGGTGGAGCGGGTTACCGCCCTGTCGAAGAACATCTCGTACGCGGTGGCCTCCAGCGACGTGCGGATCCTGAGCCCCATCCCGGGCAAGTCCGCCATCGGCATCGAGATCCCCAACACGGACCGTGAGACCGTCTCGCTGGGCGACGTGCTGCGCAGCCAGAACGCCCGCCGCACCGACCATCCGATGGTGATGGGCGTGGGCAAGGACGTTGAGGGCGGCTACGTGGTGGCCAACCTCGCCAAGATGCCCCACCTGCTGGTCGCCGGCGCCACCGGTGCCGGTAAGTCGTCCTTCGTGAACTCCATGATCACGTCCATCCTGATGCGCGCCACCCCGGACGAAGTCCGGATGGTCATGGTGGACCCCAAACGGGTGGAACTCACGGCCTACGAAGGCGTCCCGCACCTCATTACACCCATCATCACCAACCCCAAGAAGGCGGCGGAGGCCCTGCAATGGGTGGTCCGGGAGATGGACGCCAGGTATGACGACCTCGCGAATTACGGCTTCAAGCATATTGACGACTTCAACAAGGCGGTCCGTGCCGGCAAGGTCCAGCCGCCGGTCGATTCCAAGCGGGTGATCCGCCCGTACCCCTACCTGCTGGTGATCGTGGATGAGCTCGCCGACCTCATGATGGTGGCGCCACGCGACGTGGAAGACTCGATCGTCCGCATTACCCAGCTTGCCCGCGCCGCCGGCATCCACCTCGTCCTGGCCACGCAGCGGCCGTCCGTGGACGTGGTCACCGGCCTCATCAAGGCCAACGTTCCTTCGAGAATGGCGTTTGCCACCTCGTCCGTCACCGACTCGCGTGTGGTCCTTGACCAGCCGGGCGCGGAGAAGCTCATTGGCCAGGGTGACGCCCTCTTCCTGCCCATGGGTGCTTCAAAGGCCATGCGCGTCCAGGGTGCCTGGGTCACGGAGTCCGAGATCCACAAGGTGGTTGAGCACGTCAAGGGACAGCTCCAGGCGGCCTACCGTGACGACGTCGCCGTCGACGCGCCCAAGAAGCAGATCGACGACGACATCGGGGACGACCTCGAGGTGTTGCTGCAGGCCACCGAGCTGGTGGTTACCACGCAGTTCGGCTCCACATCCATGCTCCAGCGCAAGCTGCGGGTCGGCTTCGCCAAGGCTGGCCGCCTGATGGACCTGCTCGAATCGCGGGGAGTAGTGGGCCCCTCCGAGGGTTCCAAAGCCCGCGACGTCCTGGTGAAGCCGGACGACCTGGCGCCGGTCCTCGCAGCCATGAAGGGCCAGGAGGCGCCGAAGGCACCGGACGCCCAGACGGCAGCCCTCAGCGACAACGCCAACGCCAATATCGCCCAGGGCGGCTATGCCGAGGACCTGGTAGCCGCGGACCTGGACCAGCGGAAGCAGAACGTCGAATATTACGACGGATCTGACTCCGCTCCGGGCGGGTATGACGACGAAGACGGCTCGGAAGACGCCTGGTCGCTGACCGGGCGCTAGCCCAAAGAATGTAGCCTAGGAAGGTGACTAGCACCGATGCAACCGCCGCCGGCTCAGGCCGTGCCGGGGTCTGGAACCTTCCCAATGTCCTGACCATGCTCCGCATCGCGCTGGTGCCGTTCTTCGTCTGGTTCCTGATCGCTGACGCGCCGGGCCTGCAGAGCGAGGCCGGGCCCTGGCGCTGGGCAGCGGCGGCGGCGTTCGCCGTCGCAATTTATACGGACAAGCTCGACGGCGACATCGCCAGGAGCCGGAACCTCGTGACCGACTTCGGCAAGATTGCCGATCCGATTGCGGACAAGCTGCTGATCGGGTCCGCGCTGGTCATGCTGTCCGTGCTTGGCGAACTGCCCTGGTGGGTCACGGTGGTGATCCTGGTCCGTGAGTGGGGCATCACAGCGCTGCGTTTCTTCGTGATCCGCTACGGTGTCATCCCCGCGTCGCGGGGTGGCAAGCTCAAAACGGTCGTCCAGACGGCGGCCATCTTCCTGTACCTCCTGCCGCTGGCGGCCATTATGCCGTGGCTGTCATGGGCGGCTTTCGCCGTGATGATGGTGGCCGTGTTGATCACCGTCTGGACCGGCGTCGAGTACGTCGTCGAGGCGCTGCGCCTGCGGTCCAGGGGAAAGCTGCAGGGAACGGCCAACGGGCAGGAGCCGGCGTGACAAACCTTCACCATTTGTCGGAACAGGCCGTCAGGAAGGCACTGGAACTGGGACGCACCGTGGCGACGGCCGAGTCGCTGACGGCCGGCATGGTCTCAGCTGTCCTCGCTGACACCCCGGGCGCCTCCGGGATGCTGCAGGGCGGCGTGGTGGCTTACCAGAACTCGGTTAAGGAGAACGTCCTGGGGGTTTCCCCGGAATTGCTCGCCGACGCCGGATCCGTTGACAGCGCTGTTGCCGCCGCCATGGCCGCCGGCGCCCGGACCGCCCTTGGCGCCGATATCGGTATTTCTACCACCGGAGTTGCCGGACCGGAAGCCCATGATGGAAAGCCAGTGGGAACGGTGTACATCGGCATTGCTACGGCGGCGGGAAGCGCCGGCTTTGAGTATGTGTTTTCCGGGAACCGGTCCGAAATCCGTGGGCAGGCATGCGGCGTTGCACTGGAAAGGCTACTGGAAGCACTGGCTTCCTGAAGTTACCCGCCTGTAAAGTTGTTGGGAACAAAAGCCGGTACCGATTAGTTATTACATTGTGTCGCTTCCGGAGAGCGGGGGCGCCTAGGATAAAACCACCACCATGGTTCGCTCTACGGCGAACCGACTAAGAGGAGCAAGGCGATACAGATGGTAAAGCAGCCCGTATCCGTAAACGGCGTTGTCCGCTGGAAGGATGTGGGCCTCGCCGATCAGGCTAAGAGCGAACAGAAGGAGCGCAAGATGGTTGTACTTCGTCACGAAATCGGTGATGTCCTGCGCGATGTTCGCCAGCGTCAGGGGCGCACGCTCCGTGAAGTTTCGCACAGCGCCCGTGTCTCCTTGGGCTACCTGAGTGAAGTGGAGCGCGGCCAGAAGGAAGCATCTTCCGAGTTGCTTTCCTCGATCTGCACGGCCCTGGACGTCCCGTTGTCCAGCATGCTTCGTGAGGTCAGTGACCGTGTGGCAGTTGCCGAAGGCGTTGCCGTTCCGGACACCGTACCCCAGGAATTCTCCCAGCGTTACGGGCGTGATCTCGATCGCGACCTTAACACTGAACTCAACGACGAACTTTCAACAGGCCTGTTCTCCGGCGCCCGGTAAGGGCTGATCCACCACCCGGTGGCCCTGCAACACAATGAAGCCTTCGGCGGTGTGCCGGGGGCTTCAGTTGTGTCCGGCAACTTTCGTGCCTGCTGTCCGTGCCTGACCTGCCCTGGTTGTTCCGCGTACTTGGCCCGCCTGCTTGCCTCCGCCTACTTCTCCCTGGCGCCTACTTGACCCCGGCCGCCTGGGCCGGGGGACCGTCGTGCGGGAAACCGTCGCGCTCATAGGTGGAGTTCAGCTTGGCCATAAAACGGGCCAGCTCCTGCAGGTCCTCCACCGGCCATTCACCCAGGCGTTCCCGGAAGACCTGCCGCCGGGCATCCTGGACCTGGTGCATTTTTTCTTCACCTTTGGGGGTCAGCCGGATGGCCTGGGCCCGCCCGTCCAGCGGGTCGGCCTCCTTGGATACCAGGCCGATACTTTCCAGGAAGGCAATCTGCCGGCTCACGGAAGGTTTGCCCACACCGATGTTCATCGCCAGGTCCGTGAGCCGGATGGGGCCCTCGCGCCGGATGACCGTCAGCAGCCCATAGGCCGCAGGTTCCATGTCCGGGTGAACCTGCCGGGAGAGTTGGTTGGAAATGGCCCGGGCCCGCCGCCAGAAAAGGCTGATCTGGTGTTCCACGTTTTGCAGCGCGGCGTCCACGGTGGCATCGTCTTCGCGGCCGTGCGCGGGCGGGATGGCGGGGGAGTTGCTCATGGCAACAATTCTAGGGTGCGGATCGTGAGAGACTTTTCTGGTGCGAATCAGCGACTATTGGCGACTCATGGACGACGAATTTGGCGCCGGGTACTCGCGGGTCCTCAGCAGCACCCTTGTTCTTGCCGGGGTGGGTGGACGCACTGCCGACCAGGCTTTGGCCGCCGGTGTGGAGCCGCGGAAAGTGTGGCTGGCAGTCTGTGATGTCCAGGACGTCCCACCTGAGCGGCGGCTGGGAAGGGACATCAAACCCCGCGTGGAATGAGCAGTTTCTCCTGACACGCCGCGCCGCTGTTCGAATACCTGTTCGGGTAAAGCTATGCTTTTCCTAGCGGGTTTTCCACATAGCCGCCCTCATCCGGCCGGAATGTCAGTGGGTCCCATTAGCGTCAGAGATGACCAATAAACGGCCGCTGAGGCCACTCCAAAGCGAGAAAGCATTAGAGGTGTGAACCATGGCGGCAGCCCCGGATCGTGCAAAAGCGCTCGAAGCAGCGCTGGCCCAGATCGACAAGCAGTTCGGTAAAGGCTCAGTCATGCGCCTCGGGGACGAAGTCCGGGCCCCGATCGAAGTCATCCCTACCGGTTCCATTGCGTTGGACGTAGCTTTGGGAATTGGCGGCCTGCCCCGTGGCCGCGTCGTGGAAATCTACGGACCGGAATCTTCCGGTAAAACCACCGTGGCCCTTCATGCTGTGGCCAACGCCCAGCGGCTGGGCGGCATTGCCGCCTTCATCGACGCCGAGCACGCCCTCGATCCGGAGTACGCCGCCAAGCTCGGCGTGGACACGGACGCCCTCCTGGTCTCCCAGCCGGACACCGGCGAGCAGGCCCTGGAGATCATGGACATGCTGGTGGGTTCAGGCTCGCTGGACGTCATCGTTATCGACTCTGTCGCCGCCCTGGTTCCGCGCGCTGAAATCGAAGGCGACATGGGCGACAGCCACGTGGGCCTCCAGGCACGCCTCATGAGCCAGGCCCTGCGTAAGATCACCGGACGCCTGAGCCAGACCAAAACCACGGCGATCTTCATCAACCAGCTGCGTGAAAAGATCGGCGTCTTCTTCGGTTCCCCCGAAACCACCACCGGTGGCAAGGCGCTGAAGTTCTACGCCTCCATCCGCATCGACGTGCGACGCATCCAGACCCTCAAGGAGGGCGCGGATTCGGTCGGCAACCGGACCAAGGCCAAGATCGTCAAGAACAAGATGGCCCCGCCCTTCAAGGTCGCCGAGTTCGACATCATCTACGGCCAGGGCATCTCCCGCGAGGGCGGCATCATTGACATGGGCGTGGAGCACGGCATCATCAAGAAGTCCGGCTCCTGGTTCACCTATGACGGCGACCAGCTGGGCCAGGGCATGGAAAACTCCCGCCGGTTCCTTCGGGACAACCCGGAGCTTGCGGCCGAGCTGGAGCGCCTGATCAAGGAAAAGCTCGGCGTTGGCGTGAAGCCGGCAGAGCCTGAGTCCAAGGACTCCCCGAAGCTGAAAGCCGTTGACGGGTTCTAGCCGTTGACCAGTGCTGAAAGTGCGCGTCCCCGCCGGGCCAGAACCGGCGGGCGGCGCGCTGCTTCATATGCGGCTGACTTCCAGGACGGTCCGGATCACGACTCGCCGGTTGCCGGTGACGCCGAACCGGATCCCGTATCGGTCGCCCAGGCCATCGTGTACCGGCAGCTGGCAGCGTCGGCGAAAAGCCGGCTTCAGCTTGCCCGCAAACTCGCCGAACGGAACATCCCGGAGCACGTTGCAGAGGCGGTACTGGACAAGTTCCAGGAGGCGCGGCTCATCGATGACGCCGAATTCGCGGACATGTGGGTGCGGAGCCGGTCACAGTCCCGGAAGCTGGCCAAGGGCGCACTCCGGCGGGAGCTCGCCGAGAAAGGGGTGGACCAGGAAACCGCCGCCGCAGCCCTTGAGCAGCTCTCCGACGCTGACGAGGAAGCCGCCGCACGTAGCCTGGTGGAGCGGAAGCTGCGGCCCGGAACTGACCTTGGGGACAGGGCGGACCGCGACAAAGCCACGCGCCGGCTGGCGTCCATGCTGGCACGCAAGGGCTATCAGCCGTCCCAGGCTTTCCGCATCGTCTGCGAAGTCCTTGATGCCCACGCTGCTCCCGACACTGACGACCCACCGAACCGGTACCCTTAACAGGTGAGTTTGACCATTCCTTCCCCTCGTTCCGGCACCAACCCGTCTTCGGGGTCCAGCGCTGCGGCCTCGGCTGCCCCCGCTCCCGAACCGGGCACGGGAAAGCCCCGCACGTATGAGGTGCGCACTTTTGGCTGCCAGATGAACGTGCACGATTCAGAGCGCATGGCGGGCATGCTGGAGGACGCTGGCTACGTGCCGGCAGTCGGCGGCCAGGCGGACGTGGTGGTGTTCAACACCTGCGCCGTTCGTGAAAACGCTGACAACAAGCTCTACGGCAACCTCGGCATCCTTGCCCCGGTGAAGGCGGCAAACCCCGGCATGCAGATCGCCGTCGGCGGCTGCCTCGCACAGAAGGACCGGGAAACCATCCTGAAGAAGGCGCCCTGGGTGGATGCCGTTTTTGGCACGCACAACGTCGGCGCCTTGCCCGCGCTGCTGGACCGTGCCCGGCACAACGACGAGGCGCAGCTGGAGATCCTGGAATCGCTGGACGTTTTTCCGTCCACGCTTCCCACCAAGCGCGACTCCGTGTACTCGGGCTGGGTCTCCATCTCGGTCGGCTGCAACAACACCTGCACCTTCTGCATCGTTCCCGCCCTGCGCGGCAAAGAGAAGGACCGCCGGCCCGGGGACATCCTCGCGGAGATCCAGGCCCTGGTGGACGACGGCGCCATCGAAGTGACCCTCCTGGGCCAGAACGTCAATTCCTACGGCGTGGAATTCGGCGACCGGCAGGCCTTTTCAAAACTCCTGCGGGCCTGCGGGGAGATCGAGGGCCTGGAACGTGTCCGGTTCACCAGCCCGCACCCTGCCGCCTTCACAGACGATGTCATCGATGCCATGGCCGAAACGCCCAACGTGATGCCGCAGCTGCACATGCCGCTGCAGTCCGGGTCGGACAAGGTCCTGCGTGACATGAGGCGGTCCTACCGGTCCACCAAGTTCCTCGGCATCCTGGAAAAGGTCCGGGAGAAGATTCCCCACGCCGCCATCTCCACTGACATCATTGTGGGCTTCCCCGGCGAAACCGAAGAAGACTTCCAGGCAACCCTGGATGTGGTGGAACAGTCCCGCTTCGCCACCGCCTTCACCTTCCAGTACTCCAAGCGCCCCGGCACGCCGGCAGCGGACCTGCCGGACCAGCTGCCGAAGGCCGTAGTACAGGAGCGCTTCGAACGCCTCACCGCGCTGCAGGACCGGATTGCCGCGGAGGAGAACCGGAAACAGCTGGGCCGCCGGGTAGAGGTCATGGTGACCGCGCAGTCAGGTCGCAAAGCCGAAGAGACGCACCGGCTGTCCGGACGCTCCCAGGACCAGCGGCTGGTGCATTTCTCCGTACCGGAGGGAGCACCGGCGCCTCGCCCCGGTGATCTTGTCACTGTCACCATCACCGAGGCCGCCTCCTTCCACCTCGTGGCGGACCCCACCCTTGAGGACTACAGCCTGCGCAGGTCCCGCGCCGGCGACGCCTGGGACAGGTCCCAGGCAGATTCCTGCGGAGCACCCGCGCCAGGTGTCGCCAAGGGCCGGAGCGGGGTCTCCCTCGGGATGCCTGCCCTGCCTGTCCGCAGCCGCTGACGCGTGGGCTCCCCGCCGGTTATCGCCGTCGTCGGTCCCACCGGTTCCGGCAAATCCGACTTGGCCGTAAGCCTCGCCCTTGAGCTGGACGGCGAAGTCATCAACGCCGACGCCATGCAGTTCTACCGGGGCATGGACATCGGTACCGCAAAAATCACGATGGCTGAACGCAGGGGCGTGCCGCACCACCTCTTGGACATCCTGGACGTCACTGAGGAAGCCAGCGTTTCCCAGTTCCAGCAGCAGGCGCGCGCCATCATCACGGACATCCACGCACGCGGGAAACGGGCCATCCTCGCCGGCGGCTCAGGACTGTATGTGCGGGCCGCCCTTGACGTCCTTGAATTCCCCGGGACGGACCCGCGGCTGCGCCGGCGGCTTGAGGAAGAGCTGGCGGCGCACGGCACTGGTGCACTGCTGGCCCGGCTCCAGGCCGTTGACCCGGTATCGGCCGGCAGGCTCTCCGACGATCGGCGGATCATCCGGGCACTGGAGGTCTATCAGCTCACCGGACGGCCGTTCAGCTCCTTTATGCCGCACCGCGAGTATTACCAGCCCGCAGTACAGATCGGCCTCACCGTTGACCGGGACGAGCTCCGCGACCGCCTGGCCCGCAGGGTGCACCGGATGGTGGACGGTGGCCTGCTCGCCGAGGTGGAACGGCTGGAAACGCAGGGGCTGCGGCAGGGCAAAACAGCCCCCCGTGCCCTGGGCTACGCGCAGTTCCTGCGGGTACTCGACGGTGCAACAACAGTTCCCGAGGCGGCCGAGGAGACCATCGTGGCAACCCGGCAGTTCGCCCGTCGGCAGCTCACGTGGTTCCGTGCCGATCCCCGGATCCAGTGGCTGGACTGGCAGGATCCGCAGCTGGTGGCCCACGCGGCCGCCCTCTGCAGCTGAAGCGGACACCTCTACAGCGGACCCAGGAGTTTTTGGTCAAGCAGAGGGTGTTCCGGCGGCCGGAGGCCGCTGTATCCGGACAAAAACTTCAGGTTTCAGGCACGCTCCACCCGACCGGTAACCTTGACACCATGAACGCAACCCTTGCCGAGACAACAGAGCACGCCTTCCGCACGTTGGGCGGGCTCCGCTTCTCCAAGGGGCACGGCACCGGTAACGATTTTGTCCTGGTTGCCGACCCGGAGGGGATGCAGACCATAGGGGCAGAACAGGTGGCAGCCCTGTGTGACCGCCACCGCGGCATTGGCGGAGACGGGCTCATCCGCGCGGTCCCATCCCGCTTCCTGCCCGAGGGCCGCGAACTGCTGGCCGCGACCCCCGGCGCTGAATGGTTCATGGATTACCGCAACGGCGACGGCTCGCTGTCCGAGATGTGCGGCAACGGCGTCCGCGTCTTCGTCCATTTCCTCCGGACCGAGGGCCTGGTGCACCTGCCCGACGGCGGTGCGCTCACCATCGGCACCCGTGCCGGGGCCAAGACCGTCGTCCGGACCGGTGAGGATTACGCCGTCGACATGGGCCCCTGGGAGTTCATTTTCCCCGGCGAGGCCACCGCCAAGGCCATGGATTCACTGGTCACAGCTGACGGACTGGAAGTTCCCCGTCCCGCGTTATCCGTCAGCATGGGCAACCCCCACACTGTGGTTGCCCTCGCCGAGCTCTCCGAACTTGCAGGGACCCGCCTCTTCACCGCACCCGTAGTGGACCCGGTGCCGGCCAACGGCACCAACGTGGAGTTCGTGGTTCCGTCCGAACCCCTGGTGCACGACGGTGTCGGGTCCGTCACCATGCGCGTGCACGAACGCGGAGTAGGGGAGACCCAGTCCTGCGGAACGGGAGCCTGCGCCGCAGCCGTCGCCATCAGGCACTGGGCAGGAGCGGAAGCGCCGGACACCTGGCAGGTGCATGTCCCGGGAGGCGTGGTGGGAGTGAAATTTTTCGCCGGCCCCGGCGGCCACGAACACGTGGAGCTCAGCGGCCCGGCCGTTATTGTGGCAACAGGGACGCTTTCCTGACCTTCAGGATGCGGAAGGACTTGGAGGTTGATTCCCGGCTCACGCTGAAGGACTCATCCAGTTCCGCCGACAGCCAGCGCTGAAGCGAGTCCGCACCCAGGTTCTTCTGCACCACCAGCCAGGCGGTTCCGCCCGGGGCCAGGCGCGGCAGCCACAGCCTCAGGAGTGAATGCAGTTCGTCCTTGCCGATCCGGATGGGTGGATTCGACCAGATGGTGTCGAAGCGCACCTCCGGATCCACGGCCTCAGGCGTGCTGGCCACCACGTTGGACAGCCCCAGCGCAGCGGCGTTCTCGTTGGTGAGCGTGATGCACCGTTCATTGACGTCTACTGCATAAACCTTTGAATGCGGGGCGCGCAGCGCCATGGTGAGCGCAATCGGACCCCAGCCGCACCCGATGTCCAGCAGGTTTCCGGTAGGCGAGGGCGCGGGCACCTCGGCAAGGAGCACGGCGGTTCCCTTGTCGATCCCGTCAGGGCTGAAGATGCCCGTGGAGGTCTGCAGCCTGCGCGTTTCACCTGCGAGTTCAACCGTGAGCGGCTTCCGCGTGAACGGGCCGGCGGGGGATGCGCTGAAATAGTGTGCGGACTCCATAACTCGCCAGAGTAGTTCCCCTTGCAGCGTAAAGTGAAACCCCGCCCTTTGCCCCTCTGCTAATGTTGAAGCCATGTTCCTGATCTTCGAGTAGCCGGCACGGGCCCTGCCCGTCCCGTAGCCATGTCCCACAGCGACGCAGGTATCCATGCCTTCCGCTCAGTGCACCGGACCCGCGCAGATGCGCTTCCTCCGGCCGCCGGACAATACTCGAAAGTCAGCGTCCCGCTGTCTCTTTCGCCGATTCTCCGGCTCCTTCCCGCTTTCCGCCACCTCCACGCGATGTGGCCGCCACCGCCAGCCGCTTTCCCGGCCCGGCGAACCAAACAGGAGAACTGCATGACCGCAGGCCGTCAGCCCAGCGCGAATACTTCCCCAACCAGCAGCAATCGGCACTATTCTGGAACTGCCGAATCTTCAAAGGAGACCATGACCAGCCAGCCCAACACCGGATCCGATCCAGCCGCCCAGGACATGAGCCCTGAGGAAATCCAGGCCGTGATCGACCGGATTCTCTCCAAGGACGTACCGGCCAAGAGCGTCAGCACGGCAGGCGATGCAAGCCGCGGCGACGGGAAGGGTGTGCTGGGCAAGGCCCAGGCCATATCCCGGTTGGATGAAGAACATTCAACGTACGACGGCGACCAGCAGGACCTCGAGGAACGCCGCGCCCTGCGCCGCACGGCAGGCCTTTCCACGGAACTGGAAGACGTTACCGAAGTCGAGTACCGCCAGCTTCGCCTGGAACGCGTGGTCCTCGCCGGCATCTGGTCGGAGGGAACCCTCGCAGACGCGGAAAACTCGCTGCGTGAACTTGCCGCCCTTGCTGAAACAGCAGGTTCGGAGGTCCTGGACGGACTCGTGCAGCGCCGTGACAAGCCGGATCCGGGCACCTTCCTCGGTTCAGGCAAGGCCCTGGAACTGAAGGACATCGTGATGTCCACCGGTGCCGACACCGTCGTGGTCGACGCCGAGCTGGCGCCGTCCCAGCGCCGTGGCCTTGAAGACATCGTCAAGGTCAAGGTCATTGACCGGACAGGCCTGATCCTGGACATCTTCGCCCAGCATGCCAAGAGCCGGGAAGGCAAGGCCCAGGTGGAGCTCGCCCAGCTCGAGTACCTCCTGCCGCGCCTCCGCGGCTGGGGCGAATCGATGTCCCGCCAGGCCGGTGGCCAGGTGGGTGGCGCAGCGGCCGGCATGGGTTCGCGTGGTCCCGGTGAGACGAAGATCGAACTGGACCGCCGAAGGATCCGTACCCGCATGGCCAAGCTGCGGCGCGAGATCGCCGCGATGAAGCCTGCCCGGGAGACGAAACGCGCCAATCGTCGTCGTAATGAGGTGCCCTCCGTTGCAATCGCGGGGTACACCAACGCCGGGAAGTCCTCGCTGTTGAACCGCCTGACCGACGCCGGAGTCCTCGTGGAGAACGCGCTGTTCGCCACCCTGGACCCCACGGTCCGCAAGGCCGAAACCGCTGACGGCCTCGGTTACACGCTGGCCGATACTGTCGGTTTTGTCCGTTCGCTGCCCACCCAGCTGGTGGAGGCTTTCCGCTCCACCCTCGAGGAGGTTGCTGACTCGGACCTGATCCTTCACGTTGTGGACGTATCGCACCCGGACCCGGAAGGCCAGATCGCTGCAGTCCGAAAGGTCTTCAGCGAGGTGGACGCCCGCAAGGTTCCGGAGATTATTGTCCTCAACAAGGCCGACGCCGCCGATCCCTTTGTGGTGGAACGGCTGAAGCAGCGCGAACCGCGCCACGTTGTGGTGTCGGCCCGCACGGGGGAGGGCATTCCCGAGCTGCTGAAAGCGATCAGCGAGGCCATTCCGCGGCCGTCGGTCAAGCTTGACCTGCTCATTCCGTACGACCGCGGGGACCTGGTCAGCAAGCTGCATGAGTCCGACGCCGAGATCATCAGCGTTGACCACGATGAAACCGGTACCCGGGCAGTTGTTAAAGTCCGGGAAGGCCTCGCGGCTGAACTGGAATCATTCGTCAGCAATGACTGACCTGGTGGCTGACGAAGCCACAGGCACGGCCGGCGAGCAGTTCGTGATCGAGCTGCTCGACCGCGCCGTTGCCGGCATGGGCGGGCAGAGCCGCAGTGGACAACACGAAATGGCCCGGCAGGTGGCCCGGGCGATTGAAACCGGCGACCACCTGCTGGTTCAGGCGGGAACAGGTACGGGCAAGTCGCTGGCGTACCTGATACCGCTGATTGCCCACGCCTTGGAGAGCGACAAGCCTGCCCTGGTGTCCACTGCAACGCTTGCCCTGCAGACACAGATTGTGGGCAGGGACATTCCGCGGCTCCTGAAAACCATCACCCCGGCCCTGGCACGGCCGGTAAAGGTGGCCCTGGTCAAAGGCCGGTCAAATTACGTCTGCCGGCACAAGCTTGAAGGCGGGTTTCCCTCCGAGGAGCCGGCGGAGGGCCAGTTGTTTTCCCTGGGGGAGGACACCAGCGTCCCGCACTTTGCTGCGGCTGTGGGCGGTCCTGCTTCACAGCTGGGCAAGGAAGTGGTGCGCCTGCGGGAGTGGGCGGAGAAAACCACCACCGGTGACCGCGACGAGCTCCTGCCCGGCGTCACCGACCGTGCTTGGCGGCAGGTCTCCGTCACGTCAATGGAATGCCTGGGGGCCCAGAAGTGCCCCATGGCCGCGGAGTGCTTCAGTGAGCTCGCACGGCAGGACGCCGCCGACGCCGACGTTGTGGTCACCAACCATGCCATGCTCGCCGTCAGCGCTTTTGAAGGGCTCGCAGTGCTGCCCGAATACGACGTCGTTGTGGTTGATGAGGCCCACGAACTCCAGGACAGGGTCACGGGCGCGGTCTCGGGGCAGCTGTCCGTGGCTATGGTCCACGCAGCTGCCGCCGGCGCCCGAAAGCACACCGCCATCACGGTGGATGCCCTCAACGCCGCTGCCGCCAACCTTGAGGTTGCCCTGGCGGGAGTTCCCAACGGGTTGCTCCCCAACGGACTGAACGATGAGCAGCTGGACTGCGTGGACCAGCTGCGCGAGGCCTGCCGTGCTGCCCTGTCCGATTCCAAGGGGGACAGCAGCACAACGGCCGACGGCGGGCGGCAGCTCGCGCGGTCCCGGCTGATGCTCATCCTGGAACTCTGCGAACGGCTCCTTGCCGCCAGGGAGAACCGGGAAGTGGTGTGGTTTTCCCGCGCCAGCTCCTTCGACCCACAGCAGGGATATTCCCAACCGGACGAGACTGCACCCGCGCTGATCAATATTGCCCCGCTTTCCGTCGCCGGACGGCTGCGGGAGGGATTGTTCGCGGACCACACAGTTGTCCTGACCTCCGCCACCCTGGCCATTGGATCCGCCTTCGAGCCCGCAGCAGGCGGCCTGGGGCTGGTGGGCGAGGGTGCGCCGAGCTGGACCGGCGTTGACGTTGGCTCACCCTTTGACTACCCGAAACAGGGGATCCTGTACGTGGCCGGGCACCTGCCCAAGCCCGGCCGGGGGGCGTCTCCTGAAGCACTGGCCGAACTGGAGGCCCTGATCCGGGCTTCCAATGGTGGTGCGCTCTGCCTGTTTTCGTCGCGGCGCGCGGCAGAAGAAGCCGCCGACGCGCTGCGGCCAAAGCTGGACATGACCATCCTGTGCCAGGGCGACTCCACCATGACGGCACTGGTGAAGCAGTTTGCCGACGAACCCGATACCTGCCTGTTCGGCACCATGTCCTTGTGGCAGGGCGTGGACGTTCCCGGCGGGTCATGCCGCCTCGTGGTCATCGACCGGATTCCCTTTCCCCGGCCCGACGATCCCCTGATGACGGCGCGGTCCCGGGCGGTGGCGCAGGCCGGAGGCAACGGCTTTATGTCCGTTTCGGCCACCCACGCAGCCATCCGGCTCGCTCAAGGCGCGGGACGGCTCATCCGGTCAACGGGGGACAAAGGCGTGGTGGCAGTGCTGGACTCCAGGCTGGCCACCGAACGGTACGCAGGATTCCTACGGGGCGCCCTGCCGCCCTTCTGGCCCACAACGGACAGGAAGACAGCCATCGCGGCGCTGGAACGGCTGGCCAGCGAGAACGCCTGAAAGGCTAGAGCGAGCGCAGCACCGAAACGACCTTGCCCATGATGGTGGCATGGTCGCCCAGGATGGGCTCGTACTGCGTGTTCTGCGGCAGCAACCAGGTGTGGCCGTCGCGCTGGCGGAAGGTTTTCACCGTGGCTTCGTCGTCCAGCAGCGCCGCGACGATGTCTCCGTTGGCGGCATCCGCCTGGCGGCGCACTACCACCCAGTCACCGTCGCAGATGGCAGCATCCACCATGGAATCGCCGGCAACCTTGAGCATAAAGAGTTCCCCCTGGCCCACAAGCTGGCGGGGGAGCGCCAGGACGTCCTCCACCACCTGGTCAGCCAGGATCGGACCACCGGCAGCGATCCGGCCTACGAGGGGAACCATGGCAGTGTCCATGGCGGTGGGAAGCGCGGTGACGTTGCCGGTGCCGGCAGGCAGGAGCGAAGCAGGCTCGGCTGCCTGCTTGGGCGAACCACCGTCCAGGGTGAGGGGCATCAGCACCTCCATGGCGCGCGGCCGCTTTGGGTCACGCCGGAGGTAGCCCAGCTTCTCCAGCTGGGAAAGCTGGTGCGTGACGCTGGAGAGGCTCGCGAGGCCTACCGTGTCCCCGATTTCGCGCATTGACGGTGGGTAACCGTTGTCATTCACTGAGCGCTGGATGGTCTCGAGGATTTTCTTCTGCCGCGGCGTCAGGCCTTTGGCGGTCTTCTTCGGTTGGGAGGTTGCCCTGCCCCCGGCGGCTGCTGCTGCCATATTCGCCAATGCCTTTCGGTTGCCCCGGACTCTCGTTGGCCCGGACCTGAAGTTCACGCCGTCATTGTCAGACCCTGCTGATCAACTGTCGAGGTGGTAGTTCCTGTCTTCAAAGCTAGGCCAGCCACATTGCTTTTTCAAACATTTGTTCTAGCGAGTCTCGACATTGTTCGTTGATAGGTGCTAAAACAGGAGAAGCAAAGTTCGAATATGTGTTCTATTCCGAGCGTAGCCATTCGAAGACCCGGACCAACGGGTCGCGGATAGCGCGGGTCCGGAGCGGAACATCGGGCAGCACAGTAAAGGTCCAGGAGGGCTAATTCATGTCAGCTACATCTGCTTCACAGGATTCAATCTCGGTGCATCACCTCATGTCGGGGCGGGGCAAGGCACAGGCTGCCTGTCCTGCACCGCCTCCGCCCCTGCGCCTGACCCGGCGCGGAAAGATCGTCCTGATCGGCATCCCCCTGGTGCTGCTGGCCGCCTTGCTGCTCTCACTGGCGGGCTTCTTCAACTCGCCCGCCAAGGCATCGGACTCACCTGAGGACCTGGCTGTGACAGCAACCGTCACCGTCACTGTGCAGCCGGGGGAGTCCCTGTGGGCCATTGCAGGAAGCGTCGCACCCGAGCGGGACGCGCGGGACGTTGTGGCGGACATCGTGCAGCTCAACAATCTAACTGCGGGCGCGGTCCTCCCGGGCCAGCAGCTCTACGTCCCCACCCGGTAGCCGCACGAAGCCCGCCGGAAACGCGGCCCTGGGACTGGAGCCGTTGCCCGGAAGGCGGGCAGGAATGGCAGCGGGAAAGCTCTGCACAGGCGTCGCGGCAGCGGCACGCTGAGCGCGAACAGGAGCCCGTCACATTTTCCGGTGCCCGGCGCTGGCACTAAACTGTTCAGGTGAATGACCAGCTAGAGCGCCTCAACCGGCTACCCCTCCGCAGCAACCTCCGTGGGCTTACCCCTTACGGCGCGCCCCAGCTGGATGTCCCCATCCTCCTCAACGTCAACGAGAACACCCACGGTGTGCCGCAGGACGTTCGTGCCGCCATCAGCGCAGCAGTGACAGAGGCTGCCACCGGACTCAACCGCTACCCCGACAGGGAGTTCAGTGAGCTGCGGAAGGCCCTGGCGGAATACCTGGGCCACGGGCTGGATGAGTCCAATGTCTGGGCGGCCAACGGCTCCAACGAAGTCCTCCAGCAGATTCTCCAGGCATTCGGCGGCCCCGGCCGCACCGCGCTGGGCTTCCCGCCCACGTACTCCATGTACCCGCTGCTGGCCAGCGGCACGGACACCGAATACGTCGTGGGCGAACGGGCTGCCGGCTACGGCCTCAGCGCAGAGTCCGCGGCGCTCCAAGTGAAGGAGCTGCAGCCCAACATTGTGTTCCTCTGCTCGCCGAACAACCCCACCGGAACCGGCCTGGGGCTCGACGTGGTGGAGGCAGTGTATGAGGCCGGCGAAGCAAGCCAGACAATCGTCATCGTTGATGAGGCGTACCACGAGTTCGCACACGACGGAACGCCCAGCGCCCTGACCCTCCTGCCGGGAAGGGAGCGGCTGATCGTCTCACGGACCATGAGCAAGGCCTTTGCGCTGGCCGGAGCGCGGCTCGGTTACATGGCGGCCGCCCCGGAGGTCACGGATGCACTGCGCCTGGTGCGCCTGCCGTACCACCTCTCAGCCGTCACCCAGGCGACTGCCCTCGCAGCACTGCAGCACCGTGAGGCGCTGCTGGCCGATGTTGAAGACATCAAGAAGCAGCGCGACCGGATCGTGGCTGAACTGATCCGCATGGGCCTCAAACCCGCCGCTTCCGATTCCAACTTTGTATTCTTTGGCGGCCTGGAGAATCCCCACGGGGTATGGCAGGAGCTGCTCGACGCCGGTGTCCTGATCCGCGACGTCGGGATTCCAGGCCATCTTCGGGTGACCGCAGGCACTGAGACGGAAACCACAGCGTTCCTCACCTCCCTGGAAAGCATCCTTGCCGGCCAGCGCACGCTTCCGGCCTAGACTTGAAGTACCGGCGCTGGACGCCCTGAACCACTCCTTCTTCCCAAAGGACACTTGACCATGAGTTCCACCGGATCCAATGCGGCCGTGGCCCGGACCGCGCGCATGGAGCGTGCCACGAGTGAATCCTCCGTGCTCGTGGAGATCAACCTTGACGGTACCGGCATCTCGGACATCGACACCTCGGTGCCCTTTTACGACCACATGCTGACAGCGCTCTGCAAGCACTCGCTGATCGACCTGACAGTAAAGGCCACCGGAGATATCCACATCGATGTCCACCACACGGTGGAAGACGTTGCCATCACCTTCGGCGAGGTGCTGCGCACCGCCCTGGGAAACAAGGCCGGGATCCGCCGCTTCGGTGAGGCCACCGTTCCTCTGGACGAGGCACTGGCCCACGCCGTCGTGGACGTGTCCGGCCGTCCCTACCTCGTCCACGGGGGTGAGCCCGCAGGCCAGGAATACCACCTGATCGGGGGACACTTCACCGGCTCGCTCACCCGCCACGTCTTTGAAGCCATCACCCTCCACGCAGGGATCTGCCTCCACATGAACGTCATCGCCGGGCGCGACCCGCACCACATCGTTGAGGCCCAGTTCAAAGCCTTCGCCCGTGCCCTTCGCGCCGCTGTTGAACCCGATCCGCGCGTTGAAGGCATCCCCTCCACCAAGGGCGCCCTGTGAGCGGCCAGGTGCTGCGGGACGGCGCCATCATCGATCCCTCAGCTGCGCAGAAGCTGCCTTCGCCCGAGGGTAAACCCACGGTAACCGTGCTGGACTATGGCTCCGGCAACGTCCGCTCGGCAGTCCGCGCCCTCGAACGCGCCGGCGCGGAGGTGATCCTCAGCTCCAAGCCAGAGGACGTCCTGAACGCCGACGGCCTGGTGGTTCCCGGCGTAGGCGCCTTTGAAACCGTTATGCGCGAGCTCAAGGCCGTGGACGGCATCCGCCTCATCGGCCGGCGTGTCGCCGGCGGCCGCCCCGTCCTGGGTATTTGCGTGGGCCTTCAGGTGCTGTTCGAGGCCGGTGTGGAACACGGTACGGAAGCTGAAGGCATTGGTGAATGGCCCGGCAAGGTGGAACTCCTGCCGGCGGAAGTCGTTCCGCACATGGGCTGGAACACAGTGAAGGTGCCCGAAGGGTCAAAGCTCTTTGCCGGCGTCGAAAGCGAGCGGTTCTACTTTGTGCACTCCTACGGCGTGCAGGAGTGGAACTTCGACGTTGTCCAGCCGCGCATGGCCGCGCCCCTCGTTACCTGGTCCGAGCACGGTGCCCCTTTTATCGCCGCAGTCGAAAACGGCCCGCTGTGCGCCACGCAGTTCCACCCGGAAAAGTCCGGCGACGCCGGCGCCCGGCTCCTGCGCAACTGGGTGGAAGCCCTCCGCAAACCTTCTGTGGCAGGCAACCCGGGTGAAACCGTTGAAACGTCTTCCAGCGGCGACGCCTGAATGTGGTCCGTGATCCTGATGGGCCTCGCCGGCCTGCTGATCGGCGGCGCCCTGTCCTTCCGGCAGCAGCATAAGCCCCTCTGGACGCAGGTCTCGTTCTACGTCCTGGCGGGCATGGCGTTGCTGGCCGCTTACCTGCTGACGCTGCCCGCCACCTAGCTGCTGAACAACCAACGGCCGGCAAGCTGTCCGCCACACCTCCTGCCCCCTAACACTGAGGATTACGATGAACTCCGCTACCGACCTGCCGGTACTTGAACTGCTTCCCGCCGTCGACGTCGTCAACGGCCAGGCCGTCCGGCTGGTCCAGGGTGAGGCGGGCAGCGAAACCAGCTATGGGACCCCGCTGGAGGCGGCCCTGAACTGGCAGCAGCAGGGTGCGGAGTGGGTCCATCTGGTGGACCTGGACGCGGCCTTTGGCCGTGGCTCCAACGCTGAGCTCCTCCGAGAGGTTGTTGGCCGGCTGGACATCAAGGTTGAACTCTCCGGCGGCCTCCGGGACGACGCCACGCTCGAGGCGGCACTGGACCTGGGCGTTGCCCGCGTGAACCTCGGTACGGCAGCGCTGGAGAACCCGGAATGGACCCGCCGGGCCATCGAACGCTTCGGTGACAAGATCGCCGTCGGCCTCGACGTCCGCGGAACCACGCTGGCCGGCCGCGGCTGGACCAAGGAAGGCGGGGACCTCTGGGATGTCCTTGGCCGGCTCGAAGAAGCAGGTTGCTCGCGGTACGTGGTGACTGACGTAACCAAGGACGGTACCCTGCAGGGGCCCAACGTGGAGCTGCTCCGCCAAATGGTCGAAAAGACCGGCAAGCCCGTCGTGGCGTCCGGGGGTATCTCGAGCCTGGATGACCTCAAAGTGCTGCGTTCCCTGGTGCCCCTGGGTGTCGAAGGTGCCATCGTGGGCAAGGCCCTGTACGCCGGGGCTTTCACGCTGCCCGAGGCTTTGGACGTCGCCGGCCGCCGCTAGGCAGCCGGCACGCAGCACCAGTAGACGCCATGGCCAGCAACGAATCCGGCACCCCGCCGCAGCGCCACCTTCCCGGCCACATCGCCGCCGCATTGGCCGGGGCCGGTGGCCCCGCCGACTCTGCCGGGCAGCCCTGGGCAGGGCGCAGCCTCGCCGGTGACGATGCCAGGATCCATAACTTCGAGGACGACGACGGAACGGCCGACGCCGGCTACCTCACCGCCGTCACGGCCCTGCGGGCAGGGCGGGGGGACGAGGCTGCTGTGGTCGCCTCACTGGCCACCGCCCGCGTTTTTATTCCGATCGTCGCCCAGCTCGCTGAAGAAGCCGAAGGCCAGGATGGCCTTCAGGCCGACAAACAGGCCAACATGGCCCTGGTCACGCTCAAGGCCGCCGATGGCAGGACCGCCATGCCCGCCTTCACGTCTGCGAAGGCTTTGGCAGCCTGGCACCCGGAAGCCAGGCCCGTCGCCGTCTACGCAGCCAGGGCTGCCCTTTCCGCGGTGTCCGAGGGCGCTGAATTGCTGGTCCTGGATCCGGGCGCGGCAGTAACGTTTGTGGTCCGGAGGCCGGCCATGTGGGCCCTGGCCCAGCAGCACGACTGGATCCCGTCCTACACCGATGACGTCCTGGCCGGCGAGATGCGCCGGGCCGCGGCGGGCTTCCCGGCGGTGCGCGGCCTGGAACTTCTCCCGGGCAGGGGAGTGGCCGCCCAAACCGCCGACGGATCCGTCCTTGCCGGCGGCGGCGCCGGTCCCGAGCTGCAGGTGGTGCTGTACCTGGCAGACGGCCTGGACGCGGCCGGGGTGCAGCAGCTGGTTGCCGGACTGCAGGCTGAGTGGTCCCGGAATGTATTGTTTGGTGAGCGGGTCGACTCCATGGAAATCAAACTGCGGCGCGCTGTCCACTAGCTGCTGCCAGGAGGGGGATCCCCGGCCGGCTGCGGCAGACCGAAGGATTCTTTCGTGAATTTCGCTCTCTACCGGGAGTTGCTGGCCGTCCAGCCCATCAGGCGGCTGCTTCTGGTCGGCATGATCGCCCGTATCCCGCACTCGGCGGCCGGAGTGCTGCTGACCTTGCACATCGTCCTCACCCTGGGCGAAGGGTACGCGGCTGCGGGTGCGGCCGCTGCCGTGATGACCATCGGTATCGCCCTTGGTGCTCCCTGGCGGGGGCGGCGGGTGGACACCGTAGGCCTGCGCAAGGCACTGATTCCCTCAGTGGTGTCCGAGACGGTCATCTGGTCGATAGTGCCGCACGTCTCCTACCAGTGGCTCCTTCCACTCGTGTTTGTGGGCGGGCTGCTCACGCTGCCCATCTTCAGCGTGGTGCGCCAGTCCCTCGGCGTACTGGCAGAAGGCGAACAGCGCCGGACCGCCTTCGCCCTGGACGCGATCACCACCGAAGTGGTCTTTATGATCGGTCCTGCCGCCGGCGCCATCGTGGCCACCAGCGGCTTCAGCGTGGCGGGCCTGACCATCGTCGGCGTCTGCACGTCGCTGGCCGGCCTGTTCCTGATGTGGTTCAATCCGCCAACACGAAGTGCTGCTTCCGGCGACGGCTGCGAGGCGGACCAGCAGCGTGCGGCCGAGGCCGCCGTGGTCTCCACAGCCCCGGCCCACCTGCAGGAAGCCGCCGCCGACCTGGCCCCGGCTGCGGCCCACAATGGCCGCAGCACCGGGCTGAAGGAGAAGGTTGCGGGCAGCTTCACCTGGTTCACCGCCACCGTGGCCGCCCTTTTCGCCGTTGCCGCGGGCGCGGGAATGGTCCTCAGCGGCACGGATGTGGGAATTGTGGCAGCACTGGAAACCGGCGGCCATCAGGCCGAGATCGGCATTGTTTTCCTGTTCTGGTGCGCAGCCTCGGTCGTGGGCGGGCTCATTTACGGTGCCATGCACCGGCCCGTCCCGCCCATTGTCCTGCTCCTCGGCATGGCAGCCCTGACCATCCCCATGGGATTCGCCCATGACACCTGGACGCTGGCCCTGGTTGCCATCCTTCCCGGGCTCCTGTGCGCCCCGGTACTCTCGTCAGCCTCCGAGAAGGTGGCGGACCTGGTGGACGAAGCGAGGCGCGGCGAGGCGATGGGCTGGTACGGCTCCGCCCTCACCGCGGGAGTTGCGCTCGGGGCACCCCTGGCGGGCGTCTTCATCGACCAGGTGGGGCCATCCGGGGGTTTTGTTTCGGTGGGCGCGGCCGGCGTGGTGCTGTGCCTCATCGGGCTGGTGCTCCAGCGGCGCCGCAGAAGCAAAATCACAGCCTAAGGCACAGAGTTTTTGTCCAGCTATGCGGACTTGAGATGCGTCTAGGCCTGCATAGCTGGACAAAAACTCGAAGGGGAACGCACGACGGCGGGCCTCCCCTGGTGAGGGAAGGCCCGCCGTCGTGAACTGCTCAGTAGTGCGTTACGGCGTCAGTTGACCGCGCCGGTGTACTTCTCGCCGGGGCCCTTGCCCGGAGCGTCGGGGATCAGCGACTCCTCGCGGAAGGCCAGCTGAAGTGAACGCAGGCCGTCGCGCAAGGGGCCTGCGTGCTGGGAACCGATCTCCGGGGCGGCCGCGGTAACCAAACCGGCCAGGGCCGTGATCAGCTTCCGGGCCTCGTCCAGGTCCTTCAGCTCCTCGGCATTGTCTTCGGCAGCAAGGCCAAGCTTGACCGCAGCTGCACTCATCAGGTGAACGGCTGCAGTGGTGATGACCTCAATGGCCGGCACTTCCGAAATGTCGCGAATCTGCTGGGAGACGTCGGTACCGGCGTCCGCAGGCTCGAAAACGTATGAATTACTGTCTGGGGTGCTCATACTGGTAAGCTTGACACAGACCGACTGGATGTCGTTATTTCAGAGATTGTTCCAAACGATCAAGGTTCCCACCGGCGCTTCACTGCGTTGACGGGAATTTTTTCTGTAAGATGGCATGCAGTTTGCAAGCGGAGTTCTCTCCCACCCGCGTCAGCCGCAGTTCCGCAGGATCCATGGAACGCAAGGTTGCCGGGTACTGGTTGGCAGCGGAACCGGCACAGGCCGGAACCATCCGTGCAGTCCCCTTAAGCGGGACGCGCACAGCCAATCCTCGAGGCCTTCGATTGCTCTGGCAATTGGGGGCCTTCTCTATTTGCCGGGATCCCACAACAACACAGGAGCTTTAACATTAGCGAGCCAAGAATCAATGAGCGTATCCGCGTCCCCGAGGTGCGGCTGGTCGGCCCTGCAGGTGAACAGGTAGGAATCGTCCGTATTGAGGATGCCCTGCGTCTGGCCGCCGAGTCCGACCTTGATCTCGTTGAAGTTGCACCTCAGGCTAAGCCTCCGGTGTGCAAGCTGATGGACTTCGGCAAGTACAAGTACGAGGCCGCGGTCAAGGCACGTGAAGCACGGAAGAACCAGACGAACACCGTTCTGAAGGAGATCCGTTTCCGCCTGAAGATTGACACCCACGACTACGAGACCAAGCGCGGGCATGCACTGCGCTTCCTCGGCGCCGGGGACAAGGTCAAGGCCATGATCCAGTTCCGCGGCCGCGAACAGCAGCGTCCGGAAATGGGCATCCGGCTTTTGCAGCGTTTTGCCGACGACGTCGCTGAAGTTGGCGTGGTTGAATCCAGCCCGCGGATCGACGGCCGCAACATGGTCATGGTGGTTGGCCCGTTGAAGAACAAGGCTGAGGCCAAGGCTGAGGCACGCCGCGCAACGCAGCGGGCTGAAGCGAAAGCGCAGAACGAAGCCAAGGCAACTGGCCGGGTCGACGTTTCCGGCAGCGACCAGGCACCCTTGACGCAGTCCCTCGCGGACCTGCTTCCCGAGGGATTCACGGTGTCGACGGAACCGGAAGCAGCAGCTGAAGCTCCCGTGCAGGAGGCGGCTCCCGCCGTCGAACCTGCCGCGCCTCCCGCGCCTGCCAAGGAATCCGTCCAGGAGGCTCCCAAGCAGGAGGCTGTCAAGGAAGCTCCGAAGCAGGAAGCTCCGAAGCAGGAGACTCCACGGAAGGAAGCTCCCAAGGCTCCCGCACCGAGGGCCGCTGCCCCCGCACCGAAGGCTGCTGCACCGGCCCCCAAGCCAGTTGCTGAAAAGCCCGAAGCTGCCAAGCCGGCAGCCGCGGCGCCGAAGCCCGCAGCAGTTCCTGCTCCGCCGAAGCCGGTGGCCAGGCCCGCTGCACCCAAGCCCGCTGCCCGCCCTGCCCCCAAGGCAGTGCCGAAGCCGGCTGGCAAGAAGACCACTTAGTCCACAGCTGCCGGAGGTCGCCCTCCGGCAGTCAGCAACCAGCACGCCGCCCCCAGGGGCAGCTGCGCGATAGAACTGCAGGCCCAGCCTGCGGACATGTAAGGAGATCGGTTCCCATGCCGAAGATGAAGACCCACAGTGGTGCTAAGAAGCGCTTCAAGCTGACCGGCAGCGGCAAGCTGCGCCGCCAGCAGGCCAACCGCCGCCACTACCTCGAGCACAAGTCCTCCAGGCTGACCCGCCGCCTCGCCGGCGACAAGATCGTCTTCAAGGGCGACGCCAAGGTCATCCGGAAGATGCTCGGCATCTAGTTTCCAAGTTTTTTGACTGACCACCACTTGGTGTAAGTCACCTACCAAAAAGCCTTCTCAGGCCGCCGGGGAACTCCGGCAGTAGATGCTTGGGAGCAGAATTTTCGAAGGAGTACGCACGTGGCACGTGTGAAGAGGGCGGTCAACGCCCACAAGAAGCGCCGGGTTATCCTTGAACGCGCAAAGGGCTACCGCGGACAGCGTTCGCGCCTGTACCGCAAGGCAAAAGAGCAGCTGCTGCACTCATTTGTCTACAGCTACGGCGACCGCAAGAAGAAGAAGGGCGACTTCCGCCGCCTGTGGATCCAGCGCATCAACGCTGCTTCCCGCGCCAATGGCCTCACCTACAACCGTCTCATCCAGGGCCTGAAGGCCGCTGAGGTTGAGGTTGACCGCCGTATGCTGGCCGAGCTGGCCGTCTCGGACGCCAACGCCTTCGCTGCGCTGGTCCAGGTTGCCAAGGACTCGCTGCCGGCCGACACCTCCGCCAAGAAGGTTGTCGCTGCACAGTAGCACCTGCCTTCCCTCACGCGAGGGGCAGTTCAGGAACTGGTGGCCCTAGCCACTAAAGTTTCCTATATGAACGAAACCGGGCGCCCGCAGGATTTTCCACTCTCCAACCCCCGAGCAGATCGGGTCAAGGATGTGGCAAAACTTGCCGGGCGCCCGGCGCGTTTAAAGCGTGGACAGTTCCTGGCTGAAGGCCCCCAGGCAGTCCGCGAGGCGCTGAAGCTCCACCAGCAGCGCCTCGCCGAGGGAGCCCCCGGGGTGGTCATCGAGGTGTTCGCCAGCGAAGCCTGTCTGGACCGGTTTCCCGAGTTCGAGGAACTCTCTGAGGGCACGAACGCCCGGCTGGCCACAGACGAGGTCCTGGCCGCCATGGCAGACACCGTCAACCCGCAGGGCATCATTGCCGTCTGCCGTTTCCTGGATGTGGCGCTTGAAGAAGTGCTCGACGCCGGCCCGCGCCTGATTGCCGTACTGTGCCAGGTCCGCGACCCGGGTAATGCCGGAACCGTCCTCCGCGCGGCGGATTCGGCGGGAGCAGATGCGGTGGTTCTCACCGGCTCCAGCGTTGACATCTACAACCCCAAGGCGGTCCGCTCCACGGCCGGATCCCTGTTCCACCTTCCGGTGGTGCTGGGAGCCGACGTCAACGAACTGGCAGCGGCGTGCCGGGCGCGGGGGATCGGTATCCTGGCTGCTGACGGCTACGGCTCCCTCAACCTTGATGCGCTGCAGGACGAGAACGCCCGGCGCCGGCTGACCGGGGACGGAGCCCCCTCGGAGTACGACCTGGAAAATCCCACGGCCTGGCTGTTCGGAAATGAGGCCCAGGGGTTATCCCAGGAGGAGCTGGACCTGGCGGACCACCGGGTGGCGGTCCCGGTCTACGGTGCTGCAGAAAGCCTCAACCTGGGCACTGCAGCGACCGTCTGCCTCTACGCCAGTGCGCGTTCGCAGCACCTGCCGGCCGCCCTGACGGCGTAGTTTTTCGTACAGACCCTGCCACATAGACCCTGACACACCGCCCCTGACACACAGGCCCTGACACACAGGCCCTGCCACACAGACCCTGACACACAGCGAGGGCCCCGGTTGCTCCGGAGCCCTCGCTTCTGTGAAATTTTGGTGTACCGGAACTCAGGGCGCGCGGGAGGTTTTGCCGCGCCCGGTGATGGCACCGTAGATGCCGGCGACCACCAGGCCGCCTACGATGGCGAGAATCCACGTGCCGAGATCGAAGAAGGCGAGATCGCCCCTGTTGAAGAGCAGGCTACCGATCCAGCCGCCCACAATTGCGCCTACCACGCCAAGAACCAGGCTGGTGACCCAACCGCCGCCTACCCTGCCGGGCATCACGGCTTTAACAATGGCCCCAACGATGAGGCCGAGAATAATCCAAGCAAGAAAACCCATGTCTCCTCCTTATAGTGACCGGGATAAACCCTCCCGATGAGCATCAAGCTAACATAGGGGCCTGCACAATGTCAGCATGCTTAGGGTTTGGTGCTGGGGTTTGGTGCTGGTGCATGCAATCAGGCGGTCAGCGGCCTTTTGCGTTCCAGCAGGCCGCTTACGACGGCGACGCCAAGGCCCAGGACGGCCAGGCATGCGCCCACCAGCGCGGGGGCAACGTAGCCCCATCCCCAGGCGATGACCAGCCCGCCCAGGAAAGCGCCGAGGGCGTTGGCAACGTTCAGGGCCGCGTGGTTCAGGGACGACGCCAGCGACGGCGCGTCCGGGGAGGCGTCCAGCAGTCGGGTCTGCAGCGCCGGTACGAGCATGGAGCCGGCGGCGCCCACCACGAAGACCATCACCAGGGCCGACCAGGGCCACTGAGCAGCGATCGCGTACACCACCAGGGCCACCGCGATGGCAGGCAGCACGCTGTAGAGCGTGCCCATCACGGATTTGTCGGCGATCCTGCCGCCGACGACGTTGCCGGCCACCATGCCCAGTCCGTAAAGGGCCACTACCAGCGGAATCAGCGACGACGGGAGTCCGGCCACATGGGTCATCGTGTGGGAGATGTACGTGTACGTGGCAAAAAAACCGCCGAAGCCGACGATGCCGATCATGATGGCAAGCCACACCTGGAGCCGCTTCAGAGCCCCCAGTTCACGCCGGATGCTGGCATCAGGATGGGCCTCATGGAACGGAACAAACCGCCAGATCAGCACCACGGTCAGAACTCCGAGAAGGCCTACCAGGATAAACAGCAGCCGCCAGCCGTAGGTCTGTCCCACCCAGGTTGCCGCCGGAACCCCAATGACGTTGGAAATGCTCAGGCCCGCCATCACCATGGAGATCGCCCAGCCGCGGCGGGTGGGCGGCACGAGCGAGGCGGCGATGACGGCGGCAACACCAAAAAATGCGCCGTGCGGCAGCCCGGCCGCGAAACGTGACACCAGCATGGTTCCGTAGTCCGGGGCCAGGAAGGACGTGAGGTTGGCGACGGTAAAGAAGAGCATGAGTCCGAGTGCCAGGTTCTTGCGGGGAAGTTTTGCACCGACGGCGGCAAGCAGCGGTGCGCCGACCACCACTCCCAGCGCGTAGGCGGATATGAGATGCCCGGCTTCGGGCGTGCTGATGCCCAGGCCCTGTTCCACCTCCTTGAGCAGGCCCATCATGGTGAACTCGGTGACGCCGATGCCCACCCCTCCCATCGCCAGGGCGAGGATCGCCATGGCGATATTGGGGGAGGAGGTGCTTTTTGCCGTGGGCGACTGTAGGACGCTGCTCATGTGCCTGCTTTTCGAAGTGCTGGAGATACAAGGTTGGGCTGCAGCCACGGCAGTGGGGCTGGGATGAGGCCTGGACCCCCGGGAAAACCTCCGGCGGCGTACAGGTATTCCCCGGGCGTGGAATGAGTGCCCCGGGCCTTTCCATTGTCCCCCATAGAATGGGGCGGTGACTGGACTGATACAGGTGGTGGGCGGAGCCGTAGTTGACCGCCTCCGGGAGCCTTCCGGGCTGCTCGTGGCGCGGCGCAGTGCGCCGGAGAAGCTGGCCGGGCTCTGGGAGTTCCCGGGTGGCAAGGTGGAACCGGGCGAAGAGCCGGAGGCAGCGCTCTGCCGCGAGCTGTCCGAGGAACTTGGTATCGGGGCGCGTCTGGGCGTGGAGCTTCAGGCCGAAGCCCGCCACGGCTGGCCGCTGAACGAACGGGCCAGTATGCGGGTCTGGTTCGCGGAAATCGTTCAGGGTGTGCCGCAGCCCCTCGAAGACCACGATGAGCTTCGGTGGGTGTCCCTGGACAACCACGACGAGGTCCTTGGCCTGCCGTGGATTCCTGCCGACTTTCCCATCGTGCGTGCCTTGCTGGCGGAGCTGGCCCTGCCGGCGGGAAATGGGCGCTCCTAGAAGAGGGTTTCCTGTCCCGCCGGGCCTGAGGTGCCGGGCGCCGCAGGACGCAATGCTGCCTTCGATGTGGTTGGCGACAGCGAAGCATGCTTTCCCGACGGTGTTGTTCCAGGACCCCCCTCGGACGCCATGGCCGGGATGATGCCTGCCGGGTACTCCGCTTCCTCGCCGCGGGGATCGTCCAGGTCCCGGTGGCTGAAGCCGGACGAATGGGAAAAGCCGTGCCGTGCCTTGAAGTAGCGGACTTTCCCGGCGAGCCAGGCGCGGTATTCCTTTGAAGCGTAGGAACCAGTTCCGTACAGGCGCCGGTAGCGGCCGGCGAGCCCGGGATGGTTCGCGGCGATCCACTTCATGAACCATTCCCTGGTGCCCGGCTTCAGGTACAGCGCACCGGCCGTTACGCCGGTGGCTCCGGCGGACGCGAGGGAGGCGAAGAGTGAATCCAGGGCTTCATCACTGTCCGAGAGCCACGGCAGGATGGGCATGGCCATAACCCCGCACGGCAGCCCGGCGTCACGAAGCCGGGATACAAGCTTCAGCCGCGCCCGTGGTCCCGGCGTGCCTGGCTCGACGGCTTCCGACAGCGCTTCGTCGGTCATGGCGAGCGAAATGCCGACGCCCACCGGTACTTGCGTGGCCGCACTCTTCAGCAGCGGTATGTCCCTGGCCAGCAGTGTTCCCTTTGTGAGGATGGACAGGGGAGTGCCGGAGTCGGCCAGGGCGCTGATGATCCCGGGCATCAGCTGATAGCGGCCCTCGGCGCGCTGGTACGGGTCCGTGTTGGTGCCCAGCGCCACTTGCTGGCGGGTCCAGGAAGGTTTGGCCAGCTCTTTCCGCAGGACCTCGGCCGCGTTGACTTTCACCACCACCTGGCTGTCAAAATCCAGCCCGGCGTCGAAATCAAGGTAGGTGTGGGTCTTCCTGGCGAAGCAGTACACGCAGGCGTGGCTGCAGCCGCGGTAGGGGTTGATGGTCCATTCAAAAGGCATCCGTGAACCGGCCGGAATTTTGTTGAGCACCGATTTGGCAGTGACCTCATGGAACGTGATGCCGGCGAAATCAGGTGTGGTCACAGACCTGACCAGGCCGGCGAGGGGAAGCAGCGCAGCTGGCGCGCCAGCGGCAAGAGTTTCTGCCGGCGGCGGCAGCAGTGCTTGGGCATCCCATCTCATAGGGTCCATTCGAATGTATGTTCGAACTTAAGTCAAGCGTCGCGCGGCGCCGGCGGCTAATCAAAGCCTGGCTAGGCGCCGGTCTGGAGCTCCCACACCACGGTGATGGCCGCTGCCACTTCGGAACTACCCGCCTCCACGGTGAGGGCTTCCACAGCAGCAGCCCGCTGCATCCGCGCCAGCGGCACCGGACCCTGGACCGGCGTGTTGTCCGCTACCGAAACCACCCGTCCCAGCCGGGCGGACGCGAGTTGGGCATACTGCCGGGCGGTTCCCAACGCATCCAGCCACGCGGCCTCCCGCGCACGTGCCCGCACCGCCGCATCGTCGCTGAAGGCCAGTTCAAGGCCGTTCAGGCGGACCTCGTTGCCGCCCGCCCCTACGGCGTCTGAGATTGCGGCGGAGGCTGCATCGAGTGCCCGCAGCCTTACGGTGAGGGTGTTGGCCGCAATGTATCCCGTGACGCGCTGCCCTTCGCCTTCCTTCCACGCGAGGTCCGCACGCACGTTTAGGCCAGTGGTGCGAATGTCGGACCCCTCAACGCCGTGCCGGCGGAAGGCGGAAGAGACTGCTTCGGAACTGGATCCGGCCCGGGAGTAGGCGGCCTCCACCGAGTCGGCACGGCACTCCACACCAATGGAAACCACCATCAGGTCAGGGGCAGCCTCCGCCGAGCCGGTCCCGGTGACGCTCACGGTACCCGCTGACTGCCCGCCGCCCGAGCCAGTGCCGCCGGAGCCAGTGCCGCCGGACTGAGCCCTCCCGGATCCAGAACCGCCGGGCTGAGCGCCGCCGGGCTGCGTGCCACCGGGCTGGTACCTGTCAGGCCCGACGTCGTCACTTGCTGAATCGCGGTCCGGTTCCGTCTGCATGGGTCAGGCCTCCACTTCAGATGGATGGCGGCGCCAGGGCCGGCGCCGGGTCCCGAGGGCAGGGTAGCCGCCCGCCTGCAGTCCGGCATGGCGTTCGAAGATGTTGCCCGTGCCCGGATTCCCGGTACGGATCAGGGACCAGCCGGCGGCGAGGAAGTACAACGGGAGGAATGGGACACCCAGGCACCACGCGTATTGGGAGCAGTGCTTTTCCTCGTGCCCCAACAGCGCCGGCCGGGACAACAGGTCAGCCGCCGTGCAGCGGCACAAGACCACGTTCCCCAATGTGAACGCGCCGGCGAACGGCAGCCGCCACCGGTATCCGGCGGCAATAATCAGTCCCCGCGGGCCGTTGCTGAGCTCCGTCCTTGCCGCTGTTGCCACGGCGAGTCCGAGGACAGTGCTGCCGTTGATCACATTGGCTGCCAGCCGCAGCCGCTGCGGCACAGTCAGGGGCGCCCGAAGCTCCGCAGGCTGCCGTGGTGTCATGAGGACATGGTAGCCGGACCGTTCAATTAGACTGGAGGGCAGTGGCCGCCGGCTTTGCCGGTATGCCCTGACCTGGTCATTGAATGAACTGATATTTGCACGTGAATTAAGGGCATTCATCCATGACCTGCCAGTGACGGACGAGCCGCCGGGAAACCGTGCAGGCTGCCCGTTCACCGGCAGCCACGACTCGTAGCTAAGAACAGTAGATGACTGAAACTTTGCCGGGCGCCGCCATCCCGAACCCCACGGATGAAGCCGCCATTACTGCCGCTGTAGACCAGGCCACCGCCGCCATCGCCGGCGCGGCCACCCTTGACGAGCTGAAGGCGGTGAGGCTCGCGCACACCGGTGAGAAATCACCGCTCAGCCTCGCCAACCGCGAAATCGGCAAGCTGCCCAAGGACCAGAAGGCCGTCGCCGGAAAGCTGATGGGCGCATCCCGCGGACGCGTCAACAAAGCGCTCGCGGACCGCACGGCAGAGCTGGAAGCGGAAAACGACGCACGCATCCTCCTCGAGGAGACGGTTGATGTCACCGCCGCTCCGCGCCGTCGTCGTGCCGGCGCCCGCCACCCCCTCTCCACCCTCCAGGACCGCGTCGCGGACATCTTCGTGGGCATGGGCTGGGAAATTGCGGAGGGACCGGAAGTTGAATCGGAATGGTTCAACTTCGACGCCCTGAACTTCAAGCCGGACCACCCCGCCCGCGAGATGCAGGACACCTTCTTTGTGGAGCCGCCCGAGGCCCACCTCCTGATGCGCACGCACACCTCCCCGGTGCAGGTCCGCTCCATGCTGGAACGCGAGCTGCCCATCTACGTGCTGTGCCCGGGCAAGGTGTTCCGTACCGACGAGCTGGACGCCACGCACACTCCGGTGTTCCACCAGTTTGAGGGCCTGGCCATCGACAGGAAGCTCAGCATGGCTGACCTGCGCGGCACCCTGGAGCACTTCGCCCGGCAGATGTTCGGCGATGAAGCCCAGATCCGGCTGCGCCCCAACTACTTCCCGTTCACTGAACCGTCCGCAGAGCTGGACATCTGGCACCCCGGCGCCAAGGGCGGCCCGCGCTGGATCGAGTGGGGCGGCTGCGGCATGGTCAACCCAAACGTGCTCCGCGCCGCCGGCATCGACCCGGACGTCTATTCAGGTTTTGCCTTCGGCATGGGCATTGAACGCACCCTGATGTTCCGCAACGAGGTGGGGGACATGCGCGACATGATCGAAGGCGATGTACGTTTCAGCGAGCACTTCGGGATGGAGATCTAACAGTGCGTATCCCACTTTCCTGGCTGCGTGAATTCGCAGAGGTACCGGCCGGAGCTACGGCCGAAGAGGTAATGACCGAGCTGGTCAAGGTCGGTTTCGAAGAAGAGGACGTCCACCGTCCCACGGACACCCTGCAGGGTCCCATCGTGGTGGGCCAGGTCCTGAGCCTGGTCAAGGAGCCGCAGACGAACGGCAAGACCATCAACTGGTGCCAGGTCCGTGTTGTCCCCGAGGGGCAGGAACAGACCCTCACCGGCAAGGGCATTGATCCTTCCGGCGTGCAGGGGATCATCTGCGGCGCCCACAACTTCGTGGAAGGCGACAAGGTAGTGGTGACGCTGCCGGGCGCAGTGCTGCCCGGAAACTTCCACATCTCCGCCCGGAAGACCTACGGCCACCTCTCCGCCGGCATGATCGCCTCTGTCCGCGAACTGGGCATCGGCGAGGACCATGACGGGATCCTGGTGCTGTCCCGCATTGGGCTGGATCCGGAAATCGGCACCGACGCCATGGAACTCCTGGGCCTCTACGATGAAGCCGCGGAAATCAACGTCACCCCGGACCGCGGCTACGCCTTCTCCATCCGTGGCGTTGCCCGCGAGTACGCCCACGCCACGGGTACCTCCTTCACCGATCCTGCGTCCCGCGTGAACGCTCCGGCGGAGCTTTCGGGCGGCTACGGCGTCAAGATCAACGACGACGCCCCCATTTACGGCAAGCCCGGCTGTGACCGGTTTGTGGCCCGCACCGTCCGCGGCGTGGATGCCACCCGGCCCACCCCGCCGTGGATGGTTTCCCGTCTGCGGCTGGCCGGCGTCCGTTCCATCTCGCTGCCGGTGGATATCTCCAACTACGTCATGTTCGAGCTGGGCCAGCCCACGCACTGCTACGACCTGGACAAGCTGTCCGGTGACATCGTGGTGCGCCGGGCCCTGGCTGGAGAGAAAATCACCACGCTGGATGACAAGGAACGCGCGCTCGACGCCGAGGACCTCCTGATCACCGACGCTTCCGGTCCCATCGGCATCGCCGGTGTTATGGGCGGGGCGGCAACCGAGGTGGGCGATTCGACGTCGAACATCCTCGTTGAAGCCGCACACTTCGATGAAGTTTCCATCGCCCGCTCCCGCCGCCGGCACAAGCTGCCGTCCGAGGCTTCCAAGCGTTTCGAGCGCGGCGTGGACTGGCACATCGCCGATATCGCCGCACAGCGGGTGGTCGACCTCCTGGTGGAACTGGCCGGCGGCACGGCGGACGAGGCCGGAACCGACGTGGGGACCGCCCCTGACCCAGTCACGATTGAGCTTCCGGCAGCCTTTGCTGCCGCCCGGATCGGCATCGATTTCACGGAAGAGCAGATCGTTACGTCCCTTGAGGACCTTGGCGCAGCCGTGGTGAAGAACGACGGCGGCTGGAGCGTTACTGCCCCGAGCTGGCGGCATGACCTGGAAACCAAGGAGGACCTCTCCGAGGAGATCGCCCGCCTGGTGGGTTACGACCAGATCCCCGCCACGCTGCCGGTGGCCCCTCCGGGCCGTGGTCTCACGCGTGTGCAGCAGCAGCGCCGCCGCCTGATCCAGGCTTTGGCGGATGCCGGCCTCACCGAAGTGCTGTCCTACCCGTTCGTCTCAAAGGCTGCCAACGACACCTTCGGTATGCCTGAAGAGGGTGCTGCCCGGAGCGCCGTCAAGCTGGCAAACCCGATCAGCGAGGAGCAGGGCTTCCTGCGCACCTCCATCCTGCCGGGACTCATCGAGGTGGCGAAGCGCAACCACTCGCGCGGTTTCCGCGACCTGGCACTCTTCGAGTCAGGCCTGGTGTTCCTGCCGGCCGAGGGGATGGGTACCGACTCCATTCCGCCGCTCGGGGTGAAGCCTGCCGATGAGGTGCTGGACCGGCTGTACGACGGCGTCCCCGCCCAGCCGTTCCACCTTGCCGTGGTCCTCACGGGACACGATTCCCCTGCCGCGGCGGCCCATGCACCCCGCGTATGGGACTGGGCAGACGCCCTGGACATCGCACGCCTTGCCGGGGACGTCCTGGGCGTGGAGGTAGTGGTCAGCCAAGGCAGCCACCAGGCATTCCACCCCGGACGCGCGGCGAAACTGTCCCTGCGGACAGGGGAAGTGGTGGGTTATGCGGGAGAGCTGCACCCCAAACTCCTCGCTGCTTCCGATATGCCGGCCCGCTCGGTTGCCCTGGAGATCAACGCGGACGCGTTGTTTGAGGCCGCGCCGGACGTGATCGTGGCGCGCCACATCTCCACGTTCCCGGTGGCCACCCAGGATGTGGCGCTGGTGGTCCCTGCCGAGGTACCGGCCGACGACGTGCTGGCAGCACTCCGCGAAGGTGCCGGTGAACTGCTGGAGGACGTAGCGCTGTTCGACGTCTACGCCGGCAAGGGCATTGAAGAGGGCAAGAAGTCCCTGGCCTTCGGACTCCGGTTCCGGGCAGATGACCGTACCCTCACGGCGGACGAGGCATCAGCCGCACGGGAAGGCGCTGTGGCACTGGCGGCCGAGCGCTTCGGCGCGGTCCAGCGCTAAGCCCGCAGCACCAACCTCCGGTGGATGCCAGGCTGGTCCTGCGGGCGGTGGATATCTCTGCAGGGATTTCCCGCCCGCAGGCGGACCAGCGGCCCGTTGGAGGGCTGGTTCCGGGGCAGGCAGAATCGCTCCGGGCAGCCGCGATGGAACCTGGGGCAGCCGCGCGCTTCCTGGCCGGCAGGGCGGCTTTGCGCCGTTTTGCGGGCGACATCCTTGACGTTCCCGCTCATAAGCTAACTGCGGCGTACTCCTGTCCGCGCTGCGGGGCCGGACCCGCACTCTCCCACGGCCGACCGGGCTTCACCTATCATGGTCAGCCTGTTCCCCTGCTGCTGAGCATGGCCCGGGCCGGCGGGTGGGTCCTGCTGGCGGGCCTCACGTCACCGGCGGCGGGGGAGCGGCTGGGGATCGACGCCGAAGATCCTGCCCGCCTGGCTTTCGACGGCTTTGACGCCGTCGCCCTGGCGGACGAAGAAAAGCAGGCCCTTGCCGGGCTCGCGGGACCCTCCCTGTTCCGTGAACGCGCACGCTTGTGGACCCGGAAAGAGGCCTGGCTCAAAATGACCGGCGAGGGGCTCCGGACGGATCCCCGGGAGGTGGCGGTACTGGACAAGCCGGAGCTGAAGGACCTGCCGGCCAACGCAACCGGCCTGCCGGCGTCGCTCGTTGCTGCAGCGGCACTCGGTTGACGGGGCCGGCCCGGTCAACCAGTACGGCTAGACGGGCAGCGGTGGAAGGGCCAGTTCAAAGAGCCAGGGGTGGAGCACTGCTTCGGCGTCGACGCCCGCCACACGGTTTGCCATCAGCACGAAGTCTGCCGTTGAGACCGATCCATGGCGGTGGGTCCTGGTCCATTCCTGCAGCAGCGTGAAGAAGGCCAGATCGCCGCAATGCCTGCGGAGTGCGTGCAGTGCCAGCGCCCCGCGTTTGTAAACGCGGTCGTCAAACATCAGGGCCGGTCCCGGATCTCCGACCAGCAGGTCCTGTTCCCCAGCGGACAACCCCCGCCAGGCCGACGCCGCCCGCTCGTGGGCGCCCATAACGCCGGCCTCCTCAGACCAGATCCACTCTGCATAGCAGGCGAAACCCTCATGCAGCCAGATGTCATGCCACGCCGCCAGGGTCAGCGAGTTGCCGAACCACTGGTGCGACAGCTCATGGGCAATAAGGCGCTGGGATTCCCAGTCGAGGCTGAGGTGGTTCCGCCCCAGGATGGACAGTGATTGGGCTTCCAGCGGGATCTCCAGGACGTCGTCAGCCACCACTATGGTGTAGCCCGCAAAGGGGTACGGGCCGAAGCGCCGGACGAAAGCCGCCATCATGTCACGCTGCCGGCTCAGCCCGTCCGCAGCCGCGTCGGCCAGGGCAGGGGGCACGGCTGCGATCTGACCCACGCCGCCGGCAGAACCGTCGTCAAGGACCAGGACGTCGTACCTGCCGATCTGCACCGTCGCCAGATACGTCGCCATCGGCTCTTCCTGCGCGTAGGTCCAGGTCTCCCTGCTGGACCCGTGCGTATGACCCACCAGCACCCCGTTGCAGACGGCCCGGTAGCCTGCGTCCGTGGTGACCGAGATGCGGTAGCTGGCCTTGTCCCGGGGGTGGTCATTGCAAGGGAACCAGGAAGGGGCGCCGTCGGGTTGCCCTGCCACCAGGACGCCGTCGGTCAGTTCTTCCCAACCCACCTCGCCCCACAGCCCGCGGCGGGGAGCAGGATTGCCCTCGTACCGGACCTCCACAGTGAAGCTTTCGCCCGGAACGAGGGCAGTGTCCAGGTGCACTACCAGTTGCTCGGCGCGCTGGGAAAAGCGGCGCACCCGACGGCCGTTGAACTGCACTTTGACTGCCCTAAGCCCCACCAGGTCAAGCACAACGGCGGACGCGGCCCGGTTGGCCACCGCGTGCAGCAGCGCCCTGCCGTTCAGCCGGTTACTGGCCAGCCTGTAGTCCAGCTCCAGTGCGTAGCTCGACACGCTGTAGGCGTCAGTGCCATGGTGCGCCACATAGGGGTCGGACAGCAGGGCGGGTCCCGGCAGGGTGGAGCTTCCGCGGACTGATTCTGGCGAGCTCATGACGGGGAGGGCCTCAACTACATGCTGTTGGTGGACGGCGGTGGTGTTGCTGCAGGGTGTTGCCAGGCGCTTCATTTCCCCCGCGGCAGGACAGGCCCGGCCCAAGGGCTGACGGGGTTGCCCATCCAGTAGGTCCCGGCAGGTACTGTTTCCCCGCGCATCACCAGCGACGCGGGGCCAACTGTTCCGCCTTGGCCGATCCTTGCCTGCGGCAGGATGACACCGTGAGGTCCCATCGTTGCGCCGTCTTCGAGCGTAACAGGGCCAATGCTCATGATGCGGTCGTGGAACAGGTGCGTCTGCACCACACAGCCCCGGTTAACCGTGGAGTTCGCGCCCAGGGAGACGAGATCCGCCTCCGGCAGCCAGTAACTCTCGCACCAGGTCCCGGAACCGATCCTGGCGCCAAGGGCACGCAGCCACCAGACAAGGGCCGGGGTGCCGGTGGCCGCGCGGGCGAACCAGGGCGCGCTGACCATCTCGATAAACGTGTCCACCACTTCGTTGCGCCAGATGAAGGAACTCCACAGGGGGTGTTCGCCGGCCTTGATCCGGCCAATAAGGAGCCATTTTGCCGCGACCGCGCTGCCGGCGGCCACGGCTCCTGCCAGGAGCATCACCAGACCGCCCAGCAGGGCAGCCACGGCATACCCGTAGCCGGACGCCAGCCAATCGAAGGCCAGCAGCACGCCGGCGGCCAGTGCCACCGTCAGCACCACCGGGACGAACCGGCAGGCCTCCCAGAGCGCCCGGGCAATCTTCAGCCGGCGCGGCGGCTGGTAAGTGAGCGAGTTGTCCGACGCGATGGCGGTGCGGCGCAGCCGGACGGGCGGACTTCCCAGCCAGGACGTACCGGACTTGGCCTTCGACGGCGTGGCCGAGAGTACGGCCACCAGCGAGTTCTTGGGAACATTGCGGCCTGCTCCGGTCATTCCCGAGTTGCCCAGGAAAGACCGCTTGCCGATCTTGGCCGGCCCGATCCGCAGCCAGCCGCCACCGAGTTCATAGGAGGCCACCATCGTGTCATCAGCGAGGAAGGCACCCTCTCCCACTGTGGTCATTTTTGGGAGCAGCAGCACGGTGGAAGCCTCGACGTTTTTCCCGATTTTTGCTCCCAGCAGACGAAGCCAGACAGGCGTGAAGAGGCTGGCATAGATGGGAAACAGCAGCTCCCGCGCCAGATCCAGGACGCGTTCCGTAGCCCAGACCTGCCAACCGATCCGGCTCCGCACACGGTAGTAGCCTTCGCGCAAGCCCAATCCCAGCAGGCGGGTGGTTGCCAGGATCAGAAGCAGGTTCGCTGCGAACCACGCCAGGGCGGCAACGGGCAGGGAAGCCAGCAGGGGAACCCAGGCTTCCGCCAGGGAAGTGTTGCCCCTGATAAAAAGGAAAACCACCAGGCAGGCAGCCGCAGCAGACAGGTAGGGGATCATGGCCAGCAGGGTGCTGGCAGCGGCAAAGGCAGTAAACCAGAGCCTCGCCTGGAGCCCTCCGGTGGCAGGCTGCTCCGGCCAGTTCTGCTTTGCCTTGCCCCGGCGTTTCGCGGGGGAACCGGCTACGAGCTGACCGGCCTTGACCTTGCCCAGGACTGCTGAACCGGGCTCCACCTGCCCGCCGGCTCCAACGCTGGCACCGGGCATCAGGGTGCTTCGGGCGCCCACCGTGGCGCCTGCGCCGATGTGGATGGCTCCGATGTGCACGCTGTCCCCGTCGATCCACCATCCCGAAAGGTCCACCTCGGGTTCCACATTGGCCCCGGTGCCCAGCGAGAGAAGCCCGGTCACGGGCGGCAGCGAGTGCAGGTGCACATTGCTTCCGATCTTCGCGCCGAGGGCCCGTGCGTAGTGGGGCACCCAGGGTGCGCTGGCCAGGCTGACCGCCCCCGCAAGGTCCTGGATCTGCTCAGCCAGCCACAAGCGCAGGTGGACTTTCCCGGATCTGGGGTAGGTTCCCGGTTCAACGTTCCGCAGCAGGATCCGGGCGGCTGCCACAGACAGGCCCATGCGTCCGGCCGGGCTGACGAACACCAGCCAGGACGCACCTACCCACCACCAGGACACCGTTGCCGCGCCGGTGAAACCGGCCAGCCCGGCCAGCAGGTTATTGCCGGCCATCAGGTACGTCAGCCACCGCATGCCAACGAGAATATGCAGCGGCACACCCATCAGCGTCTGGAAAACCTGGGACTTGCGGGCGGTGGGCCGGACCTTCCGGACCTTGGCAGGACCGGCTGGTGTCCCCTCGGGCAGCGACTGGCGTGCCACGTCGATTAGGGCACCCACGCGGGGCGTAGCGTAGATGTCCGCCACCGTGATGGTGGGGTAGCGGACCCTGAGGGCAGAAACGAGTTGGGCTGCCGCGAGGGATCCACCGCCGGCGGCGAAAAAGTCTGCGTCGAGGCTGGTTGCCTTGACGCCGAGGACGGCTCCCCATTGCTCAACAATCCACCGGGCGTCGTCGGGAAGGTTCAGCGGGGCATGTTCTGCGTCATCGGCGCCCGAACCGGCAAGCGGCCATGGCAAGGCGTGCCGGTCCACCTTTCCGCTGGTCTTGGTGGGCAAGGAGTCGACGACGGTCAGCAGCGGAACGAGGGCTGCGGGAAGGCTGGCAGCCAGGAGCTGGCGGGCAACCGCCAGGTCCGGCTCCGAAGCTCCGGCGGGTGCAAGGTACCCGACGAGGATCTGATTCCCGGCCGCCGTCGTCCGGACAGCGGCCGCCGCGCCGGCGATGCCGGGCAGCGCCTGCAGCGCTGCATCCACTTCGCCCAGTTCGATGCGGCGTCCGCCCAGTTTGACCTGTTCATCGGCACGGCCCATGAACACGAGTCCTTCGGCTTCATAGCGGACAAGGTCGCCGGAGCGGTAGGCGCGGTCCCAGCCAAGAGTCGGAAACGGGGCATACTTTTCGGCATCCTTGGCCGGGTCCAGGTAGCGGGCCAGCCCGACGCCGCCGATGATGAGTTCGCCAACGGCTCCTTCGGGGACGGGAACTCCGTCGGCGTCCACCACGGCCAAATCCCAGCCGTCCAGGGGCAGGCCGATCCGGACAGGACCGGCCCCGCCCAGGGGAGCAGCGCAGGCAACGACGGTTGCCTCGGTAGGGCCGTAGGTGTTCCACACTTCCCGGCCGTCAACGGCCAGCCGCTCGGCAAGCTCCGGCGGACAGGCTTCCCCGCCGAAAATCAGCAAGCGGACGTTTTCGAGTGCTTCGGCGGGCCAGAGCGCAGCCAGGGTGGGAACCGTGGACACAACAGTGATGCCGTGGCTGATGAGCCAGGGGCCCAGGTCCATGCCGGTGCGGACCAGGGCGCGCGGAGCGGGGACCAGGCAGGCGCCGTGCCGCCATGCCAGCCACATCTCTTCACAGGAGGCGTCAAAGGCAACGGACAGCCCTGCCAGCACCCGGTCCGACGTTCCGATCGGGTCCGCCCTGAGGAAGATTCGGGCTTCGGCGTCCACGAAGGCGGCCGCAGAACGGTGCCGTACGGCAACTCCCTTCGGAGTTCCGGTTGAGCCGGAGGTGAAGATCACCCATGCGTCGTCGTGGGTGTCCGCGGTGCGGGCAGCGGGGAAGGGCACGGGCCTGCTGCCGGTGAGTGCCACCCCGCTTTCCGTGACGACGGCGGCAATCTTGGCTTCGGCGAAAACCAGCCTGGCGCGTTCCTCGGGATCGTCTGCGTCCACAGGGACATAGGCGGCGCCAATGAGCAGGATGGCAAGGATGGAGATGTACAGCCCGTTGGTGCCCGACGGGATCCTGACGCCGATCCTGTCGCCTGCGCCGAGTCCGGCGAGGTGCATCTCCCGGCCGGCAGAGCGGACGGCCGCCATCAGTTGGGCATAGCTCAGCGACTCCCGGCCGTCGTCGAGGGCAGACGCGTCCGGGTGCCGGTCGGCCGTGTCCTGGAGGATGTCAACCAGAGTCCTTGCCGGGGGAGCTGCTGCGGACCCCGCCAGTTGCGGCAGATAGCGGGGCTCAGGCCCGGGGTCGCCGCCGGTTGCAAGGCTGCTGCTGTGTTGCTCGGTCACCCGTGCAGTGTGCCGGGACAAGATGAACAGAAAGTGTCTACGTTTCCTGCTGTGCACGGGTTGTTCGGAAGGTGTTCAACAGGCATTTGGCAAACGTGCCCCGCCGACCATGGATGACCCTACGGAATCAGCACCACCTTGCCGGTGGTGCGGCGCCCTTCGAGGTCGCGGTGCGCCTGGGCGGCCTCCGCCAGCGGGTACTGGCCACCCACCCGGACTTTGAGGCTGCCGTCGGCAGCCGCCGCGAAAATTTCGTCCGAGCGCCAGCGCCGTTCCGCGGCATCCTGCAAATAGTGGGCCATGGTGGGCCTGGTCAGGAACAATGAACCCCCTGCATTCAGGCGCTGCGGATCCACGGGCGGGACGGGACCGGAAGCTGCGCCGAACAGGGCAAGCATGCCCCGTACGCGAAGGGCGCGAAGCGAACCGTCAAACGTGTCCTTGCCCACCCCGTCATAAACCACGTCAACGCCCTTGCCGCCGGTGAGGTCCCGCACGGCGTCGTCGAAGCCGTTATACCGCAGCACGTGGTCCGCCCCGGCTCCGAGCGCCAGGTCTTCCTTCTCGTCGGTGGACACGGTGGTGATGACCTGTGCTCCCTTGGCCTTGAGGAGCTGGATGAGCAGCAGGCCCACCCCGCCTGCGCCGGCGTGGAGCAGGACGTTATGGCCGGCTTGAACCTTGAAGGTGGAATTGACCAGGTAATGGGCCGTCAGGCCCTGCAACGGCAAGGCGGCTGCGGTGGCATCGTCAAGTCCCTCCGGCACGGGCAGCGCTTTATCCGCGTCCACGAGGGCATAGCCGGCGTAGCAGTCGTGGCCCTCCGCGGTGGCTATGCGGTCTCCCTCGGCAAACCCCGTAACCCCTTCGCCAAGTCCCACAACCGTACCCGCAGCCTCAGATCCCKGAATGAAGGGATACTGGACCTTGTACACGCCGCTGCGCTTGTATGTATCGATGAAGTTGACCCCCGCTGCCGCTACCTGGACCAGCAGTTGTCCGGGACCGGGAACGGGGCGCTCAACCGGTACGTAAGAGAGGACTTCGGGACCACCGGCTTGCCCGGCGACAATGGCGTGCGTCATGGATTCCTTCCGCGGGCCGGAGTTTCCTTGCCCGGTCCACCCATCCTAGGCTTCAGGGAAGAAGTGGGGGCGTCCTTCCGCCGCAGTGTGTCCCGCACCCGCTGCCGCCAAAAACCCGTATGCATAAATATCGGACATAGTGAATAAGTTTGCTGTAGGGTGGAGGCCATGACTATTTCTGTTGCAGTCTCAGGCGCCAGTGGGTACGCCGGCGGAGAGGTGCTCCGCCTGCTCGCGGGCCACCCGGACGTCACCATCGGAGCGATCACCGCGCACAGCAACGCGGGGTCGCGCCTGGGCGAGCTGCAGCCCCACCTGCACGGATTTGCCAGCCGGATCCTTGAGGACACCACCGTGGAGAACCTCTCCGGCCACGACGTCGTCTTCCTTGCGCTGCCCCACGGCGCCTCCGCGGACATCGCTGCCCAGCTTCCGGAAGGGACAGTGGTGATCGACGCCGGCGCCGACCACCGCCTGCAGGACCCCGCGGCGTGGGAAAAATTCTATGGTTCGTCGCATGCCGGCACCTGGCCCTACGGCCTGCCCGAACTGCCCGGCCAGCGCGAAGCCCTCAAGGGAGCCAGCCGGATCGCCGTGCCGGGCTGCTACCCGACGTCGGCCCTGCTGGCCCTGGCGCCCGGGTTCGCCGCAAACCTCCTCCAGCCCGACGACGTCGTCATCGTTTCCGCCTCCGGCACCTCGGGTGCGGGCAAGGCTGCGAAGGTCAACCTGATCGGTGCCGAGGTGATGGGCTCCATGAGCCCCTACGGCGTAGGCGGCGGGCACCGGCACACCCCCGAGATCGAACAGGGCCTGTCCAATGCGGCAGGGGAGCAGGTGACCGTTTCCTTTACGCCTACGCTTGCACCGATGAGCCGCGGGATCCTCACCACGGCAACCGCCAAGGTGGCGGCCGGAGTTACTGCAGAACAGCTGCGGCAGGCCTGGACCGACGCCTACGACGACGAGCCCTTTGTCCACGTCCTTCCGGAGGGGCAGTGGCCCGCCACCAAGTCCGTGCAGGGGTCCAACCACGCCGCCATGCAGCTTGCCTTTGACCCCCACACCGGCCGGGTGATCGTCACCTGCGCCATCGACAACCTCACCAAGGGGACCGCCGGCGGCGCCGTCCAGTCCATGAACGTCGCACTCGGCCTGGCTGAAACGGCCGGCCTTGACCTGCAGGGAGTAGCCCCGTGACCATTACCGCACCCCGTGGATTCCGGGCCGCCGGCGTTACCGCCGGGCTCAAGGCTTCCGGCAACCCGGACCTTGCCCTGGTGGTCAATGACGGGCCCGCCAAAACAGCCGCCGCCGTGTTCACCAGCAACCGCGTGGCTGCTGCTCCCGTCCACTGGTCCCGCCAGGTGGTTTCGGACGGCAGGGTGGATGCCGTGGTCCTCAACTCCGGCGGGGCCAACGCCTGCACCGGCCCCACCGGCTTCCAAAACACCCACAGCACGGCAGAAAAAGTGGCGGAAGTCCTCGGCATCTCGGCCACCGACGTTTTTGTCTGCTCCACCGGCCTGATCGGCGAACAGCTGCCCATGGACAAGATCCTGCCCGGCGTGGAGACGGCCGCCAAAGCCCTCAGCACCGATGGCGGACCTGCCGCGGCCACGGCCATCATGACCACCGATTCGGTGCCCAAGGCCGCCCTGTTTATCGGCACCGATTCAGACGGCCAGGAATTCAGCATCGGCGGCATCGCGAAGGGCGCCGGCATGCTGGCACCTGGCCTCGCCACCATGCTGGTGGTCCTCACCACGGACGCCGCGGTGGAAACGGAAATGCTCGACGTCGTCCTCCGCGACTCCACCCGCGTCACCTTTGACCGGGCTGACTCCGACGGCTGCATGTCCACCAATGACACGGTGGTCCTGCTGGCCTCCGGCGCCTCCGGTGCCGTGCCGTCCGCGGAAATCTTCGGTGCCGGCCTCACCCAGGTGTGCGCCGAACTGGCCCGGAAGCTGATCGCGGACGCCGAAGGTGCCAGCCATGACATCGCCATCCGCACCTTCAACGCCGCCAGCGAAGCTGACGCCGTAACCGTCAGCCGCTCGGTGGCACGGTCCAACCTGTTTAAGGCCGCCATCTTCGGCAAGGACCCCAACTGGGGCCGTGTGCTTTCCGCCGTCGGCACTACCGACGCGGCGTTCGAACCGGACCAGTTGAACGTGGCCATCAACGGAGTCCAGATCTGCCGCAACGGCAGCATCGGAGACGACCGCAGCCTGGTGGACCTGGAACCGCGTGAGGTGCTGGTGGAAATCGACCTGCAGGCCGGCGACGCCGAGGCCACCATCTGGACGAACGACCTCACCCATGACTACGTGCACGAAAACAGCGCGTACTCCAGCTAGGAGCCCCCGCGGCCCCGGCCAAAACCGTTGCGGAAAGTGACAGCATGAACACCCAGACGCGTGAAACCACCAGCATGTCCGACGCCCAGGACAAGGCAGCAACCCTGATTGAGGCCCTGCCCTGGATCCAGCGGTTCGCCGGCACCATCATGGTGATCAAGTACGGCGGCAACGCCATGGTCAACGACGATCTCCGCCGCGCCTTTGCGGAGGACATCGTGTTCCTCCACCACGTGGGCATCCACCCGGTGGTGGTCCACGGCGGCGGCCCCCAGATCAACTCCATGCTGGGTCGCCTGGGCATCGAGTCCGAGTTCAAGGGCGGCCTGCGCGTCACCACCCCTGAAGCCATGGATGTGGTCCGCATGGTCCTCACCGGCCAGGTGGGACGCGAACTGGTGGGCTTGATCAACTCCCACGGCCCCTACGCGGTGGGTATGTCCGGCGAAGACGGCGGCCTGCTGCGCGCCGTCCGGACCGGGACTGTGGTTGACGGCGAAGAAGTTGACCTCGGGCTGGTTGGCGAAGTGGTGGGCGTGGACCCCGCCGGCATCGTGGACATCCTTGAGGCCGGCCGGATCCCCGTGATCTCGACGGTTGCCCCCGAGATTGTGGACGGCGGAGACGGCGTGGCCGGCACGGCACGCTTCAAGCCCACGGGCCAGGTCCTGAACGTCAACGCCGACACCGCGGCTGCGGCCGTCGCCTCGGCACTGGGCGCCTCCAAGCTGGTGATCCTGACCGACGTCGAAGGCCTCTACGCCAACTGGCCGGACAAGTCCTCGCTGATCTCCTCCCTCACGGCCTCCGAGCTTCGGAACATGCTGCCCAGGCTCGAATCGGGCATGATCCCCAAGATGGCCGCCTGCCTCAAGGCCATCGATGAGGGAGTGGAACGCGCGCACATCGTGGACGGGCGCCTGCCACATTCCATGCTTCTTGAAACATTCACGACGGCGGGCATTGGCACGCAGGTCGTCCCGGACGAGGAGGAGATCAACGGATGAATGCCATGGAGAAGTCATCGGTGACGGAGCTGGTGGAGACCAAGGGCCACGCCGGATCCGAGTGGCTTGCCCGCTACTCCACCTCACTCATGGGAGTATTCGGCACGCCGCAGCGCGTCCTGGTCCGCGGCGCCGGATGCCTGGTCTGGGACGCTGACGGCAAGGAATACCTGGACCTGCTCGGCGGCATCGCCGTCAACGCGCTGGGCCATGCCAACCCATTCGTCACGTCGGTCATCTCCAGCCAGCTGGCCACCCTCGGCCACGTCTCCAACTTCTTCACCAGCCCCACACAGATTGCGCTGGCCGAAAAGCTCCTTGAGCTCACCAGTGCGCCCGCCGGTTCCAAGGTCTTCTTCACCAACTCCGGAACCGAGGCCAACGAGGCTGCCTTCAAGCTGGCCCGCCGCAATTCCGGTGGCAGCGGGACGAAACGGACCAAAATCATTGCCCTCGAAGGCGCCTTCCACGGCCGCACAATGGGCGCGCTGGCCCTGACGGCCAAGGAAGCCTACCGGGCGCCGTTCGAGCCGCTGCCCGGCGGTGTGGTGCACATCCCGTTCGGCGACGTCGAGGCGCTCAAGGACGCTGTTGACGAAACTGTGTCCGCAGTTTTCCTGGAGCCGATCCAGGGGGAAGCGGGCGTACGTCCCCTGCCCCCCGGCTATCTCCGGGCAGCGCGGGAGCTGACCGCCCGGGTGGGCGCCCTGCTGATCCTGGACGAGGTGCAGACCGGGATCGGCCGCACCGGCAAGTGGCTGGCCAGCGAGGACGCCGGAATCATGCCCGATGCGGTCACGCTCGCCAAGGGCCTGGGCGGCGGTTTCCCCATTGGTGCCCTGGTCACCTTCGGTGCCGGAACGTCGTCGTTGTTGGCTGCGGGCCAGCACGGCACCACGTTCGGCGGCAACCCGGTGGCGACGGCGGCCGCCCTCGCCACACTGCACGCGATCGAAAGCCAGGAGGTCCTGGCCAACGTGGCAAAGGTCGGGGAGCACCTGCGCTCTTCACTGGCCGCCCTCCCGGGCATCACCGAGGTCCGGGGCGAAGGACTGCTGATCGGTTTCGACCTGGACGCCGACGTTGCGCCGGCAGTGGTGCAGGCCGGCCTTGACGCCGGCTTTATCGTCAACAGCCCCGGCCCCCGCACCATCCGCCTGGCGCCGCCGCTGGTCATCACCATCGCCCAGGCGGACTCTTTCCTGGCCGCCTTCCCGGCCATCCTCCAGACAGCTAAGGACGCCCAGTGACTTCTGCAGTTCACACCAGCGCAGCCCCTGAGAAAAACGCCACCCGGCACTTCCTCAAGGACACCGACCTCAGCCCAGCCGAACAGGCAGAGGTCCTGGAGCTCGCCGCGCGTATGAAGGCCGCGCCCTACAGCGTGCAGCCCTACGCTGCAGAGGGCAACAGCCGCAAGACCGTGGCCGTGATTTTCGACAAGACGTCCACCCGGACACGGGTCTCGTTTGCCACCGGCATCGCGGACATGGGCGGCAACGCCCTCATCATCAACCCGGGTGAAGCCCAGATCGGCCACAAGGAGTCCGTGGAGGACACCGCCAAGGTCCTGGAACGGATGGTGTCCACCATCGTGTGGCGGACCGGGCCGCATGCCGGCCTGGTGGAGATGGCCGAAAACTCCAGCGTCCCCGTGATCAATGCGCTGTGCGACGACTACCACCCGTGCCAGTTGCTCGCGGACCTGCTGGCCGTGAAGGAGCATAAGGGCGACCTCAAGGGCCTCACCATGAGCTACCTGGGCGATGCCGCCAACAACATGGCCAATTCGTACCTGTTGGCAGGCGTGACGGCAGGTATGCACGTCCGCATTGCCGGCCCCGAGGGCTACCTCCCGGCTGCAGACATCGTGGCCGAAGCCGAAGAGCGGGCCGCGGAGACCGGCGGCTCGGTGCTGGTCACCACGGACGCCGCGGCAGCCCTGAAGGGCGCCGACGTCGTCGCTACGGACACGTGGGTGTCCATGGGCCAGGAAGCGGAAAAGGAAGCCCGGCTGCAGTTGTTCCGGGAGTACTCCGTGGACGAGGCAGCCATGGCACAGGCTGCGGAAGACGCCGTCGTGCTTCACTGCCTGCCCGCCTACCGCGGCTACGAGATCTCCGCAGGCGTCATCGACGGGCCGCAGTCCATCGTCTGGGACGAGGCCGAAAACCGGTTACACGCCCAGAAGGCCCTGATGGCCTGGCTGATGCACCGCTCCGGCCTGGCATTCGTCGACGGTCTTTCCCCCGTTGAAGGCACCGGGGAGAGCACGTTCTAGTGTCCGCCCAACCGTCGGTGCCGGGCTCCAGCCCGGCCACCAAAACCGCCCGCCAGGCGCGGATCACCGCCATCCTGACGGGGGAGTCCGTGCGTTCCCAGGCGGAGCTGGCGGCCCTGCTGGCGGACGACGGCGTGCAGGTCACCCAGGCGACGCTGTCCCGGGACCTCGTTGAACTCGGCGCGGTCCGGGTCCGCGGCAAGGAGGGCGTGCTGGTGTACGCCGTCCCGGGCGAGGGCGGGGAGCGGGCGGCCAAGAGCGGGGTGAGCCAGGAAATCCTGGACGCCCGGCTGGCGCGGCTCTGCAGCGAACTCCTGGTCACCGCAGAGGCCTCGGCCAACATCGCCGTGCTCCGCACACCGCCGGGCGCCGCCAACTTCCTGGCGCTGGCGATCGACCACTCGGTGATGCCGTCCATCCTGGGGACCATCGCCGGGGACGACACCGTGCTGCTCGTCTCCCGCGACCCGCAGGGCGGCCAGGACCTCGCCGCCAGGTTCCTGCAGCTGGCTGAAGAAGCCGGGCAATAAGCTTGAAGACAACATCTACAAACCCCAAAAACAAGGAGCATCTCCGTGACTGAACGCATCGTGCTGGCCTACTCCGGCGGCCTGGACACCTCAGTAGCCATCGGCTGGATCGGTGAAGCCACCGGCGCCGAGGTCATCGCCGTGGCGGTCGACGTCGGACAGGGCGGCGAGTCCCTGGAAACCATCCGCCAGCGTGCCCTGGGCTGCGGCGCCGTCGAAGCCTACGTGGCCGACGCCTCCGACGAGTTCGCCAACGAGTACTGCATGCCCACGCTGAAGGCCAACGGCCTGTACCAGGGCCACTACCCGCTGGTTTCCGCCATCTCCCGCCCCGTCATCGTCAAGCACCTCGTCAAGGCGGCCCGCGAATTCGGCGCCACCACCGTTGCCCACGGCTGCACCGGCAAGGGCAACGACCAGGTCCGCTTCGAAGTGGGCATCCAGACCCTCGGCCCGGACCTGAAGTGCATCGCCCCCGTCCGCGACCTCGCCCTTACCCGTGACAAGGCCATCGCCTTCGCCGAGGAAAAGGGCCTGCCGATCGAGACCACCAAAAAGAACCCGTACTCGATCGACCAGAACGTCTGGGGCCGTGCGGTGGAGACCGGCTACCTCGAGGACATCTGGAACGCTCCCACCAAGGACATCTACGACTACACCGCCACCCCGGAGTTCCCGCCGGCACCGGATGAGGTCACCATCTCCTTCGAGGCCGGCGTGCCGGTAGCGATTGACGGCGTGAAGGTCACCCCGCTGCAGGCCATCAAGGAACTCAACCGCCGTGCCGGTGCACAGGGCGTGGGCCGCATCGACGTCGTCGAGGACCGCCTCGTGGGCATCAAGTCCCGCGAAATCTACGAAGCCCCGGGCGCCATGGCGCTGATCACGGCCCACAAGCACCTGGAGGACATCACCGTTGAGCGCGAGCAGGCCCGCTTCAAGGCCACCGTTGGCCAGCGCTGGTCAGAGCTGGTCTACGACGGCCAGTGGTTCTCCCCGCTGAAGCGCTCCCTGGACGCCTTCATCGAGGACACCCAGAAGTACGTCTCCGGCGACATCCGCATGACCCTGCACGGCGGCCAGGCCATCGTCAACGGACGCCGCTCCGACACGTCGCTCTACGACTTCAACCTCGCCACCTACGACACCGGCGACACCTTCGACCAGTCCATGGCCAAGGGCTTCATCGAGCTGTGGGGCATGTCCGCCAAGGTTGCCTCCGGCCGCGACATCCGCGTCGCAGGAAAGTAGCCCCTGTGGCTGACCCTGTCGAAACCCAAAAGGCTGAGGCTACAAACACAGGCGCGCTGTGGGGCGGCCGGTTCGCCGGCGGCCCTGCCGATGCCCTGGCCGCGCTGAGCAAGTCCACGCACTTCGACTGGCGGCTCGCACGCTATGACATCGCCGGTTCCATGGCGCACGCGCGTGTTCTGCACAAGGCCGGCCTGCTGGACGACGCCGAGCTGGAAGGCATGCTCTCAGCCCTCACCCGGCTGGACGAGGACGTTGCTTCCGGCGCCTACCTGCCGGCTGAGTCCGATGAGGACGTCCACGGCTCACTCGAGCGCGGCCTGATCGAGCGTGCCGGAACCCAGCTGGGCGGCAAGCTCCGCGCCGGCCGTTCCCGCAACGACCAGGTGGCCACGCTGGGGCGGATGTTCCTGCGCGACCACGCCCGGATCATCGCCCGCGGCGTCCTGGACACCGTGGATGCGCTCGTGGAGCAGGCCAAGGCCCACCACGGCGTGGCCATGCCGGGACGGACGCACCTGCAGCACGCCCAGCCCGTGCTGCTCAGCCACCACCTCCTGGCCCACGCCTGGGCGCTGCTGCGCGACGTGCAGCGGCTCCAGGACTGGGACAAGCGCGCCGGCGTCTCCCCGTACGGGTCCGGCGCCCTCGCGGGGTCATCGCTCGGGCTGGACCCGGAAGCAGTGGCGGCCGATCTTGGGTTCTTTTCCGCATCGCACAACTCGATCGACGGCACCGCTTCCCGCGACGTCTTCGCCGAGTTCGCCTGGGTGTGTTCGATGATCGGCGTGGACCTTTCGCGGGTGTCCGAGGAGGTCATCCTCTGGGCCACCAAGGAGTTCTCCTTCATCACGCTGCACGATTCCTACTCCACCGGTTCGTCCATCATGCCGCAGAAGAAGAACCCGGACGTGGCGGAACTGGCCCGCGGCAAGGCAGGGCGCCTGATCGGCAACCTGACCGGGCTGCTGGCGACGCTCAAGGGCCTGCCGCTGGCGTACAACCGCGACCTCCAGGAAGACAAGGAACCGGTGTTTGATGCCGCCGACACCCTGGAACTGCTGCTTCCGGCCGTCTCCGGCATGATCGCCACCCTGAAGTTCAACACTGAACGGATGGAATCGCTGGCTCCGCAGGGCTTCGCGCTGGCCACGGACATTGCCGAATGGCTGGTCCGGCAGGGCGTTCCGTTCCGCGAGGCGCACGAACTCTCCGGTGCGGCCGTCAAACAGGCTGAATCCCGCGGCGTAGAGCTGTGGGACCTGACGGATGAGGAATACGCAGCCATCTCCGGCCACCTCACGCCGGAGGTGCGCACGGTCCTGTCCACGGAGGGCTCCCTCAACAGCCGCAACTCCCAGGGTGGTACGGCCCCGGCCGCCGTCGAACGCCAGCTGGTGGCGCTGGAAGCTGCGCTTGCAGGCGTGCGGGAGTACGCAGCCTGAAACGCTCTCTCAGTTAACGCGGCTTTCTGGCCAACGCTCTCTCACTTTCTTCGGGAAAGTGAGAGAGCGTTGCCGGTTTATGCCCATTAAGTGAGAGAGCGTCGGGTGTTGGCGCCGAGGACTGGCCGCTACCATGGCGCCATGAGTGACTCGTTCCGCAAGCAACTCCGCGCGCTGCCCGACTTCCCGGCCGTCCTGCCCGGTTTTGACCCCGCCAGCGCCCCGGCAGACCCCGGGGAACTCTTCCGGCAGTGGCTGGACGAGGCCCTGGCCGCGGGGGAACGCCAGCCACACGCCTGCAGCCTTGCCACCGTGGACGGCAGCGGCCGGCCGTCGTCGAGGATGCTGATCCTGAAGAACATCGACGACGACGGCTGGCATTTTGCCACGTCCCGCACCTCACGCAAGGGAAAAGAGCTCAGCGCAAACCCCCACGCCGCCCTCAACTTCTACTGGCCCTCGCTGGGCCGGCAAGTCAGGGTTGCAGGACCCGTGGTTGAACTGTCGGCCGAGGCATCGGCGCGGGATTGGGCGGAACGGCCGCGGGCGGACGGCAGCAGCAACCCGAACTGGCAGCTCTACGCAGTCCAGCCCGCCGAGTATGAATTCTGGCAGGCCAGCAACGACGGCGAGCACGTTCGGCACCGCCTCGGGCCTGACGGCCTTACCCGGCGCTAGGATGGGCGCCATGACAGCTCCCGCACCCGAAGTCCTGCTCGCCGGGCTCCACAAGGCCGCTGAAGACCTTGCCTCCGATGTCGCCAAGCTCAGTGACGAGGACGTGAAGGCTCCGTCCGCCCTGCCCGGCTGGACGCGGGGCCACGTGCTGGCCCACCTGACCGGCATCTCCAACGCCATGGCCAGGCAGCTCGAGTACGCGGCGCGCGGCGAAACCATTGAGCTGTACGACGGCGGCATGGACGGCCGGAACAAGGCCATCGACATGGCCGCCGGGCACGATGCGGCCACCCACCTCGCGGACCTGACCGCGGCCCTCGAACGGGCCATCAAAACTTTTGATGCGCTGCCCGGCATCAAGGATTCGTCCGCCCACCGCACGGGCTGGTACGCACCCATCACCTACCGCGGGGGAGTTGTCCTGGACGGCGGCCTGGCGCTCTGGCGCGAACTCGTCATCCACACCTCCGACCTGCTCACGGGCAGGGGACCGGAAACCTGGAGCCGGCAGTTCTGCGAGCACCTGTTCGACTTCCTCGCGGCCCGCGTCCAGCCCGACGACAAACTGGTGCTACAACCACTGGGCCTTCCGCCCGTGAGCATCGGCAGCGGCACCAGATCCACCGTGATCAGCGGGATGATCACGGATATTGCGGCGTGGCTGGCAGGGCGCGAACCCACGCTGGGCAGCCTGAGGGCTTCCGCGGCGGCCGACGGCGTGGACCTGCCGGCCTTGCTGCCATGGCCTGCCGGAACCCCAACTCCGAAGCAGGACTAACCGTCTCCCAAACAGGATCAGGCGGCTTCGCGGGCCAGCAGGCTCTTCTTGATGGGCAGTCCCCAGCGGAATCCGCCCAGTGAACCGTCGGTCCTGATGACCCGGTGGCAGGGAACAAACAGGGCTGCCGCATTGAAGGCGCAGGCGCTGGCAGCCGCCCTGGCAGCCTTGGGATTCCCGGCCAGCCCGGCGTACTCGGTGTACGTCACGGGGGATCCCGGCCGGACCAGGCGCAGCACGTCCCAGGCGTGGACCCGGAACGGCCCGGACATTTGCCGAACGGGGACCCGCATCGCCGGTGCCGGATCCCCGGCGTAAAAGGCTTCGACGGCGGCGGAGATCTCCCCAAGGTCGCTGACCAGTTCCAGGGTGGCGGGCCGCAGGGTCGGATGGATCTGCCCGGTCAGGTCGCCGGGCTTTTCGGTCCAGCCGCTGGAGAGGACCACCCCGTCCTGGGCAAGGATGGTAAACGGGCCGTCCGGAGTGGACATCTGAAGCAACTGGGCCTTCATCGGATCGCTTTCTCTGGTGTTCTGCTGCCCGCTGTGGGAGCATCCGTCCTTGTGGCATGACGCGCGCCGGCGGCGGAATGGGCTGCTGCACGCCACAGGTGCATGGTGGCGTAGGAGCGCCACGGGCTGACTTCGCGGAAATCCGGGCTGGAAGTCCCGGCCCCTCCGGAGCCACCCCCGAGGTAATCCTGAGGCTGGTCCAAGGCTTTTATCCCGTTCCGCACGGCCGCGTCATTGCCAAGGAAGACGTCCGGCGCACCGAGGACACGCATAGCGAGGTAGCCAACCGTCCAGGGTCCCACACCGGCAAGGGGCAGCAGCTTCGCCCCTAAGCTTGCCACGTCGTCGCCATAGCCAAAGTCGAGGGTGCCATCCGCCAGGGCGGAAGCTGCGGCGCGGAGGGCCTCAATGCGTTTCCGGGGGCTCCGCAGAAGTGCGCAGCCGTCGGCGGTGATTTCGGCGGGGGTGGGAAACATCCGGTCCAGGCCCTCGCCCGGGCTTCGGCTTGAGCTTCCGACGGCGGCAAGCTGGGTCAGGGCGGTCCGCGCGGCAGCCACGGTGATCTGCTGGCCGACCATGGCCCTGATCAGCATTTCGGCCGGGTCCAGCGCTCCGGGCATCCTGATGCCGGGAGTGCCGGCCACTGCAGCGGCCAGCCTGGGGTCTTCCGCCAGTGCGCCGTCGATGGCCACCGGATCCGCATCCAGATCGAACAGCCGCCGGACGCGGCTCAACAGGGCCGGAAGGTCCCGAAGGTCCACCGCACCAATGGTGAGGGTCAGCGGCCGTCCGGGGGTGCCGGCGTCGTACTCGACCCTGAAGCGCGCGTCGCCCTGGGGAAGCCGCAGCGTGCGGGCGTACGAGGTTGGGGTTCCGGCCTCGATCCCCGGGAGGGCACGGACCGCCAGGAAAGTGAAAACGCCGGGGTCGAAGGGCTCGCGGTAGGGGAGGCTGAGGGTGAGGGCGGTAGAGCCGGCGGGGGCTTTCGGATGCCTGGCGGCGCGGAGCGCGCTGGGGGTCAGGTCGAAGACCTCCACCATGGTCTCGTTGAACTGGCGGACGCTGCTGAAGCCTGCCGCGAAGGCGACGTCAGCGAGCTTCATGGAAGTGGATACGAGCAGCGTGCGTGCCGTCTGGGCGCGGCCGGCCCGGGCGAGCGACAGGGGCCCGGCGCCCAGTTCCTGGCTGAGGATCCTGTTCAGCTGTCGGGAGGAATAGCCAAGGCGGGCGGCCAGGCCATCAACGCCGTCCCGGTTCACCACGCCGTCATTGATCAGGCGCATAGCACGCCCCGCGATGTCTTGCCGCACGTTCCAGGCAGGCGTTCCAGGCACAGCCTCAGGCAGGCAGCGTTTACAGGCCCGGTAGCCGGCGTCGTGGGCCGCTGCTGAGGTCTCGTAAAAGGTGACGTTCGCAGCCTTGGGAGTCCTGGCCGGGCACGACGGGCGGCAGTAGATGCCGGTGGTCCGCACGGCAGTGTAGAACTGCCCGTCGAACCGGGTGTCCCGGGCGTCTATTGCCCGGTAGCGCTGCCAGAAGTCCATTCCTCCATCCTGCCAGCAGTGGAGGAGGCGGGCTAGCGGAAATCGGACATGGCCGTGGGGCGCCTTTTTGGCGTTGCGTCAGGTATTGCTGCCGGTTTTGGATAGAGTCTGGCCATGAGCAGAAGTCCCTCGCAGGCCCGGGAACCGCTGCGGGAATTCCTCTCGGGCGATGCCCGCACCCTGGCACCGATGCTGCTGGGGGCTGTCCTGACCCATGATTCGAGGGAGGGACGGGTGTCCGTCAGGCTCACCGAAGTGGAGGCCTACCTGGGGCCCGAGGATTCCCTGCACCCCGATCCCGGCTCACACACATACCGCGGCCCCACGCCACGGAACGCCCCGATGTTCGGCCCCGCCGGGCACCTGTACGTTTACTTCACCTATGGGATGCACCACTGCACGAACATCGTGTGCGGCCCGGCCGGTGTGGCTTCCGCTTTGCTGCTGCGTGCGGGGGAGATCGTGGAGGGCCTGGAGCTCGCACAGCACCGCCGGCCCACATCGAAAAATCCTGCCGACTTGGCAAGCGGCCCGGCCCGGCTGGCCAAGGCCCTGGGCCTGACAACCGCGTACAGCGGCCGCGACGCTTTGACGCCCCCTTTTGCGCTGTCGCTCCCCGATAGGCCGGTTACGGAGGTCAGTTCCGGTCCGCGGGTGGGGGTTTCCGGTGTTGGCGGATCCGAGCAATACGCCTGGCGTTTCTGGATCACCGGGGACCCTACTGTCTCCAAGTACAAGGCGGCCAAGCCGAGGCCGGCACCGTTTCGCCAGCGTTAACGGAAATGGTTGTAGAATGGACGGTCTGTCTTTTGCGATAGGGGAACGTTAAATGCTCGACGCCGATTTGGCCCACGAACGGGACTATGTTGCCGGCCTGTATGCCCGGCTGGAGGAGCTCCGCGAGGAAAAGCGCAAGCAGCTTGCGCAGGTCCGCAGGGCAGGGGCTGTGGGCACCATGCAGAACGTTTCCGAGCGCGACGCTTTCGCGGCTCTGTACGAGGACCGCCTGGCTCAGCTGGATGCCGTGGATGACCGGCTGGTCTTTGGCCGCCTGGACCTTGACTCCGGGGAAGCGCAGTACATCGGACGCATCGGCCTCACCACTGAGGACCTGCAGCGGCTGATGGTTGACTGGCGCGCGCCCGAAGCCGGGCACTTCTACCAGGCAACGGCCTTCGACCGGCAGGGCGTCCGCCGCCGCCGCCACCTGATCCTGCAGGGCCGGGAGGTCAAGGCCATCGAGGACGATGTCCTGGACGCGGACATGCTGGCGGACAACGAATCGCTGCAGGGCGAGGGCGCCCTGCTGGCCGCGCTGAATTCCCGGCGCACGGGCCGGATGTCGGACATCGTCAGCACCATCCAGTCCGAACAGGACCGAATCATCCGGTCCTCCATCTCGGGCGCCGTGGTGGTGCAGGGCGGGCCCGGCACCGGCAAGACGGCCGTGGCACTGCACCGGGCCGCCTACCTGCTCTACACCCACCGGGACCGGCTCAAGTCCGCGGGCGTGCTGCTGGTGGGCCCGTCGTCGTCCTTTATGAAGTACATCGAACGGGTGCTGCCCTCCCTGGGGGAGACCGGCGTCGTGATGGCCAGCGTGGGCCGGCTGATGCCCGGCATCAACGCCGTGCCGGAACCCGACGCCGACGTTGCCGCCATCAAAGGCCGCCTGGACATGGCTGCCGTGGTGGCCAACGCCGTGGCCAACCGGCAACGGATTCCCGCTGAAGACCGGATCCTGGAAGTGGACGGCCGCAAGCTCGTGCTGACGCCGCGCCAAGTCCGGCGTGCCCGCGAGCGTGCCCGTTCCACCGGCAAGCCGCACAACGAGGCCCGGGTGACATTCGTCAAGATCCTGCTGCGCGAACTCACAGAACAGATGACCGAGCTGGTGGAAGCCGGGAACATCGGCAACAACGCTGACCGCTCCTACCTTGCCGAGGATGTCCGCACCGCCCGTGATGTGCGGATCGCCCTCAACCTCTGCTGGATGCCCATGACGCCCGAAAAGCTGATCTCGGAGCTGTTCAGCAAGCCGGCGGTGCTTGAATTCTGCACCCCCCACCTGTCTGCGGCTGAGCGGGCACTGCTGCAGCGTCCCGCCGACGCCCCCTGGACCGAGTCCGATGTGCCCCTGCTGGACGAAGCTGCCGAACTGCTCGGTGAGCTGGACCCGGCAGCCGGGCGCGGCCTCGCGCAGCAGGAGCACGACAGGGCCCGCGACCTTGCCAACGCCAAGCAGACCCTGGTGAACATGGAGGCTGCCGGCGTGGATCCCCTGATGTCCGCCGAGGAGCTGGCCGAGCAAAACCAGGAACAGGAAGCGCGGCTGACCGCTGCCGAGCGTGCCACCAGCGACCGCACCTGGGCCTTTGGCCACATTGTGGTGGACGAGGCGCAGGAGCTCTCGCCCATGCAGTGGCGCCTGCTGGTCCGCCGTTGCCCCCTGAAGTCCTTCACGATTGTTGGTGACATCGCGCAGACGAGCTCGGTGGCGGGTGCCAATTCATGGCAGGGCGCGCTTGCCCCGATGTTCGGCGACCGCTGGCAGCTGGAGGAGTTGACAGTCAACTACCGCACCCCGTCACAGATTGCAGAAGCGGCTGTGCGGATGGCCAACGCGGCCGGACTCGTAGTCTCCGCACCCAAGGCCGTGCGGGAGGGGCGCTGGTCGCCCGTCATCGACGAGGTGGATCCGGGACAGGTGGTCAGCCGCCTGGTGGAAGTTCTGCCGGAGGAGTTGGAAGCGCTCGACGGCGGCCTGCTGGCCGTTATCGCGGATGGCCCCCTGTTGCCGGAGGCTGCCGCCGCCCTGCGCGCCGAGTACGGCCGCCGCATTGGCAACGGTGCCGGCAGCTATGAGCAGGACATCGTGGTCATCAGCCCGCGCGAGGCCAAGGGCCTGGAGTTCGACGGCGTGGTGGTGCTGGAGCCCGCCACCATGCTGAACCATGAGCACGGCAAGGTGGGGGATCTGTACGTTGCCATGACGCGCGCCACCCAGCGCCTGCGGCTCATTGCTTCGGATCCCGTGCCGGCAGGCATCAAGCGCTGAGCTTCCTCGATTGGTGCCGGCCCGTTCAGGGGCCGGCGCCGGTTCCGTCCACCCGGCGCCGGTGCGGGGTAATACTGCTAACTTAGAAGGCGTGTCAGAACTCAACAGCCTCGAATCGCAGCAGAACGACCCCACTTTCGCCAATATCTGGCAGGAACTGAAGTGGCGTGGACTGGTCCACGTCTCCACGGACGAAGCAGAGCTGGAAAAGCTCCTCGCCGGCGGGCCGGTCACGTACTATTGCGGCTTCGATCCCACCGCGCCGAGCCTGCACCTGGGCAACCTGGTCCAGCTGCTCGTGATGCGGCGGCTGCAGCTTGCCGGTCACAAGCCCCTCGGACTGGTGGGTGGTTCCACCGGCATGATCGGTGACCCCCGACCCACAGCCGAGCGCACCTTGAACACCAAGGACACCGTTGCGGAATGGGTGGGATACCTTCAGGCCCAGGTCCGCCGGTTCCTCAGCTTTGAGGGCGACAATGCAGCGCAGATGGTCAACAACCTTGACTGGACTGCACCATTAAGTGCCATCGACTTCCTGCGTGAGGTGGGCAAGCACTTCCGTGTTGGCACCATGCTGCGCAAGGACGCTGTGGCTTCCCGGCTGAACTCGGACGAGGGCATCAGCTACACGGAGTTCAGCTACCAGATCCTGCAGGGCATGGACTACCTCCAGCTGTGCCGTGATTACGGCTGCATGCTCCAGACCGGCGGTTCGGACCAGTGGGGCAACCTCACCAGTGGGACCGAACTGATCCGCAAGGTGGAGGGCAAGAGCGTCCACGCCCTGGGTACGCCCTTGATCACCAACTCGGACGGGACCAAGTTCGGGAAGAGCGAGGGCAACGCCATCTGGCTCGACGCCGGCATGTGCAGCCCGTACGCCTTCTACCAGTTCTGGCTCAACACAGCCGATGCCGATGTGGTGGACCGGTTGAAGGTGTTTACCTTCCTTAGCCGGGCCGAAATTGAGGAGATCGCAACGGCAGTTGCCGAACGCCCGTTTGCCCGCGAGGGCCAGCGGAAGCTTGCCTTCGAAGTGACGTCCCTTGTCCATGGAGTGGAGGCCACCGAGAAGGTCATCGCGGCTTCGGCTGCGCTCTTCGGCAACGGTGACCTGGCGGCGCTGGACAAGCCGACGCTGCAAGCGGCCACATCCGAACTTCCTTCTGCCACCGTGCAGGTGGATGCCATGGGAATTGTTGACCTGTTGGTTGCCTCCGGACTTTCGGAAAGCAAATCCGCCGCCCGCCGCACTGTTGGCGAAGGCGGGGCATACGTTAACAACGAGAAGGTATCCGATCCTGAAGCGGTGATCCCGGAATCGGAGCTGTTGCACGGGCAGTACCTGCTCCTGCGCCGCGGAAAGAAGAACCTCGCCACGGTGGAAGTACTGGTTCCCTAGCCCATCGCGGGACACTTTGCACGCTCTTCCGCAGCCGATTTGCACGGCCGCGGGGGAGCGTGTAATGTCATTTGAGTCGCCGCCGCTGAAGCGGAAAAATAGCGACCGACCCCCAACAAAAAGTGAAGCAACTTCACTGTGTGCGAAAGCGCCGGCCTGAAGAAATGCTTCACTTTATGATGGGCGGATTGATTCCACCGAGTGAATTCCGGGAAAACAACCGGATTTGCAAAGTGAAAATGAATGAAATAGCATTGAAACATCGCAGCGAAGAAATACGAAATAGAAATTCACTGAGTGAATTGTTTCGGGAATATTCGAATGTGTCTGTTGTTTGAGAACTCAATAGTGTGCCAAGTTTGTTGATACCGATTTGTTTTATGAATTGGTTGAATTTGCCGGGCTGCCCGCCCCTGTGGGTGGTCTGGTTTTTACAGCTGGTTTCAAATTTTTGCTGTCTGGTTGCCGCGTTTTCCCGTGGTTTCCTGGTGGTTTCTGTTTTTGTTTTACTTCAACGGAGAGTTTGATCCTGGCTCAGGATGAACGCTGGCGGCGTGCTTAACACATGCAAGTCGAACGATGATCCGGTGCTTGCGCCGGGGATTAGTGGCGAACGGGTGAGTAACACGTGAGTAACCTGCCCTTAACTCTGGGATAAGCCTGGGAAACTGGGTCTAATACCGGATATGACTCCTCATCGCATGGTGGGGGGTGGAAAGCTTTTTGTGGTTTTGGATGGACTCGCGGCCTATCAGCTTGTTGGTGAGGTAATGGCTTACCAAGGCGACGACGGGTAGCCGGCCTGAGAGGGTGACCGGCCACACTGGGAC